>NZ_JAABOO010000002.1 GCF_010671605.1 Leptobacterium flavescens
GCAACAGACGATTTAAGGTGGTTATAGCGATGGGGCTCACCTCTTACCATTCCGAACAGAGTAGTTAAGCCCATCAGCGCAGATGGTACTGGGCAACCGGGAGAGTATGTCGCCGCCTTCTTTGAAAAGCGTTTATCTTTGGATAGACGCTTTTTTTTTGGATAAAACTTTCTTATTTTTTCGAAAAAATAGCGCGTAGTATCAGGCGTAGACTATAAAACCCCAGAACAATAGCTCCAAAGGAAATGATCAGACCTAGTATCAGAACCGGAATATAAAAAGGATGCCCTTCATTCTTAAAGGCCTGGTGTATAACAAACGGCCCTAAAAACATCAGGATGACCGTAATCGAAAAAAATTTAAAGCTTTTCTGAAGTAATTCCCTGTCTGTATTCATAGAAGTCTTGCCAATTTGCCCCAAAAATAACAATTAAAAAGTATATTTATCAGTATAAACAAACCAAAAGACCGGAGATGAAGATCGTAATAGCACCCGATAAATTTAAAGGCTCTCTCAGTGCCTTCGAATTTTGTGATGCTGTCGAATCAGGGCTCAGTAAACTGAACAAACCTCTTGAGATCGTAAAACTACCACTGGCAGATGGGGGAGACGGAACCGTAGATGTGGTTAATTATTACCTCAATGCAGAAAAGATCCAAACAGAGGTTAAAGATCCTTTATTCAGGACTATTACTTCGTCTTATTTGTTTTCCAATGCTACTAAAAGTGCCTTTATTGAGATGGCCGAAGCTTCAGGCCTGCATTTACTGAAAGAGGAAGAAAGGAATTGTATGAATACAACATCTTTCGGAACAGGAGAAATGATAAAGGATGCCATTCAGAGAGGTGCAAAAAAGATTATCCTGGGAATAGGAGGGAGTGCTACCAATGATTGCGGGATCGGCATGGCAAATGCACTAGGGTTTCGTTTTCTGGATACCGATGAGAGGGAAGTGGTTCCGGTCGGTAAAAACCTCGGTACTATTAACAGAATAGATGCTTCCGGACTTAATAAAAGACTCCACCATGTTGACTTTAAAGTTGCATGTGATGTTGGAAATCCACTTTACGGGCGGGAAGGAGCTGCTCATGTTTATGCTGCGCAAAAAGGCGCAAATCCTGATGAAATCCGATTTCTTGACGAAGGGCTAAAGCATTTTTCTTCCCTTCTCAGCAACCATTTTAAAACCGATCCGCAAAATATTAAAGGCGGGGGTGCTGCAGGTGGGATGGGAGTAGCAACAAAGCTTTTTCTCGATGCAGAACTGGTTTCCGGAATAGACCTGATCATGGAGCTTGCTCGTTTTGCGGAACGAATTAACGGCGCCGACTGGATCATTACCGGAGAAGGAAAACTAGACAGTCAGACCGCCTCGGGAAAGACGATCTCCGGGGTTCTTAAACTGGCCAGAGAGCATGAAATACCTGTAGCCGCTCTGTGTGGCAGTGTTGCCCTTTCGAAATCCGAACAGGAAGCAATGGGGTTAAAATATGTATCTTCTATTCTGGAAAATACGGGCGATATGGAAAGTGCTATCAGGAACGCTTATGTGAACCTGGTTTTTATGGCCCAGAATTTAGGAGATATTCTATCCAAATAAAAAAGCCCCTTTTTAAAGAGGCTTTTCGTATTTATTTCAGATATGCTTATATGCTTTGAAGGATACTGTTTAAAGTTTCACTCGGACGCATTGCGTCGGTGGTGAGTTTTTCATTCGGATTGTAATAACCGTCAATATCTACAGAACTTCCCTGAGCATTATTCAGCTCATTAACGATCGTAGCTGCGTTCTGAGTAAGTTGTTCGGCAACGGGAGTAAAAACAGATCTTAGCTCTTCGTTCTTGCTTTGCTCTGCTAATTCCTGTGCCCAGTACATAGCCAGGTAAAAGTGACTTCCTCTGGTATCCAGCTCTCCAACTTTTCTGGAAGGCGATTTATCGTTATCAAGGAATTTACCCGTAGCATCATCCAGTGTTTCTGCAAAGATCAGTGCTTTTTCATTATCGAATGTTTCGCCTAAATGTTCAAGAGAAACAGCCAGTGCCAGGAATTCTCCAAGAGAGTCCCATCTTAAGTGCCCTTCTTCCATAAACTGCTGAACATGCTTGGGAGCAGAACCTCCTGCACCGGTCTCAAAAAGCCCTCCTCCGTTCATTAACGGAACAATAGAAAGCATTTTTGCACTGGTTCCCAATTCAAGAATAGGGAAGAGGTCAGTAAGATAATCACGCAATACATTTCCGGATACCGAAATCGTATCTTTTCCGTCTTTCATTCTTTCAAGCGTGAATTGCGTAGCCTCTACCGGCGACATAATATGGATCTCCAAACCAGTAGTATCGTGATTCGGAAGGTATTTATTTACTTTTTCTATGATCTGAGCATCGTGTGCCCTGTTCTTATCCAGCCAGAAAACAGCAGGGGTGTTAGTTGCTCTGGCTCTGGATACAGCTAGCTTAACCCAATCCTGGATAGGAGCATCTTTTGCCTGGCACATTCTCCAGATATCACCCTCTTCAACCTGGTGCTCAATAAGTGTGTTTCCATCCTGGTCGATAACACGAACCACTCCGTTAGCACTTATTTCAAAAGTTTTATCGTGAGATCCGTATTCTTCAGCTTTTTTAGCCATCAGACCAACATTAGGAACAGTTCCCATAGTTGTTGGATCGAAAGCTCCGTGCTTCTTACAGAAATCTATCGTTGTCTGGTAAATACCGGAATAACTGCTATCCGGAATAATGGCTTTAGTATCCTGAAGCTTTCCATCTGCATTCCACATTTGTCCCGAACTACGGATCATTGCCGGCATAGATGCATCGATAATTACATCACTCGGAACATGAAGGTTGGTAATTCCTTTATCAGAATTTACCATAGCCAGATCAGGACCGTTTTCCAGGCACGCTTTCAAGTCGGCCTCTACAATAGCTCTCTTGTCTTCCGGAAGTTCATCCAGTTTACCAAGAAGGTTTCCTAATCCGTTGTTTACATCAACACCTGCTTCATCAAGAAGAGCTTCGTGTTTTGCAAAGACATCTTTAAAATAAGTCCTTACCGCATGCCCGAAAATGATGGGGTCGGATACCTTCATCATAGTCGCTTTCATGTGAAGAGAAAGGAGGATACCTTTATCTTTCGCATCTGCAATTTCTTCTTCCAGGAAACTTAAAAGTGCACGCTTGCTCATTACAGTGGCATCTACAACCTCTCCTTCCAGCACAGGAACACTTTCTTTTAGTACGGTTTTGTCTCCGTTTTCCGAAGTAAACTCGATCTTAAGGCTTCCGGCCTTATCGAGTGTAAGTGATTTTTCATTAGAACGGAAATCTCCGCTGGTCATACTCGCTACGTGTGAGGTTGAAGCCGGATTCCAGGCACCCATAGAGTGCGGATTCTTTTTAGCGTAATTTTTAACCGCTTTGGGTGCGCGTCTGTCCGAGTTACCTTCTCGAAGAACAGGGTTTACGGCGCTACCCTTTATTTTATCGTATCTTGATTTGATTTCTTTTTCTTGTGCATTCTCCGGCTCTTCCGGATAGTCAGGAATATTGAATCCCTGTGCCTGTAATTCAGTAATGGCTGCCTTTAACTGAGGAATAGAAGCACTGATATTAGGTAACTTGATAATATTGGCTTCGGGTTTTAAAGCCAACTCTCCTAATTCTGCCAGAGCATTGGATGTCTTTTGGCTATCATTCAGATTTTCCGGGAAATTAGCAAGAATTCTCGCTGCAAGGGAGATATCTCTTGTTTCAATATTAATTCCGAAAGATTCTGTGAATGATTTAACTATGGAGAGCCATGAATAAGTTGCTAATGCGGGTGCTTCGTCTGTTTTGGTATAAATTATCTTAGGTGTTTGTGCCATTATGTTTTACGTATGAATTTAAGATTCGCAAATATACATCAATATGCTATTTCTAACAATGTATTAACGCGAATAATAGTCGAAGCAAAACCACTAAAATAACAAAAGCCATATCATTAATAATTGCTTACTCTTGATATGGCTTTCTAAGAAATAGATTTTACTAAAACCGTTTTAACATTGCTGTTACCTACGTTTATCTGATGTGTATCAAACTAACTACGGCTCTAGCGTCTATTCCTATGAAACATCTGCGTTTTTATCGGAATATTGCTATTCAATAGAAAACATTAGATGTCCCAATCATTTTTTTAACTCCTTACCTCCCGTCATAATTCGCATTAATCTAGGTTTCGGCATAAGATTACCTGATAGTGCATCGCCACGTATCAAGTCGCCTTAACTTTTCTCCGGGTCTCCTGTGATCCTGGACCACATTCCTCTCGGCGAACACGCTAAAAAAACAACTATGTTAGAGAACGTTCTTTAAACTTACAGCTAATTAGGCTTTCTTATTAGTTGTAAATCTTATTTCAAATTTAGGAGAAGAATTTAAATATGCAAATAATTTAAGTGATTAAAAATCAACAAAATACAAACATGGGTTATTAACAATTGTTAATAAAAAAAGCACCCCTTTCGGGATGCTTGATATTCTTTATAAAGCGGGGAGGATTAACCTCTAACTTCTTTGATTCTCGCTTTCTTACCGGTAAGTCCTCTGAAGTAGAAAATACGTGCTCTTCTAACTTTACCTCTCTTGTTGATCTCGATTTTTTGAAGTGCCGGCATATTAACAGGGAAGATCCTTTCTACACCAATTGTTCCGGACATTTTTCTGATGGTAAATGTTTCAGATGCTCCGGTACCTCTTCTTTGAATAACTACCCCTCTAAAATACTGGGTACGTGTTTTTTCACCTTCCTTGATCTCGTAATAAACAGTGATCGTATCTCCTGCAGAAAATTCAGGAAATTCTTTTTTTGTTACAAATTCGTCTTGTACAAATTTTACTAAAGCTTCCATTTTGCTTTTATTATTAGGGTTTATTCAAGTCAACATTCACGTCTATCGCCAGAGGTTGGCCTAAATCGGATGCAAAAATACTTAATTATTACTAATCTGCAATAAAATAAAGGGAATTTTAGCGCTAAAGAACTCAATATTACTCTTCCAGCAGATCAGGCCTGCGATCTTTAGTTCTTTTAAAAGCTTCTTCTTCACGCCATTTCTCGATTTTAGGGAAATTCCCACTCAGCAAGACTTCCGGGACCTTCCAGCCCTTATAATCGGCGGGTCTTGTATATACCGGAGGCGCCAGTAAATTGTCCTGAAAAGAATCGGTCAGGGCAGAAGTTTCATCATTCAACACTCCGGGGATCAGCCTGATAACAGCATCACATAAAACAGCAGCACCCAGTTCACCTCCGGAAAGCACATAATCGCCTATAGAGATCTCCCGGGTGATAAAATGATCCCTTACCCTTTGATCTACACCTTTGTAATGCCCACAAAGGATGATAATATTTTTGCTGAGGGACAGTTTATTTGCTATTCCCTGGTCAAAACGCTCCCCGTCGGGAGTCATATAAATGAGTTCGTCGTAATCTCTTTGCGATTTAAGGTGGGTAATACACTTATCTATGGGTTCTATCATCATGACCATTCCGGCACCGCCTCCAAACTGATAATCATCTATGGTCTTATAATTATTAGTGGTATAATCCCTTAAGTTGTGAAAATGAACTTCTACAAGTCCTTTTTCTATCGCTCTTTTAAGAATAGAAGCTTCAAAAGGACTCTTTATAAGCTCGGGCAAAACGGTAATAATATCGATCCGCATTTTTATGGTCTTTATGAGCTGCAAAGATGGGAAGATTCTGTGAAATGAGCTAGGGTTTATAGCATATTAAAAGCAACAGACCTAGCATAGGCGGGAGGAAATTATTGATTCTTCCAGAAGTAGTGGAGAAACTCATCGTCTTTCTTCCAGTCGAGACGTTCATACAACTTCTGAGCAGGATTGTCTTTGGCTGTTTCGAGAGCCAGTCCTTTTTTGCCTTCTGCCTTGCACAGGCCTTTGGCGGCTTCCAGTAATGCTTCTCCGATTCCCTGCTGCCTGTATTTTTTATCTACGTATAGATCGTTCAAAATATAAAACCCCTGCATGCTTACCGAAGAGAAGACAGGGTAGAGCTGTGTAAAACCCATTCCTTTGTTATCTTCATTCAGTGCGAGGAAAATAACCGATTCACCCTTTTCCATTCTGTCGATTAAAAAGGACCTTGCAGCCTCTGTATCGGATTCCTGTTCGTAGAATATCCTGTATCCGTTAAAGAGATCGGAAACAATATCGAGATGATCGATGGAAGCTCTTATTATTTTCATGTGAGGTGATTTGAATTACAGCTGCAAAATAATCAAAATGCCATAAAACAAAATAACCGTGCTTATAAAAACACGGTTATTCCGATACTCATTTAATATATTAAATGCGACCTTATTTTTTCATCAATTTTTGCTTATTGAGCTCATCCTGCAACTGGCGGCTGAGTTTTTGTTCTCTTTCCAGTGCTCTCCTTCTGTGTTGTTCGAATTCTTCTTCAAGCTCTGCCAGGCTGCCTCTTGCTTCCTGGGTAACAATGTTACTATTCCTGAACTTGTAAATAAATACCAATAGGAGGAGGGTTAATATTGCGATGATCCCCCACATAATGGTTTTATAGAAACCTTTATTGATCAGGCTGCCGAAGAAGCTTATGCTTTCCTTTTCCTTGGTAGTCTGACTCAGATTGGTATTGGTAGTATTCAGATCTGCTTTTAACTGGGTGATCTCTCCCTGTTGCGTATCTATTTTGCTCAAAAGATCATTGGTTTCCTTTTTGATCCTGCCAAGAGAATCGGAAACGTTCCTTCTCAACTTATTGATCCAGATCTTTTTGATCACTTCATACTCCTGATAATTGCCGGATTTTTTGATTACGTATTCAAACTGACTATCTATAGGGCCACTATCCAGCGACAGGCCTGTTTTTTCATCGGTTTGCGCAAATGTAATCAATGTAAAAACACACAAGAGACAGGTTAGTTGAAGTTTTAAGTTTTTCATGTCAAAAATAAATGGGAATTAGTAATACTCTAACGCTATTAAATACGAGCTATTGCGGTAGTTTGGATTTTTTTGAACCCAATTTTTTACCGCAATAGCTAATGTTTTTTGCTAATAAGCGCAATATATACTAATAATACGTAAATCGCCTTACTTTGGCAATATATTTTGCAAGCCTGATTACCTGGTGACTATAACCGTATTCGTTGTCATACCAGATGTACAGAACGAGGTTTTTTCCGTTAGAAGAAACGATCGTTGCATTGCTGTCGTAGATAGAAGGAGCAGAAGTTCCAACGATATCCGAAGAAACCAGCTCATTACTGATAGAATACTTGATCTGCTCTACAAGATCTCCTTCAAGAGCGTACTTTTTCATGATAGCGTTGATACCATCTTTGGAAGTGGTTTTTTCTACCTGAAGATTAAGTACGGCTAATGATCCGTTAGGAACAGGAACTCTGATAGCGTTAGAAGTCAGTTTACCCTGAAGGGAAGGAAGTGCTTTTGCAACTGCTTTTCCGGCTCCCGTTTCGGTGATAACCATGTTTAAGGCTGCTGCTCTTCCTCTTCTGTATTTTTTATGCATATTATCTACCAGATTCTGGTCGTTGGTATATGCGTGGATGGTCTCAAGGTGTCCTTCAACCACCCCTAAAGTATCTTCAATTACTTTAAGTACCGGAGTAATTGCATTTGTAGTACAGGAAGCTGCGGAGAAAATGTCCAGTTCATCCGGATCGTATTCGGTGTGGTTTACCCCGTGTACGATATTCGGTACTTCCTTCCCCGGAGCAGTAAGTAATACTTTAGATGCTCCTTTGGATTTTAAATGACGGCCCAGAGCTTCCTTATCTCTGAATGCTCCTGTGTTGTCAAGAACCAGGGCGTCTTCGATCCCGTATTCGGTATAATCGATATCTTCCGGCTGATTGGCACTGATCATATGTACGGTAGTCCCGTTTATAACAAGGGCATTGTTTTCCGCGTCTATATTAACGGTTCCGTGGAAATCTCCGTGTACGGAATCATTTCTTAATAATGCAGCTCTTTTTTCCAGGATATCAGCATTTACAGAACCTCTGGTAACAATGGCTCTTAAACGTAACTGATTTCCTTTCCCGGTTCTAAGCATCAATTCTCTGGCCAATAATCTTCCGATCCTTCCAAAACCGTATAAAACCACATCTCTTGGCTGGATCTCTTCTGCACTGTATGCATCATTCAGCTTATTGATCACAAAAGCAGTAGAATCGTTGAATTTGCTGTCTTCCAGATGATACTCATAGGTAAGTTTCCCTATATCGATCTTGGAAGGCGGGATGTCCATGGTTTTAATGGCCTGTGCTATCTCTACAGAATCGAAAATAGAAATAGGTTTTTGCACAAAGGCACCTGCGTATTCATGGAGATTAATGATCTCGCTCACGCTTCTGTCAATTAGCTGATTTCTAAATAAAACCAGTTCGATAGATTTTTCATACCAAAGATCGCTGACAATTTTAATAAACTCAACGGTTGCTCTTCGGCGATCAGCCTGAAACGCTAATTCTTTTTCATAAGTGTCAATAAAACTCATGGTAAATTCTTTAATTTAAAATTTTGCGCAAAAGTATCAATTTCAATCGTTTTCGTAAAGAAAAATATAAAAAAATAACCCCTCCGACTAAAGAGGGGTTTGTGTAATTTCATGTTATTTAAAAGATTACTCGAAAATTAACCTTTCCTTTTCACCTTTCCCGTCCAGAACCACAATACTTTCCGGACCTTCATAGTCAGCATAACTATCAAATATTCTTCTTACGTCATCTACGTTTTTAACCTTCTTCCCGTCTACTTCAAGTAATATCTTATCAAGCAGGTAAGTACCTCTCTGAGAAGTTACATTGGAGACTTTAACACCGTAATCTACATTAAACCTTTGTTTATCGGCTTTGGAAAGATTATCAACTTCAATATTCAGCAAATTGATCCTGTATGACTGGTTCTTAAAGAGGGTAACCGGTACCACCTGTGTTCTTCCGTTTCTCTTAATAGTCACGTCTATCACATCATTAGGTCTTTTAGACCCGAGATAACCTGTAAGATCCGAATATTTGGAGATCTCTACATTATCCATTTTCTTGATGATATCTCCTTTTTTCAAACCAGCTTTTTCAGCACCCGAATTTCCGATCACTTCATCAATATAGAAACCTTCGGTATCATCTACTCCGATACGTTCTGCATAGGCAGAGTTAAGTCCGCCTCCACGCACACCAAGGATACCCTGTTGCACATTACCGTATTCCAGAAGATCGTGAACCACCTTCTTGGCTATATTGCTGGGAACCGCAAAAGCATATCCCACAAAAGAACCCGTCTGAGAGGTAATGGCCGTATTGATCCCGATCAGATCTCCGTTTGTGTTTACCAAAGCCCCTCCGCTATTACCCGGATTAACTGCGGCATCTGTCTGGATAAAGGATTGATTCCTTCTGTCATTTTCATTAAGGTCTCTTGCCTTGGCACTGATGATCCCGGCCGTAACCGTAGAAGTCAGGTTAAAAGGATTTCCCACTGCAAGTACCCATTCTCCGATCTTGGTGTTATCTGAATCCCCGAATGCCAGGAAAGGAAGGTTTTCTTCTGTATCTACCTTAATAAGTGCAATATCGGTTCCTGGATCAGAACCCACTAATTCTGCATCGTATACTTTATTGTTGTTCAGTTTAACCCTTAGGTGAGAGGAATTGGCAATTACATGATTATTGGTTACGATATAACCATCGGGAGAGATTATAACCCCCGAACCTGTTCCTACCTGCGCCCTGTCTCTTCGTCCTTCCGAACCGTAGAAGAAATCAAGGATACTTCCGCTTCGTTTATTAACCGTAACATTCTGTACGTGTACCACGGCATGAACGGTTTTCTCCGCAGCCTCCGTAAAATCTACATTTTCTGCACTGACAATCGGTCTGACGGCAGCTGGGTTAGCATAGTTGGTAGTAATAAATTTAGGTGTCTCATCCTTATTCTCTACAATGATCGCATCCTTTTCAAAATACACTTTATAGATCCCAAGTGAAAAAAGCCCACCAAGAAAAGAAACTAAAAACAAGCCTAAAAACTTTTTCATAATACATCTATTTAATTTCTAAATTTAACAATTAAAATTAGTTTTTTATTATTATTCAATTTGAACTTTAACGGCAGTTTAACAATAAGAAATAAGCGGGCAAATCGTATATTTGCAACCTAAAAATTTTGCAATGTTATTTACATTTTACAAATATCAGGGAACCGGGAATGATTTCGTTATTATCGATAACCGTTTAGATAAATTTCCCAAAAATGATACCAAACTCGTTCATCATTTATGCGATCGCAGGTTTGGAGTAGGGGCTGACGGACTCATCCTGCTTGAAAATCATCCTACTGCCGATTTTAAAATGGTATATTTTAATGCTGATGGTAATGAAAGTTCTATGTGCGGTAACGGAGGAAGATGTATTGTAGCATTTGCAAATTTTCTGGGTATTATTGAGGATAAAGCTACTTTTGAAGCTATAGACGGGATGCACTATGCCAGTATTTCCGATAAAAGAGTAAGTTTACAGATGCAGAATGTAGATGATGTTTCTCAACTGAATAATTATGTCTTCCTGGATACAGGATCGCCTCACCACGTTCAATTTGAAAATGAACTGCAGGCACTGGACGTTAAGGAAAAGGGAGCCGCCATACGTTATGGGAAATACGGAAAATCTGGCAGCAATATTAATTTTGTTGAAAAGGAGTCCGATGACATTTTTGCAGTCCGTACTTATGAAAGAGGAGTGGAAGATGAAACACTTTCCTGCGGGACCGGAGTAACTGCCGTAGCTATAGCTATGAACCATCTGGGAGAAACCAACGGGAACAGCATCCTGCTTAAAACCCAGGGAGGAGAGCTCAATGTTTCTTTTGATAAGGATGGAGGAGCGTATAAAAATATATTCCTGGAAGGTCCGGCCGTACAGGTTTTTAAAGGAGAGGTTGAATGCTAAAATTAAAAGGAGATACGATTTTTTTAAGAGCTCTCGAACCGGGAGACCTGGATTTTCTGTATCAACTTGAGAACGACGAATCTATCTGGGAAGTGAGTGAGACCCTCACTCCTTATTCGAAGTTTATTTTAAAGCAATATCTCAGGAACAGTCATAAAGATATTTATGAAGTAAAGCAACTGCGCCTGGCGATCTCCGATTACGATAAAAATTTACTGGGTTTAGTAGATCTCTTCGATTTTAATCCGAAGAACAGCAGGGCCGGGATAGGTATTGTGGTCCTGGAAAAAGAAAGAAAAAGAGGAGTAGGGAAGGAAGCTTTAAAACTCATATCGGAGTATTCCTTTCATCACCTTAATATACATCAGCTATACGCTAATATAGCTGCAGATAATACCGCCAGCGTACGCCTGTTCTCAAATATGGGCTTCAAGAAAATAGGGGTCAAAAAAGACTGGAATTATGTTGGAGGTAGCTATGTAGATGAATTACTGTTCCAAAAAATCAATAAATAAAATGTACTTACGAAAAATTTTAGTGGTTATTGCCGTTTTGGGGATCCTTATAGGTGGTTTCTTTGTATACCGTATCTATAACGCGATCTTTTCGCCCAATACAGCTTTTAACAATGAAAAAGCTTATGTGCTCATCCCGTCAGATGCCGGTTATGAGGATATCAGAGAACAACTTCTTCCTCTGCTAAAGGATATGGGAAGCTTTGATATGGTGGCTCGAAAAAAAGGATATGCAGACAATTTCAAGGCGGGAAGATATGCTTTGCGTCCGGGAATGAATAACAACGAGATCATTAATACGCTCAGAAGTGCCAATCAGGCTATCAATGTTACTTTTAACAATCAGGAGACCCTGGAAAAACTCGCCGGAAGGATATCTAAACAGATAGAAGCCGACAGTACGGAGCTTATCACTGCCTTTAAAGATCCTCAGTTCCTTGGAGAAAGCGGTTTTAATGAAGATACTTCCCTGGCGATGTACCTGCCTAACAGTTATCAGCTTTTCTGGAACACCAGCGGAGAAGAATTCAGAGACAGGATGCTTAAGGAATATGGAAAGTTCTGGAATGAGGACAGAAAGAAAAAAGCGGCAGAAATAGGCCTTGATGAAACAGAAGTGATCTCTCTTGCTGCAATAGTACATGAAGAGAGTAAAAAAATTGATGAACGTCCAAGGGTGGCAGGAGTATACTTAAATCGTTTAAAAAAGAATATTCCGCTACAGGCAGATCCGACTGTAATTTTTGCTCTAAAGAAGCATTTCGGTACTCAGGACACTATTATCAAAAGAGTGCTGTATAAAGACCTGGAGCTGGATTCCCCCTACAATACTTACAAAAATGCAGGTGTACCTCCGGGACCAATTTCTATGCCCGATATCTCTGCAATTGACGCTGTCCTTAATGCCGAGAAGCACGAATACCTGTTTTTTGTGGCTGATATAAGCAATTTTGGCTATCATAAATTTGCTAAAACCAATGCCCAGCACAACGCTAATAAACGCCAGTATATCAGGTGGTTAGACGCTCAGAAAATTAGAAGGTAAATGTGATTTGACTAGTTTTAAGGATACTTTAACTAATAAAATTTGAATTCTCCCAAATAGTTGTATCTTTGCAGGCTGTAATTTTTAAGCAATTGGTGCGACCAACGTAAGGCTTAAAGAAAACAAATTTTATGGGAAAAAGCGTATTAAAATTAACAATTTTAGTAGCTGCTGTGGTAACAATAAGTTTAGGCTTTACCTTAAAAACAAAAAAAGTCATCGTTCATGAAAATTATGTAGTAAAGGAACCGTTGGAATACACGGTAAATATTGAAAAACCCGAATCAATCACCCCAACCCAAATCATAACTCAACCTCCTTTTTTAGGTAAATCTTTTGTCGGATTCAAGGAAGCTTTGGCTTTTAAAGAATCCAGAGGAGATTATTTCATCACCAATTATCTGGGATACTTAGGTAAATACCAGTTTGGTGCATCAACCCTCGAATTACTGGGGGTTTACAATAAAAGTCTTTTTCTGAGTAACCCTCAGTTGCAGGAAAAAGCATTTATTGCTAATACCGCAAGAAACAAATGGATATTAAGAAAAGATATTCAGCGGTATGTAGGTAGGACCTTTAACGGTGTCCTGGTAACGGAATCTGGGATTCTTGCTGCGGCGCACCTCGGTGGAGCTGGTAACGTTAAGAAATACCTCAGATCCGGAGGAAAAATAGTATTTGAAGACGCAAATGGTGCATCTGTTCAGTACTATATGAAGAAATTTTCCGGCTATGACACATCTCATATTGAACCTATGAGAACCGCAAAAGCAGCTAGTAAGATCTAAGGATCTTTAAATAAGAGAAAACAAACCCTGGCATTATTGTCGGGGTTTTTTTATTCCCTGTGTATTATGAAAATACAGGGGCGTTTGTGGAGCTCTATATTGGTTTTCTTCCACTCGCTTATATATTGGGTTTTTATATATTCAGTCGGTAAAGTGATATCACATGCAATGCACAGGCGTGTATGCTCGCTTAAAGCAGATTTAAAATCGGAGAGCAGTTTATCGTTGCGATAAGGGGTTTCTATAAAGGCCTGGGACTGATTGAGTTCTTTAGATCTTTTCTCGAACTTTTTGATAGCGGCTTTGCGTTCCGATTTATCTATGGGAAGATAACCGTTAAAAGCAAAACTCTGTCCGTTCATTCCGCTGGCCATCATTGCCATCAGAATAGAGGAGGGGCCTACAAGGGGTATTACCTGTATGCCTTTAGAATGAGCTAAACGAACAACTTCCGCGCCGGGATCTGCAACTCCCGGGCATCCTGCATCCGACATCAGTCCTATATTCCTGCCTTCCAGACAGGGGTTAAGATATTCCTGGATCTCGATCGCCTCGGTAAATTTGTTCAGCAACTGAAAATTCAGACCGCCCTGAGCTTTACCGGAGCTGACCTTTTTTATAAATCGCCTTGCAGCTTTTTCGTTTTCGGCTATGTAATCATCAACCTGTTCAATGATCCTCTTTATGGAAATGGGTAATACTTCCAGTGGCTCAGTGTCTCCTAAAGTGGTTGGGATTAAATACAGTTTTCCTAATTCCATAGTAATTTGGAGGTAGCAGTTAATGAGGTTAAAGATAAAATTATTTGTAAATATCTGAAAACAGACAGATAAGGGCCTAGTTCGCTATTTTTTCGGCAATACGATCGCAGGCCTCGTCTAGCATCCTGTACACGTTTTCAAAGCCGTGATCTCCTCCGTAGTACGGATCCGGGACATCTACGTTCTCTCCCGGGAAGATCTCGTCCAGGATAAGCTGAACTTTTTGCTTGTCTTCTTCGGTCCTTGCCAGGCGGATAACATCTTCGTAGTTACTGTTGTCCATTACGTAGATCAGGTCGAATTTATCGTAATCATTCGCTTTAAATTGCCTGCACCTCTGATCTGTAATATCGATCCCGTATTTTTTAGCTACCGAAATAGAGCGTTTGTCCGGAAGTTCACCGATATGATAACCTCCTGTTCCGGCTGAGTCTACAAAAGCATGTGATTTTAGTATTTTGGATTTTAAGATCCCTTCTGCCAAAGGAGATCGGCAGATATTTCCTAAGCACACCATAAGGATGCTGGTTTTCATAGCGTTGGGGTTATTGGGAAAGCTTTTTAGTCAAATCGTCTATGTATTTCCTAAACTGCTTATCGGTTTCTGCTAAATTATCAACGGTCTTACAGGCATGTAATACGGTAGCGTGATCCCGTTTTCCGATCTGGGATCCGATACTAGCCAAAGAAGCTTTGGTAAATTTCTTAGCAAAAAACATAGCTAATTGGCGGGCCTGAACAATATGTCTTTTTCTGGTCTTGGACTGAAGAGTAGATACATCCATCTGAAAATAATCGGAAACCACTTTCTGAATATAATCGATAGATACCTCTCTTTTGGTATTTTTTACAAATTTCTCTACGATCTGTGTTGCCAGGTCTAAAGTAACTTCTTTTTTGTTGAAAGAAGACTGAGCGATAAGAGAGATGATAGCACCCTCAAGTTCACGAACATTGGTCTTTATATTCTTGGCAACATAATCTATGATCTCTTCCGGCATTTCAACACCATCCCTGTACAGTTTGTTTCTGAGGATGGATACTCTGGTCTCATAATCCGGACTCTGCAATTCTGCAGATAAGCCCCATTTAAATCTGGACAACAAACGTTGTTCGATGTCCTGCATATCTACAGGAGCCTTATCAGAAGTCAGGATAACCTGTTTTCCGTTCTGATGCAGGTGATTGAAAATATGGAAAAAAACGTCCTGTGTTCCGGTTTTACCGGAAAAGAACTGCACATCATCTATGATCAATACGTCTATAAGCTGATAGAAGTGGATAAAATCGTTTCTCGTATTCTTTTTAACCGATTCTATATACTGCTGAGTGAACTTTTCCGCAGAAATATAAAGAACGGTCTTTTCAGGGTATTTATCCTTGATCTCCACACCGATAGCATGTGCAAGGTGAGTTTTTCCCAGACCTACTCCTCCGAAGACCAGTAATGGGTTAAAAGAAGTCCCTCCGGGCTTATTGGCAACCGCCAGACCGGCAGATCTTGCCAACCTGTTGGAATCTCCCTCCAGGAAGTTCTCGAAATTGTAGTTAGGGTTTAACTGAGATTCTATCTTGATATTTCGTATTCCTGGAATAACAAAAGGATTCTTTAGCTCCGGACTTTTATTCTTAATTGGCACATCCAGCTCCTGAGGCTGAACATGGGAACGATTACTACTCGGTATCTTTTCCGTAAAGGGTTGCTTGTTGCCATAGGTATTCTCCATTTTGATAACGTATACCAATCTGGCATTTTCACCAAGTTCTCTTGTTAAGGCAACTTTCAGAAGTTTAACGTAGTGCTCCTCTAACCATTCGTAGAAAAATTTACTGGGGACCTGTATACTCAGAGAGTTATCTGTGAGCTTAACGGACTTAATTGGCTCAAACCATGTTTTATAGGCTTGTGGTTGAATATTGTCCTTTATAAAAGACAGACAGTTCTCCCATACCGATT
Source organism: Leptobacterium flavescens (assembly GCF_010671605.1). Lineage (GTDB taxonomy): Bacteria > Bacteroidota > Bacteroidia > Flavobacteriales > Flavobacteriaceae > Leptobacterium > Leptobacterium flavescens. The sequence goes on from NZ_JAABOO010000002.1 coordinate 16,078, forward strand.
GTGCAGTCACGTTCATTCCTCGTATATTTTTTTATTATGTTAGGTTAGTCTTAGTGGAAGGATAATTGACTTTTCTTCCGTGTTTTTTAGGTAGAACAAATATGTGAACAAATATTTGAAAAAAAAAATGAAATGTGGGTTGAATTTTTAGTTTTTTTTTTGCATGCTTGCTAACATTAAATTCACAATTTCTTAATGTTCAAAAATTTTCCTAAATGTATGAAAAAAAGTCATGAAATAAAAGTAAGAGTCCGTTATTCTGAAACTGATCAGATGGGAGTGGTATATCACGGGAATTACGCGCAGTTCCTGGAATTAGGACGTGTTGAGTGGTTGAGAGACCTCGGTATTTCTTACCGGTGGATGGAAGAAAATGGAGTGATGCTTCCGGTGATCTCTTTGAACCTAAAATTTCATAAATCGGCAAAATACGATGACCTTTTATCGATAAAAACGACCCTTTCAAAGAACCCCTCTGTAAGGATCGAATTTGATTATGAAATACACAACCAAAATCGTGAGATAATTACTACAGGAAATACAGTTTTGGCATTTATTAATATGCAAACAATGAAACCGATGAAATGCCCCGATTATATCCTCGAAAAGTTAAATGGATCTGATGGTTAATTTTCCAGTTTTTTTACCGAAACTTCAAATAAAGAATTAAAAATTTCTAAAATTTCAGGGGCTTGTTTCTTCCTTACGGATAAAAATAAGGTGCAATTCATCTCCATTTTTTGATCTACAAGCTTTAGATTTTTCTCTTTTATGATACGCATTACCTTATTCATATTCTTATAATCGAAACCGATCTCCAGCTTTACATCTATGGTCTTTTCTTCTATTTTTGCAACTTCAATGGCCATTTTGGCTGCTGTACGGTATGCATTGATCAATCCGCCTACTCCCAGTTTAACCCCTCCGAAATAGCGAACCACCACTATAAGAATGTTTGTCAGCTCAAAGGATTTTATCTGCCCGTATATTGGCATTCCGGCACTATTGCTGGGTTCTCCGTCATCGTTTGCTCTGTATTTTGGTTTTTCGACGCCTAATTGCCATGCATAACACCAATGTCTTGCAGAATGATGCTGTTTCTTTAGTACTTCCAGCCAGTGCCTGATCTCATCTTCATTAGATATGGGGAAGGCATATCCGAAAAATTTACTGTTCCGGTCTTTAAAAAGTACTTCTTCTGTGTTTTCTGCAATGATCTTATATAGGTCGTTTGTTTCCAAATTAAAAGATTTATGAGGCCACTAAAAATATGCTAATTACGGCTATTGCTATTCCCAGCCAGTTTTTGGGGCTTAGTTTTTCCCTGAACAAAAGGATCCCTAAAAGTGTGGTGAGCATTACAACCGCTACATTATTTATGGTAAATACCGTAGAACTGTTTAAAGTTTCGCTTTGCAATGCTTTCAGTAAAAAATAAACCGAATAATAATTAGGAACTCCCAGCATGATCCCACCTATAATGTTGATCCCTTTTATCTTTAACTGCCCTCTGATACCCTTGAAAATCAATATCAGCAGCCCGGAAATTGCCGCGAAAAAGAAAATGGTGGCAGAAAACAACGGAACCTCTCCCGGGTCTACATAAGTAGTCTCCAGGTATTTTAGGCTGGTGTCTATAACTCCCGAGCCCAGGAACAGGAGCAAAGGATAGATAAAGTTTTTTCGTTCTATTCGAAGGTTCTTTTGTTTCATTGCCGTGAGGTATACGGCAATTAGCGCCAGAATGATCCCGATAAGTTTAATGGGCCCCAGATGATCTTTATAAACGATCACTGCAAAAATAATAGGAATAACCACCGACATTTTCCCGGCTACCGAAGCAACCGATACCCCGTTCTTCTGTGATGCCAGGGCCATTACATTAAAGACCGCAATAAAAAGAAAGCCTAAAAGCAGAGCGCCGATAAACCAGGATTTTGTGTGATGTTCCGCCCATTCTACCGTACTTTCATAGGAAAGGATACCAACGGTACAGGCTACAGCATAATTAACTATAATGGCCTGAAAGGTATTTACCCGGTATCGGTCATAAAGCTTAAATATGATAAATATAAGACTGGCAAAGACGACACTGAGAATAAGATAGATCAATGGATGAGTTCTTTTAGGTTAAACAACTTGGTAATATCATCTACTCCAGGGATAAGGTTCCAACTCCTGATACCCATGGCTTCGGCTGCTCTTGTGTTTTCTTCCGTATCATCGATAAAAAATGATTCGGATTCCTTTAAGCCGTTTTGCTTCATGACAAATTCATATATTTCTTTATCCGGCTTTCTCAGTTGTATCTCATGCGAGAGGTAAAATTGCTCAAAGCATTTATAGAAGCGATCATAACGGTCTTTCCCCATACGCTCTATAACTCTTTTAATATGCAGTTCATTGGTATTGCTGAGTAAAAAAAGGCGATAGTTATTCTCCCGTGCCAGCGATTCTATAAAATCCAATCTATATTCGGGAAAATCGAGGATAATAGCATTCCAGGCATCTTCCAGTTCTTTTTCGGAAGCATTTGGGAACAAATTTTTATAGAAACCCACAAATTCGGTAGTAGATACCAGCCCTCTCTCATAATCGTGATTGATATGTGTCATTTCTGCGGTGACTTCCTTCAGCCCTAACAGCTGCATATGCTTTAAAGTGGCTTGCTTGTCGAGGTCGATAAAAATATCGCCAAAATCAAAAATAATGTTCTTTATCATGTATTCCTGTATATGCTTAACCGATCTCCTTTAATATCGTGTTCCTCTTTTGTATTTGCATTCAATTCCGGTGCCCGGAGCCCGCTTTTAAGATCGGAACTACCTGTAAACACTCTCGCTTCATCCCAGAGTCCTTCTTCTATAAAAGTATTTAAGGTCTGTGCTCCTCCCTCAATTATTACGCTCTGTACCTGGTGCTTATAGAGGATATCACATATCTGGTTCCCGACATTTGTGGTGAAATCCATTTTTTCCAGGCTGATATTTTTGTTTTCAGGAACTGATCCTTTCTCACCGGACAGCACGATCGTATTAACCGTTCCATCATAAACGGCATAGGTATGCGGGATCCTTCCTTTAGGGTCGAGAATGACTCTGACCGGATCTTTGCCGTTCCAGGAACGCGTATTTAACTTTGGATTGTCGTTGATAACCGTATTGGTTCCCACCAATATTCCGCTTTCCTCACTTCGCCATTTGTGTACAAGCTGCCGGGAATAAGCATTTGTGATCCAATGAGGTTTTGCTTCGCTAATATCTTTTACTGCAGTTTCGGGAGAAATAAAGCCGTCATTGCTTTGAGCCCATTTCAATATAATATAGGGGCGTTTTTTTGTGTGAAAAGTAAAAAAACGCCTGTTGACATCGATACACTCCTTTTCAAGAACACCGACATTTACCTCACATCCGGCTGCCTGGAGTTTCCGGATCCCGTTTCCGGAAACCTTATCGTGAGGATCGGTCGTTCCGATCACCACTTTCTTTATTTTTTTCGCTATGATAAGATCACTGCAGGGAGGTGTTTTTCCGAAATGACTGCAGGGTTCCAGGCTCACATATATTGTGGACTCCGGTAAAAGAGAAGGTTGTTTTACAGAATTAATAGCGTTTACCTCGGCATGAGGCCCGCCATACGGACTCGTATAGCCTTCTCCTATGATTTTTTCATTGTGAACGATTACTGCTCCGACCGATGGATTGGGTATGGCTGCAGGAAGACCATTTTTAGCCAGTTCTATACAGCGGTTTATGTATTTTTCATGTATCTTCACAGCACAAAAATAGCATAATAAAAACGAATATTTTGAGTGTAATTATAAGAGATATTGTTCCGGGTGATAATGAGCGAATTGCTTTTATAATACGAAGTGTCCTGGAGGATTTTAATGTTCCCAAAACGGGCTCTACCTACGCCGATGAATCCCTTAACCATATGTATGAATCCTATGATGTAAAAGATGCACATTACTTTGTGGTGGAACTCAACGGAGAACTCATCGGAGGAGCGGGGATATCTCAGCTGGATAACTATAAAGGGAAAGTTTGCGAACTGCAGAAGATGTATCTCTTACCTGTTGCCAGAGGAAAAGGCATCGGAAGCAGACTTATTCAATTATGCCTGGAAAAAGCTGAAGAACTGGGGTATACCGAATGTTACCTGGAAACCTTACCGGGAATGGAAGTTGCTCAGAAACTTTATGAGAAGAACGGTTTTGAATATCTCGACAATCCTATGGGAGATACAGGTCATTGTGTTTGCCCGGTATGGATGTTAAAAAAACTGGAGGAGAAGGCTAAATGAGGTTAAAGGAAATACAGCAGTTGTTCCACAAAGAGCTGGATGCACTTTTCGGGCCGGAAGAAACAGATCAGTTTTTTTATCTCCTTTTAGAGGAATATTGCGGGTTAAAAGCCTTTACCCTGGCATTATCTCCCGAACATACCGCCGATAAAGAGACCGAACAGAAGTTTTTTGAAGCCCTGAGCAGACTAAAGACAGAACAACCCATTCAGCAGATCCTGGGAAAGACCCTGTTTTGCGACCTGGAGTTTAAGATTAACAAACATGTACTTATTCCCAGGCCGGAGACTGAAGAGCTGGTAAAATGGATAGAGAATGAGGTTAAGGACCGGTCAAACGATAACCCTTTAAAAATACTGGATATAGGCACGGGAAGCGGATGTATTGCGATTTCCCTGGCAAAATTACTGGAAAAAGCAGAAGTCCATGCGATGGATGTCTCTGCAGATGCGCTGGAACTGGCCCGGGAAAATGCATCGCATAATAAAGCGGAAGTGACATTTATAGAGGCCGATATCCTTAAACTGGAGGCACTTCCGGAGAAATATGATATTATTGTTTCCAATCCGCCATACGTTAGAAGATCGGAGGAAAAGCAGATGAAAGCCAATGTGTTGAAGTACGAACCGCACCTGGCTTTGTTTGTTGAAGATGAGGATCCTTTGTTGTTTTACCGCAGGATCACTGCTATGGCTGTTGATAATTTAATGCCCGGAGGATGTATATTCTTCGAAATCAATCAGTATCTTAGTTCGTCTATGAATAAGCTCTTGAATGAGTACGGTTTTACAGAGATAGAACTGAGAAAGGATATTTTTGAAAATGACAGGATGATAAGAGCTGTTAAAGCAAATTAATATGGAACGGATAGTAGTTTTTTGCGGGAGCAGTGAAGGGAATGATCAGAAAGTAATAGATGAAGCCCGTGCATTGGGCCGGCGTTTTGCCGAACTGGAGATCGCTCTGGTATACGGAGCAGCCAAAATAGGGGTCATGGGTCAACTGGCCAAAGCTTGCCTGGATCATCATGGAAAAGTTATAGGGGTTATTCCCGAATTCCTTAAAATGAAAGAGGTTGTTCATCTCGGCCTTACCGAATTGTACACCACGAGGAATATGCATGAGCGCAAGCTGAAAATGCACGAACTGTCGGATGCGATTATTGCCTTACCGGGAGGTTTCGGAACATTGGAGGAATTGTTTGAAATGATTACCTGGGCACAATTGGGCCTTCATCAAAAACCGGTAGGACTACTTAATACAAACGGTTTTTATGATCATTTACTGAAATTCCTGGAACACATGGTGAAAAAAGGCTTCCTTAAAATTGAAAATTACGAGATGCTTCTCGTTGGAAGTACTGTTGATGAATTACTGCATAAAATGAACAACTACAGGCCTAAGCCGGTACCCAAATGGATTAAAAAAGATCAGGTATAAACAAAACATTAAAAAAAATACAAGTCGGGGAATATGAATATTGAAAATAAGATCAATCAGCTTCGTGATGAGCTTCGCAAACACAATCACAACTATTACGTATTAGACAAACCCACTATTTCAGACTACGAGTTTGATATGAAGCTAAAGGAGCTTCAGGAACTGGAAACTCAACACCCCGAATATTACGATGCCACTTCCCCTACCTTAAGGGTTGGAGGGGCGATCACCAAGAATTTTGAGACCGTTGTTCACGATCATCGCATGTATTCTCTTGACAATTCCTATTCTAAGGAAGACCTGGACGACTGGGAGAAGAGAATCCAGAAAATACTGGGTAATGTGGAGGTCGAGTTTATTTGCGAACTCAAGTATGACGGAGCTTCTATAAGCCTTACCTACGAAAACGGAGAGCTGCTGAGAGGGGTAACCCGGGGAGATGGTTTTCAGGGAGATAATGTTACCAATAACATCAAGACGATCAAGTCGGTTCCTTTAAAATTAAAGGGCGATCATCCGCAGAAATTCGATATCCGGGGAGAGATCATCCTTCCGCATGAAGGTTTTGCCCAAATGAATAAGGAACGGGTGGAAGCAGGGGAGGAACCCTATATGAATCCTAGAAACACGGCCAGTGGAAGCCTGAAATTACAGGACAGCGCCGAAGTGGCCAGGCGACCCCTGGATTGCCTCCTGTATAATTTAACGGGGAGTGTAGGGATTGCATCTCATTTTGAAAGCCTGGAAAAGGCCAGATCCTGGGGCTTTAAGGTTCCGACAGATGCCAGATTGTGCAAGACTACCGATGAAGTAATGGAATATGTGAATTACTGGGAAATTCACAGGCACGACCTGCCGTATGAGACCGATGGGGTAGTAGTGAAAGTCAATTCTATTTCTCAGCAGGAAGAATTGGGTTATACTGCTAAAGCTCCGAGATGGGCTATGGCTTATAAATTTAAGGCCGAACAGGCTGCCACCGTACTCAATAAGATCACCTATCAGGTAGGAAGGACAGGCGCTATTACACCGGTTGCTAACCTGGAGCCGGTATTACTTGCCGGGACTACCGTAAAACGGGCATCCCTTCATAATGCAGATCAGATAGCGAAACTGGATATCAGAGAAAAAGACACTGTTTTTGTGGAAAAAGGAGGGGAGATCATCCCTAAGATCGTCGGAGTGGACCTCGATAAGAGAGAAGAAGATTCGACGGTTACGATCTATGCTTCAACCTGCCCGGAGTGCGATACGGAACTGGTAAGGAAGGAAGGAGAAGCACAGCATTATTGCCCTAACTATAACGGATGTCCTCCGCAGATAACAGGCCGTATCCAGCATTTTATTTCCCGAAAAGCAATGGATATAGACGGTTTGGGAGCAGAGACCGTAGAATTGCTTTTTAAAGAAGGCTTGATACGGAATTATGCCGACCTCTACAGTTTAGAGAAAGAGCAGGTCATTCCACTGGAGCGGATGGCAGAGAAATCGGCAGATAATCTGATAAAGGGAATAGAAGCCTCCAAACAGATCCCATTTGAAAGGGTACTTTACGCTTTGGGGATACGTTTTGTCGGGGAAACCGTAGCTAAAAAACTGGCTAAGGAATACAAGAATATCAATGCCCTGAGAGCCGCAAATTATGAAGAACTGGTAGAGGTAGATGAAATAGGAGGGAAGATCGCTGAGAGTGTGGTCGATTTTTTCGGGGAAGAAGAAAATGTTGCTCTTGTAGAAGAACTGGAAAGTAAGGGGGTGCAGATGAAACTTTCTGAAGAAGCACTTCAAAATCAGACCGATAAATTAAAAGGTATTACCTTTGTGGTCTCTGGAGTTTTCGAAAAAGTATCCAGAAATGAACTTAAGAAGCTTATTGAAGATAATGGAGGCAAGGTAGCCTCATCCATTTCTTCTAAAACAAATTATGTAGTTGCGGGGGCCAATATGGGACCCAGCAAAAAAGAAAAAGCAGAGAAACTGGGAATAGCAATGATCGATGAAGACCAGTTTTTGACTATGGTATGAACATGACAAGGTTTATTCAGATTTTCTTTCTGATCGGACTTGGGTTAATTATCGGAGAGGTCTTCGATATTACGGTGCTCCGGTTGGCTACCAGGTTGGTTATGGTTCCCCTGGTGGTTTTTATGTATTACAGATCGGTAGAACGGATCAATTATCTGATGCTGACCGTTTTTATCATGTGTTATCTCGGAGATATTTCCACTTATTTTGATTATACGGTTGCCCTGAAATACACGGCGGTATTCTTTGGCTTGTGCCATATTATCCTGGCTACCTTCTCTTTCTCTCTCATTAAGGAAAAGAGTGTTAAACGCTTATTGCTCACGGCTATTCCAATTGCAGTGATCTGGATCGTGTATTACGAACACTATTTTAATGATGTCTTTGGCCTGTACCTGGGGAATCTCTATCCGTACATCCTGTCCTATTCCATTGCCCTGGTAGTCCTGAATGTCATGGCAAATGTGAGCTTTTTTAATGAAGGATCTCAGCTAACTCTTTACCTGATTATCATTGCGGTGGCTATTGTTGTGGGTGATGTGCTTATGTGCTACTATATGTTTGCCACACCTATACACCTGTTTAAAGTGATCAACGCAGTGTCACATCTTGTGGTGTATTTCTTTTTGCTGAAGTTCGCCCTGGAATACAGCGATTTTAAACTGAAATCGCCTTCCCTGTAGCCGCTACATTTTTATCCTTGTCAAAATAAAAATCAATCCGTCCGAGGTTGATCCCGTAACAACCTACCTGGTTAATAAGCATTTCTTCACCTTTACGATTGGTGTGGATCTCGGGAGCGTCCATAAAAGTATGGGTGTGCCCACCAATGATCAGGTCTATATTTTCTGTCTGAGCTGCCAGATTCACATCTGAAGCCAACTGAGCGTTTCCATAAGAATATCCCAGGTGGGAAAGACAGATGACCAGATCGCATTGCTTCTCTTCCTTTAATTCACGACTCACATCCTGTGCGGTCTCTACCGGATCCAGGTAGCGGGTTTCCTTATAAAGTTGTTGGGTAACCAATCCCGCCAGACGTATTCCCAGGCCGAACGCCCCGATCCTTATCCCGTCTACCGTAAATATTTTGTATGGTTTAACATGTGTATCCATTACTGTGTTGGAGAAGTCGTAATTGGCCGATAAAAAATCGAAGGATGCATGCGGTAGCTGAGCATATAGACCATCTATCCCGTTATCGAAATCGTGATTCCCGATAGTGGCTGCATCGTATTTAAGCATACTCATCAGTTTGAATTCAAGTTCCCCTCCGTAATAATTAAAATAGGGAGTGCCCTGAAAGATATCTCCGGCATCAAACAACAGGGTATTAGGGTTTTCCTTTCGGATAGCTTCTACCAGGGTTGCCCTTCTCGATACCCCTCCCTGATTAGGATTCCTGGGATCGTCCGGAGGAAGCGCATCTATATGACTGTGAACATCATTGGTGTGTAAAATGGTAATGTGTTTCCGGCTGTTTAATGAGCAGGAAGACAGAGGAAGTCCCCCTAAGGTTAAAAGCGTTGTACCTGCTGCGGTATTTCGTATAAAATTCCTTCTGTTCATTACTTATTGGATTGTAAATCTTTGGTCGTATTCAGGAGCTATGGTGTCCTGCTTTTTAAAATAGTCTATCATGGCATTCCTGATGAGGTAATTGGTATCAGTAATGTCTTTTTCGTTCATAAAAAAGTTCATACTATCCCCTCCGTTAGACAGGTAATTGGAAGTGGCCACATAGTAGATCCTGTCCTTTTGCGGTTCTTCTCCTCCGATAAGCAATTGTTTAACCGAGTAGTCCTGGTTAAGCGTTAGCTGTATATGTTTGGAGAGGGGATGGGCCAGTTTTCGGCTGGTCAGATAATTAACAAGTTCTATGATCTTGTTATAGGGAAGTCCCACCACTACAATATTATTCTCGAAAGGCATGATCTCATAGGCGGTACGGGCGGAAACCTCTCCCTTTGCCATGGGAGCCCGGATCCCTCCGTGATTCAAAAGCACAAAATCGATATGTTTTTCGGTCCTGGAATAAAAAATAGGATCAGCCTGCTCATATACCAGGTCTGCCAGTAAATTTCCGATAGCCGTGTTCAGCGGAGTGTCTTTTTTAGAAATGGTAGCCACATTATATGCCAGAGGCTCATCCAGGGTTTTATTGATGTGATCTCTGTAGGGAGTGACAAATTTTTCTATAGAAGAATCCGCTGTAAGAGAGTCGTTGATATTGATCTGTTTTCCGTGTATTTCAGCAAGTTGCTGCTTGTTTTGACAGGAATAGGAAAGGAGAATTGTTACAAATACAACAAAATGTTTTATTTTCATTCTGATAAGTTTAACTTCTGTTAAGCATTTTGTGGATGAATATGTATATTTTTGCAATGCAAAGTAAAGATACATGTTTTTAAATAGATTAAAAGAAATTTCGGCAGATAAGGCACTAAAAAAAGTGCTTTCTTCAGGATACCTTTCGGATGCTGTCAGCACCGGAAAAATCAACTCCTTTGCTTGTATTCTGAATATTGATGAGTTTAATCATGCCGAAGTATTTTTTGAACTGGCCAAAGAGTTAGACCTGAGGCAGGATCAGTTTAAAATCATTGGTTTTACGGAAGGAAGTACCGATAATCATTCATATTCATTTCCCGTGTTTTCTCCCAAAGACCTCAAATGGAAGGGTAAGGTCGAAAACGGAGATGTTCAGGAATTTCTCGATAAGAAATACGATGTACTTCTCAATTATTACAACGATGCACCTCTTATCCTGATGCTGGTGAGTGCTTATACCAAAGCAGATTTTAAAGTGGGACTTCTTTCAAAGAACGAAGCCTTAAACAATATGATCATGGATATCAGGCCTAAAGAATTTTCAAAATTCAAGACTGAATTTGTAAAGTACCTTTCCATTTTAAAGAAAATATAAAATGTCAAAATTTATCGGAACGGGAGTGGCATTGGTAACTCCATTTAAGAATGATTTCAGTGTAGATACGGAAGCACTGACCAGAATAGTGAATTTTGTAATCGAAGGCGGAGTTGAATATCTCGTGGTATTGGGAACAACTGCAGAGAGCGCTACCTTGTCCAAAGAGGAAAAGGAGTTGGTAAAAAGCACTATTTCCAAAGCCAATAACGGCAGGGTTCCGATGGTACTCGGTATAGGAGGAAATAATACAGCTGCTGTGACGGAAGAGATCAAAAACACAGACCTTTCAGATTACGATGCCGTTCTTTCTGTTTCTCCGTACTATAACAAACCCACACAAGAAGGGATCTACCAACACTTTAAAGCAGTAGCGGGAGCTACCGAAAAGGCAATTATCATTTACAATGTTCCGGGAAGGACTTCTTCTAATATTGCTCCGGAAACAGCCATCCGACTGGCAAAGGATTTTAGTAATATTATCGGGATCAAAGAAGCTGCCGGCGATATCGTACAGGCAATGCGTCTTATCAAGGACAAGCCCGAAGGTTTCCTTGTAATTTCCGGTGATGATATGATTACCTTACCGATGACTACCGGTGGAGGAGCCGGAGTAATATCTGTAATCGGACAGGGTATTCCAAGAGAATTTTCCGATATGGTGCGTTATGCCCTTGAAGGGAATAATGAAAAAGCCAACGAATTACACTATCAGGTAATGGAAAGTATAGACCTGATCTTTGAGGAAGGAAACCCCGCAGGGATCAAATCCATTCACAAATACCTGGGCTTGAGTGAGAATACGGTTCGCCTGCCTCTGATGCCTGCAAGTGATGAATTGACCAAAAAAATTAATAGATTTATGGAAAATATGTAAATCTATTCACTTCAATGGCTAAGACAAAACAGGTAGCCGATCCGGGGTTTGGAAGGACTTCTGCAGAGAATGTACAGCGTTTTGTAAACAAAGACGGTACCTTCAACATTAAACATATTAATCATAAGAACCAGATCACTAATACCTTTAGTTATCTGATAGATATTTCATGGCCCAGATTTTTTCTACTGATATTTCTGGGCTATGTCGTTATTAATTCTGTTTTTGCGATTATTTATCTGCTTATCGGTCTGCAACACCTGAACGGGGCTACCGGTAATATGTTCTATGATTTCCTGAATGCCTTTTTCTTTTCTGCCCAGACCATCACCACGGTGGGGTACGGAAAAATGTCACCTTCGGGCACCCTGGCAGGGGTTATATCTACCATTCAGGCCCTGGTGGGTTTACTGAGCTTCTCATTTATTACAGGACTCCTGTACGGAAGGTTTGCAAAACCGAGATCCTTTGTGAAATTCAGCGAAAAAATTATTCACCGGCCGTTTAATGGAGGGACGGCCATCATGTTCAGGATCATGAATATGAAGAAAACAGTGATGTTGCAACCTAAGATCACGGTTACCCTGTCCTTACTGGATAAGGATGATGACGGATATAAATCCAGATTCTTTAAACTGGCACTCGAAAGAGAGCAGATATCCTATCTTCCCACTACCTGGACCATTGTTCATGAAATAAAGGAAGAAAGCCCGCTTTTTGGTTACAGCAGGGAGGAATTAAAAAAACTGAAAGGAGAGTTTATCGTCCTGGCTACCTATTTTGATGAATCCTTTAATCAGGATGTGCACAGAGTGTATTCCTATACCCTCGAAGAAATTTCATTTGACCGAATATTCGATAAAGCCTTTGAATTTGATGGGGAAGGAGTGATCGTGCTGGATCACGAGAAGTTGAACAGAACAAATTCGATAAATAGTTAAATCTTTTTTAAATTAAAATATCCTGGGCTTTATTCAGTTATTTTAGCCAGTGAAATATTGTTTTTTTAATTAAAATAGAATATCTAATTTTGCCGAATGATTAAAAACAAAAATTTATTATACCTGTCGCTTGTTCTGGTAATGTTATTAAGCTCCTGCGGGGAATATCAGAGTGCACTGAAAAGTGAAGACGTAAAGGTAAAATATGAACTGGCTGAGAAGTATTACAATGAAGGTGATTACAAAAGAGCTGTACGTTTATTTGAGCAGATAGTGCCTAAGTATGTCGGTAAGCCTCAGGGAGAACGTATTATTTTCTTGTATGCGGATGCTTATTATAAGCGGGAGGATTATTACCTGGCAGCCTATCAGTTTGATCGTTTCTCCAAGTCTTATCCCAGAAGTGAAAAGGCGGAGGAAGCTTCTTTTTACGGGGCGAAGAGTTATTACGAGTTATCCCCTAAATTCAGCATAGATCAGACAGAAACGGTAAATGCTATTGAAAAGCTTCAGTTGTATATCAACAAATATCCTGATTCGGAAAGAATTGCCGAAGCCAATGAAATGGTTAGGGAACTCAGAATAAAACTGGAGAAAAAAGCTTACGAAAGAGCAAAACAATATTATACAACTTCCTATTACCATGCGGCTATAAAAGCTTTAGAGCTTTTTATTTCCGACAATCCGGGAACCCCGTATAAGGAAGATGCACTGTTCTATCAATTCAGCGCTTCATACGCTCTGGCGATAAACAGTATACAACAAAAGAAAGAAGAGCGTCTGGCAGATGCTAAAAAATTATATGAGTCATTTTCCTCAGATTTTGGTGAATCCAAACACATGAAAGAGGCTAGTGACATGATGAAAACCATTGATAAAGAATTAGAACAATTTAGTAAATAAGCATTGTAGAATATGAACGATCTAAGAAAAACAGAAGCTCCTGTTTCGACAGTTACCATCGACAAGAACAAATTTGATTCTCCTACAGAGAATATCTATGAAGCAATTTCCGTGGTAGCCAAAAGAGCTAATCAAATCAATGCGGAGATAAAGAAAGAGCTTATCGAAAAGCTTGAAGAATTTGCTACTTACACAGACAGTCTCGAAGAGATATTTGAGAATAAGGAGCAAATAGAAGTATCTAAATTCTATGAAAAATTACCTAAACCGCACGCTATTGCTATTCAGGAATGGCTGGAAGGTAAAATTTATCATAGAAACACCGAAAAATAAATCTTTCATGTCCGTATTAAGCGGTAAAAATATTCTTTTAGGAATAACAGGAGGTATAGCCGCTTATAAGACGGCTTTTCTTGTAAGATATTTTATCAAAAAAGGGGCCAACGTCAAAGTGGTAATGACAGAGAATGCCAAAGACTTTGTTACCCCTCTTACCTTATCCACTCTATCTAAAAACCCGGTTTTTTCATCCTTTACGGAAGAAGAAGATGAGAATGCGGTATGGAATAATCACGTCGACCTCGGCCTGTGGGCAGATATTATGGTAGTTGCTCCGGCAACAGCCAATACTCTTGCTAAAATGGCAAATGGCGTATGTGATAACTTCCTTCTTGCCGTATATCTGTCTGCCAAATGCCCGGTCTACTTTGCGCCGGCAATGGACCTTGATATGTACAGGCACGAATCGACCGCCAAATCTTTTGAAGCACTTAAGGGCTATGGGAATATTATGATCCCTGCAGCTCACGGAGAGCTGGCCAGTGGTTTGATAGGAGAGGGGAGAATGGCCGAACCGGAAGATATAGTAAGCTTTATAGAAAGCGATATCCTCAGTAAATTACCCTTAAAAGGCAAAAAGGTGGTTATCACGGCAGGACCTACATATGAGGCCATAGACCCGGTTCGTTTTATCGGGAACCACTCCACCGGAAGGATGGGCTTTGAACTTGCAAAAGAAGCTGCCCGTCTCGGAGCTGAGGTAAAGCTGGTAACCGGACCTACAAATTTTAATGCAGATTCTTCCCTGATCGAAGTTATCAGGGTAACAAGTGCTCAGCAGATGTACGATGCGGTACACGAGCACTATCCGTCTGCCGATATTGCCATCCTCTCTGCCGCAGTGGCCGATTACAGACCTAAAAATGTGGCCGACAAAAAAATAAAAAAGAAGGATGCAGCGTTAACTATAGAGTTGGAACCAACACAGGATATTCTGGCATCTATAGGAAAGATAAAGAAACATCAGTTTTTGGTAGGGTTTGCACTGGAAACCAATGACGAGCTCGAAAATGCCAAGAAAAAATTAAATAAGAAGAACCTGGATGCGATCGTTCTTAATTCATTAAACGATGAAGGTGCCGGATTTGGAAAACCAACAAATAAGATTACCTTTATTGATAAGAACCTTGATATTACGTCTTTCGGACTTAAATCCAAGACAGAAGTGGCAAGGGATATCTTTAATGAAATATTAAAAAGAACCGATGCTTAAGAAGATCCTTTTTTTATTCGCACTTAGCTTTACAATGCTCCTGCAGTCGCAGGAACTGAATTGTACTATTATTGTCAATTCAGATCAGGTTAATCAGACCAATCAGCAGATCTTTAAAACCCTTGAGCGTTCCCTGAACGATTATGTGAATAAAACCAAATGGACCAATAAAAGATACGGGCAGCAAGAGCGTATTAACTGCAATATGCTTATCACCATTACCTCTTTTGATTCGAACAGCGAATTCTCCGGTACGATCCAGGTGCAATCGAGCAGGCCTGTTTTTAATGCATCCTATGAAACTCCGGTCTTTAATCATAATGATCGTCAGTTTAATTTTAACTATCTCGAATTCGAACCGCTTTTTTACAATCCCAATTCCTATGAGTCCAACCTGGTAGGGGTAATTACCTACTATGTGTATGTTATTCTGGGGATAGATGCCGATACTTTTTCCAAGAATGCGGGAACCGAGTATTTTGAAAAGGCAAGAGAAGTGGTTAACCTGGCACAAGGTGCAGGATACCTGGGATGGCAGCAAGCCGACGGGAACAGGACACGATGGGAGCTCATAGATAACATGCTTTCCAATACCTTCAGGGAATACCGTACGGTTATGTATAATTATCACCGTTTGGGCCTCGATGTTATGGTCGATAACGGATCTCTCGGAAAACAATCGGTGGCCAGCTGTATGAAAATATTTGAGAACCTGGTAAAGAGAAGGCCTAATTCCTTCCTGCTTCAAACCTTTTTTGACGCCAAATCGGAAGAGATCCTCAATGTATTTTCAGACGGACCCAAAGTGGATATCGTCAGCCTTAAGAATTCTCTAAATAAAATAGCTCCTTTTTACGCAAATACCTGGGAGAAGATAAAATATTAAGCAAAGTTTTTTACCTGTCAGATAACAGTCATATATTTGATCTTCTTAAAAGCGAAAAACTTTGTTAACATCACTTTCCATAAAAAATTACGCGCTTATTGATAAGCTTCAGGTGGATTTTGATAAGGGATTGACCATTATCACAGGAGAAACCGGAGCGGGAAAGTCCATTCTTCTGGGAGGATTATCGCTGATCCTTGGAAAAAGAGCCGATCTTGGTAGCCTTAAATCCAAGGATGAAAAATGCGTGATCGAAGCAGACTTTTTTATCGAAAAATACAAGTTGCAGGCCTTCTTTAAAGAGGCAGATATAGATTATGAAGCCAATACCATTATCAGGAGGGAGATCCTTCCCAGTGGTAAATCCAGGGCTTTTATCAACGATACTCCCGTTACGCTGGATGTTTTGGCATCCCTCGGAAGTCAGCTTATCGATATCCACTCCCAGCATCAGACATTAAGACTGACTGAAAATGATTTTCAGTTCAGGATCATCGATGCAGTGGCTGCGAATGATTCGGCATTGGAGGAGTACAGTCTGAAACTTAAGGATTATCACGCTGCTAAAAAAGAGCTTCAGCGACTTATAGATTTTCAGGCCGAAGCCAATAAAGAGCATGACTACAATAGTTTTTTACTTAAGGAACTTCAGGAAGCTAAACTGGAAAATGGGATGCTGAAAGAACTCGAAGCCGATTTTGAAAAGCTGAACAATGTAGAGGAAATTGGTGAAAAACTGGCGCATGCATATCAGCAACTTACCGCAGAACAATACGGTATCCTTAGCGGACTTACAGAATTAAAATCAAGTATTCAGAAACTGGCTTCCTACGGGGAGCAGTTCGATAATTTATACCAACGGGTTAATTCGGTAGCCATAGAGCTGGACGATATTCAAATGGAGGTCAAACGTCAGGAGGAAAGCCTGGAGACCGACCCCCGCTTGCTGGAAGAGATCCAATCAAGATTACAGCTTATTTACGATCTTCAGAAAAAACACCATGCCATAGAGCTTGAAGAACTATTGGAGATCCAACAGGCGTTGGAACAAAAGGTAGAGGTAACAGAGAATCTGGATGCAGAGATCAAGCAGTGGCAGTTAAAGGTACTCGACCTGGAGAAAGAACTGGATACCCTGGCAGAAGGAATACATTCAAACAGGGAAATGGCAATTCCGAGATTGAGTTCTTACCTGGAAGAATCCCTTTTTGAACTGGGAATGCCCAACGCTAAATTTGATATAGGCGTGAATAAAACTCATTCCTATTTTGCTAACGGAAAAGATGAACTTAGGTTTTTATTTTCTGCAAATAAGGGAAGCAATTACGGAGAGCTTAAAAAAGTGGCTTCGGGAGGGGAACTATCCAGGATCATGTTGTCTATAAAATCTATCCTGGCCGAATATATGCAATTGCCAACCATTATGTTCGATGAGATCGATACAGGTGTATCCGGAGAGATCTCGAATAAGATGGGAGATATTATGGCCGGAATGAGTAAAAATATGCAGGTATTTACCATTACACACCTTCCGCAGATAGCAGCAAAAGGAGAAAGCCATTTTGAGGTCTTTAAAGAAGATGTAAATGAGGTAACCTATACCCGGATGAAAAAGCTTGATAAAGAGGAGAGGATCAAGGCAATTGCGGAAATGCTCGGAGGAAAAGATATCAGTTCTTCGGCCCTTGCACATGCCAAGCAACTTCTCAATTAAAGTGAAACGTAAAAATCGGATGTTTTCAGGCCCAAACCTGGATCTGAATGAAATAAAAATGTGTATTTTTGACAGCTGATAAAGAATACTAAATACTACTAAAACTTAAACTATGCCATACAATTTGTTAAAAGGGAAAAAAGGAATAATTTTTGGCGCGTTAGATGAGAATTCAATCGCCTGGAAAACGGCGGAGCGCATTCATGAAGAAGGAGGTGAATTCGTCTTGACAAACGCCCCGATTGCAATGAGAATGGGGCAGATCAATCAACTGGCTGAAAAGACCGGATCTCAGATAATCCCTGCCGACGCAACAAACCTGGAAGACCTTCAGAACCTGGTAGAGAAATCTATGGAGATCCTTGGAGGAAAACTGGATTTTGTGCTTCACTCTATAGGAATGTCTGTAAACGTTAGAAAAGGACGTGCTTATACAGATCAGAAATACGATTTTACCACAAAAGGATGGGATGTTTCTGCAGTTTCTTTCCACAAGGTAATGCAGACCCTGTATCAGGCAGAAGCTATGAATGATTGGGGGAGTATTGTAGCTCTTACCTATATGGCTGCTCAGAGAACCTTCCCGGACTATAATGATATGGCAGACAACAAAGCATATCTGGAGTCGATTGCAAGAAGCTTCGGTTACTTTTTCGGAAAAGACAAGAAAGTAAGGGTAAATACAATATCTCAATCCCCGACACCTACTACTGCCGGACAGGGAGTTAAAGGTTTTGGTGGATTTATCTCTTATGCCGATAAAATGTCTCCTCTGGGGAATGCAACAGCACTGGATTGTGCAAATTATACAGTGAGCCTTTTCTCAGATCTGACGAGAAAGGTAACCATGCAAAACCTCTTTCACGACGGAGGATTTTCCAATACCGGTGTGAGTAATGAGGTAATTGAGAAATTCAGCGAAGAATAAAAATTTAAAAAACTCTGTTAGTGTATCCCGATAGCTATCGGAACCTGACTTATGAGGGATAGAATAAAACAAAACCACTTCTCATTTTTGGGAGGTGGTTTTTTGTTGTCAGTTATGGAAGATATGTCACGGATTGCATCCCGATAGCTATCGGGACCGGAACAACGGGGAAGGAGGAATCTGTATCTTTAGGATGCATAACGCTAGTCTGAGACTAGCGCCAGCTTAAGGTCGATATTCAATTTAAGATTCATAATCCCAACAATTCAGATTATTTTTTTGATATAGATTAGATATTTTATTATGAAAGAAAAAGAATATTTATATAAACTAATGCATTCTGTCTTAATCCAAATTAGAGCAGAAGCATATGAAAGAAATGATAAAAAGAGTTTCAGGCTTTGCGATTTATTACATAATGTTCCTTTAAAACTTTTAACTATCGAGCAAGACAATGGATATATAAAAATATATCAAGAGCTAGTTCGATATGCTAAATCCAATGGAATGGAACCTTGGTTGGATTCTGAGATTAAAGAAATTGAAAAATCCTGATAGATAGCACGGATTTAGCATAGTGTAATCCGTGCAATGAATATAAACAAAACCACTTCTCATTTTTGGGAGGTGGTTTTTTGTTGCTGAAGGGAAAGGAGGAATCTGTATCTTTAGGGTGCATAGCGCTAGTCTGAGACTAGCGCCAGCTTAAGGGAGCAGTAATGATAGTATTTCACAAGTAACATCTATCAAAAGAATAAAAGATAATAAAGGCCACCAGAAAGGTGGCTTTTTTTATGCCGATTTAGTTACTTTTGTGCCATGGAATTAATGTATTCAATTGTTGTTCCCGTATACAACAGACCGGACGAAACCGATGAACTGCTGGAGAGCCTCACAGCCCAGACTTTTGAGCACCCTTTTGAGGTGGTGATCGTAGAAGACGGGAGTACGGAAACCTCAGAGAAGATCTGTGAAAAATACAGGGAGCAACTGGATATCTCTTATTATTTTAAGGAAAATTCGGGTCCGGGCGATTCCAGGAATTACGGAATGAGAAAGGCTAAAGGGAATTATTTTATTATCCTGGATTCCGATTGCATCCTGCCACCGGAATATCTCACAGCTGCCGATGAATCGCTCAGGGAGAATTATGTAGATTGCTTCGGAGGGCCTGATGCCTCACATAGTTCCTTTACCACAATACAGAAAGCCATAAGTTACGCAATGACTTCCTTTCTTACCACAGGAGGGATAAGAGGACATAAGAACGCAGTAGATAAGTTCCAGCCCAGGAGCTTTAATATGGGAATATCCAAAGCGGCTTTTGAGAAAACTCAGGGTTTTGGTAAGATCCATCCGGGAGAAGACCCGGACCTTACTATCAGGATATGGAAGGCAGGTTTTGAAACCAAATTTATCGAGAAGGCATTTGTATACCATAAAAGACGTATTTCCTGGAAAAAATTCTATAAGCAGGTCTATAAATTCGGACTGGCGCGACCTATCCTCAACAAATGGCATCCGCATACCAAAAAGATCACTTATTGGTTCCCGGCCATGTTTGTATTGGCTTTGGCAGCGGCTATCCTGATCTTCTTCAGCTTGTCTGCAATTCCTCTACTGTTATTTGCGATTTATTTTACTGTTTTATTTCTGGATTCCCTGGTTAAGAATAAGAGTATTGTTATTGCCTTTTTATCCCTTTATGCGGTCCTGATTCAGTTTTTAGGATACGGATATGGTTTTCTCAGATCATCTTTTTTACTTAAATTGAACAAAGAAGAACCGGAAAAGGTAATTCCGGAATTATTTTTTGACTGAAAATGATCAAAGGTATTAAAAGATTCATCCGGAGAATTTTTAAACAGCGTAAAGCAACTATGTTTACGTTCTTTATCCTGTTTTCAACTATTCTATGGATCCTGATCAAGTTTTCTGATAAATATACCGGAGATGTGACTTTCAGACTGGCATATGGTAATGTACCGGAAGACAGAATACTTCTGGGAACACCTCCGTCCAACCTGAGTGCTACGATTAATGCACAGGGGTTTCAGATACTGAGCTATCGTCTTTTCCGAAGGGAACTAGAACTGGATGTAAGCCAGGCTTCCGAAACCAACTACCTTAGTGAAGACAACCTTAAACAAGCTATTCGCGAGCAGTTTTCAAAAAATATTACCCTGGAAGAGCTTGGGACAAAGAGGATCAGATTGGATTTTGGGGTCAATAAAGAAAAAGAAGTGATCGTGCTTCCGGAGCTCGATATAAAATTTGCAAGCGATTTTGAATTATATGACAGCCTGAAGGCATTTCCTTCCAGCATCACCATAAGAGGCCCCGAAGATGCTGTAGATACGATAGAGGTTCTGAGGACCAAAAGGATATTTTTGACAGGTGTAAATGAAGATATCAACTTAAAAGCCGACCTCGATATCGATAGTAAACTGGCGCATCTTATTTACAGTGAGAAAAGTGTTTCCGTCAGGGGAAAGGTAGAGCGCTTTTCCGAGCAGGTCATTCGGGTTCCTATTGTGGTTTCCAATGTACCTCCGGGTTCAGAAGTAAGAGTCTTTCCTAAAGAAGTAAGCGTGTTATGTAGAGCAACTTTAAACGACTTAAAGACTATTAGTGCAAATGATTTTATGATAGTTTGTGATTTTGAGGAAGCTAACCCTAATTCAAATTATTTGATCCCGAGAATAGAGAAGAAACCCGAACTGGTTAAAGAGGCAAGTTTAATGGAGAAGAAGGTAGAATTTTTAATCAACAGGAATTAATGATCGTTGGTCTGACAGGAGGAATTGGAAGTGGAAAATCTACGGTAGCCACCATGTTTTCCGAATTGGGAATACCGGTATATATTGCGGATGATGAGGCTAAGGAATTAATGAATACCTCTATGAGGATCAGGGAGCAGCTCATTGCTTTGTTCGGAGAA
The DNA here is from genome assembly GCF_010671605.1 of Leptobacterium flavescens. Lineage (GTDB taxonomy): Bacteria > Bacteroidota > Bacteroidia > Flavobacteriales > Flavobacteriaceae > Leptobacterium > Leptobacterium flavescens. Next base: position 37,516 of record NZ_JAABOO010000002.1, read on the forward strand.
GAGGCTTATAAGGAAAATGAACTTAACAGGCCTTATATTGCCGGGTTGGTATTCAACGATAAAGAAAAACTACAGCAACTCAATGCCATTGTTCACCCGGAGGTGAACCGTCATTTTAAGAATTGGTACGAGCAGCAAAAATCACCTTACGTTATTAAAGAGGCGGCAATTCTGTTTGAGAATGGCGGTTACAGAAATTGCGATCTGATGATCACGGTTACGGCACCCGTAGATATCCGTATTCAGAGGGTTCTGCAAAGAGATGGCGGCCCGGAGGAAGATATCAGATCCAGGATGAGGAATCAGTGGAAGGATGAGGATAAGATAGCTCTGTCTGATTTTGTTATAGAAAATACAGACCTGATCAGAACCTCAATGGAAGTAGAAAAGATACATAAACATATCCTCGCTGAAAATCAGTAAACCACAATTTTAACATTTTTGTTAAGGTTAGGTTAAATGCCAATTAAAAAAAAAGTTAAAGCTTTAATTTTGACCAAATGAGTAAGAGATTATTCGTTTTATTAGTTGTATTGATGAGTTTGTCCCTTGTAGGAATTATATTCGTTCAGGGCTATTGGATCAAGACCACAATCGAGAACAAGGAAGAGCAGTTTTCCATGAATGTGAATCAGATCCTCAAGTCGACAGCTGATAAAATCGAGCAGAAAGAGTTAAAATATTTTGTTGATGTGGTTGCGGAGAACATAGATACCCTTAGCAACCCTAATGACACGAGGATAGATCAGTTGTTTGTGATCCAGACAGACAGCAGGACGAATGAACAGTTTATTTATGCTCATGGAATTTTGCAGGAAGATTACGGTATTGCAACCACGTTCTTTGAAAATGCAAACGGATTAGATAGCCTGAATATCCCGAGCAGAAGGATACTCAGTACAAGGGAGTCGAGAATTATCTCGGACGGATTTGATATCGACAGGAAAAAAAGAAAAGAATCTCAGGTAGTCAGAAGTGTAGGACAATTAAGTGATATCCAGAAAGCACTTTATGAAACTTCTTTCCGTGACATCGCCAAACGCTTTCCTATTCACCAGAGGATAGATTCCAAGACCATAGAGTTGCTTCTGCAACGCGAATTTGGAGACAGGGGGATCGATATCGATTTTGAATACGGAGTGTACAGTAACGGCCTTGCCACTAAAGTAAGATCTAACGGATTCAGCTCTTCAAAGTCTACACGCTATAAAACATCTCTTTTTATAGATAATGAAGGGAATAGCGAATACGACCTGTTGGTGAGTTTTCCGAAAAAGAATAACTTCCTTATTTCCTCAATAATGGGGATGGTAATATTATCGATAATTTTTACGTTAGTTATTATAGTAGCCTATTCAAGTGCGATCTACCAGCTCATCCGTCAGAAACAGATATCGGAGATCAAAACAGATTTCATCAATAATATGACGCATGAGTTTAAGACACCCATAGCTACTATTAATCTGGCGCTGGATGCTATCAAAAATCCTAAAGCTTTTGATGATGCAGACAAGATAAAAAGATACCTCGGAATGATCCGGGATGAGAATAAGAGAATGCATGCCCAGGTGGAAAATGTGTTAAGAATTTCTAAACTCGAAAAAAACCAGCTGGATATAAGTAAGGATAGAGTAGACGTTCACGACAGAATAGACGAAGCTGTACTACATGTTTCTCTGATCGTTGAAAACAGAGGGGGTTACATACGTCAGCATTTAGATGCTCCGAGAAGCGAGATTCTTGCAAATGAGATGCATTTTACCAACGTTCTTGTAAATATTCTGGACAACGCTATCAAATATTCACCCGAAGCACCTGAAGTAGATATTTATACCGAAGTAGTGAAAAACAGTATAATTATCAAGATACAGGATCACGGATCGGGAATGAGCAAGGCAGTGTTAAAGAGAATTTTTGAGAAATTCTACAGAGAGCACACCGGAAATATACACAATGTTAAGGGGCATGGCCTCGGATTAGCATACGTAAAAAGAATAGTTGAAGATCACCAGGGAGAGGTGTACGCAGAAAGTGAAAAAGACAAAGGAAGTATTTTTTATATAAAAATGCCTTTAATATAAAGAGATTATGGAAACAGCAAATAAGAAAATTTTATTAGTAGAAGACGACCCGAATTTTGGAATTGTTCTTAAGGATTACTTATCTATGAACGATTTCGACGTCGTGCTGGCAAAGAATGGAATGGAAGGCTTTGAAAAGTTCAAAAAAGACAATTACGATCTTTGTATTTTGGACGTGATGATGCCTTACAAGGACGGATTTACCCTGGCTAAAGAGATCAGAGAGAAGAACGAACACGTTCCAATCATCTTTTTAACTGCTAAAACAATGAAAGAAGATGTTTTAAAAGGATACAAAGCTGGGGCTGACGATTATCTGAATAAACCTTTCGACTCTGAAGTATTGCTTTTTAAGATCAAAGCTATCATGCAGAGAAAAGCTTCTGATTCTGTTGCAGACAGTAAGCAATTCGAATTCCAGATCGGTAAATTCCACTTAAATTCTAAATTACGTTTCCTAACATACGGTGATGATGAGCCGATAAAATTATCGCCAAAAGAAAATGAGCTTCTCCGTTTACTTGCTTTACATGAAAATGATTTAATGCCAAGAGAATTAGCGTTAACTAAAATATGGAGAGACGATAATTACTTTACGTCCAGAAGTATGGATGTTTATATTGCCAAACTTAGAAAGTATCTGAAAAGAGATGATGAGGTTGAGATTCTTAATATCCATGGAGAAGGTTTCAGATTGGTAGTAAAAAGCGAAGTAGAATAAATACATCTGATATAATTCTATACCGACCCTGACATTTTTGTCAGGGTTTTTTATTGCTTTTTTTTAAAGGATACTATTGAGGATCACAGCCATCGTAAACCCGCAAAGTGCCAAAATAGTGGTCATCACAGACCAGGATCTGAAAGTGTCTTTTTCCGAAAGGTTTAAATATTGCCCCACCAGCCAGAAGCCGCTGTCATTGACATGAGAGAAGATAGAAGCACCCGATGCAATGGAAATGACCAGGCACGCCAGGGAAGCATTGTCCATACCCGCATTGATAATTAGCGGGGCCACCAATCCTGCAGCAGTGATCATGGCAACTGTGGCCGATCCCTGAATAACCCTCACTAAAGCCGCAGTTACAAAAGCAAACAGCAAAACAGGGAAACCGATATCTACCAGAGATTCGGCCAGCATTTTCCCGCCACCCGTATTTACCAGCACCTGTTTGAATACCCCGCCTGCACCGGTTAAAAGTATGATAGTACCCGCCGGGGCCATCGACTTTGTTGTAATTTGTAAAAGATCCTTGCTTTTAACTCCCCTTAGGATCCCCAGGCTATACCATGCAATGATATTGGCAATGATCAGGGCAGAGAAGGGGTGGCCAATTAGTTTGATAATATTCTTTACCGTACCGTTTGAAATGCTGATGATATCACTGGCCACAAAACTGTTTATCAGGATCAACAGGATAGGAACAGCAATGATGGCGAAAATAGCTTTGGCGGAAGGCAGATTAGAAGTTTTTAGTTCCGAAACCGCCTCCGGGGCATCGATATGTATCTTTTTTGCTATGTATTTCCCGAAAACAAGACCACTGATCAGGACGGTAGGGATACCGGCCATAAACCCGATAGCGATAACCCACCCGATATCTGCCCCGATAATATCTGCAACGGCAATAGGGCCCGGTGTAGGAGGAATAAAAGCATGGGTGGCTGCTAATCCTGCCAGTAGCGGAATAGCATACAGGAGCAGGGATTTTTTAGTTGTGCGCTGAATGGCATAGATAACTGGAATAAGGATTATAAATGCCACATCGAAGAATACGGGAATAGCGATCACAAAACCCGAAATAAGCATGGCCAGTGGTGCTTTCTCCGTACCCATTTTTTTGGTGAGATAGGCGGCAATAGCATTTGCACCTCCCGAATGTTCAAGGATACCACCGAAAATAGCTCCCAGGCCTACAACGGTTGCCACAAACCCCAGGGTTCCGCCCATTCCTTCCTGGATCGTCTTAATGATCTGCTCTGCATCCAGTCCGGCAATAAGACCAGTAAGGATACTTGCTATAAGTAAAGAGATAAATGCGGGGATCTTTAATCTGAGGATCAGAAATAACAGGACGGCAATTCCGATAAGGATGGCAGATAAAAGTGTATAATCCATAAGCTTCCGTTTTTAGCTCCAGTTAGTGTGATGCAGGTCTCCTTCGGGATCGTCATTTTTCCTGTATCCGTGTGCCCCGAAAAAATCGCGCTGAGCCTGTATCATATTTGCGTTGGAACGATCCTCTTTATAGCTGTTAAAGTAATTAAGCGCGGCAGTAAGGCAGGGGATAGGGTAATGCCCCAGGACGGCTTCCGAAACAGTTTGTGTGATCGCTGCATACGATTCCTTTAGCATCCCGGCAATATGAGCGTTTAAAAGGATGTCTTTCTCCTTCTTTAACAGTGGGACCAGGGTTTCGATAAAAGCAGATCGTATAATACAACCATTGGTCCAGATCCTGCATATCTCACTCATGTCAAGCTCCCATGCGTATGATTCCGAAGCTTCCTTCAGGAGAGATATTCCCTGGTGATGGTTGATTATCCTGGCAAAACGATATGCATTTTTTATATGCACTATCGGTAACTCCAGGCTAAGCTTTTCCGGAGAATATAAAGCCGAAGCTTTTTCTCTGCTGCTTTTAAAGGCAGAAATATACCTGCTGTACAAAGCAGAGGTAAGCACGGTAGCAGGAATTCCCAGCTGAGAGGCAGCTACTGTGGTCCAGTTTCCTGTTCCTTTATTGGCGGCCTTGTCGAGGATAAGGTCGATAAGCCAGTTGTTCCCTTCTTTTCTTCTCAGGATCTTTGCAGTGATCTCCAGCAGATAACTGTTCAGCTCACCCTGGCACCACTCTTCAAAGAGATCGGCTATTTTATCGGGCTGCATATTCTTACCCTGCCTGAGCAATTGATATACCTCTGCAATAAGCTGCATTTCGGAATATTCTACCCCGTTATGGGCCATCTTTATAAAATGACCGGCACCTCCCTTGCCCAGGTAACTGCAGCAGGCGTTTCCATCCGGATCCCTGGCAGAGATAGTTTCGAGATAACCCTTTATTTTATCATAAGCATCCGGATCTCCGCCGGGCATAAGGGACGGACCTTGCAGGGCGCCTTCCTCCCCTCCGGAAACTCCGACTCCCATAAAAGAGATCCCTTTTTCTTTCAGATATTCGTATCTCCTTTGAGTGTCGAGATAGTAAGAATTTCCTCCGTCTATCACGATGTCTCCGGTACTCATAAACGGTAATATCTCTTCTATGACCTGATCTACCGCTTTCCCTGCGTTTACCATCAGCATGATCTTCCTGGGAGTCTGAAGGGAATGCACAAAAGCCTGCATCTTATCAAATGCTTTTGCCGTATGGAGTTCGGGAAAATCCTTTTTGAATGTAAGGGCAATATCTTCTTCTTTTCCATCCACATGCCTGTTATACATAGAAATATAAAATCCCTTTCCGGCAAGATTGCGGCAAAGGCTTTTACCCATGACCCCAAGACCTATGAGACCGAATTCACTCTTGTTCAATTCACTTTTTATTTGCTCCAGGATCTGTTCGGGAGTATTGATCACATCAACCCGAATGGCATTTTCAGGAGGTTCCAGGGTATCAAACTGCGATTGGAGGAGGGACAACGGCATAAAATGTCCGCTGCGGCTTTCCATTCTCTGCAGGATCTGATCGAAGGAACCATGCAGGAAAACAAACCGGAACTCATTCTCTATTCCCTCACTCAACTGTTGCCTGTATTTTTTCTTCAGGGCAGAACATGCTATGATGCAGGAATTCTTTTTGAGTTCTTCCTTTGCAACAGTGTTAAGAGCCATAAGCCAGCCCTTTCTGTCTTCATCATTCAGCGGTTTGCCGGAGGCCATTTTTTCCCGGTTGGATTCAGGGTGGTAATCATCTCCGTCAAAGAAAGGAAGATCCAATTCCTTTGCCAGAAGGTTTCCGATGGTACTTTTACCCGAACCCGAAACTCCGATAATAAATATTACCTGCTTTTTTAAGTGAGGCCTCATTTCAGATTTATATTTCGACGATCATTTCAATCTCTACGGCAATATTTCCCGGGAGGGAAGACATGCCTACAGCTGCTCTGGTATGGATCCCTTTTTCTCCGAAAACCTCTACAAGCAGATCTGAACATCCGTTAATGACCTTAGGATGATTGTCAAAAGTATCTTCGGCATTGACCATCCCGTGTACTTTTACAATTCGTTTCACTTTACTAAGATCGCCTATGGCTTCTTTTAAAGTTGCCAGAAGGCTGATAGCTGTTTTTCTGGCCTCCAGATAAGCTTCTTCCATAGAAACGTCACGCCCGACCTTTCCTTTTACTTCATCATCACAGGGGCCATGCCCTCCAATATGAATAAGATTGCCTGTTTTTACATAACGAACATAATTTCCCAGAGGTTGATAGGGTTGTGGAAGCTCAATGCCAAGAGCATTTAGTTTTTCTTCAGGATTCATAGAGTATATAGGATAGTTAAATTGCTATTAATATGCAATTTAAGAGATTTTTTCCTCAATCCCGGCTATAATTTTATCAAAAGGTGCTTCGAAGTCAAACCACAGGACTTCCGGATTTTTTCTGTACCAGGTTAATTGCCTTTTGGCGAAGCGACGTGTATTCTTCTTGATCTCTTCAACGGCGAATTCCTCAGACCAGGTGCCTTCAAAGTACTGAAACAACTCTTTGTAACCCACAGTTTGAAGTGCATTGAGTTCTTTATGAGGATACAGGGCTTTTGCTTCCTCCAGCAAACCTTCTTTTATCATGATATCCACCCGTCTGTTGATCCTGTCGTATATTATCGGGCGTTCTGCCGTAAGCCCTACTTTAACGGCCGTAAAAGGTCGCTCTTTGGAAGTGTTTTTCAGGAAGGAAGAATAGGGTCTTCCACTTCCGATACATATTTCCAGGGCTCTGATAAGCCTGTGCGGATTCTGAAGATCAACCTTTTCGTAATAGCTCTTATCCAGTTCCTTTAGACGCTTCTGCAGATGTTCGATCCCGTTTTCTTCCAGGTCTTTCTGAAGCTCTTCCCTGATCTGCGGATCGACTTCCGGAAAATGATCCAGGCCTTTGAGTACTGCATCGACATATAAACCGCTTCCGCCAACCATGATCACGGTATCGTGTACCTTAAAGAGGTCTTCCAGTTTTTTCAGGGCGTCCTTTTCAAAATCACCTACCGAATATTCATCAAAGATGCTGATGTGTTGTATAAAATGATGGTTAGCGCTTTTTAATTCTTCTGCAGAAGGTACTGCCGTACCAATACGCATTTCCTTAAAGAACTGACGGGAGTCTGCAGAGATGATCTCGGTATTGAAATACTGAGCCAGTTTAATGGCCAGTGCTGTTTTACCGATAGCAGTGGGGCCAATGACAGATATGAGGTGTTTAGTGATGATCATTTAAAATTGTGCCGCAGTCGAAGCAGTGCTTGGCATCATCTCTATGCCCGTCCACACCGCAACTCGGACAGGATTGAGTGTTCATATGTATTTCTTTTTTCTTTCTTCCCTGCATGGCGAATTCTGCCGTTACGATCCCGGTGGGTACTGCAATGATCCCGTAACCTATGATCATGATCAGGGAGGCAATGGCCTGCCCCAATGCGGTCTGAGGTGCAATATCTCCGTAACCTACGGTGGTGAGAGTAACGATGGTCCAGTAAATACTTCTGGGAATACTGTTAAACCCGCTTCGGTCTCCTTCTACCAGGTACATGATAGTTCCCATAATTACCGCCAGGATAAGAACGGTGTATACAAAGACGGTTATTTTAGCCCGGCTTGATCTCAAAGCCTCTTTGAGTTGAGAAGCCTCTCCGATAAACCGTACCAGCTTAAGAATACGGAAGACCCTTAGTAGTCTGAATGCCCTTAAGGCCAGAAGTACCTGCGAACCCGCAAAGAAATACGAGATATATAAAGGGATGGTAGCCAGGAAATCGATAATTCCGTAAAAACTGAAGATGTAATTTACAGGTTTTCTGAGCGAAATGATCCTGGCAATATACTCCAGGGTGAAGAGAATGGTCACTATCCATTCGGCAAGTAGCAGCTGATTGTGGTACTTTGCATCAATGGCGTTTACACTTTCCAGCATAACCAACACGATACTGGCCAGAATGAGAATTAGCAGGGCAACGTCAAATAATTTCCCTGCAGGAGTATCCGCTTCATAAATGATCTCATGAAGCTGGTTCTTTAGTTTTTTATTGAATATACGTTTAAACAAATGCTTAAAAATTGCCTTTAAAGTTAAATTACTTTTTTCTGAATGACAACAGAGATCTTTTTTGAATGTGTAACTCCTTTAAATGGTCAGGTAAGTTAAGAATAATATACATAAAGCTTTGCATTGTCCTTTATCCTCAAAATACCGGGCCTCGGATTAATGTTGATTTTCAAAAGAAATGACCTTTAAAACTTTTCTTTTTCGCAAATAGGATTGAATAATATGGGTAGCATCGGGATTATTATTCATAGGGGTGATAATGTTCTTCAGGATATTGAGATTGTTTATCTGATAATTCAGGTTAAAGTAACTGATCCCTTTAAACTCTCCGTCTTCAATTAAAACAGCACTTCTCTCATCTATTTCCCTTCCTTTGTCTATGATAACCATATTGCTCTGAGGGTAGCTGTATTTTTTTAAAGCTTCTTCGGTTCTTTTATTGTATGTGAATGGCTCTTCCTCTGCAACACATGCTCCGTTACACTTGTTAACCGAGTAATTAAAACAGTGTTCACGCGCATCGGAAAGCCTGAGCAATTTATGACAGAGACTGAATTCTTCAGCAATTTTATAAAGGGTATTCTTTGCTTCGTGAATATTGGTAAAAGTGGTTACGGGATCTTTGGTCCTGGAAGCCTTATCTATCTTCAGGTTCAAATAACCGTTCTCGTCCTGATATTTACTCAGTGCCAGATTAAAGACATTTCTTTTACGCGAACGATTGTGCACCGGCTGATTATCCTTGATCTCCTGGTTTTCCTTGAGCAGGGCAATAAGCTCGTTACCGGTCTCTTCATAGGTAACGGCCACTACTTCCTTCCTTAAGCGTCTTGCTTTGCTGGAGGTACTGGTAAAATGCTGATTGATCCTTCTCCTGATATTCTTGCTTTTACCGATATAAATGATCTCTCCTTTTTTGTTGTGAATGTAATACACCCCGGTAGAGGAGGGGAGCTGCTCTATAATGTCGAGCAGGCGTTTTGCCATTTTTTGCTCGATATCATTCTTTACGGCCTCCTTGATGATCATTTTTTCGGTGTCCTTGTCGATAAGCATCTTAAAGAGCTTAACCGTAGCCATGGCATCTCCGTTGGCACGATGCCTGTCACTTACCGGAATACCCAGTGATCTGACCAGTTTACCAAGGCTATAAGAATCTTTTCCGGGAATCAGTTTCTGGGCGAGTTCTACCGTACAAAGGGATTTACGCTTGTAATCATAACCCAGGCGTTTAAATTCGGTACGCAGTATCCTGTAGTCGAATTGAGCATTATGGGCCACAATGATACAATCTTCGGTGATCTCGACAATACGTTTGGCGATCTCATAAAATTTAGGAGCGCTCTTGAGCATATTGTTATTAATACCGGTAAGGTTAACTACAAAAGCCTGGATCTCCCTTTCCGGATTGACAAGGCTGATAAACTTATCGACCACCCTGTGACCGTCAAACTTGTAAACGGCGATCTCTGTGATCCCTTCTTCATTATATTTCCCTCCGGTAGTCTCTATGTCGAGTATAGCGTACACGTATCTATCTTATTTTTCCTTTAAAAATTAGAATAGTTTCTTTCTCCAAATATACTACTTCCAATCCTAACCATATTGCTGCCATTGGAGATGGCGAGATCGTAATCGCCGCTCATTCCCATAGAGAGGATCTCCAAACGAACACTGGAATGATTACCCGTTTCATTTTTACAGCGATCGAAAAACGACTTAAGGGATTTAAATTCTTTTTCCACCTGTCCCTTATCATGAGTAAATGTTGCCATCCCCATAAAACCTTTGATCCTTACGTTGGTAAGTTCATTAAAAACATCCGAATTCAACAGGGAAACAGCATCGTCTTCAGACATTCCGAATTTGGTCTCTTCTTCCGCTATACGGATCTGAAGAAGGCAATCTATGACCCTGTCGTGCTTTAATGCCTGTTTGTTTACTTCCCTGAGCAGTTTTAAACTGTCCACTCCGTGAATAAGGCTAACAAAAGAAGCCATGTATTTTACCTTATTGGTTTGTACATGACCTATCATATGCCATTTAATATCTTCGGGCAGTTGTTCGTATTTCTCTGCCATCTCCTGTATCTTATTCTCGCCAAAAACGCGATGTCCGGAATCATAAGCTTCCTGTATATCGCTTACGGGTTTTGTTTTGGAAACAGCAACCAGCTCCACATCCTGCGGGATCGACAACTTTAGTTTTTGAAGATTTTGAGAAATACTCATTTTAAATGTTTTTATTCACGATCGGGCTTAAAATTCGTAAACGATAAGACCACTTCTGAGTTTAGGTTCAATATAAGTACTTTTGGGAGGCATTTGCAAACCTTCGTCCGCTATGTTCTTCATCTCCTCCACACTTACCGGAACAAGGCCAAAACCTACCTTAAATTTATCATTGTCTATAAGGTCTTTCATTTTTACCACATTGTGCTGCCCGTAACCATAACTGATACGGGTATCATTACGGAGGTCGTTTATTCCGAGAATAGGCTTCAGAACGGTTTCATACAGGATCTGAGTATCCAGCTCACTTAATGAATCGGTGAACTCATAAATGGATTTCCGGAGATAGAGAGAATAGAATTCCCCGTCCAGGTACATACCAAAATGATGCTTTTTGGAGGGTTTGTACAATTCACTTCCTCTGTTCTCTATGCGGTACCACTCATCCAGCTTAACCAGGAATTCCTGCTTTGTCAGCCCGTTGAGGTCTTTTACCATCCTGTTAAACTCAGATATTTTTAAATGAGATTCAGGAATGAGATAACTCATAAAGAAATTATAAGGCTCACTGCCATCGTGATCCGGGTTTTCTGCCTTCAACTCTTCAGCCAGCAAATAAGAAGAAGCCGATCTGTGATGCCCGTCTGCGATATAGAGCGAATCCATTTGGGCAAAAGCACTTTTAAGCTCTTCGATCTTTTTCTTATCGTCCAGCTTCCATAAATAATGGGTGATCCTGTCTATGGAAGTAAATTCATATTCGGGTACTCCTGCCGTAACTTCCTCAACAATTTCCTGTACTGAATTATTGTCGGGATAGGTGAGAAGTACGGGCTCTGCATTAAATCCAACGGTTTTGAGATATTCCTTAAAGAGTTGCTCTCTTTTTTCCAGGGTGTCCTCATGCTTCTTAATTACATTGTTTTTGTAATCTTCGGCACTGGTTCCGGCAAGGATCCCGCAAAAACTGTGATTTCTGGTCCTGGTCTTATACACGTAAAAGACAGGTTCCGGGTCCTGAATAAACACATGGTCCTCCTTGAATTCCAGGTATCGGTTCCGTACCAGGGAAAATCTTTCAACGCCCGAAATGGTCTTTTTAAACTTATATCCGGGATTGATGATATGTAAAAAGCTAAAAGGATTGAATTCCAAATGCGCTTTACGTTCTGCTTTTGAATAATCTTCATAGGAACGTGAAGCCACAACAGCAGCCTTGTCTTTTGGAGGTCTTACCGCCTTAAAAGGTTGAATTAATGCCATTTTTAGAACAATGATAGAGGAGAAGCTCCCCTTATTCGGTTTGAATTATGAAAATTGTCCGGCAACTTTTTCAGCTTTCCTGCTTTCGGAATAATCGTAGAAACCTTCTCCCGATTTAACTCCGAGCTTCCCGGCCATCACCATATTTACCAATAGAGGACATGGTGCGTATTTCGGATTCTTAAAGCCTTCGTACATTACATTCAGGATAGAAAGACATACATCAAGACCTATAAAATCTGCCAGTTGCAGGGGTCCCATCGGATGCGCCATTCCAAGCTTCATTACAGTGTCTATCTCATAAACTCCGGCCACGCCATTGTAAAGGGTTTCTACTGCTTCATTGATCATTGGCATTAGAATACGGTTGGCAACAAATCCAGGATAATCGTTTACTTCTACAGGAACCTTATTCAGTTTTTTCGAAAGCTCCATGATGGTATTGGTAACTTCATCGGAAGTATTGTATCCTCTGATGATCTCTACCAGTTTCATGATCGGCACCGGGTTCATAAAGTGCATCCCGATCACCATATCCGGACGATTGGTCACCGCAGCGATCTGCGTAATGGAAATAGAGGAGGTGTTAGTTGCCAGGATCGTATCTTCCGGACATAGCTCACTCAATTCTCTGAAGATATTCAGTTTAAGATCTACGTTCTCTGTTGCCGCTTCCACAACGAGGCTGGCGTATTCTACTCCGTCTTTAAGATTATCGTAAGTAGTTATATTATTTAAAGTAGCTTCTTTTTCCTCTTCGGTGATGCTTCCTTTGCTGAGCATTCTGTCCAGGTTCTTGGTAATGGTAGCCATTCCTTTATCCAGGGAAGCCTGTGAAATATCTATAAGCTGAACTTTAAAACCAAACTGTGCAAATGTATGGGCAATTCCGTTCCCCATAGTTCCTGCACCGATAACTGCAATATTTTTCATGTTTTTTCTTTAATTATACCAGTTTTTAGTGTTTTTAAAATGATGATATGATCTCTTTTGCCACCTTCAGGGCTTCAGTACCCTGAGTTAAGGTTACAATAGGTGTAGTATTGTTTTTTATGGCATCTGCAAAGGTTTCCAGTTCATCCAGAATGGCATTATTGGCATCTATTTTAGGATTCTCGAAATAGATCTGCTTTTTCTCTCCCTCCGCATTCTGAAGTACAAGGGCAAATTCATCCGGAACTTCAGGAGCATCCTTCATTTTAACCACTTCTACTTTTTTCTCCAGAAAATCTACCGAGATATATGCATCCCTCTGGAAGAATCTGGACTTACGCATATTTTTTAAAGAGATCCTGCTGGCAGTTAAATTGGCCACGCATCCGTTTTCGAATTCAATACGGGCGTTGGCGATATCTGGAGATTTACTGATCACGGATACCCCGCTGGCATTGATACTTTTTACTTTGGAATCTACTACACTCAGAATAATATCTATATCGTGGATCATCAGGTCGAGAACCACGGGAACATCGGTTCCTCTCGGATTGAATTCCGCAAGCCTGTGCGTTTCGATAAACATCGGATTACTGATCTTATCCTTTACCGAAATAAAAGCCGGGTTAAATCGCTCTACATGGCCAACCTGTCCCTTTACCCCGTGATCCGAAGCGAGTTTAATAAGCTTTTCCGCTTCTTCCACCGAATTGGCAATAGGCTTTTCAATAAAAATATGTTTCCCTTTACCAATGGCCTGCACGGCACAATCATAATGGGAAAGAGTGGGGGTAACGATATCCACAACATCCACCGCATCGATCAATTCGTCCAGAGAAGAGAATGAATTATATCCGAATTCCTCCTGGATCTTTCCGGCATTCTGCTGATCGGGATCATAGAAGCCTACCAGTTCGTATTTTTCAGATTGTTGTAATAGTCGTAAATGGATCTTACCCAGGTGTCCGGCACCTAATACACCCGCTTTTAACATAGGCTTATTTATTTTAAGCAAAAATAGTATTATTGAACGATTCCCCCATAGAAAAATGCCAATAATACAGCAGTTTTTTACGGCTCCCGAATTTACAAAAACATTTTGCAAAAGAAATAGAATGTTTAATTTTAGCATCCAAATTTAACTGTAGGTGAAAGATACTTTTAAACATAAAGGAATGCGCAATAAACTGGCCGATACGGTAGCCAGGAAAGGGATTAAAAATGAGGATGTTCTCAACGCAATACGAAAGATCCCCAGACATTTGTTTATGGATAGCAGCTTTGAAGATCATGCCTATGTGGATAAAGCCTTTCCTATTGCAGCAGAACAAACCATCTCACAACCCTACACAGTAGCTTTTCAAACAGAATTACTACAGATCAAGAAGAACGATAAGGTACTGGAGATCGGTACCGGAAGTGGTTATCAGACCGCTGTTCTACTGGAACTCGGCGCCAGGGTATATTCCATAGAAAGGCAAAAAGAGCTGTTTAAAAAGACCAGCCTCTTTTTACCCAAACTGGGCTACAGGGCTAAAAAACTGATCTTTGGCGACGGTTATAAGGGACTGGAAGAAGAAGCGCCTTTCGACAGTATCATTGTAACTGCGGGAGCTCCTTTTGTTCCCAAACCACTGATGGCGCAGCTTAAGATAGGAGGTAGGCTTGTTATTCCCGTGGGAACTTCTTCCCAGACTATGACCCTCTACATCAGGAAATCTGAAAAAGAGTTCGAAAAAAGAGAATTCGGTTCCTTTCGTTTTGTGCCTCTGCTGGAAGATAAAAAATAGGAGATCAATCAAAAGCTCCCAGGAACTTGATCCCGAAGATCACCCCGTCCTGGATAAACCCTCCCTGATAGGAACGTACATAATCCAGGCGTAAGAACCTGAATTTACCGATCCCCAGGTTATCCAGTCCTACATAAAATTCCGAATAGGGTTTATTACCGTTGGTGGATAGTAAGTTTGCACCTGCAACCAGGTTAAAATTCAGTTTGTTGATCAATGGCACCTTTCCGAGGAGGTATCCTTTAAAGTTATGTTCTACATGTCCTTCAAAATAGGAATCGTCCGTACTCAAAGCGTAGTAAGGTAACAGATTAAAACTGTTGAGATAGGTGCTGGTCGAACCAACCCGTGTCTGATTCCCGTTAAAATGCTGAAAATCGATAAAGGAAAGTTCATCACTATCAATGAATGTCCCTGCTCTTAAGTTATAGCCGAAACGTCCCTTATTGGCAATATCAAAGCTTTGGGTAAGCCTGGCTTTTAACTGGGAGAAATTCAAAGAAGAATCACTGGCTCCGAAACCTCCTTCATAGGTCAAATAGAGTGTGGGGAATTCGCTATTGAATAAATTGTATTTGGCATCGGGATAGCTCAGATAGTCTTGTTTAAAACGTATCCTCCCGGTAATATTCACCTTAAAAATATCGTGCTCCGCAAAAGCGGGAGTTGTAAAATCGTCGGGAAGAAGCGGATTATTGGAGGTAAATTCGTCATCTTCCTCCGTATTGAACAGTGGCTTTCTGTTTTCATAAGCTGCCGAAGCAAACAAACGGATCCCGTTAAATATCTCATCGGCATAATTAATACGCACATAGGTCTTATCAAAAAGCTTGATAAAATTATTGTCGAACACCAGCGTGCTGACAGAGTTTATCAGCTCGGAGATGGGTTCAGCCTCATTAAACTGACTTACTCCGGTACCTCCCGAAAGCGCGAGAATGGGCCTGGAAAAATTATTGAACTTATAGGCTATGGAACCGTTCACCCGTAGCCGCTTATCCGAAAAACCGTAGTTAAAATCGCTGTTGATCCTTAACCAGCGTGCCCCTTCTTCATAATTCTTGAGGTAGCTCAGACCGGCGGTGGAATTCCATCCCTGCACGGTGTTGAACTGAGTGGCGAAAAGAGGAGCATTAAAACTCAGTTGCCAGTCTTTATAGGAATTCCTGTAGGTATAACCGAAAAAGAAATTCCCGAGTGTAAATTTGTTATTCTTCCGGTCCAGGGAATCCAGATAAGGTTTGGATTTCCTTATCACCTGTATGCTGTCTTTTACCTGATAGTCATTAGATTCTTCGTCGGTTAGGGGAACAGGCCTGATCTGATTCCAGAAGCTATCATCCTTTTTATTTGCTTCGTTTTCAAAAGAGAGAACCTCCCTGCTGAAAGTGGATCTATCAAATTCCGGATTAAAATCGTAATTACTGTAAACCGCCGTAAAACGACCGTTACCTTTTATCCCCAGGATACCGAACTCCACATCGAATACCTGGGAGATCAGCACCCATATCTTATCCTTATCCGAATAAGAGTAATTCTGCTTAAAATCAAGGGTCTCTATAACCGGTATCTGCGCCTGTTCTCCGGTAAGTTTAAACTCTACGGCATAGAGCGCCCAGTCATCTTCTACGATATACAGAAAACCTTCACCCACTCTGTCCTTGACCCTTTTTGGCGTTACTTTTATCTTATTGATGAGGTGATTCCTGTCGTCGTAAAAAGTACCGACCAGTTCATACCTGTAATAATTAAAGGCATAATCGGAAATAGGAGAGATGAGGTTGGTATTAAAGTCGATGGTATTCTGATAAAAACTAAAATTCACATCCGAAGCATTATTAAAACTAAAGCCGTTATCATTTCCACTTACTTTTGATGCTATGATCTTTTCTTTGAATGAATTCGGACGTTTATAAGTGATCCTGGATTTGGTTTCGGACAGATAAATAACTCCGCTTCTGGTAGAGTCGAGTCCACCCCCAAAATCGCCCAGGTCCTGGCCTAGAATACGTTCGGGTGCATTTTTGAGCCTGTAGATCCCCCTGGAGTAAAAATCGCTGGTAAACTGACTTATCTTATTGAGGTTTTCCTCGCGTTTGGCAATAGTATTCCTGATGATCTGATTGGCCGGGTTTTCCTCGGCATTGACAACTACTTCCTGTAAACTCACCGATTCTTCCTCCAGTTCGATATTCAATTCGAAGGGCAGGCGGTCTATGGAGACTTCCTTATTGATGGTCTTGAATCCGAGATATTGAAAAACCACGGTATAATTCCCCGTCTGCTCTATGTTGAGTTCGTAAATACCCAGTTCATTGGTAGTGGTACCGGTGTAGGTATTCTTCAGATAGATATTTACATAGGGCAGGGGATTGTCGCCGGTATCGGTAACCTTTCCCTTTATCTGAGAAAAACCGGAATAAGAAAATAACGATATAACAAAGAGAAGAAAGTAATTTTTCAGCATTGTAAAGGTTTTATCGGTTTGCGTTGTCGTTAATTCCGACGAAAGATAAAGAGTTTTAAAAAGGGGGGATGTTTAAGCTATGTTAAAAATTAATTCTAACGATATTCTTTCTTAATACGATCCAGGTCACGCTTGTTATCTCTGTCTTTGATAGTTTCTCTTTTATCGTGAAGTTTTTTACCTCTGGCCAGGGCAATATCTATTTTGGCCAGTCCTTTTTCATTCAGAAAGAGCCGGAGAGGAACAATGGTAAGACCTGTACTTTTTACTTCCCTGTGAAGTTTCCTCAATTCGTTTTTATTGAGAAGTAACTTACGTTCGCTACGGGGTTTGTGGTTGTAATGTGTTCCGTGCATATATTCTTCTATATACATATTAATTACAAACAACTCACCTCTTTCATTAAACTCACAAAAACTTTCGGCAATAGAAGCCTTGCTGAGTCTGATGGATTTTATTTCGGTTCCGGTCAGTACGATCCCGGCCGTATACTGATCCAAAAGCTCATATTCAAAGCGTGCCTTTTTGTTTTGTATGTTAATGTTTTTCTGCATAGGCCGCCAAAGTTAATAACATTTATTGGATTGACAGTAAAACTGTTCCTATACTTTATCGGAAGCATTTTTCATACAATGATTTTTATCATTATTCCTGAGAGAATTGGAAGATACTTTTGGGTATTAATTTTAAGCAACTTAATCATGAAAAAAGTACTATTTGGGATTTTTGTGCTTTTAGCCGTATTCCAATTAAAAGCACAGGACGACGGAACATCAGATTTTAAAAGATGGCAGGCACGTCTGCGTCTTATTTCGGTAATACCCGATGAGGATGCAACGATCCAGGCTATCGGTGGTAATGCAGATATATCGACTTCCTATGTTCCGGAGCTGGATTTTACCTATTTCTTTACCGAGAACTGGGCCGCTGAGCTTATCCTGGCCACCACCAATCACGATGTTGAGGCCGTAGCGACTTCGGCAGGAAATATCGATCTGGGAGATGTGTGGTTATTACCGCCAACGCTGAGTCTTCAGTATCACTTTACCGGAGGGAAATTAAAACCTTACCTGGGAGCGGGGATCAACTATACCATTTTCTACGGAGTAGATGAAGGCCCTGCAGCAGATGATATTGATTACGACAATGCCTTCGGTTTCTCATTCCAGGCCGGCCTGGATTACGAGCTGAACGATAGGTGGTTCCTTAACTTCGATATCAAAAAGCTTTTTCTTCAGACCGATGCTACGATCAACGCTACAACCGCCCTGGGCGCCACTGTAAATGCTGATGTGGATATTAACCCCCTTATTATAGGTGTAGGTTTCGGGATGAAATTCTAATCCCGATAACTATCGGGACTAAATACCAGGTTTATATCACTAAAAGTATCGCTTTCGGGCGATACTTTTTTTTAACGTTATTTTAGAGCATAATCTTCGACTCAATATGTACTTTTACTAACTAATTTTATTTAAAGTATGCGTTCATATTTAAGCCTTATAGGGATTCTGCTTTTTGTGGTTTCCTGTAAAAACAAAGAAGAAAACACCACTCCCGATACAGCACTTACTGCTAATGAGATCATTAACAGGTCTATAGAGGTTGCAGGGGGAGAAAATTATAAAAAAGCCGATATTGCTTTTGGGTTCAGAGGAAGAAAATACACCGCTACCAGGACAAAAGCAGGAAAGGAAATGACCAGGATTACTGAAGACAATGAGTCGGGATCTGTTATTAAGGATGTCCTGTTATCCGATAGTTTTAAACGCTATATAGATGATGAACAGGTAGAAGTTGCCGATTCTATGGCGGTCCGTTATTCCAATTCGGTGAATTCGGTTCATTATTTTGCCTATTTACCTCAGGGACTAAATGATAAAGCAGTCAATAAAGAGCTGCTCGGAGAGGAAAAGCTTAAAGAAGTACCTTATTACAAAATAAGAGTGAGCTTTGATCAGGAAGGCGGCGGAACTGATTTTGAGGACGTTTTTATTTACTGGGTGAATAAGGAAACCTTTAAAATAGATTACCTGGCTTATGAATATCATGTAGATGGAGGCGGACTCAGATTGAGAGAGGCCTATAATGAAAGATATGTGGGGAATCTGCGTTTTGTAGATTACAACAACTACAAGCCCAAGGATAAGAATACAAAAGTAGAAGACCTTGGCCATGCCCTTGAGCAGGAAGGTCTTCAGTTACTTTCTAAAATAGAACTTACCGATATTGAGGTTAATTGATATAGAGTAGATTACTGCTCTTCTGATCTCCGCTTAATGTAACTATATAAAGGTTGGCATTGTTGGAGTCGTCAATCTGTTCGTATTTTTTATTTCCTAGGATCCCGTTTACAAATGCCGGGGTGGTATTGCTGTGCCCGACAACCAGTACGGTCTTACCTTTGGTTTCGGCCAGGAAAGATTTCAGGTCCAGACCTCTCGGATCGTAAATACTTACTTCCAGTTTGTTTTTATGAGCGGTAGGTGCTGCAGTTTGTTTGGTTCGCTCGTAATTGGTAGAATATACCGCATCGAACCTGACATTTTTAAATGTTTCTGCCCATTTTAAAGCTCTTGACAGCCCGTCCTGCGTAAGAGTAGGATTCCTGTTATTCGGATCGGTCCTGTCTTTTTCTGCATGTCGGATAAAGTAATAGGTAGTTAGTTCACTGTTTGCACTTTCCTGCGCATTTCCGGTAAAACAATAAGTGCACAACAGGAGTAAAAGAATAAGTTTTTTCATAATGATGAATGATTTTATGGAGTAAAGATAGTCTATACCTATATTAAATTCAATAATCTGTTTCGGACTTTGATTTTCCGGTAACAATAGCGATTCCGCTTGAAGTTCCCAGGCGATCTGCACCCGCTTCTATAAACTTCAGGGCGGTTTCATGATCCTTAATCCCGCCGGAAGCTTTTATCCGGGTGTTTTCGTTTATGGCTGCTTTCATAATGGCAATATCATTTAAAGAAGCCCCTCTGCTGCCAAAGCCGGTAGAGGTCTTTACAAAATCGGCGCCTCCTGCCGAAGACAAACGGCTGGCTTCCTCTATTTCGGCATCCGTCAGGTAACAGGTCTCCAGGATCACTTTTAATACGGTATCCCCAATCGCCTGCTTAATAGCCGATATCTCTTCCTGAACGGCATTGAAATTCCCTTCTTTCATCCATCCTATATTAAGTACCATATCTACTTCATCCGCTCCGTCCTTTACTGCCTGTTTTGCTTCTTCAATTTTAACTGCACTGGAGGAAGCTCCCAAAGGAAAACCGATAACCGTACACAGTTTTACGGAACTGTTTTTTAGTAACTTACCTGCAAAGGGAAGATGACTACTGTGGATGCAAACGGCATAAAACTGATATTTTTCTGCCTCTTTACATAACTGTTCAATGTCATTTTTGGTTGCAAAAGCTTTCAGAAGGGTATGATCTATGTAAGAATTTACATTCATGTTTGTTGTTTTCTAAAATTTTAACATTTCACTCAAAACATCGATTAAATAACACTTTTTCACGTTGAAATACATAAAATCTATATTTTTTCTTTAAAAAAGGAAGGCAAAATGTTGGTCGTTATACAATTTTTGAGTAGTTTAGTTCAGCAATATACAATTAAAAAGATGCCTATGACATAAAAATACTCCTTCAGACAGATTAAAGACAAGTGGTTTAATACCATATTTATTTTTTACCCCAAAAAATATTACCATGAGACAAAAATTACCCCAAACAGTAAGGTGGTTACTTTGCTGCCTAGCCTTAACGATATTTGAAATAAGCAATGCACAAACATTGAACACACCCGAATTATCTTTTTCGTATGCGTGTGTATCTGATAGCTTTAATACATTTAATGCTATTATCAGCTATGAGAACAATCCTTTTAATTCCGATAATGTTTTTCATCTTGAGATGTCCGATGCTTCAGGAAGTTTTGACAACCCTTCCTTATTAAAGAGTATTACAGGTGAGAACTTTTCCTTCGATTTTGAAACTTCTTTTTCGCTGCCTGAAAATGTAGCGGGAGAGAACTACAGGATCAGAGTCCGTTCTACTTCCCCTGAGAAGATCAGTGCGGCTACCACTCCTTTTAATGCCTATTACGTGCCCAATGTTAATCTTGTACTTAACGATTACCAGGATGTTGCTATTTGCGGAGGGCAATCAGCAACTATCAGTCTCAACTTAGATGTGGCGCCAACCTATCTATGGTATAAAAATGGAGTTTTTTTCCAGGAAGGGGGTAGCAGTCTGGAAATTACTTCTTCGGGAGAGTATTATGCTGAAGGTTTTTATGGGGATTGTACCGGTGCATTGCATTCAAATATTGTTATCGTAAATTTTGGGGAAGAGATCAATGCCAGAATAGACAGCGAACCCGTAGTTGAGGTTTGTCCGGGTACTACACATCAGTTAAAGGCAGTAACGGATAATGAGTTCCTCGATTACAAATGGTTTAAAGATGATGTGGAACTTACCGAATTGCCAAACTATTTACCGGTTCTGGATATTGCCATGTCTGCCGAAACATATGGGGTATACAAGCTCTCTCTGGTAAATGAAGGTGGATGTGAAGCCTTTTCTCAGGAGATAGAGATCAGACAGCCTTCAATAGAAGCTAGTGTTACAGCGGTTTCTCCTCTCGAAAGTATCCTTATAGAAGGAAACTCTTTAGTACTTCGTATTGAGACCAATACCACAGATCCGCGCGTAAGCTGGTTTAAGGATGAAGAAATGATCGTTAACGGAAATTCCCTGGAACTGGAAGTGAGTGAAATTGGTACGTATCGTGCCATGGTTTCTGCTCCCGGATCGTGCATGGGAGTAGTAGAATCGCCTTCCTTTAAGGTATTTGAACCTGTTTCTTTTACAGCTGAGATAGATCACCTTAATAATTACGATGCCTGTTCTACCATAAGAACCACTCTTGGAATTTCCAGCTTAATCGCAACTGCCAATAACGGATTAGAGCACGAAATAGATGCTGCTCAGTTTAACCTCTTTAGCTTTAACTGGTATAAAAATGAGGAAGCCCTGAACAATAACCAGCCTAAGCAGATCGTTGAGAACTACAGTCAAAACGGAGCTTATAGTTTAAAAGGAGAAATGAACGGAATAGAATTCACATCCAACGCAATGCAGATCAAACTGGGACTTCCTGAGTTTGAACTGACTTCAGACACCGATGTGATGTGTTCCAATAATGGTGAAGCTACACTAAGTGCAATGGTATTTGAGAACGCTACCTATAACTGGTACAGGGACGGACAGTTGTTTCAGAGCGGAGATGCTCCGACGGTGACCGTAAACCAAAGTGGTGTTTTTACAGCCGAACTTATGATAGACGGATGTTCATCTGCTTCAAATGAAGTGAGCATAGAAACTTTTGGTGAGGAGCTTATCTCGGTTTTCCCGTCTCAACACATAATTATTACTGCAAACGCCGGTAAACTGGTTTCTGCCAGCGGAGGAGATTCTTATCTGTGGAAAAATACAGATGGTCTGGTACTATCATCTTCCGACAGTTTTAATGCTTCCGAAGAGGGTACTTACTACCTGGTAGCCATAAAAGACGGTTGTGAAGTGATCAAGGAAATTACCGTAGAGATCTCGGAAGTGGTAGAAGTACCAAATATTATCAGCCCTAATCAGGATAATATTAATGACAAATGGGTATTGCCGGCACAGTTTGCGAATGATCCGGATGTAGAAGTAACTATTTGTGATACCTATGGAAAACCGGTACTTAAAACAAAAGCATATCAGAATAACTGGCCTGAAAACTCAACAGCAGATAAAAGTGAGGCCTCTATATATTATTATTTTATCCAAAAGAATGGAAAGGCCGTTAAAAAAGGCTCAATTACAGTAGTGAACAGATAAAATAGCGCATTTGCCTATGATAAAACGATATACTCTCGTCATAGTATGTATTTTCTTCGGTAAAGTAGTGTGGTCGCAACGCACTACTTTACCTGTTGATTGGAGGCAGCACAATCTTACCAAGTATAACGCCAATGTTTTTAACCCTGCCCTGTCCTTTGTTCGTAATGAATCGAGGAATTTTAGTATTTGGGGGCGTTTGCAATGGATAGGGATCGAAGACTCTCCCAAAACTTATCTGGTAAATTATAACGGACGGTTTGGTAAGAAAACCGGAGCCGGTCTTGCACTCTTTCAACACAATATCGGTCTCTTTACCGATTCCGGCCTGATGGTCAACTATGCCAGGGGAATACAGCTGGCCAGGGAATCCTGGCTTACTTTTGGAGTGAACGTTATAGGTTTGAGGCGCGGACTCAACCAGGCAAATTTTATTACCCCGGAACCCGATCCGGTACTTCTGGATAATGACGACGATTTTATACTGACCGTAATGCCGGGTTTTAACCTGACGATCAATAATTTTAATATCGGACTTAGCTCGGAGAATCTCTTCGATTACAACTTTACCATATCAGATCAGCAAACCGATTTTTCAGATAAGATATTCCTCGGGTATATGAGCTATGACTTCAGGATGAAGAATGCCGGAAGTGCTGCCTGGAAAGATGCAATTTTCAGAACAACCGTTTATGGGAAATCCATCCCCGATCAGGATACACAATACGGGGTTCAGACCCTGATGGACGTACCTAAATACGGATGGCTGCAGGCAGGATATAACAATTTTTACGGAGTTTCCGGAGGATTGGGAGTTAAAGTGTCTGACGGTATTGTGGTGGGAATGGTTGTAGAAACCGGGACCAGTGCCACTAACAGAGCATTCGGAGCAACCTATGAAGTTACTGCCGCCATAGAATTCGGGAAGGGAAGCAGATCCGATAAACCTATTTCCTTTAAAGAAGGCCCCAAACCTAAAAAGGAAATTGAGGACAGAGCAGACGAGCAGAACGAACTGGATGCCATTGAGAAAACTCAGCAAACCAATACGGAAGCTGATAAGCTCACCGCTGCGAATAAAAAGACGGAAACAGATCCGACAAATAAAGCAGGAGCAAAGAAGGATCCTCAGGCTAAGGAAAATGATGAAAAGCTCGATTATAAGAATATCGAAAATGTAGATCTGGAAAAACTCAGGAACATTAACAGAGATTCAGATTCGACCGCATTGAAGGAAATATTCAAGGTAGAGAATAGGAACCCCAGATATAAGGCAGTAGATCGTATTGAAGGTGTGGATTATGGCTTCTACCTGGTGGTAAATGTCTTCTCTCAGAAGAAATATTTCGATCTGTTTATGCGCCTTTTGACCGCTCAGGGACTGGAGCCAAAATACTTCTATAATAACGACAATGATTACTACTATGTGTACCTGAGAAAGTACGATAAATTGTCTGAGGTGGAGCGTGACAGAAGGACGAAATACAATGGCCGATATAGCGGAGAAACCTGGATTCTCTGGGTCAGGAACAATTAATGTTATAAAATGATTACTAAAATGTAATATTTTTCTTTTTTATAATTAACTGTAATTCAGTTATTTATAAATAATGTTAACATAAATAGAAATAAATGAGTTAATAAAAAAGTGCCTTTTGCTTTTGCATTAGGCTTTTTTTTTGATTTTTTTGTTATATGTTAAGATTTGGGGCCCTCTTAATTTTATTACTTTTTTGCAATACCACCTTCTCTCAGGGAAGTGTTGATGTTGTTAATCCGGCTGATTTCAGACAGCATAATCTCACCCGTTATAATGCCAGTTTACTGAACCCCGTATTTTCCTTTGTACGAAATGAGAACCCCAAGCTGGCAACATGGGGAAGAATACAATGGTCAGAGCTGGACAGGTCTCCAACAACTTACTTTACCAATTACAGTGGTAGGCTGGGAGAGAAGAACGGGGTAGGACTGGGAGTCTTTCAGCACGATGTAGGTATTTTTACCAATATAGGAGTTATAGCTAATTATGCCAGAGGCTTCAGAATAGGAGATGAGTCCTGGATAACCCTGGGAATAAATGTAATCGGATCTAAAAGAACTATAGACCGTGACGATTTTACAGCAGATGAATTCAATATGCTCCCTATGGCGGGAAGGAATGATATATCCCTTATCGCAATGCCGGGAATAAGCCTTACCCTGGGGAAATTTACCATTGGGGTTTCTTCGGAAAACCTTATAGATTACAATCTCACCCAATCCGAACTGGAGACCGAAGCAGATAAGATCATTTTCGGACATGCCAGTTATGACTTTAAATTCAATACCGGCAGGGGAACCTTTCTGCATAACGGACTTCTGAGAACGACTGTATACGGAAAAACTATTCCGAATGAAGATGCTCAATTCGGAGGAAACCTGATGCTGGATCTCAACAGTGGCTGGATACAGGCAGGATATAACAGTTTCTTTGGCCCTTCTGTAGGACTCGGAGCAAAGCTGTTTAAAACACTGGCGGTAGGAGGTCTTATAGAATTGGGGAATTCCGATAATAGTGAAGGCCTGGGACCTACCTATGAATTTGTTGCTGCCATAGAATTCGGACGCTCCAGAGACAGGAATGGATTTGCCGGACCTAAGAAGAAGAAAAAGAAGAAAAAAGCAGCTCCGCCTAAAGAGGAGAAAAAAGAGATCAATATTAATGAGATCAACATAGAACTCTTCCCTATAAAACAAGCCAGGGATACCGTTTATATCAGAGATACGGTATACCTCAAAGAGAACGAGAAAAAGCTTTTAAAGAAGTTCTATGGCCCGGGAGAGGAGAACGATCGCTATATGGTAGTTGAAGGTATAGACGGAGTGGATTACGGCTTCTACCTTGTGGTGAATGTATACGCTACCATGAAGTACTTCAGATTATTTATGAAGCATTTAAACGAAAGAGGACTGGCACCTAAATATTTCTACAACAATAAAAACAAGTACCGCTATGTCTATCTCAAGAAGTATGATACACTAGAAGAGATAGAAGCTGCCCGTGAGAGTAACTATAACGGGCGCTATGACGGAGAAACCTGGATCCTCTGGGTCAGGGAATAACCCCTTTTGTTAAAAAATCAACTTTTTTATAAAAAATAACACCCTGATAAGGCTAGTTTTCAGAGAGTTAATAAAACAAAGTTAGGATACGACTTTTCTAATATTAAAAAATCGGTATATTAGTCGCAAATAGGCCCTCTAATAATTTTATTGCTAAATGATCAAAAAATTACGATTATCTTTAATAATCTTCTTGTTTTTTTACGTAATCTCTGCACAGGAGACAGTTGCATCCCTGGACTTCAGACAACATAATTTAAGCGCTTACAATACGGTGCTCTTTAGCCCGGTCTTTTCGTTTGTCGGCAATGAAAACCCTAAGTTCGCAGCCTGGGGAAGAATGCAATGGACAGAATTAGATAATTCCCCCTCCACCTATTTTACCAACTACAGCAGTAGGATAGGAGAGTACACAGGTATAGCCGTTGGAGCGGCACACCACGATGCAGGGATATTTACCAATATCAGTTTTATGGGGAATTACGCCAGAGCTTTCCAGTTGGGCGAGAATTCCTGGCTTACCCTGGGGGTGAACGTATTGGGAACCAAGAGGACCATAGACCGGAATAATTTTACGGATGATGAACTGGCCATGCTATCGACGGAAGGAAGAAACGATTTCTTTGTGAGCCTTTTCCCTGGTTTTAACTTTACCTTCGGGAATTTCAACCTGGGCTTTGCTTCCGAGAATTTTCTGGATTATAATTTTTCCACTTCGTCTACAGAAACCGATTTCAGCGATAAGATCTATATAGGGCATACGAGTTTCGATATTAATTTCACCTCCTCTGCAGGAACCTTCCTGGAAGAAGGAACACTGCGTCCCACATTTTATGTGAAGCATATTCCCGATTTTGAGACACAGGTAGGGGGACACCTTTTACTGGATATAAACAGTGGCTGGATGCAGGCCGGTTATAACAGTTTTTACGGTCCGTCCGTGGGACTGGGCGCCAAATTGTTCAAATCTATCGGAATAGGGGTACTGGCAGAGCTTGGAAATGCCAATAGTGATATAGATCTCGGACCTACCTTCGAATTTACCTTTGCATGGGAATTTATCGGGAAGGACGGAGGTCGAAGAAAATCCTTTGCCGGACCTGTAAAGAAAAAGAAACCGGAGCCGAAACCCGAACCCGTAGTGGAAGAAGTAGTGGAAGTTCCCGAAGAAGTGGTTACGGACACTATTCCGGAAGATCCCTATGCTAAATTCTTCAAGCCCGGAGAAAAGAACAACCGCTACCTGGTGGTTGACAGGATCGATGGGGTGAAAAAAGGCTTTTACCTGGTGGTGAATGTATATGCCACACAGAAGTACTTTAACCTTTTTATGGAGAAATTGAGAAAAGACGGTTTCGATCCCGAGTATTTCTATAATCCGCAAAACAAATACACTTACGTTTACCTGGAACGATATGACGAACTGGAGGAGGTAGAAGCCGCCAGAGCCAACAACTACGGAGGCAGGTATGATGGCGAAACCTGGATCATGTGGGTGAGGAAGGATTGATGTTTAAATTTTTATACTCCGAAGTCTTGACGAAGGAGTATCAAATTCCAAATTCCAAATGTCATCTCGAGCGCAGTCGAGAGATAATGTTCGTTTAGATCATTACGAGAGGATCGCTTCGCTCCACTCGCGATGACATTCCTTTCATTACTCGATACTTTGTACTCAGTACTTAATCAAAGCACACCCCTAAAGTCCCCTCAAGGGGACAATACTGATCTTCAATAACCAATGATCAATGACCAAATTCCAAACTTGGAAATTGTAAATGTTGAGGTTTAAATTTTAAATGCATAGCATTCAACATTCAAGCTAATAGCTAACAACCACCAACTAACAACGAACAACCACCAACGTGCTCCGAAGTCTTGACGAAGGAGCAACAACCACAAAAAAAAGAACCCGGAACAAAGCCCGGGCCCGATGTCAAATTACTAATTATTAAATAAGAAACAGAACACGTTTACTTATTTAATTTTTTTCTGGGAAGCCCGTATCTGGGCGATGCGGGATTCAAAATTGGAAATATTGTCAATAGGATGTACAACGGCTTCGAAGAGTTGCATCATTCTGTCTTCATGCTCTGCTATTCTGGCAGTGGCAATATTAAAGGCAATAAAAGAGATCCACATCAAAGCTTTTAATTGGGTCCCGTCGGTGTTCAACATTCGCACCTCCACCCGTAACTCTTTTTCAGAATAGGAGAGTAGCTGGGATTCTATAAGGACCTTTTCCATCAGAAGGGCCGGTTTTAAATAAGCTATCTGATTGGAGCCAACCACCCAGCTCATTCCGGTTTCCTGTGCGTATTGATAAATATTTAAGCCGTAGTGCTCCATGATCTGATCTTCACGGGCGTTTACCATATAATCTATGTACTTGGAATTGTTGAGGTGATTAAAGGGATCACAGTCCTGAAACCGCACTGTGGCTGTGCTTTTCATAATTTTGGGTAAGTTGCTCATTGTTGATAATGTTTAAAATACCAATCGGTATATTTATAGTTAAAAAAATTATTTCTTCAATTCCTGCAGGATCATCTGATCTATATGATTCATCATTTCCTTCATATATTGATTGTCCTGCATTGTGTGACTGACGAATGCTGCACCTTCTATCATGGCAAAGATCCGTCTTGCATATGCTTCTGAGTTTACGGTAGGTTTGATCTCGTTCCTGGCTTTTCCATCATCTATAATATCGCTGATGCTCTTCTGCAATTTAGAGATCACATAGCGTACACGCTCCATCAATATTTCATGTTGATTACTGGCGTCTATTCCGATATTGAGTACGGGGCATCCGCCAAAATCGCGGGTGTAATCGTTATAGAATCTGTAAAAGTTGGTAATGATAAACAGTTTCTGAACCGGAGACTGGGTAGTACTGATTTGATCTTCTACCTTTTTGACCAGCTTCCGGATGTTGTGATTTAAAGCAGCCAGTGCCAGTTCTTCCTTATTCTTGAAATTCCCGTAAATAGCTCCTTTTGTCATGCCGGTAGCCTCGGTCAGATCGCTTAAACTGGTTGCTGCATATCCCTTTCGGTTAAAAATGGGTGCAACCGTTTCTATGATAAACTGACTGGTTCTTTCGGCTTTTGTAAGCATATTATCGGGATAATTTCCTCAAATATAAGGAAAAATACTGAATGGTATATTGATTTTAACTTTTTTATTTTGAGTTAGTTAGCATTTTTAATCTCTTTAAACTCTGAAAACAGAGGGATTTACAAAGAGAAAACCGCAGGTAGAAATCATTACTGAAAACTATCTGCGGCTTTCCGGGATTTAGAAAATACAATATGAAATTTATTCTTTAACCAGGTCGCTTTGGTTCCTGAACACCAGCACATCATCAAATTCATCCAAAAGAATAATGCTGTCGGTAGTTACTTTTCCGCTCAATATCTCTTTGGATAACTGATTGAGTACTTCCCTTTGGATAACTCTCTTAACAGGGCGTGCCCCGAACTGAGGATCAAATCCTTTTTTGGACAGATAGCTGATAGCCTCCTCCGTCGCATCCAGGGTAATATGCTGCTTTGCAACCATTTTAATAACATTCTTTAATTGCAGACGAACGATCTCTTTAATATTGCTTTCGGTCAGCGGACTGAACATCACAATATCGTCAATACGGTTCAGGAACTCCGGCCTTACGGTTTGTTTCAGTAAACCGAGAACTTCTGTTTTGGCAGCTTCCATGGCGCTGTATATATCGTTGACCGCCTCGAATTTCTCCTGTATAATATGACTTCCCATATTACTGGTCATAATGATGATGGTATTCTTAAAATCTGCCAGTCGCCCCTTATTATCGGTCAACCTTCCTTCGTCCAGCACCTGTAAAAGGATATTAAAGGTGTCGGGGTGAGCCTTTTCAATTTCATCCAGCAACACTACGGAATAGGGTTTTCTCCTTACCGCTTCTGTGAGCTGGCCTCCTTCATCATAACCTACATATCCTGGAGGCGCTCCCACCAATCTGCTTACCGAATGCCTTTCCTGATATTCACTCATATCTATACGGGTGATGGCATTGTCATCATCGAAGAGGTAATTAGCCAGGGCTTTTGCCAATTCGGTCTTACCGACTCCCGTTGTTCCCAGGAAGAGGAAGGACCCTATGGGACGTTTTTCGTCCTGTAAGCCTGCCCGGCTTCTTCTGATAGCGTTGGATACCGCTTCTATTGCTTCTTCCTGCCCAACTACACGCTTGTGGAGTTCTTCCTCCAGTTTAAGGAGTTTCTCCCGCTCGCTTTGCAGCATCTTGGTTACCGGGATCCCGGTCCATTTGGCTACTACTTCGGCGATATCGTCATTGGTTACTTCTTCTTTGATCAGGGCCGTCTCATTTTGTACAGCCAGTTCTTTCTGCAATTCATCCAGCTTTTCCTGAGATTCCTTGATCTTTCCGTAACGCAGCTCGGCTACCTTTCCGTAATCACCTTCACGCTCCGCTTTATCGGCTTCCAGTTTATAGGCTTCGATAGCTTCCTTGGTATTCTGGATCTTATCTACCAGTTCCTTTTCACTCTGCCATTTGGCAAAGATCTCATTGCGGTCTTCCTTGAGGTTGGCCAGTTCCGAGTTAAGCAGTTTAAGTTTATTTTTATCCTGCTCCCGTTTGATGGCTTCTATCTCTATCTCCAGCTGCATGATCTTCCTGTCCAGTACATCCAGCTCTTCCGGTTTGGAATTGATCTCCATCCGTAGCTTGGAAGCAGCCTCATCCATAAGGTCGATGGCCTTATCCGGTAAAAAGCGATTGGTAATATAGCGCTGAGAAAGTTCTACGGCAGCTATAATTGCCTCGTCCTTGATCCTTACCTTATGATGGGTCTCGTATTTTTCCTTGATCCCTCTGAGGATGGAAATAGCACTTTCGGTATCGGGTTCGTTTACTATTACCTTCTGGAACCTGCGCTCCAGGGCCTTGTCTTTTTCGAAATACTTCTGATATTCATCCAGGGTAGTGGCACCAATAGCTCTTAATTCACCTCTTGCCAGAGCAGGCTTAAGGATATTGGCAGCGTCCATGGCACCTTGTCCGCCTCCCGCGCCAACCAGGGTATGGATCTCGTCTATAAACAGAACGATATCCCCGTCTGAAGAAGTAACTTCTTTAATAACGGCTTTTAAACGCTCTTCGAACTCCCCTTTGTATTTAGCTCCCGCAATAAGGGCTCCCATATCCAGGGAAAAAACCTGTTTGTTTTTAAGGTTTTCCGGAACATCGCCCTGAACGATCCTGTGTGCCAGGCCTTCGGCAATTGCTGTTTTCCCGACCCCGGGTTCCCCAACAAGCATAGGGTTGTTTTTGGTTCTTCTCGATAGTATCTGAAGAATCCGCCTGATCTCTTCATCCCGTCCGATCACCGGATCGAGTTTTCCATCATTAGCCAGCTGATTCAGATCTTTGGCATATTTGCTTAAGGAATTATAGGTCTCTTCCGCACTGGCAGAGGTAACCCGGTCTCCTTTGCGAAGCTCTTCGATCGCCGATTGCAGTTCCTTTTGGGTAACACCCTGATCTTTGAGGATCTGTGCGATCTTGCTCTTGGATTTAAAAACGGCCAGGATAAGGTGCTCTATAGAAACGAATTCATCCTTCATCTTCTTGGCAATCACCCCGGCTTCATTCAGGCTTGTACCTGCTTCTCTTGACAGCATGATCTGTCCGCCCGATACTTTGGGGAAACTGTCCAGTGTACTGTCGAGGATCTGCTGCAAAAGGCCTTCGTTGACATTCAGCTTTTTCAGCAAAAAGGGCAACACATTCTCATCAACCTCGCTTATGGCCTTGAAAATATGTTCGTTCTCAATTTGCTGGTGACCATAACCCTGCGCTATCTGCTGCGCCTGTTGTATGGCCTCCTGTGATTTTATAGTGAAATTATTAAAATTCATAGTAATATTATTGTTTTGATGCTAAGTGTATTTCAATTGTTATTCCATTCCATCACTCAGGACAAAATGACCGATTTTTCTTAATTCTCACCGACATTTTGACCGGTTAATTTCGGCTGTAAGCTCCAAAATATTTGTTCGACTACATATTTTCAGATAGCCGTGAGCACAGATATGTTAAACAAATGTGCATTATAACGACAATATTGAACGGCAATCGAAATGGTAGCGAGCTACCATGTTGGGTAACAGAAAATTAATTTATTTTAGCGACGATTTTGACTATGGAACAAAAACCACCTTTTCCACCGTTTACGGAAGAAACAGCAAAGCAAAAAGTACAAGCAGCAGAAGATGCCTGGAACACAAAAAATCCAGCCAAAGTTTCTATGGCTTATACTCCTGACACCGAATGGAGAAACAGGGCAGAGTTTATTAACGGGAGGGAAGAAGTAAGGACATTTTTGGAGCGAAAATGGAATAAAGAATTAGATTATAAATTAAAAAAAGAATATTGGGCGCATTCGGATAATAAGATCGCGGTTCGTTTTGAATATGAATGGCGTGACGATTCGGGGCAATGGTACAGGGCATACGGAAATGAGAACTGGGATTTTGATGACAACGGCCTGATGAAAAAGCGCTATGCAAGTATCAATGACCTTCCGATCAATGAATCCGAGCGAAAACTAAAGTAATAAAGACGTATGGGGTTTTTTAA
This sequence comes from Leptobacterium flavescens, assembly GCF_010671605.1. Lineage (GTDB taxonomy): Bacteria > Bacteroidota > Bacteroidia > Flavobacteriales > Flavobacteriaceae > Leptobacterium > Leptobacterium flavescens. The sequence goes on from NZ_JAABOO010000002.1 coordinate 70,181, forward strand.
CAGACTTTTAGGGGGAAATAACGAAAACAACGATTCAAATATCGATTGGGCAGCTTTAAATGATGTTGCACAGATTGATGAGATCGTTCAGGAAAGCAAAAAGCAAACCGTGGCTATCTTTAAGCACAGTACCCGTTGCGGTATAAGCCGTATGGTGTTAAGCGGTTTTGAAAGAGATTACGATTATAACGGTGAGGAAATAAAAATGTACTTCCTGGACATTCTTAATTTCAGGAATATCTCCAACGAGATCGCAAACCGTTTTAACGTATGGCACGAGAGTCCGCAGCTATTGGTATTCAGAGACGGTAAAATAATATATCACACCTCCCACGGAAATATCGAGGCAGGGAAATTAAATGAGTTTATCAAGTAAACTCATTTAATTAAACTTGTGCCTGCTGATAATATTTTTAAGACGCTGCTTGAGATCTTCTCCGGCATCGTAGATCATCTGCTCGCTTGAAGGAAACGGAACTTCCCTTACTTTTATCAGTTTAAGGTAAGAATCCTCCAGTGCCCTTTTATCGCCGTCGTAGTCGGCATAGATATGTTCAAAGACAAACTCGCTGCTCAGGGGATATGAATTCACCACCTGTTTTGTGTTCAGGTCTTTAAAAGCCACGTTTCCGTTTACCTGTACCGCTTTGAACTGAGTGAACTGATACAGGATACATTTTACTTTTCTGAACTTATCTACTTTTATCTTGTTCCCAAGACTGTCTTTAACTGCATTTCCGTCATCGTCATAGAGATACTTCCATCCGTCCTTAATTCTCTTTTCCTTAATGATCTCTTTTTCCCTGATCTGTTCCGGTGAGATATTGATCTGCTTAAAAGCCAGCTCCATCTCGTAGTCGTATTTTATCTTGTCCTGCGGATTGCTGTGATAAACGGTCCACATATCATTGATCCCATAAGTGTTGAAGTTGAGCATTTCGCTTTCAAGTCGCCTTGGGATCACTTTATCCGTATCGTTATACAGGGCCACCTTAACAAAATCGGTTCCTTTAAAATGAGCCTCCTCCATTTTAGCATTTATATCCCTATACCCAGGATTTATCTGATCCAGGTATTTAAAATCATCATAAGCTTTCCTGTAATCGTACTTTCTTCTGCTTTGTTGAAGTACTTCCGATGCCTGGGCGTATAAATGCTCAGACAGTTCGTTCTTAGTGCTTATGATGTCATTAGAATAATTTTCGAACTTAAACCGGGCATTCCTGTTCTCTTCAACCATATAGAGCGGTAAAAGGGGCTTTATAAGCTGCTGCCTTCTGTCTAACTTCAGATAAGTGTTATAAATGATCTCCAGGTTTGCAGGATTACCGTCCTTTTTAAGAAAACTTATTTGTTCCAGATCTCTTTCGGTCACTCTTTTATAAGCTTCCTCCAGCTGGTAAATAAGCGGCTGGTTCCCTTTCCTGTTCTTGTTGTTTCTCAGTTTGTTCAGCGCAATATCTATTGCCTGATCATAATCTCCTATGTTGAGTGCTTTTTGGGATTTTTTTACACTGCTACAGGAAATTGCAAAACTTCCTAAAAGAAATAAGAGTAGTAATTTTTTCATATCAGTTAAGTTTGGTTTACGGAGCTACATAATCAATTCTGATGCCAAAAATATTATTTTTTGGAGTAACAATGGCTATAAAGCCCCATTAACTTGACCTTCAGGCCATAAAAAAAAGCTCCCGTTAAGGAGCCTTCATTTATTTCTTTTTTGTTTCGAAAGGAGGGAGGAGCTCAGAAGAAACTTCCCCGAAACCAATTCGTATTTTATCATTTTTACAGTAGCCCCGTATGGTTACCGTATCGTGATCATTAATAAATTTACGTTCGCTTCCATCTTTCATTTTGATGGGCTTTTCACCTCTCCAGGTAAGCTCCAGCATAGAGCCATAGGAATCGGGAGTAGGGCCGGAAATGGTTCCGCTTCCCATCATATCCCCGCTGTTCACATTACATCCGTTAATGGTATGATGTGCCAGCTGCTGGGCCATATTCCAGTACATATACTTAAAATTAGAGTGGGTAACGGTCGTTGCCTCACTTCCTTTAGGGGTAATATCTACTTCCAGGTGGATATCATAACTTTTCTGTCCGTTGAATTTCAGATACGGAAGAGGTTCCGGATCCTGTTTTGGGCCATCTACCCTAAATGGGAGAAGAGCATCCATAGTAACTATCCACGGAGAGATGGAAGAGGCAAAATTCTTGGCCAGGAAGGGTCCCAGGGGAACGTATTCCCATTTCTGGATATCTCTGGCACTCCAGTCGTTAAACAATACCATTCCAAATATATAATCTTCTGCTTCATCTACAGGAATAGGCTCTCCCAACAGATTGGCATCTGTAGTAATAAAAGCCATCTCCAGTTCAAAATCTACCAGTTTTGACGGTCCGAATACAGGTTGATCCTCTCCGGCAGGAAGGGTTTGCCCTTTGGGCCTGTGTACAGGGATCCCGGAAGGAATAATAGAAGAACTTCTTCCGTGGTAACCTACCGGAATATGCAGCCAGTTAGGCATTAGGGCATTATCGGCCCCTCTGAACATAGTACCCACATTGGTTGCGTGTTCTTTGCTCGAATAAAAATCGGTATAATCACCTATTCGTACCGGAAGCTGCATTTCAATCTCATCCAGGGTAAAAAGCACGATCTTTTTGTGTTCTGCATTTTCCCGTAGCGTCGGATTATCGATATCGAAAATATCTCCTATACGGTTCCTTACCAGTCTCCAGGTCTTTTTCCCGTCTGAAATAAAATCGTTTAAACTGTCCTGAAGAAAAATATCATCGGTTAACGGAATACCGTCAAAATACCCCAATTGGTGCAGGGCACCCAGATCTATAGCATAGTCTCCGATCCTGGTTCCTATTGTAATGACATCATCTCTCGTTAAAAATACCCCGAAAGGGATATTCTGAATAGGGAAGTCGGAATTAGAGTTGACTTCTATCCACGATCTTCTATTTGGATTATTGGTTGTATCTGGCATGTTCTATCGTTTTTAATTTGGACTAACAATATTATAAATAAAATGCTATTGATTATAACATTTTGCCCAATTTTTATTAGAGATTACCCAATATTCATTTATGTGAAAAACTTGTTAGTATATTTGGCCTTTAACACTCGTCTATCGAGTGTTTTTTCATAATTTCGCATTTAGCTTAATACGTAACAAATTAGAATCAATAATGCAACGTGACGAACAAATATTCGAATTGATCCAGGCTGAGAAGGAACGTCAGCTTAATGGCATCGAACTGATCGCATCCGAGAACTTTGTCAGTGACCAGGTGATGGAGGCTGCCGGATCTATTTTAACTAACAAATATGCTGAAGGATATCCGGGGAAACGATATTACGGAGGTTGCGAGGTTGTTGATGAAGTAGAGACCCTGGCTATAGACAGGGCTAAGGCACTTTTTGGTGCAGAATGGGTAAATGTACAGCCTCACAGCGGATCTCAGGCCAATACGGCAGTTTATGCTACCTGCCTGAAACCCGGCGACAAAATATTAGGATTTGATCTTTCACACGGAGGACACCTGACTCATGGTTCTCCCGTAAACTTTTCCGGTAAATTATACAACCCGGTATTTTACGGAGTGGACGAAGAGACAGGAACTCTGAACTACGATAAGATCCAGCAGATAGCGGAAAAAGAAAGACCTAAACTGATCATTGCGGGTGCCTCGGCTTATTCGCGTGACATCGACTTTAAACGTTTCAGGGAAATAGCAGACAGCGTGGGAGCTATTCTTTTTGCAGATATCTCACACCCGGCCGGACTTATTGCCAAGGGGATCCTGAACGATCCTATACCTCATTGTCATATTGTAAGTACTACCACTCACAAGACACTGAGAGGGCCCAGAGGAGGAATGATCATGATGGGGAAAGATTTTGAAAATCCTTTCGGGATCACTTTAAAGAGCGGAAAGGTAAGAAAGATGTCTTCTTTGCTGGACAGTGCAGTTTTCCCAGGTAACCAGGGAGGACCGTTAGAGCATATTATTGCCGCCAAAGCAATTGCTTTCGGGGAAGCACTTACCGATGAATTCCTTCATTATATTATTCAGGTACAGAAAAATGCCAGAACCATGGCACAGGCCTTTATAGACAGAGGATATAAAGTGATAAGCGGAGGTACGGATAACCATATGATGCTGATAGATCTTAGAAATAAGAATATTTCCGGAAAAGAAGCGGAAGAAGCTCTTGGTAAAGCAGAGATCACCGTGAACAAGAATATGGTTCCTTTTGATGATAAATCTCCTTTTGTAACGAGCGGTATCAGAATAGGAACTTCAGCTATTACTTCCAGAGGACTGAAAGAGAACGAAATGGAAGCTATTGTAGACCTTATCGATAAGGTAATTGTGAATTTCGAGAACGATGAGATCCTGGAAAGTGTTGGAGAGGAAGTTTTTGAAATGATGAACGGAAAACCACTGTTTGCTTATTAATTAAGAGAACGTAATAGCATAAACATAGTAAACCCTGGCAGAAATGCCGGGGTTTTTTATTTTCGATAACGAGTTAACCCGTAGATCATAACACCTGCTCCCGAAGCAATCGCTCCATAAGCAAGAATATAATGTGTAGAACCACTGAAGAAGGTAAAAAGAGTAACACCAAGACCGATAAGCATAATGATCAGGCCGCCGGCAGCTTGATTAAGAAAACCAGTATTGGAATCCTTTTTCTTTATATGACGTAATTCCATTCTTTGTACTCGGTGAATGATCTTATTGATATCTTCTTCTGAGAAATTTTTCCTCAGAAGTTCTTGTCTGATATCTTTGTAATCTGATCCGTTTATCTTTTTCTCCAGATAATGATTAGAAAGATCCAGTAATTCTCTGAATTCCATAAATATTGATTAGTTATTGTCCAGTACAGTACTCTGATAAGCTCCCAGATCGGGTGAAGCTGTTCTGTCAACTCCAAGAATATCGAGGGGTACAAGCTGAGCTGTTCCGACATTCCCAATGCCGTTGGCGGAAGAGTTTTCTCCTATCCTGAAATCGTTTAGATCCGGATTGCTGAATGCCGCATCCATATTGAGTACTATATTCTGATAAAGGCTGTTATTAGTGAAATCGAGTAGGGGGTTATCTGTGAATTGCTGATTAAAATCCTCGAACTGGATCAGGCAATCGGCAAAATTAAAGTTAAAGGTTGCTTCATTCACCGCAGTGAGGAAGAGCTCTATATTGTTGTTTCCGGTAACGATGGAATTACTGAAATTGGCCGCTTCCAGATCGGCTGCAAAAGCAGTCCCGTCGCCATTATTTACAAAATTATCTATAAGTACTGCCGGGAAGTCACGGAAACTGTTCCTCCAGAAATTGGCAAAAGTACAATGCCTGAAGTTGTAATTCCCTCCGATATTACAGTATAGCGAGGCCTGGCCTGCATTTCCGATCACCAGGTTTTCGGCGTCAATAAAAGCGGTCCTTCCCCAAAGCCCCACATTAGAAGCATTGTGTATCTGGCTGTTGCTGATATTAAGTGTCGGACTTCCGCTACCGTCGTTACCGTCTACCAGAATACCCACTGTCGAATTTTTCAGGGTCAGGTAATTAATGGAATGTCCGGTACTTCCTGCGGTTAACCATACGGTACCCCACTGACCGGGGATATTGGAGAAAGACGGTTCCAGGCGATCGCCTTCAAAGATCACCTCATTTTCCAGCAACTCCTGATCGGTACTCAGGCTTCCGTTTACCTCAAGGGTCCCTCCGTTAGCGACAATGATCCCTGAGTTTTCATGGAAATGTACCCGGGCTCCTGCATCGATCTGCAGGGTTTGTCCGTTACCAACTCCCGCATAACCGTATATGACATATGGTTTTTCATTGGTAAAGTTAAGTTCGTCATCTTCCAGGAAAAAGCCTTCCAGGCGGGTTTCGTTGCCTTCATCGTCTATCCCGAGCAGAATAGATTCGGTGGTTCCATCGTCAAAGCGTTGAGGGAAGAGAAAAATAGCATCCTGTACCAGGGTTACCAGCTCTACATCCTGCTGATTGCTTCCCGAATCGAATTCTATGGCATCCGTATAGAGGAATTGTGTTTCATTATTCACAAAATCCTGAATATCTACGGTCGTTTCTATAAAAATAAAGATGCTGTCCCTCGCAAGGATCTCCACATCTTCAAACACTTTACCTGCAACTCCATCTACATTTAAGCGATATCTGGAATCTTCTCCGTCGCCCAGGCGAACACTGGGAATACGGATATCCTGGCTACTTCTGTTAAATACTTTTAAATTGAAGGTACTGGATCCTATATTGGTGAATACCGTATCGAGATATACAGTGTCCCTGGAAAATTCAAGATTCCCTGAGCTTAGCACGGTTTCAAAGTCCTTACGACAGGAACTCCAGAGAATGATCAAAGCAAGCAGTAGGATAGAAGTAAGCCCTCTCTTCATTATGGTTCGTGTTTTTTAGTAAAAATATAACTTTAGAATTAGGGAAATAGTATAAAATCTGTTAATGATGAAAGATATTTAGAATTTCCTCGGGAATTCTTGTCGGTTTTTTGCTTTCCATATCCAGGAGGCACCAGTTGGTCTCTGCCTTAACGATCATTTTGGAAGTGTCTTTGGCGTACATTTCCACGATACGTGTAGAGGTAACACCTCCCGAGCGTTCCACATAGGTCTTTAACCGGATCTCATCGTCCAGAAGGGCAGCAGCCTTGTATTCTATATGATGGCTTAGCACCACCCAGGCGTATTTCTGCCGGAGAGCGGGAGAGGCGAGTTCCTGCCAGTGCTCCTTTGCGATATCCTGCACCCATTGCAGATAGCGAACATTATTTACATGCTCCATATCGTCCAGGTCATCCCTGACCACTCTGATATATTTCTCGAATGAAACCAACAGTTTATTTTTTGATGATCCTTACCTCAAATAACTTATTCCAGTTCTTTCCGGTTACAAAAAAGCTCTGTCTTTCCTTGTGATAGGCAATTCCGTTCAGTACGTCCAGATCGTCGTGTTTGGCTACCTTGCTTTTGAGTCCCCTGAAATCTACTACGCCTTCAATGGCTCCCGTATTCGGATTAATGATCATAACCCCGTCTTTCTGATAGGAATTCGCATAGATCTTTCCGTTTACGTATTCGAGTTCGTTCGCCTTGGAGAAAATAGAAGAATTGGTCACCGTCTGAATATAACGTTCTTCCACCAGGGTCTCAGGATTCAGGATCCAGATCTTTTCGGTCCCGTCGCTTTTAAAGAGTTTCTTTCCGTCATTGCACAGACCCCATCCTTCTTTACTTTTATTATAAGCAAAAGTGCTGAGTTTTTCAAAGCTCTCCAGGTCGTACACATAACCGGTATTGTTCTGCCAGGTAAGCTGATATACTTTATTGTTCAGAATAGTGATACCTTCTCCGAAATAAGTATCGTTCAGATCTACTTTTTTAAGGACTTTCCCGTTCCTGTAATCCAGTTTTCTCAGAGAAGACTGTCCGTTTCGGCCAGTTCCTTCATAGAGCGTATCTCCGTTAAATTCCAGCCCCTGGGTGTAGGCACTGATATCGTGAGGGTATTCATTAATGATCTCATAGGTATAAAGCACAGGTGGGGTGTCTGAAAGGACCGTTATTTTTTTGATCACCGACTCGGATTTACCATCAAACCGGACCATTGCCTGTAGTTCCTGCTTCCCGAGCAGTTGCGGGTCTATTTTGATCTTTCCGTCTGTCAGTTTCAACTCCCTTCCGTTAATGCTGTAAACCACAGATTCTATTTTAACGTTCTTCGGGTTCCTTATATCCACTTTAATTTCCTCGCCAAAGCGGAATTGTTTCTTATTTCCATCTGTCAGGATGGAAAATCTCTCCGGACTTCCACCGTTACATGAAAAAAACATCCCGGCTAAAAAACTAAGTGCTAACAACTTAACATATCTCATAATTGCATTGATATTTTTAGCAATTTAAATAACTAAATTAAGATTAAAAAATGCTTGGCAAAACTTTAAAAGGTTGTATCTTTGCACCCGGCAAGTCCTACACGACCAGCTCCTGCAGAATCCCCCAGGGTGGGAACGCAGCAAGGGTATGTGGTTGTAGCGGTGCGATGTAGGTAGCTTGCCTTTTTTTATTGCCTGAACTTTCCTTTTATACTGTTATTTTTTATCGTTTATTTGCAAGGTATTTAATTGAGAATCATGTCGAAAGTCGTTTTAATAACAGGTGGATCTTCCGGAATAGGGAAAGCAATCGGCCTGTATTTGAATGAAAAGGGTTTTAAAGTGTACGGCAGTAGCAGAAATCCTGAAAAAGTAACCGATTTTAATGCATTCGAATTAATTCCTCTCGATGTTACAGATCAGGCTTCCGTAAAAGAAGGTGTGGATGCGATTATTGCAAAAGAAGGGAAGATAGATGTCCTTATCAATAATGCAGGGATCGGAATTACAGGTGCCATAGAGGAAACACCCAATACAGAGGTCCAAAAAGCTTTCGATACCAATTTCTTCGGCCCTATAAATATGATGAAAGCCGTGCTTCCTTCAATGAGGACCAACAAGGGCGGACTTATTATAAATGTCACTTCCATAGCCGGATATATGGGATTGCCTTTTCGGGGGGCTTATTCTGCCACCAAAGGTGCCCTGGAACTTATTACAGAAGCTATGAGAATGGAGGTGAAGGATTTCGGGATTCAGATCACCAATGTAGCTCCCGGTGATTTTGCCACCAATATTGCTTCCGGACGTTACCATGCTCCTTTACTGGAGGGTTCACCTTACAGGAAACCCTATAAGAAAACCCTCGAAATGATGGATGCGCATGTAGACGAAGGAGGAGATCCCGGAGATGTGGCTAAACTTATCTACAAGATCATCAACAAACCCAAACCAAGGATACATTATAAGGTGGGGGCGTTCCTGCAAAAGTTCTCTATTATTTTAAAGAGAATACTGCCCGATAAAACCTATGAGAAGATGTTGAGCAACCATTATAAATTGTAGATTTGCAGTAAAATTAAAACACAACTATTTATATTTTTTTAAAATGAAATTTTTTATTGATACAGCTAATTTAGATCAGATCAGAGAAGCGCAATCCCTTGGGATCCTGGACGGGGTTACCACCAACCCTTCACTTATGGCCAAAGAAGGAATTACAGGTAGAAATAATATCCTGAAACACTATGTGGATATCTGCAATATAGTGGACGGAGATGTTTCTGCGGAAGTGATTGCCACAGATTTTGAAGGTATGATAAAGGAAGGGGAGGAATTAGCTGAACTTCACCCACAGATCGTTGTAAAGATCCCTATGATCCAGGAAGGTGTTAAAGCCATAAAGTACTTTACAGATAACGGGATCAAGACCAACTGTACCCTGGTGTTCTCTTTAGGACAGGCATTATTGGCTGCTAAGGCAGGTGCTACTTATGTATCTCCTTTTATCGGAAGACTGGATGATATCTCTACAGACGGATTGAATCTTATTGCAGATATCAGGGAAGTATATGACAATTATGCTTTTCAGACCGAAATACTGGCAGCTTCCGTACGTCATACGATGCACGTTATAGAGTGTGCCAAAATAGGGGCAGATGTTATGACAGGACCTCTGTCGTCTATTACCGGATTATTAAAACACCCGTTAACGGATATAGGTCTTGAAAAATTCCTTGCAGATTACAAGAAAGGAAATTAAGAACAGAGAAATTAACAGAAATAAAAAAGCCGCTTTTTAAGCGGCTTTTCTTTTATATGGTCTTTAATACTTTTTTAAAGTCGGACGATCTGTAAATATTGGAGAAGGCATCTATAATAGTACCATCCGGATTTACAATAATGATCTTATTGAGATTGCGGATAACAAACTTCCTGCTGATCTCATTAAAGTTGGCGCATCTGTATTGATTTTCAGTTTCAAGTCCCAGCATCTTTAAAGAATGTAACCATCTTTCCTGGCTCTCGTTGATATTGATCCCCACAAAACGCAGTTCAGGATATTTTTTTCTGAGACTCTTAACCTTTTTGTTGATCCTCTTCATATGGTTTTTCTGGTTGATCGACCAGAAGTAGAATACGGTGTTTTCTCCGCTCAATTCCGAAGAAATAGAGGATAGGGAACTATCGGGTTTTACCAGGGCTATCTCCGGTAAGCTGTTACCCGGTTGAAGTTTTTGAATAGAAGTATAGAGGTTATTTACATCCTCTTTAAACTTACATTCTTCCGAAAATGTGTTGAACGTAGTTATAAACTCTTTGCTCCCGGCCGGATTGTCGTGATCCTGAAGTAAATAAGTGTAAGCGGTATTCCTCAGCAGGTTGTCCCTTACTTCTTCTTTTTTAACCAGGCTGTCTATCAGTTTTAGCTTATGAGTGTGGAAATGGAGGGATCTTTCCGGGACTGAAGGTTCTTCAGCACATTTTTCCATACAACTTTCATAAGACATATTGCTGAAATGCATACTCAGGTAATTCAGATAAGGCCTGAAGTAGCTGAGACGGGAATCGTTATAATTCAATTCTTTCCTGTAATCGTAAAAACCTGCGGGAATTTCTTCGATCTCTTTTAGCCCTTTGGTCTTCCTGTGCATATGAGGGTAGACTTCCTTGTTGTCGTAGTAAGGAAAATTTATACTGGCTTTGGCTATATCTTTGGCATTTTTGGAAAGTTCGAAATTGCTTACGAGATTCTCATACTGCTCCATTTTCATTCCCCTTAGAGAATCCATCTTCTTATCGAATTCCTTCGGTTCGAGCGCAAAGTAATCATGTACCAATTGTTCTTCGTCCTCGTTTACCAGGAACATATCGATCAGAAAATTGTTCTTTTCCGCTCCGCGACCTGTAAAGACAAGCGACTCATCAAAATCAAGGGTGTTGAGCCTGATCAGGATACTGTCGCCCTTCTCAATTAGGACATATTGTTCTTCCGGCCTGTGAACAAAGTGGTAAAGCCCTTCTTTGTATCCTTCTTCCAGTTGAATAAAAAAGCGATTGTTTTCATCTAACTCAACGGAATCAATAACTTCATCGTTCTTATAAAGAACAACATAAGAATCATTAGGATTTATGATCTCCCCTCCAAAATACGCAACAGAAGAGGTTTTTTCAGAAGTGCAACTACAAGCTATTAGTGTAAAAAATGCTAATAGTAAGTATCTCATATAATTTTTTTATTCCTGGTGATTCTGTAAAATCACACTTTTCGTCCATAGCAAATCTAACAAAGCGGGAAAAGAACTCGTGTTAATACCACGTTAAAATAGCTTTTTAAAACGTTAATATATATGTAATTATAGGTCTGAATTTAACGCATAATTTGTTACTTTTGCGCCAACTTTGAAAATCAAAAATAAAATAAATGTTATCAGTATCAAATCTTTCTGTACAGTTCGGTAAAAGAGTATTGTTTGATGAGGTAAACGTTACTTTCACCCAGGGGAATTGTTATGGGATCATTGGAGCTAACGGTGCCGGGAAATCTACCTTCCTCAAAATATTATCCGGAAAGACAGATCCTACTTCAGGCCACGTAACTCTCGAACCGGGTAAAAGGATGTCTGTACTTGAACAGGACCACTTTGCCTATGACGAATTTAACGTGCTGGAGGCGGTGATCATGGGAAATAAACCTCTATATGCTATTAAAAAGGAAATGGACGATATTTATGCCAAGCCCGATTTTAGTGATGCAGACGGAGAAAGAGTAGGAGAACTGCAGGTACAGTTTGAAGAGATGAACGGTTGGAATGCAGACAGCGATGCTGCCGCTCTTTTGTCTAACCTGGGGATCAGTGAAGACCTGCACTATACATCTATGAACGACCTGGATTCCAAACTTAAGGTAAGGGTTCTTTTGGCCCAGGCCCTGTTCGGGAATCCCGATGTGCTGATCATGGATGAGCCTACCAACGACCTGGATTTCGAAACCATTTCATGGCTGGAGCACTTCCTGGCGAACTACGATAATACGGTTATAGTTGTTTCTCACGACCGACACTTTCTTGATGCGGTATGTACGCATATTTCAGATATAGATTTCGGAAAAATATCTCATTATTCCGGAAATTATACCTTCTGGTATGAATCGAGTCAGTTAGCGGCCAGACAGCGTGCACAGCAGAATAAGAAAGCCGAGGAGAAAGCAAAGGAATTACAGGAGTTTATTCAGCGTTTCAGTGCCAACGTAGCAAAAAGTAAACAAGCTACTTCCAGGAAGAAAATGCTTGAGAAGCTTAAAGTTGAAGACATTAAACCTTCCAGCAGAAGATATCCTGCAATTATATTTGAGCAGGAAAGAGAAGCCGGAGACCAGATCCTTAATGTTGAAGGCCTGCAGGCGAGTATAGACGGAGAACTTTTATTCCAGAATGTAGATATTAACCTGGCGAAAGGTGATAAGGTTGCTGTTATTTCCAAAGATTCAAGGGCTACCACCGCTTTCTACGAGATCATCAATGATAAAATAAAAGCAGAAAACGGAAAACACCAATGGGGTATCACTACTACCCAATCCTATCTGCCGGTGGACAACTCGGAGTATTTTGAGAACGACCTTACTTTGGTAGACTGGTTACGACAGTGGGCTACCACCGAAGAGGAACGCGAAGAAGTATATGTGAGAGGTTTTCTCGGAAAGATGCTGTTTAGCGGAGAAGAAGCCCTGAAAACAGGAAGAGTACTTTCGGGAGGTGAAAAAGTAAGATGTATGTTGAGCCGGATGATGATGTTAAGAGCCAATGTCCTGATGCTGGACGAGCCTACCAACCACTTAGACCTTGAGAGTATTACTGCTTTTAACAATACCCTGAAAAACTTTAAGGGAACTGCTTTGTTTACCACACATGACCACGAGTTTGCACAGACCGTGGCTAACAGGATCATAGAATTGACACCGAATGGGGTTATTGACAGATACCTTACTTTCGATGACTATATGAGAGATGATGCCATAAAGGAGCAGCGTAAGAAGATGTACGCAGTGAATGTATAAAAAAAAGGTCCGGTAACGGACCTTTTTTCATTATAGTAGAGAAAGTTATGGAGTTGATTGTAAATCTTATAATCCTCTGTCGCGAACGAACTGGATCAATATTTTTTCTGCTTTTTCAAATTCATCGGCCGGAACAAACAACTCAAAGTTAGTGGGCGATTGCCCCTTACGTATGGCGATCAGGTCCTCGGCCCTCAAATTATCCTTTACAACTGTATGAATACCTGATGCTTCCAACCGGGTTTTTATTAGTTGTATATTTTCTTTGGAGCCTATAAAAATCCTATTCAAACTCAATTTGATTCGATCCATTTAGTTGGTTACCGTTTTAGCCGTTTAAATAGCACAACCAAAGTTTTGTCAGGGGGCACTAAGAGGTGGGGATAAAATAATGTTACTACACAAACAAGTGCATAGCAAGTTTAGGGGGTAAGTAATTGTAACGGTTTATGTTAGGTTTGAGAATTAGCCCCAAAAATAAAATAAAAATGTATGTGGCAGAAATAAAAACACTGGAAAAATCCAATATTTTTTCAACAAAAATGTGTTGTTTTTAACAATAGAAAAATTACCCCTGTCAAAATCAGATTTCAGGCTGTATCTATCTCAGAAAATGTAACATTGGTCAAATAGATGTTTTCTTACTTGATCGGGGCTTTTAACCTTTCCGTACCCGGGGATCACTACGCATTAAAATACCTGCTGTTCCAGATGGCGTGATTAAAGTTTTTCCCGAGAGCAAAGCCATAAAACAGGACAATAGAAGCAATTGCTTTGAACATAAACATGTATAGAACCATAAATGTTGATGTAGAACTCTCCCTGGTAAACAGCTGCATAGGCAGGAGGGAAGTGAAGATCCAGCTAATTGCCAGAATAAAGATGAGTAAATTAAACAGGTTCCTGAAAGGAAGCATCATCCATTTTCTCAGGGGATGCAGATCATTACCCCAGCGATGGATCAGATAAAAATAATCGTTGCCCAGAGGAGCAAATAGCAGAGGATCGTCGGCATTCTCGAGTTTGAAGAGTTTGGAAGGGGCCACCATTTTAAAACCAGCGAGTTCCGTCCCGTGTTTTTTCTCCAGCTCCTTTATCTTCGAGAGGGCAGAAGGAGGGAACTTTCCCTTAAAGTACCTGCTGTCCAGAAAGCGCAACCTGTAATCAATACAGATCTTTTTTATATGGCTGATGTGATAGATCCTGTCCGATTCCAGTAGGTCGATATCAAAATCGTTGATAATCCCGTCTTTTCCGGACCCCAGGGTATTGAATATACGCTCCTCGCGGGCATTATCTTCGGCCAGTATCTTGTCTACCTGCTTCAGGATCTCCGGATCGGAAGTCCTGCGAACACGGCTTAATTTCTCCTCTATGTTTACCCTTTTGAACAACATCATCAGCCTTTCTATAAAAATAATAAATAAGAGGCTCTAAAGCAATTTTTTAACGCAGGTAGCTGTGGTAATCAAACAAAAAAAATGCTTCCGTTAAGAAGCATTTTTATACAGGTTGAAAATTTGTTTTTATCTCAATTCAGCTCCCAGCTTTTTTTCAAAGTTTTGCTGAAGCTTGTTCATTATCTTATCTATCTGCTTGTCGGTAAGCGTCTGCCTCTCATCCTGAAGCATAAAGCTCACTGCATAACTCTTTTTGCCTTCCGGAAGGTTTTTACCTTGATATACGTCAAACAGGCTCACCTCTTTTAAAAGGCTCTTTTCGCTTTGCATGGCAATGTCATAAATATCCTCGAATCTTATAGAATCGTCCAGAAGCAGGGCAAAATCCCTACGTACTTCGGGGAATTTCGGTACTTCCCTGAACTGTATTTTATTGGATTTTACGATCTCCAGGATAGCATCCCAGTTAAAATCAGCAAAAAGGACCGCTTGTTTTATGTCGAAGGCTTTTAAAACCGACTTTTTTACCAACCCGAACTCTACCAGTTTGGTCTTTTTAAAGGACCAGATCATTCCTTCGGCAAAGACATCACTTTTGGCTGGAGTCGATCTTAATTTTGAGACCCCCAGTCTTTCAAGGATAGAAGAAACCACTCCTTTCAGATAAAAGAAATCGGTAGTGCTCTTCGGTGTATTCCAGCTTTCTTCGGCGCGGTTTCCGCTTACGGTAAGCGTTAGGTGCTTATTCTCCGTACGCCCGCTTTCAAAGTTGTGATAAGTCTTTCCGAATTCGAATAATTTCAGATCGTTACGGCGGCGGTTAATATTGAATGCAACGGCTTCCAGAGATGAGAACAACAACGATTGTCTCATTACAGCCAGATCATTACTCAAGGGGTTGAGCATATGAACCGAATGTTCCTCTCTGAGGTCATCACTTAAGTTTGTATAATTATCTGTGGTAAGCGAATTGGAAAGGGTTTCATAGAAGCCCTGACCCACCAGCTGATTGGAGATCAGGTTCTGTAATTTATAATCTTCCGTTCTCGTGGAATTAGAAATGGAAGCGCTTAACTTTTCTGTAAAGCTCACATTGTTATATCCGTAAACCCTCAGGATCTCCTCAATAACATCTACTTCTCTCTGTACATCCACACGATAGGAAGGTATGGTAAGCCCGATCCCGCTTTCGGTTACATTATTGATCTTTATCTCCAGGGAGGTAAGGATACTTTTAATGGTTTCTTCAGGGATCTGCTGCCCGATAAGCTTATTTACCTTTTCGTAGCTGAGGAATACCTGAAAATCTTCCGGTTTCTTGGGGAAGATATCAACGATATCACTGGTGATCTCACCTCCGGCAACTTCCTGGATCAATAGGGCTGCTCTCATCAGCGCGTATTCTACCTGATTGATATCTATTCCTCTTTCAAAACGGAAGGAAGCATCCGTATTTAATCCGTGCCTTTTGGCAGTCTTCCTTACCGATACCGGATTAAAATAGGCGCTTTCCAGGAAGATAGCAGTTGTATCTTCGGTAACTCCTGAGTCCGTTCCTCCGAATACCCCGGCAATACAAACGGGTTTCTCCGCGTCACAGATCATAAGATCCTCTGCATCCAGTTTGCGTTCAACTTCATCCAGGGTAGTGAACTTACTTCCTGCAGCAGCTGTTTTAACGATGATCTTATTTCCTTTTATTTTAGAAGCGTCAAATGCGTGTAAAGGCTGTCCCAGTTCGTGAAGTACATAGTTGGTAACATCTACCACATTGTTCTTGGGAGCCAGGCCGATAGCTTTTAGCCTGTTCTGCAGCCACTCGGGAGATTCCTTAACTTCAAGGCCCGATATGGTTACCCCGCAATACCGCGGACAAAGCTCTTTATCCTCAACATCAACATCTATCTTTAAAGTCCTGTTATCAACCTTAAAACTACTTACCGAAGGGGTAATAAGCTCCAGATTGATCTCTTTTTGAAGCAAACCGGCTTTAAGATCGCGAGCTACTCCGTAATGACTCATGGCATCTGCCCGGTTCGGGGTCAGACCTATTTCGAAAACACGATCATTCTCTATTTTAAAGACCTCACTGCATGGAGTACCGGGTTCCAGGTTGCTGTCCAGTACCATGATCCCGTCATGACCATTCCCAAGCCCTAATTCATCTTCCGCACAGATCATTCCGTGAGATTCTTCACCTCTTATTTTTCCTTTCTTGATCTTCCATTCTTTCCCTTCTCCGTCGTAAAGAGAAGTTCCTATGGTAGCTACGGGTACTTTCTGGCCTTTAGCCACATTGGTAGCACCGCAAACAATCTGAACAGGTTCTCCGTTCCCGAGATCCACCCTGGTAATATTAAGCCTGTCGGCATTGGGGTGTTTTCCGCATTCGAGAACATGACCAACCACCACACCTTCAAGTCCTCCGGTGATGGATTCGTATTTTTCAATACCCTCAACTTCCAGACCCAGATCCGTTAGTAGTTCGGCTGTTTTTTCCGTTTCCCAATCAATTTTAATAAACTGCTTTAACCAGTTATAAGATATTTTCATCTACCTACTTTTTTATTTCTTCGAAAATAAATGCTGAACGCCATTCAAATTGAGGCGCAAAGATAACAATATCGATTCAGCTTTGTAAACATTAGCCACTTTAAATTTTATGATGTATTTTTAGCCACTTATTACAAAAACAAAAATTGCAATGCGAATATTAATCCTATCATTAATAGCTGTATTTATTATTTCCTGTAAAAGTGAAGTAAAAGAAGTATCCCTGAATACAGGGAAGTGGAGGGGTATAATGGTGGTACAGGATGAAAAAGAACTGCCTTTTAACTTTGAGGTGATCGAAGGAAATAAGCTAAAGATATTTAATGCGGAAGAAGTTATTGAGGTGGATGAGATCTCTCTTAAAGGAGATTCTATCCTGATAAAAGTACCTGTTTTTGAGGGCTATATCTCAGGAACATATACAGCTACTTCTATTGATGCAGAATTTATAAAACCTTCGCTGGACAGGATCGTACCTTTTCATGCGGAATTCAGTGATGCAGATCGTTTTTCCGTAGAAAATACGGCCGCCGGTGACATATCGGGTAACTGGGAAGCTGTCTTCAGTCCGGATGTTGAGGAGGACCGTTACATTGCCAAGGGTATTTTTGAACAGAAGGGAAATATAGTTACCGGAACTTTCAGGACCACTACCGGAGATTACCGTTACCTGGAAGGTGTTCTGGATGGAGATGAGCTTAAATTATCGACTTTCGACGGTTCCCATGCCTTTTTGTTTACGGCCAAAGTAACCGATAGCACCATGACCGGGACCTTCTATTCCGGAAATCACTTTCAGGAACCGTTCGTAGCAAAGAAAAATGAATTTTATGAATTGCCGGATGCAGATTCGCTGACCTTTATTAAAGAAGGTTATGAGAAGCTGGCATTCAGCTTTCCCGACCTGGATGGGAATACAGTTTCCTTAACTGACGATCGCTTTAAGGATAAAGTGGTAGTGGTACAGATCCTTGGATCCTGGTGTCCTAATTGCCTGGATGAAACCAAATACTATGTAGATTACCACAAAAACCTGAAAAAGGACGATGTGGAATTTGTAGGCCTGGCCTTCGAATATGCCAAAACAGAGGAAAAAGCATTTAACAGTATCAGGCGTTTAAAGGAGAGAATAGGAGTTCCTTATCCGATCCTCCTGGCGCAATTCGGTACTTCAGATAAGGACAAGGCCCAGGAAAAACTTCCTATGCTCAATCACGTATTGTCCTATCCTACATCTATTTTCATAGATAAGAAAGGAAAAGTAAGAAAGATACATACCGGATTTAACGGACCCGCTACCGGAGAAAAGTATATTGAATTCAAAAAAGGATTTGAGGCATTTATCGAGATGCTGAGGAGTGAATAAGCCGAAATTTTAGTTTTTGTGCCGCAAAGTTTAACGATCCTATAACACAGATCGTACGGCTTTGGCTATATCTTGCATTAGCCTATTAAGGCAGTAGACTTCATTACACAACAAACTAAATATTAAAATTATTCACTATGAGATTTTCTACTACAAGAGCAATCTTTTCCATTTTTGCGGGAGTTGCTTTTTTATTTACAACTGAAGCCAATGCACAGCTTACGCTGCCGGCTACGAGCCAGGAAGCAGAGGTATCACAGCGGGTGGGAATTACCGACATTACGATCCACTATAACCGTCCGGCTGTAAGAGGAAGACAGGTTTGGGGAGCTTTGGTTCCTTACGGATTTAACAATCTTGGATTTGGAACTGCCACTGCAGCACCCTGGAGAGCAGGAGCCGATTACAATACCACTATCGAGTTTACCCATGATGTAAAACTGGAAGGAAAAGATGTAAAGGCGGGGAAATACGCTTTATTTATGGCTCCCAAGGAGAATGGTGATGTAACTATCGTCCTTTCTAACAATACCACTTCCTGGGGAAGCTTTTTCTACGATCAGGCAGAAGATGCACTTCGCGTAGATGTTAAATCTAAAGATGCCGACCACAGAGAATTACTTACGTACGAGTTCAATACCGTAAACCCAACAGCTACGGTTGCCTCTTTGTTCTGGGAGAAAAAAGAGATCCCTTTTAAAATTGATGTGGCTGTTAGCGATATCGTAATGAAAGGTATTGAGAACGATCTGCGTAATCCAAAAGGATTTAACCAGAATACCTGGGATCAGGCAGCGCGTTACGCAATGGGTGCAGGAAATATGGATAAGGCCCTGGAGTGGGTTAACTCATCTATCAGCGGAAACTTCTTCAGCAAGGAAACCTATACCAACCTTACGCTAAGAGCTCAGATCTTAATGCAGCAGGGGAAAAAAGCAGAAGCATTAGCCGATATCGATAAAGCGATACCACTGGCTACCAATGCTCAGATGTTCAATCTAAGTAACCAGCTGATCACAGCAGGAGAAAAAGGAAAAGCCTTGACCGTAGCCAAGAACAATGTTAAAAAGAACAAGGGAGCATGGCCTTCCAACTACGTTTTAGCCAGAGCATATTCTGCCAATGGCGATTTTAAAAATGCAATCAAAAATCTGAATAAATCTCTTGAATCTGCGCCAGACAGATTTAAAGGAAGATTAAACGGAGATTTGGCAAAACTGCAAAAGGGTGAGGACATAACTCAATAGCAGATCTTAATTAGTTGAAATAAACCTGTAGAGTATTCGCTTTACAGGTTTTTTTATTATGGACGGGATCTAGCTGATATAATTCCAGATATTCTTGTATTTGATCAGCTGAGCGTAAACATATCTAAGGATCTTATTCTGTTCTTCCTGGAGGGAAGGATCTTCCTTAAGGATACGCATAGCGTAGAAACGGGCGGTTTTCAGGATCTCATTATCCCTGACAATATCGGCGATCTTAAGATTGAGTACTCCGCTTTGCTGGGTTCCCATGATATCTCCCGGCCCTCTTAGTTTCAGATCGACTTCGGCAATCTCAAAACCGTCATTGGTCCTTACCATGGTTTCCAAACGGGTCTTGGAATCATTGGTCAGTTTATGACTGGTCATCAGGATACAGAAACTTTGCTCGGCACCCCGGCCCACACGTCCGCGAAGCTGATGTAACTGGGAAAGCCCGAAACGCTCCGCACTTTCGATGATCATAACCGAAGCATTGGGAACATTTACCCCCACCTCAATAACGGTAGTAGCTACCATGATCTGGGTTTCCCCTTTTAAAAAGCGGTTCATTTCATAATCCTTATCGGCCGGCTTCATCTTTCCATGAACTATGGAGATCTGATAATCCGGCATAGGGAATTCCCGGGCAATACTCTCATAACCATCCATCAGGTCCTTGTAATCCATTTTTTCCGACTCCTGGATCAGGGGATACACGATATAGATCTGCCTTCCCTTTTTAATTTCATCCCTGATAAACTTAAACACCTTGAGGCGGTTGGTATCGTAACGATGCACGGTTTTAATGGGTTTCCTTCCGGGCGGAAGCTCGTCTATGACAGAGATATCCAGATCGCCGTAAAGGCTCATAGCCAGGGTTCTCGGGATGGGCGTAGCCGTCATAACCAGGATATGTGGCGGGATCTCGTTCTTATGCCAGAGCTTGGCCCGTTGTGCCACTCCGAAACGGTGTTGCTCATCTATAATGGCCAGTCCCAGGTTCTTAAACCGTACCTTATCTTCCAGTACGGCATGGGTACCGATCAGGATGTGGAGTTCTCCGCTCTCCAGCTCTTCATGTATAATTTTCCGTTCTGAAGTTTTGGTAGAACCCGTAAGCAACTTCACATTAATATCGAGCGGTTTTACCAGTTCACTGATCCCGTTAAAGTGCTGAATAGCCAGGATCTCGGTTGGGGCCATAATACAGGCCTGAAAACCGTTGTCTATGGCCAGCAACATGCTCATCAGGGCCACAATGGTCTTTCCCGATCCCACATCTCCCTGTAGCAGACGGTTCATCTGTGCATTGCTTCCCAGATCGTTCCTGATCTCTTTGATCACTCTTTTCTGAGCATTGGTCAGATTAAAAGGAAGATGATCTTTGTAAAAACCGTTAAAAAGATCGCCTACCTGATCGAAAGTAAAGCCCTTTATCTTGTTTTTCCTGATCAGGTTTTTGGTGATCAGTTGCAGTTGTATATAAAAAAGCTCTTCAAATTTTAAGCGGTACTGTGCTTTGGCGAGCATTTCCTGGCTTTTGGGAAAATGCACATTAAAGAGCGCTTCATTTTTTGGAATAAGCTTTAATTCCGAAAGAACAGGGCGGGAGAGGGTTTCGATAAACTGCCCTTTGGTCTCAATAAACAACTGCTGCATCAGTTTGATGACCACCCTGTTGGTGATCCCTTTGTTGGACAGCTTTTCGGTTGAGGGATATACCGCCTGCATGGCAGTTCTCAGGCTCTGTTCGTGCTCCTGCATTAATTCCATCTCCGGATGGGGCATAGAGAACACTCCGCCTATCCAGTTGCATTTCCCGAAGATCACATAAGGCGTATTCAGTTTAAGATGATCCTTGATCCATTTCTGCCCCCTGAACCAGACCAGTTCCATTTCTCCGGTACCATCGGTAAAACGGGCTACCAAACGCTTTCCTTTTTGTTGGGATACAGTCTTTATGTGAACGATCTTCCCCACGATCTGTACATCGGCATTATTGCGCTGCAACTCATTGATCTTGTAATAGCGGGTCTTGTCTATATAGCGGTTGGGAAAGAGGTTGATAAAATCCTGATACGTATGGATCCCCAGCTCCGAACGAAGCAGATCGGCCCGGTTAGGACCTACACCCTTTAGGTAATCGATGGGAGTTTGGAGTATGTTCGGATTCATAGTACGAATATAACGATTTGTTATATTCAGAAAAGGATATAAAAAACAGAAATCCGTTTAATATGAGTTTTAAATTTGGTATTTTGGTAAAATATTTGATGTCCTGATTACATGAAGCAATTCCTTTATCTCATCGGCTTGTTGATCCCGGCCCTTTTTTATGCCCAACAAACAGAAAAAGTCGATTTTAAAACCGCAAAAACAACCCTTCGTATCGATCCCCTCCAAAAAGAGGTGAAGGGCGATATTGATTATAAATTCCTCGTATTAAAGAATACGGATTCCATCTATATTGATGCCAGGTCGATGTCCTTTAGCAAGATCATCCTGAACAAGAAGGAGGTTCGGTTCTATAATGACGGTCAGAAGCTCTGGCTGCTCGATAATTTTACAGCAGGGAAAGAGTATGAGATCTCCCTTTCCTATACGGCCAAACCTCAAAAAGCCATGTACTTTATCGGCTGGGAATTTCCCGATGCCAGAAAACAGGTGTGGACACAGGGACAGGGAAAGAACAACAGTCACTGGTTACCCAGCTTTGACGATATGAATGAAAAAGTAGAGTTCGATCTCACCGTTATCTTCGATGAGAACTACGAGGTCATCGCCAACGGGAAGCTCATCAGTGAGAAAGGAGTGAAGAACACCAAAGTCTGGGAATACGATATGAAACAACCGATGAGCAGCTATTTGCTGGCTATTGCTATCGGAAAATATAAAAAGAAAAGCCTCCTGTCTGCCGGAGGTACTCCTCTGGAGATGTACTATTATCCGGAAGACGAGAACAAGGCAGAGCCGACCTACAGGCATAGCAAACAGATGTTCGATTTCCTGGAAAATAAAATAGGGGTTGATTATCCCTGGCAGAATTATAAACAGATCCCGGTAAAAGATTTTCTTTATGCCGGAATGGAGAATACCACGACCACTATTTTCTCGGATGCTTATGTGATAGATTCCACCGCATTCGAAGATAAGAATTACACCAATGTCAATGCCCATGAGCTTGCACATCAGTGGTTCGGAGACCTGGTAACCGAAGAGAGCGGGATGCACCACTGGTTGCAGGAAGGTTTTGCCACCTATTACGCTTTACTGGCGGAAAGAGAGATCTATGGAGAGGATTATTTTTACTGGAAGCTGTATCAGTCATCGGAAGAGCTGGGTGAGCTGTCAAGGCAGGGAAAAGGAGAAAGTTTACTGGATCCGAAGGCCAGCAGCCTCACTTTTTACGAAAAAGGAGCCTGGGCCCTTTATATGCTCCATAACAGGATAGGAGAGAAGGCTTTCGGGAAAGCAGTAAAGAACTATTTAGAGAAATACAGGTATAAGAATGTCAATACCGCCAATTTTATCTCGGAGGCGGAAGCCACAAGCGGACAGGATCTAAAGGATTTCTACCGCATATGGCTGGAACAAAAAGAATTCCCCGCAGCAGAAGCCAGGGAAGCCTTAAACCAAAGCAGTTTTGTTAAGAGCTATCTTAACCTGGATTGTTCTGAACAGGGAACGGATTGCGGAAAGCTTCTCGAAGGACCGGGGTATTTTCCGCTTAAGCAACTGATCGTCTTTAACCTGAAAAAGAAGAAAAGCCCGAATTATCTCGAGCTCTATAAAAAAGCTTTTGAGACCGGGGAGTTAAAAGTACGTCAGGCCATCGCGGTTTCTATGGATACCATTCCCGCAGAGCTGAAAACAGAATTCGAATCCTTACTGGAGGATAAGAGTTATATAACGGTAGAGAATGCCCTTTTAAAATTATGGCTGAATTTCCCGAATGAAAAGTCACGCTATCTCGGCCTTACCAAAGATAAGGCAGGAAGCAATGATAAGCGCCTGCGCATCCTCTGGCTTACCCTGGCACTGATCACCCCTGAGTTTGAATCCAGGAGCACTCCCGATTTCTACAAGGAATTATCGGGATACACTTCTCCGAGTTATGCTTACGAAATCCGGCAGAACGCTTTTGAGTTCCTTTATCAGATACAAGCGCTGAGCAATGAGAACCTGAAAGATCTGATCAATGCCTGCAGACACCCCGTATGGCAGTTTTCCAGGGCATCCAGGCAACTTTTGGATGTATTGCTTAAAGAATCGGTGTACAGGGAACGCATAGAGCAGATTTTTTCTGAACTTAGTACGGAGGATCAGACTTATATAAAAGATAAATTAAATAAATAGTGAAAGCATTAGTTATTTCGGGAGGAGGAAGTAAAGGCGCCTTTGCAGGCGGGGTTGCTCAGTATCTTATAGAAGAGCAGCAGAAAGATTACGACCTTTACCTGGGAACCTCTACCGGAAGCCTGTTAATTTCACATCTGGCCTTAAAAAAGGTAGAAAAGATAAAAGGGATCTATACTTCGGTAAACCAGCAGAGTATTTTTAAGAACTGTCCTTTTACGATTAAGAGAAAACACGGGATAGATAATATTGCTATCAATCACTTTAATGTACTGAAGAGCTTTTTATGGGGTTCCAAAACATTCGGAGATAGCTCTAATCTGAGAAAGCTGATCAGGAATGAGATCACCCATGAGGAGTTTGAGACCTTACGCGCAGGCTCCAAGGATATTATTGTTACCGTTTCCAATCTGTCCCTTAATAGGGTAGAGTATAAGTCCATACATGACTTTTCCTATGATGAGTTTATGGACTGGATCTGGATCTCCTGTAATTTTACACCTTTTATGAGCCTGGTAAAAAAGAACGGCTGTGAGTATGCCGATGGAGGACTGGGGTGTATGGTGCCTATAGAAGAAGCGATAAAACGAGGAGCTGATGAGCTGGATGTGATCATTCTTCAGACAGAGATCACCCACCTGAACAGGATGCCTTCTAAAAATGCTTTTTCCCTGATCTCTAATATTTTTAACTTTATGGCAGACAGGATAGAGCATCAGAATATTAAAATAGGAAAGCTGGCAGCGAAATATAAACAGGATGTGATCATTAATTTTTATTACACTCCTGTGGTACTTACGACAAATTCCCTCATCTTTAACGAAAAGCAGATGAGCGGATGGTGGAAAAGCGGATATAATTACGCGAAACTTAAGGATAAAGAAATCAATGAAATAATATAATATGCGTGCACTTGTTATTAGTGGTGGTGGAAGTAAAGGCGCCTTTGCGGGAGGCGTTGCTCAATACCTTATTCAGGAGGAGAAAAAGGATTACGACCTGTATCTCGGAACTTCTACCGGAAGTCTTCTAATACCTCATTTAGCCAATAATGAGATCGAAAAACTGCATCGCATTTACACGACTGTCAATCAGCGTAAAATATTCAGTAATAACCCTTTTATCGTAAGAAGGAAGAACGATAAGGAATACGTAACCATCAACCACCTTAATGTATTATGGCAGATCATTAAGGGGAAGCGTACTTTCGGGGAGAGTAAGGCCCTGAGACGAAATATAAAGCGTAACTTTTCCGAGGAGGAATACCAGGCCATTCTCGATAACAATAAGGACGTTGTGGTTACGGTAGCCAATCTTACCAAGAACAGTATAGAATACAAATCCATCAAGGAAACTACTTATCGTGATTTTTGCGATTGGATCTGGATCTCCTGTAACTATATCCCTTTTATGTCGCTTGTTAAAAAAGAAGAACATGAATATGCAGACGGAGGCTTTGGGTCCATTGTTCCCATCCGTGAAGCCATCCGCAGGGGAGCTACCGAAATAGACGCCATTATCCTGGAAACCGAAAATATGGAACGCCATAATGTATTGGGAAGGAATCCTTTTTCACTCATGGTCAACCTCTTTAGCTACCTTCTGGATCAGGTGGAACATCACAATATCCTTATCGGGAAGCTGGCGGCCCAGAATAAGAATGTAAAACTGAATCTGTATTACACTCCCACAAGATTAACCAAAAACTCACTGGTGTTCAATAAAAAGCTCATGAGCCAGTGGTGGAAACAAGGCTTTGAATACGCAAAAGAGAAAAAAGTAAAAGACGAGGTACAGCGGCTGAATACAAAAGATATTGCCTGACACTTACCAAAGTTCCCCTACTTCCTTTTTAATATAGGAGAGGGCAGCGTAGGAAGGTGTCTGTTTGTCCAGAAGGTCATTGAGCATGGTCTCCCTTAATTTATCGGCACTATCTACCTTATCACTCATGGCTGTTTTCCTGATCATCTGAATAGTGGCATTTTTAGCCGCTTTGATCACGTTCCAGCATTCATCACTCAGATAGATCTGTTGCGATAGGTTATGGTCGAATTCAGATTCTATATTCTTGATCAGTAAAGATTCATAGCTTTCTTTATCCGAACTGGTAGGAGAAACTCTTACTAATAACTTTGGAAGGTTGATGCGTTCGAGAAATAGCGACATTCGTTCATAGGCCTGCAGACGTATCGGCAATGCATCTTTCTGACTGTCTTTCTGTAAAAGGAAACGTCTTCTGTTATCCTCATTTTGAGTATGGGTACTAAAAAAGAAATAGGCAATTACACCGGTTATTATCGTTGGGATTGCATAAAATAGGAGTTCGAGAATCTTGTTTTCCATTAAAATCAGGTTTTATTGTCAGGTTTTGGGTTTAGTGTTAAACGTAATTTTTTTCCGAAATTGTATATCAGGAACATTTTTCCATCAATTCTTTGTTTTTTCCACCTAAATATATGCAATCCTGTAAATGCTGCATACTGTCGAAAGGAACTTTTACCTTATTGTAACCGTAGGTGTGTGCCAGGGTCTGGGTAAGGTTCTTATCGCCCAAACTCACATCCACATCATCCATAGTTAACTGGCAGGGATGCTCGTATCCGCAGGCATGGGTAATTTCCAGGAGCTCCTTGCGGAAGGTCTTAAAATACTGATTCAGCCTATCCGACTTTAAAGGAATATTGATCCCTCTCTGAAGCCATTTATTCTGAGTGGCTACTCCTGCCGGACATCGGTTGGTATGACAGATCTGTGCCTGGATACATCCTATACTCATCATGGCCTCTCGGGCCACATTTATACAATCTGCCCCCATGGCAAATGCCATCGCCGCTTTGGCCGGGAAGCCCAGCTTTCCGCTGGCAATAAAAACAACCCTGTCGGAAATGCCTTCATCCTTAAATACCCTGTAAATATCCCTGAAACCAAAAACCCATGGCAGGGATACGTGATCTGCAAAACTTGGAGGTGCTGCTCCGGTTCCTCCTTCACCACCGTCTATGGTAATAAAATCGGGTCCGCGGTTGGTTTCTTTCATAAGACCAGCCAGTTCCTTCCACTGGTCCAGTTTCCCGATGGCGGCCTTGATCCCTACAGGTAAACCGGTTTCTTCTGCAATCCGCTCTACAAAGTCCATCAGTTCCGGAATGGTACTGAAAGCGGTATGATAGGCGGGAGACAATACATCTTTTCCGATTTCCACTCCCCGGATCTCTGCAATTTCTTTGGTGATCTTTTTCCCCGGAAGAACTCCACCCTTACCGGGTTTGGCGCCCTGGGAGAGTTTAACTTCAATAGCCTTGATAAAAGGTTTTTCCTCTACCAGTTTTTTGAGCTTCTCCATGGAGAAATTCCCGTTCTCATCCCTTACCCCGAAATAACCGGTACCAAAATGAAAGACCACATCGGCACCATTGCTGTGATAGGGAGAGAGTCCGCCTTCTCCTGTATTGTGATAAGCTCCAGCCTTAAGTGCTCCTATATTCATAGATTCTACCGCCTTTGCCGACAATGAACCGAAACTCATCGCAGAGATATTGATCACGGAGCCCGGCCTGTACGGTTTTCTTCTCTTGTTATAGGCCCCCATGATCTTGGCAGAAGGGAGGAAACACTTGTCTTCCATATTCGGATGCCCCTTTTCCAGCTTATAGGGGATCATCGCGTTATTGATAAAGTAATACTGATGGGAATAAATATCCTTATCAGTACCAAAACCTTCGTAATTGTTCTCATTTTTAGCGGAGGCATATATCCATCCGCGTTCTATACGGTTAAACGGAAGCTCTTCCCGGTTGTTGGCTACAAGATACTGCCTCAACTCGGGCCCGATACTCTCCAGCATATACCTGATATGCCCGATGATCGGGAAGTTGTGACTTATCGTGTGCTTTTTCTGAAAAAACACATCTCTTACAGCAACCAGGGCAAGTGCAATTAATATCCATGCCCACCAGGGGATAGACCCCAGAAAATCAAGAACAGCTTCCATTTTAATATTATTTTCCTAAATAGTCGTAAACAATTTGTGTAAATGATCTTACCCCTAATAACATTCCGCTTTCGTCAATAT
Organism: Leptobacterium flavescens; assembly: GCF_010671605.1. Lineage (GTDB taxonomy): Bacteria > Bacteroidota > Bacteroidia > Flavobacteriales > Flavobacteriaceae > Leptobacterium > Leptobacterium flavescens. The sequence goes on from NZ_JAABOO010000002.1 coordinate 98,176, forward strand.
AGAAATCGGGAGTGTGATGAGGTGCCGATGCTCCCGGGCTTACATTTTTAGGTCTTCCACCTAAAAAGAAATAGAATCCGGGTACTTTTTGCTGGAAAAATGAAAAATCCTCAGCTCCGGTAATAGCCTTGCTAAGAATAACATTTTCCTTTCCTGCAGCCTTTTCCAGAGAAGGTACCATTCTGCTGGTCAGTTCGGGATCGTTAAAGGTAATAGGTGTTCCCTTGGCGATACTTACCGTAGCTTCCGCATTATAAGCTTTGGCAATGGCAGGTACCATTTCCTGCATACGCTGATTGATCCTGCGTTGCATATTGTAATCGAGGGTACGGATCGTTCCTACCATTTCGGCACTTTCCGGAATAATATTGTTTCGCACCCCGCCACTGATCTTACCAACAGATATAACTGCAGCTTCCTGTGTTAAGGGAGATTCCCGGCTAATGATACTCTGCAGCCCGTCTATTATTTTGGCTGAAACATAGATCGGATCAACTCCTGTCCACGGACTGGATCCGTGCGTTTGTTTTCCGTTTACTTTGATCTCAAAACGCTGGGCAGCGGCCATAGCCCCTCCCGGCTTATATTGTATTTTACCTACTTCTATACCTGCACCTATATGAAGGCCGAAGATGGCATCTACCTTGGGATTATCGAGTACTCCTTCCTTAACCATAAGCTCCGCTCCGCCTTCTTCTCCCGGAGGCGCTCCTTCTTCAGCAGGCTGGAAGATAAACTTGACCGTCCCTGCAAAATCGTTGTTCTTAGACAGTACTTCCGCCACACCCATCAGAATGGCGATATGGGTATCGTGTCCGCAGGCATGCATAACCCCGGTCTGTTTCCCTAAAAATTCGGTGGTTACCGTCGATTTAAAAGGAATGTCTGTTCTTTCGGTTACAGGAAGGGCATCTATATCGGCCCTTAAGGCGATTACTTTCCCGGGCCTTTTTCCCTTAAGGATCCCGACAACCCCTGTTTTTGCAATTCCGCTCTTTGTTTCAATGCCCAGGCTTTTTAGGTGGGCTTCTATCTTCTTGGCGGTATTGAATTCCCTGTTGGAGAGTTCCGGATTCTGATGAAAATGCCTCCTCCATTCTATGACTTTGGATTCTACGGCTTTGATGTCCTTTTCAAGACTTTTTTGCGCCCAACCGAACGTCATACAGAGTACGGCTGTAATGGTTAATACTTTTCTCATCTTATATTTAAAATTTAATTAGCCTGTAATTTTCGTTCTGCAATTGTACCAGAGCGGTCATGGCAGAAAGTGCAAATTGTATCTGAGGCAGGGCCTTTTCTTTGGAAATTCCCCTGTGGGCAGCTGTTTGCCCGCATAGTACGATCTTAACCCCGGCCTGATCCAGCTCTTTGATCAAAAGAGTATTCGGGTTATCGATCCCGAACTTAAGACGGTATTCCTTATTGTTGAGGATATCCTGGGAAGCACTGCCGTGAATAACCAGGGCCACTTCCATATTTTCGGCTTTTACTCCGTTCTGAGCGTGGAGGTTCAGGAATCTTGCCGCTGTTTCTATAAGCGGATTCGTTTTATCATTGGCCTCAAATGTACGGTCAACATCAAACACAACACGTAGCGGATTTTGGGTATCGGTCTTAAAATCAACATCTTTAACGGTGTAAACGTATCCGTAATTTTTAATCACCGGGCCGGCCTCTCTTTTTTGCTCCTGGCCGAAAATGGAAAATACATTTATAAGAGCTAAAAAAATCCCGAAATGTTTGAAGTTCATATTGTGCATTTATGCCTTAAAGATATTAAAATATTGTTTCAATAGCTGTTTATAACTATTTATTCAATAGCTTAATTATATCTCCGGATATGGTTAAATTCACACTTTGATTAATGCTATAAGAAGAAGTGCCTTGGAACAGTATATTAATGAATTAAATGATGCACAAAAAGCCCCTGTACTTCACAAGGAAGGCCCTTTAATGGTTATTGCAGGTGCCGGTTCGGGGAAGACCCGTGTTCTTACCTATAGAATTGCATACCTGATGAGTCAGGGAGTGGATGCTTTTAATATCCTGGCCCTGACCTTTACCAATAAAGCAGCCCGGGAAATGAAAAAGCGTATTGCCGATATTGTCGGGAATTCGGAAGCAAAGAACCTGTGGATGGGAACCTTTCACTCGGTCTTTGCCAAGATCCTTCGCTTTGAAGCAGATAAGCTGGGTTACCCAAGCAACTTTACGATCTATGATACCCAGGATTCCCAGCGTCTTATCTCTTCCATTATAAAGGAGATGAGCCTGGATAAGGATGTCTATAAATACAAGCAGGTACAGTCCAGGATATCCTCCTATAAAAACAGCCTGATAACGGTAAAAGCCTATTTTAATAACCCGGAACTGGTAGAAGCCGATGCCATGGCCAAACGCCCGAGGATGGGAGATATCTATAAGGAATATGTGGAACGCTGTTTTAAGGCAGGAGCCATGGACTTTGACGATCTGCTTTTAAAGACCAATGAACTGCTTACCCGTTTTCCGGATGTACTGATGAAATACCAGGACCGGTTCAGATATATCCTGGTGGATGAGTACCAGGATACGAATCACTCTCAGTACCTGATCGTTCGTGCATTGTCAGATCGTTTTCAGAACATCTGTGTGGTGGGAGATGATGCACAGAGTATATATGCCTTCCGCGGAGCGAACATCAATAATATCCTGAACTATCAGAAAGACTACGACAATGTAAAAGTATACAGGCTGGAACAGAATTACCGCTCTACACAGAACATTGTTAAAGCTGCCAACTCCATTATCGAAAAGAACAAGAGCAGACTGGATAAGGTGGTGTGGACAGAAAACGAAGATGGCCCGCAGATAAAAGTACACCGCTCGGTAACCGATGCGGAAGAAGGACGCTTTGTGTCCAGTTCTATTTTCGACAATAAAATGCAGCATCAACTGCCCAACGGTCATTTTGCGGTACTCTACAGGACCAACTCACAGTCCAGGGCCATAGAAGATGCGTTGCGTAAAAAAGATATTCCCTACAGGATCTATGGAGGCCTCTCTTTCTATCAGAGGAAGGAGATCAAAGATGTACTGGGTTATCTGCGCCTGGTGATCAATCCCAAAGATGAGGAAGCCCTGAAAAGGGTTATTAATTTCCCGACCCGTGGAATAGGGCAGACTACCATGGATAAGCTTACGGTAGCAGCCAATCATTACGGAAGAGCGATTTTTGAGGTGATGGAAAACCTCGATAAGATAGACCTTAAGATCAATTCGGGTACCAAAAGGAAACTGGATGATTTTGTGACCATGATAAAGAGCTTCCAGATCACCAATCAGGCTTCGGATGCTTTTGTCCTGGCAGAGCAGGTTGCCAAGAAGACCGGGATCCTTCAGGAGTTTAAAAAGGACGGAACCCCCGAGGGGATCGCCCGTATGGAGAATGTGGAGGAATTGTTAAACGGGATCAAGGACTTTGTGGAAGGGCAGAAGGAGCTGGCAGATGCCACCGGATCCATGGCTGAATTCCTGGAAGATGTAGCCCTGGCTACCGACCTGGATAAGGATACGGGAGATGACGACCGGGTTGCCCTGATGACCATTCACCTGGCTAAGGGACTTGAATTTCCCTATGTGTATATCGTAGGGATGGAGGAAGACCTGTTCCCTTCGGCAATGAGTATGAATACCCGTAGTGAACTGGAAGAGGAAAGACGCTTGTTTTATGTGGCACTGACAAGGGCAGAGAAACAGGCCTACCTTACCTATACCCAGAGCAGATACCGATGGGGGAAACTGATAGATGCCGAACCTAGTCGCTTTATAGAAGAGATAGACGATCAGTATCTGGAATATATCACCCCGGTAGAGACGAATTACCGTTTTAAACCCATGATAGATTCCGATATCTTCGGAGAGGTCGATAAGAGTAAGCTAAGGCTTAAAAAACCCGTTTCGAGCACACCTCCAGGCAAAAAGGGCCCTACCGAATCCCAGTTAAGAAAACTGCGCAAACTAAAACCGGAGCTCGATCAGCCGGTGGGGAACACCAACCTGTTTGATGGCGACCTTACGGTGGGTACCCTGGTGTCACACACCCGTTTCGGAAAGGGAGAAATAGTGCGAATGGAAGGAGTGGGTAATGATAAAAAGGCCGAGATCAAGTTCGAGAACGGCGGTATTAAAAAGCTGCTGCTGCGCTTTGCCAAGCTGAATATAATAGGCTAAATTATTTCCTGACCATACAGACCGAATTCACGTTGTGGTCCTTGTCGTATTCCTTAACCGGATTTACAGGATCGAGGATCCATTGGTCGTCTACAATAAACTTATAGTGGTGTTTGCCTGCTGAGAGCCAGATGGTATATTTCCATCCGTCATCGGTTCTTTCCATCCTGCATTCGTCTTCAGACCAGTTGTTAAACGAACCTGAAAGAATGATCTTTTCAGCATCCGCGTAGCCCTGAAGATGGAAGGTCACTTCCTTTTTAATATCGATCACCGAATTGTAGCTCCCGTATTGGTTACGTACTTTTTGCGGGTTGGCCTGGTCTTCCATCCACTCCCCATCTACAATAAACTTGTACTCATAGGTTCCGGGTTTTATCTGAAGTTTTAATTCCCATCCGCCTTCAACCTTATCCATCGCAAAGAACTTTTCATCCCATTTATTAAAGGAGCCGCTTAAAACCACTTTACGGGCGTCTTCGTGCCCGCTGAGCCTGAAGGTAGCATTCCCGTCCTTATCCGGATAAGCAGCAAACATCTTTAAGTTGTATACATAGAGGGGATGCCCGCTTTCGGATGTAGCCGGAACCGCATTATTCATATTCCCGGACGGCTCTGCCCAGAACTGATTGTTGATGATAAATTTAAACTCCCAGGAGAAATCATCGTTAAAATCGTGAAGGCTCTTTCTTAGCTCATAACGGTTCTCATCTATTTTAACCATTCTCCATTTATCCCTGGACCAGTTGTTGAACTCTCCCGAAACCACTACATTCTCTATATCCAGATCGTCAAAATCCCGTTTTTCCCTGCGGCGGTCGCGGGTAACCTCTGTATAATCCCTCTTATCGAAAACAAAGACCACCTCATTTCCTTCAATGCGGTAGCCCTTCATCTTTTTGTCCTGCGCATAAGCGTAAGACGAAAGGATCAGGAGGATCACAGAGATGCTATGTACGATTAACTTTTTCATTGTCCCGTTATCGGATATTTGACAAAATACAGTTTTTCCTTTTTATAATTAATGATCGTCCTCTTGTATTTGAGGAACTCATATCCCAGAACCCCGTCCAGGGAGGTTCCGTACGCTTCATTCATTTTCCGGAGGTTGGTAAGGATGGTCCTCATGGGACCCACATACACGGTCTCACTTAGTTTTACCCTTCTCAATTTCCCTGCCAGAACCTCGATCTTCCGGTTTCCGGCCCCCATTAGTTTCAGCCTTCGTTCGGGCGTAAAATGCTTCAGGGCCTTTTTACCGACGCTCTTATTTATCTGGTTGAACTCCGCTCCGCTGTCCAGGCCGAATTTAACCTTTTGCTCCCCGATCCAGCCGTTCACCACGATGGTATGTTTTACCAATCTGAAATCAAGACTGTCGGTAATTTTCTCCAAATATACTTTAGAATCCAGTTTTTTCCCGTCTTTATCGACTTTAGTTAAGGTGATCTGATTCAGGAAAAGATCTATAAATACCTCGTAATCCTTCAACACACTAAAACCGATGATCCCAAGCAGGTGCATCTTTTTGCTTTTCTCTATATGGGAAAGGTTTATGATATTGGAATGTACCCGGTTCAGGCTGAGGTTATGCAGTAAAAAACTGTTCAGGGTCCGCTCTACGGGATTGTCTACGATCTCCATGACCCCGCTTGTTTTTCTGGAGGAGGTCTGCAGCTCGGAATACACCGGAAAATGTACCTTGTTAAGAATAAGGGTCTCACTGCCGGTATCTATGATAAAGTTGCCCTTTTTATCGTAGAGTTCGGCCTCTACCACAATAAGGTGGTCTACAAGCTTAAAGGGGATCCTGGCCGTATGTTCGTTAATGATCTCAGCTTTGGTAAAGACAATAGACTCCGAAGGATTGGCAAAAAGCCCCCGGGAGAAGATCATAAATAACAATATAAAAGCATGCTTAGGCCCCATGTTAAAATAGACTTCTACCACAGGGAAATGTTACACACTTTTAGATAATATTATGATATAGATATGGAAAAGAATTAAATATGTCGGATAATCCCCAAAAGGCACTAAAATTAACTGTTTTCAGTACGAAAAGTATTAATTTAGTGCTTTCAAATCGCATCGAGCTCAATTAAACAGATCAGACCCTATGGCGCAGTTGATTAAAATTTATGAAGAGAACCCTAATCCGAGGGAAATAGAGAAGGTGGTAGCGGTACTCCGCAAAGGGGGACTGGTCATTTATCCTACCGATACGGTTTACGGTCTGGGCTGTGATATCTCCAATACCAAGGCCCTGGAGAAAATTGCCAGGATAAAGGGGGTAAAGCTCGACAAAGCCAATTTTTCCTTTGTATGTGCAGATCTGAGCAATCTGTCTGATTATATCCGTCAGATAGACACTTCTACCTTTAAAATATTAAAACGGGCGCTACCGGGACCCTATACTTTTGTCCTTCCCGGGAACAACAATTTGCCCAAGCACTTTAAAAAGAAAAAGACGGTGGGGATCAGGGTGCCCGATAACAACATTGCCAGGCTGCTGGTAGAGCAGTTGGGTAATCCTATCGTATCGACCTCTATCTACGATGAGGACGAACTCCTGGAATATACTACAGATCCGGAACTGATCCTGGAAAAATGGGATAACCTGGTAGATGTGGTGATCGACGGGGGGTACGGAGATAATGTGGCTTCTACAGTCATCGATCTTTCCGAAGACGAACCCATTGTTATCAGGGAAGGGAAGGGAGATACCGATATCTTAAACTAAAACATACGGCATAAAAAAAGTCCCGACAATAGGTCAGGACTTTTTAATATTATATAAGGTGTTTTACTTTCCTTTTTCAGCAGCTTCTTTCATTCCTTCATCGATCAGGTTATAGAACTGATCCAGTTTAGGAAGTACAACGATCCTTGTTCTTCTGTTCTTAGATCTTCCGCCTGCATCGTCGTTAGATGCAACAGGTACATAGTAACTTCTTCCGGCAGCAGTCATACGCTGAGGGCTTACCCCAAAGTCTTTTTGAAGTACTCTAACAACCGAAGTAGCTCTCTTTACACTAAGATCCCAGTTGTCTAACAATACGTCATTTTTGATCGGTACATTATCTGTATGACCTTCTACTAAGAATTCGAAGTCAGGCTTGTTCTTAACAACAGTTGCAACTTTACCTAATACTTCTTTTGCTCTTGCCGTAACTGTGTAGCTACCGCTCTTAAACAGAAGTTTGTCTGAAATAGAAACGTATACCACTCCTTTTTCAACATTTACTTCAATATCTTCGTCAGATAAGTTTCCTAATACTCCTTTTAAACTTGTTACCAAGGCAAGGGTTACAGAATCTTTTCTGGTAATAGCGTCTTGTAAACGCGTAATTCTTAAATCTTTTTCCTGAAGGCTTTCCAAAGATTTTTCAAGGTTTTCCGCACCTTTTTGAGTCAAAGTGGTAAGATTTCCTACATTATTTATCAGTTCCTGGTTGTTTGCTTTAAGCACTCCAACCTGATCTCTCAAACTTGCATTTGTAGCGGCTAATGATGCCTTTTCAGTCTCGCAAGAATTTAGTTTAACGGTCGCAGAATTTAATAAATCCTGTGTTTCTTTTTGTTTGGCCTCCAAATCAGCGAATTTCTTTTGTGAAACACATGATGTTAAAAAAATGGCGGCACTGGCACCGAGTAAAACAATTTTCTTCATAATTCTTTAAAATGGTTTTTTTAAAATGTATAATTCAAAATTATTAAAATGTTAGGTTCTGCTTATGCGCTTAGAGTTAATCTTTTATTAAATTGTTAAATTTCTTTTCATTAAGTACGAAGTAGGACCAGACTATAGATGTTTTACTGAAATATTTTTTTCGTTTGGGGATGACACCTCTCTTCTTAAAAATCCTCTTCAGCCTGAGGTAGAAGCTGAAATGAGCCTTCAAGATAGCAAAAAAATGTCCAAACTTAAACTGAAGAATAAAACGGAGTCCGGCTATCCCGTCCAGGACAAGCCTGGCAAAGAGAATAGGGAACACTTTCCGCTTCGGTAGGTTCTTGGTTATGGAGAATAAAGAGTTCCTGAAATTGAGGAAAGTTTTCTGAGGGTTCATATTGCTGAGGGTGGCCCCGCCCACATGATAAACTTTGGAGCTCCCCACATAAAGGATCTTGTAATCCTGGTTCTTTACCCTCCAGCAGAAGTCTATTTCTTCCTGATGGGCAAAGTATTCCTCATCAAAGCCACATAATTCCCAGAAAACAATGCTCCTTACAAAGAGGCAGGCTCCGGAGGCCCAGAAAATATCGATGGTATCGTCGTACTGCCCTTCGTCCTTTTCCAGCGACTGGAATACGCGGCCCCTGCAGAAGGGATAACCAAAGAGGTCTATAAAACCTCCGGCTGCTCCGGCATACTCAAAGTACTCCTTTCTTTTATAGTCTAATATTTTAGGCTGTATAATTGCAATATTACGATTCGACTCGAAAGCGGTATTTATCGGGTCCAGCCAGCCTTCGGTAACTTCCACATCAGAATTCAGCAGGCAGTACACATCGGTATCTATATGCTGAAGGGCATCGTTATAACCCTTGGCATAACCTCCGTTTTCTTTGTTCTGCACAATTTTTACCTGCGGATACTGCTCCCGGATGAATGCCACAGAATCGTCGGTAGAGGCATTGTCGGCCACATAAATATCGGCGCCTTCAGAATGCGCTATGACCGAGGGCAGGAACTGCTCCAGTAATTGCTTTCCGTTCCAGTTTAATATGACAATTGCAAATCTCATGATAGAAGTTGCAAATTAACGGATATAGGATGGAATTTCCTCTAAAAAAATATACTTTTCGAGTTTGTAATCCATTTTGCAGTACACATGGCGGAGTCCGTTGGTCAGCATCAGATATTCTGCGTTTACCGTGCTGTTGTACCGTGCTATCTGATCGAAGGTTTTCTGATCTATAGCAACCGAAGGCGCCTTGCATTCTACAATAATATAGATACTGCCGTCCGGCCGGAAAACAACAATGTCGTAACGTTTATTAAGTCCGTTTACCTTAATTTCCTTTTCCACATTGATGAGGGAGAGCGGAAATTTTTTCTCTTCAACCAGGTAATGAACCACATGCTGGCGTACCCATTCTTCCGGTTGTAGCAACACAAATTTTTTACGGACAACATCAAAAATATGGAGTTTATTTTCGCTATTTTTGAAACGGAACTGATATGTAGGAAAGTTCAATTGCTGCATCACACAAAAATGAGGATTTTTTTTCAATGGACGAAGTAAAACAGCTGGTAACCGACATTAGAAATGGCACCCTGAAACCCATCTATTTTTTAATGGGGGCCGAGCCTTACTATATAGACAGAATAGCCGATTATATTGAGGGGAATATCCTCTCCGAAGAAGAGAAAGGCTTTAACCAGATGGTACTTTACGGGCGTGATGTAAGTGTAGACGATATTATAAGCAATGCCAAGCGTTATCCTATGATGGCCGAACACCAGGTGGTGATCGTAAAGGAAGCACAGGAGCTTTCCCGAACCATCGAGAACCTGGCATCCTATGCCGAGAACCCTCAGCCAACAACCATTCTTGTTCTCTGCTATAAATACAAGACCATAGACAAGCGTAAGAAACTCTATAAGGCCGTTCAGAGATCCGGAGTTATCTATGAGAGTAAAAAACTGTACGAGAACCAGGTAGGAGAGTGGATACGCAGGGTACTGGCCGGAAAGAAATATAGCATTTCTCCCAAGGCCAGCCAGATGCTGGTGGAATTCCTGGGTACCGATCTGAGCAAGATAAATAACGAACTGGAAAAACTACAGCTTATCCTGCCGCAGGGAAGCCAGATCACTCCCGAGCTTATAGAAGAGAATATTGGGATCAGTAAGGATTACAATAATTTTGAGTTGAGAAAGGCCATAGGGGAGCGCGATATGACCAAGGCCACGCGTATCATTAATTACTTTGCGCAGAACCCCAGAGATAATCCTATGGTGGTAACCATTGCGCTTTTACATAATTTCTTTTCCCAACTGTTGCAGTATCACGGCCTGACAGACCACAGCCAGAAAAGTGTGGCCTCTGCATTAAAGATCAACCCGTATTTTGTGGGGGAGTACCAGTCGGCGGCACGTAACTATCCCATGAAAAAGGTAAGCAAGGTCATTTCCTTTCTGCGCGATGCCGATGTAAAAAGTAAAGGGGTGGGAGCGTCCAATCTTCCGCAGGGCGATCTGCTTAAAGAACTCCTGGTAAAGGTGATGGCTTAATTATTATTTATAGAGGAAGCGTCTTTTTCCCGGATGTATTCCAGTAAGTTGGAGGTGAGTATCTGTTCCAGTTCATCTTCCTGTCCTTTGCGTGTCTCTACGAAAAGCATTCCGAAGAAGGGATATTCTTCAATATCTATCTTCCGCAGGCATAACGGCCTTCTAAAATCGCTTAGGAGGGAATCGTAATCAAAATAGAGGACGTTTTCACCCTTCACACCCGAATTATTACCCAGGGCCACTACACTGTATTTCCGTCCGTCACTGTCTTTCAGGATGCTGTTCCAGTCCGGTCTCTTTCCTCTTAAATAGTAGTCATAAGAGTTAAAGCCGTAGGCGTGATGTGCCAGGTCTGCCGAGGTACACAGGCCACCGAAGCGCAGCGGATTCCCTTCAATAGGAATAATATTGTCTTTTTCGTTAATGCGCACGTCCAGGTGAAGCGGAAAATTAGCCAAAGCGGTCTTTTGCCCCAGTATTCTCAGGAAAGCTTCTATACGGTCCTTAAGTCCGGCAATGATCTCTTTGGAAGTGGTGTATACCCTTTCGCCCCGGTCTTCGCCCGAAGGGAAAATATGCTGCAGGATATTCAGGATAACCGGCTCTCCGTCGGCATCAAAATAACAATCTATAGAGTATTCCTCGCCGTCAATAAACTCCTCTACCATAAAGTTACTGGTGTTCATCACCACATCGGGAAAGCTGCCTTTATAAGTATTGATCTCTTCCTTTACGGCCTTAACAGCCGCTGTCCATTGCCCGGCGGTATGCACCTTGCGAACCCCCATACTCAGCGAACCCACTGCCGGTTTTAATACCAGCGGAAATTTAAGTTCTGTAGGCGATATACGCTCCAGGTCCTCAAAATCAATTCCGCGGAAATAATAGAAAGGGTAGATATCGCGTATCAGCTCCCGAAAACGGATCTTATTCTTAAACAAACGCACTTTGCGCAGCAGCTCCGTTCCCTTAAGGTGCTGTTGTATCCATTTTATGGTGTTCTCAGAATTGGTATACAGTAAAGGGCTGTCGCCGCTCTTTAGTTCCTTAATGGCATCGGCTTCGGATACCCAGTTCAGTGAAATATCGTCTATCTGTTTCCAGGCCTCCTGGGTAGCAATAACCGGAAGATAGTGCTCTTTGATGGTGTCTTTTAAAAAATTTGAGATATTGGGTCTATCCAGCAATAACATAAAATGAATACGGTTTTTTAAAAAGCACCGGGGGAGTGTACTTTATTCACAGCATGCAAAAAAAAACAATTTATGGCGAAAAAAATGTTACCAAAACTAAAATTTAACGTCATAAAATAAATTTTAACATAGCCATGTTTGTTAAAATCGGGGAACGGTGTTTTTTTCTCTTTAAAAGGAAGGAGTGGACGAAAAGAAAATCAGAAGTTGTCAGGTATTCCGAAAGCTATCAGGAGCGTTTTTCTTCTATGCTGAAGAGTCTTACCTTAAGATCCTTCCCCCTTAATTCCTGCTCTCCCATATTGGTAACCGTATAGCGGTTTTCCGGAAGTTTTAATGGCGATAAGAGTTTTTCCGAAATAAGCAGGTCTGCATTGTAGGTATTGCACAGGCTCTGTATACGGGCGGTAGTGTTCAGCACATCTCCGGTAAAGAGGATCTCCTTTTTTACCTCGCCTATCTCGCCGGTGGTCACATCGCCAAAATGATAGCCTGCCTTAAAATCGGGAACCACGCCAAAGTTCTTTTCAAACCAGGCGGCCCGTTTACGGAACTGCTTTTTAATATTAAAAAAACAGCGAATACAATTCTGGTTACGAAGCCCATTCCTGAGGGTCCACGACAGGACGATCTCATCGCCCACATACTGGTACACCTCTCCGGAAGAACGCACCACGGCATTGGTCATGGTGGCATAATAGGCCCGGAGGAGCTTAAAGTATTTTACATGCCCCAGGTGTTCGGCAATGGTGGTAGACGATTTCATATCCAGGAACATAAAAATACGGGTCTCTTCTATAGGGTTATGGTATTTACCGGTAATAAAGTTCTTAAGTACACCCTGCCCGAGGTTATCGCCCATTTCCAGGACAAAGAGGGAGACCAGGACGATGATCCCGATATAGATAGCGGTGCTCCAGAAGGCAAAATCTATAACAAAATAGGCCACATTCTTTTTAACACTGGGGTCGTTCATGGGCAGCCCCAGGATAGCACTGTTTATGGCCAGCCCCAGAAATATAAGGAAGGTACAGATAAGAATGACATAAATAAAGGTCTTAAAAATAAGCTTTACGCCAAAGCGCTGCCTTCTGAACAGGCGGTTCAGAAAGAACACCTCTATACTGCCTATAAGCAGGCCGCCTATAAAACTTCCTATAACCACACGCGGAAAGGAAGCCCAGAAATCATAGGTGGTTCCTGTGGCGGGATATTCTGTAGAATCTGCCAGGAGGCCCTTTTCTATCAGTACAAATACGGCACCGAAAATAAGCCAGATAAGGGCTACCGGAAGTACCCTTCTGAAATTGCGTTTAAATTTGGGGGACAGCAGCATGCAGATCAGGCCTTTTTACCTCTCATAGCATCCAGACTCCATTTACCGGCCCCTAAAAGTGCCATGGTAATGAAGGCAAACAGGTATACCATTGCAAATTCCTTTTTACGAAAAGGATCGTCTGCATGAACAATTAATGTTGCTACCAGCATAACAATAGCCGGGGGGATGGCTGCCCAGCGAACCTTAAAGCCAATAATAAGGAGGATAGGACAAACCACCTCGCCAATAACCGCAAGGATCAGGGAGAAGGTAGCGCCAATGCTTAGAGGGTCGGGAAAGTTGATCTCTCCGCCGGAAAATAATAATTGTGCTTTTGGAATACCGTGGGTAAGTAATAAGACGGCAAAACTAATACGCAGAATGGCCAGGCCCAGGTTTATACGATTGGAGTTATTCATAATTTACGGGAGTTTGGTTAATGCCTAAAAATAAGAAATAGTTTTTATTTGGCCCTTACTTCAAGCCGCTCTTTATAGGTAGATTTTATGAAAACTTTCTGTGTTTTTATGAATAAAAAATACGCTAGTAACTATCTAACTTTCTTAAAACTAAATAATTAAGCGTGTATTTTATGAAATTAATTCTTATTTGATGAAACATTGTCTGAAAGGAGTTTTATAGATATTAATTTTAAATCTCTGGATGAATAAGAGTAAAACATATTTTATGATTTAAGATGGTTGTCGTAACTATAATAGCATGGATATTTTTTCTAATAACGGCAATCGTTGTATTCTTTTTAATATGGTCGGTAATTGAAGCAGTTTTAAAATGGATCGAATCAGAAATGAAAGATGGCCCGATAATAAAAAGGATAATGTTTATACTATATGTGATAACATGCTTAATAGGAGGTCTAATGTTATTTTATATCAAAAAGGAATGACCTCCGTGTAGTCACTCCTTCGCTTTTTTGTGCCCAGGAGAAATTAGACAGCCAATATGTTCTACGAGTACACTAATAAGTTACAGGCTATTAAACGGTATTCACATTATGCTAGACGTAATAAAGGAAATCCTCGCAAATAAAAAGTTTATGAATAAATTAATTTTAGTTTCCTGCTTATTATTTCTGAATCAGATATTAAATGCTCAACAAGTCCTTTGGACAACAGCAACGGATATCGACTTCGAAAGCACTTCTATTGAATATGTGTCAATCGAAAAGGCTACTCGTAAAATATTGGACCTTTATGACTTTTATGAACTTTACTATGACGAGACGGGATACAGCAAAAGAGATTTTTTTAAAATGTTAGATAGATATGATGAAGATTCTGAAAGCTGGGAGAACATAAATGAGATTAAGGAGTTAACTGTTTTTGCACTTAAAAACAATCTTGGGCAAAGCTCAATAGTTTTAGTTGTTATAATTAGTTCAAGAGGTATCGATGCTTTAATGTTTACAAATAATTATGAACCAGATGCTATCTTTACGACACCTTACGACAAACCAAAATTTGAAAAATGGCTTAATTCATTATTAAAATAAACCCGGAAGTAACTAACTATTTTTCCAGGCAACCACAGGTGGTTTTTGGTTGAGTCAACTCGAAAGGAAGCCCGTATTTATTTTAGAATGCGGGCTTTTTATTTTTACAGGTGAGAAGAAGAATGAAAAGGATTAAAAAATGTATATAGAATTGAAGGTTTCCCGTAAAGAATACTTTCCATAATCTCTTTCCTTTGTGTCACATCTAAAAAAGTAAAAATGAAATTAACCTTACACGAAGCCATAGCTGTGGTTCTTTTAAACAAAGAAAATTATACGGCATCCCAGGAAGAAATAGCTCGGGAAATTAATGAGAGAAGATTGTATATACGGAAGGACGGAGAACCTGTTCCGGGTTATCAAATCATGCAACGTACTGAATTAGCTAATGGGAATTATCATCATTTATTTGATTATCAATCAAAAGATAGAATTACTCTTAGGTTAAGACCGAAAGGAAGTTAACACTTTATAAAACTCGTATTCAATTTAGGATACGGGCTTTTTCTTTTACGGGTAGTAAGGGAGTGGAAAAACGGTTAAAAACTTTATATGGAATTGTGGGTTTTCCTCAAAAAATACTTATTGCATTTAGTTATATTTAACCTATATAGAATTTACTAATTTATAAACAAAATGTTAGGAGTTAAAGATTTTATAGGTACATGGGAAACAAAAGAATTTCATGGATGCGTAGGTAACGACCATGGGATAATTGTTTTTCATGTAAGTGGCAAGGGAATGGCTACTTTATGGAAGAAGGAGCTACCAAATACAACTACTTTTTCAGAAGGAAAATTAGAAATAGTTGATAAGGGAGGCGGTAGTTTTAGTATTATTATTGATGGGCATGCAATAAGGAGTGATTTTTTGATGCTTGAGGCAAATTTCTATGATCCATTATCTACTCCTTCATTTATTTCAGAGATTCCGGATAATGGAAAAAGATATTTTGAAAAACTAGTAAAGAAAGAAAAGTAAAAGTAGAGAATTACTTTTAATACTTAAATATTTTTAGCTTCTCATTCGAATAATGAAAACAAAAAATTATTGACTTTCTACAGAGCATTCATTCCTCGAACTAATAAACGATCTAAAAATTAGTAATTGATCACTAGGCTATAGAAAATGAATAAAAAACGTATAATTGATAGAATAATTGAATTGTACACACACTTCAGAGTTGAAGTAGAAACGTATAATAAAGCTAATCTGTTTGATATTAATATATATTCGGAAACAGTTTTAATACCTCTTCTAAATGCTATTTATGGGCTAAATTTGAAGGATGCAAATTTTGAAGAGAAGAATTTTTCAGCAGTAGATTTAATTGATAAAGAAAATAGGGTTGCAATACAAGTAACCTCAACGGCCTCAGGAGAAAAAATTAAGCATACACTTAAAACATACCTCAAGGATAGACGTTACGAGGATTTTGATAATGTTCTTATATATATACTCACTGCAAAGCAAAAGAAATATAGTGATAAAACATTTAAAAATATAATTGATGGAAAATTTGAATTTGAATCTTCCAAAAATATTATAGACAGTTCAGATGTTATAAACGAAATAAAATCCTGGATATCCATCCCAAGAGCTATTGATTTTAAGGATTTATTGGAAGAACAGTTTTCTTCAGACGCACAGGAAGGAAGGAAATATTATTTAGAAAATAAAGACACTTTAGACTCTCAAATTATTTACCCAAATATTTTAAAAATTATTTTACCCAAGAACATTTATGTAGGTAAATTAAATATAAATAGAGAAGAAATTGTTAAACGCTCCTGGGAAACTGATTTTAAACTCAAATTTACTGCAAGCTTAAGAAAGATAATAAAAAGTCATATGCACTACTTGGGAATAGAGCCATCTGTAGATTGGCATGAGTTTGAAAATAACCTAATAACATTTAAAAATTTAAATGATGTTTCAGAACCGTTGAGTAAACTTGTCGAATTAGGTTCAGTTGAAGTTTTTACAGTAAAGGAGTTTTTTGATAGTGGGGAAAACTATAAAACTGCTTTTGCAAGATTAGTTAATCTTTCATTTACTGAGCTTCTCAAATTAAAAAATATTGCTTGGCTTCCAAAGGATAAAATTTATCGTTTTAGTTCATCAGTAACAAGGAAAATTACATGGAAAAATAAAAAGACAGCCACTAGAACAGTTGTAAAAGAGCTTTGGAATAAAGAAAAGAACAGAATACTTGCTTTCCAGCATCAAGCATTTGCTCTAAATGTTTTTTACATTGATGGTACTTGGTTTTTATCAGTAAAACCAACATATAGTATTACCTATGATGGAAAAAGAACTCATGGAAAGGCAGGTAAATTTATTGATAGTCAAAAAAGATTAGATAAAAATCAAACTGTCTATAATCATTTCAAATTCATAACATATTGTTTAAGAAATAAAATAAAAGAAGATGAAAAAGATTATCCTTACATAAATGTTGATAAAGCTATAAAGTTGAATTTAACGTTTAAGAAGAATTTTTAAAATGAATATACGATTAATAGAAGAACCGGTTTTACAATTTGGAAATGGAGAACATATTGATCCAAGGCAAGGGATTCTTTTGCATGGTACTTCAGATCTAAGTGAAGTAAGACCTGAAAGAATAGTAACTGGTTTTATTGGAAAAAGTGAAAGTATAGGCAAAATAATAACTTGGTTAAACAGATATCAAACGAAAGTAGTAGGTCCAAAAAAGAAATTGGAGTTGAAAAATTTATTTCCCTCTTTTCCAGGGTTTAATCCTAAATTGGCTTTCAAATGTGAAATAAAATATGATGAATCTTATATCAGAAAAATAAATAATTCAACATTTGAAGAAATAATGAAAACAGCCGTTAGTATTGAGGATTTGATTGAAAAGGCTGTAGATTTATACATTGCGGAAATCAAATATTTATCTAAAAATAAAAAACCTGATGTTATCTTATGTGTGCTTGATGAAAAGTTCACTAAAATAATTTATGGTAATGAAGAATTTATTAGGAAAACGGAAAATGATGACGATGAAGAAAAGTCAGATGACCTAATTGATGATATTGAGACAAATTTTCGCAGATTGTTGAAGGCACGATCTATGGAGTATAATATACCTATTCAAATCGTTAGAGATAGAATAGTAAAACCTTCAGGTGAAATGCAAGATGAAGCTACTATTGGATGGAATTTTTATACAGCACTGTACTATAAAGCGGCTGGAGTACCATGGTCTGTTAAAAAAAACACGGAATTTTTAACATGTTTTGCAGGGATTAGTTTTTATAGAAGTAGAGATAGAAAAACAATTCAGACAAGTGTAACACAAATTTTTAATGAAAATGGGAAAGGAGTAATATTAAGAGGATCTCCTATTGAGCAAAATAAGAATGATAAAGAACCTCATTTGAGTGAAGAGCAAGCATATGAATTAATGATTAAATCTCTAAAAGAATATTATGAGGCTATGAAAATCTTTCCACAACGCTTAGTTATTCACAAAAGTTCAAATTATTCAGATGGAGAAATTGATGGTTTAACAAGGGCAACGAAAGAAATGAACATTAATTCATTAGATTTAGTTACCATAATGCCTACCAACTTGAGACTTTACAATGAAGGTCTTTATCCTCCAAAAAGAGGAACAATGTTTTCATTAAATGAATCAACACATTTACTATACACTAGAGGATTCGTTGATTACTATGGGACCTACCCTGGAAGGTATATACCAAACCCAATTGAAGTTAGACTTTTTACTTTTGATGAATCCCCAGAGCAAATTTGTAAAGAAATTTTAGCTCTTACCAAAATGAATTGGAACAATACACAATTTGATAGGCGTTACCCAATAACAATAGATTGTAGTAGAAAAGTTGGAGAGATATTAAAATATATCAAAGATGAACAAAAACCTCAAATTAAATATAGTTTTTATATGTAAATTTCGGATTTAGAGTTCTAAAAGGTCATCAAGTAATGAAGAATTATTTAGACCTTATTATAAACTTGGATGTATAAAATAATTAAAACCAAAAAGATAAAGAAAATTATACTCAAATACCTCTACAGCCCCTCTACATCCTTGCTACGAAGCCCGGTAATTTCTTTTATGGTATCGGAATCAAAACCTTTGTCTTTCATCCTCTGAGCGATTTCCAAAGCTTTCTCTTTTTCCGCCCGTTCACGTTCCATACGTAATTTCCATTCCTGTATTTCTTTACGTTCGCGTTCTACCACTTCATAAAGGCCGGACTGTTTAAGCTCTTCTATAATGCCTTCGGTGGCAAAGCTGGTATAGCTTTCTTCGGAGATAATTAAATGGTCTATTACCTCAATACCAATAAGCTTACCTACTTTAAGCATACGGTCTGTAAAATCTTTATCAGCTTTAGAGGGGGTAAGGTTTCCGCTGGGGTGGTTATGTACCATAATAAGCTTTACGGCCAGTTTATAGATAGCCATCCTAAATACATCGGGCGGGTTGGCATCTACACGGTTAACGGCTCCCAGGCCAATAAGCTCTGCAAAGAGTACTTTGTTATCGTTATTTAGCCCGACCACCCAGAAATGCTCCTGGTTACGACCTATTTTGTTTTCCCGCAGCAATACCTGCTGCATGATCGTATATACATCCTGGCCGTTCAGGATCTGTATTTTTTGTTCTTTGGTCAAGCGTACGTTCATAGTTTCAAATATACGAATTGAAATATTGGGCCGTAAGAAAATTTTTGGCTTAAAAAGAAGGGTTGTTTAAGCCGGGAATAACGGGACTTTTTTAAAATCCCGGCGATACTTTTTTTAAACATCGCCGACATATTTTTATTTTATCGCCGATATATTTTTTAAATACCGTTGATATAAAAGTTGAATACCGTCGATGTATGAGTTGGATATCGTCGGGATAAGAGTTGGACACCGTCGGTGTTTTTTTTATAACCCGCCGACATTTTTTTAAAACCCCGGCGGGATAATGGTGTTTAGAGCACTACAAGGGTATGATGAAGCGTTCCGGTACGAATACTTGCTTCATTGGTATAGGCCTTTCTTACTTCCATGATATACTCGCCAGCAGCCAGGGAAGTGGGTACCATAAACATAAGCCTGCCTTCGGTAAGTATGGAAACACTCTCAACCCGGGTGGCATCGCCACCGGCTTCGGGGATAAGAAAAACACCTTCATTTTCATTTTCCGGGTTGTACTTTAAGGCCTGCCCGTTTATTTCGCCAATATTACCAGGTGTAAGAGTAGAATCTACCGTATGGCTGCCGTAGTCGGTGTACTGAATAAGGAAAGGAGCGGGCAGGGGCACGGTTACCCGTTCTCCCGAAGCTACGCGCATTTTGTTTTTAAGCTCTACACCTTCGCTTAGGGTAGCCCTGAAATGGTGTCGCCCGGGATCAAACGGATCGGTAGCTCCGTTAAAGATCCCTTTAATACCGGGTTTGTAATTGGCCAGACGGGTATTAATGGCCCATCCTTCTGTCAGGGAATCAACAACTACCTTGGTAAACAGGTCCAGAGTGGCCTGCATATCTTCGCGGCTAATTCCAGTGCCTCTTTGGGTCATCCTGTCTAAAAGGTTCTGTTCGCTAAAAGAACCTCTTACCTGTATCCTCCCGATCTTATGATCGGGTTCCGGACCAATTGGCAGATCCTGTAAGTAATATGGAATATTCATAACGAAAAATGTTTATGGGCCTTCTGCAGAAAACCCGGTTATACATAAAAAGCGGGAGTTCTTCTTTCCAGAAAATCAAGCTGTAGGGGCATAAGAAAAACACTCGCTGTTTTCTAAAACTAAACACATATTTTCATTTAAAAAAATAGCGGGTTATGCACCGGAAGCGCCTGTATTTTGGGCGATTTTTATGGGAATTTGCCGTGTAGGGAGGCACACTCCAGGAGAGTGTTCAGAAATGGATGAATGGTTGAAAAAGTGTAATTGTAAAGTAAGAAAATGCCATTATGGCACTATAATTATTCATTTTTCGGTATGGCACAGCTTTTGACATTTTAGGGTTATAATTATTAAATTTTAGTCAATGAATGAATTGAAAATTGGAGACGTAGTTGTCTCAAAGGCAGGAGGACCTAAAATGACGGTTTATAACATTAGTCGTAATGATGTAGCTTGTAATTGGTTCGATGGTAATGAATTAAGACGTGGAGGGTTTAAAAAAGACGAATTACGAATTAGTGAGTAGAATTAATGCATCAATCTACACTTCCGAAAAAAATAATATTTTTTCCGGAGGTGGCAGAGTGGCTTAATGCAGCTGTCTTATAAACAGCCGAACCTTTAAAAGGGTTCCGTGGGTTCGAATCCCACCCTCTCCGCATATGAAAAGCTTCCTTAGGGAAGCTTTTCTCATTAATACGCATTATTAAAAGAAGCCATTATTAAATTCTTCAACACGAATTGTATGATAATTATTTTTTTGATCGATATTATGTTCGATACGAAAAAGGTCATTACCTTCTAGATCTTTGTATATATCAATAATAATCGCACAATTAAAGCTCCTGGTACCATCTAATACTCCAACATTATTACTATTACGCTCGTTTATTTTTTTAAGCTTTCCTTCAGTAACTTTTTCCTCCAATTGCTCAACTAATTTTGCTGAATCCATAATTTTAATTTTGAGCTTTAAAGATACAAAATAAAGAAACTACCTAATTTTGCAGAACCCTGATATCCCGTATTAACCGTTGTATCTCGGTATCATCGGTACCGTTATAGATACCGCGTATCTGCTTTTTTTTATCGATCAGTACAAAATTGGTAGTATGTATAAAATCCTGCAGGCCGCCATCGCCTTCATCCAGGGCCGCAAAATAGCTTTTCCGAGCCAGGCTGTAGATATGCTTTTTGTTTCCGGTAGTAATATTCCATTTACGGTCTATGGCCCCGTGCCGGTCTGCATAGGCTCGTAGCACCGAAACGCTGTCTATCTCGGGAGTGACCGACATAGACAGGAAGGCTATATCCTGTTCGGTTTTAAACTCTTCCTGCAACTGTGCCATATTGTTGGTCATAACCGGGCAGATACTCAGGCAGCGGGTAAAGATAAAATCGGCAATATAGATCTTGTCCTTATAATCTTCCTGAGTAATGGTCTCGCCATTCTGGTTAACCAGTTTAAAGTCGGCTACCGTATGGTTTTTGTTCTTATCGAGCAGGCTGGCATCTACCAGGCTGGGATCGAGATCTGTGGGGTTATAAACAGGCAGGTCCTCCGTAGGAGATGCGTTTAAATACAGGCTTAAAAGGATACCTGTAATTAGGAGAATGAATAACCCGCCCAGAAGGACGGGTCTTTTTAAATGATAGAAACTCATAAACGTTTATTTAGAGGACAGAGCCGTTTATTTCCATATCTGCATGTTTCCAGGCTTCTTTAAATTCTGCTTTTATCTTTTTGGCCTCTTCGGTCTTTCCCTGCCCCATAAGGCTATGGTACAAGCCCATTAAGGACCATCCGTTCTGGCGTATCACGGCCAGGTCCTCCTTATACACCTTTTCGGCCTCTTTAAACTTTTTGGCCTTAAGGAGCACTGCCCCCAGGGTCTGTCTGGCCGGAATATGCCATGCTGCTGGTTCGCTGTATACGAGCTGGTCTTCGGCAGCAATGGCTTTTTCCAGATGGGAAATAGCTGTGGTCAGGTTACCGTTATAGGCTTCTATTTCCCCGGCCAGGACCTCATGGGCCACTTTGGCAATAGAGGAGGAGGGGTTGGTATAATTGGCAATAATATTTTCGAGTTCGGGATCGCTTTTCATCTGAATAATGGCCGCTAGTTCTTCCTCGGCTTCCTTGAGGTTGTCTTTCCGTAAAAAGGCAATGCCCCGGGCATAGTGCCAGATAAGCTTAAGGTGCTTTAGCTCATCGCCGGGATAAGGAATAGTGAGGATCTGGTTCCATTTTCCGAAGCGGGTATAGGCCAGCATGGGTGTGGAAGCAAAATCCTGAAGGAAATGCAGCTCGTCCAGTTCGGAGATCGGTACCTTTTCTGCCGTCTTTTTAGCGGCTTCTATTGCGGTCTTACTGTCGCCCAGCAAACTGCTGGCAGACCAGAGGAAATGTATATTATGCGGATAATAACCCAACGGGTACATACCCTGCGAATAGCATTGAGAGATATAATCCTCATCGGCCAGAATAGCATCCTGATTGGCTTTTACGGCATCTTTATAGCGCCCCACCCTGATAAAGATATGCGATGGCATATGCACCAGGTGTCCTGCCGCCGGCATAAGCCCTCCCAGTCTTTCGGCACTGGGTACAGCCAGGTCGGGTTTGGGAAGCTCTACCATATGTATATAGTAATGATGCGCCCCCGGATGATCGGGATTTAAGCTGATAGCTTTTTCCAGGGCCTTTTTGGCCGCCGGGGTATTGGGTGCGGGATTCCCTTCATTGTCCCAGTAGTTCCACGGCATGGTATTCATAACCGCTGCGGCATAGAGGGTCTGTATATCGGCATCGTTGGGATAGTTGGCTGCTACCTCGGCCATGGCCTCCATATAGGCGGTGTTGAGCTCGGCAATATCGGTAGCCGGATCGGCGTGGTAACGTTTGCTTAGCGCTCCGATCAGGGCCTGCTCTCTGGCAGAGGATCCCGCAGCCAGTTTTTTAGCCTTTTGCCCAGCCTGATAGGCTTTCTTTTTACGTTCGTCATCCGGAAACGGATCGTTAATATTCGGCCCCAGGGCATAGGCCTGTCCCCAATAGGTCATGGCCGAATTCGGATCGAGCCTCGAAGCCTCCATAAAGGAACGGTGGGCCTCGGCATGGTTAAAGGCATAGGTAAGCCGTAACCCCTGGTTAAAGAAGGTCTGCGACTTTTTACTGTTCGTTTTTATGTTGAAATTATGGTTCCCCAGGTTTTCGAAAAGCGGAGATATCTGGCGGGTGGTATCTATATCCTCTAGCAGGAATTTGGGAGAGGTACATTTTATAAAGTTGGCCGCCATTTTAGGATAGGCATCCGAATTGCTTCGGTCGGATCTGTATGTCAGCAAAAATGCGAGTAATAATAATGCAAGGGTAATTAATACGAAGTTTAGTCTTGTTTTCATCGTGTGCTGGTTAAATGGTTGTATTGAAATTGACTATAACGACGGGGGTATCAATTCGCATAACACGGCAGACTAAATTCCGGAAAAGAGAAAGGAGGCCATTCAGGCTACTAAAGATAAGGATTTTTCATGTAAATATCAGAAAAACAGAAGTTTGTGTTTCTTTTGATAAAGATCTAACCCTATAGATAAAGGATATACTTAAAACAAAAGGAAGTACAGGATCCCGCAAAAAAGCAGGAGAGCCAGGGTGGCTATGGTATAATATCGTAAACGTTCAGTACGGGATTCGGCTTGTATCCGGTCCTTTATCTTTTTAAGTTCAAAATCAGAAATCACCGGCTCCTGGATACCGGTTTTGGTAGTTCGCTTTACTTTAGAAGAGTCAAAACGCTTTTTCCCGGAAGAAGGAAGTTCCTTTCTCCGTGCCACCAATGCCTTAAACTGACTTAAACCTCCGTGCATACTAAAGAATTAAAGAAGGCAGCTAAAACCACTGCCTCTAAATTATAGGTAGTACGGAAAGCAAAGTTGTTACAGTATTTCCTGTAAAAACCTTAGGCACGTGCAGACCGGATCGCTTTTTTAAAAGCCTCGACAATAGCTTCGGGCTTCTTTCTGTTTAGGCTTTCGTTGATGCTAAAGCGGATGTTCCCCTCACCATCGGGATTATTTAGCCAGATCTTAAACTCATCGTACAGGCGGTCGTCCAGTTTTTTAAAATCGACGGAAGCATCCAACCTTAGGTTATAGATATTAGTACCTTCCTTGATCTTGGTAATGCTGATCTCTTTCATTTTATTCAGATCGGAAATGATCTGGTTGCCGGTATTGACCGTCGCTTTCCAGCGTTCATCCAATCCCTTTAAATAATGAAGGGCGAGCGCAGCAGAACCCCAGGTCTGATAGGTGGTCCCACCCAATATCTTGATCTGGTGCGCCATCTGATCGATCAACTCGGCATCTCCGCAGAGAATAGCCCCGGTAGGCGCGTTGAGGTATTTATATAGAGAAATATAGACCGTATCGAAAAGCGCGGAATATTCGGCAATGGAAACACCCGTATAGGCAGCTGCCAGATGTATCCTGGCCCCGTCCAGATGCAGTTTATAGCCCTGCTGACGACAATAGGCACTGATCTCTTTTAAGGTTTGCAGGGGAATGGAAGTCCCGTCGGCACGGCGTATCGGATTTTCGATAGCTACCACGCCCAGGCCACTTTTAAAGACCTCGCCCTTATCGTAATAGGCAATGGTGTCTTTTAGTTCCTGCAGATCAAAATAGGCCTTGTCCTTTCCGGCCGGGATCAACCGTTGTGCATGAACACTCTGGGCGGCATCGGCTTCATCCCGGAAAATATGGCTGTTCTCCGGAACAATGACCTTGGTATTATGCCCGTTAAGCAGTTTTATAGCTAGCTGATTGGCCATGGTTCCCGTAGGCACAAAGATGGCTTTCTCTTTTCCGGTTATTTTGGCAAATTCCTGTTCCAATTCTTTGGTGGCTCCGCCATTCCCGTAAAAATCCTGCTGGATCTCCTGATTGCTGTTGATATCCGACAGCTTTTCAATATAATCCTGCGGAGAAAAGAAGAGGCCGTCGCTAACAAAGTTTACAAACGAACTCCTCGAGGCCCTGGCTACTTCCCGCTTTTCCTTTTCCGGCTCATTTGCCAGTGCCACTCCCGGTACCAGCAGTGGGAGGGAAGCAAGTCCGCAGTTCTTTAAAAAGTTTCTTCTGTTGTTGTTTTTATCTGACATGGTAGTGTTTTTTTAATGTTGTTTCTAAAGTCTCCTCTCCCGCTGGGAGAGGACTAAGGTGAGGGCGGCCCTCATCCCAACCTACCTGTCGGTAGGCCGACCTTCTCCCACGGGGAGAAGGGGTTATTATATGATGATCTCTTTCTCAAATATTCAACCAACCTACCTTAATGGATTCCTGCCTGCGCAGGAATGACATTACGGGCGGAACTTTAGTACCCTTCCGTCATCCTGAGCGCAGTCGAAGGAAAAGAAGGGCCATATAAATCAACCATCATAAAAATATAGAATTCAATTGTCATT
Source organism: Leptobacterium flavescens (assembly GCF_010671605.1). Lineage (GTDB taxonomy): Bacteria > Bacteroidota > Bacteroidia > Flavobacteriales > Flavobacteriaceae > Leptobacterium > Leptobacterium flavescens. The sequence goes on from NZ_JAABOO010000002.1 coordinate 123,802, forward strand.
CTGCGTTCGGTGCGGGATCAATTTTTAACAGCAACTTTCTTTTATGTGTTTTTTAAGACTGATTCAAAGTCACTTGACTTAATTTCTTATTTTAGCTTTGGTCTTTTAAAGATCATAACTAATCATAACCATATCTTTTATGAAACGAATATTCTTCCTTCTTTTTATAGCTTTTGTAGCCTGTAAAAACCAAGACACCAATACAGAACTGGCCCGATGGGAAAGCCGTGCCGAGAATACCACCATCATCCGTGATGATTTCGGGGTTCCGCATATTTACGGAAAGACAGATGCCGATGCGGTTTTCGGTCTGCTCTATGCGCAGTGCGAAGACGATTTTAAAAGAGTAGAACGCAATTATGTCTGGGCTATTGGCCGCCTGGCGGAGGTTGAGGGAGAAGATGCTATCTACAGCGATCTGCGTGCCCGTTTGTTTATGACCAAGGAAGAAGCTATCGCCAATTACGAAAAAGCTCCCGACTGGCTCAAGGAACTATGTGTTGCCTTTGCTGATGGGGTCAACTACTATTTATACACTCATCCGGAGGTAAAACCCAGTCTGCTGACCCGTTTTGAACCCTGGATGCCCATGTACTTCAGTGAGGGATCTATTGGTGGGGATATTGAGCGTGTTTCCACCCGCAGGATAAAAGCATTTTACGAGAATGAAGAGGCCCTGAAACTCACGGCCTATGAAGACGGACTTACACATCCGGATCCGTTTGAGGAGCCTAAAGGATCTAACGGATTTGCTATTTCCGGAGATCTTACCGAATCCGGGAATGCCATGTTGCTTATCAATCCACATACCTCCTTTTTCTTCAGGGGGGAAGTGCATGTAGTAAGCGAAGAAGGCTTAAATGCCTATGGAGCGGTTACCTGGGGACAGTTTTTCGTATATCAGGGCTTTAACGAAAAGACCGGATGGATGCACACATCTACCTATACCGATGTAATTGATGAATTTAAGGAGACGATCGTTGAAGAAGGCGATCAGCTAAAATATAAGTACGGAGAGGAACTGAGAGATGTAGAAGTTTCGGAAGTTACCCTGAAATACAAGGACGGTGACGGAATGAGCGAAAAGACCTTTCCGATGTACAGGACCCATCACGGGCCTGTTACCCATATGATAGACGATCAGTGGGTGTCTACTGCCCTGATGTGGCAACCGGTTCAGGCACTGGAGCAGTCCTATACCCGCACCAAGCTTAACGGACACAAGGAGTTCAGGGAGATGATGAACATACGTACCAACTCTTCCAATAATACGGTCTATGCCGATGCCGGAGGGAATATTGCTTACTACCACGGAAACTTTATCCCGAAGAGAAATGTAGCTTACGATTATACCAAACCGGTAGACGGAAGCAATCCGGATACCGACTGGAACGGCCTGCATACGGTAGAAGAAAGTATTGTAGTGGTAAACCCGCCTAACGGATGGATACAGAACTGTAATTCCACACCCTTTACTTCGGCAGCAGAGAACAGCCCGAAAAAAGAAGATTACCCCCGTTATATGTCGATAGACCGCGAGAACTTCAGAGGGGTACACGCCATTAAATTGTTATCAGAGCGCAAGGGATATACGCTGGACAAGTTGATAGAGACCGCTTATGATCCATATCTTCCTGCCTTTGAAAAGCTGATCCCCGGATTGGTGGAAGCTTATGATAAAAGCCCGGCTAAGGACCCGGCCATGAAAGATGCCATAGAAGTGCTACGTAACTGGGATATGAAAACCGGAGTAGCTTCTGTGGGAATGTCGCTGGCACATTTCTATGCGATGAGTTATTTAAGAGAAGGCGAAAGACCGGAAGGACTGACCGATATGCAACGGATCAACTATTTCGGGACTTCTTCTCCGGCCGATGAGCGCCTGAGAATGTTTGCAAAGGCCCTTGATAAAATTGAAACTGATTTCGGAAGCTGGAACACTCCTTGGGGAGAGATCAACAGATACCAGCGCCTGAGCGGGGATATAGACCTGCAATTCGATGACGACAAGCCAAGTATCCCTGTTGGGTTAACCACCGGTAGATGGGGAGCTCTGGCAGCTTACGGAATGCGTTCGCGTCAGCAAACCAAAAAGATCTACGGAACCAGGGGGAATTCCTTTGTGGCCGTAGTGGAGTTTGGAGATAAGGTAAAAGCCAAGAGTATGCTGGCCGGTGGACAGAGCGGAGATATAAACTCTCCTCACTTTAATGACCAGGCACAGCGCTATGCCGATATAGAGTTTAAAGATGTGGCTTTCTATAAGGAAGATGTAGAGAAGAGGGCAGAAGAGACCTATCATCCCGGACAAAGAAAATAGACCTTAATAAAATGCTTTTAAAAAGAACTTTATGGCTGTGTGTCTTTACGATATGCAGCCTGCCTTTATGGGCACAACAAACCCAGGCCGATTCCTATACCCGTTACGAACTGCTGTCGCCGGAAAGCCAGAGCTTCCGCATTGTGTACGATGTAAGTGCCACCCAGGCTGGAAGTAAATACTACTGGAATACCCTGAGAAAAGGAAGCGAACATACGGTAGATGCCGTTTACGACCTTTATTCGGGAAAGGCCCTGAAATGGGAGATCGTAGAAGGAAAAACGGCCAAAGCCAACGGCCATGTATACGCCAGTGATGACACCGATTATCTTCAGATAGAACTGGCAAGGCCGGTACCGCAGGGAGGTGAGGCCCGCATCCGTATAGACAAGACCTATAAGGATACCAAGAGTTACTATAAGGAAGGCGATGTGATCGTTTTTAACCGCTCCCTCGGAATAAAAAGGAATGCCATTGTACTGCCGGAGAACTATGAAGTGATCGGTTGTAACCATCCTTCGCAGATAAACACCGAAGCTTCGGGACGTATCAAGATCAGTTTTCTGAACGATGGGGTAGGTGCCGTTCCGCTGGAGATCAAAGCACGTCCGCTTAAGAACGGAGTAACAACCTCCAGAAAGGGGCAGAACCCCTGGCCGGACTATAAACCCAGCCCCCAGGGAAGAGACAAGAGCAAAGCCCGGTTGAATTACACTTTTAACGAAAGGGCTTTCCAGGACCGGGAGATCGTTTATTTCCTGCAGCAGCCGGAAACCCATTCCTTTCGTTTATACCACGACTATACCGAGAAACGCCCGGGCATAGATAAGTATGTAAATATCGTACGGCCGGGAAGCAAGGCCAGTAAGCCATCGGCTAAGATCCTGGATACCGGGGAGGAACTAAAGGTAGAAACCCTGAGAGGGAAGGAGATAACCGCCAAAGGGATTGAAATAAACAATGTAACAGATGCCACCGAAGCCGTGGTGATCTGGTTTGACCCCGTTACTCAGGGAGCTTCCAAAAGACTGCGTATTGAAGAGACCTATACCGATCCGAACAGGTATTTGCTGTATGGTGAAGAACTGGTATGGGACCGCTCCTTCGGAAGGAACCGCAATACGGTTATTATGCCAGAAGGCTGGTATTTAACTTTGAATACGATTCCGGCAAGGATCAGCCTTACGGAAAAGGGAGAGGTAAAACTCGATTATGTAAATCCGCGTCCCGACGTAATAGATGTTCTGATAATGGGGAGAAGGAGGTAGGCGCTCTAAAAAGGAAGCTTGCTGAGGTCTACATTTCCACCGGAAATAACGATCCCAACCTTTTTGCCTTTAAATAAGTCCTTTTTGTTTAAAACCGCAGCAAATGCTACTGCCGATGAAGGTTCTATGATGATCTTCATACGCTCATACACCAGTTTCATGGCACTGATGATCTCGTCTTCCGTTACCCGGATGATCTGATCTACATGCTTCATGATGATGGGGAAATTCATTTCACCCAATTGTGTCTTAAGCCCGTCGGCAATAGTATTGATCGTAATATTGCTTTCTATTTTTCCACTCTTCATAGAGCGGTATGCATCATCAACTTCCAGGGGTTCTCCGGCTATGGTTTTGCAATCCTTTCCGAAATAGTGAGCCGAAAGTGCCGATCCGGCTACGAGTCCGCCGCCACCCACGGGAGTCACCACATAATCCAGGTCGGGTTGTTCTTCCAATAGCTCCATTGCTGCCGTTCCCTGCCCGAGAATTACCTGGGTATCATCCGAAGGGTGTACAAAAGTAGCTCCTTTTTCTTCCTGTATCCTGGCTGCTGTTGCTTCACGTACACTCAGGACAGTTTCGCATTCTACGATCTCTCCTCCGTAATCTCTTACCGCTGCCTTTTTTACCTCAGGAGCCGTATCGGGCATTACGATATAGGCCTTTACTCCAAGCGATCGGGCCGCCAGGGAGAGTGCCTGTGCAAAGTTACCCGAGGAATGGGTCACCACACCTTTGGTTCTTTGTTCTTCGCTAAGCTGAAGGATAGCATTGGTGGCTCCGCGTATTTTAAAGGAACCCCCACGCTGAAGGTTATCGCATTTAAAAAAGACAGAAGCCCCGCTTATCTCATTTAACAAGGTTGAAGAGAGAACAGGAGTTTTATGGACATAGGGAGATACCCTTTCCAGGGCTGCCGCTACATCTTGTTTAGAGGGTATCATACGGCTTGATGATATTATTTAAGTACAGGATAGTTTACCGGATCTGCTTCGCTCATGATCTCGTACACCTTTTCAAAAATATCCTCTGCATTTGGTTTTGAGAAATAATCCCCGTCCGTACCGTATGCAGGACGGTGAGGTTGTGCCGCCAGGGTTTGTGGTGCACTGTCCAGATACTGATAAGCGCCTTGCTTCTCTACGATCTCCTGTAACAGATAAGCCGACGCTCCACCCGGAACATCTTCATCTATTACCAGAAGGCGATTGGTTTTCTGAACACTTTTCGCCACATCATTATTAATATCGAAAGGCAATAAACTCTGACAGTCGATCACTTCAGCATCAATATTGACTTCCTGAAGCTCTCTGGCTACCTGCTCTACGATCCTTAAGGTAGAACCGTAAGAAACCAGGGTAATATCTTTTCCTTCTTTTACTGTTTCCACCACACCTATAGGAGTTTTAAGCTCTCCCAGGTTGGTCGGTAATTTTTCTTTAAGACGATAACCGTTCAGGCTTTCTACGATCAGTCCGGGTTCATCGCTTTCCAGGAGGGTATTGTAGAAACCTGCAGCTTTGGTCATGTTTCTCGGTACCAGTACATACATTCCTCTTAACAGATGGATAATTCCACCCATCTGGGAACCACTGTGCCAGATACCTTCCAGGCGATGCCCTCTGGTCCTTACGATAAGTGGCGCCTTTTGCTTTCCTACCGTTCTGTAGTGAAGGGTAGCCAGGTCATCACTCATGATCTGAAGGGCGTACAACAGATAATCCAGGTATTGGATCTCTGCAATCGGGCGCAGACCTCTCAGGGCCATTCCTATTCCCTGTCCGAGAATGGTAGCTTCACGGATCCCGGTATCAGATACCCTTAGCTCTCCGTATTTTTCCTGCAGGCCTTCCAGCCCCTGGTTAACATCTCCTATATTTCCGCTATCCTCACCAAATACCAGGGATTCCGGGTACTTTTCGAAAATGGCGTTAAAATTATCTCTTAGTACCACACGTCCGTCTACCTGCTCTGCGCTTTCATCAAACTGTGGTAAAACTTCTTTAATACTGGTAGCCTTGCTTTCGGTCTCACTGTGCAGGTGCGAACTGAATTTAGGCTGAACTTCGGCATAGTACTGATCTATCCAGGCAATTAATTCCTGCTTGGCAGGAGAGGATTCCTTCACCACATATCTGAGGGCCTTTCGTGCTACGGAAATAATATCCTTTTTGATCGGCTCCTCTATGGAGATAAGATCGTTCTTAAGCTTATTGATAAAAGTTTTGTTTCCGCTGGATGCAGCAAGAGCATCAAGTAAGGAAACAACTTTGGTCTTATTCTCTTTTATCGGGGCAAGAAAAGCATTCCAGGCTTGTTTCTTGGCATCCCTTATTTCTTTTTTGATGGCTTTTTCAAGCGCAACGAGTTCCTCTTCCGTGGCAAATCCGTTGGTAATGATCCATTCCCTCATCTTCAGGTTACAGTCATTCTCCCTTTCCCAGTTAAGGCGCTCTTCATTCTTATATCTTTCGTGAGAACCTGAAGTAGAGTGTCCCTGTGGCTGAGTCAGCTCCACCACATGAATAAACACGGGTACGTGTTCCTCTCTGGCTATTACCGAAGCACGTTCGTAAGCTTCTACCAGTTCCGGATAGTTCCATCCTTTTACAACGATGATCTCATATCCGTTCCCGTTCTCATCTCTCTGGAAACCTTTAAGGATCTCCGATATATTTTCTTTGGTGGTCTGATATTTGGCGTGTACCGAGATCCCGTATTCGTCATCCCATACACTGATTACCATGGGTACCTGTAAAACTCCGGCTGCATTGATGGTCTCAAAAAAGATCCCTTCACTGGTACTGGCGTTACCGATGGTACCCCAGGCAACTTCGTTCCCGTTTACCGAAAACTTCTCCGCATCTATTCCCTCTACATTCCTGTATATCTTGGAAGCCTGAGCCAATCCGAGCAGTCTCGGCATCTGACCCGCAGTAGGGGAGATATCGGCACTACTGTTCTTTTGCTGGGTAAGGTTCTTCCAGCTTCCGTCTTCATTTAAACTGTGGGTTACAAAGTGTCCTCCCATCTGTCTTCCGGCAGACATAGGCTCTTCCTTAATATCGGTATGTGCATAGAGTCCGGCAAAGAAATGAACAGGTGTCATTTCTCCGATCGCCATCATAAAGGTCTGATCTCTGTAGTATCCGCTTCTGAAGTCACCGTTTTGAAAAGCACGGGCCATTGCAAGCTGAGGAACTTCTTTCCCGTCTCCGAAGATCCCGAATTTAGCCTTTCCGGTCAGTACTTCACGTCGTCCTAATAAGCTACATTCACGGCTGGTCACCGCAATTTTATAATCGCTTATTACCTGATTTTTAAAATCTTCGAATGAAATATCTTTTTTGGCTTTCGTCTTCGTTTGCATAGTCGTACTTTGTAAGGATCACAAAAATAGCTAAAAGATTCCATTTTAGCAACCTTAGTAAGTGTTATAAAAATGATAATATGTTAAATAAAAGGAGGTTTTTTTGTCTAATATTGAATTATTTCAGGAAAATCCATTTTTCTTTGACAAATCTTCAATAAAATAAAAATACTTTTTAAACGAAATCTGATCGATTAGAACCATTTTCTCGTAAAGAGCCCGAGCAGGGTTCTTGGGCTAAGGGTAACCACAAATCGTATCTGCTGATCGTAATTGGGTTGTGAAGGCTCAAAACCTTTGTTGGAGTAGAGGGGGAAGTAAAGCTCAAAATAGTCGGTTACCAGATTTAAGCGTATCCCCGAATCGTATACAAACCTGGGGTTTCCTGTCTGGTTCTTCAGCAGTCCCACATCTCCGTATAACTCTACCCATTTCCACAGGTTAAAACTCGCATTTCCCGTTACCAGCCAGTTGTTGGAGAAAGGATCTTCCAACTGCGATTTAAATCCACCTTCCGCAATAATGATCTGCTGGCTAAAGATACCCGAATCTTCAGAACGTCCCAGATAATTAAAGTCGAAGAGATAATCCGTAGGTCTGTCGAGCGCAAAGCTAAAGAAATCGGAATTGGTGCTGTTATATATAAACTTCCCTGCAAATAACCTCAGGTTAAGCTGCCTGTTGTTCTGGAACAGCTTCCTGTAGTTCAGGCTAAAGGCGATCTTGGCAAAATCCTGAGCTACCTGTACATCAGCAAAATAGGACAGGAAACGAACGATACCGTTATCCGAATAACGATAGCGCGCATTAAACACACTGTAATCGGGATCGGTCTCCACATCTATAGAACGGTTCCTGATGATATTCACATAACGCGCCTGGAAACGCTCCAGTTTATTGGACCTGAAATCATTGGTCCTGAAACTCAGCGAAACCGAAGGGGTGATCGATATAAAACGGGAAGCCGGTGCAAAATGAAAGGTACTTGCCCTCAGGGAATAACTGATCCTGAACAGGTTCTGATCGTCTTTTCTCAGATCCCGGATATAGGCTATGGAACCGCTTCCTACCAGTGTCCTTTCTCCCGACGAATATGCCGGCTGCAGGTCAAAAACAAAAGGCCTTCTCAGGAAAGTCTTGTTATGGAGCCTGAGTCCCGGGGTTAATTTGTCATATACATTAAAGGTAACGGTCGGAACAAAGAAGATCTGATTGTAATAAGGATTCTCCGCATCCTTAAAGAACTTGAACTGCAGTTTTTTGTTGCTGGAAAAGAAACCGTTCAATGATTTCCAGTTATCCCGCTGGTTAAACTCCGGAATGGTCTTGTCGTAATTAAGCACCAGGCGTTCGGCGCCATTCCTTGCAATTTTAAAGGTCTCTTCTTCCTTAATATCCGTAAACCACTGTTTGGAGACCACACTATCTTTCTTTAAACCGAAGAGGGTGATAGGAACATTGGTCCCGCTTTTGTTCTTTATGGTCACATAGACCGAATCTCCCACTTTTTTAGCCTTTTTGATCTTAAAATCTATCTGATCCCGGCTACGTATATAAAAGTCAAAGAACCAGTCAATATCTTTCGGGCTTCCTTCTTTCAGGTAATCTTCAAAATAGGAAGCGTTAATGTCTTTCAGGCTTTGTTCTTTATAAAATGTCCTTATACGGTTGTCTATATGGTTTTGCATAAGGTAATTATCCAGGTACACAAGCCCCAGACCTGCCTTGTATTTATTGGAGATCTTCTCGTTAAACTTTACCAGCGAATCTGCCGGGGTCGATAAAGGCTGATCCTGATTCCTTCTCGCCATCAACATGGAAAGAAAAGGATACTGATCGTTAAAGTTGAGTTTGGCCAGATGAAAACTCCTTACGATAAAGAGGTTGGACACCTTCCCCAGGAGTTTCATATCCGGATAATACTCATCCACATATTTGATCATCAAATAGTTCTGAATAGCATCGGTGGTCCAGCGTTCTCCCCTCGGATCTACATATACCGTATTCTCCAGCCAATTTTTTAGTGATGTTTTCAGCAGCTTGAGCTCATACTGGAACTCCTCCGGAAAGGGCCTGAGAAAAGAAGGCAACTGGTTAAGGCCGTAAAGCGGGTTCTTTTTATAGTCCAGATCGGAAACCAGCAAACGTTCATGCGGATAACTTCCCAGGTTCCTGTGAATAAAATTAATGACCTTATCTACCGAGATAGCCTTAAAGACATCCTGCATCCCCCTGGCTTCAATATTGGTAATAAGGGTTAGCTTTTCGTTCTGGAAGTATTCGAAAGTCCTGTCTCTTTCGAGGAACAGTTTAAGATCGCCCCGGTCTTTCCCGTTGAGGATAATTTGCATATAGTTTTCCACTTCCTGGCCCGAAGCTACATTCAGGTCGGAATGCAATTTATAACCTTTAGGATAGTTAAAGACCAGTTCATAATCCGATGCATAGGTATACTGATCATCCAGGTCGGTATTGCTGTATAATTTCCATTCCCCGTCCCTGTATACCGCAGGGCTGATATACCAGTAGCGCAGATTGTAATTCCCCTGCGGGGTATGCCCGTAGCGGGTAAACTTACTTCTAGGAAGCTGAACGGTATAAGAGAGTTTAAAGGTATATTCCTGCCCGGGATAGATAGGGAAATTAAGCTGAACCCTTATCAGGTCGCCGGCCGGTAAACGTTCCCATTTCAGGAAATTAAAATTGCGATCGGTAATAGAAATAACATTGGTATATCCTCTTTCCTTGTCTTTTGCAAGGTGAAGGGATTTATCGAACTCTTCGGCAAAGCGCCTTGCTAAAGCCGTCTTCTTACTTGCATAGGCATTATTCCAGTCGGTGAGATAGATAGAGTTTAAAGTATCCTTACTGCTGTTAAAGAACACCACTTCCTGCTGAATGTTGATGGAATTGGTTTCCTGATGCAGCGTAGCATTGATCTTATGACTGTTCTGCGCCCCGAGGGTACAGCACAGGCATAAAAATGCAGAATACAGAATATGTTTAATGTATAGCTTCAAAATTAATCTCTATCAATTTTCATTGCAAAACCTGAAAAGTGCGGATGAACACATCCAGACTTATCTTTTCTTTCTTTTTTTATTTGTTTTGTTGCCGTTATAATTGATGATCCGGTATTTTGACTCCGATTTAGCCAAATAGTTTATTTATTAGAAGCTGTATTCATTAATCAATAATATTGCCACTTTCATTCAAAATCATCTCAGCAATGTTAAACTATCTTTAAAATCCTGCCGAGATCAGGAAAACCTAAGCGCAAAATTTACTGACCATATCAAAGTCGGTTAAAAATTGGGACTCAAATTATATTTTTTATAGAAACTATCCAAGACAGTTATCACTTCTTCTTCATTATCTACGATTTTGATTAGGTCGAGATCCTCCGGACTTATGTTACCAAATCTGCCTAAAAGGGTCTGTTTAACCCAATCGAAAAGCCCTCCCCAGAATTCCTTTCCAACCAGGATAATAGGGAACTTGGCGATCTTTTTGGTCTGGATAAGGGTAATCGCTTCGAAAAGCTCATCCAGGGTTCCGAATCCTCCGGGCATTACTACAAATCCCTGAGAATATTTTACGAACATTACCTTTCTCACAAAGAAATAATCGAAGTTCAGGTTCTTGTCCTTATCTATATATGGATTGTCATGTTGCTCAAAGGGAAGATCGATATTCAGCCCTACCGAAGTACCTCCTCCGGTATGTGCACCTTTGTTTCCGGCCTCCATAATTCCGGGGCCACCTCCGGTAATAACTCCGTATCCGGCTTCGACGATCTTCTGAGCCACCCGCTCCGTCAGTTTATAGTATTCGTGATCTTCCCCGGTTCGTGCCGATCCGAAAATAGATACACAGGGACCTATCTGACTCATCTTTTCGAATCCGTTAACGAATTCTCCCATGATCTTGAATATTGCCCACGAATCATTGGTCTTTATTTCATTCCACCCCTTTACATGCTGTTCTTTTCTCATTGTTTCAGTTGTTTATTTAATTTAGAGCAAATGCTAATGTAGTTCTTTTTTAAGAAACCTTGCCGTATAACTTTTTTTATCTTTTGCGATCTCTTCCGGGCTCCCGGTAGCAACTACCTGGCCTCCGCCTTTTCCGCCTTCATACCCTATGTCTATGATATGGTCTACCGCTTTTATCACATCCATATTGTGTTCTATGATCAGAACGGTATTTCCTTTGTTCACCAGGGTGTTGAGTACATCCATTAGTACCCTTATGTCTTCAAAATGAAGGCCGGTGGTCGGTTCATCAAGAATATAAAAGGTATTTCCCGTGTCTTTTTTGGAAAGCTCCGTAGCCAGTTTTATACGCTGGGCCTCACCTCCCGAAAGGGTAGTGGACTGTTGCCCGAGCGTAATATATCCGAGCCCTACATCTTTAATGGTCTTGAGCTTACGGTATATTTTCGGGATATTCTCGAAGAATTCCACGGCTTCATTGATGGTCATATTCAAAACATCGGCAATAGATTTCCCTTTGTAGCGTATCTCCAGGGTTTCCCGGTTAAAACGTTTTCCATGGCAGGTCTCACATTCGACATATACATCGGGAAGGAAATTCATTTCAATTACCCGAAGACCGCCTCCCTGGCAGGTCTCACATCGGCCGCCCACCACATTAAAGCTAAAACGCCCCGGTTTATAACCCCTGATCATGGCTTCCGGGGTTTTCGTAAATAACGAGCGTATCTCACTGAATACTCCCGTATAAGTGGCAGGATTGGACCTTGGGGTCCTCCCGATAGGCGACTGGTTAATGTCGATCACCTTATCTATATGTTCCAGGCCTTTAATGCTCTTATAAGGCATGGGTTTTTTAACGGCTTTAAAAAAGTGCTTATTGAGAATAGGATAGAGGGTCTCATTAATAAGCGTGGATTTTCCGCTTCCGGAAACTCCTGTAACCCCGATCATCTTTCCGAGCGGGAATTCCGCATCTACATTTTTCAGGTTATTTCCCGAGCATCCTTTAAGCACGATAGATTTGCCTGTTCCTTTTCTACGTTCTCCGGGAACTTCAATCTTTTTGGTGCCGTTCAGGTAATCTGCGGTCAGGGTATGATGCTCCCTTACTGTTTCGGGATGCCCCTCCGATATGATCTCTCCCCCATGTCTTCCGGCTCTGGGGCCTATATCTATTACATGATCTGCATGTTCTATCATATCCTTATCGTGCTCTACCACGATAACAGAATTCCCTATATCCCTGAGAGATTCCAAAGACCTGATAAGGCGTTCATTATCCCGCTGATGAAGACCGATACTGGGTTCATCAAGGATATAGAGCACACCCACCAGCTGAGAACCTATCTGGGTGGCCAGACGAATACGCTGCGCTTCTCCCCCCGAAAGGGATTTGGAACTGCGGTTAAGCGAAAGGTAATCCAGACCTACATCCAGCAGGAAGCTCAACCGTGCATTGATCTCTTTTAGGATCTCTTCGGCTATTCTGAATTGCTTTTCGGAAAGCTGAGAAGGCAGGTCCTTAAATAAGGCTGCCAGCTCCACAATATCAAGATCGGCCAGTTCGGCAATATTCTTACCGTTCAGTTTAAAATAAAGGGATTCCCTCTTTAAACGGGAACCTCCGCACTCGGGGCATTTGATCTTATCCATAAAATCTTTTGCCCATCTGCGGATGGAAGTAGAACCGTTCTCCTTGAACTGATTACTGATAAAATTAATGATCCCTTCAAAATCTATCTTGTAATCTCTGGTCACTCCTATGGTCTTGGAGGCTACGGAGAATTTTTCATTCCCCCCGTGCAGGATCACCTGCATGGCTTCTTCAGGAATGACCTTGATAGGATCGTTCAGTTTAAAGTCATAGCGTTCGGCAATGACCTCTATCTGTTTAAAGATCCATGATTTTTTATATTCGCCCAGGGGCGCAATCCCTCCGTTCCTGATAGAAATATCGGGATTCGGGATGATCTTTTCTATGTTTACCTGATGAATACTCCCCAGCCCGTTGCACACATGGCACATTCCCTTGGGAGAGTTAAAGGAAAAAGTATTGGGTTCGGGGTTGGGATATGATATTCCCGAAGAGGGACACATCAGGTTCCGGCTAAAGAAGCGTGTGGCTTCCTTTTCATGTTCGATCACCATCAGAACGTCATCTCCGTGGTACATGGCCGTATTGATCGTTTCCATCAGGCGTTTTACGCTATCCTCATCTTCCGATACCCTAAGGCGATCAATAACGATCTCTATATCGTGGGTCTTATACCTGTCGAGTTTCATTCCCTTCTGGATATCCATGATCTCACCGTCTACCCTTACCTTGATAAACCCTTGCTTTGCGATCTGTTCGAACAACTCCCTGTAATGCCCTTTTCTGGACCTGATTATGGGAGCGAGGATATTTACCCTTTTTTCATTAAAATCCTTGATGATAAGATCCTTTATCTGCTCATCACTGTAGCTGACCATCTTTTCGCCCGTATTAAAACTAAAGGCATCACTGGCCCTGGCATACAGGAGCCTTAGAAAATCGTAGATCTCTGTAATCGTACCTACTGTAGATCTCGGCGACTTGGAAGTGGTTTTCTGCTCGATGGCGATCACCGGAGATAAACCGTCTATCTTATCGACATCCGGACGCTCCAGTCCTCCAAGGAACTGACGGGCATAAGCCGAAAAAGTCTCTATATATCTTCGTTGCCCTTCGGCATAGATAGTATCGAAGGCCAGGGAAGATTTTCCACTACCCGATAAACCGGTAACAACCACCAGTTTTTCGCGGGGAATGGTAACATCTATATTCTTAAGATTGTGGACACGCGCACCGCGAACCTCAATGTTTTCTTCGTAGTTTGTCATAACAGCGCAAAATCACAAATGTACAATTTTGAAGCTTAAAAATGAAGCCGTTAAAGCCCCGATTTTTTACACTCTTACATTTTTATTTTACGCATTATCAGGAGGGCAGGATTTGAAAAGAAGCATAAAAAATTGTGAAATATTGTCATGGAATTCCGTAATAAGCTGATAAACAAGACAATTGTACATTCTTTTTATGGAAGGTATGATGATTGATACCGGAAAAACATGCCGGATTTAAAGAAAAACAGAAAAAAACGCCAGAACTTTACAAAGAAGTTAAGGCGTTTTATCTATATAATCTTAAGTGCCTGGATGATAGGGATCTCCAATGTGATCTATGAGGAGGATCGTATGGTTAACGATACCAGATCTCATATAGAACAGCGTGAAGAAACCCCCGATGATGCATCCTAGATCAGTTCAGGCTAAAGCTGGCCCTCGCAAAGAGGAAACGCCCTCCCAAACCGAACTGCACCGATCTCCTTGAAAAATCAAACCTTCCCGAACTCCTGTTGGTCTGAGCTCCCGGTGTAACCGGATCGAAATCATCGATAGCCCTGTCCGGGAAAATATCAAAAAGATTGTTGGCACCTATCGTCAGGCTCAAAGCCTCGGCAATTTTATAGGTCACCGACAGATCGGTGATGATCTTAGATCCGAAAACCTGTTGTCTTTCCACAATAGTGGTAGCCTCTGTTACTTCCCCAAAGAAAACATTCCTGAGGAAGAATACGAACTTCTCAGAACTTAAGCTGTTAGACAGGTTGATCTTGGTTCTCGGCACGGCTTCTTCCAGATAAACCCTGCTGTCTTCCGGGAAATAAGTGTCTACAAGGCCTGCATCTCTCAATACCTGGGAAGCATTGATATCTCCCACTTGCCTGGTATTCGAAAAGGTTGCTGCCAGATCTGATTTTAATCTCCAGTTTTCCCACAGCCCTGTACGGTGGGTCAGTACAATATCCAACCCTTTGGATTCGGTATCTATGGCATTTGCAAAGAAGGCTGCCCTTGTGGCATTGGCCTGGCGTAAGAGATTATCGAGTTCTGTTCCCGTTCCGGGGCCGCTAAACTGCCCGGTAAAGACCACCCTGTCATCGATTGCCACAAAATAGCCATCTACGGTTACCGTAAGATTGATCCCGGGAATCTGTGTGGTAAAACCAAGACTGGCACTCCTGGAAGTCTCTTCCTGAAGCTGAGGGATCCCCAATAACTGGGCCGGGCGACTGTCGTTGGCAAAAGTTCCAACCTCCTGCGGATTTCCATCCTGATCGAAAATAGTAGAGGTCGAATTAAAGTTGATCTGATGCAGGGAAGGAGCCCTGAAACCGGTATTCAATGCACCTCTTATATTAAAGTTGTCGTTTACTTTATAACGGGAGGCCAGTTTAAAGTTGATGGTCCCGCCAAAATCGCTGTAGTTCTCATAACGGGTGGCAAAACTAGTAAGGAGTCTCTCCGAAAAATCCACCTCTATATCAAAATAACCCGCAACACTGCTGCGACTTCTCGAAAGCTCATTGTCCGGGCTGAAACCAGGGAACACCTGGGATCCTCCGGGCCTGGCATTTCCGAAGAAATCTTCTGCAGGAAGCTGAGAAGCCAGCGTAATAACCTGACCGTCTGCAGTGTACTGTGCATAGGATTCTTCTTCTCCGGCCACGATCTCGTAATTCTCTACCCTGTATTCTGCCCCGAAAGCAATATGGATCCCGGAGAGGATATCATCAAAGTACTGAGTAACATCAAAATTGGTGGTGTTTTGCGAGAAAGAGAATCCTCCGGCATCAAAGGTATTGGGTGATGCATTCTGTAAAGACGCATTGGAAGAATTCCCTATGGTAAAATCGAAGGAGTTCCTTCCGTAGGTATTACTGAAATCCACATTCCAGTCGCCCAGTTTCCCTTTTATTCCAAGAGACACGGACTGATCGTTAATATTGGAATTGATCTCCGGGAGGAAACCATTGATAAAAGCAGGGGTAAAGGTCCTGCTCTGGTTGGGAAGCCTGTAAAAACCGGCAGAATTTCCCGTTCTGGAACTTATACCCGCAAAGGAATATATTTCAGTGCCTTCTTCATCCAGAGGGAGGGAGAAGTTTACAAAAAAGCGCCCTCCTCTTAAGGCAGATTGTCCGAAACGAATATTAAAATCGCTTCTTTCCAGGCCTCTGGCTGCCAGTTCGGCCTCGGTATTGTCTGCCGAAAGAATGGTACGTAATTCATCCTGGGTGGTGGCTCCGTTCAGGTTAATTCCCGCCTGATTGGCAAACTGGATCACATCGGAAACATCGCTGTCCAGTAAATTCGTAATGTCGAAGCCACTTTCACTGGCCACTCTCTCTACCGTATTATAGAGATTAAAGATATCGCCTTCAAACTCTCGAGCCCGGTTGTAATCTTCCCGTACATCGAAATCCCCGGAAAAGGTCAGGAATCCGCCTTTATCTCCCAGAGGAAGTCCGTAGTTGGCTGATATATTCGTGGTCTCTCCGTCACTGCCTCCGGTCTGGCTGTTGGAGTTCTTGGAGAAAAATGCTCCCGAAGTCACCCTGAGGTTCAACTCGTTTACACTATTGTTCAGAACAATATTGATGACCCCGGCAATGGCATCCGACCCGTATTGGGCGGCAGCACCATCCCTTAGAACTTCAATGCGCTCGATAGCGGCTGCAGGAATTGCATTCAGGTCGGTCCCCACATTTCCTCTTCCGAAGGTCCCGTTAACGTTTACAAGAGAAGATGTATGTCTTCTCTTTCCATTGATCAACACCAAAACCTGATCCGGTCCCAGGCCTCTAAGGGAGGCAGGATCGATATGATCGGTTCCATCAGAAATAGATTGAGTGTTTGAAGTAAAAGAAGGGGCGACAAAATTCAGGATCTGGTTAAGATTTACCTGTGGGGCAACATCATTGATCTCTTTAATATCAATAACATCTATAGGAACCGTACTTTCGGTCTGGGTCCTGTTGGCGTTACGGGAACCTACAATAACCACTTCCGATAGTTCCACTCCGGCGTTTAACTGGATCCTGAGTGTATCGGAATTAATGGTTACTTCTTTTGTTTCGTAACCGATATAGGAGATGACCAGTACGGCTCCGCGAGGGGCTTCAATTGTGAAATTCCCGTCAAAATCGGTAGTTGTTCCCGTGGTGGTTCCCTTAAGGACTACAGATGCTCCCGCCAGCGGAGCCCCGTTCTCGTCCAGGACCTTTCCGCTAACCGTATTCTGTTCTTCACTCAGGGAAATACCCGAAAGGTCTTTTGCGGTTACTTTTAAAAGAGAGTTACTTTTAAAATAACCTTCGCTATTTGCCGCATTAAGCTGAATGGCAAATACAAACAAAAAAGGTAATAGCAATGCATTACGCACATTACGCAGTGTTTTCATGATCTCTGATTTGTTAAGATGTTAATAACTAGCTAAATAGATATTAAAGGTAGTGAAAAGCCTTCTCGGGAAATGTTAGAAAACTCACTTATTAATTGAAGAAAAAACATTAAATAAGTTAAGATCAGAGTAAAGCGATCTGCTACAGAGATTTAGATAATATGTTAAAATGACAAAGCCGGGAATTTTGGCTATGTTTTTTTAGAAATGTGTCTTTTTGATATAGGCCGCCAACAGCTTTGCCGCATTCGGGCAGATACGAAACCACAATTCGGGTTCTATGAGCTCGAGCTCTGCAAGGGCCAGGTTTCCGTCGTTGTCGGTAAAGATATCTACACGGGCATAGGAGGGAAGCTCATCAGAACAAACCTTTACGGTGTTTTCAGCAAAAGCGATCTCTTCCTCAGTCGGATGATAGAGCTGAACACTTCCGCCAAAATCGTCCTGAACCCTGAAATCCCCGGCTTTTGCTACCTTAAGCACCGCATGGGAAAATTCTCCGCCCATTACCATAATAGAAATCTCGCCTTTTAAAACGATATTTTGCTGGAAGGGCTGAAGCATCATGGCTTTTTTCTGAATAAGCTCTTTAAAAACAGCCTCATGATCTTCAATAATAGACGGATTGAGCTTAAAAGTATCTCTTGAACTCCCCGAAACACAAGGCTTAAGTACTGTTTCTTCCCAACCTGTCTGAGAATGTAATTCTTTCAGGCTGGTTTTTTCGTTCTTTTCTATAAAGCGGGTAGGGGTGCAGTAAATTCCTTTAGCCTCCAGATCCAGGAAATAGCGTTTATCCAGGTTCCAGCGAATAATGGTCTCTGAATTGAGCAGGCGTGTCTGTTTGCTTACCTTGTCCAGCCAGGCAGAGAACTCATCAAAGCGATCAAAATAATCCCAGGTGGTCCTGAACAGTACGGCTTTGGTTTGCGACCAGTCGAAGTTTGCATCGTCCCAGGACAACCTTCCGGTTTTTAAACCTTCTTCTTCCAGGGCTTCCCGTATATAGGTGTCTTCCTTTAATACATTCTGTACATAAGGAGCCGGATTGGAGAAATCCAAATACCTTCTGTCGGTAAGAATGATAATATCATATTTTTTCATTGATGAACCCTTTTTCAAAACTTAGAAACCTACCGCAGTTTCATCTCCCCGTTTATCTGCTCCTCCTTCCAGTTTACCATCTTCCGTAATCAGAATAGCGCTTACTTTCCCGATGATAGGGGTAGTGTTTTCGTTGATCTTATATCCTTTTGCCTTAAGATTTTCCAATAACTCGGGAGAAAAAGCCCCCGGTTCAAAAGTAATAGTATCCGGTTTCCACTGATGATGGAAGCGAGGTGCATCTACAGCCTCCTGCATTCCCATACCAAATTCATGAACGTTAAGGATCGTCTGGAGTACGGTTGTGATAATAGTAGAACCTCCGGGAGTACCCACAACCATCCATAATTTACCGTCCTTTTCCACGATCGTTGGAGTCATTGAACTCAGCATACGTTTTTCCGGTGCTATACTGTTGGCCTCGGCTCCGATAAGCCCGTATGAATTGGGAACTCCTGGTTTGGAACTGAAGTCATCCATTTCGTTGTTCAGGAAGAAACCGAGTTCATCGCTGTACAGTTTGGAACCGTAAGCCCCGTTCAGGGTAGTGGTAACCGAAACTGCATTTCCGAACTGATCTACAATAGAATAGTGAGTGGTCTCACTGCTCTCGACAAATTCTACAGAACCGTATCCTACATTATCGGAAGAAGAAGCCTGTTCAAAAGAAAAGTCATCCATTCTTTCTTTCAGGTAGTTTTCACTGATAAGTTCTTCCTGCGGGATCTGTACAAAATCGGGATCTCCCAGGAAATAGCTTCGGTCTGCATAGGCCCTGCGTTCTGCTTCAGTGATCAGTTGGATACTTTTTGCGGTATTATGTCCGAAAGACGAAAGTTCGTAGGGTTCTATCATGGTCATTATCTGCGCCAGGCAGATCCCGCCACTTGAGGGCGGGCTCATGGAAACGATCTTTACATCCTTATAATTAAAAACAACCGGTTCTCTCCATTTCGCTTCGTATTTCTCCATATCTTCCATGGTGAAGTATCCGCCTTTGGCCTGGATGAAATCGACCAGCTTCTGAGCGGTTTCTCCTTTGTAAAATTCATCTCTCCCGTTGTCTTTGATACGCTGAAGGGTTTCTGCCAGTGCATTATACTTAACGGTATCTCCTTCCACGAAGGCTTTGGAAAATAAAGTGTTATCCCCGCTTACAGCCGTAATCTTCTTTCGGTGTGTATTAAGGCGTTGTTCCTGTTTCTTTGTAACAATAACTCCTCGCTTTGCCAGCTTTATAGAAGGCTCGATAATAGCGGATATAGGAAGGCTTCCGAATTTGCGATGAGCTTCAAAAATACCTGCAATGGTTCCCGGAATACCTACGGCGGTAGCACCTTCTGTGCTTTTTCCCGGAATAATATTCCCCAGCGAATCCAGATACATGTCCCTGTCGGCACTTAAAGGAGCCTTTTCCCTGTAGTCCAGAGCCCCGATCTCTCCGTTTGCTTTGCGATATACCATAAAACCACCACCACCAAGATTCCCGGCATAGGGGTATGCTACTGCCAGGGCCAGTTCTGTAGCTGCCATGGCATCAAAAGCATTTCCGCCCTGTTCCAGGATCTCACTACCTATTCTGGAAGCTTCCACCCTGGCAGAGACCACCATGGCTTTTTCCGTGATCAACCCCTTTACGGGTTCCGGAGAATTCGTTTTACAGGATAGAAGGACAAATGATAACAGTAAAGAAAAAAGAGCAGCTTTTGAAAATGAAGTTCTATTCATGAAGCAAGGATTTTAATTTATGTTTGGAAAAAGTGATCAGTTCATCAAAAAACGAACTGAATTCTTTTTCAAATTCACTATTGTATTTTTCGAGTTCTAAAATAGCAAAATTCATTTTAGAACGGTTCTGTGTTCTTCGGTTCATTCCATCCAGCACTTTCGAGATCCCATCCAGTGTCCTGTAGCTGTAGAGCCAGTTTTCCCTGATCAGGTAGGGTCTCATTTTTTTATACCTGTCCGGAAGGATCTCATAATGATCGTTCAGGATCTCATAAAAATCTTTTACATACTCATCAAGAGGAATGTTGGAATAGGACGACCAATTCCTGGCCAGGAAGTGATCGTAAAAAATATCGACGATCACTCCGCTATAGTGCCCGTAATTCTCGTGTAATCTTTTGGTACTTTTTTTAACGGTCTGATGCGCGTCGGTAAAGGTGTCGATCTCCCGGTGCAGGAGAATTCCCGTTCTTATTTTTTCGGGATAATCAAGATATTTTTTGCCCCGAATTCCGTCGGCAATAAAGTTGCCGATCTTTATTTGTGGGTCATCTCCGGAAAGATAGATATGGGCTAAAAAATTCATTTTCCGAATTTACAAATTCATAACTAACAAATACAATTTTGTCGTTGTATATTTGTCGGAATCTAAAAAATAATCATGACGTTAATAAAATCAATTTCAGGAATACGAGGTACTATAGGAGGGAAGCCATCAGATAATCTTACTCCCATAGATGCCGTAAAATTTGCTTCCGCCTACGGAAGCTGGCTAAAAGGGCAAAGCGAAAACCAAAAACTAAGAGTAGTTATCGGTAGGGATGCCAGATTATCGGGAGAGATGATCCAAAACCTGGTTGCTTCCAGTCTGATTGGCCTTGGAATTGATGTGATAGACCTCGGACTTTCAACTACCCCGACCGTAGAGGTGGCCGTACCTATTGAAAAGGCAGACGGAGGTATTATTTTAACGGCAAGTCATAACCCCAAGCAATGGAACGCCCTTAAGCTCCTTAACGCCAAAGGAGAGTTCCTCAGCGGGAAGGACGGAGCTGAAATACTGAAGATCGCCGAGAACGACGATTATACTTTTGCCGAAGTTGATGATCTTGGAAAAATTACCAAAAACGATACTTATATCGATAAACATATCGAGGAGGTACTTAATTTACCTCTGGTAGATGCAGAAAAGATAAAGGCTGCCGGTTTTAAGGTAGTTGTAGATGGTGTGAATTCAACCGGAGGGATCGCTATTCCGCGACTGCTGGAGAAGCTGGGAGTAGAGGCCATAGAATTGTATTGCGACCCGACCGGGCACTTTCCGCATAACCCGGAGCCTCTTAAAGAACATTTGACCGATATTTCGGAATTGGTGGTAAAGGAAAATGCAGATATGGGGATTGTTGTGGATCCGGATGTAGACCGACTGGCTTTTATCTGTAATGACGGAGAGATGTTTGGAGAAGAATACACCCTGGTGGCCTGTGCAGACTATGTTCTGGGAAAAACCCCGGGAAATACGGTTTCTAACCTGTCCTCATCAAGAGCCTTAAGAGATATTGCGGTAAAGCATAACGGTACTTATGAAGCCAGTGCCGTGGGAGAGGTGAATGTAGTGGAACTGATGAAAAAGAATGAGGCTATTATCGGTGGCGAAGGTAACGGAGGAATTATTTACCCTGCCAGCCATTACGGAAGAGATGCTCTTGTAGGAGTGGCCCTTTTCCTGACCCATCTTGCGGAAACAGGAATGAGTACCAGGGAACTGAGGGATAGTTACCCTTCTTACTTTATGAGCAAAAAGAAAATAACACTTACTCCGGAGCTGGATGTAGACGGAATACTGAAATCTATGGAAAACAAATATGCGGGAGAGCAGATCAGCACCGTAGATGGAGTTAAAATAGATTTCCCGGAAAACTGGGTACACCTCAGAAAATCGAATACAGAGCCTATTATCAGGATCTATACGGAAGCTCCGTCTCAGGAGGAAGCAGATAAGCTGGCCGACAGCTTTATCGCTCAAATACAAGAAATAGCGGGGATCTAATCCCTGAACTTTTCCGGCACTTTATTTCTGTGCTTCCATCGTCTGTGAGTCCAGAAATAATAGGCCGGATCTTCTTCTATCTGTTTCTCCGTTTCGCGGAGGAACAGATCTGTTATCTGAAAACCCTCAAGTTCCTTGGGGTGTTCTGCAAGTACTTCAAAACTGGCAGAATAGTACCCTCTTTTAAGTTTTTCGACCTTCAGGAATACAACCGCCAGGTCCAGTCGTTTAGCCAGGGTTTCCGCGCCCGTATGTACAGGTACTTTGATCTTCATAAAATCGCTCCAGTAATTCGTGCGACTGGGTAAAGGAGACTGATCGCTTAGAAAGCCGTACATACTTTTTATCTTTTTCCGTTTATTGGAAATAATGGTAGCAGGAGTTTCTTTGGTTTCTATCAGCGTAGTGCCGAATTTTTCGCGAATACTTCTCATCAACCGGTCGAAATGAACATTACTGATCTTTTTATAGACTGCATATCCCTTGGACTCGATATGTTTGTTGAGGGCAATTACCCATTCCCAACTGGCGTAATGAGGAAACATGAGCAGGATGCTCTTTTCTTTTTCCAGTTGGAGGATCAGATCGAGGTTGGTAAAACTAAAACGCTTTTGCATCTCCTTTTCGGAAATAGACATGGTTTTGATCATCTCCAGGAACATATCACACATATGCTTATAGAACTCTTTTTCAATAGCTTTGAGCTCGGATGCACTCTTCTCCGGAAATGCCAGTTTTAAGTTAGTTCTGACCACTTTTTTACGATACCCGAAAATGTGGTAAACCAGTATTCTTACTGCATCCGAAACCATGTACAGGAGCCGGAACGGAAGTTTGGAAACCAACCATAAAAAAGGGTATGCTAAAATGAAAATCAGAAGTTGCATTAAATCTCAAAATTTGGTCAAATATAGCTATATTTGATACGAAACCTTATAGATCACCATGAATTTAAGCATCGTTGTTATTGTTATTATTGTAGCCAATATTCTTATCTCCCTCAAAGGGTTTAATGATTTCTCTTTTTTTGAAAAATATAAGTTCCATATCGGAAGTATCCGAAGAGGGGAACAACTCAGATTAGTAACCTCAGGTTTTCTCCATGTAGATATGGGACATCTGGTGTTAAATATGTTTTCCCTTTACCTCTTTGCCGATGTGGTTGTGGATTATATGGGGACCAAGAATTTTGTTATCATCTATCTGATCAGTCTTCTCGCAGGAAGTCTGCTGGCCCTGTTTTTTCACAAGGAAGAATATCACTACAGTGCCGTTGGAGCCAGCGGGGCGATCATGGGAGTCATATATTCGGCTATCCTCCTTCACCCGGAGAATAACCTTTACTTTATTTTCCTTCCGACTGTTGGTATTCCCGGATATGTTTTCGGAATAGGGTATTTACTTTATTCTATTTACGGGATGAAGAACAAATTGGGAAATATTGGACATACGGCGCATTTCGGGGGTGCGGTTGGTGGATATTTTGCCACCCTGCTGTTAAGGCCCTCACTGATTTGGGACCATACACTAATGGTGCTTTTGCTTGCCATTCCGATCGTGGTATTATTTATTTTGGAAAAGGCCGGAAAGATCTAGTTTGGCACAGCTATTGAATAAAGTCAAACAACTTTAAAAAATAATAGATGAAAAAAACAATCCTAATTCTTTTAATGACAGCCATGAGTACTGTACACGCACAACAAAACAAGATAGAGCCTACTGTTTCCGTAACGGGAAAAGGAGTAGTAAGAGTTGTTCCCGATGAAGTTTCCATCCGGGTCAGAGTAGAGCATACGGGTAAGTCGGCAATTGAAGTAAAAAGACAAAATGATGAAGTAATAGATCAGGTGCTTAAGTTTTGCAGGCAGATGAAGATAGATAAGAAAGATGTGGTTACAGAACGCATCAATCTTAATAAGAACTACGATTATCAGAAAAAAGAGTACAATTACGCAGCCAACCAGGCTTTGAATATACATTTAAAGGACCTGGAGAAATACGAAGCCTTGCTGCAGGGGCTGCTCGATTCCGGAATAAACAGAATAGATGGGATACAGTTCCTTTCTTCGGAAATGGAAAAACATCAGGCGGAAGCCCGTATAAGAGCTGTTAAAAATGCCAAGGAAAAAGCAGTTGCCTATGCCGGTGTCCTGGGGCAGGGAGTGGGAAAAGCAATTACCATTTCAGAAAATAGCGCTGTGAGTTATCCCAGGCCGCAATATGCAGAATTAAAAGCTACCGCCGATTTTAGGGGGCCTTCGGAGACAATTGCTATTGGAGAGATGAGCGTAAGTGCTACCGTAAATATTGTTTTTGAACTGAACTAGTTTAGAAGATAATTCACATAATACCAAAAACAAAAAATCCTGACAAAACTGTCAGGATTTCTTTTTGAGCGGGAGACGAGATTCGAACTCGCGACATTCAGCTTGGAAGGCTGACGCTCTACCAACTGAGCTACTCCCGCATTAATTTTTTTAAATCACCTTGCATCTTCGTTGCACTGAGTCATCCTTTCCATTTAATAAACAAAATAGTTTAATTGCTGTCAAGGATTACTCCGCTGCGCTTCGTGATCCCACATCCAAAATGATAAAAATCATTCTAGTGTCAGGATTACTTCACACCTTCGCATTTGCTTCGTTGTGCAAGCTGCACGCTTCGTGATCCTACATCCAAAATGATAAAAATCATTCTAATGTCAGGATTACCTCGTTGCATTCGGCTACCCTTTTTCAATAAAAAAAAGGATTACTCCGCTACGCTTCGTGATCCGTTCGGGTGGCCCCGAACATCAAAGTTTTTCGTCCAAACCTTACAAAAGCTCGCTTTTGACGGTTTGTCCTCAAAACTTTTTTATGTGGGGAGAGCAGGATTCGAACCTGCGAAGGTAAAAACCAACAGATTTACAGTCTGTCCTCGTTGGCCGCTTGAGTATCTCCCCATTTTAAAGAACGTCTTGCCGTGGCAAGCGGATGCAAATATAATACAGTTTTGCTTCTGTGCAAGTCAAAAAAAGCTAAAAAATACAGCTTAAGCAATAACTCCCTGAACCGTAATTAAATAAAAAAGACCTTCTTTCGAAGATCTTTTTTTATATCGTTTGTGTTTTGGTAATACTAGTTTAAAAGCTCTGCTATTTTAGCTTCAAGCTCCGGACCTCTAAGGTTCTTTGCAACAATTCTCCTGTTCTCATCCAGAATATAAGTAGCAGGGATCTCATTTACATTATAAAGCTTAGCAACCGGTTCCTGCCAGTGCTTTAAGCTGGAAACCTGTAACCAAGGTAACCCGTCCTGCTGAACCGCATTCATCCAGTCTTCCATTCTTCTGTCCAGAGACACTCCCAGGATGGTAAGTCCTTTTTCGTGGTATTTATTATAAAGTGCAACTACTCTCGGGTTTTCCACTCTACAAGGCTTACACCAGGAAGCCCAGAAATCGATGATAGTTACTTTTCCTTTTATCTTGTCCAACTGAGCCATTCTTCCATCGGGAGTAGGCGCAGTAAAATCGGGAGCTATTTTCCCAACAGAAAGGGTTTTTTCAGCTCTGACAGCATCTTCAAGAGCCTGAGTAATATTTTTACCGGCCTTGGTATTTTTAACTTCTTCAGAGAAATTTGCCATTAACGTCTGAGTTTCCTCAGCAGTTTTAACCTTGGTAAAGAACATTCTTTCCAGGATTAGCAGGGAAATATAGGAAGAGGGATTCTCTTCTACGAATGTAGGCTCAAAATTTCGTGCCTCCTCAACAGCTTCTGTATAAACCTCTCTTAATGTGTTAGCAGTTATCGTATCATTTTCGGATGCGGCCTGTCTGAATTCATTTCTGATCTCATTGATCTTTTTGTTGATCTCTCTGGAACCGTCCAGGAATTTCCCGAACTCATCATTAGAGATCGTCCCGCTTACCTTAGAAGCAGAAATACTGTCTTTATATCCTTTAACTTTTATATTCCCGGATTCCAATACAACACCAATGCTTCCTCTTACACCTTCAACAAATATATAGTGAAGTTCCGGTGCTTCACTCACACCGCTAAACGCGAATTTTCCGTTGTTTACTTCGGTAGTATCAATATCTTCCGGCTGATTGTTAGCGCCAATTTTCTTAAGAAAAACTTTATTACCGTTTTCCACCCCTTCAAAGGAAGCAGAAATCTTAAACTCGTTACCTTTTTCTGACTGACAGCCAATAAGTATTGATAAAATAACTAATACAAGTCCTAAACGTTTCATTAAATATGTTTTATTACGTAATAATGTCTGCAAAGGTAATTATTCATAACAAACAATAACAAGATTTAACAAAACAAAAAGACCCCCGCCGGTAAGCGGAGGTCTTTTAGTCAACCATATTTTTACTTAGAATTGATACCTGATCCCTAATGCAATATCGAAATCGAGATCGTCATTAAAGTCACTAAAACCAATTTCAGGCCTAAAATCCAGCGATATTAACAAGGGGATTTCAAAATTGTATTCTATTCCAATATCTCCGGCAATAAAAACGAAGGTCTCACTGTCGTCCGAACCGATAAAATCGTCGTCGAAGTCAACGTTTCCAATACCTCCACCGGCACCAACGTACCAGTTAAAATTGCCATCCAGAGGAAATACCCATTGGTATAAACCGCTTAGACGGAAAGCGTTAAAATCATCGCCATCCCTCCAGCCAAGGCCGAATTCCAACCTGTTGTTGTCGGTTAATCCTCTTTGATATGATATCTCTGCACCGAAGCCATCGCTATCTCCTAGACGAAGTCCCAATGCATTTTTTGATATCTGTTGTGCTGAAACAGAAAATGTTACCCCAATCGCTAATACAATAAATAAAAATAGTTTTTTCATATGATAAGCTGTTTAATTATGAGTATAACGAATGCCCTGCTATTTAATTGCTATTTTTACAAAAAATAATTGGATGATTTCCGAAAGGTCCCTGATAGAATTAAACTCGGATATTGAAGGAAAAGTATACTTCGATTCACTTCATAAAAGCATATACGCCACAGACGCATCGGTTTACAGGAAAATACCTGCAGCTGTTATATACCCTAAAACAACAGAGGATATAGCGAAGATCATCGCCTTTGCAAAGGAGAATAAAACTTCAATAATTCCGAGAACCGCAGGAACATCCCTGGCGGGGCAATGTGTGGGCGAAGGAATAATAGTTGATGTCTCCAAACACTTTAACCGTATTCTGCATCTCGATGAAAAAGAAAGGACCATTACCGTAGAACCGGGAGTGATACGGGATGAACTCAATCAATATCTCAAAGCCTTTGGCCTGTTCTTCGGACCGAATACTTCTACCTCTAACAGATGTATGATAGGAGGGATGGTAGGGAACAATTCCAGTGGAACCACCTCTATTCAATACGGGGTAACAAGAGATAAGGTAAAGGAAATAGAAGCTGTTCTGAGTGATGGCTCGACAGTTTTGTTTAAATCACTAAAGCAGGATGAGTTTTCCCGAAAGCTGGAGCAACAGGGGTTGGAAGGAGATATTTACAGAACACTTTACGGAGAACTATCGGCTACGGGAGTCAGAGAACAGATAGAAGATCATTTTCCTAAAAGCGGGATCCACAGGAGAAACACGGGTTATGCCTTAGACAGCCTGATGGAGATGCAGCCTTTTTCTCAGGATGGTCAGGATCTTAACCTTTGTTCCCTGCTTGCGGGAAGTGAAGGAACCCTGGCGTTTACCACAAAGATCAAATTGCAACTGGACCTCCTACCTCCGGAGCACAGTGTGATGGTTGCCGCACATTTCGACAGTATAAGTAATTGCTGTAAAGCAGTGGTTCCGGTTATGAAGCACCATCTGAGCACCTGCGAGATGATGGACAAGGTAATTCTCGATTGTACTAAAAACAACAAGACTCAACTACCCAATCGCTTTTTTATTCAGGGAGATCCCATGGCGATCCTTATGCTGGAATTAAGGGCTGATAGTGTAAAAGAACTGGAGGAAAAACGGGATGCGCTGATAAAGACCCTGGAAGAGTCGGAACTAAGCTACGCATGGCCTTCATTATATGGAGAAGATATCAATAAAGCCATGGAGCTGCGCAAAGCCGGTCTCGGCTTGCTGGGAAATATAGTGGGAGACAGAAAAGCAGTGGCTTGTATTGAGGATACGGCTGTGGCCCTGGAAGACCTGTCACCTTATATCGATGAGTTTAGTGCCCTGATGGAGAGGTACGATCAACAAGCCGTTTATTACGCCCACGCCGGAGCAGGAGAACTTCATTTACGACCTATCCTCAATCTTAAAAAGAAAGAAGATATACAACTCTTCAGGAAAATAACCACGGAAGTAGCCGGACTGGTTAAGAAATACAAAGGATCTCTGAGCGGAGAGCATGGCGATGGTATTGTGCGGGGAGAATTTGTGGAAATGATGATAGGTGAGGAGAATTACAATATCCTCAAAAAGATCAAGAACGTATTTGATCCGGATGCGATCTTTAACCGGGGAAAAATTACCGATACGGCCCCGATGGATACTTCTCTGAGATATGAAGCCGACAGGGAAGAGCCGGAAATAGAGACCTTAATGGATTTTTCTGATTCCGAGGGAATACTGAGAGCTGCTGAAAAGTGTAACGGAAGCGGGGATTGCCGAAAGACAGAAGTGTCTGCCGGAGCCATGTGTCCCAGTTATCACGCTACCAAGGATGAAAAAGATACCACCCGGGCAAGGGCAAATGCCCTCAGGGAATTCCTGACGAATTCCGATCGCAGCAACAGGTTTGATCATCCGGAGCTTAAAGAAGTATTGGATCTTTGTATCAGTTGTAAAGCCTGTGGAAGTGAATGTCCCAGTAATGTTGATATGGCTACCATAAAGGCAGAGTTTCTCTATCAGTACCACAAATCGAATAAAGCTCCTTTCAGGGATCGTTTTTTTGCAGATAACAGTAAGTGGAATGCAAGAGCTTCCGGCTTTCGGGCCCTAAGCAATGCACTCTTTACTAACGAACTTACCTCTAAGCTGATCAAAAAAACTTTTGGGATCCACCCGAAAAGGAGGCTTCCTGCAGTGAATAAAACGGATTTTAAAGCTTTGGTGAAGAATGTAAGTCCATCAGATCCCGCTAAAGTAAAGCCAATATTATTTATCGATGAATTTACCCGTTATCTGGATACAGATATAGGTAAGGACGCTATAGAATTGCTCAATGGCCTTGGCTATGAAGTGGAGATCTTTTACGGTGACAGCGGACGTAGCCTTATTTCCAAGGGTTTTCTGGATAAAGCAAAAGCAATTGCCGATAAAAATGTTGAAGCACTCAGTATAAAGATAGATGAGAACAGGCCGTTAATTGGAATAGAGCCTTCTGCTATTTTGAGTTTCAGGGATGAGTATTTACGCCTGTGTAAAGATAAGGAGGAGGCGAATCATATTGCCGGACACAGCCTTCTGATAGAAGAGTTCCTGGCTTCGGAATTCGAAAAAGGAGTTATTTCTGCTTCTCAGTTCAGCAGTAGTTCCAAAACAGTCAAGATCCATAATCACTGTCACCAGAAGGCACTTTCACATCAGAAGCACACTTTCGATATGCTTAATATCCCGGAGAATTTTAAAGTTTCTATTATTAATTCGGGCTGCTGTGGAATGGCGGGCTCCTTCGGATATGAAAAAGAACACTACGAGGTGAGCATGAAGATAGGGGAAACCCGATTGTTTCCTGCAATCCGTAAGTCATCTGAAGAAACGGTAATTGCTGCCAATGGTACGAGTTGCAGGCATCAGATCGAAGATGGTACAAAGAGGAAGGCTCTGCATCCGGTAAGTATTTTAAAGGAAGCCCTGAAATAGAGTGTTATTTTTTTCCGGTAATGGTGATCGCGGCAAGCAATTCTTTATAATCCATTACCTTCAGGTCTTCGTCGGAATAGAAAGGACTTAGTTTATCCTCACTGTAATGATAGAGTTCCCAGCGTTTGTTATGATATTCCAGGGAGGTGAGGTTTTCCACCCAATCTCCGCTATTCAGATATAAGCAGGTTCCGTTCTTATTGACCTTACGTACCATTTCCGGTTGATGAATATGTCCGCAGACCACATATTTATAACCATTCTCTATGGCCAGGTCGGCCGCTACTTTTTCAAAATCATTAATGTACTTGACTGCTTTTTTAACACTGTTCTTTATTTTTTTGGAAAGAGAATACTTTTCCCGGCCGAGTTTTACCAGCCACCAGTTAATAAGCCGGTTCAGAAGGATCAGAAAGTCGTAGCCCCATCCGCCCAGTTTGGCGATCCACTTGGTATGATGAACAGAGGCATCAAAAACATCTCCGTGAAAAAACCAGGCTTTCTTCCCATCCATCTCCAGTACCAGCTTGTCAAGTACATGAATATTCCCCATGGTAATATCGCTGAACTTGCGGAGCATCTCATCGTGGTTCCCGGTAATATAGAACACTTCCGTTCCTTTGGTTGACAGATCTATGATCTTTTTAATGACCCTGAGATGGGATTTCGGGAAATACCTTTTTCTGAATTGCCAGATATCGATGATATCGCCGTTGAGGATCAGTTTTTTCGGATTGATGCTACTGAGATAGGATAGCAGCTCGTCTGCATGACATCCGTAGGTACCCAAATGCACATCCGAAATTACAACCGTTTCTATTTTGCGTTTTTTCAAACTATTAAGGTTTTTACAAAATAAATAAGCCAAGATTATCGGATAATTAAGAACAGATTAAATATGTGTCAGTTGAGTGTTAAAAAAACATCAACCGGACTTTTCTACCTGCATTTTCATAGATGTAAATGCTATATAAATTAAGGCTTTGCTTTTCAGGTTAAAAGAAGTTTTTTACCTTCGCCAGTGATTCGAAACCCGACTTAATGTAAACAAATACTATGGCAGGAAATTCTTTTGGTAAGCTTTTTAAACTCACCACCTTTGGTGAATCCCACGGGAAAGCAATAGGCGGGATCATAGATGGATGTCCTGCAGGCCTTCAGTTAGACCTGGATGCCGTGCAACAGGACCTGGATCGCAGAAAGCCCGGGCAGTCAGCCATAGTAACTCAACGAAAGGAGAGTGATACCGTACAGTTCCTCAGCGGGATCTTCGAAGGAAAGACCACGGGAACCCCGATTGGTTTTATAATCCACAATGAGGACCAGAAATCCAAAGATTATTCCCATATAGAGAACAGCTACAGGCCCAGTCACGCCGACTATGTATACGATCAGAAATACGGCTTCAGGGATTACAGAGGTGGCGGAAGAAGTTCTGCCAGAGAAACAGCCAGCAGGGTAGTAGCCGGTGCAATTGCCAAACAATTACTCAATACCATAGAAATAAAGGCTTATGTTTCTGCCGTGGGAGAGATCAGTCTGGATAAGGACCATAATGAGATCGACCTTCAGAATATAGAAAGCAATATTGTGCGTTGCCCGGATACCGGGACCGCAGCAAAAATGGAGCAATATATCAAGGAGATCCGCAAGCAGGGAGATACGGTTGGTGGTGTGGTGAGCTGTGTAATTAAAAATGTACCCATAGGCCTGGGAGAGCCGGTTTTTGATAAGCTGCATGCAGAATTGGGGAAAGCCATGCTTTCCATTAATGCGGTTAAAGGATTTGAATACGGCAGCGGATTTGAAGGAGCTGCTATGAAAGGAAGTGAGCATAACGACCTTTATAATGCCGACGGGACCACAAAGACCAATTACTCCGGCGGGATCCAGGGAGGTATCAGCAACGGGATGGATATTTACTTTAATGTTGCATTTAAACCCGTAGCTACTTTAATTCAGGAACAAACCACTATAAATAAAGAAGGAGAATATGTGCAAATGCAGGGGAAAGGACGTCATGATCCCTGTGTGGTACCCAGAGCTGTGCCTATAGTAGAAGCAATGGCAGCTCTTGTACTGGCAGACTATCATCTCCTGGACAAAGTGGCCAAGCAGTAGAAACCACGGTTTACGCATGAGATTTAAAAGCATAAAATTCAAAAGAATATATTGGTTGTTTCTTTTGGTACCCTTTGGGTTACTGACACTTTTTTATCAGCCCGACACCGAGATCAGCAGATATCCTGATCACGAGATTGTCAATATAAACAGGCATGCAACTTTTGTAGCCCTGGGAATATTCGTTACCTGTGTTATTGCCATCCTGCTTTTTAACTATTTTGAGACCCGGATACGGAGATGGACGACCCTGAACCGTTTTTTTCTTCCGGGCGGACTTTTTCTGTTGTTCTTTATGTTCCTCTACTGGAAAGAAGCTTTTGCAACACATATTATGAAAGTAAATGAGAACAACAAGAATACAAACATACAATGGTACAACGGTACGCTGAATTACGAGTTTCCGGATGACCACAAATTAAACGGCTATTGCTTTGTGCATATCGATGATAAAGGCTATTTGACTGTTAAAAAGGAAAAAATAAAAGTCATCTCAGGGAAATTTTGTAAAATTGAGTTAATAAAAGGGAATTTGAACTACTACTATGTAAATTAAGATCCCGTAATCAGACTATAAACTAAAAAAGTATTTATGAAAAAACTGGCACTACACTGGCAGATCATTATTGGAATGTTGTTAGGTCTTTTCTTTGGATTTGGCATGACGTATGTAGATGGGGGAAAAGGTTTTGTTATCGATTGGATAAAACCGTTCGGAGACATTTTTGTCAACCTTCTTAAACTTATCGCAATTCCTCTTATCATCGCTTCCCTGATCAAAGGGATCTCAGATCTGAAAGACATATCCAAATTCAAAGCCATAGGTGGCCGTACTATTGTAACTTATATCGTAACCACTGTAGTAGCCATTTCCATCGGACTTCTTATCGTAAATACACTTCAACCGGGTAACGGGATCTCACCCGATACTATTGAGAAATTAACAGACACCTATGCCGGGAATGAGAAAATTGCCGAGCGTATGGATCAGGCTTCACAGCAACAGAGTAGCGGACCACTTCAGTTCCTGGTAGATATGGTTCCGAGTAACTTCTTTGCAGCAGCTTCCGAGAACAGGAATATGCTTCAGGTGATCTTCTTTACCATCATCTTTGGTATTTCCCTTCTTTTAATAGGAGAGAAGAACGCCAAGCCCTTAAAAGGTTTTTTCGATTCGCTTAATGATGTAGTACTTAAAATGGTAGACCTTATCATGCTTACTGCACCTGTAGCCGTTTTTGCTTTACTGGCAAATGTAGTGGTGTCTTCGGACGACCCGGATATTCTTCTGGCTTTATTGAAGTACGCACTGAATGTTGTACTGGGGCTTCTGTTGATGGTAGTATTCTACAGTATTATTGTTTCTACCATGGTGAAGAAAAACCCGTTCTGGTTCCTTAAAAAACTAAGCCCTGCTCAATTACTGGCCTTTTCTACCAGTTCAAGTGCAGCTACGCTTCCGGTGACTATGGAAAGAGTAGAAGAGCATATTGGTGTGGATAAGGAAGTTTCCAGTTTTGTATTACCCGTAGGAGCTACCATAAATATGGATGGTACCAGTTTATATCAGGCAGTTGCAGCCGTGTTTATTATGCAGGTATTGTGGCCTGAGGGTCTGGTGTTCAGTAATCAGCTCACTATTATCCTTACTGCTTTACTTGCATCTATCGGTTCTGCAGCGGTTCCCGGTGCGGGAATGGTAATGCTGGTTATTGTATTGGATGCCGTTGGTTTTCCAAGTGATAAACTCGCCATAGGTCTTGCACTTATCTTTGCGGTAGATCGTCCTTTAGACATGCTGAGGACCACTATTAATGTTACGGGAGATGCTACTGTGTCTATGCTTGTGGCTAAAAGTGTTGGAAAATTAGGGAAGCCCAACGTAAAAGAATGGGATGATCACTACGATGAGGTAAAATAATAGCTCAGAGCTAAAATAAACTTGCAGTTATATTATTTTTTGTATTACTTTAAAAAAGTATTACCAACCAAACTTTTTTTGTAATGAACATTTGTTTTTTAATGTATCCCTGGGAGGAGATCGACCCTGAAAATGATACTTCATTAGCACTGATACACGAATGTGCCAAACGGGGCCACGGAGTAGTTTTATGTACTCCCTCAAACCTGACTATCAGAAACAGTATAACCAATGCATTCTGTACGGTTGTAAATAAGATGGATAAGGTTCCCAGTTCGTTAAAATCCTTTTACAAAAAAGCTACCCTAAGAGAAGAAATGCTTCCTCTGGCAGGTTTTGACGTGATCTTTATGCGAGCCAATCCTCCTCTGGATCCGTTGATGCTTAATTTCCTGGATTCCGTTAAAGATGATGTCTTTATTGTTAATTCTTTACAGGGAGTGCGGGAAGCAAATAACAAATTGTATACAGCTGCCTTTGAGGATCCGAATAATGATATTATTCCGGTAACTCATGTTTCCAAGAACAAAAGATATCTTATCAGGCAGATCAAGGAATCTTCATCAGACCGGATGATCCTGAAACCTTTAAACGGTTTTGGAGGTTCGGGGGTGATCCTGATAGAAAAATCGGCTATGTCGAGTATTAACTCCCTGCTGGATTTTTATATCGCTAATGCCGACGGTACTTCCAATTATGTGATCCTTCAGGAGTATATTGAAGGGGCAGATATGGGCGATGTGCGTATCCTGATCCTTAACGGGAAGCCTATTGGGGCCATGAAAAGAGTTCCGGGCAATGATGATCACAGGTCGAATGTAACAGCCGGAGGATCGGTACAGCGCCATACGCTTACCAGGAAAGAAAAAGAACTTTGTAAACATATCGGACCGAAACTGGTAAAGGACGGCCTTTATTTTGTGGGAATAGATGTAATAGGCGGAAAGCTCATAGAGGTAAATGTGATGAGCCCGGGAGGAATTACCTATATCAACAAGGTAAACAAGGTCAGGTTACAGGAAAAGGTAATCGATTTTGTAGAGAGCCAGGTACATGAAAAGACCAGGGCTTTCGACAGGATAGCTAAACTCAGAAAAACAGTAGAAGATGCGTAAACTGGCTGTAGACGATATGATTTCCCTTATTGAGAACGGGGAAAGCTTTGAAGCTGTGGCCGATGATTATTCTTTTACGCTGAAAATAGATAAGTACGTTCCTTATGTCTGCGGAGCGGTTCACGACGGGCATCAGTTCAGGAAATCCCTTTGGGAGAACTGCCTTCATTCCGAATACGATCGCTGGTATGAGGAAGATCCCTGTACAAAGGAAATGGTAGCCGGATACCCTATTATAATTGCCGGTTGTGATTCCCGTTTTGAATACGATCTGAACAGGGGCCCGGAAAATGCAATTTATGAAGATGCCTGGGGAAAGCAATTGTGGAAAAAGCCACTAAGCGATAAAGAAAAACAGGAGAGTTTAAACAAGCACTCCAATTTCTACAGACTTGTACATGCCCTTATCGGGAAACTCGAAAAAGATTTCGGGCAGGTCATTGTATATGATATGCATAGTTATAACTGGAAACGATGGGAAAGGGAAGTACCCGTCTGGAACCTGGGAACTGCCAATATAGATAATGAACGCTTCGGAGAAGCCGTAGAGGATTGGAGCAGGAGTCTGGGGGCGATGAAATTGCCCAACGGGATCGTTTCCACCTCTAAGATCAACGATACTTTCCAGGGAAATGGCTACTTTTTAAAGTATATTACGTCAAATTTTAAAAATACCCTGGTCCTGGCTACCGAAATAGCAAAAGTTTATTGCGACGAATACGACTATGTAATCTACCCGGAAGTAGTACGGGCGGTAAAGAATGAATTGGCGGTTAGAATTGAGGAACACGCCTTAAAATTTTATAAAAGATTGAGCAAATGATCGTAGAAGATAGTATATCTCAATATGCAGGGATATTTGAAATTGATGCTAATCTCAACAGGCTGATAAAGAAAATAGAACTTTTAGCCTATGTAAACCCATTGAATATTGAAAAGCAGAAACAACGCTTTTTTGCTTCAAAATATACAGAAGATCCGCAGTTTAAATATCCAAAACTGAAATTCGATCCCTATAAACTTCATCGGCTTTTTTATTCACAGCGCCTGGAACGGATCGAGGATGAGGAAATAAGGTGCTTTTTCCAGGATATTATTTACTTCTACTCCAATATGATCCAGTGTATAGAGACGATTGGGGAAGGAAAGGAGTTCTATTATAACAGTCTTCGTGTTTACGGAACCCCGAGGGAGAAAGACGTTCAGAACGCACAGTTTATCCTTCATATGGAAGATGAGCCCCTGGGAGAGGATATGATGAAAACGAGAACGGCTGAGGATGCCAGGGATTATTTTGTGGACTTTGTAGACAGATACGGTTTTCCGCTAAATATTAAATTCTCTAACAATATTGCGGCAGAAGCCATGGTGAGCAACAGCACTCAGTCCCTGCTTATCAAAAAGAACTGCATGTTTAGCCAGAACCAGTTAAAAACACTTGCGAACCATGAGATAGGGGTGCATCTGGTAACTACTTATAACGGGCTCTCGCAGCCCTTAAAGATATTCTCTAACGGATTCCCCAAAAATGTGGAAACCCAGGAAGGCCTTGCTGTTTTTAGCGAGTATATGAGTGGTGCGCTTACCTTAAAAAGACTCAAAGAACTGGCGTATAGGGTAATTGCGGTTGACAGTTTAATTAAAGGTTACAGCTTTTCCGATACCTTTAACCTGATCCACGGGCAGTATAAGCTCAACAGGGATGATGCTTTTACGATTACCATGAGGGTGCACAGAGGTGGAGGCTTTACCAAAGACCATTTGTATCTCACAGGACTTAAAAAAGTATACGACTATTTCCATTCGGGACAGGATCTCAGCAAATTGCTCACCGGAAAGGTTACCCTGGAGCACAAAAACATTATAGAAAGACTTCAAAAATTAGGATTGGCAGAAGATTCTAAGTATTTTACAGATAGTTTTACTCAAAATAATAACACAAACGAAAAACTCGACTTTATTTTGAGGCATCTAAAGTAAAAAGCTATGCATTGGAGCTTCTTCGTACTTTTTGCTCTGATCATCTACATTCTGCTCAATGTAGCGGTATATTTTTTGCAGGAACGCTTTATTTTCAAACCGGAGAAACTCCCGGAAGATTTCGAATTTACTTATGACAACCAGGTATTCGACGAGTACAATATAGAGGTTGATGAAGGCGTCAATATTAATGGGGTTCATTTTAAAGTAAGAAGACCCAAGGGAGTGGTGCTTTATCTTAAAGGTAACTCCAGGAGTATTAAGGGATGGGGAAAATTTGCCATCGATTTTACCCGCCTGGGTTTTGATGTACTGATGATAGATTACAGAGGCTTCGGAAAAAGCACAGGCCGAAGGACAGAGGAGGGGATCAAAAAGGACCTGCAATATGTTTATAACAGGCTTAAGGAACAGGTAGATGAAAAGTATATCGTTTTATACGGAAGGTCTTTAGGTTCCGGATTTGCCACTAAACTGGCTTCAAACAATGCTCCCCGTATGCTTATTCTCGATGCTCCCTATTACAGTTTAAAGCATATTACCAAAAGATATTTGCCTATAATGCCCATGTCTCTGGTGCTTCGTTTTCCGATAAAAACTTATAAATGGATCAAGTATGTGGAATGCCCTATTAAGATCATTCACGGTACCAACGATAAACTTATTCCACTTAAGTCGAGTATTAAACTTTCAAAAATAAATGCAGATCTTACCCGCTTGTATCCGGTAATCGATGGAGGGCATAACAACCTTCATACCTTTCCCCAGTACCACCGTTTTCTGGATGAGATCCTGCATGCAAGATTGCCAAAAAAGATAGACCCCGATACGACAAGCCTTAATTTCAGAAGAAATAAAAAGAGATGAAACAGGTCAAAAAAGTATTAGGCGTACTGGCGTTTATCTGGATTTTAATAACTGTTTTTATGTTTGGATTTCAAGAAAAATTATTATTTAAAAGTGATTCATTACCAGTTAATTATAAGTTTTCATTTGAAGAAAAATATGAAGAGTTGTTTTTAACCTCAAATGATGACTCCAAACTACATGGATTGCATTTTAAACAAAATAAACCAAATGGTATAATTTTGTATTTTCACGGAAATGCAAGGAGCCTGAATTACTGGGGGAGTTGGGCCGAAGAATTGTCTACCCGCTACAATTACGATGTGATCATATGGGATTATCGCGGCTATGGAAAGAGTAATGGAAAAAGAGAATTTGAGCAGATGTTGGATGACGGACTTTTATTTTATGACTATGCAAAAAGTAAGATGAGCGAAGATAAAATTATAGTCTTTGGCCGTTCTCTCGGAGGTGCTTTTGCAACACATGTGGCAAAACAAAATACAGTAGGAGGCCTGATACTCGAATCGACCTTTACCAATATTGAAGAAGTCATCAATAGGAAATACTGGTTCCTTCCGACGAGCGTTCTTTTAAAATATCCGTTTCAGAGTGATAAGAACATCGGAAGCATCAATACGGATACTTTTATATTACACGGCAACAAGGATGATCTGATCCCGTATGACATGAGTAAAGAACTCTTTGAAGCTTCTCCGGCAAAGAACAAAAAAATATATACTGTAGATGGAGGAGGGCATAACAACCTCAGGGGATTTGAGGCTTATTACCAGGCTTTGGACGAAATTATAAAAGAACAGGGCATGCCGCAGAACTGACATACCCTGTTGATGTTTTAAAGGTTAATATGTTTGTATTTGGGGAATTTGATCGTATAGGATAATTCCTTTTTAACCGGCTTTTGCGGAGACAAATCGATCTTCCAGCTTAGCAGGCTCTTCTTTTTGTCGAATTCAGCATCTCCGTACTCCACATCATCTACTTTAATTCCTTTATTCTGAGAGATCGGGATCCTGTCCATCAGAGTCAGTTGTATATCCTGAGATTTGTTGCTCTTAAGGCTTATCTCATAGGTTTTATTCACTACTTTACTTCCGCCGATAAAAGTGGTGCTTTTAAAATTGTTAAGCTGTTTTCTTTCCACAACAATATTAGGGTCAACACCTAAGGAAACCGTTAATTCCTTTTCCACCTGATAAGGATCGATAAAGCTTTTCCCTGAATAACTTCCCCCAAAGTATACATTGGCTTCTCCCGGGAGAAGATCGAATTGTTCCCATTCTGTGAGTTTGGCCGTCAGGAAGACATTTTCATTCAATACGGGAGCACTGAAATACTCATATTCTGTCTTTACCTTAAAATCGTCTATATAGATCACCGTAATATCATCTACAGAAGCAATACTGTACTTCTTTTTTATACTGAATTCTTTGGTAGTGGCCAGTTCCTTCTCTTTGTAGGCTTTTGTGGTTATCAGGACCACTCCGCTGGCAGCTCTGCTTCCATAGAGTGTTGTTGCGTCCGAGCCTTTCAGGATCTGTGTGCTTTTGATCTCACTTTGATCAATATGGCCTATATCTTCCTGAGGCACGCCATCAACGATATACAAAGGTGCCTGATCGGCTCTGACAGACGAATTACCTCTTATTTTAACCTTATGGGAAGAGCTTTCTTCTCCATAAGCCGATACGACTACCTCCTCAAGCCTGGCAACATCTTCCTCCAGGCGAACATTAATATTGGGGGAATAGATAGGAACCTCCTTTGTTTGCTGGCCAACGAAGGAAAAAGACAGGTTTTGCCCTTCTGTTATATCAAGTGTATATCTTCCGTCAAAATCGGTTTGAACACCATGCGCAGTTCCTTTTACTACTACATTTACACCCGGTAGTGGCTGCCCGTAACTATCCAGAACAACACCGGAGACCTTTTTTATCAGCGGATTGTATTTGAATTTATGCTTCTTTGTCGCTTGTGTTCTGTTTCGGTAAGTGGCAGGATTTACATAATTCAGATAGTAAGAGGTCAGGTCGGGTTTGCTGTTATCGATAGTAGGATCGTCGGTGGAAAGCGTGATCTTCGAATTGTTCCAGTTTACTCCGGTTTGCTGATATACATGAGCTTTGTAATGAAGGGATAAAGCACTATCGGTGTTTTCGGCTTTAATATCATAGACGGGAAACCAGCCCGCATTGGAAACATTATAGCTTATTTGCAATCTGATCTGGGTAGCTTCAGCAGCTTCCAGCTTCAGTACGATCTCTCCTGTTTCTTTTTCTGATGAACTCCTCAGCTTACGGATCTCTGCTGAATACCTGTTCATTTCCTCCTTAAACTGTTCTATTTTTAGTTTTGTATCGAAGATCTCATCTCCGATCAGCCGGATCCTGTTGCCGTAATAAGTGGCAAACTCTTTTACCTTTTCCAGGGTGGTCCCTTCGGTTTCCGTACCCAGTTTGCGGTTATTGTTAAGTAATGACTCTTCCTCCTGCAGCCCTTTTATCAGGTTGTTATGCAATGCTATTTCTCTTTCAAGGGCCTTGATCTTCTTTTCCAGAAGCAGGAATTCTTCGGAATCCGGTTTTAAACTGAGATAATTGATCTGGTGATTAATTGCCAGTACGGAGACCGTGTTGAGCCCGTTTAACTGGATACTGTTCTCATCGATCAGGGTAGAAAGCCCTCCTAAAAGCACTTCGTTAATCCCGCTTTTAAGGGTTATAACCGCTTCACGGCTTATCCTGGCTCCCTGAAGGTATACGGTTACTTCGGTTATCTTCGAATCGGTTTTCCTTTCGTTGGCATAAGTGGCTGAACATACTAGGAACAAAAGAAGTATTAGCTTTTTCATAATAGAGGTTTTATGTGTTTAGCACAAACCTAGGGCCTCCAGTAATGAAAATAAAGAACGAATGAGTGAACGGGCTTGTAAAGAGAGTTATAAGGGCTTACGGGTGAGCTAATCCATAAACTTGGCCTTAAGCTCGGGAGTGGGGATCATACAGAATTCCTTTTTCCCAAACCACTTATAGCGGTTTTTGGCTACAAAGTTGTAAATCCCGTCACGGATACTGACCGGCAGGACCCATTCAAAGAATTTCAGGCCTTTCCACAGACCTCCGAATTCGTAGGCTATATACAGAGCAGCAGTCGATTTTACAAAATAAGCAACTCCGGGTTCTACAAGTACTATGGAATCTACTTTGGTAGTATCTATATTGCGTTCTTCGATAAACTGCCTCCCTATGTCACTTTGAAGAGCTGCAAAGCGGAATACATCCTTCCTGTCGCGTTTAATGATATATTGCACGGCGCCATTACAGAGGTTGCACACTCCGTCAAATAAGATTAATTTTTTTCCTTCTTCTAACTCTTCCATAGGTAGTACAAAAATACGGCTTATTTTTTGGCTTCCACCAATTCCAGTTGTTCTACACTAACATTAGTCGTAAACAGACCGTAATTAACCACAGCTTTGTTTTTTTCCAGGCTGTCGATACTCCCGACCGCTCTTCCGTCCAGCATACGCACACGATCTCCGATCTTCAGAACAGGTCTTGGCTTGTTCTTCTCGACGATCTCGGCCTTCTTCTTTTCTTTCTTCTTTTCCCTGCGGATCACGGCCACCTTTTTCTCTACCTCCTGAGAAGTCTGTTTTTTTACAGCTTTTTCTTCTTTCCTTTCCTTAGGGGTTTTCTTTTTGCGCTTGCTGTTCTCGGTTTCCACAATGCGAAGGAATTCCGAAACAAGAGGTCTTTTCTTCTTGTCGATAAAATAGCGCTCGGCAATATCGTTGATCTTATTTCCGAGGTAGATCATACGTTGATTGTGATCGAAGAGTTGCTGGTAATTTTCCAGTTTCTTCTTGATCCGTTCGTTAAGAGCTTCCAGGCGGGTGGCTTCTTCTTTAGCCTTTGTTTCATTGTCCTTAAGGGCCGAAGTGGTCTTTTCCATCTTACTGCGTTCCTTCTGCAGCTTGGCAATAGTAGCATCAAAACGAACCTTTCCTCTTTCTATCTTTTTCTTAGCCCTGTTGATAAGACTGTATGGGATCCCGTTTTTCTGGGCCACCTCAAAAGTAAAGGAACTACCTGCCTGGCCTAATACCAGCTGAAAGACCGGCTCCAGGGTCTTGCTGTCGAACAGCATATTGGCATTGGTGGCATGCGGTAATTCATTGGCCAGCATTTTCAGGTTGGCATAATGAGTGGTGATGATCCCGAAAGCATGCCTGTTATAAAACTCTTCGAGGAAAGTCTCGGCAAGAGCGCCTCCAAGTTCAGGGTCACTCCCCGTACCGAACTCATCTATCAGGAACAATGTCCTGTCGTTACACTTCCTGAGAAAATAATTCATGTTCTTAAGCCGGTAACTGTAAGTACTCAGGTGGTTTTCTATAGATTGATTATCACCTATATCGGTCAGCACCCGGTCAAAAACACATAAACTGCTTCTCGGATGTACCGGAATGAGCATTCCGCTCTGTAGCATAAGCTGTAAAAGACCGATGGTCTTAAGCGTAATACTTTTTCCTCCGGCATTGGGCCCTGAGATCACAATAATGCGATTCTCTTCATGAAGTACAATGTCCTGAGGATATGTTTTTTCTTTCTTCTCCTTGTTAGTCAGATAGAGAAGGGGATGATAAGCTTCTTTAAGCTCCAGTTTGCGTTCTTCGGTGATCTCCGGAAGTACGGCATTCATTTTATCGGCATACTTTGCCTTGGCAGCAATGGTGTCGATCAGGCTTAAAAAAGATTGATAATCAGTAAGCAGAGGGGTAAAGGGGCGCATAAAGTTGGTCAGTTCCTTTAAAATGCGATTGATCTCTTCCTTTTCCTCAAACTCCAGATTGTTGAGCTCCCTGCTGTATTGTCTCGTAGCCTCAGGCTCTATATAAACGATACTTCCCGTTTTGGAGCTGCCCATCAGGCTTCCTTTTACTTTACGCCTGTACATGGCCTTTACGGCAAGGACCCTGCGATTCTCCACTACACTCTCCCTGATATCATCCAGATAGCCTGCACTATGTGCCTGCTGAAGGGCAGATCCGAAGCTCTGATTGATCTTTGCCTTTACCTGACCTATGGACCTCCTGACAGAGGAAAGAACATCCGACGCATCGTCTTTGATCTCTCCGAAACGGTCTATGATCTTATTGGTGGCTTCTATGATCTCTTTGGTAAATTCTATTTCATCTGCCGCCTTGTGCAATTCCTCATAATATTCTTTGAACTTCCTGTAAAAGAGAATATGCGTGTTTACCGTGGCTGAGATAGCAGCCATTTTCCGGAACCCGCTTACCTCAATGAGAGTATTCTCTACCTTAAGCAGTTTAATTTCATTGGCAATACTGTCGAAACCGTGATTGGGGATGGCATTATTATTTTCGAATGAAGAAAGGTACTCGAAGGTCTGTTTCAGAGATGCATGCATGTCCTCCTCCTTGAGAAAAGGAGTAATGGCCAATGCCTTTTCCTTTCCCATTTCGGTTGTGCACAGCTCCGAAACCTGCTGGAGGACCGTTGCAAATTCGAGATCGTTTAAAGTTTTTTCGTGTATCTTGTTCATTCTAATTTTTTGCTTCATCTTTATACGCATAAAGCGTCACTCATCTGTTTTAAGCAATGCAAAAATAAGCAACTTTTGATTGCCGCTGCTCAATAAAATCACGTAGAACGAAAGAAATAACCGGAGCCGATGAATGTAAATATAAATGAAAGCTGGAAAAGTCATCTGAATACCGAATTCGACAAGCCTTATTTTCAATCTCTTGCTGCTTTTGTCAGGCAGGAATACACACAGTATCAATGCTATCCAAAGGGGAAGCAGATCTTTTCGGCTTTTGATCATTGTCATTTTAATGATCTGAAAGTTGTGGTGATAGGGCAGGACCCTTATCATGGCCCGGGGCAGGCTAACGGACTTTGTTTTTCTGTAAATGACGGAATAGCGCATCCGCCTTCCCTTATCAATATTTTTAAGGAGATAGAGAGTGACATGAGTATTCCGTATCCCCGCAGCGGGAATCTGGAGCGCTGGGCAGACCAGGGAGTGCTTTTGCTTAATGCTACCCTGACCGTGAGGGCACATACGGCAGGAAGCCATCAGAATAAAGGATGGGAAACTTTTACTGACGCGGTTATCAGAACGGTCTCGACCCAAAAAGAAGGAGTGGTCTTTATGTTGTGGGGTGGTTATGCCAAAAAGAAAGGGAGTGTTATAGATAAGAATAAGCACCATGTACTTACATCAGGACATCCGTCACCTTTAAGTGCAAACAGGGGGTTGTGGTTTGGAAATAAACACTTTAGCCAGTGCAATGAAATTCTAAGAAAACAGGATAAAAAGGAGATCAGTTGGTAAAAAAAAATAGTGCTTGGTTACTTTATTGGTTAGGTAACTTCGCACTATTTCGTATAAGTACATTGATTAATAGCGAGGTAAAACTAAAAAAATAGCCGAGAACGGAAGAAAATACTCGACAAAGGAGACTGTTTTTCCGTTAAAGGTATTACTTATTAAAATTTTTAACACAGAGCTTACAATTCGGTAACAATAGCTTCAAAATTTACTGTTTTTTCTATCAGATTTAACTGACTTAAATATTGCTGAACCATTGATATTGTTGACGTTGAAAGATTTTCCTGAGACCAGTGGGTCATCGCGAGCCATTCTTTGATGTCTTCGAGCTTTTGATTGTAACGATTGGCCAGAGAACGGTCTATACTGGGGATGTATTTAAATTCTGAGGTATAGGTGTTGA
Source organism: Leptobacterium flavescens (assembly GCF_010671605.1). Taxonomy (GTDB): domain Bacteria; phylum Bacteroidota; class Bacteroidia; order Flavobacteriales; family Flavobacteriaceae; genus Leptobacterium; species Leptobacterium flavescens. The sequence continues at coordinate 168,514 of NZ_JAABOO010000002.1, forward strand.
TTATTTCCAATATATGCTTCAGACTTCCCTTTTCTTTACGGATAAACTCTTCACGAACCGCAATGACAAAACAGGGCCATGGGGTAGGGCAATCCGCTATTCTTCGAAAGACTCCCTCATCGACCAAAGGCTTGGTTGTAAAACGCTCCCACATAAAGTAATCGGCAGTTCCCTGACTAAGGGCTTCTACTGCACCATCCAGGTTATTGATCACCTCAAACTGCAGTTTTTCGATATCCCAGTTCTGCTTATCGGCATTTACATAGGCCATAAGGTGACTTCCGCTGCCAAAACGGCTGATGGCCGCTTTCCGACCCTCGACATCCTCCAGTCTTTGATAGGGGGAAGCTGCTCCGACATGGATACCCCATACCAGAGGGGATTTTACGTATACCTGTACTATTTTAGATGGATTCCCGGCAATGATATCCCTTGTAATCCCTTCGGTGAGGATGATGGCAATATCTGTTTCACCTTCTCTGAGCATATTACACATCCTTCCCGTTCCTTCCGGGACATCTGTCCATTCCAGTTGTATTCCACGGGATTCAAATGCTGCTTCTTCTATGGCAAGATGCCAGGGTAAATTAAAATGCTCCGGAACACCGGCTATTTTAACTGTCTTCATCTGGATATAGTTCTGTTAAAGGGCTTTCAGGTAATCGAATATCTTGTATTGAGACCGCAAAGCCTGTGATTTTTTAAGCGGACTAATATACAGATTGCTTTGCTCATCATCAATGATACGCGATTTAAATGTGTCGTTAAGCTGTATAAAAAGGATACCCCTCAGTTCTGTAAAGACATCCTTGTCAAGAATAGGGGTGATCACTTCGATCCTGCGATCCAGGTTCCGGGTCATCCAGTCGGCGGATCCCATATACATTTTCTCATTTCCGTTATTTTCAAAAAGAAAGATCCGGCCATGTTCCAGATAACGGTCTACAATACTGCTGACCTCAATATTATCACTGAGATCCTTAACTCCCGGACGCAGACAACAGAATCCCCTGATAAGCAAACGGATCTCCACTCCGGCCTGAGAGGCTTCATAAAGCTTTAAGATCATCTCCTTGTCCTGAAGGGAGTTCATTTTGGCTGTGATCCTTGCTCTGAGACCTTTAGAAGCATTTTCAATCTCATTGTCAATAAGAGCTGTAAACCGCTTCCTGCTGTTTAAAGGAGATACCAGAAGTGTTTTGGTGTCCGGATGATCTGCTTTTCGCTCCAGGAAATCAAAAACGCTTTTCAGATCATTGGTAATGTCTTTATTTGCCGTAAAGAGCCCGTGATCGCAATATATTTTGGCGGTTTTTGCATTGAAGTTCCCGGTCCCGATATAGGCGTAGGCTTTTAATTTCTTTTCTTCCTCCCGTTCTATCAGCAGTATTTTGGAATGAACCTTAATATTGGGGATACTGTAATATACCCTTGCCCCTTTTTCTTCAAAGGTACGCCCCCATATAATATTATTCTCTTCATCAAAACGAGCCTGGGCTTCAATAAAAATGACCACTTCCTTCCCGTTTTCAACGGCTCTTAGCAGGGCATCCGTAAGATGAGATTGCCTGGCTACCCGGTATAAGGAGATCTTAATGGTCTTTACCTTCGGATCATTGGCTGCCAGTTCTATAAATTGTTGTACATATTCAAAGGACTGATAGGGAAAATGTACCAGCTGATCTTTCCCCGCTATAATTTTAAAATAGTCTTCCGCACTGTTTAATCCTTGATGCGTAACCGGTTCCTGAGATTCAAAATGCAGATCCTTATTGGCCGTTGGATCCTGAAAAGCAAAGAAATCGCTGAAATTATGGTATTTCCCTCCGGGAACCATATCGACTTTCCCGAGGCCCAGGGCTTCTTTTACCTTTTTTCTCATGGGCTTGGGCATTGCGGTATCATATAAAAGCCGTGTTGCCTGCCCTGTTTTCCTCTGGGGAAGGCTTTCGTATATCTGTTGCGCCAGAACGCCGTCATATTCATCGTCCAGATAAAGCTCCGCGTCCCTGGATAGCTTTACGCTGTAAACCTCCGATATTTCTTCTGAAGCTACTATAGCGGAAATATTGTCTTTGATGATCTCATCCACAAAAGTGGAATAATAGGTGCCATTATATGCCGGAAGCTCTATAAAACGCCCCGGTTCTTCGGTGGGAATGGATACAAATACGACTTCTTCATTCCTGAGGAGAAGAGCAAAGTACAGTTTACCGTCTTCCAGAAAAACATTTTCCTTGCTCATAGGCTTTAGCAAGGTAACTTTGGCAGCGAGCTTTTCTTTAAAAAACTCAGAACTGAATGCTTTGTGCTCAGGAGAGAACTGATCCTTATCTATTAAATGGATATTGTTCTTTACCAGCTCGGGAATGATCTCCTTAAAAAAGATATTTCCGAACTCCTCCTGTTGCTTTTTTACTACCCGGTGGATCTCTTTGAGTTTTTTGTTGGGCTGAAGAACAAGGCGCTTGCGAAGCGGCTTCCTGATCTTTCTGATCTGCCTGAGCTGAGATACCTTTACCTTGAAGAATTCATCCAGATTGGAAGAATAGATGGCCAGGAACTTTATACGTTCAAATAATGGATTTCTGTGATCTTTGGCTTCCTGAAGCACTCTTTCATTAAACGAAAGCCAACTCAGGTCTCTTGAAACAAATAATTCTTTTTCCGATAACACTTCTTGCGTTTTTTCAAAAATACTAATAGATGTACTCCGGGAATTTAAATTACTGTTAAATAAGCTTTAAGCCGTTATTTTTTCCAGAGTATACCGGATAAGGCGGTTAACCGAGGAAGCCGGTGTTTTAGAAAACTCTCCGTCCGGCCTGTTGGCCAGGATACAGTTCATAGAGATGGCTTTATGCCCCAGGAGTTTACTCATAACATAAATACCTGCAGTTTCCATTTCCAGATTGGTAATTCTCCGACCCTCATAGTTAAAGGAAGCCAGCTTGTCGTTCAGTTCTCTGTCCTGAGGTTCCAAACGAAGTATTCTGGACTGTGGCCCGTAAAAACCAATGGAAGTAGCCGTAAAGCCCATATGGGTCTCGTCCGATCTTAAACGCTCAACCAGGCCGGGATCTGCATTGACGATATAGGGAGAGGATTTTTCAGAATACCAGTCGGTATGCTTTTTGAAATAAACCTCAATCTCTTTGTTTTCAGTGAATTGATCTTTGTAAAAGTGGGGGAGGTTATCAAAACCAACCGCCAACTCACTAATCAGGAATTCATCTACTTTAATATCGGAGTGCAGGGATCCGGAAGTCCCGATCCTGATAATTTCCAGGCTGGTTAACTGATCCTTGACCTTTCTGCTTTTCAGGTCGATATTTACCAGGGCATCCAGTTCATTGAGGACAATATCAATATTATCGGTTCCGATCCCGGTAGAGATGACCGTTAATCGTTTTCCTTTCAGTGTTCCCGTATGGGTAACAAATTCTCTCTTGGATTTTTGAACTTCTATGGTATCGAAGTGCTTAGAAACATGAGAGACCCTGTCCGGGTCTCCTACAAATATTATTGTTTCTGCTATATCCTCGGGGAGTAGATTCAAATGATAAATACTCCCATCGGGATTTATAATTAATTCAGATTCTGCTATCTTCATTTTAGAGTTTTAACAGGCGGGCCGATTCTTCATGGTATAAGAATCCGTATTTCTGGGTGCCGCCCAAATACATCGTATCGTCTTTAATCTGTGAATAGAAATTTTCGCTTTTATCCAGTACCCGTTTTCCGAGTTTACTGAGGTTTACGGGATTAAAAGTCCTGAAAAGAGGTTTCATATCGTATAACATCTTAAAGAACTGCAGATCTCCCAAACCGTAATATCCCTGATCTCTCAGCATATGGCCCACAAGTTTCTCTTTGGATTCGAATTTGTGTGCTGCCGCAACATCAAGTGCCTTGTTCTCGAGGTAATTGAGTCCGTTTTTAACGGTAGGGAATCTTTGTATGTGCGCTTCTATAGCATTTGGAAGATATTTAAGCTGAGAAGCATTGAATTTGGTGAAAGTTTCTAATCTAAGCGGATTATCACTGCAGTACAACTGCCATATATAATCTGCATATTCTATATCATCCTGGCTCAGAACCAATCGGTTTTTGTATAATTCCAGGAGTTTTTCCTCGCTGAGTTCCGAAAGACCGTATAATTTATCGGTATCATCTTCTTTCCCGCTGCTTACCAAAGACACTTTAACATCTTTCCGGTGCTTTTTTAACCAGCTTAATACGGCAATCATATTGATCTGACAAAAGAGATCGTATTCAAACCACAGGATGATCTCCTGTTGTTTTTTGTGATTACAAAGATCTCTATACTCTTTCAGAGTGAAGTCTACAAACTTTCTTTTAGTAACCTTATAGGCTTTACTAAGGTAATCGTAACGTACTTTCCAGAAGGTTTCACTTCCCACGTCTGTAACAGTTTTTCCTTCACATAGCATCTCGCGCCATGTAATAATTTCGCCTTCCAGACGTAATTTTTGAAGGATGGAGGTAAAGCTATCTCCATTGGTAATGTGAAGAATTTTGCTCATTAATTTTAGTTAGTTAGGAAGGTAAAAATATAAATTTTAATTAATCAACTATACGATTAAGTGTTAAATTTATCCGCCAACCCGCTTTGTTTTATATCCTAACGTATTTAATATGTCAATTATTTTATCCCGGTAGTTCCCCTGGATAATTATTTCACCTTCTTTAACAGAACCACCCACTCCGCATTTGGTTTTCAGAAGCTTAGCAAGGTCTTTTAGATCGCTGTCACTCCCGTTGAATCCCTTGATAACCGTTACTGTTTTACCTCCGCGACCCTTATTGCTGAAGTGAGCCTCCAGCAATTGTTCGGAAGGCGATAAAGTTTCCTGACCTTCATCGGTTTCCGGTTCAAAGTCCCGGTCGGTAGAAAAAACAAATCCGCCCAGATCTTCCAAACTGTTCAGCTTTTTTTTGGCCATTAGATTATTTTTTAATTAAGCCAAGATCGATCAGACGCTCGTGCAAAAATTCCCCGGCGGTGATATCATCATATAATTTCGGGTTCTTCTCGTCTATACAATTATCAAGACAGTTGAGAGGCATTTCACTAACAGGGTGCATAAAGAAAGGAATAGAGTATCTTGAAGTCCCCCAAAGCTCCTTAGGTGGGTTTACCACACGGTGGATAGTAGATTTTAACCTGTTGTTAGTATGTCTTGAAAGCATATCACCTACATTGATCATCAATTCATCCGGTTGAGCGATGGCATCTATCCATTCTCCTTCGTGATTCTGTACCTGAAGTCCTTTTCCCTGTGCTCCCATAAGAAGGGTGATAAGGTTAATATCGCCGTGAGCTGCAGCCCTTACTGCTTCTTTAGGCTCGGAAGTAATAGGAGGGTAGTGTATCGGCCTTAGAATAGAATTTCCGTTTTTGATATAATTGTCAAAATAAGTTTCTTCCAGTCCCAGGTGAAGTGCAAGAGCCCTTAAAACATATTTCGCCGTCTTTTCCAGCATTTTATAGGTTTCTTTTCCCGTTTCGTTGAACCCTGGTAACTCATCCACCATAACATTATCGGGATATTCATTTTCCAGCTTGGGATCATCTTCCACGTACTGACCGAAGTGCCAGAATTCTTTCAGATCTCCTTCTTTCTTACCTTTTGCATGTTCTTTTCCGAAAGAAGTATACCCTCTCTGACCACCGATCCCTTCAATTTCATATTTCGACTTTACATTTTCGGGAAGGTCAAAGAATTTTTTTATTTCACCGTATAAATTCTCTACCAGTGTATCACTTAAAAAATGTCCTTTAAGCGCCACAAAACCAATATTTTCATAAGCACTACCGATCTCATTGACAAATTTTTGCTTTGATGCCGGATCATCGCTTAGAAAATCTCTTAAATCTACACTTGGAATACTTTTCATCTGTTTTAATTTTGTTTATAAGTGATTATGCAATTAGGGATTGCCTTATTTTTATTTTCTGCTTTCCGATTACGCTATCCGCAACAGGAAGGTAAAGGGAGCACCTACAAAGGTAAAGAAAATCTACCTGCACCGTACAGGGAGTGCTATAAAAATTTATAAAAAAGAAAGTGATAAATGCGATTTTATTTTTTCTAATTTTACGCTTTCATAAACACAACAGATGAAGAATTCCGTTCCAACAGCTACATTTATCCGGTACGACCGGGGAAACCTGGAAGATCAAACGCTGATCGACCTCTACAAGAAAATGCTTAAACCCAGGATGATAGAGGAGAAGATGCTTATTTTGCTCAGGCAGGGTAAGATATCCAAATGGTTTAGCGGGATCGGACAGGAAGCCATATCGGTAGGGGTAACTGCTTCTCTTCTCAAAGAGGAATATATCCTTCCGATGCACAGGAACCTGGGGGTTTTTACCGGCAGGGATATCCCTTTATACCGCTTGTTCTCTCAATGGCAGGGAAAAGAAAGTGGATTTACCAAAGGAAGGGACAGGAGTTTTCATTTCGGGACCCAGGAATTCAATATAGTGGGAATGATCTCTCACCTCGGGCCTCAGTTGGGAGTGGCAGACGGGATAGCTCTGGCACATAAACTGAGAAATGAACAGAATGTCTGTGCAGTATTTACCGGGGAAGGTGCAACCAGTGAAGGCGATTTTCACGAAGCCCTGAATGTAGCCTCTGTATGGGAACTTCCGGTGATCTTTTGTGTGGAGAATAACGGTTATGGCCTTTCCACACCTACCAGCGAACAATTCAGATGTGAAAATATAGCAGATAAGGGAATAGGCTACGGGATGGAATCCCATATTATAGACGGAAACAATATCCTGGAAGTTTATACCAAAGTATCCGAACTTGCAGAAGATATAAGAAATAATCCGAGACCCGTACTCCTGGAATTCAAAACCTTTAGGATGCGTGGCCATGAGGAAGCCAGCGGAACAAAATATGTACCTCAGGAATTAATGGATACCTGGGCGTTAAAGGATCCCTTATCCAATTACCGTAACTTTTTAAAGAATGAAGGTCTGCTTTCCGAAGAAGAAGATGACAAACTAAAGCTCCTTATCAAAGCGGAGATCGAAAGTCATTTGCAAAAGGCTTTTGCAGAGGAACCGGTAGAAGCTGATGAGAGCAGAGAGTTGGATGATGTTTATCAGTCTTTTAAAGATGAAGTTGTTGAAGCGGGAAGCGAGAAAGAAAACATAAGATTGATCGATGCGATTTCCCAGGGGTTGAAGCAATCCATGGAACGATATGACAACCTGGTGATCATGGGGCAGGACGTAGCAGAATACGGCGGGGTCTTTAAGATCACCGAAGGTTTTGTTGAAGCTTTTGGCAGAGAAAGAGTCCGTAATACGCCTATCTGCGAATCGGCTATAGTCTCGGCCTCTATGGGATTATCTATCAATAAGTGCAAAGCGGTAATGGAAATGCAGTTTGCCGATTTTGTTTCCAGCGGATTTAACCCGATAGTCAATTACCTGGCCAAGGTACATTACAGATGGGATGAAAATGCCGATGTGGTTATCAGAATGCCCTGCGGGGCCGGTGTTCAGGCAGGACCCTTTCATTCACAGACCAATGAGGCCTGGTTTACCAAAACTCCTGGACTTAAGGTTGTATATCCCGCATTTCCTGCAGATGCCAAAGGCCTGTTGATAAGTGCTATCAACGATCCGAACCCGGTATTATTCTTTGAGCACAAAGCCCTGTACAGAAGTGTGTACGGAGATGTTCCGACTAATTACTATACTTTACCAATTGGAAAGGCTTCCTTGCTTAGAGAAGGAAACGATATCACTATCATCAGTTATGGAGCAGGGGTACATTGGGCCCTGGAAACCCTGGATAACAATCCTGATATAAATGCTGATCTTATCGATCTTAGAAGCCTTCAACCTCTTGATACGGAAGCGATATACCGATCCGTACGAAAGACGGGGAAAGCAATTATCTTGCAGGAAGATACCATGTTTGGAGGTATAGCAAGTGATATTTCAGCCCTTATCATGGAGAACTGTTTCGAACACCTGGATGCAGCGGTTAAACGTGTTGCCAGTATGGATACCCCGGTTCCGTTCAGTAAGGCTCTGGAGGACCAGTTCCTTCCTAAAGGCCGCTTTGAAAAGGAGCTAAAGGATCTGCTGGAGTATTAGATCTTATTTAATTGCATTCCCTATCCACGTAAAAAGTATCAGCATTCCGCCTATAACAAGACCGTTGGTGAATGAGGATTCAATAAAAAGAAAGCCGAAAACACCAAGTAAAAGCATTATTCCTCCATATGCCAGACCAAAGATCCTGGCATTTCTGGAGTATTGCAAAAATGCACGGGGTATGGGGAGTAGCGCACATAAACCTGCAACTGTCAGCACCATAAAATAATCCGATTTTAATACAAAGAAGGCTATTGCGGCAATCGTAGCCCAGATAAGGAGGAAGAAAAAGCTGAGACCGCTATATTTCTCATCATTATCCAACAAGTATTTCCCGTATTTATCGAAATTGAGTATCATATTGGAGAGAGGTTCCATAATCCATCCTCCAAGAGCAAATACCAGATAGGCTACAATGATAGGAACGGTTAAAAAAGTCATTCCGGTTGCACTAAGTGCTTTAACTGCAAATCTGTATACAAGGTAAATACCAATAATAAAGAACCATTGATTCTTATCGGATTTATTAGATATCCAGAAAGCATATTTTAAATACCATTTGTAAACAATATTCCTGGCTTTTAAAGCCGTACTCATTCCGTTACGGGCATAATCGTTATTGGGATCCAGTTTTAATGCCTCCTTAAAATGATTAAGGGCCTTTTTATGGTCTCCGTTTTCCAGCGCTACCCAACCGACATTTGTTTGAGACATTGCATTTTCCGGATCATCATACAAGATGTTTTCTACCGTCTCACTTGCTTCTACCTTTCGTTTTAATTTAGTTAACGCCTGCGCCCTTAAATTCAGGCAAAATTGATTCTTAGGGTTGATCTGCAGACCTTTGTCTGCATATTCAAGACTCAGAGAATATTGTTTTTCAGACATAAAGACCGCTGCTTTCTGACCAAAGAAATCTGCATCATTCGGAAAGAGAGAAATTGCTTCATCAATAAACTTGTGCGCATTGTTAAAATCCTCTTTTTCAGCAGCTATCTTCGATTTGAGATAAAACACATGAGGTTCATTCGGGTTTTCAGATAGAAGTGCGTCTGACAATTTATTGGCTTCATTATACTTTTCAGTATTGAAATAGCATAAAGCCAAATAGAATTTAGCATTCCAGTTATGCGGATCTTCCTGCAGTGTTTTGTGAAAAAATGATTCGGCATTTTCGTAACGCCCCATCTCAAAGAGTTGCGTACCTCTGTCTAAATTTTTGGATTCCATTTACTTTTTTATGTTTAGGAAATCGAGAACATCGTTATATAAACCACTGTCATTTGCATATAAAGCGTAATTTTTAGCAGAACTAAACCATTCTTTTGTACTAGGCTTTACTTTTTTTATTGCTTTAAGCAGATCCTTTGTACTTAAGGGTTTCGGGATCCCGTCTGAAAATGATTGTTGTAGTTTGTTTTCGATGGCAATATCGATCACCGCCTTAATATCGGCACCGGAAAAATCTTTGGAAGCTTTTCCAAGAGACCTGTAATCGATATTCTCTATAGGTTTATCATTAAGCAGTATATTGTAGATGGCTATTTTAGCCTCAAGGTCAGGTGGGGAAACAAAAATAATCCTGTCAAAACGGCCTGGTCTCCTAAAGGCTGGATCCAAATACCAGGGGGCATTGGTCGCTCCTAATACAAGAACCCCATCGTTATCGGATTCTATTCCGTCTAATTCGGCAAGAAACTGATTTATAACAGTGCGTCCTGCTGTTTTATTAATGTCGTTCCTGTTAGCTCCCAACGCATCTATTTCATCGATGAATATTACGCAGGGTTTGTTTTTCCTGGCTGTTTCGAAAATTTCATGAAGATTTCGCTCAGAACTCCCTATCCACATATCGAGGATCTCATTGATCCCCACATTGATGAAATTAGCGTTTATCTCACCCGCAGTTGCCTTTGCCAAATGTGTTTTTCCACATCCGGGAGGTCCGTATAGCAAGATACCTCCTCCGACCTTCTTTCCATATGCTTTGTATAACTCAGAATGCTCCAGAGGCTTTATAATTTTCAGAGAGATCTCCTCCTTTACATTTTCCATTCCTCCGACATTGGCAAATCTGACATCGGATTTTTTTATAAAACGCAAAGCATCTTCATCGGTAAAGTTCTCATCTGAAACTGGAATCGACTTTAATTTTAAAACAGCATCAAAGTCCTCATTTTCGTAGGCGGGATCTGTTTGAAGTATCTTTTCATAATTTTCTTTAGCTTCCGGGTATTGTTCCTGATTTATATGACAGTAACACAGTAGCTCAAGGAATCGTATTTCTGCATGTTGCTGGATCAATTCTTCCAGAATAACCTCAGCAGCCATATATTTTTGCTGTTTAAAGTAATTGGCAGACAGGCCGTACTTCGCCTCTGTATGCGTATCGTTCAACCTTAAAACTTCCAGATAGTGCTCTTCTGCTTCTTTGTATTGATTTTGCTGATGATAAATTTTAGCGATCCTGCATCTCAGGGGGATATTTTGAGGAGAGAATGACAAAGCTTCCAGCAAGTCATTTAAGATAGAGTCGTCCATTCTTGTATTCAAATTTGAAGTAAGTATACAACAAATCCCAAATAAAAGAAAGAATTTGGCTTCCCTTTTACTTTAAAACTACCCTGTCTTTATCAAATACGGGATTTAGCATATAGTACTGACGACTAATTATCCAGATCGGTAGCGTCGGCTTCCTTTGCATGCCGGTTTACAGGTACTTTGATATAGACATCCAGCTTGTTTTCACGACGCAGATCGGCCATTTCAATTCCGAAATCCATTAGGTTGATAGAAGCAAAACCCGCTATAATACCTTCTGAATACATGATATCCAGGGATACTTTCTTTGTAACATCTCTGATGGTAAGCTTTCCATCCACTATATAACCGTGATCCATTTCCATGATCTTGGTACTTCGGAAGCTGATAGTGGGGAATTTCTTTTTATAAAGAAATTTTTTAGACATCAGTTTGATGTCCCTGATCTTACTTCCGGTCCGGACGGACTCTGTTTTTAGGTCGGCGTGAACATAGGAATTGTACAGTTTATCCGGGTCGAAGAATACTTTGGTGGTAAGTCCGCCAATAGAACCCGTAATATCTTTTGAAGCCAGATGAATATTGATCTCTGCTTCCTTATCCAGGATGGTTATTTTGTTTTCAGTCTTAGAAGGTAAAAATAACATCCCGAGGCTAATCCATAGGAGTAATTTTTTTCCAAATAACATGATTTTTAAGATTTAAGGCTGGTTAAATATAGTAAAAATCTGATAATCAGTCAAAAATCATCGACGAACGGTAAAAAACGCACTCAATTTTACTTTTTGTTAATTATCAGATTTTGCTTCAAATTTTGAAATTATAAATGCTGAATTTTAAGTTTTGAATGTGTGATCTTTGGATTAGAAAGTTTTTAAATTCCACCTCTCGACGAGCCTGTATCGAGCGTAGTCGAGATGCTCGAGGTGACATCAAACAACTAAAAACTAACAACCACCAACGCGCACCGAAACTTGCGCCTCCGCTAAAGCTTCAGCAGCATGTGGATAGTGAAGGTGTGACAACCAATAACCAATAACCAATGATCAATTAGCAATGACCAACTTCTAACAGCTAAAAGCTAAAGGCTAACAACTAACAACCAACAACTAAACGCTAACAACCAAACAATCACTTCGTATCTGCTTCGGAGATCACCTGAGGGTAGGCTTTTTCCAGTTTTTTGATCTCGGAATCGGTGAGTTCACCTATAGATTTGCCAAATTCTCTTAGTGCATAATTATTTCTCAATTCGGTAAATGCGGCGGAGAGTTCGTTCTGTACAGCCACAAAATAACGATAGGAGGCTTCCCGGTCTGCGGTAAGTGAGATGATCGCTTCCTGAGGGTTATCTGAGGAGTCGGCCAGTTTTTTCCCTGAACAGTAAGTACAAGTCCCATCTCCGTTATTATCGATAAAGGAAACGGCAAGCGATCTTAACTCAGATAATTCTATAACCTTATCCTCTGCAAAGAGCTGATTTTGTTTGTTGATCAGGATCCTGAATACATTTCTTTCATTCAGGTCTACAGTGCAGGGTGGATTTTCACAATCCCTTGGAAGTCGGCGATTGATCCCTTCGTCGTCCTGGATAGTGGTGGTTACCAGGAAAAAGATCAGTAATAAAAAGGCAATATCTGCCATGGAGCCGGCATTTACCGGTTCTTGTCTTCTCGGAGTTCTCATAATATATGGTTTTAATGTTGTGGAAATGAGCACAATATTAATGCCAAAGCAGGTTGTTGAAAAAAAGAAGAAGGGAAGGAGTTGCAATTTTGCTCGGCATGTGCTTTTTAACTTATATTTGAGACTTCATTACAGAAAATACATCATATCTCTTATGGAACAGATTTTTACGCTGGACAATTTTATCACTTTAGGAATGTTAACGCTGCTTCAGGCAGTTTTGGGTCTCGATAACCTGCTTTATATCTCCCTGGAATCCAAAAGGGCTCCGGAAGAAAAACAAAGCCGGGTTCGATCTATAGGTATCGGACTCGCTATTATTTTGCGTATTGCGCTTTTATTCCTGCTTATTCGTGTGATCGCTTATTTCCAGGACCCTATTTTTGGCTTCGATGCCAAAGATGTTATCGAAGGGCACTTTAATATTCACAGCCTGATCGTCCTTGCAGGAGGAGTGTTTATCATGTATACCGCAGTAAAGGAGATCTGGCATATGCTGAAAATGGAAGAGGATCATGCCTCTCAGGATAAGAAGCCTAAATCCATAAATATGATCATCACTTCTATCGTGATCATGAATATAGTTTTCTCTTTCGATTCTATTCTTAGCGCAATGGCACTGACCGATGTTTTCTGGGTGATGGCAACAGCCATTATTATTGGAGGATTACTTATGATATGGCTTTCGGGCAGGGTAACCAGTTTCCTTAAAAAGAACAGGATGTACGAGGTACTGGGATTGTTTATCCTTTTTATCGTTGGGATCATGCTGTTATCGGAAGGAGGACACCTGGCACATCTGAAGCTCTTCGGAAATGAGATCACTCCAATGAGCAAGACCACCTTTTACTTTGTGATCGTCGTGCTGGTGGTGATCGATATTATCCAGTCAAAATATCAAAAGAAACTCTCACGGACCAAATAGACTAATCCGCGAAAAATTATGGAGCTCCGGAAAGCCATTTACTTTATGATCCTGAGTACTCTGGCCTTTACCGGAATGAACGGGCTTATCAAGTACCTGACCGAGTATACAGCATACCAGCTGGTATTTTTCAGATCGGTGGGGTCGCTGGTATTTACCTTCGGATATTTATTCAGATATAAAGTGCCCTTACTTGGGAATAACCGTAAACTCCTTTTGGTCCGCGGACTGGTAGGGGTAACGGCAATGTCTCTCTTCTTTATGGCGGTTCACTATATGCCCATAGGCTCTGCTGTGGCTTTGCGTTATACATCGCCGATCTTTGCAGCTATTTTTGCTGTTTTATTGTTAAGGGAGACTATAAAACCCCTTCAATGGCTGTTTTTTGCCATAGCCTTTGCCGGAGTTCTCGTCCTTAAAGGATTTAACGGGGAGATAAGTACCATAGGGATTGTTTTAGGGTTGATATCCGCACTTTTTAGCGGATTTGTATATATCATCATCAGAAGATTGGGGAAGGCGGAACATCCGGTCGTGATTGTCAATTATTTTATGTGTGTAGCCACACTGGTAGGAGGAATCTTGTCCATCTTTAATTGGATACCGCCTACTTTTGAAGATACATTGTTGCTGCTAAGCCTTGGTGTTTTTGGCTTTTTTGGGCAGTTGTTTATGACCAAAGCCTTTCAATTGGGAGAAACCAATGTTATTGCTCCTATAAAATACGTGGAAGTAGTATTCGCTATTCTGGTAGGGGTCGGTTTTCTGGGAGAGACCTATTCCTGGTACAGCGTTACCGGAATGGCAATGATCATAGGAGGATTGCTGTTGAATCTGTGGTATAAGAGCAATAGACAATGAGCAATAAACAATGAACAATTAGCAATGATCAATTAAGACAAAATTTGTCAATTCGAGTGATCCCAGAGGGATTGTATCGAGAATCAAATTTTGTGTTTATCCACTTTAACTGTTCTCGATACTTTTTCCTGCGGAAAAAACTCGAACTGACATTCCTCTCATTACTCACTACCAACGAACAACTAAACGCTAACAACCAAATTCCAATCTCCAATCCCGATAGCTATCGGGACCAAATTCCATATTCCAACCTCTCACTACTTAATACTTTGTACTCAGTACTTAATTCTAAAAACACACCCCTAAAGTCCCCTCAAGGGGACAATGCTAACCGCTAAAAGCTAAGGGCTACCAACGAACAACTAAACGCCACCAACCAAATTCCAAGCTCCAATCCCGATAGCTATCGGGACCAAATTCCAGATTCCAACCTCTCAATACTCACTACTTTGTACTTAGTACTAACCAACAACCAACAACCAACAACCAACAACTAAACCCTAACAACTAAAAACCTCCAATAATGTAACTTTTTGGATAGAACGAACTACTATTTAGTATAACCGACCTTAAACCTTTGATCAATGAAATCAAAATATCTAATTCTTTCAGTTGCCTTCTTTCTTATAAACCTTCTTGTTGTAAATGCACAACCTCATATAAGCGGAAACGTATTTATTGATATGGATACAGGCTTGTTTAAATGCAATCTTAAATTGTCCGGGCTTCCGGAGCTGAAGGAGTATAAGATCCTGCTCAATAAAGGGATGAATATCAAATATTTTAAGGGCGCCGGAGGTGAGATCATACCTTACAGTGGTTATTATGATCCTAATGTAAGGGGAGAAGGTACGGAATATGCCCTGACGGATGATAAAAGGAAGGAAAAGGATTTGCCTTCGGAATTTGAAGTATCCTATATCGGAGCTTTTCCGAAGTATACGGATTCCCTGAATCATATCGATTTTAAGGGGATCATCGCATTGAATGACCAGACCATCAGGGCAGCGGAGCAGACCAAATGGTATCCGGTGATCTACGATGCAAAGAACGACCGCCACATAAACAGTTATACTTATAAGTTATCGGTGGAAGTTAAAGGGGCGAAGACCATCTTTATTAACGGATCGGCGCCTCAGCAGGCTGAGAAGGCCCAATTCTCTTCAACCAAAGCTGTACCCCTTTTACTATTTGCCGGGGATTATGATTTTGTGGGTGAAAACGGCAACTATATATTAAACGCGTCTATAAACAAGGAGATAGCCTCCGGTATCTTCCGCAATATAGAAACCATAAAATCCTATCTGGCCCAAAAGCTGGATATTGCCTTTACCGATAATATTTATTTAATAAAACATAAACCCATCAACAAAAGAAGAAAGGGAAGTAGCTGGGGATTTAACACCTATCCCGCCTTTGCGTTTACCGGCCTGGACTTCGGTACTCTGGTGAACGAAGAAGGACGCTTTACCGATAACATCTTTAAATACTTCGGGCATGAGTTTGCGCATAATTATTTCGGGAACAATGTAATGTCGGGGAATTTGTCCTGGTTCTGGCTGGAATCCTTTGCCGAGTATTTGTCCTATAATATTTCCGAGGAAATGTCCGGAGAAGAATACTTGTCAGGGATACTTAAAAACCATGTCAACAGTGTAAAGAACAAAGATTTTATTCCCCTGAGTCAGATTGAAAGCCCCGGGCAGATAGGGGATACCTACCGTTACAGAATGGCCCCGCTCATCCTCAAGTGTTTTGATCTGAATTTCGGAAGAGAAAAAACCAATAATACCTTAAAAACCCTGATCAATTTTGCGAATACCGAATCGCTTAGCCTCGATCTCTGGGAAAAGGCCGCCATGCAAAGCGGGATCAGCCAAGCGGACTTCAATACCTTTAAGGAAAAGTTTATCGATGATGCGGCTTTTGAAAAAAATACCGTAGAGTTTATTTCAAACCACTATAAATTCTGATACCGGTTTATAACAATCGGAAATAAGACTCCTTAATCGGGGATACCGAATTCATTTTTCAGGATGTCCTTTTCCTGTTCTTCGGTAAGCAGCGGAGTTTCCGTTTTGTTTCCGTTTGATCTTCGGATGTATTTGGAGTTTAAAATGGTCTTACGCCCGTCTGACGTGGCCAGGGTACAGATCTTGTTTTTTACGAAATGAGAATCGGGAGTATGTTGTTTAAGCTCGCATTCCTCCATAAAATCAGCGATATGCCTTTCCTGCAGATCAAAAACATACTTCTTTTCCAACTTTCCGTTCTTAGCGGTTCCCGAAAGGAGATATTTGCCATTGTCGGAGCGGTCTATACGGAAAACACCCGCCTTATCGGTTTGTTTTAACCCGGGAAGCAACTGTATAGGTTCGATAAACAGGTCTCCGTAACCCACATCTGCCAGCCAGGATTTCCCTTCAATAGTTACTATTAAAGCCATATGATCGAAAGGAGGCCCAAGTATCCCCTGATCATCGAATATACTTGCAGAAATGATCCTTACCTCAAACCCGATCTCATTCAGGAGCCAATGGAATAAATAATTAAGCTCGTAACAGAACCCGCCCCGGTTCCTATCGACTACTTTTTTGAAAAGAGCTTCTTTTTCCAGAACAATCTCCCTTTTATTCTGAATATCCAGGTTTTCAAACGGAATATTGAGAATATGCTGCCGATGCAGGCGGATAAAAGTATCTTTATCTGCCCGGCTATCATCAGAGAAACGGAGTCGCCTTAAATACTCTGCAATATTCATTGGTGGGTTTTAGTACCATCAAAATAAAGAAATTAAAAACGGTATTCCATCCGTAGAAAACAAGAAAAATAAACAAACTCCTGTTAGAAACTTTTAAATCGGGATAATGGGGTTATTTCAGTAAGCCTGAAACATTCATTTTATAAAGCTTTCCGATAGGAACAATATGTTCTCCGATAAAGATCCTGTTTCCTTCTATACTCTTGATGTGTTTTACTGCCACTGCAAAAGATTTGTGAACCTGCATAAAGTCGTCTCCCGAAAATGAGCCAAGCAGATCGGATATCTTTTCCCGAACGGTAATCATCTCTGTTTGGGTAAACACCTTGGTATAGTTTCCTGCTGCTTCTATATAGAGAATGTCATCAATATTTACCTGAATATACTTTTTATCACTTTTAAGAAAGATGCTTTTTGTTTCGGGAACAGGTTCTCCGCTAACCGTCGGTGTTGGTAATTTCCCGGCAGAGCCTATTGCTTTATTAATGGCTTTCAGAAATCGCTCGAAACCAAAAGGCTTGAGTAAATAGTCCGTAATATTGAGTTCGTAGCCTTCCAGGGCGTATTCCTTATAAGCAGTCGTCACGATAACTTTAGGCGGAGAGGGAAGCGTTTTCAGGAATTCAAAACCTTTTAGCTTAGGCATATTCAGGTCCAGAAAGATAAGATCTACTTCATCTTTTGCCAGGTACTCAAATGCTTCCAGGGCATCGTAGCAGTTTTTCATGAGCTTCATATTCGGAAGCAGATCGCAGTATCCCTTAATAATATCATGGGCTACAAATTCGTCATCGATGATCAGATATTTTATCATAAGTGTTTTAAAATTAATCTGGCCCTGTACATATCTCCGGAAGAAGAAAAGGTCAGGGAGTGTTTATAAGGATACACGAGTTCCAGTCTACGCTTTAGATTTTCCAGCCCGATACCGGTTCCTTCGCGAACATCTTCGGCATCAAAATTATTCTCCACAATAAACTGTATGCTTTTTGAAGTGGCGTTGAACTCTATATGAACATAGGCATTTTCTCTAAGGTTTTCTACTCCGTGTTTAAAGGCATTCTCCAGGAGAATAATAAACAACAGGGGCATCACCTTATATCCTTCGGTTTCTATATTAACATTAAACCGAATGTCTATCTCCTTGTGATAACGCATACGATGCAATTCGGTATAATTCTTCAGATAGTCTATTTCCTCCTCCAAAGTAACCCAATCCTTTTGCCCGTCATAAATACTGTATCGCATCATATCCGATAGTTTCAGGATAAGTTCCTGGGCCTTTTTACCGTCCTTTTCCACCCAACCGTAGAGATTGTTCAGGGTATTAAAAAAGAAATGAGGGTTCACCTGACTTTTTAGGTGAAGCAATTCGGTTTTGGCTTTTTCATTTCTCAGCCTGATCAGCGACCTTAATTCCCGGATGATCCAGAAAAATATGACCATGAAGTATATGAAGGTAAACAGGGAGAAAAAAGGCTCGGTATCATAATTCTCCATTACGATCAGCAAGGCTCCGATCCCCGCCATCAATATCCATCTAAATCTTTTTCTCAAAAATTGCATGTCCAATATTACTTAAATAAAACATGGCAGCCAAAGAAGTTGACAAACGTATATTTTAGGGGGATCAACCTCTTCAGAAACGGGATCAAATCCCTTAATATACAACTGCGGGTTATCTGTGTTCCTTAACTGTCTGTTTATCACATTTATTACTCCAGGCCTTAGGCAGGATCTAAGTTTGCTACTCAATCCTTTAAAAACATTAAAAAATGAAAACTAAATTATTAAGATACTTCAAACATTTATTTCTAACCATCCTTGTATTGGGAATCACAGCTGTTCTGATCGGGCTCTATATGGGGGCGAGCCTGAATTATGCAGACAGGCCCGGAAAATGGAACATGGAGAAGGAAGGACCTTATGTCTTTTTTGAAAATGACAGTGTTTTAAGCGTAAACCATATCAGGGGAAATCGCGATAAAGGCTTTTATGTAGATAAAAAAGAATATCCGATCGGTTCCGAGATCGAGGCTACCAGTTATTTTTCACTCGATGCCACGGATTTTAATTTTTCCCTGAAAACAGATTTTAAAACTCCGAAAACTACCTATGATGACGGAAATAAAATACTGGCTATATCTGATATTGAAAGCGGATACAAAACCTTCAGGGATTTCCTGATCAACAGTAAGGTGATTGATGCCGAATTAAACTGGACCTTCGGAAATGGACATCTGGTTCTGGTAGGCGATTTTGTAGACAGGGGCTTCTCGACAACCCAGGTGCTTTGGTTTATCTATAAACTGGAACAGGAAGCTCAAAAGAAAGGCGGAATGGTACATTTTATTCTGGGGAACCATGAATTAAAGAACCTTCAGGGGAATTATGGGGCTGCTTCCGACAAATACCTGGCAGTTTCCAATATTCTGGAAAAGCAGCAATTTGAACTGTATAACTCCGATTCTTTTATAGGGCGATGGCTGAGCAGTAAGAATACCGTAGAACGTATTAACGGGAATCTTTTTACCCACGGAGGCCTTCATCCCGATCTTGCCGATACAAACATTAGCCTGGAACAACTTAATGAAACCGTACGAAAGAACTATTACAAGGCTTACTATCCCAAAGCAACAAAAAGTACGGAACAAATGCTTGTTTCTACCAGAATTGGCCCGTCGTGGTACCGCGGTTATTTTAGAGAAAACCTGACTCAGGAAGAAGTAGAACGCGGACTGGATAAGTTTGATGCCAAAGCGGTAATCGTGGGACACACGATCCAGCGAAAAGTAAATCGCAAGTTCCAGGGGAAAGTTATAGGAATAGATGTTCACCATCCTAAGGACTATAGCAAAAGCTGGCCAAAAAGGAGATCGGAAGCATTAATGATAGAAGGAGGGAAGTACTATAGAGTGTTTGATAACGGAGGAAGGAGAGAAATGCTTTAGCAATGAGCAATGAGCAATTAACAGTGAACAATAATCAATAAATAATTATCAATCAAAGGGTGAACAGAGAGGAGAGGGATTGATCCTCCACCTTAAGCAGATGCCGGATTTGAATTTTAGGTTCAGATTCGGTATTTGTATTTTTGAGTTTCACCTCTCGACGAGCCTGTATCGAGCGTAGTCGAGATGCTCGAGATGATAACTCTGGAAACTATGCACTAACAACCAAATTCCAAGCACCAAATTCCAAATGAGTGAAATCAAAATTTGTCAATTCGAGTGATCCCAGAGGGATTGTATCGAGAATCAAATTTTGTGTTTGCCATTTATGACTGTTCTCGATACTTTTTCCTGCGGAAAAAACTCGAACTGACATTCCTCTTAATATTCAATTCTTTGTGTCCAGTACTTAAGATACACCCCTCTTGTTTTCTCCCCTCCAGGGGAGAACGAAATCCTCAAGGGGACAATGCTAATCACCAATTGCTAACAACTAAAAACAATCAACTAATAATCAAATCCCAAATTCCAATCTCTCGACGAGCCTGTATCGAGCGTAGTCGAGATGCTCGAGATGACAATTCTGGAAACTATACACTAACAACCACCAACCACCAACGTACACCGCCCGCGTGCCGCCATAGCTCCAGCGGAGGCGCAAACTTTAGTGAAGGTGTGACAACCAAAACCCAAATTCCAATCTCTCGACTGCGCTCGAGATGACAACTCCAGAGACTATACACTAACAACCTCCAACCAACAACTAACAACCAAAACATCAACATTCAACATTTAAAATTGAACATTCATAATCTATGAACCTCAATACTTTGTACTCATAACTACTACTTCACAAATTAAGCCATTGTTTAAATTCTGCTGCTTTGTTCTTACTGATAATTACATCTACTTCAGAATTGGGACTCACCAGTATCTTTAGCTGGTTATTTCCGTAGCGGATGATCTTTTCTATGGCGGAGATAGCAATAATAAACTGGCGGTTGGCCCGGTAAAAATCGCTTTCATTTAAATTGGAGAAGAGTTCATCCAGGCTGTTATTGGTAGTTGAGCGTTTACCGTCAAAATTTACCACATAGGTAATGGTGTGCTCGGTAAAAATATAGGCGATCTCCTCCGTTGGAACCGGTAAGAGCTCATTTCGCAAATAGGTAAGGATCCTCTTTTTTCCTTTTTCCGTCTTTTTCCCGACCGTATTGATCTGCGGTTTTTCATCGATAGCCCTCTGCTGATATTTCTCCAGGGCACTGTTTAATTTGGCCAGGTTGATAATCTCATCTTCAAGCTTCTGATTTTTGAGCTCCAGCCTTTTCTCATACGCACTTCCGATAAGGCGAACCATGATAACCGAAGACAGGATAATAAAGAAGCCCATAATGGTAAAAATGACATAAAAGGTATTCCTCAGGCCGTCGATCTGGGTGTATATCCGGGTAATATTGGCATGGGCTGCGATGATCCAATCAGAATTATCCACCGGATAGAGATAGATGATCTCCGATTCCCGTTCTGCATTCCCAAAATCGCGGATACCACCCACCTGGCGCCTGCTCATCAGAAGATCGTAGAAATCTTCGGAACTTATATTGTCTTTTATACCGGAAACAAAAGACTCATTAGGGCTTAACTGTTGCCCCACTTTTTTGATGTCCGGGTTGCAGATCTCAATCCCCGACCAATCGAACATACTGATTGATCCCGTTTCCAGGTCTGTGTTCTCTATGGTTTTCTGAATATTATTTATAATGGAATCTTTCGGGAGTCCGCTGGCCAGTTGATAGCTAATGAGACTGGCTATCTCCTTGGCCTCTCTCTTACTCGATTCCAATTGGGTGTTTAATAACTGATTGGCACTGGCCTGTATAAAGTACCTGATGGAAATCCCGGCAATAATGATAAATATGACGGATATCGCTAAAAAAGTAAAAAAATACAATTTGTCCTTTTTCATGATACACGGGGGTTATGGGATGACAATGTTCAATAGTATATGCTAAGATAAACTATAATTTGTAACTGTATGATTATCAGATTTAAGAAGCGCTTTACCTGTTCCCGAAAACGGAATTATTCCCTCTTAAGGCTTGTTTTTCCCTTTCACACTCTTTTTTTATGTATCCCCGGCCTTAATATGTTCTTTTGGTACTGATTTAACCTTTAAAAGCATAATAAGATGAAAAAGTACCTATTAGTGTTAACGGTAATTTTTGCAGCCTGGAGTTGCTCTGGCGATGATGATGGTGGAACTCCGCCGCCCCCGCCTTCGGGTAATCCATCCGTAGTGATCAATGAGGTAGCCTACCTGGGTGATGAGGTAGAGCTCTTTAATAATGGGAATGTCAATGTAGATCTCAGCAGTTATTTCCTGTGCCTGGGGCCGGGAACCTATAGAAGAATAGGGGACCTGCAACTTCAAGGAAATGCAAACCTGGCACCTGGAGAATACCTGGTAATTACATATGCAATGCCAAGGGCCGAAGGAGGATTGGGGCTTTACAGGAATAATTCCGATTTCGCAGACCCTGATACCCTGGCTGATTTTGTACAGTGGGGAGTCGATGGCAGCCCCAGAGAAAATGTTGCGGTAGCAGCAGGAATCTGGACGGCAGGAGAGTTTGTAGAGGTCGTTTCTGATGCGGATAACAGTATTGCATTTGACGGAAACGGAAATGCAGCTTCAGATTGGGCGGAAACTACAACACCTACCCTGGGAGCGGCAAATTCGGTTACTCCTCCGGTACGTTCTGTTGTTATAAATGAGGTGGAGTATCTCGTAGATGATCAGATAGAACTCTACAACAGTGGTGATACACCCGTAGATCTGACCGATTACTGGTTGTGCTTCGGTCCCGGAGCTTATTTCAGGATTGGCGATCCTGCTATGACCGATATCATAAGCGGAAATATTAGCCTGGCACCGGGAGAGTTCCTGGTGGTTTCGGCAGTAAACCTGGATGCCCCGGATGCAGCAGGTGCGATCGGACTGTATATAAACGACAGTAATTTTGCCGATTCTTCTACCATCAGGGACTTTGTACAATGGGGAGCAGCAGGGAATGCAAGGGAAAGTGTTGCCGTTGATGCCGGTATCTGGGATGCCGGAGGATTTGTCCCCAATGTCGCAGTAGGGTCCAGTATAGCCTATGATGGTACCGGAGATACCTCCGCCGATTGGAGTGAAGATACTACCCCCACCTTAGGTAGCGGTAATAACTGAGAATAAAATAGTGATCTGTTGATCCTGTATCACTGTAGTGGGAATTGGTTGTTATGAAAAAGACCCGTATTCCCGGTTTACCGAAGAAAACCCATATTGCAAAACATTAATTGATTTGCTTTATGGGTTTTAAAATGCATATTGAAGGGAGTTGGCATGAGATAAAAGTTTGATGGGATGAAAAAGCAGTTGATCAAAAACATTGCAATACTTTTTTTTGTGGGCTTGCTCATACTTTATGCCGGCTTGTACCGTATATTTTTTAAGGAGGTTGATATGATCAAAACCCCTGCGGAGATCCGTATCAGTTCGGAGCATCTGGTGGCATCTTTTTTAGCAAATGAACCTCTGGCAAACAACCGGTATGTAGAGAAAGTAATTGAGGTTCAGGGGATTATTGACGAAATCACCTATTTAAATGATCGTTATACCGTATTTTTGCAGGGAGGGGATAAGTGGTCCTGCCTGATGTGCGATATGCAACCCGATCAGATTGAGAAGGTGAAAAAGCTGAAGCCAGGTCAAAAAGTCCTCCTTAAAGGTATATGCAAGGGATTTCTAAAAGATGCTATCCTGTTAAACTGTGTATTGCTTAACCAAAAAATAAATGAATAAAACCATTACGCTAATACTCATATTGATAGTACGGATCGGGTGCGCTCAGGAACCTGATCAGTACATAACCCGTCAGGGGCAGGCGTCGTTTTTTTCATATACCTCTGTAGAGAACATTCAGGCTACCAATAACCAGGTGCTGAGCATTATTGACCTCTCCAAAAAAGAGATTGCTGTGAGTATGCTGATGCGGGCTTTCGTTTTCGAAAAGTCGCTGATGGAAGAACATTTTAACGAGAGTTATATAGAATCCGATATTTACCCCAAAGCCACCTTCCAGGGACAGATACAGGATTTCGATCCTTCTATTAACGGAGAACAGACACGGATCGTAAAAGGACAATTGACCATTCACGGGGTTACCAGAGAAACAGAGATCAAGACCAAAATAGAGAAAACGGGCAGAACCTATGTCCTTTCCGGAGATTTTGAACTAAGGATCAAAGATTATGAAATTAAAGTACCTCCCATTCTTGCGAGGAATATAGCCAAAACCATTTCTGTGACATTCAGTTTTAAATATATACCCTATGAAAAATAACAGGCTATATATAATACTTCTTTTGTTCTTAAGCGGATTTTACAGCTTGAGCGCACAGGATCTGCTGAAACTCATAGAGCAGGAACAGAAAGATACTGTGCTTTATACGCTGGCTACCTTTAAAGCCACACGTATTGCTATCGGGCAATCGGTAGAAACACGCAAAAAAGGAGTTCTGGAATGGCAGTTTATGAGCAGGTTCTGGAATATTCCCGACAGACGGACACAAAGTTTCATTGCAGATAAGGTAAGCGCCAGAATAGGCCTTGTATATGGAGTCTCAGACCGGCTTAGTTTTGGTTTGGGAGGAACCACCTGGGACGGGATCTTTGACGGTTTCCTGAAATACAGGCTTATATGGCAAAGAACAGATAAAAAAGGAGCTCCTTTTAGTATTACCCTTTTTCAGAATGCAAGCTACCGGAGCGATTCCTATCCGAATATAACAGCCACAGATAATTTTCGCAATAGGTTATCATTTACCAGTCAACTGCTTATAGCGCGGAAATTTACTCCCAATTTCTCCCTTCAGCTAACACCAACCTATATTCACCGGGGCTCGCTACTGTTTCCGGAAGATCGTCAGAATCTGTTTGCCCTGGGATTGGGAGCAAGATATAAAGTGAACAATCATTTAGCAGTGGTTTCGGAGTATCACTATCTCACCAACCCTATACGGGCTGTAGATACCTTTGATGCATTTGCGATAGGAGTGAACTGGGAGGCCAGCGATGTGATCCTACAGTTCTACCTGACCAATGCAAGAAATATAGAAGTAGGTAATTTTAGTACTCAGACCTTCAATAATTTTAATTTTAATGACGGGAACCTGCATTTCGGCTTTAATTTCACCTATGTCCTTCATTTGAAGAAAAAAAGATGACATCGACCCTTTTTCAGCGGAAATTTTAACACGGAAATTTCCTTTTCAAAGCTCGTTTTTCCCCTTCGGAAAGTTTTATTTGATCCCCGGATTACAGAGGACTTACTTTGACTCCTGAAACAGTCAAAAACAATCCGGCCATGACCAAAAAACAATTCTTCAGTCTATTTCTATGGCTTTCAGTGTTCCTGGCTTCCTGCGAAAATTTTGTGGAAAATGAGGAAGAGCCAATAGATGTTCAATGTGAAAATCCGGTTTCCTATACTACAACAATCCGTCCGCTGATCAATCTAAACTGTATGCCCTGCCACAATGGTGATGGCACCGAGCCCGGTGCTCCAGACCTGACCACCTTTAATGCCGTTAACAACCTTGCAGACCTGGTGAGAGAAGTTACTCAGTCGCGAAGAATGCCCCTGGGAGGCAGCCTTACCGATAAGGAGATAAACGATATACGTTGCTGGGTAGAACAGGGAGCGCAAAACAATTAGCATATGGCTTCAAGAAAACTCAAAATCACACTAATTGCTTTGGTATTCCTTGTTGGGGGAATAACAATATACCTGCTTTACAACAGTAAACCTTATGCCCATATCAGAAGGGCAGAGGCTACTTACATTCTGTCTGCCGGTAATCTTATAGCGGATTATGATAAGGATGAGGCCCTGGCGAATAAAAAGTACTCCGAAAGTATCATAGAGGTAAGCGGAAGGATCAGCGAAATAAAGAAGGTAATGGAATACCATGTAATAAGCCTGTATGGGAATGAAACGGAATCGGGCATTATTTGCCATATGCTTCCGGAAGAAAACTCAAAAGTAACCCGCTTACAAAAAGAGCAGCAAATAACCTTAAAGGGCGTTTGTACCGGCTACCTGATCGATGTGATGATGATTAAATGCATACTAAAAGATTAAGATCATGATAAAACTTTATACCATATGCCTGTGTTTTTTCCTGGCAACTGTAGCTGTTAATGCCCAGACCAGGTATTTTACTAAGGACGGCCATATTTCCTTTTATTCGCATGCATTGATAGAGGATATAAAAGCCGATAACCACCAGGTGTTAAGCGTGATCGATACGGAGAGCCGAGAGCTTGCAATACAGCTCTTAATGCGGTCTTTTACCTTTAAAAAAGCCTTGATGCGGGAGCATTTTAATGAGAATTATGTAGAATCGCATATCTATCCCAAGGCAAAGTTCACAGGCCGGATCGCGGAAATAAAATTAAATGATACGAACCCTTATGAAACCGAAATTTCGGGGACACTCAGTATTCACGGTGTTGAAAAGGAAGTCAGTACCAAAGCTCAGGTTAGAATAGAAGCAGATAAAATTACCCTTAGCGGAGATTTTAATGTTGTCGTTGCAGATTACAATATCAAGATCCCTGCATTGGTAAGGGATAATATTGCCAAAATTGTAAAGGTCAGTTTTGAACTACACCACAAACCATATAAATAAAATCATGAAATATTTTCTCTTAACCATTATTATAGGTCTGCTTTCGTTTACAGCGAATTCGCAGGAACTGGAAGCTATTTTAGAAAAGGAATCCGCAAACGGGACGGAGCTGGTTTTAGGAAGCTTTAACGGTACCCGTTTACTGAACGGACATTCTATAGAAACGAGGAAAAAAGGAGTGCTCGAATTCCTGATCTCTCACAGATTTGACCGTGTCAACTCCGGTTTTGATGAGTTTTTCGGGCTGGACGATTCCAATATCCGCTTTGCATTCGAATATGCCTTTAACGATCGACTCACACTGGCAGTCGGAAGAAGTTCTTTTGAAAAGACCTATGATGGATATGTCAAATACAGGTTGATTCGACAGAAAACAGGAAAAAAGGCTTCTCCCATCAGTGCAACTCTTTTTGGCAGTATGACGATTAAGACCATAGATGATTTTGAAGACGAGAGCGATGCTACTTTTGGAAGAAGGCTTAGTTATACGAGTCAGATCCTGATAGCCCGGAAGTTCAATCAGAATTTTTCATTTCAACTGGCACCGACTTTTATACATTTTAATCGGGTGAATTCTCCGGACGATCCTCACAATATGTTTGCTCTGGGGGCAGGGACCAGGGTTAAGATCAGTAAGAGGGTGTCTCTGAACGGAGAGTATTATTACAATCTGAACCCCTTCGAATCCAGAGACGTTAAGAATTCCATCGCCTTCGGAGTAGATATAGAAACAGGCGGACATATATTCCAGCTTATATTTACCAATGCGGTTTCCATGATAGAAAAAGGGTTTATTGCCGAAACCACAGGTGATTTCTTTAAAGGAGATATTCATTTCGGCTTTAATATCTCCAGGGCATTCCAGGTGAGTAAAGCAATTAGCAATGAGCAATGATCAATGATCAATTAACAATTAACAAATTCCAAATTCCAAATTCCAAATGAATGAAAACAAAATTTGTCAGTTCGGGTGATCCCAAAGGGATTGTATCGAGAATCGAATTTTGTGTTTATCCTTTATAACTGTTCTCGATACTTTTTCCTGCGGAAAAAACTCGAACTGACATTTCTCTCATCCCGATAGCTATCGGGACTCACTACGTAATGCTAATTAACAACTAAATCGTATTTTTGAAATATAGGGATCTAATAAAAATTGAATGATGAAAAAAACTCAGGAACAATGCTATAAATGCGGAGATACTTCCAAAAACCAACTCGAAGAATTATATGGTTATACGATCTGTAACTCATGTAAATCCAGATTGGGACTATTCCTTGATCCGACCATAGAAAAGCACGTTTTATCATTTAGGGAAACCAAAAGAGAAGACCCTACCAAACCCACCTATAAAGAAGAGGTCGCATTCAGATTGGACTGCCTCGACAAGGATTATATTAGCAAGAAAATCAAACTCCTTCATATACAAGATCGGATAAATAATTTAAGCTAGGATAGTTGTTCAGAGAATGTTTAAGCTGCTGTGTTTTCACATTTACCACATATATGAAGAAATATCAAATCCCAAATGAGTGAAATCAAAATTTGTCAATTCGAGTGGTCCCAAAGGGATTGTATCGAGAATCGAATTTTGTGTTTATCCTTTATAACTGTTCTCGATACTTTTTCCTGCAGATTTAACCCTTCCGTCTTTAACTGTGTTAAAGCCACCTTCCCTTATTTAAGGGAAGGAATTTTTTTAAGCAGGAGATATACAAAATTCCCCTCCTTTCAAAGGAGGGGTGCCTACCTCTAGGTAGGCGGGGTGGTTCGTGTACCCCTCTTGTTTTCTCCCCTCCAGGGGAGAACGAAATCCTCAAGGGGACAATACTGACCGCTAACAACCACCAACCAACAACTAACAACGTGCTCTGAAGTCTTGACGAAAGAGCAACAACCAAATTCCAACTTCTCAACTGCGCTCGAAGTGACACCCTTCTCATCCCGATAGCTATCGGGACTTAATACTTTGTACTCACTACTCACATGTTTTTTGTATATTATTTAATAGAAAACTAGCAAATTATGCGTAATTTAGAGTGTTGATTAAAGAAATACGCTATGAAAATATCACAACGACTGGAAAACGCTATAAGCAAACTATATACAGCCTTTCACACGAATACTTTACATCCGGAGTGCCGGATGAGTTGTGCAGTGGGGAATATCTGCGATAATACGACCACCTGGACCCATCTCACAAACGGACACGGCTCCCTGCAACTGAGTTATATTGGACAGTTAAATGAAGCTTTCGGAAGAAAGGTATTCGGTTATTCTCCCTCGGAACTACTTCAGATTGAAGCAGTGTTCCTTACCGCTTGCGGATATGAGATCCCTTTGGCATTTAATGCTAAAAAACCAAAGGACCCCGCAGACAAAGAATTATTATTTAACGCGCTCTGTGCGGTAGTGGAGTTCTTATGCAAACTTGACGGGGTTCCAAATGTAATGGATTACTCCAAACTGTTTGAGTTTGAGGATGACCGTCCGAAATACGAGCTACCCGCATTTGCTTAAAATCCGATTGGTTTAGAATATGTTTTACTACCGTCTTAGAGCTGTTTAATACAACAGCTATTTACAGAGGTGGATCAATATCTCTTTGCTTTGTGTCTGATGGATATCGTTAGATATAAAGCTTATGTTTTCTCTCCCATTATCTTTTCTACCCGGGGAGGGCCTTATGACATTTGTCATTTTTTAAGTCGCTGATATCTACTATTTTAGAAATGAGGTTGCCTGAAGTAAGGAAGATTAAACCCTTCAACTAAACAGGGATACCTGAAGTATGTTCTTTGCCTGATAATTATCATGGAATAAGCAGAACCTGATCCGTAATTTTAATAAAAGAATAAAGAAATCATGAAAAAAATATTAGTACCCACCGATTTTTCATCTAATGCCTGGAATGCTGTTTGCTACGCTCTGGATTTTTTTAAGGATGAGGAGTGTACTTTTTATTTCCTCCATACTTATATCCCTCATTTTTACAGAACGGATTATACTATGGGAGGGGTTGCCATGTACAGTACTCCGGATGCTCTAAGGCAGATATCACTTGCCGGGCTGGAAAAGACACTTACGAACGTAAAGGAGCGTTATTCCAACTCCAAGCACTCATATGAATGCCTGTCCGCTTTTAATCTTCTGACCGACGAGATCAATGAAGTAGTGGCAAGAGAGAAGATAGACCTCGTAGTTATGGGCACCCAGGGAGCTACAGGCTCAAAGGAGATATTTCTTGGTACTAATGCGGTGTTCACTATCCGTAAAGCTAAAGTACCTGTCCTTGTAATTCCCGAAAAGAGCATGTTCCATGAACTGGAAAAAATACTTTTTCCAACCGATTATATGACCTTTTACAAAAGAAGAGAGTTAAAACCGATGATCAGGATGGCTAAAGCCCGTAATGCAAAGATTACTGTATTGCATGTTGTTGGTGAAAGGGAATTAACGGAAAAACAAAAATCTAACAGAGAATTTCTCGATGAGTGCCTTGAGGAAACAGATCATCATTTTAAGGAAATTCACAAGCAACTTATGCCCGATGCCATACACAATTATATCAGGGATAACGATTTTAATATGCTTGCAATGATGAAGAGAAAGCACTCTTTTCTTGAGCGTCTCCTTTTAAAACAAAATGTAGACTCTATCGGGTTTCATGTGAAGATACCTTTTTTGGTGATGCCCGATACGGCTAAGATCTCTTATTAAAATTGAACATGAGAATATTTTAAAACAATAAAACCAAACAAATGAAAAAAGCAGGGGTCTGGATAGATAAAGAAAAGGCACACCTATTATTGATCAATAAAGGAAAGGAAGAATTTATAACCGTTCTCTCCGGGGTGGAAAATTATCGTGTACACGGTGGCTCCCGATCAAAGACTAAATGGGGGCCTCAGGATGTGGTTCAGGACAGCAAATACCTGGAACGTCAGAAACACCAGTTAAGAGATTATTTTAAGAGAGTTATCGATTATCTTAAAACGGCAGAAGTGATTGCTATTTACGGCCCGGCAGAAACCTATCAGAAGCTGGATAAAGAATTAAAAGAATCATATAGAGAAATCGCCGCTAAGATCAGAACCGTGCAAAAAACAGATAGTATGACCAATAACCAACTTAGGGCATTGATGAGAGATTATTTCAGGGAAAACCCGTGATCATTCCAGCGACCTCCTTTAAATTCTACAGTTGATAGACTACCTATGTATTTTCATGACATAAAATCACTCTGTCTTATTTTTAAACATTTGATAATCAACCTTCTGAAAATGATTTCGTGAAACAGAATTGTATTTGATGAAAATCTGTCAAAACGATTAGTATTCTGTAGTATTTTAGGTTCATAGCATTTGCAAAATGATCTGGAACATCGCTAAAGTGATTTTCTGCGCTCTGTCTCTGATTGCCAATATTTATTCCTGACAGGATTATCACAGGAGCACACACAGGGTGTTGAGAGAAAAAGAAGGTAAAGAAGGGTTGTATCTGGTTATTACGCTTTTCATAATCTCTATTTTACTGGAACAGGTATCGGAACTCTGATATACACTTTCTTTGGTAATGGAAAAAAAGACGTATCGTTTTGTAGGATGTTTATTGGAGGGCAAAAAGAAGATTTGATTTGAAAATTAATTGTATGTGTAATTTCGAGATAATTACGAATTCTTCTTTTTGTAGAGGACCTGTAGCGGAGAACCATTTTTGTTGTGATTTAAGCCCCTGGTACAGGTCCTTAATTTTTAAAATACTGAGAAACCACGAGTTTTTATAATCCTTCACACGTGATTTATTCCAAAACCATTGAAGTGGCAATGTGTGAAAAAGCCCTGTACCCCGACGGCGACAGGGCTTATTTTTTAAATATACTTATCGGATAGCAATAGGGCGTCCCGGAGATCCCGTTGCACCTTTAAAAGGAACCGGGGTGAAAACAAACATGAATTGGTAGACCCTGTCCTCTGCAAGACTGTCGAAGGTGAGATTTTCCAGATTCAGAATACCGTGTTGATTTATCAGGAACTGATGCACAGGAAAGGCCGCATTGGGTACTGAGCTGGGTTCAACTTCCGTCCCGTACTGATCAGATCCGATCATGGATACATTTTTGGATGCCAGCCAACGGGCTACTTCCATACCGATCCCGGGAGGATTCGTATTGTATTTATCCGGGTTATTCCAATACTTCGACCAGCCATATCTGAAGAACAGCGCGTCTCCGTTTTTAAGATCGGCTTCTTTGATCCCTTGCTTTTCCATAGCCCCTTTTACATCAGCCAGAGTAACCTCATAGCTATGATCGAGAGCCTCAACATTTTTATAACCTGCAATATCTATCAGATAACCCCTGGTTATAATAGGTTTTATATTTTCAATTCCCAGTTGCTTTAAACCATAAGGACTGTATATCTCATCTCCCGTATGACCATTGTAAAAGACATCACGTTCCTTACCATCATCAAACTTCAGGCGTGTACCAATATGCCCTAAACCGTCGAATTGAGTCCCGACCTGGCCGATCTCTGTGGTTATGAATTCATCGTTGTAAACCAGCTTGTTCTCTCCAAAAGGCCCACCTGTCGGAGCCCCGGGACTTCTTAGTTCGTAGGTGCGGGCGCCGAATAGTGGCATCCCGGTCTCGTATACCTGCCCCAGTTCGTAAACTTTCCCGGTTTTAACCAGACTTGTGGCCTCGAGGACTTTTTCGGGAGTGATCCAGTTAGATGCTCCGGCCTGATCACCGGCTCCCCAGATAGGATGCGGCCACCACGGCCCCTTATCTTTGGTCTGTGCCCTTACTGTTGTTAAACTGATCAATGCGATTAATACAAAAACAAAAGTGTGTGTTTTCAATTTCATAGTGTTAATTTTTAATAGTTATAGCAATTTTAATCGATGGTAATAATCAATAATAAATTTAGCTGTTTTTTTTAGAAAAGTAAAGGCATAAAACACTGATTTACGGCTGTAAACAAAAGTTTAACAGTAAACCGCGTCACATACTGCCGGAGTTTTTAAAGAGGAAGTTTTATGGAAGCTCTTCGATGGATCGGATATGGAGAAGACTTCCTCACCTGAATTAAGGCTTCCTGCGAATTTGCAGGATATCCTGATGGCATGAAAGCTATAGGTTCCCTGAGGGTTGAGGTGGTTCTTCTCAATATATGCCCTGACATCCTTTCGTACCGGCGGGTTTATAATAGGGTGGAGGTTAAGCATAAACTCGGTAACCATATAGGCGGAGCAGATATCGGGAGGTGTGCAATAAGCGTATATGGTATCCATCTTCAGGGAGAAGGCTTTTCCGTGTCTCTTTTTAAACAGATCTGCAAGAGAGTTGAGATCTGCGTGTTTATTGAGAAAGTGCCCGGACATCTTATTAAAATCTGTTTGCCCGTTCTGAAGAATGATCAGGGCAACGCCTCCGGGTTTTAGCCAGGATGCGAGTGTTTCAAGATTAAGCATCCACAGGGCAGGATCTATATAATAAAACACATGAGAACAAAGTACCAGATCGGCTGCCGCCGGTACTTTGGATTCGGCTATAAAGCCGGGTAAGAGCAGACAACGGGGGAAATTTTTGCGAAACTCTCTGCGTAAATATTCATTGGGTTCAATGGCCAGTGTAGAATTGAAGTAACGGGCCACCCAGGAGGTAAGCTCTCCGGTCCCGGCTCCTGCATCGATAAACTGATATCGCTGAGGTAAGGCCTCTATATACGATTCCAGCCATTTTAATAGCTTCACTTTCTGATCCGTGTGTTTTAGAAAAGTTTTAAACCCTTTTTTGTACATTTTGCTTTGAGAATTGTACACTTTTACCAAATCTGTTTTACTCATTTTACTCTTTTTAATTCAGGGTCAATATTTCATCAACTTTCAACTAAAAACCCTGCTTTTCAATTAAATGTAAGCGGAAAATTCAGATTAAAAAAAACATGGTTCATAGGACGTAAACACCAATGTTTATAGCAGTTTTCGAGGTGCTTTTCCAATTTGATTATAACGTTGGAAGCTGTTTTTGGAAGTAGAGAGATCAGGAAAGGAAATAGTGATATTCTTCCGTGTTTATGTTGCAATTTGCCAAATGCTTTTCTTAATTTTAGCCGATGATCAAGCTATTAGAAAAAGCCGCTTCATACGGGGAGCGAAAAGCTATTGTCTCTGACGGGAGATCCTTTAGTTATCATGAACTTTTAAGATCCTCCGGGAATGTTGCTGCCCAATT
Source organism: Leptobacterium flavescens (assembly GCF_010671605.1). Lineage (GTDB taxonomy): Bacteria > Bacteroidota > Bacteroidia > Flavobacteriales > Flavobacteriaceae > Leptobacterium > Leptobacterium flavescens. The sequence goes on from NZ_JAABOO010000002.1 coordinate 202,373, forward strand.
ACTTTCAGGACAGGACGATCTGAAAGAAGAACGTATTGCTTTTCTGGTTCCGCCTTCCTTCGAATACACTGCCGTACAATGGGGTATTTGGGCAGCGGGAGGGATTGCTGTTCCTCTTTGTGTGTTACATCCTTTGCCATCTATTAAATATGTGCTGGAGGATACGGCAGCCCGAATTGTTATAACACATCGGGATTACGAAGCTTTTCTCAGGCCCCTGGAAGAAGAGATAGGGATACGCCTGCTTCTGATAGATGAGATTATGAAAGAAGCCTCTGCTGTCTTACCCGATATAGAAAACACAAGGAGGGCCATGATCCTGTACACCAGTGGTACTACGAGCAAACCGAAAGGAGTGGTAAGCACCCATGCCAATATTGAATCGCAGATCAGTACGCTGGTAGATGCCTGGGAATGGCAAAAGGACGATCATATCCTGAACATCCTGCCCCTACATCATGTTCACGGGATTATTAATGTAATGAGTTGTGCGTTGTGGACAGGTGCCTGCTGTGAGTTTCTACCGGAATTTGATGCCGGGAAGGTATGGGAAGTCATCAGTTCAGGAAGACTGACCCTGTTTATGGCCGTGCCTACGATCTACTATAAATTAATTGCCTTTTGGGAAGCTTCCGGCGCTAATGAGAAGCACCGGATGTCTGAAGCTGCATCACGGCTTAGATTAATGGTTTCCGGCTCGGCGGCATTACCTGTTCCTGTACTTGAAAAATGGAGAGAAATTACCGGAATGACCCTTTTGGAGCGCTACGGGATGACAGAAATAGGAATGGGACTCTCTAATTCGTACAGAGGAGAAAGAAGGCCGGGGCATGTAGGATTACCTCTGCCCGGAGTTTCTATTCGCCTGGTAGATGAGAATAACCAACCCGTAAAAGAGGGTACTGCAGGAGAAATACAGGTGAAAAGCGCATGTGTATTTAAAGAGTATTGGGAAAAGGAAGAAGCTACCCGGAAAGCATTTACGGAGGACGGCTGGTTTATCACAGGAGATATAGCGGTGCTGAATGAGGGATCCTATAAGATCCTCGGAAGGGATAGTGTAGACATTATTAAATCGGGGGGATATAAGATCTCTGCCCTGGAGATTGAGGATGTTCTTAGAAAGCACGAACTTATAAAAGATTGCGCCGTGGTGGGGATCCCCGAGCCCGAATGGGGAGAAATAGTAGCAGCCTGTATTGTGACAGAGGAAAATGAGATCGACTTTAAACAGCTATCGGATTGGCTTAAAAGCTACCTGCCTTCATATAAAGTTCCCCGCAAATACCTTATCAACAAGGAACTTCCCAGAAACGTTTTGGGAAAAGTGACCAAGAACACCCTGAAGAGCAGGTTTTAATTTCGGGAGGTTTTCCATATAATTTCTCACAGAAGAGCAACCATTTTCCTGATCCGGCATCTTATACAAAAACAACCAATACAATTATGAGAACACTGGCAATCAGCATTATTGCAATTCTGGGCTCCCTTTTTATTTCAAATGCCCAGAAAGTAGAATTTGGTCTTACGGCGGGGTATCTGTATACCGAGGGAAAACTGGATACAAGTGGTTTTGAAATTAAAGACACAGAGAACGGGTTTTACCTGGGAGTACTAGCAGAGATAGATATTAATGAAAAGTTCCGCTTTCAACCGGAAGTACTTTATGGGAATGGAACGGATAGTAAGTTTTTATATATCCCTTTATTGTTTAAGTATTATCTGGGGGAAAGATTCAACCTTCAGGCAGGCCCGCAGGCTACTTTACTGCTCGACGATAATGCCTTCGGAGATCCTTTTCGAACGTTTGGTATAGATCTGAGTTTCGGCCTTGGTTTTGATATTACGGAAAGGATCTTTATAGAAGCCAGGTATGCCTTTGAAATTACCGACAGGGCCAATGATAACATTCTTATTTTTGGCGATATCCTTTCTCCGGTAGACGATGCCCGGTTTAAAGCTTTAGGTATCGGACTGGGTTACAGGTTTTAAAGCAGGATAGAAGTCAGTTTCAGTTTAATTTGTAAAGACAGATAGTACATATTTGTATTATTTAAAATAACCTAATATATTTGTACCTACAAATAATGTAGGTGTAATGAATTCTTATTACGAAGCTGTTTTCGAAATTATCAGAACAGGTCACTGGATGACAGATTCAGTATCCAGGGAGCTAAAGGAATTCGGGATATATGAACCTCAGTTTAATGTGTTGCGAATACTTAAGGGAGCAAGGGGAAAAGCTGTTTCGGTAAATGATATCCTGGATCGTATGGTACAGCGCTCCAGTAATGTTACGCGTATTGTCGACAAGCTGGAAGCGAAAGGTTTAGTAGAAAGGACGCTATGTCCGGACGACCGGCGAAAGATGGATATAGTGATAACAAAGGAAGGAGAAGCATTATTAAAAAAACTGAACAGGAAAGTTGAAGCGCTCCATAAACCTATGAAGAATAACCTCAGTCAGCAGGAAGCAGAAACTTTAAAAAACTTAATCAAAAAATTAAAAGGAGAACAAAAATGAAGAAAATAGTAGCCATTGGAGGAAGTAATAGCAGAAGTTCTATCAATAAAACCCTGGCAACCTATGCAGCCAGGCAAATAGATAATTCGGAAGTTGTGGTTGCAGATCTGAATGATTATGCCTTACCTCTGTACGGGATAGATGAAGAGAAGGATAATGGTATTCCGGAAGATGCACACAGGTTTAACGAATTGATCGCGTCTGCAGACGGCCTGGTGGTTTCCCTGGCGGAACACAACGGTTCGTATTCTACCGCCTTTAAAAATGCATTCGACTGGTTGTCGAGGATCCATCAGAAAGTATGGAAGAACAAACCCATGTTATTAATGGCAACATCTCCAGGAGCAAGGGGAGGAGCTACGGTGCTTCAGACCGCTAAAACATCCTTTCCACATTTGGGAGGAAATATCGTTGCCGATTTTTCCCTGCCTTCTTTCCATAACAACTTCTCTGAAGAGGGAATTGCAGATAAAGAGTTAAATACCGATTTACATAATAAGATCCGGTTATTACAGGAAGCTATTTAAGGAACAAACTGTTCAAAAGAGTATCAGAACCTATTTACTGTGGGAGAATAATTTATAAAGGGAACTATTTCGTAATAGTTCCTTTTTTGTTAGAATGACTTTCTGATTTTATGACATACTGTTCATCTTTTATGCAATGGAATTATTCTTCGATTTTTATAAAGTACTGATAAGCATTCTCTTAAGAAGAATTTAATGAAATAATTTTTTATTTGATGAAAATTGAGCTGAAAGGGATAGTTGAAACGTAATTTAGTATAGGTGTCACTCCGAAATCGGAATAACCGTTAAATTTCTTCAATATCATGGCAATTAAAGGTATTGCCGGAAGGGATTAAATGGGAAAAGACATAAATTTACGGGAACTTAAATCCAAAAGATGTTTAAAAAGCTTATAGTAATACTGCTGGGTATATTGATATTCTCCTGTGGGAAGGATAAAGAGCGATCTGCTGATCCCGAATTAAAAGAAATGATAGGTCAGATGATCATGATCGGGTTCAGGGGAATGGAAGTAGATAGTATTGATAAGGAGATCCTCAATCAGATAGACAGTGGTTATGTGGGAGGGTTAATCCTGTTTGATTACGACCTGGTAAGCAGATCTGCCAACCGAAATATACGATCCCCGCAACAGCTAAGGTCACTTATCTCAGATCTCCAGCAACGGTCGGAAACTCCGCTTTTTATGGCGGTAGACCAGGAGGGAGGATTGGTAAACAGGCTTAAACCCAAATATGGCTTTCCTCAAATTGCTTCTGCTGCATATCTCGGAAAGATCAATAATCCCGATTCCACACGTTATTACGCTTCGCTGAATGCGCATAATTTAAGGACTATGGGCTTTAATGTAAATTTTGCACCTGTAGTGGATATAGATCTTAATCCGCAGAACCCCGTGATCGGAAAATACGAAAGAAGTTACGGAGACAATGCCGAACTGGTGATCACCCATGCCAAAGAATGGATACAGGTACATGATTCTTTAGGGATCATCTCTACCTTAAAGCATTTTCCGGGACATGGCAGCTCGGATTCCGATTCGCATGAAGGATTTACAGATATTACAGCCTACTGGTCGGAGGAAGAGCTTCAACCCTTTAAAAGCTTAAGTCAGATGGATTACCGCATGGGTATTATGACGGCTCATGTCTTTAACAGCAAACTCGATCCTGATTATCCGGCTACCCTTTCCAAAAAGATCATTCAGGATATTTTAAGGGATCAATGGAAATACAGGGGATTGATATTTTCGGACGATCTGCAGATGAAAGCTGTGAATAAGCTTTACGATACGGAGACCATCCTTAAAAATTCGATCAATTCCGGTGTGGATGTACTGGTTTTTGGTAATAACCTGGAATATGATGAACTGATCCCTAAGGAAGCCGTAGATCATATCATAGAATTGGTAGAGAAGGGGGAGATCAGTAAAGAACGTATCAGGGAATCGTACGACAGGATAATGAAAGTTAAAGAAAACCTCAAATAGGATAGAGAACCCAAGTCTCAATTTTATGTACCTTCGGTACTACTGAATATTGTAACCTTATGGATCATAGGAGCACCCTTGACGAATCTTTACACAGAACCGAATACCTCAAAAACGGGGATGTCTTTCTTGAATATGGGAAGCCGTGTACTCGAATAGGGAAACTGATAAGCGGGGTGATGCGGGGTTTTGTTTATAATGATGAAGGCGATGAAATAACCACTCATTTTTATCAGGAAGGCGATGTGATTATTGGGAGCTATATTCCGAATATAAGTATGACGATGACCATCCAGGCGATGGAAGACTGCGAGATTTCTATTGCCGATTATGCGGAAGTTATGTCCTGGGTCAATAAAGACAGGGAGATTACAGAAATCATCACCAGGGAATTTCAAAAGCTGAATGATCAGCTACAGTCGCGATTAGTATCGCTTTTAAATCTGAGCTCTGTGGAAAAATACGAACTCTTCCTTAAAGAATACCCGAATCTGATCAATCGTATCCCGCATTACTATGTAGCAAACTACCTCGGAATAACACCCACTCAATTAAGCCGGGCCCGAAAACAATTTATCGACAAATGTAAATGAGAAAGAGGCTGCTGCTCCATTACTTTGTATTCTTAAAACAGTATAATACAACGGAATGGAAAAGCATTTTCAATTAACAGATAAGGAATTCGAAAAACAGTTTGCGAACTGTGAATTGGATCCGTTAGATTTTAGTCACGAGGCACACTTAAGGCTGGCATGGATACATATTAAGGAATACGGAATTGAACAAGCCGAAAAAAACATTCAGGCACAGCTACAAGCTTTTGTAAGTTTTGTGGGAGCTGAAGATAAGTACAATACAACCCTGACTATCGCTTCCATCAGGGCGGTTGATCATTTTATGCAGCGGTCAGGATCAGATAATTTTAAAGATTTTATTAGCGAGTTCCCGGACTTAAAAAACAACTTTAAAAAACTGATCGGTAGTCATTACAGTTTTGATATTTTTAATTCCAAAGCGGCCAGAACCATTTATTTAAAACCGGATCTGCTTCCTTTTGACTAGTGCTGTTTTTATATGGAGATTCCTCCTTTATGGGATAAATTCACTATATTTTATAGTTAAACAACTTAAGGCCTGATTTTTTGAGGCTAATAAGTCAATGTTATGCCTGTATAGGTGTAACATTTCAGGACAATTTATATCCTTATAATATATTCAACAACCGGTCAAAATGAAAAAACTAATTATTATGGTGCTTTGTTGCTTTGCTATGCAGGCGACCGCACAAAACATGCAATCTGCCGAAGAGTGGCAGGACGATCTTAAATTCCTTCAGAATACGATACATTCGGACTATTCCTTTTTATTTAAAAAAACCACCGCATCCGATTTTGATAAATCAGTCAGTGAGTTATCCAAAGCCATTCCGTCTTTAGAAGAACATGAAATAATTGTAGGCCTAGCCAGGATTATTTCTTCGTTTAAATACGGGCATACGGCTCTCGGATTCAGAAGTATCCCGGGGAAATTCCATAGTTTGCCGCTTAATCTGTACTATTTTAAAGATGGGATCTATGTACAGGGAGTGCACAAAGATTACAAACAGTTATTGGGAGCAAAAGTAACAGCTGTTGCAGGCGTTCCTGTTGAGGATGTGCTAAAAGCTGTTTACCCCGTTGTACCTGCCGAGAACGATCAGTTCTTTAAGGCATACGGATTACGGTATATGATAAGTCCGGAAATACTGCATGCACAGGGGGTGATCGATAAATTGTCAGATAATGTTGAGCTTAGCCTGAAAAAAGGGACTGAAACTTTTAAACAGACGGTGAAGGTGATGTCTGCTGATGAAAGAGCTCCTATAAAATACGGATTTGTTCAGCAGGAAGGTGACTGGCTGGATGCGCGCAAGCAGGATAAGACGCCTCTATACCTTAAGAACCTTGATAAAATATATTATTACGAATATCTTCCGGAAAAGAAAACAGTATATGTAAGACACAGTCAGATACAGGATGATCCTTCGGAAAACATTCCGGATTTTTACGATAGAGTCTTCAATTTTATAGCAAATAACGATGTAGAACGGCTAGTGATAGATGTACGCCTGAATGGAGGTGGAAACAACTATAAAAACAAAGCTGTTATTACCCGTATTATTGAATCCAAAAAAATAAATCAGGTCGGGAAGCTGTATGTGATCATCGGAAGGCGAACTTTTTCTGCCTGTCAGAACCTGGTTAACGAGTTTGATAATTATACGAATGCCATATTTATAGGAGAGCCTACGGGTGAGAACATCAACTTTTATGGTGATAACAGACGGGTAGAACTTCCGAACAGTAAGATCCCCATGTTCTTATCCTTTGCCTGGTGGCAGGACAAGCCACAATGGGAAAACGGACCCTGGACTGCTCCGCAAATAGCCGTCGATATGAGCTTTGAGGATTATAAGGAAAACAGAGACCCGGTTCTCGATGCTAGCCTGTCTTTCTCGGATTCTGAGTATATAACTGATCCTATGCAATATATGACCGATCTGTACCTAGCAGGGGAAATGGAAAAACTTCAGAAAGAAGCGGTAAGGATGATAAATGACCCGGCTTACCAGTTTTTTGATTTCGAGGGAGAACTGAATAAGACCGGCTATGATATGCTGGGAAGAGGTGACCATGAGACTGCAGTTGCGGTTTTTACTTTTGTTACCCAATTATTCCCGGATTCTGCCAATGCCTGGGACAGCCTGGCCGAAGGTTATTTAAAAGCAGGACAAAAAGAAAAAGCGATCGAGTATTACCGCAAGGCGCTTTCTATGGACCCTGAAGGTGCCACCGGAAAGAATGCGAGTGAAATGCTTAAAGAGATAACGAAAGAGCAATAGAAGATAAAATAGCGGGTTTAGACCGCTTAACTGTATAAAATTGATCAGGCCCGTATTCCTTAGGATACGGGTCTTTTGATTAGGCAGATCAGCGCAGGGCTGTATTCTATGCAGCAGCCATTTTCAGGTATTTTAACTCCAGTGTTGAAGCTCTCAACAATTGTTTAAGCTTTATTCTTTGGAGTTTGCATTCGCAATATCTAAGATCATCTTCGGTTCGGTAAACCAGGGATCTGCAGTAATCTATTTTTTGGTCACAGGGCATTTTTGACACGATTGTTCCGTAAAATTCATCAATATCCGCCAATGTTTCCCCGGAAGAACGGATCTTCCAATACCATTCAATTAGCCTTTTCATTTTTCATCAGGGTTTTAGGTTTTCCACTTAAATATAGCATCAAGCTTTGTTCCAAAAGATGTTAAAAACTAATAAGATTTTAAATATAGCATCAATAATTGTCAAAAACTCCCCCTTAAAAGAAGGAATTGTACCAATAGTTTCGTAACTTATAGAGCAACGTATATAAGCCTGATCATGAGCAGAATTGCCGGTATATTAATATGTGTTTTTTTAATGACGGGTGCTGCTATTGGTCAGGAGGATTATATCGCTAAGAGAAAGCTGATGGTGGAGGCACAGATCAAAGCAAGGGGTATTGTAAGCCCTGCTACTTTAAGGGCCATGTCTAAGGTTCCCAGGCACCTTTTTGTTCCCGAAGGTATGAAAATATATGCCTATACAGATGGCCCGTTACCCATAGGGAACGGTCAGACCATTTCCCAGCCCTATATCGTAGCCTTTATGACGCAGGCATTGAGATTAAAACAGGACCATAAGGTGCTGGAGATAGGTACAGGTTCCGGATATCAGGCAGCTGTCCTGGCCAAAATTGTGGATTCCGTATATACTATTGAAATTGTAAAAGACCTGGCTTTAAGGGCTCAGAAAAAGCTGTATAACATGGGATACGATAATATTGAGGTCAGATGGGGAGACGGTTATAACGGCTGGCCTGGAGAAGCTCCTTTCGATGCCATTATGGTAACCGCCGGAGCCGAATCCATTCCTCAGCCCCTGATCGACCAGCTAAAAGTGGGAGGGAGGATGATCATTCCGGTAGGCCCTCACAATTCCATTCGTCAGCTGGTATTGGTCCATAAAAAGAAGAACAAAGTAGTTAAAAAAGAACTGATGGCAGTACGGTTTGTACCTTTTACCAGGGAGAAAAACAGAAAACCGTAAAGTGTTAGTACGAAATAGTGAAACTGAAGGCTATAAATGACCTTAAAAGGGCATTTAATGATTGTACAATTGACAGATGAAGAAACTGTAAGCAAAGAGCAATGGAAACAGATAATTTTGACACCCTTTCAGTAGCTGTAGACAGCCTTACCAGAAAAGGATATACTGATAGTTTTAAAGCGGAGGAGCATTGTATCGTAGCCTTGTATTCCAAAAAGGAATATCAACCCGAAGATCTTAAAATAGTTCATAGTTTTCGATTTGAGGGAATGACCAACCCGGCAGATGAAACGGAGTTATTTGCTATAGCGGCTAAGGATGGCTTAAAAGGCACCCTTGTAATGTCGTATAGCGCAGAACATTCCCAAAATGTAGAGCTGATAAAGAAGATCAGGGAGATATAAAGTGCATTTTGCTCTATATCAACATCTCATTATAATACAGTAATTTTAGTTCAAGAATTGCTGCGATACCACCCAACTATTTCTTTCAACTTCATAAAGTCGAACATTTTTAATAATAAAGACTAGAGAGGACCTGCAGCCTTGCCTGGACCGGGTGGGGCTATATTCCTCAAATTAAGAGAATATAATTATAACCAGATAGCATAGAAGGAAAGAGGAAGATGTTATAGTTAAATACAGAACTATAAGAACACTCAATTATATCCTGATTTCAACCGAAAAAGTCACAGTCGAATAAATTTGGTAATTTGTAAAACATATTTAAATTGCCGGGAAATAAACAACCAACCGTTTTTAAGACAAACCGCTACTATTGAGTTTAGACTATAACCTCTTTAATATAATTATTCTGTTTGGGGCTATTCAGGGCTTTATCCTCTGTATTTTTTTGAACCAGAAAAGAAACACCAATCCGCAGTCTGTCAATTTTTTTCTCCTGTTCCTGTTCTCCCTGGCTTTTTTTAATCTGATCTATGCGCTTTTGGATATGGATCTGTTTAAATATTACCGGCCATTGCACATGTTCCCTTTTCCTTATAAATGGCTTATTGGCCCCGGTTTTTATTTTTATATTAAATATCAGTTTCCTGCTCCTGCCGATAAACCGGTGTATCATAGAAGAGAGTGGTATTTATTAGCTCCTGCAGTGGTTTATTTGTTTTTGAGAACGTACTGGTTTTCCATTGCCGTTAAAGAGAACAGCTATCGTATTACCCAAGTGGTGGTGGAATCGAATTTCTTCAGGATCCACGAATATTTCTTTTTGTTTTTTACTCTTTATATGGGGATTGCTTCATTGCGATTTCTAAATAAGAACAAGGACAGGGTAACTTCAAAATCGGCACCGGCACTAAACTGGCTTAGTCAGTTCTCCCGGGTATTTATCGGTATTACATTTATCGATATTCTACTCTATACGTTTGATTTGGTAATGCATTCAGGTATTGAAACTTTTGGATTCTATTATGCCACCTTAATCATAAATGCTGCTTTTATTTATTGGATAGGATTCAGGGGCTTCACCCGTTCGCACTTATTCTTTAATAGGTTTAAGTATGCAGGTGATGGCTCCGGTGTAACTGCTTCAGATATTTCCGTGAAGTTGGAACAATGTATTCTGGAAAAAAAAGTATACCTCAATCCGAATTTCAGTTTATCGGATCTATCCAGGGAATTAGGGATTACACCTAAAGAACTTTCAAAGCACATCAATGACACGCTGGGGATGAATTTTTCCGAGTATATCAATATGCACAGGGTTGAGGAAGTCAAACAACTCATGGCTTCTGAAGATGCTTCAAAATATACCCTGGTCAGCTTATCGGAAAAAGCGGGATTTAGCTCGAAATCATCTTTTAACGCTGCTTTTAAAAAGATCACCGGAATGACCCCTACGGCCTATAAAAAGAAGATCTCCGAACAATAAAATACGTCCAGAAACCGGGTTTCCGCACATATATACTTAAGAATTACTTTTTTCATGACGGTTGGGCTTTAATCTTTGTGACAAATTAAAAACGACATCAGTTATGAAGAATTTCTCTTTGATCATTATTATGCTTGCAGGCTTTGTGCAATTCTCCTGTAGCCAGAATCAATTATCCCAATCGGAGTGGTTAACTAAGAACACTCTTGAATTTCAACCGAACGGAACTTATGACTTTTCCGGATTAAAAGATGTACTTAAAAACCGGCGTATTGTTGCGATTGGTGAAAGTACTCATGGCCTGGGAGAGTTTTATGCTATGAAATCGGCTTTGGTGATGTACCTGCATAAAGAACTGGGATATGACATCCTGGCTATGGAAGCAGGGCTGGGCGATATTAACCTGGCCTATACAGACATCGATTCCATATCCCCGAAAAACTTAAGAGACTATACCCTTTTTGGAAATTTTAAAGCTAAAGAAGTCGACACGCTTTTTAGTTATATAAAGCAAAGCAGTACTACAAAAAAACCGTTGATATATACCGGTTATGACACTCAGTTTTCTTCAGATTATTTTATGATAAAACTCAAGCGGTTATTGGAGCCCTTGGACAAAACCATGGCAGATAGTTTATCCAACCGGATGTACGCATTTCAAAAATCGTTTCGGGCTTCACGTCAACACGATTCTGTCGGGTATATAAAGTATCGTGATATCTATATTAAAAACGCGATCGATATTGGTCAGTTGCTTCAAACAAAAAAGGATTCCCTTATACGAACAAATATGATCAGCAACATGGAATATTTGATTATCCGGAGAACCCTGGATATGTTTGTCAGATCTACAGATCTTAGTTATGAAGATCGCTTTCAGGGATATCAGCTCAGGGATAAACTTATGGCAGAAAACCTGACCTGGTTGCTGGATGAAATATATCCGGAAGCAAAGGTTATTATATGGGCTCATAATGGTCATATAGAAAAAAGCTTTGTTGAAGGATATGACAATAAGCTTATGGGGCATTATCTAAAAGAACGCTATGGTGAAGATTATTATTCACTCGGTCTTTTTGCCTATGAGGGAGAGGCCTATGAACATTGGACAGCCAATACTGTTCCCTTTAAAAACAACGATAGTACCGCCATTGAGTTTCGGTTTATGAATATTGATAAAGACGCTCCCTTCCTGGATCTGTCAAATATAAAACCGGGCCCTTCTACCCAATGGTTGTTTGAACCTGTTACCGGTTTCGAATTGGAGAATGGCAGGAATATCCGGTTTATTCCAACAAAGCGATTCGACGGTATCATTTCCATAAAACATTCGGGAATCCCTACCTATAACAGGACTAATTAAGGCCTATCATAACAATAAAAAAAAGCCTATGAGTTTAACTCATAGGCTAATAAAAAACTACACCAATTATTAAAACGAACCTTAATTAATTACAAAGTTTGCTCTGTCAACTTCACTAAGCCTGAAATAACCCAGAACCTCTTCGTCCGGATCATTTATATTAATACAATTGCCTTTTAATCTGGCAGGAGTGGTCTGAAAAGGCCCGTCCTCACCGATCTGACTGGTTAAAAGCTCTATATAATTAAAAAAATTCTGAGATATTCCCTGTAAACTTATATCGACAGCATCCCCTACAGCAAGGTTTCCGTCATCGTATTCTATAAAGGTCTCATTTCCGTTGTAAAATTCATCATCGGAAGGTTCCAGTCCCAATAAGGGGCTGTTTGACGGGATAAACTCTGCCAGATAAAAGTTCCGTTCACCCTGAGGATCTTCGTAAAATAAGGTAACGGATATTTCATCTCCATCAAAACCACTCACTTCATTTTGCTCTATAGAAGTGATCTCGGTAACGGAAGCCAGGGTTTCTGTTGCCTGGTAGGTATTACCATCATAAATGATCTCCATAGTATATGACACATCTATAACCGGTATAAAACCATCGGTCGAATAGATACCGTTTCCCTGTTCGTCAAAAACAAACTGATCGCCGGTGTCATTATTGATGATCACTACCGATGCCCCGGTTACTGCAATATCCAGGTCGCTGGCAAAGAATTCTGTGGATTTTGAAAGTTTAACGGATTGATCCTGCCCTGAAGTTCCCTTTTCCCACATGATGGAAGCTTCGACCACCAAGCGATCACCGCCATTGGGAACAGTTACATCTACCGTTTCGGTACAGGAAAGGAAAAGGGAGAATAAGGTACAGCTCAGGACAGTTTTTATATATGATTTTTTCATCTTCTTAAAATTTAAAATTGTAACTAACTGATGGGATGATCCCGAAAATCGAGGTACGGGTCGCTTCATTAACTCCGATATCTTCATTTTGACCGAAGGAGATAGAGGCAGCATTACTTCTGTTATACACATTGTAAATACTGAAAACCCATTCGCCCTGCCATTTCCGGTTCCTGTTCTTTCTCGGGGTTAAGGTTGCCGACAGATCCAGGCGGTGATAGGCAGGGAGCCTGTCTGCATTCCTGTCGGAATAGGTAGGGATGGAAAGTCCGTTATATTGAAACTGACCATTGGGGTAGGTAACCGGCCGGCCCGTCTGAAAGGCAAAATTCGCTCCGAAACTCCATTTGTCATTCAGTTTGTAATTCCCGGTAAAGGAAATATCGTGTGTTCTGTCGTATGGGGTCTTATACCAATCCCCGTTATTTATCCCGGGACCACCTGCAGCACCTCCCAGGGTTCTCTGTTCTGCCCTGGAGAGGGTATAGGAGATCCAGCCTGTAAAATCCCCCGTGTTTTTCCTCAACAGGAATTCCAAACCGTATGCGCGTGATTCTCCGTTTAAAATTTCGGTTTCAATATTGTTCTGCGCAATCAGATCGGCACCATCTATATAATCTACACGATTGTCTACGGTTTTATAATACACCTCTGCCTCAATAGAGTATTTATCTTTACCAAAATTTCTGAAGTACCCCACAGCATATTGGTCTGCCAGTTGTGGTTTTAGAAATTTTCCACTGGGAGCCCAAACATCCAACGGCGTGGCAGAGGTGGTATTGGAAATAAGATGTAAATATTGTGCTGTCCGGTTATAGCTTGCTTTTACGGAAGACTTGTCGTTAAGTTGATAGGAGAGGGCAAGCCTCGGCTCAAAATTCCCAAAAGAGGCAATGGATTCCCCACTGGAGAAACTTGTTTCACCGATAGCTTCGCCTCTTTCATAAATACCCAGTTGTTCATTGTAAACTACGGGCAGGTTATTCTGATACTCATTTAATGTTTGAGACCCCAAACGGTTAAAAGCACTGTAGCGCAAACCGTACTGGGCGGTAAGCCTGTCGGTAATTTTGTGCTCCAGGCTTGCATAGAGCCCTCCTTCCAAAGCAAATTTATCATCCAGTTTTCGTCTGTTGATACCGGAATCAGAACCCAGAGGTTGTAATAACCCGGGATTGAACTGATAATAGATACCGCTGGCCCCAAAGTTCAACTGCAACTTGTCATTTAGAAAATAACTTAAGTCGTACTTGAGATTATAGTTTTTAATATCCGATTCCCAGTCTAACCCGTTAAGAACCAATTCCAGGTTATAATCGTACCTGCTGTAGATCATAGACAGATTGGAAAACAATTTATCGCTGAAGATGTGATTCCATCTTAGGTTTGCTGAGATATTTCCGTAATTGTTTGCAAATGAGCTGGAGATACTAAAATTATCACGCCCCAGATAACCTGATAAAAACAATCTGTTCTTATCGTTTATCCTGTAATTTGTCTTGAGGTTAAGGTCGTAAAAACCGGCACTGTTGTCATTCCCTGCCAGTTGAAGGAACAAATGAGCATATGAAGCCCGACCCGCTAGTAAAAAGGAGCCCCTGTCTTTAAATGTGGGACCTTCAACCGTTAACCTGCTGGAGATGGCCCCGATACCTCCCGATAATGCAAAATTCTTACTGTTACCGTCTTTTTGCCGTATATCCAGTACAGAAGATACCCTCCCTCCGAACTGAGCAGGGATCCCGCCTTTATAAAGCTTTACGTCTTTGATCGCATCGGCGTTGAAGACGGAAAAGAAACCGAATAAATGCGAGGAATTATAAATAATGGCCTCATCCAACAAGATCAGGTTCTGATCTTCGGCTCCACCTCTTACATTAAAGCCTGAAGCACCTTCCCCGGCATTGGTAACTCCCGGTAACAATTGGATGGACTTGATAATATCAACCTCGCCCAGGACCGCCGGTATTTGTTTTATGGTTTTTGAAGACAATTTAGCAACACTCATTTGCGGGGTTCGGAGATTTACCTTTTTAGATTCTTCGGCTGTAACTACCACTTCATCCAGCCGGGAGGCGTCCTCCTGTAATTCAATATTTATTTTCTGGCTACCATCCAGTACAATCTGCCTTTCTATGGTGGTAAACCCTAAATAGGAAATTATCAGGGTATAATTGCCTCTTGGAGCCGTAAGCGAATAAAAACCGTATTCATTGGTGGTGGTACCTATGGATGTTCCTTTAAGGAAGACTGATGCACCGAGCAGGGTCTCCCCATTATTAATGTCGGTCACCACACCACTGACCGTATAATTCTGCTGACCGTAGAAAAACAGGGGAGTGAACAAAAAAATAAAAAACAGATTGTTTTTTCCTGAAGGTTTGAAAATAAAATTGGACACTTTTCTAATCATATAATTAAATTTAGTTTTGATTCAAGTGTAATTTTATGTCATATGCCTTCGGTGTTTATTGGTGTTGTTGCAGAGTGCGCCTGTATCGTTGAAAGAAAGGATGGAGCTCAATCCAAACTTATTCTCCATCCTCTCGTCATCAATCAAACATGTGCCATTAGCTGGCATCTAATCACTCGCATTTTTGTGGTTTTTATTGTTGGCTTATCGCCTATTGCGATTACTGACCAAAAGTATAATGGGGGTACCGGATGCAGAAATCTAATATACCAGTCCGAAAAAAGTATCGACGAACACGGTTTTGGAAAGTATTTAATGTTTTAAGGAAGCTTGCTGCAGATAGAATGAGTTTTATATACCCAATCTTTTCATGACCTCATTTTTATAAGTCTCTCCTATAGGTAAGCGCTCGTTCCCTACCACTAGTTTGTTCTTCTGATGGGAGCTTACATAATCTATATTGATGATGTAGGAGCGGTGGATACGCAAAAACTTCTGAGTGGGCAGTTTTTCCATGATATCCTTAAAGCTCATTAAAGTAAGTGTAGACCTGGATGAACCGTGAATGTGGATCTTAATATAATCCTTTAGCCCTTCAATATGGGTTATATCTGTGGTTTTGATCTTGATATTTTCATATTCGGACTTTACAAAAATAAAATCGTCCTGTACGGCTAAAGGGTTATTTTCTTTAAGTTTTAACTCATGGAATTCCCTGGCTTTGGAGACTGCTTTTACAAAGCGGGGAAACGGAATGGGTTTTACCAGATAATCGGTAGCATTGAGTTCAAATCCGTCAAGAGCATACTGCGGATAGGCTGTCGTAAAGATGAATTGCGGAAGTTTAGACAGAGTCTTTACAAGTTCCAGGCCGGTAAGATTCGGCATCTCAATATCTAAAAACACCAACTCGATTTCCTCCGTCTGCAACAAATTTAATGCCTCCAGAGGATCGTTGGTTGTGGCTACGATCTCCAGGTTCCCGACGCGTTCAACATATGCAACGATCAGATCTACAGCTAAAGGTTCATCATCTACAATTATGCATTTCATAGTTCTAATCGAGCTTTAAAGAGAGGTTTACTATAAAATTACCATTTTCTTCCGCAATGGATAATTTGTGATTATCGGGATATAGCATTTGCAGGCGTTTTTTGGTGTTTTGCAGGCCTATACCGGAGTTCTCATCGTTCTGTTGCTTTTTACTGATGCGGTTAAGGCAGTAAAACCGAACAGTATTTTTATTGACATTAATCGTAATGGTTACATTCGTATCTCCCGAAATATCAACTCCGTATTTAAAAGCATTCTCTATAAAAGAGATCAATAGCAGGGGAGGGATCTTCTGAGAATTTACAGCTCCGCTAACGGTTAGAGATACACTGTCTTTATTGGCCAAACGGAGTTTTTGCAGATTTACATAGTTCTCTATATAGGCAATCTCCTTTTCCAGTAAGACCAGTTCGTCGGTTGCCTCATAGAGCATATAACGCATTAACCCGGAAAGCATGATAATGGCCTCGGGGGTTTCATCAGATTTTTTAACGGCCAGTGAACAAATACTGTTTAATGAATTAAATAAAAAGTGAGGATTGATCTGGTTTTTCAGAGCCTCCAGTTCGGACGCATTTTTCTGACTTTCAATTTCCCGCTTATCCAGTTCGTTTTTGTTCAGTTTGTTATAAGTCCTGGTAATGGTACCCAAAACCATAAAAATAGTATAGACCAAAAAACCAATGGCTTTGGAATTATGGTGTTCGTGATTCGGATCATCATGGAGGCCATCAAAATGCTCTAAAAGTTCTACTTCATATATTATGGTACCGCCGGTATAAATCAATGCAAATACGCTTAGAATATACAGGGCGATCCTCTTTCTGAAGAAAAGCTTGGGTATTAAGATAAGATAGTTAATATAGAAGATAATGATCCCAACCCCAATACGAATCAAAAACAGAACAGGCGATTCATCATCTTCTAATGTAGCGTCGAGGACAGCCATTAAGATTATAGCCAACCATATCAGAAAATGTATTAAAACCTGCCTGTTTATCTTATTCATATCGTAAAGACTGTAGAATTTAACACTTCAATTGCTTATCGACATCTTCAAAAATCCTTCCCGACCTAAAAACTACACAAAGTTCTGCAAAATTGGGCTTTCTTGCCGGTTTTTATAGACCAACCCGGGAAATGTATAGACGAATCTGAGTGAGGCTTGCTTATGTAATTAAAATGATCGCTGTTTTCCAAATGTTCGATCAGGTCTTATTTTTTTGTACTTTTAATTTCTCCCATTGTTTTTTGTTCTGTTAACTAACAAACCAACTAATGATAAAATTCTTCAGGAGGATCAGGCAACAGTTACTGAGAGAACGTAAATTCAGTAAATATCTGCTATATGCCATCGGAGAGATCTTTCTGGTGGTTATCGGGATCCTGATCGCCTTACAACTGAACAACTGGAACGAATCGCGTAAGGACCGCAATGAAGAACAACTGGTTGTACAGACTATTTATGACGAATTGAATCAAAACCTGCAATACAGCACTTCCGTGGCTTCGCAAATTGAGGGCCGCCTTAATATGACCATTACCCTTATGGGCTATACTGCTGCTCAGGAAGCGGCTATCCCTGTCCATGTCTTTGATTCCATTATGGTCCGCGCTTTCCTGTTTCCACCTTATACACCGATAAAAGCGGATATGGAACGGGTTTTGGGATCGGACCAGATAGATCTGATACGGTCTACGGAATTACAAAAGAGACTCTCCGATTATAAAACCTCTATAGACGGAGCCGCCTTGTATTACCGCTATGCAGAAGATGATTTTAAACTCCTTATATTACCCTATTTCGTAAAAAACTATCCTTTAAAAGCCCTGTTGCTGCAATACGGCATGCAGGTACCGCCCTCCGCCCATAAAAGCAATTACAACGATTTACTCGCATCCAGAGAGTTTGAAAATATATTGTCGGTAATTTTTGCCGATTCCGGAGGGCAACTACAGGCCCTAAGCGCAAATCTGAGTTTGATTGAAGTGCTAAAGGACCTGATAGAAAAGGAATATCCTTCTGTAGTAAAGAACAACTAAACCGATGATCATGAACTTATCTAAAATGAACTAATTTATATGAAAACAACCTTTACCGTAGTATCCGCACTTCTTATAACCCTGGCAGTAAATGCACAGATCAAGGACACTGTTTATATAGACCTGGAGAAATACGATTATAAGCAATCATTTCAGGAATCGTATGAAAAGAATCCGGCAGAATATGTATATAATATTCAAAATGAAACCTTTTCATTTCCAGTATCCGATCGGGATCGTGTCAGGCTTCTCAGGAAGGAAGAGCTTTCGTTGCTACATTTCGTTTCTATTGAAGACCTCCTCAAAATGCATTACGAAGAATCAGTCCGTTTTTTAGGGGAAGGAGAAAAAAAAGGAAGTATTAAAGTACTTTTTAAATATGATTTTCCGGAGCAGGTTTACCTGGTAAAAAAGGAAAGAGGCGGGTTAAAAGCCTATCCTGTTAGTTGGATCGAAAAAACAGAATAGAACTATCTGTTTATGAAGAACAGGAAGACAAGAAAATATATGCTAATCTTCCGGCTTCGGATATCCTTAAATCCCTGAAAGAAAGTAGATTGAAGAAAAATTCAGCTCGTTAAAGCGATAAGCTGCTATTATTATGCTTTAATGGAAGCTTAAACTACGCGTTTAAAACCATGAGTTATACTGTAACAATTATGTTTTTTCATTGTCTTAATACATGAAGATCTTTACCGATAAAGAATAACCGAATTAAGGCCAATAAATAATGAAAAAAATCACGATCGTAACTTTTGTCATCATCTTGCTGATATTGAGTTGCAAAAGCCCGAATAAAAAAGATGAACGCGTAATAACCGGAACTACAACTATCGTAAGATCCGGTGTGGAAAATCAGAAGATAAGCCGGGAATGGCTGGAAGCATTGCGAACAAGGGAAAGTAAGACATACCGCGATTCCATTGCTGAGTTAAAAAGACCTCTGTCTGAAGGAGAACTGGAATGGCAGCAATTGATAGAATCCATAACCGGTGAATGGGATGCAATGCGGGATTCTATAAATGTCCCTTTCGGCAAGTTAGGGATATCAGATACTATCTATGTTTTGCTGGGTTACAGAGGACGTGATGACGCTTTTACGTATAAAGACCGGACCATGTGTTTAGATCTAACAGCTCTAAACGACAATTACGGATCTGCCGGGGATAGTACCAATAAAGATCGGATCATGCGTATTATGAGCCATGAATACACACATTTGCTCTCCAAAAAATGGATGGATGATAATGATTTTGAGATACCTGCCAATCATTATGCTTCGGATACGGCTTTTAGAAAGCATATCTTATGGGAGATCTGGTATGAAGGTTTTGGTGTTTATCGCTCCATGTCGCCTAAATGGTTCCCAAAGGGAGATTCCTTATCTCCGATTGCCAAAAAAACACTCGAAAAGCTGTCACCCGTTTTTACCGATAAGATCATCACAATGGATACTACAAAAGCGTTGACTTTAGAGCAGAAGAAATGGATACAGGAAAAAGTTTCCCGTGCCCCCTTTAGAGAGAAATATGCGGCCCTGCCGGTTGGGATCTGGCTGGCGCTCGAATCAAAAGGTAATGATAAGAACCTTAGCGTTTGGGTAAATAAAGGCCCGGAAGGGATACTTGGCCTGGCCAAAAAACATTTAAAAGGAGAAAATAAAAAGAAGTTTGATGCCGTATTTCACGATCGGTTTAAAGATTAAAGCACTCCTTCCTGCCGGGAATAGGAGAGGGAAACCGAGTCCTGATATTTGCTAATACCACAAAAGCAATATATAAACTGTTCATAAAAACAGATTGATTTTAGTGATTATTAAAGCAACTGTTGTATATTGCAACTAAATTAGATTTAGCTATTAAAGAAAACAAAGCATATGATTCTTTCCCGAGGTTAATAAGTGTTGCAGAACGCTTATTAATAGGGGAGTTGCGAAAGGATCTATCCGCTAATAAAGTTGATATTACCATTGAACAGTGGCGGATATTGTTTTATCTGTGGAGTGAAGATGGGATCAATCAACAGGAGTTGACATTACGTGCAAAGAAGGAGAAGAGTACTATTGCCAGACAGATCGATGCTTTGGAAAAGAAAAAGCTGATAGAGAGAAGGAGTTATGGGGAAGACAAGCGCAATAAACTCATCTTCCTGACCAAAAAGGGAAAAAATACTGAAGTTAAAGCAATGGCTTCAGCCGAAAAGATTATTGCAAAGGCGGGCGATAATATAGAAAAAGAAGAATTGGAGATCTTTACTAAAGTCATTAAGCAAATAATTAAAAACCTTGATTAAATAAGGCATCTGAAAAAAATGTCTTTTTTTTGTAACAAATGGTTGTATATAGCAACTAACAAATATTCAAAACCGATTTACAGTATTTTTTTGTCAAAATAGTTGTAAACAACAACTAATAAAATTACAAAACATTAAAAGAAGAGTATTAAAAACCATAGCAATGAGAAAAACAATTTTAGCATTTTTGATTACCGTATTAGTCACTGTATCGGTTTCGGCACAGTTACCGGAACAAATAAAGGAAGGACTAAAGAACTTAACTGTAAAAGTGGATAAGTTAACAGATGCTTCTACAATACAAAAAGAGATCCTGTCTTTTATCAGCGCAGCTCCGAATGAAGATCTAAAGAAGAAAGCCCTTGTATTTATTCAGGAGAACAGCAAATCTGCTCATACAAAAGAAGTCCTGGCCAGGCTTTTAAAGGGAAGTGATTCGGTAGTCACCAATAAAAACTATATAGTTCTGAAAAATGCAAACATTATCGATGCGATTTCCGATACAAGTAAAAAAGGAAGCGTTTTTATCGAAGGCGATAAAATAACCGCTATTGATTATACGAATAGCATGCAAATCCCTGAGGTAGCAGCTATTTACGACTTGGAAGGGAAGTATATAATCCCCGGTTTAATTGATGCCCACGTCCATATTACACATGGCACCTTAAAAGATGCTCAGGAACATTTACAAACAGCATTAAAAAAAGGTGTAACCGGAGTAAGAGATATGGGAGGTGACGGAAGAATGTTAACCCTCCTTAAAAAGAATACAATGATAGGAGAAGATGTGGGGCCGGATGTATTCTTTTCAACGATCATCGCAGGACCGGAATTCTTTGAAAACGACCCAAGACCAAAAGAAGTTGCCAAAGGTGCAACAGCGGGAAAAGTGCCCTGGCAGACTGCGATTACCCATGATTCGGATTTACGACAGGTTGTGGCAGAAGCAAAAGGTTTGGGAGCAACAGCTATAAAAGTGTACCTGAATGTTGATAAAGACCTCTTTAGAAAGGTAGCTGCAGAAGCAAAACGTCAGAGATTAAAAGTTTGGTCTCATGCTGTCGTACCACCTACAAAAGCGATAGATATTACCAACGGAGGTTCGGAAGTAATGTCGCATGCAGCTTCTATGGTGCAATACGAATTTATAAAAGGGGATCTAAAAAGCAGACACGCATTTAAATCGCAGGAAGAGTTAAAAGCTTACAGACAGAAGAGTCAAAACCTGAACTGGGATAAAAACTCGGCTGAAGTAAAACGTCTTTTTAATGCTATGAAAGCCAATAACAGTATTTTAGATGCTACGATGTTTGTTTATACCCTGGGCCTGGAGCCATCTGAAAACGGAAAAAAAGTAGATTCCACTCGCTATAAAATAGGGGTAAAAGCAGTTAAGATAGCATATGATATGGGGGTAAAGATTGGTGCAGGATCAGACCATATGATCTCTAAGGATAATATCATAAATATTCACAGAGAAATAGAATTATTAACCCTGGCAGGTCTATCAAACATAGATGCTATAAAAGCAGCTACAATCATTAATGCCGAAGGCCTGGGCGAAGAAAAGAACATTGGTACAATAGAAAAAGGGAAATTAGCAAACCTGGTAGTATTAAATACAAATCCTTTGGAAAACATAGAAAGCACCAAAGACATAAAATTCGTGATCAAACGAGGGAAAATTGTTGAATAGCAGGTTTTTTATAATAGTCTGACAAACAAAAACATCAAAATGAGAACAAAGATTTTATTTTTTTCCTTTCTGGTAATAACCCTTTTTAATTTAAACGGGCAGGAATCATCGAATAGTAATCCGGCAGGGACGGATAACAAAGATATTTCCAAACTAAATGAAGGGCCGTATATTTTTATTGAAAAGGACAAACTGATTGAGAAGGGGATCGTAAACGGAAAGGTTTACAGCAAGGAATTACCCTTAGACTCTTATAAAACCGATTTTACTCCTGAAAAGAGCGAATATAAGGGAGTAGAAAAAGTTGCTGTACTAAGTGATATCCACGGGCAATACGACCTGACCATCGAATTATTTAAGAATAATGGCATCATCGACGCTGAATTAAACTGGAACTTCGGAAACGGGCACCTGGTAATTGTAGGCGATATCTTTGACAGAGGCCCGAAGGTAAATGAAATGCTATGGTTCCTTTATAAACTTGAAAAACAGGCAGAAAAGGAGAATGGTAAAGTTCATTTTTTACTGGGAAATCATGAATACATGGTCTTACTGGGTGATCTGAGATATCTTCATAAGAAATATGAAACCCTCTCAAAGCTCTTGAACATTAGTTATGACGAATTATACGGGCCTGAAACGGTTTTGGGGCGATGGATACGTTCCAGGGCAACGGTTATCAAAATAGGGAACGACACTTTTGTACACGGCGGTATTTCTTCTCAGTTTCTATCTCACGGCTATGATATTTCTGAGATCAATATGGTAATGAGAAATTCGATAGATAGGGAAACAAACCAATTACGAGCTTCGGATCTCTTTAAAATTTACTTCGGCAGAAGCGGCCCGATATGGTATAGGGGTTATTTTACGGATAACTTAGAAGACACAGAGATCTCCGGGATCTTAAACCGGATAAATTCAAAACATATTATAGTAGGGCATTGCTCTAATAAAGAAGTAGTTCAATTATACGATCACAAAATATATGGTGTGGATTCCAGTCTTAAGGGAGGAGAGTATGGGGAACTTCTGTTTATTATAAACCAAAAGGAATACTATCGCGCCACCTTAGATGGGAAAAAGATTCAATTTAAAAACAGTAAAAATTAATAATGGATAAAGAATGAAGTAGGAGAGTGGGGTTGTAGGGTTAAGCCTGCCTTTCGGCAGGCTTATTTATGGAGCAGACCTGAATTCTTTACTGAACCATATTGCGTTTTACAAATGCAATTACATCCCGCTCGTACTGTTTAAGTGCTTCGGGATCTGCTCCCTGATAAGCGGTAAATGAAATGCTATTGCCTCTCTTTACTGTAACTTTTTCTAAAGGGCCTTCAAATAACAGATGACCGGCATTTTCATAGAAAATAAATTTAACCGGATGCCCTTTTTCCTGTTGTGCGGTTACCCAATGTTCTATGGAGATAGGAGAAGACGGATAGGTCCTCTTCCATACATAATCTGTATCGGAAGTTCCCGCCCAGGTATCCAGTTTACCAAAGGGAATGATAGTAGGAATACTAAGATCGCCAAGCTTATAGCCGGTAGCAGCCGGAGCTTCGGAGATAATACCCCTGATATTTTTATATTTTAATTCGCTTCCCGCATAAAGAATGATCCGTCCGCCGTTAGAGCCCCCGTAAAGGAAAATATTCCGGCTATCCCAAAGATCACTCTTTGCTGCATATTCAACTGCTCCTTTAAAAACACCCCAAATGAGATTTTGCTTCCCTGAGTTGGTAACCCTTCTGGTAACGAATTTCCAATCCATGTTATTCATTTCGTAGGCATCAAAGGAGATGGTAGCAAAACCATTTCGCCTGAACATCTCTATCCGGGCACGGTCGTCTTCGCGATAACCGGCACCTCCATGAGCATATACTATAACAGGGACTTTTTGCCCGTTGGGAGGAGTCCAGATCTCAACGGATTCGTGATGGGGATCGAAAATTGCAAAAGGTCCGACGGTGGTGTACCGCCCTCTGGAACCGACCTCCTTAAGTTCTGCTGTTTGGGATATTACTTCAGATCCGGATGTTTGAAGGATCATAAGAAGAATAAAAAGTAACTTTTTCATTTTGTTTGATTTTTTCGGTAGTACCCTAAAGACGGATCCTGCAAAAAAGTGTGGCAAAACGATTGAAGTACTTTCAATTAAAAACGACAGCCAACGCCAAACATAAAACTGTTGATACTAAAGCTTAGATCTTCTTCAAAGAAGGGATCCGGTTCATCTTTTGCCCTGTTGCCAAGTTCAACGGCATATCGTGTGTTCAGGAATATTTTGTCCGATAGATCGTAGTTAAGTCCGAAACCTATGTCCAGACCGAACTCATGTATCTCATCGAAGGGATCGTCCAGGAGAATTGTTATTTGAGGCCCTACCAGGACCCCGAGCTTTTTGTCGACTTGAAGTTGAAGGTATAACGGGATGTGTAGAAAATCTGTTTCAATATAATTGGCATATAATAACTGAGGAGCCAGCCCCCATTTTGCGCCGAACTCAAAATTCATTGCAGCTCCGATAAAGAACCCGGGCTGGCTGTCACCTTCTATATCACTGGATTTTGAGTTTATATCTATCAGGCTATAACCCAGGGTAAGGCCGAATTGTGGTTCTTTATCCTGGGCATTTAAGGTTCCGATCAACATGATTCCGGATAACAAGCATATTTTTGAGTTGATAATGGTTCTGCCGGCAAATGACAGCATTGATTTGTTTGATCTCATTTTATTGTTTTTTAAAGTTATTTTCCGATATAAAACCCATGCAAAAACAAGCTCATTTTCTTCAAGTTAAATAGCTTTTTTTGATTAAAAAAATAAGGCGTTATAGGCCGGAATGACCAGTGTTTTTAGCAGTTTTCATGGTATTTTGCCCTTTGGAAAATTCAATAAAAGAAGGGTAGAGGGAGTTGTTTTATAAAAGCAGGAAAGGAAGGAAAGGATACTATAAAAGCTCTGGAATTTCCGGAGCTTTTTTTATGGGTTAAAAAGGAGAGGGGATAAATATTTATTTTACAGCTTTAACCGTATACCCTTCCTTTCGCAATAGATTGATCACTCCATTTTTCCCGGGTAAATGTCCGGCACCTACTCCAAAAAAACTGGGCTGCTCCATAGCGTAGTTTTTAATTTTAGGGATCCATTTTTTGTTTCGGTCATCAACCAAAATATGTAAATATTTATCAGATACTTCGCTTGGATAATCTTTTAGTAGATCGTGTAACTCGCTTATATTTTCGTTATTATAGAGATCAAGCATTTCATTGAACATTTTCTTATCTCTTTTGAGTGTATCAGATACTGAATTTAACAGATCGGTAACCTGTGCCTCATAGGGAATGTCATCAAAGATCTTAAATTGTTCTTCCAAAGTTTCCAGGCCTAAAACTTCTTCATTTTGTTCATATGCCAGTTTTATTAATTCAGACTCTAGGGATACTATAGGACAATCAAATAATTTGGTATAGGTAAGAACTATAATAAAATATGGTTTGATTGTATTCATTTCTTCTATGGGTAATGTCAATTCATTTTTTACAAAAGTTTCCAAAGCTTTGTATTCTTTGTCAGTTGTTAGATCCTGAATGGTAGTACCGTTTTTCATTTTAACTTGATTCCGCATATCGTCACTCGGTTCAAGATCGTCTATATCCAGCTCTAGTATTACAACAGAAGTTTTGTCCAGGGCCTTTATTACTTTATCGTCCAGGGACGCATCGCAAATGGCATGTATGGTTCCAAATAAATAGGAGGGTTCTTCTAAACCATTACCCGATATTTCCCATAGGAGTGAATTATCCAGGGGTTGTTCTTTCTTTGAGCAGGAGAATGTTAGCAAACACAAACTGATAATACCTAAAAACTTTTTCATCTTGAGATCTATTTTTCAGTATTAGTGTAGGGGTTCAGAAAAAAGTTACAAATATTGTAAAACTTTATGTTGCGAATATTTAACTGGAACCGTATAAACCGGCTGTAACATTGCTTAATAAATCACGTCCTTATTTTAAAAGCAATTGTATATATGGAGACAGTTAAACTATGGACCATCTTATTTCTTTGTATTGCCATTCAGGGCTTTTTTTTGAGTTTCCTGATCGCCACCCGTAAGAACAGGCCTCATAAAAGGGCTGATCTCTTTTTAAGTGCCTTTATCGGTTTGTTTTCTACGATAATGCTTTTTTGGGTGGGTCACTGGAACAAATTGTTTGATGCATATCATATACTTAGCTTTATCTACCGGCCGATCCCCTTATTAATTGGTCCTTTTTTATTCTATTACGTTAAAAGCTTTTTTGAAAAAACAGATAGGAGGGATCTGCTTCATCTTCTTCCGTTTATGATTGTTTCTGCTTACTTCCTGCCCGTTTATCTGAATTATAGTTATTCTCCGGACATTCATTCGCTTCTGTGGAAATGGGAAGCATTAGGCTCTTTTATTAATTCGGCCAATACCATTTCTATTCTGTTTTACAGTGTGTATTTGTATGCCTATTACCGGTCTAAAAACAAACTGCTTACCCGGGAGCTTAGAACAGCCAGATTAAAACTGTTAAGGCTTATCATCATATTCTTCGGGATCTTTTCGGTAATTGCTCTGGCTAATCTCTGGATCAGGATGACCCTGTCCAACCATCCGATAATTACAGATTTTATAATGTCTTTATTAATAAGCTTCTTTATCTACACTATCGGTTATTTAGGGTTTAACAACTCGGCTTTGATGCGTGTTTTTGATAAAGAGCTTCCGGCTATGTATTCGAGTTCTAAGCTTAAAGCCAATGATGCCGATCTGTTATTGTCGAAATTGATCGGGTATTTGGAACAGCAGCAACCGTATTTAAAGGAGGGGTATAAGATTAGCGAGCTCTCATCCGAGACCGATATTCCTTCTCACCATATATCGGAATTACTCAACAAATACCACCGTAAAAGTTTTTCGGATGTCATAAATGAGTACAGGATCAGGGAGGCCAAGAAACTGTTGTTATCCGATCATTATCGCAATACAAAGGTTTCTGCGGTTGGTTTTGACGTTGGCTTTAATTCCCCTTCCACCTTTTATTCCTGGTTTAAGAAAATTACGGGTACTTCTCCTGCCAGTTATCAGAAAGAAGGGTTAGGGTAATTGATCTTCAGCTACTAACTTTTTATAGGTTATCTCCTCACGAAAGTATTTTCCGGTTTTATACTTCCTGAATTATTATATAAGATAATTCCCGGAACTTAACTCTTTAGATTTGGATCATTAACTAAAGATGTTACCTATGAAAAAACTATTCTTTTTACTTTTTGTTTTCTCTTTAAACCTGATATCGGCCCAGTCGGACAGCAATCAGTTGTCAACACAACAATGGACAGAAGACCTGGACTATCTGGTAAATATTATAAAAACAAGGCACCTTAAGCCGTATACCACGGTTTCCGAGCAGACACTGGACAGTTTAAAAAACGATATAAAGCAAAATATAGAAACTTATTCCGAAGAAAAGATCATAAGCGAATTTTCAAAGCTCACCGCCCTGCTAAAATGGGGACATACCCGGCTTAGCCTGCCGGTTAATAATGATCATTTGGGCTTGTACC
Organism: Leptobacterium flavescens; assembly: GCF_010671605.1. Lineage (GTDB taxonomy): Bacteria > Bacteroidota > Bacteroidia > Flavobacteriales > Flavobacteriaceae > Leptobacterium > Leptobacterium flavescens. The sequence goes on from NZ_JAABOO010000002.1 coordinate 230,291, forward strand.
TGGGGCACAGGAGGGAAGAAAAACCGAACGAAGCTGTTTCTATGTTTTCTGTATTACCCTTGCGCTTCGTAAAATTTTCGGATGGGGTTTATGTGGAAAGCACAACGACAAACAATGCCCGTTTACTGGGGAAAAAGCTAACCCATATTAACGGTCATCCGGTTGATGAAGTCCTAAAGCGACTCTCCCTATATATTTCCCATGAAAATACATCTGCTTTGGACCTCTTATCGGCTTCCTACCTGTCGATCGTAGAATTGCTATATGCTGAAGGCCTGATACAATCCAAATCCAGTGTCCGCCTGACATTCGACTCAGGTGAAGAAGTAACCTTAAAACCTATTAAATACAATGATAACAGTGTCTGGGTTGATTATTTAACCCACAACAGGATCACAAAACCCTTATGGCTTAAAAACACCGATAATGGTATTTGGAAGGTGGTAACCAACGATAAATTTTATACGGAAGAAGATCAATACTATTGGTACGATTTCAATCCGGAAAACAAGTTCTTTTATATTAAAATAAATTACCTTTTTCATCATCCCGACAAAAGCATCGCCGTGTTTATGAATGAAGCCATGAAGGTTGCTGCTGAAAAGGATGCAGAAAAGATCATCCTCGACTTGCGGCATAACCGTGGTGGTTCCGGAGATGTGAACAGGGCCGTTAGACTGGCGCTGCAGCGATGGCCTAAAATATCCACTTTCGGAAATGTATTTGTTATTGTGGGGCGTCACTCGTATTCTGCAGCTATTTTACTGGCCCTGGACATGGAAAGGAATTTTAATGTCATTTTTCTTGGAGAGGAAATGGGAGGGAGGCCCGGACACATCGGGGATTCCCAGAGATATCGCTTACCCCACAGCGGACTTACGCTAAGAATTTCGGTTAAGGAACACCACGACTGGACCGGATTGCCCGATCGCTCCTCTACCTGGCTGCATTACAAAACTCCCATGTCTTTTAAAGATTATAAGCAGGGGATAGACAGGGCGATGGATTTTGCAGTGAATTACCGCTTTAAGGATGTAAAGACAGAGATCATCAACATCTATAAAAATACCGATATCAATGTAGCCCTGTTGGTCTTTTATCATTTACTGACCGATCCGGCTTCCGCTGTTGAAGATCACTCAGAGGTAGCTTATTCCCTGGCAAAATACCTGTATAAAGAAGAGGATAACAGCCGGTTTGCCCTGGCGCTTTTACAGTATAATCTGGAGTACTATCCGAAGCATGTTCCGTCCTTGTTGCAGTTGGCCGAGATACAGCTGGCATCAGAAAATACAAAGGAAGGAAAAGAGACCCTACATAAAATTTTGGCTATAGAACCCGGCAATGCAGCTGCAAAAGCAATGCTTAAATCGGTTCCGGAATAGGGGTTTGCTGCTGATGACGACTGGTAAACAACAAATTAAAACCTAAAAGTTATAAAAAGATAAGCGGTTTATTTGTAATAGTTCTAAATAATAGTAATTTTGCGCCGTGATTACATTTACATTATCCTCAAATAAGTACCAGTTGAATTTCCATGGAAAGGAAATGCTTCTGAGTTTTTGCGAATTACTGGCATTCAGAAATACTATAAATGCTATAGATATTGATTCTCATTTTTACAATGATCATAGTGGCATTGAAATAGTTCCTCTATGTAATTTAAAAGAGATCCTGATTCTTGAAACGACAGATGTTATAGAATTAAAAAAGATCATCCATGCCATTTTTACTCCAAAAGAAGTAGAGGTACTTAACTAAGTACTTAGAATAGCTAATCTGCATTTATTTAGACCAATCCTAAAATACTCTTTACCAGCATTTTATACTCGTGTTTTTCGTAACTTTAAAGTTCCTCCCTTTTTAAGTAATGATTAATTAATAATACGAGTTATGGAAAATCTAGTAAGAGAAAATTTATCTATAAATATTAAGATTATCGACCTCTTAAATGAGCAGATAAAAATGGAAGCCAAAGCATCGTCTATGTATCTGGCAATGGCTTCATGGTGTGAGCAACACGGATATGACCATAGTGCTAAACTTTTCTATGATCAGTCCGCCGAAGAGCGCGAGCATATGCTTAAGATATTTAAGTTTATTAACGATAATGGCGGGATGGCATATGCACCGGAAGTACCAAAAGTCAGCCATGAGTACGAATCTATTTTAGATCTTTATAAAACAGCTTTGCATGAAGAGATCCAGGTGAGTAAATCTATTCAGAGTATCTTTTTAACATGCAGAAAAGAAAAAGATGTGGCATCAGAACTTTTCCTCCAGTGGTTTGTTAATGAGCAATTGGAAGAGGAGCAAAAAATGAGGCATGCTGTGAAGATCTATGAGCTTCATGGAGACGATGTTGAAAATCTTTATGCTTTAGATAAGCGTATATCCAGAGGCTAAACATTTTTTAAATACCACCTTTATTTTATCTGATAATAAGCAAACAACATGCTGTTTGTAGTTTGCTATGGGATAGTATTTGTTTTGTTATAGGCTTTTTTAGCTGAGTAGGTGAGTATGTGGAGGGATTCGTTTAACTTTATGAACTCTTGTAGCAGCTATTTTGAGTAATGCAAAAGCAGAAATAAAAGATTATTGTGATCATTAGAACTTATGGATCCAAAAAATACTATATCTAAAGCGTTACCGTTCGGCAGAATTCTCCGGTTTGCCTTTGGTGTATTTTTTGTTACTGAAGTCTGGCCCGTATATATGGATGTTACTATGGATGGAGCATTAATTCGATTAGGTTGGGCATTGGGCCTGATGATCATCTACCTTTTATTGCACTTATTTATTTTAAAGTTCACTCCTCATTTCAATAGCGTTATAGGTGCCATACTGGCCTTTGGACCTTTGCTAGCTGTTTTCTTTATCGGATATGGCGGTCCCGCAGCTACCGGAGCTTTAACCTATCTGGCTGCTGCGTTACTTATTGCAGCAATACGCGGAGACAGGGGCTGCGAAGTAATGTCTGTCCCTGCATTATTTACCGGAAAACATACACATCTGGCCTGTTTACTGTTTTCACCAATTGATTGGTGCGAAAGCAAGCTTAAATAAAAATCACGAGTATAAAACCATTTATAGGAGCCGGGTATTTTAAAATATCAAGAGAATTTTACAGGGAATTGGGTTTCAGAGAAGTTATAGTTGATGAAAATCTTTCATTTTTTGGTACAGATCGACAACAGGGCTTCTATTTGCAGAGATATTTTGTCAAAGAATGGGTTGAAAATTCTATGCTTATCCTGTCTATAGATGATATTGATAAATGTTGGAAAAATATAATCGCAAAGGATTTAGAACGTAAATATGAAGGTGTAAAATTAATTCCAATAAGAGATTTTGAATGGGGACGGGAATGTTTTGTTCACGACCCATCAGGAGTATTATTACATTTTTGCGAGTTTAAAAAGTAGATCTTTGTTTGTCGGTGTCAGTTTTATCTTTCTGCATATCGCTTCAGCGGACAGGTAGCCTTTATTGTCCCGGGCGCTTAGCTTAATAAACAACCAATTACAGCAATCCCTGATCCTCCAATGACTTTTTTAGTTCTGCCTGGTTTTCCCAAAAGCGGTCTTTGATCTTTTGAACGACCTTGTCATACTCAGGATGCTTTTTCAAAGGCTCAACAAGCGGATCCTTTTCCAGGAATAACAAGAACCAGTACTGATAGTTATTTTGCGCTGCAAAGATCTTGAGTTGCTCAATAGCCTGATCGATCTTTCCTTCGTATGCGTACTTCATAGCTATACTGGCCGGCTTGTAGATAGACTGATCCTTTTCGCAATACTCGGCATACGACTTAAAAAATCCTGCGGCCTCTTCATCCAGCCCCATTTTTTCATAGACCACCCCGATCTTTATATCTTCCTGCGGAAACAGATTCAGAGCATTATTCTTTCTGGCTTCTGCAAATCTTTTATAGTAGATAAAAGCATTGTCATAGTCCTCCTGGTAATAATTCAGTTTTGCAACTTCCTGCAGGATATCCAGGCGGGTGCTGTCCTTTTGCAGCTCCTTTATTAACAGCTGTTTGGTTTGCTCCAAATCTTTGTCTCTGGCATAGAGGATATACGCTTTTACATAGGGTGCAAAATAATTATTTTCATCATAATCCAGGGACTTATCAATATATTCAAGTGCCTCTTCGGTAAAACCGGTTTGGATAAGTGCATTGCCCAGATTCAGGTAAATATAGCTTTTGGTCACCGAGTCATTTGCGGCAATATCGAGTTGTATCCCCATTAATGCATATTTCAGGTATTTGGCCGTATTAGGAAGGGAATTGGCATATAAACTGGACAGTACCTGAACCACTGCATTCGAATTCGGATTGTATTCCAGGGCTTTCTCCAGATGGGGCAGTGCCAGTCGATACTCTCCGGTATGCATATAGTACAGGGCTTTGGAAATAAGGCTGATATCGGATTTGGAATCATAGAGCAGGGCCTTGTCTGCATAATTATTGATCACATCTGTGTATTGCTTTTGTTTCTGATGTAAATCGAGAAAGTAGTACGATATAGCTAAATTGGCATGCGCCAGGGCAAACTGAGAATCCTCTTCGATGGCCTTTTCAAACAGGGGAATAGCCGTATTCAGGCCTTCCTGGGTCCTGGAATAAAAAGGATCGAGGGCCTGAAGGTAATAATCATAAGCTAACAGGTTTTCGGTAGGTTTCTTTTCAATTTGCTCTAATTCTGCAGGCGTAACCGTAGCCTCGATGGCATTTGCAATTTTTCGGGCAACTTCATTCTGCAAAGCAAATATATCTACCACTTTATGGCTATACTGTTCAACCCAAATAGGTTTGTCTGTGGATGCTTCTATTAACTGGATATTGAGCAAAACCTGGTCATCCACTCGCTGGCCGCTACCTTCTACCAGGTAATTAACATTGAGTTCTTTGGCTATCTCCGGAATGCCTTTCTCGGTATTCCTGTATTTCTCTACCGAAGTCCTGCTGATCACCCTCAGATCTTCAATCTTTTGAAGATTATTAAGTGCCGATTCCATCAATCCGTTTACAAAATAGAGGTTAGAAGAATCGCTGCTTTCATTCTTAAAGGGCAGGACGGCAATGGATTTTTCAATTTCAACCTGGCTTACTTCAGAAGAAGCAGGTGTATTTTTAAAGTAGAAGAGGAACGCAACAAGTGCGATGAGAGCTGTAACTCCAATAATTTTCCATTGATATTGCTCCCTAAAAGAAGGTTGAACACTTTCCGTAGCTATTGTTTCTTTCCCGGCTTCCGTTTCTTTTCCAACTTCTCCCGGGGGATATCCGTAATGTTCCCTAAAGCATTTAATAAAGTAGGAAGTACTCCCGAAGCCTACCTGATAAGAGATCTCAGAAACGGTTAATGAGGTTTGCTGAAGCATGTCCATTCCTTTTTGAAGGCGAACCTGACGGATAAACTGACTCGCAGAAAGCTGAGTGTGCTTTTTGATCTTCCTGAGCAGGCTGGAGCGACTCATATTCATGACTTCTGCCAGCTCGGAAACCCCAAATTGCTCATTGGAGATATTCTCCATAATGGCGGCCTCTGCCTGTTTAATAAAATCTCCCTGGATCGGTTTGTCGGACATGCTGTTTTGTGTTAGGTCGAAATTAGAAAATTTTACGGAAATACCTACTATGAAATTGTTCGCATCCGCGGAAAAAAATAAGCGACTTGCGTCATAATTTATATTTCTGCGCCATAGTTTTTATACCCTCTACAAAGTTAACACATTTAGCTGCATAGCTCATTATTCTTGCCTTGATGGTTGCCGGACCTTTGTAACATCAAAAAAAATAAACAGTAAAAATCAAAGTCATGAAAAAATTTAAAATGAATTCCCTGATCATCTTATTCAACACTATGCTGGTAGTTGTTTTTCTAACAACCGCCTGCGCACAATCCGGTAATAAAACAACTGCTAAGTCGGGAGTAGATACGCCAAAAATGGATATTCAAACCGCTATAGTTTCCGGGAAACTCGATGTAGTTAAACAGCATATCGAAGCAGGAACCGATATTAACGAGAAAGACCCTTTAACCGGTGCAACTCCTTTAATCTCGGCTGCAACTTTTAATAAGATCGGTGCTGCTGAAGCTTTGATAAATGCCGGTGCAGACCTGACGGTTAAAAATAATGACGGCTCTACCGCTTTACACGTTGCCGCCTTCTTTGGCCGGGTAGAAATTGTACAACTGCTTATAGATGCCAAAGCAGATAAGACCGTGAGAAACAACTTTGGAGCCACCGCCAGGGAATCTGTAATGGGGCCTTTTAATGAGATCAAACCGATCTATGAGATGCTTCAGCAACAATTAGCGCCTTTTGGCTTAAAACTGGATATGAACGAACTGGAAAAGACCCGTCCGGTAATTGCCATGATGTTACAATAATCAATTTAAATCAAAACACAAATGACAACAGAAAGAAGATACGATATCGATTGGTTGCGGGTCATTGCAATCGGCTTGCTGCTGATCTATCATATAGCTATTATTTTTCAGCCCTGGGCCATGTTTATCGGCTTTATCAGGAGCGATGAACCCCTGGAAACTTTATGGGGGCCTATGACCATGCTTAACGTATGGCGGATCCCGCTTTTATTCTACGTATCGGGTATGGGGCTCTATTTTGCCATGAGAAAACGAAACTGGCAGCAGCTGCTTACCGAACGCAGTAAGCGGATCCTTTTACCTTTTGTTTTTGGTATCATTGCCATAGCGCCCCTGCATATATTTATCTTTCAGAAATATTATAAAATGCCCATGGGTTATTTTCCTAATTCCGGACATTTGTGGTTCCTCGGAAATATCTTTGTTTATGTGCTGCTGCTGTTACCACTTTTCTTTTACCTGAAGAAAAAAGAGGAGGGAAGGTTTAAAAAAGCGCTTTCCTCTTTTATGAGTAATCCTGTCGGGCCCTTGTCGATATCTGTCTTTTTTATCCTGGAAGAATTATTGGTCAACCCTGCAATATTTGAGCTCTACGCACAGACCTGGCATGGTTTCTTCCTGGGGCTTCTTGCCTTCTTTTTCGGTTTTCTTTTTGTATACAGCGGAAAGGCATTCTGGCAAACCATCTTAAAATGGAGGTGGTTGTATCTGGCCCTGGCCGTTGTTTTATACACTATTCGATTAACGGTGTTCGAAATGCAATCGCCCGGTTATCTAATGGTCATAGAATCTAACAGCTGGATCTTAGGGGTTTTTGGTTTCGGTTATAAATACCTGAACAGGCCCAGTGCTACCTTAAGCTACTTAAGTCAGGCTGCATATCCGGTATACATTATTCATATGTTTGTATTATACGCGGGGGCTATGATCATTTTGCCTTTAGAAATGCCGCCGGTATTAAAATTTATAGCTATTATAGCATTTACCGGTGCCGGATGCTACCTTATTTACGAATTTATCATCCGCAGAATGGGTGTCCTGAGGCCTTTGTTCGGACTTAAATGGAAATTCAACAAAACAGAAAAAACATATAAACTTTCATAAATAAACAAAATGGATACAAATCATAAGAAAGAGATCCCTGCAGCAATTATAACCACATGCCTGCTAATTCTGGTAGGGTGCACCGTATTAGGAGTAGGAGTGGGGATCGGTATAGGTAAAGTATGGGCCTCTACATTAATCGGAGCCGGTTTGGGCTTTATCATTAATGCCGTATTGGTTATAAGGACCTATGGTAAAAAGGGGTAATAACCGAAGTTCTTTAGTATCAAATTTTAATTACAATCCGTGTTTAACTCCTGATATTCAGACATCGTAAGGTTAGGGACCGTCTGGCCGGTCTCAATTTTAATGCACGATAAGTCCGGGTTTCTGTCAACAGTTAAGAAAACCAGCTTTTCCAGATTACTTATGTCCAGAGACAGCAGGGAGTTACTGGAAATATAAAGCGTTTCAATTTCAGGATTCGCTTCCAGGTTTACAGACTGTATCCTGTTATCTGAAAGTGCCAGGGTTTCCAAAGCAGTGTTGGTAGTAAGGTCTATTTCTGAAATTCTATTGGTTTGAGCCAAAAGGGTAATTAAACTCTCGGCATTTTGGATATCTAAAGAGGTGAGAAGGTTATCCCTGATAAATAAACTCTCCAAAGCGGTAGTTTGGATACTGAATTCCTCTAATACATTATAGGAAAGGCTTAACCACTTTAAATTGATGGCATTTTCCAATCCGCTTACGGAGCTTAACTCATTTACGCTAAGGTTTAGTTTAATAAGCGCGGTGTTATTACTAAGATCTATGGTCTTTATAAAATTGCCTGAAAGGATAAGGGTATCGAGTTGTTTATTGGAGCTGAGATCTACAGTTGTTAGCGAATTTCCTTCGGCCTGTAGCTTTGTTAGGTTTTTAAATCCTTCAATCCCTGTTAGGTCGCTGATTTCGTCTTTACCGAAAGAATTTAAATCCAGATCTTCCACCTTCAGGGCATCTGTTTTTAATAGCCGTTGGTCCGTAATACCTTCGGAATCTATCCCCAGGGAAATAAGTTTAGATTCAAAATTCAAATCGGGAATTTGTACATAAAGATCGTCTTCCTGTTCGTTACTGTTGTCGTTAGAGCAGGAAATAATCAGATTAGAAAGAATAATGTAAATTAAGGCAGCCATAAACGGCCTGGCATGAATATTCATGGTTAAGATCTGGTGTTTAAGTTTGTTTAGATTGTTTAATTTTTAGCAACAGATTCCTGGTCTAAAAATGGTGTCATAAAAGTATAACATTTAAGCTGTATTTTAATGTCTCTTCTAAAAACTTCACTAAAAATTAACTATTATTTTAAATCATTTGTCATATTTCCAAACTCTCTGTCACTAACGTAGTAGAGAGAAAACAAACCATATGCAAAATCAAGTAACTCAAACTTTTGAACAAATCATCGAAGCCAATAAAGGCAGTATATACAGGATCTGCCGGATTTATGCGGTAAATCCAATAGAACCGGAAGACCTCTTCCAGGAAGTGGTCTATCAGATATGGAAGTCCTATACATCATTTAAAGGAAATTCGAGTATCAGCACCTGGATCTATAAAATTGCATTGAATGTCTGTATTCGTTCAAAGGGAAGGCTCAGCAAAAAAAATGACAAAACCCTGCGACTGGATTCCATTCAGTTTGCATCCGAAGAAAAGGCGGTAAGTACTGTTGAAGACATCAAATACACAGCTCTGCAGAGTTGTATCTCCATACTAAAGCCGCTGGATAAATCAATTGTCATTCTTTCTCTGGAAGACCAACCTTATAAGAAGATCGCAGCCATAACTGGTTTGTCGGAAAACAACGTAGCCGTACGGATGAAACGGATAAGAAAAAAATTATTGGATTGTATAACAGCTAAAATAAAGTAATATGTGGAATAAAGAACAACAGGAAGTTTGGGATGATATAAAAAATATGTGGAATGAATCATCGCAAAGCAAAGCAATAAAGATCGATATGTCTCAGCTTGTAGTCGAATTAAAAAACAAAACAAGCCAGTTCGAAAAGGATGCTATTAAATGGGATATAGAGATGATCAAAGGATCTATCAGCCAGTTTGAAAAAGATTCTATTAAGTCGGATATCGCCTTAATTACCAGCGTGGTAAAGAAATTTGTTGCAAAACTTAAAGGCAAAAAAGATTAAAAGTGTAACCAAATCATCAAAACTTCAGTCATAGAGTATAAAATAAAATCAATCAACAAAACAGTTATGATCAATATAGTCAAATTAATTATCGCCCTGCTTATAAGCAGTTTCATTTACGCGCAACAAACTCCGACCAATAAGGCGCTGCATAAAAAGATAGACCGGTATCTTACCGAGGGAGTAGCTAACGGATTTTCGGGGGCCGTCCTGATATCCAGGAATGGAGAAATTGTTCTGAACAAGGGCTATGGCCTGGCCAACAGAGCGGAAAAGCGGCACAATACCCCAAAAACCGTTTTTTCTACAGGTTCGGTAACCAAACAGTTTACAGGCACCGCTATTCTTAAGTTGGTGGAGCAAAACAAATTAAAGCTTACCGATGTTATCAGTACTTTTTTTGACGGACTACCGGAGGATAAGAAGGATATCACTATACATCAGCTGCTCACGCATTCTGCAGGCCTGGTGGATGTTATAGGCGATGGCGATTTCGACTATATACCGACCGATGAATTTTTTAAGACCCTGTTCGCCACCAAACTGCTTTACCAACCGGGCGCAAGACATCGGTATTCCAATGCCGGCTATAGTATCCTGGCCCGTATTATCGAACTGGTTTCCGGGCAGGACTATGAAAGCTTTTTACAGCAGTATTTGTTTGAGCCTGCGGGAATGAAACAAACCGGCTACCTAATGCCCGAATGGGATAACACCACATTAGCAAATGGCTACGCAAGGAGTATTATAGATTTAGGAACAATGGTCTCGCGTTTTCAAAAAGCCGGAAAGGTATCCTGGGTCTTAAAAGGAAACGGAGGTATTCAAAGCACCCAGGAAGATATGTTTAAATGGTATAAAGCATTAAAGTCCAATACCGTTTTATCGGAGCACTCCACAAAACTTTTAACCACTCCATATATACAGGAGCAACAGGGAAGCGACGAAAGTTTTTATGCCTACGGATGGGCTATCTTTAACTCGGAGAGGAATACAAAGATTGTTACGCATAACGGCTCCAACGGTATCTTTTTTCATGAGTTTATGTGGTTGCCCGAAGAAGATGTGGTGATCATCTTTTCTACCAATGCCTATAGCCGTGAAGTAGAAATAACATGGAGGCTGAAAAAGATGTTATTTGATAATAGCTACCAGCCAAAACCCATTAAAAAGAACTCTTACTTTTTAGTAATGGATTTTGTAAAGAAAAACAAAGCAGACCAGGCAGATGCACTACTAAGCCTGATCAAACAAGAATACGGTAATGATTTTAAAAATGCCAATGTCTTAAACCAGGTAGGCTATATGCTTTTGGAAAACGACCCGAATTCCGATTGGACCCTGGAGCTGTTTAAACTAAATGTGCAGCTATTCCCGAACAATGCAAACCTCTGGGATTCTTTAGGCGATGGCTATAAGAATAAAAACGATAAGGAAAACGCCATTACATCCTATAAAAAAGCCCTGGAACTGGACCCAACCATTTCCGCTTCTAAAAAGTCATTAGCCGAACTTGGGATAACCGTTAAGGATACTCCACAAAAGGAAGTGGTGCTGAGTCCCGAGCTTTTAAAAAGCTATACGGGGACCTATCAGTTAGATTCCGGGCATCTGATAAAAATAGTAGAAGATAAAGGTAAGCTCTATGCAGAGTTTGCCGGAAGGCCTGGCATGCTATTAACTCCAAGGTCTGAGGTAAAATTTGCTATCGGAAGCCGGAATGCAGCACTTTTATTTAATAAAAACAAAGATGCTAAAATAGAAAGCCTTACCATCCTGGAAAGCGGAGAGCAAATGGTAGCAAAAAGGAAGTAAACAGAACAACAACCATATCATTTTTAAAGACCTGTGCCTTTGGTACGGGTCTTTTTTGTTTTTGGAATAAAGTGGAAAAACGGTTAAAAACTTTAGCGAGAATTGCGGATTTTCCGTAAAGAATAGTGCTTAAGATTGAGTTACTTTGGAAATATCAAAATTTATATTGAATATTTTAATAATGACTATATTGTATAAAACAGATGTGAAAATTCAATAAAACGATGAGCAAGGTTAATATTCCAAATAATTATCCGAAAGGATGTTCTGATGATTCAATAAAAAAAGTTGTGGAAGAATGCCAAACTAAAATCGCAACAGTGAATTATGCATACAATGTTGTTTTAGGAACTTCTTATTATGCAACTATAGCTGAACAAGGTAACGCTGAGCTAAATCGCAGACTTAGTGAAAGATTGATTACAAATTTGGAAAAATCTTCTAAACGACAAAGAGAATTAACTTGGACAATTATAATTATTGGTGGATTAAATTTAGTATTAGCATTTTTGAAATTGTTTTAAATGAAATCCAATAAAAAGAAAATACTAGATATAAAAGATAGGGAAGAAGAGTTTTCTAAAATAAAAGAAAGAATTCAACTTCTAAATAAAGGATTTAGAGCAATATATGCCGATTATTCACATCATATTGAAGTGAGGAATACACAGTTAAATGAATTGACTAATAATATAAATTATAGATTTTTCGCATCGCTATTTCATTTGGAGTTGATTATAAATCACCATTACTTAGTTGAAAAAAGTATAGAAGAGATCTATTCTAAGGATCCTGAATATATATTACGACGTTATCAGCCTGTTCACCCATTATATGATCATTACGAAAAACAAGTTACTTCTCTATTTGATAGTTTAATTTTTCATTTGGGTTCAGCTTTTGATTATCTTAGTAAGGTTGTATATTTTATAGTAAACAATAAGAACGAATCAATGTCTCACTGGACGAAATTGAACAAAATTTCAATTCCTTCAAATAAGAGTAATTTTTCTAAGAATCCAATTGCTAAAACTATAGTGGAAGAAAACAATTGCTTTGTAGGTAAACTTTATGACTATAGATCTAAAGTGATTCATAAAAGAAGTGATAGAAATACTTATTTGATTTCTACAGTTTTAAAATCGGGGAAGACTAGTGCTAAATTTATTTCATCTGGAGCTTTAACGAACATTTTTTCGGGTTTAAGATCAAAATCAAAAACTCATGATTTAACAGTTCAATATTCTTCTACATGGTTGATCAATAATACAATAGATTCTATTTCAAGAATTCTTATTGCTTTAAAAAGCGATGTAGAGTCTAAATCTACTTTTCCAAATCATGTAAAAGATAATGATATTATTTTTATTCAAATCGAACCAGGTACTAACAAAGGGGTTCCTGCGTCAACCCGTTTGTGGAATGACTTTATAACCCATATATTCAAATGATTGAAATTTACTTATATCAAGTATTTATATGTCTTTGCTTTATGGGATTTAAAATTTATAGTACAATTTATTCATAATTAATATCTTTATATTTTTTACAAATTATAAATGCCATTATACCAGAACTCCGTACTTAAAACCTATTTAGCACAACAAGATAAAGAGCTTGTTTCTAAAGCATATAAAAAGTTTGCAAAATACTTTCATAATCCTGTTAGACAGCAAAATATAAAGAAAATAAAAGAAGAAGGTTTCCAACAAAAATTTTTAATGGAACTCTTTGTAACTGTCTTTGGCTATACGATAAATCCAGATCCAAAATTTAATCTTACCACAGAATTCAAAAATGAAAAGGGTGCAAAAAAGGCGGATGGCGCTATCTTAAAAGAGGATAAAGCTTTAGGTGTTATTGAATTAAAAAGCACGAAGTTAAAGGATTTAGAAAAGATACGACAGCAGGCCTTTGACTACAAAGCCAATCAAACAGAATGTATATATGTTATTACTTCCAATTTTGAGAAACTCCGTTTTTACATCAATAATGCAGTAGAATTTGAAGAATTTGATTTGTTTACACTTACAGAAGAACGTTTTCAACTTATGTATCTCTGTTTAGCAAAAAGCAATATCTTAAGTAATGTACCCCTTAACATTAAACAAGCATCTATACAGGAAGAAAAGAAAATCACTGATGATTTTTACAAAGCTTATTCTATATTTAAACGTGAGTTATTTCGTGATTTGGTCAAGCGGAATATGAAAAATGAAGTTTTTCGTGCTGAATTAAATAATGAAGATACAGACCGGGGAACAAAAAATATTAAAAGTACATTATTTAAAAAATCACAAAAATTAATAGATCGTTTCTTATTTGTTTTCTTTGCGGAAGATAGTACATTATTAACCAGTAATTCTGTAAAAAGGATACTAGATAAGTGGAAAGCGGATAATGACTTTGGAGATGAAAAACCACTATATGATTTATTCAAGCAGTATTTTCATTTTCTTGATACAGGAAGGAAAGGAACAACATCTAGAGCCGAAATCTTTGCATATAATGGAGGATTGTTTAAGCCTGACCCTATTTTAGATAGTCTGTTAATAGATAACGATTTGTTGTATAAACATACAGATACTTTACAAACTTATAATTTTGAAAGTCAGGTAGATGTAAATATTCTTGGACATATTTTTGAAAATTCATTGAATGAAATTGAAAGTGTAAATGCTGAGATAGAAGGGGCTAGTTTTGATAAACAGAAAACTAAACGAAAAAAAGATGGTGTTTACTACACACCTAAGTACATCACCAAATATATTGTAGATAATACAGTTGGTAAACTTTGTAATGAAAAGAAAATTGAGCTTAACATAATAACAGATGAATTTCGCCCTAATCGCCAAACTGAAACAAAAAGAAGACTTTTAAGTGCTTTGGAAGCGTATAGGGAATGGTTATTACAATTAACCATCCTTGACCCGGCTTGTGGTTCTGGTGCTTTTCTAAATCAAACCCTCGATTTTTTAATAAAGGAACATCAGTACTTAGATGAATTACAAACTATATTATTGGGAGGAGGATTTGTGTTTCCGAATATTGAAAACACTATTTTAGAAAACAATATCTATGGTGTCGATTTAAATGAAGAATCTGTAGAAATCGCAAAGCTTTCCTTATGGCTTCGTACCGCTCAACCGAGAAGAAAACTTAATAATTTAAGTGAAAATATAAAATGCGGGAATTCATTAGTTAGTGTGAAAAATATTGCAGGATCAAAGGCTTTTGATTGGAATTTAGGTTTTCCAGATATTATTCAAAAAGGTGGTTTTGATGTTATAATTGGCAACCCCCCATATGGTGCAAAGTTAGATAAGGAAACTCAAAATTATCTTAACAAAAATTATATAAAAGGAGGTTCTGAAACAGTAATTTCTTTTATAAAACTTTCTCATGACCTTTTAATTGATGGAGGGAAATTTGGTTTTATAATACCAAAAGCATTTTCTTTTTCATCAAATTATAAGTATATAAGAGAATTATTATTAAATGAAATTGATGAAATAGTTGACTGTAAAAAAGTATGGAAAGAAGTAAAGTTAGAGCAAGTTATTGTTGGGTTCACTAAAAATAATACATCCAAAACATATAAGACACTTTTGCGTAAAGATCAAGAAATAATTGAGATTGGGCAGATTTTGAAACAAGATTATGAAAAGTTTGGGTTTTACTTAAATGGAATTTCAAGTGTGGAATTAAACGTAGCAAATATTATTTTAAAAAATAGTAGAACTCTAAATAAAATTGCAAAAAATCAAAGAGGAGGGGCATTACAAAAACTTGTCAATGATAGCGGAAATGTAAAAGCATTAGGCGGAGTAAATATTCAAAGAGAAGGTATAATTGGCTATAAAGGTTTAATAAATAAAGAGCTAATAGATTTAGATTCTAAAAATTTCATAAACTCTAATTCCTTATTGGCGCAAAATATTGTATCACATATTAGTAATCCAGTAGAGCATATTAAAATTATTGCATGTATACCTTTAGAGAATGATTATGCTATTTTAGATACAATAAACCAAATAACTATTAATAATGGGACTTATAGCAATAAGTTTATTTGTGCATTATTGAATTCAAAAGTTATAAACTGGTATTGTTATCGTTTTATTTATGGTAAGGCGATAAGAACAATGCATTTCGATAATGCAATAACTGATAGAATTCCAATACCATTTATTACAAAGAAAGATTTAAAATTTGTAGAAGATAAAATGGATAAATTATCTGATACTAATGAAGAAATAATTAAAAATAGAAGTTCTTTTCATGATTATGTATGTGCAATGTATACAAATGAAAATAGCTCAAATAAAATGATTAATTGGGATAAATATGATTTAAAAAAAATAAATACTGAAATCAATTTAATTCGAGTGAATAATAATTTGTCAAAAATGAATTCAGATGAGGAATATAAACTTTTTGAAATTCATAGTAAATCTAAAAATCTAATTACAAAATTAATTAATAATAAAAACGAAATTGTGAATTCAATTGATTATAAAATGTTTGAATTGTTTAATCTTAATGAAGATTCAAAAAACTTAATTGTTTGTCAAATGCCTTAATCTAATGAGAGATGAATAAAAATTATTGGAAAAATGCATATAAAGATTTCTGGGAAGTTGCAGCTTCCAAGGAAAAAAAGATAAAAAATATTATTGAAAGTGAAACCGGTTTTGAAGTAATTGAAATTGGATTAGGTGCTGGAAGTACTGCGTTTATTGAAGGCAATGCCAAAGACAATAAACTAGAAAAAGGAGATGCTGATTTATATGTTAAGGAAAAAGAATGTTACATTGAAGTAACTGGCCCAAATATAAAAATGGATTTTGATAAGCCACTATGGGTTAGGCCGGATAAATTAAGAAATGCTTATAAAAAACATAAAAGAGGAGAAGGAAAATTACATGTAATTGTGCATGTATTAATTCAAAAAAATAACGAAACAGTAATTAGAGTTATCATATTAGATGATTTATTTTTTGATCATATTATCAATAAAAAATCATTCGAATTGGTTAATCCTATTATAAGAGGTAAAAAAGAAGAATATTATGAGTTACCACCTGAACATGAAACGATTATATCGCTCAAAGATTTTATCAAAAAATTAAAGGAATTATAAGCATTACACATTATCGAGTCTTAATATAGTGGATTGTATATAATTAACCTTATTTCTTCCTTCTAGAATAACTAACCTTCTTTTTAAAATCTATAATCTCGTCTTTAAGTTTTTTATTGGCATTTTCTATAAGCTCATTTTGGAGCTTCATAATACGTAGAAGATCGTGCATTGCATTTAGGTTATCCAGTTGTATAAGTACGATTTCCTCAAGTTCTGCTTTGGTATATCTTAATTTACTCATAATTATATAATATTTTAATACAAGTGTATCGAATTTCTATACTAAAGTATCAAAAATATACCTAATGATGTATAAAAAGTTTTAAAATTTGAAACTAATGTATCAACTATCTATATTTATGTGTATAAAGATGATACGACTATGACCAAACTAGGTCTCTATTTAGCAAAGAAATCTATCAATAAAGCAGAAGTTTCCAGAAAAACTGGAATTAGCAAATCTCGTATGAGTCAATTAAGTTCTAATGAGTCTACCAAGCTTCGTGTAGATGAGTTGTATCTTATTGCTTTAGCCATTGATGTTGATCCTTGTGAAATTTTCAAAGAAATCTGTGCAGGTTTAACCTTAAAAGAGGATAGCTAAACTTTAAAATCTTATAGAAACACTCTTTTTTTCAAAATCGGAACTAAAAACTCCCCCAAACCATCATCGCTGTTTAGACGGGTAGGGGAGTCGTTATATAGAGGGTAAGAATATCACCTCTTGGAGGCCCCGTATTCGGGAGCTTTTTTAGAGTTACCTAGTGATTTAAAAAAAAGAACCTGGATATATTTTTTAAACAACCTGGTTATTTATCTTGAGTTACTTGGTTATTTATTTTAAGTTACCTAGTTGTTTATTTTAAATAACCCGGTAATCCATTTTGTATCTCCAGGGCATTTTCCGGTCCCACCCATTTTTAATAAGTTTTAAGCAATCTGACCGGTTAACCCACCGTAAGGGTGTGGTGCAATGTACCTATACGGATACTTGCCTGATTGGTATATCCTCTTCGAACTTCCATGATATATTCACCCACACTAAGTGTAGAAGGTACCATAAACATAAGCCGTCCTTCGGTAAGGATGGAAACAGTACTTACCCTAATGGCATCGCCGCTGGCCTCCGGAACAAGAAAAATACCTTCCTCTTCATTGGCCGCATCGTACTTAAGGGCCTGACCGTTAATCTCACCAATATTATCGGGCGTAAGGATACTGTCTGTAGTATGGCTGCCGTAATCGGTATATTGGATAAGGAAGGGAGCGGGCAGGGGTACGGTAACACGTTCACCCGAGGCCTCGCGCATTTTCTTTTTCAGATCGGCACCTTCGCTTAATGCTGCTCTAAAATGATGGCGGCTGGGATCGAAAGGATCAGTAGCTCCGTTAAAGATCCCTTTAATACCCGGGCGGTAATTGGTAAGGCGCGTATTAACGGCCCATCCTTCTGCAAGCCCATCTGAGACTACTTTGGTAAACAGGTCCAGGGTAGCCTGCATATCTTCCCGGCTAATACCGGTACCTCTCTGCACCATTCGGTCTAAAATATTCCTTTCGGAGAGCGAACCTCTTGCCTGGATCTTCCCGGCTTTATGATCAGGTTCCGGACCAATTGCCAAGTCAACTAAATAATATGGTATATTCATAATAAATGATATTTAAATGCTCCCGAAAAGGGAGCTGTTTTCACTACATCTTAATGGTGATTTTCACGGAAGTACGGGGGAGAAAAAAGCCTGAAAAACAGGCTTAATTTTTTCAATTTAACTAGCTTTTTTTGATTAGCAAAATAG
The DNA here is from genome assembly GCF_010671605.1 of Leptobacterium flavescens. Taxonomy (GTDB): domain Bacteria; phylum Bacteroidota; class Bacteroidia; order Flavobacteriales; family Flavobacteriaceae; genus Leptobacterium; species Leptobacterium flavescens. The sequence continues at coordinate 248,696 of NZ_JAABOO010000002.1, forward strand.
CTTGTTATAGGCCGGAACCACCTGTGTTTTCAACAGTTTTCATAGGATAATTCCTTTTGGAAATCCAACAAAAAAATGATACCAAGGAAAGGCGTCAGAGACTGTTTTGTAAAAACAAGAGAGAGAAGCAGAAGATGAAAAAATAGTTAAAAACTTTGGAGAGAATTGCGGATTTTCCGTAAAGAATAATGATTGGAATTGAGTTATTTTGGATATATTAAAACTCGATGTAAATATTATAATGAATGTTAGATATGTGCTATATATTAATTAATTGTTCATTTGAAATATTGAAACAATGAAGTTTATAAATTTTGGTAAGAAATATTAACTCAAAACAAAATGGAAAAATTCAAAGATTTCATAACCAAGAATCTTTATATCATAATTGCTATATATTTTATACTAGTTCTTATTTTACCCTATATATTTACAAGACAAGGTATTTCAAGAGTAGATTTTACAACTACTGGGCAAATAGGAGATACTATTGGTGGAATAACTGCACCTTTTTTGAATTTTTTAACGATTATTCTAATATATATTACAGTAAGAGAACAGAAAAAGACTAATAAGTTGATGTCAAATACTAATACGATTGAATTTTCGAATATTATTTTTGAAACAGTGGTCTCATCATACAAGAATGATATGGAACGTTTAACTTCCAGCGTTGAAAACCTACACGATGCAGCTTCACGCATTGGGGATCATGTTAATATTCTTAATGAATCTTTAGAACAGGTAAGAGAAATGCCCGATGATTCATTGGACAAATTAATTGTTTTAAGAACGTTTAATGAAGACCTTTTTACTCTTAGACCTAACATTTTTCAATTGGCAATTTCAATTAATTCTAATTACAACGACTTTCGTGGCCTTAGATATTTAAGAAAAAAATTAGATGATGATTTTAAAAATGATGAATTAAAGGAAGAAATATTGAATTATTATCAATTTGTTTTCACAGAATTATTTGATTCTAGAGCTTACTTTAATGCTAGATTTGTGAATACATTGGATAAGTATAAAGATATTTTGAACTTCATTGAAGTTCATTCCGATAATTTTTTTCAAAATGATGAGCGTATGAATTTAGATTTACCCATGTTCAAAGATTGTTTAACTAAGCTTTCAAAAATTGATAAAAGCTTGAAATATTTTAAACCTGTTTAAATTTAAGTTTTGGATTTGTGATGATTTTTTGATTATTATCTATTCTATTATAATAAACTAAGTTACCTACCCATCATCAGTAAAGTATTCTTTTCCATACCTATAACAAATCTTCAGTAGTTATTTTAATAGAGAAGAAAAAAAATAACAAAATCATTGAAAAATATGCAGAAAATTGTGGTTTTTCCGTAAGGAAATTCAATTAATTATCCGTTATTTTATAAAAATTGCAATTATTTGTTTTAAGCTATGAAAAGATAGATTTTAATAACAAGCTATTCCTGTCTAGATCTGCTCGTTTTTTTAAAATCGCTCTTCAATTTTAATAAACACTAACGCGAACTGTTCTGAAATAAGTAACAGTTCTACTATCAACAAAATTCAAGATTATGAAAAAGACTTTTCAAAAGCGCCCACACCGTGGGTATTCAAACATTCTTATGCGATTATTTACTTTTGCCGGAATCTCAGCCTTACTATTTGCTTCCTGTTCGGACGACACCCTGGAAGCAGATGTCCCGGTTGTTCCTGATGCGCAAAATGTAAAGATCTCTTTAAAAGCGGATCCGGTAGAACCGATAATCATCGACGATCTGCTAACCACACCGCTGCGAACAGCACCATCAGGAGCTACTGATGCTGCCGGTCCGGATCGCGGACGTTTTAATATTGCATTAAACTTTTTAATTCCGCCTACCGACAGGCAGGCAGAAGTATTTGAGGCAGCTGCCGCCCGATGGGAGCGTATCATCATTAGAGACCTTCCTTCGGTGGAAGGCCCTATTCCTTCGGCTTTTAACGGCTTTCCGGATATTGAAGGTACGATAGATGATATTGTTATAGAAGTAGCCCTGGCACCGATAGACGGTCCCGGAGGGATTCTTGGGCAGGCAGGTCCGAGATTTATTCGTACCGATAGCTTTTTAACCTTAACGGGGGTTATGTTTTTTGATGTAGCCGATCTGGACTTCCTGGAGCAACTGGATTTGTTTGAAGAAGTGATCGTTCACGAAATGGGACACGTTTTAGGAGTGGGTACCCTTTGGAATACTGCTCCGTTTGGCTTTGACAGAACTCTTAGAGCCGGACCTGACAGCAATCCTTATTTTACAGGAAGAATGGCCAACGTTTTCTGGAATGCTGAAGGCGGTACAGACGAATTACCTATTGAGAACGTAGGTGGCCCGGGTACTGCATTAGGTCACTGGAGAGAATCTGTACTTACTAATGAGTTAATGACCGGATTCCTGAACCTTGGGGAGAACCCGTTAAGTAGAATTACCGCAGGATCTATGAGAGATCTTGGTTATGGTTCGGCCTCTGTTGGAGAATCCTATGATTTACCACGCGGTACCGCCGGAGTGGATATCGATGAACTCGGAAACGAGGCAGTCGATGAAACTTCAGGGCTTAACATTGCTAAAATGGAAGTTTTACTTCAACCTATCGGCTTTGTAACCGTAAAGAAATAATAAATTTGCTTTAAGACAGGATAGCAGATTTAACAAGCAGATACTAAAAGAGTTTGTTTTGGACCCAAGCGGTTTAATTCAGACTCTTTTTCTGTTAACAGAACAGGAAAGGATATGTTTATAAATAAGAAGATTTAGGTCGGTGAAGAAGGAAAACCGGCCTCATAAAAGTTTGGTTAAAACAATAGGGGAGTAAGCGGTCGTATTTTAGAGGGCGGGCAATATTTTGGATGGGATATGATATTTAGGATGAAGCCGGGAACAGTATCAGAAAGGAGAAAGTTTTCTAAAATATAGCGAGCGACCCGTACATTGTTTCCAAAGTTTTGTGCAGCCTAGATTTTTTGTTTCTTTTTCATCAATGGAAAAAGAAAGAATACTCAGACGCGCTAACTGACTCCTCAAAACTATACCATTACTTTAAGGCCCTGAGCAAGCAAAGAAAATGCCCTCCTTCATTCCATTTCGGTGGATAAATAACAACACTTAATCAAGCACAAAAGCAGAAGAGAAGAAAAAAAAACTAAAAAAAATGGATACTGAGGTAGGGTTTTTTTCGTTTCACTTGTTACATAGTATAGTTAAATAAATTTATTAACCCTAAAACCTTACAATGCTATGAGACTAGCTAAATTTTTCTTTACAATTTTTACCATGGTTGCTTTAACGGCTTTCGTGGGATGCAGCAGCGACGACGACAATGATACTACCGTTCAGGTAAGTATCAATGGTACTGTACTATTTGATAACGGCGACGACTTCAACGGTGACGTTGACGGCGATTTCACCGGAACCGGTGGAAGTGTTACGAGAACTTTCCTTTGGCGGAACAATTTAACCACTGCCGATTATAATGCAGATATTACTGCCACTACGGAAGGAACCTTCAACATGACGGTACGGGATGCCGACGAAAATATTGTCTTGAATAGATCGCTGGATGGTGCAACTGAGCCGGATTCCTTTTCAGGAGTTACCGAATCCGGAACCTCAGGAGTTTGGTCTGTTACAATAACCCTGGGATCATTCACCGGGGATGGTAGTTTCTCATTAAGCGAAGGGAACTAAAAGAATAAAGATAGATGTATTAGCCCTCATGGACCTCCATGGGGGTTTTTTGTATGGATTAATTAATTTGAATAATTACAAAAACAATGTAACTGATTCTGGTTTTATACAGTCTTACCGGTAAACCAGAAATCAAAAATGAAGAAACCATTATTTTTAGTTACCGCCATTATTATACAATTAGGGGCATTTAGCCTAAATGCTCAACAAAAAACACTTTATTCCCGGATAGATTCGTATTTAACCGCCGGATCCGAAAACGGTTTTTCCGGGGCTATTGCTGTGGTTAAGGACGGAGATGTTATTATTAACAAAGGCTACGGCCTGGCCAATAAGGATACACAAACGCTTAATAATCCGAATACTATTTTCGATATTGGCTCTAACACCAAACAATTTACCAGTACGGCTATTTTAAAACTGGAGGAGTTGGGAAAACTAAAACTAAGCGATCCGTTAAGCAAATACTTTAAAGACCTGCCCACAGACAAACAAAACATCACTATACATCAGCTGTTAACCCACACAGCCGGTTTTCCGGATGCGATCGGGAAGGACTTCGATAAGATCTCGCAAGAGCAGTTTTTTAAAACGCTTTTCGCCGGCAAATTACTATCTGAGCCCGGAGCGAAGTATTCTTACTCCAACACCGGATACAGTGTTTTGGGGAGGATCATAGAATTAGTTTCCGGTCAGCCGTATGAAGCTTATGTAAACGAATATCTTTTTAAACCGGCCGGTATGAAACAAACCGGTTATCTTTTGCCGGAATGGGATACCAAACAACTGTCGCGCAGTTATAACCGGGGAATCTTAGATAGCGAATCACCTGTGGTACGTTATCAGAGAGACGGAGGCATCACCTGGCATTTAAAAGCAAACGGAGGGATTAATTCCACTCAAAACGATATGCTGCTTTGGTTCGAGGCGCTAAAAACAAATAAGATCCTATCCGCAGGATCCCTTAAAAAACTCATCACTCCTTATACAGGTAATTCCCGCTATAGTTATGCCTACGGATGGACGGTCAGGATGTTAGAGGGCAACATTAAAAGAGTATCGCATAACGGCTCTAACGGAGCCTATGCCCATTCGCTGGTTTGGTTCCCGGAAGAGGATGTATATATTGTTTATATAACCAATGCCAACAGTGCTAAAGTAGAATTCCTGGCTTATGAGGTTGCAAAAATGACCCTGGATAACACTTATGTCCCCGAACCGATTAAGAACAATGTTTATGCATATGCCATGGATTATATAAAGCAGCATCCGACAGACCAATCGGGGGAACTTGTCCGCTTACTTCAGGAAAATTACGCTGATGATCTTACAGATTCAGGGCTTTTAAATACCATCGGGAACCTCCTGATACGGTTTGATAAAAATTTAAACTGGGCATTGGAGCTTTTTAAGATAAATGTGCAGCAATACCCCGAAGATGGGAACCTCTGGGATTCTTTAGGTGATGGATATAAGGCAAACAACCTAAAGGAAGAGGCCATTAAAAGTTACCAAAAAGCCGTTGAGTTAGGATATAAGGGCTCCCAGAAAAAAATTGCCGAATTAACTAAGGAGTAGAGTGTCCTCCAAATGAATAGAAGGGTTTTAATCGAAAGGAGAACTCTTTTTCCGCCGTATAAGAGCCGTTTGCGTAAAAAATTTTCGAAGCCTTGGAGACAAATTTAGCAAACGGTGATGGTTTTGGCCTTTGCCAAAAATACCTCGGAAAAAGGGCCTTTTCTTTTGGTTCGTTTTCTTTGGGCAAGCAAAGAAAATGAACAGTATCTAGGTTTAGCGTTATGTTCTATAATTTTCATTTTGGCGAAAAAGCCAACGCACCAACTGGCTCCTAAAAACAAACGTACACCGTACCTTTGCTTTAAGGCCCTCTTTTTCATCAATGGAAAAAGAAAGAAGAACCCTTTTAACCTTTAATCCTTAATAAACTTAATAATCTCCTTATAAGAAGAACCAATCGGGATTTCCATCCCCCCAAGCAGCACAACATCCTTAGAAGTTAAAGAAGCAATCTTTCGGGTATTGATAATATAAGAACGATGAACCCTTAAAAAACAGGAGGGGAGCTTCTCCACAAAAGAGCTTATTTTATCTTTAGTAACGATGGTGTCGTTTGCAGTATGTATTCTCACATAATCCTTAATACTGTCTATAAACAGAATATTGTTAAACTCTATCCGTATCATCCGCTTGTTCGAATTAACAAAGATATGATCTGATGTTTCATTGGTTTCCGTGGACTCGCCGGAACCTGGTTGAATGGTTGTATTTAATGCCCTGTATTTATTGATGGATTTATAAAAGCGAACAAAGGATATGGGCTTTAACAGATAATCAATGATATCCAGCTCATAACCTTCCAGGGCGTATTCCCTGAAGGCTGTTGTTAGAATTACTTTGGGTTGTATGGTGGTGTTCTTTATAAAGTCGATACCAGTAACCTCAGGCATCTGAATATCTAAAAACAAAAGATCTATGGTGTTGTTTTGAAGAAAATGCCCTGCGGTTACAGGATTATCAAATGTAGCCACAAGCTCCAGGTCGGGTACTTTTTTGATGTATTTTTCAAGTACCTTAATGGCTAGCGGCTCATCATCTATAACCATACATTTTATAACCATATTACTTTAAATTAATCTTTAATATGACCTGAAAATGATCCTCTGTTTTGGTACTTTTCAGGTCGTAGTTGTTTTTATAGTTCAGCTCTAATTGCCTTTCTGCGTTGGAAAGTCCGATCCCGATATGCGCTTCGTTTTTCGTATTCCCCGGTTTGCCGGCAGATAAGGTATTAAAAACTTTAAAATAAAGCTCATTTTCATCAGCGGTTAATTCAATTTCAATAACCGTGTTACTCAGTGTAGTACTGGCACCGTGTTTAAAAGCGTTCTCTACAAATGATATCAGGATCAGGGGCGCGATCATTACGTTGGGATCATGAAGGTGGTGTTTAAAATTCAGCTTTAACTTATTGCCGTAACGCAGCGATTCCAGGTCTATATAATCTTGTATAAGTGCAATTTCTTTTTCTAGCGGAACCTCGGCATCTTTACACCGGTAAAGCATATAATCGAGCATATCGGACAGTTTTAAAACAACTTCCGGTGCTTTTTCAGATCGTTCCAGGGTAAGTGAATACAGATTATTTAATGTATTAAACAGGAAATGCGGATTTGTCTGCGCTTTTAAAAACTTAAGTTCGGTATTGGCTTTTTCCTTTTGTAATACTTCAAGCTGATGGCGTTCCTCAAAACGATCCTTAAATGCCTTGATTATAAACATGATAAAAACAACGACATAGACTGCCGGAAAATGAACGACCGCCAAATGAAACGGGTTCGATACTATTTCTATAAGGCTTTGCGGCTCGTAGTATTTTGGAGTGAAAAGCTTGGGCAAATACGTGCCTGAAAGCTTTGAAATAACTAAAAACACATATACCGAGATCAAAAAATTTACTCCAAACCAGAAGTATTTCTTTTTAAATAAAAGTTTCGGGACCTGATAATAGACCAAAAAATAACTCGCTAGTACTTGGGCGGGTAAAAGACTTAAGCCACTCACTACGGTTTTTTTAACGCTTCCCTCATTTAATGCAGCCAAAATAGGTAAGCTTATAAATACCAACAGCCAGAAAATAATGTGTGCAACGACTCTGTTTTGAATGATCCAATCGACCGGGTTCTTTCTTTTAACCATAGTCCATAAATATATAAAATATGTGTCCGGCATCCCTTTAAAAAAGACGAATCTTAATAATCTGCTGCCTAAAATGCACTTCCTGCGGATTAAAAATATTTTCTGTTGCTAAGCATCTTATAGCCGTCGGAAGTTAAGGTTCGTCTATTTTACCATTTTTCATTCAGCCTATTCAATAGGTTTACTTAATAAAACATCAACACCGATAAAACAGAAAGAAAAGATGAAAACTACCAGATTATTAATGTCGATATGTGCTGTATCATTCAGTACCCTCTTTGCTCAGGGGCAAAGTAACGACCTTGCACCCGAAGCTACCGCCACCCAGGCCACACTTTCATTCCGGGACATTCCAATACTTAAGAACGGCTTTATGGATGCAACGCCAGCCGATAGAAAAGACGGGGTTCCTGTAGGCGAATTAGGTGTTGATGGTGGTAATAAAGAAATGATCCTAAAGCTGGCTCAAGAGATTGCCGATAATAAACTTGGTACTTTCGACAGCTTTCTTATTGCTTATAAGGGCAAGCTCTTATTTGAATCCTATTTTACACGGGGCCGCATCAACCTGCCACATCCGCAGGCATCAGCAACTAAAGCTCACACCGGTTTGTTATTGGGTCGTGCTATTCAGCTGGGGTATCTTACCATGGCCGATCTGGACAAACCGGTGGTTAGCTTTCTCAAAGACCTGGATCCGACAAAATTTGTTGAGGGGGTAGAAAAGATCACCCTGCATAAGGCATTGACTATGCGTGGCGGGCTTCGTATCAGTAAAGAACAAAGTGAAGAATTCGAGAAAAACCCCGCTGCGTTAAAGGGCCAGAGTATGGTTCAGGCGCTGTTTGAGCGTAGCGCACCAATTACCACAGAGTCTCAGCACTTCTCCTATGGCAATTACAATCCGGAATTGGTTATGCAAGTCATTGAGGCTGTCGTACCAGGCAGCGCCCGGGACTTTATTAAAAATGAACTCTTCGATAAAATGGGTATTACCAATTATGACTGGCAGAATGAGATTAGTGGCCTGCCGGCTGCAGGATGGAGATCGAGCATAACATCACGCGCTATGGTAAAGTTGGGAATATTGGCCATGAATAAAGGCAAATGGAATGGGGAACAGCTTATTCCGGAAGCGTTTATAGCCAAAACAAACAGCAGGGTCCTCCATACCGGTGATGATGATGTCTACGGCGGGGGTAAAGATGTCTTTAATCAGGGATATGGTTATTTCAGGTGGAATGCAGATCTGAAACATGGCAATAAAAGCTATTACAGTACATCGGCTCAGGGTGGTGGCGGCCAGTTTATCATTGTAATTAAAGAGCTCGATCTCATTATTGTGACTACCGGTCATAATAATGACGGTAACGGGACCTTGCAAATAACCGCAGAAAGGATCCTGCCTGCTTTTATTAAGTGATAGGACTACTCCAAACATTATAAAAATTCAAAACAATGAAATACACAACACGATTACTATGTCTAATTACTCTTTTAATTAGCGGCATTGGCTTCGGGCAAAACCTGCCAAAATTTGTACATGTACAAGGCGGAACTTTTACGATGGGCGATGAGTGGGGCTCAGGTAATAAAGACCAGCGACCCACCCACGAGGTTACCCTAAAGAGTTTTAATATCAGCCAAACCGAAGTTACCGTTGCGCAATACCGCTATTACTGTGATGCCACGGGAACAGCCATGCCCAAAGAGCCCGGTTGGGGTTGGCAAGACAACCACCCTATAGTAAATGTAAGCTGGCAGGATGCTGTAAATTATACCAACTGGCTTTCTGATAAGCTGGGCCAAAAGGTACGCCTCCCATATGAGGCAGAATGGGAATACGCAGCCCGTGGTGGCAATAAGTCTAAAGGTTACAAATACAGTGGCGCCGATGGCATTGATGAAGTGGGGTGGTATGATGGTAATTCCGGCAAAAGCCCTCAGGCGGTAGCCAGTAAAAAAGCAAATGAATTAGGGCTTTATGATATGAGCGGTAATGCCTGGGAATGGTGTATGGATATCTATGGAGGCGACTATTATGCCAACAGCCCTAAAAACAACCCCAGAGGCGAAGCTAACGGAGACGCTAATGTAATACGTGGCGGTGGCTGGCACATTGGAGCCTCTTTTAGCAGTGTTGCTTATCGCTATGGCAGCCCTTTTACCGGTGAAGTGTATGAATATTTTGGGTTTCGTGTGGCCTCGGATAAAAAAGAATAACTGACTTGAGCATCAAAATTTGGTAATATGATCGAAAAACTAAAAACAATAAAAAAGGCACATTTTACTTTAACTCTCATAACGGCACTGTTTTTAAATGCCTGTAATACTAAAAAAGAGAACTCAAAAGGCAACGATGTACCGACCGCTGAATCATCCGTTACAGAAAGCCCTTATCTCGGACAAAAATTACCCGGTTTAACGCCTGAGATCTTTGCTCCCGGACTTGTTTCAACATTAAACTGGGAAATTGGCGGTGTCTTTACACCCGATATGAAGGAGTTTTATTTTATCAGGGAGATCGGGGAGACCGATGATGATAAGAAACAGGTGTTTATGGCCTTTCAATATAGGGATGGTCGATGGCAGGAATCTGTCATATCGCCCAGGGTAGGACAAGCTTTTATCTCGCCTGATGGAAAGACCATGCACCTCGGCAGAAGATATAAGGAGCGTACCGAAAATGGCTGGTCAGATATAAAAAGCCTTGGCGCCCCGTATAAAGACATGCCTATCATGCGCCTTACGGCTTCCTCTAAAGGAACCTATGCTTTTGATGAGGCTACCGAGAGTGGCAATAGTGTTCTTCGATACTCGAGATTGATCAACGGAGAACGTGAGGAACCCAAACCTTTTCCTAAAGAGATCAATACCGGAAAGTACAATGCACATCCTTTTATTGCTGCAGATGAATCCTACGTTCTTTGGGATGGTCAAAGAAATGATGGTCCCAGGAATGCCGAGATCTATGTTAGTTTTCGACAGCAGGACGGCTCATGGGGTGAAGCAATTAAGCTGGGAGACAAGATAAACACAAGTGCTTCGGAATTCGGTGCGCGTGTTACGCCGGACGGGAAGTATCTTTTCTTTAACAGGAATGTAGGCAAAGTAAAACCAACCGATAAATACTCAAATACAGATATATTCTGGGTAGATGCGCAGGTTATAGAAAACCTCAGACCCTAACTGTGATTAAAAATTAAAAACTATGAAAAGAACATATTTTACTTTAATACTTATACCGGTATTATTCTTAAGTGCCTGTAATACTAAAAAAGAGAGTTCAAAAGGCAGCGATGCACCGACCAGTGAATCATCCGTTACAGAAAGTCCTTATTTTGGGCAAAGCCCACCAGGTTTAACTCCTGAAGTTTTTGCGCCCGGGGTTGTTTCTGTGGAAGGAAGGTATGAATTCGGAGTGTCCTTTTCTCCGGAGATGGATGAAATGTATTTTTCACCTACCATAGAAGGGCATTCAGTGACCTATTTCTCAAAGCTTAAAGATGGTAAATGGACTCAGCCTAAAGAAGCAAATTTCACAAAAGGAAGAGTAAGGGATGAGTTTAGTGCAACGGTAAGCCTTGATGGAGAAAGGATCTATTTTACCACCTACGATTCTCTATATCCGCTTAAGATCTGGTATGTAAACCGTGACAGGGATTCCTGGAGCGAGGCAAAACTACTGGATTCGCCCATCAATAATGAGGAGGCTATTAACCTGAATGGGGCTAAAAACGGCGATCTCTATTATATGAAGTCGGCAAACAGGAAGCAGATAATGTATTATGCGCCTGACAATAATGGCGAATTTCCCATAGGACGCAAGGTTGGGATCGACTACGGAACTCATGGGTTTATTTCTCCATCCCAGGATTTTTTAGTAGTAACAGCTAATAAAGAAAATGATCGATCAAAAGACAAGGATATTCATGTTTGTTTCAGACAAAAGGATGGAACATGGACCAAACCGATCAATCTTGGAAGCCCGGTAAATACCGATTACAGAGAAGGAAGTCCCACACTCACTCCTGACGGTAAATATTTATTTTTCAACCGATATGATGAAGAAAGCGGGAACCCGAACATTTACTGGGTGAGTACTGAAGTGATCAACAGATTAAAACCTTAAGAATATGAAACAGGTAAAAACCTTCCTCGTTTTGACTTTCCTGCTTGTCTTTATTACGTCTTGCCGGGACGGAAAAAGATCAACCCTTACGATACTCAGTGACCAGATCCCTGTTGATACCCCTTTGATCTTTGGGCAAGGTATTGTTTCAACCGACAGCAAGGAGTTCGCCATCACTTTCTCTCCGGAAATGGATGAGTTGTTCTTTACGCGAAGGAAAGCAGGAGAAGACAATGAAATATATACTATGAAATTAGTCGATGGCAAATGGTCGGAACCGAAAGCAGCATTTTTTGCTGCAGATACAGGATGGGACTTTGAGCCACACATCAGTCCCAAAGGAAACCGGCTCTATTTTGGTAGTACCAGGCCACTTCCCGATACAACTGCCAGACGAGGAATGCATCAATGGGTTAGTAAAAAAGAGGGGGATAGCTGGAGTGAGCCCATACCTTTGGAAAAACCGTTTGCAGATAGATTTACCATGTATATAACATCTTCAGAGAACGGGAATCTGTATTTTACTTCAAAAGAAAAAGATACCAAACCCGGGGAAGGAGGTATTTATTATTCTGCAAATCAGAGAGGTCAGTATACCGGCGTTGAAAAAATGGGAGAGGAAATAAACTTTCCCGGTGGCAAGTGGATCGCTCATTCATACATTGCACCCGATGAAAGCTATATCATCTACGATGGTGAAAGCACTTCAGGCTATGGCGACTGTGATCTGTACATCAGCTTCAATAAAAACGGTATTTGGACAGAACCTTATAACCTTGGACCTGAAATCAACACAGATCAATGTGAAATGTGTGCCAGTGTATCACCCGATGGAAAATATTTATTCTTCCACAGAGGCGGAGATGATGATGGAGATATTTATTGGGTGGATGCCCGGGTTATTGAGGGCCTTAGACCCGATTTTTAGAGTAGTTCATAACTATGTAGAGAAGTTGATAAAATTTAGTTTGAACACATCAGATAAAAAAGCATCTTTGTTGGGCTTAAAAGCAGAAAATACGAAAACAGTTAAATTTTTACTTCCCGGTAATATCAGAAAAAGAAAACAAAGTATTCAATGTCAAAAATTAAAATTTTAATCCTGGTCAATCTATTTATTACGTTTGGCATACAAGCTCAATTTACAAAATGTACCGATCTGGATAATTCGGACGACTTAAAATCATCATTTTGCACCACCATAAAAGTGCCTCTTAATTATCAATCGGACAATAAAGACTCTATCAGTTTATTTGTCAGGAAATTTCCATCGGTAAAAAAGAAAAAAGGTTCTATCTGGTTGATTCCCGGAGGTCCCGGAGAATCCGGCGCCAGCCTATATCCATTAGTCACTGAGTTTTCAAAGATATTTCCTCATTTAGATATTTTTATTCCGGATCACAGAGGTACCGGCTTTTCAAGTAAAATATGCCCGAAAGAAGAGGGGGTGGATTCTCCTAATGGGATAGCCCTTGTAAATCAGGAATGGGGCACTTGTTTTGATCATATGTATAAAAATCAATCCTATGTGCAAGCCTTCAACATTACAAACGCAGCAAATGACTTAAGCTTCTTGATCAACAATTTAAGCGGAGAAGGAAAACAATATATTTACGGGGTATCTTACGGAACACAGCTGGTATTACGCCTTCTTCAGTTAAATTCGGTAAACCTTGATGGGGTTATATTGGATTCCCTGGTGCCCTTGCAGGATGATGATGATTACGATTTAAGTCGCAGATCATTTGTAGTCAATGATATTGGACGTTCCGTACTGGACTTTTATGATAAGCAGCAACCGGCTGGTACGCCATCATTAGCTTCTCAGCTACAGGAAATCATTCAACGATCCCGGACAGATGCGGAGTTTAAGGAAAAAATACCTGTACCGGATCTAGCGGGACTCTTCGGAACGATGTTGGACATCCCCGAGGTGAGAAACAAAATACCTGAGATCATACGTGCTTTGTCTGCAGATGATCTTACACCTTTAAATAATGCGATCAGTAGTATTACGGAGTTTTATAATTCCTATGGTGCTAAGTATAAAACCTCGGTAAATTCAATTCCGCTGGTGCAGGTAATATCATCTTCTGAGAATAATCTGAGGCCGGAATTAAAGAAAAGTGAAGTAGCAACAGCATCAAAAGAATTATTATTTACAAGCCCGCTTCCGGGATTATTAGCTGAAAACTCTATGCCTACCTATAAAAAGGATGCATATTTTGCCGCAACTCCGGATAAAATGCCTCCAACTTTGATTTTACATGGAACTTTAGATCCTAAAACCCATCTTTCCGGTGCTACCCGTCATTTTGAAGAGCTTACAAAAAACAACAATGCAATAACTTATATCCGTATTCAGGATGCACCACATTTTATAGCATTATTTGCTCCGGATAGTTTTGCATCGATTGCTTCAAAATTTATAAAAGGAAAAAAACTGGAGAATAAAGTGGTACGCGACAGTAACACACTATTAAAATAGATCTGAAAGAGCGGGGCAAAACCATATTATTAAACTTTGTATTTGGTTCTTCCGACAGGAATACGTGCCCCGTTCTTTAGCTTAGCAATAATTTCCTTTATTTCAGATACTTCTCCTCCTGGATTCAGATCCAGGGGAACAAGATCGAATGAACTGTTCTCATCTATTTCGCATTATTATAATCCAGGCCAATTTGACTGTTTAAATGGGCATTGTCCCAAAACAGGTGCTCTTCAACTATTCTTCCGTTCTTCCATCTTGCAAGCGTAGCAACATGTATTTCAAATTCCTTACCTGTTGGCTGTAATGTCTTTCCGTTTGGCAATGTTATGGGCTTTACCCATTTACCTTTTGTAATACTGGCCCCAGCGGTCCATTCTCCATATCCGAAACCAATAATATGTTCGGGTATTTTCGTGTCGAATTTTTCAAAAAGGAACTTTAATTCCTCAAGATGTTGTGGAGCGTATGGTGTACTTAAAGCACCATTAGGATTTATAACCCTCACATCCTCGGCATGAATTTCTGCCAATCTCTCCATATCACGGTTATTGAATGCTACAAGATCCAATTCATCAAATGTTTCCAGCTGTTTCCTGGTTAATTCCCTTTCGGCATTATGCGCATCCACTATGGCCTGGAGCTCGTCTACCTTCTTTTGTAATTCCGCTACTCTGTTGTCACTGCAAGAAAGAGCTAATACTGCAATAAGAGCGGTTAAAATTGTTTTTGTTATGACTTTAGTACTTCTCATGTTATTGTTGATTAAATGTTAGACCTGTTGCGTATTCGTAAGATTTAATAATTACCTTTTTGATAACCTCTAAATCATTTTCATCACGTGGGGCATATACAAGGATTTCCTTTATACCCTGATCATAAAACATATGTCTTACGCCCCATTTCTTATCCATAATTTCATTTTCTACTTCGGTTGCAACAATCGTGTGTATGCTTCCATCCAAATGTAAATGTGTGAATTCCCTGCCCCCCGGAGGAATCATAAATGCATCGATATGCCCGACATCCTCGTTTTCATCCAGCCACATAGCAACGGTTGTTGGTACTGAGATCCTCGTTGCTTCCTTTCTGACCTTTGGAAAAGTAGAGAACATCCAGTCATGCAACTTTTTATAAATTTCTCTCGGACTTTTATCTGAATACTGTAATTGCGGCGGGACTTTCCCTATTTCCGGAGTTTCCCCTTCCCGGAGAGGGAGAATAAATTTTTCATTTCTAACTGACATCTTTTCAAATTCTTTTTTCTGTTTGACTATCGAAGGATCAATACTGCCTCTTTCATGGGCAAAAAGCATAAATGCTGCTATGACAAAAAATCGATACATCAAAAGAGTTAATTCCTGAGGGTCAAAGGTCTAAAGAGGTAGAAAGAAAAAAAATAAGGTAGATTAAGAAATCAGCTGGTGTACTGTTTCTTTAGTAAACTTAGAAATTCTGGTGTTAACCCCAGATAACTTGCTATGTGTTTTTGAGCAATTCTTTGAGCCAGATCTGCATGGTTTTGAATAAAATGCTCATAACGCTCCATAGCAGTATAGGACAGATTTTGCACTGTTCTGTTTTGTTGAGCGATTACATCATTCCGGAAAAGAATCCTTGAATATTTAAGAAACTCCGGCACTTCCCGGACCAGGTATTCCCAATCATTCAGATTTATTGCATGAACGGTTGTATCTTCCAGTGCCTGGATCCTGTATTTTGCCGGTGTTTTTTCAACAAAACTGGCTAAATCACCTGCCCACCAATTTTCAACAGAAAAATGAATGTTGTGTTCCACACCATTAAAATCTGTAATATAGGTTCTAAGGCAACCTTTTGATACAAAATAGACATGGCGGGAAATGGAATTAAAATGGAGCAAGTGCTCTTTTTTCCTGTATTTCTTTTCAGAGAACCTGTCCGTTATCAGCCCTAATGTCTTATCAGAAATTGCTAGATGACTTTTAATATGTTGGGCTAATTTTTCCAATAGAATTGCTATTTGGCTGTGTAAATGGAAATATAACCAAAAAGATTTAATTAAAGATGCCTGTAAATAGGAGAGGGGGTTTTAGTACCGTCATTGACACTCTAAAGCCACTTTGCTTTTATGTCTTTATATTTGGTTCTTCCGATAGGGATACGTGCCCCGTTCTTTAGCTCAGCTATGTATTTGCTTCCGGATTCGACAATGATTTCCTTTATCTCAGACATTTTTGCCAAATATGATTTGTGGATACGTTCAAAAGAATAGGACAGCAACTGTTCCAGCTTTTCGAGGGATTTATCGTGTAATTCCTTTTTTCCGTCTGCCAGAAAGAGCTCGGTATAGGTGCCGGCACCTTTTATGTATAGCAGATCTTCAACAGGGATAAGCTGTATACGGTGTCTTTTTTTTACCGCTAAATATTTGATCGTACTTGTTTCTATAATTTCTTGGGTAATGGCCCTGTTTAAGGCTTGTTCCAGCCGGTCTCTGTTAAAGGGTTTCGGCACAAAATCCAGGACCCCGTATTCAAAAGCCGTAATTGCCTGGTCTTTATAAGCAGAAATAATTATAGTATGAAATGCCCCGGATACTGCCGTGGTAAGCAGGTCGAAGCCACTTTCCCCGTTTAGATTCAGATCGAGGAGAACAAGATCCAGCGAACTGTTCTCAATATGCCACAAGGCATCATGGAGATTGTCTATATGCTTTAGCGATTGTAAGGCATTCCCCAAAATATCGCGCGTCATTCGCTCGATTCTTTTGGCGATCCTGGATTCATCTTCAACGATTAAAATGTTCATTCTCTTCAGGAGTATATTTTTATGATGTTCTTCCAGCCGTGATCTGTAGGTTTGGAGATAAAATCCCATTTGGAATTATAGCTCTCCGTAAGCCGGGCCTTTATGTATTTCAGCCCCGTACCGTCTTCTCTTTCAGCTGTCGTTTGTTTTGCACGGGTCGCAAACGTCAAAAATGTATAGGACTTGTACTGACTGTTCGACTCGAAAATAAGCTTAAATTTAATACTATTATCTTCCAGAGGCAAGCTGTGCGTAATTCCGTTTTCCAGTAGAGTGTGAAGAATGGCGGGCGGTATTTTTTCCTCGAAGTCTATGCCTTCCTGCTGCCAGGAATAGTTTATTTCTTTCCGGTACTCCATGATCTCAAGATGTCTGCGACAAAGTTCTATTTCCTGAGCAATAGGGATCATTGTTTTGTTTTCTATCTGATTAAAAAGATCAAATTCTTTAGCCAGGGCTTCTATAAACAAAACACCTTTTTTAGGAGCTTCTTCTATCCAGTCTATTAAGGAGGTAAGGGTGTTCATCAGGAAATGAGGCTGAATATTCTTTTTGAGCAGTTCCAGGCGCAGGCGTGTAGACTGGACCAAAGAAGTTTCATAAGCAAGTCGTTGTTCTTTGATTCTGAGAGAAAGCAAATAAAACATTCCAAGAAGAATAATACTAAAGCCTATAATAAGACCTATGTTAAATTTGGTAACAAAATTTACCAGCATAGAAAGGAGGAGTGTCAACAATATGAGACGGGCACCTTTCATTTTTTTATAAACACCAAAAACCACAATACCAAAGGAGAACACCCACATGCATATAGCCATATTCCGGGCTGTAAAATCGAAGAAATCATGTTTGATGAAAAATGTGAACATCAGTATTACAGCATAAACAATTAAAGCAATCTTTCGTTTCGGATAAGGAAATTCCTTGGAGAAATAGAAGGGGATCAAAAAAGAGATCCCAAACATCAGGATACCGATAGTTTCCAGTCGAATACGATGATGCCTGTAATGTATAGGCAGATAGCTTGTAATAAATTCTGCGAGATTTAATATAAAAAAGAGAAAGCAGCAGATACTGAAAATAAGCAGGCGATACTCTTTTTTATTACCCAGAAACAGAAAAAGAAAGTAGATGGAAGCGATTAAAAAAGCACCTGCAAAAATGTGCATATAGGAAGTTTGGATAAGCCGGTCTGTTAATAAAGCATCATACTTGTCGATATCTACTTTCATACCAACATGACCCGGAAAATAAAAAAGACTTGATCGGATGGCCAGCATATGTTCTCCCTCTTCACTCAGGTGAGGAGGAATGATAAAAGGAGCAAACATTTTACCTTCCGGGGCTAAAGTTGCTTCCTGTCCGGGATTACCATTTCTACCGATCAAAACCCCATCCCAAAAAACTTCATACTCACCGTAAAGATAAGGTCGGATAGCATATGGGTGTAGCGTATCCGGGGCCTTTAAAATATCTATTGGGGTCCTGGACCAGAATACCTCACCACCTTTCAATTTCGGCTTTCTTTTATCCCAGTCTTCATCGTTCCAGTTTTTAGCAGCCCATTCTTTTTGATCACCAATCTTGGATAGTGTCTGGTATTCTATAAAAACAGGGGGCTGAGAACAGGAGGCTACCAATAGCAAGAAGCATATTAAAAGGAAATTGGGTAAAGATCTCGAGTTCATTTTGAATGAGGTTTATTGATGCAAGATAATCATAATAATGATCCTCTTATGAGCAGTTCATTAGCGTACAGAGCAGTTGGCAAAATTTAGATTGAATACTTAAAAGAAAAATACATCTTTTGTATGGTGAAAAGCTATTAAAACAAATTGAAAATGATGAAAAGGACGTATTTTATTTTAATACTTGTATTAATTCTGCTTTTAAATTCCTGCAATACGAAAGATCGGAAAGTAAACGATCCTGATCCGCAAAATTCTACCTCTATATCGTATCCGATTGCTTATGGGTTCGATGGAATTTGTCTTACCAATTTAGATGGTACTTCAACAATTAGGCTTTCCAATGGTCATCATGGCTATCCGGCCTGGTCTCCGGATGGGAAAAAGATTGCTTTTTACGCTTATCATGATGGCAAAAAAACATGGTCTATTCATACCATGAATAATGATGGTACGAATAAAGAACGATTAACTCATGTAAAAAACAAATGGGATAATATGCCAACATGGTCGCCGGATGGAACAAAAATAGTTTTTGGAAGAGATTACAGGGATCCGGAAGGAGCCTGGCATTATGAAATTTGGATCATGAACTCTGATGGTAGCGAACAGAGGCAAATAAAATCATTAAGCGGTGGTGGGCCTTCTTTTACAGCGGATGGCAGGCTCCTTTTTCATTCGGAATACAGGGATAAAGAAAGTGAGATAAGTATCGCGAATATTGATGGGAGCAACATTATTCACCTAACAGATAATGAAGCTGAAGAGTGGGATCCTAAAATCTCACCGGATGGTAAGCATATCACTTTCATGTCTAAGAGAGATGGAAACCGTGAAATTTATGTTATGGATATCGATGGATCCAATCAAAAACGATTAACTAATAATGAGGGTTCTGACGGAGGGCCATGTTGGTCTTCTGATGGCTCCAAAATAATATTCCATTCCGAAAGAAAAATAAATGGAGAAGATGATAATGGTATTTATATCATGAATAAGGACGGTTCTTCTTTAAAAAAGATTGGACCTGGCTGGCAACCTACAGTCTTTAGAAACAATTAAATAAATAAAAAACACATTCAATGGAAGTAAATAATATGAAACTCATAAAGATCGTAACCTCAATTACTTTGTTGCTTGGCTTAACGGTTTTTGGTCAAAAAAGCAGCACGTCCAGAGCATCAGAATACCCGATTGCTTTTGGGTCAAACGGAATTTGTATTACCAATTTAGATGGTACATCAACAGTAAGGCTTACTAACGGAGATCACGGTTATCCTGCATGGTCTCCCGATGGGAAAAAGATCGCTTTTTATTCCTATCACGATGGAAAAAAGACATGGTCTATTCATACCGTAAATATTGATGGTACGAATAGAAAAAGATTAACACATGCAAAAAATAAGTGGGATAGTACCCCTTCATGGTCTGCAGATGGAAAGAAGATCCTTTTTGCCAGAGAGTATAAAGATCCGGAGGGAATTTGGCAATATGAAATCTGGATAATGAATTCTGACGGTAGTGGTGAAAAACAAATAAAACCACTGGTTGGAGGGAACTGTTCCTTTACTCCGGATGGAAGAATTGTCTATTCTGCGGAATTCAGAGATAAAAAGAGCGAAATATACATCGCTGATGTAGATGGTAAAAATATCACTGCGCTAACAAATAACGGTACTAATGCGTGGCACCCCAAGATTTCACCCGATGGTAAGCATATTGCTTTTTCGTCTGACAGAAGCGGAGATCGTGAAATTTATGTCATGAATATCGATGGATCCAATCAAAAACGATTGACTAATAGTATTGGTTCTGATGGAGGACCATCCTGGTCTCCTGATAGTTCTCAAATCATGTTTCAATCAAAAAGGGAGAAAGACGAGAATGGAGAGAGGAGATCAAACCTTTATATCATAAATAAAGATGGCTCATCATTAAGAAAGATCACCTCTCAGGGTGGTTGGCAAGTTGCGTGGTTTAAAACAACCAAATATTAAGAATTATGAAAAACAAAACAGGATTATTTCTTTTATTACTTATTACACTGACAAATAGTGGTTTTGCTCAACAAGGTGATGGCCTCGCACCTGAGGCTACAACCTCTGAGGCCACACTTTCATTCCGGGACATCCCGGTACTTAAAAATGCCTTTGTCGATGCATCACCAGCCCGTAGAAAAGATGGTATTCCCGTGGGTAAATTGGGAGCCGATGGTGGCAATAAAGCGATGATCCTTAAACTGGCACAGGAGATCGCAGCCGGTAAACATGGTAACTTCGACAGCTTTCTTATTGCCCACAAGGGTAAGCTCCTCTTCGAGTCCTATTATTTGCGTGGCCGCATCAACCTGCCCCATCCGCAGGCATCAGCTACCAAATCCTATACAAGCATGGCTGTGGGCCGTGCCATACAGTTAGGTTATCTGACCATGGCCGATCTGGACAAGCCGCTGGTCAGCTTTCTGAAAGACCTGGACCCGGCAAAATTTACTGTGGGTGTTGAAAAGATCACGCTTCATCAGGCGTTGACTATGCGTGGAGGGCTTGGTATCAGTCAGGAACAGAGAGAAGAATTCGAGAAAAATCCGAGCCGGTTAAAAGGCCAGAAGCAGGTTCAAACTATTCTTGAGTATAGCGCACCCATTACCGAAGAGTCTCAGAAATTTTTATACGGTAATTTCAATCCGGTCATGGTGATGCAGGTCATTGAAGCTGTCGTACCGGGATCCGCTAAAGACTTTATTAAAAAAGAACTCCTGGACAAAATGGGTATTACCAATTATAACTGGCAAACTGCTATTAGCGGCCTGCCTGAAGCCGGTTCACGCTCGAGCATGACATCCCGGGATATGCTTAAGTGGGGTATCCTGGCTGCGAACAAAGGTAAATGGAATGGCGAACAGCTGATCCCGGAAGCGTTTGTCACCAGAGCGATCAACAGGATTGTCCGCCACAGCGATGATGAAAATTTCTCCGATTATGACGATATCTCTAACACCGGATATGGTTATTTCTGGTGGCAGGCAGACATGAAGGCCGGTAATAAGATCTATTTCAGCACATCTGCTCAGGGAGGAAGCGGGCAATGTATCATCCTGATCGAAGAACTCGATCTGATTGTAGTGACCACTGTCCATAGACTGGAGAAGAGTGTTTTGCAGATGACAGCAGAAAGGATCTTACCGGCTTTTATTAAGTAATAACAGAATCGTTACCAAAGATTATGGAAAGTAAAGCAATGAAAAAGACCTCTTTTATTTTGATAGCTGTAGTTATGCTGTTCTTGAATGCCTGCAATACTAAAAAGCAACACTCGGAAGACAGTGCTTTATCAACTACAGAGGATCCCTTTCTGGGGCAAAAACCACCGGACCTGGTTCCTGAAGTCTTTGCTCCCGGCATTGTTAATACTGCAGAAAACCGCGAAATTGAAGGGATGTTTTCGGTAGATATGAAAGCTTTTTACTTTATCAAGAGACCACTTAGCGAAGATGCTAAGTCCAATGTATTGACTGTTGTTGAATATAAAAATAATCAATGGCAGGAGTCCGGTATCAGACAGGGGGTGAGTGAACCATCTATTTCTCCCGACGGGAAGACCATCTATTTTGCAAAAGAATATATGGAACGCACCGATGAGGGCTGGTCAGAACTAAAAAGCATTGGTGAGCCTTTTGAGGATATTGATATTATGAGGCTTTCGGTGTCTTCCAACAACACTTATTACTTTGATACTTTTACCCCAAAACTGGATACACCTCTGCGCTATTCACGCTTAGTAGACGGCGAATATGAAGAACCTAAATCGCTGGGAGAGCAGTTTGCCACAGGTATTTATAATGCACATCCCTTTATCGCACCCGATGAATCCTATATTATATGGGATAGCAGAAGAGACAGCGGATACGGATCATCCGATCTTTATATCAGCTTTCGGGAAGCCGATGGTTCATGGGGCCCTGCCATCAACATGGGCGACAAGATAAATACCCCCAATGCCGAAAACTATCCGACGGTATCACCCGACGGGAAATATCTCTTTTTTGATCGAAGGGAAAAATCAGAAAGCAATGAACCTCCGGTAGATATCTACTGGGTATCTACACAGGTTATTGAGAACCTCAGGCCCAGATAGGGCAGAAGGTATGGAAAAGGTCCGGTAGGTCTTTTTAGTGAACAAGCCGGCTAACGGGTTAGAATTATTAATTGCAAACACAAATAGGCAAATAATGAAAAAGACATATTTTATTTTGATACTTGTAGCTGCACTGTTTTTAAATGCCTGCAATACCAAAAAGCAACAACCGGAAGAAAATGATCCATCCACTGTAGAAGCGTCTTATTTCGGACAAAAACCACCGGGGAGTACTGCCGAAATTTTTGCTCCGGGTACCGTATCGGTAAACGGGAGATATGAATATGCGGTTTCCTTTTCTCCTGAGATAGATGAAATGTATTTTTCAGGTGAAGGGGAAGATGGGGTTCCGCATGTGTATTTCTCAAAACTCAGGGAAGGTGAATGGACCCAACCGGAAATTGCAAATTTCACCAAAGGCAGGAAAAAGAATGAATTTGAAGCCTTTGTACATCCCGGTGGCGACAGGATATACTTTGCAGCTTATGACACTATTTTCGGCGATGAGAAAGTTTGGTACGTCAACCGCCTGGAGAATACATGGAGCGATGCCGTAAAACTCGATTCGCCTGTAAACGACGACTTTGTTTTTTATCCGAATGCTGCAAAAAACGGAGATATTTTCTACACGAGCATTTCAAAAAGGAAAATGTATTACGCCCCAAATAAAAATGGCGAATATCCCGAAGTACACGAAGTCGGGATTGAATATGGCCTTCACGGTTTTATTTCCCCGTCTCAGGATTTTATACTGGTAGATGCCCGGAAGGAGAATGACAGGACCTAAGACAATGATATTCACGTCTGTTTTAAAAAGAAAGACGGCTCATGGACAAAACCGATCAACCTTGGGGATGGCGTAAACTCCGATTTTACCGAAACATGCCCCAGTATCACCCCGGATGGCAAATACTTGTTTTTTAGCAGGTATAACGAAGAAGGAGAGATATCGAATATTTATTGGGTAAGCACAGAACTTATCCATAAGTTAAGGCCTGCCGATCTATAAGTTTGATGTAGCCTACAGTGCCCTCCGAAGCTAACTTGACATGCATACGGCTGAGGAGGGGAGTAGGGAACGTTCCAAATTTTCTTTAACAAATTGAGCCTTCAATCTGCTTCTAATTTTTGTATTTTTAGGAAAAAATAAATATGAAAAACTTACTTCTCTGTTTTTTATTTGTTTTCCTGACAACTCAATATGTAAATGCTCAAGACCGAATAACCGGCAAATCTTATGCAACCCGATCTGAAGTACTGGGTCAAAACGGAATGGTTGCAACCAGCCATCCTCTGGCGACTCAAATCGGGCTCGATATCCTTAAAAAGGGTGGGAATGCCATAGATGCTGCTATTGCTGCAAATGCTGCACTGGGGCTCATGGAACCCACAGGATGTGGTGTTGGTGGCGATCTTTTTGCTATTGTCTGGGACGGAAAGACAAAAAAACTCTATGCTCTTAATGCCAGCGGCCGCTCCCCTCAGAAACTCACTTTAGAATATTTTGAAAAGCGGAATATGGAAAAGATCCCGTCGCACGGACCACTACCCGTTAGTGTTCCCGGTGCAGTAGACGGATGGTTTGAACTTCATAAAAAATTCGGATCAAAACCGATGACAGAAATCCTGGCCCCGGCTATTGAATACGCTGAAAAGGGCTTCCCGTTAACTGAGCTCATTGCATGGTATATGCAGCGAACCATACCCTTTTTTGAATCGCAAAATTTCCCGAATATCGAGGATACCTACAAAACCCAAAATGGTGGTAAACTACCCAATGAAGGAGAGATCTATAAAAACCCGTATTTGGCTGATACCTATAGAAAAATTGCTGAAGGTGGGAGGGATGCCTTTTATAAAGGTGAGATAGCTAAGATCATCGGGAAATTTATCAAGGAGCAGGGAGGTTTCCTCTCAGCCAAAGACCTTGCAGCACATAAATCGGAATGGGTGGAACCCGTATCTGTCAATTACAGAGGATACGATGTTTGGGAATTACCTCCGAATGGCCAGGGTATTGCTGCCCTTCAGATGTTACAGATATTGGAAGGCTACGATTTTACAAATATCGAATTTGGAAGTACGGAACACCTTCATCTCTTTACCGAGGCTAAAAAACTGGCCTTTGAAGATCGTGCAAAATATTATGCAGATATGGACTTTTTTGATGTTCCCGTTGAGCAGCTACTCTCGGATGATTATGCCGCGAACAGAAGAAAACTTATTGGAAACAGGGCAGGTACCTATTCAGCGGGTGAAATTTCCGCCGGAGAGACTATTTATATGACGGTGGCAGATAATGAAGGCACCATGGTGTCATTAATACAGAGTAATTACCGTGGAATGGGTTCCGGTATGGCTCCGCCTAAACTGGGCTTTATGTTACAGGATCGCGGGGAATTATTCAGCCTTAAACGCGGACAGGCCAACACTTACGAGCCTGCCAAGCGACCTTTTCATACTATTATCCCTGCATTTATTACCAAGGATGGGAAACCTTATGTTAGTTTCGGAGTAATGGGAGGTGATTTTCAGCCTATGGGACATACACAAATTGTAATGAACCTTATCGATTTTGGCATGAACCTGCAGGAAGCTGGGGATGCGCCGAGATGGGATCACACTGGTGGCGCTAGTCCTTTGGGAAGAACCACCGAAGATACCGGTACTATACGGGTTGAATCCGGTATTCCTTATTCAACGATCCGCGGTTTAATAGATAAAGGTCACAATATCGGAATAGCACGTGGTATTTATGGCGGATATCAGGCCATTTTATGGGATGATAAGAACAAGGTTTATCATGGAGCTTCCGAAAGCCGTAAAGACGGACAGGCAGCAGGATATTAAGCCTTAACACACTACTGGATCAGCTTGCACATTAGAGGGAGATATTTATGCTTTTGTTTTATGGTGAAAGCGATTTAGTGTGTTATCAAAACGAATCAACTAAATTATAATACTAAAATGAGATCAATTTTAAAACTAGGAGTGCTGTGGAGTATTTTCTTTGCGATGATACTGCCGTTACACGCTCAAAAACTTAATGAAGGGACCTTTAAAGGTTTGCAACTCAGGAATATCGGGCCCGCATTCACCTCGGGTAGGATTGCGGACATTGCTATTCATCCGGATAACGAAAATATCTGGTATATAGCCGTTGGTTCCGGAGGTGTATGGAAGACTACAAATTCCGGTACAACATGGAAGCCCATTTTCGACAATCAAAAGTCATACTCTATCGGAGCTATTGCCATCGACCCTAACAATACTCATACCATCTGGGTAGGTACGGGTGAAAATGTAGGAGGGCGTCACGTTGCCTTTGGAGATGGGATCTATGTAAGTCACGATGATGGGGCTTCATGGAAAAATATGGGTCTGAAAAATTCGGAACATTTGTCGAAGATCATTGTTCATCCCGAGGATTCAAATACTATTTGGGCAGTTTCCCAGGGGCCGTTATGGAGCTCCGGAGGTGAACGCGGTGTCTATAAATCGACCGACGGAGGAAAATCGTGGAAAAGAACTTTGGGAGACAGCGAATGGGTAGGAGCCACAGACCTGGTGATCGATCCCAGAGACCCTGATGTTCTGTACGCAGCTACCTGGCAGCGTCATCGTACGGTTGCAGCCTATGTGGGTGGCG
Organism: Leptobacterium flavescens; assembly: GCF_010671605.1. GTDB lineage: Bacteria > Bacteroidota > Bacteroidia > Flavobacteriales > Flavobacteriaceae > Leptobacterium > Leptobacterium flavescens. Next base: position 275,010 of record NZ_JAABOO010000002.1, read on the forward strand.
GACCCGGTTCAGGCTTGCATAAAAGTACCGATGGTGGTGAAACATGGACTAAATTAACCAAGGGGATCCCGGGTTCCAATCTGGGAAAAATAGGATTAGCTATTTCTCCTTTCAATCCGGATGTTATTTATGCGGCTATTGAATTGGATCGAAAAAAGGGTGGTGTTTTTATGTCATCGAACAGAGGCGAATCCTGGACAAAGCAATCCGATGCGGTTTCCGGAGGTACAGGGCCTCATTATTATCAGGAACTGTATGCATCCCCTCACCATGAAGGAAAACTGTTTTTGATGAACAATCGCGTGCTGATCTCTGACGATCACGGGAAAACATTCTATACGATGAATGAACGCAATAAACACGTCGACAGTCATGCGATGGCATTCAAAGCTTCCGATCCTAATTATGTGCTGTTTGGTACCGATGGAGGTTTGTACGAAAGTTTTGATTTGACTAAGAGCTGGAAATTCGTCAGAAACTTACCTATTACCCAATACTTTAAAGTGGCGGTAGACGATTCGAAGCCATTCTACAAGATCTACGGAGGAACACAGGATAACGGGTCTCACGGAGGGCCTTCGCAAACAACGAGTTCCGATGGAATTGCTAATTCCGATTGGTGGAAAACCTTAGGAGCCGACGGGCATCAATCGGCTACAGAGCCTGGAAACCCTAACATCACTTACGGAGAATTTCAGCAAGGAGCCCTATGGAGAATAGATCAGACTACCAGGGAAACAGTATTTATACAACCCCAGGCTTTACAGGGAGATCCCTACGAACGTTTTAACTGGGATGCACCCATTTTAGTAAGTCCACATGATCCGAAGCGTTTGTATTTTGCTTCACAACGCGTTTGGCGTTCTGATAACAGGGGAGATGACTGGACACCTATTTCTAATGATCTGACACTAAATCAGGATCGTATTACACTTCCTATTTACGGAAAACAACAAAGCTGGGATAATGCATGGGATATAGGTGCAATGTCTAATTATAATACCATCACATCTTTAGCGGAATCGCCAAAACAGGAAGGCCTGATCTATGCAGGTACGGATGACGGAATGATCCAGGTTACCGAAGATGGAGGAACAAGCTGGCGCAAATATACTTTGAGTAATATAAAAGGCCTCGGTCATGTTCCTTTTGTAAATGATGTTCGTGCAGATCTGTTCGATGCTAATGTAGTATATGCCGCTGTAGACAATCATAAATACGGCGATTATAAACCCTATATACTTAAGAGTACCGATAAAGGGAAAAGCTGGACCATCATTAACGGAGATCTGCCCGATCGTCTTTTGATCTGGAGACTGGTTCAGGATCACGTAAATAAAGATCTGTTATTTGCGGCTACGGAGTACGGTATTTATTTTACGTATAACGGAGGCTCTAACTGGATACAATTAAAAGGAGGAGTCCCTACCATATCATTCAGGGATATCACGATCCAAAGGAGAGAGAACGATCTTGTCGGAGCTTCTTTCGGAAGAGGGTTCTTCGTTTTAGATGACATTACCCCGATACGTAATTTTACATCGGCTATGTTATCAGAAGAAGCTACGTTATTCCCCATCAAAGATGCGTATTGGTACCGGCCTTCAAACAGGGTAGGTAGTCAGGGAGATGCGGAATATATCGCTCCCAATGCACCTTTCGGGGCCAGGTTTACCTATTTTATGGCTGATAAAGTGAAATCTCTAAAAGACGATCGTAAAACAAGAGAAAAAAAGAATACTGATTTTCCGGGCTGGGAAGCTTTGGAAAAGGAGAATAATCAGGATGGTCCAACCATACTTTTAGTGATAAAAGATGCAAATGGAAACCTGATCAATACTGTGCAGGGAACCAATAAAAAAGGATTTAACCGTGTAAACTGGAGATTGAATTATCCGAATAAAAGAGGAGAAAGGCTGGCGCAGCGCGGCAACAGTTTCGGAGATGGAAATATAATGGTTACCCCGGGTACTTATACCGTAACCTTAGTAAAACGGGTAGATGGGGTTACAACTACCTTGCAAGGCCCCAGGGAGTTTAATGTAATTCCTATGTATGACGGTGCTTTACCGCGAAAGTCATTTGATGAGATGCATGAATTCAGAAAAGAGGTTTTTGCTTTTCAACAGGATTTAACCGCTACGAATCTGATCATGACACGCGAAATGCAAAAGATCGGAGCAATGAAGCGCGCTGCTAATAAGACAACGGCAGCAAATGAAGCCTTACTGCAGAAGATCAATGATACCCGGGTAAGTTTACTGGCTATTCAAAAAGAATTGAGAGGAAACCCGATAAAAGGTGAAATAGGAGAGCGATCCAATCCTACACCTAATGATGGAAACCGCATTGCCTTTAGCGCTTTCTCCAATACATACGGACCTACCGGAACGCAGAAAGCCTCATTAAACCGGGCAAAAAATCAATTGCAGCAAATAAAAGCGAAACTGACCAATGTTATGGAGAACGTATTCCCTGATATTGAAAGACGCTTAAAACAAGCCGGTGCACCCTGGATAGAAGGGCAGGGGCTGATCAAAAATTAGAAGAGGTAACTCCTCAAAGGAATATTAAAGTGACTGTATGAAAAATACAGTCACTTTTTTTATGTCGTTTATTGTTTTTTTCCAAAAAGAAGAAAATCCTGAGAACCTCTGTTACTTAAGAACAGGTCTTTTATACCGTCTCCATTCAGATCGATAAAATCAATATCGAAACCTCTTCCTCCGATACTGTCGGGCATAATGCTATCGGTTCCTTCGGTAAACTTTCCTTTACCGTCGTTCAGATACACACTAAAAGGCGTAATACCGCCGAATCTGGCGCCGTTTGTGTTTCCGGTCATAATATCCACATCCCCGTCATTATCTATATCCAGAAAAGCGACTCCGAAACAACGGTTATCATCTTTGGGTAAGTTAGTGTCGGTAATATCTGAGAAAAATCCTTTTCCATCATTTAAAAGCAATCTGTTCTGCCTTTGTGCATTTGGTACAAAAGCCTGAACATTACCGTATAGAATATCCAGATCCCCATCTCCGTCAATATCAGCCACATCTACTTCTCTTGTCTCTTCCGGAGTTGTTCTGTACACTAACCTGTCGGAAGACTGATCTTTAAAAAAACCTTTTCCGTCATTGATCAATATCCGGTTGGCATCTTCATTCGCAACCAGTATATCCTGATCGCCATCTCCATCTATATCTCCGAGCGTAAGGTCTTGTGTTACATCTGTAAATTCGCCGAAACGTTGGATGGTCTCATCCTTGAAGTGACCTTTACCATCGTTGATCAATATATTATTCTGACCATTGTTCCCGATCAGAATATCCGGAGCACCGTCATTGTTGATATCGTATACGACCACAGAATTGGATGTTCCCGTAACAGGGATCCTGCTTCCGGCGTCTGTAAAAGTACCGTCGCCATTGTTCAGATACAATTCATTGGTTTTATCATCTTCACTAACGACGATAATATCCGGATCCCCGTCCAGATCAAAATCGGCAATACCAATATCTTCGCTGTCGTGATTTACTTGCGGTATTCGAGAGGCACTCTCATTAGTGAACTTTCCTTTCCCGTCATTAATAAGCAGAATATTGGGCCTGTGTTCATTCGCAATTAAAATATCCAGGTCCCCGTCTCCGTCCAGATCGGCAATCGCCGCATCCATAGATAATTGTTGCAAGTCTTCATAGGGTAAATTTGTTGTAGTGACATCCTGGTAAAAAGATGTGGATTTACCCTTTTGATCGTTATTTTCCTGACTGTAACCGGCCTGTAAAACTCCGATTGCCAGGCATAGTGTGAATATTTTTTGCATCTGTTAGTTTTATGTGTGTATCCTGAGCTAATTTACGGTATTTTGAGCTTAATTCATAAGGCGTCTGTTAGGGATGACACTACATTATACTTCCCGAAAAGGATGAGCAATTTTTTCGTTAACTTTATAACAATAAAACTCAAAATCATGAAATATTATGTCCAACTAATACTTCTTATACTGGTTGTATCCAGCGTAAGTTGTAAGCGAGATAAAAAAGAAGAGGTCAGTAAGGACGAAAAAGAAGTTGAGGCAGTAGTTAAAGTAAAGGGAACGGAAGTTACCTATGCTGCAGATACTACTTCCATGAAAGGGTATATTGCCTATGATGAGAACTTAGAGGACAAGCGTCCCGGTATTATAGTAATTCACGAATGGTGGGGGCACAACGACTATGTAAGGGAAAGAGCAGATCAGTTAGCCGAACTCGGTTATACCGCTATTGCCATTGATATGTATGGTGATGGGAAACAAGCCGGGCACCCGGATGATGCAGGGAAATTTGCCCAGAGTGTTATGAGTAATTTGCCGGAAGCCAGGGCTCGTTTCAATGCTGCTTTGGAGATCTTAAAACAACATGAATCTGTAGATCCGGACAAAATTGCAGCGATAGGTTATTGTTTTGGCGGAAGTGTGGCTTTAACAATGGCCAATTTAGGAGCTGATCTGGATGCGGTAGCTGCTTTCCACAGTGGGGTGCAATTACCGGTTATGCCCGGGAGCGATCTAAAAGCCAGGGTATTGGTGTGTAATGGTGCAGACGATCCGTTTGTATCGGAAGAATCGGTTACCGCCTTTAAGGAAGCTATGAATGCCACCGGTTTGTCCTATGAATACATCGCTTATCCCGGAGCCAAGCACTCATTTACCAGTAAAGCAGCTGATGCCAACGGCGAAAAATTCGGCTTGCCACTGGCGTATGATGCAGAGGCAGATAAGCAGTCGTGGGCCAGTATGCAAAAACTTTTTGACGAAGTTTTTAAATAGTGCGATCGGCCTACCATAGGTAAACACGCTTTTTCAGGTCTGAGACAGACATCCCGAAATATCGGGTGTAAATGTTATAAGTGTACGATTACGATTTTAACCATTTTGGAACATCAAAATACAAAAAGGTCAGTTTAAAGAGTTTAACCCCATTGGGTACATGTTGCCCCAGGTTTTTAGAAGATTCTTTAATGACTATATGATTTTTGTGTCTTAAAGAGTCGTGACATTGTACGCTAAAAGATACTTTGTTCTTAAACGGAAGGGAGTGAAACTCCTGAAAAATTTCCGGAGTTGCACGTCTTTCATCACAGATCTTAAAAAAATAATCGTCCGGATTATCATTTTCCAGCATTCTTTTTACTCTTCTGTTCCATTTCATCAGAGCTTCCTCTTCGGAAGAATAATGTTTAAAGTGAATTTCTATATCGTGCAGTATTCCTATAGGATAATTCACTTCAACACCTTTGTAACCGGTGGTATCAGAAAATTTTAATTCCTGCCTTATATAGAATTCAAAATTGGAGAGTAGTTTAATATAGCACGGACCGTGAATAAATAACCCGACAAATGGCGAATTATAAGGTCGTTTAAACCATTGATATACTTTTCCTCCCCAGCAATTATCGGATACGATAATAAATTCTTTTCCCTCTAATGCAATAATGTCCTTGTTATTCAGGTAAGGCTTAAAGACTTGTCTGGCCTTCCTTTTAATATAAACCGCAGTTTTCCTCATATTCATTTTTCCATCTGCCCATAAACGCAAAGGAACAGATAAAATTATCCGGGAAGGATGAAATTTTTTAAGGGTAAAATATATGGGATCGGGGAGATGGAGGGGAGCTTAAAAAACGGCTACTCTTTCTTAAAGTTAGATAGCTTTTTTTGATTAAAAAAATGACCCGCCATAGATCGAAATCACTAGTGCTTTGAACTGTTTTTATGGGTATTTAACCACAGTTCTTTGATTAAAAAAAAGAGTAACTTTACTTTATGCAAGAAATAACTTTAGAAGATATTAGAAGTTTACTGGATTCCGGTTCGCTGGAATTGATTGCAATTCAAAGAGAAGTTTGTCTGCCCATTTTACAAAGAATATACAGGAAAATGAAATTTGGAATAAAGTTTGAGAATATAAGAGTAAATAATTCCAGAATTGTAGATGGGCATCATAGATATATTTGCTCTATTCTGTCTAATATTGAGATCGGGATTAATGACTGGCCGATATCATCTACAGTTGTTAATTACAGCTGGAATGAGGTAATTATCAACGAAGAAGATTATGAAAGCCAGGAAATGATTCTTGAACATAACAACAGAGATGCTGAATTGAATAATGTGGATGTAAGCGTTTTGAACGATTTAGTAAACATTTAATATCTTTGTAAAATGCTGATATTGTTAGATATAGATGGTGTAATGGTTCCTGCCAGCAATTGGAAACGCCCGGAATTTGAAAGTGATGGGTTTCCAAAGTTTAGTAGAAGAGCTACTGATAGCCTTCAGAAAATTATTTCTGAAACAGGTGCAGAAATTCTATTGACTACTTCTCACAAATCTAAATATTCAATTCAAAAATGGAACACCATTTTTTCAGTAAGAGGATTTAAAAATGCTCAAATAAAAAGATTAAAAACGAATGTTGATGATTTGAACAGAAAAGAGGAGGTTATGTTATGGTGGCGCGATAATGATGAAAAAAGGTTTGTTATAATTGATGATGATAAAAGCTTGAATAGTTTACCTAATGAAATTAAATCAAAATTAGTTCAACCGAGCGCAACAGTGGGTTTAAATGAAGAGTTGGCTGATTCAGCAATTAGAATATTAAAATCTTCAAAATAATAACTATTGAAAAATAGTTCTCTGCATTCACGAACTCCTATAAAAAGTTAGGCCGTAAAACGTCTGTACTGCTATATGGCCCGTAAATTTTCAAATATGCGAGTTATAACAAGGTATAAAAGATAAATGTAATTGGCATATTTGTTAATTGCATTTATCTTAATCTATATGATACTACTGCGGTGTAGATAAAATCAATAAAAAGTAAGATAAAACCATAATATTTATATAGTTTTTACGCACTATTTTTTGCGAAATTATATGTAAATTTCCATTTAACAATGCGAGGAATTGGCAGATATCGTGAATGCCATTAAATGTTCACGGTTTTAAATAATTTTAAAACTTTTTATAATGGAAATTTTAAAAAAAATTGGAAAAATCTTAAGCAAAAACGAACAGAAACAAATTAATGGAGGCGACGGCAGTGAATGCTTTGAATGCCTGCCTGGTGCTCTTCCCGGATCTCCTTTCGCATGTGCGGGATCTGATGTATGTCAGGTGATGCCTGATGGGTGTCATATCTGCGTATAAGAAAGACATAAATACTCTTGATACTAGCGGGCTTTGGCTCGCTTTTTTTATTTCCATACAACCAGTTAGTGATATCATTTTAATGAAACCTGCCTGCGGCTGGCAGGCACTCTTTTTGCTGAAAGGGCAGAGGAGTGGAGGCAAAATGTATATGGAATGGTATAAAACTCTAAAATAGTAGAGATGCTTTTTATAGTTACCTATATTCTCATACTATTAATTATTTTTTAAGAACAAATAATGATATAAACAGTATATTTAATTTAGATATTGATTTTAAAACGACATTATGAAATCCCTGAAAACAAAAATCACATTTTTTCTGTTATTACTACCAATAATACTGTTGAACGCCCAGGGGGAGCTGAAATCAGTTGAGGGCTATTCGCCCAATATTGGCATAATGGTCTACATGTTGGAAGATTTAAAAGATAAAATTACCCAACAAGTTAAAGACCTGGACCAATCACAAACTGATTTCTTGTATGATGCTGATGCCAATAGCATAGGAGCACTGATTATGCATTTGGTGTCCACGGAATCGTATTATCAGACTGCGACATTGAAGGGTCGGGAATGGACAGAAGAGGAGCAAAAGAGATTTGGTATTGCAGGCGAACTTAACGAAGAAGTAAAAAACATACTCAAAGGTAAGCCAATTAAGTATTATTTGGATTTATGGGATGAAGTCCGTACAAAAACCCTGAAAGAACTCAAAACCAAAGATGATGATTGGTTCGCTTCGAGTATGGAAGAGGGACTCAACTACCATTACATCTGGTATCACGTGATGCAACATTCGGCCAATCATATGGGGCAAATTGCAACCATAAAGAACCGATTGCCCAGATAAAACCACAAGTTCGAAAAATTAAATTAATTGTTCATTGAAATTTTGTAACGAGAAAATCTACAACAATTGTAAGTGTATTTTAAATGATGTGGTGTGTTTAGTTTTCTTTTGTAAAGCTTTTATGATTTAGTTACCTTGCGTTAAATTTATACTATGTATGAAATTTAATCTCGCGGATTTTTTGTTTAATACGCCCTTGTATAAGCGTGTAGAAATAGATTCTAGTGATCGATCAGGAAAGGATTTTCAAGAAATGTTTAGTATTTGGGGACAGATAGATATAGAAGGTTATAATCCAGAGGAAAAGGCTGATACTACATTCCGAATTGGACATAGTTTGAAGAATAAGGATAATAATTTCCGAGGCAAAGGAGGTTTTTCGCTTTTTACTGTAGCTTGTAAAAGATATGGCACTGTTTTTTACTATTTAATAGAGTGGAATGTCGAGAATTCTTATCTTATGAAATGCGGGCAATATCCATCTATTGCGGATTTGCATATAGGTGAATTAAGTAAATATAGAAAAGTAATAAGTAAGGAAAAACTGAGAGAGTTTAATAGAGCTATTGGTTTAGCTGCTAATGGAGTTGGCATCGGCTCATTTGTGTATTTAAGAAGAATTTTTGAGGATTTAATCAATTTGGCTTACGATAGTGCTGTCAAAGTGAACGACGACACCATAGATGAAGAAATCTATAATCGTGCTCGAATGGACGATCGTATAAAACTGTTGAAAAACTACCTTCCAAATTTTCTGTTTTCTAATAGAGAGATGTATTCTATTTTAAGCTCGGGAATACATGAACTGGATGAGTCAACTTGTCTTAGTTACTTTAAGCCTTTAAAATTAGGTATTGAAATTATTTTGGATGAAAAACTTAAAGAATGGGAACAAAATGAGAAAGTTAAACGAGCTTCACTTGAGATTAAAGGAATTAAAAGGCAATTAAAAGAAAAACAAGAGGAATAATAAAATTCCTTTTTTTAATATTTTTTTGTACTATAATGGCCTGCGTTACCTGCCTGCCGGCAGGCAGGTGTATACTTAGCTTCGGTAAAGCAATCAACTTCTAAGATATCTCTTCAATTTTTCTTCCAAAATAGCTTCTCTTAGAATGTAATGGAACACTCTTTTTCTGAGCCTACGGAGTAGGGAAGTGTAATGTGTGTGGAATGGTTTTAAATAGTATTTTTTAACTTTATCTCAATATTTTTCTATGGAATGTGCAACTATATATTATGATAGGATGCATTATTTTCCAATGCACTTGCATCCAGATAGATATACATTTTCATATATTATAAGTGGAAGTGCAAATTTAGTATGCAATAATTCTGAGTTTGTTTTAAAACCAGATACTTTAGTTATAATTCCTCCTTATGTAGCACATCAAACACTTATAAAACATTTTTTTCATTATAATGTGATTAGAGTTCCCGTACCATTTTCTTTTAATAATTTAAATAATAATCAATTAGGTTTGACTATAATAGAAAATAGTACTTTATATAAAAATCATTTTAATTATTGGTTCGATTTAATTAGAGCTAATATGGCAGAAGGAACAGAAATACCTGATGTGTTTAAGCATTTTTTGACAGGTCAGGGTTCTAGCTTAACTAAATCGGAAGTTCTTATAAAAAAATCAATAATGCATTTAGAAAAAAACTATAATAGGACATTACCAGTTGAAGAATTATCAGATTTAGTACACCTAAGTGAGAGTCATTTTCAGCGTCTCTTTAAAAAGACTATTGGGATTTCACCCAGTCGCTATCTACAAAACCTACGAATCGAGAAAGCCAAAGAATATATTTATATTAGGGACAGGAATAGTTTTACTGATATAGCATATGATACCGGTTTTTTTGATCAAAGCCATTTCAATAAATATTTCAAGATTAATGTTGGTATGATTCCCAAGCGATATGCGGATTTAGTCAAAAATGATAGAATTTTACAATTTTAGGATCTAATATTAACTGAACTTGCATGCAAAGTTAAAGTTATGCAAGAATTAAATGTTAATGAATTAAAGGAAGCCCAAGAATCGTTGATCCGTTATTGTGGAGAGTTTGTTCCGTTTATTGCAGAAAAAGCTTTTGGTAGTTATATATACGACAAAAAAGGAAATACCGTATTAGACTTTACTTCAGGACAAATGTGTTCTGTATTTGGACATAATCATCCCAAATTTATCGAGATTTTAGAAAAATCTGGAGATAAAGCCATTCATTTATTAAGTTCCATTTTATCTTCTCCTGTTATAAATCTTTCAAAAAAGCTGTCTAGCGAATTACCAGATAGTCTGTCTAAATGTATATTTCTTAATACAGGATCAGAATCTAATGAAGTAGCTATTAGAATGGCAAAATTAGTTACAGGAGGATTTGAAATCGTTGGATTTTCTGGTTCATGGCATGGTATGACTGCTGGAGCGCAATCCTATACATATTCTAAAACAAGAAAAGGGTATGGACCAGCAATGTCTGGTAGTTTAATGATTCCAGCACCATATGAGTATCGCTGTCCAATTGCACATTGTAAAAATAGTTGTGATAATACATGCTTAGAAGTTGGAATGCAAATGATAGACCAACAGTCCGTAGGTGAATATGCTGCATTAATTGCTGAACCTTTATTGAGTGCTGCTGGTATGATTGAATTAAAACCAAATTATGTTAAAAGACTAAAAGAGCTTTGTGATGAAAGAGGATTATTATTAATATTTGATGAAGCACAAACAGCATTAGGGCGTCTCGGTAAAACTTTTGCCTTTGAGAATTATAACGTTACTCCCGATTTTTTGACTCTTTCAAAAACACTAGGAGGAGGCTTGCCTTTATCAGCAATGGTTACAAGTAAAGAAATAGAAGAAGAATGTTATAAAAGAGGATTTGTCTATGTAACATCTCATGTATCAGATCCATTTTGTGCTTCATTTGGTTTGGCTGCTTTTGAGATACTATTTGAAGAAGAATTGGCTGATAGAGCTATTAAAAATGGTGCTTATTTAAAACAGCAATTAATAGAATTACAGGAACAACATGAGTGTATAGGAGATGTAAGAGGAAAAGGACTTTTATTAGGTGTGGAAATTGTTAAAGATAGAGAATTTAAAATACCAGATGATCATTTGGGTCAACGTATATGCAATAGATGTTTAGAATTAGGGTTGAATATGAACATAGTTAGAATGAAAGGCTACGGAAGTGTTTTTAGAATTGCACCTCCGTTAACTATTACGAAAAAAGAGATCGATCTAGGAATAAGTATACTTGATAAAGCAATAAAAGATTCAATGAGTTAATAGTGTCATATTATTTTCAATCGATAGCTATCGATGTTTTAAATATTATATAAAATAAGTTTGGTAGCGGCTATTTTACATAATGACAAATTATAGATACAAATAAATTATTTCGTCGTGCGCAGCACACCGCTTAATTGGCTTAATGACCCCGTTTATAATTCCTTTAAAAGGAAAAAGCTGATGGGATATTTTACATAATAGAATTATAGCTTACGAATATGAACGGACATTACAGTAAAACGGCTGTACCGATATATGTGCTTGAAATTTTCAAATATGCGAGTTATAAGGAAGTGCAATTTGCTTTGACATAAAATCATTACCGTTATAGCGCTAAAGCACTAGAACTGATTTTATATCAAATAGCAGAGCTATACGCAAATTGCCAGGGAGTGCCGTTTTACGCTATAAACATGTTTGTACTATAATTTATAAATTGAGAAGTTAAAAATCCTTATTTTACTGAGGATAACAAGGAAAAGGGTAGGGGTGTGCCTACAACAGATTTCTTCCTTTTAAGTTAAGTTTAACTATCAAAATACAATATTTTCTTACACAATTCTTTAATTTTTATTAACTTAATTATTAAAGAATATGCCTACAAAAAACAAATTTGAAATTCTCCTCAATGATTATACGGAGAACTTAAACAACGAGAAGGTTAGGTATTCAATTCTCGTTGAAATTGCAGAAAAGAAGTATTTGTTCCAAAACAAAAAATCTGCTTTAAAATTTCTACACTATTACGAAAAAGCACTTAATCAAATTCTTAAGAACTATGTTTCGTATCTCTCGGAAGCTTTCTCAGCTTTAAACTCTTTAATCTTTTCCATTGATCTTGTAGTTTTTGAGAAATTAAGTTCGGATGTTGTTATGTGCCAAAAGAAGGTTGCATTTATATTACGATCTTTCCGGGTTAATGCTACCGTTGCAAACCATTTCAATTTCCTGTTTAACGTTCTACGCAACGTCTATTCAAAAATTCTTTCTTTTTTACGTGTGAATAGGCGGTATTTATTCCTTTACACCAAGTTTCAACACTTGTCCGATAACTTTAATTCCTTTATTAAGACTTCTGTTGATACTATTTACAACTTCACAATGTCATCGGTTCCGGTGCGCATACTTCCTTCGGAGCCTATTTCTAACCTAAAAGCAATTTAATTATGTCCCTTATTCAAAACTTAAGGGATGATATTTCATTCCTTCAATCGGTTGTTGATTCTGATCAACAAAAAAACCTTTACTCTGAATCTATCCTTTCGGATATGAAACAGCAGCTGTACACTTTTAACCTCTTTGTTATCTCACCTCAAATTCTATCCCCATGCAAAACAACAGACAATTAAAATTACAGCTACTAGATGAAGTCATAAAGGCTTTCGATGAAGGTACAGTTTCGCTGGATTTGTTCCTGCAGGATGAAAAGTATAAAGAGGTGTGGGCTGTTCCACAATCCTATAAGCAGATTAAAGCGAAAGAGAATGTTCGTCTTCTCAACCTTTCTAAGTGTTCACTAAAAGAGATTGTTCAATTTTTAAAAGAATACAAGAATGAGCAGGAAAAGCAATGAGCTAAGAGAGAAAAGACGAATTCATGTGATGTCCCGGGTAGATGAAATTTACAATACAACTGTAGATGGTGTCTTTATGGGGTCGATATGGGATTGCTTACAGTATTTAGCTGATGAGGAGTATTTCTGCTCAGCAAAGCACTTACTGAAGATCTACAACGGAAAAGCGTAGCTTTTCTATTCGCTTGTCACATATATCGGTAAAATCGAAAAGCAACTTATCACTTTAATCTAATTCCCTTCATTTATATATGAATACCTCCGCTTACCCTGTCTATCAGGTAAGGAATAACATGGTAGTACAGTACTTCATCCATGATAAAATGGGTAATTCTACTGGTACAAAGTCAACTTTGAAGCAATTTCAAGATGAACAATACAAGGAAACTTTAAACGAACTCGCAAAATCTCAGCCAAAACAAGGTCAATCCATTGAACAATACGTAGATGAGATTAGATATAATCATTATCAGTATTCAAAGGTCTTGGAAGATCAGGGAGTAACTTTAAAGAAACTCGGAACTCTAAGCACTAAACAGGCCAAAACCGTGAGAAAGTGTGTAGAAAACATGGTTAATTACGTGAGTATTAATTTTAATCATAAAAAGAAAGTCTCTGAACAATCGTATTTATCATTCTGCACTCTTACCTTATCCAATCCTCAGAAGCACAATGATACATTTATCAGAAAGCACCTGGTTAGATTCATAGAGCTTATGAGAAAATCTAAAAGTGTCCGCTTTTATATGTGGAGAGCGGAAGCCCAAAAGAACGGGAATATCCACTTTCATGTACTATTTGATAAATTCATACACCATGAATACATAAGACTTCACTGGAACAATCAGCAATTAAAAATGGGTTATATAAAGGAAGGGGAGAACCCACCTTCTACAGAGATTAAAAGCCTTAAGAATAAAAGGGATGTTTCTTCCTATATTACTAAGTACCTAACTAAAATAGAGGAAGATAAAAGGCCAATTATAGGAGCCATTTGGGGTGCTTCTAATGAACTTAAGAAGATTGATTATCCGACGGTATACAATGGAGATGCCTTTTATGATATGTGTAAGCTGCTTGATTATGACACCTTTAAACAACTCGATATTCCCAGTGATTATATTAAAGTATGGATAGGAAAGGTGTTTCAAAAATTAAGGAATGAAGCTTATTCCTGTTGGCAGGCCGTCCGGCTTTACTATAAATCTACAGTTGATAAATATTTGGAACTTGCAAAGGAAAAAGCGGAAGAAATTAGAACCTCTGTTAAAAAAGTTGTTCCCGAAATCTCTGTAAACACTATAGGTTTGCAAACTGAAATGCGATTTTCGCACATTGCGAATGCTCTGTATATGGACTGACGTAATATTGTTCTGTTGAAATTTAATTAATAGAACAAAGTTATGTCTGAGTTAAAAAAGTTTACTGGCGTTGGTAGTGGTTTCTTCGATCTGGAAGACCCTGCTCAGGGTGTTATCATCACCAATATTGCTAAAGGTGCTTTGATTAAGGTTGACCTTGTTAGTGACGGTTCCAGTGATAGAAATATCATAAGAGAACAAAGTGCTGAACAATTGGTCGCTTTGATGCAAGCCATTGACCCGAACCACGCAATTGTGGCGGTTAATGCAGATGATACTGCATTTGAATCTATGTACTTATTATTTGCTTTAAATGGTGTTCTTCCATTTAGTGAAAAGCGAAAGTACAGGATTAGTTTAAAATCCCTGAACAATCGTACTACTACTTTCTACAATCTTGATAATAGCAAGTTGGGTACTCCTTTGACTGTTACTAGGGCGGAAGTAAGAAGTACACTTTCTGAAAAACAGGAAGATGTAAGAGGGGTTGATCTTTTATTCTTTCCGAATGGTTTCCCGGATAAGTTAACTCATGTGGTAACGGATGGTTTCGCTCAGGATGGTACGCCAATTCAACGAAAAGTTGAATATTCTCAGGAGCAGATGCAGCTATTTAGTGATACTCAGGCCATAACAATTATGACTAATGGGTTTCAGGAAATTCAGACGATTGGTCTTCTTCATAAATCTTTTCCAATTGATCAATTGGATAACATAACGGTTCATCATGCTGATGCCTCAGACTTTGAGTACTTCATGGTGAACTATAGGTAATAATCTTTAAATCGTATTTCTATGCCTTTTTTGAGTGCTTTAGGTTTGATTTCTGCTGTAGGTGGCGGCAGTACCCCACAATCGAATGTTGTGGGGGCTTCTGCCGGTGGTTCTGTTACCCCCACAACGAAAGGCGGTAGTTTCGGGGGGCTTGTTACTGGTTTACTTCCCTCTATAGGGGGTCTTTTCAAAGGATTAATTCCTGATGGGAGATTTGATTGTATTGGTGCTTCATGGAGTGAGAGTCGTGCGCAATCTGAACATGAAAACTATTTGTTGCAGTACAATTCTCGCTTCTCTTTGATCGATGGTCAGGGTTCCGATCTTGTTTCAAAAGTTAATTCCTTTCTAAAGGATTTTGCAATGGTCTATTTGGAACAGGTTACTTACCAAAGATCGGGTGCTCCAAAGGATTGTACAAAGAGGGGAATTGATCTTTATGTCTCTCTTATGAATACCAGCCTCCGGGAGTATGTTTCTGCTGCAAAAAGTGTGTTCTCTGATCTCCGTATTGATTACTCGGAAACTAATATTGATTTGGTTGATAGTGTCGGGAAATATAGGGGCGAGGTTAGTGTTCCTCAATTTATCTATAGAGGACAACGGGAATCTGTCATTGATAAGATCATCCCGGATTCTTTAAACCCGGTTCGTTCCGGAGCTTTAAACCGTCTTTCTTCTTCCGGGATATTGGTTTTCGCTGTTGCGGGTACTGGCCTTTATTGGCTGTATAAAAAAGTGTTTAAACGTAAACGTAAAAGTCTATTATGAAAATAAAAGAATATTTAGCAAAGCCTGTTAATGTTTTCGGGTGGAAAACAACTGTTCAGGTTCTGATTGTGGTTACTGTTGTAATCAAGTTAGTTTGGCCGTATGCAAAATCGGTTTTTACAGGAAAAAAGTAGTTCAATTTTTAATTTAAAAAAGTAAAGTTATGGCTTACATGACAAAAGACAGATTCGGTAATGATAAGATTATTGTTTCGCTGAAAGACAAAAAGGGAAGTGGTTACCCAAAAGGGTATTTGGAAACTCATACCGGGCTTTGGAAGGTGGAAGTTAGTAAATCTAACAAAGAGGGTATTGAGGGCTATGTTTCTCTCACAAAAGTTAACCGTAACAACGGAGGGGGTGGTAATACCAGAAAGGTGAAAATCTAGCCTCTTGAATTATGGAGATCATAAAGAAAATTAGATTCCTGCTATCGTTTGCTGATACCATTGAGAAAATCAGTAAAACGGTAGCATGTGTTTCTAAAGCTTTAAAACAAATCGATTTGGATATAAAAGAAATTTGGGAAAATGATAAGCAGGTTAATACAGAAGATTAGGGAGGATTTTGCTTTTTGGAGGTTTATTCTTCTATTGTTGGTGGCGTTCTATTTATTGTATCGTTCCCTTTCTCCAAAAAAGAGTCGTGTTTAAGTGTTTGTTCTAATTTTATTAATGATACTGTTGTTTATGGATACTAAGAAGTTTTATCCTCTCAATGATACGGGTTTGATTCGTAATTGTGATCCGAAAGGGTGTGGTCATTTTGGTGCATCACGCGGGGATCATACGCATAGAGGCATTGACTTTATTACTTCTCCTTTACAGGTGATTAAAGCTCCTTTTGACTGTAAGATCGTTCGTTATGGTTATCCGTATTCTGATGATCCTTCTTTCCGGCTGTTTGAAGTTCGGGGAATGGGGGAGTATTCCAAATATTCTGCAAAGGTCTTTTACTTAAATCCTTTGCATGATGTGGGGGACTCTTTTAAGAAAGGAGAGCCTTTTGCGATCTCGGATGATGTTAGAAGGCGACATGGGGGGGATATTACGGTTCATGTTCATTTTGAGCTTTACATTGATGGAAAGTTAGTGGATCCTACAGAGTATTTTAATTCAATAAAAGTTTGATTCTGATGAAAAAGAAATCTAATAAAATGTTATGGTGGCTATGTTATATAGTTGGTGGCCTTATAGTGTTTCTTCTTGGTTGTTTCTATTACCGGAAGAAAAGTGAAAAACTTAAACCAAATATCGTTGATGGTGTTGTCGATGGTATTGTGGGGATTGCTCCCTCAGAAGTTCCGAGGATTATTCCTGTGAAAACGGAAGAAGTTAAGATTCCGGTAGAAATTCCCAAGGGAATAGGTATTGAGAGAACTCCGGTTATTGATTTAAGTGGGGTTAGTTTAACTCCCGTTAAGAAATCCTCTACTTGTACAAATTGTGGTGGTGGCGGTGCAACTGTCGAAGATCAGGGTTTAGTTGGTTTCCGAGAGGGTATTGTTTCGGTTTTTGATGATAGGCGTTTATTGTAATTTTAATTGGTTGTTCACGTGTTATTCAAATCCTTTAATAAAAATAGTGTTGTGAAAAAGTGGGGAAGTACAATGCTTTTTTTGCTCATTTTTTTTACGCTTTTTGCTAGGAGATTACTAGGTCTGGTTACTTCTATTGGGTCGCCTCCGATTCCAGTCCCTCCTGATTTATCAAGGACTACTATATCTTCTCAGGTTGCATTACATAAAGCGAGTATACTTTTCGATGCAATGAGGAGGCCGTTTTTTACGGATGAGGATTCTATCTATCAGGTATTTAAAGGGTTAAATAAGAATGATTTTTTTCTTATTTCTGAAATGTTTGGGGAACCTAGATATGTTAGATGGTCAGGAGAGCATAGACCAGATGACTTTATTATAAAGTATGGTAGTCCTGCTTCTTTACGGCAATGGTTGGAAAGCGAATTGAATCAGAAGGAACAGCGTAAGCTAACTTCTATGTTTTCGGATGGATTTGATCCATTTAGTTGAAGATAGGAGTTGCTCCTGTTGCTCTAATATTTAAGGTTTTTACATCCGGATGCTCGAACTTAGGTTTTATTGTCGATTTAATGGTGCTGTTTTTCTTTAGTACCTCATATATGGTTGTAAGTTCTGTTTTTATTGTTGTGTTGGTTTTTGATATATAGGATACCTGTATTTCTATGTCCTTATAATCCGTGTATTCGCTTGTGTTTTTTATATCCATATTTATTTCATAGCCATCATGTAAGATGCGTTTTCTGTAAGTGCCTTCTACTTCCAAAAAGGTACTTGGGTATTTTTGACTGGTCTCGATTTCAAAAGCAATTTTTTCTGCTTTTTTTTCAGCTTCGGTTTTTTCAGCGCAGCTAAATAAACACATTATTACTAATAATAACACACTTATTTTTTTCATTCTCAATGGTTTTTAAAGGAATTAATAAAAACAAAAATGACGAAATTAATGTTAATACTCAAGTCTAATTTTATGAATTTTCTTGCTCTATGGGTTTCCCTTTCTGAATGTAAGGATTTATTGCAGTTGGTTGTTTTAGTGACTGCTATTGCTGTTAATGTCTATCAAATTAAAAAACTAAAAAACAAGAAATAATGTTTGACAAAATATTAAAAGCTGTTACAGGTTTATTTGGTTCTTCCGAGATAGGGAAGGAGGTGGCTCAAATTTTCAAAGGGAGGGAAGCTAAATTAAGAGAGTTCCAAAAGGAAATGGCTTCCATTGCTATGAAACAATACGAAATGGAAGTCAAAGACTTGCAGGATGCGCGAAAAATGCAGATTGAAGCTCTTAAACAGGCGGATAGATTTTCCAAAAGGTTTGTTTACTATTTAACAATTGTTCTTTTGGGGTCTGCTGTTCTGGTTACCTTTTTACCTTTCTTTATTGAGTTCCCGGAATCTAATCAAAGATTTATAGATAGGGGAGTTGACTTCCTGTATATCGTTTCTGGTGCTCGTATTCTTTCTTTTTTCTTTGGCTCTAAAATTGAAAATAAAAACAAATTATTATGAATATAGTTAGTTGTTTATGTGATATAGAAGAAGCAATTTCTTCTGAGTTTGGCGGTGATCTTTCCGGGTTTAAACCTGTGATTATTACAGATTTCACTAATCTTCTTGATAAGCAGAATAGAGTTTTGTATTATGGTTCTTTCAATTTCGATTCGGTTCTGAACCATAATGAGAAATCATTTAACGCATCAAAGGGAATTAATCATTTATTTTCTCATATTGATTCCCATGCGGACGGGTTGGTTTTTAATGGTGTCCGTTTGGAATTTGTAGCGGACTCTAGTACTGATAATGAAACACAACTTCCGGTTGAATATAGACTTAACGGTACTGTGACTCTTGAAAGCAATGACCAGCCTATTGCACAGTCAATTGTTTTGGTTCTTAAGCAGTTTGACACTGCTGCGGATGTCAATAATGATGACCCCATCCATGTTACTACATTAAATACCGGAAATGATGGAAGTTTTGATTTCGGAGAGATTCCTGGAAACTTTAAGTATCAGATTCTCCCTCCGGATCAGGGCGCTTTATGGTACGGCGCAATTCTTAATGCAGGAGCCTTCCCGGAACATTGGGTTAATGGGGTACAGGAAGCAAATGTTCTAAATGAACATTACGATGGTATAAAGTTTAAGGTTAATCTGTTTTAGTTGATTATTGAGTTCTAAAGAGTCTCAAACGGAGACTCTTTTTTATTTTACATATCTATGAAATGCTTTATTAGCTAATTCGCCACCTTTCGATTTTAGTTCTTCAGAGCTTAGATTTTTACCATACGTTTCTAATACCTCCATAATTCTTTCAGTTGCTTTATGTGCTTTATTCATATTACTGCTATGTTCGTCGAAGTATGTTCCTGTTTTTTTAATTGAGAGCTTGTCCGTTTCCTCTAATATTTCATCAAATTTTTGATCTATCTTCCTAAGTGCTTCTTTTTTAGTCATATTCTATTATTTTCATTAAAGATAGTGCGTTTTTTTTTTTTTCGCTGTCGGCGCCCGACTTTCTTTTGGCTACTTTGGGAAACACCAAAGTATGCCTCGAATGTAGCACGTGATTTGAAATAAATTTTTGCTGTTTTTTTTCTTGAATCATCTTAAAATATAACACAAGGTATTGGCTACATCTTCGTAGTCAATTTCATTTAAACCTTGTGGTTATTTTATGATTTAAGTATTTTGCATTACATTTATTTTAAAATTCTTTTGATGACTCAAACAGATAAAACTTATAAGCAAAATCCTAAACTTAATTTGTTATTTGGTTTTTACGGAAGTAAGGTTCCGACTAAGCAAGATAAATTCAAGCCGTTAGAAGGTGTTGTATATGATGAAGAAAATGATACAGTTTTGGATAATATTTATGTAAAAAAACCGGTCTCTGATGCTGTGGAGAGTTTTAATAAAGTAATGGAAGATATTATAACTAATAAGTACGAAAGCTTTTTTTTTGAAAAACCAAAAGAGATAGAAGTAGTGTTATCGATTAGTTGTAATAAAAGAAGGTTTTACGAAGTTGATGTAGATAATTTGGCAAAATGTGTTTTGGATAGCCTTAAGGGACTTTTATTTGAAGATGATTCCCAGGTAACGGGTTTAATCTGTTATAAACATGTTAATGATAAGGGGATGAATAGTATCTTAATTGGTATTACCGAGCTCTCACCTAAAAATAAAGGGTTTATAGGAGATATTTCTCTTTTTTCTGAAGTCTAATAGGAAGTTTTAATTTTTTGTCTGTGATAAGCGATATTAAAAATTCGATCAATAAAGTGATCAATGAACGGCTGGTTAGTCCTTTTTATGGGGCCTATATATTTTCTTGGTCTGTATGGAATTGGAAAATAATATACCTAACTATTTTTGTAAGTGAGGATAAAATTCACGGAGACAAGATAACATATATATCAGATAATTTTTTAAACTGGTGTGACATTCTATTATATCCTTTTTTGTCTACTATTGCTTTGGTTACCTTAATTCCTTTTTTAGCTAATGGGGCTTATTGGGCTGCCTTAAAATTTAATAAATGGAAAGTTGATAAAAGAAGTGAAATACAGAAGTTGCAGCAATTGACAGTTGAGCAGTCAATGGAATTAAGGGAGTCTATGAGATCAATGGAAGAAGGATATCAAAAACTTATTGATAATAAGGATCTTAGAATAAAACAATTAGAATTATTAGTTGATTCTGGAACAAATGATGATGACGGAGATGATAAGGATAGTACTAAGGGACTTATTACAAAAATGAGTTTTATGGATCAAGATGAGGACTTAATCGTTCAAACTATATTAAGAGATAGTTCTTTGCTTAGGACTTTTGACATTTTATCAGAAATATCGGTTTCTAAAGTTGACATAGTTAAGTATAATGTGGATGATAAAAAAGTTAATTATTTTATTATTAACGATATTTTTGAGCAACCTAATAACTCATTTTATTTTAGCTTGACTGAATTCGGTAAAAAAATATCTAGAAGGATATATAGAGAAAGGCAACGGTAGTTTTTGTTATGTAAGTAAATTTGGTCATTTCGAGTATTTGTGTATCTTTGATTTAGAATTGTGTATTATAATTTATAGTATGTGAATTCCTACATAATTATAAATCAGTTATTTATCTGATTTTTGGGCAAAAAGTCCTAAAATTTCCTTTTTTTATTAGAAAAAAGTTATTTTTTGAATTAATTCAGCATAATATGTGGTGTTAGGTGTAATTAAAACCACAAACATTTATAATATAATTAACTTATATTTCCTAACAAAATAGTAGTATTTTTCGTTATGATTTTTCCTAAATCGTAACTACCGAATGAAAAACATTAAGTTTGAGCTTTCTTTTTCTAAACAAAGAAAGTATGAATTGTATCTCGGTTTCGGAGATCGCTTAATAAGCAAAAACAAAAAGAAACTAGAAAGGTATTTGTCTACCTACAAAGCGGTAATTAAAGATAATGTTTATTTACTTGCTCAAAATCAGTCTCAAATAGAGTCTATCTATTGGGATTATTATATGCAATTTGATTCTTCTACTCAAAGAATTGTTCAGTACGAACTAAACAATTTCAAAGATCGTTTTGATTACATTTTTAAAACATTTAGTAGAGGAAATCAGAATGCTTTTGTCTTTCGGAATATTACTTCTTGTTTTGATTCACAAATGACCTGTTTACAGGCGTTAAAGGAATTTTCTTTTAAATATAAGATTGCTAACTTAAAACAAAAGGTTACCGCTCTTATAAAGCATCATGAGAGTTTAGAACAGGTCTTTGAATTGGAAAGACATAGACTTGACCTAACGGCCGACCACAAGAAAAGAACTAAAGTTATAACTCTTGTAAATTCTAAGGTAAATGAATAGGGGGCTAGCTAAGGACTTAGTAAGGTCTCAGATTGACCATATTTTGTCACTCCGTTCATTAGACACGGATTGTATTGATCTTATGGAAAACCTTTACCAGCGTTTTACAAAACACCATATTGATTATGATGGTATGGGCAACCCCGTTTTAAATTCATTTTTATTGTACTGTAAGTATCGTCATTTATTCCAAAGCGTATGTTAGATACATTAGAGTTTCAACTCAATAATGTATCAACTAAAAAAATAGATTTACAGCCTGGGACAGATGGCTATTCATATTATAGCGATTTTAACCGCCTCTTATATCTTCGTCTTATGGAAATGGAAGGTAAGTATATTGAGCGTGATTTTAAGGTGAGGAAAGAAGGTGTTAAGCAGTCTCCTACAGCTGATATGTTTGAATCGGAAACCAGAAACACGCATGCATATGTTTCTAGGGAAATGCGGATTATTCAAAAGGACGATACATTAAATTCGTATTATTTAAATACGAGAGGAAAATTAAATATTACAAGTGCCGATTATCGTGTTCGTTGGTCTGAGTCAATCAGTAAGGACGCGCTTATATTTAGTTTATCCGTACCGAAGTATTTGTACGGTCACAATATAGGTCAATTTGTGCCTAATGTGCATAGTCAAGAGTTTATGCGAAATCCTTTCGGTTGGCGGATGTGGAACCGTCAAACACAAAATTTACTTCCTCGTATTGTTCAATTTATTTATAGGTTTTTCGACGATCTCACATATTATTTGAGTATGCCGAGTATTCAGAATTTTAATATCGCTGATGTGGAGTTACTTCGTATTGATTTTTGTTATAATCAATTTTTTCCCTCTCAGGCTATGGCGTTAGATAAATTAGAGGCTCAGAAGAAGTTTTATAATTCTCGCGTTCGTAAAAATTCAAAGGTTCATTCAGATTATAAGACATCGTTTAATTATCGTCATAGTGACAACGGTTTTTATTTTAAGATATATCACAAAGGTGAAGAGTTTTTAAGGCCGAAGGGAAGAGATAATAAAAGCGATTTTAAACGCCTTTTAGGCGAGAACCTAAAGTTTTTGGAAGAGAATAAGCAGGATCTTTTACCCAAGCTTTCAACTTGCTTTAAAGCACATTTTGAAAAGGATTTTGCAAGGCAAAACGGAAATGTATATGATAAATTGGTTAAGTATTACGAGAGTTATTTAAAGCTTAAAGAAAATAAGAAATTTACGAAAGAGGTTGATGGTTATTTGCCCTTTAAATTAACCTTTCTGATAGATCAGGCGGATAAGGTTTTGCGCTATGAAATGAATTTCACAAAGCGTTATATATCTACTATTTATAAGCGTAGCGTTTTCAGAAAGACTTGTAATCATTGGAATAGGCATAAAACTATTTATAGAAATGTTCATCGATATAATAGAGAGTTGTCAAGAGGCAATAAATTGAAGGCCGAACAGATTAAACATGCATACAGATTAGATAAAAAACAGTTTGAAATTCACGTTGCTATTGATAAGTCATTACATAAGAAGCACCGTTTTTATTTTAAGTCAGATGATGAGTTGCTAAGACATGAGAGCGTTTTCCATGATTATAAAGGCTTTACTTTAAATAGACATTATAAGATTAAGGAGTATGACGACGCAACTGTTACAAATCAATTAATGGAAACGCTCGTTAAAATGTTTAAGGAGGAAATTGAGTATTTTCAAGTAAAGGACTTTAAAAAGGTTGAAACTGTATTAGATGCTATTGATAGTTATAATAGTCACGTCGATAATAAAATACTTAATTATAATAGACAGTGGGGCGAAAATGCTCATAAAAAACTCACTCATACTAATAAAAGAAAGTATGGCCTTTCTAAGTTAAATAAGCATCGTTTCAAGCTTGTTTTAGATAATATGAACAAGGGTAAATCGTTGGAGACGATACGACATGAAATGGGATTTTCAAAGAGTGCTTATTACCAGCTTTTAAAGGATTTGAAAATGTTCGATATTTATAAGCAGACTGTAAAATCAAAGTTTAATCACTACATAATTAAAACTGATTTTTCCACTTATTACGACAACTTTTATACTATTAAGGACTACGGTAAATTGTTGTTTTCTCCTGATACTTCTGTGCTTTCTAAGGATGTTTTTAAGCGTTAAACTCTTTTTGTTATCATTTTTTATCCTGGAGAAAGGATCTCCAACTGGCTTTTGTTAACATTCTTTCTCAGGGATCTTTAACCAGGCAGAAGTTTTTGTTATCAAAAATGTTAAAATTCATTTTAAATCAATTGATTTTACATTTCGGCTTAAAACACATCTTATATTATTTACCTATCCTTATTGCTCGGACGGGCAATTTTCATGTTTAATTTTTAAAAATTTTATCAGATGAGTTTTTTAAAAAAACTTCCCATCCTGACAATTCTTGTTGTCGGGTTCATTTCAGTCAAGTATCAGGACAAGATAAAGGACTGGATAAGAAAAAATATACCAAGTATTGCTTCTTGGTTTGAGTCTAACCCATCAAATACTAATGGATAATGAAAGAGACTATTTTATTTGGTCAAAAGAAAACAGTAACTTTTGACAACGAGAATGTATCCGGTATAAACTTTAAGTATGTTACTACGGATACGGCACTTAATGCCGTTTTTGATAAGGCGGAAAACGGAGATGGTCACGCAGCTTTGGATTATAGCGTTTTTGAAAAAAATCGTCTTAATATCGCTGTATATCAGGGTGATAACAAAGCCCATGTGATTTTTAATGGAACGTTTAAGGAATTTCTTGATTATCACTTCGCAAGTGATAGGCTGCGCTTAGAGCGTCTTACTGCTTATGGTTATCGTGAGAACGAAAACAACGCTCAGCAGATTTCTTACGCTTTCAAATTTGATTTTGGAACCGTTTACAATCTCGGAAGAGGTAAACGTATAAAAGTTGAATTTGAATTTGATGCCTTGGCTAATGTGACAAAGCCTAATAGCACATTGGATAACACCAATGCCTATGTAGAGGTAGATTCTATCGAGGGTATCGGCTTGCAGCGATTTTCACCTGAGATTGTTGTTATCGATCTGGAGAATACCAGAAAAGATCATACTATCGATCTCGGCCAAAACGTAACCAAGATTGTCTATATTCCTTCTACGGATGAAACAATCCATTCTCTACCGTTTGATATCGATGAAGTGGCTATTGATTCGGATAAGCATAATACAAGACTGGAAACTCCGGATTTTGTAAATAGCTTCTATGGTTCAGTAGAGCCTGATCCGAATTACTATCGTGATGCTCTTTGTCTGTTACAGTCAAATGTTCCTTTACATGATGTAACTATCAATTTGAATCATGATAATGCTTTACCGGACAGAAAGCTGATAGTTTGTTATTCTGTAGTTACAGCATCCATATTGAGGAAACTTGCTGAGAAGCAAGAAAAGCACAATATGGCAAACCAGCGAAAAGCATTGTCTAACCCTGAGGTTGAAGCCAGTTTCCAACAGAAAAACAGGTAGAAAAACCTTTTTAAAATTCTATAATTTATGTACCCAGTAACCACCGTCAATAGTTTGACGGGTGCAGGATTGGATTTGTCATATTCTGACACTCTTATTCCTGCCCCTATTATTGACACTAGTTTAACGTTACCACCACTTAATGGTGGTACAAGTGGTTCCGGTGGCTTTCTTCAAAACGTAACCGGCGGTTTAGACCTTGTAGGCACCGTCGGTAGTTTTGTAGGCGGACTTTTGCCCGGTGGCAGTTTCGATTGTATCGGTGCTTCATGGAACCCTGATAAAGCTGTAAAAGAGCATAATAAGTTAAAGGCGACTTTTGACAGCCAATTTAATGCAGTTAGTATTATAGATAAGCGATCTATTGATCAGGCTAACCGTATGCTTATAGCGTATGCGAATAGTTATATAGAGCAGGTTACTTATCAAGCTTCAGGAAAGCCTAAGGACTGCACCAAAAGAGGCATTGATAAGTTTGTAGAGCTTAACACCTCTTTGATGAACCAGTATGTAAGTGCTTTTAAGCAAAAGCTTCAGAGTACTAGAGTAGAGACCCGTATAACATCAACGCAGATTCATGATAATGTTGGTAAATATAGAGGTTCGATAAATGTACCGCAACTCTCTTATGTTAAGACACTTTCTGCTAGTGATTCTATTCCAACTAAGGGAATGCAGCAGTTTAATACACCAACAATATCGGATACGCCTGATGTTTATGGCCCTAATCCTGATCAGCCAAAAAAGAAGTCTTTTCCTTGGTGGCTTATTCTTTTGCTTCTTGGTCTTTTAAAGAAGTAGTATAACTTTTAAAATTAAATCAAATGAATTTAATATTAATGATTCAACGGCTTTATGCCGAACTTTTCTCATGGGCGTTTGATTCTGAGTTTGATATGGAACGCACATTTGAAGAGCTTAAAGATTGGCATACAACAGCTTCTCCTGAAAGTAAGGAAAAAGTAAAGGCGCAGTATGCTAAAATCTTTAAAAACAAGTGGTTTTATTTAGCCTCACCGATTATTTATATGATTCTCAAATATAATGCGATGAAATATACTAATCATGAGTACTTAGAAAGCCTTATTAGTAAACAGTTCGGAGGAGACGACGAACATTAAAACAAAGTAAATCATGTTAGGAAATATGTTGAAAAATGATCCATTGGCTCAAGCCATTGGATTAGCTCCTAAACCAAGACGGAGAAGGAGAAGAAGGCGAAAAACCACGCCTAAAGTGGTTGTTATAAGAAGCGGATCGTCTTATAGACGTCGAAGAGGAAAAAGAAGAGGAAGGAGGTATTAAAATGACAGATGTTCGTTTCTTAGGAGTTGTGAAAAAGGCGCAGTACAAGCGTCTTTTTTCTTTGACAAAATCGAAGCTTTTAAAGCTTGCGAAGGATAATAAAATTGAAGGTCTTACTGATTCTATGAATAAAAAGACTATAGTAGGAATTTTAATTAAACGATTATGAGATATGCGAGAGCTGCAAAAGGAATTGGCAAGGGTCTCGCTGGTATACCCTGGTTTATTTGGATAGCCTTTTTTGTTTGGTGGCAATTTTTCAGAAAAAAAAGGCCGGACTTACCTCAAACTAGGCCTGTAGATTATAGTAAAACTACAATAACTAATTCTACAGCTAAAAAATATGCGAATGATTTATTTGAATCTATGCGTCATAACGGCACAAAAGAAAGTGCTATTGAGGATATTTTTGACCATATAAATGGTCATGATTATATATTAATTTATAATCAGTTTGGCGTTAAACCTTATAATGGTTTTGGTAGTCCGGATGGTGTTCCAATATTAAAGGAGACTGATCCCGTGTATCATTATAATCTTACTCAATGGTTAGATGCTGAATTAAATGAACATGGTGTTTGGCCGTTCAGTGATCGTGCTTTGCGTAAAAAAGTGGCCAATGTCTTAAGTGAGGTAGATATTGAGTTTAGTGCTTCCTTTTTCCCTTCTTAGTAAAGAAGTTAATAATTGTGACTAATCCAACAATCATAACTATTGATATGGTCGCAATTATTATGATTTGAGGCATTCCCATTGCTAAGTAATACATAATCCAAAATTTTAAGTTATGTCGGTAAAGTTAATAATTTTCTTATTCCTTTTGGCCTTGGTGCTTGCACCGATCATCATTGTTGCCATCCCTTTTATTACGGTGTATGCAATCTTTGCACTTTTTGCACCAAAGCCAAAGGTTAAGGAAGGTAAACCCGATTTTTTAAGTATGATAATGAAATATAAAAATATTACGGTATGAAGACATCACAAGCTATGATCGATAAGATCAAAGAGCATGAAGGTTTTAGAGCCGAACCGTATTTAGACCCTCCTGGGGTCTTAACTATTGGTTACGGTCATACAAAAAATGTTACTTGGGCGCATTTAGTTACCAAGGAACAGGCTGAACAGCTTTTAAAAGAAGATGTAGCAGAGTTTGAGGGCTATGTAAGCAGTTATGTAAAGGTTCCAATTACTCAAAGCATGTTTGATGCATTGGTAAGTTTCTCTTTTAATGTTGGTTCAGGTGCTTTAAAAAATTCTACTCTTTTGAAAAGAGTGAATGAAGAAGATCATGAAGCAGCAGCCAAGGAATTTTTAAGGTGGAATAAAGCAACGGTGAAAGGAGAGAAGGTAGTTCTGCCGGGTCTTACTAAGAGGCGTGAATTCGAGTCTTATTGGTATACTAAAGATATGTTTATTCAAACATATGAAGACCCTCAAAAAAAAAAGGCGGTCTGCTCTTGTTGTGGGCAATCATTGCCTACATGATCTTTAAAGGTTAGGAATCATTAATTCTTAATAGTTCATTAATTGAAAGGTCTCTAAAGTGATAGTTAGAGGCCTTTTTTAATTTGTATTTGTATGACTTTTTTAAGGTGTAATCTTCATAATTTGATACTGTTGCCGATTGCGTGGCTTCCAACTGATAACGTAGTTGAAATTATATCCTATGTGTCAATTGTTGTTTACAATATTCGGCTTATGTATGTATCGTATAACAAACGAAAATCAAAGAATAAATGAAAAAAGTATTCAGTTGGTTAACTGGTGATCTTTTTAAGGCTATTGGCGGTGTAATAGATGATATCTTCACTAATGATGAAGAACGCCAACTGGCTAAGAATAAAATACTGGAAGTTATTTTGTTTCAATCAAATAGGCTTTTAGATCATCAGGCAGAAATCATAAAAGAAGAGGCTAGGGGTAATTGGTTGCAAAAATCTTGGCGACCTATACTTATGTTGGCTTTCGGTTTTATAGTGATTTATGCGAAATTTATTGCAGTTGCTTTCGGCCTTCCGAATGCGACTTTAGAGCCCGACTTTTGGGAGCTTTTGCGGCTTGGAATAGGTGGTTATGTTGTTGGTAGATCAGCCGAAAAGATTGCAAAAGATGTTTTAAATAATGTTGAATTTAAACGTAAAAAATAATGATAGTAGGTACTTCTCATAACTTGATGGAAGCGTTAAAGGAACGCTATCCGAAGGCTCAGATTGACGAACTTAAACCTGTTATAAAAGACACTAATTCTTTTAATTCTATTGTTCCAGATGCAGCAACGCTGTATTTTGGTTATTTCAATAAGCAAACAACTGTGTTGATTTTTGACGATATAAAAAGGGATTATCAACCTTTGACTGTGGAGCCAAGAGATACGGTACTTTTTGCTACACTTCCGCAAAACATACCGGATGAAACCGCTCAATTTGTAGGCTTTGAAATAACGTCAAGGGTTCCAATTATACCCGCGTTGGTGTTTCATGCGGTTAATGGATTTTTTACCGATGATACGGATAATCCTATTACTGGAACATCATATGAAATTAAGGTAGAAAGATTCAATCCTGAGGATGATGTAAATACCGTTGCACCCATAGAAACTAATGTTATTGCTACAGATGCAACAACGGGTGCTTGGGATGCAGGATTCCTAAGAGCAGGTTTCAAATACAGGTTGCTTTCTAATGATGAAGCAATTTGGGTTTTACATTTTAACCCTGGTGCTTTCCCTGTCCATTGGGTTAATAACACATCGGAAGCTGCTAATTTGGATCAGGCTTATGTTGGAATCTTTTTGAGAGCTTTAACC
Organism: Leptobacterium flavescens; assembly: GCF_010671605.1. GTDB lineage: Bacteria > Bacteroidota > Bacteroidia > Flavobacteriales > Flavobacteriaceae > Leptobacterium > Leptobacterium flavescens. Next base: position 304,887 of record NZ_JAABOO010000002.1, read on the forward strand.
TTATAATTCGGTTAGTTGATTAGATTAATAGCAAAAGGCGCTACCCTCGATGGGATAGCGCCTTTTTTTGTATCATAACCATAGTTTTTAATCCTATATTTTCATAATAGTTTTCTATTAATATTTCTAGTAATTGACTATTGGTTTTAATGCCTTCAATTTCCTTTATTTGTTTGATGGCCGCCTTTTCTTGTTGTGTAAGCTGCTTCTGTACCTGAAACAAATTCGAGTTTTGTTTGTTCTTCTTGTTGTTCTCCATTAATAAAACGTTTTAGTTTCATGATTTCGATTAATATTTCTTCTTCCCATATTTTCAAATCAATATCGTTTTCGATGTATGGTTTTTTTACTGGCATATCGCCTACAAACTTCCAGTTTGCACGGTATTCGTCTTGATATGAATTTAAGACGCTATAAACGTCTTTAAGTTCAAAGTAGGGGAGGCAGTTTAAAAATTTGTAAAAGTTCAGTAAAGCTACTTTTCTAAGCTTATACTCGTATAAATAGTATTTACTTTCGCTACAAGTTTTATGAGCCTCTTTTATTTCCTTTTGTATTTCTTTAATCCGTTGTCGGATTCTTTCTTTTATTTTTTGCATTAGAATCTACATTTAAATCGTGATATCTGCCAAGCTATTCGGTTTGCGAATGACCTCTTTTTCCTTATTAATCTACTTAGCAGTGCAAATTTGTCAATTGACACTTCTTTTCTCAATTGGGTTTCGTTGTCTAGATTTATGATTTCTGTTTTTTTCATTTTGTTATCATTATTTTTTCGGCCGGCTCCGGATCCGGATTCCTGCAGAAAAATTTTGTTATCAATTTTTCCTGCAGATCTTTTTCCGGGAGAATGATTTTGATATCATTTTTTTTAGGACCACTTTTTTTTGTTATCATTTTCGTTCCAGGAAAAAAGGATCTCCAGCTGATTTTGTTATCTTTTTGCTACGAGATCCGGGAATACCTGGTTAACTTTCGTTATCAAAATATTTTTTGATTGCTTGATCGATTTCTACTTTTTCTCTTAGTAATTGCGTTATTTGGTGCAATTCCCTTTCGAGATTATCGATTCTTTCCTGTTGCTCTCGACACCGTGTAACAAGCGTACTGTATTGTTTTATGCAGTGAAGAGTTGCTTTTGTTCCGGTGTTTATCCATTCAATGCGCTTTTGCACGTTTTCAAGAATATGGATGTATTCTTGTTCTACATCTCTTATTAGTATATTCATAAAATTACCTTCCTATAAATTTGACTCTAAGCCCTTTTTTGGGTTGAAAGCTGTAGTCTTTCAAACCGCCTGTCAAAACCCTCTTAAAATGGCTTATTTGCTTTTTTGCTCCAACGAGCTTGATGTATTGACCCGCCCCGATGAGACGGGTTTCTTTGTCGTCTTCCGTGAACCAATATTTGATAAGGAATTCACGGTTAATATCTGTTACCATACTCATAGCTCACATTTAGTTTAGAGATTTGGTGATTTCAGGATTTTCGATAATTGCTAGTAGCAATTGAAGCGCTGCTAAGACGATAAACATGAAAATGTAAATACCGACCTTTCTAGCCGTTTTGTATTGTTTCTCTGTTATTCGCATGTGATTACTTTTTTACAGTTTTTACAGGTGAATGTTTCGTCTTTAGGATTGAAATGCCATACGTGATGGCATTCACCTTTAATTTCGCTCATTACCTCCTGATCTTGGGTCAAATACTCCGTTGCTTTTTGCTGCATTTTTTTGCTCCAACGGTAGTCTTTGATTTGCCAAAAGATCATTACGTATATCAATACTCCTGCGGCAAAGCCCGATATTATTTGTATTATTTCGATAGTATTCATGTTATCGAGTGTTTCAAGTATTCCAGTCATCGTCTATGAATTTGAGTTCGCTAAATTTTATTTGATAATCGAATCTTCGGCCTAGTATGTAGCCGTATGCTTTAAAGCTTTCTTTTGTGATCTCTGTAACAGCGGCTTTTACTATACCATTGTCATAGATCATTCTATAATCTGAATCGTAGTAAGTAGAGTAGAGGAGCTTAGCTTCTTCGCTCTTCACCACGAATTTTGTTCCGAGAAAGAACTTCTCTCTAGGACTTAATTTTGGTTTCGATAATGTTGTGTTCATATGTTTGTTTTGTGGTTAAACAATAGGTTTACAGAATGTCAAAGAACGTAGGTGTTGTCCTACAACAACAGGCGCCTGAGAAAAGGCTTTTGAGCCTTTGAGAAAAAACCTTGCTTTTTTTATCTGGCGGCGTTCTTTCGTTTCGCCTTAATCCAAAATTTCAATACAGGTAGCTCGGTTTTTCCTTGCTTCTTTTAGAGCTGTATGGCATGTCCTTTTCGTGAGCTTGGTATAGCGGGGTGATAGAGGCCATTGAAGGGAAAGGGAAGGTGTATAAATAGCGTAGCGGCTTTATGCCGCCAACATTTACCGCATGGTCTCAGCCCCGCACCTTTGCTCATAGGAAAAGGGCAGGGCAGACGCTACAGAAAATAGGCCGCAAGGTGAAGCCTGGGCGTTTACCGGATTTAAATTTTAGAGAGGATTAAGGCACTGCGAAGCAGGAAGTATTTTTTGGTACACGAGCCTATAACTATGTGTACCCGCAGTCCGTATTACGGACTCTTATGAATGCCTATTTATATTGTATATCAGCAATTTAGCTTGTAAAAAGCTTAAGTTGTTAAAACTGCGTTAAAGAAATGTTAAATTCAAAACACTTGCGTAAGAAAATTATTTAGCTTAGATTAGCTAAAAATTAATTGTTCATTGAAATTTTGTAACGAGAAAATCTACATGTTTTGTAGAGTTTTATATAACTAATAATAATTAAGATATTATGGTGATTTCTGACTCTGATTGGTACAATTTTTTTTATAATCTTTTTTTTAAAACGAATTGGCTCCCATTTGCTACTTTCGTACTTGCAGGAGTTGTCGCTTATACGAATTATATTAATTCGATAAGAGATCGAAAAGTACATATAGCAGATAAAAGGCAAGAATGGGTTAATCGTTTTAGAGAACTTATATCTGAAATTTCGTCTTTGTATAGAAATATTAGGCTATCATTGCGTGTTGGTGAATCCGCAACTTCTACAGAGTTGCGTATTTTGATATCCGAATTAAATGCTAAAACATCCTTAGTACTATTAATGTTCGATGCCGATGATCCTAATAGAACTGAACTTTCCGGATTTTTTTCGAACGTTTTTGCTATTTTAACAAGACAAAGTAGGCAGATTGTAGAAGGAGAAGGAGATGATTTAACAGAAGAGGAATTGAGAAATTTAGACCAAAACTTACTACAGGAAGAACAGAATATCATTAGAGTTGCCGGCATTGTCATTTCGGAACAGCGTTCAAAAATATCTACCTTGGATAATTCTGATATCTTGATATAACATAAGTCTTAAACACAACACTAATAATTAAACAATATAATTATATGGCTCATATATTAAAAAACTACGAATTTATCTTCGCTATTTATTTACCGAAAACTAAGTTTATCGATTTCAAAGATGATATATATCCTTTTGTTCAGGATCTTCTTCCAACGATAGAGGCACTTTACTTGAAAGAAAAGGATAAGGATTGGGTTGTCTATTGTAAAGCGGAGAATCATTCCGACTACATGAGATTCTTTGAGAATAAGGATATTAAGATAGTTAACTTATAAAACCTAAAAGAAGGCCCAATAAAGGTCTTTTTTTTAAAACATCATTTGCACTATAATTTATATTATGTAAAATAGGTTAAATTCTATTCTAACTTCCACCTATTATTCTATACTTAAATAAAAAAATCGTTTTTGAAAGACCGTGAAAGCGGTACAGTTCGATTATTATTGAGAAAAACGGTCTTCGAATTTATGCGTTTGATATAATTTAAATTAACTATATATGATTTATGGCACTGAATAAAATTAGGTGGAAGATCTTCCATAATTTTACTTAGTTTATATCTAACAAAATGTTTCTTGTTGTTTGAAATAAATATATTAAGATAATGACCATCTGCTTTAATATACACTAAATCTGATAAGTATAATTTAGTTTTATCCTTTAAAACAATATGATTTTTAATCACCCTTTTTTTCAGAGCATCCATTCTTTCCAAGGCTTCACTTTTTTCCTTTTGTAAACGCAAACTTTTTTCTCTATACCAATAAAACAACCCTCCCAAAACAATTAATAGCAAAGCTAAATTCAAGATTGTACGTTGTAATGAAAGAATCCTAGCGGCCGAAGTAAATGTTTCGTGTTCAAATTTAGTGTTCTGTTTTGAGTATACTTCGTAGAACAACAATTGATAAAAGAAGGTGATATAGATTATTTTTCCTTTCATTAATAAGTAATTTAAAGACTTACTAATTTATTGATGATATCTATTTGCAATTTAATGATTTATCTGATGAGTATGGATTTGAAGAGGAATTTGAATTATTACACCAAATTCCTCTTTTCTAACATTGTTTACCACTTGAGGATTCTTTGTTCAAAGTTGTGACATACAAAAAGTTTACACATTCTCCCTTTAGCTCTAATTTCTCTCTTCTGAAAGTTGGCACTAATTTCGACCTCCACTCTAGCAAAATCTCCTCCAATGTTTTCTTTTATTTTTATAGTTGTATTTTTTTTAGTAAGTACAAACCTCCCAATATTAACGCCTAGTAATTTAATGACTAGCATAACTTTTGTAGGAGTTACTTTTTCAATACAAACATGGAGATATTGGAATTTCCAACATAAACCTAACGATGTGTCTTCAGGATCAATGATATCTAAATAATTTGATTCTCCTTTGTATTCCTTAACAAACTCTTTATCTAATTCTGAAATAATAAAATCTTGTTTTAAACTTTTCATGACTTTTAATTTTAATACAATTATCTAATGTTTATATAAATCGATTTACATTTCAAAACTATTTGATAAACAACCATTTAATCAAATAAATGTCACAAGTTGAACAAAAAATAACGTGAATAGCAAAAAAGGAGAAATATGAAGTGCTGCTAAAAAGATATAATAAAATTAAGACAGATTTAAACAACCGCTAACTCCTACTCCTGATAATTATCATAGCCCCTTTTTATAATAGTCAGTATCTTTAGGTTTAACCTAAAACCTTTTGTGATGACAACAACCAAAACCACTAAGTATAAAAGCTCCAATGCTATCTATGGCCTTGGCGTTATCGGTGCTGCCGTATATTACCTTCAGCTGGCCGGAAGTTTTTGGGCCGGACTCCTCGGTTTGCTTAAAGCCTTTGTATGGCCTGCATTCCTGGTATACGAACTCTTTACCTATTTAAAAGTAGTTTAAAAGGAAATGCTGATTTTTTAACCTACATTTGCCCAATGCAAAAAAAGCTTTCCCAGTTTGAGTTTATCGCTTTAATGGCATCCTTAATGTCGATTGTAGCCCTGGCTATTGATGCCCTGCTGCCTGCACTCGATATTATTGGTGTTTCCATAGCCACAACCAATACCAGCGATAATCAGTTGCTTATTACCATGATCTTTCTCGGCCTGGGTGTCGGTCCGCTTATTTTCGGCCCCGTATCCGACAGTCTCGGAAGAAAACCTGTGGTATATATGGGATTTGCCCTTTTTATTATTGCCAGTATCATCTGCGTGCTTTCCGATAACCTTACCACCATGGTTGCCGGACGTATCCTCCAGGGAATCGGGCTATCTGCCCCGCGTACCATCAGTATTGCCATGATACGCGATACCTATAGCGGCGATTATATGGCCCGGATCGTTTCGTTTGTTACCGTAGTCTTTATTCTCGTACCCATCGTGGCTCCTGCTGTCGGGAAATTTATCCTGGACCGCTACAGCTGGCAGGCTATCTTTTATGTACAGCTCTTTTTTAGTGTTTTGGTATCGTTCTGGTTCTGGAAACGACAACCGGAAACCCTTGTGCCGGAACGGCGGGAAAAGTTTACCGCCCGTATCTTTACCAATGGTTTTAAGGAATTGATCAAATACAAGATCACCATAGCCTTTACCCTGATCTCAGGTTTTATTGTGGGGTCCTTCCTCGTATATCTCAGTACTTCCCAGCATATTTTTGAGGTACAGTACGAGATGGAAGATAAATTCCCCTATATCTTTGCCCTCCTGGCTATTTCCATCGGGACGGCCACCTTTTTAAACGGGACCCTCGTACTGAAATACGGGATGCAAAAGATCATCTCCACCTCTATTTACGCTTTTTTCGGGATCTCTCTCCTTTATATTTTACTGTATCACAATGCACCCAATCCGCCGGTATGGGTCCTCCTGAGCTTTTTTGCTTTGCAGTTCTTTGCTATCGGCTTTATTTTTGGGAACCTGAGGGCCATGGCCATGCAGCCTGTCGGGCATATTGCAGGTATTGCAGCGGCGATTACCGGTTTTGTTTCCACACTTATGGCGGTACCCATCAGTACGTATATCGGAGCCTTTGTAACCGATAGCGCCCTTCCGCTTTTTATTGGTTTTCTGAGTTGTGCGAGTATCTCAATCCTGATCCTCCTCTATCTGAAATGGGATCAAAGAAAAGTAGTTTTAAAAGGAGAAGCTTAATTTCCTTCAAACCAGTCTTTAAAAACACCTACTTTTTCCCGGCTTACGACCACATCTTTATCCGTTTTAGCCTTAAGTACCAGTTTCAGGCGCCTGTTAGAATAAACCAGTACATCTTCAATGGCATTGATATGCACAATAAAACTGCGGTTGACCCTGAAAAAACTTTTGGGATCCAGTAGCTCCTCCAGAGATTCCAGCTTGTATTCTATCATATACTTCTTTCCGCTGCTGTTTACCAGGTAGGCATCCCGTCCTTCGGCATAGAAAAAGTCGATGTCCTCGGTCTTTACAGAGTTCAGGTGATTTCCAAGTCGCACCAGAAAACGGTTTTTATAGGCTTTGCCGGAGATCTTTTTTACAGCCTCCTGCATATTCCCGCCCAGTTGGGAACGCATGGCCTGCAGTTTTTTTAAGGCTTTGGAGAGATCGGTAAAAGTTACCGGCTTTAGAAGATAGTCTATACTGTTTACCTTAAAGGCATCGATGGCAAATTCGTCGAAAGCAGTCGTAAAGATCACGGGTTTTTCCACCTTTATCTCATTAAAGATCTCAAAGCTCAGCCCGTCGATCAGCTGTACATCCATAAAAAAGAGTTCCACTTCTTCCTGATGCTCAGGGATCCAGCTTACACTCTCGTCTATAGAGGAAAATCTGCCGATCACTTCTATATTCTCATCGTATTTTAACAGATATCGCTCCAGCTTTTCGGCTGCCAGCGGTTCATCTTCAATGATTACTACCTTCATCTATTTTTAGTTTGGGTATTCTGATATATTTAAGAGGATCTGCCTCCCCTACTCCTACCTCTTTCTCAGTATAATACCGATAGGTATCTGCCAGTTCTTTCAGTTTATCATCATCCAGGCTGTAAACGATCTTCTCCTGGGGTTCATAGCAGAGTAAAAAATGATCTTCTTCTTCCTTTAACTCCAGTACCAGCTCGGTTTCGGAGGCGATTGTGCTTCGGATGATCTGTTCGATGGAAAAAAGCACGGCTCCAGGTACTATAAGCGTATCCATCACCGCTATTTTACCCATTCTCAGCTTCCGGTACGGCAAATGACCGAACAAAAGGAGAAACTCATTCAGGATCTTTAATTCTTCACCCAAAGGTAGCAGTTCCCTGGTCTTTTTAGAAAGAATATAACGATATACTGCCGAAAAATGGTCTACGAGCAATTCCGCAGCATCCTTATCCTTTTTCATCAGGACAATAAGCGATTCCAGGCTTTCAAATAAGAGCGTCGGGTTGATCCCTCTTTTAAACTGATGGAAATCCTTCTCTACCGCATCCCTGGCCTGCAATTCCTGCTCCATTTTCTGAGTATTCGTCTTATAGAGGAACTGATGACTCAGATAGAGGATAAAATAGATCAGGGTAAAGATCGAAAAGATGATATTAAAGACAGCTAATTCGGAAAAGCTTGGGGTAAAACCCAGCACCCATTTAAAATAGGCATACATGTCTACCGATACCAGACTGATACAAACGATTACCGAAAGCAGGGCCTGTAATACGATCTTTAAGGCAAAGGATCTCGGTTGTTTGATGCGTTCAAAAAAGAAAAGCGAAAGACGGGAATATTCCTGGATAAGATAGGCCAGGCCAATACATACATAAAGTTCCTGCCCCAGGAATTCTTCCTTTAATTGCCCTACATTGTTATTGATCAGCAAAATAAGCAGATACACCAATATCCCACTGCATAGGGGGCTCAGGATCCTGAACAGGGGATTATGTATAAAGAGTTTGTTCATTCTATAATAGGTAAATGCACACTGAATTCCTCGTCGTTAATGATCTCTATTTCTTTTTCCGCCAGCAAACGGTAACGGGAGGCAATATTGTTCAGGCCTATTTTAAAAGATTCCACCCTGTTCGGGCTGATGGTCTTATTGTTGCTAACGCTGATACGCCTGCCGTCGGAATTGATACTGATATTCAATTTCTGACCGGACGACATCTGGTTGTGCTTTACGGCGTTTTCCACCAGCATTTGTAATGTTAAAGGCGGAACCCGGGTATTTAGCACATTCCCTGCTAATTCAATATCGAGAACCATATGATTACCGAAACGGGTCTTAAGCAGATAAGCGTAGGAATTCACAAAGGTGAGCTCTTCCTCTACTGAGACCAGCCGGTCTTCATATACGTTTAATGTATACCGATAAGAATGTGCCAGTTCCCGGATAAAACGTTCCGCCTTCTTTATATCTTTAAACAAGAGAGATGATACCGTATTTATGCTGTTGAACAGAAAATGCGGACTCAATTGCGATTTTAAAGCAGCTAACTGCAATTCGGTTTGCTTGCGTTCCAGTTTTAGCTCCATGAGCTGGCCTTTGGCATACTGATAATAGGAATGCAAAGCAAAATAAACCACATTGTAGATCAGGGAGATAAAGAACAGAAGGATAGCCAGTTTAAGGACGATCTCATTCTGATGCTCCCAAAAGTTCTCCCCGCCCCCTCTCAGGTAAACAAACAGGTAAATGCCTGTTAGCCCCAGTAAAAAAGCAATTCCCGTAAGCGAAATAATACCGCCCAGTAAACGGAGACCGGTATGTTTTTTCCACGGGATGGCTTTGTTAAGAAGGTTGGAAAGTGCAGTCGCACTATAGGCAATAAAAATGCCCAGGAGTCCCGACAACAGGAGTTCTGTGACATTACGCTCTTCTATGAATTCCATAAAGAGGTAACTGAGGATCCCTAAAATGCAACCCGTAAAAACAATGATAAGATGTTTTTTCACTTTTGGCTGATCTATATGGTTAAAGCTAAGCTCCATCCCACCAAAATAAACATTAATACTTTAAAATAAAATAATTAAAGCGGCGGGAGGAAGCGATAGCAACATCAATCTCTAACAGATTCTGATAATCTTTTGTTTTTTACGCTCGGGGGAAAAGATTTCGGATGGTATGAACATTTCCAATTCTCAAATCGAATCGGAAATGTTCAGCATCCCGGTTCAGGCTATTTATTGGTTGTTTTTTAATCTATGGCCTTTACAGCTCTTCCGTAGTAAGTGTCGGACGAAATACTCTTACACGCACTTCTGTAGGCATCCTTTACACTGCTTCCAGCACTTCTTACTTTGGAAGCATATGATACTAAGGCTTGCGACAGATAGTGGTCGGATCTGATACTGGAGGCCGCCTGAAAGATCTTGATCATCTGGCCGTCGGTTAGGTTTTCCTTTGCAAGTGCTTTCAGTACTTCTGAAGCATGATGATCTGATCTCACCGTACTGAGGGCTCTGAGCAAGACATCGAGGTTGTTTCCTTTAAGGTCCTGCTGTTTGATGACCCTTTTTAAAGTACCGGACATATAGTGATCGGAATCTACTGTAGTTCCGGCCAACTGCAATAGATCACTCAACGTACCGCTGTCCAGTTTCTTATCCAGTAATTTATTTAATACCTGAGTAGTATAATGATCGGATTGAATATCATCCAGAGTTCCGATCAGGGTTTTGTAATTAGCATCCGAAAGGTTTGGTAAGGCAAGCGCTTTGATAAGTACCCCGCTCTTGTAATGATCAGACTTGATCCTTCCCGAAGTCTGAAGCAACAGGTTCATATTGTTGCTGTTAAGGGTACGCTCTTTCATCATTACCTTAAGTACCTGCGACTTGTAATGATCGGAATTAATGGTTTTGGTGACCTCAAATAGTTTGGTGATCTGATCGTCTGATAGTTTAGCATCGTTAATAGCCGATTTAAGTACTTCGGACTGATAGTGGTCGGAGTTGATATTACTCGCGGCTCTGATATAGGCGGAAGTCACCTCGTTGGAAGCAAAGAACTTCCTTTGATCGTGCTTAAGGATCTTAGCCAGGTAATGATCTGATTTTACTTCTTCTCCTGCCTGATCCAATACGGAAACCATTTCCCGGTTACTCAGGTTCTTATCCAACAGAAGCTGGATATAGTGAGCTTTTACGTAATTGCTGTCAATATTACCTACTTCTCTCAGTACCGCATTTGCACCGCCCTGATTATAAAAACGGTTTACACGCTGTTTAGCAGCAATGGTAGTCGTTCTCACAATCTCGGGCAGTATCTCCGCCAGCCATTTTCTTCCTTCAGGCTCAAATCCTTTGTCTGAAGAACCTACATAGTATTTTTTGATCAGTCTGTTCCCATCGGCTTCGATAAGGATACGGCGTCTGCTTCCGAATGCCGATTTCCTGATCTCCAGAAAACCTCCGTCCGAAATGGCTACCACATCCTTGTCGTCGTCAGACAGGGTGATCTCGCCTTCATATTCGATAGAGAAGTTTTTGGTAAGTCCGTCTTTTACTTTAATGGTTGTTTTTCCGTTACTGCGGTGTACATTATAAGAAACCTGCGCCTCTACTCCTGTTGATGAGATCAGGAAAAGCGCAAGGGTAAGTTTAATTGCAGTAGTTACAATAATTCTCGATAGTTGGCTCATGATTGTTCGTTTTTTGATTTTTTATTACACAGCAAAGATGCAATGCCTTTACCATCTTATAAAATGAAATGTATTGAATTGTACGACTTATGTAGTGAATTGTACGTGGGGTTGGTTTTTAGTTGTTGGTTGATGGTTGGTGGTTGGTGGTTGTTTGTTGTTAGTATTGAGTACAAAGTAATGAGTATTGAGATTGATTGTTTGATTTGTCATCTCGAGTATCTCGACTACGCTCGATACAGGCTCGTCGAGAGGTGGAACCTGGTTGTTAGTTGGTTGTTGTTAGTATTGTCCCCTTGAGGGGACCTTAGGGGTGTGTTTTTAGTTGGTGGTTAGTATTAAGTACAAAGTCCCGATAGCTATCGGGATGAGTAGTGAGAAGAATGTCACTTCGAGCATCTCGACTACGCTCGATACAGGCTCGTCGAGAAGTTGGGATTTGAGATTTAGTTGTTTGTTGTTTCTCCTACGCCAAGGCTATGGAGTACATGGGTTGATGGTTGTTTGTTGATGGTATTAATATTAAAAGGGAAGTCATCGCGAGCGTAGCGAAGCGATCCCACCATGTAATTGAAAAGACTATTTCGTCACTTCACTCCTCGTAAGGATATGAGGAAACAATCATTGCGAACGAAGTGAAGCAATCCCTCCGTCACATTACTTAAGTGATAATATCTATATTTTTATTAATATTACAATTGTGAGAAAATACCACATCTATATAATCACTAATAAAAACAATACTGTACTATATACGGGAGTTACTTCAAATCTTACAAAAAGGATTTATCAGCATAAAGTCAAAGCATATAAAAGTTTCTCTTCAAGATATAACTGCAATAAACTGGTATATTTTGAAGAACACAGTAATATGAGAGCTGCAATAGCCAGAGAGAAACAGATCAAAGCTGGTAGCAGACGGAAAAAGGAGCAGTTGATAAATTCTATAAACCCCGAATGGAATGACCTTTCCGATGGATGGCTATTCTATTTTAGTTGAAAGATTACTTCGTCGCTTTGCTCCTCGTAATACACAAAACGAATATCATTGCGGGTATAACGAAGCGATCCCTTCATATTATTAAAAAGATTACTTCGTCGTTTCACTCCTCGTAATGACCTTAAGGAATGTCATTGCAAACATAATAGAGCGATCCTACAAATTAACCCAAAGACACAATCAAGCCAGGATCGGGAGGCAGGGCCTCGTCAAGTCCGGTATCGATTAAAAAGTCGTTGGAGAAAACAGTAGCCATTTCGGGAGACAGCAGGCTGTTGCGGTATGCTTTCCACTTTTTGGCATCTTCTCCAAACATATGATCCACCAGCCCCGGGAAGCTCCAGTCGGAGTTCTTTCCCCAATGCAGGGTGAAGGGAATATTATTCTGCTGAAGGACTTCAATCATACGCCTTCCGTATTCCTTCTGGCTCATAAGCTTTTTGCTCTTTTTCCACTGTACCCCGTCAATTTCCAGCATACAGGTAACCGGGAACCTGGCAAAGGAAAGTGTAGCCTCACTCCTCTTAATAAAACGCATGGCAAAGATGCCCGGAATAGGACCTTCTTCACTGGTCATTTTAGACAGCACTTCCAGCGCTTTAGTTGAATCTTTGTGATCGATCCCAACCGAAAACGCAAAGGCCGGTCCTTTGTACTGTGCATCCCAAAAGGTTTCATAAAGGGTTCCCAGGCTCTTTTCATTTACTTCCGGAAGGATGTTCTTCTCCAGTCGTTTGATAAAGAACGGAATGGTCCTGGGCCATTTCTCACTGATCTTGATCAGCAAATAAATAAGATCGGTGTAGATAGAATTCTCAATCGTATTAAAAGGATCTTCATAGGGTACGGTATAGGGCTTTTTATACATAAGCTCTACCACATACTTCTTTTCGTCATTATAGGGATTAAAAAAGATCTTATAATGATAAGGCTTTAAGCCTTTGCCATCCGGCCCGGTCTCCTCATCTATTTTAAAAGGAGAGTTCCTGAAATCCATAGTCTCTGCCAGTTCCAGGGCTATTTCCTTATCGATCTTCTTGACATATCGCTGTAGTAAAAAGCGATCTTCAGCCTCTATGGCGATCCCGTGAATAAACCCAAAACCTCCCATACTCACCAGGGCTGCGTTAAAGAGTTCGTCATTGCGAATGACTCTTGCATTGATCTTTTGTGCGAAACTATCGGATAAGGCCGGTTTGCTATGCCGTTCCAGGTAAACATTATCGTCAGGATTCGGTCCTGTGATCAGGTTGATACCCACTACATAATCCTGTACCGAACCTACATCGATGGCCGAGCCGTGTACCCCGGTCGACATGCACCCCGCCAGGGTTTGCCCGTTACTGGCGCCGCTGGTTTTTAGCGACTTTCCATGAGCTTCCAGCACCTGGGAAATACGTTTTATGGTGGTTCCGCATTGAAAGAAAAAGAGGTTTTCCTCTTCATAGGGGGAGTTCTGATGGATATCCGTTCCGCTTACCGGAATATGCAGGTTCATATAACGGTTGTAATGCATACTGTCCGGATGATGGGCTACCTGCGACATCGACCATCGGGAACCAAAGGCCCTGAAACCTTCTCCCTGATCCCGTGCTTCGCCAATAAGCCTTCTGATCTCATTAGCCGTGTCCTTATATCTGCCCGTTGCAGACGGTAAATGGGTACTTCCTTCATTGGTAGTAATGTGGAGCCTTTTAAGTTTCCACGGACCGTTTTTGTGAATGGTGGTCCACTCCGTCTTCGGATGTGTTACTGTTTCTGCCATGATATATGATTTTAGGGTTGAACACACACATACTTGATAGAAACTTTTCGTTTGGAACCAAAGGTTACCAGATAGAGCAATACACCCCCGAAAGTATTCCTGAATTCCACCGAATGCAGTTTACCTGTTTCGCAGCGTTTGCGCTGTACAGGGATAATAGAATAGTCGATAGCCACTCCGGCCTTGACCACTGTATCATATTCTATAACCATCTTATCGCGGAAGAAATCTTCCCGATCATTGATTTCCGGCATGGGCTCGCCATGAGTGCTGGTAAGAACTGCAGAATAGCAGGAATGCAGAAGTACCGTTAGCAGCAGAAGCCCTGGAAATCTCCAAAAACGTTTACTTATTGGTCTCATGAGTATTTAGTTAAAGAATTAAGACCACAGGCATATTCTTCGGTCAGAGAACGAGTTGTTTTTTTAATCGAATAAGGGCTGTCGTATTACCAAAGGGGGAAAGTTATTGTGCTGATTCAGCAATACTTAGCCATAATTTACGGCTTTTTCAGGCTTTGCCCAAGAAGTTTCAGCTAAATTCGATGTAAATACCGGTTTTATACGTTAAAACCACCTGACTGTTAGGGGGTTGTGGTTGGTGGTTAGTATTGAGTACAGAGTATTGAGTAGTGAGAGATAAACGAGTTATGATTTTGGATTGACAATGAGGAAAATGTTGAAATATATCTCCAGCTAATGGCTAATAGTTAGTATTGAGGGTGAGACGTCATCGCGAGCATAGCGAAGTGATCTCATTATGATATTAAAGATTACTTCGTCGTTTCACTCCTCGTAATAACCTAAACAAATGGCATCTCAACGTTAATTACTCATTACTCATTGCTCATTGCAACCTAAACCCTAATCCTCCTTCTTCTGGCGGTTACTTCCCAGTCGGTTACTTTTTCACCGTCACGAATCACGGAAACTTCATCATAGAGATTGATGGTCGGACATATATGATAGGGAATTCCGTAGAACACATCCCCTACCCGTATGCTATCCCAGTCTTCGACTTCCAGTACGCCGTGTTCTTCACTTTGGGAACGTAGCTTGTAGTTATCCAGGTTAAGGAATTTAACCCGTTTGTCTATTGGATTCTCTGCTGCAACTGCCTTATGCCCCAGGTCGATGGTCACAATACCGGCCGTAGGTTTGGAGATGACCCGGCAAAGTAACAGGGCTGCATGTTTAAACTCCTGTTCCTGTAGTTTTTCACCATAGCCCCAGTCCCAGAATAAACAGGTACCCGGGCTGCAGATACGATCATTTTCCGTTAAATGAGAAGTAAAGGAAGGAGTTCCTCCGCAGATAAGCCTAATATCTGTCTTATTTGTTTTCAGTTTTTCAAAATAGCCGTACACATCCTTAAAACCGTCTTCTACCTTATGCTTACGCTGTTTAAAATCGGTATCCCGCAGATGGCCGTCATATACGTGAAATCCTTTAAACTGTACGGAAGGATAATGAGGCATTAATGCAACCAGTTTTTCCAGTCCCGGCCCCGGTTCTATTCCCGAACGGTTCATTCCGTTGTTTATATCTATAAAAACACCTATTACGATCCCTCTATCTACAGCTTCCTCATTGAGTTTTTCCAGAGAGGCCGGATTATCGGCAATGGTATAGAATGAAGTCTTGGGGAATTGTTTAATAAGGTTTCCCAGGCGATTTATTTTAGGGCCTACCAACTGATGAGCGATCAACACACTGTCTGCTCCCTGCTCTGCGGCGATCTCCGCTTCAGCTATGGTAGATGCCTTAAAATTCTTTATTCCCATAGAGACCATCCGCCTTATCACTTCCGGCATCTTATTGGTCTTGACATGTGGCATCAGACGGGAACTATCGCCTTTTACCATATCGAGCATCTTTTGCAGGTTGTACATCAGGCGATCTTCGTACAAAAGCACGGAGGGAGAATCGATCTCTTCAATATTTTCAATCGCATACCAGGTCATAAGCATTGTTTTAAGGATGTTTTCCGGCAGAGCGGAATTCAAAAATATTATTTAAATGCTTTGTATGACAGATTTAAGCAATAATAATTTGCACTGCTGTTGTTTTAAGCTTTTAGCGCCATATCTACTGCGACATAGGCATGTATCTTACTGGTGTCGAAAGAAGGAATGTCCATTTCCGATCCGGGAAGCAGGATAGGCAATTCGGTACATCCCATAATAATGCCTTCTGCACCCTGCGCCTTAAGCAGGTTGATGATCCTGAGACATTCCTGTTTGGAAGTTTCGGTAAATATGCCTTTTACCAGTTCATCATAGACCATACGGTGAACAACCTCTCTGTCCGGAGCTTCCGGAACGATCACTTCAATCCCATGTTTTTCAGAAATACGGTTTTTATAAAATTCTTCTTCCATTACAAAGCTGGTTCCCAGAAGCCCTACTTTTTTTAAACCTTTTTTATTAATCTCCTGAGCAGTAACATCCGCAATATGAAGAAAAGGAACACTGGTATTATCGCTGATGGCATTGCTTACCAAATGAATAGCATTGGTACATAGGAGGATCATATCCGCCCCCGCTTTCTCCAGGTTTTGTGCGGCTTCCTTAACGATCTCTCCTATCCCCTGCCAGTTACCGGCAAAAGTAAGTTTCTCGATCTCCGCAAAATTAACGGTTATCATAATGCTCTTTCCGGAATATGAATCGCCGAGAAGTTCCTGTATCCTCTTATTGATAAATTCATAGTACATTTTGGAGGATTCCCAGCTCATCCCTCCTATCAGTCCGATCGTTTTCATTGTTCTCCTATTTTATTTTCGACATATTTTCTGCTCCCGGCAGGTTGAAGTTCTGCAACCATTGAGAAAACCGTCTTGTTAAACTTTTGTGTTCTGTATGCGAAGCAGTGTCGCATATGCAATTGCAATCTACTGTACATTCCATGATATTTTGTTTTAAGTTGATAATTATATCTACATATCGGTAATTATAGATATGTTGTATTAAAAAAAAGCTACAGATCCTTACTAAGGGCGTTAATATACGCACTGATCACCCTTTCATTTCTTCTGTAGTACGTCCATTTGCCGTGCCTGGTCGGAATAATAAGCTGCGCCTTCTGCATTCCGGATAGATAGGTGGAGATAGTAGACTGGGACAAGCCTGTTTTATCCTGGATATAACCTACGCAAACGCCGTCGTCAAAACCTTCAATATCCACATGTGGAGGGAAGTGTTTCTCAGGTTCCCTCAGCCATTTTAAGATATTAACTCTTGTTTTATTTGATAAAACCTTGCTGATCTCTACAATATCCATTTGTCAAAGGTACAAATAAATATTTACATATCGAGAATTATCGAAATGACGGAGTTTCTACAGCATCAATTCTATTGTAATTGCAGCCTGAAGCCAAAAACAGGGAGCTTCTCCTGCATAAAATCGAGATCCTCCGATCTTTTAAAGCCCAGTTTCTCATACATTTTCCAGGCAATTTTCATTGCTTTGGTACTGTGAATGACCATTTGCTGATGTTTCTTTTCTGTGGATCTTCTGATGCATTCCCTGCTGAGGAGTTTACCTACTCCCCTTCCCCTGGCATCGTGATCTACCGCCAGCAGCCTGAATCCGGAAGCATTTTTTTCTTTGGTAGCTGTTCCTCCCGAACCGTAATACTTCATATCGCTGAAATACACCACAGCCCCGTCTATTTTGCCCTGAGGGGAAACAGCAACCAGGAGTTCGGTCTCCGGCTTTTTGGTAAGCTCTCCTATCTGTGCCAGCATACGATAGTATTCGGGTTGATCTGAAGCATTTGGGAAACCTTCCAGTTGGGAATATACCCTTACCATCAGAGCTCCGATCTCCTCAAACTCCTCCGGTTTTGCATTCCTTACTTCGTATGCGGGATGTGCCTGCCTGTATCTTTCGGAAAAATTCTTTTCACCGAGCTTCTGCTCCAGACGATCCAGATCTGCCAGAAAATCATCGCTTATCAATTCCTTTATTACAATTTCTATATCGGACCATTCTTTTTCGAATACAGGCATTTTCCTGATCGCCTTTTTGGATAAACTGATGAGTTGTTTCCTGCTGTCCGAAGCATCCGTAGAACGCTCTAAAAACCCCTCCTCTTCCATCTTCCTGACAATCTTGATGATAGCCGGATGAGAAAACCGCAAACGCGCTGCAATCTCTGTTACCGTGAGGGCTTTTTCTTCTTTCAGTATTAAAAAGATCAGGTGCCAGTTGGGTTCTATCCCCAGGCCGGATTGTTTATAGTGGTCAATTGCACTGTACAGAAGCAGATCGCTTATCCTTTTCATCCGGGCGGTGAAACCTATATGCCCTAGCTCGTTTATAAAATCGTTCTTCATTTTAATTATGTAGCTGGTTACACAAATATAATAAAATATGTAACCAGTTACAAGTTTTGTGATTTTACCTGTAAAACCAAAGCTGATCCTAAACACCTGTATTTTTTAACCTTTAAAATGATTATCTTTAAGTAACCCTCCAACTACGATTAAAATGAGTTACGAAAGTATTTGCCAGAATGCTTTGCGCAAGCATTACCGGCTATTCAGAAAAAAGATCAGGGATGATTTCTTTGTCAGCTCTGAGTATCAGGCCAATAAAGCAGTAAACGAAATGCTTAATATGGTGAATAAGGAAATTGAAAAACGCAGTATGCATGAAAACCTGAACGAGAAGATCAGGCTTCAGAATGAATACATTCGCACCAAATACATTGCTATGGGGCGGGAATATGCCATCAGATATTGCAAAAGCCTGGATCTGTTCCCGTAGTTGCAGTAAAAATTTATAACTGCTTTTTCCTAATTTTTAAATTCATAGGACATATAATTACCCTTGGGTTTTAATTCGGGATACTGTTTGTTAATGGTTCCGGTATTCCCGGCTGTTAAGGGACCTGCCTGTTTGGGTTGCGCATCCGGTTTAGAAATGACCGCAAAGGGCCTGATGTTTTCACAGGAACGTATTTGTGTATATCGCGGACTTCTTGTATAACCGAGTTCCCCTTCCTTTTTCTTTCCTATATTTTTCCACTTCCGTCCTTCCTTCACCTGGAGAATAGCATTGGGATTTACCAGTTTTACTTCTACAATTACATTTTTCTCTGTCTTAACCGGGGTTCCGTCCCATCTGAACTCCTTTAATACCTGCCCGGTTTCCGTTGCCCGGTACCGAATTTTATAATAAGGACGCTCCGAGTATTTATAATAATCTATCTTTTTCCGGAGGAATCTTTTAGTAGAAGTATAAAAGTTCCTTTCGCTGTTAAAGCTTACCGCTTTGCAACTTGCTCTTTTATTGACTCCTGCCCTGCTTTCCAACCGGCCTTCAATATTGAGAATCTTTCCATCTGCCGTATTTTCGCTAACCACTATATAATCTTCCGAAGGATCGATAGAAAGCTCGGTGGTGATCCCGTCCAGTTCGGGAAAATCGATCTCAGGGGCAAATATTTCAACATCCGAAAATGCATTCAGGCTATCCAGTTCACAATTATCAAAATCGGCCCGGCACGACTGTATCATATCCCGTATGCTGGTAATTCTGTCCGGTAGATTCACCAGGATAGAATCGGCTGCATGGACGTCCTTTTCATCAAAATACTGGGATTTTTCTTTTACAAAAAGGGCATTCGACATAGATTCGTCCAATGAATTGTAAATGTGAAACCCTCGTTCCAGGAAAGTATTCTGGACCACTCTTATTTTACTGAAATCTATTCTGGGAAAACCAGCAATGGCCTCGTAAGGCGTAAGCTCAACATAGAGAACAGTTGCCCGCTGATCTGCACTTACTTCTTCTTTAAAAGCATTGGCATAAGCTATAAAACTATCCAGGCTTGCTTCGTTGGGAGTCTTTCCCCCGCCCTGGGTAAACACGGTGGTATTTATGTTTTTAGTGCTGCTGTGACTTTGCTGGATGGCCCTGCTGTCCACACTGGCCGAAAATTTATTACCCATATAGGTATTTACGCTTTCAAAAAACAACTCATTCTGTTCTTTCTCCTGAGTATCCCTTTGATGAAGGCTGAAAAGCGCATATAATTTTCCTCCGGTATAGACCTTACTGACGAACATATCTCCGCAAGTACGCATAAACTCGTCCGGATTCCTTTTGGCAAGTGCTACCAGTCTTTCTTTTACCTCAGGATTTAATATCACTATAGGCTCATTGGTATACTGGGCCTTGATCACGGCATTCTGGCTAAAATCATTGAATTCGGTTTCCTTATATACCCGGCCCCTCAGGGTATTATCGGAACTTACCCCATAGATCTTAAAGTCCAGCTCCATGCCCAGAGTAATATCGAGAGAATTCTTAAGATCTTCCTTTCTTTCCAGGATCTCCATGGTAATATAACCCGAATTCCCCTGTGCTCCCGCAACAATTTCGGTCGATTTCTCAACGTTCTCATATTTAAGGACCCCAAGATATTCCCGGCCCGTAGCACTGTTATATCCGTTACCGAAATTCAGTTTGTCGTAAACGATCCTGGTGGACGGATCTATAATTAACGTATTACCCGGTTCTGCTTCCGCAATGTCCTCTTCCCTGTTCTTATCGGGTGTGCAACTGATGGCAAAGAGGATTAAAAGGAGATATACTTTATTCATTATTAGGTGTTTGGCTCCTTCTAAGATACGTTAAATATATGAGATTCAAGATTTAGACAGTGAGTATTAAGTACAAAGTACTGAGAATAAAACACTTCTTAAATCATTATTTTCGGACTTATAATTAAAGAATGCCTAATGATGAAACAGCAAAGATTCTTTCATTTACCGAGAACACTGTTTGTAATTCGATACATTACTTTAACTGCATTTCCGCCCAATCTCCGATAAGGTCGAGATAGCCCTTCTGATAAAAGCCTTCTACCGGAAATGCTTTCCAGCGATACATATAGTGCCCGGCATCGGGAAAGACCCTGAAAGTAATATCCTTGCCCATTTCTGCTCTTAAACGTTCCAGGTACTTTACACTGGCCTCCGTAGGGACATTAATATCCTTGCCTCCGTAGAGGTACAACATGGGAATATCGATCTCTTCCAGGAAAGGCTGCGGATCATAGGAGTATTTGGCAGCACGTACCGCATACAGATCAGGATCGTATTCCTGCAGTTGCGGACCAAAGAATTCCCTGAAGCCCTTTCGTTCACGGACCTCCTTATAACGAGCGTTGATCGCATCCCGTTCGGGTCCGTTAGCCATAGACGGATCTTGTGCCACATCTATATAAAACTGCCTTATCCGTTTTACCAACGGAATGAGTTCATCTTCTATTTCCTTTTCGGTCAGCCCTTCGGCCAGGGCATCATTTCGCACTTCAAACAAAGTAGTTTCGTTCATCGAAAATGGTGGTCCCACCCGGTTGATTATAAATTTTATACAGTTTCTTTTTGATGCCATTTCCGGAGTAAACCATCCGGACTCACTTACACCTAACAAACCGATATGGTCGGGATCTATCCCCGGCTGACGGCGGAGGAAATCCACTGCAGTAAGTGCATCTTCCATAAGATCCTCATATGTTACGTATTTATAATCTATATCGTGCTTCCCGGATCCCCGTTTTGTATAGGACATTACCGCAAAACCGCGACTGAGCAATTCGTTGGCGTGGAACCTGTTGTACCATTTGTCATAGGTCTGGTAACTTCCGCCCGAACCGTGAAGGATCAGTATCGCGGGATGTGGTCCCGGGCCTTCCGGTTTTAGGATAATACCTTTCAGGGTAATGTCCTTACTCTTAAAACTAACATATTCCGGTTTTGCATCATAGGCAATCCTGATCTTCATAAATACGGTTACCGCGAGGATCAGAACAAAAGGGATCAGAAATAATCTGGATGTAAAAATTCTTTTGATTCTTTTCATGATTGATGAATTTTGATGAATGAATCACAAAGAAACCCTCAGATCGTATCCTGATCGACCTGATGTGTATATCGATACTTATTTTTCCAGGGATTTTTTGTATTCGGAAGGTGTCATCCCCGTTACTTCCTTAAAACTACGGTTAAAGGCAGATTTGCTGTTAAACCCGCTGTCGAGGGCAATTCCGTATAAAGTCTTGCTTGTATTGCTTATGTTTTCTTTTACTTCATTAATGCGATATTCGTTGATAAGCTGTATAAAGCTTTTCCCGAGGAGTTCATTGATCACCTGAGACAAACGATTAGAATTAACCCCTATTTCTGCAGAAAGCTCTCCTATGGTCAGGTTGGGATTCAGATAGGCCTTGTCTTCTTCGAGACTCTTTTTTAGTTTCTCCAGTATTTCCTGTTTCTCCTCAGATTGAAGTGATGATGCCTGATACCTGCTTTTTTTGAGCTCGTTTTCATCTTCGGGAACTACCGTCTGAGGAAATATTACAATGGCAAAAGCGTAGATAAAGAAAGAAAAAGTAACCAGTAAGGCAGCTACATGGTCGGGTTCTATAGGTAAAGGGGTTTCATTGAACTCCAGGGCCAGGACAAAATGAATAATGCTGACAAAGATCACCTGGAAAATGATCAGCTTATAGAGAAGCCCCGTATTAAAACGGTTTTTAACCCTTTCCGGATTGTTTTTATGATATCTTCTGAGGCAATACCAGCTGGCAATCAGATAAGTCAATGCATGAAGTCCCTTAAACCATCCCAGAATCACAAAACCCAAAGGGAGGGGATTATTGTCCCATTCCTCCAGGTACTGGAGTTTGTATTCATTGGATTGCAGGTAGAAAGGCAGGAAAAGCAGCAGGAAAAAAGCAAAGGGAAGAAAATGAAACAACTGTTTTTTAGTGATCTTAAAATCGGGGTTGATAATAGATACAATATACATCCAGAACAAAGGCCCGATAAGCAGCGGAAGCGTCTCCACCGTACGAAAAATAAAAATGACCCTTTCTAAGGGGATCAATAAGGTTAACCATTCCCTGCTTAGCAATAGAATGGTGCATAAAATGAGTAACAGCAATAACCTGATAGACAGTTTTCGCTTTTCTTTAAGCAGTAAAAGGGAGATGATCAGAAAGAGGCCCTGAGCGATCCCGATACTGAATATTATAAACCAAATGTCTTTCATCAGTTTCCTCTTAAGCTTATCACTTTATTCTTTCCATCCCCATGGAGCACCCGGATTTTCAACGGTTTTAGTGAGGTCCATCACCACTTTAAACACCCTGTCGGTTCCCAGGCGACGAAGGTTATAAGTAAAACGGGTGTCATCAACAGTGATCCACCAGACATTGGCGGCAGCTGCAGGTATTAAAGCTGCTGTTTCAGCGTCTGCCGGGAAGATCTGTATCCCTGCCTGCCCTGAATTACTGGCTGTACCTCCGTACTGCGTGATCTTATCTTCCGAACCGTCTTTATGACGGTGGTCGTGTTTCAGGCTGATGCGATTATCCTTGTAACTCAATACCCAGGTCCTGGATTTGTCATCTCCGACAAAGAACGGGATCTTAATAACAGTATCGCTACATGAACGGACATGCATTACTAATTTTTTTCCACCGAATTGCGCATCCTCTTTTGGCAATTCGAGATATCCTTCATATGATTTTCCGCATAACTTTTGCAGGGAGTTCCAGAATTCCCTGGCTGCATTTTTATCCTGTGAAAAAGAAGAAGAGCAACATATAAATATTAAGGCAAGGGTAATAAATTTGTTCATTTAACCGGATTTTATAAGAAACCCGAAGTTAAGGATTATTCCGGATAATGGATACAGGAAAGAAAGAGAAGAACAGCTGCGTTATTTCTCAATTCCATAAGGAGTCCAGACGGCTCTGTTCTCTTTGGTCTGTTTTCTTATAAGCCGGTTTTGTTTTATGGCTTCAGGGGTTTTATACGGACGGGAATGTTCCAGGTGAAGACATATAGCACTATATCTGATCTGTCTTGATCTTAAACCGTAATTGGCCAGCCTGTCTCCTAATTCTCTGTCCTCTCCTCCATATTGCATACGTTCGTCGAATCCGTTTACCGCCAGGATATCTTTTTTCCAACCGGAAGAATTATGCCCGTTCCAACTGGCTTTGGTCGTGGTAATAGTATTCAGAAGCCGGGATTTAAGACCGGTTGCACTTAGTTTGTTGTTTTTGAAAGAAGAAGGCAGCCCCTTATTGCTGAGCCATTTAATATCAAAACATTTTCCTGAAATTATTTCTGTTTTTGTGATTGTTTCGGAAAGACATAGAGGTAATCTAAAACAACCTCCGGATAAGAAATACCCTTTTTTCCTTTTCCTGAAATGCTCCAGGAGAAAATCTGCTCTCGGAATACAATCGCCGTCACTCATAACTATATAGTCGGCGCTGCATACCATAAGGGCTCTGTTGAGGATCCTGCATTTCTGAAAACCATGGTCTTCCTGCCAGACATGAATTACCGGAAAGTTTACCTTAGCCTGTAGATCTGTAATACATTTTCTTGTGGCATTGCCGGAGCCGTCATCCGCAATGATCAGTTCAAATTCCCTGAATTCCTGAGCTTCATAGCCCCAGATTACTTTGGTTAGCCATTCTTCAGAATTGTATGTGCTTATGACAACGGATATTTTAGGATTGTGATCCATGCTTGTACGCAACTTTTGAATTATTTATGGAGAAAATGATACGGTTTGACCATTCGAAAAAGACAATAGAATAGCTTACCGTATTTACGATCGGTATAGGAATTTATCTGTTGAAAGCTTTGGCTTCCTCAGATAGAAAACCGGGGCTAAATGCCCCGATTTTTAAATATCAAAGCGTGTATAAAAGGCGGATCAAGATCCTGAGTTGCCGGTTTCTGCGTGCGGAGACCATCTGTTAAAGTTCTGCCCGGATGCGGACAAGGAAACATTTTGGATCTCTCCGGGAGCAAGATTAACCGGAGTAGTAGGCCCGAGTTCCACGCCATTGGACAGATGGACTTCAACCCTTACCTGAGAAATGGTACTGTTAGTGGTGTTTTCTATAGTCCCCTCAAAAGTCTGGTTTTGGGAGTTATAAGACATAATTAACCTGACACCATTCCGGACCATATCAAAAGTTTCGTTCAGTCCGAGCTGAGTACCGGATTCTTCCCCGGAACCAGGGCCTTCATTATGACCGGCTTCAGCCTGTTCTCCCAGGCCGTTTCCTTCTCCCACATCATCCTTGGAACAGGAAGAAAAACTCAAACTCATTGCTAATAACACAGTAAAAATTAAAAACGTTTTTTTCATAATAATTAAGATTTAATGAATAATAAAAAATTGATAACTGCGTAATTTCTCTTCATGGCTCTTCTCGGGTTTTGTATAAATTAATTATTGATGTTCTTTGCTCTCTTTTCCGTCATGTTCGCCCTTACCATGGCCATGACCGTGTTCGGAATTTCCAATCTCTGCATGAGTCGACCAGGTTTTAAAAGAGGCTT
The DNA here is from genome assembly GCF_010671605.1 of Leptobacterium flavescens. GTDB lineage: Bacteria > Bacteroidota > Bacteroidia > Flavobacteriales > Flavobacteriaceae > Leptobacterium > Leptobacterium flavescens. The sequence continues at coordinate 330,067 of NZ_JAABOO010000002.1, forward strand.
TGGTAGCTTTTAAGACAATTTCCTTTTTCATTTTTGGCTTGAGATCTACAGGAATAGTAGGACCGAGTTCTGTTCCGTTAGACAGGTGCACTTCCACCCTCACCTTTTTGATAAGCTTCCGGCTTACATTTTCAACACTTCCAAGAAAGGAATTGCTCTTTTTGTCATAGCTCAATATTAAGCGTACTCCGCGTTTGGAAACCTTGTAAGTTTCGTTTAGGCGCAATTGGGTTCCGTCTTCTTCCCCTTCTCTGCTCTCTCCTCTATCCCGGCGGTGTTCTCCTCTTTGTTCTGTATGCTCTTTTTCTCTTTTTTCCTGAGCATCAGTGTTTTCACAATACAGGAATGTAAAGCTCATAGCGATAAGTACAGGCAATACTCTCCCTGAAAATCCAGTTTTGTTGAATTTTTTAGACATTTTAATCGTTTTATGTTAATGAATAATTTCCTTTTGGCGGGTACCCTTAATCTTTGTGGTTTATTTCATCCCTTTCACCTTCTTTATGCTCCTCTCCTTCGCGGTGTTCCCCTTCTGATCTTTCCGGATCACCTGAAGATTCTTTTCTGATCTCAGCCTTTTTATTGTCATGGCCTTCTTCGTGATTTTCCTGCCCGATAACAACATCGGCAAACAGGAACACAAAAACCGTAAGCAATGGAATGACAGAGATCTTTAAGATGGCTCTGGTCAGGCGGGAGCTTTTTCTGGCCATCATATTAAAGCGCTTTTTGGTAAGGGAATAGTTTATATTGCTGGACAAGCTGTTATTATTGCCCCAGCTGGCTATATCCAGCAGTATGTGCTGATATTCCGGAATATTTTTATGTGAGTTGATCACCGTATCATCGGCAATGAATTCATGGTTAAGGCGGACGGATCGTTTTAGGAAAATCAAGATGGGATTAAACCAGAAGACGATCTGAAACAGTTCTACAAACAGAATATCCAGCGTATGCCTTTCCTTTACATGCGTCAATTCGTGCGTAAACAATTCTTCTTCAATTTTCTCCGCCTCAAAATCATCCCGGTTGATAAAAATATAATTCAGGAATGTATGTGGCAGTACTTCTTCACCCAGCAATACAATAGTGGCACTTCCACTCCTTATTTTAGGGTTTTCCTTTATCCTTTTTGAAATTACCGCAACATTCCGGAGAAACCTGAACAGGAGTACGATAACACCTAAGAGGTAAATACCGATCACATAATTAAGATAATCTGCAATCTGAAATGAATTTGCCGTGGCGTCGGACAAAGTATTAATGGGAGAAACCATCGATGGCTCTACATAAATAATATACTTGGGTACGGCAAGTGAGAATAACAGGATCCCGATCAGGTAAAACCTGTTAAACTGATGCACTTTTTCCTTTTCCAGAAATAAACGGTAAAAGGCAAAGAGCAAAGTCAGGCATATTATGGATTTTATTAGGTATGCGATCATTTTTTTCTCTTTTCAATTTGTTCATCGATGATCTTTTTTAATGCTTCCAGTTCGGAGGTAGACAAATTATTCTCCGTGGTACAAAAGGAAGCCAACTGAGCTGCTGAGTTATTAAAAAAGCTTTTTATCAAGCCGTTAACGCGATTGGAAGAATACTCCTTTTTTTTGACTAACGGATAATATTCTCTGGCGTTACCGCTCTGGTCATATCCGACAAAACCTTTTTCCACCATTCTCTTTAACAGTGTTGCCACTGTGGTCTTGGCGGGTTTTGGCGGAGGGAAATCGCTTATCAGATCTTTCATATATGCTCTATTCCGTTTCCAGAGGAAGTGCATTAATTTTTCTTCGGTTTGAGATAACTGCATTTTGTGTTAATTAAAATGTTCTACAAACATAGAACGATTTTTACTATTCTACAAACATAGAACGGAATTTTAACAAATGATTATGTGAAAAGTTAATATAGAAACTACAACTAAAGCACTTGTACTAAAGGGTTTGTGTGTGGTGCAAAAAAAAAATCAGGATCGACAGTATTTTTAACTTTTAGATTCCTGACTTAGTACTAAACCAAAACCCCGGCCTGGTGACCGGGGTTACAAACAAATTTAAAAAACACAGGAAAAACTTATTTTATCCTGATCCCTTTATTATCGGGAAACTTACCAGTTACCAACCAGCCCCCGAAATCCTCTGAAACAGCGAGTAACAGAGTGTTATTTCCTTTTTTCAGGTTCAGATAAACAGCATCGAACAAACCGATGGTCCCCAGATAACGGTAATCCCTGGATTGCCATCTGTTATTTCCTCTATAGATAGCTTCTCCATTCAGGATAGCTACTACCCTGTCGCTGTAACCAAACTCAAAAAGCTTTATCTGGTTCCTGTCAGATTGTATTTGTATCCGGGCAAAAACGGTATTGGCGGACCCGCTTGCAAGTATGTTTGCCACTCTGGCAATATTGGCTGCAACGCCCTCTTCTACCTGTATTTTTCTGCCCCATGTCCTGGAATTGATCACCGGTCTTAATTTATTAGGATCGTCAAGAAGTTTTTCTTCAAAAATATCGGAGACTTCCCATTCCGGAATGATCCCTTCTATGGGTTCTCTTTTCCCTTCCTTAAAATCTATGATCTCGGTCTTACTTTTATCTATTTTAAAATTGGCATAGTGCATCGGGGCCAGTCCGCCTCCGCCTATCGCAATGGCCCCTTCCTTTGGCGGGTGTACCAGTTTCCAGGAGAAGTTGGGTTTTTCGGCATAATCCATATAGATCTGAGCTTTATCCCCGTTGATCACCAGTTTTATATGGGTCCAGTCGTTGTATTTATATTCATAAGGAAAAGAATATTTGGGCCCGAAATAGAATTGCCATGGAGTAATCCCGTTAATAACCGGGGCCGCCTGATTGGCATCGGGTTTTCCAGGAAGATGAGCCCTGATATAAAAAGATTCCATATTTCCCTGGTCTACCGCTCTGAATCGGATTCCGGGAAAACCCCTTCTTTCGGTCAGGTATACGTCAAATTCGATGGTGCCGTTTAAAAATGTACTGTCCTTCAGGACTGCCAGCCCTCCCCTCATATAGATAGCATCTTTTCCCTTTAAATTTTCGAATATATAGGACCTGGAGGTTATCTGCCAGTGAGTGGTATCGAGAGGAATGATGTTTTGTGAATTGTTATTTTGAATAAATAGCATGCTTAATAAAAGCAATAGTATAAGCCTCTTCATAATGTTTTGTTTTTTGATTTTATTCAAAGTTCCGCTTTGTAGTAAACAAGACTATGACAAGTTGGTTCAAATCGATTCAATCTTGTTCAGCTCATATTTTTTGATGAATTTTGTAAGAGATTATGAGTGTGTATCCGGAATACAGGTCAGTGCAGAAGTGTCTGCTTCAAATAGAAGAAAAACTCAATTGGGGTCCTTCTTCTCAATGGCATAATGATGTGTTTATCGAATTGAGTGAACGTATACAGGAGGAAACACATGTCCTTTTAAGTCCTACGACCCTGAAGCGTGTCTGGGGAAGGGTTAATTATAAAAGCGCCCCGAGTATAAGTACTTTAAATACCCTGGCAGGTTTTGCCGGTTACAGAAACTGGAGGGATTTTAAGAATCAGGCCGAAACAAAAGGCCCTTCGTGGATAGAGCGTAAAATAAGCCCTAACCTGGGAATTATTACCATTTCTGCGGCTATTATGACCCTGGTCTTTATATCCTTTTACTCCATGACTGGAATAGGGAGAAATCCGGTTGAAGAGATAGATCTTTCAAAAATTGAATTCAGCAGCCGACCTATTGCAAAGGGAATGCCCAACTCAGTGGTATTCGATTTTAATATAGCGGAATTACGATCGGACAGTATTTTAATTCAGCAGTTCTGGGATCCTACCAAAACCATCAGTATAAAAAACACACAAACCCAGGCAACGGGGATCTATTATTATCCGGGATATTTCAGAGCCAAGCTTATGGCTGATGGCAATATTCTGAAAGAACACGACCTCTATATAAAATCGGATGGCTGGATGGCTACCATAGATTACAAACCCATTCCCAAATATCTAAGCGGTGATGAACTTTCAAAAAACGGACTTTCCATCCCGGAGGAAGCCATCAATGAAGTGGCAGCCAGTGAAGAACCTTTGGTGTCTTCCATTCATTATGTAGAGGATATGGGTGAAATACAGGGAGATGACATCCTTATCAAAACAGCTTTCCGCAACCTTTACAGGGAGAAATGGGCGGTTTGCCAGAACACAAGATTTTATATCCTGGGGAGTAAAGGAGCAATGGTCATTCCCTTCTCTATCCCCGGATGTGTTTCAGATATCGGATTGTTACTCAATGATGTTTATCTGAACGGAAAAGAGAACGATCTTTCTGCCTTTGGAACAGATCTTTCGGATTACAGGGATATTATGATCCGTATAAAGGATAAAAAAATAAGCATCAGTATAGACGGAGAGGAAATCTACTCAACTTCATACAATGAATCTCTGGGCAAATTTGCAGGGATCCGCTACCGCTTCCTGGGTGCAGGAGAAGTTAGCTACCTGAATATTACCGACGGATCTACGGGAGAAGTGATCATAAATGAGGATTTTAAATAAAAACAGCCCTTTCGGGCTGCCATTGATTATTGTTTTCTTCTGATCGGGATCTCTATAAAACTATCGTTATACCATTTTATTTTTAGCGGCGTCTTTGCATCAGCAATGGTCTCATCGCTTACGTCCTTTCCGCTTCCGTAATTGATCTGTGCATGCGGATGCTTGTTTACATTCAATACCAGCACCAGTCTGCTGCCCTTACCGATCTTCTTGCTGCTCATCCTTACATTACCAAGAGGTATACTGCTAATCTCTCCGGGAGTTAGCAATTGTCTTTTGCTTTTGTCTTTTGCAAGGCTGGCCCTTCCTACATATGCCAGTGTTAACTTAAAGAACTTACCTTCCGGGGTTTGTTCATACAATACCATAGAACAATCGAGGTCTCTCTTGTTAATGCTTAATTTTAATTCTCCCAGATAAGAACCGTTCATCTCAAACTCTTCTTCAAATGCTTCCGTAACATAGGAGATACCATTCCCAAGCGTCAGGGTTTCATTGATCACAAAGGGACTGAAATAATTATTCTGCTTTCCATCCCTCCTGTCCGCCAGGTCTACTTCCTGCTCTGCATACGATCGTTTTTCTTCCTTTTGCCTGCTCAGGGATAAATGCTGCTGCTTTCCTGAAAAAGTGGATTCAAATAGCTCTCCCGAAACTTTGTCATTAAGATAAAAACGTAACGTATCATTGTTCATTTCCTTTAATGAAGATGCATGCCCCCAGCTGTTGGTGCCCATGACCTGGTAATTGATCTTATCCTTTAAAAGCTCAGGCCTGGATGCGTCTTTAAAAATGTGATCAAACCATTGGAAGATCGTCTCCGTAATATTGATTTGCGCCACCGGATCGATAGTGTAATTCCCGATCTCCTTATCCGGTACAGACTGGGCTCCGAAGTGCGTGTAAGGTCCTATAAGCAGGTAGTGATTGGCATTTTTATTATATTTCATATGTTCCTTCAGGTAATACATCGCCCCTATCTGCCCTCCGTCATAATAACCGGTGGTAGTGAGTACAGGAATATCAATCTGTGCAAAATCTTCTTTATAGGGCATCATATCCTGCCAGTAATTGTCATATACAGGGTGATCCAGTTTTTTATTGAACTCTCTGTTCGGGAATCCGTCAAGGCTATCCAGGGAACGATAGGAAGTTCCTTTTTTATACCACTCTAAATAGAGGTTATTCCACCGCTGCCAGTCACTGTAGAGGGAATCTGCCAGGTATTTATCTTCCATAACATAGTGAAACCAGGGATAATGAAAATTCACGTATACTCCGTTCTCTGTAGGTTCTGCTATTCCGGGAGCGGCCGATACGGAAGGAACAATGGTCTTTAAAGCCGGATGTAGTTTTTTGGCAGCGGCCCATTGTGTAAAACCAACATAGCTCCCACCGTACATCCCTACTCTTTTATCGCTCCATTTTTGCCGGCTTATCCAGTCAATAACGTCATAAGTATCGTTAGCTTCGTGCTCGTAAGGTATGGGATCGTCCGGACTCCAAGCCTTTCCTCTGGTATAACTTACTATCCCGATATATCCTTTATCGGCTGCTTTTTTAGCTCTTTTTATATCGTCATGCCTGGCGTACACCGTATGGAAGAGAATGCTCGTTCCCGGTTCTTTAATCTCTCCCGGTTTTACAACCATAGCTGCTATTTGTGCTCCGTCACGTGTTTTTATCAGGACACTGTCCAGGATCTCATAACTCTTACCGTCTTCGGTCAATGTCCTGAAGTGATATTGCTGTTGCTCTGACTTACATGAGAGCAATAAAGAAGTGATTGCAATAATAAACAGGTATCTCATATCACTTCCGTTCTTACGGGTGAATTTATATTTTTTCATAATGTTTTCTGATGTTTTTAAATGTTTTACAAACTGTTCCTGTTCCTGAATTTTACGGATTGTCGACTTGAAACCTCCAGGGTTTCACCGGTACTCAGAACGATCTGCAGTTTGTTCTTAAAATAAGGGTGTATTTGTTCTATGTATTGAGTGTTGATGATCTGGCTCCTGTTGATCCTGAAAAAGGCCTGTGGATCCAGTTTTTCCTCCAGTATATTGAGCGATCTTTTAATCATGGCCTTGTGCTCTCCGAAGTACAATCGCGCGTAATTATCTAGGGATTCGATCAATCGTATTTGTGATAGGGGAATAAAATAACAATGCTCCCCGTCTTTGATAAATATCTTTTGATCCAACAAAAAAGACTGATTGGTATTTTCTTTCTCCGCCAGCTCCTGCCTTACTTTATCGATGGTTTTTGCAAAGCGTTCTTCTCTAAGTGGTTTTACCAAATAATCCAGAGCATTTACTTCAAACGCCTTTACCGCATACTGATCATAAGCCGTCGTAAAAACCACTTCTGGAACCGTGGTAAGCTCTTCCAGCATATCAAAACCGGACTTTTCGGGCATATGGATATCCAGGAAGATAAGATCAGGGCCCTCCTCCCGGATCAGGTGAATGGCACTATCGGCATCTGCTGCTTCCCCGACTACTTCGAATTCCGGAAATGAAGATAAAGATCTCTTTACCTCTTCTCTTGCGAGCCTCTCGTCATCTATAATTATGGTTTTGTACGTTTTCATTTTCTTTGAGTTGGGATCATTAAAGTGGCAATTACCTTATTTTCTTCCGAATCCTTTAAATTAAAGGATGCTTTGTCCTTATACTGAAGCTTAAGCCTTCTTTGCAAATTCTTTAACCCCAGTCCTGTCTTATGGGAATTGTGGATCTGTCCCGGGCTCTGTACTTCAATACGGATGTTTTTTTCTTTTTTTTCTGCGGATAGAATTATCGTTCCGCCGTTTTTAGATTTATCCACTCCGTGTTTAATGGCATTCTCAATTAAAAGCTGAATGCTCAGGGGCGGTATTTTTACATCTTTTACATCGTCACTTATATGGAACTCTGTATGTAATCGCTCTTCAAACCTCAGTTTTTCCAATTCCACATAATCCTGAACCAATAAGAGCTCTTCCTTAATGCTTGTCAGCTCCTGGCCTTTATCGTAAATGGAAGTCCGAAGCAAATCGGATAACAGATCGACGGCTCTCCTGGCTTTCTGCGGGTCCTCGATGATAAGGGATTTTACAGAATTCAATGAGTTAAACAGGAAGTGCGGATTAAGCTGAGCCGACAGATTATCCAGTTGTGCCTGTTTGGCAATAAGGGATAATTCTGCATTTTCCCGGGTTGTCCTGATCTCCCGCTGATAATAGTGGTACAGGTGATATGCGAGCACCCAGATAGACATCAGCCTTAAACCGGTAATAAAGACCGGGTCCCAGACCCAGAGTGAATTGAAAAAGATAACATCTGCTTCCTTGGCGTATTTCCAGAAGAAATACCATTTTATGTTCATGATCAGCATAAAGGATACGGCAAGGATCAGGATAGAGAGGGCCATTTTCAGGATCATACTGCCAAGTCTTTGCCGGAACCAACCACTTCCCTTTAAAGCCTCCCTGTAAACATGTGTGATCCCTATTCCAAGAACTACATCGAGGATATAATTAAGTATTGTGGCAAAAAGAGGGTAATCTACCCTGAAGTAAGCAACGTAGGCCCAGTAAACAGAAACTACACCCCATCCTGCCAACTGGCATTTCCAGTAAAGGGAAACATAATCTTTTTTTATGGGCTTTTCTTTGTGCATCATGAGAACAAAGCAACAAAATACTCACTATTCTCAAAAGAAAAAGTACAGGAACGTGATTTTATGGAAATAAACGTAAAAACCGACAGATACCTACTATTTCATTACTTTTAGTGTATGAATACCGATTATCCGGAAATCCAGGCTTTGAAAAATTTTACGGAACGCTATGTTTTGGAAACAGAGATCCTCCCCGAAATCTTTATTCATAAGGATCTGACAACGATCAACCTCCGGCTGAACAATAAGAATTATCATTTACAGATAGAGGACGAATACAACGATCTGAAACTTTGCAACAAGCTTGTCAATGCAGTATTGGTGTTAAGGGAACTGGAGGCTCTGGAAGATTCTACAGACTACCTGGACTGGTGCAGGGAATTAGGACTTAATGCAGGAAACGAACCCCTGCGGAACTATTATCAGGATACCGTGAAGCATTTGCCCGAAATAAGTCGTTTGTTCCCGGACGGAAAAATACGTTCCTTTATTTCCTATCTGGACTTTCAGTTAAATTCCGGGGCGATGCAGGCCTTAAGACGCGGTTGACTTTCCATTCCTTATAAGCATCTCTCATACAATGCCCGCATGGGCGATATCCTTGTTTCCGGGCTTCAGCCACCGAACTGAAGAAAACCCTGTTTGCAGTTTTCATTCGTTTCCCGGACTTGCAGTGCAGGTTTCCGTAGATCTTTAATTTTTTATTGCCTCCCAGAAGGATATGCCCGTTTCGGATCAGTTGCCTGAGCTCCGCAGCACTTAGGTCGTTATGATCTATCACTGCTCTTCCTGTGTCCTGGCAGCTTCCCACCCTATAATAGCTGTTTTCCGCGGAGTTCCCCACATATAATTCCCAATATTCCCTCCGGATTGGATTACCCGGTGACAAGGGATCAGGAAGGCAACCGGATTACTTCCGATAGCGGTACCTACCGCCCTGGATGCCTTCGGACTTTGGATCTCCTTTGCAATATTTCCATAGGTAGACAGGCCTCCGAAGGGTACTTTCAGCAGGGCTTCACATACCTTTAACTGAAAATCTGTTCCTTTTAAGTGTAGCTTTACCTCCTGTAGTTTTTTCCAGTCCTGTGTAAAGATATACAGGGCGTTTTGCTGAATAAGATCGACTTTCTGGGTAAATTTCGCATTGGGGAACTGACTTTGCAATCCGGAGAAAGCATGTTGCCTGCCTTGAATAAAGGACATATGACAAATACCCTTAGTTGTTGAAGCTACCATCATATCTCCGAAGGGACTCTCAGCAAAGCTGTAATTGATAGCCAGTTTTTCTCCTCCGTTCTTGAATTCGCCGGGAGTCATCCCTTCTATGTTGATGAAGAGATCGTGCAATCGTCCTGTTCCCGATAAACCTGTTTTAAAAGCCGTATCGAATAATGATGCCTGCTCTTCTTTCAGGAGCTGCTTTGCATAGCTGACACTGGTATACTGAAGGAATTTCTTGGGACTCACTCCGGCCCAGTCCTTAAACAGTCTTTGAAAGTGAAAAGGACTCAAATTCAGTTCTTCTGCTACCTCATTCAGGTCGGGTTGATCTTTAAAATTGTCCTGTATATAGGAGATAGCCTTTGAAATACGATCGTAATTGATCTGATGTTGCTCTTCCATGATATTTACATTTTATAAGGCAAATGTAGAGGCTATGCCCGGGCTCTGAAACCCGAAACTTGCGGACTTTTACAAAACGGAAACTTATTGCAATTTACGGTATTCATTCTTTAAATACATAAGATAATTCAATCCGAAGAGAGATAATATCAATAAACAAATAAGAGTCGGAGAAACTGAAGTCTTAACTCCCTTAAAAGAAAACAACACCATATCAATATCGCTCATTATAACCAACAAATAAACCATTCCCGCAAAAGCAAGACAACACAGGCTAAAACCGATAATAAAAGTTCCTGTAAAAGACGGTTTTTTGTTTAGTGCTTCCTCTCCTATCCGATCTATAAGAGTATCTGTAAAATCTGCCGAAGTCTCCACTTTGGCCTTTTGCACTATCTTTTTGATTTCCTTTTCGTTCATAATAGATCCTTTATTTCTGTTCCGAGTATTCTTTCCAATTGCCTGTACAGATTGTTTCTGCCTCTATGCAGGTCGACTTTTATTTTGGAATTACTAAAACCCGTTATTTTTCTTATTTCCTTACTGTTGAGGTCGCATAAATAATACAGTCTCAATACCAGGGCCTCATCAGCTTTAAGCTTATCCATGGCCATATTGATATATTTCTGCTGTTCCTCCCTTTTGAGGTCTTCGTATTTTTCAGGCTCTTTTGTTTCCGGGAGATCTACTTCCGTCTCCCTGATAAAGGCTTGTCTTTTTTCCTTCTTTAGCGCATTGTAAGCAGTGTTTACCACTATACGATATAACCAGGTTGCAAAAGCTGAAGTTCCACGAAAGCTATTTAGTTTCCGATATACCTTAACAAAGGCATCCTGCAGGACATCCTCGGCTTTATCCCGGTCTTTGAGAATTGAACAAGCCAGGGAAAGGGATATATCCTTGTACTTTTCAACCAAAAGGCGAAAAGCATGCATATCCCCGTCCCTGACCCTGTCTATTAACAGATCGTCATTATGTAAGCGATCTTTACTCAAACTTCCTGCGAACAAAATGCGCCGCCAGCAGTCCGAAACCGCTAAACAGTAATATGGTGGCCCAGATAAGCAAATCGGCTGTATCTTCCGACAAACTCATCGTAGTAAAAACAGATGAAACCCCTAAGCCCATCCCGAGCCCCAGAATAATACACCCAAGATCGAGGTATTTGTATTTGTTTCCGGAAGCTTCTGTAGTTATTCCTTTTTCTATCATGGCTTTTTTTATCAGGTAAGTATATCTGGCCAGGATATATACAATAAGTACTGCCCCGCCGAATACGCCTATTCCCATGACTAAACCTTCGGTTGTATCCATATCTTGTGTTTTTAGTTTTTAAAATTGTTCTCCCAGTAAATTCCCCAGGCTTTTTACAAAAGCCAGCATTTTTCCCGAATTGGTAAACAGCACGAGTCCGTATTCCTTTTCCGGAATGATCGCACAGTAGGCCTGGAAATCCCGGTTATTCCCTGTGTGCAAATACATTTTTCCTTCTGAAGTAGGTTTTATTGCAAAGCCCAGGCTCCATCCGCTCTGACCAGTCTCTTTCCGGATCTTACTGTCTTTGTCAAACCTATTATGCTCTTTGAGCATTTCAGTAAATGTACTCTTTTTAAGCCCTTCCTCCCTAAGCATGGCTATAAGGAACTTTGCATAATCGGCTGCCTGTGAATGTGCGCTGTAGGCAGCTCCGAAGGTTTTCCCGTTCCATCCTCCGGTTCCGTTATCCGTAGGAGTATTTTCATTATCGTGACCGAATGCCTTATGCGTTTTAAAATAATCATTCCAGACAAAAGATGTGTGCTCCATACCGAGGGGAAGAGTAACTTCCTTTAGGAACAGATCATTCAGATCTTCCTGCCAGCCCACACCGTTTAATTGCCCGATGATGGCTGCCAGGTATTGATAAGCCTCTCCCGAATAGGAAAAACCGTTTCCCGGTACAAAACTCAGTTTAATTTTGTTTCCGTTACTCCAGTTGGGAAAGCCGGTACTGTGACTCAGCACCATTCTGGCAGTTATAAGTTTGTAATCTTCCTGAGATTCTTCGGTTATTGCCGGATGCGGAAGGTATTCATAAAGGGGTTTATCCAGATCTAAGAGCCCCTTATCTGCCATTCTTAATGCGAAGTATGCGAATAGTGGTTTTGAAAGTGAAGCGGCTTCAAAAATACTTTGATCGTCTATCTTCTCTTTGGTTTTGAGGTTACTCAGCCCAAAACTGTTGTGATAAACGATCTCCGCTTTATTAATGATAGCGATGGAAAGTCCGGGTAATTGCAGGGAATCCATGCTTTTCTTAATATATGAATTAAGATCGGAGACCCGGATACTTTTTCCATCGGCCGTAGAGATGTACGAACCGTTTGTCTGAGCTGACAAAACAGTTGTTCCCGATAAAAAAGTGATCAGAAAATATATGTGACAGGTATAAAACTTTAATGTATTCATTACTCTTTAATTTTTGCGTTCATAATATCTGTGGTGAATTCACAGTTATTGGACAACACGCAAAAATTAAAGGTTACAAAAAGTTTTAAGAACGGTTTATTCCGTGTCTTCCAGCTCTTTTACAAAGCCTTCGTAGAAGATACTACTCCTAAAGCTGCTGTTAACCGAAGCTGTAGCTGTACCGCTCCTGTTAATCGTAAGAATAACGTCGTAGAGTTCCGCATCATTCTTAGCACTAAGCTTTAAGATGATAGCTCGTTTTTTATCATTGAACTCGGTAGTATATTTAACGGGTTCTCCTCGGAATTCGATTCCTCCCCCGTTTCTGTTGTAACTACTACCCCCAGTGCGTATAAAGCCGAAATACGGAAAGAACGTATCGGCCTCTCCATCTCTTATTTTAAGGTGATTCGGATTAGCCAGCAGATTGATCCTTGAGCTGCCCAGTGGAGTGGCCCATTGTGCTTCAAAGACAAAGGCCCCTGAGTTTACGAGCTCTTTCATCTGAGCATATTCGGCATCTGCCTTTTCAGCTTTTAACTTTTTTCTCTCCGCTCTGGACTGAGCATCGGCTGTATTGATCATAAAAGCCGAGAACAGTAGTAATATGATAAACTTTTTCATGATGTGATCATTTAAATACTCAGGAATTAAACAGGATCATAACAATATAATCCTTCATTTTTACAACAAAGATTATTCCATTAACACCCTTTATGGAAACTTTAACTAAAAAGTCCTGAATGTCCTATTTAACTCAGCATAAAGATACTATAAAACAATGTTTAATGTATTAGCCGTAAAGACTTTAAACCGTTTTTAACGAAAAAGCCGTTTTTTGGATCAACTCCCAGGCATTATCTATATGCTTTTGCTGAACATAGGTCTGTCCGATAGCCATTCTCAAAGCGTAATTGCCTTTTATCCTGGTATGTGTCATATAAACTTTTCCCGAATTATTGAGGAGTTGAAGTAGTTCCTCATTATGAGTATCCAACTCTTCTTCCGGCATTCCTTCCGGTTTATGGCGAAAACATAGCATGTTGAAATTTACAGGCGCCAATAATTCAAAAGCCGGATGCTCCGTCATTTTAGAGGCCAGTTGCTTTGTAATTGTCAGATGCTCTCTGAGACGGCTTCGGATACCCGAAACCCCGTAAGATCTCATGACAAACCACAATTTAAGGGCACGGAACCTTCTTCCCAAAGGTATTCCCCAGTCCCTGTAGTTATTTACCTGTTGATCTACTTTGGTTCTGAGATATTCAGGAAGGATCTCAAAAGTATTCAGTAAAGCCTGTTTGTCTTTTACATAATACGCAGAGCAATCGAAGTTGGTAAACATCCATTTATGCGGGTTAAACACAAAACTATCTGCATGTTCAATTCCCTTTATCATCCACCGGTATTCTTCCAGAGCAAGGGCGGTACCGGCATAAGCGGCATCGATATGCAGCCAAACGCCATGCTCCCTACAGATCCCTGCAATGGCTTCCAGCGGATCAATAGCCGTAGTACCCGTGGTTCCCAGGGTGGCTACAACACATAAAGGTTTATACCCTTTTTCTATATCCTGTTTTATTGCTTCCCTGAGCAATTCCGGCTGCATGGCCATTTCTGCATCTGTTCCGATCTTTACCAGGTTGTTTATTCCTATCCCTGCAATTTTCACGGCCTTATCAATCGAAGAGTGTGTTTCTTCAGAGCAATAGATCCTGAAATTGGTATATCCTTCAAAACCTTTGGTATTTATATCTCCTTCCGAATACTTTTCTCTTGCCGTAAGAATAGAAGCCAGGGTAGCTGAAGAAGCGGAATCCTGTATAACTCCGGTCCAGTTAGCCGGTAATCCCAGTAAATGTCTAAGCCATTCCATCATCTTCTCTTCCAGCTCGGCAGCAGCCGGAGAAGTATCCCAGATCATACACTGTGCTCCGATGGTAGAGGTAAGCATTTCGGCCAAAACCGAAGGATAACTGTTGTTTCCAGGAAAGTAAGCATGAAAATTAGGATGTTGCCAATGTGTTATCCCCGGAATTATTTTCTCTTCAAAATCGCCGAATATCTGCTCCATTGCCTGTGCTTCCGATGGTGGGAGCATCTCTATCTGATCGTATATTTCGCGTGGTTTTACGCCGCTTTTAACCGGATACTGTTCTATATTTTCAAGATAATCAGCCATCCAGTCCACCATTTTATGTGCCTGTTCCCTAAATTCTTTGGTATCCATTTATTGTAGTCTAGTTTTCAAAACAAATCTAAGGAGATTTTTTGAAGATAAACCCTCATTAATTATTTCAGTTCCCTGTCTAAAGTAAGGACCGTGCGTAACAAGACATTAGCGCCGTTTGCCATATCTTCGGCAGAAGTGAATTCTTTGGGAGAATGACTTATACCTCCTTTACTCGGAACAAAGATCATTCCCGTAGGAGTCAGTACAGCCATGTCCTGGGCATCGTGACCTGCTCCACTTGGCATATTCTTAAAAGAAAGTCCCAGTTCCTTTGCAGACTGAGCTATTTTACTTTTTATAAAGCTATCGGTCAGAGCGGGCTCTCCGGTGGCATCAAGAGCATTAAAGGATATGGTAGTTCCCGAGGCTTTAGCGATCTTTTCGGCTCTTGACTTGATCCCTTCGAATACCTTTGCGATCTTTTCCGACGACAGATCCCTTATTTCAAGACTTAATACCACTTTCCCGGGAATAACATTCGGAGCTCCCGGAAAGGCTTTAATTCGCCCTACGGTCCCTACGTGACTTCCTTCAAAACTGTTTACTACTTCATTAACGGCAATAACAAATTCCGAAGCAGCTAAAAGTGCATCCCGACGCATATTCATAGGAGTTGTTCCCGCATGATTGGCAAAGCCATCGATCTCTACATCCCACCAGTTGATCCCCACTATACCTTCTACCACACCAATCTGTATCTTTTCCTGATCGAGGATACCTCCCTGTTCTATATGCAACTCGAGGAAAGCAGCCAGATCGCCTTTTTTTCTTTCCACTTCTTTAAGACGGGCAGGATCGCCTCCCAGGATACTGATCCCTTCTCTCATTGTAAAACCTGTACTGTTGACAACCCTTAACGCATCCTCTCCTAATTTCCCGGCAAGAGCACGACTTCCCATAAGTCCGCCTTCTTCGTTGGAAAAGATGATCAGTTCCAGGGGATGATCGGTCTCAATCCCGTTATCAAAGAGGGTCTGCATAACTTCAATAGCACTCATAGATCCAACGCAACCATCGTAATTCCCTCCGTCAGGAACCGTATCTATATGAGATCCGAAAGCAATGGGTTTTTTGGAAGGGTCTTTCCCTTTTCTTCTGCCGATAATATTCCCTGCAAAGTCTACGCTTACCTCCAGTCCGGTTTTTTTCATCAATTCGATCACGTATTTCCTGCCTTCCAGATCGGCCTGACTAAAGGCTACCCTGCTCGTTCCTCCGGTTTCATTCCGTCCGAACTTTGCCAGTTCAAAAATGGTCGCTTCCAGCCTTTGCTGATTTACCTTTGGAGAATTATCCTGAAACGCCTGGCACCAGCTAAATGAAAGGAATGCGAGTGCCAGAAAAAATCTTGAAAACATAAAAAGTGTATTTATAGTTGATAAGTACTACTAAAATACACTTTTATAAGCATTTAAGAGTGAAGCTCTTAGTTTATTACGGAAACTCCCTTTCTTCTATCACTGAAAACGGGGAATTCCAATCACATACCGATCGGTATTTAAGCTTTGATCGATTCATGTATAGTGTCTTCGTCAATGTTTTTTACTTCAGAGAGCCTGGAGATCAGCAGTTCCGCTTCTTCCACGCTTTCATCAAACATCTTAAGGGTTTCCCTGTCGAAATTAAGGTCTTCCCCTGCCTCAATACGTATGATCTGGATCTGGTTCAGCAGATTCCTGAGGATATGATTACTGGCGTAGAGCATGGAGAGGTATATTTTGCGTTTTTCCGCAAAGCTGTTTTTCTTTTGTAAACTCATCAGGTTAAGGAAAACAAAGAAAACAAGTATTAATACCCAAAAAGCAAGGTCTACTTCGTATTTTTCAATAAAGTGAAGGTATTTATGAGCCAGGTCGGTTAGGTTGATATTATTTTTCAGGCTGTAGAGGTAACCGGTTATAGAAATTACTGCACCAATAATGATGTATTTATATTTATGTATAAAGGATTTCATATTAGATATTATTTCAACTTATAAAAACTGATTAAGTCAAAAAGATAAAGGGATGTCTAGTTTGAAATAGTATCTACGGATAGACCTTTAAGCAACAATAAATAATGTAAAACCGATTTTTTGAAGGGGAAGGGCTGTTTTCCAGGTTTTGATTTACAGCGGTATTCCCGCTGTTGCATTCGGAAGTTCTTAACGGCTTCAGATGAACTGAAGGATCTTCTTCGCTTTCCGGCTCTGCTTCTTCGAATGTATACTCTATAAGATTGAATTCCTGAGTTCCGTTCTCGTCCGGTAGGGAAATAACTTCTGAGGAAGAGTAATCTGTTTCAATAGAATTTGCTATCCCCTTGTTAAATAAGAGAATAAGAAATAATATCGAAAGTATTACTTTAGTTAAATTGTGTTTGAGGGACGGAAGACACATATGTATCAGAGTTAACAATCCAACCTGTTTTTTATTTCAGGCCCTGCAAATTTATAAATATATTTGGCTCTGGCAACTATATATCTAACAAACAGCTATTTGTAGTTTGGGATATTTTTACCCAGAATAAGATCCCGGTCAGCAATTAAAAGATTTCCCTGTTGTTTTAACCAGATAAGGCCTGAACCTCCCCTTTCCTTTAGTCTTTTTCTTCTATCCTTACTCAGTAATGGGTCGTCGTCGAAAACATAACTGTCGAGATAATATTCATTTTTACCTGGCTCCTTGACCACAATATGAACGTGCTCAGCCTCCCTTCCGTTCGGATAAGCTGCAGGCCGGAAGGTGTAAAAGGTGTATTTCCCGTCCGGACCGGTTTTTACCCATCCCTGGATATATCCGTGCCTTCTTGCCCAGCCTTTTTCGTCTCCGCGGGTCTCATAGATCCCTTTACGATTGGTGTGATAGATATAGAGGATCACATTTTCTGCGGGTGTCTTTCCATCCTTTTTAAAAACGGTTCCGCTTATTTTCATTTTAGGGGTGTTGGTGTGATATCCCGGTAGTGTATCTACAGATGCCAGTTTCATATCTCCGTATTCATGTACTGCCTCGCAACCTTCGCAAGGCCCTCCTACTTTGGCCTTTCCTGAAGATTGAGAATTGCAGGAGCAAATAATAAGGAGAGACGATATCAAAAAGAGAAGATGTCTCATGATAAATAGTTAGATTGTTATAAGTATGCATTTTAATGAACATCCCTTGGTTTCAGGCTTTCACTCCCACCAATATCCAGATAGTTTTATCTGACTCATTGTTCCATTTTCCGAAATCCTTAACTTCTTTGGTTATTTTAAATCCGCTGTCTTCCAGCTCTTTCTTTACATATTTGGACGCCAGGGTGTGAGCATCCGTCTGATGCTCCCGGCTTTTATTTCGTGTATAATGCTTGAATTTCTCCAGGATAAGTATCCTCCCATCCGGTTTAAGAGCTTTTTTTACGTGTTTGAGGATCTCCATATAATCTCTCATCTCATGGTAGGTATCCATAATAACAACCGCATCCAGAGAGTTCTCTTTTAATTTGGGATTATCGTAATCGCCAAGGATCACCTTTACATTTTTAAGGTTTCGCTCTTTGAGGTTCTCTTTTAGTTTATCCAGCCTGTCCTGTCTTACATCTACTGCGTATACCTTACCGCTCTCTCCCACTTTTCGGGCCAGATGTATGCTTAGATAGCCTTCATGACAACCGATATCGGCCACCGCCGTCCCCTTCTCTATGCCCGCCAGTTCCATAATACCGGCTACATCCATCCAGCTGTCTCTTTCTTTCCATTCGTATTCGGAATACTGAGCAATTCCCCAAAGCGGGGAAAGAATGAAAACAAAGAGCAATACTGGTTTAAAAAGCTTTTCCATACTCCTAAGTTATTAAAATTTAGGGGCATGGAAGTTTTGTTATAGTTAAAATAATCTCAATATTTTGTTTTACCGAACAGCTCGGGGCTAAAATGCTACCATGCAGATGAAGTGAATTCTGAGTATGTCCGTATTGGAGAAAATAAACTCCCCATAGGCTCTCAGTTTAAACAGTTTTTGCTCGAAAAATTCAGTTGATCAAACAGGAGCATGAAGTGTTAAATAGTTAAAACATTAACAATATTTTAATCCCTTTGCTCAAAATTTAAGATAACTTTATTGGTATAAACAACTGAAACCATGAAAAATACACTTTTACTCAGCTTTATTTTTTTATTAGCAACAACACTATCTGCCCAGGACAAAAAGGCGGATATAGAGGCCGTTAAGGCTGCCTGTTATGATTATATAGACACTTTTTACAAGGCCGATACTTCTCTTGCTCATCGCAGTGTTCACAAAAGCCTGCGCAAAACGGGATTTTATATGAACAAGGAAAGAGGGGAATATTCCAAACAACTGGAAATGCCTTTCGATAAGCTTATCGCTCTTGCAGAGAAATGGAACAAAGACGGAAGCCGGGCAGATGAATCTTCTCCGAGAGAAGTGGAGATCTTTGAGGTATCCGATAAAACGGCTATTGCCAAGGTAACAGCCGTATGGGGGATCGATTATATGAACCTTATGAAGGAGGACGGAAAATGGATGATCGTTAATGTTCTCTGGCAGTCACCTCCGAAATATTCAGCTAAAGATTATTAAACAAGAAACGCCCTTCCAGAGGGCGTTTTCTTTTACATTAAACAGAAATCATCACTATATTGGTTTATTTCACCTTAGCCAATTCCCATATTTTATCAGGGCTGTATTCACTTAGCTCAAGTATGCTCTTCCCTGTATTCTTAAGGGCTTGATGTATAATATACCGGCCGGTTTTATACCCAATGGCCTGCCTACCATCGGGATGATCAAACATCCAGTGACCGTAATTAGCATTTACAGACAGTTCCAGAATCTCCAGTGCCCATTCGTTAACGTTTTCCGGATAGATATCTGCTTCGTTGATATCACCCGTATACTCTTCCGAAAAGATACACGCCAGTCCTTCGTTAATAACAGCTATTGCTATTCCGGGGCCAAATTTATTTCCCTCTATAGTCCAACCCCTGTTCAGGTGGTGAAACTCATGATAAAGTGTACCGGCAAGGGATTTATTGATCGCTGCAATTGTTCCGTTCGGATAAATTGCCGAGATCTCAATCACTATTCTCTCTGGGTTTTCAGCCCGTCCGGATATTCCCCCCACAACTCTAAGGTCCCTGTCTACTTTTACAAAGTGAAGTTCCACTTTTTGCGGTAATTCACTTAAGAGTTCCCTAAGTTCCTGTTCGACCTTTCCTGCCCTGGCAGAAATAAGCTCTTTTTCTTTTTCGCTAAAACCCTGACTCTCATCATCAAAATTAATGGTAAGTGAGCTAGTCTTTTCTTCTTCAACAGCATTTTTGGCTTTGTCGGAGGCTGATCCCATGCATGCTGCAAGGGATAAAACCAGCCCGACAAAAAGGTATTTTATTAGTTTCACTGCTTTCTGAGATAAATATTCCCGCTATGGGAGTTAAGTTTAAGCGTTTTGTCACTGCTTCCTATGGTTCCTTTTACTTTTTGCCCGAAGCTTCTTCTCTTATCTGCTGTAAAGCTCATTCTCTCGTCGGAGTAGATAGTCCCGGAAAAGGTTTCAGCTACACAATAAGCCCTGTCGATATACACATCAATGTCCCCGCTTATGGTCTTAATATTCAGGTTCCCGTTGTATTGCTTAATTTCAATATCCCCGCTGATGAAATCCACAGTAAGATCTCCGGTATACTTTTCAACCACAGTAGAACCGGAAATACTTTTTAGTTTAACTCTCATATTCCTGGGTACATACACCACATACTCAATATCCATTTTGGTATTGTATTCATAGATGGTTTTCCCGTCCTTATCCTTCTTTTTGTATTTCTTCTTTTGCTCCTCGAAGAAATTACCGTAATCCTCTTCAATTTCAATGATCGAGCTGCTCTCGTCTATGTCAAGATTAAAGTAATCGTCGTCTTCTCCTTCATTAAGGCTGGCGGTTGCCTTAATGTAAACTTCATTTTTATCCCAGCTCTCCAGTTTTATATTATCTCCGAATTTGGCATTGAGTTTCAATTCTGTCTTTCCGCCCGCATTGAAGGTTCTTTCTACTACTTTCTGGGCATTGGCCGTCCAGGCGATCACGCAAAATGCGATCGCTATTATCATATTTTTCATTTGTCGTGTTTTTTTAGATTACTTTTTTCTCAGATAGATATCTCCTGTTGAAGAACGCAGGCTGATCTGTACGCCCCCGTTATTGATTTTACCGACTGCTTTCTGCCCTCCTGCCAGACGCTTAAGACCGTCTTTATCGGTTTTGGGAAGATCTATATCAAAATTGGTATAGATATCTCCCATACTGGAAGTCATTTTCAGATCTGCCCTGGTATTTGCAGGCATGGTAACATCCACATCGGCAGTAGAAGTGGTAATGGAAATAGGTGAAGATTGATTTACACTACTAAAGATCACCTCAATATCCCCCGTAGAGGAAGTAGCTGTAATAGGACCGGTAACATCTTTAATGCTTAACCTTCCCACACTACCCGAATTAGCTTCGATCTCCGAACTGAAACCACTAATATTGATATGCCCCAGACCGGTACTCATGACGGATACATTCTGACCTTTAGGCAGGAAGATCTCTACTTTCCCGCGATTTCCATTCTTAAGGTTCTTAACGATCAGGTCGCTTCCCTCCTTTTGTACATAGAAAGCAATTCCGGTGTTATCATCTCCGGCAGCATAGATAGCCTTAAGGCCTCTGGCTTTATCCGGTCTTTTTTCCGGCTTCTTGCTTCTTATAAGGATCTCACTGCTGTTATGGGTTTTTACAGTTACGGTAGCTGAGGAACTTATTTTTACCCAGCTCACTCCCTGTAAGGAATGGGTGTATTCCACCTTATTATCGCTGTCCTGTGCCTGGGCAAATACCATGCACATGGAAAAGATCAATGCTATAATTGCACGTTTCATAATGTTTGTTTTTTGATTCATAATTAACTTAAGCCAAATTAGGGAGTTGCAGTCGTATCTGATCTTTTACAAAGGGTGGAACGTCTTCCTTTTCCAAGAGCTTTTCCATGGGTTTAATTGCGCGCTGCTCTTTGAAATTACCCAAAATCTGTATGATAGCGATCTGTACTTCCGCTACTTCCTGATATTCCAGTGAATTGATCAAGGCCTTACGTGCCAGCTCAGAATCTGAGAAATTCCCCAGTGCTTCCACAGCTGCCAGACGTACGTTGATATTTTCATCATAATCCATACGCTTGATCAATGCCTGGATGATCTCGGTATTGGCATCCGAGATTTCTTCTATATAATTTACTCCCTGAACACGTTTGCTGGCAGATTCATTTTCCAACAGCGCCAGCATCATGGTCTTTTCTACTTCCTGTTTTTCAGTGTTCAGAGTGGCTAATTGTTCCTGTCCCAGTTTGTTTTGCTGATATTTTCCGAAATAATAACCTGAAATGATCAGTGCAATAGTAGCTGCGATCCTCATCAGGGGTTTCCAGCTAAAACTCTTTTCCCTTTGCAGGGGAATAACAGCGGATTGCTCCTGCTTTTCACGCTCCAGCATCTGATAGAAACCACTACGAAGTTTTTCCGAGGGCTCAATCTCCTTATCCTTTTGTAATAACTCAAACAGGAATTCGATCTCCTGGAGTTCTTTGCGACAGGATTCACAGGAAGTCAAATGCTTCTCTATCTCTGTGCTTAAGGATGTATCAAGAACTCCTTCTGCATAGCTTATCAGGTATTTTTCTATCTCTTTACAATCCATTTTTATATTTTTTGAAAATAAAATTCTTTTAATTTTTTAACTGCCCTGTGCACCTTTACTTTAACCGCTCCGGCAGTATTTCCGGTTATTTCGGCCAATTCCTCGTATCTGATGCCCTGTAGCTTATTCAGTACCAGGAGTTCCTTATCGTTAGGCTTTAGTTTGTTGATCATTCTGTGGAGATGAGCTATCTCCTCCCCGCTTTCTTCTTCAATGTACTCCTCTCCCAGCTTATACATGACTTCCTCCAGCTTACTGTTGTCTTCCTTCCTGGTGCGATAGTAATTGGAAAGTCCGTTTCTGGCTATGGTATACACCCAGGAGGAAAATTTACCTCCGTTATAGGAATCCTTATACTTTATCACCTTATAAAAAACATCCTGTGTAAGATCTTCGCTTAAATCCCTGTCGCCGCACATTTTGTACAAAAAATTAAAAACACGCATATGGTACCTTTCAAACAGAAAGCTCATGGTGTCCAGATTACCCCTGGAAACCTCATGCATCAGATCTTCATCACTTAGCGTTTTCAATTCTTTTGGCAGGTTTTAATAGTATATAGTCTTAAAATTCAAAAGCGTTACAAAACAGCCGAAAAAAAATTAATTTTTTTGACCTTATCAGTACTCCATCAATTGAATCTGCTTAAAAATATACAAAAAAACACAGCTTTCATCTCTTTATTTTCAGCTGTTTAGAGAGAGTCACTCCTGTTCCGGGCACAATTTTGTCCGCCTTCTTTTTTAACACGCTCCGCTTTCTTAAAAAAAACTTAATATTGGAACAATCTGTCTATATAAATAGTACCTTCAGCCCTCGAAAACTAACTTAAGCTAAAACATGAAATTGAGATTTTTACTCCTCCTGGCCGGATACTTCGCCCTGTCAGGTCAGTTTACCTTATTTTCCCAACAGGAATACCGAAATACAGATCAGGTTAACAGCGCTCTCCGGACCCTTGCTTCAAGGCACGGAGCCAACGCTTCCCTGAAATCTCTGGCTACCACTACCGGTAACAAGAATATTTGGGCACTAACCCTTTCTGACGGTCCGGCCGACGACAAACCTGCATTGGCGATCGTTGGAGGCCTGGAAGGAAACCGCCTTTTAAGTGTGGAACTGTCGCTAAAACTGGCAGAGAACATTTTAAATGAGCATAAGGATGTTCTGAAGAACACTACTTTTTACATTTTCCCTAATATGAGCCCTGATGCTACGGAACAATACTTCAGACAATTGAAGTACGAGCGCAAGGGAAATGCCCGCAAAACAGATGATGACAGAGACGGTACAGTAAATGAAGACGGTTTTGAAGACCTGAACAACGACAAGCTGATAACCCTTATCCGTGTTGAAGATCCTACAGGGGATTATAAGATGTTCTCCGAAGATAACAGGGTTATGGTTAAGGCCAACACCAAAAAAGGAGAAAACGGAACGCACAAAGTGTTTACCGAAGGAATAGATAACGATAAGGACGGAAAATTTAATGAAGACGGTGAAGGTGGTGTCATCTTCAATAAAAACCTGACCTATAAATTCCCGTATTTCACTCCCGGAGCAGGAGAACATCCTGTTTCCGAAAAAGAGAACAGAGCGTTACTGGACTTCCTGTATGAGCGATGGAATATCTACGGAGTACTTAGCTTCGGACCGGCTAATAACCTGTCCAAACCTCTTAAGTACAATGCTGCCAATGCCAAAAAACGAGTGGTGACCAGTGTTCTAAAGAAGGACGAGGCTTTAAACAAGTTCCTTTCGGATACATATAATAAGATCGTCCCTCCTAAAAATGCTCCCGGATCCATTGCTAAAGGCGGAGGCTTTTTTGAATGGTCTTATTTTCACTTCGGGAAACTGGCCATGAGTACACCGGGATGGTGGGTGCCCGAGTTTAAAGGAGATTCTTTAAACAAGGCTACTAAAAATCCTAAGCTCAACTTCTTAAAGTGGGCTGAGAAAGAAGGAATACAGGATGTGTTTGTTGAATGGAAAGAGATACAGCACCCGGATTTCCCGAATCAAAAAGTGGAAGTCGGTGGGATCGTTCCTTTTAAAATGCTGAATCCTCCCTACGCAATGGTAGATGATATTGCAAAGAAACATACCGATTTTGTACTGGAGATAGCAAAAATGCAACCTTCCTTAAGCCTTAAGAACCTCAAAACAGAAGACGTAGGTTCCGGATTAACCAGGATCAGTGTGGATCTGTACAACCAGGGACTTATCCCTACCCATACGGAAATGGGAACACGATCCAGGTGGTTGAGGAAAATAAACGTTGTCCTTAATATGGCAAGAGGCCAGGAAATCATATCCGGTCAGAAACGCCAGTTGATAGATGTTGTAAAAGAAGACGGGACCATTCACCTGAGCTGGCTGATCAAAGGCAAAGGAAATGTTGAGCTTCAGGCCGGAGCTCCCCAGGCAGGAACCGAAAAATTAACCATCAAGCTTTAATCCGAAAAAGATGAAATCATTTAAATATATAACCGCAGCCCTCGTTCTTTACCTCCTATGTCCCTTTGTTATCTTAGGGCAAAGCTCAAACGATGTGTTCAGGGCAGCAGGTTCACCCCACAACCCTAAAGTAAAGATATCTTTCAATAAATACTACACGGCAGAAGGCCTGGCGGCATTGGGCAAAAAGATAGCAGACGCTTACCCCAACCTGGTTAAAAGGCAATCGATCGGAAAGTCTACTGAAGGAAGAGATATATGGATGCTGGCTATTACCGATTATTCGGTGGGAGATGCCGATAGAAAACCGGCTTTTTATGTAGACGGAAATATCCACTCCAATGAGATCCAGGGAGGGGAAATATGTATTTATACCGCATGGTATTTAACAGAGAGCTTTGCAGATGTCGAGTATATCAGGGAAATGCTGAAGGACAGGACATTCTATATCGTCCCTACCATTAATCCTGATGCACGTAACCACTATATGAAGGAAGCCAATACACCTCATAGTCCAAGGGCAGGTCTGATTGCTCTGGATGACGATAGCGACGGGCTTTTTGATGAAGATGGTTTTGACGATCTTGATGGCGACGGGTCCATCACTACAATGAGAAGAAAAAATCCTAACGGGAATATGATCATCGATCCCCGTGACCCAAGGAGAATGATACAGATCGGTCCTGACGATGTAGTTACTGCTCAGCGTTATGAGTTTCTGGGTTCAGAAGGTTTGGATAATGATGGCGACGGAAGGGTAAATGAAGACAGACCCGGTTACTACGACCCCAACAGGGATTGGGGATGGAAATGGCAACCCGATTATATCCAGAGAGGAGCTTATAAATATCCTTTTTCGGCACCGGAAACCCGTGCTGTAGCCGATTTTGTCCTTAAACATCCGAATATAGCCGGAGCTCAGAGTTTTCACAATTCGGGAGGAATGATCCTCAGAGGACCCGGAGCACAGGAAGATGTGGCTACCTATAACAGAGCCGATGTTCGTATTTACGATGCCATTGGGAAAAAAGGAGAAGAAATACTACCCGGATACCGCTACCTGACGGTTTATAAAGATCTTTATTCCGTATTTGGAGGAGAGCTCGATTGGTTCTACGGATCTCGCGGGATCTATACCTTTACCAATGAGATCTTTACTGCTTTTGCCTACTATAAAAAGGCGAATGGCGGACGGGATCAGGTTTACAAAGCCAATAAGGATCTGTTGTTAGGCGATGGTTTTACCAATTGGAAGAAATATGATCACCCTACCTACGGAGAAATAGAGATCGGAGGCTTTCAGAAGAATGTCGGAAGAGCAACTCCCGGCTTTTTACTGGAAGAAGAGGCGCATAGAAACATGGTATTTACCTTCTATCACGCCTATCATATGCCACACCTGTCTGTAAGTGACATTAAAGAGAAGTCGCTGGGTGGCGGATTAAGGGAAATTACAGCGGTTATTAAGAATGACAGGTTAATGCCTACGCATGCCAGTCAGGACCTTAAATACAAAATTGAAAGACCAGACTATATCTCGCTTTCAGGAGGAAAAGTCGTTGCCGGAATGATCGTTAATAACGAAGATTTTAACGTGACCACCGAGCAGAAAGTAAATCCTGAAAAGATAAGAGTTAACAATATCCCCGGAAACAGTGTAGTTAAAGTGCGCTGGATCGTTAAAGGAGGGGGAAAACTCACTGTCACTATTGACAGTGCTAAAGGAGGTTTGATCAGAAAATCTCTTTAACTAAATTCCAATCTTTCTGACCTAAACGGGAGTTTTTCATGTGCTCCCGTTTTTGTATGGTCTGAAGTTTATCCTTTCTTTTCTTTGGCACCTCCGTCCTTTTGGGGCATTGGCCCCCGGAGATGGATAATGAGTCCGTTGAGGAAATTCCGGAGCATCTGATCTCCGCATTCCATATATTTCGGATGCTTTTCATTTCTGAAAAATGCATTGATCTCACTTTTAGACACTTTAAAATCTGCCAAGGCACAGATATTTACAATGTCTTCATCACGTAGCTTATGCGCTACCCTGAGTTTTTTAAAAATATCGTTGTTTGTTAATCCCATGCTGCAAAACTAGATATTTTCGAATGGAAAAAAGAACAATTAGCGCTTTTCCCTTCTAATCGGCAGTATTTCCCTTCCTCAGGAAATAAACCAGACTCAGCAAGCCGGTAAGAATGAGGGTAACTACTACCCTGCTCCATTCCTGATGCAGCAGATGAGTAACAGCAGCTCCCAACATTATAATACCGAGTCCGAGTGCTGCTTTGGAAGCGAATTTCGGGAAGAAGATCAGAACCGCACCTATCAGTTCCAGTCCCCCGATTATATAATGTACATTATCGGGATATCCCCAGTCCCTGAACTCCCGGGCCCAAACATCCGGCCGTGTAAACTTGGCCTGTCCTGCAAGAATAAATTCCAATCCCAGAAGGATCTGTAAAACCCACGTAACTACTTTTTTAACCTTGTTCTTCATAAGCTAAATTTTATAAATACTTATTTTTTGTGATTAGTTTGTCTAAATTTATATGCTGACGACCTGGTATTGCTATCACTTTATAAACTGACACATAAAAAATGATCTATTTGCTTCAGAAAACCCCGTTAAGCGGTCAGACTATTTTGCTTTTCTGCGGATTGCTGGGTATTGTATGGGCTTACTTTCTGCTGGTGAATAAACGAGGGAATTTGTCCGCTAACAAATACTTGGCGCTGCTTATAGCGGTTCTGGCAGTTCTCGTATTAAGGCAATCGGTCTATTCTGAAACCTTTCCCAGGTTACAACCCTTTCTGTATTTTATTTCTCAGGGAGTGCTTTATCTTATCGGGCCTGCCGTTTACCTGCATATTAAAAACCTGACCGGACAAAAAACTCCGTTCAGCCGGGTATGGAAACACTTTTTACCGGCGGTACTGACTACTTTGTTTATGCTGGGCTTGTTTTTTTACAGGACAGAAATAAAGGAGGTTAATAATATACTGCTGCTAAAGATCTTCTTCGTCACTTTTGTCTGCCTTCAGCTGATCCATTTGCTCAGCTATCTTATATATTCAAAGAAACTGATAGCCAGGTATGAAAAGGGACTAAAACGATATTATTCTTCCCAGACACGGATCAATTTAAAATGGATGAAGCAGCTTTTATGGATATGTTCTTCCTTTGCTGCCCTGATCATTGCAATGTATCTGCTGATCGTTTCCGGAGGGTATTACGAGATCAACAATACAGCCGATTTTCTTTTTTTAAGCCTTACAGCTGTACTTATCCTGAGTATTATAATTAGAATGTGGAAACAGCCTGAGATCGTATCAGGGATCTATGAAGAAGAGCAAAAGTATAAAACCTCTCCCCTGTCTGATTCAGCTTCCGGTGAGCTTAAAGAAAAGCTCCAGCGACTGATCCGGGAGGAGAAGATATATCTCGACCCGGAACTCAATTTGCATCAGCTCGCATCCGGAATGGATACACAGCCCTATATCGTTTCACAGCTTATCAATCAGGAATACCAACAGAACTTTTTTAATTTCATCAACGGGCACCGCATCGATTTCGCCCTGGAAAAGATCCGGAACGGATATCTCAAGAATACTACGCTTACCGGCCTGGCTTATGATTCGGGTTTTAACAGCAAAAGCACTTTTAACAGGGCGTTTAAAAAGAAAATGCAATGCAGTCCTAAAGAATATCATAATTCTGTTCTGAAGAAGCCTGAATGATCAGAGCATCCTTCTCTTTTTTACAAGTACCCATCCGCAGATCAGGAAAAATAAGGTCTGTATATGAAACCAGCTATTCAGCTGATCTTTGATATAGGCCTCTACACCGGAACCGTCTATCAGGATCAATACCGATAAGCAGATCCTGAGCAGGCTGTAGAGAAGAAGTAGTATTCCCCAGTATTTTACCGCCCGGAACTTCCATTTCAGATTATCATTAACCGAATACATCAGCGTAAGCGTAAGGATCAGAGCTACCAGCAAGGGAAAGAAGCTTCCTATTATCAGGTATATAAATCCATTTATAACGATCGGTATAAAGCTTATATACAGTAAATAATGATACTTATTCTCTGTTCTCATCTGCGGCTATTTTTTTCATTACACGGTATACCAGTTCCGTTACGGAAGCCAGATATCCAAAATCTACTGTGCTATATGTATCTTCTGCTGTATGGATATATGGAGTGCTGTCATCTTTAAAGAATTCTTCGGAAATCGCTATGGTTGGAAAGCCTTCCGCCAGAAAGGAACGATTGTCTGAAGAAGCTCCTTTGGTGATATGGACCGGAATACCCAGAGCAGCAGCTTCCGTCCGGTACAGTTTTTCCAGGAATGGTGCCGGCGATTGCAGTTCTACCGCCCTGTTCCCGTTCTCATCCCAGCCTACCAGATCGGAAGTGTGTACTGAATGCACTATCTTTCCATCCTCCTTCAGTTTTTTGGCAAATTCCCTGCTACCTATCTCATCATCTTCTTCCTGATCGAAGAATACCACCATAAAATTGACTTTACGTTCTTTAAGCTTCGACAATTGGCGGATCACCGCATAATTCAAAGCTACTCCCGTAGCATTATCAATAGCTCCGGGGCTTCCCGGTTCCGAATCGTAGTGAGCTCCAAAGATCACGTATTCCTCAGTCGGAACCGTTGCAGGCAGGATACCGTACACATTAACGCCCTTTACCGGCTTAAAAATAAGGTCCAGAAAAATATATTTATTAGACTTCCGGTAATGGTGTTTCCCACTCTTCAAACCGCTCCTCAGCAGGGACTCGAATAAGAAAGTGGCGCTTAATTCCCTTTCGAAAGACTTACTTCGTTGATGTAAATAGATATTTTTCCCTGCAAAGAGTTCTTTTTGCCCTGTAAGCCTGGCAAGCATATCTTTTTGAAGGGCTTCTACTTCAGTCGTATGCTGAGCGGACAAGCCAAAGGATACGCAACAGCTAATGAATATTAAAATCGATCTCATCTATTTTGTTTTCTCTGTTTTTAATGCAGATCTCCACTTTACCCATTGCCTGAGTGTCCCTTTCAACACATCTTCTCCTTCCGAACCATTACTGAGCATAATTATTCCGCTACTGGTCTTAAAATCCAGCAATAAAGCCGATTCCCAACCCGTATTAGAACCTGTATGCCCGTGAAGGTCAATCCCTCCGAACGAATAATGAAGATATCCGAGTCCGTAGAAACCTTTGGTTATTGGGAGAGGCTCCCGCATTTTGTCGATCACCTTTCTGGACAATACCTCACTGCCGTGAAAATTAGCTTTAACGAAAGTCAGGAGGTCTTCCAGGTTGGTATGGAGTCCGGCTGCAGCCTGTGCTGTAAAGCGTTCCAGGTAGATCTCTTCTCCTTTTTCATCATAGGGCAAGGAAGATTTCTTTAATATCCCTTTACTCAGAACAAAGCTGGTATTTCTCATTTTCAGGGGCCTGAAGACCTCTCTTTTCATATAAGTGCTAAACGGCATCCCGCTCACTTCTTCTATCATCAACTGAAGAATGGTGTAACCACCACCTGAATATTTGAGTTTGGTTTGTGGTTCCAGAATGATCTCTACCTTTTCATTGGCGCGTACCGGGCCGTTCACCCCGTTCAGAGACTCTTCCAGGCTGGGCAGTTCCATTTCCGGAGGAAATCCGGGGTAACCGTGAACCGAGATCCCGCCCGTATGGCTTAAAAGCGAAGCTACCGTTACCTTTTTACTATCGAATTTCCCCGCAGGAAGTTTCCATCGGCTTAAATAGTTTTCTACGGGAGCATCGAGTACTATCTTCCCTTGCTGTACCAATTTCATCACGCCCCAGGCGGTAAACAGTTTGGAGATAGAACCGATATTAAAACCGGTTTCGGGAGTTACCCTTTCCCGGATACTGACGTTTGCCAGGCCTATACCCCTTTTATAGATGATCTTTCCCTTATGCATGACAGCAATGGCCATCCCGGGAACGTTCTTTTCTGCCAGTCTTTTTGGTAGTTCCCGATCCAGGGATTCTGCGAATTCTGAGACTGAATCAGTATTTTGTGCTATTCCGGATACACTAAGTATCAAACAAAAACACAAGATATAATTTTTCATATCAAATCGGTTTTAGGTTAAATGATACAGCAAACCTATCCTCCTTATCCACCTTCTTATAATTTTTATGATCAATACCCTTAAATGACTTGCAGAAAGCATTAAAATCAGGCCAAACCCCGATTCGTCATTAAAACACCCATGTTGGACATTTAAGTGGTATTGTTTGTCAAATTAGTTTTGTCTGCCTATTCAAAAACGTATTTTTGAGTTATGATCAATTTTATCAGGAAAAATTATCGCCTTATTATCCCCTCTGTTCTTCTTCTCTTGTCCTTTTACGGCATGACCAGGTTTAAGATGCTGGGAGAACAGTCCGAATCAGCCGTTTATGATATCTATTTCCTGGTATTTCAGATCATTTTTATACTTAGCCTGGCCTATGTGGTCTTTTCCTGGTTATTTTCTGTCTGGAAGGAGTACCGTCTGCTTAAAAACAAACAGACAGAAGCCGAACTGGCTATATTAAAAAATAAGATAGATCCTCATTTCTTCTTTAATACCCTGAATAACCTTTACGGGCTTGTAGTGGAGAAATCGGAAAAAGCACCGGAAGTGATCCTCAAGCTCTCAGACATTATGCGTTATACCATTTATGAGGGAGAAAAATCCAAGGTTTCCCTGGCGGATGAGATTGCATACCTGGAGCAGTATATAGAGATCCATAAAATACGTTATCAGAAGAATGTAAAGATCGATTTTGAGGTAGAGACCGATAAAGAGAATACCTATTTTCTGGCACCTCTTTTATTGATTATATTAGTGGAGAATGCATTTAAGCACGGAATAGAGAAATTAAGGGATAATGCCTTTATCGATATAAAACTCTATGTCCGAAACCATAAATTACACTTTAAAACGACTAACAATTTTGATCCCAATATCAAAAATGACAGTACAGGAATAGGACTCAGGAACTTTAAACGAAGACTGGAGCTTATATACCCTAAAAAGCATGAATTCAATGTGTTTACGGAAGACGATATTTACAAAACCGGTTTAATTCTGGACTTAGAACAATGAGATATATCATTATAGATGACGAACCTATAGCGCACCGAATTATTGAGGGTTATTGCAGGAAGTTGCCTCAGATGCAGAAGGCAGGAAATTGTTATGATGCCTTTGAAGGGATGCAATTGCTTCAGAAGGAAACTGCAGATCTTCTCTTCCTCGATATCAATATGCCGGGGCTTTCCGGTTTTGAAATGCTTCGGAGCCTGCAGAACAGTCCACGGGTGATCGTCACTTCGGCCTATAAGGAATTTGCTCTGGAAGGTTATGAACTCGATGTATGTGATTATCTTTTAAAGCCCTTTTCCTTTGAGCGCTTCCTCAAAGCAATTAATAAGGCCGCCCTGAACAAAGCAGAGAACCTTTCAATTTCCGCTCAATCACCGGATCCATTCAACAAACGTATTTTTATCAAAGGAGATAAAAAGCAATATCAGGTTTCCCTTGATGATATTCTCTTTATTGAGGCCCATGGCAACTACAGCAAGGTATTCCTCCATGATGAGATGATCCTGACACTTCAGAAGATCTCCGATTTTGAGGAATTGCTTCCGACAGAAATATTTATAAGGGTACATAAATCCTTTGTGGTTTCACTTCCGAAAATAAAGCTTATAGAAGGAAACAGGATCCAGATTGCAGATCATTCCATCCCCATAGGGCAAACCTACAGAGCTAATGTAAACAGGTTGTATTCCTGATCAGATCTTTTTTACACGAACCGCGTTCAGGCCTTTCTTGCCTTGTTCCAGTTCAAAGCTTACCTTATCGTTTTCCCTGATATCTTCGAGGGTGCCATTAATGTGTACAAAGTATTTTTCTCCGGTTTCCTGCTCCTGAATAAAACCGTAGCCCTTGGAATCATTAAAGAAGGCCACTTTTCCTTTTTTAACAGGATCTTCTTCTTCCTCTTCCCTTTTAGGAACACCCAGCTGAATGGTAGAAGGATCGATCTCCTCTTTATTTGACAGATCCGGTGGAGTATCTGTAGCAAAGCCATATTCATCGACATAGGCTATCATGTCGTCAAGGCTGCTTTTGGGATTAGCCTTTCGCTGCTCTTTTTTAAGTTGTTTTTCTTCTCTCTTTTTTTGGCGTTTTTTTTCTCTTTCTTTTTTGCCAAAACTTTGCTGGGATTTTGCCATTCAGTAATAATTAAAATAAACTAAAAACCGTTCAAAAACGGTGAGGAATTCGCAGAAACACATAAAAGCTGAACTGCTTTTTTCAAACAAAACCGGTAGAAGCTATATCCGGGAGTTACATGAAGTTATTTATACGATACCGTGCTGTAAAGGTACAACAATTAATGGCTTAAATCACAGCTCTTTTATACTAAACTCAATAACAGGAGTTTATCCTTAGAAAAATAAAGATTTTGATAGTTATTTGTGACCGGAGTACCTTTTATAATTGAACGTTACTTCTTCTTCTTTCCCGTTTGAAGAAAGCACTACATATACATTGATCTCATCCTTATGTACCCTTTCGAAGGTGAGACCATCAAAAAAGACCCTGTTCCCGTCAACTTTTACCAATGGAAAATCGACGGTTTCATCTTTTGTCTCCCATCCCTTCAGATCTTTGTCAAAATGCTTCAGCTTCAGTATAAGAGTTCCTTTTTCTTCAAGGATGATCACAGTTTCATAAAAAGATACTTTCCCGTTTACCAGCAGCTTAAAAACACACATCATCGAATTTCCCAGGGGTGGCGACCATATTTCTTCTGTTATTCCGTCAAAAGCCTCTCCTCGCCAATGGCCTTCAATCCATGAAATATCGCTTAAACTGCCTTTTGGAGAAAGCTGCCCCTCTGTGAGACTCATTGTATTCTGACAAAAGGCAGTATTAAGAGTGATGAATAAAACAGTAATATAATAGAAGGTTGTTTTCATTATTCTTCAATTTTATCGATAGGCCTCAGGTCAAGGCCACCGCCATAAATAGTATGCGGGTGAGTCTTAGCGATCTCCTTAGCCTCTTCAAAGTCTTTGGCGTAAAAAATAAAGTATCCCGTAAGTTTACTGGTGGTATTCTGAACACTGTTGCTTCCTAGCCAGTAATCATTAAAATCATCCAGTTTCTCAGCAGCTTCCAGTTTTCCCTGTTCTCCGAGTTCAATGGCCCAGTTCCTGTATTCGGTTACCAGTTTTTCTATGTCTTCGGCAGCAAATTCATCATTCTCATAGAGAAACAATGCGTATTTATTCATTGCCGAATCCTGGCCGGGAACAGTATCTGTCTGGTACTTCCCGATAAAATATCCAAAAATTAAAAGTGCGATTGAAGCTGCTATCTGCAGCACATATTTTTTAGTGTTCATTTTTTTAGTTTTTTCCGTTAACAAGCCTTCCTCGTGGAGGGCTTCTATTATCCTTTTATCTAACCTTTCGGTATCAAAGCGTTCCCTGGAAAGTTGTTCCATCGCTTTTAGCTCTTCCGGTCTTAACTCTTCCATTGCTTGTTTTTTTTATATCCTTCTAGTAAAGCGCGCATTGATTTCCTGGCCTGAAATAACTGGCTCTTACTGGTTCCTTCTGAAATCCGGAGTGCAGCAGCGATCTCCTTGTGTTTATAGCCTTCAATATCGTACAGGGTGAGTATTTCCCTGTATCCGTCCGGTAACTGAAAAATGGCATTTTTCAAGTCGATGGCCAGGTTGTCTGACGGATGATATTGTTCCTGTTGATGAATGACCTCCAAACGGACCTCCTCTTTAAATTTCCGGTTACTCTCCCTGTACTTATTGACCAGGATCCCGGTCATCCAGGTCTTAAAGGAAGAGGTTCCCTTAAAGGTGTCGAGCTTTTTAACAGCGGTTATCCAACTTTCCTGCAATATATCTTCTGCCAGCTCTCTTTTGTTCCTGGTAAAATACATTGCCAGACGCATAAGTGAGCCATTATAAAGATTGTACAGGTTTAGAAAATTGCTGCTACTCCTGTCCTTTAAAAATTCCTGAATAAGCTTATCCTCTTTTTTGTTCAATTTAAAGGCTGTTTACTAATAAGTGCTTTAAAGCTACAAAAAGGTTGTATGGGCTGAAGATTTTTTTTGAATTACTCCAAAAAATAAGCCCTGACGATGAATGTCAGGGCCCGTATATCAAGATGTATGTTTTATTTTAAACTTCTTTGGTTTCTCTAACCTTAAAGCTGATCCCGTTCTTTACGGTGTTTACAGAAATACACCCTTTCTCGGCTATCGCCAGTAATTTCTCAAACTCTGAAGGTTGACTGCAACTACTACAGGAAATATCCAGGCTGATATCGGTAAAACGTTTGGGAAGTTCTTCGCTAATAGTTCCGTTTACCTCTACTTTAAGGCCTTCTATTTGTATATCCCGGGACTGAGCTGCTGCAAAGAGGGTACTGCAAAAGCATCCGCCGACTCCAGCCAGCATATATTGTCCGCCCATTAATCCCAGGCCTCCTCCGCCCTTTGATTCCGGGCGATCCACAACAACTTTAAAATCACTGTTTTGTATCTGAACGGCAGTCTCCGATACCTGCCCCAGTATAATTTTAACTGTACTCATAGCTTATTTTTTAAATGTTTTTGGAATTAAATCTAAGTGTACCTCTAAGATAGTGTTTTTTACAATTGGGTATTCACAGCCTTATGTTAATTCTTAAATCTCCGGGAAAAACCTTTCCTGGTTTTTGATATTGCTTCCGTATGTTCACAGAAATTGTCTTTATCTTTTTTCCGGTGGGATCTCCCTGTATTTATTGATGTGTTCCTGCAGGCTTTCAATATCCTTGGGTTTGAATACTTTCTTTTCTGAAGGAGGATATTTTTCTATATAAGCCTGAGGGCGAACGGGCCTTTTCTGAAAACCGCCTCCGCAATTAGGACATACATTTTCAAAAACGGTAGTAGCGCACTCTTCACAATAGGTACATTCAAAGCTACAGATCATTGCATCTGTAGCTGTATTTGGGAGATCTTTCCCGCAATGTTCACAACAAGGTCTTATTTCCAGCATAATATCAAAGATAAGGTTCATTAATGATATTTATATACCAGATCTGATACCTGATAATAATAAAAGACCACTTAATTACTGTTTTCTATTATATTCATAAAAGATCCCAGTTTGGCAAGGGCAGATACCGTGGAATTATAGGAATTACTCCCGTGGTCAGACTTTGGGGTGACCTCGATATAAAAGCTCATTCCTTCCGGCCTGTTCCTGTTTATCATTTTCTCCATGGCAACGAAACCCCTTTTCATTTTTTCGTTCTCCTCAGATCCCAGGCTCATATAAAGAAACACTTTCTTTTTACTTCCTTTCCTGAGTAAGGCCTCTGCCCTGTTAACTATTAACTTATCTTCCCTCCAGAATGCAGGACTGTAGCACATATAGGCATTAAAAAGCCCTGGTTTTTCAAGCATGGCATAAAGTGCAAATAATCCACCTCTCGAATTCCCGCTTAACGATCTGAATGACGAAGTCCTGTAATTGGCATCTATATACGGGATCAATTCCTTTTCGAAGAATCGGAGGAAATTATTCCCATTCCCCCTTTTACTGTCTTCATCCTCCAGGTCTATCTTCATATAATGAGGGGTAAAATCCCTGCTACGGTTTCCGCTTGTGTTCGGGATTCCCACCACTATAGCTTCGGGAAACACCTTTGCCTCGGAGAGAATATCAATCTTATGGGCCGTATGTATATCCTGAGAAGTTCCGTCCAGAATATACATTACCGGATACCTCCTTGAAGTATCGGAGTCATAGTTTTTAGGCAAATGAACAATAAAAGGCCGTTTTTCATTCATGGATTTTGAAAAGATCTCAGCCTGAATAACATCTTCACCGTATTTGTTGTTTTGGAAATTGTATTCGATAAACAGTGCCGTTGCCAGAACAGAAAGAACAACTGTTCCCAACAGCAACGCTATCTTTTTTAAATAAACCTTCATCTTTATAGTTTTTGATTGAGGGTGTTGTAATTCTTTTTATAGTCAGAAAGCCCGGAATAATGATGCTTTTCTGCAAGAAACACCGCTTGTTTATATGCTTTTAGTGCTTTTTGAAGCTGATCGGTCTTTTCGTAATATTCACCCATACTATCCCATGCATTGGCGGATTCGGGGAACATTTCCACATTCTTTTTGAAATAGTACTCCGCTTTTTTCCGATCTATTTTCAAATAACTATATGCCAGCCTATTGATCAGTTCTTCGGCCCGGGGATTCCCTTTGATCATATCTGCCATTAGCTCATCCATGGGCTGTAAATTATCCTTATGCAGCTGTAACATCCTTTGCAGATACCTGGAAGGCGGATACACCGGAAAACCGGCCCTGGCAGTTAGGATATCCCTGTATTTCCTGATACCCTCTATCCCTCCTTCTTCTTTAAAATGTTCGAGGTCCCGGAAACTAGGCAAGATCACCCTGGTTTTTATGTCCGGAGATTCGCCTCTGCTTAACTTATGAACTGTATCAACCAGTTTATAAGGCTGGATAGGCACTGTATTGCTTAAAACAATGATCGTGGTCCCGTCGTCGTAAAGGGATACATAGGCCGAATAGGCATTTACTCTTCCGCTATGCCCGTAAAAAGGTTGATTGGGATTGTACCTGAAAACTTCAGTTTCATTCCTGAACCAGCCATAAGCATATCCGTTCAGATTGGGCCTGAGCATCATTTTAGTATATCTGCGGGATAAGAGCTTATGTGATTTCAGGGCTTCTGTCCACTTAAAAATATCTTTAGCACTCGAATGCATTCCCCCTGTCGTATAGGTATTACTCTGATGCCTGTCCTCTGCTTCCGAATACTTCCCGTTTTCCAGGCTGTAGTCTTTTGTTATCTCATTTAAAAGGAATTCATTGTCGGCAAAGCCCGTGTTTTTGAGCCCCAGGGGCTGAGCTATATTTTCTTCCAAAAGTTCTGCAAAGCTCTTTCCTGTAACTTCTTCCAGAATTGCACCCAGCAGGACATATCCCAGGCTACTGTAATTAAAGGAAGTCCCCGGAATATTTACCAGACCCGTTTTATCGATCAGCATTGCGTATTCTTCCGGGCTAAAAGCTTTATTAAAAAAAGAAGCGCGACTTTTTATATACGGTATCAAACCCGGGTAATGCGCCAAACCGGAAGTATGTGATAATAATCCGTGAATGGTGATCTGTTTTCCTTTTTCCTTGTCCAGGTACGGAAGGAAATCGGTTATCGGCTGTTCCAGCCCGATCTTTCCTTTTTGCACCTGCTGCATGACAAGAAAGGCTACAAAAGGTTTGGTAACAGACCCGATCAGGAATTTACTATCTGTCTTTAACGGGGTTTTCTTTTCCATATCTGCATAGCCATATGCTTTGTTAAATACAATCTCTCCATCTTTGGCTACCAGGACCACTCCGTTAAAGTTAGACCGGATACCGTGTTTTTTGCCGTTAACTGCATATTCACTCAGCAGGGAATCCAGGCTTTGGGCGTTTGTGTAAAAAATACTCCCAATAAAAAGTATGAGAGCGTACTTTAGGTGTTTCATTTTAGTTTCTTTAATGATTTGTAACCAAAGCTATGACCCTCCCATTCCGGCGGAAAAAATATTTTACAAGGCAGGCTTTGACCGGGTCAGATGATCGAAAAATGAAATTAAATGGGATCCATGCCAAAAAAAGAGGTGTTCAACTCAATTTTACCCTTGTTCGTTAAATATGCAAGGGAGCCCCGTGTATTTTTAATATTTTTGACCGGATGAAGGCTTTTTTAAGATCGTATTGGTCACCCATACTCATGCTGCTTTTGCTGGCATTTACCATGATGGTAGGGAATACTGCAGATTTCAGGGTAAATATATCCCTGCTTATTCTTGTGGTCTTTGGTTTTGTTTTCCTGATACAATGGTTATTCCAAAAGAAAAAAATAGCGCAATTACAGGCAATCAATACACAGGCGGAGCTTTCCTTACTAAAAAGCCAGGTAGATCCTCATTTCTATTTTAATACATTGAATAATCTTTACGCTCTTTCTAATCGTAAATCCGAAAAAGCTCCGGAGATGATCCTCAAACTGTCGGAGATCATGAGATATGTGATCTACAAGGGAAATGAAAAGGAAGTTTCCCTCAAAGAAGAAATAAAGTACCTGGAGAATTATATAGAATTACAAAAACTCAGGTTTCAGGACAAAGTAGAGATAAACTTTAGCAAGAATGGGGTGTCGGATCATTTGCAAATTGCTCCTCTCCTGTTGATCATTCCCCTGGAAAACGCCTTTAAACACGGAGTGGATTCAATTGTAAAAGACGCTTATATCAACATAAACCTGACGACCGTAAAGCAGCAACTTTTTGTGGAAGTGATCAATAATTTTGAAGAAGAAGATAAGACAGAGACAACCGGGGGTATCGGATTAAAAAACCTTAAAAGAAGATTGCAGTTGCTGTATGGCAATGATTATGAAATGGTGATTAACAAGGAAAAGAATGAATATAAGTTTCAACTCTTAATCCATCTGAAATGAGATGTATTATTATAGACGATGAGCCTATGGCCCATCATATTATTGAGGATTACGCCAAAACACTGGATAAATTGACTATCGTTAAAAGTTTTACCAGTGCCATCGATGCCATTGAGTTCCTTCATAAAGAAAAAGTAGACCTGATCTTCCTTGATATAAAGATGCCTAAGCTCAAAGGTTTGGATTTTATACGGACCCTCTCCAATCCTCCTGCTATTGTTATAACATCGGCTTATTCCGAATACGCTCTGGAGAGTTATGAATTACCTGTGTCTGATTATTTGCTGAAGCCTTTTAGCCTGGAACGTTTTTTAAAGGCATATAACAAGGTGTTGTCGCAGAACAAACCCGTAAAGGTGCAGCA
This sequence comes from Leptobacterium flavescens, assembly GCF_010671605.1. Classification (GTDB taxonomy): domain Bacteria; phylum Bacteroidota; class Bacteroidia; order Flavobacteriales; family Flavobacteriaceae; genus Leptobacterium; species Leptobacterium flavescens. The sequence continues at coordinate 369,745 of NZ_JAABOO010000002.1, forward strand.
GCAGGATCGATCAGGTGAAACTCCTGAAGAAAGCAGTATCTTTCTAAAAGGCGATAAAGAGATCCATCATATAAAACTGGAAAGTATCCGTTATATGGAGAGTTATGGAGGTTATGTTAAGATACACCTGGAAAACAAAACCATCCTGATCCACGAATCCTTATCTCATTTTGAAAAGACACTCAGTGCAATAAAATTCATCAGAGTACATCGCTCCTATATCGTAAACAAGGCATACATTAAGAGTATCGTAGGGAATCAGCTTAAACTGGAAGGAAAAACCATCCCCATCGGGCAATCCTACAAGAAGAATATCAACGATCTTCTGAATTAGTCCCGTCGAATTCGTAAAACTCCCTGATGATAAAGTCGTCTGTTTCCTGTTTTGGAGATAACTCCGACCTCAGGTAATACCTGTGAAAGAATCCGTTGAGAACCACCAGGCGTTTCCCTTTAAATTCCCTTATCATTTTCGATATATTCGAAGCCATGGTCCGGTTCCTTAGATGCCAGAAATCTGAGGCCAGGCGATAGCCCTCTGCATAGCTTATTAGCTCTCCGTTTGGTTTTTCAGCAAAAGCTTCACTAAACTCAGGAGTTTCACTTATAATATTTTTAAGTTGTTCGTATTGAAAGGACTGACGTAATGCGGCTAAACTGTCGGTTGAAGAAGTATTAAACTCCCGAACCGGCATATAGACCAGAGAATTAAGGGATTCATTAAGTTTTTGATAATCCGAATAGATGCGTTCATGTTCCTCCTTGAGTAACTTTTGTCGGTACAGGCTATCGAGTAATTTCAGGGCTTTTGAATCGGTGGGCCTGGATCCTACTGTAATACGGTATTCGTTCCTCCCCGTAAAATCGTAAGGGCGTACTTCTACCGGATAATTACTCCTGTATCCGCTTACCGCCAGGAATTCATTGCTTTTTAACGGGCGATTGAACCGGAAATTATCATCAAAAAAAGAAGAGTCCACTTCATAAAGTATGACATCGGGTTTGATCCTTACCAGGATATTGTACAGAGTATCCGAATTAAAGTTTTGAGTTGGTGAATGAATGGTCCCTAAAAGGATCAATTCTGTTTTTTTATGATCATCACAGGACTGAACGAAGAATCCTGCCAGGATCAGGAAGGTGAAAATTCTAATTCCTTTCAATGTTACTGTTTTTATTTATTGAACTTTATTTGCCTGTCCCTTTGGCCTGGCGGGAATACCTACCATGGTGGTATTTTCGGGCACATCGTTTAAAACAACTGCTCCGGCCGCTATATTGGCATTTTTCCCTATCACAATATTTCCCAATACGCTGGCACCGGCCCCTATTACTACATTGGAGCTTATCTTGGGGTGCCTGTCACCTCCGGTCTTCCCGGTACCTCCCAGGGTTACATTGTGAAAGATAAACACATTGTCTTCTATCCTGCAGGTCTCTCCTATCACAACCCCAATCCCGTGATCTATGACCAGTCCCTTTCCGATGACAGCTGCAGGGTGAATATCCATCGCATATTTCTCAAAGATCCGGTTCTGTAACCATTTTGCGGTAAGCTTATCTCCCGATCTATATAATTCATGGGAAAACCGGTAAGCCTCCAGTGCCTGAAATCCCCTGAAAAAGAACAATACTTCCGAATAATTCCTACAGGCATAATCTCTGTTGTAAAAGGTATACAGGTCTTTCCGGAACAAAGAAGCCATCTTTTGCGATCTTCCTTTAAATATTGAATTCAGGATCTTATAAAGAGCATCCCTGTTCAGAATATCATCCGATAATTTATCCGACAAGAGGCAAATAAGAGCTTCTGCCAGACTATTACACTCTTTTACATAAGCATTCCTGAGTGAAATACCGACCGTTTCCGAACTTTCTTCCAGCTCTGTGCAAATAGCTCCCCAGATATCCTCACTCATCATCAAGATCAAGTTTATCGAGCTCTATCCTGAAGATATTCCCAAAACCGTTTAAGGGGGAGTTCAGATATTGCAGGAAGGATCTATAGGTATATAAGGAATCCGGCTGGTTAAAATCCCTGTTGATACGGCTCGAAAAATACAATACTTTCCCGTCCGGGGATATCTTCGGAGAAAAATCATAGGTATAAGTATTCACCTTGGGACCGATATTCTTCGCCTTGCTCCATTTCCCATCGATCTTTTTCGAATAGTGGATATCGTCATATCCGTAATCTCCCGGCTTATGCTGGATCATAATAAACAATTGATTACCATCGGGAGATACACCAACATTCCCTTCGTGATAGACAGAATTAACAGAATCGTTCAGAATAACTGCCTTTTTATAGGTTCCTTCGTAATACTCGGAATAATACACATCCATATCTCCGTATCCCTCCGGGCGATTAGAGCAAAAATATAGGTTCCCATCCCGGTCTACGGAGGGTGAAAATTCGTTATAAGGGGTGTTAATACTATTATCTAAATGAATGGCTTCACTCCATCCTGTACCTGTACGGTTCACGTACCATATATCGTTGCTCGCATTTTGTTCTTTGCCATTTACAGGCCGGTTAGAGCTAAAGTACAATCGCATACCGTCGGGAGATAATGCCGGAGAGCCGTCCCTGTACTTTCCGGAGAATGGAGCAATACGCGGCTCTTCCCATTTTCCTCCGGTTCGGACGGAATACACAATGGTGCTATAAGCGTGATCGTTGGAATATACCGAATAGTATATCTCCTTCCCGTCAGGGCTAACACTGGCATGACCTTCAAAAGCAGCTCCGGAAATAACTCCCGGGGCAAGCATTTCAGGTTCATAGTTTATCATATCCCCGATATTGAGTTTAAGCTCTTCGGGCTCAGTTTTCTTTTTACAGGAAACAAGGCTCATAAGGATGAGCCCTGTAATGATCAGTTTATTCATTTAAGGTTTGTTGTTTTTTGATCTTAGACTTTCATACACTAAAGTACGCACTTTTTCCGGTTGATCTATCCAGGCATTGTGTCCAGCATTCTCAATTAGATGATATGAGACGTTTTTTATGGGTTTTAACCACTTTCCATGGAGTCGTCCTCCAAAATCCACAAAATCCTGCCTTCCGTTTATGGTAATGATGGGATGAATCAAACTACCGGAAAACAATTCTTATAGCTTAATGGGGATTGCAGAAGAAGCAGGGTTTAAATCAAAAGCTACTTTTTACAGGGTGTTCAGAAAAAAAGAAGGGATGACCCCCAATGAGTATTTAAAATCACTGGAACATCACCCCTGATATAATCATTCATCCATCATTTTACAAATTCTTTGAACTCCCTCTTTTTGAAATCGGGAGAACTGTCGGCCAGGAAATCCAGGATCGGAAGGTGGCCCGCACCGATCAATAGAAATACCTTATCCTTTCCGGGCTCCTGAATGCCCAAAAGGTTGTGAAAGATCCTTATGTTCCTGTTATACCAGCTCATCGCCGCATCCGGACCGAAATAGTCATTCCCCTCTCCCATTTTAAAATTCCCGATCAGATAGTGCCCGTGACTCTTTTTAAACATTTTCGGGTCGTTTTCACGAAGAAAGTAATCTACAAGAGATATTTTGGTCTTAAGCTGATCCTCAATTTCGTAGATCTCGGTAAACTTTTTGTCCAGCATGAGCTCCCTCTGGATGGTTTCGGGTTTGGCTTTTTGAATAAAGTACATTTCCTTTTGCTTGTATTCTTCATCACTCATCTTTTCAAAATGTCCTTTTCCCCGGGTATCGACTGCATATATCTTTTTATGTCCCAGCATCTTTCCGAGACGGAAACCCACCTGATAGATCTCATTAGCCCTTAATTCGAATTTCCCTTCCAGATAAGCGTTATAGAGGGAGTCCAGCCTGCCCTGCCTGGATTTCCGGTATTCTACCGCTATCTTGGTCGGACCGTATTTTTTAATTGCTTCCAGAAGTACCATCAGTTCTTTCTGTTTCTCCTCAGACATGATATTCACATCATATTTGGGTTTATAACCGTCCAATCCGGCATCCTTAAAATGAAAGGTGCCCAAAAGCAGTAATTCGGATTTTTTTACATCTGCAAAATGTTTGTCATAGTCTACTGCAGTGTCCTGAGCAAACAGGAAGCCCGAAACAAAAATGAAAATAAGGCTGAATAATTTAAAATTTGTTCTCATGGTCTTAATGTTATATTGTTCAACTATGTTTTTCTTAAAGATTGAATAGATAATGAATTGTTACAGACTTGTGTTTTCTTCATATCTCATTGTAATGAAATGAGACTGCCGGCGGGAATATAATTTTATACTCTCCGGTATTGCCAAAGCGCTTAATTCACTATCTTTAGTAGCCGGAAAAAAATTCAGTTTTATGTATGCCATTGTAGATATAGAGACCACAGGAAGTGGTTTAAAGGGTAATAAAATTACCGAGATCTCCATATTCAGGCACAATGGTACTACCGTGGTAGATGAATTTACTTCCCTGGTCAATCCGCAAAGTGAAATTCCCTATTATATTACCGCCCTGACAGGGATTGATAATCAAATGGTAGCAAACGCCCCTACCTTCAGGGAAATAGCAAAAAAGGTCATGGATATGACCGAGGGAGCTGTTTTTGTAGCACATAGCGTGAATTTCGATTATAATGTCATTAAGTACGAACTTGAAGGACTGGGGATTTCCTTTCTCAGAAAAAAACTATGTACTGTACGCCTGTCGCGAAAACTTTTTCCCGGCCATAATTCCTATAGCCTTGGGAAATTGTGTTCTGCACTGCAAATCCCACTCCACGACCGGCACAGAGCCAGGGGCGATGCCCAGGCAACAGTTGTTCTTTTTGAAAAATTACTGAATAAGGACGGAGCCGAACTAGTGTTTAAAAAATTCCTGAATGCCCGCTCCCGGGAAGCAACCCTTCCTCCCCTCCTGCCAAAAACCGTTGTTAGCGAACTGCCCGATGAAGCAGGGATCTATTATTTTAAAAATGCAAACGGAAAGATCATCTATGTGGGAAAGGCCATCAATATCAAAAAAAGAGTGCTTGGGCATTTCTATGACCGCTCTGATAAGGAGGTGCGGATGTGCCGGGAAATAGCCAATATAGATTTTGAGCTTTCGGGAAGCGAACTCCTGGCTCTCCTGATGGAATCGGCAGCAATAAAGCATTATTTCCCGCTCTATAATGAAGGTCAGAAGCGACCTACCAAAAAATATGGTCTGTTCTCTTATGAGGATAGAAAAGGTATTTTACACCTGGCTTTTAACAATCTTAAAAATATTCCCAATCCGTTAATCACCTTCTTTAGCCTGCGGGAATGCAGAAGTTTTATGCAGGAACTCTGCGCCGATTTTCAGCTGTGCCCGAAATACTGTCATCTGCAGGAGAATGTCAGCAGTTGTTCTCACTATTCCATAAAAAGATGTAAAGGAGTATGCCGGGAGGAAGAAAGTCCGGAAGAATATAATGCCAGGGTACTGACTGCCATCAGCAATATAAACAAAGGGCATGATAATTACCTTATAAGGGAAGACGGACGAACTCCCGATGAAGATGCTGTTGTTCTTATTAAAGAAGGGGTTTATGCCGGATATGGTTTTGTCGATAAATCTATAGCGATCAATTCCTTAAATGATCTGGAGGCGTATATTCAACCACAAAAAGACAATCCGGATATTCAGCGTATCCTGAGAAGTTATACCTCAAAATCCCATAATCATAAAAGAGTATTCTACAAGGAAATTTATGTACCGTCCTAAGGGTTAGAATTTAAACCTGAATCCGATCATATAGGCCCCGTCCCCACTGCTAAAACTCAGTTCCATATGATCTCGCTGATAAGGCGTCGTAAAGAGATAGGTACTTCCGATCCCCACCAGGGCACCTGCAAAGACATCCAGAAGATCATGTCTTTCGGCATTGATCCGGCTGTAACCGGTAAAACCTGCCAGGACATAGGCAGGGATCCCGTATTTCCAGCCATATCGTTGCTGGATAAAGGATGCTCCCTGAAAAGCAGTTGAAGTATGGCCCGAAGGAAAAGCATTCTGATCTGTCATATCAGGACGATCCTTATTTATGGCTCTTTTGAGTCCGAAAGTAACCAGTTTGTTAAGTGCAAACGCTTTGGTAAATTGCCAGGTTCCTTTAAAGTCCTTGGTAATAATTGTACTGGCTAAAGCCGTTGCCGGTAACACGATCTGCAAAACATCTCCGGTTTCCTGGATCGTTTTATTCTGACTTAAGCAATTTTGAAAAATAAACAGGGTAAGTAAAACAATAATATATTTCTTATTCATAGATGAAATTGACAGTTTGTAATCTTATTATTGTTCTGATTGATGAAAGTGAAATGTCAGGAGAATGCTTTTTCGACAAGCATTTAAGACATTATTTATTTAAAACGTAAATAAAGGAAATTATTTTGTTAAACTCTTAAATAAATAAAGATTTAGCATTTATACTGTTAAAAAACAACAGAAATCATTCAAAACCCTCACACTTTAATGTGATGTGAATTTCATATCTTTAAAACAAACTACCAGTCACCGATATGATATTTTTGAAATTTAACCCTCCGGCCGAACTCAGGGGAATTGTAAAGTCCTTTTGGATCCTGGAATGCGAATCCGCTTCAGACCAGGTGATGGATTACAGCCTTTTTGCAGATAATTTTCCGGGCCTGATATTTCAGTTCAGAGGTGAAAAATTCAATACTAAAAACAAGAATGGGATCTACACCCCTGCTCCACTGTGTCATTATCAGGGGCAGATGAATACGCCGGAACTAATGACCTGTAAAGGTTCTTTCGGCATTATCGGAGTATACTTTTATTCTAAAGCCACTGATCTTATATTCGATCTCCCCGCAACAGAAGTCACCAATACCACCATAGATATCGATACTCTTTTAGGTTCGGAGGGGAAACGAATGGAAGAAATAATAGCTGAAGCCGCGAATAATAGGGAAAGACTAAAAGCGCTTAGCAATTTTCTACTGCGAAGATTAAAAAGAAAGAAAACAACCGGGAATGATGTGGCAAATGCCCTGGTACAAAAACTTATAGAGCACAACGGTAATATTTCTATGGACAGACTTTGTCATTACTCTGGTTATTCCTTCCGGCAAATGGAGCGCATATTTAAAAACACTACCGGTTTTTCGCCCAAACTCTTTTCCCGTATACTCAGGTTTAAGTATGCAGTAAAACTCTATGAACAGAATAGTTATTCCAGACTTGGAGAGCTGGCTTATGATTCAGGTTATGCAGATCAATCTCATTTTATAAGGGATTTTAATAGCTTTTCGGGGATTAGTCCCCGTTTGTATTTCAAAGGCCTGGAGGAAACAGCCGGAAGTTTTGTTCGCCTGTAAAAGAGGAACTGATTTTAATTAAAAGAATGAAGAACTATCACTTTGAAATCCGTAAACTGAAACCCGAAGAATACCAGAGTATAAGAAATACAACGAACTGGCCAATACTGGACGATCACACCGTTGAAAAAGCCCTTAAGAATGATCTTTTTTCGATCTGTGTATTTGATGCGGATACCCCAATAGGTATGGGAAGGATCATCGGAGACGGAGCCATCTATTTTTATATCCAGGACATTATTGTTCATCCTGACTATCGTACTATGGGTATTGGAAAGCTGATCATGGAACAGGTAGAAGTCTATCTCGAAGATCACGCCCGGCATAATTCTTTTATAGGCCTTATGGCTGCTGAAGGAGTTGAGGCCTTCTACGAGAATTATGGCTATTCCAGAAGAGCTGACGACCGCCCCGGAATGTTCAAGCTTTTCAAGAAAGGATAATGTCGTTTTTATTCAATTTTATTTTCTATCCCCTGACTAAATTTGAGGTATCAATCGATAAAAGAACAGTATGAATTCGATAGCACCATCAGGTTACAGCAGGGTTTGCCCTTATTTAATGATCGACAGTGTGGAGGATCAGCTCCATTTTCTGTTGAATATTTTTGAGTGTGAACTGCTGGAGGAAGTAAAAAACAAACAAGACCAGGTACAGCATGCAGAGATCAGGATCGGAGATGTGGTCATTATGATGGGCAGAGCCCGGAAAGAATGGCCGGCAAGGACCAATATGCTCTATGTTTTTGTGAGTGATGTTGATAAAGTTTACAACAGAGCCCTGGAGTACAAGGGGAAATCAATAGCAGAACCAGTGTTGCAGGGTTATGGCTTTAAGGAAGCTGGAATAGAAGACCCTCAGGGCAATCAATGGTGGATCGCCCAGCCTGAGGGTCACACAGGAAACAGTAGTAAAAAATAATGCGTCGATAAAAGCCTTTTCTGCGGAAAAGGCTTTTACTTGATTTAACCTAAAAAAAATATAGCGGCTAACCGTTGGTGACTGCTTTGCATCGCTATAAATTGTTCTCGCCCAACATTTCCACCTTCTCCAGCCAGGTCTTTCTATACGACTCCTTTGAGAGCCGAAGAGAACCTATGGTGGTTATTCTGGTGGGACGTATCCCTACAAATTGCAGGGTAAGTCTTTTCATTGCCTTATGGCTCGGGCTCCCGTAAATGAAGCGGTAGTACCAGGAGGGTTGATCGAGGGTGCAAATGATCCGTGAGGACCTTCTGATCAAGAATCTGTCCCACCAGACAGAATCCTTCCTTTTTTTAAAGGCAAATCCCGGTAGTAAAACTCTGTCCAGAAAGCCCTTCATAATAGCTGGTACTCCGCCCCACCATACAGGATAAATCCATACGATATGATCTGCCCATTTTATTTTTTCCATGGCATTTATCAAATCGGGTTCAAGTACTGTTGGTTTTCGGTAACCATATTTAAGATTAATATCAAACTCCAGTTCTCTAATATGTATTTCCCTGATCTCAGCATCCGATCTCATCGCCCCTTTACGGTAAGCTTCCAAAAGGGCGTAGTTAAAACTTTCTCTATCGGGGTGCCCTATTACAATTAAGATCTTTTTACGTTCCATAACATATGGGTATTAACATATCAGAGCAGAAATATCGGCGCAAAACATCGTTAGTTAGTTTTGTTTTCCCGTCTCTGAATTATATCACAAAGATCAAAATGAAAAGTGAGGCCGTGCATACAAAAAAGTCCCAAAGAATTGTATCTTTTTGCATATTGTATCATGAAGAATTGAGCAGATCTATCCGCTTAAAATAAAAAACTGAAAATTGAAATACGGGCTTATTCCAGCTCTTTTACAACAATAATAGTTGCCTTCGAACCGGTGGAAAGATTCCAGATCTTAGAAGAGATCACATTCCCTTTATCATCGATCACCTTGAGTTCTGCAGTGTTAGGACCGGAAGCTCCCTGATTAAGGGCCTCAAATTCAACTTTGTTAAATCCGGGTTCCAGAAGAAGGTCAAAACCTTTGTAGTGTCCCTGCAAATAAATATTGGGTTGGGAAATTATACCGTTAACAAATACCCTGATACGATCGCCGTCAACAGCCTGATGGTCCCTGAAAAGAAACTTAGCACTTTTGGCATTGCTTTTAAAATCTCCCAGATACTGATCTCCAAAATACCTGTCTTTATTGATCGGGTTTTTCTCGTTGAATTTCTTTTCATAGATCGTACTCGGATTTACAAGATTACTCTGGCGTGCCATATTGATCTCGTTTTTCTTATCCAGAATACTGGGAGCTTTTGTTTTGGAAGCAGAAGGAAGCAAAAGAGGGCTCTTCTTTTTGGCATCCGGATTATTTTCAACCGCTTTGATCTTAAGAGGTTTCTTAGGTTTGTTTTCCTGAGAATACAGATTGTGCGGAAAATAAAATCCGAAAACCAATACAAGTACGTATACTATCTTTCTTCCTTTAAGCATATGACATTATAATGATTAGCGATCTTTAACAAGTTTAAAATTACTGATTATATCTGTTAAAAAGACATAAATTGTGTTAAGCTTATCAGAACACTAATATATTCCTGCTTTAAGCCACACAAATTATGCCAGTATTGACGATCAGTTAATAATTAAACGTTGCCCTATTCTGAGTATTGAATTTCTTCTGATAGAATTGATCCTGCACAACTGAGTAATGCTTAATCGGTGCCTTCTGGCAATTTTCCCGAGGGTATCTCCCTTTCTTATGATATACACTACTCTTTCCTTCTGTACACCATTTAAGGCATCTTCGCGTGTATTGTATACAGGCATTTTACTTTTTCTTGTCGAAACATGATTGACCGGGTTCACTCTGTTCCTGGTAATCCAGATATCTTTCGCCCTGATACTGTTGTCTTTATTAAAATCAAAAAGATATTCCGGATTGATCGTTACTCCTTTGTACCGGACTTCAAGATGCAGGTGACTCCCCCTTGCATTTCCGGTGGTTCCTCCTTTTCCGAGAACCTGTCCCATCTTAACGTTTTCATTTACTTTGACCTTGTATTTGGAAAGATGTGCATATACCGTTTCCAGCCCGTTTGCATGCCTAACCACCACTGTTCTTCCGTGACCTCCGTTATAACCGACGAATCTCACTTTTCCGTCAAGCATGGCCCGTACTTCATCTCCCGTAACCAGATCGATATCTATTCCGCGATGAGCTCGCCCCCATCTCCATCCGTACCTGGAGGTAACCACTTTCTTTTTATCGATGGGTGATGCATATTGAATAGTATCAAAATCAATATTGAACGGATATTTAAGCGAATAGGATTTATATGGATTCATTTTCAGGGTGTCCCAGTATTTCCCGTAAATGCTATCTGTCTTTTGAATGGAATCTTCCGCTTCCGGATCTTCGATCAATTTGAGAGATGCATTCAGCTTATTAGCTTTCATACTAAGCACTTTTCGAAGTTTAAAAAATTCCGGATCTTCCTGTGCCTGTGCAGTATTAAGGAAGAAAATGCATAAAATGGTAACTAAAAAAAATCTGATTTGAATTAAATTGGTAAACATAATTTTATTGAAAGGTATTTATGGAAGTTTTACGGAAATAGTTTCAGGATCGAGGTGTTCCCGGTCTTTGATCACTTCGTAGTGAAGATGCGGGCCGGAAGATTTTCCGGTAGACCCTACCCTGCCGATTACCGTATTCTGATTGACTGATTCTCTGATTTTTACAAGGATTTCCGATAAGTGAAAATACCGGGTAGTATATCCGTTGTGGTGTTTTAAAATAATGTAGTTGCCCCTACGTGAGGTGTTTCCGGTTTCCAATACAATGGCATCATAAGGCGAAAGCACCGGAGTTCCTGTATTTGCGGCTATATCTATTCCCTTATGTCTTATTAAAGCCCCGCTTTTTAACTGTCTTTTCTGATCGTACTTTGCCGAGATGTTGCCGTTGGCCATGGCCAGGGGCCAGTTGTATTTTACTTCTTCCTGCACTACTTGTTTCTCTTCCTGCAGATGCGTACTTCCCCATAGAGTGACCAGGATAACACCTATCAGGCTAAGAGCACTTGATAAAAAGACGTTCTTGTGATTCAGAAAGAATATTTTTCTGTTCATTCTTGTCAGGTCATCGGCTTTTATCTGATCAAACACCTGTTCCAGAGCTTTATCTTCTGCTATTCCGTTATCTATTTTCTCTTCCAGCAAACTGTGGTAATGATCGGTCATTTCCTGGTTTAAATCGCCGTAAATCCCCCTGCCGATCAAGGTTTCGGATATAAGTACTGCCGTATTCTTCATCATTTATTGGGATTTATTGCGGGTTGTAAAATAGAGATCAGGTGATTGGAGAAATGAAGCAGGCTCTCGATCTGATCCTTTATTTCCGGGCTGGATTCCGGGTTTAAAGAATAGTATTTCCTCATCCTTCCATTAAATTCGGCCTTGGAAGAACAGATATATCCTTTTTTCTCAAGCTTGTGTAAAGCAGGATAAATGGCCCCCATGGTGAGGACGATCTCATTGTTTGTACGCTTCTTGGTGAGCTGGCATATTTCATAACCATACATCTTTCCCTGCTCCTTAAGCAGGCTTAAAATGATCGTGGTTAAAGTGCCACTTAGAAATTCCTTTTTTGTTTGCATGTTGCAAATATATAATTTCCTTATATATAAAAAGCTTATATATATAAAATTTATTATCACTTATTAACAAAGGATAATCAAGAAAGGAACAACTCAGTAACGAAGACAGAGAGGAAAAGTGTATTTTATATTTCTTAAATAACATTACTTTAACAATAAAAAATGCGCGGCAAAAACCGCGCATTTCATCTATATATATGTATTAAAAGGTTAATTATTCCTGGCTCTTCTGAGCTGCCTTCTTATCTTGTTAATGGCAGATTCGATAGATTTCTCCGGTTCGATCACATTGTACTCTCCCCAGAAATCAGGATCTGAAAATCCAACGGCTTCGTCTGTAATAAAAGTAGACGGACGCAACCGTTCTCTAAGCCTTATGACCTTACCGGTAAGATTTTGCTCCCAATCCGTTACCGCCATCTCACTGGTTAGATGATATATCGAATTAAACAATTTGCTTTTCCAGTTTACCTTAAAGGAAAGCTGAACATTACTATAACCGTAATACCATTTTCCGTTTCTTTCCCGGTAATCTACCCTATAGGCTGCCTCTGTTGGATATACAGTTACGTTCCTGGGCTTCTTCCTCACAAATATCTGACTTGCCAGCTGCTGGTTCTCAACATTCAGGTTGTATATCGCACTGGTAAGGGCATGTGTATCCGCATCGATAAACAATCTTCCATAAAACCTCGGTTCCACAATGTCTCCCCTTTGTTTAAACTCAACTATATAAACCAATCTGTCATTGATCCTGGTGGAAGGTCCAAAGCTAAAATCGTAATCGTCTATAAGATCTTCGGTAAATATGTATTCCGGATACTTAATAACATCGGCATACAGCGGATTAAAAGGTCCGCCCCTTAGTTTAAGTGCCAATGTATCCAGCCTTCTGTAATCAGTACTCTTACGTACCTTAAAAAGTTTCATGACATCCCTTCCCGCTCCGGAATAGGCCTGCTTGTAAATATTTACTACCGCTTCGGACAGAGAGACATTTCTTCTTCTTTTCTTAATGGTTTCCCTGTAAAAAGCGGTCATGATGGTCGGGTCCTTCAAATAGTTCCGGGCCCTGTTATCAAAAACATCTTTTACCAGGTCTTTTGCGCTCTTGGGCATGGTAACATTCACTCCCGAAAGTTCTATTACAGAAGCTTCAAGCGCAATTCTGTTCTTCTTTCCGTTGAGCTCGGAAATCGGGATGATCTTCTTTTTATATCCCAGAAAGGAAACCACCAGGTTTTTGTTTAACATATTCCGGGGTACTTTCAGAGTGAACTCCCCTTCGGTATTGGTAATGGTACTGATATTGGTTCCTTCGACCGTAAGGGTAGCAAAGACCAGTGATTTTCCGGAACTGCTATCCTCAATATACCCTTTAAAGGATTTATGCTGAACAGAATCCTGTTGTACAGACGGAGGAATGAGGTCGGAGGCTCCTACTCTCTGGTGAGAGCCCAAAAATATCAGCAGAAAAAGGGAAAAAACAAGCGTTTTCCCAAATGGTGTAAAATATGACTTTTCCATGGCATAGAATTTTTTAGAATAAACATCATTTCAAACCAAATTATAAGTTAAAAGATACTGAATTTTATTTAAAGGCAAAATGAAATCTATCATAAAATATTCATGCCCAACAACTTGAATAGTCGTTAAACAAAAAAACCTTCCGGTTAAGAAGGTTTTCAAGTATATTTTATATCGTTAATATCAGGATTTCGCGATCATCTTATCATTTTCCCATTTTCCTTCTTTCAACATTCCATCAGCTTCCCAGAGCTTTCCTTTTCCGTTTTTCTTATCGTACTTCCACTTCCCGCTGAATTTGGTTCCGTTAGTCCAGTACATCGTTCCTTTTCCGCTTCGCTCATTATTTTTAAAAGAGCCTTCATACCTGTCTCCATTGGCCCAGGTATACGTTCCTCTTCCTGAGATCTGATTGTTGGAGAAACTTCCGGAGTAGGAAGAGTTGTCGATCCATTTTACATTACCTTTAACCAGAGTTCCGTTTGCCACTTCTACGTCAAAGATCACTCCGTTGGTAACAAATTTATGCCAGCCGTCGGGAAGAGTTCTAACTTTCTGGGCAGGAATATATCTTATTTCCTGCGCCTTAACTCCATTAAGTCCGGCTGCGATCAGAATAAGTAATAACAAGATTTTTTTCATCTGTCTGAGATATTTGTTGTTAGCAATTTTTCATTTGTTCTTATTTCTAGTCGCAACAGATCAAAACAGATTACATTAAATTTCGCCAAACATCGAATAATTAACTGGTTTTTAGATAAATAAATATACAATTCATAACTTCACATGGCTTCCGGAAACAGGGAACCCTCGCTCCTGATCCCCGGTATACTACTACCGGATAGTGATCTAATATGATAAATGTCATATTTAATTTCTCCGCTTTTTAGAAAACTTTGTAAGGAATTATAAACATCACGATCATGAAAACAAAACAATATTTTTTATTGCTGCTTGTTCTAACGGCAAACTCGGTTTTTGCACAATTTAAACTGGATGCGGATGTGCGTCCGCGTTTTGAGTACCGTCACGGTTTCGGGGATCTGTTTCCCGATAATACCGATCCGGCGGCTTTTATATCTCAAAGAACAAGACTTAATGCAGCATATGCCCTCGAAAATATAAAACTGTTTGTAAGTGTTCAGGATGTTAGGGTTTGGGGAGATGTGCCTCAATTGAACAGTGCAGACAATAACGGGTTTTCACTTCACCAGGCCTGGGCCGAGTTATTCCTGGATCCGAATTTTTCGGTTAAACTAGGGCGGCAGGAAGTTATTTATGACGACAGCCGGATCTTTGGAAATGTAGATTGGGCACAACAAGGAAGAAGCCACGATCTGGCACTTCTGAGATATAATAAAGATAGCTTCCGATTTGATGTCGGGTTCGGGTTCAATCAGAGCGGACAGGCATTGACCGGAAACGTGCTGACAACTCCCAATACCTATAAAGCCATTCAGTATGTATGGTTGCATAAAGACTGGGCAGATTTCTCCGGAAGTTTTCTTTTCCTGAACAATGGCCTTCAGTTTGTAGATCCTGCAGATGAAGATAATACGGACACCCGCTACAGTCAGACGGTAGGTACCCACCTGGTTTATGCTAAGGATAGCTGGAAGCTACAATCCAATCTTTTCTATCAGTTCGGGAACGATGTTAATGACAATGACCTGAGTGCTTATCTGCTTTCTCTGGATGCTAATTACAATATCAACTCCAAATGGAGCTCGGGATTGGGCGTAGAACTTATAAGCGGAAATGATAATGGTGCCCCTTCCGGTGGAAATAATGACGCTTTTAATCCTTTTTACGGAACCAACCACAAGTTTAACGGGCTGATGGATTATTTCTATGTAGGGAATCATATTAATAATGTTGGTTTACTGGACCTTTATGCCAGAGTTAAGGTAAAATGGGATGAGAGATCCGATACCAGTCTGGTAGTACACAATTTTTCTGCTGCTGCAGACATTGCAGGAAACGATTCCAAACAACTGGGTACGGAAGTAGATATTGTGTACAGCAGAAAGATCTATAAAGATGTTATACTCAAAGCCGGATACTCTCATATGTTTGCTTCGGAAGGACTTGAGGTAATCCGCAATAACTTTGATAATAACACAAATAACTGGGGTTGGGTGATGCTTATCATCAAACCTACCCTCTTCGACACTAAAAAATAAGTTATACAGAATTAATGAGCAATGTTAAGATAATTGATCCTGCTACTGCAGTATCACACGTTAAATCGGGAGATCGCCTCTTTTTTCAGGGAGCTGCAATGACACCGAACGAATTGATTGAGGCACTTTGCCTGAGATATAAAGAATTAAGGGATGTAGAGATCATCCAGGCACATACCGAAGGAGAAGCAAAATATATGGAAGCTCCCTGCAGTGAAGCTTTCAGGCTGAACAGCTGTTTTGTAGGTAGCAATGTGAGGAACGGGGTGAATAAGAACAACGGAGATTATATCCCTATTTTCCTCAGTGAGATCCATTGGCTTTTCAGGCGGAATATCCTTCCGCTGGATGTTGCCTTTATACAGGTATCTCCGCCCGATCGTCACGGATATTGCTCCCTCGGAACTTCGGTAGATATCACCTTACCGGCAATTCAAACAGCCAAAATGGTTATTGCCCAGATCAATCCGCAGGTCCCAAGGACCCATGGTGACGGGATTATCCATATAGATAATATAGACTACGCTATAGAAGTAAACAGGCCTATTCACCGAACGGAACAGGGCCTACCGACCCCTATTGAGAGTCAGATAGGAAAGTATGTGGCAGAACTCGTAGAAGACGGGGCAACCCTGCAGATGGGAATAGGAAATATTCCGAATGCGGTACTAAATAACCTGGGGAATCATAAACGTCTCGGGATACATACCGAAATGTTCTCCGACGGTATCCTCCCTCTGGTAGAGAATGGTGTGATTACCGGAGAAGAAAAGGAACTGAAAACCGGAAAACTGGTTACCTGCTTTGCTGTGGGGTCCAAGAAGTTATACGACTTTATGGACGACAATCCCCTGATACACTTTAAGGAAGCAGCCTATACCAACGATACTTCCCTGATCAAACTCAACCCAAAGGTAACGGCTATAAACAGTGCCATAGAAATAGATCTTACCGGACAGGTATGTGCAGATACTATAGGCACCTATCAATATTCGGGAGTTGGAGGTCAGATGGACTTTATTCGTGCTGCTTCACTTTCGGAGGGCGGGAAAGCCATTTTCGCCATGCCTTCGATAACAGCCAAGGGTATTTCCAAGATCACTCCTTATCTGAAACAAGGGGCCGGTGTAACGACCACCAGAGCGCACGTTCATTATGTGGCAACCGAACAGGGAGTCGTGGATCTTTTCGGAAAAAGCCTGAAACAACGTGCAAAGGCATTGATATCCATAGCGCATCCCGATCATCAGGAAGCACTCGAAAAAGAAGCTTATCTGCGTTTTAAGATCTGATATGATCCAGATCATAAAAAATGACCGGAAGTTCATTGAACTTTGTACAGGAATTTAAAGTAAAGTACAACTAAAATAATATAGCATGAACGCCATAGAAGATAAAACGGTTGCAGAAGTTGTATCCGAAAACATTAAGACCGCTCACATATTTAAGAAACACGGAATAGATTTTTGCTGTGGAGGCGGGATCAGTATCAAAAAAGCCTGTGAAAAACAGGAAGTCGATTACAAGCTGATAGAAGAAGAATTACTAAATGTGGATGCGGACGTTTCCAGAGCCTATGACTATAACAACTGGAATCTGGATTTTTTGATAGACCATATCATCAATGTACATCACACCTATGTGGAGGAATCGATTCCCCTGATCATTCAGTATTCAGACAGAGTAGCCAAGGTTCACGGGCACCATTATACCGAAGTGGTAGAGATCAACCGTCTGTTTAAGGAAGTAGCCGGAGAGCTGGCAGCTCACCTTCAGAAAGAAGAGATCATTCTTTTTCCGTATATAAAAAAGCTTCTCGCTATGCAGAAGGAAGGAGTTAAAACAACACCTCCCCCATTCGGTTCGGTCAACAATCCCATCCAGATGATGGAAACCGAACATGAGGATGCAGGTGATATTTTTAAACAGATAGCACTTTTAAGCAATAATTACACTCCGCCGGAAGGAGCCTGTAACACATTTAAGGCTTTGTATTCCAAGTTACAGGAGTTTGAAGATGACCTTCACAGGCATATACATCTGGAAAACAATATTTTACACCCCAAGGCATTGGATCTTGAAGCATCGTTGGCATAGATCCTGTTCGATTTGATTTTTGATGACGGCCCGTTCTCCAAAGGATGGGCCGTTTTATTTCGGAAAAACCATAGCTTTTGAACGTAAAACCCACAAGTCTCTGAAATGTTGATAATTAAGCCGTAAACCCCCTCTGTAAAACGCCTTATTTATTGTATATTTATATGACAAATGTCATATTTTCTCTTTTTAAAAAGTTAGTTCTTTACGATATAAAACCAACTCTCATGCCTATTAAAAGTTATTTGGCCTATCCGGTAAAAGGCAAGCGACAGGAACTCTTAAATGTTCTCCAGAATATGGAAGAATGTGAAGTTGTTCCGGCAGAGAATCACGACGTGATTGTCGTGGTTTCCGAAACTTCCAATGGAAAGGAAGAAGATATTCTACAAGAAAAATTAAACGCTATAGAAAGCCTGCAAATGCTTTCGATGGTATCTGGATTTGAAACCCGCAATTAAGAAAAAGCTATGTATCAATCACTAACTAACAGAAGAAGTTTTATAAAGAAAATGGCAATGCTTTCAGCTATGACTGCAGCTGCCAGTATGTTTCCGGGGATCCTTTTTGCTGAAGATCAGGAAAAGGCACTCCCTAAAGGAAAGAATTTAAGCTGGAAAAAAGCGCCTTGCCGTTTCTGCGGTGTGGGATGCGGAGTTCTTATCGGTACGGAGAACGGGAAGGCTATTGCGGTTAAAGGAGATCCTAAATCCCCTGTCAACAAAGGGCTTTGCTGTGTAAAAGGCTACCACTCGGTAATGGCAATGTACGGGAAAGACCGTCTTACCAAACCTTTGGTAAAAAAGAACGGGCGTTATGTAGAAACTTCCATGAAGGAGGCTCTCGACCTGGTAGCTTCCAAAATGAAAGAAACCATTAGCGAACACGGGAAAGATGCGGTTTCTATCTACGGATCCGGACAATGGACCATCCCGGATGGCTATGTGGCATCCAAATTATTTAAAGGATGTATCGGAACCAATAATGTAGAAGCGAATGCACGTTTGTGTATGGCCAGCGCCGTAACCGGTTTCCTTACCTCTTTCGGTCTGGATGAACCTATGGGATGTTACGAAGATATAGATCATGCGAATGTTTTTGTTCTCTGGGGTAACAATATGGCGGAGATGCACCCGGTGCTTTTCTCGCGCCTGCTGGATCAGCGGATGAAGAGAGGTGTCAAGATCATCGATTTTGCTACCCGGACCACCCGAACCAGTGCTGCTGCAGACAAATCCATTCTCTTCAGGCCGCAAACAGACCTGGCCGTTGCCAACGCTATCTGTTATGAGATTGTAAAGAACGGATGGGTAAATACTTCATTCGTTGAAGATCACTGTAATTTTAATAAAGGGCTTACCAATATGGGATATGGCCTTGAAGATAAATACAAGTTTACCGATAAGCCTGAAAAGATCGATTTTAAGGCGTATAAAAAATTCCTGGAGGATTACAGTCCGGAAAAAGTAGAAAAGATCTCTGGTGTATCTGCCAAAGACATCAAATATATGGCGGCTCTTTACGGAGATCCGAATAAAAAGGTAATGTCGCTTTGGTGTATGGGGCCGAATCAGCATTCCAGAGGTACGTGGATGAATAACCTGATCTACAATATACATTTGTTAACAGGAAAGATCTCCACACCAGGGAACAGTCCTTTCTCTTTAACGGGACAACCCAGTGCCTGCGGAACTGTTCGTGAAGTAGGTACCCTGACCCATAAATTGCCTCATGGGGTGGTTATGAATAAGGAACACCGGGAGTTTGCTGCAAAGATCTGGGATGTACCTGCTGAGAATATTTCTCCAAAACCCACCTACCATACCGTAGAGATGTTCAGGGCTCTGGACAGAGGAGATATTCGCTTTATGTGGATACAGGTTACCAATCCTATGGTTACGATGCCTAAGCTCAAGCGATACAGGGATGCTACCAAAAAAGAGGGACGTTTTATTGTGGTCTCTGATATATACCCTACTCCTACTACGGATATTGCCGATGTGATCCTGCCCTCTGCTATGTGGGTAGAAAGAGAGGGAATGTACGGGAATTCGGAAAGACGGACCCAATACTTCGAGCAAATGGTAGAGCCACCGGGAGAGGCATTGAGCGATACCTGGCAGATCGTGGAGGTTGCCAAACGCCTAGGTTATGAAAAACAATTCTATTATAATAAAGATACCCATATAGAAGAGATCTATACGGAATACAGAAGGCATCACGAGGGGAAAAAGCACAATATGGCTCCCCTGGAAGTTCTCAAAAAAGAGCCCGGAATGCAATGGCCTTATGTGGAAGGAAAGCCTACCAAATGGCGTTTCCACTCCAAATACGATCCTGCCTGTACCAAAGAGGGTTACGATTTTTACGGTAAACCCGACGGAAAAGCGATCATCTGGCAAAGACCTTATGAACCTGCTGCCGAAGAACCGGATAAGGACTATCCATTCTGGCTTAATACGGGACGGGTTGTTGAACACTGGCATACAGGTTCCATGACACGAAGGATCCCCGTATTGCACAAGGCGATGCCACATGCGTATGTAGAACTGAATCCCGGAGATGCAAAACGCATGCAGGTACGAACAGGAGATCCGGTAAAACTCACCACCCGAAGAGGAAGTATCACCTTACCTGCTTCGATAAATGAGAGAGGTGTTCCGACACCCGGACAGGTATTTGTTCCTTTCTTTGATGAGAATATGCTTATCAATGATATTACACTGGATTCTTTCTGTCCGATCTCCAAAGAGCCCGATTATAAGAAATGCGCCGTGAAGGTGGAAAAAGCATAAGCATATGAAAAGACTCACCATCATACTTTTGTTTTCCCTGCTCATGCTGGCCTTTATAATTATCTGGGGATACAGCTACAGAACATCCAGGGAAGAAGCATATATTCCGATAGAGAAGAATGAAGTTGTCATTCCTTCGGAAGCCGGGGTCTTTGAACGATCTGAATTTGCGGCAGAATATGCCAATATTCCGGTAGATGAAAATCACTTCAGGACCTTAGAGACCTATTATGACAACAGGGCCTATCACGGTGCCCCGCCGAGTATTCCGCATCCTGTGGAGAGTGAGATCAGTATGGGAGGAAAAGTATGTCTTAAATGCCATCAGAATGGAGGATTTGTAGAAAAATACAGTGCTTATGCTCCTGTAACCCCCCATCCGGATATGATCAATTGCAGGCAGTGTCATGTAGCTGAGAATGCTTCCAATCTCTTTAAGGAAACCAACTGGGAGAAAAAGGATGCTCCGGCCGTAGGTGTAAATAACGCTATGGAAGGAAGTCCGCCGGTAATTCCCCATCAGTTACAACTAAGGGAGAATTGTCTTTCCTGTCACGCAGGGCCCAGCGCCCCGGTAGAAATAAGGGTTACCCACCCCGAACGTATTAACTGCAGGCAATGTCATGTACTAAACGATAAAGAGATCCAGGATATAGGCCATTTTATAAGAAAGAACAATGAGCAACAATAACATCTATATTTCCAAGAGTAGCTTCTGGCTGATTTCGGTTATTCTTATCATCAGCTTTTCGTGTAAGCATGAAAAGGATGAATATCATACGATAACCGATAAGATCGAAGCGGAGAGCAAAAAATACCATCATGATAGTATTATGGGCCTTGAAAACCACCTGGAAGGTCTTAAAATGATAGAGATAAGTGAAGGCGGGCATACTTTCCTGATCCCTGAGCGCAAAAGTGCTATTACTTCTTATTCCTGTCTTGAGTGCCATTCCACTTCATTAAAGGAATTAAAATCCGAAGGAACAAAGAAGGCACATTGGGATATACAGCTGGCTCACGCCAATGAAAATACGATGAATTGTGCTACCTGTCATAACGGGAACGATATGAATCAGCTGCAGAGCCTTACAGGTAATCAGATCGATTTTAACAACAGTTATCTGTTGTGCAGTCAGTGTCACTCCAAACAGTTTGAAGACTGGAAAGGCGGAGCTCACGGGAAACGCATTAACAGCTGGACGCCTCCCCGGGCCTCTATGAGTTGTGTGAATTGCCACAATCCGCATCAACCACATTTCGAAAGCAGATGGCCGTCACGCTATAACACGGAAAAGGTAAAAGAACGTCAGTAATATTCTTAAAATATTATCAGTATGAGCAAAGAAAATAAAAAATGGTTCTCTCTAAATCTCGGTTCCGGGAAAAGCAGCCAGAAATGCGGCTGCGGAAACGAGAAAGGGAGTTGTTCCTCAGAAAATAAACCGCAAGAGCATAAAGACGGATTCCAACAGGTATTTGACGTTCAGATGAGCAGGAGGACCGCTTTTAAAAAGCTCACTGCCAGCCTGATGATTGGTGCCGGAGCTGTAAGTACCTCCTGTAGTATGTTCAGTGGCGATGAATCTAAGGAAAAAGCGCAGATAGACTGGGAAGAACAGTTTAAAGGAAACTACAAGTTAATGAGTGATGAGGAGAAAGAGGCAACGGTAAACCGTCTGGTGCGCTCTTACGAATTGCGCACGGGTAAAACCATCAGCATGTCCTCCACCAATGCCAATGAGAATGTATTGTTCGGTTATGCCTTTAATATTTCCAAATGTCAGGGTTATATGGATTGCGTAAACGCCTGTGTAGAGGAAAATAATCAGGACCGAAGTACACAGATGCAATATATCCGTATTCACGAAATGGAAGACGGGAAAGGCTTTAATTTTAATGAAGCCGATGATAATTATTATCACGAAGTTCCTGCCGCAGGACATTTTTATATGGGAACCCAGTGTTTTCACTGCGATAACCCTCCCTGTGTGGATGTGTGCCCCGTTCAGGCTACCTGGAGAGAAGAGGACGGCCTGGTGGTTATAGATTATGACTGGTGTGTCGGCTGCCGCTATTGTATGGCTGCGTGTCCTTACGACGGACGTCGTTTTAACTGGAAGACTCCGGAGGTTCCTGAAGAAGAGATCAATAAAAACCAGCATTACCTGGGGAACCGCCTGCGCAAAAAAGGAGTTATGGAGAAATGTACTTTTTGCGTTCAACGTTCCAGAGCAGGAAAAAACCCTGCTTGTGTTGAGGCCTGCCCTACCGGAGCAAGGATATTCGGTAATCTCCTGGACCCCGAAAGTGAGATCAGATGGGTCCTTGAAAACAAAAAAGTATTCAGACTAAAAGAAGACCTCGGTACCGAACCCAAGTTCTGGTATTTTATGGATTAGTCACGCAACGAGAAAACTACACCTATGGCATTTTTTAAAGTTTTTGGAAGTTTAGTAAAAGACAGCTTAAGAGTTACGACCCACGGGTCCAGACACTATCATATTTGGATGGCCTTTCTCACCTTTATTATGTTGGTGGGGATGTATTGTTATTCCATACAGATCGAACATGGCCTTAGTGTTACCGGAATGACAGACAGAGTCAGCTGGGGGCTTTATATCTCGAATTTCACCTTTCTGGTGGGAGTAGCCGCCGCCGCGGTCATGCTGGTGCTTCCGACCTATGTTTTGAAGGACGTCGATTTTAAACAGGCTGTGCTTATCGGGGAAGGTCTTGCTGTTGCCGCTTTATTGATGTGCCTCGCTTTTGTAGTGGCAGATATGGGAGGTCCTGCCGTTCTCTGGCATATGATCCCCGGTATAGGAGTATTTAATTTCCCTAATTCCATGCTTACCTGGGATGTAATTGCCCTTAACGGATACCTGTTCATTAATATTACCATCCCTCTTTATATCCTGGTGATGCATTATCAGGGAAAGACACCTAATCCCAAGATCTATATTCCGGGAGTATTTATATCGGTGTTCTGGGCAGTGGGAATTCACCTGGTAACCGCATTTCTTTATCAGGGATTACAGGCGCGTCCTTTCTGGAACAATGCGCTTTTGGGTCCGCGTTTCCTCGCATCCGCTTTTGCAGCAGGTCCGGCGCTCATTATACTTGTTCTGGCTATTATCCGCAACTTTACCAAGTTCGTTATAGAAGACAAGACCATTAAAAAAATAGGAATGGTAGTGGCTGTTGCGGCGCAGATCAACCTGATCATGCTTGCTTCGGAATTGTTCAAGGAATTCTATGCTCCTACCCATCACAGTGAAAGTGCCTATTATCTTTTCTTCGGTCTGGAAGGAAAGACCGCTCTGTTACCATGGATATGGACCGCTATTCCGTTAAATATCCTGGCTACCGTACTCCTCACCTTTCACAAGCTGAGAAACAACCTGAATATCCTTTATTTTTCATGCTTAATATTGTTTATCGCCATCTGGATAGAAAAAGGCTTTGGTCTTATCGTACCTGGCTTTATTCCCGGCCCCTGGGGTAAGATTGCCGAATACACCCCTACCGGGATCGAGATCGGGGTTACGCTGGGCATCTGGGCAATGGGAGCTTTTATCTTTACTATCCTTGCCAAGACTTCAATCAAAATAGAATCGGGGGAATTACGATTTAGAGGGAAGAAGTGAATTGGTTTTTAGTTGTTTGTTGTCACACCTTCACTAAAGTTTCGGTGCACGTTGGTGGTTGTTGGTTTTTAGTTGTTAGCATTTAGATATTGGCAATTGAAATCTGATCATTGGTGCTTTGTCACCTCGAGCGCAGTCGAGAGATGGAATTTGGAGCTTGGGATTTGGTTGTTAGTTGATGGTTGATAGTATTGTCCCCTTGAGGGGACCTTAGGGGTGTAGAGTAGTTAGTACTGAGTACAAAGTATTGAGTATTGAGATTGATTGTTCGATTTGAAAATTTGGAAATTGAGTATTCAAAACTTAACATTCAACATTTCTCAGATCTAATATCTCACTTCTCAGATCTGGTATTTGGTAATTGATCATTGGTTATTGAAAAGAATGTCAGTTCGAGTTTTTTCCGCAGGAAAAAGTATCGAGAACTGTTAAATACCAATAAACACAAAATTTGATTCTCGATACAATCCCTCTGGGATCACTCGAATTGACAAATTTTGTTTCACTCATTTGGAATTTGGTTATTGGTTGATCGATTTAAAGATCAAACATCTAAAACCCAACATTCAACCTTTAACAGGCGAACAATTCATCAGAAAATCTATAACCTTTTCCTTTGGCATTTCACAGGGTTTGAGGAGGTGATCCTTGGATGTGATATAAAAATTAAGGCTGATAAAATCGTTCCCGGCAAGTTCTTCAGCATAGATCTTATAACTGCTTCCCCCGTTGAAAACCGTTTTATTCAGCCCGTATTTTTTATTTCTGTAAAACACTTCGCTATAACCTTCGCGAAGTTCTTCTATCTTATCCAGTAAAGACATTGCAATCAGCTAACGGTAACCTTGAGTTTATCTCTGTGCATTTGTCTGAGCTTATTCAGCTTAGGTGTAATGACAGCAGAGCAATAGCCCTGGCTCTGGTTATTCCTGTAGTAGTCCTGGTGATAATCTTCAGCTTCATAGAAAATATCCAGCGGACTCAACTCAGTTACTATCGGATCCTGATAATAGGAAGCCAGTTCTTTTAAAACTTCTTCAGCGACCTCCTTCTGCTTCTCATCGTGATAGTAAATAACAGATCTGTATTGGGTTCCTCTGTCCGCTCCCTGCCTGTTAAGAGTGGTTGGGTCGTGACTGGTCATAAAAACAGTAAGGATATCCTTAAAAGAGATGGTATCAGCATCAAAAGTCAACTGAATAACTTCAGCATGTCCGGTCAAACCTGAACAAACCTCCCTGTAAGTAGGTTTCCCGGGAGCATTTCCTCCGCTATATCCCGATACTATAGTTTCTACTCCCTTGATTTCCTGAAATACCGCTTCTACGCACCAGAAGCATCCACCACCCAGAGTGGCGGTCTCTATATTTTTGTTATTCATTGTTTATAATTTTAATCGATTCGGAATTCACACAAAAACGTAGTCCACTGGGTTCCGGGCCATCCGGAAAAACATGTCCGAGATGGGCATCACATACATTACACATGATCTCTACCCTGATCATCCCATATGAAGTGTCCTTTTCATACTTAATAACATTGGGCTTTATGGGTTGGGTGAAACTGGGCCATCCGGAACTGGATTCATATTTTATACTGGAATCGAACAGCTCGGTATCACAACAGATACAGCTGTATTTTCCAGCATCATAAATACTGCATAATTCTCCGGAAAAAGGTTTTTCGGTTCCCTTAAGTCTGGTAATCCTGAATTGTTCTGGGCTTAACTGAGCCCTCCATTCTTCTTCTGTTTTGGCGACGCGTTTATCCGGGCTTGGATTTCCGCTAACCGCATAGTGCATGACATCTTTCCACTTTATCATACTTTCTCCTTTCGTTAATTAAAGTTTAGAATATAGGTCTTGAGTATATAAATAGTCGGAAGGAAATGAAGAAAATTTCTAAAATATACCGATCATTATTTCCTTATTTCACTACAATTTCACCCAGGCATTCCACTTTAAAGATACTGAAGAAATTAAAATCTATATAGCCTATGGATATAAAATGCTAATAAAAAACCACTTAACCTAAAAAACGGGATCAAATGGCTTTGAGCAGCCCTCCGTCTATAGGGATATTACTACCTGTGATATAGGATGCGTATTCGGATGCCAGAAATGCTACCAGATAACCGTATTCCTCAGGCTTTCCAAAGCGTTGCATAGGAACCTGCATTTGCATCTGCTTTTTGAGCTGATCCAGGTCCACTCCTTTTTCTCCGGCTACTTTCCTGTTTATTTCATCCAGTCTTTCGGTATCAAAGTACCCGGTAAGAATGTTATTTACCGTGATATTATCTTTAGCGAGTTCTTTGGAAAGTGTTTTGGCCCAGCTTACCAATGCAGTTCTTATTGTATTTGATAAAACCAGGTTTTGTAAAGGCTCGGTCACGCTTACCGAAGTAACATTAATGATCCTTCCGAATTGCTGCTTTTGCATATGCTCAATGGCAAGCATCGTCGTATACTGAACGGTCTGAAAGAGAAGATCGAATGCTGACTGATAATCGGAAGCCTGTTTGTCAAAGACAGTTCCGGCACTGGGTCCGTTGGTATTATTTACCAGGATATCTACTGCATTCTCCTTAAAGAAGGCAGATATTATTTTTTTAAAAGCTTCGAGATCTGAAAAATCCGCCACCAGATACCGGTGCTTCTGACCCTGGCTGGTATCCAGTTCGGAAATTACTTTTCTGAGTTTGTCCTCATTTCTTGCCATCAGGCATACCGATGCTCCTGCTTTTGCCAATTGTACAGCAATAGCTTTTCCCAGTCCCCTGCTGCTTCCTCCTACAAGGGCTTTCTTGTCTTTAAACGAGATCTCCATTACTTATACTCCTCTCTTGCCGGGCAAAAAGTGTCCAGTATTTTACAATCGGTCAGCGCTCTTCCGGAATGTTCTGCATGGGAAGGGATCACCACAACGGTTCCGGGTTCGTAAATACGGCTTTCACCGTTAACAGTGAGTTCAAACCTTCCTTCAAGTACCTGAGAGGTCTGTTCATGATGATGAGAATGGGCCGGTAAGGCAGCTCCTTCCTTTATATCCCAGAAAGCAAGCGTGGAATTCTCTCCATGTACAAAACGCCCGCTAAAACCGGGCAATAATTCTTTGGCTTCTATATCTTCAATACGATAAATCATAGTACTGGTGTTTATTCTATAAATGTAATTGAAATATCATAAAATACACAGGTCAAACAACAGTGAATTTGTTAAATATTACGCAACCATTTTTTCTTTCCTGTATCTATCAGGTAACTCAATAAGCAAACAGATCATGAAAAAAAATCTCTTTTACTTTTGCATCATATGCAGCTGTGTTCTCACTGCCTGCTCTGAAGATGATACCGATATTGAAACCTTGTGGGTAAATGAGGCCAGGGTAAGTTGTATGGGCTTTGTAGAACAAATGTGCTATGAGATCCAGGAAACCGAAAATCTGGGTACGGACTGGAGTTTTTTCTATGACCCCATTGAGGGTTTTGATAATCTGTATGAAGAAGGTTTTATCTACAGGATAGTCGTGGAAAGAACAGAAGTCCATAACCCTCCTCAGGATGCCAGTTCGGCCAGATACAAACTGGTCAGGATCATTTCTAAGGAGACACCTTAAACCATGTTACAGGATAACTGATTTCTAATTCGCTAGTTCACAGATATTTGTTTTTTTAAGAGTTTCTGACTACATTGTTTTAGCTTTGAAGAAGTATCTAAACTTTTAGTACAAACCTAAACCGTAAAAATTATGTCTGAAACTAACAAACCGCCAATGTCTTTCTGGATCATCAGTGTCATTGGTTTACTGTGGAACCTGATGGGGGTACTGGCCTATATCGGCCAGGCTTTTATTACCGAAGAAGCCCTTGAATTGCTACCCCCGGAACAAGTAGAATTTATGAACAATACACCTGCCTGGGTAACAGCAGCTTTTGCCATTGCTGTCTTTGCAGGTATGCTGGGTTGTATTGCATTGCTGATCAGGAAAAAGTGGGCCACTCCCCTGCTGATCCTTTCATTTATTGCCGCATTGGCACAAACCGTTCATAATTTTGCCATGACCAATGGTTATGAAGTATTTGGAGGTACAGGTCTGATCATGCCTGTCTTGGTAATCCTTATCGGGATCTTCCTGATCCGTTTTTCCAGGAGTTCTACAGCTAAAGGATGGTTATCTTAAAAAGAATAATAAACAAATTAAAAGCCCTGACGATCTCTGTCAGGGCTTTTTTGTTATGAAGGTTTATTCCAGTAATTATTTGCTGCTGCGATGGTTTGAAATTCAATAGCCACTACTTTGCCTACATCCAGAAGCATAGAAGGATCTTCTGCATATACGGGCCTTAATTTTTCCCTGATCTTAGCATCAGATTGCGTTGCTTTTACTACCAGACGTGCCATTTTAATGGCTAATTCTCTCCCTTGCTCCGGTGTATCCGTGATCAGGGAATTATTCGGAATGAGTTTATATTCTTGAGACATATCAGATTATTTAATTGTTATCTCAAAAATATTCATCCTACGACTGATAAACAGTGACTTAAGTCACCACACCCCAAATTTTATTCAGCCTGCATCATTATAGGCTCTCCGGAGGTATTTCAACAGTTCATCATCTACTTCTTCCGCTCCAAAGATCTCTATTTTGTTGGAGCACATACTTCCAAAACTTCCGGAACCTTTAAGGCGCTCATCGGTTTCACTGTCATTGAGTTTTAACCCGAGATCGATCCTGGCCTTTGTACTGGGTTGTATGAGGGCAAATTGCCGCTTTCTCCTGACACTCACATTTGCTTTTTTAGGAACGATCTCTATATCACTGCCCAGTGTGTTTATTTTTTCGATTAGCAGGTCGTATACAGCTTTTAAATGTTCTTTCCCTTTAGTGTATTGAGCATTTACAAGGTCTTCCGGATTAAAAGAAGCGGCATCTGCTTCTCTTGATTTTAAGGAAACAAAATTTGCATAGCCATGTGTAAAACCGTGATCTGATTTCAGGAATTTAACGATCTCGCCGTGTTTCTCAATTTTTGAGGCCTTAACGACCTTGATCCATTCCTCAAGGGATTTTCCAGTTTTTTCTAAAAGTCCTTTTTCCATCGTTTGATATTTTAAATAAAGTAATTACCAGGCTCCGAGAATAATTCCCATCAACATAAGGGAGATCACACTATAGCCCGCATTAATATAGAATGCTTTAAAAGATTTCATCTCAAATAAATACTGTATCCCGGTAAAGGTGGCAACCCAACCCAGGCCTGCAAAGAAACCTGCCATCATTCCGAACATTAGATCTGCTTCATACCCTATGAACATATCCAGGATAAAAGCCGCAATAAATGCCAGAATAAGAGAAAGGCCAAATGTTTTAGGGATATTTCTTTTTTTAAGGTCGTCTTCGGTAAATCCGAATTCCTTCATCCAGGCTCTTCCGAAAAGCGGGCCATACCAGATACCTCCCAAAAGAAAAGATGATACGGCGGCTGCAAGAACTGATAACCAGTTGATATTTTCAAATGCTGATGCTAGATCCATAATTGTGCGTTTTAAAGATTAATAGCACAATAATAGCGTATTGGCAAAAGCGTGTATTGTAAAAAATTAACCTCTACTCCCTGTCCAGGGGGAAAAAGTTCTTTTCTTCATTGTTAAAGCCCGCATCGATAAACTCTTTGGGGTTAAAACCGGAAAAGTGACGGAAGTCTTTAATAAAATGCGCCTGATCTGAAAAACCACAATCCAGCGAAACCTGTGCCCATGAGATCTTCTCCTTTTCTTCTATTTGTTTCAGGATCTCATTAAACCTTAAAATACGGTGATAGTATTTAGGCGTCAGTCCCACATATAGTTTAAACATGTCTATCAGATGCTTTCTGGTATAGGGATACTCATCCATCAGGGCAGCTATATTGTTGGATACGGTTTGAGATCTTTGCTGAAGTTTATGTATAAAATCAAGCATATCTCCGGGAGGTTCTTTTTCCTTATCAAAGCGTTTGTTTAACCAATCTTCAGCCAGTCTAAATTTTTCCTCTTCGCTTTCGGAACGGACAAGGGCTTCCCTGAGTTCCAGGATCTCTTCTCCTAATAATTCCTCTGCATGGAAGATCTTTTCATTGATCTCATGAACAGGCAGGTGTAAAAACGGATATGCTCCCGATGCCTTGAACTGAATAACGAACATTTCCGATTTCTGATGGGCCGAAATGGAGATATAATTTTTGTGCATCCCGGAGATCCAGACCTTCCGGAATGTATTGTTAGGTTTTAGGGTATCATTGTCGAAAGTATTCCGTTCCATGCCATCCAGCTCGAAAATAATAAAGATATGCCCGGTAGGGATCACTCTTTCTATAGAATGGTCGGGCATGAAGTCCTTAAAGTAAATAAAGGTCTCAACAAAGTCTTTCAGGTAGTTGTCCGGACTGTGCATTCTGAAAATCATACAGGTATCAATTAATTTACAGCAATCTAATATTTTTTCCGGAGTTTAGGTCTTTTCTCTTATGTTAATGTTCAGGTCTGAAGTCTCTCTTGTCAATTTTATTGCTAAATTGAAAGCTCTTAAGTAAAATAACTCGTTCATTTCTATGGAATTCACTACCAATGCAATTTACCTGATTGCCGTTCTCGCTTTTGTCCTTTTTGTTTCTGAGTGGTTAGTAAAAAAACCTTTTTTCAATAAGTTCGGGATCGCCCTTATGGTGATCATCTTAACTGCGGTCCTTGCCAATGTAGGCCTGGTCCCCACTACTTCTAACCCTGTATACGATGGTATATTCAGTTATGTAGCCCCAGGAGCACTTTTCCTCCTGCTGCTGGATGTCAACCTTTCTCAGCTCAAAAAAGTAGGCTTCCCTATCCTTTTTGCCTTTATCTTAGGGAGTTTAGGGACCGTTCTGGGTGTTTTAGCAGCTACACTTATCGTAAAGGACAACAGTTATTTTGACGGGGTGTATAATGCCCTTGCAGGTATGATAGCCGGAACTTATACCGGAGGTAGTATTAATTTTAATGCAGTGGCCCTGCATTATAAAGTTGTGGAGAAAGGAGTTATTTATACTAATGCCGTTGCTGTGGATAATGTGATCACAACCGTATGGTTCTTCCTTACGATCGCTATTCCCGTAGCCTTCCAAAAGATCATGCCGCGATCTGTATCAAATAATGGTTCGGAAACTGTTCAGGATGATGGAAAACCACCTGTTGATGAGCAGGAAACCCTCAATTTAAAATCGCTGTCACTACTTATCGGAATAAGTTGTTTTGCTATGTTTATTTCAGATGCTGCAGCTGGCTTTTTTCAGGAACAGGGGATTGTTATTCCTTCTATCCTGATCCTGACAACCATTGCTTTGATCGCTGCTCAGGTTCCCGCTATTTCTAAATTAAAAGGGAATATGTTATTGGGGAGTTGGGCTGTATATCTCTTTCTTGCCGTGGTAGGAGCCTATTGCGATTTTGCTGCTTTGGGGCAGTCCGGAGCTTTATCAGTTGCTTTACTGATCTTTGTTTCGGTTACCGTGCTTATACACGGTCTGTTTACTTACGGAGCCGGATTTTTTACCAAGTACGACTGGCAGCTTATTTCGGTAGCCTCCCAGGCAAATATCGGAGGGGGTACCACTGCCCTGGCGCTGGCCAAGAATTTTAACAGGAACGAACTCATATTGCCATCCATTATTATCGGGTCTATAGGAAATGCCCTGGGTACTTATATAGGTTTTCTGGTGGCAGGGTACATATAACCCCTTGTTTTTCAGCATGTTTATTAACAGTAAAATTGTTTAAGTTTTATTATTATACATTTCAAGAATATTTTTTACATTAGCGCACTTTTTACTAGGAGGTAAAATAAGGAATAGCGTATTTCCCCAGAATATCCCGATGGTAAAGCAGATTTAAATTTTTAATTATTGGAGGTTCCTCCTTATTGATTGAGTATGAATATTTGTTTTATTATGTATCCTTGGGAACGCGTAGATCCTAAGTTCGATTCAACCCTTAGAATTATTCACGAAGCATTTATCAGAGACCACAATGTCGGGATCATTACTCCCAGTGGATTGACTATTCGTGACAATGAGGTCTGTGGTTTTGTGAAGATGATATGTGAAATGGAAAAAATGCCTTCCAGCATTGAAAAATTCTATAAAAAAGTGATCTTCAAGGAAGAAATGTTACCCATGTCAGGTTTTGACGTGCTCTTTCTAAGATCAAATCCACCGGTAGACCCTACAATGCTTAACTTCCTCGATTCTCTAAAAGGAGATATCCTGATGATCAATGATATTGAAGGTATCAGAAAAGCAAATAACAAGCTTTATACGGCTTCAATGTTTGATAAGGAAACAGACATAATTCCGAGAACACATGTCTCCAAAAACAAAAACTATTTACAAAGAGTTATTCAGGAAAGTGATAGTGATAAAATGATCCTGAAGCCCCTGGATGGTTATGGAGGAAGTGGCGTAATTGTCCTGGAAAAGGAAGCATCCCAAAGTATTAATTCCTTACTGGATTTCTATATCAACACCGACAGGGAA
The DNA here is from genome assembly GCF_010671605.1 of Leptobacterium flavescens. Taxonomy (GTDB): domain Bacteria; phylum Bacteroidota; class Bacteroidia; order Flavobacteriales; family Flavobacteriaceae; genus Leptobacterium; species Leptobacterium flavescens. The sequence continues at coordinate 402,513 of NZ_JAABOO010000002.1, forward strand.
CAGAAATATGTTATCCTCCAGGAATATATTGAAGGGGCTCATGAAGGTGATGTTCGCATTCTTATGCTTAACGGAAAGCCAATCGGTGCTATGAAGAGGGTTCCGGCTTCAGGAGATCTGCGTTCAAATGTTCATGCGGGAGGAAGCGTTCTCAAGCATTCACTGAGTAAGGCAGAAAAAAGGATCTGTGAACTTGTAGGCCCTAAATTAGTGGCTGACGGACTTTATTTTGCCGGTTTGGATATCATTAACGGGAAACTCATAGAGATCAACGTACTTAGCCCCGGTGGAATTACAAGAATAAATAAACTCAACAGGACAAAACTTCAGCAACAAATTATCGATTTTACCGAGAACATTGTTCATGCAAAAGAGGCGGCCCTGAATCGTAAGCTGGCCAGTAGAATGGCTATCAGAAAAGCAAAATCACTATAATATTATTAACTCTTATTCAAAACAAAACCCCGGCCTATGGCCAGGGTTCTGCGGTTTTATTACCCCTGTCTATTTAGAAGCTCACGGAAAGCTTTAATCTTGCAGAGAAAGGAGTTCCGGGAGTAAAGGTGATCTCCTCTACCGCCTCAGGCTCGTTAAACAATCTGGTTTCTGTTGCAAATTGCGTTTCATTCCATTCGGTATCGAGTAAATTCTCAATGATCAGTCCGAAGGTCCAGTTGTTTGCAAAGTTGTAATTGAGGTTTAGATCGGTTACAAAATAACCTTCTGCTACGATCGAATTATCTTCATTGGCTGGTCTGTCCTTGATATAACGATAGTTAATTCCCCCGGAAAACTTCCCGAGGTCCTTAATACTCAATCCCCCTGAAGAGGTAAGGTCCGGTGCCAGCGGAATAAAATCCTGCCCGTCCGGTTCTTCAGTACTTCTGGCAAAAGCGTAGTTGATATCGCCATAAAGGAAAAGCCAGTCGTTAAGCTGGTATCTCAGACCAAGGTCAACTCCCAATCTTCTTGTTTTTCCACTTGGTTCTACAACGGCTTCATCTCCTACATAAACAAATTCCTGCTGAAGGTACAAGCCCCATAATGCAGTATTGATCACCAGTTTATCTATTGGTTTCAGGATAGCTCCAAGGTCGGCCCCGAAAGCTCCGGGAAGGGTTTCCTCACCGGTATTGGCAGTAACCACCCTGGCATCATTGGAGTGAAAACCAACTCCTGCCTTGGCAAACAATTGTACATTGTCTGATGCCGCATAGATCGCATTGAATTTCGGGCTGATGAAAAAATCATCCTCGCTCCTGTTATCGCGCGTAGGGCTGAGAAGGTTCTCGAAATCGAACTTAAAATAATCGATCCTTAATCCCGGGATCAATGTCCATTTTCCTCTTTTGTACGTTCCGTCAATAAAGGCATAGGCATTTACTTCATCTACATTCCCCAGGGAAAGCCTGCTCAGGGTGTTTATCCTGTTAGAAGTACGCGAAAGCTCCACTTCATTAACATCGTCATATCTGAATCCGATCCCTGCCTTGTATTTAAAGGAAGCATCGTTATTCAGATGATCAAAGGAATAGCTGTATGCCGTTTCCGCTCCGATAATGGTACGATCTTCCCTCTGACGGATCTGATCTCCGTTAACCGGATCTACCAGGAAGAAGGTGAAATTGGAATACAACTCAAAGTCGTATTTCGAAATATAGGCCTTGGTCTTGATAAAGGAATTCTCATTTAATTGCTTGGAGTGGTTTACCAATAAATTAGACCGGCTGGTATTTCCTCCTTCGGTATCATCTATGGCACCAAATCTGCTGATCAATCCCTGATCTACCGCCCTTTGAGGGATCTGTCCCGAGGCATCCCATTTACTCTGAAAGTGAGATGCAGTTAGCGTAAGCTCCTCATTCGCGGAAGCTCTGTAATTGTAGCGACCGAAAATATTAAAGCGGTTAAAATTCTGGGGAGACTCAAAAACCCCATCTGTTAAAACCAGTTCCGTAGCCACATAAGCACTGCTTTTTTCTTCATCGAGCACTTTGAGTAAGCCGACGGTACGGAAAGTATCGAATTGTCCGACTTCTACGGACAATAAATTGTTATCGATCGCTTTTTTAAGACTGAGATCCACATAACCAGCCGTATTGAAGTTTCCTTTATCGGCATAATAAGGGCCTTTCCCAAAATCGAGGTTACCTATGGTTTCAGGGATCACAAAATGCAGATCGGCATATCCCTGTCCGTGAGCATGGGATACGAGGTTAACCGGAAGACCATCTACATTGATGGTAATATCGGTTCCGTGATCGATATCAAATCCTCTTAAAAAGATCTGCTCGGCTTTTCCTCCACCTGCATGCTGTCCTATAATAAGCCCGGGGACCTTTCTAAGGATCTCCTGGGTAGATTTAATAGGACTGACCTTTACATCTACATTTACAATGCTGCTCAGCGCATTTATTTTAGAAACCAGAACTACCTGATCCAGCGATAGTGCAGATTCCTTAAGGGTGACAGTTATGGTACTGTCCAGTTGATCTTCTTTGACGATCATTTCCTTGGTCTCAAAACCAAGAATATGGAAGTTTATCACATCGTTCACAGAAATATTGTTCAACACAAAATTCCCGGAAGCATTGGAATATGAATAATCTCCCGTGTTTTTATTGTACACACCAACATTTTCTATAGGGCTGTTGTTCTCATCAACTATAGTCCCGTTCAGGTGGTGTACATCCGTATTATTTGCGTTCAGCCTTCCCAGAAAAACCAGGAATGCCAAACATAGTATCTTTTTCATTTTGGTATATATTGAAAATCCGTAATGTATTGCATATCCCATTGTATCTTTCAGACAGGCAAATATTCTCCTGTACCGAAATAATTCTTAATCCGGAATATGCAGGCTAAACATTAAACTCGGGGAATACAAACCCATGAAGCATGGCAGAACACCAGCTTAAATACAGTATATCAGTATTTTAATCAAAGGTTTGTAAAAGACGGATTTTCGGGAGGCGGAAAGATCTCCTCCAGATAGGCTTCCGGAGGGCTTTGTGCCATATGAACAGAAATATGTTTTTGCAGATCTTCATAAAAAACGTTGAAGATCAATGAATTATTAACTATATGTTTATCCGGTTTGAATTCCGGGATCGTCTGATCGCCTTTAGAATTTTCATCCGCAGATAAAGAGCTGAAAAAAGTCAGGAAGGAATGAGAATGATCACCTTCAAAGGATTCCGCACTATGTGCCAAGCGTTCCCTGGGATCCATAAAAGCATGGGAATGCGATTCCTGGAATTCGCCATAAGACACCAGGGCATGATCCAAAGTATGCATAAAACCTGCCAGCTGTACCTGAAAAGGGCTCATCAGGTAACAGAAGGATAAAAAACCTACCAGGTATTTTATCAGAACTGATCTTATGTTACTTCTTTTTTCCATTTATATTTCCTGGCTCCTACGCTTTGAAAAAACTTACGTAAAAAGCGCTTACAGGGTTTTGTTTTTACAGTAATTCCATAATTGTATTTTCTATATGCTTTGAGAATTCGGCAATGGTCGGGTATTCAAAAACCGTATTCAATGCAAAATCCATTTCAAAAGCCTCATTCATCCTTGCCGTAACACGGATAGCGGCCAGAGAGTGCCCTCCCAAAGCAATAAAATCGTCGTGTATGCCCACTTTATCCATTTTCAGCACTTCTGCCCATATCTCTGCCATGATCTCCTCTATTTCCGTTTGAGGGGCTACATAAGGCGTATCCATACTTAGTTGAGCATCATTCAGATCCTGAAGAGCCATCCTGTCTATCTTACCGTTAGGGGTAAGTGGCAGGGCTTCCATATGTTTAAAATGAACCGGGATCATGTATCCTGGCAGGCTTTTACCCAGTTCCTGCCTTAACTCTGAAGAACTGCGTTTTTCATCTCCTGTATAATAAGCAATCAGTTTATTGGAATCGGAGCTGCTTTCCTCAGGCAATTTATATCCTATCTCTTCCATTATGCGGAAGACTTCCTTTTCTTCTATTGGCTCATCTATTTCATCCAGGGCTTCTTCCCTGGTCTTGTGCCCCATTCTTACATCCCAGCTATACGGAAAGGCGTAATTACTATACCCCATTTCTTTTTTGTGCACATAGATCCCCACCTGATTGATCAGGCAATTGGTAGATCTGCCCGTATCGGTCGGGCGTACCCAGGATATCTTTTCCTTAAGATAGCGGAGCATTTCTTCCAGGCTAACATCGTTATATCTGTAAAAATCCAGGAATTGAACTTTTTCAAACACATTATCATTCTCAAACATACTCACATCCAGTAGCTTGCAAACAGCATCTTCTTCCCGGTGATATATTTTCCTGGCTTCCAGGATAGTGTTATCGATCTCTCTGATGTCTACATCTTCATCCCAGAATAACTCTTCCGTAAGACGGGTTTCGAAGAATTGCCCCCTGGAAAGTCCTGTAACTATATAAGGGATCTTTTTCTCCAGGGCGATCCTGGTACTCAAGGTATAGATGGTTTTAAAACATCCGTTACAGACATTCTTATGCCGGTGCAGACTGTCTACAAATATTTCATTCATAGCAGGGGTGTCTCCATAGATATGATCTACTCCCAGCTGGGTAACCACCCTGTCTATATTGGCTTTTGCCTGGTCTGAAATATAACCGTTGTCCAGTGTAAATGCCAGTACCCTAAGCCCCATATCCATCAGCTTTGCCAATACGTATGTACTGTCTTTACCGCCACTCAACAGGGTAAGGCAATCGTATTCCGGATTGTTCTCTGTGGAAGTTGTGAGGATCTCTTTAAGTTCTTTCGGATCTTTGAAATACTTTTTGGTTTTTTCCTCATAACCTTTAAAAGTGGTGCACAAATGACAAACCCCTTCCTCGTTAAAATCTACCGAAGGGAAATTAGAAGGCAGGCCGCATTCGGTACAGTTCTTAACTTCCTCGTCTGCTCCCTTCTTCTTATCTATCATCACTACCACACTTTCATCAATATTTTCCAGTTCGGAAATATTGGCTTCTATTTCTGCCAGTTCTATTCGAATACCTCCCAGCTTTACCTGTTCATCTTTTCGTCCCAGGTAGTGGAGATTTCCTTTTCCATCACTTCTGGCCAGGTCTCCGGTAACATATAATCTTTCTCCGGGTAGCTGAGGGTGTTCAATAAATCTTTCCCTGCTAAGTTCCGGCCTGTTGGCATATCCGTTGGCAAGGCCGCTTCCTCCCAAATACAATTCTCCGATCACTCCCTGTGGTACAGGCTGAAGGTATTCATCCAGGATCAGTGCCTGCATTCCGGGGATAGCCTTCCCGATAGGAACAGAAGCTTCTTCCTTGTCCTTTTCCGGATCAAAGTTGTGTACTACACAGCCAACGGTAGCTTCGGTAGGCCCGTATTCATTGTAGATCCTGATCTTATTATCAAAAGCTTCGGCAATAGTTGCCGCCAGGCTTGTTTTAAAGTCTTCTCCTCCGACGATCATCGTTCTGATACCGGAATCACTGAATTTAGTACCTGCTATCAGGCTAAGATGAGACGGGGTTAGTTTTATACTGTTTACCTGATTGTCTTCAAGGACATTCAGTAATGACATATCCGGTCCGCTAACGGCCTCTCCGTAGATCAGCAGTTTTCCCCCGCTTATGAGGGGTAAAAAAGTGGAGGTTACCGTAAGATCAAAACCGATGGAAGTAAACAAAGGAAAATTAAAGGCTTCCCCTGTATGATAATACTCTGCAGCCCAGTTTATATAGGAATCGAGGGCCTTATGAGAGATCATTACTCCTTTGGGTTTCCCGGTAGATCCGGAGGTATATATAGTATAGGCCAATGCTTCCGGGTCTGCTTCAAGCTTCAGGTTTTCCGTTCCTTCTTTAAGGATCTTCTCTTGTTCTTTATCTAAACACAACAGAGGAACCTCCCGTTCATTTAACTTATCCGCAAGTTCTGAATGGCTTATAAGAACAGATGCATTTGATTCTTCCAGGATAAAGTCAATCCGTTTTAAAGGATAGTCCGAAGGGATGGGAACATAATTTCCGCCTGCCTTCAGAATGGCCAGAAGACTTATGATATAGTCCGGGCTTCGCCTCAGATATACCGCTATGGTCTTACCATCATCAGCTCCCTGATCTTTCAGGTATCGGGCCAGTTGATTTGATCTGTTGTTTAATTCTTCAAATGTTATGCTTTCTCCCTTAAAGACCAGAGCTGTCCTGTCCGGATAAGCAGCTGCATTTTCTTCAAAGCGCTCGATAAGGGGTTTTATTTTATTTTCAGTTTTAATGTCTTCAGTAAAATACGAGCTTATCTCTTTATCAGTCAGGAGTACCGGTTTGCTAAGCGGGGTTTCCATATCTGCGATAAAAGCGTCCAGTAATTGCAGGAAATGACCCGGTACGGCCTGTATCTGATCTTTATTAAAAACATCTTTATTAAGATCGAACTGCAGTTCAATAATACCGGAAGCATCCATATCCTGAACATGGCACCGGAGGTGGTGCATCGGATCGCAATGCGAAGGATGTATCCACTCAGAATTCATCGGATAGCCGTTAAAATCGGAAAAACTTGCATTAATATAATTCAGTACTACATTAAAACTCCTCCCGGTCTCTGCCGAAGAGCATCCGGGTTGGGCATGTCTTAAATAATCATTGGTTTCGGTCTTTATCTTCTGAAGAAGGCTCAAAAAGGAGTCATTATCTTCAATCCCGGCAATCAACGGATACAACTCAATAAAGACACCAGGAGTTTGCTTAAACTTTTTGGTAGGCCTGTTGTGTGACGGGGTTCCTATGGCTAAGGTCTTTTGCCCACTCACCCTGTACAGGAATGCAAATAAGGTAGTTGTAAAAACCGTAAACAAGGAGAGATCCTGTGTCCAGGAGCGTACTTCAGGCTGTGCGATGAGTGTCTTTAATTTTTCAGTCCTTTCCTTTCCGAGAGAAACAGAAACCCTGTCCGTACGGGAGGTTTTAACTGTTTTGTTATTACCGTACAGTTTAGGCTCCGATCTCAATACTTTGATCTTCTCCTTCCAGTATGCTATGTTTTCTGTGTTCTTCTCCTCCTGCCCTGTTTCAAAGCGGATATAATCTTCAAAGCTAAACACTTCTGCCGCTCTATCCTCCTCATTTCCTTCAAGAAAAGAAGTATACAATTTATTCATTGCTTCATATAGAATTGTGGAAGAAGTAGCATCGGTGACCAGGTGATGCAGGTTAAGGAACCAGATAAAGCGTTCTTCTCCTGCTTTGATCAATACCGAATCGAACAGGGGCCTGTCCAGGTCAAATATCTGTTCACTTCTTTCCTGTAACCACTGTCTGATACTTTGTTCATCCTTTCCGCTAAAATCCATCAGGGGTAGCTCAAAGGGAACTTCGGCAAGTATATATTGACCCGGTAAGCCGTTTTCTTCCCGGAAAACAGTTCTCAAAGCATCACAACTCACAATCAGTTCCGCAAATGCCTTCTGAAAAATATCCGTATTTATCCTTCCCTCTATATCAAAAGAATGTGCCATATTGTAGAAGGGAGCATCGGGATACAATTTTTGCCCGGCCCACATCAGCAACTGGCTTTGTGTAAGCGGTAAAAGCTTTTCCTTATTTATAGTCTCAGGTTTCATTTTACAGTTGCAGTATTATTTTGAATCCTGGTCTCCAGGTAATTCGAAATACATTCAACAGTCATAAAATTCTCTATGGTCATATCTTCCGGCGGAATCTTAAGCTGAAATTCATTTTCAATAAATAAAACCAGTTTCATCATTCCCAATGAATCCACCAATCCGCTTCCTAACAGGTCATCATCAGCATTAATGGCAACATCTTCACTTCCGCCAATTAATTCTCCGCTGATGTAATTGATCAAAATTCTATTCATAGCGTTTTTCTGTAATCGTTTCTTTTAGTTTTATCCGGTCAATCTTGCCGGAAGAGGTCCTCGGGAACTCTTCAAATACATATATATTAGTTGGGATAGCATAAGCAGGAAGATGATCCTCACAGTAGACCCTTATGGCCGTGCTATCGTATTTTTTTTCGTTATCGGTCAGGGCCACAGCTGTGATCTCCTTTCCATCGTTATCTGATTCTGTTGTAAATGCTGCCGAAGCCTCGATATTTTCATGAGCATTCAGAAGGGCTTCGATCTCATCCAGCTCTACCCTGTACCCTCTTATCTTTACCTGTCTGTCATTTCTGCCGGCAAACATCAACTCTCCTTTTTCATTCTTTCTTACCATATCCCCGGTTTTAAAATAGACAGATTCAAAACCTTCGGTAGTTTTTTCTCTGAACAGGGATCTTTCCGTCAACTCCGGATTGTTCCAATAGCCCAGCATCATAGTTTCGCTTCGTATAGCCAGTACACCTGTTTCTCCTTTTTTAACTTCCTTATCATTTGCATCCAGGATCCTGGCTTCCGTATTATTCCATATTTCTCCGATGGGTATCTCTTCATTGATCGACGGTGGGTTTTCCAGGTGATAGAATGTACACTGATTAACCTCGGCCGGGCCATAAACGTTGCTAAAACGGGCATGTGGCCACATTTTCATCAATGCAAGCAGGTATTTGGAAATAAAGACCTCCCCTCCAAACAATACCCAGCGCAGAGAACTCAGATCTCTTTTTTCGAGTACTCCTCTCTGCAATAACTGTATTAAAGCCAGAGGTACGGAATACCAGACACTTATTTTTTCTTTTTCCATCAATTGAGAAAGACTGGCCGGTAATTTTATATGAGCATCCGAAACAATAATGGTAGAAGCACCTGCCAAGGGTGCCGAGAAATACGCGAAAGTCGATATATCAAAATGCAGGGGTGCATGACTTCCCACTACATCCTTCTCATTTAAGTCGTAAAGTTCTGCAGATAGTTTTGCATAAGCCAGGCCACTATTATGAGTGTGCATAATACCCTTCGGAGCTCCCGTAGATCCGGAAGTATACATAATATACGCCAGGTCTTTCCCGAGGATCTCCGGTCTTTTAAAAGGAGTTCTATCCCTGAATACATCTTCCCAGGAAAAAGTGCGAACAGCCATTTCCTGCTTAAGCCCGATAACAGAAACCAATCCCGTTTCTTCGGAAAGCAGGTTTATCAAAGCTCTGGATTGTCCAGGAATGCTAATCAGATGGCGAATATCACAATCTTTTAAAAGAAAACGCGTCCTCGCAGCCGGAGCAGCCGGATCAAGCGGAACATAAACCGCTCCTGATCCCATTATACCGTATACGGCAATTGCTGTTTCCAGGCAACGATTCATATAAATACCTACCCTATCCCCTTTCCTGACCCCCTGACGGAGAAGGAATGCAGATAGCTGAGCTGCTTTTTCGTTGAGTTCGGAATAGCTTAAAGATCCCGTAACAAAGCTATAAGCTGTCTTTTCGGGATACAGCTTAGCAGATCTTTCTAATATTTGAGGTAAATTATATATCATTTTATTTTTTTGACAGGGCACTGTCGGCATACATGAGTTCGGAAATAATATTTCTTTGGATATCGGAAGTTCCGGCATAGATCACTCCGCCAACGGAATCCCGAAGATTTCGTTCGATTTCAAAATCGGTCAAATAGCCACTTCCCCCCATATTCCTTATAGCATCCAGACTGGAAGCCACAAAGCTTTCGCTGAGCTGCAACTTTAACATAGCTGCTTCGAGCATAGCCGATTTTCCCTGACTCTTTAACCAGGCTACCTTATAAAGTAAAAGCCTGGAAGTTTCCAGACGTAATTTCATATCAGCAATGCGATTGGACACCGACTGGAATTCACTGATGGACTTACCGAACTGCTTTCTGTTCCTTACAAATTCGACACTCTTCTCCAATTGATACTCCATTGCCCCCAACTGAGAGGCCAGGATACCACAACGGTCGTATTCGAGAGAATGAGTAGTTATACTCCATCCCGCTCCTTCCTTTCCAAGGCGGTTTTCTTCGGGAACAAAGCAATCTTCAAAATAAAGATCTCCCAGGGGAACGGTTCTCATTCCCATTTTGGCCTGATTTTCTCCCTGTCTAAAACCTTTGGTCCCTTTTTCTACAATAAAGCCCGTTACGCCCCATTTTCCCATTTTGGGATTTACATTGGCAAATATTAATGCTATATCGGCTTCAGGTCCTAAGGTGATCAGACGTTTGCTTCCGTTAATAATATATCCCCCGTCTACTTTCTTTGCATGGGTTTTCATGCTGAAAATATCGGAGCCGGCTTCGGGTTCGGTCAGGGCATGACAGGCTATTGCCTTCCCGCTCACCATTGCCTTTAAGTATTTTTCTTTTTGATATTCGGTTCCGAACTGTAAAAGTGGTAGCTGTACAGTCCATATTTGCGCGCTAAGTCCCAGTGATAACCCATTATCCCTGCAGGCGTAGCCTAATCCTTCCATTGCCAGAGTAGCGGTCAGGATATCTACCTCTTTAAAGGCTCCTCCCAGTTCGGAAGGTGCTGCCAGGCCCTGAATTCCGAATTCAGCACACTTTTCCCAGTTGTCACGGGAAAAGGCCAGGTCTCTGTCTCGCTCTACCAGGTCGTTGTTTAAGTTCTCTTTGGCAAAATCTATGACCTTGTCCCTATAGTCCAGTTGTTCTTTTGTCCAGGAAAAATCCAAAACATCTATATATTTAGTTAGTATTCAATTTTTTAAATTAACTTCATCTGCCCAAAGAAGCAAAGATTTACGATGCTTCACCACTTTATATCGATTAAGTTTCGATTACTTTTACGTAATTTGTTATGGAATGGTTTTATAATTCGTTAAAATTTCAACTATCGGATCCTTTTTCAGCACATTGACTTCCCTCAAAAAACAATGGTTTCACCAATGGAATGCGGAGGGAACCGGACGTTGGAGCGGATTTATACGTTCCTCTGTTCGTTTTTTCTCTTTGATCGTCATTTACTTTTTGCTGAAAACCCTGTTTTTCAGATTGGCTACACTTTCCTTTGAAGCTTATGAAGAACCATCTATTTACGCAGGAATACTGTATAAAATATGGAATAATTACATTCTGTTAGGAGCGGTACTTTTAACGCTGGTTGTTCTGAACAAGCACCTTCTGTTAAAATGGGAAGATCTGGACAAAGGGAGTTTACTGCGTAAATTTCTTTTGTTCATTGCAGCTATTCTGACCTGGCGATATACTTTTTATGATTACAACTATTTCTTCGATCAGAGTCATTTAACAGATCGCCTGTTACTTCTGGTGTTTTTCGGCATGGTGTATTGGCGACCGGTCTTTTTAATTCCTTTTGTAATTGCCGTACTGGCTATGATCGGTCAGTTTGAAGTACTCATGGGTTTCTCCCTGGCAGATCCCCTGTTCCTCCTGCAGTTATTACTACTATTCCTTGCCTTTTTCTTTTTCCGGATCCTCACCGGCTACTTTAGTTTTACCGCTTTTCTGTATCTGGCCGGTTGTATCCTTGCGAGCAACTACTTTTTTTCAGGACTGGGAAAATTCAATCCGGAATGGATCCTGAACAATCAGATAAAATATTTACTTCCGGCCACCTATTCAAACGGCTGGCTTGCCGGTTTAAACAGAGATACCATAAATAATCTGGCAGAAAGCCTGGGCTGGTTTAATCTGCCATTAAAAATATTTACACTCGCTGTAGAGTGCGGACTTATTCTTTTTTTCCTAAGGTTAAAACTCAGCAGGTACCTTCTTATGGGGTTGATTATGCTTCACCTGGGGATCTTTGTTTTTACCGGAATACTTTTTTGGAAGTGGATGCTTATACATCTGTTTTTCCTCCTTTTCCTCCTAAAAAAGGAAATCTTCGAAGGAAGCCCATATTTCAAACCTCTGTATTTTATGCTTTCCGTATTCCTGATCCTTACTGCCTATGTGTGGAACAGGCCGGTAAAATTGGTATGGCATGATGTTCCTATGAGTTATACACATCGGTTTGAAGCGGAGACAGAAAGTGGAAAAGTATATGAACTGGGGCCGGATTTCTTTTCTCCTTATGATTATCAGTTTACATTAAGCAATTTTAATTATCTGAACAGATCCCCAAGACTGGGCATCGTATGGGGTGCCACCGGTGATCCTGAGGTAAGCGGCTTTTTTAATACATCCAGGTCTGTTGAGGAGATCCTTGAATTTGAAAAAGAACACGGCTACTCAATCTATAATGAAAAGCAAAAAGAAGCCTTTGTAGACTTTGTAAGGGACTTCACATCTCACAGGAATCAGAAAAACACAAACACATCTTATCTGAGTTTCTTAAAAGCTCCCGATCTTTTATGGACCTTTTCCGGGGATCCTTCCTCCCAACCTGAGGATAAGATCAGTTTTATACGTGTTGTTCAGATAACCACCTATTATTCCGAAGAAAAGGGCTATCAGGAGATCCGGAGAGAGCTGGTTCTGGAAATAACAATTTCCTGATTTTCAAATAAAAAAAACACCAATAATGCATTTCCTCGTAATAAACATGAAGGACATAGTCTTTTTATCTTCTTCTTTCGGTTTTTTCCTAAATTAAATGTTAAAATTTTTAAAAAAACCAAACCCACCCCCTGCTATTTACGTAAGAAGAGAAAACTAAAACCAACATGGTGTCACAAAATAACAAAACCTTGGTTCTAACCGCTATTGATGTACAAACCGTTGTTGAGCGATACGGATTAGACAAGTTGATGGATACGTTGATAGCCGAGCTTAATCAGGCAATAGCCGACTTTACACCCGAAAGAATTGACATTCCGGCCAGGTCTGGTTTCCACTACGATCATCCCTATTCCGGGCTAGTAGAATGGATGCCTGTACATTCCAAAGAAAAAGAAGTTGTGATCAAAGTTGTGGGGTATCATCCTAAGAACCCTGTAGAATTTGATTTACCGACCATTCTCTCCACCATTTCTTCTTACGATACGACCACCGGTCATTTAAAAGGAGTTGTGGACGGGGTATTATTAACCGCACTTCGTACGGGAGCTGCATCTGCAGTTGCCAGCCGCCTTCTGGCCGATGGTGATAGTTCCACATTGGGGCTTATCGGTTGCGGAGCCCAGGCTGTAACACAGTTGCACGGGCTCTCGAGGGTTTTCGATATTCAAAAAGTATTTATATACGATAGTGATGAGGAAGCAATGAACTCTCTTCCGCAGAGATGTGAGATGCTGGGGCTGAATGTAGAGTTCATTCAGGCCGATATGCAGACCATTCTTACCAAATCCGATATCGTATGTACGGCTACTTCAATAGATACAGGAGCCGGGCCTTTGTTCAGTAAACTGGAAGTAAATCCCAAACTACACATAAATGCAGTAGGTTCTGATTTTCCGGGGAAGATAGAATTACCCCTGGAACTTCTGGAATCCAGCCTGGTATGTCCTGATTTCAGGGAGCAAGCCATTATTGAAGGCGAATGCCAGCAGATGAAGACCAGTGATATCGGACCTGAGCTGGTTGAAGTAGTTCAGGATCCATCCAAATATAATTACGCAAAAGACAACTTAAGTGTATTCGATTCTACCGGATGGGCTCTCGAAGACCAGGTGGTTATGAATCTGTTCTTAAGACTGGCAAAACAATTAGGAATAGGGAATGAACTTGAGATGGAAAGTATCCTGGAGGATGCCAAGAATCCTTATCATTTCCTTTTAAAAGAAGTTCCTGCCGAATTAAAATAGGAGTTAAATACCGGAGATAATCTGAAAAAATAATCAATCACAATGAAAAAAAGAATATTCAAATTACTTCTGATCCTTTTTCTGATGCTTCCTTCTTTAGGATCTGCACACGTATCGGAACAAAGTTATATTTTCCTCAGAGTGTATGAGAAAGACGGAATTGAAGGTCGTTTTGAGGTCCAGACAAGAGACCTGAACAAGGTTTTCGGATGGGGGCTTAAGACCAACGGAACAAGCCCGGACGACCTGGAACCTTATATTTCACAGATCAAAGCTTACTTCCTTAAGAATTCTGCATTCAGCTCTGCTTTAGGGCCTCACAAGGTAGTACTGGGCGATGTTTCCATACTTCCGACCAACCTGGGAGATTTTGTTCAGCTGCACTTCAAACTTGAAGGTATCAGCAGTCTTCCGGATGCTCTGGATGTTACCTATAGCGCCGTATTTGACAAAGCGCCGAAACACAGAGGCTATCTTGTTGTTGAATACAACTGGAAAGCAGGAGTTATCAATAACGAAGCTATTATTTCCCTTGATTTCAAACCCGGAAAAACCACTTCCACGCTTTCACTTACGGAAGCTTCGGTAACCAAAGGTTTTATCGCCATGATAAAACAAGGAGTCTGGCATATCTGGATCGGACTGGATCATATTCTTTTCCTTCTGGCCCTGATCCTTCCTTCGGTTGTACGCAGAGTGAGGGAAGCCAACGAGTCTGTAGGGAAATGGGCTCCTGTAGAGCGATTCAAACCGGCATTTATTTATATCATCAAGGTGATCACTTTTTTCACCATTGCACATACCATCACCCTGAGCCTTGCAGCTCTTCAGATCGTGAATTTACCCTCCAGGCTTGTAGAGTCTGTTATTGCACTGTCTATAGGACTGGCAGCTTACCATAATATCAGGCCTATTTTTAAAGGCAGAGATTGGGTAATTGCTTTTGTTTTCGGGTTGTTTCACGGATTTGGTTTTGCCAGTGTTCTCGGCGACCTTGGGCTTAAGAATGAGTTCCTCACCCTTTCCCTTCTCGGTTTTAATATCGGAGTGGAGATCGGTCAGGTAGCTATTATATTCCTGATCTTCCCGGTGCTTTACCTGATCAGGAAATTCAGGACTTACCCAAGGATCCTGTCCTATGGTTCGGTCCTCCTTATTTTTATCTCCCTCTACTGGGTGGTAGAAAGAGTGTTTGACGTAAACCTGGGTGTAGAAGATTCCATAAGATCCCTGCTTTACCGGGCAGCGGTATTCCTGGGTCTCAGATAAAAGACAGGACAAAACCCATAAGATGGTTTTTTCGTAAATTATATATGTAATCCGAAAGGATTATCCGAACAATAAATTGCAACTAAAGATCGTGAAAAAAGAAGAAGGGTCTCATATAGAAAAAAGTTCATTGTTAGCCCGATGGAAAAACAGGAGCAAAAAACCTGAAACCAAAGGAATAAGCAAGGTTGCCGATGGAGTTTCCATCCCCTTGTCTTACGGGCAGCAACGACTGTGGTTCCTTCAGCAGTTATTTCCTAAAAACCCCTTTTACAATTATACGGAGTTATACAGATTAAAGGGGAAGCTAAATGAGGAAGCGCTTCTCAACAGCCTGAAATTGGTATATGAGCAGCACGATATCTTAAGATCCAATTATCGTCTTGAGTCAGGAAAGACACATATTGTCATAAACCCGGATACCGATCTGGATATTTCCAGATACGACAAAAGTAATCTGAGTCCGGACGAAGCCGAAGAAGCTGCTATGCAGATCGCGCTGAAGGATTCTCAGACCGTTTTCAAATTATCGGAAGGCTCCTTGTTAAAGGCCAGCCTGATAAAATTAACAGAGGACGATCATATCCTTATTCTGAGCATGCACCATATCATTACTGATAAATGGTCTATGGGAGTACTGAGGCATCAGCTGAGCACCTATTACAGGGCATTTTGTAACGGAGATCATCCTCAATCGGTAAAAACGGAAATACAATACAGGGATTACGCCTACTGGCAACGAAAGAAGGGAGTAGATCAGCCACAGCTGGATTATTGGAAATCAAAACTTGCAGGAGATATCCCATTCCTGAATTTACCGACCGATTTTCAGCGGAAGATCAAACCCAGTTTTGAAGGTTCTTTTCACGAACAACACTATTCGAAGGAGTTTTCCGGAGAATTACTTGAACTATGTAAAAAAATAGATGCCACTCCATATGTGGTTATGCTAAGTGTTTTTTATACACTTTTATTCAGATATACGGAACAGGAAGACCTGCTTATAGGAACCCCTATTTCCAGCAGAGACCAGGTGGCTCTGGAAGATCTGATAGGTTTTTTTAACGATACCGTGGTCCTAAGAACAAAACTGTCTCATAATATCAGTTTTTTAGACCTGGTAAAATCGGTAAAGCAAACTACCCTGGAAGCTTTTTCCAATAAAGATGTTCCTTTCGATATCCTGGTGAAGGAATTGAACCCGGAAAGGTCGCTGAGCATAAATCCGTTCTTTCAGACCATGTTCCTGTATCATTCGGTTCCTGAAGCCGAATCGTTCGGAGAGGAGCTGGAACTTTCCCATTCTCCTTTAGACGGCGGGGTTTCCAAGTTCGATCTTACCCTTTATATCTCGGAAAACAAAGGAGTATTATCATCGATTTTCGAATATTCGACCGATCTTTTCGAAAGCTCTACCATTAGTTTGATGCACGAGCATTTCAAATTACTGCTGGAAGGCATTTTAAAAGATACAAACGGACCGATATCCGGGATTCCCATGTTATCGGAAAAAGAAAAAGAGTTATACACTACTTCCCTTGATGGGGTATTTGCAAAAAACAAAGGAATTCATCACTATATAGAAGAACAGGCGAAAAAGCATCCGCAGAAAACGGCTTTGGTTTTCGGGGATAAGGAAATCAGCTATGAGGAACTCAACAAAAAAGCTGATACAATTGCTTTTTCCCTGATGAAGAAAGGTGTCAAGAGAAAAGATATTATCGGTTTATGTATTGAGCGATCCGCAGAAATGGTCCTCGGGCTATTGGGAATATTAAAGGCAGGAGCCGCTTATCTACCAGTAGATCCGGCTTATCCCTCAGAGCGTATTGACTATATACTGAACGATGCCAAGGCTTATATCCTGCTTACACAGGATAGTTTACTTTCCTCTCTGGAGAGTTCTCATATACAAACTTTCAGCATTGAAGAATGTGTCGATAATAAAAAAGCAAATAAGAAAGAATTACCGCAGACAAAGGATACGGATCCGGCTTATGTTATTTATACTTCCGGGAGTACCGGAAAGCCCAAAGGAGTACCTGTCAGTCATAGAAACATTGTAAATTCTACACTTTCAAGGACCGGTTTCTACGGTAGTGATCCGGAGAGTTTCCTGCTTATGTCATCGATTTCCTTTGACAGTTCCAAAGCAGGCTTATTCTGGACCTTATGCAGCGGAGGGTGTTTGGTCATTTCCGAAGACCGTATGGAACAAGATACGGACCGCATTGCAGAAGTTATCAGCAAACATAAGGTAAGTCATACCCTGATGCTTCCCTCTCTCTATTCTACCATTCTCAGTTACGGAGATCCTGAACGGCTTTCCTCGCTGACCACAGTAATGGTTGCGGGAGAATCCTGCCCGGCTTCTTTGGTGAGCGAGCATTTTGAGCGCTTACCGCAAACCGCACTTTATAACGAATACGGACCGACGGAAGCGACAGTTTGGTGTATTGCGCATCGCATTCGGGAAAAAGATGCAAAAACAAGTATCCCGATCGGAAAAGCAGTGGCTAATGCCGAGATCTATATATTGAATGAACTGCTGGAAAGAGTTCCCTACGGAGCCGTGGGAGAACTGTATATCGGTGGTATCGGCCTGGCAAAGGGCTATCTTCATAAACCGGAACTAAGCTCTCAGGTATTTATTCCCAATCCGTTTGAAGCTTCCTCATCTGAGAGGATCTACAAAACAGGAGACCTGGTAAGGTATAACAGTGAAGGCAATATTGAATTCCTGGGAAGAAAGGATCAGCAGGTAAAAGTAAGAGGTTATAGAATAGAACTCGATGAGATCGAGCAGCATATCCTTCGCTTTGAATCAGTTGAACAAGCCATCGTATTGATCGAAAACAACAGGAAAATGCCCGATCCGGAAAAACTCGGAGAGCATACTACCGAGGATCTGGTGGCTATCCTGCAAAAATATTTAACAGAAGAAGAAATAAATGATGTCCTCGGGGCTTATGAGAATCTGGATGCAGAAGAAAAGATTGCCGTATTGGACCGTTTAAGTTGAAATAAAATATGAAAAGAGTAAGAAGATCTGAAGATTTTGAGGTAAATATTACCATTAACCGGGATACATTTATCAATCCTCCCCGGCAGATGCAGCGGGGTGCGGTAGTAAACCGTGCGTTAAAGGAATTTACCGCAGATCTGTTTGCCATTCACGAACAGGCCAAGCATTTTGTTGCCGGCTCCACCTCACATTCTATGGACGATCGCAGCCAGGGGGAACTCAGCGAGCAGGAGATCATGGAAGACTGGCAGATCCCGGTTATGCAGACCATGGCCGATGTTGTTTGCGACCGTTCAGGAGATATTCTGGAAATAGGCTTCGGAAGAGGTATATCTTCAGATATGATACAGGAGCATCAGGTAGACTCCCATACCATAATGGAATGTAATGACAGTGTTATAGATGCATATCATCAATGGAAACAGAAATACGAAGGAAAGGATATCAGGATGGTCAGGGGCCTCTGGCAGGACACTATTGATGACCTGGGGCTTTTTGACGGGATCTTTTTTCACACCTATCCTCTGAATGAAGAAGAATATATGAAATACGTAAATGAAAGTATCACCTTTGCGGAGCATTTCTTTCCGCATGCTTCCGCACATCTGAAGCCGGGAGGTTCCTTTACTTATTTCTCCAATGAGATCGATTCGCTTAGCAGGGAACATCAACGCCTGCTGCTTAAGCATTTTTCTTCTTTTCAGATACAGGTCGTTTCTCTCCAGATGCCTGAAGATGTTAAGGACACCTGGTGGGCGAATTCTATTGTTGTGGTTAAAGCGATAAAATGAAAAAAACAGATATAAAATACAGGATAGACAGCTTATCACCGGAGGCCAGGGAGCTTTTTCTCAATAACCTCAAGGAGTTAATACGGTCTAAGTCTGAAAAGGTTTCTTCTGAAGAAAAGAAACGTATTGTTGCCTATGTTCAGGGGAAGGGATCCTTCGAAAAAGAGCAGCTTAAAACCTATCTGGAAGGAGAATTACCGGACTATATGATCCCTTCCGTTATTATACCTATGCACAAAATACCGGTGCTTCCGAATGGAAAAGTAGACAGAAAGAACCTACCGTCAACCGCAGAGATACAGGAAGATACACAGGCCGGTTTTGCGGAGGCGAGTAATCAAACTGAAGAGATACTAATTAAAATATGGGAAGAAGTCCTGAACTTCAGCCCTATCAGTGTTAATGATAATTTCTTTGAGATTGGAGGCGATTCCATTCTCAGTATTCAGATCATAGCCAAAGCCAGGAAAGCGGGAATCGAATTACAGGCCAATCAGCTTTTTGACAATCAGACCATAGCCGAACTGGCCCTCTTTGCCAAAAGCCAGGACGCAAATACTGAAACGGAAGAAAAGGCAATAGAAGGACAAGTTGAACTGACCCCTATACAGCATTGGTTCTTTGACACTCATAAAAACGCTCCTCATTACTGGAATCAGGCTGTTGAAGTAACCGGAAATAAAGAACCCAAAAGACAACAGGTTGAAGACTATATAAAAACATTGATCCGCCGTCATGACGCATTTCGCCTTAGTTTTAGGAACACTGGAAGCGAATGGAAAGCTGAGGTATTAACTCAGGATAAAGTAAATGCTTTCCGCTATTTCGATCTCAGCAATGCAAAAGATCGGGACAAGCAGGAACAGCAAATCAACGATCTCTTTGTAAAAGTACAGGAGGAAACCAGGCTGGAAGAAGGTTCTCTCTTTAAATGCCTGTATTTTGACTGTGGGGATACGCAGAACAACAAAGTTTATCTCCTGGCTCATCACCTGGTAACCGATATGATCTCATGGAAGGTAATTATTAAAGATCTCATCAGCCTGAACGGACAAACAGAAGAGCTGGAAAAGAAAACATCTTCTATAAAAGCATGGGGAGACCATTTATTAAAGCAGTCGCAGTCTGAGAAAATACAGGAAGAAATAGCATTCTGGAAGGCCCAGGAAAATGATGCTGCTCCCCTGCCGCAGGATTTCGATATCGAAACTTCGGTTGTTCAGGAAAGCAGCATAGAGGTACTTACGGATAGTTTTGATAAGGAAAATACCCGAACGCTTTTAAATGAGGCCAACACCAGGTATAACACCAAGGTTCATGAGTTGCTTATCTGTGCACTACAGGAAACGATATGTAATTGGGCCTCTTCAGAACACTTCTGTCTGGGGCTGGAAAAACACGGTCGGGTGTCGGAAGCTACTCAACCCGATATATCCAATACGGTAGGATGGTTCACTTCCTATTTCCCCCTGACTTTTAAGCGAGAGGTGGGTAATGATACAGGACTGAAGATAAAAAGCATCAAAGAAAAAATACGAAGTGTTCCGAACGACGGAACCGGCTACGGGATCCTGAGATACATTTCTGGAGAAGAAAGCCTTGATCAGCAACCACAGGTAGTTTTCAATTATTTGGGGAATCAGGAGGATATGAACGATGAAACTGGTTTAAGTTTTAAGGAAATTACAGAAGATACGAGGTCTCCCGAAAGTGAACGCAACTATAAAATTGAGATCAATGCCTTTGTAAAAGAAGGAAAGCTGCAAATGAACTGGAGTTACAGCAGGGAGTTGTATAAGGAAACAACACTGTCGGAACTGACCGGGGCTTTTAAAGACAATTTACAGAATATCATAAAACACTGTACATCTACGGATACAGAAGAATATACCCCATCCGATTTTCCCGAGGCCGGTTTGAGCCAGGAAGATCTGGATAATCTAATGCAAGGAATATAATTAATATGGATACAGCCAAAAAACCTAAGATAGAAGCCATTTTCCCTCTTACGAATATGCAACAGGGCTTGCTTTTTCATTATCTGTCTGCTTCTCATGATCAGGGATTTTTGCACGTTCAGTGTAGCCTGAAAGGTTTTTTAAATACCTCCCTGCTGGAGAAAGCATGGGAGCATACAATAAAACGACATCAGGTACTGAGAACCACAGTACACTGGAAGAATATTGAAAAACCGGTACAGCTGGTTCATCCCGAAAAGTCGATGAACTGGAGGTATTTAGACTGGAAAACTTATTCCAAAGAAAAAAAGGAGGAAGAACTTTCCAAACTAAAAGCTACGGATCGTGAAGCGGGAACCGATTTCGAGCAAGGGCCTTTACTTAACATCACCCTTATTGAAATGGAGAAGGATGTTTTCTGCCTTTTATGGCCTTGTCATCACCTGCTTCTTGACGGTTGGTCTTCCAATAATATTTTAAAAGATGTCTTTGCTTATTACCAGGCTTTTTCGGAAGATAAAGCACCGGTACTTGAAGCACTACCTTCCTATAAATCCTATCTTAACTGGACAAAAACACATGACAGTTCGGAAGCCAGGGAGTTCTGGGAAAAGACCTTTTCCGGATTCGGACAAGCCAATCTGTTTGATAAACGGGAAAGCAAAACCGAAATAAAGGATGCCATCTCCGATGAGATACAATTATCGGAAGAGGATACGAATAAACTTTACAGCCTGGCAAGGCAATTAAAAATAACTCCTAATTCCCTGATCCAGGGATTGTGGACACTCCTTTTAAGCCGTTATTTTGAAAGCGAGGATATTACCTATGGTACAACGGTTTCAGGACGTTCTGCAAATTTTCCTAACATAGAACTTCTGAGCGGGATGTTTATGAATGTACAGGCCGTTAGAATCCTTATCAATGGTAATGATACGGTTTCAGGCTGGTTAAAAACCATTCAGGATCAGCAACAGCAAGCCAGAAAACACGAACATATTACTATGGATGAGGTTATGTCGTGGATAGACAGACCTGCAGCTCTTCCTCTGTTTGACAGTCTTCTTATTTTTGAAAATTTCCCGTGGGAAGACTCCCAGGGCGGGGAACTTGAGATCAGCGATTTTAAGAGCGGCCTCACCTCTACCTACCCGCTTACACTGGTGGTAGTGCCCGGAAAACACACAAAATTTAAACTGCTTACTTTTTCAGAGATCATTAAACCATCATCCGTAAAGTGGTTTTTAAAGGAACTCACAACACTTCTGCATGCTTTAGCTGCCGATAAGGATCTGACTTTAGAAGGGCTTTCCCAGAAAGCTGAGGCTCCTCAGAAAGAAGTGCTTAAAGAAAAGAAAACAAGATCGGCCGTATCCTCCAAAAATTATGTTGCTCCGAGGAATAAGCTGGAGTTGCAATTACTGGAAGTATGGGAAGACCTCTTCGGGGCCCGTTCGATCGGAATACACGATAACTTTTTTGAAATAGGCGGGAAATCGCTGCTGGCGGTAAAGATGTTCTCGGTTATTGAGAAAAAGATCAATATAAAACTCGCCCCCACTACCCTGCTGGAGCATCCAACAATTGCTTCCATTGCAGAGTTTATCAGTAAAGGTGAGCAGGAAGAGAACTCCTGGAAATACCTGGTGCCTATCAGGGCCGGAGGATCTAAAACTCCCCTGTTCTGTATTCATGCAGGTGGAGGACATGTATTCTTTTACAACCTCCTTCCCTCCCATCTGGATGCCGAAAGGCCGGTTTATGCGGTTCAGCCTTCAGGTATAGACGGACGGGAATATGCGCATACCAGTATAGAGGAAATGACTTCGGATTATCTTACGGAGATGAAGTCAATTCAGCATAAAGGCCCTTACAATATCATGGTTTACTGTTTTAGTACTGCCATTGGGATTGAAATGGTGCGTCAGCTGGAAAAGCTGGGAGAAAAGGCTAATCTGATCGTCATAGATACTATGGCAGAGCAGGAAAGCCTTATGACCATTACACGTATAAAAATGCGATTGCTCACTCTTTCCAAAAGAATGATAAAGACACCTTTCAAAGCGCTGGGGATGATGTTTACAGACCGGTACAACCGATATGTCAAACCTCTTATAACCACATTATTCGGCAATAAGTACGAAAGAGACCTTCAGCAGTTAAAGGCCAACCTGGTTACCATTTACAAAAAATATGAGTGGAAGGATTTTAATGATCAAGTATCTCTGATCCTTACCGAAAAAGACGATCCTATCATGAACAGGGAGTTTATCCGTTCCTGGAAGCGATTGGCCCTGAAAGGAGTCAATACACTTTACTCTGAGGGGAGTCACCGTACTCTTTTTGAGGAGCCTGATGTTAAGTTTGTAGGCGAAAGAATTGAAAACTGTATAGAAGAAAGCCGATGAATCCGATTTCCTTCAACAGGATTGAACTGAAACCGCAAAGTGCGCATATCTGGCATATAAGTATTGATCAGAATAAGGCACTGCTTAAACAATTCGGGGAATTACTATCCGCAGATGAAAAGAAAAGAGCTGAGAAGTTTTATTTTGCCAAAGACCGTCATTGTTTTGTCATTGCCAAAGGGGCTTTGAGGACATTGCTCGGCAGCTACCTGCAAACAGACCCATCCGGAATCCGGTTTCAATACGGATCACACGGAAAACCCCACCTTGATGATTCCACTTCTCTGAGATTTAACCTGTCGCACTCGGGAGATGCCATAGTACTTGGCTTTGTACATGATCTCAGTATCGGAGTAGACGTAGAAAAAATAAAAGACGATATCGAATTAAAGGATATTGCCAAAAACTTTTTCTCCAAAGAAGAGGTAAATGCCTTGCTGAGCCTGAAGGAAGAAGTACATCCCAACGCTTTTTTTAATTGCTGGACGAGAAAAGAGGCCTTTATCAAGGCTAAAGGAAGTGGCCTGTCCTTTCCTTTGCACGAATTCGCCGTAAGCCTGGAGCCCGGTAAAGAAGCGGAACTCCTTCAAACCAAATGGGATCCTGACGAAAAGCTAAAATGGACCCTCGCTTCCTTCGAACCCGAAGAATCTTATGTGGGAGCTGTAGCTATTGAAGGGAATATTCCGTCTATTGTTCACAAAAACTGGAATGAATACAGATCGGCTTTGGTAACCCAATAGATCAGGGTTGAAGAATACTCTTTTTCCATTGTTCCCCTTCCCTGCTGAATAATACTCTGTAATGGAGTCTGCTCGTTTTAAATTCCATGAATTCTATTCTAAGAGGTGAGATCTTAAAGCCTCCCCAGTTTTCCGGTTTTTGCATTTCCTTCCCTTCCATCTTTTTACACGCGTCACTATACTCCTCTTCTAAAGAGTTGTAATCGGATATTTCTTCTCCCTGCCTGCATAGATGGGAAACTACCTGAGAAGAAAAACTTCTCTCTTTAAAATAAGCCGATGCATTCTCCTCAGAGATAAGCGAGACCGTACCCTGAATACGTATTTGTTTTTGGGTTGCCGGCCACCAGAAAGTAAGTGCCACTTTATCTGAAGAAAGGATCTCCCTGCCTTTTCTGGAATTCAAAGGTCCGCAAATGATAAAGTGCTCATCGCAGATCTCTTTAAGGGAAACAAAGCGGGAATTCGGAAATCCGTCTTCTCCCACGGTCGAAAGACAGCAAGCTGAGGGGATATCTTCGGAAGAGTTATTCAGTTCTTCTTTATACCACCTGTTAAAAATATCAAAGACCTCCTTCATTCAGCAAAGTTTTAAATTCAACTATATGAGTCCGTAACTCATCACCATTCAACTCAATTATTCTATACCCGAAATTACTGTTGTTGATCCTGATCTGCTCCGGATCCTTTTCTACCTGGTAAGAAACCGCCGGACTGATATACTGCCTGATGTTTCCATGTGTCCGTTCATCACCCATATGATAATGCCCGCAAAAGATATACACTTCATTTTTATGAGCTGAGAATATTTCCTGAACAGCTTCCCTCCCATTCAGAGCGTATTTCCTGTCCATTAGCGAATAACTGTCAAGTACAGGATGATGTATAAAGACCAACAGTTTTTTATCGGTGTCGAGCTGGTGTCTCAGCCACTCCATTTGTTCTTTATCTGTGATCCCTGATGAAGAATCCATAAAAACAAACCTGAAGGACCTCTCATCATAGGAATAGTAAAGTTTACCCTTTCCCTGGTTGAGATGATGGGAATAATGCATGCTGATCCCGGCATAGGTATCGTGATTGCCCAGCACTATTTCTGCCTGTTCATCATACTTTTTTAATGTGGAGAAAAAAGCTTTATTACTGGCCGTGTTGCCAAGATCCCCGCCTATGATAATTCTATCTATATTTCTCTCCAAAGCATCCTGAAGTACGCTCTCCAGGTTTCTATAGGCATCTATCCTATACTTAAGCGGAAACCCTTCCTCCAGATGTATATCGGTTATATGTGCAATTTTCATCATTTGAAACTTTGAATTACAATAGTATGGAATAAGACCTCCCTGAATGTACATAATCTTGCTAAAAAAACGGGAAGTTTTGTAACCCGGAACTCATTTTTTTATCTAAAACTTGTTTAACCATAAAAAAAAATAAAAATGAGGACTATAAAAAGAATGCACATTCTGGCGGGAATGACATTAATGCTTATTGGTTGTCTTTCTGCCTATTCCCAGGAAAATCCAAAATTATCCGATCCGGAGGTTGCCTCCGTAGCGGTAGTGGCCAACCAAATTGATATCAGCTATGCCGAGATCGCAATGAAAAGATCCAAGAACAAAGATGTACTTGAATTTGCGCAACGTATGCTTACAGACCATAAGGCAGTTATAGAGCAGGCGGTGGCCCTGGTTACAAAATTAAGTGTGACCCCAAAGGACAATGCCGTAAGCCAGTCGCTGCTGGAAGGAGCAAAAGAAACAAAAAAGATGCTTCAGAAAGCAAGTAAGAAAAAATTTGATCAGGTATATATAGATAATGAAGTTGCCTATCATGAAGCAGTAATAGAGGCCATTAAAAACCTTCTGATCCCGGAGTCGGAAAACAGCGAGTTAAAAGAGTTGTTAACTAATGTCCTTCCGGCACTAGAAGCACACCTGGAGCATGCAAAAATGGTTCAGAAAAAAGTAAGCAAATATTGATCATGAAGAAAAGACTGTTAGTACCGGGCTTTCTTGTTCTGTTTGTATTTATGGGGATGGGATATACAGCCCTTAACAAAACTCCTGAGCCAAAAACCCACATAGTGGAGATCAAAAAACTAAAATTTATTCCGGCAGAACTCACTGTAAAAAAGGGAGATACTGTTATCTGGATCAATAAGGATTTCTTTCCGCACGACGTGACGGAAGAAAAAAAAGGAGCCTGGTCCTCTTCTACCTTACAGAAGGGAGAATCCTGGAAAAAAGTAATTACTGAAAGCTCGGATTACCTATGCAACCTGCACAAGGTCATGAAAGGGAAATTGATAGTTATGTAGGCTGATTAGTGCAGTAAGGAAAAGTCATTATCCGGAAAAAGATGATTTTAACTCAACCGGATAATGGCTTTTCTATATGCTCATTTTCAACCAGGTCGGAAAGGATCAGATGCGTTGTGGTATCTCCATAAATAATAAGGCGGTCGATAAAGTTTTGCAGATGCCTCTGATCTTTCAACACTACCTTCATATGGATATTCTGCGGTCCGGTAACACGATAGCACTCCATGATCTCCGGAAACTGATCAACGGCAGTCATAAATGCCTGGAGTTTTCCGCTGAACAACTTTAACATTACAATGGCTTCCAGGCCATAACCCAGTTTTTCCCTGTCGAAAAGTGTCTTATACTTTCTAATTATCCCTTCGTCTTCGAGGCGCTGTACCCGTTCCCGAACGGCGGAGGGCGACAGGGATATTTTACGTCCCAGATCGGCAAAGGAGTACCTAGCATTATTCCTTAATAGTTCTATTATTTTCAGGTCTGTTTTATCAAGTGCGCTTTCCATGGTAAAAAATTATGTTAACCATTTTTTCAACATCAAAAATACAATTTTACATAAAAAACCACTTCACAATCTACTGAAGACCTTTTAATTTTGCCTGTATAAATCAAATACGAAGATATTGGAAGTCCTACTAATAGCTATAATCGGAATTTTTTGCGGGTTCTTTGTTCAAACCATGATCGGTTTTGCGGGGGCTCTTATCTCCCTCCCGATCTTATTATTTGCCATGAACCTTCCGGATGCGGTTGCCTATATCTCTATTTTTTACTTGTTCTCCAGTGTGTTTATGATAGCCAAAGAATGGAGACATATCGATAGAAAAATTATATTAAAACTAACCCTTACCACTGTAATCGGTCTGGCATTAGGGGTTTATGTGCTGGGCTACGGGAAACCGGTCCTTTTAAAAAAGGCATTGGGCATTTTTGTTATTATCTACGTCCTCTACAGCTATCTGGCAAAGCAGAAAACTTCGGTCTTCTCCAAAAGCGGAACTCCCTTTGGTTTATTAGGTGGTTTTGTTTCGGGCCTTTTCTCTACAGGCGGTCCTGTTTATATTATTTACATAAACGATACGGTAAAGGATATGAGGGTTATCAGGGCTACCATGATAGGTATTCTGGGACTTATATCGGTATTAAGAGTACCTATGTTGGGTTATAATCAGATGCTTAACGCAGAGCACTTTATCAATTCTCTTTATATCTTTCCTTTCTTTCTCCTGGCTCAGTTCCTCGGAAAGAAAGCCTACGGAAAATTAAATGCCGGTACTTTTAAAAATGTACTTATGATACTGCTGGGGATTTCCGGGCTAAGCCTGCTTTTTTAGACGGTGCTCCTTGAATAAAATTCATGCTAACAGGAATAAATAGTACGGTTTATCCGTTATTTAAATTGTTGTTCGTTCTATTTGTTTTATTTTTTATTTAACTTTAGCTCATGTATTTTTTAATTCCGGCCATACTGATCATAGTCTCCAACCTGTTCGGTTATTTTATGTACAAATCTTTTCGTTATGCCGGACATTACAATGATCTTTATCAAAGCACCCAGGATCCCAATCATGAAAAAGAAGCCAACAGCTGGCTTGTTAAAGGGCTTAAACACCTGGGAATAGCTATGCTTGCCATTGTTCTGGCCATCCTCACTTTCTAAGCTGTTTTTACTGCTTATTTCCTTGATATCTTTACCCGTTAACGGAAAAGTTCTTCATTTTTAAATATTTTTATATGATATAACGTTATAATAATCATAACATTAACTGATATCTGCTATGAAAACACTACTTAATTACTGGTGCCTTCTTTGTATGGCACTATTTATTTCCTGTAATGGTTCCAGTTCTGATGATGACGGGACGCCCACCGATGATGAAGGAACAACTCCGGGAATGACTGTTACAAATGCCTTTGCCGGCCTGAATTTTAACCGACCTGTCGACCTTCAGAGTCCGAATGACAATACCGATCGCATATTTGTAGTTGAACAAAGAGGAGTGATACGCGTCTTCAATAACGAAGCCGATACTACCACTTCTTCTGTTTTTCTGGACATTCAGAGTATTGTAAACGATTCGGATAACGAAATGGGATTACTGGCTATGGCCTTTCACCCCGACTATGCCAATAACGGTTATTTTTATGTCAACTATACCGGAGCAGCCGGAGCTTCCTTTGTATCCCGCTTTCAGGTATCGGCAACCAATGCAAATGCAGCAGACGATTCGAGTGAACTTGTTCTGCTCACCATTCCTCAGCCGTTTACAAATCACAATGGCGGACAACTTGCGTTCGGTCCTGACGGATTCTTATATATCGCTTCCGGAGACGGAGGCTCGGGAGGAGATCCGCAAGGTAATGCTCAGAACAGGGCCAACCTGCTCGGAGCTATTCTGAGAATAGATGTGGACCAGGTATCTCAGGGACTCAATTATGCGATTCCGGCAGATAATCCATTTGTCAATGATAATACCGCAAGAGGAGAGATCTTTGCTTATGGCCTGCGTAATCCCTGGCGTATGAGCTTCGATACTCAGACCGGAACGCTATGGGTCGGAGATGTGGGACAAGGTAATTTTGAAGAGATCGATATCATAGAAAGCGGAAATAACTACGGATGGAATATCCTGGAAGGAAATGATTGCTTTCAGGCGAATACCTGTAATCAAAATGGCTTAACGGCACCCGTTTTTGTGTACAATCACAGTAATGGAGATCTGTCTGTTACCGGAGGGTATGTCTACAGGGGAAGCAGCCTTCCCTCCCTTCAGGGGCAATATATTTATGCGGACTTTGTTTCGGGTCGGATCTGGGGACTGACATTGAATCAGGATAACAGTGTTGTTAACGATCTTATCATTGATACTGGATTTAATATATCATCGTTTGGTACCGATAATAATAATGAACTTTTTATCTGCGGTTTTGATGGAAACATCTATAAACTGGAGATGAATTAAGCTGTTGACTTGCTCATCCCTTAGGATAGGATCCATAAGGGATGAGTTTTTTTTAATCACTGATTTTCCGTTTCCAGGAAAATAGCCGCCAGTTTCATTACTTCCGTCCAGAACAGGCCGAAACTTTCGGCCCTGGCGTTCATAGAAGCGTTAATTACAAGACTATATTCAGGGAAAAGTACCAGGAAATTCATGGAGCCTTTGCTTACCCCTCCGTGGTGTACCATCCATACAGGTTTCTCTCCATCAAAAATATGTTCATAGGTATAGTCTTCATAGGACCTCCAGCCTAATGCATATTGTTGTTCATTGATCTCTCCGTTCCTAAGTCTTTGGGGAGTCCAGAATTCTTTTCTCATTTTCGGAGATATAAAAACAGTGTCGTTCAGGTATGCATTCCCCATTTTTACAAGGTCGCTGGGAGTTGACAAAAAACCACCCCCGGCCCATTTGTAGCTAAGGTTAATATCATTGGCTACCAGTCCCATGGATCGCCATTCCCTGTATGACCTTCCTTTGGTCTCATAAAATCCGGCAAGATGCTCTATATTTTCTTTACTGTGATCCCCAAGGGTATTGGTCATTTTTAACGGACGGAAAACTTCCTTTTCCATATACGGCAGAAAAGATTCTCCCGATGCCTGTTCCAATACAGCACTGGACAGGACAATATCGAAGGTAGAATATGCATAATCTGTTCCGGGTTCATAGAGAAGTTCAGCTTCATTAAAAATATTCAATGCTTCCCTTACCGTGGGAAAGTGATAACAATTACAAAGGGTATACTTCCAGCTCTTAACCGGGAAATCCCCGTAATTCCCAAGTCCGGCCGTATGGCTCATCAACTGACGTGTGGTGAAATTCCATTTCTTTTTGGGATAATTCAGAATGCTGTCTCCTACATATGCATCCAGGTCCAGTTTTCCTTTATCTGCCAGCCTGGCTACTCCTGTTGCAGTAATAGCTTTGGATGTACTCCCTACCCGGTATTTGGTATCCGGGCTTGCAGCCAGCATTTCTTCTATCCTGGCATATCCGATGGCTTCAGACCAGATGATCTTATTATTCATCCCTACAGCCACAGAGAAGGAAGGTACATTCAGTTTTCCGGGAATTTCCTTCAGGTATTTACTGGCCTTATCTATGGATAAAGCGTATTCCCTGTCGTAAATATGAGTGGTAACGGGTAATGAGGAAGCTTCAGGAGATCTTTCCCAGCTCGAAAGGTCGTATACCTTCCACAGAATAAACAGTGACAATAGTATCAGGGTTATCCTTAAAAGTCTTTTATAGATTTTTTTCATCTTAAATGGTTTTACGTTTCTTTTCTGCAAAGTTGATGCAGGGAAGCATGCCTTATCCGGATTATCGACAGATCGGGTGATCACAGCGACCGAAAGCCAAAAATCCCTCCAGCCCGTTTTTATCTACTTTTACGGCAGATCTGTCTTCCTATCCCCCATTTTCGTCTACTTTTTCCAGGCTGATGGTTATTAAGAAGTATATTTGATCTTATGGCCACAGCAGATCAAACTCCGTTTCCATTAATTTCCGGTAATCGCATTGTTAACCATCTGATATTCTGGATCGTTTCCTTCGGAGGCATCACCTTAATACAATCTTTTGCAGCGGGCAACAGCGATGATCTTACTTGTATATTTTTTCAGAACCTGAAGCATATAATTCCTCTGCTTATCACGGCATATTTTATAAACTATTACCTGATCCCGGTGTATTTCCGGTCGGGCAGATATCTGCTTTTTATAGTCTTTGGAGTAATCTTTACCTATTTTGTATGTGCCCTGGACAGGATCATCAACGTTCATATTGCCGAGCCTCTTTTCCGTGAGGGGGAGTTTGTCAAGGAAAGTATTTATGAGATCATGACCGATTGGAAGCTGCTGATCTCAGATTATTTCCCCCGCCTGTATCTTATTGCATTTGCAATGACCTTTGTACGGTTGATCAAGTCTAAATTCGAAATAGAGCAGCGCAATGCCGAGCTGGAAAGAGAGAAGGCTGCTGCAGAGCTTAACTTTCTTAAATCCCAGATCCATCCGCATTTCCTGTTCAATACCCTGAACAACCTTTATGTATTGACGTTAAAAAAATCGGACCAGGCGCCGGACACAGTGATCAAGCTTTCTGAAATGCTGGATTATATGCTCTATAAATGCAGTGACAGATACGTTTCTATCGAGAATGAAGTTCAGTTACTGGACAACTATATAGCTCTTGAAAAACTGAGATATGGCGATAGTTTACAGATAGAATTTTTAAAAGAGATCGATAACAATGCTACCGAAATAGCACCTTTAATATTGTTATCTATTGTAGAAAATGCCTTTAAGCATGGAGCCAGCGGAACCTCTGAGGATGCCGAAATAAAAATTGAACTCAAGCTAAGAGATCGACAACTTAATTTTAAAGTATACAATGATAAAAACCCGCTGGAACAGGCAGATCCTGCAAATTATAAAAAAGGAATAGGGATCAGGAATATCAGGAAACAGCTGGAATTGATCTATAAAGAGTATAACTTTGCTATCGAGGAAACCGATAAGAGTTATACGGTTAACCTTTTTATCGACCTGAGGAATGAAGACCATTAATTGTGTGATCATAGACGATGAGCCCCTGGCTATAGAGCTTCTGGAAACTTATATAGAACAGTTACCGGCCTGTAAACTACTGGCTTCCTTTAAAAATGCAGTAGCTGCTTCCGATTTTATCCGGGATCATAAGGTAGACCTTTTATTCCTGGACATTCAGATGCCCGTACTTTCGGGAATGGATTTCCTGCGTTCGCTTTCCAATCCTCCCAGGGTGATCTTTACCACAGCATACAGGGATTATGCCGTGGAGAGTTATGAGTTAAACGTGGTTGATTATCTGTTAAAGCCCTTTACCTTCGAGCGCTTTTTTAAGGCGGTGAATAAATTTCAGGAATCCGGAGAAGTTGCATCAACAGAAACAACCGAAAAAACCGGAAAAGAGCCGGGTCATATCTTTGTAAGGCATAACAAAAAACACCTGAAACTAAACTTTAACGAGATCCTGTATCTGGAGAGTATTAAAGATTATATCCGGATACATACCGAAAATAAAAGGATAGTACTTAAGGATAAGATCAGTGGTTTTTATGAGCAGCTTCCCAAACATATCTTTATCCGTACGCATCGTTCTTATGTGGTGAACAGGGAAAAAATAACCGCCTATACCATGAATGATGTGGAGATCGGAGATCTTGAGATCCCTATTGGCGGTTTATATAAGGATGAAGTCCTGAAACAACTGGGAGTAAAATGAATCACTGCCCCCGAAGGAGCAGTGATCTTTAGTTTTATAACGGGATATTTCCGTGCTTCTTAAAAGGAAGTTCTGCCTGCTTATTATCCAGCATCGCATAGGCCTTGATAAGTTTTCTTCTTGTGTTTTCGGGAAGAATAACTTCATCAATAAAACCTCTTTCGGCTGCCCTGTACGGATTGGCAAATTTATCGGCATATTCCTTTTCTTTTTCCGATAGTTTTAATTCAGGATCATCTGCTTCACTTATTTCCTTTCTGAAGATGATCTCACTGGCTCCCTTGGCTCCCATTACGGCAATCTCTGCCGAAGGCCATGCAAAATTCATATCGGCACCGATGTGTTTGGAATTCATTACATCATACGCTCCTCCATAAGCCTTTCTGGTAATTACCGTTACTCTCGGAACCGTAGCTTCACTCAATGCATAAAGCAATTTGGCTCCGTGAACAATGATCCCGTTCCACTCCTGATCGGTTCCGGGAAGGAAACCGGGAACATCTACCAGTACCAGTAAAGGGATATTGAAGCAATCGCAGAAACGTGTGAATCTCGCTGCTTTTTTGGAACTGTTTACGTCCAGTACCCCCGCCAGACTCATAGGTTGATTGGCAACAATACCGATGCTTCTTCCGGCCAGGCGTGCAAAGCCTACAATAATATTATCCGCATAGTCCTTGTGGATCTCATAAAAGGAATCTTCATCAATAATACCCGAGATCACCTCGTGCATATCATAAGGCTTGTTGGCACTGTCGGGAACTATTGAGTTTAAAGAAGGCCTAATTTCTTCTTTTAATTCGAAAGGAAGGGATTTGGTTTTCTCTTTATTGTTCTGCGGAAGGTAACTCAGCAGTTTTTTCACATCTTCCAGACATTCGATATCATTTGCTGCGGTGATATGGGTAACTCCCGATTTGGTGGAATGTGTACTGGCACCCCCAAGTTCTTCGGAGGTAACTTCTTCATTGGTTACTGTTTTAACCACATTCGGACCGGTAACAAACATATAACTGGTATCTTCTACCATAATCGTAAAGTCGGTCATGGCCGGAGAATACACAGCTCCTCCTGCACAGGGCCCCATAATAGCAGAAATCTGAGGGATTACCCCCGAAGCCATTACGTTGCGGTAAAAGATATCTGCATATCCTCCCAGTGAACGAACTCCTTCCTGGATCCTTGCTCCTCCGGAGTCGTTAAGGCCGATAAGGGGAGCTCCCACTTTCATGGCGTGATCCATTATTTTACAGATCTTTTCGGCATGAGTTTCAGACAAAGCTCCGCCGAAGACAGTAAAGTCCTGTGCAAAAATATAGATCAGCCTGCCATTTACAGTTCCGTATCCGGTTACTACTCCATCTCCGTAGTAGATCTGATCCTGCATTCCGAAATCGGTTGTCCTGTGTGTAACCAGGGCCCCTATTTCTTCAAAAGAACCTTCATCCATCAAATATTCGATCCGCTCGCGAGCCGTTAACTTCTTTTTCTGATGCTGTTTCTTTATCCTGCCTTCTCCTCCACCCTCATGTGCTTTGGCAATTTTATCTTTTAATATATTGATCTTTGAATCCATTATTTCTCTTCAGTTAAAGTCGGTTTAATTTAATTTTGCGCTACTCTCAGTAGTTTACGGTCCTCCAGATATTTCTTCAGGCCAACCAGCGCTGCCAGTTTTGCTTCCTGCTCGTTCTCTTCGGTAAGTTTCTCCGAGGAATAGTAGTTCTTTACAAAGTGCGTATCGAATTTCCCTGTTCTGAAAGCCTCGTGTTCGCAAACAAACTTTCCGAAAGGCAGAGTGGTCATGATCCCTTCGATATTATAATCGCCAATGGCATCGATCATTAACTGAATAGCTTCTTCCCTGTTCTTTCCGTAAGTAATAAGTTTGGAAAGCATAGGATCGTAATAAATAGGTACTTCCATCCCCTCTTCAAAACCATCATCCAATCTAATTCCTTCTCCTTCGGGGGTTTTATAGGTTGATAAAGTTCCCACACTGGGCAGGAAATCGTTTAAGGGATCTTCCGCATACACCCTTAATTCCAGGGCATGTCCGTTTATCTCCAGATCATCCTGACCAAAAGAAAGTTTTTCTCCCCTGGCGATCTTTATCTGCTGCTCTACCAGATCTACCCCCGTAATCAGTTCTGTAACGGGATGCTCTACCTGTAGCCTGGTATTCATTTCCAGAAAGTAAAAATTAAGCTGATCGTCCACCAGGAACTCCACCGTACCGGCACCGATATAATCGCAGGATTTTGCCACTCTTATAGCGGCCTGCCCCATAGCTTCCCTGATCTCGGGTGTAAGTACAACCGAAGGGGCTTCTTCCACTACCTTCTGATGTCTTCTCTGTACACTACACTCTCTTTCAAACAGGTGAAGCACCTTACCGTGTTTATCGGCCAGCACCTGGATCTCTATATGTCTCGGAGATGCTATATATTTTTCAATAAAAACAGAACCGTCTCCAAAAGCTGAAACCGCTTCGCTAATAGCCCTGTCCATTTGTTCCGGAAGCTCTTCTTCGTTATCAACGATCCGCATTCCCTTTCCTCCACCTCCTGCCGAGGCTTTGATAAGGATCGGGAAACCGATTTCCCGGGCAATGTCTTTGGCTTTATCTACATCGGTAATAGCTTCGTCTATTCCGGGAACCATTGGGATATCGTATTTCTTTACTGCTTCCTTGGCCGCAAGCTTACTTCCCATAACCCTGATAGAATCGGATCCGGGGCCTATAAAAACAATGTTATTCCTTTCTACTTCTTCTGCGAATTCTGCATTCTCACTCAGGAAACCGTAACCGGGATGTATACCGTCTACACTTAGTTTTTTGGCTACTTCTATGATCTTATCTCCTTTCAGGTAAGATTGGCTGGAAGGGGCTTCCCCTATACAAACAGCTTCATCTGCAAATTCCACGTGTGGTGAATTCCTGTCTGCTTCTGAAAAAACAGCTACGGTTGAAATTCCCATTTTTTTGGCGGTTCTCATCACCCTGAGTGCTATTTCCCCCCTGTTAGCAACTAGTATTTTCTTCATTTATTCCTACTTTATTTTTTTAGACTATTCTAATTCGATCAGCAAGGCTCCTTTATCTACGGTCTCCCCCGTATTAACCGTTACCGATTTGACAACTCCGTCTCTCGGGGCCATCAGGATATTTTCCATCTTCATGGCTTCCATAACAACCAGAGAGTCGTTCTCACTTATACTATCGCCCTCCGCTACTTTCACGTCTATAATAAGACCCGGCATAGGAGCTTTAACGGTATTTACCTGTTTGGACGATCCTAAGGAAAGTCCCATTTCGGTAATAAGCTGAGCAAGTTCATCTGAAATGGAAACAGAATAGCTATTGGTACCTATTTTAATTGTATAATTCTTATTGTGGAAATCGGATTCGGTTATTACAACATCCAGGGATCTGTCGTTGTTTATGATATGATATCCCGAATCTCCTTTTTGAATACTGTCAACTCCTTTTACATCTTCCTCTGTCAGGTCAAAATCGAAGGAATTATTGACATTAACTTTAAATTTCTTCACTGGAACAATTTTAATTGAATGAATTATTTTCGATCGTCATAAATATAGCAATACTAAACATAAGAATTAAAAAATACAATGATCATACTTCCTAACTTTTAAATCTTATTTATATTTAGACGCTGGCAAGCTTCATATTTGACATAAAAGTGACAAATTTTACAAAAAGAATCAATAATGTTTTAGGCCCCGGGTTTTTGATCGCCGCTACAGGTGTGGGGGCCGGAGATATGATAGCAGCTACTGTTGCCGGTGCCCGGTTCGGGCATGTGGTTCTGTGGGCCTGTATTGTGGGGGCTGTATTTAAATACGTACTTAACGAAGGTGTTGCCAGATGGCAACTCGCCACAAAAACCACGCTGCTGGAAGGCTGGGTCAAAAGGTTCCACTCTCTTATTTCGATTTATTTTACCGTCTACCTTTTTATCTGGAGTTTTATCGTGGCCGGCGCCCTGATGGCTGCATGCGGTCTGGTGGCACATACCATTTTCCCACAGTTGTCTATCGAAAGCTGGGGGATCATTCATTCTATTCTGGCTGTTCTGCTGGTGCTTATCGGGAAATACCGCTTTCTTGAAAACATCATGAAAGTATTTATCGTGCTGATGTTCTCTACGGTCATCATCAACCTTTTTATTATAGATGTAGAATGGGGAGCCATCCTTAAATCTGCTGTTCTTCCGAGGATCCCGGAAGGAAGTATAGAACTTATCCTCGGGGTTATAGGAGGTGTTGGCGGAAGTGTTACCATGCTGTGTTATAATTACTGGATCAGGGAAAAAGGATGGAACGAGATCGGTGGGATCAGTAAAATAAAGATCGATCTTAAGATCGCATATATGCTTACGGGATTGTTTGGAGTGGCCATTATTGTATTGGCCTCCAGTGTTAACCCCGAAGTGGTGAGCGGCAGTAAAATTATTCTGGGTCTGGCAGACAAGCTTGCCGAAACCGTGGGGACTTCAGGAAAATGGATCTTTATGGTCGGTTTCTGGGGAGCTGTTTTTTCATCCATGCTCGGGGTATGGAATGGTATTCCCTATATTTTTAACGATCTGGTGGTTAGCTACCGCAACAGAAAGGGAATTACAAAAAATGCAGAGGTCAATACCAAATCGAATTACTATCGCCTCTTCCTCTGTTACCTTGCATTCCCTCCCATGCTCCTGTTATTCCTGGATAAACCTGTATGGATCATCGTTCTTTATTCGATCGTAGGTGCTTTTTTTATGCCTTTCCTGGCTTCTTTGCTCCTTATTATGAATACCAAAATCTCATGGGTCAAAAACTACAGGAACAAGTGGTATACCAATGTCCTGCTAAGCCTTTCCATTTTGTTATTCCTCTACCTGCTGATCCAGGAGATCCTTAAGATCTGATATTAAAACCCTTATTTTGTCGGTGGCATTGCAGGGCGTACTTCCACTTTGCTGGGCAGTACCCTGGGATTCATCCGGAGAAGATCTATTACCATCTGACCCAGATCTTCCTTCTGTATTCTCCAGTTCTGGCCTACTTCGGGTGTCCTTCCGTTAAAATAAGTAGCAACAGAACCCGGCATGATTGTGGTAACTTTTACCCCGTAATTCCTCAGGTCGAGCATTAAAGCCTGGGTAAAGCCCGTTAAACCGAATTTACTGGCATTATAGGCGGTCCCTCCAGCAAAAAAGTTAGTTCCGGCAAGGCTGGAAATAGTAAAAATATAACCCTTTGCGGCCTTAATATGTTCTACGGAAGCTTTCACGCTGTTAAAAACCCCGGTTAAATTGGTATCGATGGTTTCCTGCCACTGTTCCGGGCTCATGTCTTCTATGGATGCGAAATGTCCGATCCCTGCATTGGCAACCACTACATCCAGGGAACCCCATTCTTTGATGAGTTGCTCTACTACTTTCTGCTGACTTTCCAGATCTCTTACATCTGCCTGCATACCAATTATTTCTCCTTTTCCCAGGTTGCTTAATTGGCTTGCCGCTTCCTGTGCTGATTCCAAAGAACGGCTGGTAATAACAACACGCATTCCCTGGTTTAACATGGCTTCGGCTATTCCGTAGCCTATCCCCTTACTACCTCCGGTGATCAAGGCTGTCTTTTGTTCTAATTTTTTCATGAATTCATATTTAACTCTGATTTCAAGATAAGAAATGCATTAGAATTTTATTGAATATTTAGGGTTAATTGTTTGGTTGGTAGTTGTTAGTTGGTGGTTGGTAGTTGTTGGTTGTTGCTCCTTCGTTTTACTTCGGAGCACGTGGGTGGTTGATGGTTGTTCGTTGTTGGTTATTGATCATTGATAATTGATAATTGGTTGGTGGTTAGTATTGAGTACAAAGTATTGAGTCCCGATAGCTATCGGGATGAGAAAATGTCAGTTCGAGCATGGTGAAGCTATCCCGCTATGATATTGAAAGATTACTTCGTCGCTTCGCTTCTCGTAATGACCTAAACGAGTGTCATCTCGAGCGCAGTCGAGAGGTGGGATTTGAAACATTGGAATTTGGTTGGTGGTTGTTGGTTGGTGGTTATTGCTAATTGACAATTGGTTATTGATCATTGGTTAGTATTGAGTACAAAGTCCCGATAGCTATCGGGATGAGTATTGAGAAGTGTGTCACCCTGCCTGCCGGCAGGTAGGTTCAAGCATCTCGACTACGCTCGATACAGGCTCGTCGAGAGGTGGGGTTTGTACTCCTTTGCTGAAGCTTCGGAGTATGAAAAAGACGGAAGGGTTAAATAACTCCCGAAGACTTGTTATTCAGTTTAAAAAGAAATGTTATTCAACTCAACAAGAAAGGTTAAACGGTTTAAGAAGAGTAGTTAAACCATTCAAGATAAAAAGTTAAACAACTCAGGAAAAAAGGTTAAACCACTTTTGGCGATTTGTTTAACCACTCTGAAAAAGGCCCTGAATATGGGCGTTTCGGGTTATTTAAATTGCTTTTTTGAGGTGTTATATTCATTTTTGGCTTGACCCAAAAACGAACCAAACCTGCCTGCCGGCAGGCAGGAAACTCAAGACTGATTTTAAATTCCTTGAAATCCTACAAAGCTTTTACACCCGCGCAATTCAGATCGTATTTGCTTCGCAAATTACTTTTTGGATAACTTCCATCCCCCACGGTAAAATCTTTTTGATTTCTGGCGGAATTGAAAATAGGTCGGGTTCTTTTATTAGTGCTTAAGATGATTTCCTGTAAATAGGAACTGTCCCCTTGAGGGGACTTTAGGGGTGTGACGAACCACCTCGTCTTCCGTTACAGGTTCCTGAAACGGAACCCACTCCTCCTTTTCCTTCGACTGCGCTCAGGATGACAGGAGGAGAATTTTAATATTACTACGCTCAAAAATCCCTTCCCTTTTGAAGGGAAGGTGGCTTTAACGCAGTTAAAGACGGAAGGGTTTAGACCAAAAAAAATACCCCGACATAAGCCGGGGCATCTTTACAGTTTTAAAAGACTGTTTTATAATTTAAGGATTCGCTTGTCGATCACATTAGATCGGTCGTCTGTGATTCTCAGGATATAAATATCGCGTCTCAGAGAAGACAAGTTTAACGGGATTCTGTTCTTTCCTCTTACTATCTGGGCCTGAACTTCCTTCACCAGGTATCCATATCTGCTATATACGGAAATATTTACGTTGGCATCCGCTCTGGCGCTAAGGAATACATTTGTATAGTTTCGAACCGGATTCGGGAATACTTTCGCAAAGTTCACTACCGGAGGTTCAATACCATTATCCTCACAGGAACCAAGTACCGCACCGTGCTGTAAGAAGATCCATGCTGCGTATTTAGACACACAAAGGGTTCTTCCGTTAAAGCAAAGCGTTACTTTAGGGTTGTACGGATTGTTTCCGCAGCTGATATCAACTGCTTCTACCGTTACTTCTTTGGTAAACGAGCATCCGTTAGCGTCTGTTACCGTAACCGTATATATTGCAGTTTCTGTCGGGCATACTTCAATACTCTGAGTGGTCTCACCCGTACTCCATTCAAATGAATAATCGGGAGTACCACCTGTAATATCAGATACTTCGAGGGTTGTACATCCGGGACCATAACCGATAAATACCGTTTGATCCTCTGTCAGGTTAAATGCAAGTGTCTCAGGCTCGGTAATGGTAACTTCTGCTTCCACAGTCGCATCCAAAGCATCTGTAACCGTAACCGTATAAGTTCCGGGTGCAAGATCTGCAATAGAAGCAGTGGTTTCTCCATTACTCCACAGGTACTCATAAGGAGCAATCCCCCCGCTTACCGTAACCGAAGCCGTTCCGTCATTAGCGCCATTACAGCTGACATTCAGGCTTTCGATATTTACCAGTTCCAGTTCTCTTAACTGTAATCTTATAGAGACCGGAATATGATCTGAAGTGGTAAAGGCATAGTCATTATCAAAGAACTCAAAATGCGCAGTGGCAGAACCAATGATAAGATTATCGTCCAGTTCATTAGAGATCGTAATATGATCGATCATATTATCGCTGAAAACAAAGGACCTGAAGCCCTGCTCGCTTAAAACTGCTGTAGCTATCGTATAGTTTACGGGATCGTCGATATATACCTGATATGAAGATTCGGTTGTATTTACATCAGCAACAGTAACATCCACATCATCGTTATAATCTCCCGCAATAATAAAGTTACGGTCGGAGAAGTTCACATCCAGGCTGTCTTTCAACAGCTCCACATCAAACCTTCTCATATCATATCTCGACTGAGGTCCGTTACTGCTGTTTGCTCTTGCGTGCAACGCAATCACATCTATCTGCTCGGTTTCACCGTTGATGGTCACATCCGCAGTCATTAAGAATGGAAGTCGGCCGCTGGCATAGAACCTGTTTGTCGCATCAGGATATCCTGCCAGGGCAGAATCGTCCCCTCCGTTATATAAAGGGTGGATAGAAGTAAACATAGCTCTCGTAGATACCGGAGATACGGTAGCTGTCCTATAAATAAAACCTACACGTTGTGCTCCGGAAGCTCCGGGACCTCCTGAAACTGCATCCGAAAGGATATAATCAAATTCTTCCAGTCCGTTTACCAGTTCGGTAAACAATGCTACGTCTGTAATTTCCTGAACGGCAATAATATCTGCATCCAGCCCTCTGAGCACTGTACTAACACTGTCTCTCTGGATAGCATCTGAATTCGGGTTCCCCGCTGCCGGAGAGTTTCCTTCGTCTCCGAACCATTCTATATTCCAGGTTACCACATCCAGGGTTTGTTCTTTAGGAATATTGGCCGTATCACCTCCGGGAACGAATTCCT
This sequence comes from Leptobacterium flavescens, assembly GCF_010671605.1. Taxonomy (GTDB): domain Bacteria; phylum Bacteroidota; class Bacteroidia; order Flavobacteriales; family Flavobacteriaceae; genus Leptobacterium; species Leptobacterium flavescens. The sequence continues at coordinate 443,772 of NZ_JAABOO010000002.1, forward strand.
CGGCACAAGGAAGATCGGTATCTGTTCTGGGTAATAACTGGAAAATTTCGTTGAATCTTCCAATCACCCCGATGATCTCGCTACAATTTTCAGGTTGTGCAAGGCCAACTAAACTTGCAACATCATTATCTATTCTAAGTTCTCCGGTTCCGCTTGCATCTGTTAATTGATAATTCGAATTTCCGAATAAAAGATTACCCGGATTCGGGAAGGTAGTGTTTACTACTCTAACCAGCTCTCCCGGATGTTGCCCGAGCTCACTGAGTGTTATGGTAACAGGTTCTATTGGATTGTTAGGTAGTCCGTTATTTACCACGGTAGAAACATCTCCTATCTGTATCTGATTGTTGAAACTTTCGCGTATTCCGGTAACAGTAATCGAATCTCCTACCTGGAAAACCCCGTCTCCGTGAACCAGGCCGTCAAAAACGGCAATTCCTCCGGTTGCATCCTGAATATAGGCCGGTCCTGAGAAATTATCCGAAACGGTAAGTACACCACTAACGGTAACTACATTTCCGTCGGGCGTGTTTCTGGCTTCTGCAATCGTAATAGGTTCTCCCGGTTCTACTATCACACCTTCATTGGAAACACCAGGGGTAGGATTCTGTTGTATGTAAGAGGCCGTATTCCTTGCTCCACCCGATCCGTTAGGGATACGTTGAAGGGAATGCGCATCCTTATCGCCAAGTTCATCTTCATTAAGCTGAGCCTGACCTGCATTGAGCAATACTAAAAGTCCGGCATCATCGCTGTCATTGGTGTCGTATACTATAGCATCTATCAGATTATCTGTAGTTACCGCTGTTCCGTTAGGGAAACTGGTCGCATCACCTGTATAAAGGGCAACGGCATCGGCTCCGTTCTGGAAACTGTTATTTGGAACCACCAGGTTTACATTGGCAACTCCCACATTTCCGATAACAAAATATCCTTCTGCATTGGTAGAGAACCCATCCAGATCGAAAGCGTTATAACTGGTATCTCCGTTTCCGTTATAAGCCACCAGAACAAATCCGTCCAATGGTGTATTTCCGGTTCCGCCATCATAGATCTCAACAAATTCCAAAGCATCACTTCCGGCCGTATCTGCATCCAGCTCATTGATGATAAGATCTATAGGTTCTGTAGCACTTGTGTTGGCACTACCCGGTGTTGGTACCGCCTGAACATAAGTGTCGGTATTTCTAAGGTCTCCTGATCCGTTGGCAAAACGCTGAGATGAATGCTCTGCATTATTTCCCTGTCCGCCTTCGTTTACCTGAGGTTGCCCTGCATTGAGTAAAACCAGAAGAGCTGCATCATCACTATCGTTGGTATCATATACAATAGCATCTATAAGGTTATCTGTAGTGATCGGAGTATCATTCGGGAAGTCGGTGGCATCTCCTGTGTAAAGTGCTACTGCATCGGCTCCGTTCTGAAGGCCGTTGCTCCCGAAAACCAATGATACATTCGGTACATCGGTATTTCCCAATACAAAATATCCCTGTGCATTTGTAGAAAATCCGTCCAGGTCAAAAGCATTGTAACTGGCATCATCACTACCATTATAAAGAACCACAACAAGTCCATCTAAAGAAGTGTTACCCACACCTCCGTCATACAGTTCAATAAACTCCATAGTATCTGTCCCGGGGGTATCTGCATCAACCTCGTTGATAAGTACAGTGGCCGGAACCACTACATTTGCTATTTCATTTTCTGCATTCGGAGTATTAAGAGCTTCTCCGTTATCTGCAACGGCTGCAGGAAAGCTTGGTAATCCCTGACCGTCAAAATCGTTTCTTACCCAATCGGAAGCTGCATCCGTATCCGATCCGTTAGGGATCCTGGAAGCACCACCTACTGTCTGGGTTCCTCCGTCAAAAGACTGTGTAAGAGTTACCGTGGCATAGTTGATATCAGATGCACCTCCATCATTAACCCCTATATCATCGATAAGTGTGTCCCAGGGAGTTGTATCGAATGTTCCGTCATCGTCTGCATCCAGGTCAGTTCCGGCAGTTCCGGTAAAATTCTCTACCAGTAAAAGGGAAACCGTTCCGTTCTCAAAGGTGTTTGCTCCAAAGGGAATGGTAAAGTATCCTTCGGAATTCGTCGTTCCCAGTTGAATAACTTCATCTATAGTACCGGAGGCGTTGCTGTCTCCTTCTATCTCTAAAATCCAGAAATTGCTTAAATCGGTATCCGGTAGAGCGATGATCTCTACAAATTCATCGGAATCTGATCCGGTATGGTTAAAAACAAATTCGTTGATCAATGGTGTGGAAGAAGGTGCTGAGAAGGTCTGCCCAGCATTTACGGTTCCGTAAGTACTGGCAACTTCTGCCTGCCAGCTAAAGTCTGTAAACTCACTTCCTGTCCCGGTAAGCTGGATAGAATTTCCTACCGGCGTACCACTGGTTTCGGAAACACCTATATCCGTACTGCTCATTCCTGAAGCCGGTCCGTTTGCTGCGGTAATGCTTCCTTCATAACTTAAAAACTGAATTACAATTCCGTTGTTATCAACCAGAGCAAGTCCATCAGGCGCCCCGTTCTGTAATCCGTTAGAGGGAAGTACCTCTACCAAAGTACCAAAACCGTTCTGCTGGTTTGTCAGTACCCCCGAAAGATTAATAGTATTGTAAACACTGCTGTTAGAGCCGTTGTAAAGCGCAAGGCTCCATCCTGTCAGATCTGTTCCGGCAGGTCCCGCTATTTCAATAGCTTCATCCACATCGGTCCCGGCATTGTCATAATGGATCTCATTTATGAAAACCGATTGGGAAAAGGAAAATGATGCCATGAAAAGCACCAGTAAAAAAAGTAACTTTCTTTTCATATAGTTAATGGATTTAATAAATAGTTATTTGTTAGTTTTTGATTATTAGTCACTTATAAAAGGGGCATTACAATCTATAAATCTAGAGGTTTTGTTGAGGGAGGAACTTATCAAAATATTATCTGTAAACATATGAATGTTAATATTATGTAAAATTAACCTTTTAAGGAAAACGAGGCTTAATTTTTTATTAACAACAAAAAACAGATAATAACAAAAATAAGGATTAAAGGGGAAGGATGAGAAAAGGGCAAAAAAAAACCGGACTAATTAAAGTCCAGTTCTTTTAACTTATTTGTCATTAAAATTTGATTCAGATCTTGAAGAAACTTGATGTATTCTTCACCATAGATATCATATAACATAATAATAAGAATTTGGGGTTAGACTTTATTATTAACTTAAAATATAACTGTAAAAAAACAGATTTCGTATGAAATAAAAAAATAATTCGTCTTAAAACTTCTTAAATGTTTTTATTTCCCAGCCTCAAAAATCGCATCAATACGGGCTATACAATCCTCATAATGATACCTTGTAACCGTATGCGTAGTGCGGTTTTTTGCAGCGTTTAAACGAGATCTCAATTGCTTGAGTTCTCCCCTTACCAGGGCTCTGACGTCTGATTGATTCACATTATAGCTCAAAGTTCCTTCAAATCCCGGACGACCTCCTCTTCTTACCGGAGGGTTCTGCTCCATCATAGATTTCATTCTGTCGATATAGGCTCTTTGCAGATTTCTTCTGAACAGATCTACTTTAGAAGACGATCTCAATTCAGACCACAGGCCGTTACGCAAATCACGTAACATACTTAGGGCACTGTAGTAATCAGAATTCAAGGTTTCTGCGTCTATCAGCCTTCCCAGACGGTCAAAGCTCAGGATATTGTTTAATTGTCTTGTTTGTAATGATCTGAATCTTTCGAAATAACCTGCGTGATCTATATTCTGAAGGATCTCTTTATCTACCAGCCAGCTCGGGGTTTTAAAGGCATTATTCTGAACCCAATTCATAGATTCTCTCTGAACCGATGCAGGAACGATCTCATAAACGAAACCACCCTGTTCCGGCTTTTTGATATTTTCATATACACCACCGATATTGGTCACCACATGGCCTACATATCTGCTCCATACTCCCAGTAACTCTCCGTATAATTCTTCAAGATCCTGATAATTATTCGTCGTCTCAGAGGTCCAGCTACTAAGGTTCTGCGCCACGTACTTAAGGTTTTTTATTCCGTAGGTACTGGCAATTATCGGGTCGCTTCCTATACATTCTGTCTGTGAGGAAGGATCAAACCTACTCCCCTGTCTTCCGAACTTAAATTTAGGATCGCCGTTCTTCTCCATGATCCATTTATCAAGCGTAGCAACTTCGCTTTCCGGAGTGTTGGCATTCGGGATCACCCTGTATCCCCAGTTAGTGGCATAATGATCGTAAGGCCCCATCTGACGGATAAAGCGGATATTCTGATCACCCGGTTGTGCCACATAGTTATAACGGGCATAATCCATGATACTGGCAGCAATCCCGTTTTCCTGTGTAAAGTCACCGGAACGAAGATCCTCAGCTCCATAGGCAAAACTAGCTGCCATATTGTGTGGGAAACCAAGGGCGTGTCCTACCTCATGGGCAATTACCATACGCATCATCTCTCCTATCTCTTCATCGGGAGTATTAAGGGTCCTTGCCGAAGGGTTTGCAGCTCCTGTTTCCAGTAAATATCTGTTTCTGTAAGATCTCAGGTGATTGTGGTACCAGATAATATCACTCTCTATTATTTCTCCGGATCTCGGATCTGATACACTGGGCCCTGTTGCATTTCTGGTAGTACTGGCAACATAACGAACCACAGAATAACGTATATCTTCCGGGCTGAATTCAGGATCTTCTTCAGGAGAAGGCGGGTCTTTAGCAATGATGGCGTTTTTAAAACCTGCGGTTTCAAAAGGCTTCTGCCAGTCCTCTATCCCCTGCTTGATATATTTTCTCAGTTTTTCCGGTGTTCCCGGATCCAGGTAATATACAATGGGTTTTACCGGTTCTACCAATTCCCCTCTGGCATAAGCCTCCGGATCCTTCGGCTCCAAACGCCAGCGACGAATATAAGTTTTGTTATCTGCCTTTAAGGCTTCAGATCCGTAATCTATCTGATTTACCGTAAACCATCCAACTCTGGGATCAAAAATACGGGGCTTCATAGGTTCTTCAGGTAACAGGATCATCGACTGGTTCATCTGTAAACTGATAGACCCTGTAGCAGCATTTGAAGGCGGTGCTTCTGCATTATAGGTAAAATCCTGTTTTACCTCTATATTCTGTGGAAAACTCTTTACCGAATTGATAAAACTCCTCGAACCGTCCAGATTCCTTACTCTGTACTGCCTTCTGAATCTTGCAGGTAAGCCGCTGATAGCCTTGATATCTGAAGAATAGAATTTGCTGACATCAATAACTGCAGCCGTAGAATCGGCGTTAAAAGCCTCGATCTTAAAAGAATAAAGAATGGGCTTGTAGTTATTTACCTTAACGGAATTCGATATGGCCTGAGAATCATCTGCTACGGCGTTATACGATTTAACCTTTAAAAGGATCTTGTTCTGAAAGCGCTCCCATACAACGATCTGTTCGTTGGTTTTGGAGCCTGCATTCACATATCCTCCACCCAGTCCTGCAGGGATCTGAGCAATTCTACTTACCAGCAGCATATCCTTATCCAGTAAAGAATGTGGTACCTCAAAGTAGTATTTATCGTTTATTTTATGCGATTTAAAAAGTCCGTCATCAGTAACGGCATCTTTGGTAACTACCTGCGAATAAGGTTTAATCCCGTTCTTTTTAGGTTTTGGTTTCGGAGGCGTAACTACCTTCTCGTTCTTGGCCTTCTTCTTGTTCCTTCTCTGTTTCTGTACTTTTTGCGAATACATGCCGGGAGCGATAAACAACACCGCCAGCATTAATAAAATGAGCCTTTTCATTTCGGTTTTGATTAAAATGGTTATTTAAGTTCTGTTAATTTAGTTCTTCTATCATATCTACCAGATGTTCAAATTCCTGATCGTTCATCCAGTTTTGTTTTTGCGTTTCTTCATATATTTTAATGATCCTCGGTCTGTACGCCTCTAATATACCGTTGTGTATAATAAATTCTACAGCCTGTCTAAAGGACTTGTACATACTGGTGTAAAAGGCCTCCTGTTTTACCGGCTTCTCTGCCGAATAGCTTTGCGCTATTTCTATATTAAACAGCATTACGTCTGCAATAAGAGGTGCGTCTACCCCAATGGACATAAAGTGTTTTATATATTTCTGAGCCACCGACCTTCGCATTTTAGGTCGTTTTCGTTTTCCCTGCGGATAGTATTCATTGGAGATCTTTAATTTACATTCTCCGATAAGCTTTTCCTCTTTGGGATTAAAAACAAAATTGTAATAGGTCTTCACTTCCTTAAAGCGATCGTAAAGATCTATCAGTTGCTCTTCCAGTTGCTCTTTATCTAATTCCTTTAAATATTTTACCAGTGCTCTTTTGCTCATATCGGGATCTTATTCAATCACAAAAGAACGCATATAAAAATCTTTTTCCCGGATCTGATCCTTTTTTTTCAGGTCAACATCAAATAATTTATTGAGGCTGTTCCCGGCCAGGTCTTCTATTTTAGCATTTATCCTGAGTTCGTACTTTCCTGCTTTCCAATTCTCTGCAGGTGTAAAAAGCAATACTCTTTCATCATCTTCAAAGCTTATAACTCCGTCAATTTCCCGGTCATTGCTGAAGATCCTTATCATTTCCTCACTCACTATCGCATCCATTACTTCATTAAACCGGACCCTGAGCGGTTCCTTACGATCTGCCTGCGGGGATGTGATCTCCCAGCTATCGGAATCAGGACTCCGGCTGTCCCGCTCTCCTACCTTTAATATTTTCGTATAGTTCTTTCCCAGGGCAATTCCCCTGTAATCCTTCCATGTGCCGGATATGGTTATTTCATAGGTGTTATCCCGTACAATAGGCAGTCCTCTTTCCCGGTTAGGGATCAGGTCTGTCTTGATACGCCCCGGGTCGAGCCAGAGTGTGAGTTGGGTGTGTTCTTTATTCCACAGTTCGGGTTGAAGTTCCAGAAAGACATCGGCAATGCTGTCTGTTGTCAGGTTTCTCACCTTAATAAAATCGAGGGATCTAACTTCCTGCATGGGTTCCGAAAACCTGAAGTACATTTTAAGGAGGTTTTCCGGGACCGTGTCTGACGAAGGGAAGATCTGTGTTACCTGAGGAGGTTCTGAATTCTCCGGAAGAGGAATTACAATGGTTTCAATATGTTTTTCTTCGTAATAAATGTCGTATTCAAGCTCTGGGGTCAGGGGTACTAAGGGATGAAAGATAACGGTAGTGCCCTCGTCTACAAAATCGCCCAGAATAGCGGTCTTAGAGGAGGAAGAATGAAGGCTAACCTTAAGTTTATTGAGTTTGGAGGTTCCCAGCCCGGCTTTTGGAATTTCCAGGGCAACTGCCTGCATATTATCCCACAGGATAACTGTCTGTTCTTCTTTTGATCTTGGTTGGTGGGAACAGGAAATAGAATTTAATAAGAGTAATAAAAAAACCAGGCCTGTTTTAAGAAACGGCCTGGTCTGTATGCTTCTGTATTTTATAACCATCTATTATTGGCTGTATTCAGTATCATTTCTCCGCTTGAGGTACGTTGTATATATACAAACTGAGTATCATCAAGCTTGTCCAGTTGAAGGACGTTTACCATCGGTAGTGAAACATAAGGCACTCCCTCTGTCTTTCCAAGCTCGCGAACGGGCTCCGTAAGGGTTCCTTCAAATTTCTCAACATCGGTATATCTTACTTTCATAACCGCTCTGTTGGTATTAGACATTACAAAGAAAGACTTCCCGTCTTTTTCCATGCTGATAATATCCAACGGAGAGTTTCCTGCTCCGAGTTCGGCTACTGTTCTTCCTTTTACGTGCTTTCCGTTCTTAAGCTGATCCATAGGAAAAAGTACTAATGGTGTACAGGTATAACTGGCTACCAGTTGTTCCTTCCCTTTAATATTGGCAACCGTAAAGGTTTTTATCGGTGCAAAAGTTTCAAATTGTGCGTGAGCGGCATGGTAGATCTCCAGGGATGCATGATCCTGGTTTTTGTTGAATGGGAAAGGAATACTTCTGAAAGTAGAGCTGAATTCCTTGTTAGACAATCCGCTAACCATTAATTTACCGTTGTGGAAGCCCATATCGGCAATTGCCCACACTCTTTGAGAACGTCCTCTTCTGTCTTTTTTATTCGCATCTACCGCATTCTCGATCTCTGCTTTGGAATAGCTTACATCCTTAAGGGAAACAGCTTCTAACTGATCTCCTTTTAGTCTGAACAATAATGGAGTTCCGTCGGCATTGTGTACGGATAGATAAATATTTTTAGATAATGGATTAACGGCCATATCCGTAATCCTGATATTAGAAGCTTCCGTACCCAGCTTTTCTGCAAGCTTTGCATCGAAGTTTCTCATTCTTACTGCAGAAGCAGAAGCGTTGTTCTGTGCATCTTTAGTATCGACCGCAAATACGGTTGCGCTTTTGGAATCTCCTATAAACAGGATCCCCTCAGGACCAAAAGTCAAAGCGTTGATAGATTGTACACCCGGATCCCCGCTAATAAAGTTATCGGTATAGGAGGTGGTGTTTTTTGTTGCTGAAATAGCCAGAAGTGCTATTAAAGCCAAGGCTGGAATTACGTATAGTTTTTTCATCGCTAGTGTTTTTTAAACTCACTAAAATTAGAAACTTTATAGGTATAAGGTGAGGATCAATAAGTTAATTAACTAAATTTTAATAATTTGTTAGGGAATCTAGTCTTCCAGAAAAAGTACACTTATTAAAATGGCTAAAAAAACGGTGTAAAGCAGCGGAAAAAGCCATCTGAAAATCCGGATAAGCCTTAAAGACATCTTTTTGCTTTTCTTCAGGACCACAGCATTGTTAAAAATAATGGCCCCCGCAGTAAGGAAGATGGATGTATAACCGGAAATGATAATGATCTCTATAAAAGTGTTATAGGGCAACCTTGGCAATAAGGTAGATGTAAAGAAATTAAAGGCTACCACAGTCAGCATAAGGGTAAAAGAGATATTCAGCTGATTGGAAAAGTCGTTTACCCAGAATACCAGCCAGGAGGCGATGATGATCAGGAATATCGGCAGCAGGACCTGCCAGAAATAATAATTGAATTTCCGCTCGGTAATGATCTCAAAAGTACACCTGGAAAAAACCTTGGGAGTACCGCTTATACCGTTAAAGTGTTCGTAGGTTATCTTACTGATGGTATCGCGGGTGCCCATGATGGTCCATTCCTTCAGGTAGGTGGCATCGAGTTTCTCGGGTGTTAGTTCAGCCGAGGTAAATACAAGCTGTTCAATATCTTTGGAAAAGGCTTCTATTTGAAGGTTGAATACCTGTCTGTCTACCGGGTAGAGATGGAAATCCATATCTGCAGTGAATTTGGCATGAAAGCGTTCATTGTACATTACTTTCCCTCCCCTGAAAAACTTAAGCTGTTTGTTAAGGATCTCCCTTTTTCCGAGTACATTGATAAACTCGAAGGTCGGGATCGGATAATTGTCGGGGAATTCACTGTTCTCGTAGGTAACCTCAGCTGAATCGGTATCCGGAAACGGATTATCCGGATCCTCCCACAAAAGAACCAGATAACCGTCTATCAGATAAGTCTCGTTCATGGAATTGATATCATATATTTTATTGAGGTGGAAAGAAACGGAGATCTCAAGCGGAGATGTTTCATGAGCGTACCTGCCAAAACACATAAGCGGGAACAAAAGAAGTACATTCCCGATAAAGAACACTATGTCTCTAGGCGTTTTCATTATGTTTGGTGTTAGTCAAAAGCTTATAGCAACGCAGCAGGTCTCCGGCGAATTTTTCTATCAGAGCTTCGCTCAGATTTTCCTTTACCACTACCCTGCAAATGCGGGTTCCCCCTTCCGGCAACTCATAAACAGGAAGCATCCAGTTTAATCCTCTCATTTTATCTGCCAGAGCATTCAGAGATCCATTTCCTTCTTCCCTTGTTCTGAAGGCAACCACGGGTAAAACACCCGAATCTACCAGCTGAAAACATTCAGAATCCCGTATCAGGGCTCTGAGATAAGCAGCTTTATCCATATATTTTCTAAGAACCTTCCTATACCCCTTTTTTCCGAGGGAAAGGAAGTTAAAGTACTGCATCAGGATCATGGAGGAACCTCTGGAAAAATTCAAATTATAAGATTCTACGGTACCTCCCAGGTAAGACGACCTGAAGATCAGTTCTTCGGGCAAATAATCTTTTCCCCGGAAGAGAAGCCAGCCTACTCCCGGATATACCAGCCCGAACTTATGACCGGAAAGGTTAATGCTTCTCAGGAGGGGTAACCGAAAGTCCCATTTTTCGCATTGGAATTCTTCAAGAAAAGGCAGGATAAAACCACCTATGGCGGCATCGAGATGGATCCCGATATCCCATCCATTCTCCTGATTCACCTGTTGAAGCAGATCGTTAAGCCGACAAACCTTATCCACATTTCCCGTATAAGTATCTCCCAATACGGCTCCGACACAAATCGTGTTTTCATCCAGTAGTTCCCGGATAGCATCGGGATCATAACTGCCGTCCCTGTAAAAGGAAATTTTACGGGCTTCCACATCAAAGTATTTTGCAAACTTATCCCAGCATATATGCGCATTCTCTCCATATACCAGGTTGGGAGAACTGTCGGGTTTCCCCTCTTCCCTTCTTCTTTTTTTCCATAACCATTTATGGGCCAGCAATCCCAGGATAACTGCTTCCGAAGAACCGATGGTAGCCGTACCGATACCATGGTCGTCTGCATTCAGCAGATCTGAGAGCATACAGATAATACGATCGTGAATTTCTTTGGTCTGAGGGTATTCCGAAAAGTCAATAAAATTCTTCCCCCATTGTCCGGCGATCAGCTTTTCGGCATAAGGATGTGCCGTGGTTGTGCTGAAGCTTCCCAGATCGAGGTGAATATTCCCGTCAAGAGCAAGTTCTCTGGTAATTTCGCCGTAGGCGTCCAGAGGATCCATCCCTCCTTCGGGAAAATTGTATAACGATATTTTATCGGTACTTTTCATTTAAATAGCCGCAATTAGAGATTGTACTTTTTCCATAATGCTCTGAAGGATCCTGTAAACGATTTCCGAGGAGAATCCGCCCAGAATAGCAAAAAGGAGCCGGTTCACTTCTATAGAATCATCCAGTACGACCTGGTTTACAGAAACCCCTTCAGAAAGAATGATCCCGCTCAGCATCCCCATCAGTAACATTATCCAGTAATAAGTGGAATCTTCAGGAGAGAGGGTAGCATCTTTCACTTCCCGGATCAGTTTGGAGAGCAGAAAAAAGGAGGCCCCGGTTACAGAGGCGGAACTCAGGAACAAAAGATTTAGCATAAGTATCTTTCCGTCATTCTCCAGTATTCCTTTAGATAATTCAACGGCATTCACTTCAGAACTTAGTCCGGTGACCATCAGGCTTAAAACCGCCAGGATTGCCACGATCATAAAGTTCCTGACCAACGGAATAGGACTGAAAATATAAAACTTCTTTTTGCTCTCATAGTAACGGGAGATATACATTATAGTCTGTGGTGTTGCTGGTAACAGGGCATCACATACCATGTTATAAGCCTTTACCAGATCTGAGGTATACTCACTATGGATCAGCTGCCCTACCTCATCCGATATCTTTTTACCGGTATACATGGCGTAATGGGTAATTGTATGAAGCTCTTCCTTTATTTTAAGGGTCATATCATCCTCAGCTACGGTTTCATTGCTTTCAACCGGGTGGAAAGTGAGCATTTCATTTTCTTCCGGCGTTTCTACAGATGGTGCCTGAATATCTTCTCCAGCCGTATTCTCCTCTACCGGAATATCGTATGCTGACCGTTCTTTTATTTTATCGTAAATATTCATATCGGTATTTTTATAATGTTTCACCCACAAAAAAGTCCAGAAGTTTAGCCGTAAGCACATAATTGTACCTGGCATCTATAGCCCTGAATTCTGCATTGATCATCCAGTTCCGAGCACTTAAATAATCTGCATTACTTAGCCGGCCGTTTATAAATTGCTGTTCCATTATCAGGAATTCCAGTTTTTGCTTTTCAAGGGCATCTCTAGCTTCCTTATGTGTTTCCCTGGCATTGTGTAAACTTCTGATAATAAGAGTAACGGCATCCTCTAAATTCCGAAGCAGGTGTTCCAGCTGTTTCTGGCGCAGTTCCAGTGTTATTTTTGCAATATTGAGCTGTGTTCTTCCTGTACGACCGTTGAAAACCGGAATGTTTACACCAATACCGAAGAAATTCTGGTAAATCCCTCCGTTGCCGGGATCCCATCCCAAAGTATTTTGATATAACAGACTTACGGTGGGCCACAGATCTATTTCGGAAAGTATTTTATTTTTTTCAGCGATCAGTACCGCATATTTTGCCTGGTTAATGGTAGGATCTATCGGAATTGAGGCCCGATATACTTCCTCCTGACCTTCATAGGCATTAATATAAACGGGAATATCCACTATCTCGAAAGATTGTTCCATATCCAGGTTTATCAGCTGTTTTAACTGCAATAATGCCAGATCTGCATTTCTCCTGGCAGCCTGAAGATTTAAGCGGTCTTCTGCCTGAAGGGCAGTCATAAAATAATGAGTCTCCTTACCTGTCTTTTCTCCCAGGCGAAGGTTACGTCTGTAATAGTGGTTAAATACTTCCGCCCTGCGTTTCAGGGTCAATGCATTGATATAAACTCTTAGTGTACCTTCTTCTATGGTATTTTGCGCAAAGGAAATGTTTTCATCTGCCTGAGAGATCGTATTTTTAATACGTTCTGCCTGATGTCTTCTTCTGTACAGCAATCCCAGGTCCTGAGATAATTGAATTCCCGCCTGGTGGCTATAGGCATCTGTAGCGTTATGCTGAAAGCTTAAATTAAAGAAACCGGATACGGAAGGCAAAAATTGCTGGAGGGTCTGTTTTTGCTGCTCTCTGAAACTCTTATTCCATATTCTTGCCTCTACCGCTAACTGACTGTGTTTACGGCCGTAGGCAATACAATCTGTGAGTGACCAGCGCTGCTGTGCATTCACAAACAGGCTATTAATCATAAAAAGAATAAGGATCCTGTTGAACATGATTGTAGTAATTAAATAATTAAAGAGAAGAATCTCACCTTCCGCATCCGGTAAATAGGATCTAAACTCCGGGCATTATCTAATGACATACCCGTTATCGTCTGTATTGCTTATTTTACAGGGAACCTGCCTTTTAGGATCCCCACTATTTTACTTTTTTGTTCTTTTAAGAATTCATTCGAATTCCCCGACTTTTCAGCATTGGAACAGTAATCAATAAAGGCGTTGATATCTATTCCTAATTCGGCATATAGCCTCACGAGTTCATCCTTATCGGTAAGGTAGTGTCCCTTATGCGGCTTTATACCGGGATCGGAATAATCGACCACCCTTAGAGGAGAAGAATTGGTCCTCAGGTTCTGCCCGTCATATTTAGTACCGGACGGTGCCTTTTCGGCCAGTTTTGCCCCGGTCTCATGTTCCGTATGCCTGTATTCGTGGTCGGTCAGGAAGTATATGTTCCTGCTGCTTTTCTTAATGACCGCAAATCCGTCGTCATGATAGGGCCTCACTCTTACAAAACAGCCCTCGCTGTCTATAAAGTAAAGACTGGGTATCCCCTTATCTCCATCGATACGCCTGGTACCGAATTTTAAATTGCCTGATGATATTACTTCGCTATAATTGCACATAGTTTTATTTTTTTTAGTGTTATCTGTAATTTTTACTTCGGCTGTTTGAGCCTTTTGCCTGCTTCTGATGGGTTTCCCTGTCAAAGCTCTGGTTCCTGTTCTCACCTCTCTTTTTATTGGTGTTCTTCCTGCTGCTGTCTGAGCAGTTACTGCAGTATTCTACTGCTTCCTTTGGTGCACTCTTCGGAAGGGAAGAGCCACAATTCGGGCATTTTTTCGCCATTTTTATATGTTTTTAGTTAGATTTTGGATTAAACCACACTTTTTACCAGATAATCATTGATCCTTAAGAAAGACTCTGACGGCTCTCCGGATTCGAATGTGATCTCCACATCGGCCGTAGCCTGATTTTTACCAAAGAATCCCCCACTGCTTCCCATATCTATATCCAGACTTGGTCCTTGTTTACTATCAGCATCCCCAAGTTTGATCTTGCCCAGACCTGCCTGGAACTTCAACTTGAGTTTCCTGATCTTTATAGCCGAAGGAGGCAGTAAACTCATCAGAGGGACTTTTAAGACTACCATATTATCCGGATCATCCTCAGGATCCAGTGTCGGAACCGAGATTTCCTGGGTAATCGGTTTTCCATCTTCATCGAAATACTTATCAAGCTGATGAATATGTTGCTCTTCTGTTAACTCCTGTGCCCGCAATACCGCATTGTGTATTGCCTGTAGCAAATGGTCAAAACGTTGTTGTGCCATGATATATATGTTTTAGTTATTTCTGTTCCAACCAGTGCGGTTTGCGTTTAAAACCGATATGGTAAGTGGTGATTTCCATGGTGAGCTGATGCTCCCCGATCATATATTGTCCTATACTCACATCCTTTCCCAGGATAATTCCCTTGGGAAATTGGCTTAGGCATTTATTCAATAAAGCCAACTGTTCTTCATGTTTTTCTTCAGAAAAGGGGGCGTTCGGATTCAGATTCCCCACGGTCACTTTCTTTACAAAACCGATCTCTGTATAATCCGGCCTGTTCGATTTCTTATTTGGTAACATAACAGTTGGCTTTAAGGGTTAATATTTAAGCTGCCTTCTTTTCAATGGGGTTTCCATCGGCATCAAGAAGTACACCTTCTCCGGTAGGCTTTCCGTCGTCTCCTCTCGGAAGCTCTCCTTTATCATCTGCCTGATATGCTTTTACCTGACGTGGCTGAGCAGCGTCATGCATAATATCGAGTACCCTGGCAAGACCTTCCGGAATTCCGTGATTGGTTGCCTGAACCTGTACGTGATATTTGGCTGATTTATCCGTAGATCTGGTATTCTCTCTGGAAGTGGATACCGATCCGGAAGCCGAAACGCTTACGCTGAAGAATAGGTACTTAGCCGATCCTGAAGCAGAGAAGCTAGCTTCCTTAGCCGATTTTTCAGTGGTTGAAGTAGCACTTTTAACTTCCATGTCGAAAGTGATATCCACTAAATCTACCTGAAGGTTAGGTACAGGAACGATAGCGAGGATAGGAACTTTAAGTTTTACCTCTTCTACCGTTGGGTTTCCTTCGGCATCCGTTCCCGGGCGCTCATAGAGGAAATCCACCATCCTGGCAGGTCCGGGAATTATGTTCCCGTTTCCGTCATCGACCTGTTCAAAACCGATCTCATTAATAAAGCCCGCTGTGGCTTTTGCCAAATTGACGTTCGACTTTACAGCCGCGGTCAAAGGGGCTCCGATTAGGTCTTCCATGGGAAGTCCCTTGAACTGATTTGCAATGTCCATAATTAAAAAGTTTAATAGTTAATAATTAAATTCAGTATTGTTATGTTTCGTTTTTTAGCTGTATACCTGAAAATCTCTTTCCTCGAGTAAAGTGTAGGTAAAAGAGTTGCCATATATTTTACTGGCGCGCCTGCAGATCTCCATAAAAAAGTTAAAGTCCTTTACCCTTTTGAATACGGTACATCCCGCCGACCATTTTTCGACGATATAGGATTCATTCTGTGCATTGCTCCTGTGAATATTGATCCCGAAAACCCCTTCATAGACCTGTCCGCCCTTGTCAATCCTGTCGTCTCCGGTATTATCTCTCCACACCTTTACCTTTCCCTTCTGACGGAGGGCTTCGTATTTACCCTGGTGCAAACCGATCTCATAGGCTCCTCTGTACTGCCCGGGAACCAATACTGCAGTTCCGTTTACATTAAGGGGATTCTCCAGCCAGTATTTCCCGGGATCTGTAGTTACCGGAAATTCAAATATCTGCTGTGCCAGAGACTCATTTCTGTATATCAGATAAAGCCAGTCATCAAAAGAATTGGCTATATCGTTATTACTCCTTATTCCTATAATATTTGCGTTATATGGCTGATCTCCGTCAAAGAAGCGATAGCCCTTATTGTTTAATACCTGCTGTATTTGTTGTCCTGAAAACTTCATAACTTCATGGTTTAAGTGACAATCCCTGGGATCGTCGTTATTCTCAAACCAATATTAGCCTGAAAATAAAGCTGTTACGGAGCATTTTCCACCAGTGGGGAAATACGAAGAATAAGTGGTGGATATCCGGGAATGAAAATTATAGCCTGTTTTGTGCAGGCATATATTCTATATTTATTATATTTAATCAGGTTTAGTAAAACCGATTGTCTTCCCCCCGACCGAATAACACAGGTAAATTGCAATTGTTATTTGTCCCCCCTTTTTATTTATAGTGTAGAGCCCCATTTTTAATGAGTAGAGCCTTCTTATAGTATTAACTAACTCTTTTATTATTTTAAAAATGGAAACTTCTACTATTCTAATCATCCCCAAGCGCATCAAAAAAAATGTTCCCTTTAGTGAGATCAGACATCAATTCGGTCCCTTTGTCAGGGTTGTAAACCAGAATGGAATGTGGCACATCAATGCCATGGTGTATTACAATTCGGAGTTCAGCGCATTCGGCCAGACCATGAGAGATACTCCTTTTATGTATGATAATCTGTTGCCACTTCAAAGCGTTACGATAGCTCCGTCCGGCCCGAGGATCCCGCATGATGATGATGCGACCTTTACCCTTTGGCAGTTTGTATTTAGGATAGAGAAAGATCCCTATTGCTGCGGCCTCTATTTTATGGCTGATCTTATGATGCATATGGACGAGCCCACGCGGGGAACAGTAGTAATGGGTGAATCTCCTACATGATGAAAAGGCTATGTTGTGCCTTTTTAACCGGTTTCCTCTTTTTTTCCGGATATATGGAGGCACAGAAGTCGGGAAGGAAATTCATGATAAAAGAGGATATCTATGAATACTGTGTTCTCTGTAATCGCGGAGATACACATACTGAACTTATCTCGAATAAAAAGAGCAAAGAAGTTGATTTTCACAACAGCCATGTCTTGTTTTTCGAAGAAAATTATCCGGAAGCACAAAAGCTCCTGATCTCTCTGTTGGATCCGGAGTCAAACCGGGCAGAAGCCTTTTTTGTGAATTATATGCTGGGCGATATTTACAAAAGCAGTTCTCTGCCTGCTAAAAGTATTGATGCCTTTAAGAGTTCACTGGCATCCGGGCATCCGGTTTCCGATTCATTAAAAAACCGGATCATTTTAGCTATCGGTCACCTGCAGTTTAAACAAAAGAAGCTCCGGGAAGCTCTGGAGTCCTATGAAATGGTTGAGAATAGCCCGTCTGTTGCTTCCGATCTATCTCTTCAGAAAGCATTGTACAACAATAAAGCTTTACTGTTCCTGTATGATAAGAAATACACCGACGCAGAGGCATATCACTTTAAGGAAATAGCGATCGATAAGGAACTGAAAGACACCGTAAGCCTGGCTATCTCCTATATGAACCTGGGGAATCTGTATTACGAGCAATACCTGGACGATAAAGCTATCCCACTGTTTAAAAAGAGCCTGGAACTGGCAAAAACCACCGATAATCTTGAACTGAAGCAAAACAGCTTCCTGAATATGGCTGTTGTGTCTGAAGATGCCAGGGATTATCCGAATGCATTGTTTTACAGGAAAAATTATGAGAGGCTGAAGGATAGTATTTACAACCGTGATAAAGTATGGGAACTGGCGGAGCAGGAAAAACAGTTTGCTATCAGTAAAAAGCAGGATGAATTAGACCTTCAGAAAGCAGATCTCAAAATAAGCCGCTTGCAAAGCAATATCTTTTTAGGCTTTGCGATCGTCTTTCTCGGCCTCGGATTTGCCGCGTTTATGGCCTATCGGTACAGGATCAGGAAAAATCGCCTTATCGACACGCAACGCAGGGAGCTTGCCGATCTGAACAAAATGAAAGACCGTCTCTTCTCCATAGTAGCACACGATCTGAGATCGCCGGTTTACTCAATGAAAGAAATGAACCTGCGATTTGAAAACGCCTTTAAATTGGGTGATAAATCGGCTATGAGTAATCTGATACAGTCCAAAAAGAAAATAACCGATGATGTTTATCGTCTGCTGGACAATCTCCTGCACTGGGCGCTTCAACAGACAAAACAGCTTCATTTTAAAAAGGAAAAACTACATCTCAGATCCATTATACGGCAGATTGCATTCGATTTTAATGAAATAGCAGAACAAAAAGGGATAAGTATCGATATTAAGATCCCCGGGAACCTCTTTGTACATGCAGATACCAACTCGCTTAAGATCGCTATACGGAACCTTCTGGACAATGCCATCAAATTCACTCCGGTTAACGGATGGGTAAAGATCAAAAGCACTCAGTTTAAGGAAGGTGATTGCAGGATCATTATTGAAGACAGTGGAATGGGTATAGACAGCCTCGCTTTAAAGCAAATACGGGAAATGAAAGAAGGTTACCGTCAGCAGGACACTTCCGGAAAGACCAGTACCGGGATCGGCTTGTGGCTAAGCAGAGTAATGATCGAGAAGAACAACGGCAAACTGAACATCAGAAGCAAAAAAGGAATGGGAACCAGGGTAACCATAGAATTGAGCAATTCAACAAATACTTAAAATGACAGCACCCATACAGGTATTGATTATAGAGGACAAACAGGAAGAAGCCATAAAGATAGAAGGGCATCTTAAGGAAATGAAATACGAAACCGTAATTGCAGATAACCTTAAGGATGCATATGGCTTTTTTTTCGCGCGTAAACCCGATCTGGTTATTATAGATATTTTCCTGAACGGGGAGCCGGACGGGATCCTGTTTGCACAAAAGATAACGGAAAACGAGTCGGCTAAAAAACCCTTTATCTTTCTCACCAGTTCAATGGACAGAACGATCTTTGAACTGGCAAAGCTCACCGATCCCTACAGTTATCTGTTAAAACCGTACAATATCCTGGAACTGGAATATGCTATTGAACTTGCCCTGGAGAAGTTTGCCGGCGAAGTGGGTGTATTCTCTTCGGGTGAAAATGCTTCATTGTTTATAGAGGAAAGCTTTTTTATTAAAAAGAACAATACCCTGATCAAAGTACTGGCTACGGATATCGAGTATATAGAGGTTGAAGGGAAATACAGTAAAATATATACCACCGAAGCCAATTTTCTGGTACAGCAATCCCTGGTGCAGCTCTTGCAAAAACTTCCGGAGAATCACTTTTTAAGGGTACACCGGAATTATCTGGTAAACGTGCAAAAGATCAAGAAACTAAACCTGCTGGATAACCAGATAATCCTCAATAACGGAAAAGCCATCCTTATCAGCCGGAGATATAAAGAATCGTTTATAGAGACCTTTAATATCCTGAAATAGCGGAGCCGATCCGAAAAAGTTTTCGGGTACGATCTTAATTCCTTAGTTTTATTGACCGGAATTAAGGATGATCTCTAATGAGTGATGAAAAAGACATAAAAAAGTATTTCAGTTCGGTAGGAGAACCTCTGTTGCTAAGCCAGAAGATCGAAAATGAGATCGAAAAGGCCATCAGAAGTAAAAAACTGGAACCGGGACAAAAATTGCCTACGGAAAATGAGTTCTGCGATATTTTTAAGGTGAGCAGGACCGCGGTAAGAGAAGCTATCAGGAAACTGAATGCAAGAGGTCTGGTAGATGTTCGTAAGGGCAGCGGGGTCTATGTAAGCGAGATCACTGCAGATGATGCCATCCGGTCGATGAACCTTTTTCTGGAACTATCCCCGCAAAAAGACCTGATCCTGCAGGCCTTAAAAGCACGCCTGGCATTTGAACCCGAAATAGCCAGGATAGCCGCAAAGGAACGTACGGAAGAACAGCTTCAGCGCCTGGAACAGAATTTCGAAGAACTAAAGGCCTGCCCCCTGGATAATATTCAAAAAGAAGCGGAAATAGACAGCGAATTCCACCTGGAGATCGTTAAAGCCGCCAAAAACGAGGTGATCAAATTAATGATGCAACCCATGTTCTCATTAATGTCTCAGTACAAAGAACAGATCTTTGTAAAAAGGACCGACTACAATCTCACAACGGAAAAACAACTCCTTCTCCGGTTTCACGGAGATATCCTTAAAGCTATCAGGGAACAGGACGGTGATGCCGCTTATGCGGTAATGAAAGAACATATAGAACATTCCGAACATAACTTCCTTCTGGACATATAGATAATTCTTTTGGTATAAGCTGTTTGGAATATTATGATTATTTTTAAATTTGTATGACATCTTATAAATTACAATGAAAAGTTTTGTAACCTTCGGAGAGATCATGCTACGTCTTACGCCTCAGGAAGCGCTGCAACCGCTTGTTGATGCTTCTGCTTTGAAAATGGGTTTTGCCGGTGCAGAATCCAATGTAGCTGTATCTCTGGCCATACAGGGAAACCGGGTTTCCTATATAACGGCTTTGCCCGATTCGCCTTTGGGGCAGGCCGCCATTAACTCCCTGAGAAAATGGGGTGTTTTAACCCATTCCATACTCAGGCAGGGAGAACGGATCGGTACCTATTTTATCGAGCAGGGCGCTTCCCTCATACCCTATAAAGTACATTACGACCGGAAATATTCGGCCATTCAGATGATCGATAAGAATACTTTTAACTGGCCTGAGTTACTTAAAGGCCAGGATTATCTTTTCCTGAGCGGGATCACTCCTTCCCTTTCGACTAACTGTGCCCATGAGGTCATGCAGGCCACCCGAAGTGCCAGACAAGCAGGTACCAAAGTGTGTTTCGACCTGAACTTCAGAAGGACCTTATGGAAAGACATGAAACAGGCAAAGGCCGTTTACAGGGAGATCATAAAAAACACAGATATAGTTATTGGAAACGAGGGAGCCGTAGATGATATTTTTGATTTCAGTTCCGCAAAAAAATCGCAGCAAGCCCGGGCAGAAGAGCTTATGTTAAGGTTAAACGGTGAATTCGGAACAAAGACCATCGCTTTCACCTTGAGGGATGCTTCTTCCAACAGCAGGCAGAAACTGAGCGGTATATTATTTAAGGATCATAACTTTTATCCGACCAGGACCTATGATATAGAGATCATGGAGCGGATCGGTGGCGGGGATGCTTTTGCAGCGGCTTTACTACACACCCTTGCCAATAAGTGGGAACCGGAAAAGGCTATCGAATATGCCAGTGCGGCCTTCGCCTTAAAGCACAGTATTCCCGGAGACCTGAACCTGAGTACAACAGAAGAGATCCTGGAGGTCATAGAAAATAAAAGTTTTGGATTCGTAAAAAGATAATAATGGAAAAAAGAGCACGTATTCTCTCGGAGATCGGAAAAGAAAAGATCATTGCTATTCTTCGCCTGACAAAAAAGGAAGATGTTTTTCCGGTTGCCGAGGCCATGATACAGGGAGGGATACGAAATCTGGAGATTACTGCCAATACTCCGGGTTATCTGGAAGCAATTCATCAGATATCTCAGTATTTTCCGGAAATCAACATAGGTGCAGGAACCATTACAAATGAAACAGAAACTCGGGAAGCGATCAGCGCAGGGGCACAGTTTATCATCACCCCGATTGTAAATACCGCTATCATTAAGGAGGCACACCTTAGCGATGTTCCGGTAATTATGGGAGCCTTTACCCCCACCGAAATTGAGAAAGCCCACCGCAACGGAGCTGATGCTATAAAAATTTTTCCCGCTTCAGGTGTCGGAACGGATTATCTGAAAGCCATTGCAGGCCCCTTTCCCAAAATAAAAATGGTCCCTACCGGAGGCGTTAACAAAGAAAATATGCGGGAGTGGCTGGAGTGCGGAGCCTATGCTTTGGGTGTTGGCGGGTCTTTACTGGATAAGGACCTTATTGCGTCCCGTTCTTTTTATGAGCTGACCCAAAAAGCAAAATCATACCTACATGTATTAAGAGAAACCGAATAGTGAATATGAGCAGTATTTCAAGATTACAACATACAGACCGCGGCCTTGATATCGTAAAATTCGAACTCTTTGAGATCCCACCCAGGTGGTTATTTCTGAAACTCACTACAGCAAACGGTACTGTGGGTTGGGGAGAACCGGTAATCGAAGGTCGGGCAGCGACCGTCAAGGCAGCTATCGAAGAATTATCCGTATATTTTCTGGGGCATTCGGCCCATCATATAGAAGATCTCTGGCAAATGCTTTACCGGGGTGGTTTTTACAGAGGAGGCCCCATCCTTATGAGTGCTATTTCCGGGATAGATCAGGCTTTATGGGATATCAAAGCAAAAGCCCTGGGCGTTCCTGTCTATGAATTACTCGGCGGAGCTGTCAGGAATAAAATGCGGGTATACGGGTGGATAGGCGGAGACAAGCCTTCGCGGGTTGCAGATGCGGCCCTTGCCAGAATATCAGACGGATATACGGCAGTTAAAATGAATGCATCCCCCGAAACCGAATGGCTGGAAACCACTAAAAAAGTAGATGAAGTTATTGAAAGGGTGGCCCGGGTAAGGGAAGCTATCGGAGATAAAGCCGATATAGCCGTCGATTTTCACGGGCGGGTACACAAAGGAATGGCCAAGATATTAATCAGGGAACTGGAACCCTATAAGCTGCTCTTTATTGAAGAAGCGGTTCTGCCCGAGAACAATGAAGTCCTTAAGAACCTGGGAGCTATGGGTTCAACTCCCCTGGCTACCGGAGAACGCATGTATAGCAGATGGGATTTTAAACCGCTTTTTGAATCAGGAGTCATAGATGTTGCACAACCCGATCTGAGTCATGCCGGAGGTATTTCGGAGGTTAAAAGGATCGCCTCTATGGCAGAAGCCTATGACGTTGCCCTGGCACCACATTGCCCCCTGGGCCCCATAGCATTTGCAGCTTGTCTGCAGATAGATTTCTGCTCTGTTAATGCCCTGATACAGGAAAGCAGCATGGGTATCCATTATAACAATGCCCTGGAGATGACCGAATACCTGCTGAATCCGGAGGCTTTTAAGACTGAGAATGGCTATGTAAAGCTTCTTGAAAGACCCGGACTGGGAATAGAGATCGATGAGGACAAGGTAAGAAAGATGGCTGCAGAAGGCCATCAATGGAAGAATCCGGTATGGAGAAATGAAGACGGAAGTATAACCGAATGGTAAAAAAACCAAATAGTATAAAACCAACCATATGTTAGTTATTGTTTTACTGATACTGAGTATCGTTATTGTTGTTCTTGCTTCGGCAAAATTTAATATTCACCCTTTTTTCTCCCTTCTTATCGCAGCATTATTTTTTGGTTTATGCTCGGGGATGCCCCTCACCACTTTAATGCAATCTATCAATGAAGGTTTCGGAGGAACGATCGGAAAGATCGGGATCATTATCATTCTGGGAGTAGTTATCGGTACTTTTCTTCAGAATTCCGGGGGTGCTTATGCCATCGCAGAACGGGTTTTAAAATTTACAGGAGAAAAATTCCTGATCCCGGCTATGAGTTTTACCGGCTATCTGCTGTCTATCCCCGTATTTGCGGATAGCGGATTTATCATGCTGATCCCCCTCAACAAGGCACTCACTAAAAAGGCCGGAGTATCATTTGCAGGAACCTCCCTGGCACTGGCCATGGGATTAATGGCATCTCATGTAATGGTCCCTCCCACTCCCGGGCCTATTGCTGCAGCCGGGATCCTGGGCGCAGATCTGGGGAGCGTGATCCTTTGGGGGATTATTGTCAGTATCCTGACCCTGGGAATAAGCCTTTTGTTTATTCAGGGGTATGCCGCAAAAATTCCGTTTTTCGCAAACAGTACTGCTGAAGCCCCGGAAGCGGTGCCTCAACATAAAACTTCGGCAATCAAAGCCTTCCTGCCCATTCTGATCCCTATTGTCCTGATCATTCTGCAATCGGTAGCCAGTTACCCCACCCTTCCATTCGGAGATGGGAAATTTGCGGAGATCATTCGTTTTGCGGGGAATCCGGTAGTAGCACTGTTTATAGGTTTGCTGATTGCACTTACCCTGCCTAAAAAGCTCGATAAATCGCTTTTGGGTATGTCCGGCTGGGTTGGCGAAGCCTTAAAAGTTTCCGGACCGATAGTACTTATAACAGGTGCCGGAGGTGCTTTCGGAAAAGTACTTCAGAATTCAGATATCATTGTATTGCTGGGCGATCTGATCTCTCAGTTTAAACTCGGACTCCTGGTTCCTTTCTTTATAGCAGCCGCTTTAAAGACTGCTCAGGGATCTTCGACGGTAGCTCTGATCACCACTGCTTCCGTAGTAGCTCCCCTTCTTGCACCCCTGGGACTGGACTCTCCCTTTTTAAAAACAATGACGGTGCTGGCCATCGGGGCCGGATCTACGGTAATATCTCATATTAACGATAGCTTTTTCTGGGTTTACACACAGATGACCGGAATGGATATTAAAATGGGATACAGGACACAAAGTCTGGGAACCTTATTTTTCGGGATTGTTTCCATACTTATCATTTTACTGATCAGCATTTTGTTCTAAATCAAAAATTACTTTTAATTTATCAGCCTTAATACCAACTCAATTATGAAAAATATATTTACAGCTGTTTTTTTCTCTCTTCTTCTCCTCTTTTTATGGGGATGCAACTCCAAAGCTAAAAAGGAAGAAAAGCCCGCTATAGTTGAAACTTCCTATTCCACAACAGGAAGTATTGAACGCCTGGATCCCCTCTTTGATGATATTGTCGACAGCCATGCACAGATAGAGGTTATAGGAGAAGGCTTCGACTGGACGGAAGGCCCCGTTTGGGTGGAAGAAGGCGGATACCTGCTGTTTTCAGACATTCCAAAGAACAGTATTTACAAATGGAAGGTAAACGAAGGCACAAGCCTCTATCTAAAACCTTCCGGTTATACAGGTGCTGTTCCCAGAGGCGGGGAATTGGGGTCCAATGCCCTGCTTATAGATTCAGACGGCAAGCTCGTCTTATGCCAGCACGGCGACAGAAGGCTGGCAAAAATGTTAAGCCCTCTCTCTGCTCCTGAGGCCAATTTTGAGACGCTTGTAGCAGATCATGACGGAAAACGGTTTAACAGCCCGAATGATGCCGTATTCAGTACCGGAAACGCTGTATACTTTACAGATCCGCCATACGGACTCGAACAACAGGCGGAAGATCCTTCCAGAGAAATTCCGTTTCAGGGAGTTTATCGCCTGGCAAACGGAAAAGCAGATCTTTTAACGGATAGCCTGAGCAGACCTAACGGAATTGCCTTATCTCCTGATGAAAAAAGATTATACGTTGCCAATTCCGATCCGGAAAAAGCTATCTGGATGATATATGAACTGGATGAAAACGGCCTGATAAAAGAGGGAAGTATCTTTTACGATGCCACAGAAAATGCAAAACACGAAAAAGGACTCCCCGACGGAATGAAGGTCGACAGTAAGGGAAATATTTTTGCTACCGGCCCTGGCGGGGTTTGGGTATTTAACCCCGAAGGAAAAGTCCTTGGAAAAATAAAGACCGGGCAGGCAACTTCCAATTGTGCTTTTTCTCAGGACGGAAAATGGCTTTTTATGACTGCGGATGATTTTATCATGAGGATCGCCCTAAAATCATAAAGTCGTAAATAACTGCTTTTTAATGAGTATATTTGGTTCATTACTAATTAAATTAATTGACTAAAAACACTATGAGAATAATCTACAGTTCGCTGTTCTTGTTATTCCTTCTGGCTGTTGGGTGCAAAAAAGATGCTTCCAAAACAGAACAGCAGGAGCCTGAGATATCCCAGGCCGTGATCGATGAGGCAAAAGCCATTCACGAAAGAGTTATCACCCTTGATACCCATAACGACATTAATGTCAATAATTTTTCCGACAGTATCAATTACACTTCAGATCTGAACACCCAGGTTAATCTGCCTAAAATGAATGCCGGAGGTCTTGATGTTTCCTGGCTGATCGTTTATACCGGACAGGATTCCCTGAATACCGATGGTTATGCCAAGGCTTATGAGAATGCCATTTCCAAATTTGATGCCATTCACCGTTTATGCGAGGAAATCGCTCCCGATCAGATTGAGCTGGCTTTTTCTTCGGAAGATGTCCGCCGCATTCATCAAAGCGGAAAAAAAGTAGCCATGATCGGAGTGGAAAACGCATATCCTATAGGCACCGATCTGGCCAATATTAAGCAGTTCCGCGATCTGGGCGCTCTTTATATGTCCTTATCCCATAACGGTCACAGCCAGTTCTGCGACTCCAATACGGGAGAGAGAGATGATGTATGGCTGTACAACGGACTCAGTGATCTTGGAAAAGAAGCAGTGGCCGAAATGAATAAGTGGGGGGTCATGATCGATATTTCCCACCCTTCCAAAGAGGCAATGAAACAAATGGTTGCCTTATCCAAGGCACCTATTATAGCTTCGCACTCTTCTGCGAGGGCTTTATGTGACCACAGCAGAAACCTGGACGATGAGCAACTACTTCTTCTGAAAGAGAACGGCGGAGTGGTTCAGACTGTAGCTTTCAGGTCGTATCTGAATACAGAAAAATTTGAAGCAAGGAATAAATTCATGTCCGGACTTTATAAAAAAGTAGCCGATTCACTGGGAGTGAAATGGTACGACCGGTCGGAATTCGGTTCTTTAGACGATGATACCCTGCTTAAATTTATTGAGAACAGGCAGCAGATCGTTTCCATAAGTAATGATCTGGCAGCAGAGATGGAAAATGTTCCACCGGATGTTAACGTAGCGGATTTTGTAGATCATATCGATTATATGGTAAAGCTTATCGGAATAGACCACGTGGGGATCAGTTCGGATTTCGACGGTGGCGGAGGTATTGAAGGGTGGGATGATGCATCCGAGACCTTTAATGTAACCCTCGAGCTCGTAAAACGCGGATATACCGAAGAAGAGATAGAAAAATTATGGAGCGGGAACCTCCTGAGAGTGCTTGATGAAGTACAGATCATAGCAACTGAATTACAGTAATCCCAACTATTATATACTCCAATCGAAAAGATCTCCGGGCCTTTAAAAGCTTTGGGATCTTTTTTTATGCGGTTGTTCTTCCGAAAAGGGGATTTGATGTATTTTTGCTGCTATGAATTATCAAGAGGATATCCAAAGAATAAGCAGGTGGTTATATAACTATCTGATCAAACATAATTACAGCGAGACCACAGCACAATACGCCAATCTGTTTCTAAACCTTATTGTGGTTGTACTGCTGGTCTTTTTACTGGACCGCTTTCTGAGAAGGGTGATCGTCCGTGCCTTTCTGCTTTTTTCCAATAAGACAAAATCTACTTTCGATGATTTTCTGGTCAAGAGTAATTTTCCCAGGTATGCGGCGCATTTTGCTCCTCTTTTTCTTTTTGAAGAAAGTATTCCATATGTTTTTCAGGATTTTCCGGACTTCCAGGATTTTATCCTTAAAGTAACCGATATATATCTGATCATTCTTGTTGTATGGATCATCAGGAGTGTCATCAAATCGATAAGAGAATATCTGAAGAGCAAAGATTCCTTCAAGGACAAACCGCTGGATAGCTACTCTCAGGTAATTATTATGTTTATCTGGTTTGTCGGTTTCCTCTATATTTTCTCGGAGCTTACGGGGCAGGATATCCTTAAGTTCCTGACCACTCTGGGAGCGGCCTCCGCTATCCTGTTGCTGGTATTCCGGGATACTATTTTAGGTTTTGTTGCGAGTATTCAGGTATCCGTAAACGATATGGTGCGTATTGGAGATTGGGTTACCCTGGAAAAGTACGGGGCCGATGGAGATGTTATTGAGATCAACCTCACTACCGTAAAGGTCCGTAATTTCGATAATACCATCACCACCATCCCTACCTACAGCCTGATATCAGGTTCTTTTAAAAACTGGAGAGGAATGCAGGAAAGCGGCGGAAGAAGGATCAAACGCTCTATTCTGATCGCTGCCAACAGTATTCGTTTCCTGAAGGAAGAGGATCTTCAAAAACTGAGCAATATAAGCCTGATAAAAAACTATCTGCAACACAGACAGGAAGATATTGAAGATTACAATAGTTCCAATTCGGTTAATAAAGAACTCCTCATCAACGGGAGAAATCAGACCAATATGGGAGTGTTCAGAAAATACGCGAATATGTATTTACATGAGCATCCGGCCATCAATAAAGATATGATGGTCATGGTGCGGCAACTGGCGCCTACAGCTCAGGGTATTCCTTTGGAGATATATGCCTTCAGCAGTGATAAACGATGGGAAAATTACGAGCATATCATGGCCGATATTTTCGATCATTTACTGTCGTCGGTTAGCTATTTCGATCTTGAAGTATTTGAACTGACCAAAGGAAAGGACATTCTGGAACTAAAAGCAGAAGATAACAAAAAGGGGTAATCCTACTTATCTGAATTCTTAAGCCGGTCCTTAACGAATTCTATTTTCGTCTTTCCGTGAGGTACGGGTTTCCCGTCCTCATCCAGGTTTACCATGGTAATACTGTCTACCGTTATAATGGTTTCCTGTGTCATTTTATTTCGCACCTCACAGTTAAGGATAAGGGATGTTTTTCCAAAGCGTACCACATCTATTCCGATTTCGATAATATCTCCCTGTCTGGCAGAACTTTTAAAATCGATCTCGGTCATATGCTTGGTTACTATCTTCTGGTTTTCCAGCTGAATATTGGCGTAAAGTGCCGCTTCCTCATCAATCCAGGCCAGCAATTTTCCTCCGAACAAAGTTCCGTTCGGATTTAAGTCTTCGGGTTTTACCCATTTTCTGGTATGAAATCTCATAGTATCCGATTATAATCCTGCCAGAAAAGCATCAACGGCTGTCCAATATGCCGTGTGGTCTCCGAATTTCCCCCACAGTGCCCTTGAACCGTGATTCCCTTTGGTTTGTGGAACAAAAGACTTTTTAGAAGCCGAAGGAATAGCGTCATAGATCGCTTTCCAGTTCTTCGACTCGCTCTTGGCCGATGTGATAAAAACAGGTGCCGTAATGGTAGAAGCGCTTTTCTTTACGGAAAGCTTATTGCCAAAATATTCTCCCGGAGAAAAAGACAGTATCCCCTCTATTTTATTTGGATAATCCCCGCCGTATTTCAGTACGAGGGATGAAGAATAGGAACTTCCCCAGATGATGATCTTTTTAGCTTTTAGTTGTTTCCTTACGTAGCTTACCGTAGCCTCAATATCCTGAAATGCATCGGTATATCCGGTTGCTTTACCCGTAAGGGCCGCATTCTTATGTGTCTGATTCAATACACCATTCACTTCTCCTCCCGATCTCAGGTCTACAGCAAGACAGGCATATCCTTTAGCATTCAGTTTAGGAGCGATCTCTTTGTATTCCCCCCTGCTCCATCCGGCCTGATGAAACAGAATTATAAAAGTATCTGCTCCGTCTTTCGGATAGAGGTCTGCTGTGATACCTAATCCGTCTCCGGATTTGAATTTAATGGTTTCCTGGGCATTTACGCCTATACACAAGAGAAGGAATAGACCAACTAAAGCTGTTATTTTTTTCATCGGATAAAAATTTTGAAGCATAAATTTACGCATAATAAGGACTTAGCGATCTATTTAACAAAAAATTAGAACTCCTATAACACTATTGTTAATCTTTGTTTAAACTTTTCTTAATCGGTTACCGATCTACAAACAGATGAAATAAATTTAAGAGAACAATCACCTAACGTCATCATTATGAACACTCTCATCAAATTCCTCATCTTCTTTTTTATGTCCCTGGTACTCCATGCACAGTCCAGTGATGAAAGGGCTATCAAGCAAGCCGCAATCGATTATATGGAAAGTTATTACGCTTCCAACACCGCTCAGATGGAAAATGCTGTCCATCATGAAGTTGCCAAAAGGCATATCATAGAGCGTGAAGGTTTTCAACTCGTTAAAAACATGGGATATACAGAATTGGTCTCGCTCACCAAGCTCGACGGGAAGAAGTGGGCCAAAAAGAAGGATGAGCCCTTAAAAGTAGATGTTAAGATCCTGGATATAGACGGTAATATAGCCAGCATCAAAGCCTCCACCAATCAATACGACTTTTATGACTATATGCACCTTGCCAAGATAAACGACCAGTGGAAGATCATTAATGTATTGTGGGATAATCGTCCTGAAAAATAAGATCCCATACTATGGAACTACCCGTAACTACCTATTATTCCGACCCGCATTTTAACGTTTTTAAAGTACCTCAATGGAGGGCTTATCTGTACACTTTCTTCTCTGTAAAGCTTTGGGGTAATTTGCCGAGTCCCTTTCAGAGAAGTATTTCCAAAAAATACAGTTCGCTGTTCGATAGCCGCTTTTCCAGGCGTATCATAAAGGCCTATGTACGTTTTCACTATAAGGATCCGGATTATCTCGACAAGTTTAAACCTCCGAATGGAAAAACCGCTTATGAGAGTTTTCAGGACTTTTTTACCCGCGAGTTCAGGGAGTTGCCACACAACCCGGATACCTTTGTATGGCCCTGTGAAGGCCTGCTATGCGATCTGGGAAGTATAAAGGACATTCCGTATTCCCGGGTAAAATGTGATAAAAGAACACCGGATACGATCTTTGGCCTGGACGAGGGGCATATTCCGGACCATTACACTTTTTCCAATGTGTTCCTGCACAATAAGAACTATCATCGCATTCATGCTCCGATAGATGGAAAGATCGTACGCATACAACATATTCCGGGAGATCTTGTGGTCTTACGTCCGTGGATCTACAAACACAATCCTTCCCTTCCTGCTTTTCGCAACGAACGGTATAATATAGATATCAGAGATGAGGAAGGTAAGATCTGGTATTTGTCCATCGTAGGCGGCCCCGCAGTGGGAACCGTAGAACTGAACAAAAACACAAAGTTAAACGCCAGGATCCGTAAACTGGACGACCTGGCCGCTTTTCACCTTGGTTCTACCTGTTGTATGGCTTCACCGCTCTCTCCCAGGCTACACCGTAAAAATACCTTTGTTGAAGTGGGAGCTACCTATTAAAAAAGACTTTTAGGCGGAACCAGGGTCTGTGGTATCCTAAGCGAGGTACCCAGTCTTTCGTTCAGTTTTCCGATCAGGTAAGCTGAAAGTAAAGGCGATTCCACTTCCAGGTTCTGATGAACAAAAAAGTGAATATTCTGCAAGCCCTTGTCTTTCCACATTGCAAGGCGCTCCACCCACTCATCCAGCCGGTCGTAATCGCTTTCGTGATTTGCACCCACATAGCGTACAAAAGCTTCGTTATTGGTAAGGCGCATATGCATCAGGTCTCTTCTGCCGGCAGTATCTACCAGAATATTCGCCATATTGTTCTCTTCCAGAAGATGATAGAGTTCCTGGGCTATCTTTTCATCGTTAAACCAATCGGTATGCCTGAATTCTATGGCCAGTTTAAACTCCTTGGGCCATCGCTCCACAAAAGTGATCACCCTGTCCCAGTTCTTCGGATTGAAGTTATTGTGCATCTGTAAAAAGATAGTTCCCAGTTTCTCCTTGAGGTTGCTGGCCGCATCCAGATAAGCATCTACAAAGGGGTATACCTTGTCGTTAAGACGCCTCAGGTGACTGATATCCTGGGATAGCTTCGGGAAAAACTTAAAATCATCGGGGGTTTTATCGTACCATTTGGCAAACTGTTCTCCCGGGAAGATCCTGTAGAAAGTAGCATTTAATTCTATACAGTTAAACTGACGGGAGTAATACTCCAGTTCGTCTTTGGTGCCCCGGGGATAAAAGTTCTTAAGGTCCTGCCTGTTCCATTTGGCACAGCCTACATAGAGGTTAAAAGCAGTATCATTCTTCTCTTTAATATTGTTCAGTATCACTTCTGTATCCCCGTGATCTGAGGGGATGCTGAAGTCTATAATTGACGGGTCTTCGACTTTTCCGAATTTCATAAAAACTTATTTTCCATAAAGGTAAATAATTAAGTTCCCGCGAGGCGATCTGAGGCCTAAAAATTGTTCATAAAAAAGTGAACAAGTCTGAAGAAGGCGCAAAAAATCGAGATAAGAATATGTGTAACTTTAGTAAAACTTCTATTATGGATACGCGCACAGAGGATTTGTTACGCATTCGTCCGGAAATTCCAACCGCATTGATTTACGAGAACATGAGCAGTGATGAGCGATTTCAGAACGCAACCCTGAGACCGGTTATCAAACTGCAAAATGAACTGCTTGTAGAGGCTTTCCGGAATTATATCAATAAACACAAAGGGAACTTTTACGGTTTTGTACTGGAAAAGAAACTGATGTATGTTGAAAATGCCATTCAGAAAGATATAAAGTTCAGGAATTCCCTCAAGGGAATGATCATCGGGCAGTTTTCGGTAGAGGAATATCTTCTCTACATAGAAAACTCCTCCGCCCTTAACAAGCGGATGATGAATATTGTTATAGAACGCCTGAAAGATCAGGTACAACTCTTCGAAAAGAGTCAGGTAGCCTAATCGATCAGGGATACACCGTTAAGATCGGTCGTCAGGACATCGCTCATAAAATCAAAATAGGGCCGGATGATCCTGAAAGATTCATTTACCTTATCCAGAAAGTCAGGTGCCAGTACTTCTTTGTCCGTAAAATTCCTGACAAAGATAAACTGCTTCTTCTTGATCAGGTCGATGGCCTTATGCTCTTTGTTGAATCCTTTAGGTGCTGATTTCACCTCTTCTCCGCTCAGTTCTCCCCAGGTAGATTTAAAGGTCTTATCGTTCAGGATATCCCTGATCTCGGAGTCGTCCATTTCAAATTCCTTCCTGATCCTCAGCAGGTCTTCCTTATTCGGGTCCCAGAAACCGGTTGCAATAAAGCTCTCTCCTTCCTTTAATCTCAAATAGTATCCACCTCTCAGTTTTGGCTTGTTTCGCCCGTAGGAAGCCGCAAAATGCGTTTTATAAGGGGTTTTGTCCTTGGAAAAGCGGACATCTCTGTAGATCCTGAACATTTTCATCTTATCTATCTCATCGTGCTTCTGCATTTGTTCCATCAGTTCGGCACAAAAAGCCTTGACATCGGCTTCAATAGCTTTAAATTCTTTTTTGTGGTCGTTAAACCAGTCGCGGTTGTTATTTTTTTCAAGTTTGCTGAAAAATTCAAAAACGGATTTTGAAATTGTAGCGCTCATTTTATGTTGTTTTTATTATTTATCTAACCATTCTACCTTTTCTTCGATGGGGCCTCTTTTGGAAACGGGGATCTCTTCCTCGTAATATCCCATATAAAACAATCCCAGGCACTTCTGCCCTTCCTCCAGCTTAAAGAAATCGCCCAGATGACTGATAAGGGCCGGCGAACTCCAGTAACTGCCTACTCCGTGAGCAGATGCAGTCAGCCACATATTCTGTACTGCCATGGAAACCGCTGCGATCTCTTCCCACTCGGGAATACGTTCTTCCCTGTCTCTCTGCATAATTATGGCTATTACGGTATCCGCAAGTTGCGGGTTCTCCCTGAGTTTGTTGAACTTCCGCTCCGAAAAGCCGTTCCCCTCATAGAGTTTCTTATACCTGGCGGACATAAAATTCCCCAGGCGGGCCCTGGCATCTCCCCTGATCACTTTAAACCTCCAGGGTTCGGTAAGTTTATGGGTAGGTGCCCTGTTGGCATTGGATAACATCTTATTTATTATACTGGTTGGTATATTCTTTTCAATATACAAAGCAGGAAACACTGCTTTACGTGCTTCTATCAGCCTGGTAACATCGCCTATTATGCTCATATTATGGTTTTGCTATATAAATTATCCCCTCTTTACGGGTTTATTGTAATTTTCAAAAAATAATTAGACCATTCTGTTTAATTTGATTTAGAATATTCTTAAGAACTTATAAATTCAAAGGTCATTTTAAACCAATTATCCAAATAAAGCCTGTCGTGCGTCATTTTCATTCTGGAATATGCTCCGTAAATACCCGTGTGAATATATTCGGCCAGTTCCAGGGCGGAGTGATCGTCCCTGATCTCCCCTAGCAACTGTCCCTCCTTGATACAATCGGCAAGAAGGTACATCCAGTTCATGAATATTTTGTCTATCACCGTCGAAAGGGGTTTGTTCAAACCTCCTATTTCATTAGCCATATTGTTTAATATACATCCGCTAGCATATTGATCCTCTTCATTTTGACTGATGAGTTCTCTGTACAGATTTTTTAAACGGTTATAAGGTGAATGACGTTTATCGGACAGCATTTCGCTGATGAATTTCCCGGAATTCTCCCCGTAAAACTGCAGGACCTGCTGAGCAAAATCCTCTTTGGAGGCGAAAAAATTGTAAAATGAACCTTTCGGTATATTTGCATTCTGCAGGATCGTATTGATCCCGACATTATGATATCCGTTTTTACGGATGGTATCGTAACCTATCTTCAGAATGTCCTTTTTTTGATATTTATAACCCATATAACTGAATCTGTTAGCAATATAAAAATTAGACTGATTGGTTTAATTAAAAAAATGTTAAATAAGCTATTTATTGCCTAAAAGCTTGTCAGTTCTGACATTATTAGCCTACTTTTAATCATTCAAATTGTAGTTTTAATCAAAAAACCCGACTAAGTTAAGTCCTTTTGAAAAACTACAACTGCTAGAAAAAGAAAAAACAATGGACAAGTCAACCATTATCAAAAATATCGTGAAGCAGAAACAACGGCCACATTTAAAGTTCCGGCTGAAAAAAGAAACGGAGTTGTTCACCGATCAGTTGTTTTACACTCTCTTTGATGCCGAAACCGATGTTGAAACCCATTTGTCCCTTTTGGAAAAGCAATTTACCGAACTGGTAGAGCTTGCCTGCTGGGACCAGCTTAACTATTGCACCAAGATCTGGAACAAATATGTGGAAAAACTTCCCGAGATCCTGGAAAAGCTGAATCTCGATGCAGTGGCGATCTATGAAAATGACCCGGCTTCCAATTCCATTGAAGAGGTTTACCTGGCCTACCCCGGCTTCTTTGCCATAGCCATTTATCGTTTAAGCCATGAATTTTACAAGATCGGTTTACCGCTTATCCCTCGTTTAATGACCGAATACGCTCATAAACTTACGGGAGTGGATATCAATCCGGGAGCTCAGATAGGCAGATCTTTCTTTATCGATCATGCCACAGGTATTGTTATAGGCGAAACAGCCGTTATTAAAGACAATGTCAAGATCTATCAGGGGGTAACCCTCGGGGCTTTAAGCGTATCCAAAAACCTGAAGAACATTAAAAGGCATCCCACGGTAGAAGACAATGTTACAATTTACGCCAATGCCATCATCCTCGGAGGTGAAACGGTTATAGGTGCTAACAGTATCATTGGAGGAAGTGCCTGGTTGACGAGTTCTGTTCCGGAAAACTCCATCGTATACCACGATCCGGAAATAAAAATTAAAAATGCTATCCATGAATAAGAAAATTGTTGACCAGATTGGCAACACTCCCCTTGTAAAAGTTAATAAACTTCAGACTAATCCAAATATAAGCCTCTATCTGAAACTGGAAGGAAACAATCCCGGCGGAAGCGTAAAGGACAGGGCTGCTTACAATATGATCAGCAGCGCCCTGGAAAGAGGCGATATAGATAAAAACACCAAACTTATTGAGGCAACCAGTGGTAACACAGGTATTGCACTGGCTATGATAGCCGGGATCTTCGGCCTGGATATAGAACTGGTTATGCCTGAGAATTCCACCAAGGAAAGGGTACAGACCATGAGGGCCTACGGTGCCAAGGTAACCCTGACCAGTTCAGATGTTGGGATAGAAGGCTCCAGAGATTATGCGGAGGCCAAGGTAAAGAACGAAGGTTACTTTATGCTGAATCAGTTCGGGAACGATGATAACTGGAGAGCTCATTACAAAACCACCGCTCCTGAGATCTGGAGGGATACCGAAGGGAAAATAACCCATTTTGTCTCCTCTATGGGAACGACAGGTACCATCATGGGGACTTCTACTTTTATGAAGGAAAAGAAACCGGAAGTTCAGATCGTCGGGGTGCAGCCCACAGATGATTCCAGAATACCCGGAATACGCAAATGGCCCGTAGAATACCTTCCGAGGATCTTTGATGCTTCCAAAGTAGATAAGGTTATTGAGGTAAGTGAGCAGGATGCCCGTCAGATGGCTAAAAAACTGGCCAAGGAAGAAGGGATCTTTGCCGGGATGAGTAGCGGAGGAGCAATTTCTGCAGCTCTGAAACTCTGCGAGGAGCTGGAAGAAGGCGTTGTAGTGGCCATTATCTGCGACAGAGGCGACAGATATTTGTCTTCCGACCTCTTTGACGAATAAACTCCTGATCGTCCGGCTAAAGCCGTTTATTTGCTTTTTTGGAAATCAAAGCTCAGTTTGTGCAAATGCAGACCCGAAGCCGGGGCAATATAGCGCACCAGTTGCTCGCTGCCGGGCTTTAAGCTGTTTTTTATAAAATCCAGATCGATCTCTCCTTTCCCAAGAAGGACAAGAGCTCCCATCATTAATCTTACCTGGTAGCGCATAAAACCCTTGCCGGAGACTTTAAGGATATAGCTCTTTTCCGGGAAAAAACTGGCAGTAAACTCGGTATTCGGGATCAATTCACATAAAAAGACCTCCCGCTCAAAGTCTGTCTGTTCGGAGGGACGGGCACAATAGCTCCTGAAATAATGACGGCCTTCAAACAAACGTGCGCCCTCTTTCATGATCTCGATATCCAGAGGCGATTGAAAATTAGCCATAAAGGCTGAACAAAAAGGGTGATTTTTAGAGGGAAAGGAAAACAAATACCTGTATTCCTTAAAATCCACATCCTGAATGATATTGAATTTTTTATTTACCTGGGCAATGCTAATCGCTTTAATGTCAGAAGGTAAATTTACATTTAAGAGTTTCAGGAAATCTTCTGTGTTTTCAATAGGCGTTTCATCTATAAACAATTCCACTCCGGCTTCAAGTGCCGATACCATCGCATCGGTCCTGCTGGCACCAAGTGTCTTGAACTTCACATCCCCCAGGATGAATTTCAGTGTTTTATCTATTCTTTCGTGTATGGTTTTCAGCTTGGGTTGCTTCTGCCATCCGTGGTAGCGAAACCCCAGGAACTGTATACCGATCAAATAATAATAACGCTTCAAGATATTTTGGTTTTATAAACTAATGCAAAAGTGGTTAAATTTTATGCACTACCAAGTTTATTCTGATATTCTTTAGGGGTCATCCCCTCTAATTGCTTAAAAACACGAAAAAACGTGGCATTCGACTGAAAGCCCACCATAGATGATATTCCTACCAGGCTGTACGATCTGTTGGATTCCTGCCCTAATAACTCTTTAAACTCCTCTACCCTCAGCTTATTGATGAATTCCTTGAAGTTCGTGTCGTATTCCTGTTTCAGGTATATTCTCAGTACATTTTTAGACACCTCCAGTTCCTGTGCAGCTTTATCTATGGTCAGTCCCGGTTCCCTGAAGATCTTATCTTCGTAAAAACTCTTATGAAAAACCCGGGAGATATCGTGATCCTCATCTATATACCTGTCTTCCTTAAACAATTTGTTTTTGACAAAAAGAGCCCGGAAACGCTTGGATTCCGTAAGGGCAAACAAAACCACATAGGTATTGACAATAAGGCTGACGGGAATAAAGAAATACCGGGACAAGAACAGGAAAAAATCGCCCATATTAAAAAAGAAGTTCGTTGAAATGGCGTAAACTGCTAAAACCAAAAAATAGGCGTTAAGACCAAAATAAAATATCTTATAACGCTTTCTGACATCTGGTTTCAGGGAATCGTTGAGTTCTTTTCTGAACAATAGTATCCCCAGGAACAGGAAATAAATAAGGAAAAACAGCTTAAAAGTTGCAAGGATATTTACAACAACAAAATAATTCTCAATATAGAATTCCTTAAAAAGTACTTTAATCCCAATATAAAACAGGTGCACCAGAAGAGGTCCCGAGAGGTGACTCAGGATAAACCGGTTGGAACCCCTGGATTCGTTGAGCAAAGCTATATACAAAAAAAGCAGAGGGCCGAAAAGCACATCCTTTCCTCCTCCTATCAGGATGGTGAGGAAAGCATTGACCTTGACGTAATTCCAAAAGAGATTATTAAAAAACCCCAATCCCAATAAGAGGCAAAAGATCCCCAGCATGAGTGCTCTTTTCTCTCTTTTTAGTATTTTAAAGACCCCAATAAGGATGAGCTGAATACTTAAACAAAGGATAATACCATTGTAAATCTGGTCGGGGAACGCATTATTCATGCTAAAGGGGTTTGCTTATTTGTATTGAGTCCTAAAATAATAAAATTGTGGTTTTTTTGTAAGAATCCAGTGTTTTCGGTCAAAAAACATCTCAAGTAATTAGTTTTCAAAAGGTTATTAGAGAAGCGTAAATGCCTGTTACTGGCTTATTTAGATTAAAAACAAATAAGTTTAACGCTTTGTTAGGAAAAGAACTGTTAAATTTTGAATACTTTTGTATATTTATTTAACATACCGAAGGGTATAATAAGAATATTTTATTTTATGGGAAGACCGGCAACAAAGCCAATTCGTTTTAAGGATGGCTTTTATATAGAGATAAGGAATAAAGGTTCTAAAACAAGCGGAATAAAACTCAGAAGAGATACAGAAAAGCAGATGCAACAAAGCATCAAGGAGTACGAAAGAACTAAAGACGTTATTGTTTTAGGCGAATCCAAAAATGGTAAATGGGTAAATGAGCTTGTTAAAGCAAAGCAGGACTAGACCTTAGTGCCTGCTTTTTAATACATCTACAATATCCTGCAGCTTATATCCTTTAGCCTGCAACAGTATTAAATAGTGAAACAGGAGGTCAGCACTTTCATTCAGAAAGAGCTCGTCATTTTTATCCATAGCCTCGATCACAGTTTCAACAGCCTCCTCACCTACTTTCTGTGCTATCTTGTTTATTCCTTTCCTGAAAAGGGATGCCACATAGCTATTCTGATCCGAAGCATTTTCTTTTCTATTGGTTATGATCGCTTCCAGCTGAGTGACAAATCCGTAGTCCTGAATATTTTCTTCTCCCCAGCAACTATCCGTTCCTTTGTGACAGGTTGGCCCTACCGGGAGAACACTTACCAACAGACTGTCATTGTCACAATCTGCTTTTATCGCTACCAGGTTCAGGAAATTCCCGCTTTCCTCTCCTTTGGTCCATAAACGTTGCTTGGAGCGACTGAAAAAAGTTACTTTTTCCGTTTCCAATGTCTTCTTATATGCCTCTTCATTCATATATCCCAGCATCAGCACATTTTTAGTGATGGCATCCTGGACAATAGCCGGCACGAGTCCGTCCGTATTTTTTGAGAAGTCTATTTCCACTTTTATTTTGTTTTATCCGGTATCTTAAAGGCGTACCGGGATCTTGTTTTCGTTTAATTCTTCTTTTAAATCTCTTATTTCGATCTCCTTAAAGTGAAAAACACTTGCTGCCAGTGCGGCATCGGCTTTTCCTTCCTTAAAGGTATCGATAAAATGCTGAACCTTTCCGGCTCCTCCGGATGCAATGACCGGAATATTAAGCTCTTCCGACAATCTGGCCAGGGCTTTATTCGCAAAGCCGTCCTTGGTCCCGTCGTTATCCATAGAAGTAAAAAGTATCTCCCCGGCACCTCTTTCTTCAACTTCCTTTGCCCACTCAAATAAATTGAGTTCTGTAGGCACCTTACCTCCTACCAGGTGTACTTTCCACTCACCGTCTATTTGTTTGGCATCTATAGCCACAACAATACACTGAGAGCCGAATTTGGCGACCAGCCTGTTGATCAGTTCCGGGTCTCTTACAGCCGACGAGTTTATCGAAACCTTATCTGCACCGCATTTCAGCAGAACGTCCACATCTTCCACAGAGGAGATCCCTCCTCCTACCGTAAAAGGGATATTTACCTTTTCCGCAACCCGCAAAACCAGATCTGCCAGGGTCTTTCTCCTTTCTTCCGTAGCTGAAATATCCAGGAATACCAGTTCGTCAGCTCCTTTTTCGGCATAGATCGCCGCAAGCTCCACCGGATCTCCCGCGTCTCTCAGATCTACAAAATTCACCCCTTTAACGGTTCGCCCGTTCTTGATATCGAGGCAGGGAATAATTCTTTTAGTAAGCATTTTATCTTTTTCTTTTAGCTTATTGTGCTATAATGTAATTTTCCAGTTGTTTAAGGGCTATCCGTCCTTCATAGATAGCCTTACCGATGATCGTGCCTTCACAGCCTATTTCGGCCAGTTTCGGCAGTTCATCAAAATGGGATATTCCTCCGGATGCAATTAATTTAACCCCTTCGGTTTCCCTTAGTATCTTTTGATACAGATCAAAGGCCGGCCCTTCCAGCATGCCGTCCTTACTGATGTCGGTACAGATCACATATCCTATCCCTTCCTTACGATAAGAGCGGATAAAGGGAATAAGTTCCCGATCCGATTCCTCCTGCCATCCGCTTACCGCTATCTTCTCATTGTTGGCATCGGCCCCGAGAATGATCTTCTCATCCCCGTATTTTTTTATCCATTCCTTAAAGGTTGCAGGTTCTTTTACCGCGATGCTGCCTCCTGTTATCTGGGAAGCTCCGCTCTCAAAAGCGATCCGAAGGTCCTCATCGGACTTTAATCCCCCTCCAAAATCGATTTTAAGGCTGGTTTTAGAGGCTATCTGCTCCAGTACCCTGTGGTTTACTATATGCTTGCTTTTCGCCCCGTCAAGGTCAACCAAATGAAGATACTGTATTCCGTGATCCTCAAATTCTTTGGCTACTTCCAGGGGGTTTTCGTTATAGATCTTTTTGGTGTTATAGTCGC
Source organism: Leptobacterium flavescens (assembly GCF_010671605.1). Lineage (GTDB taxonomy): Bacteria > Bacteroidota > Bacteroidia > Flavobacteriales > Flavobacteriaceae > Leptobacterium > Leptobacterium flavescens. The sequence continues at coordinate 484,511 of NZ_JAABOO010000002.1, forward strand.
CTTTTGATAAGCGAACACATTTACCTTCTATAATATCTATGGCCGGTATAATTCTCATAAATTCCTTAATCTTTAGGATTCATCTCCCATTACGTCATTATCTATGGTCTCAAAACACAGAATGGTGGTTCTGACATTCGAACGCGTTCTGTGCATTACATTTTTGGGGACTTTGATCATCTGCCCTTCGGTAAGTTCTTCCGTCCGGTCCTCAAAATCAACAAAGAGCTGCCCGCTGATCACATAGAAGAATTCATCGCTTTTACTGTGTTTATGCCAGAAAAAATCTTTTTCCAGTACGCTTAAGCGCACCACATGATCATTGATCTCACTCACAGGAAAGTTCTTCCACTTTTCCGTGATCCCCTCCGTAAGTTGGTTTACATCCAGTTTTTCCATATTCTATAATTCCAGAAAGTTCTTTAAAATCCTCGCTCCGGCTTCCCCGCTCTTTTCCGGGTGAAACTGTACCCCGTAAAAGTTATCTCTCTGCAGAGCTGAAGCGTATTCGGTCTCATAATCGGTTACGGCCACCGTATTTTCATTCTTCGGCGCATAAAAACTATGTACCAGATACATATGTTCTTTCTCGTCTATACCTTCAAAAAGAGGGGAATTCAGTTCTGTTATCTGGTTCCATCCTATCTGAGGGACTTTTGCAACCCCGGTGAATTTAACCACATCAATATCGTAGATCCCAAGGCCTTCCGTATTTCCTTCTTCGGAATAATTACACATAAGCTGCATTCCAAGGCAGATACCCAGTACCGGTTGTTTTAAATGCGGGATCAGTTTATCCAGCCCGGTTGCCCTCAGCTTTTGCATAGCGCTACTCGCTTCCCCCACACCGGGGAAAATAACCTTGTCTGCTGCCTTTATTTCTTCCGGATCACTGCTGAGTGTTGCTTGATAGCCCAACCGCTGAATAGCAAATTTGATACTCTGAATGTTTCCGGCTCCGTAATCTATTATTACTATTTTCATCAGTTTACAATACTCCTTTTGTTGATGGTAAAATCATTTTTTCCGCATCCCGTTTTACCGCCATTTTTATCGACTTTGCGAAAGCTTTAAAAATAGCTTCGATCTTGTGGTGCTCATTCGTGCCTTCTGCCTTTATATTCAGGTTGGCTTTTGCCCCGTCTGTAAAGGACTTAAAGAAATGGAAGAACATCTCGGCAGGCATTTTTCCTATCATTTCCCTTTTAAATTCGGCTTCCCAGACCAACCAGTTCCTTCCACCGAAATCGATAGCTGCCTGTGCAAGGCAATCATCCATTGGCAGGCAAAAACCGTATCTTTCCATTCCCAGCTTATTGCCCAGGGCTTTGTTAAAAACCTCTCCCAGTGCAATGGCCGTATCTTCTATGGTGTGATGCTCATCTACTTCCAGATCGCCTTTAACGCTGATCTCGAGGTCCATTTGCCCGTGCCTGGCCAGCTGGTCCAGCATATGATCAAAAAAGGCTATCCCCGTATCTATTTTGCTTTTTCCGCTTCCGTCCAGGTTCAGAGCGATCTGAATATCGGTCTCGTTGGTCTTTCTGGAGATCTCCGCAGTTCGGTCGCTTAATTTCAGGAATTCATAGATCTGTTTCCAGTCGTTGGTCTCCAACGCGATATAAGAATTGAGTTCTTCTCTTTTTACCGTTATCTCATCATTCCCGAGATAGGTTTCATCGTTGATGTAAATACCTTTTGCACTGAGGTTTTTGGCCAGTTCAATATCCGTTAGCCTGTCGCCGATCACAAAGGAATTCTCCAGGTCATATTCATCCGAAAAATAGGCGGTAAGAAGCCCTGTATTTGGTTTTCTGGTAGGTGCATTGTCTTTGGCAAAGGTCCTGTCTATAAAGATCTCCTTAAAAACAACTCCTTCATTTTTAAAGCTTTCCACGATAAAATCCTGTACAGGCCAGAAGGTGTCTTCCGGAAAGACATCGGTCCCCAAACCGTCCTGGTTGGTGATCATTACCAATTCGAAGTCCAGTTCGGCCGCTATTTTACCCAGATAGGTAAATGCCCCGGGGTAGAAAGCCAGTTTTTTGAAAGAATCTATCTGTTCGTCAGATGGCTCTCTGATGATCGTCCCGTCTCTATCTATAAATAAAACTTTTTTCATCTTTTACTGTTCTAATTTTTTTAAAGCTTCGAGAAGCCGTTCGTTCTCTTCGGAGGTACCTACCGTAAAGCGTAAGGTATTTTCACATAAGGGCTGAGAAGTCCTGTTCCTTACCACTACTCCTGCAGCTATCAACTGATCGTATCTCCTGGTAGCATCGTCAACACGGGCCAGGATAAAGTTAGCATCCGACCGGAACAGCTCCCTCACAAAAGAAACATTCTCCAAAGCCTTGTACAGTTTTTGCTTTTCTCCCAGGATCAGCTGTACCTCTTTTTCTACCTCTTCCCTGTTCAGCAGTCGCTTTAAAGCTCTTTCCTGAGACAGTTTGTTGACGTTATACGGAGGTTTGATCTTGTTTAACAGTTCTATCACCAGAGAAGAAGCATAGCACACTCCGATCCTGATCCCGGCAACCCCGTACGCCTTGGAAAGGGTTTGGGTAACGATCAGGTTGGGATAGTCCTCTAGCCTGTTTAGCCAGCTTTCGTTTTCGGAGAAGTCGATATAAGCCTCATCTATCACCACCATTCCCTTAAACCCGTTCAGTAAAGCGGTAACGGCTTCCTCTGAAAAGGAATTGCCTGTCGGGTTATTCGGAGAACACAGGAATACGATCTTTGTTTGCTCGTCTACTGCATTGAGTATCTTATTTACATCGGGTTGAAAGTCGCCTGTCAGCAATACCTCCCTGTTCTCTATATCGTTGGTAGCTGCCAGTACGGAGTACATTCCGTAAGTTGGAGGTAAGCTGATGATATTATCCTTTCCGGGCTCACAAAATACCCTGAATATAAGATCGAGTACTTCATCACTTCCGTTTCCGAGAAGGATATGAGAACTCTCTGTTCCTTTGATAGAAGCCAGTTCTGTTTTCAGGCTTCTTTGCTGAGGGTCCGGGTAACGGTTCACTCCATTCTCGAAGGGGTTTTCATTGGCATCCAGAAAAACCATCTCCCTTTCACTCTGATCGAATTCATCCCTGGCTGAAGAATAGGGTTTCAGCTTCATGATATTCGGCCGTACCAGGGCTGTTATGTCGGTAGTCCTGTTCATCTGTTATCCTTTTAAGGTTTCAAGTCTCAGGCTTACTGCATTTTTGTGGGCCTGTAGCCCTTCTGCTTCCGCCATTAACTCTATAGCCTGCCCGATATTCTTCATCCCCGTTTCGGAGATCTCCTGGAAAGTCATCGATTTCATAAAGCTGTCCAGGTTTACACCGCTATACTGCTTGGCATAACCGTTGGTCGGCAGGGTGTGATTGGTCCCGGAAGCGTAATCACCCGCGCTTTCCGGGGTATAATTCCCGATAAATACAGAACCTGCATTCTGGATATTATCAATATAATAATCATTTTCGGAAGTACAGATAATAAAGTGTTCCGGTCCGTATTCATTGATCAGCTCCAGAGCTGTTTTATGATCTTCCATATAGATAAGCCTGGAATTGTCAATAGCCTTCCTGGCTATCTCCTTACGCGGTAGCTGCTCCAGCTGGTTTTCGATCTCACCTTCCACTTCCTGAATAAGTTTTTCGGAAGTACTTACCAGGATCACCTGGCTGTCCGTACCGTGTTCTGCCTGAGACAAAAGGTCCGAAGCTACAAAGGAGGCATTGGAACTGTCATCTGCTGCTACCAGCAGTTCACTGGGGCCGGCAGGCATATCAATAGCCACCCCGAATTTGGTAGCCAGTTGTTTTGCCACGGTTACAAACTGATTTCCGGGTCCGAAGATCTTATAGACCTTTGATATTTTTTCGGTTCCGAAGGTCATTGCTGCAATAGCCTGGATCCCTCCCACCTTGTTTATGCTGGTTACACCACAGAGGCTTGCGGTATAAAGAATAGCCGGGTTAACTTTCCCTTCTTTATCCGGCGGGGTACATAATACGATCTCTTCGCAGCCCGCAAGTTTGGCGGGCACCGCCAGCATCAGAATAGTTGAGAACAAGGGAGCTGTACCGCCCGGTATATAAAGTCCCACCTTCTGAATAGGTCTTTTTTCCTGCCAGCAGGATACACCCTCTACGGTCTCTACCTGTATTTTCTGTGTGCTTTGTGCCTTGTGAAATTTTTCAATATTCGATTTAGCCAGACGGATCGCCTGTTTTAAGTCATCACTTATAAGAGATTCAGCTGCATCGATCTCTTCCGGAAGCACATTGGTTTCGGGCAGTGCCACTCCGTCAAAAAGGCTTGTGTACTTTGCAATAGCCTCATCACCCTTTAATTTTACCTCATTAAAGATCTCATTAACGGTGGCTTCAATATCTTCTACGGTCTGAGTGGGCCTTTTCAGGATCTCTGACCAGTTTTCTCGTTTTGGTTTGTATATTTTTTGCATTATAACACCATTTTTTCGATTGGACATATCAGTATTCCTTCGGCCCCATTGGCCTTTAACTCATCTATAACTTCCCAGAAGGTACCTTCGTCTATTACAGAGTGCAGGGAGCTCCATCCCTCTTCGGCCAGCGGTAATACCGTCGGGCTTTTTAATACCGGAAGTATTCTGCTGATGGCTTCTATTTTTTCATTGGGTGCATTCAGGAGAATGTATTTGGAACTTCTGGCTTTTAAAACCGATTGTATCCTGAACTGAAGTTTGTTAAGTGTCTCCTGGTCTTCATCACTAATTCTAGGCGAAACTGCCAGTACGGCCTCACTCTTCTGCAACACTTCCACTTCCCTGAGGTTATTCTTAAAGAGGGTGCTTCCGCTCGAAACAATATCCACAATGGCGTCGGCAAGACCGATATTAGGCGCTATCTCTACAGAACCGTTAATGATATGCAGGTCTGCTTTGATCCCTTTCTCCTCCAGGTAAGCTTTAACGGTATTCGGATAGGAAGTGGCAATCCGTTTCCCGTTCAGGCTGTTTACAGAATCATCTGCTGAAGATTTCGGAACAGCCAGGGAAACACGGCATTTGGAAAAACCAAGCCTCTCTACTGTTTTGATCTCTTTTCCTTTTTCAATTAGCAAATTCTCCCCTATGATGGCAATGTCAACCACTCCGTCTTTCAGGTATTGCGGGATATCTCCGTTCCTGAGATAAAGTACTTCCATGGGGAAGTTCCTGGCGGAGGCTTTTAACTGATCCTTTCCGTTATCTATCGATATTCCGCAATCTTTTAAAAGCTTGAGGGAATCATCGTGAAGCCTTCCGGATTTCTGAATAGCAATTTTAATTTTTTTCATTTTTAATTAGTTGTGTCCGAATAGCACAGGCTACAATAAAAAAACCCGCCTGAAGCTACTCAAACGGGTTTATATATGTGTTTTTTACAGACATATCATTCTCACCTCGCCTGAGCGACCATGTGAAAATGATGATGATGTAATTGATTAAGATTCATTTTTTTCTTTTGTCAGTACAAATGTAATTTAAATTGGATCAGACAAACAAGAAAAATTGTTTTTTTTAACAGATATGTAACTTTAATTTAAATTAGTAACACTCCTTATCGCTATTTTTAAAAAGTTATAATTGCTAAATAAAAATGAATTCCTATTTTTATTTACTCTAAATTAACAGCTTATATGAAAAATTTCCTCATAGCATTCACTATTTTTCTTCTATGGTCTGCTTTGGGTATCTGGTTTTACAGCTGTAAGCTTAAAGGTTTGTGTTTTGAAGAGCAAGCCGAAGCGGTACAGGCAACAGAAGCTAAAGAAGAGGTCGTAACAAAAGCTGTTCCCCCTAAAATCATACAAAACAATATTAAAGGTGTTATTATCCGGGAAAACAGCGGGGAAATCGAATTTCTTCCTGCATTAGATTCGGTTAAGCAATCGTTTTTTGATTTTTTAAACCGCAATCAGGAACAGGAACTGGTCCTAACCGGGCTTTATACAAAGCAGGAAACCGATTCTACGGCGCTGGCCAGGGCCGGTAAGTTAAAACAGGAATTGGTCAGCTATGGTTTAAATACAGACAGGGTGCTGGTAAGTTCGAAACTGTCGGACCTCATATATAATGAAGGTGTTTTTGAAGGAGGGATCACCTATTCCTACAGGGAAATTCCGGAGGAAAGAAGTTCCAGGGTAGAAAAAGGTATTGCCAACAAGATCCTTTATTCGGGCTTTGCATCCAATGACTTCAGGCCGGACAACAGCTTACTGGGCTATACGATCGAATTAAAGAACTATCTCGAAAAGTATCCGGCCAAGAAAGTAACCATTATAGGTCATACCGATAATGTGGGTGAAAGCGAAGATAACGAATGGATCGGACAACAAAGAGCTAACAGCGTTATGCGTTATCTGGTTTCTCAGGGAGTCTCCGGCGATAAGATCACTGCTATTTCCAGGGGTGAAAACGAACCGATTGACGACAATCGGACCCAGGAAGGCAGAAGAAAGAACAGAAGGATTGAAATCAAAATAAACTAAAAAGACTATACCTAAAATGATTATCAAATTACAACCTGTTACAGCTATAGAATTTGTAGTAGCGTTCCTGATTTGTTTTGTTTGTTTTTTGATCGGCTATTTGTTTTCCAGAAGATATTACAGGAACAGATATGAGAATGAGCTGGAAGAATACAAACAGAAAAGTAAAGAAGAAGCCCCTCAAACACAAGAAAGCAGAATAAGAGCCGTAAAGACAATGGCGCGCAAAGGCGAAGCCATTATGGGTGAAACAGACAATCTTCAGATGTTTAAAGGCGTTAAAGCCTCCAAAGGCCCTAAACTCGAACTTAATTTCGGAAGCATAGGCGTGGCCAGTGAAGCTGAAAAGGACGATCTGAAAAAGATAAGCGGGATCGGACCTTTTATCGAGAGAAAGCTAAACGGAATAGGTGTCTATACCTATAAGCAGATCAGCAAATTCAGGGATCACGATATAGATACGGTAACTCAGCTGATCGAATTCTTTCCCGGAAGGATCAAAAGAGATGACTGGATGAAACAGGCCGCCAACCTCATGAAAGAACAACAGCAGGAACAAGACGAATAAAAAAAAGACCTTCATTGAAGGTCTTTTATATTTTACAGCGCAGGGATTACTGGTTTCCTAAAATAATCGGAAGCCCGTCCTTACCACTACCTATAACAATTACTTTGCTGTTAGGCGATTTAGCCATCTCCAGGGTAGCTTCAATACCTTTTTCCTGAAGGATCTTATCGGTAAGGGAAGCACTCAATATCCTGTTTGCATTAGCCTTTCCTTCCGCATCGATACGCTGACGCTCGGCTTCCTGCTTGGCTTTCTCCAATCTAAACTCATACTCCAGAGCTTCCTGCTCCTGGCGGAGTTTACGCTCGATCGCATCTTTGATCGTAGGAGGTAAAGTTACATCCCGTACAAGTATATCATTTAGTTGAATGTATTGTCCGTTAAGTATTTTTTCGGTTTCGATCTGGATCTCTTCCTGGATCGCATCACGCTTACTGGAATACAATTGTTCCGGAGTATAACGTCCTACGACACTTCTTGCCGCCGAACGAATAGCAGGGCGAAGGATACGATCTACATAGTTCTCTCCTTTTTCCTTATGCAGCTTTCCAAGAGAAATTCTCTCCGGCTGATACCATGCGGTAGCATCTAGTTTGATCTCCAATCCGTTAGATGATAATACATCCATTGTTTCGGACAATTCCTGTTGTCTTACTTCATAGATAAAAACCCTGTTCCAGGGTGCTACCAACTGAAAACCTTCATCTAAAGGCGGAGCTTCAGTCACCACCCCTCCTCCAAGCGTTTTATACAATACACCTGCCTGACCTGAGCCAATGGTAACTGTAGATTTGTAAATAAAAATGATTCCCAGTATAAATATGATCAATACCGGCAAACCTATTTTAGGTAATTTCTCCATTTTTTAGTTTTTTATTTAATTAAATTAATCCGTTGTACTTTCTCAAAAACCATTCGGCGGTCAGAGAAAGCATTATTAGCAACAATAGATATTTCCAATCGATAAGGGGAACGATCTCTTCTTTATTCTTTTGTACGGGTTTAAAAGAGTCTCTGCTTAAAAGTTCTTGCTCTAAGGTATCGAATTGATCAGGAAAAAACAATAAGCCCCCGGAATTCTCCGCTAATTTGCTCAGTTTGTCAAGGTCTGCATTTAAAAATTGCTTTTCAATATCAAAGTCCAGAACCCTGAAACTTCCCGCTCTGCTCAGCTGCTCATTCTGAACCCTGAGCGTGAAATCGTAATCTCCCGGAGGAAGCCCGCTTAGGTCTACTTCATAATAATTGTTCTTAAGAAGCATGGGGACTGTACGGGAGTTATTATCTGAAGTGTTTTTCAGGTCAATAAAGACATTTGCATTCGGATCGAATTCGTAATTCTTATCGAAATACTGAGCGGAAATCCTTATTTCGGTGTTTCCGTTGTAGAAAGATTCAAAATTCACATCCAGGCGATTCCGTTTTTTGTTGGTAGCCAGGTAGAAGATAAGTTTACCGAAGAACTCATCAAAATCTCTGAAAGTTTTGGTATCCAGGTAATTCTGAGCCCTCCACCTCCAGATATTCTCTCCCAGGAGCACTGCCTGACGCTTCCCATCTTCTTCTGTGGTAAAAAGTAAAGGGTTTCCTGTTTCTATATTGCGGATCGTCTGATTTAATATGGTCTCAAAAGGAATATTGAAGCGGATATCTCCCAGAAAATCCTCCAGAGGAGGGTATTCCCGGAAACCGGGGTCATTCAGGGCAAAGTTACTATAAGCCGTATTTAATTCGGCCTGTACATCCTCCCGCTGGCGACTGTATTCCTTCCTGAAGTTCTGTTGAATGTTGTTAAGAAAATTCCAATCGGTTTTTGTTCCTGTAATAATAAGATTATTGGCCTTTGATCTCTCCAGTTCCGTAAAGAAATTCCTGAAACGCGAATTGGGCTGATACAATATAACCAGTTGATAATCATTTATCTTCTGAACATCTATAGAAGTTTTTTCAATATCTACTTTCCTTCTTTCGTTGCTTTCTATACTCTTTTTTAATGCCCCGAGATCGGGATGAACAATATCTGAAATTATAAGGATATTGGTTTTCTGATCTATGACCTCTACTGCAAATTCCTTGGTGTTATTTATTGTATTCTGCTCGTTGGCTAAAGGTTGAAGAACGGCAGCATATAACTGGGTTCCTTCGGCATCTGCAGAAAGAGTTGTAGATATGATCTCGGATTTCTTAGAAGGGGAGAACTGCAGCCTCTGGTTAAAGAGAACCCTGTTTCCCTTTTTGATCTGGAAATTTGTTTCGATCGCATTATCTCCGTTGTAATTGAGGATCAGTTCTACAGGGAATTCATTCTTTAGAAAAGCGTATTTATTAACATTGAGCTGCGAGATCTTAAGATCTGTTTTCTCTACCGTATCTCCCAAAACAACAGGAAAAACCTCCTGAGGGTAATTAACGGAACTATACGCGTAATTTTCACCATAGGTTTGGTTTCCATCAGAAATAAGCAGTACCGGGGCTTTTTTGGTCTTGTATACTTTTCCCAAAGAAGACAGCGCCTCATTTATTTTGGTCTGCCCTTCTCCATAGTCGAAGTTGCTGTTGGTTTTCAGGGAATTCCCGAAGGTGACAAACTCCAGATCAAATCTGTCGTTAATAGAATTACTGCTTCTTATTTTTTCAATAAAATCCGTGCTTGATCCATCCTGACCGAGAAAAGGTACCGAAGAAGAATTATCGACAGCTACGATAAGCGATGCTTTTTCAATATAGTTGTTCTTCTTCCTGAATTTCGGGTTAAAGATGAGCAGTAAAATAGTAGCAACACTTATAAACCTGAGAATTGCATATATCAGTTTATTTCTGACCGGTGCATTTTCTTTAGATCTGAAATACTGAAAAAAAACTACAATAGCAGAGAGTACTGCGGTTAAAATAAGAAGGCTAATTGTCTGCGTCGTCATTAATAATCTCTTTTCTCAAAATCTTCCCTGTTCTTCTCCTCTATACGCTTTACTATGAAATAAACCAACACAGCCAGTAAACTCAAGCCGGCAAACAGTGCAAAAATCAAGAGTATAAATCCCTCCATCTTTACTATTTTAATTTTACGGCCGTACCGTAAGCCAGTATTTCGGATGCTCCCTGCATTACCTGCGATGTCATAAACCTTACATTTATTACCGCATCTGCTCCTAAGCGGGATGCATCATCCAGCATTCTTTTAATTGCCTGTTCGCGGGCATCGGCAAGCAGTTTGGTATACTCGGAGATCTCTCCTCCCACCAGGTTTTTAAGACCGGCAAAAATATCCCGGCCAAAATCTCTGGCTCTGACCGAGCTTCCTCTCACTACCGTGAGGGTCTGATCTATTTCCCTGCCTGCAACATAGTCTGTAGTTACATAAATCATAGCGTTTATTTTTTTACCTTGATCAGATCGAAAGAATCGAAAAAGGCTTTCATACTCTTATTATCATCCTTATCTGCCATACAGATTATCTGGCATATATAGAGTAAATTATCTACCAGCACTATTTTCTGATTGATAATCGTACTCCCCTGGATCTCTATTTTAGCCGTCCTCCCCGGAAAACCATTAAAAAATATGTTTTCCTTGGAAAGGAGTTTTCCGTTTACATTGGTTACAGCACCATTAACTGCCCCATCCAACACAGTATCTTTAAAACCCGGATCTTCATTAGACATATATTCCTCCGGATAGGCCGTAAAGGCCGACATATATACCAGATTGTCATCATTCGGGTTAAAGGAGTTATCCAGAATATAGAATTTCATCTCCAGGTCCCCGATCTGACTCGGTATCGTATTGGTTTGTTTTTTTGGTTGGGATGGAAAATCCACCCTGTAACCTTCTCCTTCGATCTTAATAGTTACCCAATCGGTCTGAGCCGAGAGGGATAAAAAGAAGAAAAAGCTAACGATAAACGTTAAAGTTTTGAGTTGAGTTTTCATTTATATGTGATTAGGTAAGCATCCCACCGTCTACATTGATTACCTGACCGGTAACATAGGCAGACATATCGGATGCCAGGAATAAACATGTATTGGCAACATCTGTAGTTGTTCCTCCTCTTTTTAACGGAATTGCATCCCTCCATCCCTGAACAACTTTCTCATCCAGTTTTGCAGTCATTTCCGTTTCGATAAAACCAGGAGCAATAGCATTACATCTGATGCTTCTTGAACCAAGCTCCAGGGCAACCGATTTAGTAAAACCAAGTATTCCTGCCTTGGAAGCTGCGTAATTGGTCTGTCCGGCATTTCCTTTAACTCCTACCACACTACTCATATTAATGATCGATCCCTTACGCTGCTTAAGCATGGTTCTCTGCACAGCTTTGGTCATATTAAATACCGACTTAAGGTTTACTTCGATCACCTTATCAAAATCTTCTTCGGTAATACGCATCAGGAGATTATCCTTGGTAATACCGGCATTATTAATGAGTACATCTATACTTCCGAATTCTTTAACAACATCTTCTGCCAGTTTCTGTGCCTGCTCAAAATCGGCGGCATTGGACTGATAGCCTTTGGCTTTAACTCCATATCCGTTCAGCTCTTTCTCTAATTCCTGAGCTGCTTCTACCGATGAACTGTATGTAAACGCAACATTGGCTCCCTGCTCTGCAAAAACCTGGGCGATTCCTTTTCCAATACCTCTACTGGCACCTGTGATGATAGCTGTTTTTCCTTCTAATAATTTCATAAAGATTATCTTATTCTTAATTGATTAGTTATATAATCCAAATATAACAAATACATATGGTACCAAAATGAAAATCCCCGCTATTTTAGCGAGGATTTAAGATTTATTCGATAAGCATCAGGATTTGAGCGGAAGTGGTTTTTCGTAATTAAACAAATAATCCACATCGAGTTCCTTAACCTCTCCCAGCCTTCTGAGAGCGTTGACATCTACATCTTTCTTATTCCCGATAACCATGATATCGTAGGTCTCTCCTTTGATGTTCTCTTCAAAGAATTGTTTAAGGTCTTCCAGGGTCATGTTCTTTATCGTATTGTAGATCTCTTCCCTGTTATCTTTTGTTATCCCCCTTTTCTTAAGACCTTCATAAGTCCAGAAAATGCTTGCTTTATTGATACGCTCGGCAGCTATCTTCTTTAAGGTCGATTCTTTGGCTGCATTAAACTGTTCTTCCGCTTCCGGCATATTGGTCATCAGGTCCATCATGGCATCTACGGCATCAGACATCTTATTGGCCTGCGTTCCGATATAGGCGTATACATAGTTCGGTTTATCAGCTTCCGAAGCATTGCTGTATGCAGAAAAAGCAGAATAAGCAAGCGATTTGGACTCTCTGATCTCCTGGAATACGATAGAAGAAAGACCACTACCAAAATAGGTATTAAACAAGTTGGATGCCGCCATTTTTGCAGGATCGAAATTTTCTCCCTTGGCAAGGAAAAGCATTTCCGCCTGTACCATATCGTAATCTACAAAGTATACATTACCTCCTGTTTCTTTGGGCAGGTAGATGCTTTTTGCAGGATACTCCTTAAACTCCGAAGGAACACTGTGCTTCTCATTTAAAGCTGTAACCGCCGCGTTTACATCCTTTCCGTAATAGAAGACCCTGTGCTTATAATTTCTCATTTCTTTTACCAGATCTACCAGTTCTGACGGATCCATGCTTCTCAGTTCTTCAATACTGAAAATATCGCGCAGTCTTGAGTTTTCTCCGTACTGTCCGTAGTTCATCAAACCATTCCAAAGGATATTACCTTTATTCAGTTTTCCATCTTCTCTCCTTTTCAGAACAGTCTGTACATATTTGTTGTAGGTTTCCTGATCTGCAACGGCATTACTCCACAGGTGTTCCAGCAGTTCCAGTCCCTTGCCCAGGTTTTCCTCCAGTCCGGAAACAAAAACAAACGACCTGTCATTCCCCGAGCTCACTCCGTAATTCACTCCCAGTTTATAGAACTCTTTTTTAAGGTCTTCCGGAGAATATTTATCGGTCCCCAGATATTCCAGGTAACCTATGGCATGGCCTAATTTTTTATCGTTGTCTTTCCCCATATCGAAAATGATATTGAGCTGTGAAAGATCGTTTATATCGTTATCGATGTATGATACTTCCAATCCGTGGGCAGTTTTCATTTGCTTGATCTCCGAATTATAATCGACGTACTTAGGTTGAATATCCGGCACCTCAATTTTACTGAACTCCTCAATAAACGCAGATTTTTTATCCCTGTTTAGCTGGACAGGTGTAATTCCTGGGTTTTCTACCTTCACCACATTTTTGTTCTCTCCTTTTCTTTTGTAAACCGCAGCATAATTGTCTTTGTAAAACTCGTTGGCAAAATCTACCAGTTCCTGTTTGGTGATCTTTTTCATCTCATCCAGGAACTTAACCCTGTCTTCCCATTTCTGAAAATGCACAAAGGCATTAACATAGGCAAAAGCCATGGAAGGGCCGTTTTCATACTGACGGGTCTCGCTAAGCTTCAGGTCATTTACTACTGCTTCTATCATCCACTCTTCGAACTCTCCTTTTTTAATGCTTTCAACCTGTTCCAGCAACAGGTCTTTCACTTCCTCTAATGACTGACCCGATTTAGGATAACCGTAAAGCGTATGCATTCCATAGTCATTCAGGAAAGTTGTATAAGAACTGGCCGATTGTACTTTTTGCTGTTGATTCAGGTTCAGGTCGATAAGACCAGCCGTACTGTTAGCAAGTATATAGTCGATGAGGGTGATCATTTGTTCCTGCTTTGTTCCTATTCCTTCACTTCTGTAAGCCAGGAATACCCTTTCTGATTCGGGTCCGAAAACCTCTTTACTGATCGGAGCGGTGATCGGATCTTCCGTCGGTCTTTCCGGATAGCTAACCTCTCCTGCCTCAAGGCTTCCGAAGCTATTATTGACTTTTTTAATGGTTTCTTCAAAATCGATATCTCCTACCAGTACCATGGCAATATTATTAGGCACATAGTATTTTTTGAAATAGTCGTGAATGGCGATCATAGAAGGGTTTTTCAGATGTTCTCCCACTCCTATGGTCGGTTGTTGTCCGTAAGGATGCTTAGGGAAGAGCGATGCCAGCAGAGCCTCACTTAGGTTACTGCCATCATCGTCCTGCCCGATATTAAATTCTTCATAAACGGCTTCAAGCTCCGTATGGAACAAACGCAGTACCAGTTGCGTAAAACGCTCGCCTTCCAGCTTCAACCATTTATCCAGTTCGTTAGAAGGTATCTGGTTAATATAAACGGTCTCTTCATGCCAGGTCCAGGCATTGGTCCCTTCGGCTCCGAGAGAACTCACCATTTTATCGTATTCATTGGCAATAGAGATCTTGGATGCTTCCTGAGAAACACTGTCTATAACCTTGTATATCTCCTTCTTTTTCTCCGGATCGGTCTCGGCCTTGTGTTTTTCATAGAGGTCTGAGATCTCTGAAAGGATCACCTTCTCTGCTTCCCAGTCGGTGGTCCCGATTTCATCGGTACCTTTAAACATCATATGTTCCAGGTAGTGTGCCAGGCCCGTATTATCTGAAGGATCGTAAACAGAACCCGCTCTCACCCCGATAAGGGTTTGTATCTTGGGTTCATCTGTATTCTTACTCAGGTATACCTGAAGGCCGTTATCTAAAGTGTAAAGCCTCAGTCCTGTGGGGTCGTTGGTGACGGTTTCGTATTTAAAACCATTAGCATCAGTGTGTTGTTCGGTAACAACGGTAGAATCGTCTCCTCCTTTTTTACAACTGTAGAATCCTATCAGCAGAAAAGAAAGAAACATCAATTTAAGTGTCTTCATGTGTGTTTAATTGAGTTCGATATATTTTAAAAGAAAAATCCATCAGTTAAAGATATAACTGATGGATTAATAACGAGTTAAATTTCTAAATATTTTAAGAATTCTTATCCAAGAACCTCTGCAACTTTTTTCCCGATCTCTGCCGGAGAGTCAACAACGTGGATCCCACACTCTCTCATGATCCTTTTTTTAGCTTCTGCTGTATCATCAGCTCCACCTACAATTGCTCCTGCATGTCCCATAGTTCTTCCCTTGGGGGCAGTTTCACCTGCGATAAATCCAACTACCGGCTTTTTGTTTCCGTTAGCTTTTACCCAGTTAGCAGCATCTGCTTCCAGTTGTCCACCGATCTCACCGATCATTACGATACACTCCGTATCATCATCATTCATCAGCAATTCTACCGCTTCTTTTGTAGTAGTACCGATAATCGGATCTCCTCCGATCCCGATAGCAGTAGTAATTCCAAGTCCCTGACGAACTACCTGGTCTGCAGCTTCATAAGTAAGGGTACCTGATTTAGATACGATCCCTACACCACCTGATTTAAACACAAAGCCCGGCATAATACCAACCTTAGCTTCACCCGGGGTAATTACTCCAGGACAGTTAGGTCCGATAAGCCTGCAATTTTTATCTTTAATATAATCGAATGCCTTTATCATATCTGCAACAGGAATACCTTCTGTAATTGTGATAATTACTTTAATCCCCGCGTCAGCAGCTTCCATAATAGCGTCTGCTGCAAAGGCTGGTGGAACAAAAATGATAGATGTATCAGCTCCAACGTTATCAACAGCTTCTTTTACGGTATTAAATACCGGCTTACCCAGGTGTTCCTGTCCTCCTTTACCGGGAGTAACTCCACCTACAACATTGGTTCCGTATTCGATCATTTGTTCTGCGTGAAAAGTACCTTCACTTCCGGTGAATCCCTGAACAATTATTTTGGAATCTTTATTTACTAAAACACTCATTTATATATTTTTTATTTTCTGCGACACAAAAATATACTTTAAAAAAGTATAAAATAGTTTTTTTTGAATTTTTATCTCTACAAAAATCCCATCCGTTAACGGAAGGGTGAAATTTGTATTTTGAAGCAATAATTCTACATTACTTCGTCGTGATTTTCAACAGTTCTTACAAAAAGAACTCCCGTCAATCTTTAAGTTTTTCCATTATCTCAGGAATGAGCTTTATAGCAGCCAATTCCTTGTATTTTTTGCGGAAATCATCTGCCGGGGTCCCGAAATAACTTTTATTCCCTTCCAGGGATTTACTTACTCCCGACTGGGCAGAGATCACAGCTTTTGCACCTATGGTAATACCACTGGTAACACCAACCTGTCCCCACATAGTAACCTCGTCTTCTACTACCACACATCCGGCAATTCCGGTCTGAGAAGCGATCAGGCATTTTTTACCGATAACAGTATCGTGCCCGATATGTACCTGGTTATCTATTTTAGTTCCTTCTTTTATAGTAGTATCTCCGGTAACTCCTTTATCTATTGTACATAGGGCACCTATGTCTACATGATCTTCAACAACTACCCTTCCGCCTGAGATAAGCTTATCAAAACCTTCGGGCCTGTTCTTATAATAAAAAGCATCTGCCCCCAGTACTGTTCCCGCATGAATGGTAACATTGTTCCCGATTACTGCATGGTCATAGATCATTACATTGGAATGAATAAGACAGTTATCTCCAATGGTCACGTGATTTCCGATAAAAGCTCCCGGTTGAATTACCGTATTCTTACCAATTTTTGCCGAGGGAGAGATATTTGAAGCCGAAGGCTCAAAGGGTCTGAAATAATTTGTCAGCTTATTGAAATCCCTGAACGGATCATCCGATATCAACAAAGCCTTACCTTCAGGGCATTCCACCTCTTTATTGATCAGCACAACCGTGGCTGCTGATGAAAGTGCCTTATCGTAATACTTGGGGTGATCTACAAAAACAATATCGCCGGGTTCCACCACATGGATCTCATTCATACCAAGGACCGGAAAATCTTCGGGTCCGACAAATTCACAATCGATGATGGCAGCTATTTGTTTTAAGCTATGTTGCTGATGGAATTTCATATGTTGTAGCTATGATTATTCCTTGATACGCTCCATGTAAGTTCCCTTTTCCGTCTCCACTTTAATTTTATCACCTTCATTGATAAAAAGAGGAACGTTAACACGGGCACCTGTTTCTACAGTTGCAGGCTTGGTAGCATTGGTTGCTGTATTTCCTTTAATTCCGGGCTCTGTATGGGTAACTTCCAGGATTACACTGGCAGGCATATCTACCGATAAGGGAGACTGGTCTTCAGAATTGATCAGAACGGTCACAACCTCTCCTTCCTTTAAAAGGCCGGGAGCGTCCAAAGTGTTTTTTTGAAGTGTGATCTGCGTATAATCGTTGGTATTCATAAAATGGAAATCATCTCCATCGTTGTATAAATACTGAAAACTGTGAGTTTCTACCCTTACATCCTCAATTTTATGCCCGGCAGAAAAAGTGTTATCGATCACCTTTCCGGTGGTAACACTCTTTAATTTCGTCCTCACAAAAGCAGGACCTTTTCCAGGTTTTACATGTAAAAACTCTATTATTTTGTAAATGTCGTGATTATAGCGAATGCACAATCCCTTTCTGATATCTGAAGTATTTGCCATGGTGTTAGTTTGTGTTATAATATCCTTTCATAATTCCGCGCTGAGAGTCCTTAATGAACTGAAGGATCTCATCTCTTTCATGAGTAGCTTCCATCTCTGCCTCAATGATCTCAACAGCCTGTGAATTATTGTAATTCTTCTGATAAAGAATCCTGTAAATATTTTGAATTTCTCTTATTTTCTCTGTTGTGAAACCTCTTCTTCTGAGTCCCACAGAATTGATCCCCACATAGGAAAGCGGTTCCCTGGCCCCTTTTACGTAAGGAGGAACATCTTTTCTCACCAAAGATCCTCCGGTAACGAAGGCGTGATTTCCGATAGAGCAGAACTGGTGTACTGCAGTCATCCCGGCCAGTACCACAAAATCTCCCACATTAATGTGTCCTGCAAGGGTACTGTTATTAGAGAAAATACAATTGTCTCCAACAATACAATCGTGTGCAATGTGACAATAGGCCATGATAAGGCAATTCTTCCCGATTACCGTTTTCATCCTGTCTATAGTTCCCCTGTTAATGGTAACACATTCTCTGATGGTAGTGTTATCTCCTATCTCTGTTGTGGTCTCCTCGTCTTTGAATTTCAAGTCCTGAGGAATTGCAGAAATAACAGCTCCGGGAAAAATATTACAGTTCTTACCTATCCTTGCACCTTCCATAATGGTTACGTTAGAACCTATCCAGGTTCCTTCTCCGATAACCACATTATTATGAATAGTAGCAAAAGGTTCTATAACGACATTCTTGGCAATTTTTGCTCCGGGATGTACGTATGCTAAAGGTTGGTTCATAGTTTTATTCTTTGTTCTTTACAATTTGAGCCATAAGTTCGGCTTCGGTTGCTAATTTTCCGTTAGCATAGGCATAAGCCTGCATATGACAGATTCCTCTTCTGATCGGGGAAAGTAATTCGAGTTTAAATATAAGTGTATCTCCGGGTACTACCTGTTGTTTGAACCTTACGTTATCTATCTTGATAAAAAAGGTCAGGTAGTTCTCAGGATCAGGTACTGTACTTAGAACCAGCACACCTCCGGCCTGAGCCATCGCCTCTATCTGAAGCACTCCGGGCATTACAGGAGCTCCGGGGAAGTGCCCTACGAAGAAAGGTTCATTCATAGTAACGTTCTTCACCCCTACCACATGCTTATCGGACAGCTCAATGATCTTGTCTACTAAAAGGAAAGGAGGTCTGTGCGGTAACATATTCATGATCTTGTTCACATCCATTAAAGGAGGCTGATTCAGATCAAAGCTAGGCACCTTATTTCTCTTTTCGATCTTGATGATCTTGGATAGTTTTTTTGCAAACTGAGTATTTACAAAATGTCCCGGTTTGTTAGCGATCACCTTACCTCTAATCCTGGTTCCCACAAGAGCAAGGTCTCCTACTACATCCAACAGTTTGTGCCTTGCAGCTTCGTTCGGATGATGCAGGGTAAGGTTATCAAGAATACCATTCGGTTTTACAGCTATATTGTCTTTTTTAAAGGCAACTCTGAGTTTATCCATGGTCTCCTCAGATAATTCCTTATCTACATAAACAATGGCATTGTTAAGATCACCACCTCTGATCAATCCGTGCTCCAGAAGCATTTCAAGTTCATGTAAAAAACTAAAGGTACGTGCATTGGAAATTTCATCCTTAAAATCGGAAAGATGCTTTAGGGTTGCATTCTGCGTTCCCAATACTTTGGTTCCGAAGTCTACCATGGTTGTTACCTGATATTCATCGGCAGGGATAATAGTGATCTCGCTTCCGGACTCTTCATCCACATAAGAGATCACATTCTTAACGATATATTCTTCTCTTTCAGCATCCTGCTCAACAATCCCTGCATTCTCCAGAGCTTCCACAAAATATTTTGAAGAACCATCCATAATCGGAGGTTCGGAAGCATCGAGCTCAATAATAATATTATCGATCTCAAGCCCTACCAAAGCCGCCAGAACATGCTCTGAAGTCTGGATCTTAACCCCTTTCTTTTCCAGGTTAGTTCCTCTTTGGGTATTCACCACATAATTGGCATCTGCTTCAATAACGGGAGACCCTTCAAGATCTACTCTAACAAAAGCAAAGCCGTGGTTTACGGGAGCCGGTTTAAAGGTCATCGTTACATCCTTTCCGGTATGCAATCCGACTCCTTTTAATACAGCTTCCTTAGAAATAGTACGTTGATTGCTCAGCGAATTACTGCTCATTATTATTTATGTTTTTTTTCTATTTTATTAATTGCTTCCGCTAATTTGGGGAGGTTTTTAAAGTAGACGTAAGATTTATTGTAGTCGCCGTAATTAAGGGCTGGTGATCCCTGTAAAACTTCATCATCCTTTACATTCCTTCCTATTCCCGATTGTGCCTGGATACGTACTCTGTCTCCAATCGTAATATGACCAACGATCCCAACCTGGCCACCGATCATACAGTTCTTTCCGATCTTGGTAGAACCTGCGATCCCGGTTTGAGCAGCGATAACAGTATTTTCTCCTATCTCAACATTATGTGCTATCTGGATCTGATTGTCCAGTTTCACTCCTTTTCGTATTACGGTCGATCCCAGTGTAGCACGATCTATGGTAGTTCCCGCACCTATATCTACATGATCTTCTATGATCACATTTCCTGTTTGAGGTACTTTCTGGAATTCGCCATTCTCATTCGGTGCAAAACCAAAACCATCGGCTCCAACTATGGCTCCGCTATGTATTACACAATTATTACCAATGATCGATTCCGAATAGATCTTAGCTCCCGCAAAGACCACTACATTATCTCCGATATTGGTATTATCCCCTATATAAACATTAGGGTATATTTTTACGTTCTTACCGATCCTTACATTATCGCCCAGATAAGAAAAAGCTCCCACATAGGCGTTTTCACCCATTTCTACAGATTCAGAAATAAACACGGGTTGTTCTATTCCCGTCTTATTTAATTTTACCTGATTGTAGTATTCCAGCAGCTTGGAAAAGGATTTGTACGCATCTTCCACTCGTATTAAAGTAGTCTCCAAATCATTTTCCGCTTCAAAATCCTTATTCACAATGGTAATTGAAGCTCTGGTAGTATAAATAAATGGTTTGTATTTCGGGTTTGCTAAAAAAGTCAAGGACCCTTCCGTGCCCTCTTCAATTTTGGATAATTTAGAAACTTCAACGTCGGGATTACCAACAATATCGCCTTCTAATATTCCTGCTATTTGGGTTGCTGTAAATTTCATTTTCGCAAAAGTATAAAAAAACTGCTAAAATCATCCCTTCGGATAACAGATGTAGTATTTCTTTACCGGTTTGGAAAGCGCATGCAGATTTAACTGATCTGATGCTTTTGCCACATCTACGACTTTTTCGTTCTTTAAAAGTATATTAATGTTTTGTTTATTTACGTTATACGCCTGATTCTCTATCTCCCCTCCGAAGACAAAATAATCGGCTTGCTTTTTATCGAGTTTGTATTTGCTCATCACTTCTGCCCTGAGCTTGTCCAGAAGCTCTTCCTTAATAGGCTTATTCTTTAATTTTACTCTCAGGATATTTCTGTTAAGCAGCATGCTGCACAAATGAGACAACACAAAATCTTCGTGAAATTGCCACTCTTTCATAGCCGAAATAATATCGTAATCATCCAGTCTTGAAAAAGTATCGAGTACTTCATTACTAAAATCGTCTTTACTGATCCTGTTATGTATAAAGAAGGAGAGCGCAGAACTAGCCTTTACTTCCTTCCCTTCACTCGCCAGTTCCTTGGCGCGTTTAAGTACCCTTATCAGGAGCTGCTCTGCCGCCAGGCTGGTCTTGTGCAGGTATACCTGCCAGTACATCAGCCTGCGAGCCACCAGGAATTTTTCAACCGAATAAATACCTTTCTCCTCTACTACCAGTTCTCCATTATATACGTTAAGCATAGTGATTATACGCTCCGAATTGATATTTCCTTCAGCTACACCCGTAAAAAAACTGTCGCGTTTCAAGTAATCGGCGCGATCTATATCGAGCTGACTCGACACCAATTGGTTCATAAATTTTTTCGGATAGGTTCCGTTAAAGATCTCTATGGCCAGCGTTAAATTTCCGTTAAAGTTATCGTTAAGTGCTTCCATAAAAAAGGAAGATATCTGCTCGTGATTAACTTTATCTACTATACTGTGCTCCATGGCATGAGAAAAAGGACCGTGTCCTATATCGTGAAGAAGGATGGCTATCAGCAAGGCTTCTTCTTCCCTGTCATCTATCTCAACCCCCTTAAAACGAAGTACTTGAACAGCTTTCCGCATTAAATGCATACAACCAAGCGCATGATGAAATCTCGTATGATGAGCTCCGGGATATACCAGATAGGAAAGTCCCATTTGAGAAATACGTCTCAGACGCTGAAAATATTTGTGCGCAATAAGATCAAAAATGAGTGTGCTCGGTATTGTAATAAATCCGTAAATTGGATCATTTAAAATCTTAAGTTTGTTGGTTGTTTTCAAACCCGATGAAGTTGTTAGAATTAGTTGCAAATATACGTATAATGCATTTTCAAAATCAATAGTTTGTTAACTAACGTACAGAATTAATTCTTGTTGTAAATATCCGGAAAACGATCTTTTAACGTAATTAAATAAACAAAAGCAGAACAGATGAGTGGAATAAAAATAT
Organism: Leptobacterium flavescens; assembly: GCF_010671605.1. Classification (GTDB taxonomy): domain Bacteria; phylum Bacteroidota; class Bacteroidia; order Flavobacteriales; family Flavobacteriaceae; genus Leptobacterium; species Leptobacterium flavescens. Next base: position 506,690 of record NZ_JAABOO010000002.1, read on the forward strand.
TATGGGTAGATGATGAAATAGAATTACTTAAACCACACATATTATTTTTAGAGAAAAAGGGCTACGAAATGACTACCTGCAAAAGCGGGACTGAGGCCCTGGAGGAAATTGAAGATAATAACTTTGATATTGTTTTTCTGGATGAGAATATGCCCGGTTTAACCGGACTTGAAACACTTTCCGAATTAAAGGGTATTCGCCCTAATGTTCCGGTAGTAATGATTACCAAGAGTGAGGAAGAATATATTATGGACGAGGCCATCGGTTCTAAAATAGCCGATTACCTCATTAAACCCGTCAATCCGAATCAGATACTATTAAGTCTTAAGAAAAGCCTGGATCACTCCCGGCTGATCACCGAAAAGACCACCTCTAATTACCAGCAGGAATTCAGGAAGATTGCTATGGACATGTCGATGGTAAACTCCTATGAAGAATGGGCAGAGCTATACAATAAACTTATTTACTGGGAAATGGAGCTTGAAGACATTGAGGATTCAGGTATGTTTGAGATCCTCGAGTCTCAAAAAACAGAAGCTAATATGCAGTTTGCAAAGTTTATCGACAAGAATTATATGTCCTGGTTCGATGAAGATGATGCTCCTGTAATGTCGCATACCCTGTTCCGGGAAAAAGTAGTTCCTGAATTAAAGAAAGGAACTCCTACCCTTTTTGTGGTTATTGATAATCTGCGATTAGATCAGTGGAAAGCTTTTGAGAACACAGTAAGTACCTATTATAAAAAGGAGCAGGAATGCTCTTATTACAGCATCCTTCCCACAGCTACCCAATATGCGCGGAATGCCATTTTTTCCGGACTTATGCCTTCGGATATGGAGCGTTTACATCCGAATTTATGGAAGAATGATACGGATGAGGGAGGGAAAAACCTCCACGAGCACGACTTCCTTCATGAACAAATACGCAGACTGGGCCTATCCATTAAATGGGAATACCATAAAATTTCGAGCCTTAAGGGAGGTAAAAAACTTGCAGAGAATTTCAGAACACAAAAGAATAACGATCTTACCGTGGTGGTCTACAACTTTGTGGATATGCTCTCTCACGCCAAAACAGAAATGGAAGTGGTTAAGGAGTTAGCTTCGAACGATAAGGCTTATCGTTCCCTGACCCAGAGCTGGTTTAAGAACTCTCCGCTTCTGGAGATCATTCAACAGGCGCAGCAACTTGGTTTTAAACTGATCATAACTACAGATCACGGTACTATTAATGTAAAAAACCCGTCCAGGGTAATTGGTGATAAAGAGACCAGTCTGAACCTACGCTATAAGACCGGAAGGAGTCTTACCTATGAGGAAAAGGATGTAATAGCTATTAAAAACCCTAAAGAAGGTCACCTCCCAAGTATTAATATGAGTAGTTCTTTTATTTTTGCCAAAGGCGATCTGTTCTTTGCCTATCCTAACAACTATAATCATTATGTAAGTTATTACAGGAACACCTATCAGCACGGCGGGGTTTCCCTGGAAGAGATGATCATTCCTTTTGTTGTTTTGGAACCGAAGTAGACAATTGCCAATGAACAATTAGCAATGAGCAATTGGTTGTTGGTTGTCACACCTTCACTAAAGTTCCGGTGTACATTGGTGGTTGATAGTTGTTAGTGGTTAGTATTGTCCCCTTGAGGGGACCTTAGGGGTGTATTTTAAGTACTGAGCCAAAGAATTGAATTTTAAGAAGTAATGTCATCTCGAGCATCTCGACTTGCGCCTCCGTAATAGCTTCAGCGGCACGCGGGCGCTCGATACAGGCTCGTCGAGAGGTGAAATTCGGAATTTAAAATTCAACATTTTCTCTCATTCTTGAAGCAAACTTTTTATTGTTAATCATTGACTGTTCATTCAATTAACCTAATTTTGCATCCTTTACACCACCATGTCATTCCTGCGAAAGTGGGGATCCATTTAATACGTTGATGCATTTTTAAAATGACCATACACTATAGTTTAGAAGAAATAGACCAGGTAGCCCAAAAAATCCTGGAGAATGCTAGCTCGAATATATTTTTGTTTTACGGAGAGATGGGTACCGGGAAAACAACCTTAATAAAAGCCCTGGCAAGACAGTTGGGAGTGGAACACGAAACCAGCAGTCCGACCTTTAGCCTGGTAAATGAATATGAGGGGAGGGAAAAGAACATTTATCACTTCGATCTGTATCGTATAAAAGACGCCTACGAAGCTTTGGATATGGGCCTGGAAGATTACCTGATAAAAGACGATTATATCTTTATAGAATGGCCTGAAAAAGTAATCGATTTCCTACCAAAAAACTGTTTGGAATTAAAATTAGGCACGACTAACGTTCAACAGCGATTTATTACCTTTTAACGAGAATTTATGGTTGAGCTCTTATTTTTACTTACCTTACTACCGTAAATATTCGATAAAACACATAAAAAAATCGATAAAGATACAACAAAAGAATTTAACATGCATATTTTTTTTTGGCTTACGTTTGTAATATCGGTAACCAAAAAAATAATACATCATGAATACAAAAAAACTTTTACTCGGACTTGCTTTTGCAGTTTCTATTCTAATGGCTTCTTGTAGCCCTAACAGCGTAGCTGATGAAGATAGTTTATACCAGGATAAAGGTGGAGTTGATAAATCCAAAATCAGAATACCTGGTCAAAGCAACTAGAATATAATAAAGTATATCGAATATTTTGGTTTTTCGTGATGCATTATTCGTATCTTGTCACGGAAAACCAAATTTTTTTTTGAAAATGACCTCTGCGGAGAACAAAAACAAATTAGACCTAACCAAGAGCAAAAGAAAAAAGTACTTAGTTAAAACAAGTATTGTTGCCGCACTTATCGCTATAAGTCCATACATATTTTATTTGTATGAAAGCTTCCCTAATGCTGAAGTTTGGGAAACCCGTTTTTTTACTTTCTATAGTAATTATTACTCCAATGTACAGATTGCAATGTGGGTATATATGAACAAAATTGTTCCTCTATACCTTTTTATTATATGGTTTTTCACCTGTAAGCATTGGTGGTATCATATTTTGTTAATTCCAATTTCAATGTATGCTTTTCAGCTCTTCGAAGCTTTTAATGACGAAGCTGGTTATGTTGATGAAGTTGAAATATTCTACTTAATTCCAATAATGATGATCATCATACCCCTAGTTTATTGGATTCGTATTCGATTATTCGACAAACTGGTTTATGGAATTGATTTAAAGGCTATCGAACGAGAGCTGGACGAGTATAAAGAAAAAGAGCGCTTAGAAAAGCTTAAAAAAGAAGAAGAACGTAAAAAAAGACTTTCCGATATTCATTAATTTCACTTATCTTTAGTTTTATTAATCTTTACTTCAAATGAGTGAACCCCTATCCCCTTTTAGTAAACAGGAACTGCTCCCTCAGGAGGAGATGCTGGAAGTACTTAAACAAAAAGGAGAACTTTTTATCGGGGTTCCCAAAGAATTGGCATTCCAGGAAAAACGGGTATGCCTTACCCCCGATGCCGTAAATGCCCTTACTGCACACGGTCACAGAGTGATGATAGAATCCAATGCGGGAGAAGGCGCTAACTTTTCAGATAAGAATTACAGCGATGCAGGCGCAGAGATCACTGCAGATACCAAAAAGGTATTTTCCTGCCCGCTTATCCTTAAAGTAGAACCACCCTCTATAGAGGAACTGGAAATGATGAACCCTCAGAGTACCATCATTTCTGCACTTCAGATAAAAACACGTACCAAAAAATATTTCGAGACCTTGGCTAAAAAACGCATTACAGCTGTTGGCTTTGAATATATAAAAGATGAAGACGGTTATTATCCCGCAGTACGTGCTCTTAGTGAGATTGCCGGTTCCGCTTCTATCCTGATAGCTGCCGAATTGATGGCAAATGCCAATAAAGGAAACGGTTTGTTATTCGGAAATATAACCGGGGTACCTCCGGTTGATGTATTGATCATTGGCGCCGGGACCGTAGGCGAATTTGCTGCACGTTCCGCCATGGGAATGGGAGCTAATATCAAGATATTTGACAATTCCCTTACTAAACTACGTTGCATACAAACCAATCTTGGCAGATCTTTTTACACCTCTACCCTACAACCCAAGACCTTATTAAAGGCGCTGAAGCGTTGTGATGTGGTGATAGGTGCTGTTCGCGGGAAAGACCGGGCTCCTATTATTGTAACGGAGACTATGATGGAGCATATGAAAAAGGGAGCGGTGGCTATAGATGTAAGTATTGATATGGGAGGTTGTTTTGAGACCAGTGAGATCACCACCCATGATAACCCCACTTTCGAAAAACACGGAGTAGTCCACTACTGCGTTCCTAATATCCCATCCAGATATGCCAGAACGGCTTCTGTTTCTCTGAGTAATATCTTTACTCCTTACCTTCTGAAGATCGGAGAAGACGGTGGTTTGGAAAATTCTTTGCGTTTTGATCGCGGTTTGCGAAGTGGTTTGTATTTTTACCACGGAATTTTGACAAACAAATCGGTTGCGGATTGGTTTGACCTTTCCTACCGCGATATTAATTTACTTATTTTTTAAAAACATATGCCTTTCCTCAGGAGACTCGGATATTATTTGGGCGGCGTTGCTCTAGGTTTAATTATTCTTGCATTTTTTTTCAGGAAAAAATCCACAGAATTCTGCTACAGCCCTAATTGCAGGGTATTAAAGAACATTCGTTCCAAACAGATCACTTATCCTAACAGCGATACACTTGTTATTCATTCTATCCTTAAAAACGGAGATGTCGTCTTCTCTAAAAGCGATACCAAAAGTAAACCCTGCAAAACCTATGTTATTGAAGGGAAATCCGAAGAAAAACTTATCGAACTCAAAGTAAAGAACTGCGATAGCACCGCTGTTGTGCAGGAGGTGAATTATTTGGATTAGTTGTTGGTGTTGCTCCTTCGTCAAGACTTCGGAGCACGTTGGTGGTTGTTAGTTGATTGTTGTTGGTTATTAGCCAAAGTATATTCAACACTCAAAACTCAACATTTCCTGTCTTTGCGAGTGCATGCGAAGCAAACCTTTCATTGTTAGCGGTTAGCTATTAGTGGTTAGTCCCGATAGCTATCGGGATGAGAAGTGTGTCAGTTCGAGTTTTTTCCGCAGGAAAAAGTATCGAGAACCGTTAAAAAGGGTAAACACAAAATTTGATTCTCGATACAATCCCCTTAGGATCACTCGAATTGACAAATTTTGTTTTTACTTACTTGGAATTTGGGGTTTGGAATTTGTCTCTAAGGATCAATAACTATCCTTTCCAGTAATCCTCTATTTCTTCCAGGCTTTTTCCTTTGGTTTCAGGAACAAATTTGTAGAAGAACACTACTGCTATAAAGCAGAAAGCTGCAAATACAAAGAACCCGGCATTCATTCCTATTTGCGCAACAAACCAGGGAAAAATAAAAGCAGTGGCAAAATTGGTTCCCCAATTGGCAAAAGTGGCTACCGACATAGCCTTTCCTCTTAAGCGATTTGGGTAGATCTCGCCCAACAGCACCCATATTACCGCATTAATAGAAAATGCCAGGCTGGCCATATAAACGCAAAGCATTAACAGGATCCAGATACCTGGTATCCCGGTCAGGGAAAACAATATACCGATAACAAATAAGGAAATGCAAACAGAAGACATCCCTCCTATTAACAGGCTTCGGCGTCCCCAGCTATCGATTTTCCAGAGTGCCAGGGAAGTAAAGATCAGGTTTATAAGTCCAATAGCCACCTGAAATTTAAGAGCGTTATCAAAATTAAAACCGGCATCTCCCAGGATTTCCGGGCCATAATAGACAATAATATTGACCCCGGTAAATTGCCCGAAAACAGATAATCCAAGGCCTACGAGCAAAGCTAGTCTCAAGCCCGGTTTAAATAATTCTCTAAAATTCCCCTGTTTCCTCAGGAGTGAATTTCGAATGGCTTTTAGCTCTGCTTCAGCTTTTGTTTTTCCGTTGAGTTTTTCAAGTATCTTATATCCTCTTTGCTCCTTCCCTGCTTTGATCAGCCATCTCGGACTTTCGGGAATAATGAGTAACAAAAGAAAGAAAAGGGCTGCCGGAACCATTTCGGCACCAAACATTCCCCTCCATACTTCTGAGACCATTATTTTATGTAACCATTCAATATTACAAAAAGCGTCTCCGTATCTATGTGAAAATTTCAGTAAACCCCAGTTGGAAAAATAAGCCAGTAATATCCCCAGTACTATTGACAATTGGTAAAAAGCCACCAGTCGTCCCCTGATCCCGGGAGGGGAAAATTCGGAAATATACATAGGCGCCAGAACGGAAGCCATCCCTATTCCAAATCCACCGACGAGTCTTGCAGGGATCAGAAAGCTAAAGGAAGGAGGTATCACAGAGCCTAAAGCAGATATAAAGAACAAAAGTGCTGAAAGGATCAATATCGGTTTTCGTCCGTATTTATCGCTCAAAGTACCAGCTACCAGAGAGCCTGCAATAGCTCCGACGAGGGCCGAACTCCCAAACCATCCAACTGCCAGTTTATCCAGGGCAAACTGAGATTCCACCATAGAAAACGTTCCTGAAATAACCGCCGTATCAAAACCAAAAAGAATACCCCCCAAGGAAGCCACAAAACAGATCAGTAACAGAAATGATCTGTGAGTCCTTTTATCATTCGTAACTATTGGTTTATTCATCGTTCGGCTCGGTTAGGGAATTATCATGATCATTCAGCAGTCGATATGTGCGAAACAATGCCCTCGGAAGGTGAAAGAAGCCTTTCCAACCATTGGCTTTTGCCTGCCACACGGGGCTCCCGTCCCGGTTAAGGTATCCGTACCATTCTCCATACTCTTTATCCGGAAAACAGCTAAAAGTATAGTTGTGCACCTTTATATACCACTGCTTCAGATCATCCCTGTCTGTGTGTATCCAGGCCAGAAGCAATGCATAAAGAGCTTCCGAATGTGGCCACCATAGCTTCAGATCGGCGCTCAGTTCATGGCAGGGGGACCCATCAATATTGATCAGATATCTGATCCCTCCGAAATCCTTATCCCATCCTTTTTCCAGGGAATCCAGTATGATGTCTACTGCGGCCTTCACCCATAAGTCGTTATTTTTCTCAATTGCCGCTTCCAGGATCATCCAGGCACTTTCTATAGCATGCCCAGGGTGAAATAGTCGCCCTTCCGGAATATCGGTCATTGCAGTTCCATCCATAGCTACATTCTCCAGAAAGCACTGTTCATTTGCTTTCCAATGCCTGGTTAAAATAGAATTTATAGATAAGGTTATATCTTCTTCAAATCTTTTTTCCGGCCATAGATCCCTGAATACCCGGGCTACGGTAATACGGCACATATCGTGAGCGTGCAGATGGAACTCCCGAAAAAGAGAGTAGCCAAGCATCGGTGTATCGGAAGGTAAACCAAGCCTGGGAACCAGAAAATCATACATCGACCTTGCTTTTTGCTCCAGCGTTTTATTAGCTGTTAAACCGGTATATTCGGCCACAGCCATAGAAGCAAATACTTCCGTATAGATACTCAATACTCCCGAAAGCGGATGTCCGTGACGATCCAGCCGGAAATACATTTTTCCATTCTCCTTAAAAGCATTCTTCATCATAAAATCCAGGCCGTGCTTTGCCAGTTCCCGCCATCTGTCCTTTTTTTCATAATGGTTGTACAGGTGACTGAACATCCATACCTGCCTGGCGGTCATCCACATATCTTTATCGCCGGAATATGCCGTGCCATTTCTGTTCAATCGGGTAAGGTACCCACCTTGTTCCCAATCGATAGAATATTTTTCCCACCAGGGGATAACATCATCAAAAAGGGCGGAATGATAAATTTCTTTCAGGTCATTTATATTTAAATCTTGCATTGTCTAATCTTTTGGTTATTCTATTTTTTTTGTTTTTCCGGCATTATGAGAGTAGCGAAATAGAAAGAGCTCCTACTCTACTACAGTTCTTATTACTAATAATCGATCTTTTATTTGACTCAAGATCTCTTTGTTATTCTTCACAGGTTGGAATGCATTTATGTTCTGATTTTAGATGACCTGCTTCGGGAATTGAAGCAATACCATCCTTGTAGCCATCAATTAAACTGTGCTCTCTGTGGGGTAAAGAAATATTTTCCTTAAAATCAAAATCATCGGTAAGCTCCCAGTAACTTCTCCGTTCGAGAACCAAAGTCTGGGTGGTAACGATCCAACTCTGTATCCAGCCTGTAAGTGTACCCCAGGCTCCCCAGCCACCATCTGCATTGGAGGCCCAATAATCCCAGCGTTCATATTCAAAGGCTCTGAACCAGCCCCCGTCCATATCATTGTGTTTTTCACTTTTTATCTGGATACGGGCCAGAAATTCCGAAAGTTTGGCAACAGCCTCATGATATCTACTATTTCCGGTGGCATGAGCCGCTTCATTCAGAGCGAAAAAAGCAAAGTTGCTGGTATAGAGCATATCGGCCACAGGATCGCCATTCTCAAAGATCAAAGGGGCTTCCGTAGTGCCATAAGCCTCATTACTGGGCGTGGAGCCGTATAAACCACCTGCTCCTCCAAGTTCTTCCTGAATGGCACCGGAGGGTTGCTGGTTCTCTAATAATCTGGAGACTACGGCATCCAGCCACTGACGGTGTTCTTCGGAATCATCTACCCGGACCAACCAGGCCAGAGGCAGGATCATCCGGGCTCGCTCCTGCTGTATCCCATTGGTCCATCTCCAGTTATCAGGATAGGCTCCCATGGTCAGCCCTATAGCCGTCCTCGCTTTTTCCAACAGGGGCTCATACCCTGTTTTATCGTATAACCACAGGTAACAGGCCCATATCCACGACTCGAAATGAGGGTGGAAACTCTGATAATCCCTGTTATTATAATGCCTCCACCCATTCCTGTTTATACTCGAATGATGCAGGCGTCTGCTTTGAAAACCTTGTTTGCTACTCAACCTGAAATTAGAAAGGATATTCTCTACGATCTTCCGGTTCCATTTCTTGTTTCCAAGACGAGCGGAAGCACCGATCGCTCCAAGAATTGCGCGGGCATTGTCATCTCCCCAATGATCATTCAGGCTGGTATACGCCCAGGCAATCAGGCCAAAACTAGCCTTTCCTCTATCTGATTTTCTCCAGGTGGACTCAAATAGAAAATCCATAAGATTCTCCGATTGCTGTAAATAGTCAGGCCTTTGCAACAGCACCCCTCCTGCTGCCAGGGCATAAGCTGTTTCTCCCTGTACATCGGCCCTTAACCAATACCTGTATTGTTGTGAACCGTCATAGGACAATCTGGAGGCATGCCCTTCGAGGATGCCCAGAGATCCATCTCCATTCGGGTATTCCTGAGGTACAGGAGGACCATAAGGCCTTCTGCCATCTTCCTGTTCCTTTAACCAATACTCCTTCCAGTTAGGGTGAATAAAGAACCTGCCATTGTAATACCATTCAACCCCTTTGGCCACCGAAGTCGTGAGGGCATCATCCGGTAAAGGTTCATTCTTTTCATACATAGGAGCCACATCCCTGGCCGATGACCAGGTATTTAATTGGATCCTTTCTCCCGTTAACCAGCGAAGAATGGTTTCCCATACTATTTTCCAGGAAGCATGAGGGCCAGAGCGTGCGGTGCGGAAATTGGTAAGTTTGGTCATGGCCAGGAGCATCTCCCAATTGGAATCGCCCGTGTAAAAAACATGATTTAGCACATCATGGGTATGTACACCTTCAAGGCCATATTCGGCTTTATCAAAACCCGCTACCTTCCCGAGTTTGATCATGGCATAGGCACCGGGTTGGGTATCAGAAGTCAGGTTGGACGCTAAAATACGGGCATCATTGATCCCCAGTATACTCATAGGAGGCAGGCTATTTCCGAATGATTCATCGATCACGATCCCCCGCTCCAATCTTGTGCTATTATAGTAATCTGAACCAATCTGTATATCGGGGATCGTATTGCCGGGGTATTCCACATAGAGCCTTATGTTCTTTTCCCTCGCCTCTGTATACACTCCGGAGGGTATCTGATTCCGTTGGTTCGGATATCCGTCGGCGGCAATGATCAAGGCTCCCATTACAGGTGTTTCTTCTACAGCTTCTTCCGGGTTATCATAGTGAATTAGCTCCAAACCTTCTTCAGCAGCCAAAACACGATAGAGATCGTTATTGACATCTCCGCAAAAAACTATTTCCGGTCTTTGAGTTTGGGAATATCCCTGAACAGTTATCATTATCAACAGGAAACAAATGACCGCAGATCTTTTTGTTTTATTCATACCCTTATTCTTTTATGATCTTCACTATGGTTGGGTTCTTATTTCCCAGATGTAAAAAATACACTCCGGCGGGTAATTTCTTCATTCCTATCACTGCTTTACGATTGCTAACAGCATATGTTTTTGAGGATACCTTTACTCCAGATACATTGTAGATAGCTGCGGTTATACTTGTTCGATCTCTTGGAAGAACAAGCTCTACATCCGATCCGGTAGGGTTGGGATACACCAGGAGCTCTTCAGACCAGGGTGTTTCCAGCAGAAGTTTCCCTTCACAGGCCACACCGGAAGTGACTTCTATCTTATCTCCCTGCTGTACAGCAAGGGAAAAACGGTTTGTATGATAACGACCTGCTGGCCTGTCATTTATCTGCACACTATAGGGAGCTGTACCCGAACTGATCTCTACAGATAGCTTATCTGCTACTCCGTTTGTTTCACTTATCGTAGTTCTTCCGCTTAATTGTTGAGCTTCTGCTATTTCTACTTCAAAACATTGTTTGCAGTCAGGTGGTTCCTGAAGGCTGATACATACATCATAGGTTCCCGGGGAAAGGTCCCCCACCTTCAGCTCCCCGGTAAATTCGTAGGACCTGTCCCCGATCCTGGCTGTATAACTCTCTTCCTGTTCAACGGTAATGGCAATGGCCCCGTTGTTTTTGTCAGTACAGGTCTCCCCGGAGGTTTGTAGCTGGAAATTGTTTGCTGCAAGCCCGTGGAGGGCGCAGCCCCTTACCTCTACCTTGAAACTAAGGTCTTTCGAAGCGCCGTGGGGGTCCGTGGCCGTCAGGGTAACCTCGGTTTCTCCTGTACCTATACCTTTTAGAACCAACTGAGGAACACCTTCATTTGAGGGAATAAAATATACAGCCATAATATCTCGGTTATAATCAGCAGAAAAGGAAAGTTCCTCGTCCGGATCATCTTTATCAGTAAAAACATTGGCCAGGGCTATAGGAGCACTTTCTGAGCCTTCTGTGAGTTTCTGATCTTCAATATTATTGATCACTTCCGGAAGCTTGTTATCATCATCGATAATGGTTACAGTGGCCATATCTGTAATGTCAATATGGTTTTCAGATACGCTATGTGCCGTCAGATCGGACATAAGCACCGTCAGGTCTTTCGATCCTTCTTTTTCCATGTCATTGATCAAGGGAATGGAAATTGACTTTGTTTCGCCTTCCATCCCTTCAAATGTCAGAAGCATGTTTACAGGGGTATAATCACTATCGGACATAGCTGTTCCGTTATAAGTACTCAATCTCACTTCAAAGCCCCCATCCACCGGACGGTCCAGAATAGCATTTAACATAACAGGGCCTTCATCCTCTGAAACTGAAACATCTTCTATGGTTACTTCGGCAATATCATTGTTGAGAATGGTATAGGTATGCTGGTTGCCGGTTCCCAAGCTAACATCAGATGAAGGGTTGGATAAAGTAATGATTATAGTTTCATCAGTTTCAACGATATTGTCATCTATGATGTCCGTAATGGAAATACTTTGAGAAAGGCTTCCGGCTGAAAAAGTCAATGTGCCGTTGCCCAGAGTATAATCCGTGCCTTGCGTTGCTGTTCCTGTAACCGTATATTCTACACTTACCTCTCGTTCAACGATATTAGAAAGGCTAACTTCCACATCGGCTGAACCTGTATCCTCATAAGCTGAGGAATCGCTGTTTGCAAAAGAGATCGTTGGCAGGTCGTCATCGGAAATGACAATGATAAATTGTTGTAGTTCTTCTTCTTCAATACCATTGTTCACAGAAGAAATCTCTACTATAATGGTTTCATCACCTTCTACTGCAGTGTCATGAATTGCGCTAATGCTTATACCGGCTTCCGTTTCCCTGGCAGGAATGTTTATAGTCTCGGGGGCATCATAATCTGTTCCTCTGCTGGCAGTTCCGGAATAGAGAAGATCTACCTCCACATTTGTGGTAGAGACAGCCGATAAGCTGGCAGTTAATGTGGCCACTCCATCCGTCTCGGGAATTTGTGTTTTATCTACCGAAAGAGTGACCGTGGGCAGCGCATTGACAATCAAATCTTTATTGGCTCTCAATGAATGAGGGTCACCCGGCCAGGGAAGTGTAAGACTGGCATCATTACCCGCCGGATCCTTAATCCTTATTCCATCTCCAAGAGTCAATGCCTGGGTACTGGCATAATCAAGATCGTTGGAAAAATCACCTGTTTGAACGGTATAGGTAAAGGTTAAGGTATTATTACCGGATCCTGAGGTATAGTTTATTATCTGGTCATTATCGCCTGTTTCCAGGGTGAGTTGAGGGGTTCCGGTGACTGTGACCGGTTCAGAAAATACTATCTGGATCTGGATGCGGTCATTCGCTCGGTAAACATTGGCATCACCATCCGGGGCATCGGAAGTAACATTAGTAATTGTCGGAGCCGTATTATCTCCTCCTACTCCACCTCCATCGGTAATCCGCCAGCCGTCGTTCTCTATAAGGTTGGTCCGGGCTATTTCGGCGGGAGAACCTATAGTATAGGTAGAATTCCCTGCATCAAAAACCACATTCTGTTGTACCTCCTGCGCTCCCCAGCCTTCGAGCAGGGCGTTATAATTTTCATTGGAAAGACCTGCTTCCCTACCGAACATACTGTTCATATCGATAACTCTTCTGATATCCCAATTACCTATGTTCTGGTCAAAATTGACAGCTCCATGGAACATAAAGGCCATATTAGTGACCTTACCCACATCCCAATTGCCAATATCCTGGTTAAATTCCGGAGCTTCTGTAAACATACTACCCATATTGGTCACCTCACTCGTATCCCAGTCCTCTATTCGGGGAATGAGAGTAGTACTGGCCTTACGGAAAGCATTCTTAAAACTAATGGTTCCCGAAGTATTTAAAAGATCGGGAGCAGTGATCTCTAAATTTGTGCATTTGTAAAAGTGCCCTTCGTTCCTGCCTAATCTTAAGGAGCCCCAGGAAGAGATCTCTGTTATTTTTTCCCTGCTGTCATTATCTTTAAAACTCCAGCCATCAATTTCCCCGCTAATGGTTACGGTATAGTCCCCCGGTCCGGTATAGGTATGTGTTACTGCATCCTGATCCCAGGCTGTGATCTTGTTGGAAGAGCCGTCTCCCCAGTTTACCGTAAAATTATAGGAACCCGTTTCTACCAGTGGCAAGCGGATCTTTTCATTGGTCGTGGTAGTTTTCCAGGTGGAGATAAATTTTTCGGAAAAACCTCCCTCTCTGTTGTTTTTGTACCAGGCAATGGTATGATCTCCGGAAGAAGCCGAAAGTACATCCGGGTACCCATCGCCGTCCAGATCTTCGGTATGTACCCATCGGGCGCCGTCTGCATCTTTGCTTATCAGTTTTTCATTGGTTGAGGGATCTCCGAAGTATCCTCTACCCAGGTTCTCATACCAGGCTACTGTATTGTCTTTTTGGGAAGTTGCCACAACATCCATATCGCCATCATTATCCAGATCCACTGCACGTACCGAGCTGGCTCCCAATGCTGTGATAGATATTTTATGTTCTACCCATATTCGTATCCTTATCCCGGAGATGAGTCCGAATGGTTTTATTCTGTTTTCATACCAGGCAATGGTATTATTTCCGGCTGATGCAGCGAGTACATCCATATCGCCATCATTATCCAGGTCGGCAGCATAGATCGAAGTAGCTCCCATTGCCGTGGCACTGATAAAATCCTTAGCTTCAAATGGGTTGGAGATATTCGCCTGATCGGTGAAATTTCCATGCCCATCGTTTTTATACCAGGCTATCTTATTATCATTATAGGAGGCAGAAAGCACATCCTGGTTTCCGTCCCCATCTAAATCTGCTACATGTACGGCCATTGCCCCCTTTGCATCTGTAGAGATGATTTGCTGCTCTCCAAAGTTTCCATCCCCATCATTTTTATACCAGGCAATCTTATCATCATTATAGGAAGCGGAGAGCACATCCTGATCCCCATCTCCATCTAAATCTGTTGCATGTACAGTCATTGCTCCCTTAGCATCTGTAGAGATGATCTGTTGTTCTCCAAAGTTTCCGTTCCCGTCATTTCCGTACCAGGCTATCTTATTGTCATGGTAGGAGGACGAAAGTATATCTGTATGGTTGTCATCATTCAATCTGGCTGCATAAACCGAAGTAACACCATTTACTTTAACAATAGTGTCCTTTGTTACAGCATCTATTACCGTAGCAGCGATCACATTCTGGTTAGAATAGGGATTCCCTGCTCTGAAATCAAAATTCCCTTTGCCATCCTTGTTTTTAAACCAGACGATCTTGTCATCGCCATAATGAGCAGAGATAACATCCTTGTCTCCATCGTCGTCCAGATCGGCTGTGTGAATAGATCGGGCACCTCCGGCCACTTTGCTGATCACTTTTTTATCCGGGCCTGTGATACCGGGATTTTTCCTGTCAACAGGATTATAGTACCAGGCGATCTTGTTGTCTCTGAAAGAAGCTGATAGGATTTCCGGATCACCATCGCCGTTCAGATCCGCCGTATAGACCGAAATAGCACTGTCTGCATTACTGTTTATTATTCGTTGACTGGTTCGTAAATTGCCAAAATTCCCACCACCCAGGTTCTCATACCAGGCAATCGTATCATCCAGAAAAGAAGCCGAGAGCACATCCATATCTCCGTCCCCGTCAAGATCGACAGCATGGACAGAAGCGGCACCATCTGCACTTCTACTGATAAAGTGATGCTTAGGGAAATTTCCATGCCCGTCGTTCTCGTACCAGGCGATCTTATCGTCCAGGTAGGAAGCTGAGAGTACATCCAGATCGCCATCGCCATCCAGATCGACAGCACGAACGGAAGACGCGCCATCTGCTCTTCTGGTGATAAAGTGATGTTTACGGAAACGTCCGCTCCCATCGTTCTCATACCAGGCGATCTTATCGCTCAGCTCTGAGGCCGAGAGCACGTCCATATCGCCATCACCATCCAGGTCGGCTGCATAGACCGAAGAAGCCCCTTCTGCATGCCGACTGATAAAATGGTGTTTGGGAAACTTTCCTGTCCCATCGTTCTGGTACCAGGCGATCTTATCGGATTCTTTTGAAGCCGACAGTACATCCAGGTCCCCATCACCATCCAGGTCGGCGGTGTAAACCGAAGTAGCGCCCTCTGCATGCCGGCTGATAAAAAAATGTTTCGTGAATCTTCCCGTCCCATCGTTTCGGTACCAGGCAATCTTATTGGAATCATAGGAAGCAGAGAGTACGTCCGTATCTCCGTCACCGTCCAGGTCGGCGGCATGTACCGATCGGGCACCTTCTGCATGTCGGCTGATCAAATGGTTCTTAAATTCTCCTTCACCCAGGTTTTCATACCAGTTTATATTATTGTGCTGAGCGTTTGCAGAGGCCGAAAGTACGTCCATATCACCATCGCCATCTATATCGGCAGCCCGGACCGATCGGGCACCATAGGCCTTGCTATCGATCACATTGGGCTCTTCTTCCATCATAAAATTAATGATATCATTGGCGTTTTCGGCAATGTCCAGGTTGTCGGTCAGATCCCAATAGCTGTTTTGCTCTTCCACCAGGGCCTGGGTGGTAACGATCCAGGTCTGGATCCAACCGGTAAGAGTACCCCAGGCCCCCCAATTGGTATCGGAGTCCGAGCCCCAATAATCCCAGCGATTATAGTCGAAAGCCCGGAACCAGGCACCGTCCAGGGCATTGAGCTTGTCATTCTTTTGTTTTGCTTCTTCGGGGACATTTACCTGAATACGGGCCAGGAATTCTGAGAGTTTGGCTACCGCTTCATAATACCTGCTGTTCCCTGTGGCGTGGGCCGCTTCGTTCAATGCAAAAAAGGCAAAGTTACAGGTATAGAGCATATCGGATACCGGGTCGTTATTAGTTATATTCAAGGGAGCCTCTGCACCGCTGTACTGGGCATTAGTGTATGGAGGATCAAAACCATAATTATTTATGCGCCCCAATTCCTCCCGGATCGCTCCGGAACTATCCTGATCTTCCAGGATATCAGAGACTATGGTATCCAGCCATTGTCGGTGCTGTTCGGTATCCTCTACCCGTACCAGCCAGGCCAGGGGCAGAACCATCCGGGCCCGCTCCTGCTGAAAGCCGTTAGTCGACCTCCAACTATGAGGAAAGTCTTCCGTAGAAGGATATGCCTCCATAGTTAATCGTATAGCCGTTCTTGCCTTTTCCAGTAAGGGTTTATAGGCTATTTTATCGTACAGCCAGAGATAAAGGGCCGGTAGCCACATTTCAAAATGGGGCTGAAATCTCTGATAATCCCTATCGAAATAATGCCGCCATCCGTTTTCATTTATTGCTTCAAAAGTATGATCTGTGCTCTGGAATCCCTGTCTACTACTTAATCTGAAATTGGAAAGAATGTTCCGGGTAATTTCCTTGTTCCATTTATTGGTGCCCAGGCGAGCGGAAGCACCGATCATACCAAGGATAAGGCGGGCATTGTCATCGCCATAATGTACATTTGTCTGCCCTCCCCAACGCCAGCCAATAAGGCCGTAGTCGGCTGCCTGAGGGTCGGTCCTTATCGGGCTATCTTCGCTAAAGAACAAAAAGTCCCCTATATTTTCTGCCTGTTGCAGATAATCGGGCCTTTGCAGGAAATCCCCACCCATAGCCAGGGTATAAGCTGCTTCTCCCTGTACATCTGCCCGTACCCAGTAACGGTATTGTTGAGGGCCATCGACCAATATTTTGGTGCCCTGCCCCTCCAGGATCCCCAAAGTTCCATCACCATTAGGAAGATTCTGATCTAAAGGCGTACCCAGAGGAGTGTAAGTATTATTATCTAACCATATCTTTTTCCAATCCGGATGTACAAAAAAACGTCCATTATAGTACCACTCCACCCCCTTGGATATAGATGTTCTGAGCACATCATCGGGTAAAGGTTCGTTCTTTTCATACATGGGAACTATATCCCGGGCTGATGACCAGGTATTTAATTGAATGGTTTCCTCTGTTAACCAGCCAAGAATGGTTTCCCATACTATCTTCCAGGAGGCATGGGGGCCATAACGAGCAGTCCGGAAATTGGTAAGCTTGGTTGTGGCTACTACAGTATTTCCTCCTTTAATAAGTACAGGCCGGGTATTGACATCTCCGAGACCATATATTGCCGAATCAAAACCTGCTACCCTGCCAATAACAATAAAAGGGGTATAATTAAGAGATCCCACCCCTACAACACGGCAATTATTGATCCCTAAAATGCTCCTCGGTGGCAGGCCCTCACCAAATACATTAATGTTCTCATTCACCACCCCTCTGTTTAATCTGGGAATATCATGATCTGTTGAAGTAACGGTCATTACTCCGGGGACATCAGTTTCGGGATATTCTATATAGAGCTTTATGTTCCTGTCATTGACCTTTGTATAAACTTCCTGCGGGATCGAATTCCTTTGCCACCGATATTCTTTTTCAATACTATCGTATATACCATATTCATCGGCGGCAATGATCAATGCTCCTCCTTGGGGCGTTCCATCTACAGCTGTTTCCGGGTTATCATAACGGATTACATTCAGGTTTTCTTCGGCCAGTAAAACACGATAAAGATCATTATCTGCATTCCCGCAAAAATGTATTGTTGGTCGCTGTGTTTGGGTGTAGCCTGTAAGAACCATCAATAATATAAGAAAGGACACTGTTTTTTTCATAAGAAATAATTTTTAGATCAGCAGAAAGCATGAGCACTACCCCCGATGACGGAGGCAGGCCCGTTCTAAAGATTTAATAATATCAGATGTTGCCGGAAGAGGGTCTAAAAATTACTTCCCGGAACATCCCACCACAATCGTGTTCCCCCTGTATCAGGGCGGCCACCACCCAACAGTTTTACTGCATCTGCTACCCCCTGGGGATTTCCGTTTTTCTCGGTTATAGGAAAATTGATCCTTCTGATAAATTCTTTGGTACTGATCTCACCTCTGCTTTTGTTTTCTGCTACGGGAAATAGCTTCGGATAGCCGGTTCTTCTGAACTCAGCCCAGGGTTCGTTACTTTCCGGGAAACAGGCTATCCATTTCTGGGTAATGATCTTTTCGAGTTTAACCTCTGGCTCTGCGCTTTCATCCCATTTAATGGTAGCCGTACTAACGGCCTCGATATTGTAGCCCTTATTAGCCGGATCTATATAATTAATCGGTTTGCTGCTTTCATCCGCAATATATTCTTCGGCACCAGCCAGGCCGTGTTGTTCAAAAGAACTTCTGATACCCGTTTCATAGAGGAACTGAGCAGTTCCTCCCATTCCGGCCCATCCTCTTAGAGCACCTTCCGCTCTCAGGAAATAAACCTCAGCGGCTGTCATTAATAATGCATCGTGTGTATCCTCTACCACATCTCCGATTAAAGAAAAAGGAAGGTAATCGTTCTTATCATCTATATTTATACCTGACCGCATTCCTTTATAAGTGTCTTCGAGGCCCGGAAAAGTGGAAAAATCAAAATACCTGGATAAACGGGGATCCTTGTATCCTACCATAATGGATTCGATACTTGCTCCCATTCTTACATCATTTGTACCGGAACTTAAGATCTCTACAGGATGTACCGAAGCGGTATTGGTTACTATAAAATTCTCCGAAGGGCTTTCGATAACCCCAAATTCGTTTGCCATGGCCGTTTCTGCCTCCGATCTGGCTTTGTCCCCATCGGCATTCACTATTCGCATTGCCAGCCTAAGCCTCAGGGAGTTTGCAAATTTTATCCAGGCTCGGTAACTCCCGGCATATTTGCTTACATCGGCACTCCCGACTATTTCCGGTTGCTCCGAATTAATCGCCTTCGTCAGGTCGTTAACAGCCAGGTCGAGTTCCGCAAAAAACTGGTAATATACATCCTTCTGGCTATCAAATGGGGTGGCGGTATCCGAGCTTCCATATCTGGAAAAGATTATGGGTCCGTAGATATCGGATACCCTGTGCATGGCCTCTACTCTGGCGATCCTGCCCAGGGCCAAAAAAGGGGCCAGTGTGACATTGTCCTCGGACCGTTCCTCCAACTTCAGAAAATTACTCATATTAAAACCGTAGGCAATGGTCCACGGTTCCTGATTCCAGCCGTCCACCAATGAGTAATGCGTATTATTATTATTACCCCTGTAGGGCGTCGGGATTCCCATATATCCTGAATATACATCAGCAATTAAGCTTCCCTGAAGCTGGTAACTCCCCAGACTGGAGGTCAGGCTAAAAGGGTAAATACTGTACAACATCGGGGGAAGGAGCTCTTTTACATGATTAAAGTCCTGTGTCAGCTGCTCGTTGGAAAAGCCTTCAGGATTCGTATTCACTTCTTCAAAATCGGAAGTACACCCCCATATAAAAAGCGATGTGCAAATTGTGATCATTATTTTGTTATACCTTTTCATTTTTTTTGTTTTACAGCGTTATTCTAATGTTCATTCCTATACTTCTGGTTATTGGGGATGAGAATGATTCCACCCCCTGCGATCCTTCAGCAGTACTAAAGGAAACATTCGGATCGAAAGGAGCTTTTTTATAGATAAAGAACAGGTTCCTCCCAATCAGGGAAAGGTCCAGGGATTTAAAGAAGTTTTCCTGTGAGAGGTCAAATCTGTATCCCAGTCTGAGTTCCCTAAAGTTGATATTGGTGGCATCATATACATATTCGCCTGTGGCACCGGATCTTCCGGCAACACTTCTATAGTAGATTTCGGCAGGGATAGTCCCTGTAAAAGGCGTTCCGTCCTGCTCTACGGCATCCAGTGTTACCCCGCCCGCATTCCGGGCATCTGCAGTTTGTTGAGAAACCCCGAAATCGTCGAGCATGGCCTGGGTAAGGCTCATTACGTCTCCGCCAAATCTTGCATCAATCAAAAAGTTAAGCGTAAAATTCCCGTAGCTAAAGGCATTGTTCCAGCCGAGGATCCAATCGGGATTGGCATTTCCAACCGTAGTCATTTCACCATCTTTGGTCAGGCCGATAATGTTCCCGTTATCGTCCCTTTCTATGATCGGTTTACCATCTTCGTTCCGGGTAAGCTTTATTCCTTCTATGGAGCCGAAAGCTTCGCCGTCTACCAGGGCATAGTTATAATTTACGATCCCTGTCGGCGGTGTTAAGAAAGACTTCCCTCCCAACACATCGGCCAGTTGTACCTTGCTTTGATTGGAGGCATAGTTAAAAAGGGTATTCCAGTTAAAACCTTCCGAACTCATTAAAGTTGCCTCCAGGGAAAGCTCTATTCCCTTATTTTCTATATTCCCCGCATTAACCGCAAAAAAATCGTATCCCTGCGGATTGGATGACGGCGCCGGGATCTGAAAAAACTGATCTATGGTATTGGTCCTGTAATAGGTAAGTGCCAGACCCAGTTTGGCTTCGAAGAATTTCCATTCGGTCCCGATCTCAAAGGACCTTTGTTTTTCGGGCCTCAGGGTAGTATCTTCCAGAGTTCCGATCAGAGGAGTGATACTCCCTCCTCCTCTTCTGTATAAATTGATGGGATTGGTCAGGAAAGAAGGAACATCGTTCCCCACCTCTCCATAAGAGATCCTGATCTTGGAAAAACTGATATCCTCCGGCATATCCAATAGCTCACTCAGGATAGCACTCAGACCAAAAGAAGGGTAAAAATAAGAGCGATCCAAAGTTGAAGACCAGTCGTTTCTGGCGGTAATATCAGCATACAGCATTCCTTTATAACCCGCCTGTATACTCCCGAATAAGGACTGTAACTCCTTACGTTGCCCCACATCCTTTCCGATACCTATGGTTGAATTGAAATTGGCCAGTGTAAACCAGTTGGCAAGCTTAAGCCCACCCCCTGTAGCCTGAGAATCAAAATAGGTCAGTTCTCCGATCGTACTTTTGGTAATACTGCTACCTATATTTACTGTAAAATCCAGGTCTTCGTTTATATCTGTATCTATGCTGGCTATTACATCCCCATAAACCTGGGTATTTCCTAAATGCTCTTCTATATAACGCCCGTTTACATGGCCCAGGGTAGTTTGTCTTCCGGCATGGATCCTCTTTTCAAAAGAGCTATAAAGCCGGTCATAACTTATTCTCGACTGGAGGGATAACCAGTCATTTATTTTTCCCGTAAGTGCCAGCGCCCCCACGAACCGCTGATTCCTGTCAATACTCGGTTGTCTGTGCAGAACCCAGTACGGGTTTTGTTCAATATCCTCATCAATGGGCCAGTTCTCAACAAATAAATTCCGGGTCGGATCAAAGACCTCAAAGTTCTCCCGCAATTCATCAAAATCGTTTTTTCCGCGTGGCATAAGATATAATCCGGTAAGCGGACTAAACCAAAAACCGGCTATCGGTCTGTTGTTTATCGTCTGTTTGGATACCGTGATGCTGGCATCCAAACTAAGCCGGTCATCAAAAAAACCGGCAGTTTCTCTTACATTTAAATTATGCCTGTTAAGATTGTTGGTTGGTAATGTTCCTTTGGTAGAGGTGTTTGAATAGGACAGGTAGGTTTGTGCCTTTTTATTTCCCGATGAGAGGGAAACCGAATTAATAGCGGTCAGTCCCGTCTGAAAAAAGCCCTTTACATGATCTTCAACAGTAGCTCTTCCTCCCCATGTGGTTTGTGCCGTACTGGCGGTAGCTTCGTATTCGGTTTGAAAATCGGGCAGATTGAATACGTTTTCTGTGGTAATATTGGAAGAGATGATCACTTTTGCCTCTCCTTCTTTTCCTCTTCTGGTATTGATTATTATTACCCCGTTGGCTCCCTGGCTTCCGTACAATGCAGAAGCCGAAGCTCCCTTCAATACGTTGATGCTTTCAATATCATCCGGATTGAGAAGAGAGATCGCATCACCTGTATCACGTGCACCCCCAATAAGGCTTCCGAAAGGGTCATTGGGTTGTCCGACGTTGACGTTCAGGATCGGAATACCATCTATGACGTATAAGGGCTGATTATTCCTGGTTGAAGAATTTCCACGCAATACCACTTTTACCGATCCTCCGGCTCCGGAGGAACTTCTGTTAATGTTCAGGCCCGCCACTTTTCCCGACAGGCTATTGATCGGACTGGGATCTTTTATCCTGCTGAGTTCCTCCCCGCCAACGCTTTGAGCGGAATAGGTCAGGGCTTTTTCGGCCCTTTTAATACCCAAAGCGGTTACCACTACATGGTCCAGCTTTTCTACAGCGGTTTTCAGGGAAACATTAATAGTGGTCCTGTCCCCCACCTGTATTTCCTGACTGATATATCCCAAATAACTAAATACCAGAACGGCATCTTTGGAAGCAACATTAATTACATAACTTCCTTCAAAATCTGTGATCACCCCGTTGGAGGTTCCTTTTTCCACAATACTGGCACCGGTCAGGGGAATTCCGTTCTCATCAGTCACTTTTCCATCAATAAGAATGGTTTCCTGATCTGCGGATGCTGTATTTTTCGGGATATTATTGGTAGTCCGTGCTTTTTTTAGAATAACCTGCCGGTTTAAGATCCTGTATTCGGTATCGGTTCCTGCAAACAGCAGGTCCAGCACCCTGATCATCTTCTCACGAACAACTTTAACAGAGACTTTGCGATCTGTATCTACTTCTGTCATCTTATAGACAAACCTGAATTCGGTTTTAGATTCTATATGATCGATGACCTCTGCAATTGTAGCGCCCGTCAGGTTTAAAGTGATCTTTGTATGTTGCGAATAACTATCGGCGCGGGCGCCAAAGATGGCAATGCCCATAAAAAGGAATACAAGTCCTGTTTTCAGATCAAATCGCGGAAAAGGAAAAAGATCCCGATCCCACTTAGGTAGTTTTCTCATATTTTATATTGTTTATCTTGGTTAATCAATTCTTTATCATCTTTTTAAAATTC
Organism: Leptobacterium flavescens; assembly: GCF_010671605.1. Classification (GTDB taxonomy): domain Bacteria; phylum Bacteroidota; class Bacteroidia; order Flavobacteriales; family Flavobacteriaceae; genus Leptobacterium; species Leptobacterium flavescens. The sequence continues at coordinate 529,837 of NZ_JAABOO010000002.1, forward strand.
AAAACAGGATTCATTTCACCGGACCAAACATCATTGAATAATGATCTGGTTGTCTTCTATGCGATAGTCTATCGCATGAGCTTCGTTAAAATATTCCAGGAGATCTTCTATAGGTTCTTTCCCGAAGCTGGCATTGAACAGCTCTTTGCCCAGTGCTGTATTTTGGTTAATGATCCTGATGTTATAATGCCTTTCCAGCTTTTTAAGGATATCACTGAATGCCAGGTTTCGAAATACCAGCTCTCCATTCATCCAGGCCACATAGGCAGAAGTATTTACTTTTTCACGCTTTATGATCCCGTTGTTTTTACTCAGGGAGCCTTTATATCCGGCAGACAAAGCGGTAGGTGAAGTTTCAGCTTCCGGAGAGCTGCTATCAGCGGAGAGTTCTACAGTCCCTTCAACCAAAACCACTTCCGTAGTCTTATCTTCCGGATAAGCGGAAACATTGAATTCGGTTCCGGTCACTTCTATATTTAACAGCTCCGCGTTAACCATAAAAGGATAAGGATCATTCGCAGCAACATCGAAATAGGCTTCTCCTTCCAGAAACACTTTCCTATCCCCGTCTTCGGGGAATTTTACCGGGTATCTCAGGGAGGTTCCCGCATTGAGATACACCTTTGTTCCATCTGATAATTGTAAGCGGAATTGGTTTCCATAGGGAACCTGGAGGGTATGGTATTCTATTTCTTCAAAAGCAGTCGCCCGGTTATAGGTGATTTGCAAGCCGTTCTGGATCCCGATAAGCCGTCCCCGGGAATCCCGGATCTTTTTAACAGCTCCGGTATCGATCGCTTCCTTTTGTCCGTTTTCCAGTATTAATGTAATAGGGGTGTATTCGGGTATCAGAGCACCATCAATACCCTGAGGGGTATGATGGTCCTGCTGATGAATAAGACTAATGGTCAGGAACACTATGGATGCTACCGCATACCTTTTCCAACCTGTGACCATTCCCCTCACAGGCCTCTTTTCGTTATGAATATGTTTCATTACCTTATTACAGGCCATTTCCCAATCGCAGTCTATCACGGCCAGGTTCAGATCGTGTTGAATACGTATATAGGCCTCAAGCGTGGATCGGTTTTTCGGATCGCTCAACCATCTATGGAATACATCGTATTCTTCTGTGTTAAGAGCTTCCGCAAATAGCCCGGGATTAAGGTTTTCCATTATATCTTATTATGAATTTTATACTCCCAATACTCCCGGAGTGGAAAAAACCCTAGGTTGTTTTTGATTTTTTTGATGCCTGCGATTTCAGGAATAAAAAAGAGAAAAGCCCCGAAACGGTCCGGAGCTTTTTCAAAAACTAAACAAACTACTCAAACTGCGGATCAATGAACTTTAGACAAGGAAGTTCTACAAGTTCTCCGCTGTACTGGTTTTATCAGAAGGGTAAGGAACCCCTTCATGAATTAACCTATCATACCCAATACTGTAAATGTTTGAAAAACCCCGGGTTAAATCCGATTTTTTTTCGGGGCGGTAATGATACTTATTTTGAGTTCCCGATCAGGATCAGCAGGAATAGCTTGTCTTTTTCAAAGGCTTCCCTGATCCTTTTATAGGCAGTGCACATATGATATTCTACCGTTTTGACCGAAATACTCAATCGTTCTGCGATTTCCTTATAACCGGCGCCGCTTATTTTATTCAGGCGGATCACCTCCCGGCATCTCGGGGGCAATGCGTCTATGACCGAGCGTAATTTAAGCATCCGCTTTTCCATAGATTCCGTATCCTCCTCCACCCTGTCCTGCAACGCTCGTTCCCACAATTCGTTCAGTAGTTTTTGTTTTCTTTTATCTTTTTTTACACTGTCTATATAGTTGTTGTAAGCAATGGCATACAGATAATGTTTTGGTGACCGACCCTCATCCAGCCTGTTCCTGTTTTCCCAAAGACGGATATAAGCCTGTTGTACGATATCTTCTGCCTGAGCCTGATTATTGTTATAACTCATAATATAAGCCACAAGACGCTGGTAGTAACGTTCGAACAGATGTTTAAATGCGTATTTATTACCCTGTTTTAAGGCTTTTACCGCTTCAATTTCAGTGGTGATTTCCTTTGTTTGTTCTTTTGATCTGATGGAATACATTTCCGTTGTTTTAATAGGGGTTAAACATTGTTATCAGGATGTATCAGGTCCATTTATAAGTGTGATAGGTACGTTTATAGGAGCCATCCGAAAAGAGGTCGATCACGGAAAAACCACAATGTGTCTTCTTCCAGCTTTCCGAATCCCACCATCTCCCGCTAACGGCTCCGCCACCCAGATAGTCAATCCCATCATAGCTTACCATATCCAGCAGATGAAGGTGTCCGCTTAAACAGAGCTTCACATTCTTTTTTTGAGTGAGTATATGCTGGATCTCCAGAGAATCGTTATGCATCAGGCAGGCAGGAAGTAACCAAAATGAGTTTTCTGATTTTGCCCAGTCAAAGACAGAAGCGGACAGGATAGGAATATGGGAAATGATCATTACCGGCCTTGTTTCCGGGATCTCGGAGAGTTTTGACTTCAGCCATCTCTTTTGCTCACCGTCTATCTCGGCATCATATAGCTCTCCCCTGACTTTCTGAACACTGTCTAAAATGATAAAGTGCCAGTCGTTTTTCCGAAAATCATAATAACGGCCGGGGATCTGAAGTTCATCTATAGCCCATTGCTTTCCAAAGCAGCCCTTATCAGTTCTGTTACCGAAAACATCGTGATCTCCGATCGCATATTTTATGGGGAAAGGGATCTTTTCGGCAAGCTGGCTCCAAATGCCCCATTGCTTTTGAACTTCTGATCTTTCAGATGCCAGGGCATCGTAGATCACATCTCCGGTATGGATCATAAAATCAGGCTTAGGTTCCAGTGCCAGGAGCTTTTCTATAAACAACTCCATATGTTCCGGGCAGTTCCTTCCTTCAAAAACACGGGTATCGGTAATATGGATAAGCCTTAGTTTCTTTCTCTTTTTACCCTTTCTTCCCGTACTTCCTGAAACCGGCATAGGTCCGAACAGAGCACCCAAAGCCCCCATGGTTACTGTGGTACCTACCAATGTGAGTTTCTTTAAAAAATTTCTTCGCCCCATAGTTAAAACTGTAAAAGGGATTTGTTTATAAGGTTAAATTACAGTCTTAAGTGATCGATTTATTTTTTTTTCACGAACGAAGTTTTTTTTTCATGAAACGGAATCAAAAAATTGATTATCAGTTATTTACAAACAAGAATGTGTTTTGTATTTGCATGAAATAAGGAAGCAGGAAGTGGTGAATGTTAAGTGCTGAGTTTTGAATGTGTCTTTAGCTAAGATCGAAATTCCAAATTCTAAGTTGCAAGTAAGTGAAAACAAAATTTGTCAATTCGAGTGATCCCAAGGGGATTGTATCGAGAATCAAATTTTGTGTTTACCCTTTATGACTGTTCTCGATACTTTTTCCTGCAGATTTAACCCTTCCGTCTTTAACTGCGTTAAAGCCACCTTCCCTTAAATAAGGGAAGGAATTTTTTTAAGCAGGAGATATACAAAATTCCCCTCCTTTCAAAGGAGGGGTGCCTGCCCCTAGGTAGGCGGGGTGGTTCGTGTACCCCTCTTGTTTTCTCCCCTCCAGGGGAGAACGAAATCCTCAAGGGGACAATGCTAATCACCAATTGCTAACAACTAAAAACCAACAACCATCAACATACACCGAAGCCCAAGCGAAGGTGTAACAACCAGCAATGGAATTCCACCTCTCGACGAGCCTGTATCGAGCGCCCGCGTGCCTCCATCCACCTCTCGACTGCGCTCAAGGTGACACTATTACTATTCAATCTTTGTATCCAGTATTAAAATACACCCCTCTTGTTTTCTCCCCTCCAGGGGAGAACGAAATCCTCAAGGGGACAAGACTAATAGCTAACCGCTAATGGCTAATGGCTACAATTTTCTTCTTCTTAACTCCGCTTTGATAAGTGTAAGTTCTCTTCCGGTTTGTCCGGCAACAGAAGTATTCTCTTCCGCCCTTCTGATCAGGTAAGGGATCACCTCCTTTACGGGTCCGAAAGGAATAAGTTTTACCGTATTGTATTTATTGAATGCCAGGTTATAGCTGATCTGATCGCTCATTCCGTATAATTGCCCGAACCATATTTTTTCGTGATCCTGAACGATTTGCCTTTCTTTCATCAGCTCCATGGCCAGGTAAGTACTGCTTTCGTTATGTGAGCCCACAAAAAGGGAGAAAGTATCCAGATGGTCCAGGATATAGGACAGCACCTTGTCGAAATTTACATCCGTAGCTTCCTTGCTCTCGCAAATAGGCGATCTATATCCCATTTCTTCCGCTCTTTCATTTTCCTTTTCCATATAGGCACCACGAACGATCTTGGCTCCTACTTTGATCCCCTTTTCTTTTCCAAGGGTCTGAAGGTGCTTTGTATATTCCAGCCTGTCCCAACGATAGCACTGGATAGTATTGTATACAATGGTATTCTCTTTATTATACCTGAGCATCATTTCTTCGGTCAGCCTATCGGCTGCATCCTGCATCCAGCTCTCTTCGGCATCTATCAATACAGGTATATTTTTGTCATGAGCATTTTTACAGATCGCATCAAACCTGTTCTCTATACGTTTCCACTCTGCTGTTTCTGCGGATGACAATTCCTTGCCTTCGGAAACTTTCTGCCAAAGGGCAAAACGTCCCAGAGCTGTCGGCTTAAGCGAAGCAAAGGGAATTCCGTTATGGCTATCGGCAAAATCGATCAAAGCGATCTTCTTGCGCATGGCATTATCAAAATCTTCCTCATCTTCTTTTCCTTCCACAGAATAATCCAATAAGGACATAACACCTTTTTCACTTAACTGATTAATGATCGGAAGGCAATCATCTTCGGTAACTCCACCACAGAACTGCTTAAAAATGGTATTCTTAATAAGTCCTTTAACAGGGAGTCCTATCTTAAGTGAAAAATTAGTCAGGGAAGTTCCAAGTCTTACCATGGCAGGCTTTGCCATCATACTGAATAAAAAATGTGCTTTTTTTAAATCCGAATTCGATTTAAGCGCAAAAGCGATTTCGGTGTTCTCAAAAATTTTCTCCATTGAAGTATTCAAAAATGTGTGTAAATATAGTTATTGAAATGATATTTTTTCATGAAAATCCCTTTATTTTGTTCTTTCATTTTTAAGTAATATCAGACGATGCTCTCAACAATAGATTCTGCGGGATGTCCGGTTCATTTTAACGAGACGGCCTATCAACAATTAAACGCTCACCTGGATGAAAAAAAGTATTCCAAACTCTTTCTCCTGGTCGATCAGAACACCCATGAACATTGCCTTTCCGCCTTTTTTAATGCTATAGGAACCGACAGGACTTTTGAGATCATTGAAATTGAAGCCGGAGAGGAACACAAGAATATACACACCTGTGCCGGAGTCTGGGAAACCCTTTCGGAACTCGGAGCCGACAGGAAGAGTTTACTTATCAACCTCGGAGGTGGTGTAGTGACCGATCTGGGCGGATTTGTAGCCTCTACTTTTATGAGGGGGATCAGTTTTATCAATATTCCCACTTCCCTCCTTTCTATGGTCGATGCATCCGTTGGCGGAAAGACGGGAGTAGATCTCGGGCCGTTAAAAAACCAGGTCGGGGTCATCCGACTTCCGGAAATGGTACTGATAGATACAGCCTACCTGGCTACCCTTCCTCCTAACCAGATGCGAAGCGGGTTGGCGGAGATGTTGAAACATGGACTCATCTATTCGGAATCGCATTGGGATTCATTACAGGACCTGTCCAAACTCAACCTGAACGATCTGGATGCTCTTATCCACGAATCCATAGGTATAAAGAATGAAGTGGTTATATCCGATCCGACTGAAAAGGGTCTGAGAAAGATCCTTAACTTCGGCCATACCCTGGGGCATGCCATAGAATCATATCTTCTTCAAAGTGAAACAAGGGAAGCTATCCTTCACGGAGAGGCTATTGCCATCGGGATGATCCTGGAAGTCTATATTTCTTCGAAACTGGCAGATTTTCCGGAAGCAAAAGTAGATGCTGTTAAGGAAAGTATGCTTTCGTATTTTGAGAAGGTTGAATTTAATGAGCAGGATATTCAGGAGATCATTGAGCTGTTGAAATTCGATAAGAAAAACTCCCATGGCAATATTAACTTCGTGCTTCTGGAGGATATTGCCAAAACGAGGATCGACTGTAAAGTTCCTAATGAAAATATCCTGAAGGCTTTTGAGTATTATTCTACTTAAATATATTTTTAAAACATATTGTTACATCCTTATTTAGCGTAGTTATATCTTTCGTGTTTCTGTGCGTTTCTTGTCGTTTTTTTATAATAAACAAGCACATTTTTGTTGAATAAAAAATATCGGAATTTAAAATTTTTGATATACATTTAACTAACCGAACAACGCACAACTCGCAACTATGAAACGCATTATTGTTGATTACAAAAAACTAACCAAAGAAATACTGACCATGCTGGTTGACAAGTATCCGGACGGTTACGGAGACAACGATATCATTACTTTTAAAAATGCAAGTAATGAGACTATTGAAGCCGTAGAAGTAAAGACAAGTGATACTATTTACCTGGTAAAGGTCAGTACTAAACTCGCCAGCTCTATGGAGAGTTTCTTTGATGACGAAGATGATTTTAAGCCGGCAGGCGAAGAAATTCAGATGCCGGAAAAAGACAAGGAAGAATAAAAAAGGAAGCTGTTTAGCTTCCTTTTTTATTAATCGAGATAACGTTCTCTTATTATTTTCATATGATGGCGAACATGCCCGCTAAGTACAAATCCCAGTGCTCTGACCGACATATAGCTTTGGTTGGCCGTTCCCTTCTGAAGGAGGGTATCCTCGCTAAAAGATCCGAATAGATTTAAGGAACTCGATCGTACCGCTTTAAACTCCTCCAGAATGTCCTTTTTGGTTCGTTTTTCTGCATTTGAGTATTTCACGTAATCGTCCTGTTCAAAACCCGGAAGATCTGTCATGTCCTTTCGCGCAAAACGCAGGGCGCGATACTGAAAAACACGTTCCGCATCAATTAAATGCAAAAGGATCTCGGCAACAGTCCATTTTCCTTCCGCATAGGAGTAGCTCATTTTTTCCCGGGGAAGATCAATGATCAACTCTTCAAGCTCGGTTGCACTGGAACTTAAAGCTTCCATTAGTTCGGCATCTCCGAGGATCTCCATATACGGGCTGTAATACGGATGATATTCATCCGCTTTTAATTCTGTTCTTTTCATATTTTTTTTATTTAAGCTGAGTTTCTGCTGGCATTAATATTTCCAAATAAGGAACGGGTCACCATTTTCTCATATACTTCCAGTAAGTCTGCATTCGCTTTACCGCCCTTCTGCAACTGCTGTATTTCCCTAAGCGCATACTGCTGGATAGTAAGCAATGGCAGTACGATCTTTTCCCTTACCTGGATGGAAGCCCTCATAGACCTGGTATCTTCCATTAGTTCTTTATAGCCTGTTACCTTAAGGATCATGTTCCTGCTTCGTTCGTACTCTCCGTGGATAATATTCCAGAATTCCCCGAACTCCTCATCCTCTTTCATATAGGCAGTGAGCTTAAAGAAAGATTTGGTAAGACTCATCATACTGTTTTCCAACAGCGTTCTGAAAAAGGCAGAATTTTTATAGAGCGAGATCACTTTATCCAGCTCTCCTTTCTTATCAAACTCCTCTATTGCGATTCCCACTCCGTAAAAACCGGGAACGTTCTGTTTTAACTGACTCCAGCTACCCACGAATGGGATAGCCCTGAGATCTGAAAAGACCAGTTCACTGGATTTTCCCCTTTTGGAAGGGCGGCTACCAATATTGGCCTTGGCATAATATTTAAGGGTGCTCATCCTTTCCAGATATGGAAGGAATTTAGGATGTCCCTTAAAATCGGTATAGGCCTGATAGCTGATCTCTGCCAACTGCTGCATAGTAGCCCTGTCTTCTTTCTTCAACAAGTTCTCTTCATCTGCAAAGACCTCATTGGCAATTCCGGAACTGAGTATCTGTTCCAGGTTATACTGACAGGATTCCCGTGTTCCGAAATTAGAACTGATGGTCTGTCCCTGAACGGTGATCTGTATTTCTTCATCTTCAATGGTTGGCCCGAGGGAAGCATAGAATTGGTGTGTCTTTCCTCCTCCTCTTGCCGGCGGACCTCCCCTACCGTCGAAGAAAACTACTTTTATGTCATACTTCCTGGATACTTCGGTAAGCACTTCTTTGGCTTTAAAGATACTCCAGTTCGCCATCAGATATCCACCGTCTTTAGTACCGTCTGAAAATCCGAGCATTATGGTCTGTTTATTCCCTCTTGCCTTTAAGTGAGCAGCGTATGCTTTATTGGTATACAGGCCTTCCATTACCTTTCCGGCCACCTGAAGGTCATCTACCGTTTCAAAAAGTGGGATAATATCTACTGTCGGGCTTTTCCAGTCGCAAAGCTTTACCATGGCAAAGGCTTCCATGACATTCAGCATGCTTTGGTTATTACTTATAATATAACGGTTAGCCCCGGCCTCTCCGTTCTGTTTCTGGATCTCCTTAATGGCATAGATAGATTCGAGTGTACGCCTGGTGATCTCATCTTTAAAGAGTTCGGGATTGAGTTTACCTCCTACTTTCCCCAGTATTTTTATCTGCTCTTCTTCTGTGAGTTTATTGTAATCTGCAGGGAAGATATCCAATCCCAGTTCCAGCGTTGTATCTACAATATTGGTCAGTACATTGTGATGCACCCTGGAATCCTGACGAATATCCAGGCAGGCAAAGTAAAGCCCGAATATCTTTACTTTATTGATCATATCGTTGATCTCATCTACAAAGAGAGATTGATGCTTTTCTACCAGGATGGCCCTGATCTTATTCAGATCTGACAGTAATTCCTGCTGACTTATATCACCGCCGCCATCGTTAAGGATCTCATCGTACAGTCTCGACTCTATGGAAGTGATAAGCTTATCAGCTTCATCGAAGGTGATCCTTCTCTTGAGTTTCCTGATATCCCTGTAGTAGTTCTTAATAATGGTAGACCTCAGTCTCCTGGCTACCTGCAGGGTAATATCTGTGGTCACAAAAGGGTTTCCATCCCTGTCTCCTCCGGGCCAGAAGCCCAGGTTCACCACCTGGTTGTTCAGTTCTATATCTTCGAAAACGGTATTTTGCAGATAGTTGAATATCTTGCTTACCGCATGGTAAAATACATTTTCAAGATACCATATCAGGCTGACCGCCTCATCATAGGGAGTGGGTTTTTCTTTTTTGAAAAATGGGGTTTTCCCCAGCTGAGCCATCAGTTTCTTGATCATAGACAGATCCCTCTCTTCAATGGCATTGGCCAGATCGGTAATAATTCCAAGGACTGATCCCGGATAAAACTGTGTCGGATGGGCCGTCAGTACCGGGCGTACCTTAAAACGTTCCAAATACTGCTGGAGTTCTTTGATCTTGTTTTTAGCTTCTGCTTCTTCCTTTACACTTCGGAGGGTTCCCCTTCCGTCCATATTATTGACTACCGGAAAAGCCGCGTCTTCTATAGCGTCAAACAACACCACCTGGCGTTCTATATATTGAATAAACTTGAACAGCAGATCTATTTTGGCCTCCTCATCCCCGCCGTTACCATACTTGGAAAAGAACCTGTCTACGATCTGGGTAGGGTTCTGATTTTTTTCATATCCTTTTTCACAGATCTCACTGAACAGCGGTAATAAAACTCCGGTATTGACAATGTCATCAAAAGGAAGTGTTATAAAAATACTGTTATAAATCTGGTATCGGGAAAGTACATTTTCATTAAATCGGTCTATTTTTGGTTTTCTTGGCATAGCTTGTTTATTAAATCAAAAAACCCTTTCAACGAAAAACTTTGAAAGGGTTTAAATAAATTTTTATTCTTACCACCCTCTACATTTCGTTAAAAATAGAGTGCATTAAACGTTTCTTATCATTAATACTTTCTTCAAGAGAGATCATGGTTTCCGTTCTGGATACTCCTTCAATGTCATCAATCCTGAAAATAATATCTTTTGCGTGTTTGGTATCTCTCGCTCTGATCTTACAGAAAATATTAAATTTCCCGGTCGTAATATGAGCTACCGTTATATAAGGGATCTCCTGAAGTCTTTCCAATACGAATTTTGTCTGGTGTGTCTTTTCAAGAAAAACTCCCACGTACGCAATAAAAGAGTAGCCAAGTTTCACATAGTCTAAAGTCAGGGAAGAACCTCTGATAATTCCGGCATCTTCCATCTTTTTCACCCTTACGTGAACCGTACCTGCAGAAATAAGTAATTTCTTAGCAATGTCTGTAAAAGGGGTACGGGTATTGTCAATCAACATGTCAAGTATCTGATGGTCTACATCGTCAAGTTTAAATTTCGCCATGGCTACATTTTTGTTAAAGAATATGCAAAAAAACTAAAAAAAATCCAATGGAACGCAAGGTTTTATTGGGTTTTTTGTTATGAAATTGTTAATTTTCTTGAAAGATTCGCAAATTATCCTCCAGCCATTTTGTATCCAGATCACTCTCTTTCAAGGGGGAAATAAGTCTATCACATCGGATAAACTCCTTATGGGCGTAAAGATAGTGTAAACTTCCTACTTTTTCAACATAAGGTTCAAAAAGAATATTCTCTCCCGATCTCTTCTCTTTAAAAAGGATACCTACATCTACTTTTTCCATCTTTTCAGCTCGAACCACCGGGAAATCTCTAAGAATAATATCGCAAAATAATTTATCGTTTTCAGGGATATCGAAGTAATTTTCGGAATTTTCCCCATTAATTTTACGGTGGGAAATGCTGTTCAGCGCCTCTACCAGAGCATAAAAAATGTATTCCCTTGTTCTTTCTCTTTTATAATCTCCCGGAAAATGCCCGGCTTCAAACAAGATAGTAGGAACCCCCATCGACTGGAATGTATCGCCCACACAGTTTATATTAAAGGAATCGTCATACCTCCCCACCTGGCCCGGGATCATTTGCTGAAGCATATTATTCATATCTGCAATAAGCTCCATACTCTTCTTACGCGTGGAAGTAACCGTTCGTTCCTGATCTTCTGCCGGGGACAAAAAAGATACGGTTGCGGGTTTATCGGTCTTTCCCACATTAAAAATGGTGCGCTGATCGTGGAGGTTAAAACAGTAATCCGGTTTTATTTCCTCAAAAGCAGATCGCAAAACCCTGCTTTCAGGTTGAGACAGATCCTGGGCATCCCGGTTCAGATCCACTTCATTTTTATTTATTCGGGTATATGCCATCGCCCCATCCGGATTTAAAATGGGGATAATATGGATCTCACATTCATTTAAGATCGATGCTGACAGATCGGAATCTGAGTCGAAAAAATTAAGAAGATCGAAAACAGCCTTGGTGGTGGTCGATTCATTTCCGTGCATTTGAGACCACATTAATATCTTCTTTTTACCATGACCGATCTTAAATTTATGAATATCCAATCCGCCAACCGAGCTTCCGATCTTATCCAAAGCGATCACTTTTTTATGCTTCCCGAAGAGGGGTTCTATTCTCGATAGGGGGATATATCTTCCGCTTAATCCGGCCTCAAAAAAATTGTTGTAGTTCTCTGCAATCGATCCTGTTTCCATAGCTGTGTTTAAAATACGATTACAAAAGTAAACAAGAAAAGTTTCACTTTTGTAAACAGCTGTTTTGAATGATTTGTGTATTGTTGTAAACAAAATCTCTTACTTTTTAGCAATGGAGTGTTACTTTTGGAAACACAATTTTAAAATATGTAATTAAAAAATTATTATTCAGGTACTTATAACCTATAATTTACACTAAAAGTTTAAGCAATAATGTTAAATATTGATAATTTATAGTTGTAAACAATAGGAATGATTAATTTTGTAAACAAACATTTTCAGATTTACCGTTTACAATGATCACCAGTAAAGATTTTGCAGAAAAGCTTCAGAAAATCATAGAATACTATGAGCTTTCTGCTTCTGCTTTTGCAGAAAAAATTGGTGTGCAACGCTCTTCCATTTCACATTTATTATCGGGAAGAAATAAACCGAGTCTGGATTTTATCATTAAGCTAAGTGATACTTTTTCTGAAGTAGATCTTTACTGGTTGTTAAAAGATGAAGGCAACTTCCCTTCCCAAAAAAATGAAAAGCCGGAAACGGAAATTCAAAAACCCATCGAAGAAAATACCGCGGAAGGAAAAACACAAACCGAAAAAAAAGAATTTCGCTTACCTCCTTCCGGAGACACTTCCATATCCCGAATAATTATTTTTTATAAAGACGGGCGTTTTGATGAGTACAAAAACTGATTTTTCCGTAAATTTCGGGCAAATTAGTTTTATGAGATCTTCAGTACTATCCTGCTTGTTTATTTTATTATTTATTTCCTGTTACCAGGCCGAAAGAAATTGTGATGAGTTCAGAACCGGAACTTTTGAATTCAGTTACACTTTGGACGGAAAAGAGATCACCAACAGATTCAGCCGGAATGATTCTTTGGAAATTGCCAAAATAAACAATACTATAGATACATCTTCTGTGCGATGGATCAATGACTGCGAATTCATCGTAAAGAAATTAAACCCGAAGACCATCTCGGAACAAAAAGCCATTCATATAAAAATACTGTCGACAACAGCGGATTCCTATACTTTTGAATATGCCGTGGTTGGCGACCTGAAAAATAAACAACGGGGAACCGCTAAAAAAATAAACTGATTATGTTAGAAATCTTTTCCAGTGTTGATGCCTGGGTAGCGCTTTTAACACTCACCTTTCTTGAAATTGTATTAGGAATAGATAATATTGTTTTTATTTCGATCACCGCCAATAAGCTACCCAAACATCAGAGAAGGAAAGCTACTAACATCGGTCTCCTGCTGGCAATGGTACAGCGTATTATTCTGCTCTTTGCCATCTCTTTCCTCGTAAGCCTTAAAAATCCTTTTTATTATATAGACACTTCCTGGTTACATGCCGGGATAAGCTGGCAGAGCATTATTCTTTTTAGCGGAGGCCTTTTCCTGCTTTATAAGAGTACCTCCGAGATTCACGAGAAAGTAGAACTCCCGGAGCACGACGAACAGCAGGCTGCCAAAATAAAGGTTACCACTCTTTCCAGGGCCATTGTACAGATCGTGATCATCGATTTTATTTTTTCTATAGATTCCATTCTTACCGCGGTGGGAATGACCAACGGGATCTCCAAAGATCCCAATCACGCCCTGATACTAATGATCGTTGCGGTAGTGATCTCTATTATCGTTATGATGCTCTTTGCTAATGCTGTGCGTGAATTTATAGAGAAGCACCCTTCCGTGCAACTATTAGGTCTGGCATTCCTGATCCTTATCGGGTTTATGCTTATTGCGGAGGCAGCACACCTCTCTCATACCAGAATATTCAATTCGGAAATAGGCGCAGTACCTAAAGGGTATTTATATTTTGCCATCGCATTTTCGCTACTGGTAGAGTTCCTGAACCTGAGAATGAAAAAGAAACTGGAAAACACCAAATAATAAAAAAGCGCCTGACCGGCGCTTTTTTTTATAGTTCCATTGATATTTGCTTATCGTCATCCTCGTTGTTTTCTCCGTTTCCGTTTGCCTTTACATTTTCTTCATCGATCACTTCAATTTCTTCCGGCGGAGTTTCTTCCGGCTCTTCGTAAGGTAAAGGATCCAGAAGATTGATCTGTTTTACCTTATCTGTCGTCAACTGATTTCCCTGGGCTTTTATTCCTTTAATGGCAATAAAATCCTCGAGATCTATGGTCAGGTTAGGTTTTGCATCCTTGCCTCTTGGTTTTACGAACTCTACTTCGGCAACGGGTCTCCAGTCTGTAGCTACCAATTCCAGTTGCGATTTGGAATTCTCGGAGATAAAGAGCTCCTCTTTGTTTCCATTCTCGATCAGGAAGCGTTTTACATAATAACGATCCTTGTCTCCGTCGTAGTAAATGGCAGAAACCGGTTTTTTGCGGTTCCATTTTTCCAGAACGATCATATCATCATCAAAATGCGTGCTCAGCTCGGGAACTATCGTTTTCAGATACCCTTTCTGATTAATGATCAATAAACGATCTTCTCCTCTGAATTCTCCGAGCAACTCTCCTCTTCCGTCCACATTCAGCCTTTTAACCGTTTCGTCAAACCAGATCTTTCTAGGTTTAAGGGTTGAAACTCCTTTTTCCTTGAGTTCTATTCTCTTTACCGCATATTTGGTAACGATATTTCCTTTAGATCCTCTTCCCTTGATCAGGACATCTGCAAAATCGATATCCCATTTTAATTTTTTAATACTTCCTGCCTGCCTCAGGTGAACCGTGACAATTTCGGCCTCTCCATTTGGATTAGAAGTAAAATAAAGGACTTCAGACAGTTTCTTCCCCTGGGCAAGGTCGTATTCCTTATCCCTGGTTATCCCGCTGACAAAGAAACGCTTTATAAAACTTGCGCCTCCACGTCCATCCTTATAGATCATATTGTAAATGGTACGCTTGTCCCCTTTCTTGAAAACAGCTACGTGAATGATGTTCTTACCAATAAAGATCTTACTATCTACTTTGGTGACCATCATCTTGCCTTCTTTGGTAAAGACGATGATATCGTCAATATCACTACAGTCGGTCACGTATTCATCACGCCTCAGCGAGGTTCCGATAAATCCTTCTTCCCTGTTTACGTATAGTTTTGTGTTCCTGATCACCACCTTGGTGGCTTCTATATCATCGAAAACACGGATCTCGGTCTTACGTCCTCTCTCTTTTCCGTATGTCTTCTTGAGCTTGGTAAAATAGGCTATTGCATAGTCTATCAGGTGTTCAATATCGTGCTTTACCTGGGCGATATCGGCTTCGAGCGCTTCTATTTTCTGCTGGGCCTTATCAATATCGAATTTAGAGATACGCTTTATACGGATCTCCGTAAGGCGTACAATATCCTCTTCGGTCACTTCCCGCTTCAAATGCTTGATATGAGGCTTAAGACCATCATCTATAGCCTTAAGAACACCTTCCCAGGTTTCCTCCTCTTCAATTTCCCTGTATATCCTGTTTTCAATAAAAATACGTTCCAGGGAAGCAAAGTGCCACTGTTCTTCCAGTTCATCCAGCTGGATCTCGAGCTCGCTCTTTAAGAGATCGACCGTATTGTCGGTAGATCGCCTCAGCATTTCCGAAACCCCTATAAAAAGAGGTTTATTATCTTCAATAACACAGGCTAAAGGAGAAATAGAGCTTTCACAGGAAGTAAAAGCATAAAGGGCATCTATGGTCTTGTCGGGAGAAATCCCCGATGGTAAATGCACCAGGATCTCTACCTCAGCGGCCGTATTATCTTCAATTCTTTTAATTTTTATTTTCCCTTTTTCATTGGCCTTAAGGATAGAATCGATAAGGGATGAAGTGTTGGTACCATAAGGGATCTGAGTAATTACCAGCGTATTCTTATCGTACTGGGATATTTTGGCCCTTACCCTGATCTTTCCGCCTCTGTTCCCGTCGTTATAATTGGAAACATCCATAATCCCCGCAGTCGGGAAATCCGGGTAAATAGTAAAGTTCTTTCCTTTTAAGTGTTTGATGGAGGCATCTATAAGCTCCACAAAATTATGAGGCATTATTTTGGTAGAAAGACCTACCGCAATACCTTCGGCCCCCTGAGCAAGCAGTAAAGGGAATTTTACCGGAAGATTGATAGGTTCTTTCTTCCTTCCGTCATAACTGAGTTGCCACTCTGTTATTTTCGGGCTATAAATTACTTCCAGCGCAAACTTCGAAAGCCTGGCCTCGATATATCGGGAAGCTGCGGCTCCGTCACCTGTAAGGATATTACCCCAGTTTCCCTGGGTATCTATCAACAGGTCCTTTTGCCCTATCTGTACCATGGCATCTGCAATACTCGCATCCCCGTGAGGGTGGTACTGCATGGTATGCCCCACTACATTGGCTACTTTATTATATCTTCCGTCATCCAGTTCCTTAAGTGCATGCATAATACGGCGTTGCACCGGTTTAAAACCGTCTTCAATAGCCGGGACAGCTCTTTCCAGGATCACGTAAGATGCATAATCCAGAAACCAGTCCTTATACATACCGGTTACCTTGGTAATGGTATCATGACTTGATTCTTCCTGATTTTCCTGCTCGTTATTTGGGTTGAGATTCTCCTCCATGAAAGGAAGTATGGTTTTATTGGTTCTTAATTATTTTTCTTCTGCCAGATCTAATTCCACTCTCAGGTTATTAATGATAAACTCCTGCCTGTCCGGGGTATTTTTACCCATATAGAATTTAAGTAAATTTTCAATAGACATGGCTTTATCCAGCATTACAGGGTCTAACCTGATATCATCTCCTATAAAATGCTTGAATTCATCCGGAGATATCTCACCTAATCCCTTAAATCGGGTGATCTCGGGTTTCCCCCTGAGTTTATCGATAGCTGCCTTACGCTCCTCTTCACTGTAGCAATAAATAGTTTCTTTCTTGTCCCTTACCCTGAACAAAGGCGTCTGCAGAATATACAGATGTCCTTCCTTGATGAGTTCGGGGAAAAACTGTAAAAAGAAAGTAATGAGCAGCAACCTGATGTGCATTCCATCAACATCGGC
Organism: Leptobacterium flavescens; assembly: GCF_010671605.1. Taxonomy (GTDB): domain Bacteria; phylum Bacteroidota; class Bacteroidia; order Flavobacteriales; family Flavobacteriaceae; genus Leptobacterium; species Leptobacterium flavescens. Next base: position 546,484 of record NZ_JAABOO010000002.1, read on the forward strand.
ATCGGTAGCTATTACAATATTATTATATCTGAGATCTTCCAGAGATTCTTCGATATTCAATGCTGCCTGCAGCAGATTGAACTCTTCATTCTCATAAACGATCTTCTTGGACATTCCATATGAGTTTAAAGGTTTTCCCCTTAAACTAAAAACTGCCTGGGTATTTACATCCCTGGATTTGGTGATCGATCCCGAAGCCGAATCCCCCTCCGTAATAAACAGAGTAGACTCCAGTCTTCTGTCATTCTTCATATCGCCGAGGTGTACCCTGCAGTCCCTGAGTTTTTTATTGTGAAGGCTGGCTTTTTTAGCCCTTTCCTTAGCCAGTTTACGTATTCCGGAAAGCTCCTTACGTTCTCTTTCTGCCTGCAGGATCTTACGCTGAAGTATTTCTGCTACCTCTGCGTTCTTATGAAGGAAGTTATCCAGCTGGGTGCCGATAAAATCGTTTACATAGGTACGTACGGTCGGTAAACCGCCACCCATATCGGTAGATCCCAGTTTTGTTTTGGTCTGACTTTCAAAAACAGGTTCCATCACTTTGATAGAAACCGCTGCAATAATGGATTTCCTGATATCGGAAGCTTCGTAATTCTTTCCGTAAAAATCCCTCAGCGTCTTTACGATCGCTTCTCTGAAGGCCGCAAGGTGAGTTCCTCCCTGCGTGGTATTCTGCCCGTTAACGAAGGAATGGTATTCTTCGCTGTATTGCGTCCTGCTGTGCGTAATGGCTACTTCAATATCATTCCCCCTCAGGTGAATGATAGGATACAGCATATCGCTTTCGTTGGTAGAATCCTCCAGGAGGTCCTTCAAGCCGTTTTCGGAATAGAACTTTTCTCCGTTAAAAACAATGGTAAGTCCCGGATTCAGGTATACGTAATTCTTCAGCATCCGCTCTACATACTCACTCCTGAATTTGTAGTTCTTAAAGATCGTATCATCGGGAACAAAGCTTACTTTGGTTCCTTTTCTTTTGGAAGATGCTTCTGCAGGTTCGTCATTAATGAGGTTCCCCATTTCAAACTCTGCTGCCTTGGTTTTATTATCCCTGTTGGACTCCACCTTAAAATAGGAAGACAAAGCATTGACCGCTTTGGTACCTACTCCGTTAAGTCCCACAGATTTTTTAAATGCCCTGCTATCGTATTTTCCTCCCGTATTCATTTTGGACACTACATCCACCACTTTTCCAAGAGGTATTCCCCTTCCGTAATCCCGTACACTTACCTGTTTGTCCTTTATGGTGATCTCGATGGTCTTTCCTGCCCCCATAACGAATTCATCGATACAGTTATCGATAACTTCTTTTAAAAGGATATAAATACCATCATCTGCAGAAGATCCGTCCCCCAGCTTTCCGATATACATACCCGGTCGCATCCGGATATGCTCTTTCCAGTCTAACGAACGTATATTTTCTTCAGTATATTGGGAGGTTTGTGACATTAAATAAGAATATTTTGTAGGTTCTGCGCTAATATAACAACTGTCTTTAAAAAATAAAACTTAGCCCAAATAAAGTAATTAACAATAAAAAAGCCCATATTGTTGAGAACATGGGCTTTTCGGCTGATTTTTAAGTTTCTCTATCTTCTTTATACGTTAAATCTGAAATGCATGACGTCTCCGTCCTTAACGATATATTCTTTTCCTTCCACCCTCATCTTTCCGGCTTCTTTTACTTTGGTCTCGCTTCCGTACTCCACATAGTCGTTGTATCCTATCACTTCCGCCCTGATAAACCCTTTTTCGAAGTCGGTGTGTATTACTCCGGCTGCCTGAGGTGCCGTAGCTCCCGTATTCACTGTCCACGCTCTTACTTCCTTCTCTCCGGCCGTAAAATAGGTTTGCAGACTGAGTAATTTATAGGCTGTTCTGATCAGTCTGGATACTCCGGGCTCTTCCAGACCTATATCTTCCAGGAACATTTGTCTTTCTTCATAATCTTCCAGTTCTGCTATATCTGCCTCCGTAGCAACTGCCAGCACTATTACCTCTGCCCTTTCATCTTTTACAAGTTCCTTTACCTTTTCTACATATGCGTTCCCTGTCTTGGCCGAAGCTTCATCTACATTACATACGTATAAAATGGGTTTTGCGGTAAGTAACTGGAAACTTTTTACAAATTCTTCCTCTTCTTCATTTACCTCAACGGCTCTGGCCGATTTTCCGGCTTCCAGGGCTTCTTTGAACCTCAAAAGTACATCCTGTTCCTTTTTTGCGTCCTTATCACCGGTCTTTGCAGCCCTGCTTACCTTATCCAGTCTTTTATCTACTGTTTCCAGGTCTTTTAGCTGTAATTCTATATCGATGGTCTCTTTATCTCTGATCGGGTCTATACTCCCGTCTACGTGTACAATATTGTCATTGTCAAAACAACGAAGCACATGAATGATCGCATGGCATTCCCTGATATTTCCCAGGAACTGGTTCCCAAGACCTTCGCCCTTACTGGCTCCTCTTACCAATCCGGCAATATCTACGATCTCTACGGTTGCCGGGATCACTCTTTCGGGTGTTACCAGCTCTTCCAGCTTCTCCAGTCTCGGATCCGGAACATTTACCACTCCCAGATTGGGTTCTATAGTACAAAAGGGGAAATTGGCACTCTGCGCCTTGGCGTTTGATAAACAATTAAACAATGTGGATTTCCCTACGTTGGGTAAGCCTACTATACCTGCTTTCATTTGTATTCTTTTTTATTTCTTCAAAAAGCCGGGCCTTCAATAAAAACCCGTTTCCGGGTGGCCTTGTTTTTGCGAGTGCAAATGTAATTAATTCTGTCAAGTTTTCTAATTAAAACACCGCCTATACTTTCAGAGATTTTTACAAGCCTTCCGGCGATGTTAAATCGATGTAAATAAATTATTATAAATTTGATATCCGCCACCTGACTATAAACCAATAATTTCCAACAGAGAACAACCATATAGGAATTTGAAGAACTTGCCTGAAAAAATATTGTGGCTTTCTTTTAAGAACGGAGATAAGAATGCATTTAAAAGTATGTTCTGCATCTATTATCCCGAGTTGTTTCACTATGGCTCAAAACTCTGTGGCCATAAAGCCTTAACGGAAGATACTTTACAGGATTTTTTTATCTATCTGCACGATAACAGACAAAAACTTGGAGAACTCGACAGTATCAGGGCCTATCTTTTTGCCTCCTTCAGAAGACGGTTATTCAAAGAAATGGGAAAAGCCGTTCCGTCCGTAGAGTATAACAAGCTGAATACAGAGATGATGGAAATGCAATTCTCTCCCGAAGAATTAGCGATCCAGAAAGAATTCCATCATATCCGAAAAGAAAAGCTGTCGGAGATCCTGAATACACTTTCCAAAAGAGAAAAAGAAGTTATCTATCTCAGGTACTACTGCCAGATAGATATTAAAGATATTACGGAGATCATGGACATTAATTATCAGAGCGTTATCAATACACTTCAGAAAGCTTTTAAAAAGCTCAGATCGGATATAGAAATGCAAAAGCTACAGCAATTGCTTAAAAATTAAACTTTAATTACATTTCTGTAAATCAATCAATTACAGAACAGTTTTCATTTTTTTTATAAAAAAGTTTAAAAAAAGAGGGTATGGATCCCGAAAAAGTTCCTCTATACCCATAGAGAGCTATCTCATTTTAATCTGAACTCCGATCAAAATGGCAAAAAGGGAATTCAAGTCCATCGAGGACTTTATTGAAGATGCATCCTTTGTTAACTGGGTGAACAAGGAAAATCTCAGCGACATCAATTTCTGGGAGAAATGGATAGAAGAACATCCGGATCAGCTGGAGCTGGTCCTGAATGCAAAAGCCGTGGTAAACGGGATCCAGTTCAAAAAAACCCCTCATGAGGCGGAGAAAACAGAAGCCCGCTGGGAAAGCCTCATAAATGCCATTGAAAACAAGACCGAAAACGACATTCCTTCACTTAAAAAACGAACAGCACCCCTATACCGTTATATCTCAATAGCTGCCAGTATTTGCGCACTTATGGTACTCGGTTGGCTCTATCAATCATCCCTGTCAAAAAACGAGATCATTCATCAGACAAAAAACGGAGAGTTTATCAATTTGAGATTACCGGACGGTACCAATCTTACCCTGAATGCCAATTCGGAGATCAGGTATCAAAAGAACAATCCCAGAAAAGTATGGCTCAAAGGGGAAGCTTATTTCAGGGTAAAGAAGAAACCTTCTGCCAAAGCTAAATTCCAGGTAATGACAGACGACCTTACCGTTGAAGTATACGGAACGGAATTTAACGTGAACAGCAGGCATCAAAAAACAGATGTTATCCTGGACGAAGGCGCCATAAACATTGTTTTAAGCGATGGATCCGTAAAGGAAATGATCCCGGGCGAGTTTATCTCTTTTTCTGCCGAAAGCGAAACCCTGCTTACCCGGAAGAAGGTTGAAAAACCGGAAGTACTTACTTCCTGGAAAGACGGAACCCTGATCCTGGACCAGCTTTCCCTGCAAGAGGTAATGACAAAAATTGAAGATATCTACGGAACTCCGGCGGAGTTTGCCGATGAAATAAGCGCTACCAAAGTAATATCGGGAGGTATTCCCACCGAGAATTTTGAGATCTGCATTATGGCCATCGAAAAAGCGGCAAATGTCAGAATAGACAGAGACAACAATACACTATTGATCATGTCTAATAATTGAACAACCAAACCTTTATAAACATTAAATTATGAAACAAAAATTGAAAAGTTCCTATTTAGTGCTTCTTCTGTTTTTGATCCTGGGGGCAACAAATAGTATGGCCTATGCTATAGAAAGCAAACAGACCATCGCTCTTTCCGAATTCCTGGAACACCTGAGTGAGAAACATCATGTGTTCTTTACATATGAACCTAAACTACTTGAGGGGAGGATACTCGACCCAAGTAAGTACGAATATAAAAAGCTTAAAAAGATCATTAATAAACTGGAAAACCAGACCAAGCTTCAGTTTGAATACCTCGGAAATAAATACTACGTCATTTACAATTCCAATCACAAGGTAAATAAGACCAGCATTCTGAAGAAAATTCAGGCTCCGAAGAATGCAAACCTCAAAGAAATGACCATAGATGCCAGACTTGCTGACGTAAGCGGAAAAGTTGTCGATCAGGAGGGAGCACCTATTGCCGGAGTAAATGTTGTGGAGAAAGGAACTTCAAACGGTACTACTACCGATTTTGACGGGAATTACTCCATTTCTGTCGGGGATAATGCTACTCTGGTATTCAGCTATGTGGGTTATGAGAGTCAGGAAATACAGGTAAATAACAGATCTACCGTTAATGTTACCCTGATCAGCGGCTTGCAGCTGGATGAGATACAACTGGTGGGTTCCAGAAGCCCGAAAAGGACCTCTACCGATACGGCAGTACCTGTAGATGTGATCAATGTATCGGGGGTGGTTACCCAAAGTGGTAAAATAGAAGTAAATGAACTCCTGCAGTATGCAGCTCCTTCCTTTAATGCTAACAAGCAATCGGGAGCAGACGGTGCAGATCATATAGACCCTGCTACCCTTCGTGGCCTGGGGCCTGATCAGACCCTGGTCCTTATCAACGGAAAACGCAGGCACTCATCTTCTCTTATCAATATATTCGGTACGAGAGGAAGGGGTAATTCAGGTACCGACCTCAATGCCATTCCCGCATCGGCCATTAAACGAATAGAGATCCTTAGAGACGGTGCTGCCGCCCAGTACGGATCTGACGCTATTGCCGGGGTGATCAATATTGTTTTAAAGGACAATGTGGAGCAATTTTCGGGAAGTATCAGTTACGGATTTTACAACGCCAATGCACAGGGAGATTTTCCGAACGGAACACCGAATACCGATGGAAACCGCCTGGATACGGACAGGGATGGTAATGCTATAGGAGACGATCAGAATTTTGACGGAGGATCACTTAAGATCACTGCCAATTACGGAGTCGGGATCGGTGAAGGCGGGTATGCTAATTTCACTACGGAGTATATCAGCAAGAACAAAACCCTGCGTCCCGGATTTGACTTCAGAAGAGGTTTCGGTGAGGCGGCTATAGACGGTTTTAATTTCTTTGTAAATGCAGCAATACCACTATCCGAAAGAACGGAAGTATATGCCTTCGGAGGCCGTAACTACAGAGATACGGACGCCTTTGCCTTTACCAGGAACAATCCTACAGAAAGAAATGTTCTGAGCATATACCCTAACGGATTTACACCACGTATTACTTCCAATATTATAGATAACTCGGCATCCGTAGGGGTCAGAACAGAGACCAACAGCGGATGGAAGATCGATATAAACAATACCTATGGAAAAAATACTTTCCACTATTTTATTCTGGGTACGTTGAATGCATCTCTTGAAGAAAGCTCTCCTACCGATTTTGATGCGGGAGGGCACAGTTTAAGCCAGAATACGACGGGGATCGATTTCTCCAAATATTTTGACGATGTTTTTGAAGGGATGAACCTGGCTTTCGGACTGGAATACAGGACAGAGAATTTTATCATTTTTGCCGGAGAAGAAGGATCGTACGGGACTTTCGATACCAATGGTATCCTTATAACAGATCCGGCCAATCAGACGCAACCTACAGATCCGGAAACAGGCGAATTACGCCCCGGAGGTTCACAGGGATTCCCCGGATACAGTCCGGCCAATGAAGTAGACAGGAACAGAACGAACTTCTCTCTCTATGCAGATGCAGAATTCGATTTTACGGAAACCTTCCTGCTGGGAGCTGCCGTTCGTTTTGAGGAGTACAGCGATTTTGGAAGTACATTGAACGGAAAACTCGCCGCCAGGCTGAAAGCATCCGATAATTTTAATATCAGAGGATCGGTAAGTACAGGCTTCAGGGCTCCTTCCCTGGCCCAGATCTACTACAACCTGAGATTTACGGATTTCCAGGGTGGTGTGGCCACGGAAACGCTTTTATCTCCTAATAACAGTCCTGTTACCCAATCTTTCGGGATCAGTCAGCTAAAAGAGGAGAAAGCCTTTAACGCATCACTTGGTTTTACGGCTACTTTCGGGGACTTTAACGCTACCATAGACGGGTATTTTGTGGATGTTCAGGACAGGATCGTACTTACGGGTACATTTGCTGCACCACAGATCCCCAACGTAAATGAAGCCCAGTTCTTTGCCAATGGTGCGGATACCAGAACCACCGGTCTGGATATTGTGCTTTCCTGGAGGAAACAATTAGACAATGCCACTTTAACAGCTTCTCTGATCGGAAATATCAACGATATGAAGATCGAGAGCATTAATAACGGTAATCTGGATGAAGATACATTTTTCGGTCCCAGGGAGAGAGCCTTTCTCCTGGCATCGGCACCCGATAGTAAATTCGGTCTTAATCTGGGATATACAGAAGAAAAATTCAGCGCTGCACTTGCAGCAACACGATTTAGCGAGATCGTTTTAATAGATTTCGCTGGAACAGAAGATGTTTACGATCCAAAATTCACTTTCGATCTGAATCTTGGATATAACTTATCTGAAAGCCTGAGGGTTAGCATTGGAGGGAATAATATTTTTAACGAATACCCTTCACAGCAAAATGATGGTGAAACAGAGTCTGGGGGTTATTGGGACGCTGTTCAGATGGGTTTTGGCGGAGCCTTTTATTACGCAAGATTAGGATTTGATTTTTAAGTCGCTATAAGCAAGTTCTGTTTATTAAAAAAGCCCTGGCAGAAATGTCAGGGCTTTTTGTTTTATTTTGTCAATATCCTTATTCGGGATGCATAAAACGCTGCTTCCCGAGAAGTACTTCTTCACTTTCTACGTGATCATCATCCGGCACACAACAATCTACAGGACATACTGCAGCACACTGAGGCTCTTCGTGAAACCCTTTACACTCAGTACACTTATCAGGTACAATATAATAGATCTCATCAGAAACCGGGGTTTGTGCATCGTCTGCGTTTACCGACTTTCCATCGGGTAAGACCACATCTCCGGTAAGAGATGTTCCGTCGCTGTATCTCCAGTCGTCCGCACCTTCATATATTGCAGTGTTCGGGCATTCCGGCTCACAAGCTCCGCAATTAATACATTCGTCTGTTATAATGATAGCCATAGCATTTTCTTTTTATACTTTTGTGCAAAAATAATACCCAAAGTAATTTTACGCAAATATAATGAGTAGCTTGAAGAACAGAGTTAAAGCTTTTGTTAAATTAGGTTCTTTTTTAGATCAATTCTCCTCTAAAAACACAAAAAGAAGAGAGGGTGTAATAAATAATGATCTTTTCTTTGACGCCTTCAAACATCAGTTAAAACTGGCGCAGGAGCACAATGGCTGGTTTACGGACAGCAATATACAGTTTGCTATAAAGGGCTGGAGTGAGCTCCTTACCGAGGAAAAGTTCAATGATTGGCTGAAACCTTATGAGTTTAATGAAGATCAGGTTTCCAGGAAAGTAGCTCTTATTACTGCCGGGAATATTCCGCTGGTTGGTTTTCACGATTTCTTATGTGTATTGCTGGCGGGGCATTCTGTGATCGTCAAGCAATCTTCCAATGATAAGCACCTGTTACCCATGCTCTCTAAATACCTTGAGTATGCAGAGCCTGAATTCAAAGGAAAAATATCCTTTACCGAAGATAAACTGGAAGGTTTTGATGCGGTTATTGCTACGGGAAGCAATAATACGGCCCGGTATTTCGAATATTATTTCGGAAAGAAACCTCATATCATTCGCAGGAACCGGAATTCGGTTGCCGTACTCGATGGAACGGAATCCAAGGCACAACTGGAGGCTTTAGGCGAAGATGTTTTCAGGTACTACGGCCTGGGTTGCAGGAATGTCTCAAAACTCTTTGTTCCTGAAAATTACAATTTCGATGCTTTCTTTAAAGCGATGTACAAACAGAAAAGTATTATAGATTCTGCTAAATACGCCAATAATTACGATTATAATAAAGCCGTATATCTGATGAGTCAATTTGAGCTGCTGGAAAACGGCTTCCTGATGCTTAAAGAAGATGAGCAGTTTGCATCCCCTATCGCTACGCTGTTTTATGAGACTTATAAGGATGTTGAATCGTTGAGAAAAAGGTTAGAAGATGAAAAGGAGAACATCCAATGTGTTGTGGCAGATGGTTTTAGCCGAAAAGAAGTAGATTTCGGGCAAACCCAACTCCCTCAATTATACGATTATGCGGATGATGTTGATACTATTGAATTCTTGTTAAAAATATAGCGGAATTATTATCATTTTCATAACAAAAAATCACTGAGAAATTATCACCTTTGTAACTTTAAATTTTAAACGTAAACCATTTATTTCTAAAAAACTATGAGGAAACACAATTTTAGCGCCGGGCCTTGCATTCTTCCGCAGGAAGTTATGAAAAAGGCATCTGATGCAGTTTTAAATTTTAACGACCTGAATCTCTCATTAATAGAGATCTCTCATAGAAGTAAAGATTTTGTAGAAGTAATGGAAAATGCCAGATCTCTGGCTCTCGAATTACTCGGGTTACAAGGAAAAGGTTATCAGGCGCTGTTCCTTCAGGGAGGAGCAAGTACTGAATTCCTGATGGTTGCCTATAATCTTCTCAACAAAAAAGCAGCTTACCTCAATACGGGTACCTGGTCTGACAAATCGATCAAGGAAGCCCGTTTATTCGGTGAGGTGATAGAAGTAGCTTCTTCCAAGGATGCTAATTTTAATTATATCCCTAAAAATTATACGGTTCCCGGAGATGTGGATTATTTCCACTGTACCAGTAACAACACCATTTTCGGAACTTCATTAAAATCTTTTCCGGAAGTGAATGTTCCATTGGTTTGCGATATGAGTTCGGATATTTTCTCCAGGGAAATGGATTTCTCCAAATTCGACCTTATCTATGCCGGGGCACAGAAAAATATGGGGCCTGCAGGTACTACCCTGGTTGTTGTAAAAGAAGATATCCTCGGAAAGGTAGAGCGTAAGATCCCTTCTATGATGGATTATAAAGTGCATATTTCCAAAGACAGTATGTTCAATACTCCTTCGGTATTTGCCGTATATGTATCCATGCTTACCCTCGAATGGCTGAAAGACCTGGGAGGTATAGCAGCCATAGAAAAGGTAAACGATAAAAAAGGAGACCTTCTCTATACCGAGATAGACAGAAATCCCCTGTTTAAAGGTTTTGCAGCGACAGAAGATCGTTCCAATATGAACGCCACCTTTAATCTGACCGATGACAGCCTGAAAGAAAGCTTTGATACTATGTGGAAAGAAGCGGGAATTAACGGGCTTAACGGACACCGCAGTGTGGGCGGTTACAGGGCGTCTATGTATAATGCATTACCTTTGGAGAGTGTACAGGTATTGGTAGATGTTATGAAGGAGCTTGAAAGAAAGGCATAATAATTGCACAAAAAAGAAAATAAGAACTTAATTTTTAAACCCTATAAATGAAAGTATTAGCTAACGACGGAATTTCTCAAAGCGGAATAGACACGCTACAGCAGGCAGGCTTTGAAGTAATTACAACCAAAGTAGCCCAGGAACAGCTTATCAGCTTTATTAACGAGAACAATGTTGATGTGATCCTGGTACGTTCGGCAACAAAAGTCAAAAAAGATGTCATTGATTCCTGTCCCGGGATCAGAGTTATCGGACGTGGCGGTGTTGGAATGGATAATATAGATGTAGATTACGCCCGTGAAAAAGGGATACACGTAATCAATACCCCGGCTGCTTCTTCCAGCTCGGTGGCAGAATTGGTATTCGCTCACTTGTTTGCAGGAGTGCGCTTTCTTCACGACAGTAACAGGAATATGCCTTTAGATGGGGATTCCAAATTTGCTCAGCTTAAGAAATCGTATGCAAAAGGGATAGAATTAAGAGGAAAGACCCTGGGTATTATCGGTTTTGGCCGTATTGGCCGTGAAGTTGCCAAAATAGCTCTCGGAATAGGTATGAAGGTGATCGCTTCCGATAAGTATGTAGGTAATGCAGAGATCAAAGTAGATTTCTATAACGGACAATCTATTAATGTGGCGATAGAAACACAACCTGTGGAAGATATCCTGAAACTTTCTGATTTTATTACCCTGCACGTTCCGGCGCAGAAAGATTACGTTATCGGAAAAAAAGAAATAGAATCTATGAAAGACGGTGTGGCTATCGTTAATGCTGCCCGTGGAGGTGTGATAGACGAAGTTGCTCTTATTGAGGCTTTGGAAAGCAGGAAAGTTGCTTTTGCAGGGCTGGATACTTTTGAGAACGAACCCTCCCCTGCTATCAAGGTATTAATGAACCCATATATTTCCTTAACACCGCATATCGGTGCTGCTACCAATGAAGCACAGGACAGGATCGGAAAAGAGCTTGCGGAGCAGATAATAAGCATTTTAAAGACAGAATCGGTCTGATCGTCGATAAATATAAATTTAAAAAGTCCTTTACATTAAGTAGGGGACTTTTTTGTATCTTGAAATTTCTAATCATAAAACAAATAAAATGTCAGGAATTTTAGACTTATTAAATAGCGATCTCGGAAAGCAAATTATAGGAGGAGTGAGTAGTGAAACCGGGCAATCTGAGGGTAAGACTGCCGATGTTCTCAGTATGGCGCTTCCGGTCTTAATGGGAGCTATGAAAAAGAACGCTGCATCCCCACAGGGAGCCGAGGGACTTATGGGGGCACTTTCGGGCAAACATGACGGAAGTATCCTGGATAACCTTGGAGGTCTTTTTAGTGGTGGCGTGGATAAATCTGTTATGGATGATGGTGCAGGGATCCTGGGGCATGTCCTTGGAAACAGACAGGCAAGTGTCGAATCTGCATTAAGTCAGAAGTCAGGAATGGATACCGGAACTATTGCACAGATCCTGAAGGTAGCTGCTCCTATCCTTATGGGATACCTGGGAAGGCAAAGTCGCCAGAGCAATGTGAATAATGCAGGCGGACTTGGAAGTTTACTCGGAAGTGTAATGGGAAATCAGCCTAAGCAAAACCAGAGCCTTATAGAATCTCTGATCGATGCTGACGGAGACGGAAGTATTATAGATGATGTTGCAGGAATGGTCATGAGCGGCGGAAAGAAGAAAAGCGGTCTCGGCGGATTACTGGGAGGGCTCTTCGGAAAAAAATAATGGTATGAATATTGATGCTAATAAACCGGGTAGATCACCCGGTTTTTTTGTTAAAAACTTCTAAATCAACTGATAAATAAAGTTAATTTTAGTAATTTTAAGCTTATGAGATATGTAATTGGCCTTTTTATCGGAATTCTTTTTATTTCCTTGAGTTGTACTTCCACCAGGAGTACGGATACAGCTGTTATAGGCAAAGAGAAAGAGGCTTTTAGTTCTAAAACCAAGGATACCGTACGTATAGCGAACGACAGTCTGGAATACGAGATCATTATCATTGAACCCGGCTTTAATTTCTGGCTGAACAGTATTGCACGGCCACGCGGTTATTATTCTCAGAATTTCCTTGAAAACAGGAACCGCATCCTGGTGATTGAATACAATATCCGGGTAAATAGTCCTTTAAGGTTTGATCCTAATCTCTATCCATGGCGAATTGACTACAGCCCGGGGATTGATTACGGTTATGAAGTGAATTATCTTCTTTACAATTACTTTATCTTTTTCCAGCGGAGGTACAACCAGCGGCTTTCCGGATTTGTTCCACGAGTATAATTCCTTATTTTTGTGCCCTTTAAAAATGAGAAATGGAAAAATTAAAGAAACGTTGGGGTATCCACTCTAATTTTCAAGTCCTTGTAATATTTATAGTATTTGCCATTACCGGAAGTGTTTCGGCTAAACTGGCAGCTCCCCTCACCGAGTATATCGGCCTCACAAAAGAAAATACCAATGGCTGGATCTACTGGCCGGTCAGGATTTTATTGATCTTCCCGATCTATCAGGTTTTGTTGGTCTTCTTCGGATGGCTCTTCGGGCAGTTTAAATTTTTCTGGTCTTTTGAAAAGAAAATGCTTAAACGTATGGGACTTGGGAAGTTAGTCTCCTGAAAATTTAATTTTTAATTAACATTTTTTTATCTCTTTTTTTCCCTAAGTTTGTTGCTAATAATGAAAAAGGGCATTTTCAGATTAGTTTCATTTGCTTTTTTGGCAGTTTTTGTCTTTGTTAAGATTGCCAATGCGCATACTTATTCTCATCTTTTTGGGGATGAGAATTCTATTGAAAATTGCCAGGTTTGTGAATATTATCAGGTACAGGAAGATAACGATCTTATTGTACCCTCCTTTACGGAAAGCTTTGAAATATTCAATCCTTATTTCCCTGAACCAACAGAGAGTTTCACTTTCGTTTTATTCGTACCTTCAAGCTCCGTTTCGGGAAAATATTTCAATCGCCCCCCTCCTGCCTCTTTATTAGGCTAATTCATTTTAATATACCCTATCCAGGGGTATAGACTATCCAGATTACACATTTTTACGTATTTATTATGAAATCATATTTGATGATTATCCTGTTGCTATTCGGGATATCAGAGACATTTTCACAGCAATGTGAAGCAAACCTTAAAGGTGAAATTATAGATTTTCACGATGGAACTCCACTGGTCGGTGCTACCGTAATCCTCTTAAAGGACGGAACCCCCTCAAAATCGGTCATAACCGATCTGGAAGGGAAATTTTCCATCAAAAATATCTGTATAGGGACTTATGAGATCGAAGTATCACATCCTGAATGTAAATCCAAGATCGTCCCTGTTGAAATAGAAGGAAATACGTTCAAAAAAGTTCGTCTGGAGCATCATCTGGAAAAGTTAGGAGAAGTGGTAGTAACCGGAGATAACGGGCGTCAGGTAGCTGAAACCGTTAACTCTCAATCATTAAAAGCTGCAGAATTAGTTCAGTTTTCAGATGCTACCCTGGGAGATGCATTAAGAGAAATAAGTGGTGTTTCCTCTCTTAACACAGGGAGTACCATAGTAAAGCCCATTATTCAGGGATTAAACAGCAGTCGAATTCTTATTATTACCAATAATGTACGATTACAGGATCAGGAATGGGGTATAGAACACGCCCCGAATGTCGATCTGAATACTGCAGACAGGCTCACCGTTGTAAAAGGATCGGGAGCTTTGCAATACGGAGGTGATGCCATTGGTGGGATTGTCCTTGCCAAGCCAAGGCGGCTGGCTAATCACGATACTATTTTCGGAAAGACCATTCTTTCGGCTTCTTCAAACGGTCGCGGTGGAAGTATTACCTCTTCCCTCGACAAAGGTTTTGATAACGGGTTAGGTGTCAGGGTACAAGGTACTTATAAAAAATTCGGGGATTTCAGAGCTCCAGATTACTTTTTAACCAATACGGGAACCGAACAGAAATCTTTTTCCGTAAATCTCGGAATTAATAAATTTCAGTATGGAGCTGAGTTGTTTTACAGTTATTTCGATACAGCTATCGGTATCCTAAGAGCTGCGGATTTTGGGAATATCACAGATCTTGTAAGAGCTATTAATTCTCCGGTACCAGCATTTACCGATGATTTCTCATATACTATCAACCCTCCAAGACAGGAAGTAAGTCATCATCTTCTGAAGGCAAGTGCATTTGTACGGCTGGAACGTTTTGGGAAGATCTCCCTTCAGTATGCTTTTCAGTTCAACGACCGCCAGGAGTTTGATAACCGAAGAGGTGAAGATGACGGAATACCAATTGTAGATCTTGAACTGACAACACATAACCTGGATCTTGTGGTAGAAACCCATCCAACTAAAGACCTGGAAGTTACAGCTGGGGTCAGTGCAATATACCAGGAAAACTTTGCAGATCCGCTTACCGGGGTAAGACGTGTTATTCCTGACTATGAAAAATACGGAATAGGAGTTTTCGGAGGATTGGCTTTTAATTTTAACGAATCCTTACTTCTGGACCTGGGAGCAAGAGTAGATTACACTAATATAGATGCTGAGAAATTCTACAGAACCAGTTTCTTTGAATCGAGAGGATATGATGTCGACTTTGCAGATATCGTGGTACAGGATTTTGGAACTCAGTTATTGACGAATCCGCAGTTTGATTACACCAACTTATCTGCAACCGTAGGGCTTAATTATAAAATTAAGGAGGATCTGGAATTACTCTTTAACTATGGCCTTGCCAGCAGACCCCCAAACCCTTCCGAACTTTTTAGTGAAGGCCTGAATCAGTCATCTGCTGCATTCGAGCTTGGAGATCTTCGTATCGATACGGAAATATCCAATAAACTGTCCTTTTCTTTTCAGGGCAGGGCTTTGGACAAAAGGCTTAATTTTAACCTTACCCCCTACGCCAATTTTATTTCAGATTTTATTGTCCTGGAGCCTACCGGAGTTCTGGCTACAAGCCGTGGTACTTTCCAGGTATTTGAGTATTTGCAAAACGACGCTACACTCTATGGGGTAGATGTTGATGCTACCTACGACCTCAATGAGCAATTTAGCTTTAAGACCAGCTTTTCTTATTTACGAGGGCAGGATACGGAAAGGGATCAGCCCATTATAAATATCCCTCAAACCAACTGGTTTAACACACTTTCCTATAAGAACGAAAAGTGGAAAAATTTACAGTTGAGTCTAAAAAGTGAGGCTTTTTTCAGGCAAAACAGGTTTCCCGATAACAACTTCATTGCACAGGTAGTTGAAAACAATGAGTTTGTGGATGTCCTGGTAGATGTAAGCACACCGCCTCCTGGTTACCACTTGCTTCACTTTGACTCATCTGTGCAGTTTAAATTTGGCGGAACAGACATGGAACTAGGCTTCTCGGTAGAGAACATTTTTAATACGAATTACAGACAATACCTGAACAGGTTTCGCTTATTTGCCGACGACCTGGGCAGGAATTTCACCTTGAGACTTAAATTTAATTATTAATCTTTTAAAAAAGACCAATTATCATGAAAACGATTAAATTATTATCATTATCAATGCTTGTTTTATTCATAGCTTCCTGTTCCAGCGACGATGACGGGGGACCTCAGATTGTGAATGAAGAAGAAGTAATTACCACCCTGACGCTAACGCTTAGTCCGCAGGCAGGAGGAGCAGACATCGTATTCACAAGTCGTGATCTGGATGCAGACGGTCCTAACCCTCCAACGGTAACAGTTGCGGATCTGGCTCCCAATACTACCTATACAGGAGTTGTTCAGGTGCTGAATGAAACAGAGAACCCGGCAGAAGATATTACCGAAGAGGTAGAGGAAGAAGATGACGAACATCAGTTCTTTTATCAGGTAATCGGAAATGCGGCAGTTACGACAGCTTATACAGATCAGGACGGTGATGGAAATCCTGTTGGGATCCAGATTACTTTAACAACCGGTGATGCAAGTACCGGGAATTTGGTAGTTACCCTTCGTCACCAACTGGATAAAAATGCTGCAGGAGTTTCCGATGGAGATATTACTAATGCAGGTGGGGATACTGACGTAGAAGTTACCTTCCCTGTAACCATTCAATAAATTCTGTAGAACTAAGATCTAAAGATTTGATAGTTAGTGTTAAATCCTTTGAAGCTTCGGTGGATGAGGATTTTTCCTTTTTATACCTATACCTCTATTGCCTTGTCTGCTTTTTTCCCTCTTAGGACATAAGTATAGATCCACATCAGGGTAAAAGTAGGCACTATATCCAGGCCTGGCATCAGTTCTTCCACAAAAGCCACAACTCCCGCTATTTGCCCCGAGGTGCCCTTGTACATCCTGGTCATCAGCCAGGCGGCCAGCGGAGCCCAGATAATATCGGAAAACTCCCCTATTCCAGGAATAATAAAAGAAACATAGCCCATTGCATCAAAAACGAGCCCTAAGAATAATTTGGTAAATTTATTGGAGGAATTGTTTGTCGTCATCTTATAAAATTAACATTTATAAGAACATAACAACAAAAGTGCCAAAAAAATTATGAGAGATCAGAACTTATCAGCTTTAAAAACTCGTTCCTGGTCTCTATTTTTTCAAACTGTCCTCTGAAACCGGAGGTAGTTGTTACCGAGTTCTGCTTCTGTACCCCGCGCATCATCATACACATATGGGAAGCTTCAATAACCACTGCTACTCCTTTGGGTTTTAATGTGTTGTTTATACATTCCAGAATATCATGGGTCAGGCGTTCCTGAACCTGTAATCTCCTGGCAAAAACATCTACCACCCGTGGTATTTTGCTCAATCCCACGATCTGTCCGTCAGGGATATAGGCAATATGAGCCTTTCCGAAGAACGGAAGGATATGATGCTCACAAAGCGAATACAATTCTATATCCTTGATGATAACCATATCGTTATAATCTTCCTTGAACATAGCTCCTTTCAGGATCTCTGCCGGGTCCTTATAATAACCCTGGGTAAGGAACTGCATGGCTTTGGCTGCCCTTTCCGGGGTTTTCAGAAGTCCCTCTCTTTCCGGGTCCTCTCCTAATTCTGTAATGATTGTTTTATAACGGCCTTTCACCTCGTCGGTGATCTTGATATTGTATTCTTCGAAATTGTTATATGGAGACATCAGGCGTCTTTAATTTATGTTGATAATACTTTTTTAAATGCCCTATTTTAGGGTTGATGATAAACTGACAATAAGGTTGTTTCCTGTTGGAATCGTAATAATCCTGATGCTCGTTTTCCGCCTTGTAAAAAACTTCCAAAGGCACCACCTCGGTGACAATCTTATTTTTAAACACTTTATCGGCATCCAATATAGCAATTAATTCTTCAGCTCTTTCCTTTTGCCAGTTATCGGAATAAAAAATAGCCGATCTGTACTGGGTTCCGACATCATTCCCCTGCCTGTTCAGACTGGTCGGATCGTGGGTCACAAAAAAGATCTCCATCAGCTCCTCAAACCTGATTATTGTGGGATCGTAAGTTATCTGTACTGCTTCGGCATGCCCGGTGGTTCCCGTACATATTTCCCGATAGGTCGGATTTTCAACATTTCCTCCCGTATAGCCGGATACAACTTCCTTTACCCCGTTCAGCCTTTTAAAAACCGCTTCCGTACACCAGAAACAACCTCCGGCAAAAGTGGCAACCCTTATTTTTGTATTGTCTTTCATATCGTTTTTATCCTTAAAAGCAGAAAAGCGTTAATTCACAAAACATTAGAACAATTAACAGTTTTTTTAACTTTTAATTGGGACTTTTATCTACTTCAGTCTTTTAGTTTTGTGTGCCGAAAACCAAGCTTAGAGAACCTTATTGTCCGTCATCAATGTTACAAAAAACACTTGTCTTAATATTCCTTTTAAGTACACTATCCCTATTTTCCCAAACAGACAGGAAATCACTTAAGGCAACCCGTATAGATAATGCTCCTAAAATAGATGGTAAGTTAGACGATGAAGTATGGGCCGACTTACCTGCCTACGGAGATTTTTTTATGTTCCAGCCCAGTAATACCGGAACGGAAAGAGAGACCCACAAAACACAGGTAAAAATGGCTTATGATGATAAAGCCGTTTACTTTGCTGTATATCTTTACGACAATGAACCGGACAGGATCCTGAAGCAATTTAGCCAACGGGACAATATTTTTGTTCAGTCCGATTTTTTCTCTGTAAATATCAATACCCTGAACGACGGGATCAACGAAACTGTTTTTTATGTTACCAGTGCCGGTACCATAGGTGATTCCCGGAGAGAGAACAACAGGGAAGATTTTAGCTTTAACGCGGTATTCCAGTGTAATATCTCCTATGATGAAAAAGGATGGTATGCAGAATACAGAATTCCATATAACGCCCTGCGTTTTCCGGAAGTGGAAGTACAGAACTGGAGTATTAACTTCTTCAGACAGGTAAGACATATTAACGAATCATACAGCTGGAACTATGTAGACCGACAGGTAGGGTCCAGAACACAATACAGCGGAACGGTAACCGGTTTAACAGATATCGATCCTCCTTTCAGATTAATCCTGTTTCCTTTTGCTCAGGGAAGCGCCTCTACTTTTGACGGTACCAGGAGCACGGATTTCAGTGCCGGTCTGGATGTAAAATACGGACTTAGTGATAATTTTACCCTGGATGCTACCCTGATTCCGGATTTCGGGCAGGCGGCTTTTGACAATGTGGAGCTCAACCTGGGGCCTTTTGAACAGATATTCTCCGAAAACAGGCAGTTCTTTACCGAAGGGACCGAGCTCTTTAACCGCGGGGGTCTTTTCTTTAGCCGCAGGATCGGAAATGCGCCCACAAGAAGAGGAGCCGTGAGCGACCAACTGGAGGAAAATGAAGAGATCATCGATAATCCCGACGATGTAAACCTGCTTAACGCAGTAAAGATCTCAGGGCGTACCAAAAACAAACTGGGAATCGGTTTTCTGAATGCCATTACCGAAAGGACAAATGCTACGGTACGGGATACCATTACCGGAGATATCAGGGAGGTAACCACAGAATCCTTTACCAATTACAATATTCTTGTATTTGATCAGCAATTCAATCAGAATTCATCGGTTTCCCTGATCAATACCAATGTTACAAGAGCAGGAGATTTCAGAGATGCCAATGTTACGGGTCTTCTTTTTAATCTGTCCAACAAACAAAATTCCTATAACCTTGACGGTGGGATACGCTACAGTCATGTTAAGGATCTTGACGGGACCACTACCGGTATCCGTACTAATCTGGGAATACGAAAGACCAAAGGGAATTTCAGATGGCGCCTTGCCAATTTCCTGGCCGACACGAATTATAACAGTAACGATTTCGGGATCCTGTTCCGAAACAACTTTAATAACTTTATGGGAGAGATCTCCTATGAGATCTTTAAGCCTACCAAGCGTTTTAATCGATACAGGTTGTCGTTGAGGGTAAATCACAGGAGGCTGTTCGATCCTTCGGTAGTTACACGTAACTCCATTTCCTTTAACTCCTTCTTCTCTACTCCAAAACGTTTTTCATTTGGCCTTAACGCCAATTACAACAGTGATGATGACGATTATTTCGAACCGAGGATCGAAGGGCGTTTTGTAACCTTCAGTTCCAATTTCGGTGGAAGTGCCTTTGTATCATCAGATTTCAGAAAGAAATTCGCATACGATATAAATGTAGGTTACAGAAGCTGGTTTGCGGACCCACAGGTCAATTATTCCTTAAGGGTATCCCCGCGTTACCGCTTTTCCGATCACTTTTTGCTTATATGGAGTACCGATATCTCCAAACAGGACAACAACTTCGGTTATATCAGCGATGACGGGACCGATGTATTCCTGGGGCAAAGAGATATTACCCGTGTAGAGAATTCCATGCAGGCGAGTTATAATTTTAATCCTTATAAAGCCATCAACCTGCGTTTCAGGAACTTCTGGAGTACTGCAGATTACAGCGATGATATTTTCTTTATACTGAACGACGACGGTAGCAGGTCGGAAACAGATTTCGATATTTCGGAAAACAATCCGAATACCAACTTTAATATCTGGAACCTTGACCTGAGCTTTAACTGGAGGTTTGCTCCCGGAAGTGAGGCAATTCTATTGTACAGAAATGCCATTTTTAATCAGGACGATCAGTCACAGATCAACTATTCAAGAAGTTTGAGTAATCTGTTCGATCAACCTATCAGGCATACCCTTTCTCTGCGTATTGTATACTTCCTGGATGTTAATAATATCAGGAACGCATTTAAAAGCTAATTTGCAGGATCGGTCCGTAATTTTTACTTTCACACATTCTAAAGCGGTAAAATGATCATTGCAAAAAACATTCACAAATATTTCGGGAAGCTGGAAGTGCTCAAAGGAGTGGACCTGCACATTAAAAAAGGAGAAGTCGTCTCTGTTGTAGGCGCCTCCGGAGCGGGAAAGACCACCTTGCTTCAGATCCTCGGAACACTCGATAAAATGAGTGGTAACGGTGTGAGTGAGTTAAAGGTCAATGGTACGGATGTCAGCAAATTGAAGGATAAAGAGCTGGCAAAATTCCGGAATGAGCACATAGGCTTTATTTTTCAGTTCCATCAGTTATTACCTGAATTTACGGCCCTCGAAAATGTATGTATCCCCGCTTTTATAAAAAAGACCTCCAAAGCAGATGCCGAGAAAAAGGCCAGAGAATTACTGGATTTCCTGGGGCTTTCAGACAGGTATGATCATAAACCTTCCGAATTGTCGGGAGGAGAACAACAAAGGGTAGCTGTAGCCAGGGCCCTTGTAAATGATCCTTCGGTTATTTTTGCTGATGAGCCCAGCGGGAATCTGGATTCGGAATCAGCCGAAAACCTGCATCAGTTGTTCTTTAAGCTCAGAGACAAATACGAGCAGACTTTTGTGATCGTTACCCACAACGAAGAGCTGGCAAATATGGCCGACAGGAAACTGGTCATGAAAGACGGAAAAATTGTCTCCTAAATGACCCGGGCCGAATTAAAAGAATTCCTGGACGAAAAAGTCGCCCTCTATAACCATCCCCGTTTTATAGAATCCGATCCTATTCAGATCCCCCATCGTTATACCACTAAGGAGGATATCGAAATATGTGCTTTCCTCACCGCTACTATCGCCTGGGGAAACCGGAAAAGCATTATTAAAAATGCCGACAGGATGATGCAGCTGATGGGAAATACTCCCTACGATTTTATCCTGGAACATTCGGAAGAAGATCTGGAACCCCTAAAAACTTTTGTTCACCGCACCTTTAACGGAGAAGATCTCAGCTATTTTGTCAAAAGCCTGAAAAACATTTACCGGAATCACGGGGGCCTTGAAGAAGTGTTTAAAGCAAATGCCACAGAGGATTCTCTTCAACTCAGTATTCATCATTTTAAACAGGTCTTCTTTGAAACAGATCATCTGCAGAGAACAACCAAGCATATTTCCGATCCTTTAAAAGGCAGTGCTGCCAAACGTATTAATATGTTCCTTCGTTGGATGGTACGCCCCGGAGATACCGGAGTGGATTTTGGCATATGGAAAAGCCTTTCTCCTTCCCTCCTGTCCTGCCCTTTAGATGTACACAGCGGGAATGTGGCCCGTAAACTGGGAATTCTTAAAAGGAAACAGAATGATGCCAAAGCCCTGGCCGAGCTCGATACCAGCCTGAGGAAGATGGATCCCAAAGACCCTGTTAAGTACGACTTTGCGCTTTTTGGTCTGGGGGTGTTCGAGAAATTTTAATATCTCACCGGAATAGTGATCATATTTCTGGCCTCCAAACAAATACACCAGTTACAGATTTAACAATTTATCGCCGGTAAAGGTCATTGTCTTTGGTTGTGTTTACTTATTTTTATGCTGAGAATGAGGAGCTGAGCTTCTCTTATAGCACAAACTAATTACAACCAAAATGAGAAACACTCTAGCTATTTTTAGCCTGGCATTACTGTTGTTTACTTCAACCAATGCACAGGATCGTAAAATACCGATAGACACGACCGTCATCACCAAAAACGTAGTAACCATTAAAGGAAAGCAGATACCCTACACTGCAACTACCGGAACTCAGCCCGTTTGGGATGAAAACGGTATGCCCATTGCTACTTTATTTTACACCTATTATCAACGATCTGATATTAAAAACAAGGAAAAACGTCCTCTTATTATGTCGTTTAACGGGGGACCGGGTTCTGCTTCGGTTTGGATGCACCTGGCCTATACAGGCCCGAAGATCCTGAAGATAGACGATGAAGGCTACCCCATTCAGCCTTATGGTGTAAAAGACAATCCGAACTCCATACTGGATGTGGCCGATATTGTTTTTGTAAATCCCGCTAATACCGGATACTCAAGAACAATCCCTGCCAGTGGTAAGGAAGTGGACCGCTCCAGGTTTTTCGGGATCAATGCCGATATCAAATACCTGGCTGAATGGCTGAATACCTTTGTAAGCAGGAATAACCGGTGGTTATCGCCAAAATATATCATCGGAGAGAGTTATGGAGGTACCAGAGTAGCCGGACTGGCCCTGGAACTTCAGAACCGACAGTGGATGTACCTGAACGGAGTAATTATGGTATCTCCCGCAGATTATAAAGTACTAAGAGTTGGAGGCCCTGTTTCATCTGGGATCAACCTCCCCTATTTTGCAGCTGCAGCCTGGTATCAAAAGGCACTGCCGCCGGAGCTTCAGCAAAAGGATCTCCTGGAAGTTTTACCGGAAGTAGAGCAGTATGCCATCAACACCCTGATCCCGGCCCTGGCAAAAGGCGGTTTTATCTCCGCAAGTGAAAAACAGCAGGTAGCCAAGAAAATGGCTTATTATTCCGGACTTTCCGAAAAGGTCATCCTGCAGCATAACCTGGATGTTCCTACCCGTTTTTTCTGGAAAGAACTGTTACGTGACCGTGGCAGGACCATCGGAAGGCTGGATTCCCGTTATCTGGGGATCGATAAAATGGATGCCGGAGATTCTCCCGATTACAATTCGGAGATCACTTCCTGGCTGCACTCCTTCACCCCTGCCATAAACTATTATATCAGGGAACAACTTAACTTTAAGACCGATATCAAATACAATATGTTCGGGCCCGTACGTCCGTGGGATAACAGCAACGACAATACCAGGGATAACCTGCGTCAGGCCATGGCACAGAATCCTTATTTGCATGTGATGTACCAGTCCGGTTATTACGACGGTGCTACCACCTATTTTAATGCTAAATACAGTATGTGGCAACTGGATCCGAGCGGGAAGATGAAAGACAGGCTCAGCTTTAAAGGATACCGAAGCGGACATATGATGTATCTGAGGAATGAAGACCTTATAAATGCCAATCAGGATATCAGGGAATTTATTTTAAGAACAACACCGGGCAACAAGCCGGCTAAATACGACTAAATCAATATTTTAGAGACGGATCGGGAGCTTTGCTAAATTTTAACTCTGTTGCAAAGCTCCCGTTTCTATTTAAAAAAATCTTAATTAATACCGTATTATAGCTTAAAGATTTATATTTGAGAAATTTTTAATAGGAATGCAGTTTAAACATCCGGAAATTCTTTGGGCACTACTACTACTGATCATTCCAATCCTTATTCATCTTTTTCAACTCAGAAGGTTCCAGAAAGTTCCCTTTACCAATGTTCAGTTCCTCAAGGAAGTGACCATACAAACTCGAAAAAGTTCTCAGCTTAAAAAATGGCTGGTCCTCTGCAGCAGGTTATTGTTATTTGCCGCTGCTGTCCTGGCTTTTGCCCAACCTTATTTTGCCAACCGGAATATAACCACCACGTCCAGGGAAACGGTTATCTATCTCGATAATTCTTTCAGCATGCAGATGAAAGGCGAAAAAGGCCCGCTTTTAGAAAGGGCGGTTCAGGAGTTATTGAGCAATATTCCGGATGAAGAGGAAATAACCCTTTTTACCAACGATAATTCCTTTCCGAAGGGGAGCATAAAAGCTATCAGAAATGAATTGCTGCAGCTTCCGTATTCTCCGGAACAGTTAGATATAAACGAGATCCTCTTAAAAGGACGGAATAGCTTCAGCAGAGACGGTAACAGCCTTAAGAATCTCCTGGTTATTTCTGATTTTCAGCAAAAGAACGGGAACAGCATTCCCGAAAGGGATTCCCTTATCAATGTAGAGGTCGTAAAACTATCGCCGGTAAGAACCGATAACATTTCTATAGACAGTATTTATATTTCGCGCACCACTCCATCCAATATAGAGCTGGAAGCCGTTTTAAGTACACATGGTAACCTTAACGGGGAATATCCTGTTTCTTTCTACAATCAGGATAAACTGATGGCGAAGGTAAGTGCCGATTTTAACGGGAATTCAGGGAGTGCTAAAGTTAACTTTACCATTCCTTCCAATGAGATCGTGAACGGACGCCTGACGGTAGAAGATGACGGGCTGCAATACGACAATAGCATGTATTTTAATATCAATGCTACCGAGAAAATAAACGTTATGGCCATTAACGGTACTGACGGAGATTTTCTGAACCGTATCTTTACACAGGACGAGTTCAATCTGGGTTCGTACGCATCCAATGAGTTAGATTATAGCGCTATAGAACGCCAGAATCTTATTGTTCTGAACGAACTGAAAGATATTCCGAATTCGCTTTCCAATGCCCTGGATGCCTTTTATAAAAAGGACGGGAAGATCATTCTTATCCCTTCTGCAGACCCTAATTTCTCTGATTATTCCAGATTTATGGGAACATTCGGACTGGGAGCTTTTACCACCGTAAATACCAATGAAAAAAGAATAACCGGGATACAGTTCTCTCATCCGGTATATCAGGATGTCTTTGATAAGCAGGTAAGTAATTTTCAGTATCCGAAGGTCTCGATGAGTTTTGACACCAGTGCCAGACTCCCCAGTCTGCTGGATTTTGAAGATGGAAACCCATTTCTGTATGAAAGGAATGGAATATATGTTTTTGCATCGCCCTTAAACAAGGATATATCTAATTTCAAGAACTCCCCTCTTATTGTACCAACCTTTTACAGTATCGGGAAAAAGAGCCTTCAGCTGGCCGAACTATATTATCTGACAGGAAGAGAGAACCAGGTAGATGTAAAGACTTCCATTCAGCAGGATGCTATTCTCAATATAGAGAACGGTTCTTCTCAGTTTATTCCGCTTCAACAGTCGTTCCCCGACAAGGTAACGATCACCACTAATGAAAATCCCAGTAAATCCGGGACCTATACGATTAAAAACAACGACATCGAATTACAAAATATCAGTTTTAATTATCCGAGAAATGAAAGTAATTTAAGCTATCGTGATATCAGTGATTTTCAGGTTAATGCGATAAACGATTCGGTTGATGTTTCGCTAAGCCAGTTAAATGATGAGAACAATATTAATGAGCTTTGGAAATGGTTTGTTATTTTTGCACTGATATTCTTACTAGCTGAGATCCTTTTGCTGAAATATTTAAAATGATAGTATACTAATGAACATCCTAATCAAATCGGCCAGAATAATAGATCCTAAAGATTCTAAATTTCATCAGACGACTCAGGATATTTTAATAGAAAACGGATTAATAAAAGAGATAGCTACTGCTATCGAAGCCAAAAAGGACTGGACGATCATTGAAAAAGAGAATCTTCATATTTCACGCGGATGGTTTGACAGTAGTGTTTCTTTAGGAGAACCGGGGTACGAAGACAGAGAGACCATTGAAAACGGACTCAATGTAGCGGCAAGAAGCGGTTTTACGGCTGTTGCGGTAAACCCTAACACCCACCCCATCCTCGACACGAATGCCGATATATCTTTTGTAAAATCACGTGCCTTTAACAAGGCGGTAGATCTATATCCCATTGGGGCATTAACGGTTAAAAGCGAAGGAAAGGACCTGGCAGAGCTATTCGATATGAAAAATGCCGGAGCAATTGCTTTTGGTGACTATCAACGATCGATCTCCAATCCTAACCTCCTTAAAATTGCCCTTCAGTATGTTCAGAGTTTTGACGGCCTGGTATTTTCCTTTCCACAGGAAGATCAGATCGCCGGAAAAGGAGTGGTTAACGAGGAAGTAAATGCAACTTTCCTCGGACTCAAGGGTATTCCTGCCCTAGCAGAGGAATTACAGATTGCCCGCGACCTCTTTATCCTTGAATATACCGGTGGAAAACTACATATCCCCACCATATCAACCGCAAAATCAGTATCTCTCATTCGGGAAGCTAAAGCAAAAGGTTTGGATGTTTCCTGTAGCGTAGCCATTCACAATCTATTACTGAGCGATAATGTGCTAAAGGAATTCAACACTCACTGTAAAGTACTTCCGCCACTCAGAACTGAAAACGATCTGCAGGCACTCCGCAAAGGACTTGAGGACGGAACCATAGATATTGTAACTTCCGATCATAATCCTATAGATGTGGAGCGTAAAAATGTAGAGTTTGATTATGCCCTGGACGGGACTATCGGACTGGAAAGCGCTTTTGGAGCTTTAAACTCGATCGTAGACACTGAGCTTGCAGTTTCCCTTTTGACCGGAGGCCAGGAGAGATTTGGTATCGCTTCACCCGGAATCGGTGTAGGAGAAAAAGCCAATCTGAGCCTGTTTAACCCGGATATTGAATACGAGTTCTCTGAAGACGATATCTTCTCCGCTTCTAAAAACTCTGCCTTTTTGGGGCGTCAGCTAAAAGGAAAAGCTTACGGGATCATTGCAAACGATCAGCTGATCTTAAACGACTAATCATGGAAAATCTAACTTATAAAGAAGGAAAAACGGCTGCTATTATCAGCTATATTACCATCGTCGGGACTATCATAGCCCTGTTTATGAATATGGAGCCTAAAAACGAGTTTGCCCGTTTTCATATCCGGCAGGCTTTCGGGATCAATATAGGGTTTTACGCTATCGGAATACTGGTGAGTCAGTTTGATAGCTGGACCATCTCTTCGGGTTTCTATCTGTTTTTTGTCGTTCTATGGATCTACGGATTTGTAGGGGCAGTACAGCTACGTAAAAACCTTATTCCTATCCTTGGCGAACAATTTCAAAAATGGTTTACTTTTATTAAATAATGAATACCAAAGACCTCTCCCTTTATCATATCATCAGAGAACCTCTTCAAGCTAACGAAAAACCACCGGTGCTTTTTATGTTTCACGGTTACGGAAGTAATGAAGAAGACCTTTATTCCTTTGCTCCCGAACTTCCCGGATCGCTTTTTGTGATCTCTGTCAGAGCACCTTATCCGTTGCAACCCTTCGGCCATGCCTGGTATGCAATTCATTTCGATAATACCAACGGGAAATGGAGTGATGATGAGCAGGCAAGATCATCCAGAGATGCCATTGCAAGTTTTATTGATGAGGCGATAGCAGCTTATGGGCTTGATGCTTCTAATGTAAGTTTGCTCGGATTCAGCCAGGGTACCATACTAAGTCTTGCGGTAGCTCTCACCTATCCTTCCAAAGTAAAAAATGTCATCGCCTTGAGCGGTTATCTGAATAAAGATATCCTTGGAGAAAATTATAAGGATTCTGATCATTCAGCCATCGATATTTATTGCTCACATGGGTCGGTAGACCAGGTGATCCCTGTAGATTGGGCGAGGAATACATCTCCTGCACTAAAAGAACTCGGAATAAAACATATTTACGAAGAGTATCCGGCAGGTCACGGGGTGATGCCTCAGAATTTCTATGCCTTTAAAAAGTGGCTGGAAGAGCGTCTGGACTAGATCTTAGAAGCCACTTCTTCCGTAGAGTAAGTGCTCCTTTACTTCGAAGGTAACACTCCTGTCTTCTTTAATTTCATAGGTGATAAACAATTCTCCCCAGAATTTCCCGTCACTAAAATCGGCAATGATCCATTTGTGATTCAATACCCTGATCTTATTGATCTTCATTGCTCCGCCATCGGTCATAGCCGCATAAGGTACCAGAGGGTTATCTCCCCCTTGCTCATTGGTTTCCAGCAATCGGTCTGAAATATAAAGCGGCAGGTCCTGAATACCGAGGTTGTCATAATACACAAGAGCATCGTCATTCCCCTCAAGGGCAAAATACTGAAGATCCAGATTGTCGAAGATCAGATCCTGAATAGAATCCTTCTGACTGGCCATATCCTTTTCCAGTTTTCCTATTTTGGCTTCGGTCGTCTTAAAATAATTCTTGCTGTTCACATATTGAAAGAGAACAAAAAGTAAGGTAAAAATAAATAGGTATAAAAAGATCCTGCTCTTCATGAGTATAAAATTTCTATTCAGTTAAACGTCAATTACCAGATTATCATATGCGAGGAATACATTTTCGGGCAAAGTTTTTTCTACTTCGGCATGAAAACCCAGTAAATGACTTATATGGGTAAGGTAAGCTCTTTCTGGCTGTATCCTTTCAATAAAGGCCAGAGCCTCCTCCAGGTTAAAATGAGAAGGGTGCGGGTCTATACGCAGAGCGTTAACCACCAATGCCTTGAGCCCTTGTAACTTCTTTATCTCTTCCTCCTCTACCCGTTTCACATCTGTGAGGTAAGCAAAGTCGCCAAAGCGGAATCCAAAGACCTGAAGTTGGTTATGCAACACATTAACGGGAATGATATCTATCCCTCCCAGTCTAAGCGGGCTGTTGTTTTTGATCTCGTATGTCTGCACGGAAGGTGCTCCGGGATATTTGTTCTCATTATCAAAAATATAGTCGAAACGCCTTTTAAGCCCTTCTAATACCCTTTTATGTGCATATACCGGAATATCACCCTGTCTGAAGAAAAAGGGACGGATATCATCTAATCCGGCGGTATGGTCGGCATGCTCGTGGGTAAACAGTATTCCGTCTATCTTTTCCACATTATTACTGAGCATTTGCTGGCGGAAATCAGGACCACAGTCAACCACATAAGTATGGGTCCCCCACTCTACAAGAATGGAAACCCTGAGACGCTTGTCCCGTGAATCCTCACTGAGACAAACCGGATGTGTACTACCGATAATCGGGATTCCCTGAGAGGTTCCCGTGCCTAAAAAAGTAACTTTCAAATGCGATAATAATTTTAACAAAAATAAATCTTATTTTTTGTTTACCATTCGGATTTAGTACTTTTGTTAACGGCTTTAAACTCTAAATTCCTATCATAATGAGTGTCACACTGAAAGGGGATAAAGAAATTGAAAATATCCCCTCCATAAGGAGAAAAACACTACGCATTAATCTTAATGACTATATCTACGGAACTTTTGCAGAAATAGGCGCAGGTCAGGAAACAGTTCGTAACTTTTTCAGGGCCGGTGGAGCTTCGGGTACTATTGCGAAGGCTATGTCTGCCTATGATAAAGATTTTAGTGATGCGATTTACGGTGTAGAGGACGATCAGCGATATGTAACAGAATCGCGCTTAAAAAGGATGCTTCGCCATGAGGTAGAACTGATCGAAGACCGACTGAGCAGGAAGAAACATCCGGACAAACTCTTTTTTAGTTACGCCAATACCGTAGCTACAATAGACTTTGCCAAAAAATTTAAAGGCCATGGATGGGTTGGTATCCGTTACCAACTGGATTCTTTGGAAGATTATAATGAAATTATCCTTCATATTCGGTTTCATCAGACCGATGCCCAGTCCCAGCAGGAAACCCTGGGGATCCTGGGGGTTAACCTTATCTACGGGGCTTTCTATATGTACGATCAGCCGAAGGAGCTCCTGAAATCGCTTTATCATCATTTAGACAGGTACCAGATCGAGATTGATATGATCAATTTCTCCGGACCCCGCTTTATGTATGTAGATAACCGCCTGATGAGTTTACAACTGGTTAAGAACGGAATGACCGATGCGGTAATGTTCGGTTCTGACGGCTTTAACGTATTACCGGCACAGGTACTTTATAAAAAGAACCTTCTTGCATTGAGAGGTAGTTTCAGGCCTGTTACCAAGGTTAATATGGATATGCTCGAGAAGTCTTACGAAATGTTCGTAAACGAAAACCGGGTAGAAAAAGATAATACCCAGGTGGTCTTTGAGATCACCCTCTCCAATTTACGGGCGGAAGGAAAGATAGATGAGCGGGACTTCCTGGACAGGGCAGAATTACTGTGCTCGCTGGGACAGATCGTAATGATCTCTAATTTCCAGGAGTATTATAAGGTAGTTGATTACTTCTCGAGGTTTACCAAGAGTAGGATGGCTATTGCCATGGGAGTTACCAACCTTATCGACATTTTTGATGAGAAATACTATCGCAACCTCAGTGGAGGGATCCTCGAGGCCTTTGGTAAGTTGTTCTTCAGAGACCTGAAGATCTACCTGTATCCGTTTGTAGATCAGGAAACCAAGGAAGTGATGAACAGCGACAACCTGAAGGTTCATCCGCGTATGAAAGAATTGTACAAGTTCTTTAAATACAACGGGAAGATCGTCGATATTCAGGAATACAACGATAAGATCCTTAATATCTTCTCCAGAAAGGTGCTTTCTATGATCGCCAATCAGGAAGACGGTTGGGAAGAGATGTTACCAAAAGGGATTGCGGAACTTATTAAGGAGCATCGATTATTTGGATATTCCAGAAGACGGGCAGCCCTGCAGAAGAAAAAATAGAACCATATTCAATTGATCTTAAATAACCTTTACGGTTTTACAGGATCAAATTCATAAAAAACAGATCTCAGCAAAGCCTTATTTGCTGGGGTCTTTTTGTTTTATGGAAGGCTGGTTTGGTTGTTGCTCCTACGCTGAAGCTTCAGAGCACGTTGGTGGTTGTTAGTTGTTAGTGGTTAGCGATGAGTATTGAGTACAAAGTATTGAGTCCCGATAGCTATCGGGATGAGAAAAATGTCACTTCGAGCGCAGTCGAGAAGTATGATTGGAAATGTTGAATTTTGGTGCTTGGAGTTTGGAATTTGGTGGTTAGTAATGAGTATTGAGTACAAAGTATTAAGTCCCGATAGCTATCGGGATGAGAAAAATGTCAGTTCGAGTTTTTTCCGCAGGAAAAAGTATCGAGAACAGTTGAACATAGGTAAACACAAAATTTGATTCTCGATACAATCCTTTTGGGATCACTCGAATTGACAAATTTTGTTCTCCCCTGGAGGGGAGAAAACAAGAGGGGGATAAAAAACCACCCCGCCTTTCCCTTCGACTGCGCTCAGGGTGACAAAAGGAAAGTTCCAATATTACCAGGCTTAAAAAATTCCTTCCCTTGTTAAGGGAAGGTGGCTTTAACGCAGTTAAAGACGGAAGGGTTTAAACAAAAAGAAGTGGTATAATAAAAAACAACCCTGACGATAAATGTCAGGGTTTTATATTTAGAGGATCTGTGCTGCGTGATCCTTGGTCTTTACTTTATCGATAACCCGTTCTACCGTTCCGCTTTCATCTATAATAAAGGTCTTTCTGTGAATTCCGTCGAATTCTCTTCCCATAAATTTTTTCGGTCCCCATACACCAAAAGCATCGATCACTTCTTTTTCGGTATCTGCCAGCAGCGGAAAAGGAAAATCGTATTTATTCCTGAAATTGGTCTGTTTGCGCTGGGTATCTGCACTTACTCCCAGTAATTCATAGCCCGCAGCCTGAAGTTCGGAATAGTTATCCCTTAAGTTACAGGCCTCATCCGTACATCCCGGAGTGCTTGCCCTGGGATAGAAAAAAACCACCAGTTTCTTTCCTTTATAGTCTGATAATGAGATATCGTTTCCGTCCTGATCCTTAACTGTAAACTCAGGTACTTTATCACCTGCCTGAAGTGTATTCATAGTCAATTTTTAATTTGATTATTTTTGCCTAAAAATAAAGAAAAATGACCAAAGCTGAAAAAGTAGAATTTACTATCAACACCCTCGAAAAAATTTATCCGAAAATACCCATTCCACTAGATCATAAAGACCCTTACACCCTCTTAATAGCAGTATTGCTCTCTGCCCAGAGTACCGATGTAAGAGTAAATCAGATCACTCCCCTGCTCTTCGAAAAAGCCGATAATCCTTATCGGATGATCAAATTATCTCAGGAAGAGATCAGGGAGATCATAAAACCCGTGGGGCTTTCCCCCATGAAATCCAAAGGGATCTATGAGCTATCCCATATTCTGATCGATAAATACAACGGAGAGGTGCCTCAGAGTTTTGAGGCTTTGGAATCCTTGCCGGCCGTAGGGCACAAAACAGCCAGTGTGGTTATGTCGCAGGCTTTTGGCGTACCTGCCTTTCCGGTAGATACACACATACACCGTTTAATGTATCGATGGGGTTTCTCTAACGGAAAGAACGTTGTTCAGACCGAAAAAGATGCCAAGCGCCTCTTTCCGGAGGAAAAATGGAATAATCTGCACCTTCAGATCATTTGGTACGGAAGAGAATATTCTCCGGCCCGCGGATGGGACCTGGAAAAGGATATCATTACAAAAACTATCGGAAGGAAAAGCGTATTGGACGAATACCGTGCAAAAACAAAAAAGGCTCGTTAAAAACGAGCCTTCAACAAAGTTTAGTTTAGAAGCATTTCAAACTTCATTTTCTTATAATTAATAACACTTAAAGCTTTAGAATAATTTAATAAAAATTCTATAGTTTCTTTTCGGGGTTTTAAGTTTTTCATCTCTGATGAATACCTAGAGTAAAGTTTTGCCATATGTGATTTTTAGATTATTATAAAATAATAACGGGGCAAAACTTACTTTATTGTATTAGTTTGTATTAGTTGGTTAAAACGATATTGTGCTTGTTGATTATTTTTCTCAGGTTAATGATCGCATAGCGCATTCTACCTAAAGCAGTATTAATACTAACGCCTGTGATCTCCGATATTTCTTTAAAGCTCATATCCTTATACATACGCATGATCAACACCTCTTTCTGATCGGTGGGCAATTCTTCGATCAGTTTTCTCAGGTCGGTCTCCACCTGATCTTTAATGATTTGTTTTTCAGCGTTTAAGGACGAATCCCCAATAAGAGAAAAGATATTAAAATCGTCATTTCCTTCGAACTTGGGCATTCTGTTGTTCTTTCTGAAATGATCGATCACAAGGTTGTGGGCGATTCTCATAACCCAGGGTAAAAATTTACCCTCCTCGTTATAAGAGCCTCTTTTTAAGGTCTTAATTACCTTGATAAAAGTGTCCTGAAAAATGTCTTCAGCTACATCTTTGTCAAAAACTTTAGAAAAAATAAAACTGTAAATTCGTTGCGAGTGTCGGTTGATGAGAGTTTCCAATGCATTCTCATCTCCTGCTAGATACCATTCTAATAAGGTCGAATCTTGATGAAGTTGCTCCATACAATTACTTTTTAGGTTAAACTGGCAACACCATTCTGGCGAATGATGTTAAATAAAATTTGGTTGACTAAAAAGTAATTTTATTGTATAAGCAAATAGTTTTGGTTCCTATAAGGATTCCAAATATAAGGTGATTGCAACCGAAAATGCAAATTTTTTTTTGTTTTTTTTAACTATAAATCTTTTTAAGCCATCATTTTACAGGACGGAATCAGATTAGTATCTTTGGCTTTT
Organism: Leptobacterium flavescens; assembly: GCF_010671605.1. GTDB lineage: Bacteria > Bacteroidota > Bacteroidia > Flavobacteriales > Flavobacteriaceae > Leptobacterium > Leptobacterium flavescens. The sequence continues at coordinate 580,352 of NZ_JAABOO010000002.1, forward strand.
GTTTACTGCTATGAACGATATTTCACTTCTAGATCCTAAGGAAAATATACTTATAAAAGGGGCCAAACTTCATAACCTTAAAAATATAGATGTTTGCATCCCGAGAAATAAATTAGTGGTTATTACCGGGCTTTCGGGCTCCGGGAAATCCAGCCTCGCCTTCGATACGCTCTATGCCGAGGGGCAAAGGCGCTATGTGGAAAGCCTGTCTTCCTATGCACGTCAGTTTTTAGGGCGATTGGACAAACCCAAGGTAGATTATATAAAAGGTATTGCTCCGGCAATTGCTATTGAGCAAAAGGTGAACTCCACCAATCCGAGATCTACCGTAGGTACCACCACAGAAATATACGATTACCTTAAATTGTTATATGCCAGGATCGGGAAGACCTACTCCCCTGTTTCGGGTAAGGAAGTAAAAAAACACACGGTTTCCGATATTATAGATTTTGTCATCTCTTTTCCGGAACGCTCAAAACTGCTTTTATTATCGCCGGTTCATGTTCCTGAGGAGCGAGATACCCTTCAGACACTTAAGATCCTTGCACAACAGGGATACGCCCGTATTAAATATAAAGGCGAAGTCCTGCGTATTGACGAAATAACCGAAGAGATCGATCACGATTTTTTCCTGGTAGTAGATCGTATCGTGGTACAAAAGGATGAAGATTTTCAGAATCGACTGGCCGATGCCGCAGATACCGCATTCTTCGAAGGAAAAGGAGGCTGTATCATTGAAGAAGTGGATTCGGGTAAGCAAACGGAATTCAGTAACAGGTTCGAATTAGACGGGATGCAGTTCCCGGAGCCCAATGTACACCTGTTCAGTTTTAATAACCCCTTCGGTGCCTGTTCTAAATGTGAAGGTTACGGAGATGTGATCGGGATCGATGAAAATCTGGTAATCCCGAATACGGCCCTGTCGGTTTATGAGAATGCCGTTTTCCCATGGAGAGGTGAAAGCATGAGCTGGTACAGGGATCAGCTGGTAAACAATGCCTATAAATTTGACTTCCCCATCCACAAACCGTGGTTTGAACTCAGCGAGGAACAAAAACAACTGGTATGGGATGGAAATGAGCATTTTGAAGGTCTGAACGACTTCTTTTCCTTCCTGGAAGAGAAAAGTTATAAAATACAGAATCGGGTAATGCTTTCCAGATACAGAGGGAAGACCCGTTGTATCGAGTGTAAAGGCAAGCGCCTCCGTCCGGAAGCTAATTATGTGAAAATTGGCGGAAAGACCATTACCGATCTGGTGGAAATGCCATTAAATAAACTGGCTGATTTCTTTAAAGATCTCAGTTTTAATAAATACGATCAGAAAATTGCTTCCCGCCTGCTAAAGGAGATCAACAACAGATTGATGTTCCTTTCGAATGTGGGACTGGAATACCTCACCCTGAACCGTAAATCGAATACACTTTCGGGAGGGGAATCCCAACGTATTAACCTGGCTACTTCTCTTGGGAGCAGTCTGGTAGGGTCTATGTATATCCTCGATGAACCCAGTATTGGTCTGCATCCGAAGGATACAGAGAAACTGATAACCGTTCTGAAATCGCTTAGAGATCTAGGGAATACGGTAATTGTTGTAGAGCATGATGAGGATATTATGAGGGCTGCGGATGAAATTATCGATATAGGGCCCGAAGCAGGAATAAATGGAGGTCATGTGGTAGCTACCGGCGATTTCGATACCATTTTAAGCAATGAAACCCTTACGGCTGGTTACCTGAGCGGAAAAATGGAGATCAAAGTCCCTGAAAACCGCCGTACTTCAAGGAGTCATATCCGTATCCTGGGAGCCAGAGAGAACAATCTGAAGAATATAGATGTAACCTTCCCTCTAAATATGCTTACGGTTGTAACCGGAGTATCAGGAAGTGGAAAAAGTACCCTAATTAAAAAGATCCTTTATCCGGCAATCCTGAAAGAAACAGGAGGTTATGGAGAAAAAGCCGGGCAGTTTACTTCTATTGAAGGGAAATACGATGGCGTTGGTACGGTAGAATTTGTAGATCAGAACCCTATTGGTCGCTCTTCCCGTTCCAATCCTGTTACCTATATCAAGGCTTATGATGATATCAGAAGCCTGTTTGCTTCTCAGAAATTATCTAAAATAAGAGGGTATCAGGCCAAACATTTCTCTTTCAATGTTGATGGAGGGCGATGTGAAACCTGTAAAGGTGAAGGCGAAGTAACTATAGAAATGCAGTTTATGGCCGATGTACACCTTCAGTGTGAGACCTGTGGAGGGAAACGCTTTAAAAAGGATGTACTGGAGGTGAAATTTGAAGATAAGAATATAGATGATATTTTAAACCTCACCATAGATGAGGCCATCGATTTCTTCGGTCAGCACAAGCAAAACAAGATAATAAACAAGATCAAAGCCCTGCAGGACGTAGGTCTCGGTTATGTGACTTTAGGTCAGTCTTCCTCTACCCTTTCCGGAGGTGAAGCGCAGCGTATAAAACTGGCTTCCTTTCTGATTAAAGGAAAAACCAAGGAAAAAGCCTTGTTTATTTTTGATGAGCCTACCACAGGGCTTCATTTTCACGATATACAAAAATTGCTGACCTCTTTTAATGCATTGATAGAAAAAGGACATTCCATTATTGTGATAGAACACAATATAGAACTGATCAAATGCGCCGATTATATTGTAGACCTGGGTCCGCACGGAGGTGAGAACGGAGGCACACTGGTGGCTGAAGGGACTCCGGAAGAAGTCATTCAGAATAAAGAATCCTTTACTGCACAGTATTTAAAGGAAAAGCTTTAATACAATAAGAAGGTTGCCAGTACCATAACTCCGAAAGAGAAAGGCAGGACAAACATCAGATAGGTAAAAGAAAGTATCCACAGTTTTATAATGGTTATAAAATACCCCTGGCCATAGAACCGTTTGAGGCTTATGAGGAGGTAGAATATCGTGGAGAGTGCGACCAGCCAGTCGATCCAATCCGGGATATCTACAACAAAATTAACCAGTAAGATCAGGCTGAGTACAATAAAAAGGAAGGTGAAAAAGTAAAAACTAAACACCATACTATGTGCAAAACGGCTCCTCCTGTAGTACAATAACTTGAGAATAAGTGCAAAGATCGGAATAAGGAAGAACATAGAAATGGGAATGGTATCGTAAAAAGCCGCCAGGATCCCCTGCCCGCTGCTCTCATATAATTTTAATCCCTGAGTAGCCATCGTTCGTGCAAAAACGCCTGTGCTATCGGTCACTCCAAAGACAGCCAGTTTTTCTTTCTTGGTAGCTCCTGCGGCAATAAGCGAGTCCAGTTTTCTCGTATTAAGGCTATTCCCTTCAATATCGCTAAGGCTGGCATTTACTGTTCTCGATCTTTTTAAGGAATCCAGCACCTCCAGATCTTCTTTCGGAATATTCAGATTGGGATTTTCTAATATTTCCATCGATTTTGCCAGGGCCAGCGAATCTACTACTTTAACTGCACTCAGGGAATCGGCAGCAAAAGCACGGCCGCTCTCCATGCCCTTTTGCAACATCTTATCTACATTCTCCTGTCCGCTTCTTGTACTGATAGAGAACAAAAAGAAGAATACCACCGAAACAAATAAATAGTACTGCGCCGGATGCAGGTATTTGAGTCGCTTTCCGTTTACAAATTGCCTGGCAATAAAGCCCGGTTTGAACACCAGGGGAACAAAGCTCTTTAAAAAACGGGCATCATAAGAGAAATAGTTACTGATCGTGTTGTTAAACAGGACCCCGAATGTCAGGTCTTCAACTGTTTTCTGGCCACAATTAGGGCAATACGAAAAAGAACCCTCCATGGGGGATTCACAATTCTGGCAAATGGTCTGCTGTTCTTCCAAGGCTCTGATCAGTTAAGGAAATTAAAAATATAAAAAATTTAACATTTGCCAAACTAATCCTGGCCGGAAGAAGTTTAAAGAATAACAAAAATTTAATAGTAAAACTTGTAAAGCATTAAGACTGAGAACGCCTAATATTCTAATAAAACAAGTAAAAAATTATACTATGAGTTTAAAAGATCAGTTGGAAGCACGTCTTACCGCTTCCAAAAAAGCTATTCCGGCAGAAAAAAGGGTAATAATGGAAAATGCCACTAATGAACTTTTAGCCAAAGAAATATCCAGAAGCGCATTGGGTGAAGGAGATACAGCACCTGATTTCAGGCTGTCCAATGCCACCGGAAAGCAAGTGTCCCTATCGGAAGTATTAAAAGAAAAAATAGCCGTGGTTTCTTTCTATCGCGGTGGATGGTGTCCCTATTGTAATATAGAATTAAAAGCGCTTCAAAGTGTATTGCCACAGATCAAGAAAAACGGGGCACAGCTTATTGCCATTTCCCCGGAACAGCCGGATAAATCCCTGTCTACCCAGGAAAAAAACGAATTGAGTTTTGAAGTACTGAGTGATGTTAACAATAAGACCGCTAAAGATTTCGGTCTGGTATTCAGAATGCCTGATGAATTACAGAAACTCTATCACGAGTTCGGTCTTCATGTAGACGATTATAACGGGAATGACGATTACGAATTACCAATGCCTGCTACCTATGTAATTGATAAAGACAGGAAGATCATTTACAGTTTTACCCATGAAGATTACACGAAGAGAGCAGAGCCTTCAAAGATCATCGCCGTACTTGAATCATTGTAACAAACTGATATAAAATAAGTTAGATTCTTTTCATATTTTTTGGCACGCTGTTTGGTTTATGAGAGGTAAATAGCGTAAGCCGAAAAGCTAAAGAGTAGGCGTAACCCAAAATTTATGCACTATGAAAAGAGTTTTACTTTTAACAACAAGTTTACTATTAGTTAGTACAATTGCATTAGCAGGAGGAGTCGTTCCTGTAAAACACGGAAAAACTAAAGGGTTAACCAAACGCTATCGTTATACAAAGCCTATTAAGTTTGTGGAGCGTGGTGTTGAATTCTTTGTTTTCCCAAATGGTGAATTCGATTACAACACTTCAGGAGTAGCCTATTACAGAGGAAGAACTAATCTTAATGTAAGTATCGGTACTTCAGGAACAAGAGTTCATTACAGATCTCCCAAGAGAAGACACAGAGGTGTTCGTGTTGAGTACGATTATTACGGGAGAGTACACCGAATAGGTAATGTATTCATTAACTACGACAGACGAGGAAGGATTAAAAGAGCAGGTACCGTATATATCGGTTATAACCGAAGAGGTTTGGCTTCAAATATCGGTGGACTCTATATCCACTATGACAGATGGGGAAGAATTGTAGATACCAGCGGTTATGTAAGTGAGGAATGTGGTTATGAGTACTGGGATGATTACAGAGATGATTATTACTATAAAAAAGATCCTTATTACTATAAAAATAAGAAACGTAAAAGGTACAAAAAAGGACATCGTTACGATGATTAATTGACCTTATCTAAGGTTCATTTTAAATTTTTTAGTTGGTTAGTTTTACACCCCTGCTTTCGGCAGGGGTGTTTTTGTGTTATTATTTTAGAATTGGCTATTAGGTTTTAAGTATCATTTAGTTTACCATTGCTTTTTGAACCGGGAATATTCTTGTATAAACGCACTTATATCTATAAATTATCTTTTCCTATAGCCAATTTTAGGACGAGCCCTGGAGTTTTCCGTTTTAAGAATAAGTTTGTCAAGGCAATCAAAAATCAGCTCAATATTTTTGTTTTGTTTGGAGATTTTATTTTTTATACGTTCGATCTCCATTTTAAGGCTTTTGTTATCAACTAACATCTTACGCAACCTGACAAAAATTCTCATGATCTGTATATTAACTGCAATAGCCCGTTCGCTATTCAGTATACCGGATAACATTAATACCCCATGTTCGGTAAAAGCATAGGGTTCGCTTCTTCGCCCGCCCCAACTTGAAGTCGCGTATTGCGACTTCAAGCTTGTCCACTCTTCCTTGGTTAACCGGAACATGAAATCAGATGGAAAGCGATCTGCATTCCTTTTTACTTGTTCATTAAGTCTTTTGGTAGCTACCTGATAGAGTTCTGCCAGATCGCTATCCAACATTACTTTTTGATTTCTGACATGGTAAATCCTGCGAACTACCGTTTCCTCTGGAATAGTCAGTTTTTCAATCATATTAACACAAGATAATTTCCATATGAATAAAAAAGGCGGAATTCCAAATAAGATATGTTTTAGCTAATTCAACTTCGAGAACCAATATGCAGCAGATGTGGTATAACACGATCTTTACATATTTGTTTAGTGGATTTCGATGAGTCGGGATATCTTAGAAAGTTCCGCCTGATTATGATCACCAAACAACCTTAAATAATTCACAAATAAACATCTGCGCTAAAAGTGATCATATGTTAATTGAGGCATTAAATTAGAAATTAATAAGACTGTTTATTTCTTTTTTCACGCATCGATATTTTCTTTCATCAAAAGAAAAATAAGGTACTGTATATCAGCAGTTTAATTATTTCATGAAAAAATAATGTTTCATGTAATTTCAAAATTTTAACACCTAAAAATAAGTGTGAAGTCATTCAACTTTTCCTCCCCTCATCAAAATCGTAATCTTAGACTATTTTAATACATCGGCAATCTTCTCTTTTTAACATTTAATCATAATTAACTGATTATCAATTAAATAATAACAAAAATCATATAGATCAAAATCTCTCTTCCGGTTTTTGGCACGCTGTTTGATTCTTATAAAGCAGTTCCAACCAATAAAGTTTAATAAACATTAAAACCACAGTTATGAGAAAACTATTATTACTCTTCACAGCAGTCGTCTTTAGCAGTTACTCCCTGAGTGCTGCAGACGCAGACCGTTACCGCTACGACTATGGGGATTCTTTTATCTTCGTTGAAGGTGGAGTTACCTTCTCTGTCTTTCCGGACGGTCAATTTGATTTTTATGCTGACGGGGGACCTTTTATTGGTGCGAACGTAGATCTGGGAGCTGTAAACATCAGTTTTAACTCCGGATATAATTACGATGCCTTTGTGCAGTATGACGATTACGGAGCCGTGATCCAGATTGAGAATGTTCCTATCTTCTACGATTACTACGGAAGAGTTTCACGAATCGGATCTGTAAATATCTACTATAATGCCGGAAGATTGATCCGTGTGGGTGGGCTCTACGTTCACTATAACAGATACGGCGTATACAGTCACTATACAGGATATATAAACATCTATAACAGACGCTTTGTATACAGACCCTATTATAGATACTTCAGAAGACCTTACAGAGATTTTTGTATTATTGACTACCGTCCTTACAGAAGGTATTACGCTCCGGTACGATATACTTATTACAGACCTTACAGGTATAATAAGAGAGTGAGATATGTAAATGTTGGAAGAGAGTACAGATACAGAGATAATAACAGAAGAAGGTCTATCTATAGAAATGACAGACGTGTAACCCGAAAAGATTACGGTTATGTGAATTCCAGAAGAGGAAGTAGTAACAGGGACTATGCAGATAACCGCAGAGGTGTTAGAAGGAATGATGCCATTACCGGAAGGAACGGCAGAGTGGAGAGAAGAACTACCACGAGTAGAAGGAACACCGATAACGGAAATGTACAGCGCAGGACCACGACTACCAGAAGAAATAACAATAATGGGAATGTTCAGCGAAGAACAACCACTACAAGAAGAAATAATAACAACGGGAATGTTCAGCGAAGAACAACAACGACCAGAAGAAACCCTTCTAACGGAAATGTTCAGCGTAGAACCACTACCACAAGACGAAATGACAATGGTAATATTCAACGAAGAACGACAACGACTAGAAAAAATTCCGGCAATAATTCAGTTCAACGAAGAACAACAACGGCCAGAAGAAATTCAAATAGCACGAGAACGCAACAGAGAAGCGTAAGCAGAAAGTCGGAAGTAAAAAGAAACAGTAACAGCAGAAGCAGATCGCAGGTAAGAAAACCGTCTTCATCTAAAAGACAGGTAAGTTCTTCCAGAAGTCGTTCTACTAAAAAAAATAACTCCGGAAGCAGAAGATCATCAGATCGCAGAGGAAGAAATTAAGATTTTTGGTTGGTTAGTTTTAGAAAACCCGTTAGTCGAACTTTAGACTGCGGGTTTTTCCTATTTTATAAAGCGGGAGATCAGGGCCGAAATATCTCCCGATATCGCCAGTCGATGTACCGCCAATACATAGCTCCCTCCTATCAACAGCGATTTTAAACCTATATTGATAAGCGGGTGAAAAGGAAAGTTCCAGAAGTAAAAGATCCCGAAAACAAGTAATAACAGCCCCGCGGTCTTTAAACTTCCTCCGGAAAAAGGATGCATTCCGAATTTTTTATACACAAACCATATTTTCAGACTGTTATAGATCAGAAAAGCCATTAAACTCGCAAATGCAGCTCCTCTTATTCCCCAGATCGGAATATAGATCATATTCAGGATCACTGTTAATACAGCCAGTAATACTCCGAAAAGCAGCATCATACGGTAATAATCGGAATTAAAAATAATGGAATTATTATTCCCCAGCAGGGTATCCGACAGTTTTGCCAGACCCACCAGGAAAACCACCATTATCGCTTCTTTTCCTCCATATTCCGCAGGGACGATCTTATACAACTCTCCAATATTAAGAGCGATAAGAAGAAAAATAGCTCCTCCAATAATAAAAAGAGTAAGCGAACTCTTTTTATACAGTTCTCCCAGTTCCTTCATCTTCCGTTCATTCATCAGCTTGGCCGTGATCGGATAGGTGATCTGGTGCATGGAACGCGAAGGCACCGTAATAACCATCACTATAAAAATAGCCACCGAGTAAAAAGCTACATTCTCCAGGATCAGGTACTGTCCGATCATAAACTTATCAACCTCCAGCAAAACATTGGCAACAGAACCGGCCAGAATGATCAAAGCCGTATATTTCAGAATACTTTTCGAATTTGATGGTAATGCCCATTTAAAACGGGGCTTACTGGTTGAAAGGGTAACCAGAAACATAAGAACAGTTCTTATCGCATACATCACTACTGTAGCCAGGATAAACTGGTTGGCATCCATATATCCCAGATATACCAGAAATAAAAGGACCATGACTACCACCCGGTGAAAGACTTCTTTTAAAAAATTCCCGAAAACCGTTCTCATATGTACTTTAGACCAGGCAAAGAAGACTTCAAAATAGGCAATGGCCGCAGCTATGGCGTAGATGGTCCATACATAACCTTCAACCAGAGTATTCTCTTTAGACAGCCATTGTGTAATACCCGAATAGAACAGGATTCCTATCAATCCAACAGGAATAATAATAGCCAGCGGCAACAACAGCATAAAACTCACAAAGCCCTGTTGTTCCTTCCCTTCCTTATAGGTCGAAAAAAATTTGATAAAGCTGTTATGCACCCCAAAAGTGAGTAAAGGCATAACAATATTGGCTGCCGACAACAGATAGGTAACCAGGCCGTAATATTCTTCGGTTAGAAAATTTGTATAAAGGAAAAGGGCATTGATCGCGCCAAAAGCAAATCCGAGATAGGTAAAAAAAGTATTCTTTAACGACTGGTTTACAATGATTCCCATTTAAGATCCCTTATGAATTATAGACGCCAGCTTTTGTGTAAGCGACTTTCTGCTGTACTGCTGCAAGCCGATAGGGTGCGATTCCAGAGCTCCCCTTTTATAATCTTCGTAACAAGATACTATCTTTTCTTTTAATTCTGTTTTTTGCTCATAGGAAAAAGACACTCCCGTATTGGTGTCCTTCAATATATCCCGTACATCCCAATTCTCGGGGCCTATTGCAAGAATAGGCCTCCCGGCAACCATATATTCGAATAGTTTCCCGGGAATAATGCATTCGGTCTCTTTACTGTTTATCTCTATAAGTAACAGTAAACGGGCCGATCTTTGCATTTTCAGTGCATCTTCATGAGAGAGATATCCCGGCATATTAAGATAAGGCTTTAAGCCCTGTGCTTCTATGCTTTTTAAAATATCCTCGCTTACCACTCCTGCGAGCTTTAATTCCAGGTCCTTTTTAAAATCCTCCCGCTCCCTGGTTAATTCGGAGAGACTTTGCCAGAGGATCTCCGGATTTCTTCCCGACAGGAGAGAGCCGATATGAGATAAACTAAATAATTTATCAGGTTCTGTGGCACGACCTCCATGACGGTCATAACCGTTGGTGATCACTTCTATGGGTTGCTGAGTGATGGCTTCAAACTCCTTTTTAGTGGTTTTACTGGTTACCACGATCTGATCTGAGTTTCTAAGCACTTCTCTTTCCAACTGTTTATGCTTCCTTCTGGAAGATCCGGTGAGCTTAAGCCTTTTGTGATAGCCTATAGTGGTCCACGGATCCCTGAAATCACTGATCCATCGTACTCCGCATTTCTCTTTCAGTTGCATCCCTATCAGATGTACACTGTGAGGCGGCCCTGTGGTGATAATGGTATCTATATTGTTTTCTTTCAGATAGGTGCTTAAAAAGCGTACTGAGGGTTTAACCCAGAACTTCCTTGCATCCGGGATGAAGAAGTTTCCCCGTATCCATAATAAAAGCCGCTCGGTAAAGGATTGTTTTTTTTCGCTGATGATCCCCGAGCTCAGTTGCTGCGATTTCTTTTTAGAAAAGACCGATGCAAGTGCATAAGGTTCAAAGATCGGATGTCTTAATACTGTAATATCTTCAGGAACTTCCCCAAGGAAGCTTTCATCTTTAAAAGGATAATCCGGATTTTCAGGGATATAAACAACAGGATCTACCTCAAAATCTCTCAGGTATTTAACAAACTTCAACCATCGCTGTACTCCGGGCCCTCCGGCAGGTGGCCAATAATACGTTATGATCAACGTTTTTTTCACGAATTTGTTTTTTATTGGATCAAAGCCTCTGATTACTCATCGGCAGCAGGGAGTTTCCCTTTTTTCTTCCATTCAAGATACAGGCCTCCGGCCAGTAAGATCAGAAATACAAGTGAGCTTCCCAGGGTGATCAGACTTCCTTTTTTCACCACGGTAGGTTCGAACTTAAATTCGATCTCATGTTTTCCCGCCGGGATCTCCATCGCCCTGAGCACATAATCTACCCTGTAATGAGGAACCTTATTCCCGTCTATATAGGCATTCCATCCATGCGGGTAATGCATATCGGAGAATACGGCAAACTGATCTTTCTCTGAGGAAGATTCGTATTTCAGTTGATTCGGTTGATAGGAAGTCAGGTTGATGACCGCTGTAGAATCTTTCTCGAAACTCTTAGACCATACGGCCTCGGGTGCATCATTCCTGTTGATCACAGCCTTTGTTTTCCCATCCAGATCGGTCAGAGCCTTAATTTCTTCATCGGCCGAACTGACTACCTCAAGGCTATCGACAAACCAGGCATTACCATTGGCAAAGGGGTTTGTAGCAGGATAGGCCTGTCCCTGCTCATTTCGCTGGATAATGTATTTTACATTCAGCATATTAAGGACGCCTACATTGTTTTTAGCTATCTGATGGTAGAATAACTCTTCCATCCGCCTGGGTTTAGCCGCGTGGTAACCTCCGATAGATTTATGGAAATAGGAAGTTCTAGCACCATTCAGCCCAACTGCAGGGTCAAAAACCCTGTAATATCCTTTATTTTTGAGGATCTCGGTATCTATCGGACTTTGCTGAAAAGGTTTTTCCATTACCCTGGCCTGTACAAAATCTTCTTTATTTACATATCTCTTATCCACGCTGCCCAGATCGAAAACGATTAGGCCTGCAAAAACAGCTATTAAAAAGGTCTCTTTCAGCTTCCCTTTGAGGCTGAGCCAAAGAGCACCGATAGAAATAGCCACCAGCAGGAAGGATCTCAGCAGATCCTGATTATACATCGATTTCCTGTCTATCACGATAAAATCCATCAGTTCGGGAAGTCCGATCTGTCCGAATTGCTGGCGATAGGAAGCATCCCGTATTCCTTGAAAATCAAAGCTTCCCTTAAAGAGAAACAAAACAATTATGATCCCCAGCGTGGTAGCTGAGGCCAGTTTTAAAGCTTTTAATTTGTTTTCAGCACTTTCTTTTCCTTTTATGAGTTCGTATAATCCCAGAATAGCAAGGATAGGAATACAGAGTTCCAGAATCACCTGTATAGATGAAACCGCCCGGAACTTGCTGTAAAGAGGGAAATAATCGATCATAAAATCGGTTAGCGGCATAAAGTTCTTTCCCCAGGAAAGCAAAAGCGAGAGTACCACTCCCAGTGACAGCCACCATTTTAAAGGGCTTTTTATCAGGAAGAGTGCCAGAATAAAAAGGAAAATGACCACTGCGCCAACATAGGCGGGAGCTTCCACTCCGGGCTGATCTCCCCAATAAGTGGGGGCATCTGCAACAAACTCCTTAGCCTGTGCCCGCGGAACTCCCTGTTGTACCAGGTACTGATAGGTTTCGGAGCTTTCATCCAACCCTTCTAAGCTTCCACCTCCGAAAAGCCTGGATGCAAAAAGATTGAGTGACTCGCTAATTCCGTAACTGTAATGAGTTATATAATCTTTGGAAAGTCCGCTTGTAGCTTCCTTCGGGCTTCCGTCTTCATTGATCGTAAGTTCACTCTGTCCCCTGGTACTCCATTTTACATATTCCTGAGTAGCCAGGATGTTGGAAGCATTGGCGGCTATAGATAATACTACAGCTGCTGCCAGGATCCCAACCGATTTAAAAAAATGTGGTAATTCCTTTTTCTTATAAAAATCTACCAGGTATACGGCACCCATTACCAAAACAAGTAACATAAGGTAATAGGTCATCTGAAAGTGATTCGCCCCTATCTCCAATGCCATGGCAAAAGCCGTAAGCAGGAAACCATAGAGGTATTTCCTCTGAAAAGTAAGGAGGATCCCCGCCAAAACCAACGGAAAATAACCGATAGCATGCGCCTTGGCATTATGTCCTACTCCCAGAATAATGACCAGGTAGGTGGAAAGGCCAAAGGCCAGCGACCCAAGAATAGCATACTTATAATCTATTTTTAAAACAAGAAGCAGGGCATAGAACCCGATAAAATACAAAAAGAGGTAATCTGCAGGCCTGGGTAAAAACCGGATGAGCCTGTCTACTTTTTTTACGTAATTATGAGGGTAATTAGCCCCTAACTGATAGGTTGGCATGCCTCCAAACGCACTGTTTGTCCAGTAAGGTTCTTCTCCGGTGGCCTTGCGATAATCGTTCTGCTCTTTGGCCATACCGGTATACTGCGCAATATCACTCTGAAAGATCTTCTTTCCCTGTAAAACAGGAGAAAAGTAGATCAGGGAAGCAATTATAAATAAAAGAATGGCAATAGCATGCGGAAATAGCTTCTTGAAGTCTAGGTTCATTTAAGAAATATTTGGTTAGTCAATTTCCTCAAAATCAATATACTCTCCAACTTCCTTGCTTGATTTTGATCTTTTTTCAGGTTGTTTGTCTATGGTAACCTCCCCTTCACGGTTCGGTCCTGCTGAGTATTGTTGCTGCTGTCCAAATCTTTCATTAAAACGTTTTTCAGCTTTTCTTGTTGCATATCCAAAAAGTGCCGGGCCGAAAATTCTTCCGAGAATTTTCATCAGATAGTATACTAAAACAATAAAAAATAATGTTCTTAATAATCCCATGGATATCTAAATTTTAACAATATTCAAAAATACGACTCTAATATCTGAAAAAATAGCTTGTTCTCTTAAAAAAATAATAAATTCTCCTATATTTGACTAAAACCTATACAATGAAACACCTGCCAAATTTAATATGCATAGCGTTTTTTTTACTAAGCCCCTCTCTTTATGCTCAATACACAGAAGTTATCAATTCTAACCGCCCGGGAGTCTCTACGGGAGCCTATGCCGTAGGGAAAAATGTACTGCAAGGTGAGTTCGGGCTTGTTTACGAAAAAAGGGAACACGACGGTCTTCGAACAGAATCGAGGGATTTTGCTGTCGATTTTGCGATCCGCTACGGATTGCTTCTCGAAGAGCTTGAAGTAATATGGGAAGGGACCTATACTTTCCAGGAATTGACATTAAATGGTGTTAATCCTCCGGTAGTACTTAATAACAGTAACTTTCTGAGACATACCCTCGGTGTTAAATACCTGATATTCGATCCTTATAAAAATCCTGAAAATACCAAGCCTAATCTGTATAGCTGGAAGGCCAATAATTCTTTTAAATGGAAAGACCTTATTCCGGCCATTTCCCTATATGCAGGTGCCAATATTATTTTCTCCGGAAATCCGTTTTTACCGGAAGATCCTTCCATCAGCCCGAGAGTGGCCATCGCTACTCAAAGCCATATTGCCGGAAGATGGGTGGTTATAGGGAATATTATTTACGATAAATTCACTACAGACGATCCTATCCTGAGTTACGTTCTTAGTGTTACTCATAACCTCAGAAATCCAAAATGGTCTGTATTCCTGGAAAACCAGGGAATAAACAGTGATGCCTTTGCCGATATCTCTCTCAGAGGAGGAGCAGCCCGCCTGATCAATGAGAACTTTCAGGTAGATGCTTCCATTGGAACGAGCTTTAAAGACACGCCTTCTCGTTTATTCGGTACTATCGGGGTTTCCTATCGCCTGGATAACCACACTGATGAACCTAAGACCTTCGACAGCAGACCTCCTAAAAGAAGGAAGAAAAACAAGAGAAGCAGAAAAAAAGACAACGAAAAAAATAATTCAGACAACAACCCTTTTCAACAGCGGTAGAAATCATAATTAATAGTGTATGATCATTGTAAATGAAGTAACGAAGAAGAATGATTTAAAAACATTTGTAAAATTTCCATTTCAATTATATAAGAATTCCGAATACTGGGTACCTCCTATCATCAATGAAGAACTGGAGAGTATGGACAAGGACAAAAACCCGGTTTTCAAAAATGCGGAAGCCCGTTTCTTCCTGGCATATAAAGATAACAAGGTTGTTGGCAGGATAGCAGCCATTGTTAACTGGGTTGAAGTAAAGGAGCAGCAAAAAAAGAAGATCCGTTTTGGCTGGTTTGATACTGTAGACGATATAGAGGTCACCTCTGCCCTTCTTGAAAAAGTCTACGAAATAGGCAGGGAACAGCAATTGGAATATATTGAAGGCCCTGTAGGTTTTTCCAATATGGATAAAGCGGGAATGCTGACAGAAGGTTTTGAGGAATTGAATACCATGATCACCTGGTATAACTACCCTTATTACAAAGATCATTTTGAGCAACTGGGCTTTGAAAAAGCCGCCGAATGGGTGGAATACAGAATAGATATCCCTGACAGCGCGCCGGAAAAAGTGACAAAGTTTTCCAAAATGGTGATGGAGAGATATAAACTTAAGCTCCTGATTTTTAAATCTTCTAAAGAGATCATTCCTTATGTGGATGAAATGTTCGGCCTGCTTAACAAGACGTATAATTCCCTGCAGACCTTTGTTCCGATACAACAATACCAGATAGATCATTACAAAGAAAAATACATTCGCTATATACATCCGGAATTCATCAACTGTGTAACCGACGAAACAGGCAAACTTATTGCTTTCGCCATTACAATGCCCTCTTTTTCGAAGGCGCTTCAGAAGGTAAACGGCAAGCTCTTCCCTTTCGGTTTTATTCATATCCTCAGAGCGCAGAAAAAAAATGATACAGCTTCCTTTTATCTTATCGGTATTGATCCCGAATATCAGAACAAAGGAGTTACAGCTATTATTTTTAAGGAAATGCTGAAAGTATTCCACCGCCGGGGAATCACCAGGGTTGAAACCAATCCGGAATTGGAAGAGAATAAAGCTATCCAGGCCTTGTGGAACAGTTATGATCACCGATTGCACAAGCGAAGGAGAACCTACAGAAAGACACTGTAAACAAAAAACCCCTGACAATGAATATCAGGGGTTTTGTTTTTTATGCGGATGGAGATTATTCTCCCATAGCAGCAGCTACAGCAGCCGATAATCTCTTATAGGTACCATTTACAAGGCGATCCCTGATAGCAGAGAAAGCATCCAGTGTATCCTTAACATCCTCCAGCGTATGTGTAGCCGTCGGGATCATCCTCAGAAGGATAAGCCCTTTTGGAATTACAGGATATACTACAATAGAACAGAAGATCCCGTAATTTTCTCTCAGATCCTTAACCAGGGCCATTGCTTCCGGAATACTTCCTTTAAGGTATACAGGAGTAACACAACTCTGGGTTGTTCCTATATCGAAACCTCTTTCTTTTAATCCGTTCTGCAATGCATTTACATTCTCCCATAGTTTTTCTCTAAGTTCAGGCATAGTGCGAAGCATATCAAGACGCTTTAAAGCACCTACCACTAACTGCATCTGAAGGGATTTTGCGAACATCTGAGAACGCAGGTTGTATTTTAAGTAATCTATGACTTCCTTATCTCCGGCAATAAAAGCACCGGTACTGGCCATAGATTTAGCAAAAGTTGCAAAATAAACGTCTATATCGTCCTGAACTCCCTGTTCTTCTCCTGCTCCTGCTCCGGTTTTTCCAAGAGTTCCAAAACCATGAGCATCATCTACCAGCAGACGGAAGTTATATTTCTTTTTAAGCGCTACGATATCTTTCAGGATCCCCTGCTCTCCACGCATTCCGAATACACCTTCGGAAATAACCAGGATCCCTCCTCCTGTTTGTTCGGCCATGTTCTTGGCACGCTCCAGGTTCTTTTCTATACTCTCAATATCATTGTGCTTATAGGTAAAACGTTTTCCCATATGCAGACGTACCCCATCTATGATACAGGCATGGGAATCTACGTCGTAAACAATAATATCGTCTTTGGTTACCAGGGCATCTATAGTTGATACCATTCCCTGATACCCGAAATTTAAAAGATAAGCTGCTTCCTTGTTAACAAATGCTGCCAGTTCATCCTGCAGTTGCTCGTGAAGATCGGTATGCCCGGACATCATCCTGGCCCCCATCGGGTAAGCCGAACCGTAGTTTGCAGCTGCTTCCGCATCTACTTTTCTTATTTCCGGATGATTGGCTAAACCTAAATAATCATTGATACTCCATGTAATCACATCCTTTCCCTGGAACTTCATTCTATTCGAAATCTCCCCCTCAATCTTCGGAAATACGAAATAACCTTCGGCTTGAGATGCCCATTTTCCAAGAGGTCCTTTATTCTTTATAATCCTATCAAATAAATCTTTCATTTAGGTCTGAGGTGTTTATTAAATAAATGTTAATTTTTTCCAAGAGGCAAAAATAATTATTTTTCATCGGGTTTCATAATTATTGGTTTGAATATTACGACTGTCAGAAATATCCATTATTATTCGCCCCTGAGTTTTTTGAGTTGTTTAAAGAACATTTTGTCCAACATGCGATCCGGGAATACATGAATTGCCAGCCAAACCATCCATTTCTTTGGGGCTATCAGGTATCTGGCCCTGTTCTTTTTGCGATATGCAATGGTATAAAGAAGATTGGCCAGTTGTTCTGTCGGGATTGCATTGTCTTCTATCTGATCTATAGCAGCGCTCAGATTTGAGTACTGAGCTGCGTAAGGTGTATCGGCATAACTGTTGTCGTA
The DNA here is from genome assembly GCF_010671605.1 of Leptobacterium flavescens. Taxonomy (GTDB): domain Bacteria; phylum Bacteroidota; class Bacteroidia; order Flavobacteriales; family Flavobacteriaceae; genus Leptobacterium; species Leptobacterium flavescens. Next base: position 597,894 of record NZ_JAABOO010000002.1, read on the forward strand.
TTGTTTTGCCTTGGACCATATTTTGGATTTAATAGGCCCGGGTTCTACCAGCACAAGGTCTATCCCAAAAGCCATTAATTCGCGGCGCCAGGCATCCGAAATGGCTTCTACGGCGTGCTTGGAAGCAGCATACGGCCCCATAAACGGCCTGGTAACCCTTCCTGCGGCAGATCCTATATTGATGATCTTTCCCTTCTTTCTTTCATTGTTAAAACCAAGTAGAGGAAGAAATATCTGCGTAACACGTATAAGTCCGTAAATGTTTATATCGAACTGTTTTTTGAACTCTTCTATGCTTACATAGGCCATAGGCCCGTTTACAGACATTCCTGCATTATTGATCAGGCAATGAAGGTGGGCATCTCCTATAATTCCGGCTACTTTTTCCCTGGCTTCCCCTATAGCTTTTTCATCGGTTATATCGAATAACAGGGGAACAAACATTTCTCCGAATTCTGCAGATAATGACCGGGCATCTTCTTCTTTTCTCACACTCCCAAATACCCTGTCTCCGCTACGCAAAAACTTTAAAGCGGTTTCATGTCCTATTCCACTTGAAACCCCCGTAATCAGAATATTATTCATTAATTATTTTTTTTAAGGCATTATCGGCCTTTTTCCGGGCCTTTTTATACTTCCATTTCTTCCATCTTTCCCTTAAGAGAAAGTTCATACTATTATCTATAGTAAATAAACGGATAATATTATACATTCCCTTTAATTTTGTCGAAAATTTATTATTTACCCTGAGTGCAAGAGAATACCCTACCCTGGAGTAATAAACATAATGCCACCACAACTGAGGGATAAACAGCGTTTCTCCGTGATTGATCACCGCTTCATATCCCTTTGTATATTTAAAAGCAGGGACTGGTTGTTGGTTGTTGGTTGATGGTTGGTGGTTGGTGGTTGGTGGTTGGTGGTTGATAATTGGAATTTGGAATTTGGGTGTTGGTTGATAGCATTAGCCAGAGATATATTTCAGCATTTAACACTCAACATTCATCATTTCCCAACCGTACTTCTCGACTGCGCTCGAAGTGACATTCTTCTCACTACTTAATACTCTGTACTCAATACTAATAGCCAAAAAAACCGCCCGAAATATTATTCCGGACGGTCCTTATTTAAATTTGTTTGGTCTCTTTATTTTATATATTCGATTTTCTGAGCTGCCTCACTGTGCTTGCTGTCATAGAATCCCTGTTCGTTCATCCAGTGATCACAATAGATCTTACTCATATACCTGGATCCGTGATCCGGGAATATAACCACTACTTTGCTGTTCTCATCAAACTCCCCTTCTGCTGCAAGTTGTTTTACCGCCTGCATGGCTGCTCCGGAGGTATATCCGACAAATATCCCTTCTGTTTTGGAAATTTCTCTTGCCGTATGGGCGCTTTCCTCATCGGATACCTTGGTAAACTTATCGATCATATCAAAATCCGTAGCTGTCGGGATCAGGTTTTTCCCAAGACCTTCAATTCTGTACGGATAGATCTCGTTTGAATCGAATTCTCTGGTTTCGTGATATTTTTTAAGTACGGAACCAAAAGCATCTACTCCCAGGATCCTGATGTTCGGATTCTGCTCCTTTAGGAACTTTGCAGTTCCGGAAATAGTTCCTCCCGTACCGCTACATGCTACCAAGTGGGTGATCTGCCCTTTGGTTTGCTCCCAGATTTCAGGTCCGGTGGTAACAAAATGAGCGTTTATATTAAGTTCGTTAAAATACTGGTTGATATATACAGACCCTTTTATCTCCTCGTGCATTCTTTTGGCTACCTGGTAGTACGATCTAGGATCATCTGCACTTACGTGCGCAGGACAAACAAATACTTTTGCTCCCATAGAACGCAGCATATCTATTTTGTCCTTAGACGATTTAGAACTCACCGCCAGAACGCACTCGTATCCTTTAATGATACTTACCATGGCAATACTAAAACCGGTATTCCCGGAAGTAGTCTCTATAATCGTATCTCCGGGCTTTAATATCCCTGCGCGCTCCGCCTCCTCCAGAATATGCAAAGCTATCCTGTCTTTGGTAGAGTGCCCTGGGTTAAAAGCTTCTACTTTCGCGTAAAAATCGCCGGGGATCTCCTTGGTAATAGTATTTAACTTTATGAGTGGAGTATTGCCTATAAGTTCGAGGATATTATTATAAGCGTCTATCTTTTTTTCCATATAAGTCGATTAGGTATAGGATGTGTTTTGAAATATAACAAAACAGTGCAAATTTAGTTATTTTTTTTTATTAGCCTTTTATTCCTTCCATATCCAGTAAAAAGGCATATTCCTCAGCTATTTCCTTCAGAGCTTCAAAACGTCCCGATGCTCCTCCGTGACCCGCATCCATATTAATACGGAACAGAAGGATATTCGAATCCGTCTTCAGTTCTCTCAGTTTAGCTACCCATTTTGCCGGCTCCCAGTACTGTACCTGAGAATCGTGATAGCCCGTAGTTATAAGGATATTAGGGTATTCCTGTGCCCTTACATTATCATAAGGCGAATAGGATTTCATATAATCATAAAATTCTTTCTTATTCGGATTTCCCCATTCGTCGTATTCTCCGGTGGTTAGCGGAATAGAATCATCCAGCATCGTGGTAACCACATCTACAAAAGGTACCGAAGCCACTATCCCGTTATACAATTCCGGGGCCATATTCAGTACTGCTCCCATTAGCAATCCGCCTGCAGAGCCTCCCATGGCATAAAGATGATCTGCCGAGGTATAATTCTGTTCTATAAGGTAAGCGGAGCAATCTATAAAATCGGTAAATGTATTTTTCTTGCTCAGGAGTTTTCCGTTCTCATACCAATCCCTTCCGAGATATTCTCCACCTCTGATATGGGCTATAGCATAAATAAAGCCCCTGTCCAGCAGGCTTAGCCGGGTTGTGGAAAAATACGGATCTACCGTAGCCCCGTAAGAACCGTATCCGTACAGCAGCAAAGGGTTGTTTCCTGTTTTACTGATGCCCTTTCGATACACGAGAGAGATCGGGATCCTGGAACCGTCACGGGCAGTTGCCCATACCCTTTCGGATGTATAGTTATCCTTGGAAAACTTTCCTCCGAGGACTTCCTGTTCTTTTTTAACCTCTTTTTCCCTGCTTCGCATATCAAAATCGATCGTAGAATTAGGGGTGGTCATAGAATTATACCTATATCTTAAAATGTGGGTCTCAAAATCCAGATTGGTCGCCGTATAGGCAGTATAGGTCTCATTATCGAAAGGCAGGTAATAATCTTCGCTTCCGTCCCAGGTCTGTATTCTTATTTTGTTCAGGCCGTTATCCCGCTCATTAATAACCAGGTAATCCTTAAAGATATCTATATCTTCCAGGAGTACACCCTTTCTGTGAGGAATAACCTCTTTCCAGTTCTCTTTCCCAGTCGCTGTGTCGGGAGTGACCATCAATTTAAAATTGGTGGCCTTATCGGCATTGGTCAGTACATAAAAACTGCCATTATAGTGATAAATATTGTATTCCAATCCTCTTATGCGTCGCTGGAATATCTTAAAATCCCTTTCCGGATGATCTGCATCCAGGATCCTGTATTCCGAAGTCAGCGTGCTGCTAGATCCTATAACTATATATTTCCTGGACTTCGTTTTATAGACAAAAGAATAGAAAGTCTCATCTTCTTCCTTAAACACCTGCATATCGTTTGTAGGATCTGTTCCCAAAAGGTGTTTATAGATCCTGTCTGAACGGAGGGTCTGTTCATCCTTTCTTGTGTAAAAGAGGGTTTTATTGTCATTCGCCCAGGTACTGCCACCGGTTGTATTCTCTATTTTAAGCGGATAGATCTCTCCTGTTTCCAGGTTTTTCACCTGAATGGTATATATCCTCCGGCTTACCGTATCTACTCCGAAAGCAGCTAATTTGTTGTCCGGACTAATATTAATCCCTCCAAGATTAAAATAGGCATGACCTTCAGCCATTTCATTACAATCGAATAAAATTTCCTCAGGGGCATCCAGGCTTTCCTTTTTTCTCAGATAAACAGGATAATCCTTTCCTTCCTCATAACGGGTAATATACCAGTATCCGTTGAATTTATAGGGTACAGATTCATCATCTTCCTTTATCCTCGCTTTCATTTCCTCGAAAAGGTCTGTTTGAAAATCCCTGGTATGGGCCGTCATTTTATCGCAATAATCGTTTTCTCGTTCCAGATAGTCAATCACTTCGGGATTATCTCTGTCATTCATCCAGAAATAGTTATCGATCCTGATATCCTCGTGCTTCTCCAGGGTAGTCGGGATCTTGTCTGCCGATGGTGGAATTATATGTTCTGCCACTTGTGTCTTATTATTTTGTTTACAGGAAGCTGCAAAAATAAGATATATTACTAAGATAGATATGAGCTTTTTCATGAAAGAATTTAGGTTGTTTATTTATCATAAAACGAATCTATTTAATAGTTTTGTATACCTAATTTTTAAAATCAGTACACATGTTAGGAGATATGATGGGCATGATGGGGAAACTCAAGGAAACCCAGGCCAAAATTGAAGAGACTAAAAACAGGTTGAATACCGTAATGGTGGAAGAAACCTCTCCTAATGGAGAAATTTCCGTAACCATGACGGCCAACAGGGAGATTAAATCTATAAATATTTCTGACGAATTATTGGAAGATAAGGAGCAACTGGAGGATTTTCTTATTCTTACACTGAACAAAGTGATAGAAAAAGCCACTAAAGTTCAGGAAGCCGAACTGGCTGCGGTTGCCAAGGAAGGGATGCCGAATATTCCCGGACTCGATCTCTTTAAATGATCTGTCAAAAGGATTGATAAAAAAATCAACAATTGTAGATATATTTTATTATTTTTATAACAATATCAATTTTCAAATCAATAAGAATATGTTCGAGTTATTTCAAAGTGAAAACAATCAGAAGTACTACTTCAACCTGAAAGCTAAGAACGGACAGGTTATTTTATCCAGTCAGGGGTATGCTGACAGAAACGGCGCCAGAAACGGGATCGATTCTATCAAGACAAACTGTGGGGATGACAGCAAATACGAGCGTAAAACTGCTTCTAACGGAAAATTCCATTTTAACTTAAAAGCTGCTAACGGTCAGATTATCGGAAGTAGCCAGATGTATGCATCTGAAGCAGGAATGGAAAACGGAATAGAATCTGTTAAGACCAATGCTCCCGATGCCGATGTTAATGACGCTACGGAGTAATTTGAATATTTAACTCGTAAAAAATTATAAAAAAGTATAGTCTTCCGACTATACTTTTTTTATGGCCAGACCCTGCAGTATTTCAAGCAAACGCTTATGCATGGCATCTGTATAATCAAGGTGGGTAACTATTCTGAGTTTCCCCTGTCCCATTCCGATAATATGTATATCATTTTCCTTTAGTGTATTCAGGAACTCACCTTCCTCAATTCCATCTTCCAGGTTAAAAATGATAATATTGGTCTCTATTGGTTCCACACTCTTAATGTACGGAAGGGTTTCCAGTAGTTTACCGATCTCCTTTGCTTTCCTGTGATCTTCGGCAAGGCGGCTTATATTATTGTCAAGGGCGTATACCGCAGCAGCAGCCAGATATCCTGCCTGTCTCATTCCTCCACCCAGTATCTTGCGGATGCGAAGTGCCTTATCCATAAAATCCTTACTTCCTACCAGCACAGAACCAACCGGGCATCCGAGGCCTTTAGAGAAACAAACCGAAATACTGTCGAATATTTCCCCGTATTGTCTCGGCGACTCATTTTTAGCTACCAGGGCATTCCACAGACGGGCGCCATCCAAATGATAGCCCAGTTTATTATCATCACAAACTTTTCTGATCTTCTCTATTTCGCTAAAATCCCAGCAGGCACCTCCTCCTTTATTGGTTGTGTTTTCAATACATACCAGAGAACTTAGCGGACTGTGATAAAAGTCGGGAGGGTTGATCGATGCCGCCACCTGTTCTGCCGTCATCATTCCCCGGTCTCCATCTACCAGTTTACAGGATACTCCCCCGTTAAAACTCACACCTCCGCCTTCATAATTGTATACGTGGGCGTATTTATCGCATATTAACTGATCTCCGGGCTGTGTATGTACTTTAATAGCTGTCTGATTTGCCATGGTCCCGCTGGGGAAGAAAAGAGCAGCCTCCATCCCGAAAAGATCGGCTACCTTAGCTTCCAGAAGGTTAATGGTCTCATCTTCCTTAAACACATCATCCCCTACTCTGGCATTCATCATAGCATCCAGCATTCCCGGTGTAGGATGTGTAGTAGTGTCGCTGATTAAATTGATTTTCATTGATTCTTTAGTTATAATTTATATTCTTTTTCTAGCATTATTCAATTTTAAAACCCGTTAAAATCGCAGGCCGGCATACCTATAGGAGAACCGTCAGGAATCTGAGGAGCCGGGGTATTTTTAAAGCCTTTAGGATTCTTCAGGAACTTATCTATTTCACTGCTCATCAATGCTGCCGAAGCATCACCAGTCCTGGTTTTCAGCCAATCCCTCAATTCGGCAAGTTTGTAATCGGTAATGGCTTTTAGCTGAGAAGGTCCTTGCTCTCCTGCAGATAAGTTGATGATATGCCTTAATACACTGTAATTCACTGCACGCTGGATCTCTCCTTCATACCCACTTTGTGCTTTTGCCTTTATGGTATTGGAGATAAGCTCGTCCAGTACCTCTTCCAGTCCCAGTTGTCTTTTGTCGATCGCTTTTTGCTGGATCAATCTTGTTGCTCTTTGCGGATGAAGAAGAAGTCCCAGGGTCATATCGCTGGCAGTAGAAGCAGCGCTTACAGGATCGAAAGCCACTCCCGCCTTGCTTCTGAACGATTCCCTGCTTCTTCCGTAGCCCATAGCTCTTGGAGGAAAAAGTGCCAGCTTGTCTTCGGGAATGATCAGTACTTCCGTACTCAGGGTATTAAGCAGCCCGTCCAGCGCTTTTTTCTGCTCTTTGCTGTCAACTACTTTCGTGATCTGTTGCCCATCTCCTTTTACCGCATAATTATAATCCAGACCACCAATAAGCTTTACAGCAGCTTCCGTTTGGTACCTGTGGAAGAAATACAGGGGTACAAAAACATCTTCCAGAACCGAATAGGGTTCGTTCGTCCTGATATTGTCTTTAGAGAAATTAGAGATCGCTGTTTTCCTTACTTCCAGAACATTTTCCAGCTCGTTTACAGCATCTGCTCCGTTATCCCATAAATGTGCAAGGGCATGCGCACCACCTCTTGGCCGTGCATCGCTGTCGGAAATAAATCTAAGACCGTCCTGTCCTGCTTTGGCAAGGATAGCGTTCAACGCATTTCTTTCATTCGTTCCCTGAGGGAATTGACTGTACGAGTATGCTACGGTTACCTTATCCCATTCTCCGATCCCCGTGTCATAGGCATTACTAAAATCGATCTCTCCGTTATTTACACTGAATTGAGGATGAGGATAATCCATTACCGATGCTCTTCCGCTTACACTGGCAGCAAAATTATGGGCAAAACCGATCGTATGTCCTATCTCGTGCGCCGAAAGCTGGCGTATCCTGGCCAGTGCCAGCTCCAGCATGGGTTGGTAATTATCATCTCTTTCTGCAAAAGGCTTGTTCATCAGGGCCTGTGCAATAAGGAAGTCCTGACGGATCCTGAGGCTTCCAAGACTTACGTGTCCTTTAAGGATCTCTCCCGTTCTCGGATCTATCACGCTTCCACCGTAACTCCATCCCCTGGTAGAACGGTGTACCCACTGAATAACGTTATATCTTACATCCATCGGATCTGCATCATCGGGTAATATTTTCACCTGGAAAGCATCTTTAAAACCAATAGCTTCAAAAGCCTGGTTCCACCATTTTCCTCCCTCTAACAAAGCCGATCGGATCGGTTCGGGAGTACCGTTGTCCAGGTAATAAACAATGGGTTCTTTAGCTTCGCTCACAGCTGCATTCGGATCCTTTTTCTCCAGTCTGTGACGAATGATATATCTTTTTCTGATAGGCTCAAATACCGGGGTTGCGTAATCCAGATAAGAAATGGAAATAGCTCCGCTTCTCGGATCGAAGATCCTTTTTTCGTAATTCGCATCCGGAAGCTCAATAAAAGAATGATGTTCTATAACCGAAACCAGATTGGGGTTCGGGGTTACCGAACGGATATTTCCTCCTCTTGCCTCTCCCTTAAAAGTAAGAAGGGCTTCGAACTCTACATTTTTAGGGAAAGCTTTGGTGCGTTCCATGGCCAGGGCACTCTTGGAAGCATCTACGCTGTAGTTCCCCTGGTTTTGCTGTGCCAGGCGCCTTTTAACACCATGAGCGTCCTGAAGAAGGAAAGAAGTAATATCTATGACAAACTTCCCGTTTTTCTCCTCTTCTATCTTAAAACCGTAAAGAACCGACTTGGCAAATGCCTGCTCTACAGAGCGGCGCTCCAGTTCATTATCGGTAATAGCTCTGTAATCCAGGTTGGGTTGTACCAGTAAGAGCTTATTCCCTGCCCTTTGAAATTTTACTACCTGTTCGTTCCCCAATTGTCCCCTGTCCAGGCCAATATCGTTACTTCCCACTCCGCTGCTAAGCGAATAAACATAAAGGAATTCCTTATTCAGATCGGATACTTCCAGGAATATTTTATCTTCTTTCTGACTGTAATAAAAATCAAAAAAACCTTCGTATTTCTTAAGGTCTTTCTTTTTTTCCAGGAATTGGGCGTGCGTTACGAAGCCTGTGAAGACTGCGAGCAGGAGTAGAATTTTTTTCATTCTGAAATATTTTAATGTTTTCATTTTTTAATGCAAATGGCAACACAAACCGAAAATATCTTTCACTTTATGTACGCTCATTTCATATCAATTTTTTGGTTGAAGAAGCTATAAAATTATACAAAATAGTTTTCTTACCATCACGTAAATAGTATTTTTGTTCAAAATTGAATTTATATGGTAACTACAGATCAGATAAAGGATCTTATGGAACGCCTTGGCGCGTTAAGGAGGTATCTTTGACATTGATGCCAAACTGATAGAAATAACCAACGAAGAAGAAAAAACTTTTGCTCCCGATTTCTGGGAGAAACCCAAGGAAGCCGAACTTTTAATGCGATCTCTCCGAAGCAAGAAAAAGTGGGTGGAAGATTATGAAACTGCCAAGACCCTGGTGGGAGATCTGGAGGTTCTCTATGAATTCCACAAAGAAGGAGAAGCTTCCGAAGAGGATGTGGATCAGCAATTTGAAAAAGCATCAGTACATATAGAGAATATAGAATTCCGGAACATGCTTTCGGAAGAGGGAGATCAGATGAGTGCCGTACTGCAGATCACGGCCGGTGCCGGAGGAACGGAAAGTTGTGATTGGGCCTCCATGCTTATGAGAATGTATATGATGTGGAGCGAGAAGAGCGGCTACAAGATCAAGGAACTTAACTTTCAGGAAGGCGATGTTGCCGGAATAAAGACCGTTACCCTGGAGATCGAGGGCGAATACGCTTTTGGTTACCTCAAGGGAGAGAACGGGGTACACCGACTGGTTCGTATTTCTCCTTTCGACAGTAATGCCAAACGCCATACTTCTTTTGCTTCGGTATATGTATATCCCCTGGTGGATGATTCTATTGAAATAGACATCAATCCGGCAGATATTTCATGGGATTTTGCCAGATCGAGCGGAGCTGGAGGGCAAAATGTAAACAAGGTAGAGACCAAAGCTATTCTTACTCACCATCCTTCGGGGATCGTGATCCATAACTCTGAGACCCGTTCTCAGCTGGAAAACAGGGAAAAAGCCATGCAAATGCTGAAATCTCAGTTGTATGAGATAGAGTTGAGAAAACGCCAGGCTGCCCGTGATGAGATCGAATCTTCCAAAATGAAGATCGAATGGGGGTCGCAGATCAGGAATTATGTGCTTCACCCCTATAAACTGGTAAAAGACGTAAGAACGGGATATGAAACCGGAAATACGGATGCTGTTATGAACGGAGGGATAGACGAGTTCTTAAAAGCCTATTTGATGATGATGGGGCAAAAAGTAGAGGAATAAACCAAAACCAGCCATTTTGAAAACAATAAACACCATTATCTTCGACCTAGGAGGCGTTTTGATCGATTGGAACCCGGAATATGTATACCTGGATGTTTTTAAAGGAGACAGAGAAAAGATGCAGTGGTTCTTCGAACATATCTGCACTTCCGACTGGAACGAAGAACAGGATGCAGGCAGACCGCTTAAAACCGCTACCGAAGAACGTATAGCGCTTTTTCCGGAACATGAAGAACTGATCAGGATGTATTACGGCAGATGGGAAGAAATGCTGGGAGGCCCGATTGATGAAACGGTAAGCCTTCTGAAATCTCTTTTCGACAAAGACAGTTACGAGATCTATGCGCTTACCAACTGGAGTGCCGAGACCTTCCCTGTTGCGCTGGAACGCTATGAATTCCTGCACTGGTTTAAGGATATTGTTGTTTCAGGGGCAGAAAATACCCGAAAGCCTTTTAAGGAGATCTATGATATTGCCATAGATCGTTTTAATATTAAGCCCGAAAACACCCTCTTTATCGATGATAATCAGAGAAATATAGAAGGAGCTGAAGCCCTGGGGATAAACGGAATACGTTTTACTTCTGCTTCAGACCTGAAAACAAGTTTAAACGAATACGGAATTACACTTTAAAAAAATGATTAAAATATACCACAATCCAAGATGTAGTAAATCAAGGCAAGGCCTTGAAATACTGGAGAATTCAGGAAAAGAATACGAAGTTGTAAAATATCTGGAAGATGTACCTACCGAGAAGGAGTTAAGAGATATTCTCAATATTCTCGATATTAAACCGGAGCATCTTATCAGGAAAAATGAAGCTATCTGGAAAGAACAATTTAAAGGAAAATTGTTAAATGACGAACAACTCATCAGCATCATGATAGAAAATCCAAAACTTATTGAGCGGCCTATCGTCATTAACGGAACTAAAGCCGTTATTGGAAGACCGCCCGAAAGTATAATCGATATTATTTAGCAATACACTTTTTTGAATACAAAATCGGTGTAAAAATGCCGGTTTTTTATTTAACAAATATTTAACCAAGGCCCATTAAACCTTCATTTACTTTAGCAATCTAAAGCTCAGTAACTCTAACAAACACCACTAATGAAAACACTAAGACTTGTTCTTTTTTTCCTTCTTTTCTGCGGGTTATCTTCTTCTGTTCAGGCCCAGCAAGGGCAGGGCAAGAAATGGAATCAGAAAGACATCGAGAATTTTATTGATGACCAGGTAGAAAAATACGGAAAAGAGTTAGAATTAGATGACCTCCAAAAAGCGCTTTTGAAAAGTAATTTCCTGAAGTACAACAAAAAGACCCAGGAAATCCTTGACAAAAGGGAAACCCAGGGGGTTACCGGTGAAATGATGCGAGCACTTCGGGAAGAACAACGTACCGAACTGGCAACATTCCTTTCTGAAGAGCAACTTACCAAATTGGAAGAACTCCAGGAAAAAGAGAGAAAAAGTAGAAGAACCCGATCCAGAAGGGGTAGGAGACGGTTTTAATAGAAATTGCTAACTAAACACTAAAATGAAGAAAATTTTGATGTTGATCGTAGCCGTCCTGGCTGCATCAAACCTTTCTCTGGCACAACAACGTCAGGGGTTTAAAAAAGTAAAAATATCAGGTACCGTCTTGGATAAAGACACCAATCAGCCTTTGGAGTATGCAACGGTGAGCTTGCAGCATACCCAAAGGGCAAACCTCCTTACAGGGGGTATTACAGATGAACAAGGGGCCTTTGAAATCGAGATCTTTCCCGGTACCTACAATATAAAAGTAGAATATATCTCCTTTAAATCTGTGGAGATCAAGGATAAACAGATCAGAGGAAATATGGATCTCGGGCCTATCTCCCTTCAGCTGGATGTAGCCGCCCTGGATGAAGTTGAAGTAGTTGCAGAGCGCACCCAGGTAGAGATCAGGCTGGATAAAAAAATATACAATGTCGGAAAGGACCTTACCGTAAAAGGAGGAACTATAAGTGATGTACTGGATAATGTTCCTTCGGTTTCCGTTGATGTTGAGGGAAATGTGTCGTTAAGAGGGAATGACAATGTAAGGATCCTTATTAACGGAAAACCTTCCGGACTGGTAGGATTGAGTTCTACCGATGCCCTGCGTCAGCTTCCGGCAGACGCCATAGAAAAAGTAGAGGTGATCACCTCCCCTTCTGCAAGATACGATGCGGAAGGTACTGTAGGGATCCTGAATATCATCCTTAAAAGAGGAAAAGCACAGGGCTTGAACGGTTCCGTAAGTGTGAATACAGGGGTCCCCGACAATCACGGAGCTTCTGTAAACCTTAATTACCGAAGCAAGAACTTTAACCTTTTCAACACTTCCGGTTATAATTACAGGGAAGTTCCCGGAAACGCAGAAAACAACTCAGAAAACTTCTTCAGTGATAACCGTTTTATTGAAGAAGACAGGAATTTTGACAGGATACGAAAAGGATTTAATACCAATCTCGGCCTGGAATATTTCCTTTCCGATAAGATCACCATTATCAACTCTGTATTCTACAGGAATAGTAACAACTCAAGCACTACAGATAACAATACGCTCAGGTTCGATCCTAACAGGGCCCTGACGAGTAGAAGTTTGCGTATAGACAATGAAGATGAAGAGGACAAGACCTTTCAGTACTCCTTTAATTACAGTCAGAACTTTAAAAAGGACGGTCATACCCTCACCGTAGACTTCCAGGTAGAGAACAGTCAGGAAGATGAGTTCTCGATCATTACGGAAGAAGAGTTTATCGCAGCTACTCCGGACGAACTGGAAAATGTACAAACCCTGGAAGACCAGAGCAGGATCCTGCTTCAGGCAGATTATGTACTTCCTATCGGAGAAAATGCACAGTTTGAAGCCGGATATCGAGGGAATTTCAGAGAACTGGATACCGATTTCAGTGTGGATACCTTAAATATCAACACAGGGGTTCTGGACAGAGATACCAACCTGTCTAACCGCCTTATCTATGATGAGGATGTAAACGCATTTTACTCTCAGTTCGGTAGCAAGGTAGGAAAACTGTCTTTCCTTTTAGGTCTGAGAACGGAAGTGACCAATGTGGTGGTTAATCAGGTAACGACCAACGATGTGTCTACACAGAATTATACCAGCCTCTTCCCTACTGTTAACCTGGGTTATGAATTTAACCAGACCGAAAGCATTACTTTTGGTTATAACAGAAGGATCAGAAGGCCGAGATCACGTTTTATCAACCCTTTCCCATCAAGAAGTAGTGAAGCGAACCTCTTCCAGGGAAATCCGGATATACAGCCGGCATTTACCAATGGTTTTGACCTGGGTTATTTAAAGCGATGGAAAAAATTCACCTTTAACGGATCTATCTTCTATCAGAGATCTACAGATGTATTCCAGTTTATCACCTTTACGGATCCGGATCAAAGAACGGATAACGGAGATCTTATCAATATAAGATTCCCCACCAACTTGTCTACCAACGACCGTTATGGAGTTGAGTTTACGCTTTCATACAGCCCGTACAAATGGTGGAGACTGAACGGGAACTTCAATCTCTTCTATTCGGTAACAGACGGCGATTTCACCTTTGTAAATGACGACGGTGACGAATTCTTCCAGAATTTCGACAATTCCAATGTCAGCTGGTTCGCCAGATTGAATTCGACCATTAATTTACCGGCTAAGATCGACTGGCAAACCCGTTTGTTCTACAGAGGTCCAAATGAGAATGCTCAGACAAAGACCCAGGGACTATTTTCACTTAACCTGGCATTCAGCAAAGATGTCTTAAAAGATAAAGGATCCATATCTCTCAATATAAGCGACGTGTTCAATTCTTCGAGAAGGCGAAGTGAAACCCTTACCGATTTTAATTTTATAGACAGTGAGTTCCAGTTCAGGCAAACGACAGCCAGATTGGCATTCACCTACAGATTTAATCAGAGTAAGAGAGATTCTCAGCGTAGAAACAGACGCGGACAGCAACAGGATTTTGAAGAAGGAGAAGAATTCGGAAGGCCTTAAGAAATACCCCGACCCCTATAAACAAAAAAGAAGCCAAATGGCTTCTTTTTTTTATTCGATTCGTCTGGCTTTTTTAGCTTCTTTTCGCTCTTTAAGAAGCTCGATAACCGAACCACCTATCCAATAAGGGATAACGAAGGTTAACAAAAAGATCATTAACCAAAAACCTATGGTAAGGATGGTCAAAAATGCTAAAAAGCCTAAGTATTGATCAAAATCAAACATAATTTCCGGAAATTTTCGAATTCGAGCCCAAAGATATTGCATAAAATCCATTTTTCATAAGCATTCCGGGCATTTTTAAAATTTTCTTGAGGCCTTAAAAATCCGATCGTTCGTACTTTGTTAAAAAAAGCAGTAAAGCCGGAAGCAAATAGACGACAAAATAGTAAATTTGTAGCACTAAAATTAACAGTCATAATGGAATTCAGAATAGAAAAAGATACCATGGGCGAGGTAAAAGTACCCGCCGATAAATTATGGGGAGCCCAGACCGAACGTTCCCGAAATAATTTTAAGATCGGACCATCGGCTTCAATGCCTTTGGAAATTGTATACGGTTTTGCCTATTTAAAAAAGGCAGCTGCTTATACGAATTGTGAATTGGGGGTATTACCCGTCGAAAAACGAGATCTGATCGCCCAGGTATGTGATGAAATTCTGGAAGGAAAACACGATGATCAATTTCCGTTGGTGATCTGGCAAACAGGTTCGGGGACACAGAGCAATATGAATGTTAATGAGGTTATTGCCAACAGAGCCCATCAGCTTGCCGGAAAAGTAATCGGTGAAGGTGAAAAGACGATCCAGCCTAATGACGATGTAAACAAATCTCAATCTTCCAACGATACCTTTCCCACGGGGATGCACATTGCGGCCTATAAAAAGATCGTAGAAGTTACGATCCCGGGAGTTACCCGGTTAAGAGATACACTTAAAAGAAAGTCGGAAGAATTTAAAGATGTGGTGAAGATTGGAAGGACCCACCTGATGGATGCCACTCCCCTCACCCTCGGGCAGGAATTCTCCGGTTATGTTTCCCAACTGGACCACGGATTAAAGGCGCTGAACAATACTTTGGATCACCTTTCCGAACTGGCATTGGGAGGTACTGCAGTAGGAACCGGATTAAATACGCCGGAAGGTTATGCAGAAAAGGTTGCAGAATTTATTGCCACTTTTACGGAATTGCCGTTTAAAACTGCGGAAAATAAATTTGAAGCTTTAGCTTCTCACGACGGGATCGTTGAAACGCACGGAGCACTTAAGCAACTGGCAGTTTCCCTGAACAAGATTGCCAATGATATCCGTTTAATGGCTTCCGGGCCAAGAAGTGGTATCGGAGAGATCATTATCCCGGCCAACGAACCAGGAAGTTCTATTATGCCTGGAAAAGTAAACCCAACCCAGGCAGAAGCCATTACCATGGTATGTGCTCAGGTTATGGGGAATGATGTAGCTGTTACCGTTGGTGGAACACAAGGACATTACGAATTAAACGTATTCAAACCCGTGATGGCTGCTAACCTGCTTCAGTCTGCCCAGTTACTGGGAGATGCCTGTGTTTCTTTTGAAGAGCACTGCGCTTCCGGTATTGAGCCCAACCACACCCGAATAAAGGAGTTACTGAACAATTCGCTTATGCTGGTTACCGCTCTTAACACCAAGATAGGTTATTACAAGGCGGCAGAAATAGCTAATACAGCACATAAGAATGGAACTACCCTGAAGGAAGAAGCCATCAACTTAGGCTATGTAAGTCCGGAAGAATATGATGAATGGGTAAGACCCGAAGACATGACAGGATCTCTTAAATAAGAGTTTTTGAAAATACAAAAAGAGACCCTGGCATTACCGTCAGGGTTTTTCTTTTTAATTACCTTTAAACCGAATAATTTAGATTTTGATGAACTTACTAATAACGAACATAAAAGAATTACTACAGATACGGGATCAGAGCGTAAAAAAGGTGGCCGGAGAAGAAATGAAATCGCTCCCCAGCCTTAAAAAGGCCTATGTCTATGTAAAGGACGGAAAGATTGAGGATTTCGGCCTGATGAGCAATCTGGATACTTCAGGAATGCAGGTAGATAAGATCATAGATGCTGAGGGGAGAATTGTCATGCCCGGATGGTGTGACAGCCATACTCATATTGTCTATGCCGGAAACAGAGAACAGGAGTTCGTAGATCGGATCAACGGTCTTAGTTATGAAGAAATAGCCAAACGTGGCGGTGGTATTCTCAATTCGGCAAAAAAGCTTCAGGAAGCTTCCGAAAGCGAACTCTACGAGCAATCGAGGTTGCGTTTGGAAACAGCAATATGTCAGGGAACAACGGCTATAGAAATAAAATCGGGATACGGACTCAACCCGGAGGCCGAAATTAAAATGCTAAAGGTTATTCAGCGTTTAAAAAGGAATTACGAGCTTCCTGTACGAGCTACTTTTCTAGGGGCACATGCTCTACCCTCCGACTTTAAATCGGATAAAGACGGATATCTGGACCAGGTTATTTCCATGCTCCCGGAAATTGCAGAGCAGAAACTCGCCGATTATATAGATATTTTCTGTGAAGAAGGGTATTTTTCCGTAGCCGATACGGAACGTCTCTTAAAAGCAGGGCAGGAACACGGACTTATCCCTAAGATCCACGTCAATCAGTTTAATGCTATCGGAGGGGTTCAGGCCGGGATAAAATACAATGCACTATCGGTAGACCATCTGGAAGAAATGAGGACAGAGGATATAGATAGCCTGCTTCAGGCAGAGGCTACAATGCCCGTTGCTTTACCCGCCTGTTCTTATTTTTTGAGTATCCCCTATACTCCGGCAAGGAAAATGATAGATGCGGGTCTGGCACTTGCACTGGCCACCGATTACAATCCGGGTTCATCTCCCAGCGGAAATATGAACTTTGTCGTAAGTACAGCCTGTATTAAAATGAAAATGACCCCTGAAGAGGCAATTAATGCAGCAACCATTAACGGTGCCTATGCCATGGGAATAAGCGACACCCACGGAAGTATTACAGAAGGTAAGGCCGCCAACCTTATCATAACAAAAAAGATATCTTCCTACTACTATCTCCCCTATTCCTTTGGGGAAGACCTGATATATAAGGTTCTGGTAAACGGAAAACTTCAGTAAAAAGCATAAAAAAACGCTCCCGATGGGAGCGTTTTTCAGTTATTGATTAGTGAATTGCTTACTTAAGTGCAAATTTTGAAGTACTTAACTCTCTTAGTTTAGCATCGTAAACTTTTACTTCATAATTTCCCTTAGCAAATTTATCACCTGATTTGCTTACGTAATCACAAACATCCAGTGCACTGTTCTCATAGAAGAAATTAGAAACTTTACTGTAGGTAACGCTCTGTCCTTCTTCTGTAGAAGCTGTTCCGTTTTCTCCAAGAATGTTTCCTGCAGGATCAACTACCTGAATATAGAATTGTCTGTCTCCTGAAGTTGCAATGTTGTTTCCTGCAACTGTATAACAAATTTTAATTTTATCAGCTCTGGTAGCTCTGTTGGTAGAAACCAGTTTTCCGCTTGTACGCTCTTTTACAGCGTCGATTGAGAATTTAGAAAGATTCAGTGCAGAACCTATCTCTACTACTTTAGCTAACTGCGTGTTCTGTGTAACAAGAGAATCCGATAAAATTGTTTGTTTCTCCAAAGCTACAAAGGTGCTGTCACGCTCCATAGCTAATAAAGTGTTCGACTTACGCAATGAATCATTTTGAGCTAAAAGAAACTCTCTTTCCTTTTCAAGAGATCTCACCTGTCTTCTGTATCTGTAAAGTGCAGAGATATCTGCCTTCATAGTTTTAACAGAGTCGATGTATTGTGCTATTCTGTTTCTAGCTTCTACAAGTTCCTGATTTGTGGTTTCGCTCTCTTCGATAGCTCGATCGTAATCAGCTTTAAGATTGTTTAGATCCTCAACAACCAAATTTTTCTCGTTTGTGAGTTTTGCAGTAGTCTCTTTTTTATCGTTGTAAAGACTAGCCGTATAGAATAATGTTCCGGCCAAAACCACACCAAGTAAAATTGCAATTACTTTTAATCCATTGTTGTTTTTAGATTCAGTCATAATATTTCGATTTTAAATTCGCGCTTTTTTTTTTAACGTTTTTGCGCTTGTTTTGTATATACGAGTTAAAATAGTTTTTTAGATTTACAGATAGTTTATTTTTTCAAATTTACAACTTTAAAGATTCCATGTACCAATACCTGAAGACTTATTCTCACAAAGAAATTAACACCTATATCAATAAGAGGAAGGGAGAAACCAAGTTTGGAGAGAAGATAGAACTCCCCTCTCCCGATATGGAAATAGGCGATCAACTCAGGGCTTCAAAGGCCAGGTTCGTACTGTTGGGTATTCCGGAAGATCTTGGTGTAGTAGGCAATCTAGGCAAGCCGGGAACAAGATATGCCTGGGAAACCGGCCTGCGTTCCCTGCTGAATATTCAATACACATCCTACCTCAAAGAATCTAAAATGTTCTTAATGGGATATCTCGATTTCAGCAAAGAGATGGAAGCATTGGAAAAATTAGATAAGGATCCGCTGGAAAAAGTAAAAGTCGCCAGAAAATTTACGGATACGATAGATAAAGAAGTGGTTTTTATTATCCAGACCATCGTCTCTGCCGGAAAGATCCCTGTTGTTATAGGAGGCGGTCATAATAATGCCTATGGTATCATCAAGGGAGTGGCATTAGGATTGGGGCGTTCCGTAAATGCCATCAATATCGACGCTCATACCGATCTGAGAGATCGCGAGGGCAGGCATAGCGGGAACGGATTTACCTTTGCGATGAAGGAAGGTTTTCTGAAAAATTACTTTATCTACGGTATTCATGAAAATTATACTTCCAAAGCTGTTTTTCAGCTTATGGAAAAGGATAGAAGGGTTAAATACGCAACCTTCGAAAGCTTGAAACTCAGAAAAACGGTTGATGAGACCAGGGCTTTTGAAAAGATCAGGGATTTTATCTGCGGAAATAACTTCGGGATCGAAATAGATTGCGATGCCATAGAAAATGTTCCCAGCAGTGCTATGACCCCCTCAGGCTTTAGCAGCACGGAGGTCAGGCGAATGATCCATAATCTGGGGGCTATGAAAACGGCCTCTTATATTCATATCTGTGAAGCTGCCCCCAACCCGGAAGATGCCAGGGAAACACAGCAGACCGGGAAACTTATCAGTTACCTTATTTCCGATTTTATTAAAAAATAGACTCTTCCCTTTTGTTTTGATTAAAATTATTATATTTGCATAAGTACTTATATAAATATTTATATGGATGTATTTAATACTTATAAAGAACTAGGATTAGGGTCGCGAATGGCCCGGTTAAGTGAGCGGGTAATGAAAGAGATCCAACTGGTTTATGACAGAGCAAATATAGATTTCGATCCTTACCACTTCCCTATCTTCAAGATCATTGTAGATCAGGAAATTACCACGACTACTCAGATCAAGGAGTTATTGCATATTTCACAACCAGCTGTTACACAGGCAATTAACAAACTAAAAAAGAAACAGCTGATCGAATTTGCAGATGATAAAACCGATGGAAGGATCAAACTTATCAGTCTTAGTTCACAAGGAAAAGCACTCCTGCCAGAATTAAAAGTACTATGGAGAGTTATTGAAAGTGAAGTAAAACAACTCACTCAAAAGCAAACAGACAATCTTATTGAACATTTACATCATTTTGAAACACAAATGGAAAAAGAAAAACTAAGCGACAGGATCATGAATAAATATCAGACCACATTGACACAGGAAATGGAGATCATTCCATTTGAAACCAGATATGCAGAAGATTTTAAAGAACTGAATGTAGCCTGGCTAAAGAAATATTTTGTTGTTGAACCTCACGACGAAGATCTGCTGAGCAGATGTGAGGAGAATATAATTAACAAAGGCGGACATATTTTCTTTGCGAGAATGGGCGAGGAAATAGCAGGCACTTTTTCTCTTATCAAGGTAGAAGAAGGGGTTTACGAATTAGGAAAGATGGCTGTTGACCCTAAATTCCAGGGGCAAAGGATAGGCCAGAAACTAATGGAATTCTGTATTGATTTTTCCAGGAAACAGTCGTGGGACAAGCTTCTTCTCTACTCCAACACCAAATTAGAGAACGCAATACACATTTACAGAAAATACGGTTTTAAAGAAATTGAATTGGAGAAGAATGTACCTTATTTAAGGAGCAATATAAAGATGGAATTACCACTTAGCTAACACTCATTTTTTTTTTACCTGCCCTCCTGTTGATATTTCTGATAATTACCTTGTAGAATTCGCTTTTATCGAAAGGTTTATTGATAATATCATCGATACCGGCCCTGATAATATCTTCCTTAACATCCTCAATTTCTACGGCGGTAAGAGCAACTATAGGGGTTTCCTGGTCAAATTCCCTGATTTTGGCCGAAGCCTCTATTCCGCTCATCAGCGGCATATTCAGATCCATCAGCACCAGGTCGAATTTGCTGTTCTTAACGTATTCTATAGCTGAGAGTCCGTTATCTACCACCTCGCATTCAAAACTCTCTCTAAGGAGGATATTTTTAGTTACGATCTGATTGATCTTGTTATCTTCTACGATAAGCACTCTGTAACCCTTGCCGAAAATACTTTCCGAAGGCATAGTGCTGGGAGCAGATACACTTTCTGTCTGACGCCTTTCAATGGCAGCATTGCTCTCTTTAACGGTATCGAACTTAAGGTTAAAACTGAAGGTAGCTCCTTCTCCTTCATCGCTTATCAGCTTGATCTCTCCCTGAAGAAGGTCAACCAGCTTCTTTACAATAGACAATCCGAGCCCTGTACCCTGATATTCGTTGTTCTCTCTGTCCAGTTGAGAGAAATTCTCAAAGATCTCATCGTGTTTTTCCTTGGGTATACCTGGTCCGTCATCTTTTATAATAAAGTTGATAGCCGCCGTTTCTTCCGAAATATTCGTCAGTTTTAAGAAGATCCAGATATTTCCGTAAGAGGTGAACTTTACGGCATTCCCGATAAGGTTGATCAGTATCTGGGAAAGAGGCACCTCATCTCCACGAAGGAACGGAGGGATCTTTTTATCGATATACAGGTGGATCTTGTTATTTTTCTGATCCAGCTGGAATTTAAACGAACTGATCACATCCTCAACCAGGTCGCGGATATTGAAAGGACGTTTTTCCAGGATCACTTTATTAGATTCTATCTTACTCAGGTGAAGGATATCGTTAATCAGGTTTAAAAGGTAATCCCCGGAGAATTTAAGGGATTTTAAATACTGATTCTCCTCAGATGACAAGGTATTTCCTTCCAGTAAGAGGGAAGTCAACCCGACAACTCCGTACAGCGGTGTTCTCAACTCGTGACTTACCGTAGAAATGAACTGCGACTTTAATCGGGAAAGTTTTTCGGCTTCTTCCTTGGCTTCTTCCAGGTGCTCATTTCTCGTTTCCAGCATATCGGTCAGTCTTTTTTGCGACTTTCTGCTTCGGTATACAATTACAGAAACAACTGCAGCAAACGCCAACCCGAGTAAAGCATAAATAATAAGTTGTTTGTATTTTTCAAAGAAACCTGCATCTTCATCCGGGCCCGCTACCGGGTCTCCGTTCCTTCTATCCCTGCTTTCCGTAGCCGTGATCTCATCTTTATTATTAGACTCAACAATAGCCAGTTGCTTTAGATTTTCTATATCGGAAACCTGAAGCCTGTATTCATAATACTTTTCCAGGGCTGCTGTTTCCCTTGTTGGCTCATTGATCGAAGCAAATAACTTTGACTGCGCCAGATACACATCGGAGAGTTCCAGAAAACTACCCAGGCGCTCCCCTATTGCAATGGCGTTGTTAAAGCTTTCCATTGCCTGTCCGTATTCCCTGTTCTTGGTATGGTATATTCCGAAGAGGTAATTAATATAGATATGATCATCAAGCTCGTCCAGTAACTCTATATAGCTTTTTGCACTGGTCAGGTAACTAAAGGCTGTTTCCAGCTCATCTCTGTCCAGATGGTTCCAGGCAAGGTTCAATGTAGGCGGGATCACCTCTCTTATGTCGTTTTGCTTACTGGCAATGTCGATAGACTTATTGTAATATTCATTACTCTTGTCAAAATCGTCGTATGCCATATATTCTATATTCCCCAGGTTGTTATAGATCCGCCCTGTAAGGGTATCGTTCTTTATCTTTAACGCATGGGAAAGAGCACTGTTATAACTGTCCTGTGCCTTCTGAAAATCTAAGATGGTCTCGTAATTAATACCTATTAAGTTATAGGCGATACTTTGGTAGTAGCTGTTTTCCAGGCGTTTAGCCAAACGGATGACATCGAATGCTTTTTCCGTAGAGTTCACCAGCTGATATCTGGCCTGATACTCTTCTGCTAGAGAAAAAGCACTGTGTATGCTGTCCATAACGCGACTGTTATCTTCCTGTGCCCTTACAGAAAAACAGCATAAAAATACAAGTATTGAAATGAGGATTCTTTTCAATTTTTTGAACAATAACCGAACAATTTTAAGGATTTAAATGCAGCCAAAAAATTTTTCGACCAATTAGACGATAAAATGATTAATTTCTTGGAAGTAATGTTAAAAATCGTCTATATGAGTTGGATTTTTTTCCTGAAAAGAAGCAAATTTTATAGAACGGGAAAAAGTCAAAAAAATTATTCGGGAGTGAAAAATTTCTTTTTTTGCATTTATAAAGAAAACATCCGTCTGTAAATCTGTTTTAAAAACGCCCTGATTACCATATAAAAGAAGAAGCAACTATCTTTATAAAAAAAGAATCATGAAAAAACTAATTATCCTTCCCGTATTATTAATGGTCACTACGGTATTTTCACAACGTATCAGTCCGGATAAAATAGATGATATCAGTATTCACCCTATTACTCACGGTACTTTGGCCCTTGAATGGAACAATAAAGTAATATATGTGGATCCCTTTGGCGGAGGCGCCAAGTTTGAAGGCCTGAAGGCCCCCGATATTATTTTGATCACTGATATACACGGAGATCACCTCAATCCCGCTACTTTAAAAGCCATAGAAACGTCCAAAGCTACATTTGTAGTTCCTCAGGCTGTTGCAGACAGACTACCGGGAGAATTCAAAAAAACACTGGTGGTCATTAATAATGGTGAGAAAAAAGACATTCAGAATATTAATATCGAAGCCATTCCTATGTATAACCTTCCGGAAGATGAAACTTCACGCCATACCAAAGGCAGAGGTAACGGATATGTGGTAAAACTGGGTAAAAACAGGATCTATCTGAGCGGGGATACCGAGGATATCCCGGAAATGAGGGCGCTGAAGAATATTGATATTGCTTTTGTATGTATGAACCTTCCGTTTACCATGAACGTGGAGCAGGCAGCAGATGCAGTTCTCGATTTTAAACCTAAGATCGTATATCCTTATCATTACAGGGGAAGGCCCAACATAAGCGATACCCAGGCTTTTAAAAAGCTTGTAAATGATAAAAACAAGAAAATAGAGGTTCGTTTAAGGAACTGGTATCAATAATATTATTGTTTTCCCGCAGGCAGGCTGTCTGATAGCTTCAGACTGTCTGTCTCTGCTTTAATTTCCGCCCGTTTGTCCATAACAACAGAATCCAGCTCCTTTAGCGGTAATTCCGGAACAGAATCCTTTAACCGGTTTTCCTCCTGAAAATAATGTCCGATCTTCTCAGAAGACCTCCATACTTCATTTAATTGTGTATAAATACTTTTATCCCAGTCTGAAGGGTGTTTTGCATCTATCCAGATCACATCTCTGTATTCTACATCTACCAAAGCCAGATCCGGAGTGGCCGATCCGTCAAATTTCTTGCTCTCGTCCCGTTTGGCAGCTATAGTGGTCAGGACGAACATTCTTTTCCTTCCGGCTATTTCCTTTATATACGGTCTGAATTCTACCGGGGCATTTACAGACCAGTCGTATTCTTTTTTAGATTCCATTACCTTTAAAGGCATTGCAGATACTCCTGCCTTACCTTCTTTCTTTTTGGCGTGGTTGTAATACCAGAGCCTGTCGGTACCATCGGCGGGAACAAAAACACTAAAGGCAAGACTGGTTCGCTCCTCTCCCACCGGTTCCAGGCCAAACCAGTGATACAGCCCTTCGTAGGCCTCCTTGTCTACTCCGTCAAAATTAAAATCGGTAACAAAGGGTTGCTCATTCTGATCTTCTTTAAGATCGGGGATCTTTACCGCGGTTTCCATATTCCACGGAAGGGGGTCTGTAAACCCACCCAGGAACATAAGCGATTGTGCCTGCAAGCGGGATACTTTTTCGGATAATGTATTCTGCCCCCGTAAATAGGAATAGTTCTTCATTTTTTTCGGGCTGATATAGGTTCCCTTTCCCAAAAAGATACGTTCCAGATAATCTCCAAAATTATGCTCTCCGGACTCTATGACCATCACCCCTCCAAATACGGGATACGGAAAAAAGAAACCTTTCCACCTGATAAGACTGACCACCTGAACCCATTTCCCTTCATCATTCTTCATATAAAACACCTGATCGGGCTCCATGGTCAATAATTGCCAGGGATTGAACCTTTGTACCACTGCATTATAGGTATTCCTGCTAAAAGCCAGGGATTCCCCGATGGAAAAGGTTACTCCCACCCTGTTCTCCCCGGAAAACCTGGGAAAAGGTGAAGTGCTGGAAACCGAAAAGATCTCTTCGGTATTGTCATTAACCCGCTGCCAGAAATATTCCTTGGCTGGCTGTACGGCCATCGTCCACTGGTTTACATTATCTACCCTTACCAATTGCGGAGGGGAAACCTCCTGGGTCTCCGAAACCGACTCATAAGCCATGGTCACAATATTATTATAAGGCTGTATACGTTCATTCCTTGTTAGAGGGAGTTCATTTATTTCTATTAAGTTCAGGTCGTTAAAAATATTGTACTTCTGCATATAGCTGTACATCCCCATATTCCATCCCACAAAATAAACCGCAGCCAGGAACAGGCCTGTAAGCCCCAAAATAAGCATCCGCCTGCCTATCTTTTCCGAATTCCTGAACCTGGATATCCCAAAATATAAAACAACCCCAGCCAGAAGCCCCATAAAGATGTATTTCCTCAGGAACAGCAATGCCGGCTGATAATCATCCCTCATAATGATAAGAAGGAGCAACAGGACAAAGCCCGTTACTATAAGTACAACCTTCTGTTTTCTTCCTTTTTGCCAGATTCGTTTAATCATTTTTGGTATTTTTAAGTTAGGTTACAGCAATCCCTGATCTTTTAAGCGCTCCCTGGCGCTCTTCTCTTCCTTTTCGGGAGCAGGTTTCTTTTCTACATCCTCCTCTGGGGTCTCTTCTTTCTTATCTGAGAAAATATCAGATACCATTTCCTTCCCTTTTTCGAACTTTTCATCAAAGGCTCCTTTATTGTCATCTATCTTCTTATTGGCAAATACAATGGCTGAAGCAATATAGGTCCCTATAAGCATTCCTACCACAGAAGCGGTAAACAGCTGAAAACTAAAAATGTTCAGGGGAGTAAGTACACTCACTCCTCCATATATTAGCAAAAAGAACAGCAGAATATAAACCAGGCGGGCTATAAAGGATTGCTGATGCAAAAAACCTTTGCGGTCGTCGGGTTTCATCTGTAGCTTTTTGGCATTTGCCAGCTTATTAAAAAAGCGGTAAAGTGAATTATTTCTGGATTCCCTCCAGTACAGGAGGATCCCAAGTAATATAGCGGCTATAAAAACAATGATCTCCAGTGTCATGATTCTTCATTTTTATGTTGTTCTTTAATATAATCTATAATCCATTCCTGATAGGACGAGTCCCACTTTTTATAGGTTTCATAAAAAGATTCCTTGTCGTACCAATACAGGAATAAAGGGTCTTTGGGAGCTATTTTGATCAAAAGCTTCCAGATCAGGTCCTTTTGCTTTTCAGATAAGGTAGCATGCGGCTCACAGAGGGCATGAAAAAACTGATGGTCTATATGATCATATACATTTAACTGTTTATCGATCAGCACTTTTTCGTTATACCTTTCTACTCCCATTACGATATTTCTCCTTGAAATATCCATTTTGTTCAGATAACTCTTAAATAATATCTGGTTACTGATGATCTCTTCCGTACTGTGTTCTATTTCTTCAAGCTGTTCGATAAGGATGTGTTTTTTGATCCTTTCATAACGCTCGGTCTCAACAACCTTTTTGAGGTTGTAATCTATAAGGATGTTCTTTTCCAGCTGCGCGATCAGTTCTCTGTCCTGAATATGATAGATAAGCACATCGTGCAACGTATCCTGAATTGCCTTCTGATGCCATTCCCGCGATTCGAAGATCATAATAGGCCTGGCGAACTTCCTGATGATAAAAACCCCGCCAAATGCCCTAGTATAGAAGGAGGAAGTCTTATAATCAATAGGTTTCAGGCTTAGCTTCCTTTTTCTCAGGTCGCCGTATTTACGGGCGGAAGCCAAAAGCTGAATATGTATTTCCTCATCTATAAAATTATTGCCTTCATTAAAATGAGTTATAAGATCCTGCTGCTCTTTCTGCACTTTATCCAGTTCGTTCAGGAGCTTAAAGCCTACGGAGATATTCTTATATTTTAAGAGATCGAATGGCTCGTAAAATGCATCTATATACTGATCGAGGTCCACACAGACCGCTCCGTCCTTGGTAATATCTTTTAAAACCGCGCTATAGGTATCGAATATGATAGCCATGATCTCCCTGTCAAAACTGTGAAAAGGAACATAAACCGGCCTTCCTTCCTGCATAGGGCTGATAATAATAGCATGCGGATTTGCCTCTCCGTTATTCAGATAGTACAGATCGTTCTTTTCCTCTGCAATTTCCGGGCTCCATCCGATCCCGTCCACAGAAAAGCCATCCAGCCCGGTAGGGGTCTGCCCGATCATGGTCAGGCATTGATTATACCGCTCTACCAACGATCCGGTAACAGGTACCAAAGCACCTCCAAATAGTTTTTCTGCTTTTAATTTATCCATTTTACTTTCCGTTCTGCTTGTCAAAAGCCTTTCCGGCTTCCAGATTAATATTCATCTGCATTACCTGCTTGTCTACTTTGCGTTTAAAGTCGGTATCGGCAATAATGGCCATATTATCCAGATACCTTACGACTTCCTGCCTTCTGATATCTGAAAAGTTCAATCCTTTCATATTCGCTCTCATCAATTCCTGCAACATGGCATATTTGGTATCGTAATCCTTTTGAAAATAGGCCTCCGGATTATCAAACCATTCTTCCGGCAGGTCAAAATCGGTTAGTCTGAGAGATACGGCACTCTGAATATTTCGCACATCCCTCGAAGAGAAGAAGGGAAACTGCTTCTGTATCTCCTTATACAGGTCTGCATAAAACTCATGTTCCGAAGTCTTGTGATCCTTTTCAATTCTATCGTATATTTCCAGTACCCGCTCTTCGGTCGGTTTTTCTACCTGCTGAAGGATCTCCCCCAGATTGGCAGCAAGGCCCTGATCGCTCAGGTAGGTATATTTCGGATCCTTCATATTTACAAAATCGGGCATTGTTTTTTCCAGTTTATTCCACCACAGATAATCCTGATCAAGAAAGTCTGCAGTTGTCCTGGCCCCGTCTATTTTAAACCTTCCCTGTATTCTCGAAATAACCGCTTTGTCCAGCTGTTCCGGCAGGTTGGTAAACAGCCCAATGGAACTATTCCCGTAATTCACGGCATAAGCTCCTTCCGTATATCTTAAAAATACACCTATCACTTCCTTAACCCCGGCGGAGACTCCCTGAGCTGTTCTTTCCTGGAGGTTATTCTCGGCATCGTCTATAGGCGCAAAAATGATCCGGGTTGGATCCTGCATAGGTTTCATCCATTGTACCATTTTTTCGGCCGAGCCGCCCTGAAAAGTCGATATCAGCGTATCGGGCATAGGGTGAAAAAGGAAAGGGATAGACAGGTGCTCACATCGCTCCTTGAGCATAGTAGCTATGGCAGCGATAAGCATACTCTTCCCGGTTCCGGGGATACCATAGCCCATAAATACCGGCATAAAACCTCCCAGTTCCTGAAAAGGGTTTTTCTTGGTGCTGAAATCGTAACTTAAAATACGTTCGGTAAGCCTTCGGGCAAAGTGCTTGGCATCTCTATTCCCGACTATATCTTCAAACTTTACCTGGTTAAACTCCACACTCTTAGCTGCTCCGGCAAATACATTTTCCCAGCCGGAAACGGCAAATTCCGAATCTTCCAGTTTATAGGTGCGATCTGTTATTACCTCGGTATGATCGAGAGAACTTCTGCGAAGCTGAATTTCATCGATAAGAGCCTCAAAATACACCGCAGCAAAATCAATTACATCCTTATCGGAAGTAATGAGGTCCGGATGGTTTAAATACCTGTCAAAATAAAATAAGGCACAGGAAATACCTTTTAGAGGTGATTGAAGGGAAAGTTCCGGGATCCCGGCAAATTTATTCTTCATCACACTCAGGTCGTCCGAAGCTTTATCTCTGAGTTCGTATAAAATATAGTAGGCCGTACCGAACAGCATAAATGCCGTGGCCGTATTTAGTTTGGATTCGTATTCCCGTTTCTGTTCCCCGCTAAGGGTAGCTTTAGCCTCATTGAGTACGGAAAGCCCGGATGCATCATAATAACTGTCTTTAAGCCAGATACCAATACTTATTCCTTCCTGAACTGAAAAAAGGGTCTGGTTCAGATACAGGGGAATAGCAATAGAATCGGGAAGCAGCCTCTTTTTCAAGGCCAGGATGGTCTTGGATACCGAGGTAATTTCCCTGGTACCGCTCCCGCTGGTTGCTTTAGATAAATAAAGGAGGATATTATCTTCCTTTTTGTTAGAATTATCCCTGTTTTTGGCTTTATACCCCTGCTCCCACTGTATTCCTTTTAAATAGGAGGATGCCTCGTCCCTTACGATAGCGAGTTCCGATTTCTTAATGGGAAAAGTTGTATTGTGTTCCATGAAGATGTGATTAGTTGTTCTTTAAATTCTTAATTCTTTAGCTTCAAAAGGTTCTGCCGATAACGAATCTATCAACTTAGGCAGTTTAGCATATAAAAGCTGAATGATCCTGTGTGGCGCAAAAAGATACTTTTCTGCACGCTCTACCTTCCATATCTGAAGCTTCTGGCTGGATAACAGGCCTCCTTCCTTAAAAACCCCGGTACTGACCGCCTGATCTATTTTCAGGGAAAGCGCAAAAGAAGACAGTTCGATATCTTTTTTAGCAATACTGCTCAGCAGCACATGGGTTATATTATTCTCGTCCTTTGCAAAAACCGTGTGTAAAGGCCCCAGGTCTATCCTTCTGATCTTCTTCGGCCGGACCTTATCCAGTTTTTTATCTATTCCGTAGGCCATAGCATCCAGGTCCATATTCCTGTCAGCTACCTGCTGCAGGGTCTCGTAGATCTCCGGAGTGTATTCATCTATTCGTTTTCCGTCATAATCAAAGTACATAAAGCATACGAAAGGACGGTTGCTGCCTATATCGTAAAAACTCCAGCTCACCAGATAGGAAGCATCGTATTCTTCGGTCTCTATTATTTTACCCTGTACAAAGCGCTTAAAAATGTAGTTCTTATCGATTGTGGTATAGTAAATAATAGAAGATGCCTGGTGCAGTTTTTCTTTGGAAACATGCTTTTTGTCTTTCATCAGGCTATCGAGAAATTCTGCTTTCAACTCTTCTACTGCCGGGAGTTTACCGATATGCTCATGCCTTAAGAGTAAGTCATTATACAGGTATCTGAGTTCCAGGTAATTCGGAAAACCCGAATCCGTAAGATCCACTCTCAGGTTCTCTTCTTCATCATACATATATTTAACCCGCATTGCTTCTATGGAATAGCTCAGAAGCTCGCAATACTGCTTAAAGAATACGGTTTCCTGATTGGAGCAGATATAGTATTTTCTCAGTGCCGAAAGCAATTCGTTCAGCACATGATCTACCATTTTAAAGTAAAAAGAGTATTGCTCCTTAGAATCTAAAACCGCAGAGTCCAAAGGGGTGACTATCTGATTAACAGGCATTTGATCGGTTTAAACTTAAAACATAAAACAAGCTCCCTGCCTACTGCAGGGAGGCTAAAGTATATTTCTTACGACAGGAGATCGTCGCCGGAATTGTCTGAAGGCTGATCTCCGGATGTATCTCCTCCCTCATCTGAAGGTGGGTTATTATCCGAATTGTAATACTCTTCGAACAGCTCTTTCATATCTATTCCGTATCTGTTGGCAAAATCCTTGCGGATCTCAGAATCTTTTGCCCTTATCTCCTGAAGTGATTCGGCATAGCTGCTGTAAATTCCTTTCATTACTTTCTCGTGTACCGGAATATTCTCCATCATACTCTGACGGGCTTTGGAACTGGCGGTATGCATAGAAGCAAGGGTTTGCCCGATATGCTCGTCCGTGCGTACTCCGAGGTGTTCAAGAATGGCTGCAAACTCCTGATCGGTCCTGGCCTTAAGTGCTACTACATATCCGTCGTAGTACTTGATCCGTTCTTCGGTATCCGATTTCAGTTTGGCCCTGTGTGTCTGTAAATTACTTCTCAATGAAGTAAGTACCTTGATCGTAAGGTTGTGTTTATGAACAAAACTGTCCTTACTGGCGGCCAAAGTAATATATGCGTTCTTTAAACCTTCCAGTTCTTCAACCTTCTGTTCTATTGTGGTTACTTTACTGATGGCATTGGAATACTCTGCAGATTGCTTATCCACGACCTCATCCAGCTCCTGGCGGGCCTGCTTTAACAAAGCGTATTGTTCTTCAAGTTTTTCCTCGGTCTCTTTCTTTTTTTCAAGGGCTCTGGTATGGTTCTTACTGGCTTCTACAATGGCTACCTGTAATTTATCCTCCACTTCCTTGATCTCTACCTCACGGTTCTTTAAACGATTGACCGCTGCCTGGCTTTTATAGGAAAGTTCGCTTAACAGGGTTTGAATATCGGCCTTTTCAATTCTTTCCTGAAACATCTGCTTGGCCTTGGAATCTGCATAGGACCTTTCTTTTTCGGCAGCTTTTAATTCGGCTTCCTTTTTCTTTATCCTGCTTTTGCGGCCAAAGAGGTTATTCCACCAATTATCTTTTACTGCCCTGGCAGATTCCAATTCTGCTTTTGCTCTTTCCAGTCTTTTCTGGGCATCATCGATTACTCTTTGTTCTTCCGCATTAAGGGTAGAGAATTTTTCAAAGATGATCCCTACCTCATCCTGGTAATCCGTAAGGTCTTTAATGGCATCAAGAAGAGATCTTCTGTCTGTTTCTGCCATTTTTACAACATCGTCTAATGTTGCATTCAATATTTTCTGACGTACCTCAGGATTCTGCTCCTGAGATAACTTGGATTTCATCTGGTCAATGGTCTTGCCCCAATTAACATCAACTTTTTCCTGTTCGGAGGAAGAATCGGTTTCTAATAAATCAAAATCATCAGACATAGTTAGTTAGTATTTAAAGTGGTTGTACAAAATCTGTTTTTTATTTCCTTAATCAGGGTAAAAAATTACGAATTAATAATTTTAATATTGAAAAAAATGTAAAATAAATACTACTTTTTTTTCATGATGGTTCTTTTCGAAAAGTGATCGTGTATTATATAGGTATGGGAAATATTTCTTTTGTTACAGTTATAGCTTAAAGCTGAGCTTAGATGCAACAAAAAACCCGCTAATTACTTGAATTAACGGGTTATATAATTTAAAAACAGGAGATTACTAATCCCTGATCAGTTTTTTGTACTTGATCCTTGTAGGCGTAACATCTGCTCCCAGACGCTTGCGTTTGTTCTCTTCGTAATCGGAGAAGCTTCCTTCAAAGAAATATACCTGAGAATCGCCTTCAAAAGCCAGGATATGCGTACATATCCTGTCCAGGAACCATCTGTCGTGTGAAATAACCACAGCACAGCCTGCAAAGTTCTCCAGACCTTCCTCCAAAGCCCTTAATGTATTTACATCAAGGTCGTTAGTCGGCTCATCCAGCAGTAATACGTTACCCTCTTCCTTAAGGGTCATCGCCAGATGCAGTCGGTTACGCTCCCCTCCGGAAAGGGTAGCTACTTTTTTATTCTGCTCACTTCCCGAGAAATTAAACCTGCTCAGATAGGCTCTGGAATTTACCTGCTTCCCTCCCATCATGACCAGTTCCTGTTCATCACTGAAATTAGCCCAGATAGATTTTTCAGCGTTTATATTGGAATGGCTCTGATCTACATAAGCGATCTTAGCCGTATCTCCCAGGTCAAAGCTTCCTTTATCCGGTGCTTCCTCACCCATGATCATTTTGAAGATCGTGGTTTTTCCTGCTCCGTTAGGCCCGATGATCCCCACGATACCTGCCTGAGGTAAAGTGAAATTCAGGTCTTCATAGAGTAATTTATCGCCAAAAGCCTTGGAAACCCCTTTGGCTTCAATAACATTGGTTCCTAAACGGGGTCCGTTAGGAATATAGATCTCCAGCTTCTCGTCCAGCTTTTTCTGATCTTCGTTAAGCAGCTTGTCATAATTATTAAGACGTGCCTTTTGTTTTGCCTGACGGCCTTTAGGTGCCATCCTAACCCATTCGAGCTCCCGCTCCAGGGTCTTTCTTCTTTTACTGGCCTGCTTTTCTTCCTGCGCCAGCCTTTTGGACTTCTGATCCAGCCATGAAGAATAGTTCCCTTTCCATGGAATTCCTTCTCCCCTGTCAAGTTCCAGGATCCATCCGGCAACATTATCCAGGAAGTACCTGTCGTGCGTTACGGCAATAACGGTACCGCTGTAATTTTGTAAATGCTGCTCCAGCCAGAGTACCGATTCGGCATCCAGGTGGTTGGTAGGCTCATCTAAAAGCAGGATATCGGGTTGCTTCAGCAGCAAGCGGCAAAGCGCCACCCTTCTTCTTTCCCCTCCGGAAAGTACTTTGATAGGAGTATCCGGTTCCGGGGTACGAAGCGCATCCATGGCGATCTCCAGCTTGGTATCCAGTTCCCATGCGTTGGTCGCATCTATCTTATCCTGTAGTTCTGCCTGCTTGTCCATCAGCTTTTGCATCTTATCTGCATCCTCATAAACTTCCGGCAGCGCAAACATATCGTTTATCTTATTGTATTCGTCAAGGACCTCCACAACTTCGGCAACTCCTTCCTTGACCACTTCAATTACGGTCTTGTCTTCATCAAGCTGAGGCTCCTGCTCCAGGTATCCCACAGAGTATCCGGGAGAGAAGACCACATTTCCCTGATAATTCTTTTCCACACCTGCAATGATCTTCAGCAAAGTGGATTTTCCCGATCCGTTGAGACCGAGAATACCGATCTTGGCTCCGTAGAAGAAACTGAGGTAGATATCCTTTAAAACTTGTTTGTTGGTACTTTGATAGGTCTTTGATACTCCGGACATGGAGAAAATAACCTTCTTATCGTCTGACATAATTAGTTAATTGTAAAAAGTTGGTTATGTAATTATATGATCACACTCTTCCCTTAAGTGCATTAAATACCCATGCTATAGCAAAGAAGCCAATACCAACGGCAGCAAAACCGTATCCCGATACTTCGTGATATCTGAATGCTCCGAGTGCTATTAAACATATTCCTACTATTATCATGATGAGTGTTGCGTATCCGAGTACTGTGTTTTTATTCATTCTCATTTGTGCAATTTTAAAAGCAATTAATGCGATTCTCCGGGGAGTTAGGATTACAAATATCTGATTTTTTAATCAATTTTTAAGTAATAAAAAATATAAGGTTTTCGTATTTTAGCATCCGTTCCCGAATCCCGGGAAAAATTAAGCAATAAAGTAAAAAAACAGAATATCTTAGTAAGTAATAAAATCATTGCTTCGACTATTCTGCCGCAATAAATACAATTTTATGGATATCAACTTCAACAAAAACGAAGATCACAATAAGTTACTACTTTCCGATTTAAAGAATAAACTGGCTCAAATAAAATTAGGCGGCGGTCAGAAAAGAATAGATAAACTCCACGGTGAAGGAAAAATGACGGCGAGGGAGCGTATCGACTTTTTATTGGATAAGGGTGCGAAACAGATCGAGATAGGTGCATTAACCGGAGATGGAATGTATGAAGAACACGGAGGATGCCCGTCTGGAGGAGTTGTTGTTAAGATTGGATATATTAAAGGAAAACAATGTATCGTAGTTGCCAATGACGCTACGGTAAAGGCAGGTGCCTGGTTCCCGATTACAGGAAAAAAGAACCTCAGGGCTCAGGAAATAGCCATAGAAAACAGGTTGCCCATCATTTACCTGGTAGACAGTGCCGGGGTTTATTTACCAATGCAGGATGAGATCTTTCCGGACAAGGAACATTTCGGGCGCATCTTCAGGAATAATGCAAGGATGAGCAGTATGGGAATTACCCAGATCGCTGCGGTTATGGGAAGTTGTGTGGCAGGTGGTGCTTATTTACCAATTATGAGTGATGAAGCACTTATCGTAAATAAAACAGGAAGTATCTTCCTTGCGGGAAGTTACCTGGTAAAGGCAGCTATCGGAGAAAGCATAGATAACGAAACCCTTGGAGGAGCCACTACTCATTGCGAAATAAGCGGAGTAACCGATTATAAAGCTGAAGATGATAAGGATGCGCTTACGACCATCCAGAATATCGTAGACAAGATAGGTGATTACGAAAAAGCCGGCTTCAGCAGGATAAAAGCGGTAAAACCCAAAGAGAAACAAGAAGATATTTACGGAATAATCCCAAAATCGAGAGCCGATCAGTACGATATGTACGAGATCATTAAAAGGCTTGTCGACGGTTCTGAATTTGAAGAATACAAAGCCGGTTACGGACAATCCATTATTACCGGGTATGCCCGCGTAGACGGATGGGCAGTAGGGATCATAGCCAATCAGAGAAAGGTGGTTAAGACCAAAAAAGGGGAAATGCAGTTCGGAGGGGTTATTTATTCGGATTCTGCAGATAAGGCCACCCGTTTTATTGCCAACTGTAACCAGAAGAAGATCCCGCTTATCTTTTTACAGGATGTTACCGGTTTTATGGTAGGAAGTAAGAGTGAGCACGGAGGTATTATCAAAGACGGAGCTAAAATGGTAAATGCCGTGAGTAATTCGGTAGTTCCCAAATTTACCATTGTTGTAGGTAACAGTTATGGAGCCGGAAATTACGCTATGTGCGGAAAAGCATACGATCCGAGACTTATAGTAGCATGGCCAAGTGCCGAGCTGGCAGTAATGGGAGGAGCCCAGGCTGCGAAGGTACTTTTACAGATAGAGACCGCCTCCCTTAAGAAGAAAGGCGAAAAAATATCCAAGGAAAAAGAGCAGGAACTGTTCAATAAGATCAAATCCCGCTACGATGCACAGGTTTCACCTTATTATGCAGCTGCCCGCCTATGGACAGATGCTATAATTGATCCGCTGGACACCAGAAAGTGGATCTCCATGGGAATAGAGGCAGCGGATCATGCACCGATAGAAAAACCGTTTAACCTCGGGGTAATTCAGGTGTGATCTACCTCTGACCTACCCTTATTTCCTTTAAGGTCTGATTGACATTTTGCTGGTCTACGGTAAAAAATGATTCCTCTCTGGTCTCACTTTCAGTACCGAAGCCTCTGTAAACCGTTACCTTAAAATAAGTTGGATTAAAACCGGTATTCCCGAAGTATTTCAGGTTGAGCAGCCATGTGCCTGCAAAGTCTTTTTCTATGTAGAAATCCTGCATCTGGAATCCGTTTGCCTTCTCCTGATCGATGCGCTCTCCCGAATTTACATGATCGTGTTTCCAGGTAGAGAACCTCTTATCAGGGCTGACAAACTGCAGGCTGAATTGTGCATCGGGATTATCCCATTCTACCACAATACGGGCATCGTATTTGTCATCTATAATAAAGGGTTCCAGGTTAGAGCTAAACGCTTCGGAAGCCTGTAACGCATGATACAGAGAGGTAGCTTCATGTGAGATAAACTGATACATCCCGGGATCTTTGATCTCTGTTTCCGAAATAAATTTCTCCAGGACCGAAGCTGCCAGTTTATATTCTCCCTTCAACTTATAGTGATTGATCAAACCATAGAGGGTAGTAAACTTTGTTGGATCATTAACTAATAATTGCTTATACACTCTGTATGCTTTTTCCTGCTCGCCCAAAGATTCATAAATATGCGCAAGCGTGGTTAATGCCGTTGTATTTCCGGAGTGTACTTCCATAATGTTCGAGAGGATCTTAAAAGCCTTTTCCCGGTCTCCCCTTTCTATAAAATATTCAAACATATTAATATAGTACTGATGGGAACTCGAGTATACAAAGCGGTCTTCCAGGTATTTCTCATAGGCTTTTTCCAAAGAACTCTCCACATGATAGGTTTCCATATACTTAGGCTCCGACAGAGGGATCTCCGCATAGTCTACCGCATCATCCTGATACAGTTTTTTATTTAACAGGGCCATACTATCCTTTTCACGCTGTATCCTCTTTCGGGCGGTTGCATAATTCCTGGTGGTGATTTTTATAACCCCACCTCTGGCTATAGAACCGTATCTGGCCACTCCTGCCAAAGATTTGATGATCACCACATCTTCGATAAGCCTTGGATCCAGGTAATCGGGATATTGGGTAATCGGAGTGTTATCTATTACATATAAAGGCTGTACCCTTTTGGATCCTCCCAGTCTGGTAAGGGTATTTCTTAAAAAGATCCTTGCGTTCTGTCCGAAGCCATCCACAAAGATCCCTGAACCTCTACCGTTTATTGCATCTGCAAGGAAAAAAGCACTGGGATTAAAGTCTTCGGATCTGATATGAATTACACTTGCCGCTGTTCTCTTACTTCTTCCGAAATCTACAGAACTGGCGGTTCCGCTAATGGTATCCTGGGTAATTACCACTTCGTTGAGTTCTTCCCTTCCCTGTATCATATTCAGATTTAGTGCTTTGCTGTTAGGCGTAACCGTAACTACTATATCTTCATATCCCAGGTGAGAGAATACCAGTTTATCATTGACATTCGCCTTTATCTGGTAGATCCCTTTTTCTGTGGTTACCGTACCTGTACCTGTGCTTTTGTTAACAATATTCACCTTGTTTAAAGGTTTCCCGAAATTGCATACCATTCCTGAGATCCTGATGGTCTTGTTTTTTGAAGCCTTTTTGGATTTGAGGTAACGTATATCGGCGTTCTTGACCAATTGAAGTTTTTTGCTGTGCGGATCATTATTCAGATCGATAATGTTTCCGTTAGAGTTTACCGCCAGGGTGTTCAATACACCATCGTTATAATCCTCAACACTTACTATACAGTAAACCGGGCTTTTGTATTTCCGGTCTTTTTTATTGTTGAAGAAATAGCCATCCGAAAAAAGGAGTATTTCATCAGATTCTATCTTATCTATCCCATTCGGGAAATAAGTGGCACCGTCATAAACCGTTTTCTCCAGATGTTCCTTCAGCTCTTTCCAGTTGGTCTTTTTTACCTTAAAGGTTTTTCTGGATACGTGCTGATAGGCAAAAGAAACTACTTCTACCTCTACATTTTTAAGGTGATTGAAATAATCGTTCAGAAAATTAAGTTCCCGGTTAAGTTTCTTGTTGTTAAGCGACCAGGAACCATCCCATAGAATGGTAATTTTCTCCGGTTTATCATTTATTGGTGAGAGCTCATTTGTAGCGTTTCCGTACTGACTGATCCACAAAAAGCACAGAAAAAACGAAAGGAATTTTAACTTTTTCATACAGATAATTACTTTTTAAGTTTGCTTTGAGTCCTAAAAACACCTCAACAATTATACCATAAAACATTAAATTCCAGGTATGTATGAGTTAGGATTTCAGAAAGCGTGTATCACTTCCGAAAACCGGTTCAGTTTACGTACAATTTCAATATATTCTGGTTCAGGCCTGTTTCCCTTGCAGAAAAATACCTGATCTCCGTATGTTCGTTCGGTTTCCCGAAATTATTGATCAGTTTTACCTTAAAATAACTGGGCTCTGACGAGCCGTTACCCAGGTATTTCAGGTTGATGAGCCACATTCCCTTCGGCCCCTCTTCTATGATGTACTCCTGCGATAAAAGTCCGGTTTTCTGATGCTCTGTAAATTGCTGTGCATCATTCCGGCTGTGTTCCCAGTCTGAATAATTCTTCTTGGGATCGATGAACTGCAGGTTGAATTCTGCATTGGGATCATTCCATTCAAAGACGATCCTGGCTGCATAACTTACATTCGATTTGAAAAAGGCGGGAACTTCAGGATCGGATCTGAGTTCCGGGGAATTGCGGACCAGGTGCCTGATGTCATTTACCAGCATTTTCTTAAGATCGTAATTGTTATGCGACTTATCTGCGCGAAGTTCGGCAAGATGCGTAAAGGCTTCCTTAGGTTTTTTATTCAGGGCATCGATATTTGCCTGATCCAGCAATGCCTGGGCTTTTCCCTCTTCTATCGTTCTTATTCTTTCATAGATCTCTGTTGCCAGCTTATATTTTTTATCCTCTTCCAGGGTATAGGCCAGCATTCTCAGTACGTGCGGCCTGTCTTCGTATTTTTCTACGATATTCATTAAAATATGCCCGGCCTCTTCAGGCATTTGCTCCTTAAGAGCCTTATACACATTAATGTAAAAAGAAGGCGATCTTCCGTAAAGGCTTCTGTAAGTAAGATAGGTTTCATACTTCTCTTCGGTACCGGGCTGCTTCCTGATATCGGTAATATACAATGCCTCCTTCTCCTCTACCCTCTCGATATATTCGGGTGCTTTTTTATCTTTTTTTCCGCTGACGGATGCCTCGGCATAAGCAGTTTTAGTAGTGATCAGGATAACCCCGTTATTCCCCAGGCTGCCATATCGGTTACTCGCAGCCAGGCCTTTTAAGACCGTTATCTCATGAATATTGTTGGGGTCTATAAAATCGTAAAAAGAATTACTTGCACTGTTGAATTCGTTAGACGGCTGGCTCCTGTTGAGAGGTACTCCATCTATTACGATCAGCGGGTGATTGGTCAATTTAAAGGAACTGATCCCCCGGATAACCGCCTTACTCAGGTCGCTTTGTCCGGCTTTGGCGGTCGGGCCTACATTTAAGCCGGAAACCTTTCCGTTCAATGCCTGTCCCGTGGTGGTTTCGACACTGTTAATATCGCCGCTTTTTACCGTAGATACCGCATAACCGACACGGTCCTTGTCTTTTTTACCGTAACCCGTGTTCTGCTGATCTTTTTGCTTTTGCAATTCGCCTTCCACCACCACTTCATCCAATTGCAGTGCCCTGTGATCCAGCCATACATCCATCTTCCCGATCTTATCCGGTCTTTTCTGCTGAAGGCCCTTACCCAGGTAACTGAATACAAGGGTGTCTGTTTCCTCCGCATAGATCTCAAAATTCCCGTTGATATCTGTAACCGTACCTCTGGCAGAATTCTTTATCTGCACATTTGCTCCGGCCAGGGGAGCATTTTTGGTGTAAACGGTTCCGGTATAAAGGACTCTTCCTTCCGGGGTTTCCGGCTTTTCGGGAATAAGGTCGACCGTTTCTACCTGATGTTCTTTCAGCTTCTTTTTTATATCAGCTTTATAAGGATTGACCGCATTTACAAAAGTGGTTTTGGCTCCCTTCGGAAGTTTACTTCTTGCCATATTCTCATTCCCGTCTGAAAAGATCAGTAGCCTCTCTCCTGCCTGCGCCTCATCAAGGCACTGATAGGATGTGGCCCCGTCATAAACAGAATTGATAAGCTCTTCCTTCAGCTCGTTCCAATCTCCCTGAAGCAGTTTAAACTGTTTTTTTAACACTACTTCAGAATTGAATTTTATCAATGTCAGGTCGTAAACCTCATCCGCTTTAAAAAAATTGTTCAGGTAATCAAGTTCCCCGTTAATATTCCTGTTTTCCATAGAAAGAGACACATCCCAGAACAGTATTATTTTCTGCTTTTCGGGTTGTTGAAAAGCCGGTGAACTGTAGGAATACCCTATAAATCCTAAAAAAAGAAGTATGTATAGTTTCATTTTAAAGCGTTTAACAGTCTTCTATTTGGTATAAATCAATTTCCCAGATGTTCTTCCGTTTTCGGAATGGTCAGGATCTTTGTCTGTCTTCCGTTTACATATCTGAAACCATCCTCTCCATAAAATCCGGCTTCCTCCAGCATAACCCTGATATCTCTTTTCCACTGCGGAATGTTCACGGTAGTATTCAACTCTATGGCATAAGCCGTATTGGGGTACAAGGGATAATCTCCGGCTCCCGGTACTCCCTGTTGCGCATCCCACATCCCGATAGTCGGGCCTGATGAATGCCCGTAACTTCCCAGCGGGTGGGTGTAAATTGCTGGTTTTAACCCTGCTTTTCGCGCCTCATCGAGAGCTTTGAGCAGAATGGCATTTCCGCTTTTTCCGGTGACAAAATTATCCGTAAGATAATCCTGTACTTTATTACCTTCTTTAAGGGCATTTACCAGGAAGTCGGGAACTTCCTTTTCATTGGGTTTCAGGACATAGGCCAGTTCCTGGCAATCGGTATTTAAGCGGAGGTAGCTGATACCAAAATCGCAATGCAGCAGATCTCCTGGCATGATAACCATCTGTTCCGGCCTGTTAGAGAAGGAATACAGATGATTTCCCAATACTTCATTGCTTCGCTGGATATCTACCGACGGATGGAACCAGGTTTCCAGGCCCAGTTGTGTAACCTTTTCCCGCATCCACCATTCTACATCGGTAGTGGTAGTTATACCGGGAGTGATCACTTTTTCGGAGAAGGCCTCCTCGATAATATTATGAGTAATGGCAACCAGCTGATTGTAAATAACCATTTCCCGGGGAGTTCTGGTCTCTATCCAGGCGATGGCCAGCTTTTCTGCCGAAACGATCTTCTGTTTATATTTTGATGGCAGGTATGAAGTAAATTCTTCATAATCTGTTTTTACCAGGCCGTCTGCAATATTAAAATCTGTAGAAAAGTTCAGGGCTATCTTCTGCGGATTACGTTCTTCAATGATCTGAACGAGCCGCTTCCATTGGTCCGGTTCCTTTTCTTTATCCCAGGCAGAGACAATGTTCTTCCCGATATTATAGCGGGCTATGGCCAGTTTCTCTATAGTGTTCTTAGCCTTATCCCTGTAAAACACCAGGATGGTCCTGCGTCGGGCATTAAGCCATGTGGCGGGGAGCATGGTCTTTAAAACGGGGTCTTCGTTGTATTCCCTGGAGATGATGACCCACATATCTATTTGGGTCCTGTCCATTAATTGTGGCAGAAGGTTATTAAACCGGTCTGCAAGGATCTCATCTACGACGATTGCCCGTTCTCTCTCCGGGAGTATTTCCTGTGCTCCCAGGAATGAGGGCAGCATCAGAAAAAAACAGAAATATTTCTTCATTATTTTAAAGTTTGCAATTGTAATTTGTTCCGGAAAACCGCTTAGGTATGTGCCGTATATCAATGCATTTTTAAAATCACCTGGGTATATTTTTCAAATAACCTGGATATATATTTTAAACAACGACGATATTTATTTTAAACAACGTCGTTATGTGTTTTGAATATCGCCGATATATGCTTTGAATACCGTCGACATATATTTTGAGCAACGGCGGTATTTTTTTAAAACATCGGCGGTGTTTTACAGATGAGCCCTTTCGGATACCCCAAATCTCCTGTAAAACAGGCATTAATACATTGTTTAGCTACTAAAACCGAATCTGCGATTTTCTCTTTTAAAATTAATCAAATTAAACCAAACCAACGGGGGTCTATTACATACAACTTGATTATTTGGTTAAAAATCAGTAATTTACATAGAAACTTAATTCCTAAAATTATGGGTGTCGTAAAATCATTAAACAAATGGGCCAATGCGCATACTTATTATCCGTTGGACCTGTTACGTATCGCTTTGGGGGTGTTTCTTTTTATAAAAGGGACCTCTTTTATTGCGAACAGTGAGAATTTAATTGCGCTCTTTAAACCTTTTCAGAATTTTGCAGGGGCCATGCTGGTCATTCATTATGTTGCTCCGGCGCATATGCTGGGAGGTATTCTGATAACCTTCGGATTACTAACCAGATGGTCTGTGCTGGCACAGCTACCTATTCTGATCGGGGCTATCCTTATTAATTTTATAGGGGAAATGAATACTACTAATCTTATTCTATCTGTTACTGTTTTTCTGCTATGTCTGTTCTTTCTTATTTACGGCTCCGGAAAACATTCGGCAGATTATTATTTTAAAATGGAAAAATAAAAAAAGAGCGCATAAAGCGCTCTTTTCTTCCCCTAAAAGGGGTCACCAACCTAAAAACCTCACTCTACAAGCGGTAAAATGATTTGATCAATCTTATAAATTCTGCTCTGTATCCGTTGTTATCTTTCCCTCTTCCCGATTCTGCCAGTGCAATGATCTGTTCTGTAGAGGCTCCATTCTGAAACCTTGAATTCCTCAATTTCATTCCCAGTAAGGCAACCGCCGAAATAAATTTCAGATCGGAAGAAGCATTTCTGAGTTCGTCTTTTACCACTTTTACCATCTGTACACTCTGGGTTCCTGTTGGCTTTTTATATCTGAATTTTACCGTCAGCAGCTCATCAGAATAATTTCCTCCTTCATTCCTTGTGGTATACTTAAGATCGTCCAGCTTTGCCAGAAACTTGCTTTCCACACCTACAGGGATCACTTCATACAGGGCCGTTACGGTATGCCCGCTCCCCAGTTCTCCGGCATCCTTGGTATCATCTATAAAATCTTCATCGGCTAAAAGTCTGTTCTCATAACCAATCAGGCGATACGCTTTTACTTTGGCAGGGTTAAATTCTACCTGGATCTTTACATCCTTGGCAATGGTGTATAAAGTACCTCCGAACTCTTCTCCGAAGATCTTCTGCGCTTCCTGCATATTATCGACATAGGCGTGATTCCCGTTTCCTTTATCGGCAAGGATCTCCAGTTTTGAATCTTTGTAATTTCCCATTCCGAATCCGAGGACCGATAAAAATACTCCTGACTTTCTCTTTTCTTCTATGAGTTCTTCCATTTCCTTATCACTGGATATTCCCACATTAAAATCGCCGTCTGTTGCCAGGATGATCCTGTTGTTCCCGTTTTTAAGGAAGTTTTTCTCAGCAAGTCTATAAGCAAGGTTTATTCCTGCTCCTCCGGCTGTAGATCCGCCAGCTTCTAATCTATCCAATGCTTCCAGGATCTTTTTCCTGGAACTTCCCGGAGTAGGCTCGAGCACTACTCCCGCCGCTCCGGCATAGACCACAATAGATACTTTATCTTCATCCCTAAGCTGATTAACAAGAAGCTTAAAGGCCGGCTTTAGCAGGGATAATTTATTTGGCGATGACATTGAACCCGATACATCTATAAGAAATACCAGATTTGCCGGAGGGATCTCCTCATTGCTGTACTTTTTTCCCTGAAGGCCTATCTTCACCAGTTTGGTCTGCTCATTCCAGGGCGTTTGGCTTACTTCGGTATTTATAGAAAAAGGATGAGTATCCTGAGGCTGAGGATAATCATAATTAAAGTAATTGATCATCTCTTCAATTTTAACCGCATCCGCAGGGATCTGAGAAACCCCTCCGTTGATCATACGTCTTATATTGCTGTAGGAAGCCTTATCCACATCTATGGAGAAGGTAGATAAAGGTGAGGAAGCCACATGTTCAAACTGATTTTCACTGATACTGGCATAGGATTCGTCATTTTCTACGCGGTAATTCCCTTTTTTGGTCCTGATGACCACACAACCGTTCCTGGCAATATTTCCGAAAAGCCGGGTGGCCTTATTGGGTTTATATACATTTAAGCTTTCTATTTTTGCCGGATCTATCTTCTTTGCAAGGGTATTATAAGAAGTTTGCAGCGGAACGCCGTCTACGATATACAAAGGCTCTTGCTTAGACAACTTTACTTTATTGTCCTTATTACTCAGGATCTGTACTCCCTGTGCCTGTCCCTGTAATTTCCTGGCCAGCTGTGCATGCCTGGCTTTTTGTTTTTCCCTTCGGATGTTGACTTCGGATGTGGTAGAGCGCGTAACGGTACTAGTGCTATATCCGGTAATAACCACTTCGTCTAATGAATTGCTTGCAAACATCAGTTGTACATTAATTGTATTGGAAGCTCCAACCAGTCTGGTAGCCGTAATCATACCGACATAAGAATATTCAAGTATCTGTCCTAAACTGGCTGTAATAGAATAGTTTCCTTCAAAATCTGATTGAGTGCCTATTTTGGTTCCCTTAATCACGACATTAGCTCCGGGTAAAGGAAGTCCGTCCTGATCGGTAATTTTTCCGCTTATTTGTTTCTGTTGTGCCTGCAATGAGATACATATCAGCATTGCTGTAATGGCCGTGAGTAGTTTTTTCATCCTGGATCATTTTTAGATTCAGGATAAAACTAGAAGGAAAGAAATGTGATTAAAAGTAAGAATGAG
The DNA here is from genome assembly GCF_010671605.1 of Leptobacterium flavescens. Taxonomy (GTDB): domain Bacteria; phylum Bacteroidota; class Bacteroidia; order Flavobacteriales; family Flavobacteriaceae; genus Leptobacterium; species Leptobacterium flavescens. Next base: position 642,415 of record NZ_JAABOO010000002.1, read on the forward strand.
TCAAAGGGTCTGCGAAGGAAGTAAACGCGGTTTTTGACTGAGTTTTGTTTTTGGGGCTTTATATAAAAACCTGGCAACCTAAGGCTGCCAGGTGATGGACTACAAATAATAAAAAAATTAAATTAAAATAAAATTATAATGGATTTTGTTCTAATAAGGGGTTTGCATCCAAAGCAGACTGTGGGATAAGCCACTGCCATCTCGGATCTCCTGCCGGAACATCAAATATTACGGCCACATTAGCAGGATGGTTTGCTCCATTTCTATTTAAAGGAAGATTTAACCTCTTTAAGTCGTAGAATCTAAAGCCCTCTCCCCAAAGCTCCCAACGTCTTTGAAGAAGGATCTCATCGATCAATGCCTGTCCGGTATTGACAGATAGTACATATGCGGGATCCCTTACCGATCCTAACTCAAATAAAACTGCTGCCGCTCCGGCATCATCATTCATTCTGGCTCTTGCCTCTGCTTCAATAAGGTACATTTCGGGAGCTCTCATATAAGGAGTATCCATTCTACTGTCTCCTGTTCCGGCGGCAATAAACTTCTGGTTTGTATACGGGAATCTCTGGTGTCTTGAAGAGATCTCAACGCCCGGAGGCAGATTAAGGTGATCTCCCGTAGGATCAAATAACTGAGATCTTACATCAGTCACAGGGATCGTAGCGTGTAGCAAACTGTTTATCGACTTAGGATTTCCTCTGATATTGGATGAGCTGAAGTTTCTTGAAACCCATGCGCCGAAGTTACCAAATCTGTCGGACTGATCTTCCTGAACACGGCTTCCCCACATCCATTCTCCATTACCGGAATCACTAAAGCTGTTGAAATACGTATCAAAATCGGCTAAAGTATATCCTGAACGAGCCAGGGCTGCAAACTGAGCTGCTACGGCCCAATTACCCTGTACCAGTGATACTCTTGCTTTTAGGCCCTGAGCAACACTAAGGTCCAGATCAGGAACATCTCCCTGACCGCTTCCATCCAGTAAAACGATCGCTTCATCCAGATCGTCGTTGATCCTTTGATATACTTCTTCCACAGTGCTTCGTGCTATAGGTTCGAAATCTGTAGTTAAAACAATCGGAACTCCTAATTGCGTATTATTTCCCGCTGCATCATATCTCATTCCGTATAACTGAACCAGCTGAAAATGTACCCAGGCTCTGTAAATAAGGGCCTGTCCTCTAAGTTCGTTCTTCTCATCGTCCGGACCGTCCGCCACAGCAACACCATTAATAATGGTATTGGCATTTCTGGCTATCCTGTAATAGGTTCTATACGGAAAAAGATCATCTGCATCCAGGGCATTGGTATGATCATTCCACTGATAGGCATTGATGAACCACCCGTTTGCCCGTGCATTCATTACGAAATCTTCTCCCAAAACTTCATTCTGGATCATTAAAGATCCTATTCCTGTTCTTCCCTGTGCTCCGTAACGTATATATAAAGATCTGTGGATCCCGTTCAATACCAATCTCAGGTTTCCGGTTGTTGCTACCGCATCTTCCGCTGAGATCTGATCTGTAGGGAATCTATCAAGAAAATCATCACTACAAGAATTGAAAAGCATGCTTGTAGTAACAGCAAAGATTAAAATAACTATTTTGTAATTTTTCATAATGTAAAGTTTTTAAAATGTTACATTAACACCAAAAGCTATCACTCTTGATGGAGTAAATCTATTTTGAGTAGTTCCATTGAAGTTTTGGCCTGCATCAAATCCGGATCTTCCGGATGCTATGAAGATATTTTCTCCGGTAGCATAGATCCTTGCGCTATTCAAACCTAAACTCTCTGTAAAGGAATCATTTCTAAATGTATAGGAGATACTGGCCTGACGTAATGCCAGGAAGTCAGATTTAATAAAGAATCTGGTAGACTGTGCTCCGAAGGTATTTACCTGGTCGGCATCAAGTCTGGGGATATCAGTAATATCTCCCGGTTGCTGCCAGCGGTCAAGTATATCCGTATGCAGGGAATTACCATAGGTTCCCGAGTGTATTAAGGCACCGTAGTTGTTATCTAAAGTTAAACCTCCTAACTGATAGGTGAATAAAAATGACAGTTCAAAACCTTTATACGTGAACGTATTGGTAAAACTTCCGAAAACATCAGGAAGTGAAGTACCTACAAAACTTCTCAACGCCTTGTTCTGGTTGGTAGTAACCACCTGACCGTCTACAGTTCTCACGTCTGAATCTCCTACTGCTCCCAGTTCCGGGTCAAGGATAAATAAACCGGATCCGTCTGCAGGATCAACACCGGCCCACTCTCTTAGGAAAAAGGCAAAAATGTCTCCACCAACAACTAACTTCTTGGTTCCTGTAATGATCTCTTCCTGCGGAAGTTCGGTTATTTCATTCTCTATCGTAGCTGCATTCAGATTAAGATTCCACTTAAAGTCTGGCTTCGTAATAATATCTGCAGAAATATCGAATTCAAATCCGCGGTTTTCCATAGATCCGATATTGGAAGGAATGTTATCCAAACCGGCCTCTCTCGGAAGCGGTACATTAAAGAGTAAGTCTTTAGACTCTCTGTTATAGTATTCGATCGTTCCGGAAATTCTATTATTGAATAACCCGTACTCAACAGCAACATCTGTTTGAACGTTCACCTCCCACTTAAGGTTAGGGTTTCCTGAAGAAGCAGATAAAATACCTGGGTTTGCCTCGTTGTTAAATCCTAGAGAAAAAAGCTCCTGGCTAACAAAGAAACCTAAGTTATCGTTTCCAACCTCTCCGTAAGACGCTCTTAATTTAAGTGCATTTACCCATGGAAGATCTGCCATGAAATTTTCTCTGTCCAATCTCCAGGCACCTCCTACTGAGAAGAAGTTACCCCATCTTACATCGGGATCGAATCTTGAAGAACCATCCCTTCTGTAGGAACCGGACAAATAGTACTTATCATCATAATCATAACTGAATCGGGAGAAGTAACCTTCCGTACTTTGCTCATCGGTTTGCGAGCTAAGATTGGTAGTAGTTACAAAGTTGTCTAGTTCTGTATTTCCGTCGGCAACCTGTTGTGTTCTGGTACCTGTCAGGAATTCTCTTTCTGTTCTGTAGCTCTCATGTCCGAGAAGTACAGAGATGGAATGCTTGTCAAAATCTCTCGTATAGTTCAATAACTGGTTGTAAGTGATCGAAGTAAAGAGGTTAGACGTACGCGATGCGTTACCATCCGGTGCACCATCACCGGTAATACGGTTATTGAGGTCTTCATTTCTAAAGAAACGCTTATCCAATGTTGCATTGAAGGTAAAAGTAAAATCCTTCAGGAAGTGGAACTCAGCATATGTTCTTGCCGAAATAGTATTGATCTCATCGCGGTCTACATTCAGCATGGTTTCCTGAACCACATGACGTCCGCTGGTACCCCCTACACGGTTGGCACCCGGATCGAAGATCCTGTCTCCGTTATCATCTAAAATAAACTCTCCTGTTACAGGATCGTGCAGGAATACCGGATAAATAGGTGCAACTGCCCGGGCCGAAAAGAACGGGTTAACAAAGGCATTGGTTGCAGCCGTTTGCTGATTTGAAACCGAATTGGCATAGGAAAGATTTAAACCTGTCTTAAACCAATCATTTAATTTTGTGTTCACGTTTATACGTCCTGTAATACGCTCAAAATCGGTGTTGATCAAGAATCCTTTTTCATTCAGGTAACTCAGAGACACGAAATAATCTGTTGTCTGGCTGGCTCCTCTGTATGAAAAGTCGATATTACTTCTCGATCCCGATCTGATCAAAGGTTCCTGCCAGTCCAGATCGTCCGGATATAACAGCTGAGCATTCGGATTCAGTAAACCATCTGTTCCAACAATCTGATCGTTAGGTACATTAAACGGGTTAGTCAGTAATTCATCAAAAATTCCATCCGTAGCTAACTGGTTAGCCTGGTCTATCGGAGTGTTTCCTGAAATGGAAAGACTGTTTCTCAACGCTTCCCACATTAAAGGATAGTATTGTGAAGCATTTACTCTGTCGTATTCGGGGATAGATCTGGATGTAATACCCTGGCTCACGTTTAGTGAGAACTGATCGGCTTGTCCTGATCTACCTCTTTTAGTAGTGATGATCACCACCCCGTTTGCTGCTCTTGCCCCGTAAAGAGATGTTGATGCGGCATCTTTCAATACCGTAAAACTCTCAATATCGTTGGCATTAAGACTCGATATATTTCCATCAAACTGAACCCCGTCCAATACAATTAAAGGAGCACTGGAAGCGTTCACAGAACCTATACCTCTTACCCTAATAGCAGGTCCGGATCCCGGCTGTCCGCTGGCAGGTGTTACCCTAACCCCGGCAGAAGCACCATCCAGTACATTGGCTACGTTGGTAAGTGTTCTTTTTTCAATTGTTTTTGCATCGATCTTTGTTGCAGAACCGGTAAAGTCTCCTTTTTTAGCAGTACCATAAGCTACCACAATAACTTCTTCCAGAGAATTTACGCTTTCCTGCATGGTTACATTAATCGTTTTGCTCGTACCTACCGTAATTTCGGTGGTCTGCATACCGATATAAGAAAATACCAGAATATCTCCTTGCTTGGCATCTATCTGATAATTTCCGTCAAAATCGGTTTGAGTTCCGGTAGTGGTTCCTTTAATAACAACGGACACCCCAATTAATGGTGTACCATTATTATCACTTACATTACCGCTAACGAGATCCTGAACAGCATCCTCGAATATAGCTTCGACATTTTCGAGATTTGCATCTCCTACATCGTTCGCATCCGAATTGACGGTCTGTTCATTTTTCTCTAATAATTCTTTTAAAAGGTTCCCAATGGAAACATTGTTTTTGGGAAATAGGATTATTTGTTTTTTAAAGATCTTATAGTCTATCTCTGTATTTTTAAGTAGGGTACTTAAAACATCAAGAACTTCTTTATTTTCAACATTTAGTGATTTCTTTTTAGAAACGTCTACCAAACTGTTATTATAGAAGAAGCTGTATTCACTTTTCTTTTCTATTTCCGTAAAGATGGTTTTTAACTCCACATTCCGCATTTTCAACGAAATATTTTGTGCATAGGTGTTGTCAGCAAATAATTTTGCTATCGAAATACACAATAAAACGGCATAGATTTTCATAATTCTGAACAATAGAATTTTCCTAGAAAAAACCCTAGATTCGTTTTTTTTCATAATTTTGAAATGGTTTAATTGTTTATCACTTTAGTCTGTGGTCAAATAATTAACAGCTTACGAAAAGAGGGTGTTGCAGCACTCTCTTTTTTTTTGCTATTATTTCATATCGAGTACAATGGTGTCGTTTTTAATTTCGTACTCGATAGGTGACGAGATCATCAGAAGTTTCAATACTTCATCTAATGTTAGATTATCAAAGGTCCCGGTATATTCATAATTTAATAGTTTAGGTGAATTAATAATAAATTTCGTGTTGTATTTCCTTTCCAGATCAAGGATGACCTGCTCTATGGACGTTTTGTTAAAAATCAGTTTTCCTTCACGCCAGGCAATCACATCCGAAGTTTTTACTTCTTTGATCTCTACCTTCTTTTCTTTTTTATGAAAAACTGCTTTTTGGGAGGGTTCAAGAATGATAGGCGATTCTTCTTCATGCAGGAGCTCTACTTTTCCTGTAACCAGGGTAGTTTCCACTTTTTTATCCGTCGGATAGGATTTTACATTAAAAGAAGTTCCCAGCACTTTTACCTTAATATTGTTGGTGTTTACAATAAAAGGCTTCTCTTTATTATGGGCTATATCGAAAAAAGCTTCTCCGTTAAGGGTTATTTCTCTGATGTTATCTTCAAACTTATCGGGATAGGTAAGCTGGCTATCAATATTTAGAACTACCACACTCCCGTCGGGAAGCGTAACTTCTTTTTTCTGTCCGTTTTCCGTACTTATATTGATGTAATTAACAGCCAGGCTATTCTGAAGTTGATTTTCCGGCTCTGTAATGCTCTGCTGATAAAGTCCCCAGGCGAGGAAAATAATAACTGCGCTTGCTGCTGCAGATACGATATAGTTGAATCTGTTTTTGGCGGATTGTCTTTTTCTGTTAAAACTGGAATACTTCTCTGCAACGCTTTCATCGGTTACATTCTCTAAAGAAGCTGCCACATACTTAGCTTTTAAAAGACTAAATTCTTTCTGATGCAAAGGATCTTCCTTCAGCCATTTATAGACAACCTCTTTCTCCTGCCTATTAGCTTTGCCCTGAATATATTTCTCAATGAGGTTTTTTTCCATTTTGGTGTGTCGTTTATTAGTATGACGCACAAAAACGGATCACCCACTACTCCAAATCCAATTTTTTTTTAAAAAAGTGATAAAAACTCCCGTAAGTGAAGTCGCATATGCTTTAAAGCCTTGGCAATATGATTTTCTACGGTGTTGATAGAAATGTTCAGATCTTCCGATATATCTTTCTGTTTAAGGCCTTCTATACGGCTCTTGATAAATACGCGCCTGCATTTTTCCGGAAGCAACTCAATAGCTTCAGTAATTTGCTTCTCCAGTTCCTGTTCTATAAGCAGGGAAGCAGCATTATCCTTTAAAGAAATATAATTGATCCAGGTGTCCTTCTGATCAAAATTATCGTACAGACCGATTCGCGTTTTGTTCTTCCTTAAATGATCAAGACATGAATTCCTGGTTATTTTGTAGAGATAACCGTTAATATTGGTAGTGATCTTTTTCTTTTTCTTCCAGACCTTCAAAAGAGCATCCTGAACGATCTCTTCTGCATCCTCTGAATTACCTACATAACTTTTGGCAAGATGCAATAGTCTGTTGTAGTATAGTTTATACAGTGTCTCAAATGCTTTGGAATCACCATCATTAATCAGGCTAATAAAAATGGCGTTATTGATATCAACACGTATCACTGGTAGTTAGTTTATTGTAATTATTTTTGGTTGTTTGGCCCTATTATTATATAAACTTAATAAAAAATTAACTTATATGTAATAATTTGAATATAGTTTTAACACAGTATTAGAACAATTCGGTAGCTTAGCCCAATTTCCTTACAATCTTCCCATTTTCTGTTTCCTCGAAGCGTTCGAAAAAGTAGATTTCCCTGGGGATCTCGTACTTGTCAATCGTTTTCAGGCTTTTTATTGCCTCGGAGATCCTGTCTCTTTCCTTTTCGCTTCCTTCTACTACCAGAATCAGTTTTTCACCTAATTGCTTGTCTTTTATAGACGATAAAAAAAACCTATTTGTTACAGTTTTGGACAATTTAATTTCAATTTGCTCCGGAATAAGTTTAATTCCCCCCGAGTTAATGACGTTGTCAAACCTGCCTAACCACTTAAATTCCAGATCCGAAACGATCTCTACAATATCATTGGTAATTATCTTTTCCGAAGCCACTTCCGGAGCCTCTATCAACAGGCAGTCTCTTTCATCTTTTTCGATGCTAACATTCGGCAACAAATGAAAATTCCCGCTTTTTGAAGGGTCTTTAAGGTGATTTAATTTTTTTGCCGCAATATGGGTAATGGTTTCTGTCATCCCGTAGGTCTCATAGGCCAGTGTAGGTACATGCTGAAGATGGGCAGTAAGTTCTTCGGATACTTTTGCCCCGCCTATAATGAGTTTCTTTACCCTGTGAAGTTCTTCCAGAGAATTTTGAACCTGTAAGGGTACCATGGCACAGAAATCGTATTTCTTGTCTGTGTTTTCAAGAGGCTTTGAAGAAGGAGCAACCAGGTCGATCTCCCATCCAAGGATCATAGCCCTGACCCACATCATTTTACCTGCAATATATTTTGAAGGCAAACAATGAAGAGCGCTGTTACCCGGACCGAGGTCAAAGAAGCGACCGGTGGCCATGGCAGAATTCAGCATGTTGTTTTTGAGTATCCTGATGTTTTTAGGAGCTCCGGTAGTACCGGAAGTCTTTACCTCTACCCAATCTTCGGTATTCAGCCAGTCCAGGAGAAAATCGCCGGCAGATTGTTCATGCGCTTCCCCTTCCTTAACAAGATCGTAGGCAAGTTCCTCCAGATCCTTCTCCGTATAAGAAAGACCGTTAAATTTAAAACCGGGATGTATTTTTGCGGTGAAAGCCATCAGAAGTATTTAATTCCAATAGCTAAATTAGGGATTATTCTTCTCCCAGGATGATTTCTTCTACAGGTTCTTCTACTTTTCCAAACAATTTATCTTTCCAGTTGGTCCATTTGTATTTTCTGGAGAAAATAAACAGGATGGTCGGGAAGATCACAAATACGGGAATAAAGACATCAAAGCCCAATACGGGTTCCGAAACATCCCTTAAAAGAGAGTGAGTCCTGAAAACGGTCCAGTCTGCAGTAACCAAAAGTGCCGTGATCAGGTTGTTGGCCGCATGATATCCGAGAGCAAGTTCCATTCCCTCATCCATTAAAGTCATAATTCCCAGAAAGAAACCGGTACCTATATAATAGATCATGATCGTATTTCCGAGTTTTGCCACTTCGGGATTAAAATAATGAAGGCCGCCAAATATCAGAGAGGTCATGATAAGCGGGATCCATTTGTTTCTGAACAAGGTACCGAAGCCCTGCATCAGGTATCCGCGGAAAAGGTACTCCTCCAGGCTGGTTTGCAGGGGGATAAAAATTACCGCTATGATAAACAGTATAAGGAAAGGAACAAATTTAAAGTTCCAGACGTAGTCCTCAGGTGATGAATAATAATCTATAAAGGTGAGAATGACAGTTACTACCGCCCATAAACCGAAAGCAAAAAAGACCCGTTTCCAGTCTATTTTCTTCCTGGAGGTAGTTACCGATCTCCACGATTGTTTGTGAAGGTATTTAACAACAAAGTACAAAGCTATAAGAGAGGCTGCAAAAGGCAGCAATATTAAGAACAAGGTAGTATTGGAATCGAGGATATTTAAAAGGTCGCTTTCATCCGACACGCTTAATCCGGAAAAACCATCTTTAAAAACTATAGCGATAATAAATGGGATCTGGGCTACAAAATTAACTCCTATTACTGCTATTGAACCTATTACATATCTCCAAAAATCGTGTTTTACCTTAAATGCTTGTGCTAAATACATATACTATTATAAGTTAAAGTTCCAATCTTTGCCCTGCTCGTATCTGAGTTCTCCGTGAGTAACCCGAAGAGGGCTTTCAAAATTATTTGTGTACAGGCTTCCTGTTCCCAGCCCCTGGGGCATATCGCTTTGCAGTGTATAGGTCCATTGCGCTATGGCACTCAGGCCTACATTGCTTTCCAGGGCGCTGGTGATCCACCAGCCTGCATTATTATTTTCTGCTATTTCTATCCATTCCTCAGATCCTCTGTATCCGCCCACCAAACTGGGTTTTAAGATGATGTACTGAGGTTTCACTATTTGTAGCAATTCTCTTTTCTTTGTTACATCAAAAACACCAATTAATTCTTCATCCAAAGCAATGGCCAAAGGTGTGTTTTCACAGAGGCGTGCCATATGTTCTGTTTGCCCTTGTTTTATGGGTTGTTCTATGGAGTGAAGTTCCAGTTCGGACAGGATCTTTAATTTCTCCAAAGCTTCATCCGGGCTAAAAGCACCATTGGCATCTACCCTGATCTCTATTTCATTTGGCGAAAATGATCTCCGGATAGATCTCAGGAGTTTTATTTCGGTTTCAAAATCGATGGCACCTATCTTCATTTTAATGCAATCAAAGCCTTCCTTCAGCTTTGCTTCGATCTGGGATTTCATAAAATCCTCTTCTCCCATCCATATCAGGCCATTGATCGGAATATTTTTATTCCCCCTGGTAAAATCGGAAGGAAATAAAGAAAATAATTCATCCGATCCCAGCATCCTGAACGCCTGCTCCAGACCGAACTGAATACTCGGATAGGCCTTAAGCTCCGTATAGAGTCTTTCCAGTCCTAAATGGATATTCCCGCAGGCCCACTTTAATTGCTCTTCGTAGTCAGGAGTATCGTCAATACTCAATCCCCGGAGAATACCGCATTCTCCTATTCCTTTTTTTCCGTTCTCTTCTATGATAATAAACCAGGTTTCCTTATCGGTCAGTACTCCTCTAGAAGTTCCACTGGGGCGTTTAAAATGAAGAATATGTTTTTTGTAGTATGCTTTCATGTTTTGATCGCTTCAAATTTAATTATAAATTCATGCTGACAAAAAAATTAACTCATTGAAAAAGATAGAAGGTAAAACTATTTGGATAACCGGGGCCTCCAGCGGGATAGGAGAAGGACTGGCCTATGCCCTGTCGGAAAGAGGATGCAAACTCATTCTTTCGGCCCGAAGGAAAGAAGAACTGAACCGGGTAAAGCAGCAATGCAAACATCCCGAAAATACAGAAGTACTCCCTCTCGATCTTCTTGAGTTTGACAAGATGGAGGCTTATGTAAAGGAAGCTATTGCTCTTTTTAACGGGATAGATATTATGGTCCATAACGGAGGGATCAGCCAGCGTTCGCTTATTGCCGAAACCGATTTTTCCGTGGACCGGAAGCTCATAGAAACAGATTACCTCGGAACCGTAGCCCTTACCAAGGCCCTGCTCCCTCATTTTGTGGAAAGAAAAGCGGGTCATTTTGTTACGGTTACCAGTCTTATGGGGAAATTCGGTTCTCCCTACCGGTCAGGTTATTGCGGGGCCAAGCATGCGCTCCATGGTTTTTTTGACGTACTTAGAATGGAACATGAGAAAGACGGGATAGCAGTTACCCTTATCTGTCCGGGCTTCGTTCAGACCCGTATTGCATTTAATGCCTTAACCGGCGACGGGAATCGTCAGAATACTAATGATGAGGCTACAGAAAACGGCCTGGAAGTATCCCGTTTTGCCCAAAAGATGATCCGTGCTATGGAGCGGAAAAAATACGAAGCATATATAGGAAAAAAAGAGGTGGCAGGTATTTACCTTAAACGTTTTTTCCCCAGAATGCTCCACAGGTTGGTTATAAGGAGTAAAGTGAGGTAAGGTAACTTATTTAAAATTAAACCAGAAACGAGCGCCTTCTACACTATTATCTATGTTAAGGTTTGATCTCAGCTGATTAACCAGGCGTTGTATCAGCTTTACACCCATCGAATTATTACTTCTCTCTTCAAGATCGTCGGGAAGTCCTTTACCATTGTCCTGGTATTCAAAGAAGCCTTCCTCTCCGTTCATTCTGATGTTTATGTAGATCTGCCCGCTTTCCTTATTCGGGAATGCGTATTTGAAGGAATTAGAAACCAGTTCGTTCAGGATCAGACCAATAGGAATAGCCCTGTCTATATCAAGTTCGGCTCCTTCGGCATCTATATTGATATTTACATCGTGCCCGCCTTTCTTATAAACCGATTGAATACTGTTTACCAGAGATTCTACATATCCCTGCATTTCTATCACTGACAGACCTTCGTTTTGATATAGCTTCTGATGGATCAGTGCCATAGCCTTTACCCTGCTCTTTCCTTCTTCCAGGGCTTCTATAGCTTCTTTACTTCTGGTATTCTTGGTTTGCATGCTCAGCAAGCTCGATACCATTTGCAGGTTGTTTTTTACCCTGTGGTGAATTTCCTTAAGGAGGGAATCCTTTTCTACCAGGGAAGCCTCAATGATCTTGTTCTGATCCTCAATAAGACGTTTGTTCTTTACACTTTTAAAATATGCAAAGGCTACGGCTCCAAGGCCGATCAGCAGGAATGCCAGCGCGTAGATACTATAATTGATCTTACGATCTCTCTGCAGTATCTGCGCCTTTGTCTTTTCTATATCCTGACGTTGTTTTTGTATGGTAGCTTTCTGGTTTTCCAGATCGAAGCTTACCAATAGCCCCAATAATTCTTTTTTTGTACTGTTATCGTTTACAGAATCCTTAAATCTGATATATTCCTTATAATGGTGGGAAGCAGAGTCTGCCTCGTCCACTCTCAGGTAATATTCGGCAAGGAGGTAATTAAAATCAACGATATTAGTAATACGACTCGTAGCGGAAATACTGTCGAGGTATGATTTTGCAACAAAAGGATTGCCCAGCTGAAGGTGGCTGTTTGCCAGGTCGGTCCACATATCGATGACCTTTCCCGAATATTTACCTTTATCATATTCTTTACTGGAGGAAACACCGGCTTCCAGTAACGGAATGGCGCTCTCGTAATTTCCGAGGGCAATATCACATTTTCCCAGGTTCCCCTGAATAGCCCCTTTCAGGAAAACAGCATCCCTGAATTGCTTAGCAGTCAGGTTCCGGCTTGTATCATTTAAATACGCATCTATATAGGTAAGTGCCGTGTCCAGTTTTTTCTTGGCGGTATAAATAGAACCGTCCCTTCTCAGGTAGGTACCCAGGTTGTTGTTGTGTTCTGCATTGGCATAGAGATCATTCTCATCTATTTTGGATTCTGCCTCTATAATATAATCCATCATTGCCTGTCTGTGAAGTCCCAGGTTTGAGTATATATCATACAAGATCACGCGATCTCCGTTCTTCTTCATTTCGGTTCGCACTTCCAGTTGTTTTTCAAACAATCGAAGTTCGCCATAAGCCTCATCCATAATGCGTAAAAGCTGCTTACGAACAGGCATGTCCAGTTTTTTACTGTCCTTATATAATTTTTCTGCTATTAACGCCCCTTTTTTGTAGTCGCCGAGGTCTATCTGGATCTGAGAAAGAATGGTCTTATACTGATAGATCTGGACAGCATCTTTTGCATTTTCTGCAACGGTAAGATATTCAGATACTTTATCGAGCCATTTAAAGGCAGAATTATAAATATATCTGTTATCGTTATCGAAAAAGATCTCAAATCTTTTATCTATGCTACTAGCCTGCTGAAATCTCAAAAATGCATCAGTGCTCTCGTTGTTTTCCTGCGAAAAACAACTGAGAACAATCATGAAATTCATGAAAATCAGTATTAGCTTTTTATATATCTTAAGCATATGATCAAAATCTAAAACGATATTTAAAATAACGTGTCTGATATTAATATTGTATCCCGGCAAATAATAGTTCTCAACATTTTAAAAAATCAAAAACCGCATCGTTCAAATTTCCGGTCAGGACGTTATTTATCCATATCGGCTGTAAACATAAATCTTTTATAAATTAATGTTAAATTTTTGTTGTGTAATACAGCATTTTTGTTGCGAACCTGCTTTTAAGAGTATTTTAACAATCCCTTATCGTTACAGGCCTGAGCGATTAGTCAGTATAAAAAAAATGAGTCTCGATAAGTAGGTGATCGAGACTCATTTGATATTAAATAGATAGCTACTAGATTTGGGATTTGTACTATCAAACAATATTACCATTTTGACACTTCAAACATACCATCTCTTTTCATTTATTTAAAATTTTTGTTGTGTAATGACCCAAAGTTGTTGTCAAATTTCATTTTGAATATATGAGGCTGTTTTTTTGCCTTTTTTCGACATCATCGGGCATAAAAAAAGTCCGGATAAGTAGGAGTCCGGACTTTCGTTTAATATTATACAGATAGTAAGTTAGATTTGGGATTTTCACTATCAAACAATATTGCCATTTTGACACTTCAAACATACCACCTCTTTGGCCTGTAGCAAAAATTTTGTTGTATAAACACCGAAAAGCGTTGTCAAATTACAATTCCCGTCTATATGGTGTTTTTTATGGATTTTATTCGATAGGAAAGGCGTGAAAAAAAACGAGCTCCGAAGGATTTGCGGAGCTCGTTTCAAACATTAAATAACAAAATGAGATCTGGGAATAAATAACACTATTAAAAAAAATAATTTCACGTTAACAATATAAATGTACAAAGCATATATACTTTCTCTAAATTTTTGTTGTGTAAGCCTGAATAGTTGTTGTGAAAAGCTATTTAGTTGAAATTTAAGGGGTTAGTTGTTACACCTTCACTAAAGTTTCGGTGTACGTTGGTTGTTGGTTGTTGTTGGTTGTTGGTTGTTGGTTGATAGTTGTTGGTATATAGTAGTGAGTACAAAGTATTGAGTCCCGATAGCTATCGGGATGAGAAGTGTGTCACTTCGAGGTTAATTGATCATTGGTAATTGTTAATTGGTCATTGGAATTTGTCATCTCGAGCGCAGTCGAGAGGTGGAATTTGGTTGTTACACCTTCACTAAAGTTTGCGCCTCCGCTGGAGCTATGGCGGCACGCGGGCGGTGTACGTTGGTGGTTGTTGGTTGTTGGTGTATAGTAGTGAGTACAAAGTATTGAGTCCCGATAGCTATCGGGATGAGAAGTATGTCACTTCGAGGTTAATTGATCATTGTTAATTGCTAATTGAATACTGTTAATTGGAATTTGTCATCTCGAGCGCAGTCGAGAGGTGGAATTTGGTTGTTACAAATGATATCATCGCGAACGCAGTGAAGCGATCTCATCATGATATTGAAAGATTACCTACCTGCCGGTAGGCAGGCTTCGTCGCTTAGCTCCTCGTAATGACCTAAACAAATGTCTTCTAGAGGTTAATTGATCATTGGTAATTGGTCATTGCTAATTGTTAATTGATCATTGGAATTAAGGAAGGAAACAGGAATAAGGCAAATAAAAAAAGAGCCTTAAGGTTTAACGCTTAAGGCTCTTTTCTGCTATTCATATCTATAATAATAACATTTGGGACCTTTATCTAAGATTTGTCTCTCAACAAATACAATGTAAATGTATAGAGTCAAATAGAGAAAATAAAAATATTGTTGTGAATACTCCTCAAATTGTGGTGAAAAGCCGTCGAAATGATGTTTATATCCGTTTAAGAGTTTAAACTGGACAAGATAAATTCCCTAAATTCCTTAGAAATCGGGATCAATTCGTCCTTAATCATGATATCTTTGCTGTTAACCGCCTGAATATGAGTAAGATTAATGATATAGGATTTATGTGCCCTGTAAAAGTAGTTGGAAGGTAATTTCTCCAGATAATCCTTTAAAGCAGATCTTACGAGGAATTTTTTATCGGCTGTATTGATCTCCAGATAAACATTATCAGCCTTTATAAAATGAATGTCATCGTACTGTACCCTGTAGTAAAGATTGTTTTTCTTAACAAATATAGAATCCTTTAAAACCGCATTGGAGACATTCTTCCTGTCTGAATCATCAACATTCAATTCTACCTTTTCGGTTTTTTCCTCTGTGGCACCGGACCCGCCATAATCAAAATTAGACAACGCAATCTCTATGGACGTATAAAGATCTTCCTGCTCGAAGGGCTTAACCAGATATCCGTTTGGTTTTACCTTCTTGGCAATCTCTACCGTAGCCCGATCTGAATTGGAAGTAACAAAAATAAAAGGGATATTGTAGTTGTCTCTGATATGTTGCCCGAGATCTATTCCGGTTTTATCGGAAGCAAGAATGATATCGATCAAAACCAGATCGACCTTATTATCCTTTAAAACGGCCGTAGCCTGCTCAAAATCAATTACATTACCGACAATATCATAACCTATGTCTTCCAACATAGTTTGCATATCATCAGCTATTATAACATTGTCCTCAACAATTAAAATTTTGATAGCGTCGTTCAAAATGGATGGTGTATTAGATTTGTAAATAAAACTACGAAAAATATCAACTAAATAAAAAGAGAATAGCAAATAAGAAGGTACTTAGGGCTATTTTTTTTAATTCGGGATCCAGGGTCTTCAGATCTTTTGTTCTGCTGAGCTTCAGCAAATGGATAATTAAGGGAATATATGCCAGCATATATACAAAGCCAAGCAGTGTACCCTCCCCTGCTCTAATGGTATAAACCACGGTAGCTGCCATAGCCAGAATGATCAGACTAAAGTGATATATTCTCGCGAACTTCTCGCCCATTTTAACCACCAGGGTATTCTTTCCGGATCTGGCATCACTTTCCCTGTCCCTCATATTATTCAGGTTGAGTACTGCCACGCTGAGCAGGCCAACCGTAATTGCCGGTAAGAAGATCAGGGCATTCAGTTCTTTTGTAAAAAGGAAATATGAACCCGTAACACTGAGCAGGCCAAAAAAAACAAAAACAAAAATATCTCCGAAACCGTGATATCCATATGCAGATTTCCCTACCGTATATTTAATAGCTGCCGCGATAGAAGCTATACCCAGTAACAAAAAGATCAGGGTATACCACAAATTCTCCTTTCCGAAAGCTGTGTAAATAAGCAGCCCGGCAATAATTAAAGTGATTACGGTAGTAATGATCATCCCCTTCTTCATTTCCCGGGGTTGTATGGCACCACTTTGTATCGCTCTTTCCGGTCCTACCCTTTCTTCATTGTCGGTTCCTTTTACTCCGTCGCCGTAATCATTAGCAAAATTAGAGAGTACCTGAAAACCGATGGTCGTCAGGATAGCAAGTACGAATATAAGGGTATCGAACTGCCCTTTGGAATGTGCCAGTCCGGCACCTACGATAATTCCGGAAACCGAAAGCGGAAGTGTTCTCAATCTGGCCGCAGATAACCAGGCCTTTGTTTTTGTCATTCTAGTAAGGTTCTTCTATTTGGATTCGTTTGCCTTCTTTATAGGAAACTACAAAGACATCTTCAAAACCCAGTTTAACCAGTTCATATCTGAAGTTCTGGGCTTCCTGTAAGGTTTCGAAGATCCCCAGCGAAAAAGAAAAGAAACCGTTGTTCCTAACCAATTGCATATTGCTGAGAGACAAGGGAAGTAAGGATAAATGACTTTGTTCTATAGCACTGATCTGAACCGCAAATATCTTTTGCCCGTCCAGTAAATTCCTGGCCAGGTAAAAGTCGCGTACCGCATTGAGTTGCTCATTCTTTTCCTCCAGCACTCTTACGCTGTTCTTCAAGGATTCGAGACTGTCTATAGGAACCACTACCTTGTCTTCGCTGGTAGCTTTTAATTTATCCACTGTGTTCTTTACCCCGAGAGAAAAGGAAATTATGATGGCACATGCCACTATACATATCAAACCAACAACACCAAAAACATTTCGTTGCTTTACATTCTTGGAAAGTTCTTTGTTCTTGTAGAATATCTGATCCTGAAGCCTTAGGTTATTAGCTTCGGATTTGTCGATCTTTTTGTATAGGTCCAGTAAGTTATCCTCTTCTATAAACGGCATTTGAACATCAATTTAGGGGATCCATTTAATATTTTTAAAATCGGGTTTTCTCTTTTCAAGGAAGGCATTTCGTCCTTCTTTCGCTTCATCTGTCATGTACGCCAATCGCGTTGCTTCTCCGGCAAAAACCTGTTGTCCCACCATGCCATCATCGGTGGCATTAAATGCAAACTTAAGCATTTTAATGGAAGTAGGTGACTTTTCAAGGATTTCCTGTGCCCATTCATAAGCGGTGTCTTCCAGTTCGTTATGAGGAATTACGGCATTTACCATTCCCATTTCATAGGCATCCTGAGCCGAATAATTCCTTCCTAAAAAGAAGATCTCTCTCGCTCTTTTCTGCCCTACCATCTTGGCAAGGTAAGCAGAACCGTAACCTCCGTCAAAACTGGTTACATCGGCATCGGTCTGTTTAAAGATCGCGTGTTCCTTACTGGCTAGGGTAAGGTCGCAAACCACGTGCAGGCTATGCCCGCCTCCTACGGCCCAACCGGGAACTACTGCAATAACCACTTTTGGCATAAAACGAATAAGTCTCTGAACTTCCAGGATATTGAGTCTGGGCATTCCATCGTCATCTACATAACCCTGATGCCCTCTGGCATTCTGATCTCCTCCGCTACAAAATGAATATACCCCGTCTTTGGTAGAAGGGCCTTCTGCAGAAAGTAAAACAATCCCGATAGAGGTGTCTTCTCTGGCGTCTAAAAAAGCTTCAAAAAGTTCTCCCACCGTTTTAGGGCGAAAGGCATTCCGAACATTAGGCCGGTTAAATGCTATTCTCGCTACTCCGTTAGATTTTTTATAGGTTATATCTTCGTACTCCTTAACTACTTTCCAGTTGGCTTGACTCATAATTTTTCTAAGTTTTGCGTAAAAATAAGATATACAAAACTCTTCTTAAATATTTTTAAACGCTTTTTGCGCTTTTTCCATAAAATTACGTTTGAGATAGGGCGATTGGACTTAATCAAAAGTTAATTAACATTTTATGTGGCCCGTATTGCTTATCTTGGCTAAAAAGCTGATTATGAAATATCTTTTATCTGCCATTGCCTTTCTGATGACTGTGTCTATATATGCACAGGATATTAAACGCTCAAAGCCTCTTGAGAATAACGGGTTGAAGATTAATGCGGTTACATCAACCTCATCGGTCAGCTTATTACCGGCAAACAGGAAAACCACTGTTAATATGGCTACTGCTTCCTATAGCAAACAGCAATTTGCCACGCAAAGCTTTAAAACAGAACTTCCCAAGGTTAAAGTATACACTAGCAGAAAGCCCAAAAATATCAATACGGTATACAAGGAATTAAAGGCCGGGCCTTATAATATTCCGGGAGCAGGAGGTTACGGCTTTTGTGTACCCCGTTCTAATTAAGGTAAATACCGTCTTCCTTTATAAGGATCATCTTTTGTTTGTAGAGCGAGCCGATAGCTTTTTTAAAGCTCTTTTTGCTCATTTCCAGAATACGTTTTATCTCTTCCGGATGGCTTTTATCGTGTAAGGCCAGGAAACCTTTGTTCTCCTTTAGTATTTCCAGGACTTTTTCTGCAGAAGGTTCTATATTCTTATATCCTATCTGCTGGGTAACGATATCTATTTTATTGTCAGAACGTACTTTCTTTACATAACCTTTCAACTTCTCTCCCAGGCTATAGGTTCTGTAAAGGTCTTCGTTATAGATAAGGCCTTTGTGTTTTTTGTTGATGATCACTTCTTCTCCCAGTTCGGTATGCCTGGAGATGATAATATCTACTTCTTCAAACTTTTCCACACTGATCTCCTCGTTGCTGATAAAACGATTGGTTTTACTGGAACCTACCAGGCGATCTGTCATTTCATCCATATAACAGTAGATCAGGTACCATTTTCCTTCTACCATTCTCAATGCCTGTTCTTTAAACGGAACAAACAGGTGTTTCTCCAGCCCCCAATCCATAAAGGCTCCTATGGAAGTTACAGAAACTGCTTTCAGCAAGGCAAAATCGTTTAGTTGGATCTGTGGTGTTAAGGTAGTGGCCACAGGGCGTTCTTCATGATCGAGATAACAAAAAACCTCAAGGGTATCGCCTATCTCAAAATGATCGGGAACATATTTATTCGGAAGAAGGATCTCATTTCCATCCTCATCGCCCAGAAAGAGTCCGGGATCCGTATCCCTCAATATTTCCAACTCGTTGTACTCGCCTATTTTTATCATAAACTGATCTTAGCTGGCAAAGGTAGTTAAAGCAGGAAGAAAAATTTGAGAAGTAAAAGGCATTTTTTCGTATCTTTAAAACTATGTGTTTAATTGTTAAACAATTACGTTTAAATAAGCAGAATGAAATTATAATTCTCAATCAACCGGAAGATCTTTCAATCGACCTCAAAAAACTGGAGGGAGTTACCATCATAAGATCTCTGGTAAAGACTTCCTGTGTAGAATTTGCCCTGGTATTTATCGACTCCAAAGAACAACTGGAACGACAGATGATGACGCTCTTTCCCAGACTATTGGATTCTTCTGTTTTGTGGATCGCTTACCCGAATACCACTTCCCGAAAGCTTATAGATCGTATTTCTGCAGAGATAGACTGGACCTTTCTGGATGACTATCGCCTGCAACCTACAAGGAAAGCCAGCCTTCACGAAAACTGGGAGGCCATTAAGTGGAAGATCGTAAAGATCTGAAAAAAGGACGCCTGCCTCCTTCCGGAAACAGGCGCGTAACCCCTATTGATCAATCGTTTATTTATTAATTATAAACCGACTCTTTTTTAAAGTGTTTTACCAATAGGTAGTACACCACTGCTCTGTATTTGTTTCTGTTGGATTTACCATAAGTGTCTATGGCTTCCGCAATAGCTTTATCAAGATCAGCTCCGTTGTCAAGACCCAGTTTATTAATAAGGAAATTATTCTTTACCGTTGCCAGTTCCTTCTCATCAGAACCTGAAACCGTAGAAGCATCGGCATTGTAAATAGATGGTCCAAGACCTACAGTAACTTTTGTTAACAGATCCATATCCGGAGTAAGTCCGCACTTCTCCTCAAGATCGGTAGCGTATTTAGCTATTAATTCGTCTCTTTTACTCATAATTTTAGTTCTTATTTTGATTATCAATTTCTTGAGGACCAAAAATAGAAGCTGGGTCAGGGAAAGAAGAATTCGCTAAGTGCTTACTGGAAATTTTCGTTTAAAAACCCAAAATAATCGATTAAAATACGATCATTCACTTCTCGGGGGGTAAAAACCTCCAAAAGTTTAGGGTTGGAAGTGGGTGTATAAAAGTCTTTTAGCTTTTCTGTGAGGGTATTTTCATCATTTGCCGAGCTGTATTCAATATTGTACATCCCGCAAAGTGATTTAGCGTTTAAATGATGTGTTGTTTCAAAATAGGTATCGAAATTATCCGTTCCCTTCGGTCCGGGAAGGATCCTGAAAATACCTCCACCCTGATTGTTAAATACAATAATCCTGAAATCTTCCGGAATATAATTGTTCCAAAGGGCATTACTGTCGTAAAAGAAACTTAGGTCCCCACTGATAAGCGTTGTTGGAGTATCGGATATAACCGCTGCACCGATAGCTGTAGAAGTACTTCCGTCTATCCCGCTGGTTCCTCTATTACAAAATACCTTAAGGCTCTTATTAAGGTCGAACAGCTGAGTATATCGTACGGTAGAACTGTTGCTTAACTGTAATTGATAATTATCGGGGAGACTGTTAAGCACAAAATGATAAGCCCTCAGATCTGAAAAAGGGATCTGTTCCAGGTACAGTTTATGCCTCTCTCTTCTGAATTCCTGTACTTTTAACCATTCTGCCCTATAATTACTATCAACAGTTTTAAGTTTTTCTTTTTGCTGTCTGAAGAAATTTTCAGGAGTTAAGCGGATATGTTGCTTCAGGCAAAAGAAAGTATCATAGGCTTTCTTGGTATCTATATGTATATGACAGGCCGGTTTGTATTTTCTGAGGAAGGCTTTGATCTTTTTGGAAACGATCATTCCCCCTAAAGTGATCAGCATATCGGGTTGAAGCTTTTTAATCTCTTCATCTATCTTCTCAATCGGAGCAATTATCTTGTCGATCCCCGGGAAGAAATTAGGGTGATGCAGATTGGAGGTCGTTTCTGTAAAAACCACCACCGAAGGATCGCTTCCTAACCAGTCTACAACATCCTGATCTATCTGGTCAGGGCTGTTTACACCTACCAGAACCATCTTCTTCTTCGAATCATTCCAACAGTTGATAAAGTCTGAAAAATCCTGTTCCTGATCGTTTTCATTTTTGACCAGCTCCGTTCTTTTAGCAGGAACGATCAGTTTATCCGTAGTTTCATAAAGCGGTTCTTCAAAAGGAACATTTATATGCACAGGGCCTTTAGAAACAGCTGCGGTTCCTAAAGCTTTATTGATCTCCTCTTCATTCCACTGCTGCCTGGCAGGATCTTCATTCAGGCTGGCAGTATAAAGGATATGATTGGAAAAAACACCGGGTTGCCTAATGGTCTGCCCATCCCCTATATCGATCTTGGCTGAAGGCCGGTCTGCTGAGATGACCGCCAGCGGAATATCACTGTAAAAAGCTTCGGATACGGCCGGATAGTAATTCAACAAAGCCGAACCGGAAGTACATACCACTGCCACCGTACTTTTGGTTTGCTGGGCAATTCCCATGGCAAAAAAAGCGGCACAGCGCTCATCTACAATACTATAACAGGTGAAAAAATCGTCCTCATAGAATCCCATGGTCAGGGGTGCATTTCGCGAACCCGGAGATATTACAATATGTGTTATCTTATATTGTTTGCACAATTGAATAACACTTTGTGCAAGAGGAATGGCTGGATATTTCATAAATCGATTAAGAACTACAAACTTAGAAAGTTTTCTATAAATCAGATGATATTCAGCAAGACTTTTTTCATGGTCTGGGATTTGTTTACGGTCTCTTCCCATTCCAGGTTAGGATTACTATCTGCGGTAATCCCTCCTCCTACGTATATCCAGGCTTTTTGCTCCTTTAACTGCATACAGCGAAGGTTTACATACAACTGCGTGAAATTAGTACTCTTTTCGGAGTTCTGCATATTCAGTTCTCCCAGGTAACCGGTGTAAAAAGAACGGTGATACTTCTCGTTCTCAAGAATAAATTTTCTCGCCTCTTCTCTCGGATATCCGCAAACTGCCGGAGTTGGATGCAGGCTGCACAATATATTCTTTAAGGAAGCTTTTTCAAGAGATCCTGAAATATTGCTTTTTAAATGCAGGATACCTCCCGCCTGAATAGTTTCTATCTCAGAAACACAAATATTACCCAGGCCAGGGATCTTGTCAAGGCCGGATACAATAGCGTCCGTAACGATCTGCTGTTCTTCTTTTTCTTTTTCTCCCCACATGATCACATCTTCATCTTCATTATAAGGTAAGGTCCCTGCTAGCGACATGGTAGAAAAACTATCTTCCTCCACTTTCAGCAGAGTTTCGGGAGTAGCACCTAACCAGGTACCGATCTTAGGGTGATGCCAGAAATAAACGAATGCCGTGGGATAGGTATTATGTAAAAACTTAAAGATCTCCAGGGGGTCATTCTTTTCGAGCGGAAAAGGCTCCACCCGCGATAGCACAACTTTTTCGAGTTCGCTTTCTTTAATGGCTTTGATCCCCTGCCTGACCAGTTTTTTATGGTTTCTGATAATGTTGCTGTCGTAAATAGAATCGAATTCCTCCAGGGCATTGTCTTTCCCTCTTTCCGACTTGGTAAGCAACTGAATATCGGTACGAAGGAGAATAGCCTCTTCTTCCCTGGTATTAAAAGGTGCAAATACAAAACCGGATTCCGTAAAATCCTTTACCGAAATAACCTCATTGTCTTCCTGCAGGATCCCTTTTATTTTCTCATCTTCCGGTTCGCTGTAAATTACAAATGGTAAACCGGAACCTATATGTGATCTTATCTTCCAGTAAAAAACCTCCTTCTCGGACATATTCACTACTTCGTTTTAGAAATTGCTATGGTAGTCAGTTTAACGATCGATATGAGCCTGTCCTCCTTATCGGTTATACGTATACTCCATAGTTGGGTAGTTCTCCCCTTGTGGAGAAAGCTTGCTTTTGCAAAAACCTCTCCTTCTTTTATACTCTTAACATGATTGGCTGCTATTTCTATCCCCCTGATATAAAAATCATCCGTATTCAGGAAAACATAGGAAGCAGCACTTCCCACACTCTCAGCCAAAGCTACCATGGCACCTCCGTGCAAAACCCCGTCGGGTTGATGTACCCTGGAGGTAACCGGCATCTTGGCCGTTAAATAATCTTCACCTATGTCTATATATTCAATCCGGAGCGTTTCCATCAATGTATCCTTGCAAATGGCATTACATTGCTCCAGTATTTTAGCTTTATCTAAAGTCATCAAAAATCTTTTGGTAAAAATAGTGATTCATTTACTTTTATACTCTCAAAAAAACGTTTTAAAACATTACATTTTATACGGATAATGGATACACAGGAAAAAAATATAGAATATTCTACGATCAACACCTATTCTACCCTGAATCAACTCACGGAGAAAACCAAAAATGTATGGCTTGTATGTCACGGGATGGGGTATTTGAGTCGCTATTTTATAAGGTACTTTAACGAGTTACCTGCCGAAGAAAATTATATTATAGCCCCTCAGGCTCCTTCAAAATACTATCAGACCCAGGAATTCAAACATGTGGGTGCAAGCTGGCTGACCAAGGAGAATACACTGCAGGAAACCGTTAACGTATTAAATTATATGGATGCCGTATACAAAGCGGAGAACATTCCGTCTTCGGCAAAACTCATCGCCTTCGGCTATTCACAGGGAGTATCTATAATCTGCCGCTGGCTGGCCAGTCGCAGGATCTTATGTGATAAGCTCATTCTGCATTCGGGCGGGATCCCGGTTGAATTGAAGGAAGGGGATTTTCATTTTATGCAGGAACACAAAATTCCCGTAAGTTATGTTTACGGTAAGGGAGATCCTTATATCAATCCTGAAAGAGTGGAGAAGGAAACTGATAAGCTCGAAAAGCTTTTCCCGGGCCTTTACGAATTTGTTAGCTTTGAAGGCGTTCATGAGATCAAAAAAGAAATTATCAACTCACTTGTTTAGTTATGCAGACACCTGTCCTGGAAAATCAGATCGTTAAGTTAATCCCTTTAACCATTGATAACTACACGCATTTGAATGAGATTGCCGCCGAGGATAAACTCATTCAGTACTCTCCTTCTGATATCTCGACTCCTGAAAAATTCCTTGCTTATGTAGCAGAAGCTTTAAAAGGGGAAAAGGCAGGAAAGACCATGCCCTTTATAATTTATGACAAGCGTTCCGAAAGTTATGCCGGATGTACCCGCTTCGGACTTATAGATCCGGTGAATAAAGTTCTTCATATAGGATGGACGTGGATAGGAAAAAAATTTCAGGGCACAGGACTCAATAAGGAAGTAAAATACCTGATGCTGAAATACGCATTTGAGGTTCTTGAATTTCATAAAATTGAGTTTCGTGTGGACGAAAGAAATCTTCGTTCGAGAAAGGCCGTCGAAAAAATTGGCGGGAAATTAGAAGGTATATTACGGGAAAATGTGATTATGACCGACGGTTTCAGAAGAAATACTTGTTGTTTTGGCATTCTGAAAAGTGAATGGCCAATAATTAAAAATTCTGTTTTCGGTCAGAAAGGTTCATAAATACTGGATTTTCATACATATTCTCCTACTAAAGCCTGTTTCTTCTTCTGCTATTTTTTTGTGATTTAGGGGAATTAAAAATAATTTTATACACCGTTATCCCCCCGACAAGCAAGTCCTGAAAATCCGGGACTGTCAATGCTTGAATATTAACCATTAAACTAAATAAAATGAAAAAAAAGCAGTTAAACTTAAACAAGCTGTCGTTAAAGAAATCCACTGTTGCTGGATTTAAAGCGAATAAGCTAATCGGGGGAACGGGAACCAGCTGGGACGGATGTCCTACCATACCCGGAGAACCATGTGATTTCCCAACTGATTTTGGTTGTGGAAACCAGACCGTAGGATGTCCGACGCAAGGATGTCCGCCTCCTACACAAGGATGCGTTACCCAGGGATGCCCTCCGAATACAGGGCTTGTTTGTGAGCCACAATCGCATTCGGTATGCCCTCCGGGAATCCAGTGCTTCTAATTTTTTAAAACAGTATCTATGAAAAAAAGGAATTTTAGTTCTGTAAAGTTACATCTTAATAAGAGAGTGGTTTCCAGACTAATGCTATCCAAAATAACCGGAGGGGCAACAGAACGCAGAGCTTGTGTGACCAATGCACAGCATGAGTGTTCTGCAGCTTGCTAGGGTAAATAGATTTGTAATAAAAAGAAAAACGCAGCTGATACAGCTGCGTTTTTTATGTTTAATGTCGGGAAAGTTTATTTTACTTCTTCAAAATCAACATCCTGAACATCGTCTCCTTCTTTAGCATCGGATCCTCCGGCTTCCTGACCAGGTGCTCCGTTCTGCTGAGCCTCTGCCTGAGCCTTGTACATTTCTTCCGAAGCTACTTTCCAGGCCTCATTGATCTTGTCAAGTGCAGGCTGGATCGTATCAACATCTTTCGTCTCATAAGCCTTTTTAAGCTCTTCCAGTGCATCCTGGATCGGTTGTTTCTTATCTTCAGATAATTTATCCCCGAATTCTCCAAGTTGTTTTTCTGTCTGGAAGATCATAGCATCAGCTTCATTGATCTTATCTGCTTTCTCCTTAGCTTGCTTATCGGCTTCGGCATTAGCTTCTGCCTCTCTCTTCATTTTCTCGATCTCTTCCTCTGTAAGCCCTGAAGAAGCTTCTATTCTGATGTTCTGCTCTTTATTAGTTCCTTTATCCTTGGCAGAAACATTGATGATCCCGTTGGCATCGATATCGAAAGTTACTTCAATCTGTGGTACTCCCCTTGGTGCAGGTGGAATTCCATCAAGGTGGAAACGTCCGATAGTTTTGTTATCTGCTGCCATAGGACGCTCTCCCTGAAGTACGTGGATCTCAACAGAAGGCTGATTGTCTGCTGCTGTAGAGAATACCTGCGACTTCTTGGTAGGGATCGTGGTATTGGCATCGATAAGTTTGGTCAATACACCGCCCATAGTTTCTATTCCTAAAGAAAGCGGAGTAACATCCAGTAAGAGTACGTCTTTAACATCTCCGGTTAAAACTCCACCCTGGATTGCAGCACCAACTGCCACTACCTCATCAGGGTTAACCCCTTTTGAAGGTTTTTTTCCGAAGAATTTCTCTACGGCTTCCTGAACGGCAGGGATTCTTGTAGAACCACCTACAAGGATGATCTCATCAATATCGCCGGTAGATAGTCCTGCATTCTTAAGAGCTGCAGAACAAGGTGCGATCGTTCTTTTTACAAGATCGTCGATAAGTTGCTCGAACTTAGCTCTGGATAAAGTCCTTACAAGGTGCTTTGGTCCTGAAGCTGTAGCTGTTATATAAGGTAAATTAATTTCTGTTTGTGTAGAAGATGAAAGCTCGATCTTAGCTTTTTCAGCAGCTTCCTTTAAACGCTGTAACGCCATAGCATCACTGCGAAGATCCATATTCTCTTCTGACTTGAACTCTTCTGCCAGCCAGTTGATGATCTTTTCATCTACATCATCTCCACCAAGGTGTGTATCTCCGTCTGTAGCCAGTACTTCAAATACTCCATCTCCAAGTTCAAGGATAGAAACGTCATGTGTACCACCACCAAAATCGAAAACAACTATTTTCTGATCTGAATTCTTTTTATCAAGTCCGTATGCCAAAGCAGCAGCGGTAGGTTCGTTAATGATACGCTGTACTTTTAGTCCTGAGATCTCTCCGGCTTCTTTGGTAGCCTGACGCTGAGCATCATTAAAATATGCAGGAACAGTAATTACAGCCTCAGAAACAGTTTGTCCAAGATAATCTTCGGCAGTCTTTTTCATTTTCTGAAGGATCATTGCCGATAATTCCTGTGGCGTATATAAACGTCCTTCTATATCAACCCTTGGAGTGTCATTATCTCCTTTAACTACTGTATAGGGAACCCTTCCGGCTTCTTTCTGAGATTCAGAAAATTTATTCCCCATAAAACGCTTGATCGAATAAATGGTTTTATTAGGATTAGTAACCGCCTGTCTTTTTGCAGGATCACCTACTTTTATTTCTCCTCCTTCTACAAAGGCAATTACCGAAGGTGTGGTTCTTTTCCCTTCTGCGTTTGGAATCACTACGGGCTCGTTCCCTTCCATCACGGAAACACAAGAATTTGTAGTACCCAAATCAATTCCGATAATTTTACTCATTGTTTATTTTTATTATGTGTTGAAAAATTCTTTTTTATTGTGTCTATCCAATGTCAATCTTTATGCCAACTCTTATTTGCTGACAGGATGTCACTTTTATGATTTTGTGTCTTTTTTTATTGCGGTTAAATTAAAAATTCGCGAAAATATTCCCCTGTTTTTACGAAAAATGTAAATTTACCGCATTATTGAGTTCAAAAATTAGCTATGGAATGTATCAGTGTTTTTGACATGTTGAAAATTGGGGTCGGTCCCTCCAGTTCGCACACTTTAGGACCGTGGAGAGCTGCAGAGAGATGGATTGCCGAACTAAAGGAAAACCAGCAGTTTAATATGGTTAAGAGTGTTCGTGTCGATCTGTACGGTTCCTTATCCTTAACCGGAAAGGGTCATGCCACAGATTATGCGGTCATCCTCGGGCTTAGCGGTACCGATCCGGAATACATTCCTGTCGACTCCATTCACGGGTTGATCGAAGAAGTTAAGAAAAACGGATCCCTTCTCTTCGGAGATTCTTTCGGGATAGACTTCGATATGGATCAGCATATTGTTTTTAACCGGGAATTCCTTCCGTTTCACTCAAATGGAATAAAGTTTACCGCCCAGCTTAAAGACAATACAGAGATCAGCGAAACCTACTACTCCATCGGCGGAGGTTTTGTTATAAAAGAGAATTTGTCCAAAACAGAAGAGAACTTAAAAATCCAGCAGTGCTTTCCTTTTCCAATCAATCTGGCTTCCGAGCTTATCGATTATTGTTCCGATCAGCAAAAGAAGATCTCGGAGATCGTATGGCAAAATGAATTATCGATAAGAGAGCCGGAACAAATAGATGCAGAGCTTAAGCGCGTCTGGGATACCATGCTGGAATGTATGTATATCGGGTGTCATAGCGAAGGTACCCTGCCAGGAGGCCTGAACGTCAGAAGAAGGGCCTTTGATGCACATAAAAAACTAATGGAGGCTTCCGATGCAAGCTATAGTGATCAGGAAAGCTGGTTGCAGGCTATCCGTAAAACCGAGGTTAAATTCAGGCAGATATTAAAATGGGTAAGCTGTTTTGCCCTTGCCGTTAACGAAGTAAACGCTTCCCTCGGAAGGGTGGTAACAGCTCCTACCAATGGAAGTGCGGGTGTGATCCCTGCGGTACTGATGTATTATATGGTAATTGAAAACCATCAGGCCGATTTTAACCATATACGACAATTCCTGCTGGTTGCAGGTGAAATAGGAAGTCTTTTCAAAAAAGGAGCTACCATCTCGGCAGCTATGGGAGGTTGTCAGGCAGAAATAGGTGTTTCCTCAGCTATGGCAGCAGGAGCCCTGACCGAATTACTGGGCGGAACCCATGAACAAGTGCTTATGGCAAGTGAAATTGCGATGGAACACCATCTCGGTCTTACCTGCGATCCTATTGGAGGCCTGGTACAAATACCTTGTATAGAAAGAAATGCAATGGGAGCTATTAAAGCGATCAATGCAGCAGAACTGGCCATAGACAGCGATCCGTCTCATGCCAAGGTACCGCTGGACAAGGTAATAGCCACCATGTGGGAAACAGCAAAAGATATGAACACCAAATACAAGGAAACTTCAGAGGGCGGCCTCGCAGTTGGTGTCCATATTAGTGATTGCTGATCATTCCTTACATCCCTGCCTTCTTCGCGTATCGATCAGATAAATGATCTTCCAGCTTCCGTTATCCTTAAAAAGCTGAAAGGAATTTACCCCGCAATGGCTGAACCGGCCGTTAAACCAGAATTCATACGGAGTCCAGGCATTGGCCATATTCCCATCTACCTGAATATTAAAGGACAATAAACGCTCGTCCCATTTCTGATCGTCCGGGCGGGTGGCAATGGCATTTAAAAATTTATTGGCGTCGTCGCTGTTCAGGACATCTTTACCTTCCCGGTTCCTGAATGCAGTCTGCATAATTATCTTATCGGAAATAGTTTCTTTAATTATTGTGGTGTCTCCCTTATGGAAACCTTCAAAGAAACGTTCTACAGTAGCTTTTACCTCATCTTTCTCAGATTGTTGTGCGCTCATAGTAAGAGAAAAAAGCAGTGCAAATAATAAAGTACAGAATTTCATTTTAGCTTAAATTGATTTGAAAGTACAATTTAGTACTTTTACAACAAATAATTACAAGGAATGTCAGTTGCTAAAAAAGAATATAAAAGGATCACTACCAATTCCCTGGTAGAAATGAAAAAGAACGGGGAAAAAATTTCCATGCTAACAGCCTACGATTTTACAATGGCGAAGATCATAGACGGAGCGGGTATCGATGTTATCCTGGTAGGAGATTCTGCCAGTAACGTAATGGCGGGGCATGAGACCACGCTTCCTATTACTCTGGATCAGATGATCTACCACGCCTCTTCTGTGATAAGAGCGATTAAACGAGCGCTGGTGGTTGTGGATATCCCTTTCGGAAGTTATCAGTCAGATCCTAAGGAGGCGCTTCGTTCTGCTATCAGGATCATGAAGGAATCCGGAGCCCATGCTGTAAAAATGGAAGGCGGAAAGGAGATCAAAGAATCTATCAAGCGTACCCTGAACGCCGGGATCCCGGTAATGGGGCATTTGGGACTTACTCCTCAATCCATTTATAAATTCGGGACCTATACTGTAAGGGCCAAAGAAAAAGAGGAAGCAACCAAGCTTAAGGAGGATGCTCTTATGCTGGAAAAAGCAGGGTGTTTTGCCGTAGTACTGGAAAAAGTTCCGGCTAAACTGGCAGGCGAAGTAGCAAAGAGCCTTACCATACCTGTTATAGGAATTGGTGCCGGGAACGGGGTTGACGGACAGGTTTTGGTTACCCACGATATGCTGGGAATGACCCATGAATTTAATCCGCGTTTCCTGAGAAGGTATTTACAGCTGTATGATGATATGACAAGTGCTTTTAAACAATATATCTCCGATGTGAAATCTGTTGATTTTCCAAGTGACGAGGAGCAATATTAAACCGTTAGTCATATCCTTTTAAAGCGGGAACCGAACCCGCATCAGATCTAATATATGTCCAGATCCAATAAAAATAATCTTCAGGTATTATATGAGGACAATCACCTTATTATCATCAACAAAAGAGTTGGGGATATCGTTCAAGGTGATAAGACCGGAGACACTCCGCTAAGTGAGGTAGTGAAGGCTTATTTAAAGGAGAAATACAATAAACCGGGGAATGTTTATCTGGGAGTCGTTCACAGATTGGACCGGCCAACCAGCGGCGCAGTTGTTTTTGCAAAAACGTCCAAGGCACTCCCCAGACTCAACAAGCTTTTTAGTACCAAAGAAGCCCGTAAAACCTATTGGGCAGTGGTAAAGGACAAACCTCCAAAGGAAAAAGACAGTCTGGTGCACTGGCTGAAAAGATATCCGAAAAACAATACTTCCAAAGCCTACAAAAAGGAAACGGAAGGAAGCAAAAAAGCCATTCTTCATTACAATATTCTAAAAAAGCTAGAGCGTTATTTTTTGCTGGAGATCGATCTGGAAACCGGAAGGCATCATCAGATCCGGGTGCAATTATCTGCCATCGGCCTACCTATCAAAGGAGATCTGAAATATGGTTTTGCCAGAAGTAACAAAGACGGAGGTATTCATTTACACGCTAGGAAGATCTCTTTTATCCATCCGGTCAAAAAAGAACCTCTCAGTATCGTGGCTCCTACTCCACCAGATCCTGTCTGGGACGCCTGTAACTGATCATTTATACGAGCGTATACTTTCAATAACCACTGCAGAGAGAATAAGTACCCCTCCAATGATGGTTGTCCAATCCGGGTATTCCTTCAGGAAGAGCATTCCGAGTAAGATCCCGTAAATAGGCTGGGCACTGCTCATAATACTGGCTGTGGTGATAGAAAAATGTTTAAAGCTCATCAGGAAAAGCGTATGCCCTATAGCTGTGGTTAAGAGCGATAAGGTGACCAGTGCCGGCCATTGTTCGGTTACCGGGCTAAGATCGTAGATAAAAAGTACCGGAGAAAGCAGAACGGATATGATGATCAGTTGATACCACATCAGAGCTGTTCCATGGTGATATTCTATACGTTTCTTCAGGATAATATTTCGCAGAGCATAGCACAGGGCCGAAAAAAGTCCGAGAATTACTGCCAAAGTATAATTATTCCTAAAATCGAATTCAGGCACCAGGAAGAATATACCTATCAGGACCAGCAGTGCCAGCAGCAGGTGGATCTTCTGAAATCTCGTCTTTAATAAAAGCGGTTCCAGGAAGGAAGTAAAAACGGGATAGGTAAAAATAGATAACATCCCTATGGCTACATTGGACAGTTGAAGGGAATAAAAAAAAGTGATCCAGTGCAATCCTAAAAATATCCCTCCGGCAATAACCGGTAAGCGGTCTTTACTACTCCCTTCAAATAGTTTTACCTTTTTCCATTTGCAGAACAAAAAGAGAAAAATAGCTGCAAAAAATGCCCGCCAGAAAATGGTAAGCGGAGGTGACATCTGAATATATCGTCCTAAAGTACCCGAAGTACTGATAAATACCATTGCAAGATTAATCTCGAGAACCCGGTTAAAATGCTGTTTCTTATCCATTAATTATCTGATCAGTTCTTTAGCTTTTTCCTGAATAATCTGTGCCACCGGTTTATTCTCAATTTTACTTTCCAGCCATGAAATAATATCTAAATATAGGAATGCACGTTTTTCATAAGGATGGTCCTCATATTCCTTTAACCTTTCGTGCAGTTTTACAAATTCGCGTTTAAGTTCATGCGGATAGATATTCCCCAGGTTTCGCAGGAACTTTATCATCTCCTTTTGCACTTCGTGGAGATCATTCATCTTCAGAAGGAATTTATAGGTGCTTTTTAGTTGTACCTCCAGATGATAGTCCATGCCCGCTTCATAATGAGCAACAAGGCTCAACACCCTTGAGAAACACATCAGGTCCTCTCTCATCTTGAGGTTACGGTTCTCTATGATCTTCTTTAAATAACCGATACAGGTCCGGTTATCACCACTTCCGAAGTACAGACAACCGATCTTATAATAAAAGACCATCACGTGGTGTGCATCTATCCTGTCTTTATGTCTTTCCAGGCCTAAAAGGATCTCATCTACCAGATTCAGGCCTTCGCTAAAGGTCCCTTCCAGGAAATGCAGATTAAGCTTGTTGTTATAGGTGTACAGAAATGAAAGCGATTGAATATTGTCATTTTTCGGGAACTTATCGCTGTTCAGTGTGTTTTCCATCTTTTCAAGGGTCTCCTTTACCTGGCTCTTGTATTTTATAAGAAATAAGGACTCCAGTAAATAGTGATTTCCTTTCAGGTAAAAGACCGGATTAAGATAGATCATCTGTTCGTGCTCGTAGAACAGATCTACCCATTTGCTTGCATATTTATAACAGGACAGAAAATCCTGGATAAGGAAACTGTACCACAAATGCGCATTGTAAAGCCAGAATTTTTCCCTGAATCCCAACTGGTCCGGATCAAAACGAGGTAATCGCGCATTAAAATACTCGGTTACCTGTTTGTATTCTATATCGTTCTTTACATAACCTGTTTTGAGCATGATCCCATACAACTGAAGCGAGAGGTTGGAAAGCTTACTCGTAATAACATTTTGCATGCTCAGGTTCTTTGCCTGAATAGAAAGCTCATCTGCCCTGCCTCCCATACTACGGGTGATATACTGGGTCTCTATAACTTTTTCCAGTTCTACGATCTCGTAGGCAATATTTTTTTCCTCATTCTCTACAGCCAGGGATTTGGCCTTGTCTAGGATCTTTAAGCTCTGCCTGTACAGACCTTTGTGGTATAAAATGGTAGCAAAATCCAGCTGCTCCCTCAGCTGGGTCCGCACATTCTGATGTACCGGATTCAAACGAAGGCTGATAAGGATCTGTTTGTACAAATGGGCCTTCAGATTGGAAAGCTGTTGCTTCTTTACAATACCGCTTTTTAAGATCAGATTTTCATCATAATCATCAATCTTATCCAGGAGGTTAAAAAGTGCCAAAAACTTTGCATCAGAATTCACTCCAAGTCTTCCGACATAGAGTTTAAATTGTCTCTTTTCCGATTTGGAAAGAGATTTGATCAGTACAAACAAGGTATCTTTCTGGCTATTTGTCATTGTAAAGGCTTCGTTTTTAACTTACTGATTACAAAAGAGTTACATAAAAATAAAACTAATTAAGCATTGTAAATGTACTCTTGTGAAACCTATCTTTTACTTCTGCAAAATATAAATTCGTAGAGTAAAAAAGAAACTTAGTTTAAAATATCATGAATAAAGATAAGGTTCAGATCTTCGATACTACTTTAAGAGATGGCGAACAGGTTCCGGGTTGTAAATTAAACACGGAACAGAAATTGGTTATTGCCGATCGCCTAGACCAACTCGGGGTAGATATCATAGAAGCCGGCTTCCCTATATCGAGCCCGGGGGATTTTAGTTCGGTCAGTGAGATTTCAAAAATCGTCAAAAACGCTACCGTTTGCGGCCTGACAAGAGCCGTTAAAAAAGATATAGAGGTAGCTGCGGAAGCACTTCGGTATGCAAAAAGACCGAGAATCCACACCGGAATAGGTACTTCCGACTCTCATATAAAATACAAGTTCAATGCCAGCAGGGAGGAGATCATTCAGAGAGCAGTTGATGCCGTTTCCTATGCCAAATCCTTTGTGGAAGACGTAGAGTTCTATGCAGAGGATGCAGGAAGAACAGATAATGAATTTTTGGCCAGAGTATGTGAGGCTGTGGTAAAAGTAGGTGCTACCGTACTCAATATCCCGGATACAACAGGTTATTGCCTTCCGGAAGAATACGGAGCCAAAATAAAATACCTCAAGGAGAATGTAAAAGGTATAGACAAAGCCATTCTCTCCTGTCATTGCCATAACGATCTGGGGCTTGCAACTGCCAACTCCATTGCAGGGGTTATTAACGGGGCACGCCAGATAGAATGTACAATTAACGGGATCGGAGAAAGAGCCGGGAACACTTCTCTCGAAGAAGTTGTGATGATCCTCAGGCAGCATCCGGATCTGAATCTCGACACCAATATCAACTCCAAATTACTTTACGATACCAGCTTGATGGTCTCTAACAGTATGTGTATGCCTGTACAACCTAATAAGGCCATCGTAGGTGCCAATGCCTTTGCTCACAGTTCGGGGATTCACCAGGATGGGGTTATCAAAAACAGGGAAACGTACGAGATCATTAATCCGGAAGATGTGGGAGTAACCGAATCTGCTATTGTTCTTACTGCCAGAAGCGGAAGAGCTGCATTAGCTTACAGGGCTAAAAAGGTAGGTTATGACCTTACCAAGCTTCAGCTGGATATCGTGTATCAGGAGTTCTTAAAGTTTGCCGATAAAAGAAAAGAGGTCATGGATAACGATATACATTTTATTGTAGAAGAAAGTAAGTTGAACGAAATTAATTTCGCTTAAAAGAATGAAGAAAACTCTTTTTGACAAAGTATGGGATAGTCATGTGGTTGATTCTGTAGAGAATGGGCCACAAATTTTATATATAGATAAGCATTTGATCCATGAAGTGACCAGCCCTCAGGCCTTTGCCGAGCTGGAACAACGCAATATTCCGCTCTTCAGGCCGGATCAGGTGGTAGCTACCGCAGACCACAATGTACCTACTCAGGATCAGCATCTGCCTATCAAGGATGCCCTCTCCAGAAAGCAGGTGGAAATGCTTACGGAAAATTGTAAAAAACACGGGGTCACCCTTTATGGTCTCGGTCATGAATACCAGGGTATCGTTCACGTGATAGCTCCCGAACTGGGAGTTACCCAACCGGGAATGACCATCGTGTGCGGTGACAGTCACACCTCAACCCACGGAGCTTTCGGGACCATTGCTTTTGGTATTGGTACGAGCCAGGTGGCTCAGGTTTTTGCCAGCCAGTGTCTGCTGTTGTCAAAACCAAAAAGCATGCGGATCTCCGTTAACGGAAAACTGAAAAAGGGAGTACTTCCAAAAGATGTGATCCTCTATATCATAGCGCAACTGGGAACAAATGCAGGAACCGGATATTTTGTGGAATACGCCGGCGATGTATTTGAGAATATGAGTATGGAAGGAAGGATGACCGTGTGCAATATGAGTATAGAAATGGGAGCCCGCGGAGGGATGATAGCCCCCGACCAGACTACTTTCGATTATGTAAAAGGAAGAGAGTTCGCTCCTCAGGGTGAAGATTTTGATAAAAAAGTGGCCTATTGGAAAACACTGGTAACCGATGAAGGTGCCACCTTCGATAAAGAATACAGCTTTAATGCGGAAGATATAGCTCCTATGATAACCTACGGAACCAATCCGGGAATGGGTATTAAAATAGGAGAATCTATCCCCGAGATAAATGATGCCTCTTTTGATAAATCGCTCCGTTATATGGGGTTTGAAAAAGGAGAATCTTTGGTTGAAAAGCCTATCAACTATGTGTTTATAGGTAGTTGCACCAATTCGAGGATAGAAGATTTCAGGATCGTTGCCGATTATATAAAAGGAAAAAGAAAAGCCAACAATGTCAATGCCCTTATTGTGCCAGGTTCTCAGCAGGTTGCCCGGCAAATTGAGGATGAAGGTCTCAGAAGCGTTTTTGAAGATGCAGGTTTTGAACTGAGGCAACCGGGATGTTCTGCCTGTCTGGGAATGAATGAAGATAAGATCCCGGCGGGAGAATACTGTGTTTCTACTTCCAACAGAAATTTTGAAGGAAGACAGGGACAGGGTGCCAGGACCATATTGGCCAGTCCTCTCATGGCAGCTGCTACAGCGGTTGAAGGCAAATTAATAGACATTACAAAACAGCTTAACTGATGGAAAAATTCACAAAATTACGCTCTACAGCAATTCCATTACCTATAGAGAACATAGATACGGATCAGATCATTCCCGCCCGTTTTTTAAAGGCGACCGACAAAGTTGGTTTCGGGAATAATTTGTTCAGGGACTGGAGATACAATAAAGATGAAACCGCTAATAATACCTTTGTTCTGAACAATTCAAAATTCAAAGGAAGTGTATTGATCGCCGGAGATAATTTCGGCTGCGGATCAAGCAGGGAACACGCTGCCTGGGCGTTAACGGATTACGGATTTAAAGTGATCGTGTCCAGTTATTTTGCAGATATATTCAAGGGAAATGCCCTTAATAACGGATTGCTCCCCGTGCAGGTGAGCCCGGAGTTCCTGAAGCAACTCCTGGAAAAAGTACAATCTTCACCGGAAACAGAAGTAATTGTAGATCTTGAAGATCAGAATATCGTTATAGAAGGTACGGATGCAAAACAATCCTTCGATATAGACGCCTACAAAAAATTCTGTTTGATAAACGGTTATGACGATATTGATTTTTTAATCAGCAAAAAAGACAAGATCAAATCTTTTGAAGAAACAATAGCATAAGAAGTAAAAAGCATATGAAGTTAAATATAGCAGTATTGGCAGGAGACGGGATAGGACCGGAAGTTACGGCCCAATCCATAAAAGTATTGAATGCAATAGCCGAAACTTATTCGCACAGTTTTGAATTCAGGGAGGCGCTGGTAGGTGCTATCGCCATCGATAAAACGGGGAACCCTCTTCCGGAAGAAACCCTGGATATATGTGAAAACAGTGATGCGGTTCTTTTCGGAGCCATAGGCGATCCTAAATACGACAACGATCCCTCTGCCAAAGTGAGGCCGGAGCAAGGGCTGTTACGTTTGAGAAAGTCTCTCGGTCTGTTTACCAATATCCGCCCGGTAAAAGCCTACCCTACCCTGATAGATAAATCGCCTTTAAAGGAATCTATCATCAGCGGTACCGATTTCACTATTTACAGGGAATTGACCGGTGGGATCTATTTCGGCGATAAGAAATTAAACGATGCGGGAACCGTTGCATCCGATCTTTGTAAATATTCCGAAAAAGAAATAGAAAGGATAGCTCATCTCGCTTTTAAAGCTGCCCGGAGCCGGAGAAAAAAGCTTACCCTGGTAGACAAGGCCAACGTGTTGGAAACATCCCGTTTATGGAGAAGAGTAGTGAGTAATGTTGGGAAGAGCTATGAAGATGTAGAGCTGGATTATCTGTTCGTAGATAATGCAGCCATGCAGATTATCCTTAACCCCAAGCAGTTTGATGTGATCCTGACGGAAAATATGTTCGGTGATATTATTTCTGATGAAGCCAGTGTTATTGGTGGGTCTATCGGCTTACTGGCATCGGCTTCGATAGGAAATGAGAATGCGCTGTTCGAACCCATCCACGGTTCTTATCCGCAGGCAAAAGGAAAAGACATTGCCAATCCTATAGCTTCCATTCTTTCGGCAGCTATGTTGCTGGAACATTTCGGTTTAAAGGAGGAAGCACAGGCGATCAATGAAGCTGTGGAAAAGTCCTTAAGCCTGAATATAGTTACTACGGATCTGGATCCGGAGAGTGCCTTCGGAACACAGAAAATAGGCGATTTTATTGCAGATTATATTGTTAATGCGGAAGATGAAGTCTGCATTAATAAGGAAAATATAAATTTTGGTCAGTCGACCATTATTTAAATACCAGTTAGTGTTAGTTTTTTGATAAAAGCCCTGACGTAAAAGTCAGGGCTTTTTGGATAGATTATGAATAAGTAAAAAACTTATAAAATATAATCTGTACTGACAAAATTAGAGGCTTTTGTATCTAATAATTCATTGATGATCGAATTGTTGTAATCATTGTCTTTAGAAGCTACGAAAGTCCTTATAGAGAAGGATCGCAGAGCATCGTGAACACTGAGTGTACTGGCTGCAGAATCCTTTCTTCCCGTAAACGGATATACGTCCGGCCCTCTCTGGCAGGAGCTGTTGATATTTACCCTGCAAACAAGGTTGACCAATCTGTCGATAAGCGGGGCCAGGGTTTTGATATCTCTCCCGAAAAGGCTCACCTGCTGCCCGTAATTAGAATCGGCAACATCATCTAAAGGTTCTTCAATACTCTTAAACGGAAGGATAGGGACCACCGGGCCGAACTGTTCCTCCTCGAAGACGCGCATCTCCTTGTTAACCGGATAAAGCACTGCAGGGAAGATATAATTCTCACTTCGCTCCCCGCCTTTCTCATTAATGATCTTTGCCCCTTTGGCAAGAGCGTCATCTATAAGCTCCTGGATATAGTCCGATATTCCGGGCTCCGGCAGCGGGGTAAGCTTTACTCCGTCTTCCCAGGGATTCCCGAATTTAAGCGCATCGACGCCCTGGGTATATCTTCTGTTGAATTCCTCAACAATGTCTTCATGCACATATACGATCTTCAGGGCAGTACAACGTTGCCCGTTATAAGACAATGTTCCGAGGATACATTCTTCAACCGCCAGGTCAAGATCGGTATCGGGTAATACAATAGCCGGATTTTTAGCTTCCAGGCTTAATACCAGTCGCAATCTGTTTTTATGCGGATGCTGATCCTGAAGGGCTACAGCAGATTTACTGTTACCTATCAGAGCAAGTACATCTATTCTTCCGGTTTTCATTACCGGACCTGCCACCAGTCTTCCCCTACCGTACAAGATGTTTACCACACCCTTAGGAAAGCACTTCTGAAAAGCTTCCATCAAAGGAGACATCAGCAAGACCCCGTGCTTTGCCGGTTTGAACAAAGTGGTATTTCCCATGATAATTGCCGGGATCAGTAAGGCAAAAGTTTCATTCAGCGGATAATTATAAGGCCCGAGGCAGAGTACTACTCCCAGGGGTCCTCTGCGGATATGGGCATAGACGCCTCCGTGCTTCTCGAACTTGGCACTATCGCGATCCAGCTGCTTATAATCCTCGATCGTATCGTAAATGTATTCTACCGTCCTGTCGAACTCCTTCCTGGAATCGGGAAGGTTCTTCCCTATTTCCCACATCAGCAGTTTTACCACCTCTTCGCGTTTGGTCTTCATTTCCTCCACGAATTTTTCCATACAGGCAACACGATCCGCAATTTTCATAGTAGGCCATAACCCCTGCCCCTTGTCATAAGCCTCACATGCGGCATCCAAGGCCTCCAAAGCTTCGGGTTCTGACATATAAGGGATAGATCCCAGTAAAGTGGGGCCGTATTCTCCTTTGTCATTTTCCGTATGGATGGAGGAGTATACTTCGGTCATTGTTCCTTTCCATTTTCTCAACTCCCCGTTAATAAGGTAAGTATCCTGAACAATAGGTTCCTTAATCTGAAATTCCTCAGGAATTTCTGTTTTAGTCACGTTTCTCATATGTTATGTTTCGTTTTATACTATATTAAAATAAAATCGCCCGATCTTATTTCCATCTCAATTGCAGCAAATCAGACTAAAAACTGAAAGAGATCAGGCTTGTCATTCAGATAATCTCCATAAAATTTATGGGATTTCATACGCTGTATTAAAGGTACTAAATCTTCCTGATTTTTCAATTCAATCCCAACTACTGCCGGTCCGTTTTCCCTGTTGTGTTTTTTGGAGTACTGAAAATGAGTAATATCATCATCAGGCCCCAGTATTTCTGCAACGAACTGCTTTAAAGCCCCTGCTCTCTGGGGAAAACGTATAATAAAATAGTGTTTCAGCTTAGCGTATAATAAAGCTCTTTCCTTTATTTCGGCGGTTCGGGTAATGTCATTATTACTCCCGCTAAGCACGCACACCACATTTTTTCCTTTAATTTCTTCCTTAAACTGGTCGAGGGCGGCTATTGTAAGAGCACCTGCCGGTTCTACCACAATAGCATCTTTGTTATACAAATCTAATATGGTCTGGCACACTTTACCTTCAGCTACAGTTACCATATTGTGAAGAAATAGTTTGCAGACCTCAAAGGTTTTATCTCCCACTTTCTGAACTGCAGCCCCATCTACGAACTTTTCTATTTTTTCCAGCTTCGTATTGGTGCCTTTTTCAAGGGAAGTTTTCATAGAAGGGGCTCCCTCGGGCTCTACTCCTATAATTTTGGTATTTGGCGATAATACATTAAAAATACTGGATAAACCGGAAGCTAAGCCTCCTCCACCCACGGGTACAAAGACATAATCTATGGGTTTTGAAGCCTGTCTTATAATTTCATAGCCAACGGTGGCCTGTCCCTCTATTACTTTTTCATCATCAAACGGATGTACAAAGCTTTTTCCTGCCTCTTCACATTCGGTGACTGCTGCCTGATATGAATCGTCGAAGGTATCTCCGTACAATACAATATCTATAAACTCTCCCCCGAACATTTTTACCTGTTCTACCTTTTGCTTGGGAGTCGGAAACGGCATATATATCCTGCCTTTTATTCCGAGCTCACTACAGGAGAGAGCAACGCCCTGAGCGTGATTTCCGGCGCTGGCACAGACAATTCCCCTTTTCCTTTCTTCAGCGGAAAGCGAATTGATCTTATTATAGGCTCCTCTTATTTTATAGGACCGAACATTCTGCAGGTCCTCTCTTTTAAACAAGACATTAGCTCCCAGGCGTCTGGAATAGGT
Organism: Leptobacterium flavescens; assembly: GCF_010671605.1. Classification (GTDB taxonomy): domain Bacteria; phylum Bacteroidota; class Bacteroidia; order Flavobacteriales; family Flavobacteriaceae; genus Leptobacterium; species Leptobacterium flavescens. The sequence goes on from NZ_JAABOO010000002.1 coordinate 683,271, forward strand.
AATGTTCTGCATTAAAGGGGTTTTATCAACTATATTTTCCAGGATGGAAGCTGCTTTTTCAACATCCTCCAACCTGGGAATATATAAAGTATTCGTTTCCATCATTCCTGAACTTAAACTACCTTTTTCATGGCGGTCATGGAAGCTCTCAGCCACTCCCCGACCTCTTCTATAGGATGCGTTCTGATCTGATAATTTACGTTGATCAGTTCTTTATTATCCACTGCATTATCAGACGTATATGGTTTCCCTATTACATCCGTATCTATCTTCTGCATAAAATCTTCCAGAAGGGGTTTACAGGCATGGTCAAACAAATAGCAGCCATACTCTGCCGTATCCGAGATGATCCTGTTCATCTCAAAAAGTTTTTTCCTGGCGATAGTATTTGCAATAAGCGGCGTTTCATGAAGGGATTCGTAATAGGCAGATTCCTCAATGATCCCGGCCTCGGTCATGGTCTCAAAAGCCAGCTCCACTCCCGATTTTACAAAAGCTACCATCAATACTCCTCTGTCGAAATACTCCTGCTCGGAAATGATTTGTTCACCGGCTTCGGTACGCTCGAAAGCAGTTTCTCCGGTTGCTTTTCTCCATCCGAGTAGCTTTTCATCATTGTTAGCCCAATCGTTCATCATTCCCGAAGAAAAATTTCCGGTCATAATATCATCCATATGCTTCCGGAAGAGCGGTCTCATGATCTGCTTCAATTCTTCAGATAATTCAAAAGCTTTTATTTTGGCAGAATTAGACAACCTGTCCATCATATTGGTTATTCCTCCATACTTAAGGGCCTCTGTAATGGTTTCCCAGCCGTATTGAATCAGTTTGGCAGCATAGGCCGGATCAATTCCCTTTTCGACCATCTTATCAAAGCAAAGGATAGATCCTGTCTGAAGCAGGCCACATAGGATAGTTTGCTCTCCCATAAGATCGGATTTCACCTCGGCTACAAAAGAAGAGCGCAAAACTCCTGCCTTGTGGCCACCGGTGGCCACTGCATAAGCTTTTGCCTGTTCCAGGCCATCTCCTTTAGGATCGTTCTCAGGGTGTACCGCAATAAGCGTAGGTACCCCAAAGCCTCTTTTGTATTCCTCTCTTACTTCCGTTCCCGGACATTTGGGTGCCACCATAATAACCGTCAGGTCCTTGCGGATCTGCATCCCCTCTTCTACAATATTAAAACCATGGGAATACGAAAGAGTTGCCCCTTTCTTCATTAAAGGCATAACCGTATTGATCACATGCGTATGTTGTTTGTCGGGAGTAAGGTTACACACCACGTCTGCCTCAGGCACCAATTCTTCAAAAGTACCTACATTAAAACCATTACCGCTGGCATTTTTATAGGATTGCCTTTTCTCCTCAATGGCCTCCTTGCGCAGGGCATAAGAGATATCCAGGCCGGAGTCTCTCATATTCAATCCCTGGTTAAGACCCTGGGCTCCGCATCCTATAATTACAATTTTCTTTCCTGTTAATTTATTTACACCATCTTCAAATTCCGAAGCCTCCATGAATTCGCAGGTTCCCAATTGTTCCAATTGTAAACGCAATGGCAGGCTGTTAAAATAATTAGTCATTTTCTTATTGTGTTTTTAGTGTGTGATTGTTTGAAATTCCTGTAATAATGATGATATTTTCATCTGGGGTTTTGAAACCGATATCCTTCCCGATCTCACAAACTGCATGATCCCGAAAGGTTGTAACTCGTCATACAATTCCTGTATTTCGCTGCGTCTTCCTGTCTTTGCGATCACAAAAAAATCGCGGGAAACACTTACTATACTCGAATTGCTGTCTTTGATAATGGTTTCTATCTGCCCTTCGTCAAAGAAGAGATCGGAAGATATTTTAAATATTGCCGACTCCTGATAGATCGTCTCCTTATCTACATGGTAGAAGGCCCGGATAACATCTATCTGTTTTTCCAGTTGTCCGACGATCCTTTTTACCCAATTTTCTGTGGTGTGGACAACGATAACAAATCGGAATACATTTTCAATTTCCGATTCGGAAACATTTAAACTTTCTATATTGATGTGGCGCTTTAAGAATATCCCTGATATCCTGTTGAGAAGGCCTACGTTATTTTCTGAATAAACCGAAATGGTGAATGTCTTTTTTTCCATAATCTTTAACTTAATCTAATATCTGAAACTGAAGCTCCCGAGGGTATCATGGGGAATACATTATCTTCTTTTTCTACACATACTTCCAGGAAATACGCTTCTTTGGAAGCGATCATTTCATCTACGGCAGCTGCAAGGTCTTCTCTTTTAGTTACCCGTCTGGCATTGATGTTATATCCCTGTGCAATGGTTACAAAATCGGGATTGGTAAGCTCGGTAGAGGCATATCTCTTGTCGAAGAACAATTGCTGCCACTGCCGTACCATTCCCAGGAAATCGTTATTAAGCACCACGATCTTTACCGGGGTTCTCGTCTGAAAAATGGTTCCGAGTTCCTGAATGGTCATCTGGTATCCGCCATCTCCGATAATTGCAACAACTTCTCTGTCGGGAGCTCCCATCTTTGCTCCGATAGCTGCCGGAAGCGCAAAGCCCATGGTTCCCAGTCCGCCCGAGGTGATATTGCTTTTGCTTTGCCTGAATTTGGCATATCTGCAGGCGATCATCTGGTGTTGTCCAACATCAGAAACGATCACCGCTTCGTGGTTGGAAGCCCTGTTTATCTGTCCAAGCACTTCGCCCATGGTCAACCCTTCCTTTTCAGGGAAAAGGTCATTTTTGATAACCTTGTCAAACTCTATAGCATCTTTCTTCTTAAATTCTTCCAGCCAGTTATTATGCGAATTAGGCTCAAGAAGCGGAAGTAACAGTTCCAGTGTTTCCTTTACATCTCCGAGAACGGCAATATCTGTCTTCACATTCTTATCTATCTCGGCAGGATCGATCTCAAAGTGGATCACTTTGGCCTGCCTGGCGTAGGTGTTTAGGTTCCCGGTTACCCTGTCATCAAAACGCATCCCGAGTGCGATAAGCACGTCACATTCATTGGTAAGTACGTTAGGCGCATAATTCCCATGCATACCTACCATACCCACATTTAACGGATGATCTGACTCCAGAGCGGATAATCCCAGAATGGTCCATGCAGCAGGGATCCCGGCCTTTTCGACAACCGCTTTCAATTCTTCTTCAGCCTGGCCGAGGATAATTCCCTGACCGAAAACGATCATCGGTCTTTTGGCTGTATTTATCATTTCAGCAGCAGCTGATATTTTACTGAGGTCGATCTCCGGTTTCGGTTTATAACTGCGGATGCCATTGCACTTTTCATAGGAAAAATCCAGTTCATCGAATTGCGCATTTTTGGTAATATCTATCAATACCGGCCCCGGGCGTCCCGATCTGGCAATGTAAAAAGCCTTTGCCATGATCTCCGGTATTTCCGAAGCTTTGGTAATCTGGTAATTCCATTTGGTCACCGGGGTGGATATCCCAACGATATCTGTTTCCTGAAAAGCATCAGATCCCAACAACTGACGAGCTACCTGCCCCGTTATACACACCATTGGTGTTGAATCTATCTGGGCATCTGCAAGGCCGGTAACCAGATTAGTGGCACCCGGTCCCGATGTGGCCATGGCCACGCCTACTTCACCTGTAACCCGGGCAAAACCCTGAGCCGCATGAGTAGCCCCCTGTTCGTGTCTTGTAAGTACGTGATGCAGGTGATCACTGAACTTGTATAATTCGTCATAAATAGGCATAATAGCTCCACCCGGATACCCGTAAACCAGGTTTACTCCTTCTTCAAGAAGACAGCGTATCACTGCTTCTGCCCCACTTATCCTTATAGTTGTTGCCTGAGTTGTACTGGCAGTTTTCTCTTTTAAGGTTTCCATAATCAGTTCCTTTTAAAATTCATCGGTTACGCATCCTTTTGAAGCCGATGAAACGGTTTTTGCATATTTATAGAGAACTCCTCGTTTGTAACGGAGTTCAGGTTGTTTCCAATTCTTTTTTCGGGCTGCCAGTTCTTCATCCGGAACAGCCACGTTAATCGTATTTTTTTCCGCATCGATGGTAATGATATCTCCATTCTCTATCAATGCTATATTGCCTCCTTCCTGGGCTTCGGGTGCCACATGACCGACGACAAAACCATGAGTTCCTCCGGAAAACCTACCATCAGTGATCAGGGCCACGTCCTTACCCAGGCCTGCTCCCATAATAGCCGATGTCGGTTTTAGCATCTCCGGCATTCCCGGACCACCTTTGGGGCCCTCATAGCGGATGACGATCACATCTCCTTTCTTCACCTCTCCTTTGCCTATACCTTCATTGGCAGCGAATTCACCATCAAAGACCCTGGCTCTTCCGGTAAAGCTAAGTCCTTCCTTTCCGGTGATTTTGGCCACTGCACCATCTTCGGCAAGATTTCCGAACAGTATTCTTATATGTCCTGTCTTTTTGATCGGCTCCTGTAAAGGTTTTATGATTTGCTGTCCTTCGGCCAGATCGGGTACATCAATAAGGTTTTCTGCCAAGGTCTTTCCGGTTACGGTCAGGCACTCTCCATGAAGCATTCCATTCATAAGCATAAACTTCAGTACCGCGGGGATACCTCCAATTTTATGAAGGTCCTCCATAACGTATTTCCCGCTAGGCTTAAGATCTGCCAGAAAGGGAGTGGAATCACTTATACGCTGAAAATCCTCCAGGCTGAAATCGATATTTGCCGCCTTGGCAATAGCCAGGAAATGAAGTACGGCATTGGTGGATCCTCCAAGGACGGTAATAAGCCGGATGGCATTTTCAAGGGATTTTCTGGTTACAATATCCGATGGTTTAATATCATTCTCCAGCAGGTACCTCAATGCCCTTCCGGCCTGGGTACACTCTTCTTTCTTCTCATTACTTTCGGCAGGATTAGACGAATTATAGGGTAATGCCATTCCCAGGGCCTCTATGGCAGATGCCATGGTGTTTGCAGTATACATCCCTCCGCATGCTCCGGCTCCGGGGCAGGATTTCTCCACCACCGATCTGAATTCCGTTTCGGTAATCTTACCGGCTACTTTCTGCCCCCATGCTTCAAAAGCCGATACCACATCCAGTTTTTTTCCCTGATGATGTCCGGCAGCTATGGTTCCACCATATACCAATACAGAAGGTCTGTTTAGCCTCAAAAGCCCCATCAGGGCTCCGGGCATGTTTTTATCACAACCTACAACGGTTACCACCCCGTCATAGCTCATCCCCTGTACTACTGTTTCTACGGAATCTGCAATTACATCTCTGGAAGGCAGGGAAAACCTCATTCCTGAAGTTCCCATAGAAATACCATCACTTACTCCGATGGTATTGAAAATAAGCCCGACCAAATTTTCCTCATGGACGCCTGTTTTAACGTATTTGGCCAGGCCATTGAGATGCATGTTACATGGATTGCCCTCGAAGCCCGTACTGGCGATGCCAATTAAGGGTTTTTTAAGGTCTTCAGCTGTTAAGCCAATAGCGTGCAGCATGGCCTGCGCGGCCGGTTGCGTAGCATCTTGTGTTACGTTCTGACTGTACTTGTTTAATTTCATTGTTATTCATTAGTTGATCTTTCATGTTACGTTTCGTTTAGTGTAGTTTTTGCACTTCGAAATTATTTCAATTAAATTCTGTTTAATACTCTTTTTCTTTCATCTTTTTAAGTTCAAATGTTAAATAGTGATTTCAATTAACTGATTATCAGTATTTTATATTAAAAAATATTTCATATCCAAGCTTTGTAATAAATCTTTAAAAAAGAAAAAACCTGTATCAATGGAGGTTGATACAGGTTCTTTTATAACAATCAAAGTACCGCTTATCAACCCCGATGCGGGCTAATAATAATGACACTGACAATTGTTAGGATCGTTCTTTTCATGATCTTTTTATTCCAAAAAAAAACCTTCCGAAAAAGGAAGGCTTCTTAAAATATTATATACACCGTCCCCTCATCAAAAACCGATAATGTTAATGACGTTAATAAGGACGATATTGTTGTTTCTGTTTCTCATTTACGGGACAAACCTAGGAAGAAACTTTTAAAATGAAAAATTTTGAATATATTTTTTTCATTTTGGCATTTTATAGCCGTCTTATTATCAATCGTTTAAAATATTCCTCCAATAATTCATTTCCCCTCATTGTTAATTGTTCATTGTTCATTGCTAATTGCTCATTGTCTACGTTTTTTGTATTCTTCCAAAAGCCCTTTATAAAGGCTATAGCACATGATAAGCAGAACCAGTGCAAAAGGCAAACCTATACTCAGAACTGCAGTTTGCAATGCTACAAGCCCTCCTCCCAATAAGAGAACGGCGGCTACTCCTCCTTCCGAAAGAGCCCAGAAAATCCGCTGCCCCACCGGAGCATCCAGCTTTCCACCGCTGGTAATATAATCGATGACCAAGGAACCGGAATCCGAGGAAGTCACAAAAAAAATAATGACAAGGACAATCCCTATAAAACTGGTAATAAAATCAAGAGGAAACTCTCTGAGCATGGCAAAAAGCGCTGTTGAAATATCGCTTTTAACTGCTTGTGAAAGCTCTCCGATACCATTGATCTCCAGGAACAGGGCCGATCCCCCAAAAACAGATATCCAGAAAAAAGTAAGAATGGCAGGGGCCAGTAAAACTCCCAGAACAAATTCTTTTATCGTACGTCCCATAGATATTCTGGCAATGAACATACCGACAAAAGGTGACCAGGAGATCCACCAGGCCCAATAGACAAATGTCCATTTACTCTGCCATTCTCCATTTGTATAAGCTCCCGTCCAGGTGCCCAATTTTATGATATTTTGTAAATAACCGCCCGTGGTCTGAACAAATCCGTTTAAAAGAAACAGTGTAGGTCCGATAATGATCATCAGAAACAAAAAGATCACAGCGAGGCGCATATTAAATTTGCTTAGAACCCGTATTCCTTTATTCAGGCCCAATACCACAGAAATTGTAGCTCCGGCCGTAATAAAACCTATAAGTGTGAGATGCATCCAGGTTTGATTGGGAATACCGAAGAGATAGTTAAGTCCGGATGTGATCTGTTGCGCACCCAGGCCTAATGAAACGGTGAGACCAAAGAGAGTGGATACCACACTTAAGATATCGATCACATCTCCCAATCTGCCGTAAATCCTTTCACCGAAAATCGGATAAAAAACAGATCTGATAGAAAAAGGAAGTTTCCTGCTAAAGCTAAAAAATGCCAGGGCAAGTCCTACCAAAGCGTAAATTGCCCAGCCATGAAATCCCCAATGCAGATACGTATATACCAAAGCATTATGTGCCTCCTCTGTCAGGACCCCGGTATCTACCGGAGGCATGTCAAAATTAGATATAGGTTCTGCCACGCCGAAAAAGAGTAAACCTATTCCCATTCCGGCAGAAAAAAGCATCGCCAGCCAGGCAAAAAAGCTAAACTCAGGTTTGCTCCCCTCTCCGCCCAGCTTCAGTTTTCCAAATTTGCCAAAAGCAAAGTATATTACCGAAATCAGGAGTACGTTGACCGTCAGTATAAAAAACCATCCGAAATGTTCGGTAATCCAGCTTTGAATACTCCATAAAATCTCTTCCAGAGGCTCCCCTATAAGCAGAGCGAATGTTATGGTAAGAAGAATAAGTCCTGCCGACGGATAGAATACCGGAGCATAGATATCAAAATATTTTTTCGTTTTTTTCATTTTTCAGGCTTGGGATTTTAGATTATTGTGTCAGCCAGGTGGATGCGTTAAAATCGTCGGCCCCTCCCATTCTTTCCACTGCCTTTCTATAATTAACCGAATTCAGGCTTTGTTCCTGTCCCGGATACAGAAATCTCAATGGCAATTTATCACCGTTCAGGTTTCCGCAAGCCGGGCCCATAAACGGGATCCCATCCCAGCTGAAACCACTTTCAAAATACCATCTTCTCAATTCGAAATAGGGTTCCAAACCTGTAAAATAAAGAGACAACCATTTCTGTTCCCAGATATCCGCAGGTTTATTGTAGACAACTCCGGAATTAAAATAAAAGTCGTCAAAGTCCGTCCATCCATAAGACGTATAGTTTACCTGATGGTATTCCATAGATGCCTTTATGCCCATTAAATAATGTCTTTTCGGCAGATCATTGATCCAGCCCCGGACAGCTGCTTCCGCCAACAGAAATTCAATCTCTGCATAGGTCATGATAATACCCTTAGCGGTTTCCAATCCCAGTTCACTGGCCTGGACCTGTGCAGGGTCATTAAAATACTGTGCCCCCAGACGGGATCCTGCTTTGTTACAATTAGCATTACTCGAGCCGTTAATCGCTCCGGAAAAAACCGGATCGTTATAATTGTTGTTATCGGGGCGGGCATAACGGGATAATCTGGGATCTTTATATTTGAGCATAACTGCATACGATGTGCTGCTCAATGCAACGGCATCAAAATCGCCTGTTTTTAGAGGAATGAGTGGAAATTGATTCGGAGCTCCTTTCAGAAATGTCAGCACTGCATTATCCTCATTTGAGCTGATAATATTCCCGCTGCTGACGATGCGGACAAACCGTTCTGCTGCATCGGGAAGTTGATTATTTGCAGTCATCAGCAATCTTAACATTAAAGAATTAGCCAGTTTTTGCCATTTTATCACATCTCCATTAAACAGAATATCGCCTCCAACCGAACCCTTTCCCGAAGCCAGAAGGAAAGCAGCGCGTTCCAATTCGGATAAAAGATTTAAATAAATATCTTCCTGAAGATCATAGACCGGTGTAAAGTTATCCGTATCTCCTTTAATAGCTTCCGAGTAAGGTATATCACCATAAGCATTGGTCAGAGTTGCAAAAATGTAGCATCTCCAGACTATAGCCGCTCCTTCCTGAACAGTATTACCTTCCGTTTTTGCAAGTTTTTCAACATTCAAAACATCGGTCAGGCTTGAAAAAAGACCTTCCCATACTGTTGGAAAGGCATTCCAGTTATACGAATCTACTTCTGTTCTCAGGGTTTTGGCAGTTAGCTGCGCTATGTTATTTCCCAATAAAAAAGATTCCGTTACCATAGTGGTCATAGTCTGTCTTATGGCGGCAGGAAAAAGGACATCTGCCGTTACCCGGGTGGGTTCATTAATATTTGCATTTATTTCTTCAAACTCATTGCAGGTGATAAATAAGGGCGCTAAAAATATGCTGACAAATACTCTGATCTTCATTGTTTCTTTTTTAAGTTACTTTATCCTTTCCCTGTTAAAATCCTGCATTAATACCGATACCAATACTCCTTGTTGAAGGAAAGGAAGTGCTTTCAAAACCATTTATAAAAATTCCGTTTCGGATAGAAAAAGTCTCCGGATCGATCGTAGGTACCTTCGACCATAAGAATAAGTTCCGGCCTATAAGGGAGACCCGTAACCTGGAGATCCCGATTTTCCGGCTAAAGAGCTCCGGTACTTTATAAGTCAGACTCAACTCTCTTAGTTTAAAATAAGTTGCATCGTAAGTAGCCGCCTCAATATTATCCCGGTTAAAGCCATTGCCATAGTAGTTGTAGAAATAACCGGTGTAACCGGCTCCACCTGCAGGTACTACCACATCGTTCTCCACCAGCTGACCGTTAGGATCGTACTTCCACCCGGGGCCTATAACCCCACCTTCATTAACAAGGGTATAGACAGGATCTCCGTTAGAGTCGTAACCTACACTATATACGGTACGTCCCTGAAGGGTTGAAAGATTGAGGTTGGGATCGTCATTATTTGTAATAGCGCCTCCGGTGGCGTACAGAGCATGTGATCTGGAGTAAATCTTTCCTCCCAACTGACCGTCCAACAGGAAGCCCAGGGTAACACTTTTGTATTTAAACGAATTGTAGATCCCTAATCTCCAGTCGGGTTGAAAAGAGCCTGCAGATACCTTTTCTTTGGTGAGAAGAGGCAGGCCGTTCTCATGAATGATCCTACCGTCAGGGCCTCTTTCAAATCCGAGGCCATATAGCTGACCGAAAGCTTTCCCTTCTTCCGCCACATATTCCAGATCGGCACCTCCCTCATCTCCGGGATACAGATCTGCAATCACAGAATATCTTCCTCCCTTTACGGCATCCGGCAGGCTTTCTACAATTGCTCTGTTCCTACCTGCATTAAAGGTTATATCCCAGCTAAAATCATTTTTATCGATCAATCTTCCCGCCAGGGTCAATTCAATCCCTTTATTTCTTATTTCTCCTCCGTTGGTGAGGTTAAAATCATAACCACTGGTTTTACTGACCGGTAAAAAGATCACCTGGTCAAAGCTCAGCATATTGTAATAAGTCAGATCTGCCTTGAGCCTGCCACTCCACAATCTCATATCCAATCCGAATTCATATGCCTTTGTTCTTTCATTCGTCAGATCGGGATCGGTAATAGTCCTGTTCGTTGAAAAAACCGCCTGATTACCAAAAGCCGGTTGCGAGGTAAAAGTATTATCGAAAGCAAAGGCAGGAGCTCCGTTACCTACTTCGGCATAAGAGGTTTTCAGTTTTAGAAAAGTAGTTTCCGGTAATGCAAGGAAATCAGATAACAAAGCACTTAATGCAACAGACGGATACCCGAAACTATAGTTGGAATATTGGAGTCCTTCTCCGGGATTTACCAATGTACTATTCCAGTCGTTCCGATAGGTCAGGTCGAGAAACAAGCGATTGAGATAACTCAGTGAAACCAGGCCAAACAGGCTGTTAATTCCGGTTCGCGCCTTCTGTGAGCTTACTAAAACCCCTGAACGGGCATTGGCAAGGCTATATATACCGGGTTCTGTCCCGAAAAATTCCAGTTCGGGATTATCGGCGATCAGGAGGTTTGTACGCTGACGCATCAGATTTCCTCCCGCTTTTATATCGAAGTTGAAATTGCCTAATTCATTTCGCCTGCTTTGATATCCGAACAGGAATTCTGCATTGGATTCGTTAAATGAAATTTCATCTTCCCGGTAACTCCCTAACAATACCGCTTTTGTAGACGGCGCCCTTTTATATTGCCTCTCTTCTGCAAGGATATCGGCTCCATAACGGAGCCTGAAAAATATTCTATTTGTGAGATCGTAGTGGAATTCCGCATGAGTGATAATCCGGTTGTTTTTAAAGGCATTGGTATTTTCATAAGCAATAAACCAGGGATTATTCACCCAAAGATTCTCTACATAACGCTGTTGTACACCTTCCTGTCCGGGAGTCCAGTAATCTCTGAGGTCACCTATCTTTACCTGACGGGGAAACCATAGCCAGCCATACATTACAGATGAGGATTCATCATATCCGGCATTCGGGATATTGTCTGAAACAGAATTGGTATATATAGCATTAAAGTTTACATTCAGTTTGTTTTCCAAAAGTTTGCGGCCTATATGTACCTGAACCGTGTTTCTTTTAAGCCCTGTGTTGGGCATAATCCCTTCATTAAATAAATTGGTATACGACAACCGTGAGTTACCGTCTTCTTTATAATTATTGATAGAGACATTATTTATCGTACTGATCCCGGTTCTGAAAAAATTCTTCACATTATCAGCTGCCGGGGTAAAAGGGACAGGCTGACCGCCGGAGTTGAATTGTTTGATCAACTGACCGTTCATTTCCGGGCCCCAGTTTTCTCCATAGGCTTCATAATATTCTTTATCCCCTATATAATTGGTTCCGTCCAGATAGCTGTACTTCCCTCCTCCTCCAAAGCCATAGGTATTCTGGTAATCCGGTAATTTTAAGATAGATTCGAAAGTGGTACTGCTGTTAAATTCTACCTCCTGCCCTCCGGTTTCCCTGCCTGTTTTAGTTTGGATAAGTACAACTCCATTTGCCGCCCGGGAACCATACAGAGCAGATGTAGCGGGGCCTTTAAGTATATTGACGGATGCAATATCATCTGCATTTATTAATTGAGCGGCATTTCCAAAATCGATGGTTGACGAACCGTTAAGTCCATCGTCAAAACTGTTGAGCCGGTTTGTGATCGGCAGGCCATTTACCACAAACAACGGTTGGTTATTTCCCAGTAAAGATGCTGTTCCTCTAATATTAATATTGGCAGAAGCAGTAGGTCCGTTTGCACTTCCCGTAATATATACCCCGGATAATTTACCTGCCAGTGCAGCGACGAGATTTGTGGATTTAACCGTGGAAACCTCACTCCCTTTAAGCTTCTGAACCGCATATCCAAGAGCTTTCTCTTCCCTTTTCATTCCCAGGGCAGTAACGATCACTTCACTTAACTCATTACTGGATACCGACAATGTGATCTCATAAAATCCCTTTTCTGTTAGCTGTAACTGTAAAGTCTGATAACCGATAAAACTAATCCCGATCTTATCTGAAGATACATTTATCTCAAGCGAAAAGCGGCCGTTAAAATCAGTTATTGTTCCGTTAGAAGTACCTCTTTCAACAATATTGGCTCCTGCCAACGGGATACCATCCGTATCTGTAACAATACCGGAAATTTCTCTTTTCTGCCCGTAAACGGATATGGAAAAACCAAAAAGTAATAGCAAAAGAATTCGCAAATAAGATCTCATAAGAATATCATTGTAGAAAGCATTTATTTTAAGCCTCGAAAAATTGTTAGAGTTAATATTCGGAGCTTATCATCTGTCACTTCATCTCTAAAACTACTATCTGAAGGAACAGCCTCTGTTTATTTTTTACGAATGATAATTTTTTTTCACGAAAATATTTTTAATCAACTATTAATCAACACTTTAATATTTTCATGCAACAAAAACTTAGCATGAAAAAGCAAGCTGAATTATCTAAGGTCAATTGGAAACCTCTCAATATTCGGGATTTATACCATTAGCCGGAAAAGAAGTTGGTCGGGTTAAAAACACTGTTTTTATTTATTTTTTCGGTATTCTATTCGGAATAAATCTCCTATTTTAGTCACTATGGAAAAAACAGTTACCGATGCCATTCATTACAGACGTTCGGTACGGGTCTTTAACAACGAACAACCCGATCCGGAAAAAGTAAAGAAGTGTATCGAAAATGCAGTCCTGGCCCCTACCAGCAGTAATCTTCAGCTGTGGGAGTTTATTCATATTACCAATAAGGACAGTCTTAAAAAGATGACCAAGGCCTGCCTCGGGCAGAATGCAGCCAGTACTGCAACCCAAATGGTCGTGGTAGTTTGCAGAAAAGATCTCTGGAGAAAAAGAGCCCGGTTCAATGCAGCCCATTTAAGAAAGCTCAGCGGGAATAAAAGTCCTGATCAGTACAGCAGGAGAGAAAAGTTTGCGATAAACTATTATACCAAACTGATACCTACCATTTATTTTGATTTTTTGGGTATTATCGGTTGGGCAAAATACCTGCTGTTTAATCTGGTAGGTCTTTTTAAGCCTATTTACCGACAGGTAAGGAACAGTGATATGCGTATTGTAGCTCATAAGAGTGCCGGACTGGCCGCGCAGAACTTTATGATAAGCATGGCAGCCATCGGTTATGACACCTGCCCTATGGAGGGAAGTGATACGCTGAGGGTGAAAAAAATACTCGGGCTTCCGTTCTCTTCGGAAATAAACATGGTCATCGCTTGTGGGATACGGGACGGTAATAAAGGGATTTATACGGAAAGATACAGAGTACCTTTTGAAGAAGTATATAAACACATAAATTAACTAACCAATTATCTATGAAAAACAAAGAACGAATAGATCGGATTTTACAGAATGGATACGAACTGGATTTCGGGGATGTATTCAACAAAAGTTTTGAAGTTTACAAAAAATCGATTTGGATGATCCTGTTGGGTATCCTGGTTGTTGGTATGATCACTGCAGTGCTGGTGATCCTGCTGTTTTCGGTTATTTTCGGAATACAACTAAACGATTTTATTTCTCTGGATCCGGCCGTCAGTACTATAGGTGGAAGCGTTTCGTATTTTTTATCCACCACACTTTTCGGGATTGTTATAGCTGCTCTCTTAGGGCCCGTCAATGCAGGTTTCCTTAAAGTATGTAAAGATGCAAAAGATAATAAAGAGCCTAGTTTTAGTTCGATCTTCCAGTATTATTCATCCGAATACCTGGGGAATATTATCGTGGCTACCGTGATCCTTTCGATCGTTAGCGGGGTATTTTCCTTTATTTCCCAGTTTATGCTAAGCATGCTTTTCCTGAACTATATTTTCTCTATTATCTTTTCTACTTTGACAGTACTGATCATTCCGTTGATCATTTTTAAGGACTTTAACGCCATGCAGGCTATAGAATACAGCATTAAGCTTGTTTCCAAGAACTTTTTAATGGTGTTTTTATTGATCCTGGTAGGGACCCTGGCTTCTTTTCTGGGAGTTTTCCTTTGCGGGATCGGAATACTATTCAGTCTTCCTTTTCTGTATGCAGTTTACTTCTGCACTTACGATGCTATTGTGGGAGATGATGAAAGTTCGGAGATAGACGAGATCGGAACCGGAGAGGTATATTAGATCTCAATATATTTATGTTTAATGGCGTAGAGAACCAGCCCTATTCGGCTTTTTACTTCTAATTTGTCGAAAAGGGTCTCTCTGTAGCCATCTATGGTTTTCGGAGACAGGTACATTTCTCCTGCTATTTCCTTATAGGTTTTTTCGGTACAGGCAAGTTTTAGGAATTCGATCTCCCTGTCTTTAAGGAATACATCTTCATTTTTGTCTTTCCTGTCCAGCGTATCCAAAAGGGTATTGGTAATTCTTTCCGAATAGTAAAACCCCTTTTCAATAACATCGGTAATAGCCCTTTTAAAGACCTGAGGGTGAATATCTTTGAGGAGATATCCCTTGGCTCCCAATCTCAGCATCTTGATAATGGTTTCCTCGCTATCATCCATAGATAAGGCAATTACCTTCTGCTCGGGTTTATTTTCCTTGAGCCAGCTCATGGTCTCAATACCATTCATGATAGGCATATTGATGTCGAGCAGGACCACATCGGGTTTTTCCTTTAAACGGTCCAGGTTTTCAATGAAATTCTTTCCATTTGTAGCATGAAAGGTCACCTCATAGTCCCCAAAAGAGGATACTAAAGAATCCAGAGACTGCGCAAAGAGCAGATGGTCATCTACAATGGCTATGGAATATTTTCTCATTTTATTAGTTGGACTTATACGGATAGGCCAAAGTTACAGAAACTCCTTTATTTATTTCACTCGTAATCGTTAATTTTGCCCCAATAAGTTCCGCCCGTTTACGCATATTTATCAGGCCTGCGCCTTCTCCTCTCTTCTTCATATCGAAACCAACTCCGTTATCTGTGGCCGAAATAAAGAGCTCCTTCGATCTGAATTCAACAACAATACTGAGTAAAGTTGCCTTGGAATATTTAATACAATTGGAAAAGCATTCCTGAAAAATACGAAAAATAATAATCTCGTCCTTCTTGTTGATGGGAATTGTATCTCCCAGATGATCATATTCAATACGCAGGAAATTAAGCCGTTTAAAGCGATTTACCTCAACTTCCAGAGATTCCTGCAACCCCAGATTAGAAACATAATCGGTATTAAGGGTACGGGACAACTGCCTCATTTCGGAAAGGCCTTTTCCCAATACCTCCGATGCCTCAGACAGGCGCTTCTGATAATTCTCCGGAAGCTCCATTTGAAGCATATTTAACTGCATCTTGGCAACCGACAACAGCTGACCTACATTATCGTGCAGTTCCCAGCTTATATTTTTAAAGGTCTGTTCCTGTATCTCATTCTGGGTTTTGGAAAGCTCTGCTTCAAAACGTCTTTTTTCCTCAGCCTTTTCTATTAAAAGTTGATTTTTCCTCTTTTGATAGGACAAAAAGAAAAACATCACAAAAGTCACTAAAACTAAAATTAGTAGGCTCAGGTAAACTATCAGGCTAATCACTTCTTTACTCATAGGCAATATTTTATAGTGATCTCTTCTGCTGTTGCATATTAATTATAAATCCGATCACAAAAGAACCGTACAGAATATAATTAAAAATAGAAAGTATATAATTATATGCATCGTGTGAAAAAGAAAACTCTTTACCAAATATAAATATCGGTGCTGTTCCCAAATGAAAGATCAGGGCTCCGAATACTATCCAGAAATTCAATGTTTTATGAAAATCCAGGATATCGTTGCTGTTGAATATCTCACTCAGGTACACTATGGTAGCAATAAAAAATGTTATGGAACCGGAAACAGTTATTATGTTTAAAAAATAAACATTAAAATCGTTGTAGTTCAACCAGATGTCAATTCCTGTACAAACGACAAAAACCGATAAGATCCACATCAGTATCTTCTTATTTGTCTCATTTCTGGACAAAAGATAGTAATAGATTATATAGATCAGGAAATTTATTATCGTATATAAATTTCCTGTCCATATATTCTCTGCAAGGAGTCCTTCCGGAAATATCTTGCGAAGAAAGGTCATTAACGTGCCGTCATAATCTCTGTAGTGATACCATTTTACTTTGTTAAAAGTCTCAAAGAGGAATACCATCCACAAAAACGGTAGAAAAAGCTTATTCGGTGTATTCTTGTAATATTTATAGGTTAAACTTGCTACAACTGCAGCAATCAATTCAGTATAATATATACCCTCTCTTAAAAGTTCTGAAAACATTATTTATTCTAATCTCAGACCCTAAGGTCATTCCACTTAAAATTTAATAGTCTGTTGGAGGAATTCCATTTCCCGCTTTGTTTAAAGGATCGATCTCATAGATATTAGGTTCATTATCCCTTCTCATAAAATCGAAATCGATTATAGAACCCTTCTCTTTTGTCCTGTCTCCTGTCGGGGCCAGAAAGACTGTAGATAAACCGAATTTTCTCTCCGGGGTTGGCGGATATGCAGCTAGATATATTCGTATTCCCAAATTATCATATCCTTTTTTGTCAGCTTCCTGTTTTACATAAGCCAAATATTCTTCCAATTCTTTCATCGAAAACCAGAATTCCCTGGTGTCCTCATAACCAAAAGTATCTCTTAAAATCCTGGCGTGGAGATTCTTATGATTGTTCTGCAGCTCTTTTGCCTCTTCGACGCTGATGGTCTTTTCAGGCTTCTCTATTTCTTTTTGCTTTTTCTGGCAGGAATACGAAATCACCAGAAAAAAAACAGCAAAGAGAAACATCAGTTTTTTATTGGATGCTCTTTTCATAATGTGTTAGGTAAATTATCTTTCTAAGATACTCAAAATTCGAATGTGAAAAATAAAATCAAATTTTCACTTCTTCTTAGAATAAAAATAACCAGCTGAAAATCAGCTGGTTATAATGTTTTTGGTTTTGTAAAAAGGGGAAAAAACCCTTCTGTAAATTAAGCGGTTTAATCACCTCCGCCATCTCCACCATCTCCATAGTTGTTTGGAGGCCAGCCATTTCCTCCTTTGTTCAAGGGTTCAATGTCATAAATGTTTTCCTGATCGTCATCTCCATCAGTACTTCCATCTTTACCTTGCGATTTTGGCGGTTGGCTCTTTTTAACGGTAGGTGCTAAAAAAACTGTAGATAAACCATCGTGTTTATCTTTGGTAGGCGGATAGGTTCCCAGGTAGATACGTAGCCCCAGATCTTTGGTCTTGTATCCTTTTTTCTTGGCTTTTTTCTTTACATAATCTATATAATCCTGAAGATCATTTAAAGAGTACCAGTACTCTCTGCAATCCTGATAGCCACAAGCTCCCTCAATGGCTTTCCCTCTGGTTTTCAACCAGTAGTC
Source organism: Leptobacterium flavescens (assembly GCF_010671605.1). GTDB lineage: Bacteria > Bacteroidota > Bacteroidia > Flavobacteriales > Flavobacteriaceae > Leptobacterium > Leptobacterium flavescens. The sequence goes on from NZ_JAABOO010000002.1 coordinate 700,949, forward strand.
CTCCAGGGCAATAGCTTCGTCTTTGGTAATTAGTTTTTTAGGTTTTCCCATAATAAAATAATTTATTTAGTAATTGATAATATAGCCAAAATATAAGCATGAAAATCCTTACAGCACAACTTTAATTCTCATTAATCTACAAGCTACTGTTTTCCAGTAAAATAAGTAAGGTTATTGCGTTATAAAGGGGAAAAATCCCCTTTTTTTACCGTATTATATTCTTTATGAGAGACTTTTTTCAGTTAATATAATATACATGCAGTAAAATCAACTCTTATACACGTCTCATTATCAACCTATTATCATCATTATAATTTTTAAAACAGGAAAAATCCCCTTTATTACTTTTTTTTCATATCTTAATTTAGTCCCCTTGTATCATTGTTTATATGGTCAAATTGTTATGAAACAAAGTAAATACAGAGAGGAGGTAAAGCAATTACTCGAAAAGGCTTATGACGAAAACCTGATTACATGGAATGACGGTCTGGTCTTTAACGAATTTATACCTGCCTTATGGAGGGCTCTTCTCAAACACGAAGAATTTAAGGAAAAGGCTGTAGAGATCCAGACAGAGATCGGAGAGCAGGCTTCTCTGGAGCTTTTGGCTGCAGAGATCAATCTATTCAAGAAATAAGTTTTAGTTTCAGTTCTATCTTATCGAATGTCTTTTTTTGCGCCAGTGTGGAGATCCCCTTTTCAGATAATTGAAGGATCCTGGGATATCCTCCGGTAGTCTGCCCGTCCCTCATCAGGATAATAAGTTTTCCCGAAGATGTTAGTTGTACGGTACCCGGTAAAGCCGCTGAAGTCAGCAAAGAAAAAGGATGTTCCTGTATTTGCTCTTCCAACTGATACGCCATCCTGTTATTCTCCTTTGCAATTGTAAATTCTCTGGAAAAGAGCTTCTCTAGTTGTTTGTCGTTCAGCTGATGGTATTCCGGTCCCGGATACACTTCTATTTCCGTTTTATCCAGGTAGTCATCAGACCAGATCACTTTCTTTTCCGGTTCTGCATCATCAAGAGTTTTTATGGGAAGTTTATCCCCGGTCGCGATCATGGCATTCGGGCTTATATTTTTATAAAAGGAGCGGCTTTCAAGTACTTTTTCGATCTGAATTCCTCCCTTAATTCCTAAATAGGACCTGAAACCTTTGCGGAGCCTTCCAAAACGCAGCTCGTCCTTAGTCCTTACCCGGTATACTACATTATTTTCCAGATCGGTATCGTTTAGTTTCGCTTCCATACAGGCCCCTGTTATTACAATAAAAGTATCGCTGTGAAATCTTAGTAAAGGCCCGGTCATTGTAATTTCGAGGGCTGCATCTTTTTCATCATTCCCCAGGAGAAAGTTAGCTGCATTCAGGGCTGTCATGTCCATAGCTCCCGAAACCGGTACCCCAAACTGCCTGTAGCCGAACCGGCCCATGTCCTGTACGCTACTGTAAAAACCAGGTTTGATCACTTCAATCATTCATCTCCGTTTTTTCCATTTCAAATACAGAAGCATTTACTTCTATTTCCAATACCCTGTACTCGGGTAAGCTCACCGAATAGAACTGAACCTTATCTCCCGTTCTGATAGAGCAAGGAGATTCTCTGTTCGTATCAAAAAGTCTTACAGGGCTGTTACCTATAATATTCCACCCTCCCGGGGAATCCTGTGGATAAACTCCTGTTTGATTTCCTCCAATTCCAACTGCTCCCCTCGGAATATTCAATCGGGGGGCATTTAATCTGGGTGTGTGCAGAATTTCAGCCAGGCCTCCCAAATACATAAAACCGGGAAGAAAGCCTATACAGTAAATGCTATAAACAGCTTCCGTATGTAACTTAATAACTTCTTCCGTCGATAGGCCTTTGGTTTCTGCCAGGCGTTGCAGGTCGATCCCGAATTTCGGATCATAACAAACCGGTATTCTCCAAAGGGTATAGGGCTGTTTTTTCTGATCTTTAAAAGCTGTATATATTTCTTCCGCTCTTTTCCGTAAATCTTTTAATGTACGCTTGGGGTGATAATCAACGATGGTCAGGGAATTATAAGAGGGGATAATTTCTATTTCAGATATTTCAGATCCGATCCTATTGCCAAAATTCTGAATATCGGACAGAACAGCCTCCTCAATTATATCGGGCCATTCTATCAGCAGGGCGTTGGCTCCAAATTCTTTGTATTGGATCTTAAAGCTCATTTCAGTACTTCTATGGAGTGTCCGGGTAACTTATCTATCAAAAACTTAAGGATCGCTATCGCGTTTTCATTGTCGCCGTGTATACAAAAACTATCCGCTTTTATCTTTATTTTTTCTCCAGTGATCGTCTTTACCTCTCCGTCCCGAACCATTCTGAGGACATGTTCCAGGATCTGTTCCGGCTGATGTAATAAGGCATTAGGTTGTTTCCGGGATACCAAAGACAGGTCCTCGTTGTAATTCCTGTCGGCAAAAGCTTCATATACCATTTCAATTCCGTTTTCTTCCGCAAGACGGGCGATGACAGAATCAAAAGGAGCCATAAGCTTAATTTTTATGTCCAGCCGTTTAATGGCATCGATCACTGCCTTTGCTACATTTTCATTCCTGGCGGCTTCATTGTAAAGTGCTCCGTGGGGTTTGGTATGATAAAGGGAAATGCCTTCCTCCCCCGCAATCGCAAGGATCTTTAATATTTGCTTGTAAACAGTATCTGAAAGGGCATCCATTTCCATATTCATCACCGTTCTTCCGAAATTTTCCCGATCGGGATATGACGGATGTGCCCCGGCTTTGACATTGTGTTTTTTTGCCAGGCGAAGTACCTTACGCATGGTCTCTTCATCTCCTGCGTGGGCTCCGCAGGCTATATTGCAGGTACTGATATAAGGCAAAAGAACAGCCTCATTATCCAGGCCTTCCCCAACATCGCAGTTAATATCGATTGTCATTTGAAAACGGTTTTAAAACAGTCCGAAAACCTTTAGTATACTCCGAACTCCCAGAAATATTGCAATGGCTACGATCAAAACAGCCAGTACATTCTGCATTCTGGTGTTCTTATATTTCCCTAAAACTTCTGTTTTGTTCACTACCCATAACAAAAATACGGCAATTACCGGTAACAGGATCCCGTTAGCTATCTGTGCAAACTGAATAACTTCTATAGGACGTACCTTGAAGGATAATGAAAGTATCCCCAGAAGTAATATAAATATCCATACCAGACGAAAACGCAGATCTTTCAGGCCAGCTTTCCATCCAAAACAACTGTTAGCTACATAAGCTGCCGCCAATGGAGCGGTGATAGCCGAAGTAATCCCGGCCGCAAGTAATCCAATTCCCAGAAAGTATTTCGCCATATTGCCATAAAGGGGCTCCAGGCCTTTTGCCAGATCCAAAGCAGAAGTTACTTCCTCAATCTGAATACTGGAAGCGGATATGATAATGGCCATAGATACAATTCCTCCCAGGATAATGGAGATAAGAGTGTCTTTTCTTGCAAGGGACAAACCCTCTTCGGAATTCCATTTTTCTTTTACAAGAGATGCATGAAGAAAGAGATTATAGGGTACCACAGTTGTTCCGACCAGGGCCACGATGGTAAGAATACTGTTCTCCGGAAAGGAAGGGACAAAGATCCCTTTAAAAATAGCCGTCAGATCGGGTTTTGTAATGATCGCAGTAAGCAGAAAAGAGAAACTCATTACAAGGACCAGAAAAACCAGGCTTCTCTCCAGTATTTTATAATTACCGAAATACAAAAGCAGGAAAGCTGCACCTCCGATGATATACGGATAAAGGCCGGATTCACTCCCAAACATGGCTTCCATTCCAAGAGAGGCTCCTCCGATATTCCCGGCTTCATAAGCGGCGTTACCTATTACAATTGCGGAAAGAATAAGAAAAACAGCCATCTTCCTTAACAAAGGCGACTTTATCTGCTCTTTAATAACATCTGCCAGTCCCTTCTGGGTAATGATCCCCAACCTTGCTGCCATCTCCTGTAAAACTATGGTCGCAATAATGGAGAGTGCCATCGCCCAAAGCAGGGCATTTCCAAAACTCACTCCCGTAATGGTACAAACGGTTATAGTACCGGGGCCAATAAAAGCTGCTGCTACCAGGGTCCCGGGGCCAATGTTCTTAAAAATATTCTTCACAGGTAATTTTTAGTTAGTGCTTTAATAATGATTAAAGCTACTATTAAGTTTTAATAAATAAAAGGATTCCTAATAAAAAACCCTGACGATAAATGTCAGGGTTTTATTTTTTAATTTCCGAGTTGTTTCAGAAGTTCATCAACTGCTCTCTTTAATTGGGTATCCTTTCCTTTGGCCTTATCATCCGGAGCATTGTCTACTTCTATATCCGGTACTGCCGGCCCGAGTTCCATATTAGATTGGGTAGCTTTTACGTACCATCCCCTAAACGGCATTCTCACCGCAGAACCATCTATCAGCCCTCTTCCTCCTGTCGAGATCACAGCCCCGAAAGTAGATTCTCCTACCAGTTTACCTATTCCAAGGGTTTTATAGGCATGTGCAAATATCTCTGCGTTGGAATAACTTCTGTGGTTACTTAATGCAATAGAAGGTTTGGTCCAGGCAGCCAGTGGAAGCCTTTCACTGAAGGGATAGTGATTGATAAATTTACGGTGTTCCCTTTCCAGGTTCTTTGCTGCTCCCCTTGGAACCGTATAGGCATGTTGCCGTACATTCAGGACTGCCATTAAATAATCTGTAGTCCATCCTCCTCCATTATATCTCACATCTATAACAATTCCTTCTTTTCCATGTCCTGCTGCTGCAAGTTCTCTTTCGAATCGCTCAAAGGAAGGCCAGTTCATTCCCTGGATATGAATATAACCGAGTTTACCTCCAGAATATTGATCTGTGAGACGTTTTCTCTCCTTTACCCAGGCATTGTAATTCTCCACACGGTTATTACCCTTAGGCCTGATTATAATTTCTTTAGTGGTATTACCTCTTCTTACTTCCAGGTATATCTTTTCATTGGAAGTTCCCGTAAATAAGCTGTAAAAGTTAGTATCGGAAGAAAGTTTAGTTCCGTTAACGGAAAGTATTATATCTCCCTGATTGATCTTACTCACTACGCGGTCTCCCGGCATACTCGGAGTTACCGATGTTACTTTTACACTCCCGTTGGACTGAGGTTCGATCTCCACTCCTAATAAACCGGTTATTTCTCTCTGAAGGTCCTCTCTTACTTCACCTCCTCTAAGTCCCATATGACTGGCATTGATCTGTCCGAGCATCCAGTTAAAAACGGTTTGGAAATCCCTTCTGGTAGAGGCTTTCATAGCCAAAGGCTTATATTTTCTCTTTAGAGCTCCCCAATCCTGCCCGTGAAAATTCGGGTCGTAAAAACCATCATTGATCCCTTTCCAGGCTTCATCGAATATCTGAGCAGATTCCTGCGGATAATTAATATCCATTCTTGCCAGAATAGGAAGGCTTTCGGTTTTGTCATTCGACAGATTGATCCTTGCAAGGCTCCCTCTTCGGCGGGTCAGATAAAGCTGGGATTGCTTTTTGTTTGCCACAATATTTGAAGGCCCGGTATTCCCCTTGGTAACTGCCTTTCTCTCGGTTCCGTCCCATTTTATTTTAAACAGATCGGATTCTGTCCTGGCATTCCCCCTGCTTCCGTTACCTGTGGTATAATAAATGGTTTTTCCGTCATTGGAAATAAGCTGTGCAAATTCTCCTCCGGTATAGGAAGTTACCTGTACCTGTCTCTCATAGATATTATCGAAATCTATGGTTACAGGCTTAACTTCTTTCTGCCCTTCCTTCTTGTCCTTACTTGCTGTCTTTTCTTCTTTTTCTTCATCCCAATCCTGATTGGTCTTTTCCCAATCGACTTTGTTTAACCAAACAAACCACACATCGTAATCGCCGTTATTTCTGTTGGAGGAAAAGACTATTTTCTTTCCGTCTTTACTCCAGATAGGGCCGAAATCCTGTTTCGGGTGCATAGAAATATTTACGGGTTTTGCAGAGTTATCAGCTTTATGAACATAGATCTCATCGTTAAAATCAAGATCCCCGAGGCTGTAAGCCAGCCATTTGGAATCCGGTGACCAGGAAACCCCTCCGGGAGTATCCCATCCGTCCAGAAGTGTTTTCTGTCCGGATAATTTTCCGTTTTCATCTATGTTAGCAACGATCAGTTTTCCTCTTCCCCTCAGAAAGGCAATAGATTTACCGTCCGGAGATAATATTGGATTACTCTCCTCTTCTTCTGTTCTGGTAATTCTTGTGATCTTTCGCTTAAGTGTTTTAAACAGGTTGGACTCTGACGGGTCGTCAGATTGAACTACATAAAGATCGTTCTGCCCGTCCCTGTCGGATACAAAAAGTAAAGAAGAATCATTCAGCCAGGAGATCATTCTGTCTCTGTACGGAGAGTCTGAAACATTTACCGTCCTGTTCTTTTTCGTGTCGTTTTCGGTAATAAAGATCTCCCCTCTTATCACCATGGCACTGTATTGCCCGTCCGGCGAAGGAGCTACCTCACTTATATTATTCGTATAGTTCCTGTGTACCACAGGATCCAATCTGTAGTCCGATCCTATATTGATGTTGATCTCTCTCGATGCATTCGAAGATGCATCCAGGACATATACTTTGTCTCCTTTTACGGCTACGATATCTTTTCCGTTGGCACTCAGCTTAAAGGAAAATATTCCCATATCGTTAAAAGAACTCACTTGTTCCGGAGATCCCTGCCTTTGTCCATTCTCATTAATTTGAAGTTTGTGAACATTGTATTTCCCGCTTCTTGAAGACTGAAAATAAATAGTGTTGTTATCTCCCCATTGAGGGTAAAAATCATTCCCATCGAAGTTAGTTAACTGAATATAGGAATCGTTTTTAATGTTGTAGAGCCAAAGATCTCTGTTGGCAGGTCCCTGATAAGCTTCTCTTTCCAGGCGACAGGATCCTTTGACAAAGGCGATAAAATTGCCGTTTGGTGACAGAACAGCATCGAACCCAAGAGAGTTCATATATCTGGAAGGTGTTCCTCCCTTTTCATTGATCCTGAAGATCTCATTCTCTCTTTCCACCTGGGCGAAATCCCTTCTTGTGGTGAACAGGATATCTCCGTCTTTTGTAAAATCGGTTATGGCATCAAAAGCAGAATGATAAGTAATCCTTTTGGGAAGTCCGCCAGTAGCCGGAATAATATAGATATCATCATTCCCATACCGGTTACTCTGAAAAGCGATGGATTTTCCATCATGACTCCATAACGGCCTGGTATCATACGCCTCATGAACCGTTACACGCCTCGCATTCTGTCCGTTTATATCGGTGGTCCATATGTCCCCCTGGAAGTTAAAAGCTATAGATCGTCCATCCGGGCTGACGGATGGGAAATTGATCAAAGGGTTCTGTGCGTTCACCGTTCCTATTGCCGATATGGCAATCAGGAAGGCTCTGAAGAATAGTTTCATTAGTTTAGGGTATTTAGTTGATTATAATAAATTTAGCGTCCTAAATTTAACCAAATTAGCAACTGTTCATTTTTATTTAAAAGTTCTTTAACATTCAACTTTCGATTTAAATAGCAGAAGCCATTTTTACTTTAATTTTTAAATTCTGAAAATAAAAAAAGCAGGCATTTTAAAATACCTGCTTTCTTCTGATAAGTTATATCAATATTATTTCAATTCGGCATTCAGGGTCTTATCTACCGGTTTTGCATTTTTATCCAGTAAAATAACCTCATCAAAGCCTGCACTGATAAATTGTTTATACTGTGTTTTGGCATCTCCGACCACCAGATAAGCCATCTTTGTTTCATCGAGATATTTTTGCGCCAAAGCCTTATGTTCTTCCAGGGTCATATTGCTAACAATACTTTCTTCATTACCAATATAATCTCCGGGAAAACCATAAGTACTCATCGTCTGCAACATTCCAAGCAGAGAGCCCTGTGTCTCAAATCTTCGTGCATTCGATTTAATAAGTGCATTCTTGGTGAAATCAAGATCATCCTGAGAAATACCGTCTTTGTATTTTTCTATCTCATTTTTGAAGATCTGAACAGATTCCAGAGTCGTATTTGTCCGTACACTGGATGAAGCGGAAAAAGTACCCGGGATCTTGGTTCCTGAGAATCCTGAACGCGCTCCGTAAGTATATCCTTTTTCCTCTCTCAAGATCAAATTCACATTACCTGAGAAAGATCCTCCCAGCTTATAGTTCATCACTGTAGCAGGGTAGAAATTCTCATCGGTTCTCGCCATTGACAGGTAACCTATATTGATAACCGATTGTTTGGCATCCGGTATATCTACAAAATACAGAGAAGATTTGTTTCGTTCCGGGTTTATTTCATATTCCGGAATGCTAACTTCCTTACTGGCCCACTTAGATTCAAGGCCTTCAAGTGCTTTAAGAGCTTTTTCCTTAGAAATATCCCCAACTACATGGAACCTGCTAATAGAAGGAGAGTAATTTTTATCGTAGAACTCCTTCATGTCATCGATAGTAATGGAACTAACAGATTCTTCCGTTCCTGAGGTCGGATAGGCAAACATGTGCTTTTCTCCGTAAAGAAGCTTGTTAAACACTCTGTTGGCAACCGCATTCGGATTGGCATCAGATCTTTTAATACCGTTTATCGTACTGATCTTAATTCTTTTAAATTCTTCTTCATCCCATCTGGGTTCCAAAAGAATCTCTTCTATCAGTGCCATGGTCTTATCGAAATTACGAACCAAAGTATTTCCTCTGATGGTAATGCTCTCCCTGCCGGTAAACATATTGATAGAAGCTCCCAAAAGTTCTATTTCCTCTTCAAGTTCCTCAGGGGTCTTATTTTTTGTACCCTCCATCATAATATCTGTCATCAGGTTGGCTACCCCTACTTTATCGAAGGAATCCATCAGATGCCCTCCTTCAATTACAAGGCTGAAATTAATGATAGGGAGTTCATTCTGCTCAATTCCGTAAACTTTAAGGTCATTAGACAGGGTTGCTGTCCATGATTCCGGTATATTTAATTTCGGAGCAGGCCCCTGTGCAGGTTCTACAGATCTGTCGAAACTGGCCGGGGTCTTTTTAACCTCATTATCAGCCTGAGCTACTTCAGTCTGAACATTTTCCTTAATAACTTCCTCAACTACCTTAGCTCTTTCGGAATCGTTTGCTGCCAGTTCTGGTTTTCCCTTGGGAACAAAACTTGTCAGTACAAACGGCTTGCCCTTAATGTACTTTTCATAAACCCTCATTACATCTTCCTTGGTAACTGCCTTGATATTTTCAATATCCTGAGTTATAAAACCAGGATCTCCCGTAAAGACATTGTATCGGGCCAGCTGGAAAGATTTACCTAAAACACTGCTGATACCATTGTAGAATCCGGTTTCCAATCCGGCTTTGATCCTTTCAATATCCTTATCCGTAATTCCTTCTTCCTCGAATTTGCTGAACGCCTCAAAAATACCTTGTTCAATATCGTTAAGGTTCTTACCGGCATTGGCCGTGATAATTATCCTGAATTTCCCGGCAACCTCCATAGCACTATTAAAAGCAGTTGTATTGGATGTCAGCTCCTTGTCCTTAACAAGAACTTTATACAGAGGAGCTTTTTTTCCGTCGGCCAGTAATTGCCCTAGAAAATCAAGGGCATAGGCATCCTCATTGTATTGCTCTACTGTAGGCCATACCATATTTAACTGCGCTGTTGTTGCAAAATTATCTTCGTGATACAATCTTTTAGTTTCACTTAGGCTAACATTCTGAACCTCCAGCGGGCTTACCTCCTGCCTTCTTTTGATCTCTCCAAAATACTTTTCGATCAAAGCTTTGGCATCTTCAGTTTCAAAATCACCGGCTACTACCAACGTAGCGTTATTCGGGCCGTAAAACTTATCGTAAAATTCTTTTACATCCTCTATGGTTGCATTCTGCAGATCGACCAATTCTCCGATCACCTGCCAGTTATACGGGTGTCCTTCCGGGAAAATATTCTTATCGATCACCCAATTCGTATGCCCATAAGGGTTATTGTCTACGCGTTGTCTTTTCTCATTCTGAACAACCTCCTGCTGATTCACGAATGCTGCTTCCGTAACCGTATTGATGAGATATCCCATTCTGTCCGACTCCAGCCACATTACCATTTCCATGGCATTCTTTGGCACAACTTCGTAATAAATTGTTCCATCCTGCCAGGTTCCACCGTTAAGTGTTCCTCCGGCATCCTGAATTTTCTTAAAAAACTGATCCTGAGGTACATTTTCAGATTCCTGGAAGAGCATATGCTCAAATAAGTGAGCGAATCCAGTCCTTCCGGCTTTTTCTCTGTTTGATCCCACCCCGTACTGAATTGCGACCGATACGATCGGATCTGACTTATCCTGATGCAGGACTACCTGTAAACCGTTATCAAGTTCATATTTTTCAAATTCAATTGATAACTTACCGTCCTCTCCACCCTTTTCAGGATTTTCACAGGACAACAAGCTTAAAAACAAAAGACCTATAAAGGCCAGGCTCATTGTCCTAAAATCTTTGATTTTCATAAATTATGTGTTTTTGATGTAGTTTGAGCAAGGAAGATAAAGACTTTCTTCAAAAGCTATAAGAATTTAACTATGACGGAAGAAAAATTAACATTATTTTAAAACATATAAATTACGAAGCTAAACACCTCTTTTTCAGCCAATATCCTTTAAATACAGTGCATGGCTTGAGCCTGAAAGATTGAATTACCCCAGCCATCCCTCTCTGTCCAGACTTCGGTACTGAATGGCCTCTCCTATATGCGAAGCTTTAATATTGTATTCACCTTCCAGATCTGCAATGGTCCTTGCTACTTTTAAAATGCGATCATATGCCCTGGCAGACAATTGTAAGCGCTCCATTGCTTCTTTTAATAATTGTTTGGATTCCTCATCGAGGCGGCAATAAAGTTTAATTTGCCCGGTACTCATCTGTGCATTGTAATGCATATTTTCCAGTTTGCTGAAGCGTTCGGTCTGAATACTTCTGGCTTTGGTCACCCTTTTGCGGATCTCCAGGCTGGCTTCCCCTTCCCTGGCATCACCGGAAAGTTTTTCAAAAGGCACGGGATTTACTTCTATGTGAATATCGATCCGGTCTAAAAGCGGACCCGATATTTTACTGAGATATCGCTGCATTTCTGCCGGAGAAGAAGTTACAGGAGCATTCGGGTCGTTAAAATAGCCTCCCGGACTGGGATTCATACTGGCCACCAACATAAAACTGGAAGGATAGGTGATCGTAAACCTGGCTCTCGAAATAGTCACCTCCCTGTCCTCCAAAGGCTGACGCATTACTTCCAGAACGCTTCTCTTGAATTCGGGAAGCTCGTCCAGAAACAGTACCCCGTTATGAGAAAGAGAAATTTCTCCCGGTTGCGGATAGCTTCCCCCTCCTACCAGGGCTACATCGGAAATGGTATGATGAGGGTTTCGAAAAGGGCGTTGTGTCATCAGCCCTGAATTCCCGGTCTTCCCGACTACACTATGTATCTTGGTAGTCTCCAGGGCCTCGTACAGGGTCATGGGAGGTAAAATACTCGGTAATCTTTTGGCCAGCATTGTCTTTCCAGAGCCCGGGGGACCAATAAGAATGATATTGTGTCCTCCGGCAGCGGCTATTTCCATACAGCGTTTCACCGATTCCTGTCCTTTTACATCCGCAAAATCAAATTCCGGAAATTCAACCTCTTTGTAGAATTTTTCGCGACTGTCAATTTTAAGCGGGGTCAATTCTGCCTTTTCGTCAAAAAAATCAATAACCTCAATAATACTATCCACACCATAGATATCCAGGCCTTCTACCACTGCAGCCTCTGCGGCATTCTCTCTCGGCAGGATAAAGCCCTTAAAACCTTCTTCCTTTGCTTTTATAGCGATGGGCAAAGCTCCCTTTATCGGGTGGAGTCCTCCATCCAGGGATAGTTCTCCCATGATCACAAAATCGCTTACATTCCCTTCTTTTATCTGACCGCTGGCAATAAGTATTCCGATAGCCAGGGTAAGATCGTATGCAGAGCCCTCTTTTCTAAGATCTGCCGGTGCCATATTGAGGGTAATCCTCTTTCCAGGAATACGGTATCCGTTGTTTTGCAAAGCAGCTGCTATCCTGTAGTTACTCTCTTTAATTGCATTGTCGGGAAGGCCTACCAGGTAGTACCCCACTCCTATATCTACATTAACTTCAATAGTGATCGTAGTAGCATCAATTCCGAAAACAGCGCTCCCATAAACTTTTGTCAACATACTCAAATATAATAAAATTCTTACTTTTGAGAATTTGACTCTAAAATGCTACAGAAAAACATCAAAAGAACTACGGTTTATATATAATATTGATTTTCAATATGTTAAATATTAAATTTTCATGTTAAAATTTAGCAAGGTATCTATAATTCCATTTATAATTTTGTTATTATTACAACTCGAAAAAAGAAAAAGAAAAGAAAATTACTACATGTAAATTATTAACCATCAAACTATAATTCATTATGAAAAAAGTAAGTTTAACTTCCAGGTTAAGCCTGAAGAAAAGTGTTGTTTCCAATTTCAAAGCAGAAGAGATAAAAGGAGGACATACGGGTTGCTGCCCGACAGACGGTCCACTGAATACCTGCCCTCCTCCGGGAGCACAATGCTATTAATTGAAAATTAATGATGAGAAAAGGGACTGCCGTGGCAGTCCCTTTTTAGTATGTTTTATTTTTTCCGGTTCTTATTTATTCAAAACCGTAAATTCTATCTGAGAACTGTTATATACTCTATGCGTCTGCTTTTTAAAATCGCTTTCCTTGGCGTAGAAAATATTATCTACAAAAGTCTGCGGGTTCAGATCGATAAGCGGGAACCATGAACTCTGTACCTGTATCTGGATCTTATGCCCTTTCTTAAACGTATGGAACACATCCTGTAATTCAATATTTACGTCGGTTACCTCATTAGGAACAAACGCTTCCGGTTTTTCAAAGCTATTTCTGAATCGTCCTCTCATTACTTCACTTCTTACCATCATATGATAGTTACTCATTTTCAGGTGATCCTGAGTTTCCTTAAAATCCTTTGCATCCGGAGGGAATACATCAATCACCTTTACGATCCAATCGGCATCGGTTCCGGTAGTTGAAACTTTTAGTTTAGCCAGGATATCCCCTGCCAGTGTAACATCATCTTCCAGTACTTCGGTTTCAAAAACAAGTACATCAGGTCTGCGTCCTGCAAAACGCTGATCATCTGTCATATACTTACGCGGAGTAAATACCACCTTTATATCTTCTGAATAAGGAACCGGTTTTTTAGGATCGCTGGTAAACTCCTGGAATGAGATCTCACGGGTAGCCGTTTGTCCTAAACGCTCATTCTGTTGCAGGCTGTATACCTGCTTTGAAGTGTTCTTGGGAGGCCAGTTGGCAAAAGTCTGCCATTCGTTCTTACCTGTGTCATATACATATGCTTCCGGTAAACCTGAATTGTTATCACCTTTCCCTTTCAGGAAGTGATTAAAGAATTTTGTTTCTATTTCATTCTGATAGAACTCAGAGATATTATCGCCGAAATATACATTTCCGACTGCCTGACGTTCTCTGGATCTGGCCCAGTCGCCGTGACTCCAGGGTCCCATTACAATTGTGTTGTAATTGTTGCTTCTCTTTTCGATATTGGAATAGGTATTTAGCGGACCGTAAAGATCTTCCGCATCAAACCAACCTCCAACGATCATGGTAGCAGGTTTTATGTTCTCGAGGTGTTGAATGATCCCTCTGGACTTCCAGAATTCATCGTAGTTCGGATGATCCTTAAGCTGTTGCCAGAAGATATTATCCTCTTTATAGTATTTATCCAGGTTGGAAAGTGGTCCTGCATCCAGGAAAAACTGATACTGATCCTGAGTTCCCAGTTCCGGAAACTTATACCATGCCTCTGTTGTCGGTCCCGGCTTATCGTATCCGAAAAGCGCGGTCACATACCAATAGCTCAGTAAATAAGCGCCATTATGGTGGAAATCATCAAAAAAGAAATCCCCTATACAAGCCTGAGGAGATACCGCCTTTAAGGCAGGGTGATCGGATAAAAGCGAATAGGTTGCATAAAACCCGGGATAAGAGATCCCCCAAACACCAACTTTTCCGTTGTTGCCATCTACATTTTTTACCAACCAGTCTATGGTATCATAAGTATCTGAAGCCTCATCTATCTGCTTTCTCTTCTTTTTGGGAATAAAAGCCCTCATATTATCATAAGTACCTTCACTATTCCATCTTCCTCTTACATCCTGATACACGATAATATTACCCTGCTTCATCAAAGTAGCATTAGGTCCTATTTGCGATCTGAACTGATCGGCTCCGTAAGGCCTGCAGCTATAAGGAGTACGCTGTAATAAAATAGGGTATTCTTTGGAAGTGTCCTTCGGACTGTAAATAGTGGTGTGGAGTTTAACCCCATCTCTCATGGTAATCGTTATTTCCTTTTTGTTGTAATGCTCCTTAACATCATAGGTATTGTTCTGAGCACCGGCAAAATAGGTTGCCATCACAAAAAATAGTAAAAATAATTGTCGCATCGTTTATGTTTTTTGATGCTTAAATATACTTATAATGAACAAGGGATAAAAGTTAAGTTCAGAATAAAGGTGTGATGATAAATCAATTAACAAATTTCCTGTGAGATGTGAGATATGTGTCAATGTTCAATGAACAGTGATCAATTATCAGTTAACAATTACCAATGACCAACAACTAAAAACTAACAACCAAATAAATTAATCTGCTCCGCCGTTCTTAAAATTGTTCAACCCTTGTTCCAGCCAGGCTTTATAGGTAGCTGAATCTGTATATTGCTCCGGAGAGTTCAGTAGTTCCATTTCAGGAGACATCAATACGTAATAGGGTTGAGACGCCGTTTCGAAATTCAGGTATTGAAAAGTAGCCCACTTTTTACCCACCGTTTCGATAGCCCTTACCCTTCCATTGGAATTGAGAAAATCAAAACGTTTATCTTCAGGGAGTTCTTTTCTGTCGTCTACATATAAAGAGATCAGTACGTATTCATCATTCAGGAGTTTGTAGATATCAGGAGTACTCCAGACATTCTCTTCCATCTTTCTGCAATTGACACATGCCCATCCGGTAAAATCGAGCATAATGGGCTTGTTATTTGATTTGGCATAGGCCAGGCCTTCCTCAAAATCCTTAAAACAATTTAACCCCAGAGGGCATTCGCTTTTTTGTTCTACCACACTGTAAAATTCCGGTGGAGGGAATCCGCTAAGCAATTTCAGGGAAGTGAATTTTGCAAGGCCGGATATCAGATATACCGTAAAGGCAATAGTTAATATTCCAAAAGAGATCCTGGAAAAACTCAGTTTACTTTTAGGTCCGTCATGCGGGAACCTCAGCTTTCCGAAAATATAAAGGATCATCAGAATAAAGATCAGGATCCATATTCCGAGGAATACTTCTCTTTTAAGGATACCCCAGTGTGCAACCAGGTCTGCATTAGAAAGGAATTTAAATGCCAGTGCCAGTTCCAGGAATCCTAAAATAACCTTTACCGTATTAAGCCATCCTCCCGATTTTGGCAGGGAATTCAGCCAATTGGGGAATAATGCAAACAGTGCAAAAGGTAATGCCAGCGCAACTCCGAAGCCTGTCATTCCCGCCGATAAATTCGTAGCTACATCACCTTCAGACAGCGTGGTACTTCCGAGAAGTCCCCCTAGAATAGGTCCGGTACATGAAAAGGATACAATGGCCAGGGTAACGGCCATAAAGAATACCCCCAAAAGTCCGCCTACACTCGAAGCTTTATCCATTTTAGCTCCCCAGGATGCGGGTAAGGTCAATTCGTAATAACCGAAAAATGAAAAGGCAAAAAAGATAAATATTGCAAAGAAGAACAGGTTCAGCCAGATATTAGTTGAAATATTATTCAGGATATCCGGATCCAAGGAATCCAGGAAATGAAAAGGAATACTCAACAGAAAATATATAATAATGATAAAGAGGCCGTAGAAAACGGCATTTCGTATCCCTCTGCTCCTGTTATCGGATTGTTTGGTAAAGAAAGAAACCGTTAAAGGGATCATCGGGAAAACACAGGGTGTCAGCAACGCCAGCAACCCTCCGAGAAACCCTAATGCAAAAATACCCCAGAGACCATTCTTGTTCTGAGCTATTTCGTTAGCTCCCTTAATAAGGTTCGGGTTCTTAATATCGAGTTTTAATTGTTTTGAAAGAGCCAGGCTCCTTTCATCTATATTCTTTTCTGCAAGACTCACTTCCGACCCATCCAGGGAAAAGGTAAAATCATTATCGGTAAAAATACAAACCTTATCATCACAAGCCTGATACTCTACCAGAGCTTTAAGGACATTCAGGTTCTCATCCAGAAGTTTTATACGCTGTGTAAACACCGCTTCATGATCAAAAAAGGAGAGGTCTATCTCAAAAATCTGATCGTATTCGGTTATTGACTCGGATTCCTTCATAGGTCCCACCAGTTCAAAGGCATTTGCTTCATTTTCAAATAGGAAGCTCGTGGGAATGGGCCCTCCTTCAACTTCTTCGATTGAAT
This sequence comes from Leptobacterium flavescens, assembly GCF_010671605.1. Taxonomy (GTDB): domain Bacteria; phylum Bacteroidota; class Bacteroidia; order Flavobacteriales; family Flavobacteriaceae; genus Leptobacterium; species Leptobacterium flavescens. Next base: position 717,534 of record NZ_JAABOO010000002.1, read on the forward strand.
ACAGGTGCCATCCGTCCCGGATCGTAGCTTTAAAGATCAGGTCGTATTCTGTATCTGAAATCTTTTTTATGGATTTTTCCCATTGCACAGGGTCGTTTGCCTGTCCGAAAGAAAGGGCACTTATCAGAACGCTGAATATGATTAAAAAAGGTTTCATTAATGCAATTGTATTTTTAATATTTGATTTGTTTTTTCCGTTATCCTATAACGTTGATCTGTTCTTTTTCCTATAATCCAGATGATATCGCCGTTAGCAGAACAAAGCAACCATTGATTTTCCTTGGCGATCAGAGAGAATTTTTCATCCTTAAAAAACTTGCTCAATTTCTTTTTCCCTCCTAATCCAAGTGGATAAAAATAGTCACCATTTTCCCATTTTCTTACGAGCAGGGGGAATTTTAACTTTTCTTTATCAACGTAAATCAGATTATTGTATTGCTCCCCCATCTTCTTTACCGCTTCCAGACTGATATTCAAGGGATAAGTGAGTTTTTCATGCTCCGAATTGATATGATACTCATCTTTCGTTTCATCTTTTCCCTCTATCCTTTCCAGGAGAATATCATCCCTGTCCTTAAGCATTCTGTGAGTAGATGAAAAGAGCTGTTTTCCACTCTGTGCATTCAGCAGATCTGCAATATCATCCCATTGTGTAAAGCCAAAGTCCTTAAAAAGTTCGTACAGGTACGCTTTTAAAGGCTGAAGCTTTTTCAATTCATCAACAGCAATTCTGTATATCTTTTCTTCCTGCCGGAATATGCGTGCCTGTATCTTCCCGATTTCGGTATTCAGGATATCCGCATTCCCTTCCAGATAAATCTGAGTATTTAAAAAATTCTGAAGGAACTGAGGGTGCAACTCTTTAAGCTTAGGAACGATCTCATGCCTGATCTTGTTTCTCAGGTATTTGGTTTCCTGATTACTGCTGTCTTCCCTCCAGGAGATCTTATTTTCTTTGGCGTAGATTTCTATTTCCTTTCTTGAAAAAGGCAATAAAGGCCTTACTCTCTTCTTATTTAACTGAGGGATCCCACTCAGCCCTTCCAGTCCCGTTCCTCTGCTAAGATTAATTATAAAGGTTTCCAGGTTGTCATCAGCATGATGAGCAGTAAGAACATAATCAAACTTCAGATCCGTACAAAGCCTGTCAAACCAGTTGTACCTGAGCTCTCTGGCTGCCATCTGGATAGACAATCCTTCCGTTTCCGCATAGGCCTGAGTGTCGAAATGTTCAATAAACACCTCAACATTATGGTCGTCGGCCCATTCTACAACAAATTGTTCATCTCCATCGCTTTCCTCTCCCCTTAAATGAAAATTACAATGGGCCAGGGTCATATTCATCTCTGCTTTAAGGCATAGATGAGCAAGGACCATACTGTCAAGCCCTCCGCTTACGGCAATAAGCACCCTGCTCTTGCTTAGAAAAGGCAGATCATTTACAATATGTTCTTTAAATTTATCCAGCATTCCTCACTGCAATTTAACATTGATCCAATTAACGATATCTTCCAGGAGTTTTTCCTTTTCTTCGTCGTTGTGAAGTTCATGATAACCGCCTTCATATAATTTAAGGCTGGCGTTTCCTGCCTTCTCATTAAATTCGGCAGTTGCTTTATGATCGATGATCCTGTCTGCGGTTCCGTGCAGTAGGAGCATTGGTGCTTCTAACTCTCCAGCTTTAGAAAGAGCCCATTCTCCCGCTTCCATAACCGGGAAAGAGAAATTAGGACTTATCCTGTCGTGAACCAAAGGGTCTTCTTTGTATTTATTTACTTCGGAAACATCTTTGGAAATTGCCTCCACCTCCAGTTCTGTGGGTAGAGTTATGGAAGGAGCAATTCGCTGCAAAAGCTTTCCTATACTTATTTTCCATCCCGGAGGTTGAAAAGCCAGTTTTAAAAAGGGACTGGTGGCAATAGTTCCCACTATTTGAGGTTTATGACGGAGGGTGTAATTAATGACCACATTTCCTCCCATACTATGGCCGTACAGGAATAAAGGAACATTTTCGAACAAGGCTTTTGCTTTAGCGAGCATTTGATCTACCAGTTCCATAATAGCTTCATAACCCGGGCAATGCCCACGTTTTCCACTGCTTTTTCCATGACCGAAATTATCAAATGTAAGTACGGCAATTCCATTTTTAAGCAGTTCAGGGATCACATAATCGGTATAACGGGTGGAGTGCTCTCCCATTCCGTGCACCAGTACTACCGCTGCTCTCATGTTTTGAGTTTTCCAGTATTGTGCAAACAGCTCGTATTGCTTATATCGAAAATTAAACTCCTGATGTTCCATACTTAACCTTCCGTATTTAATTAGCTTCGAGTACTTCCCTCATCGCCTTTGCCTTAATAAGACATTCCTCGTATTCCTTCTCCGGAACAGATTTAGCGGTGATGGCACTTCCCACTGAAAAGGAAGCGTACTGTTTTATATCGTCATACAATATACTTCGGATGATCACATTAAAATCGAAATCTCCTTCAGGGCTGAAATACCCCACTGCTCCACTATAAAGGCCTCTTTTGGTAGTTTCAAGTTCCTCGATGATCTTCATGGCCGCTATCTTTGGAGCTCCCGTCATACTTCCCATCGGGAAAGTGGCCTTTATAAGATCTACTGCTCCTGCCTCATCATCTGCCTCCGCAATCACCGTAGATATCATTTGATGTACCTGTTTAAAGGTATAAACTTCGCAAAGCTCCTCTACTTTTACACTTCCTTTCTTTGCCAAACGGGAAAGGTCGTTCCGTACCAGGTCTACGATCATAATGTTCTCTGCCCGTTCCTTCGGGTCCTGCTTTAATTTTTGCCGCAGGCTTTCATCCTCTTCCCTGTTCTCAGATCTCTTTGCGGTTCCTTTAATAGGTTGGGATATTACTTTTCTTCCCTCCTTACGAAGGTATCGTTCCGGAGAGGCCGAGATCAGGAAACGGGATCCCATCTTGAGAAAAGTAGCAAAGGGAGGCTCAGAAATACGATTCAGTTTGCCATATATCTTTAAGGGATCGATCCTGGTATTCTCTGCATAAAATTCCTGGCAGAAATTTGCTTCGTAAATATCACCCCTGTGAATATGCTTTAGCATCTTCTCTAACTTGGAATGGTATTCATCTTTATGTATCCTCAGCTTGATCTTAACCGGTTGTGCTTCTTCTCCGGTTTCATCTGGTGAAGTATCCGTAGCGGAAATCTCCATAAAATCAGGCTCCAGCTCGTCATCTACCATATTCAGGTAATCAAAACAAATTTCATCACCCTGTATCCTAATTATCTTTTTGGGTTGAAAAAAATACAGATCAGGGAAATCCAGTTCATCCGTATTGGAGGAATGCAGATCTTCAATATCGTTCTTGAGATCGTAGGTAAGATAACCGAAGATCCAGTCGCCGGTAGTGGTCTGATATTCCTTCAGGTCTTCAAAACCGTTGTAAAAATCGGTCTTTATTGAGGTAAAAGCATCCACCGCCAGCAGGCAATCAAAACTGCTGTAGTCCCGGGGATAATTATTGGAGTCGAGCCATAAAACATCTTCAAATTGCTGGGCCCAGCTTAGCAAACGATCCTTAAAAGAACCTATATCGTCTGTTTTATAGATCCTGGATGTGCGCAATCTGTTTTGAAATTTATGTCCCGATTTTTTTAATTCGATCTGCATATCAGGCAGGTTTATTTTCAATATTACTTCCGCAAAAACCAGAATTCATTCTATTGCTACCGGGAAAGCCGTAATTTACTATGATTGAAGTGCTTTTTTCTAACACTAAAAAAAATGCGCTCACTCTTTCTTTTTTCATCTCTCACAAGTCATTATTAACAATAATAAGAAATCTATTTTTAAAGAATAAGCGTATGTATAAAAAAATCTTAACAGATATTATTGTAATTTTGCTTAATTTCGGAGCTCATTCAAAATCAACCATTTAGATATTGGGTGAAGCTCCGAAAAAATCTACCAATGAAAGAACAGAAAAAAGTACGGCTTTATTTTATCGATGCCATGCGCGCATGGGCCATCCTTATGATGCTACAGGGTCATTTTATTGACGGACTTCTGCATCCCGCTTTCAGAGACGAAAACAATATTATCTATACTACCTGGAGATTTTTCAGGGGAATAACCGCGCCCACCTTCTTTACCGTATCCGGATTTATTTTTACTTATCTCCTTATCAGAGAAGGAAGTTCTCTGGCAAACGGGAACCCAAGGATCAAAAAGGGTATCAAAAGAGGATTAATGCTTATCGGAATAGGTTACCTCCTGAGATTAAATATTTTCGGCCTGTTTGACGGAGTTATCTACAACAGTTTCTACCTGGTAGATGTACTGCACTGTATTGGTCTGTCTATTCTGTTCCTTATCGGGATCTACGCATATAGTGCCAATAAAAAGAAGTATGTGTTACCAACCATCCTCGGGATCGTAAGTGTGTTTATCTTTTTGCTGGAGCCGGCATATAAAGCGTTGGATTATTCCTTCCTGCCCGGTTTTATAGCTAATTACTTTAGTAAAGCCAACGGTTCTGTATTTACTATTTTCCCATGGTTCGGTTATGCTTCGATCGGAGGTTTTATCGCCGTTCTGTTTCAGCGATACAAGCAGGTTTCTTATCTCTATCCGAAGGCTATCGTACTAACACTCCTCAGCGGGCTGCTGCTTACCTTCTACTCGTCCAGATTCTTTCTGTTCATGTTCGAGATGACGCAAATACAGATCTTTGCCGATGTATTTAATAACAACTACCTGTTTATCCGCTTTGGTAATGTACTGATCCTATTTGCAGTCTTTATGTTTTTCAGAAGCCTGATCACTTCAAAGATCATCCTGGATATTGGAAAAAGCACCCTCTATATCTATGTAATACACTTTATTATCCTGTACGGAAGTTTTACCGGACTCGGACTTTATAAATATTTCCATCACTCGGTAGATGCGGTGTATACCATAACAGGAGCTGCACTGTTTCTTATAGTAGTTACCTATCTGTCGCTGCTATACGGAAGGAATAAAGTGCAGATAAAAATGGTACTGGCCAATATCGGAAGCGAAGCCACGGTAAGGATCGGTAATGGGTACGAATACAGCAAACCTTATCTCAGCCGTATTAAGAACAAACTCCTTAAAAGCCTGGGGCTTTCAAAGAATTAATCATTAGCTCTTACCGGGGGTTGCCATCAATTTTATAAAACATTTAAGTTTTAGACAGTCAGTCCTTTTCTATTTATGCGACTTAATAAGCATAAACAGAATTCTATGTGGTTAAAAATCAGAAAGATCAGCTTTTTATTTTTATTGTTCGGTTTTCTATTTGCCGATGAGGCTATAAGTCAGGACAAGCGCCTGGCCCTAAGCACAAACAAATCTGAAATAACATATTTTCTCGATCTGATCAATGCAAGAGATCAGGTGGTTATAGGGCGTTCACTATCCTATATTGAAAAGAACTGGAAGCCGGAATACGAGATCATGTTGCTGGAGCTGATGTATTTTAACTACAATAACACCGATCTTTCTTTAAAGCTGACTCTTCTGCTTCAGAAAAAAACAGGAAAGCAATTCGGTTACGATCATAATAAATGGTACGAATGGATCTGGAGTAAGGATGAAAAACTTCATCCCGAATATCATTTTTTCAAAGCCAAATTACATAACTATATAGACAACAGGTTCGGGAAATATTTTCAGGACCGCCAGGATGAGCGAATTATCCGTTTTGATGAAATACGTTGGGGAGGCGTTCGCCAGGACGGAATACCGCCTTTGAGAAATCCCAAAATGATCGAAGCTTCACAAGCCAAATACCTGGAAGATGATCATGTGGTTTTCGGGATTGAAGTAAACGGCGATGTACGGGCCTATCCTAAAAGAATACTGGCATGGCACGAGATGTTTACCGATGAAGTGGGAGGCATTCCGGTTGCGGGCGTATACTGTACGCTTTGCGGTACCGTGATCCTGTACAAAACAGAACATAAAGGAGTAAAACACCGATTTGGGACCAGCGGATTCCTCTACAGGTCCAATAAACTCATGTATGACAAGGCTACACAATCTCTATGGAATACCCTTTGGGGTAAACCGGTAGTCGGCCCTCTGGTAGGAAAAGGCATTGAACTGGAATATATGAGTGTGGTAACCACTACCTGGGGTGAATGGAAGAAAAGACATCCCAATACCAAGGTTCTGTCGCTTAACACAGGGCACAGAAGGGATTATGGCGAAGGAGTGGCATACCAGGATTACTTTGCTACCGATGAACTGATGTTCAACGTTCCCTCTCCCGATAAAAAACTAAAAAACAAACAATCTATTCTGGCTATCCGACTGGCCGAATATCCCGAAGATGCCCTGGCGGTATCTACCAAATTCCTTAAAAAGAATCCGGTTTATCAGCATACGATCGGGAAGATGAATTTTGTTGTGCTTACCGATAAAACAGGAGCTAACCGGGTTTATGAGACCAAAGGAGCAGTATTCAGCGATTACGACGGCGATTTTACCGCGACCGATCATTTGGGAAGATCATGGACACTATCGGAAGACAAGCTGGAAAGTACCACCGGAGAGATACTGCAACGTATCCCGGCCTATAATGCATTCTGGTTTGGCTGGAAAGCTGCTTACCCGCATACCGAGCTTGTAAAATAATTGACTCACTATTTATCCCGGACATTTGTAATTCCGTATTTTTAGGTTTCTAAAATTCAGATACAATCTATGTCCAAGAAAAAAGTAAGTATAAAACAGGCCTTTAAAACGATTATCTGGCCCAGAAGGAAAATTGTATTTATAGGTCTTATCCTCATCTTTATCAGTCGTGTAGCGGGTTTGGTATTACCGGGAGCAATGAAATTCCTGGTAGACGATGTGATCGTCGATAAGGACCTGCAGATGCTCAAACTCCTTTTAATTGCTGTAGGATCTGCTATCCTGGTACAGGCTTCAACTTCTTTTCTGCTTACGCGGATATTGAGTGTGGAAGCTCAAAGGCTAATTTCTATCTTAAGAGCACAGGTACAGCGAAAGGTGCTCTCCCTGCCTATTAGTTTTTTTGATAATACAAAGTCAGGAGAGCTGGTTTCCCGAATTATGACCGATGTAGAAGGGGTACGTAACCTGGTAGGAACCGGCCTGGTACAATTGGTAGGTGGAACTTTGACCTCTGTCTTTTCTCTGATCATCTTAATAAGCATAAGCCCTTCCATGACGGCCTTTGTCTTAATTCCTGTAATCATATTTGCCCTGGTGGCACTAAAAGCATTTCAATATATACGCCCTATTTTCAGGAAGAGAGGGGTAATTAACGCCGAAGTGACCGGAAGGTTAACAGAAACACTGAACGGGGTACGTGTTATAAAAGGGTTTAACGCAGAGGAGCAGGAAAATAAGATGTTTGAAGATGGAGTGGAACGCCTTTTCCTCAATGTCAAAAAGAGCCTTACCTCCACTGCTTTAATTACGAGTTCCTCTACTTTTTTACTCGGATTGGCTTCTACGGGTATTATGGGGATCGGAGGCTACAATATTATTAATGGTCACCTCACGATCGGTGATTTCCTTTCCTTTACCCTTTACCTGGGCTTTATGATCGCGCCTATTGTTCAGATGAGTAATATTGGAAGTCAGCTGACAGAAGCACTGGCAGGTCTTGACAGAACCGAGGAATTAATGAATATGGAGCCTGAAAACGATGAAGAAAACAGGGTTGTTCAACTGGAAAGAACAGAAGGGAATATTGTCTTTAATAATGTGTCCTTTGCCTATGAAAAAGGGAAGGAAGTACTTCATAATATCAGCTTTAAAGCCAATTCGGGCAGTATTACGGCCCTCGTGGGATCGTCGGGATCCGGAAAATCTACTATTGCCGGACTGGCCGCATCCTTTCTGACCCCCGGATCGGGTATGGTTACGGTGGATGGGCAGGATCTCTCCAAAGTACATCTCAATAGCTATCGCCAGTACCTGGGAGTGGTTTTACAGGATGAATTCCTCTTTGAAGGAAGTATCAGGGAAAATATATTGTTTCCGAGGCCGGATGCCGGTGAGGAGGAGTTATTAAAAGCAGTGGACGCCGCCTATGTTAACGAGTTTACCGATCGTTTTGAAGACGGACTGGATACACTTATCGGGGAAAGAGGTGTAAAGCTCTCCGGGGGACAACGCCAGCGTATCGCCATTGCAAGAGCTATCCTGGCCAATCCGAAGATCATTATTCTTGATGAGGCCACTTCTAATCTGGATACCGAAAGTGAAGCTCTCATACAAAAGAGTTTAGCCGAGCTGATGAAAGGCCGGACCACTTTTGTAATTGCCCACAGGTTGAGTACGATCCGTAAAGCAGATCAGATCCTGGTTATAGAAAAAGGAAAGATCGCCGAGCAGGGTACCCACGAAGAACTCATACAAAAAGAAGGCCGTTATTTTGATCTGTATACTTATCAGGCAAGGATTTAGGCAGTTAACAATGAGCAATAATCAATGAGCAATGAACAATGAACAATTGGTTGTTGGTTGATGGTTGTTAGTTGTTGGTTGATGGTTTTTAGTTGATGGTTTTTAGTATTGCCCCCTTGAGGATTTCGTTCTCTCCCTGCTAGCGCAAGTTTGTAACTTGCGTGGGATAGAATAAAGACAAGCCACTTTCATTTTTGAGAGGTGATTTTTTGTTCTGCAAGGAAAGGAGGAATGTGTGTCTTTAGGATATATAGCTCTAGTCACATCCCGATAGCTATCGGGATAGTGCTAGCTTAGGATGCTCGAGATGACAAATCGAGCAACAAGTAACTAAAGGCTAACCGCTAATGGCTAACAACTAACCTTCCCAATTTAAAACGAATCTTAATTCCTCTTTTTTTATTTTAGTTATCCTAAAAAATAAAAGTATGAGTGAAGAAAAAAAATACGAACCTATAGGAGTAGAACTCGAAGAAGGAAAGCGATATGCGTGGTGCAGTTGCAGCCATAGCGGCGATCAGCCGTTTTGCGACGGTTCGCACAGAGCTGCAGATACCGATAAGGTTTCCATGGGCTTTGAAGCCGAAGAAAGCGGAACCAAATATTTGTGTACCTGCAAACAAACAAGCAATCCTCCTTATTGCGACGGAACACATAACAGCTTGTAAAATTCAAGCCTGATAAACTAAAAAGCCCCGACAACTGTCAGGGCTTTTTTATATGTATTTACTTTATTCTAAATATGGATCGGCCTGTTATCTGTTGCTGCCAGTGCAGCTTCTTTTACAGCTTCCGCATAGGTCGGGTGCGCATGGCTCATTCTGGAAATATCTTCAGCAGATGCTCTGAATTCCATAGCTGTTACCGCTTCTGTGATCAGATCGGCAACTCTTGCTCCTACCATATGAACACCTAGCACTTCATCGGTTTCCGCATCAGCGAGGATTTTTACAAATCCGTCGATATCCATACTGGCTCTTGCACGGCCCAGGGCACGCATCGGGAATTGTCCGGCTTTATATTTTACCCCGGCTTCTTTTAATTCCTCTTCTGTTTTTCCAACAGCAGCCACTTCCGGCCAGGTATATACCACTCCCGGGATAAGGTTGTAATCTATATGCGGCTTCTGCCCTGCAAGGGTTTCAGCTACCAGAGTTCCTTCTTCTTCGGCTTTATGCGCCAGCATAGCTCCCCTGATCACATCGCCAATTGCGTAGATATTCGGTGCCGAGGTTTGAAGGTGATCATTTACCTCTACCTGCCCTCTTTCGTTAATTTTTACCCCTGCAGCCTCTGCATTCAATCCGTCTGTATAAGGTCTTCTCCCTACAGATACCAGGCAGTAATCTCCTTTAAATTCTACTTCTTCTCCTTTTTTGTTATCGGCTTTAATAATGATCTCATCTCCTTTACGCTCCACCGATTTTACCTTGTGAGAAGTGTAGAACTTCATCTTCTGCTTTTTCAGCACTTTCTGAAGCTCTTTGGAAAGCGAACCATCCATTCCCGGAATGATACGATCCATAAACTCTACCACAGATACATCAGCTCCCAATCGCTTGTAAACCTGTCCTAATTCCAATCCGATAACTCCTCCACCAATAATGATCATATGTTTAGGAACTTCCTTAAGCTTTAATGCTTCCGTTGAAGTAATAATCCTTTCCTTATCTATATTGATAAAAGGTAAGCTTGAAGGCTTGGAACCTGTAGCTATAATTGTGTTTTTTGCTTCTATCTGTTCGGAAGAACCGTCGTTTTTCTGAATGGCAATATGAGTAGCATCCACAAAACTTCCCAATCCTTCGTATACATCAATCTTATTTTTGTCCATTAGGAACTGGATCCCCTTGGTAGTCTGGTCTACAACTGCCTGCTTACGGCCAATCATTTTCTCCAGATTTACCTTAACCTCTCCCGGGATCTCTATCCCATGCTCCTCAAAATGTTTAACAGCATCCTCGTAGTGATGTGAAGAATCGAGAAGGGCCTTCGAAGGAATACATCCTACGTTAAGACAGGTTCCACCAAGTGTTGAGTATTTTTCTATGATCGCAGTTTTCATTCCGAGCTGAGCACATCTGATTGCTGCTACATATCCACCCGGACCTGAGCCTATTACGGCTACATCGTATTGATTCATAAATGATTTATTTGAAGTATTTTTATCATTAGTCGTACAAAAGTACGAATGTTTATTTGAAAACAGGTACAAATTTGGTTAACTTGATCTTAAGTAAAATCAGCCATCATCGCCTGTTGTTAAATACCTATCGGAAAATGTTAAAAAAATACCTGAAACGCTTTATTCTTCTTCTGTTTTTCTTTGTTATCCTTCTTGCTCTTTTCCTCAGGATACGTTACGGAGGAGGAAAGGAATATACCGATGTTTCCACCGCTCCCATCTATACCGAAGCACAGACAGAGCTGTTTTTCTCCTATGAGGAACCCATCGGCAATATAGCAGTAAGCAGGGACAGCACCGACCAGCGGGTATTTTTCAGTATTCATCCCGAAAGCAGGCCAAAAACAAACAAACTGATGGTTATTAAAAACGGAAAGGCTTCACCCTATCCGGATGCCGAAAGCCAATCCTCTCTTTTTAAAACGGTGTTAGGTGTTTTTGTGGATGACCAACAACGATTATGGACCATAGATCACGGGAACCACGGTTTTGATCCCGTAAAACTTTTAGCTTTCGATCTGAAAACCGATCAAAAGGTACACGAGCATATATTCCCGAAGGCAATAGCACAGACCTTTTCCTTTTTTAATGATCTAAGTGTGAGTCCGGACGGCAACTATGTTTTTATCTCAGACGTGAGCTTCTTCAGGCGTAATCCAGCCATTGTAGTTTACAATATCAAAACAGGAAAAAGCCGCAGAATACTTGAAGGTCATGAGGCAGTAAAGGACGAAGGTTATGTTCCGGTTACTCCTGCCCGTAAGATGCGATTTGCGGGAGGCCTGGTAGATCTGCTTATCGGAGTAGACGGACTGGATGTTACAAAAGATGGCAAATACCTCTATTTTGCTGCTATGGGGCATTCCAAACTCTACAGGATCCCGGTAAAAACCGCTACTGATTTTGATTTACCTGAGGAAGAAATCGATGCTGCTGTGGAACTTGTGGGAGTTAAACCGCTGAGCGACGGGATACGAACCGACTTTAACGGCAATGTTTACATTACCGATATAGAACATAACGGGGTATATGTACAGGAGCCTTCGGGAAAGGCCTATACATTAATAAAGGACCCTAAAATACGCTGGGCGGATGGATTTTCCCTCGGTGGGGACGGATATATGTACCTGGCAGACAGCGATCTTCCCAATCAGATGCTAAAGAGCAAAAAGCATATGAAAAAGCATGCTCCTTATCATATTTACCGTTTCCCGCTCATAGATTGATCAGGGTTCAGGAAAGGCTGATAGCGGTAGAATTCTTCACCTCTCCTATCATAAAGGTGCTCTGCGTACTCCCTATATGCTGAAGCGTAGTTAGCTTGGTTACCATAAATTCCCGGTATGCATTCATATCGCTGACAAAGATCTTAAGAATATAATCGTAATCCCCGCTCACATGGTAACATTCCAGTACCTCATCCAGTTTAAGCACTTCAGCTTCAAAACGGGTCAGGAAGGATTTGCTGTGCTGCAGCAATTTGATATGGCAGAATACCACGAACGACCTGTTTACTTTTTCCTTGTTAACCAGTGCCACATATTTAGAGAGCACTCCTTCCTTTTCCAGGCGTTTTATCCGCTCAAAAACCGCGGTTACAGAAAGGTTAAGCTTATAGGAAAGCTCTTTGTTGGTTCTCTTGCTGTTCTCCTGAAGTAACTCCAGGATCTGTTTATCTATGGCATCGAGTTTCATCTGAAATATTTTCGCTTTTTAGTAAAAACTATTTCAAATGTAATTAATATTTTTTTGCATAAATCGATTTAATAAGAAAAATATTCTATATAAATGAATTTGTATTGATTTTTATACTTATATATGGTTATTTTGATGAATAAACCCATTCATTATGAAATTCAAACCGGCAAACAAGATCCAGGATCTACAGTACTTCGGAGAGTTCGGAGGCGTTAACCCTTCTATTTCCGATTCTTCAACCTATACCTTCCTTTCGGCAAAGACCATGTTCGATACTTTTGAAGGAAATACCGAAGGTTGTTATTTATATTCACGTCACTCCTCCCCTTCCAATCTGTATCTTGGAGAAGCACTGGCAGCAATGGAAGGTACGGAAGCTGCTACCGTAACCGCTTCGGGAATGGGTGCTATTACCGCTGTTATCCTTCAGTTTTGCGGAGCAGGTTCTCATATCGTTTCGAGCAGGACGGTCTATGGAGGTACCTATGCCTTTATGAAGAACTTTCTTCCCAAACTAAATATACAAACCTCTTTTATCGATATCACCAAGCCCGAAACGGTAGAAGCTTCCATTACGGCAGATACGAAAATGCTGTATTGCGAAGCGGTTAGCAATCCGTTACTCGAGATCGCAGATATAAAGGCTTTGGCTGCCATTGCCAAAAAGCATAATATTCCTTTGGTGGTAGACAACACCTTCTCTCCTTTAAATATTGCACCGGCCGAGCTTGGTGCCGATGTGGTAATACACAGTCTTACAAAGTTCATTAACGGGAGTAGTGATAGCGTGGGCGGTGTGATCTGCGGAAGCCAGGAACTGATCCTCAGCCTTAAAGATGTTAATGACGGCGCCTGTATGCTATTGGGAAGTACCATGGATAGCCTAAGAGCCTCTTCCATTCTTAAGAATCTCAGAACACTTCATATCCGTGTTAAGAAACACAGTGAGAATGCTCTATACCTTGCTCAGCAATTCGAAAAAGACGGACTGAGAGTAGTTTATCCTGGGCTTGAATCGCATCCGGGTTATAAAAACATGAAAGAACAAATGAATGAAGAATACGGCTTTGGCGGAATGCTCACCATAGACGTAGGTTCTCTGGACAAGGCCAATGCCCTGATGGAACACATGCAGAATAACAACCTGGGTTATCTGGCGGTAAGTCTAGGTTTTTACAAGACCCTTTTCAGTGCTCCGGGAACTTCTACTTCATCGGAAATATCGGAAGAAGAACAGGCAGAAATGGGGCTTACGGACGGTTTAATACGTTTCTCCATCGGCTTGGATAACGATATAGAGCGAACCTACGCTATGATGAAAAAATGTATGCAGGATCTGGATATTCTGGAAACCGAAAGCATTTTAAAGGAAGCCTGATTTTTTTCAGGCTTTTTTCTTTGTACTTGCAAGAAGTCGTTCAAAATTGTATTATTACACTTCGAATTTTAAAAATACTTCATGGAAAGTCAAGACATCGTGCCTACAGAACCCCAGGATGAAAAGATTGTAGAAAATAAAGAATTGAACATCTGGGAGGCCCTTATTCCGGTTTTTGCTCTTGTTTTAATGCTTTTTTACAATGTTTTCTTTGTTTTTAAAGACGACGCCCTGAGCGGGAGTAATCAGTTTATTTTATTAATGGGGGCAGCCGTTGCCGCCATCGTCGGTTTTTGGAACAAAGTATCCTATAAACAAATGCTGGAAGAGGTAGCGCAAAATGTCAAATCGACTACAGGAGCACTGATCATTCTCTTATTTGTAGGAGCCCTGGCCGGTACCTGGCTTATTAGTGGTATTATTCCTTCCATGATCTATTACGGGCTCAAAATACTGAATCCCACCATTTTTCTTCCGGCCTGTATTGTTATATGTGCCATCATATCTATTGCTACCGGAAGTAGCTGGACCACTTCGGCTACAGTGGGTATCGCCCTTATCGGAATTGGAAATACACTCGGTATATCCATGGGGATGACAGCAGGAGCTGTTATTTCGGGAGCATATTTCGGAGATAAGATGTCTCCTCTTAGCGATACAACAAACCTTGCTCCTGCAATGGCCGGAGGGGAATTGTTCGACCATATTCGCTATATGGCCCTGACCACCGTACCTACCATTGTAGTTACGCTTATCGTGTTTATTTTAATAGGACTGGGGATAGAAACCACCGGAACTCCTGATATTTCAGATAAACTTATAGCCATAGATCAGGCTTTTAATATAAACGGGTGGCTCTTTCTCGTTCCGGCCGTAGTTATCTTTTTAATCGTCAGAAAAACTCCGCCGATCATTGCTTTATTGATCGGAACTCTTTTAGGAGCAGTTGCCGCCATAATTGCACAACCGGATATCGTTCTTAGCGTTTCGGGAGAAAGTAGTCTGACCTTCAATTCGGCGTATAAAGGTGTTATGAACGCCATGACCGTAGATACCGCCGTACAGACCAACAGTGCCGAATTAAACGACCTGTTCTCTTCGGGGGGAATGAACGGAATGCTTAACACCATCTGGCTGATCATCTGTGCCATGGTTTTCGGAGGGGTTATGGATGCCATCGGAGCTCTTGCTACTATCAGTAAAGCCCTGCTTAATCTGGCTACCAGCACCTTCGGTCTTTTTGCAAGTACCGTAGCAAGTTGTCTGGCCTTAAACGTTACGGCTTCCGATCAGTACCTGGCTATTGTAGTACCGGGAAAGATGTTCTCCAAGGCGTATAAAGACAGGAACCTGGCTCCTGAAAACTTAAGTAGGACCCTGGAAGACTCGGGTACGGTAACCTCAGTGCTGATTCCCTGGAATACCTGTGGAGCCTATCAATCGGGAGTACTCGGTGTTGGTGTAGGTGAGTATTTCTTCTATGCGATCTTCAACTGGCTGAGTCCGTTTATGACCCTGCTTTTTGCAGCATTCAAAATAAAGATCAAGCAATTGACAACAAAATAAAATCACTTTAAAAACTTATAGAAAAAGAGGCTGATGACATCATTATCAGCCTCTTTTATTTTTAATATAAGCTTTCCTTATATAATTATAAACAAATCTAATATCAGATATTTTTTATTAGCGATCTGCGACTTACTTTTGCCGGAAATTATTAAAAAATTAAAACCAAAATCAATGGCATTTGTAGGTAAAAAATTTCCAAATCTTAATGTGAACGCAATGAATGAAATGGGCGACACATTTTCACTGAATGTTCTGGAAGAAGCAGTAAACAACAAGAAAAAAGTACTTCTTTTCTGGTATCCAAAAGATTTTACTTTTGTGTGCCCGACAGAGCTACACGCATTTCAGGAAGCCTTACCTGAGTTCGAAAAAAGAAATACGATCGTTATAGGTGCGTCTTGCGATACTGCTGAAGTACACTTTGCATGGTTAAACACTTCTAAAGATAACGGAGGTATCGAAGGAGTTACCTACCCTATCCTTGCTGATTCTAACCGTAACCTGGCTAATATCCTTGGGATCCTTGATCTTCAGAACGAAACTTATAATGAAGATATGGACGCGTTCATCTTTGAAGGTGATAACGTAACCTACAGGGCTACTTATTTAATAGATGAAGAAGGAACTGTTTTCCACGAAGGTATTAACCATATGCCTGTTGGGAGAAACGTAAACGAATACCTGAGACTGATCGACGCTTATGCTCACGTTCAGGATCACGGAGAAGTTTGTCCTGCAAACTGGGAAGACGGGAAAGAAGCTATGAAAGCTACAAGAGACGGAGTAGCAGAATATTTAAGCCACTCTCTTAACTAAGAAAAATGATACAGGAATTAGATCAGGACAATCTGTCTGAAGTTATCGCTAATAATGAGACCGTAGTGGTTCAGTACTCTGCGGGATGGTGTGGTAACTGCAGGATCATGAAACCCAAGTTTAAAAGAATGGCCTCGGAAAACGAGCAGGCTGCTTTTGTTGTGGTTGATGCGGAAAAATTCCCGGAATCGAGAAAACTTGCCAAAGTGGATAACCTTCCGACTTTCGCAACCTTTAAGAACGGGGCATTCGTAAACCAGGTACAGACTAATAAACTGGAATCATTAACAGATCTTGTAAATGAAGTTACCGCTAATTAAACAACTGACAAACTTCATTGAAGAGAACGATGAAGATTTTGTAGTAGAAGCTATCGAGACTTTAGAAGCTATTACGGAAGTCCCTTCCCTTAAAGACGAAGAACTGGATGTAATAGGCGAACTGATCTCCAATATGTACGGAGCTATTGAGGTTCATAAAAGCATACAGAGCGGAATGGACAAAAAAGAAGCTCTAAACGGATTTATGTCGAGAGTACTTGGATCTATAGATCAATAACTGAGCTCTTTATAAATTCGATGAAAAACATAGAAATCCTCTGCAGAAATTCGCAGAGGATTTTCTTTTGTATTAAATTTGAATAATTAATTGTAAAAGACGAAACATGGCAACAGTTACATTAAAAGGAGATCCGATAAATACCATAGGTAATTTGCCGCAGACGGGAAATAAAGCTCCGGATTTTCAATTAGTAAAAAACGATCTGACACACGCCACTCTAAAGGATTTTGAAGGATCTAAAGTGGTTCTCAATATTTTCCCAAGTATAGATACTTCTACCTGCGCTACTTCGGTAAGGACCTTTAACCGGGAAGCAAGCGAACTCGAAAATACCAGGGTACTTTGTATCTCCAGGGACCTTCCTTTTGCACAATCGAGGTTTTGCGGAGCAGAAGGGCTGGAAAATGTGATCAATCTATCCGACTTTAAGAACGGAGCTTTCGGGAAGGACTACGGGCTCGAATTTACCGATGGTCCTTTAGACGGACTTCATTCCAGAGCGGTTATCGTATTAGATGAAAACGGTATTGTAAAATATACGGAGCAGGTAAATGAGATTGTAGACGAGCCCAATTACAAAGCTGCCCTAGAAGCTCTTCAGAATGACTAATTTTATCATTAAAAGAATAAAGAGCGTAGGATATGCATTTAAGGGTGCTGTTCTGCTGATAACTACCGAAGCCAGTATCAAGGTACAGGTATTTATGAGTATTCTGGTAACTCTGGCAGGTTTCTATTTTAATATTTCTTCCACAGAATGGCTGATCCAGATCCTTACCATAGGCCTGATCATGAGTGTGGAAGGTGTAAATACCGCTATTGAAAAAATGGCCGATTTTATCCATCCCGATTTTAATGATAAGATCGGTTTTATAAAGGACATAGCGGCCGGTGCGGTTTTTATCAGTGCCATTGTGGCCGTTATCGTTGCCTGCATCATCTATCTTCCCAAAATATTTTAAAAATATATATTGAAGTAAAACGTTAGTAATTTGTATTTTTGTTTTAAACCTAACGTTGCTAATGGCGAAAAAAAAGACAGATAAAAAAACTACCGCACGCAAGAAAACCAAGCCAGCAAAATCCTTTTCAGTTCCTAAACAATATCAGATCATTTTTGGGACACTTTTAATGCTTTTCAGTATTGGCCTGCTGGTTGCTTTCGTTTCCTATTTCTTTACCTGGCAACAGGACCAGAGTTTGCTATCGGATTTTGCCAATCGCAATTCCGAAGCTAAAAACCTGATGCGGAAATTCGGAGCTTCCGTCAGTCATCTGTTCATCTATAAGGGATTCGGGATCTCTTCTTTTGTTTTCCCTTTCCTTTTCTTTTTTACAGGCCTCTATTTTTTCCTCAGTATTAAAAAGAACAGCCTGATCAACAGATGGTTCTGGAGTATCCTAATTATTACATGGACCTCCACCCTGTTTGGTTTCCTTGGAGAAAGAGCACCGCTTCTGGGCGGGATCATCGGTTATGAACTCAACGATTTCCTTCAGATATATATCGGAAAGATAGGAGTTATCCTCCTGCTCACCTTTGTACTTATCAGTTACCTGGTGATCCGCTTAAAACTCAATCCTGAAAAAATAAGCGAGTATTTTATCAGAAAGCAGGAAGAGATCGCCTCCGATTTTAAAAGTGAAGAAAAAACCGCTGCTCCTGTGGTTGCAAATACCGAAACACCAGCGGAGACTACAGAAGATGATGGCAAAAAATCTGTATTCGAGCTTTCTCTGGAAAACATGGAGCCCACCATACAGAATTATTCTACCATAGATAAACTTTCGGATGTTGACATAGAAAACTCCTTTGAGGTTAAAGTTGCAGAGGAAGAACCGGTTGCAACCGAAATGTCTATAGAGAGCAAACCAAAAGAGGAAAAAGAAGAAGGAAAACTGGAAGTGGAAATTGCAGCTCCTACAGAAGAAAAAGAGGAAAAGAAGAACCTTTCTGATAAACTGGTAGAAGATTTCGGAGAATTTGATCCTACCCTGGAACTGGGTAACTACAAATTCCCGACTATCGAATTGCTGAGCGATTACGGAGCGGGAAGCATTACCATTAACCAGGAGGAACTGGAAGAAAATAAGAATAAGATCGTAGAGACCCTTAAAAACTACAAAATAGGGATTGCACAGATCAAGGCAACTATCGGGCCTACGGTTACCTTATATGAGATCGTTCCGGAAGCGGGAATACGTATCTCAAAGATCAAGAACCTGGAAGACGATATTGCGTTATCGCTTTCCGCACTGGGGATCAGGATCATTGCACCTATTCCGGGCAAGGGAACGATTGGTATTGAAGTGCCAAACAAAAAACCAACCATCGTTTCCATGCGTTCGGTGATCTCTTCTTCGAAATTCCAGAAGGCAGAAATGGAATTACCCATCGCCTTCGGAAAGACCATCAGCAATGAAACCTATGTGGTAGACCTGGTAAAAATGCCTCACCTTCTGATGGCGGGAGCTACAGGTCAGGGAAAATCGGTGGGACTTAATGCTATCCTTACCTCTATCCTCTATAAAAAACATCCGGCGGAGGTGAAATTCGTTCTGGTGGACCCTAAAAAAGTAGAACTTACGCTTTTCAATAAAATAGAACGACACTATCTGGCCAAATTACCGGATTCTGAAGATGCGATCATTACCGATAATACGAAAGTAATTAATACCCTTAATTCGCTTTGTATTGAAATGGATAATCGCTATGAGCTTCTTAAAAATGCCATGGTGCGTAACATAAAGGAATACAATACCAAATTCAAGGCAAGGAAGCTCAATCCGAATGACGGACATAAATTCCTGCCGTATATTGTGCTGGTGGTTGATGAATTTGCCGACCTTATCATGACAGCAGGGAAGGAAGTGGAAACACCTATTGCCAGATTGGCACAATTGGCACGTGCCATCGGAATTCACCTGATCATTGCCACCCAGAGGCCTTCGGTAAATGTTATTACGGGTATTATTAAAGCTAACTTCCCGGCCAGAATTGCCTTCAGGGTAACCTCTAAAATAGACTCAAGGACCATTCTGGACAGTCAGGGAGCGGATCAGCTCATTGGTAGAGGGGATATGCTCTACACACAGGGGAATGATATTGTTCGTCTGCAATGTGCTTTTGTGGATACTCCGGAAGTAGAAAAAATAACCGAATATATAGGTTCTCAGCGAGCGTATCCGGAAGCACATTTACTGCCGGAATACGTTGGTGAAGAATCTGGCACAGGTCTTGATATAGATGTATCTGACAGGGATTCACGCTTCAGGGAAGCTGCCGAAGTGATCGTTACCGCTCAGCAGGGTTCAGCCTCACTTTTACAGCGAAAACTGAAACTCGGATACAACAGAGCGGGAAGGTTGATCGATCAGCTGGAAGCCGCAGGTATTGTAGGTCCTTTTGAAGGAAGTAAAGCACGACAGGTACTGATCACGGATCTCGCTGCCCTGGAAGAATTTTTTAATAATGAAAAACAATAATTAATTACAATGAAACAATTCTTAGTAATAGTAATGATGATAGTGTCTTTTGCAGGTATTTCTCAGAATTCCGGTAAAGCAAAGGCGCTTTTAGATGAGGTATATAACAAGGTAAACAGCTATGACAATATTTTCGTGGATTTTAAATATGCGCTTAGCAATACCAAGGAAAATATATACCAGGAAACGCGAGGAGATGTAACTATTCAGAAAAACAAATACTACTTTAACTACCTGGGGGCAACACAGATCTATGACGGAAAGAAAATATATACCATCGTTCCCGAAAACGAGGAAGTAACCATTGAAAATAAGGACGAAGCCGAAGAAGGTACCATTACCCCTTCTAAAATGCTTACTTTTTACAGGAACGGTTATAATTACGACTGGGATATCCTTCAGAATGTAAAAGGAAGACAGATCCAGTATGTAGAACTTACACCTATAGATTCCAATTCGGAGATCAAGCAGATCCTTTTAGGAATAGACGCTAAGACCAAACACATTTACAACCTGATCGAAACCGGGAAAAACGGTACGAAAACCACGATTACTGTTAATTCTTTTAAAACAAATCAGCCCATTTCGAAAACCTTATTTACTTTTGATGCCAAGAAGTATGAAGATGACGGATACTATATCATAAGAAATTAGGCATTTGAAAAGATTAGATAAATATATTTTATATCGTTTCCTGTATAATTTCACAAGTTCTTTTGTGATCCTGATGCTTATTTTCATTTTTCAGGCCATTTGGTTCTTTATAGATGAATTTGCGGGGAAAGGACTGGACTTTGTTATTATCGGGAAATTCCTGTTTTATTACTCCCCCACCCTGGTAAACAAAGTACTACCGTTAACGGTGCTGCTTTCGTCTATCATGACCTTTGGGAACTTTGCTGAGAACTATGAGTTTGCGGCAATGAAAGCCTCGGGTATATCACTAAACAGGGCTATGAGGAGCCTGATCATCTTTGTTGGTATCCTGGGGATCGGAACCTTTTTCTTTGCCAATAATGTTATCCCCTACGCCGAATTCAAATCCTATAACCTCCGAAAGAACATCAGTAAATTAAAGCCTGCATTGGCCATTAATGAAGGAGTTTTTAACGATATAGGCGATTTTAATATTAAAGTGGATGAAAAATTCGGAGAGAACGATAATTTCCTCCGCAATGTGATCATCCATCAGAAGACCTCCAGCGGAGAGAACAATAAAGTGATCAAGGCCACGGAAGGAGAGCTTAAAAGTAGTGAATCTTCAGACGTTCTGGAATTAAAGCTCATCGACGGGAACTACTACGAAGATGTAAAGTCCACAACACCTAAATCAAGTAGAAAATATCCGCATGCCAAGGCATATTTCGAGACTTATACCATTAATGTAGACTTAAGCAAGCTGAACGATGTAGACCTGGAAAAGAGCAATGTAGATAATCTTTACAGGATGCTGAACGTCAGCGAGCTGAATTACTATATAGATTCTATTAATGTAGATAATAAAAAGGTAGTTAACGGCTTCGGGGAAAATATCTACCGACGCACAGGGATCACCACTTTTGTTCCCAACCCTAACCTGGAAGAGGAAGTAAAAAAGGAAAAAGAAAAGATCGTAAAGAAAGACAGTGTACGGAAATTAGGTTCTGCAGAAGATCTGATCAACAGGTTTGAGGAATGGAGAAGAGAGCAATTGCTGGACGCTGCCGTAAACAATATTGCAAATACCAAGGCTACCATTGAAGGGAAGAAAAGAGATATTCAAAGACGGGAAAAGCTGTTAAATCACCATGTCATCTCGCTTCATTCCAAATATGCCCTTCCGTTTGCATGTATTATTTTGTTCTTTGTAGGAGCACCATTGGGGGCTATTATCAGGAAAGGAGGAATGGGATTGCCTATGGTATTGGCTATTATCCTCTTCCTGACTTATTATTTTATTGATATTTTTGCAAAGAACTATGCAGAAAACGGGAGTATTTCCCCGGTTCTGGGTTCCTGGATCTCTGCCCTTGTAATGCTTCCGCTAAGTGTTATGCTTACCAGGAATGCTACGGCAGATAAAGGAGTTTTTGATATGGACAGTTTTAACGAAAGCATCAAAAACCTGTTTAAAAGAAAAAAAAGCGCTAAAGAAGAATAAGAATGGGGTCAACAACCATGGAACAGACAAGAATTCAGCTAAACACAATTGAAGAAGCCATTGAAGACATCAGGAATGGGAAGGTTATTATTGTAGTTGATGATGAGGACAGAGAGAATGAAGGCGATTTTGTTGCGGCTGCCGATAAGGTGAGTCCGGAGATGATCAATTTTATGGCTACCCACGGAAGAGGGCTTATCTGTACTCCTCTTACCGAAAAAAGATGTAAAGAGCTGGAGCTTCATATGATGGTAGGTAACAATACCGATCCTATGGAGACTGCTTTTACCGTATCTGTAGACCTCAGGGGTAACGGAGTTACCACCGGGATCTCGGCCTCAGACAGAGCCAAGACCATTCATGCACTTATTGATAAGGACACCAAACCTTTTGAATTGAGTAAACCCGGGCATATTTTTCCACTGGTTGCCAAAGAAGGAGGCGTGTTAAGGCGTACAGGACATACTGAAGCCGCTATAGATTTCGCGAGGCTGGCAGGTTTAAAACCCGCCGGAGTTATTGTAGAGATCATGAACGAAGATGGTACTATGGCCAGACTTCCCCAGCTGATGGAAGTAGCGAGGAAGTTCGATCTCAAGCTGGTATCTATTGAAGACCTGGTGGCTTACCGTATGCAGCACGACAGCCTGATCATCAAAAAAGAAGATTTTGATATCAACACCCGATTCGGGACTTTTCGTTTAAGAGCTTATCAGCAAACCACTAATAATGCAGTGCATATTGCCCTTACCAAAGGCAGCTGGAATCATGATGAGCCTGTTTTGACAAGAATTAATTCTACGCTGGTAAATAACGATATTCTGGGCACACTTACCAATAATGCGGATAAAAAGCTGGACAATATGTTTAAGCTTATCAATGACGAAGGAAGAGGTGCCATAGTCTTTATCAATCAGAATATATTATCTACCAACCTGTTGCACCGTTTATCCGAACTGAAAAAGCTGCAATCCAATGGGCAGATGAAAGCTCCGAAAATCAAGATGGATTCCAAGGATTTCGGGATCGGGGCACAGATCCTTCACGACCTGAATATCTCCAAAATACGTTTGGTTTCCAATACGGAGCAAACCAAAAGAGTCGGGATGATAGGATACGGACTGGAGATCGTAGATTACGTAAACTTCTAAAAAAACCAGAGTTTAACGGCCATTACAATTACCATTCCCACCAGGAATAGTTTAATGACCTTATCCCCTTTTTTTACGGACCATCTGCTGGCCAGCCAGGCACCTGATGCATTTCCGAGAGAGAGGATCAGCCCCACTTTCCAGTCTACTTTCCCGTTTAAAGCAAAAACAACCAAAGCTCCCAGAGTATAGATAAGTACTACTGCCACTTTGGTAGCATTGGCCCTTACAAGAGTCATTCTGTTTACATAGTGCAGGAAAAGAAGGATAAGGAATCCGAGGCCTGCATTGATAAACCCACCGTAGATCCCGAAAAGAAAGAATACACCTATTCCCAGCCACAGGTGTTTTCCTGTAAGGCGCTCTTCCATATTGGCCAGGTCTATTTTAGGCTTAAAAACAATGATCAGCACCACGATGATCATAATTATAGCAAGGATCCTGTTAAACAGCTCTCCTTTTATATCTACCGCGATCTGTGCTCCTATGAGAGCCCCTATAAGCGCCGATATGCCAAGATATGTATTAAAGGGATAGGTAGATACCCCTTTACTCTTAAAGCCCATGACAGCTGAAAAATTCTGTAGGATTATAGCAATACGATTGGTCCCGTTGGCCACATTGGAAGGTAAGCCGATAAAAATAAGCATAGGAAGCGTAATTAAGGAGCCGCCTCCGGCAAGGGTATTGATAAATCCGGCAGCAAAACCGGCAAGGACCAGTAAGACGAGTTCCCAACCAAATTCCATGTAGAGAAAATTAATTCAGGTATCGAAAATACCCATTTTTTGGTAGCCTGAAGCAAAAATGCCCGGAAAACTTTCGCTATGGTATTCGTAATGAATATTCTATAAAAAACTTCAAAAAATCTTTTAAAGAATTAAAAAAGCTTTCTATATTTGCACTCGCTAAAGGAGAAATGGCAGAGTGGTCGAATGCGGCAGTCTTGAAAACTGTTGAGGGTCACACCTCCGGGGGTTCGAATCCCTCTTTCTCCGCAAAGAAAAGCTTCACCAAAGGGTGAAGCTTTTTTTATTCCGATACGCGTCAAAAGCTTGCTATTGTAAGCGAAGGAGGAATAAAAAAACAGCCCTCGGAGAGGGGTGCTTTTCTTTGTATTGGATTCCTCAAAGGGGATCACGAGCTCTCCGAAGTCGTAACGAAGGAGGGCGAGTAATCCCTGGATCCCTGCCTGTCTATCCAGCCTACCGCAAGCAGCGAAAAAAGCAGGTATTTGCAAGTATGGCATAGTTATCATCTGTTTTTGAATTCAAGTATTCTCCATCAAACGGTACTTCTCCTCTCTGAAGTTATGCCTGGGCGTCCCATTACAAATATGTCAAATATTCATGTTGACAGCAAAACACATATAAATCTGATATTCAGATATTAATAGCTGTGAATCACAAAAAATGAGTGCGTTTATATAATGGTTATCTTTATATTATTAATTCAAATTTTTTTTATGATTAGTTTTAAAATACAGCATGAGCTGCTGAATTATGATGACCCAAGGGGTAAAGATCTTATTGATCTTAGAGATGTATTTATTAACAACCTGCGCAAAGAAGAGGACATTATCCGGGGTTCCGGAGTTATCACTTTCGACCTAATAACGAAATTCGGTCAGTTTGATATGGTCAAAAACTCCTCTTCACTTTCTAGCGGTGATTTAAGTAGAATACTTGTCCGCGAACCGTTTACCGAATACATGATTTGAATCAGGTTAGAACATAAACCTGAATGTTCTTCCTCTCAGGGATGTAATTAGTCCAAATGCATTCCTTTTAGCCTAATGCAGCCAGAGGGGAAGTTCTATTAACTCCGGCCACATCACGTAGATCCCTGCCTGGCCTATCGGCAGGTAAACCTGCGCAGGGATGACATATCATTCCAGTTACATCACCTACTGACAAAGACGGCCTCCGCAGGGATGACATACTACTTCTACTATTCCCTGGAACAAGAAAAATCATCTTTAAAAAAATAGTTTTTAGCTTTGATACAAGAGAAAGGTGATCCTGAAATTTTAATAACCAAAATATTCAATACCAGAAAATTACACACATAAGCTCAATTAAATTTGACAAATGTCGCCTAAAGTAACTTTGTGTTTTTTTCCGGCTGGATAAATAAACTAAAAAAGATAGATTTGAATTTTAAAATATGAATACACTAACAAAATACTGGTTTCTCGAAGGCTTTAATTTGTTTAATAAGCTAGGCAGGATTCATATGATGCGTATCTGTAAGATCCTTGAAATGGAAAATATAGATAAGGGATGTACAATCAATTTTAATTCAAGAGAAAAGGACTGTGTATTTTTTCTGAAAAAAGGGACCATCAAAATTGAAAACAGCGAAGACAAAACAGTAAAATTCATAGTAAAAAAAGGAAACGTATTCGGTGAATTAGCTCTGTTTAAAGATAATAACTCCAATGAGGAACAAGCTGTTGCATTAGAGGATTGTATTATATGTTACATTGAAGCTGAGCAAATGAATGAGCTTATGCAGAAGCATAAGTCTTTAAAAAATGGCATTTTAAAAGCTTACGGTTTCAGAATACAAAAACTGGAGCGGCGGCTCCAGGACCTGCTCTATAAAGACAGTGCAACACGGATTTCAGAGTTTATTATCAATTATGTCCAGGAGTTCGGTGAAACAGAAGGGAACAGAATGATTGCCAAAAACCTGCTAACTCATAAAGATATTGCTCATCTTACAAACACTTCCCGTCAAACGGTTAACAATGTACTCAGTAACTTAAGAAAACAAGAGGTCATAGATTACGACACAAAAACAATCTCCATTTTAAAAGTCGATGATTAATTCCTTAAAAAAGAAACAGCAATGTAAATATGAAAGCACCATCTATTCCTAAAAATGAAGCGGAGAGGCTTGCTGACCTAATTGCATTGGATCTATCAAACTCCAATAAAGCGGAGCAATTAGATAATATTGTAACGATCTTGTCTAAATGCCTTAATGTTCCGATAGCGTATGTTTCATCGATCGAAAGTAAACAGCAAAAAATACATAGTGCCTGCGGTATAAACACCGGTTCAACTGACAGGTCAACTTCATTCTGTGGGCATACGATCTTACAAAATGAAATTTTTATAGTTGAAGACACACATAGGGATGAGAGGTTTTTTGACAACCCGATGGTAACCAACGACCCCAAAATACGGTTTTACGCAGGTTTTCCGTTAACAAGTCTACTTGGCAACAATGTTGGAGCACTTTGCATCGCAGATACGGTTACAAGAAAACTCGATGACGACGAACTGAACATCTTTAAGATCATAGGAAAGCTCCTGATTGAAAGGCTTCGCATGCATAAGTTAGGCAGTATTCAAAGTCAAATTCAAGCATCAAAGGACCAGTTAAGATCTGTGAATAAGCAACTAAAACAGTCAAATAAATTTTACGAAAAACTGTTTGGAAGATACATGAGCGAATCACTCCTGAATAGAGTTATGAACGAGGGAGAACAACCTAAAATAGGTGGAGAAGAAAAATATGTTACCATATTGATGAGTGATTTAAGAAGTTTTTCGCCATTGTCTGAAAAATATGAGGCCAGTGTTATTGTCGATATTCTCAATCTTTATTTTGAAGAAATGATCAGCATAATCCACGGATATGACGGTTATATAAATGAGATCCTGGGCGATGGGATCCTCGTAGTATTCGGTGCTCCCAAACCGGTAGGTAATTGTGCAAAGAAGGCCATTGAATGTGCAAGAGAAATGCAAAAAGCAATGAAGAAGATCAATAATCAGCTTTTGAGCAAAAAATTACCGTCATTGGAAATGGGGATCGGGATCAATAGCGGTCATTTGATCGTTGGTAATATCGGTTCAAAAAAGCGGATGAAATACGGAGTTGTGGGAGAGACGGTGAATATTGCCGCCAGGATAGAATCATTGGCCATTCCAAATCAAATTTTGATATCTGAATCTACTTTCGAAAAAAATGCAGACTGGATCCAACCAATAGGACACATAAGAGCAAAGATCAAAGGGTTTAAAGATCCTATCACGATCTACGATGTTTCGGAATTACCCTAAACCCGTGGATCCCTGCCTGCGCAGGGATGACAAGGAGGGCTTCCCAAACTAAAAACATCAGAAAAATAATTTTTTAAAACACCCCTGACATAGTCTGTCAAAGTCACAGGTAATTTTGTAGTAGTATTAATTCAAAAAAACAATCCAATGAAAAATGCAATTAACTGGTTTGAGATCCCGGTACGAAATTACGAGAGAGCAAAAAAATTCTATTCAGAGGTTTTAGACATAGAAATTATCGACCATCATATGGAAGATAAGAATGTAAAATACGGAGTCTTTCCTTATGATATGAAAAATGAAAAAGTCGGGGGAGCTATCATGCAGATGGAAGGAATGAACCCTTCAACAGATGGCTCTACCGTATATTTAAACGGTGGAGAGGATCTGAGTGGCCCTCTGTCCAGAGTTGAAGCTGCGGGCGGGAAAGTAATTATGCCCAAAATGGATATTCAGGAAAATGGATTTATTGCTCAATTTACCGATACCGAAGGTAATCGTGTGGCTCTTCATTCAATGGGATAATATTTAGTATAGCGAATCCTTTCAGGGTTCGCTATCTTTGTTTCAATGTCGCAACTATCCAGGCTCATATCGATACTCACCCTGTTAAAATCCAAGCGATTGTTAACAGCTACGGAACTGGCACAAAAATACGATGTCAGTGTCAGGACCATTTACAGGGATATCCGTAAACTGGAAGAAGCCGGAGTTCCCGTTTATACCATCGAAGGAAGAGGCTATAGTCTTGTGGATAATTATACGGTGGCGCCTGTTCAGTTTACCGAAAAACAAGCCAACGCATTAATTACAGCACAACATATCGTAAATCAGTCCAAGGACGTTTCCTTTGTGAATGATTTTAGCGATGCCATGACGAAAATAAAGTCGGTTTTCAGAACATCCATCCAGGAGAAAAGCGAATTGCTCAGCGATAAGATCCGCGTTTTTAACTGGCACTTTGAAGAGTTTACCAGCGATGCTCTTTCGGAGATCCAACTGGCAATTACCAACTTTAATTATATCGAGATCGATTACCAGAAATTAGGAGATACCAACATAACTTTCAGGAAAATTGAACCCTGTGCCATGTACTCCGCCGAACTTAAATGGATCCTGGTCGCCTGGTGTCATTTACGTAACGACTACAGGGCCTTTCGCATAGACCGGATCAGGCATTTTAAGATCTTATCCGAGAAATTTGAGGACAGAAACTTCAGCATCAAAGATTACTTTGCCTCCTGCCCTTTTGAAGATAAATAATTCACCTCCCCATAGATCATATCTTGTCGTATTTATCCAATTTTATCCGGAGCATCTCTCCTATTTTTATCATCCATCATAAAAAATAAAACAATGGCAGATGTATTTATGGAATTAAGCATTCACAGTTCCCAGGAGGCAGTATTCAAAGGCGTATCTACTCCGGACGGATTGGCAAAATGGTGGACCATAGCCACCGAAGGAAACCCGGTTATGAATGCCTTGTTTAAACTGGATTTCGGCCCCGAATACCAATGGGAAGCTAAAATTATTGAGTACTTACCCAATACAAAAGTTACATTTCTAATGACCAAAGCCAGTGCAGATTGGTTAAATACCGAAGTCGGGTTTCAACTGGAGCGTCAAAAAGATTCGGTCCTTCTCAGGTTTTCTCATTGCAAATGGCCCGATATTAATCAGGAATACCGTGGATCGGTTTATTGCTGGGCCATGTACCTCCGGTGTTTAAAGAATTACCTGGAACAGGGCGTTTTTGTAGCTTATGAAAACCGGTATAACGGTTAACGGTTTCTATTGCTTTAGCTGTATACTTTTAAATTTTGATTGAGCATCTCCTTCCAGTTTTACCTCAAATATGTATTGTTTCCGGTTTATGGTGTCTTTTAAACTAAGCTCCATCTCCCTGCCATAAGATTCTATTCTGTATTTAAGGGATTTTAATTTGGGCCATTTCTCGTAGTTCTTTTTAAGTTTTTTTGAAAACTGAGGAGAGCAATGTTGTTTTTCGAAGCTTTCTATATCCAGTTGGTTGGAAAGAAGATCAAAGAAAGCTGCAATCCTCTCGTATTTTACTTTTTTAGGCAAATCCCATTTCGAACCTGCACTATCTTTATCCAAACGGGTGAATTCGCTTTCCTCTTCTCCCCCATTCTTTTTAAACTCCTCCGGAGCCAGAGAAGCTATATCGAAATCAAAACCAAGAAGGGTCACTTTCCTTAGCATCAGCACATCTTCGGAGCCGTCATCGTCATTATTGGATGCGAATAAGAGATATTGTCCCTTCGATTTGATCCCGAAAAGCACCATTACATTGCCCAGGTTTCCTCCTCCCGAGGAACCCACGATATCATCAGGCAGATCTTCGATATACTTATACTTCTTTGACAAGCGGCTGAATTCTTTATTGGTTTCTTCCAGAGACATCATATATTTCAATCCCTTATAAAGATCGTAGAGTGTTCCTGCCATCCCACCATTTCCTATTAGCTGATTGGGGTTTCGGGGCCAGTAATAAGCGCTGTTCTCCTTTCCGTAACTGGAGCGACCGTAACCGACAGCTACGTCTTCGGATTTCCACAGTGGACTTTGGTAGAAATCGGCAGTGGTTGTTTTTGCCGGAAGAAGTATTTTTTCTCTCACGACCTCATCAAATTTTTTCCCGCTAATACCTTCTATCAGATATGCCAGTAAGGTATAGCCCGAATTGGAATAGGACTGATCAGTACCGGGTGTGAATTTTAATTTTTGAGAAAAAATATAACCCAAGGCTTCTTCCTTGGTTCCCGGATACAGGTCTGCCGGTATCCCTTTGTATTTTTTTCGCAATTCCGGAATATTATCGTGATAGGTTAAAAGGCCGGAGCGATGCTGCAGAAGCTGAGCAATGGTGATTTTCTTTTTGTCTTCAGGTATATTCTCATAGAATTTACCTAAAGGGTCTTCCAGCTCAAAAAGACCTTCCGAAGCCAGTAGCAGAGTTACCGTATAAGTGTAATCTTTTACAATAGAGCCGTATGGATAAATAGTACTTTTACTACTTTTTATCTGCTTTTCCCTGTTTGCATAACCAACACTTTTTTCAAAGAGGATCTTGTCATTTTCCATAAACAAAAAACTGCCGTAAAGCCCTTCCTTTTCCAGCTCGTCTATATAATTATTTAACTCTTCAAGCTTGTTTGGTTCCTTATGTGCAACTTCTTTATTCGGAGATTGCCCGCAACTTTGAAGCAGGCAAAAAAAGGCGATGATGAAATTGATTGATGAAAGTTTCATATGATAATAAATTATTGTTAATAATTTCTAAAGTTAGCCTGAGTTCCCTATTTTTATTAAGGATCAATGTCCTTTTTATGTCCTTATTATGAGAGTTGAAATTGAGATATCATCGAATATTTTTTTCCTTCCCGAAGAAAACCTGCTTATCCTTCGTGAGGGGAAAAAGATCAGGACTGTGAAACTGGAACCTCTTTTATCTGAGATGCTCGAAGTATTTGTCAATCACAAGAACCAAATGATCAGCAAAGAGCATTTTATTGAAGCTATCTGGTATAACAATGTTTTTGTCGGGCAGGCAGCGCTTCGAAAAAATATATACAAACTCAGAAACCTGTTCTCGGCAAATGGAATGGATAAACAACTCGAAATTATCACCGTTCCCAAAAAAGGATATAAGCTTATGGTACATCAGGCAAAGACTCCGATAAAACATGTCGTACGGTTAAAAAGTGTAGCATACGGTACTGCCGCTCTTTTACTGATACTGCTGATGCTGAATTTTATGGTGTCGGAAGAGGAAGATGTTCGCGTAACGGCTACTTCTATTATTGCTGAGGAAAGCCTTAAATAATTTTACTTTAACTATCAGGTAAAACCCGGGAGCGGCAAAAGTGACTAAATCAAATTAATACGGGGAAGTATAACTGATGACCGACCTAATAAAAGAATGCTAAGGAATAAAAAATAGTAGGAATTTATAAAGCGATATCTTTTACATTTTCAGGCCGGGTTCCTTTCATACTTTGTATCTATAAGAAAATGCCGGTTCCCGGGATGTTCTAATATTTTAATTACCGGTTTAATAAGCGGTGATCTTCCAAAAAGCATCACCGCCTGAATCAACTCTAAACCATTTTCGGAATGGCTTCCACAATACCAAATTAGGAATTTAAACAGTAGTCTATTTCTTTTTTCATGAATATGATTTTTCTTTCATCAATAAAAATTTAAATATCTAATATTCAGTTATTTAAAAAATTAATAAGAATAGCCATTATCATGAAAAGAGAGTTTTGTTTCATGAAAATTAAAGAAAAGTATGTAAGTTATTATGGATTGTAATTTATAAGCTTCGGTGTATTTCCGATCTTTTTTAATCTCAATATTATTTTACTTCGGATCACGGCTAACCGACTGATAAATATCATATTCTCCCTCCTGTTTCTACTGTATCTTTAAGTATTAAATAGACAGATCATGAAAAAAATCATTGTTCCCGTAGATTTCTCCGAACATTCCGAATATGCCCTGGAGTTAGCGGCTCAACTGGCCAGGAAACACGATGCGGAGATCATAGCCCTTCATATGCTGGAAATATCAGAATCGCTGCTGAATAAAGCGGAAGGACAGGGCTATAATGAAGCCTTGTTCTTTATGAAAATGGCTGCTAAGAGATTTGAGGATTTTCTGGACAAGGAATACCTAAAAGGGTTGAAGGTTACCGATATTGTTCAGCATCATAAAGTATTTACAGAAGTCAATGAGACTGCTTTAAAACACAATGCAGACCTGATAATTATGGGATCGCACGGAACCGGAGGTATTAAAGAGCTTTTTATGGGCTCCAATGCAGAAAAAGTAGTGCGTACAGCCCAGTTACCGGTTCTTGTGGTTAAAAACCGTATGCCAGATTTTAATATAAAAAAGGTGGTTTTTGCTATGGATTTCCACATAGAAAATGCGGAAGCTTATGTCCGGGCCATGAACCTCTTTAAAGAATTAAATGCCGAAGTGGAATTGCTATATGTAAATTTACCCAACGACAATTTTAAAAGTTCCGATGAGATTGAAGATATCATCGCTTCCTTTCTGCAAAGAATGGAAGGTAATTCTGCTAAAATGGAAGATGTAGCTATCAGGAATGATTACTTTGTAGAGAAAGGTGTGTTTAACTACAGTAATAAAGTAAAGGCCGATCTGATTGCCATCCCTACTCATGGCCGCAAGGGTCTTTCTCATTTTTTCCTCGGAAGTATCGGGGAAGATATCGTAAACCACGCCAGTATTCCGGTCATAACATTTAAAATGTAGGTATAGAGCTAATCTGCTATATGCAGGGCCATCTCGATCATTTCACTAAAGGAAGTCTCCCTCTCTTCGGGGGAGGTTTTCTCTCCTGTAACCAAAGAATCGGAAATAGTGAGAATGGTCAGAGCCTGTATCCCGTATTTTGCAGCAATAGTATATAAACCGGCAGCTTCCATTTCTACACATAGTACACCGTATTCTGCCCACTTCTTCCAGGAACCTGAATTCTCATCATAAAATTCATCCGATGAAAGTACATTTCCTGCTTTAAAGGATATCTCTTTTTCCCTGGCGTAAAGCGAAGCTTTCATCAGGAGTTCAAAACTGGCCGTCGGACAATAATCGGCATGGGCAAACCTGGAACGGTTGATGGAGGAATTTGTAGATGCTGCCATCGCCAGCACGAGGTCCCTTATCTTAACCTCTTGCTGATAAGAACCTGCAGTTCCCACCCTGATAATACTTTTTACACCATAGTCTTTTATAAGCTCATTATAATAGATCAGAGCCGAGGGGATCCCCATTCCACTTCCCTGAACCGATACGCGTTTTCCCTTGTAATTCCCGGTAAAACCCAGCATTCCTCTTACTTCGTTATAACAATGAACATCTTCCAGGTAGTTTTCGGCTATCCATTTGGCTCTTAATGGATCTCCGGGCATCAGGACCGTATCTGCAACTTCTCCCGGCGCGGCTTGTATATGGTTACTCATAGATAGATTTTGACATTAAAATCGAATAAAGATAGGGCATTTGTAAGAAGATCGGGGGTTAATTCGCAGAATATAGCCTGTATTTCTGAGAATAATGTCTTAACCGTACTCTGTTTCAAAAGTTTAAAAAAAGAAAAGGCCCTGCATAATGCAGGGCCTTTATTTTTCCGGTTGGAAATCGTTTATTTTTTGGGCTTATCCCTGTTCATTTCCAGCATATCTACATTTGAAGCTTCCACTCCCAGTAAATGCTTGCTGAAATAATCTGCTTTCAGCCAAAAGAAATATTCTGTCATATCGCCAAAACCATGACGCTTACCAGGCATCAGCATAAAATCAAAACGCTTGTTTGCCTTGATAAGAGCATTGGCCATTCTGATAGTCCCTCCCGGGTGTACATTATTATCCACATCTCCGGTAACCAGCATCAGTTTTCCCTTTAAATTAGAGGCCAGTGACTGATTTTTATCTATCCGGTATTCATGAGATATCTTTCCATCAGCATCTTTTACTTCTTTTACTCCGTGATGCGTTTCACTCCACCAACTGTTATAGATCGTATTATCGTGATTTCCCGCTGAGGAAACAGCAACTTTAAAGAAATCGGGATATACCAGCATTGCTGCCGTAGACATAAATCCTCCTCCGGAATGCCCGTAGATCCCCACTTTATCGATATCTATAAAGGAGTATTTATCTGCCAGTTGCTCTGCAACGTATTTTTTATCTGCTAAACCGTAATCTCTCAGGTTTCCATAACCGTAGTTGTGGTACCACTTGGAACGGGCAGGATGTCCTCCCCTGTTACCAAGGGTAATTACTATAAATCCTACCTGAGCCATTCTATCTGTCCTGTTCATGGACGGGCTAAACGATTTATTTACCGCTTCCGTCTGAGGTCCCGGATATACATATTCGATCAACGGATATACCTTGGTAGAATCCATATCAAAAGGCTTGTACATCACCCCGTAAATATCGGTAATCCCATCATCTGCCTTCATTTTAAAAGGCTCCGGAAATTTATACCCCGTAGCGAACAACTGTGAAAGATCTGCCTCTTCCAGGTCCATGATCACCGTACCGTTCTGGTTTCTCAATTCTGACTTGGGCACCGTATTTACTCTCGAATAATTATTTACAAAAAACCTGTGGGAATCAGACATGCTGGTATTTGTATTGTAATCTCCGGAATTCAGGGTTCTTAGACCGGTTCCGTTTAGATTGACCTTGTGCAGATGCTCATAATAAGGATCCTGCTCTTTATCAACTCCGTTTGCCGTAAAATACAGTACGCGTTCCTTCTCATCCAGGTTGACAAAATTATTTACGTGATAGGAACCTCTGGTCACCTGGTTCTTAAGGTTCCCCTGACTGTCATATAAATAAAAATGTGCCCAGCCGTCTCTTTCCGCC
This sequence comes from Leptobacterium flavescens, assembly GCF_010671605.1. Classification (GTDB taxonomy): domain Bacteria; phylum Bacteroidota; class Bacteroidia; order Flavobacteriales; family Flavobacteriaceae; genus Leptobacterium; species Leptobacterium flavescens. Next base: position 752,491 of record NZ_JAABOO010000002.1, read on the forward strand.
CAGTGGAGCATTTCCTTCTCGTCATTAAAAAGTACCAAAGGCCTGCTCTCAATATAGGTGTTAAAACGCTCTTCAATTAAAACATCTACCTCACCTGTATTCATATCTGCTACACAGATATCCAGTTTTTTTCGGTCTCTGCTGATCCTGTTAAAGTACAGCTTCCCTTTTTTGGATAAGAGAAGTGAAGGACGAAAATCATCATCCCTGTCGGATTGTTTAATCGGTGCCCTGTACACAGAGATACTCTGCTGTTTGGTAGTATCCAGTTTAACCGCTGTTATTCCCTTGGAAGGCACATCAAAGATGAGTACTTTTCTCTTGTAAAACTCCTGCTCACCCGGCATATGATACTTATAGGTTTCTAAAGTAGGACGCTTACTGCTCGTACTGTTAATGACCCAAAGATCTTTAATATGCCTTGAATCTGTTTTCTGGTATACGAATTTCTTGGAATCACGGGACCAGATCACAAAAACTCCCTTTCTGTCATTCTTTGTCTTCTCCTTGGTCTCATTATTAATTCCTCTTCCGCCGCCTCCATAGCTGTTGTATTCAACTCCGTCGGTTGTCCATTGATTTTCAACAATGGTGCTGTCCTTTTCATCCTTCACGGCTTTAAGGAAATTTTCCTTGTCCATCCAAAACAAATTGTGGTTTTTGGAAAACACAACAATGGAACTATCCGGGGCTATATTTGCCCATCTTTCCCATTTTTTTTCTTTTTTCTCCTTTTTGTTATCGAGAACCTTTAGTTTATTATCTCCCAATCTGTATTCAAAATGGTATTCCTTTTTTTCCATTTTGGGTTTCTTCTTCTTTTTAGCAGAAGTAGAATCTTTCTTCTCATCTACCACTTCCACTTCTTCGGTAGAGGTTACTCTAAACCTGATGGCAGTCTCCCCCTTAACGAACTTAAACCTGAAAGGAGGTAAATGTTTGGCATCATACGGATCCTTGGTGATCTCTGTGAGCCATTTTGCCATTTTTTCGTTGTCGAATAGCCTTGTTCGGGTTCTTCTGTCTGCATCTACCAGGTAGTAATTGGAACCTTCGGTCGTCTTATATTGATACCAGAAACGATTCCCTCTCTTCAGCCAATGCGGTCTGACAGTTGTTGAGTGGACCAGTTTTCCAAGCTTTTGAGGAGAAAACCTGGATGCCAACCTATAATTAGGCGTGGGTGTTTCCCTGTCTTCTTTTTCCTGTGCTGAAATGAACTGCACACTGCATAAAAGAAGAAGGTACAAAGTAATTTTTTTCATTCTTTCGGATGGGTTATTGATTAAATAAAATATTAAGGTGTTGCAAAATAAGGATTTATTCCATCGGGTCTTCGCTTTGTTTTCTATCTAACAATTCGGCATAATAATTTTATATCTTTACATTATTAGTTCTATTTTTGAAAAATGATTCAATTCTTTTCAAAAAAGCAATTTCTCAAAGACTATTTGGAAGGTTTCGTCGATATACACTGTCATATTCTGCCTGGAATAGATGACGGGGCCGCCAATGTAGAGGAAGCTGTGTACCTGATAAAGAAATTTGCGTTGCTTGGGATTGAACAGTTTATTGCCACTCCTCATATCATGGAGGATTACTACCCCAATACGGATATCAGTATTGCCAATGCTTTCGAAATTTTACAGGACGAACTTACTTCTGCCAGGTTATCGCATATTATTGTAAATCCTGCGGCAGAACATATGATGGATGGGAATTTTGAAGATCTGCTCGAAAATAAGAACCTGCTTCCTTTAAAAGAGAAGTATGTTCTGGTAGAAATGTCTTATTTGCAACCTCCCATCAACCTGGAAGAGCTCATAAAGCGTATTCGCCAGCAGGGATATTTACCGGTCCTGGCGCATCCCGAACGCTACAAATACTACCACGGGAAGAAAGATTTTTACAAAAGCCTGAAGCAAATGGGTTGTTTTTTACAGCTCAATTTATTGTCGCTTACCGAACATTACGGAAAAGGTGTTCAGAAAACAGCACACTACCTTCTGGAAGAAAATCTAATCGATTTTACAGGCTCCGATGTTCATAATGTCTATCAGATAGAAAAGATCTCCAATATGGTCATTACCGACAGAACGCTTAATTACCTTAAGCCAATCATAAAGAATACCGTGAATACTTTTTCGGTGATCTAGTAAACGGCCGTTTTTTTCAATGCCGACTTTTTACCTTTTTTCTTGTTGTTGTCGTAGTAACCGTAACCGTATTTGGCTCCGTAACCGAAGTTGGACTGTTTTACATCGTTAACCACCAACATCATTCCGTTAAGCTTTTTATCCTCATAGAGTTCCCTGGCAAAATTCAGGATCCTCTTTTCGGTATATTCTGCCCTGGTTACATAGATCGTATGTCCAGCATACTGGCTGAAAAGAAGTGTATCTGTTACCAGCATGGCCGGAGCAGTATCGACAATCACATAATCATACTGCATGGAAACTTCATCAAACAAAGACCTCATCCTTTCACTCATCAGCATTTCTGCCGGATTTGGCGGAGTCTTACCCGATAGAAGGATATCCACATGATTATTCTTGATCTCGTACGTACTGATCACATCTTTGGTAGTCAGCGACCTGTCAAAAAGATAATCGGTCAGGCCGTAGTTGTTGATCCTTTTCTGCTTCTTAAGGAATAACTGGATCTTCGGATTCCTGATATCGGCTCCTATCAGAAGGACCCTTTTATCAGAATTGGCCATGATAAGAGAGAGATTCGTACTTACAAAAGTCTTCCCTTCTCCATTAACCGTAGAGGTAACAAAGATGACATTATCGTATCGATGTGTATTTCTTACTCTTTTCAGGTAATCGAAATTCGTTCTTATGATCCTGAAGGATTCCGAAAGTATAGACCGGTCATTTCGCTCTACCAGTAAAGTTTTATTTTTCCCTTTCAGTCTTGGGATCTCTCCAAGGATAGAAATATTCAATTCTTTCTCCAGATCTTCCTTATTGTGGATCTTATTGTCCAGAAGGTTTCTCAGATAGAAAAAGGAAAAGGGTGTTACCAGGCCGAGGAATATCCCAACCAGGTAGATCATTTTCTTATTCGGGGAGATCGGAGATTCACTAACTGCAAAAGCTTCATCTATCACCTTGGTATTCGGAGAGATCGCAGCTTGTGTAATTGCTGCCTCTTCCCTTTTCTCCAACAGGTATAGATACAGGGATTCATAGATCTGTTGTTGCCTGGAAATATCCAGAAATTGTCTCTCCTGTCCCGGTAAAGTGGAAATTTTAGAGTTGATGGTAGCGGTCTGCCTTCTCAGGTCCCCTACCCGTATATTCAATGAATTCTTTGCATTGTTTAAACTCTGCTGTAACCCTCTTCTGATCTCGTTGATACGCTGATCCAGGTTAACGATCACAGGATTCTTTTCGCTTGAGCTTTTCAGTAATCTGTTCCTTTCGGAGATCAGCTCGTTATAACTGGCTGTAGCCGCGCTGATGGTAGCGTCTTCCAGTCCGATATTCGAAGGAAGGAGTTCATATGCCTGCTGATTGTCCAGCAATTCACTCATCGATTCAACCAGTGTTAACTGCGTTCCGGTTGCAAGGAGGTCTCTCCTGTATTCTGATCCGGTATTCAGGAATAATTCAGCTTCAGAGCTGATATTGGTCAACTGATTTCCGGATTTAAACCTCTCTACAGATTCATCCACATCGGAAAGGTCGTTGGTAATGATCTCCAGACGGTTATTGATAAAATCGGTGGTTACCTTGGAAATAGCTTTCTTTTCATCGAAGGAGGTCTCTGCATACTGACTGATCACTTCATTGATCACATCTATTGCCTTTCTCTTTGAAGCATCGCTCAGGAAAAGAGAAATTACGTCAGATCCTTTAATAGGTACTATGCTCAACCTGTTGATCAGAGATACGGCTACCGCATCTACCGGTAAGAACGTAACTCTATAGGTTTCTCCTTTAAATCTCGTAAGGTCATCAGAATCGGGGGTGATCAGAAGATCGCCGTATCTGGTCGGGATATTCTGCCCGAAAGCATAGGTCTTGGATTTATTGGAACCGATAATCTCGAACTTAAAATTTGTTTCGGAGACAACGGTAACATTAAAATTCAGATAGGCTCTCTCCACCAGGGAATCCGAAGCAATGATGGCAGCTTTTACCGGTGCTTTGGGATAGAGTTCTATTTCATTCACTCTTCCCTGAGCAAAGTACTGAGTATTGAGTCCGAGTTCGCGTACCACACGGCGCATGACTCCTCTCGACTTAAATCTCCTGATCTCGTTTTCTACGGATTTTTCTTCTCCTGCAAAGCCTTCAAACTGAGCGATCCCTGACAAAGGGCTTTCTTCTTCGTTTGTAATGATAAGTGTGGCTGTGGCCCCATACTGAGGAATAGTATAACGGAGGTACAAGAATGCCCCTCCGACAAAGATTATGATACTAAGTAAAAACCAGGGCCAGTGCTGGGTATATTTTTTTACTTCTTTTCCTAAATCAAAATCACTCTTTGCTAAACTACTATTATTCAAAGATTTAAACTGATCATTGCTCATCCTAACATCATCTAATTAAAATCGACACTAATAATAAAACCAATGAAGAACCTATGGATATCGTTAGTGTATCGATACTATCCAAACCGGAAGATCTAACCCTGCCCTTATTAGGTTCAACATATACCACATCATTCTGAGTTAAATAATAAACCGGAGAATTAACAAATTCCTTAGTCGTTAAATCTACACGGGAATAGGTTTTAACACCATTGAAATCCCTGATAATCAGTACATTTTTACGTTCTCCCTGAATTGTTAAGTCTCCTGCTAACCCAATTGCTTCCAACAAAGTTATTCTTTCTCCGGTAACAGGATAAGTACCTGGTCTGTTAACTTCACCTAAAACCGTAACCTGAAAATTATTCAATCGAAGATTAATTATCGGATTCTTGATGTATTCCGATAATTTTTCCCTTAGCATATCCTTGGCTTCTGTTGGCGTAAGCCCCAATAATTTTACCTTTCCCAGTACAGGGAATTCAATAAAACCGTCTTTATCTATCAGGTAATCCAGGCTCACCGCGTTGTCTCCTGTACCAGCCAGAAGATTAAAAGGTCTGGTCGTTTCCAGATCTAAAGCTGATACATTTATAGCTACCACATCATCTACCTTAAATCTCGGTGTAAACGTATTGGTATTTACTTCGGTCTCAAATTCCTTGGCACTTTGAAAATAAACTACATTCTCTCTTGAACCGCAAGAGCTGATCAACAGTAGAATTAAGATTGAAAAAACAAGGCTCTTCGGGGAATATAAACTTTTGTTCATTACGACGGCTTAAATTGGACTTTATTGGTTTACGATATATACGGTTTCTTTTTCTTTTTTATCGAACATCTCGAATTCAGAATTATTGGATTTGTATTCGGGAATCAGATTCTTCATTTTCTTGACGATATTCACATTCTGAAAACGATTCGTCAGACACAATTCCTCTATATCCGATTTAACCTTATCGTAAATCAGTTCTCTTGTTTTACTGATCATTATTTTCTTGTGATAGGTAGGCAGTGTGTTCTCACCATTTGCCAATAATTCCTCATAAAGCTTTTCTCCCGGCCTCAAACCTGTTATTTTGATATCAATATCTTCAGGGTATTTCAAGCCGGAAAGCTTGATCATGTTCAGAGCAAGATAATAAATCTTCACTGATTCTCCCATATCAAAAATAAATATTTCTCCTCCATTCCCCATGGCTCCTGCCTCAAGAACTAACTGAGAAGCTTCAGGAATAGTCATAAAATATCTGGTTACTTCTTTATGAGTTACCGTTAAAGGTCCGCCTTTTTCAATCTGCTTTTTAAATAATGGTATTACAGATCCGTTAGACCCAAGTACGTTTCCGAAACGAGTAGTGATAAATTTGGTTTTGCTTTCTTTCTGAAGGCAGCTTATGTACATTTCTGCAATTCGCTTGGTAGCTCCCATCACACTGGTTGGGTTCACCGCCTTATCCGTAGATACAAAAACAAACTTCTTAATTTTATAGTAAGATGCAGTATCTGCAAGGATCTTGGTTCCGTTTACATTGATCTTGATCGCTTCATACGGACTATTCTCCATCAGAGGCACGTGCTTGTAAGCAGCCGCATGGAAAACCATGGTTGGCTTGTGCTCCTGGAAAATGTAATCAATACGGATCTTATCGCGAATATCTGCAACTATTGCGGTAAAATTATTTTTCCCCTTTTGCTTTAATTCCTGTTGCAGGTCGTAAAGGGAAGATTCTGCCTGATCTACTAAAATAAGTTTTTCTACATCGTAATTGGATATCTGCTTGGCAAGCTCACTCCCGATGGAACCGGCTGCCCCGGTAACCAGGATGGTCTCTCCTTTAAATTCTTTCTGAAGCATTGGATTCTGGATCTCTATCGGAACCCTGTCTAACAAGTCTTCAATCTGTACCTGTTGGATCTGGTTAACACTCAACTCTCCGTTGATCCATTTTTCAATGGGCGGAACCTTGGTCACTTTAACCGGAAGGTCGACCAGGCTGTCTACCAAAGCTCTTAGCTTATTGGTGCTGATATTCTGAATAGAAACAACAATCTCGTTTATCTTGTTCAGTTCAATATATGAAGGTGTGATCTTATCGTACGTTACGATCGGCACCCCATTGATGAATTTACCGTTCTTCTGAACATCATCATCAATAAAACTTACAATATTGAATCTGTTCTTTACATTGTTAACCAATGCATTATATGTTACAATTCCCGAATCTCCCGCTCCATAGATGATAATATTCTTGCAGGACATCAGTCTGCAGGAAACATACTTATACGCTACCTTAAAGACCAATCTGCTTGCACTCAAAGCCACAAAACTCAATAGAGAGTGGATGATAATTATGGATAGAGGGATCGTATATCCCGGAATTAAATTCGTTTCTCTGTTGATCAGTACAAAAACAATCGTCAGGAAAGACAATAGAGAAATTGCCTTAGACAAGTTCATTACATCTCTAAACCCGGTGTGGCGTATAACACTTTTAAAAGATCCTATGGCAAGGAAACTTGCCGTAGCAGTGATCATTAAAAGGGGTAACTGGATCAACAACTGCTCAATATCGAAGTTTAAGGTGAAATTAAACCTGATAAAATAAGCCATGAAGAAAGCCAATAGTACGAGAGTCAGGTCTATACCTAAAACCAACCATTTCGAGGCGTATTTCTGAGAGTTATAAGTAAAATAATCTTTTATCATCGGGTTGAGTATTTTTCAATTATTTGGATTGTTCTTTCCAGATCAGACATGCTTAAGTTCGATCCGCTTGGTAAGCAAAGACCAACTTCAAACAGCTTTTCTGAAGTACCGTCGGTATACGCCTCGCAGTCCCCAAACACAGGTTGTAAATGCATTGGTTTCCACAATGGCCTTGATTCTATATCATCTTCCATAAGCCCCAGTCTGATAGCTTCTCTCTGTTCGAAAGAAGAAGTCAAAATGCAGCTTAACCATCGGTTGGAATAAAATCCATCCGGTTCCTCTAAAAATGATATATCTGAATATTTAGAAAGATTTTCTTTGTAGATCTTAAAGTTATTTCTCCTGGCCTCCACCCTTTTATAAAGAACTTCCATCTGTCCTCTTCCAACACCCGCCAGAATATTACTCATTCTGTAGTTGTATCCTATATGACTGTGCTGATAGTGTGGAGCATTATCTCTGGCCTGTGTTGCCAGGAAAACAGCTTTTTCTCTGGTAGCCGGATCATTGGTTACCAACGCACCTCCTCCGGAAGTGGTGATAATCTTATTTCCGTTAAAGGAAAAAATACCCAGATCTCCGAGGGTTCCACACTTCCTGTCAAAATATTTACTACCTAATGCCTCTGCACTATCTTCAATTACCGGGATGTCATATTTCCTGGCAATATTATTTATCTCCGAAGCTTTATACGGCATTCCATATAAATGAACCGCAATTATCGCTTTGGGTTTTCTGTATTTTTCAGTCCTGTCTATTATTGCTTTTTCCAATAGTTCCGGAGACATGTTCCAGGTATCGGATTCACTATCAATAAAAACAGGAGAAGCTCCCAGATATGTTATGGGATTGGCCGAAGCCGCAAAAGTAAAACTCTGGCATAAAACCTCATCACCGGAAGAAACTCCTAACAAATCAAGAGCAAGGTGAATAGCACCGGTTCCCGAACTCAATACCGCAACATGCGAATTGTCGCCAAGATAACTTTCGATATCTTTTTCAAATCCAGCTACATTCGGGCCAAGAGGAGCAATCCAATTAGTGTCAAAAGCATCCTTAACATACTTTTGTTCCTCTCCACTCATGTGAGGTGTTGATAATAGTATTCTAGTTTTAACCACGTTTTTCAAGTATCTATTTAAATCACGAACATTTACGTTATTACGGAATGTCCGGTTTTAGCATTAACAAAATTTTACAAACTGATCTCTATAAAACAGAGAACGGTTTAACATTTCTGATACTTAATATTTAAGGAGTAAAATAAGTTTGGAAAAAAGCAATCAATCACAGAATAACGATCAACGACTATAATTTCGATAAGTCTCATAATCCTCAAAGTATTAAATCAATATTGTGCTATTAATCAATTTAATCTCAGGGTTACGAGGGTAAATTTAAGAATTGTTTTAAGGTTCCAAGAAAAGAAGGGGGTTAATTCGGCAAAACTCTAATAAAAATCGGTTAACTACTTGCTTCAAGAATTTGGAGGGGGAAAATTCAAAAATTGAAGGGGATTTATCCCCCCGTTATTTTTTTATTATCCCGGAGCATTTAAACTCTGTAAACTTTTTTCCATCTTTGTCTTTAATTTAAAAACTGTTGTTTAAAAACCAAATGAATTCATGAAGGTATTGGTAACCGGTGCAGCCGGTTTTATAGGGTTCTACGTATCTAAAGTGCTTCTTGAAAAAGGGCATGAAGTTGTCGGACTGGATAATGTAAATGATTACTACACAGCAGATCTGAAATACGATCGTTTAAACGAATTGGGAATCTCCAAAAAAGAGGCTGAGATCTTCAAGAGAAAATCGGTAAGTTCTAAGTATTCTTCTTTTGCATTTATTCGGATGGATCTGGAAGACAGAACCCACCTTCCTTCCTTATTTGAGAATGAATCATTTGATGCAGTATGCAATCTTGCTGCTCAGGCAGGAGTACGTTACAGTCTTGAAAATCCGGAAGCCTATGTAGACAGTAATATGGTTGGTTTTTTAAATATTTTGGAGTGCTGCCGGAACCATAAAATAAAGCATCTGGTGTATGCAAGTAGTTCCAGCGTTTACGGATTAAATGAAAAAATCCCGTTTTCGGCAGAGGACAATGTAGACCATCCTATCAGTCTATATGCCGCAACCAAAAAAAGCAATGAGCTCATGGCTCATACCTATAGTCATTTGTTTCAATTACCTACAACGGGTTTACGCTTTTTCACAGTTTATGGTCCGTGGGGTAGACCAGATATGGCTATGTTTTTATTTACAGATGCTATAGTAAATAATCGTCCCATAAAGGTCTTTAATTACGGAAATATGGAGAGAGATTTTACCTATATAGATGATATTACGGAAGGCGTTGTCAGGGTTATTGAAAAACCTATAAATGACAGGTTAAATGAAAAGGAATACTATAAACTATATAATATAGGTAATAACAATTCTGTAAAGCTTTCCGACTTTATAAATGAGATAGAAAACAACCTGGAAAAGAAGGCAGAAAAGCAAATGCTCCCTATTCAACCGGGTGATGTAGAAAGGACCTGGGCCGATGTAAATGGTCTGATCAGGGATTACGGCTACTCTCCGGATACTCCTATAAAAGAAGGGGTTAAAAATTTTATAGACTGGTATCGGTCTTATTACAAAATATAGCAGCTTATCGCATTATTGCTATATGTTATTGATGTCAGCAATATTTGTTAATATTGTGCAGTCTTTCTGAATTTTCAGAACGAATATCGTCCAAAAAATGAATTTCATCGTAATTAATATCAAGTTAATATAATTTAAACTGTTATTCCAACGGTTTTGCTCATCTTTGCCAGTAATTGATAAACAAACCAAAAAATTCAATTTTTAATGAACTCTGAGCAATTGGAAACATTGTCCTCCTCAAAAATATTAGTTACGGGTGGAGCCGGCTTTATTGGTTCTAATCTGTGCGAAGAATTACTAAAACACAACTGTGAAGTGGTCTGCCTGGACAACTTTGCAACCGGAAAAAGAGAAAATCTAAATGCTATTATAGATGCTCCCAAATTCACACTGATAGAGGGAGATATTCGCAATATAGATGATTGTCACAAAGCAGTAGAAGGTGTAGACTATGTCTTACATCAGGCCGCACTTGGTTCGGTTCCGAGATCTATTAACGATCCTATTACCAGCAACGATGTAAATGTATCCGGTTTTCTTAATATGCTTATCGCTTCCCGAGACGCCAATGTAAAGCGTTTTGTGTATGCGGCAAGCTCTTCCACCTATGGCGATTCGGAATCGCTTCCGAAGGTAGAAGATAAAATAGGGAGGCCTCTATCTCCTTATGCCATCACCAAATATGTAAATGAGTTATACGCCGATATTTTCCATAAGACCTATGGATTGGATACGGTAGGGTTGCGATATTTTAATGTTTTTGGTAGAAAACAGGATCCAAATGGTGCGTATGCTGCCGTTATTCCTAAATTTGTGCTGCAGTTCTTAAATAATGAATCACCGGTGATCAATGGAGATGGAACCTACTCAAGAGATTTTACGTATATAGATAACGTAATTCAAATGAATCTGAAAGCTATGACCTCATCTAATGCAAATGCTTTAAATCAGGTATATAATGTAGCATATGGAGAACGTACTTCTCTAAAGGAGTTGGCAGAATTATTAAAAACCTATTTATCGGAGTTTGATGAAGCAATCGCCAATATTCCTGTAAAGCACGGTCCTAACAGGGCCGGAGATATCCCCCACTCACTGGCGTCGATCGATAAGGCGAAAAAATTATTGGATTACGATCCCCAATTCGGAATAGAGCTCGGATTAAAAGAGGCTGTAAAATGGTATTGGGAAAATTTAAAAAAATAGAAAACAGAATATTATGAACTTAACAGTTATCGGAACCGGGTATGTTGGTTTGGTTAGCGGTACATGTTTCTCCGAAATGGGAAACAGGGTAACTTGTATAGATATAGACGAAAAGAAAATAGAAGATTTAAAGAACGGGATCATTCCTATTTATGAGCCGGGGCTGGAAGCTATGGTTCTAAGGAATGTCAAATTGGGAAATTTACATTTCAGCACCAGTTTGAACAGTAGCCTGGATAAATCTGATATTGCATTTATAGCCGTAGGGACACCTATGGGAGAAGACGGTTCGGCAGACCTGCAGTACGTATTGGGTGTTGCCCGCCAGATCGGTCGGGAAATGCAAACCCCTCTTATTGTAGTAGATAAATCTACCGTTCCTGTTGGTACAGGAGATAAAGTAAGAGCAGTGATCCAGGAAGAGCTGGATAAGCGTGGAGTGGATATTGAATTTCACGTGGTTTCAAATCCCGAATTCTTAAAAGAGGGAGCCGCTATCGGAGATTTTATGAAACCCGATCGCGTGGTGATAGGAGCAGATAACGACTATGCTATCGAGCAGATGCAGGCCCTGTATTCTCCTTTCCTGTTGAACACGGGGAGATTTATTTCCATGGATATCCGATCGGCAGAAATGACCAAGTATGTGGCAAATACCATGCTTGCCACTAAGATCTCCTTTATGAATGAAGTTGCCAATATCTGTGAATTGGTGGGTGCCGATGTAAATAAGGTGCGTATCGGGATCGGTTCGGATCAGCGAATCGGATACAGCTTTATTTATCCTGGATGCGGTTACGGAGGTTCCTGCTTTCCGAAGGATGTAAAAGCATTAAAGAAGATAGCCGAAGAAAACGGATATAAAGCCAATATCATTACAGCGGTTGAAGATGTTAATGACAAACAGAAATTTGTGATCGCCGAAAAAGTGGTTAAGCATTTCGGAGAAGATCTCTCCGGTAAAACCTTTGCTTTATGGGGACTTGCCTTTAAACCGGAAACAGACGATATGAGAGAAGCTCCGGCCATTTATGTGATAAAAGAACTGGTAAAGAGAGGAGCTAAGATCAGGGCATATGATCCGAAAGCCATGGAAGAAGCCCAGCATTTTTACCTTAAGGATATCGATGCTGTTTCCTATTGCAATTCAAAATACGACACTCTTAAAGGTGCCGATGCAATGATCCTTCTTACCGAATGGAAAGAATTCCGTTCTCCTGATTTTGAAGAATTAAAAACGCAAATGAACAATGCCGTTATTTTTGACGGCAGGAATCAATACAGTACACTGAAACTGGATGAGAAAGGTTTCACATATTATCAAATAGGTAAAAAAAATGACTAATATTGCGGTTATTGGCCTGGGATACGTAGGTTTACCCCTGGCCCGGTTATTTGCTACAAAATTCCCTGTAGTAGGCTTTGACATTAATAAAGAAAGAGTTACAGAGCTCAATACAGGAGAAGATAAGACTTTAGAAGTTTCGGAAGAGCTGCTGAAAAGTGTATTGAAAGACAACCCGGATACTAAAAATGGACTCTACTGTTCTGATTCGATCGAAGATATCAAAGACTGTAATTATTATGTAGTTACCGTTCCCACTCCTGTTGATAAGAACAATCGCCCGGATCTGACTCCGCTTTACAAGTCGAGTGAAACCGTGGGGAAAGTCCTTAAAAAAGGAGACATTGTTATTTACGAATCTACGGTTTACCCGGGGGTTACGGAAGATGAATGTGTTCCTATCCTTGAAAAAGTGAGCGGCCTGAAATTTAACGAAGATTTCTTCGCAGGTTACTCCCCGGAGCGTATCAACCCGGGAGATAAAGAACATACGGTAGAAAAAATACTCAAGGTTACTTCCGGTTCTACGGAAGCCATTGGTAAAAAAGTTGATGAATTATATGCTTCGGTAATAACCGCCGGGACTCACCTGGCTCCTACCATTAAAGTTGCAGAAGCTGCCAAAGTGATCGAAAATTCGCAGAGAGATATCAACATCGCTTTCGTAAATGAGCTTGCCAAGATATTTAACCTTCTGGAAATAGATACACATGCAGTATTGGAAGCTGCGGGAACAAAATGGAATTTCCTTCCCTTTAAGCCCGGTCTTGTGGGTGGGCACTGTATAGGGGTAGATCCTTACTACCTGGCGCAGAAAGCTCAGGAAATAGGCTACCACCCCGAAATTATCCTTGCCGGACGAAGAATGAACGACAGTATGGGGCAGTATGTAGCCGGAGAGATCGTTAAACTCATGCTTCAGAAAGATCTTAAGGTTAAAGGATCCAAGGCATTGATGCTCGGTATCACCTTCAAGGAAAATTGCCCTGATGTTCGCAATACCAAGGTCGTAGATGTAATACACCACTTAAAGGAGTACGGAATAGATGTTTCCGTATTTGATCCTTGGGCGAATCCTGAAGAAGTTAAACACGAATACAATCTGAATACATTAAATACCGCTCCGAATGAAACCTATGATGCAATTATCCTGGGAGTAGCGCATAAAGAGTTCCTCGATATTGATTTTAGCAAAATGCTGAATTCCGGTGGTGTGGTTTATGATGTAAAAGGTGTACTGACTAAACAAGTTACGGGACGGCTGTAAAAATAAAACCAAGTACATAACAATTATTAAATAGGTTTTTTTGAGTCAATTAAAAAAAGGAGCCATATTAAATTATATTACCATTATTCTGACCAATGTGGTTGGTTTGGTGTTAACACCTTTCATTATCAGAAAACTTGGTGATGCGGAGTTCGGGTTATACACTTTAATCGGAGCTTTTGTCGGTTATATTTCCCTTCTCGATTTTGGGCTTAACAATACCGTAGTACGCTTTGTAGCCAAGTACCGGGCCGAAAAAGACCGGCAAGGCGAAGAAAACTTCCTCGCCACCACAATGCTCATATTTTCGGTAATTTCCACCCTGGTGGTCCTTATCGGCGTTGCCTGTTATTTTAACCTGGACTACATCTTTAAAAACTCTCTTACGCCGGATCAGATCGGGAAAGCAAAGATCATGTTCGTGATCCTTATCTTTAACCTGGCTATCAGATTACCCGGAGGTGTTTTTGAAGGAATATGCTCGGGTTATGAGCAATTCGTTTTTCCGAAATCTGTGAATATTGCAAGGTATATCCTGAGGTCAATTACTATTGTTGCAGTTCTTCTTCTGGGAGGTAAAGCAGTAGCAATGGTTGTTATCGACACCATATTTAATATCTCCATAGTTATTGTCAACGCAATTTTTGTTTTCAAAAAACTAAAGGTAAAATTCAAATTACACCGTTTTGAGATGCCGTTGATCAGAGAGATATTCGGTTATTCGGTCTGGATATTTGTCTTTGCTATCGTAAGTCAGTTTCAGTGGAGGGCCGGACAGGTTGTTCTCGGAATAGTGGCAGACACCACGGTAGTAGCCATTTTTGCAGTCGGGGTTATGCTCGGAACCTATTACGGGGCCTTTTCTACGGCAATTTCCAGTGTATTCCTGCCAAGAGCAACTCAGATGACTGTTGGAAACGCCAGCGGAGAAGAATTAACCAGTATGATGATACGCATCGGGCGTATTTCTTTTATCGTACTGCTGTACATACTCGGAGCTTTTGCTTTGTACGGAAAACAGTTTGTTTTCCTCTGGGTTGGAGAATCTTATTATGACGCATGGGTGGTTGCACTGATCATTATGCTGGCCTATACCCTTCCCCTGGTACAAGGGTTCGGGAATTCTATCCTGGAAGCCAAGAATAAATTATCATTCAAAGCCCTTACCTATCTGGTATTTATGATTGTCGGAACAGGTGTTGGTGCCTTGTTCGCAAGTAAATATGGAGCTATCGGAATGATTGCCGGTTCTGTTGCAGGCTGGGTGATCGTACAGAATATCATGAATTTTTACTATCACAGGGTCATAAAACTCAATATCCTCAGATTCTTCAGAGAAGTAGGTCACAGGATCATTTTAACCCTGGCTTTTATACTGGCTATCGGGTACTTTATAAAATGTATTCCCGGAAGCGGATGGCTCAATTTTATCGTAAAAGGCAGTTTATATACGCTGGTATTCAGTTTTTTAATGTATTTTTTCGGAATGATAGAATACGAGAAAAAGCTTTTCAGAGATTCGATATATAAGGTGATGCGAAAACGCAATTAATGTTTTGTAAATAATGTTGGAATTACAACAAATAGAGATCAAGGAAAAAGGTACTGCATTGTTTTATCGCTATTCCATCGATAAAAAATACAGGAAGTTCTTTAATACAGATCAATCTTTCTATGTTAAGTATTCGGATAATATTGAGGGTGTCCCTCCCAGTATTCTGAACATCCCCTTTTTGGCCAATGTCATGCCAATAGCCTGGTTTGTAGGCTTTGATGTTGTGGTAGATGAACTGGACGAAGTCTTTTATCAGGCCCTTCAGAACCTTAAAGAAGAATTCCTTAAATATTACAACACTTCATTTAAAGGCGAGTTGAAAGTAAAAAAACTCGTCAAAAACACTATAGACGGAAATGAATCCGCGCTGTTATTCAGTGGAGGACTCGACTCTTTCGAATCTTTTATCAGGAATAAGGACAAAAACCCTTTTCTAGTTTCCATTCACGGAGCAGATGTGGAGATAGAGGATGAAGTGCGATGGAACGATTTTATCCGATTTAATAAGGAAGAAGTTATCCTGGATGAAAAAAGGCATTATTATATTGAGAGTAACCTCCGCACATTTTACACCTATCATGTAGAATTACTTGTAAATATAGGATGGTGGGGTAAAATACAACACGGAATGGCACTGATAGGGGTATTGGCTCCGCTTACTTATAAGAAGAAAGTCACCTCTATTCTTATCGCCTCCTCCAATACGGAAGAAGTAGATTTCGGATGGGGCTCCACTCCCGGAATAGATGAAAAAATGAAATGGGCCAACAGTTCTGTTATTCACGACGGATATCACTTGAGAAGGACCGACAAGATCGATAATGTTATCGACTATGTGAAGAATGGTGGCGAAGAGATCAAATTAAGGGTGTGTTATTCGGAACTCAGGGACGGATATAATTGTAGTAAATGTGCCAAATGCCAGCGAACGATGCTGGGTATTATCCTGGCCGGAGATAATCCTAACAAATACGGTTTTGAGGTTCCCGATCAGCTTTATGAGATGATCCTGAATAACTTCAGATCCAAAAAGACACTGACCAAAGGCCTGGAATACGAATGGAGATGCCTGCAGGAAAAAGCTTCTGAAGTCGATTCCTTTTTTGTTCTGAAGGACGAAAATGAGGAAAAAAACTACCTGAAAAGTTTTATTGATCTAGATTTAAAGCAACTCATCGATACAGCAGTGGATAAACCCCAAAGAAAGGAGATATTTAAATTTTTAATACGGAACAAGTTTTCTAATCTATACACTTTATACAGGAATATTAGATACAATAAATAAACAATGGAATACGGATTATTAACATACGACGAGATATATACCTACAATGTGGGGGATTATGTTCAAAGCCTGGCGGCAAGACAATATCTTCCGAAAGTAGACACTCTGATCAACAGGGAAACACTGGCAGATTACGAAGGTGAAAAGATGAGCCTTATCTTGAACGGGTGGTTTACTCATAATATCCATAACTGGGTCCCAAACGATAAGATAAATCCGCTTTTTGTATCCTTTCACGTAAACTCAACCGCAGCTCCCTGGATGCTTAACGAAAAGGCTGTAGCCTATTTAAAACAACATCAGCCTATTGGTTGCAGAGATAAATTCACCGTCAAGATCCTTCAGGAAAAGGGCATTGATGCGTATTTTACAGGTTGTCTTACACTAACACTGGACAATTATAAGGTAGATGATTCGGAAAGAGGTGATGATATTTACATCGTAGATCCTTTTTATAACTATCCGTCCAAAGAAAAGCTTTTCTTCTCTCCGAGAAGATTTGTTACCGGTCTTTTTAACGGAGATATCTTTAAGATCAATAAGGATAAAAAACACCTGAAGAAGATCGTTTCCGAAGAAGTTTTGGAAAAAGCGCATTATATCACTCAGGTATTACCTTCAGGAACGCATAAGACAGAAGAGGAGAAGTTTGCATATGCCGAGGAATGTCTTAAAAAATATGCGAGAGCCAAACTGGTTATTACTTCCCGTATTCATTGTGCCCTCCCCTGCCTGGCCATGGGAACACCGGTAATATTCGTGAATGCCTTTAATACTTTTGTAGATACCTGTAGGTTTGATGGGATAACCGAACTCTTTAACAGGATTGATGTAGATGATAAAGGGAATTTCAAAGCCAATTTCGATTTACCGTCAAAAATAGATATGAACACCACAGTAACCAATTTAGGGTTACACACAAAACTATCGGAACCTTTAAAGGAAAAAAGTAAAGAATTTATAGCTCGTAGTAATTCCTGATATTTATGAAGTTACTTTATATAACCAATCAGATATGCGGTTCGGGGGGCCTGGAAAGAGTACTTTCTATCAAGGCCAGTTACCTCGCTGAGCAGCTGGGTTATGAAGTACATATTATTACGCTGAATCAGGGGAATAAAAAACTCTTTTACGATTTTAGCGACAAACTCATTTATCACGATATCGAGATTTCGGGTAATTATGTTTCCAGTTTCCTGCAATACCTCAGGGGGCTGAAAAAAAAGGTCAAAACCATAAACCCGGATGTTATTTCTGTTTGTGATGACGGTTTAAAAGGGTTTTACGTACCTTATTTTCTGGGAACAAAGACTCCGATCATTTACGAAAGACACGCATCCAAGAATATTATCAAGACTTCGGATAATGCGTCTTTTCTTCAAAAATTAAAATTAAAGCTCATCTTTTCCCTCATGCATATCGGAGCGCGAAAATATGATGCTTTTGTAGTGCTGACCAATTACAACCTCAGCGAATGGGATCTGGATAATCTGAAAGTAATTCCAAATCCACTTTCGTTCAAGGCCCAGAAAATATCCTCACTTAAAAACAAGAAGGTTATTTCTGTTGGTAGTCATCACTTTCAGAAAGGCTTTGACCGCTTGCTGAAAAGCTGGAAAAACGTTCTGGAGAAGCACGACGACTGGATACTTGAGATCTACGGGAGAGCAGACACCAACATTTATCAGGAAATGGCGTATGAGCTGGGGATCGAGAACAGTGTTCGCTTTCATCCTCCCATTAAAAATATACAGGAGAAATATGCCGAGGCATCTGTTTATGCCATGTCATCCAGGTCCGAAGGTTTCGGAATGGTCCTGATTGAGGCCATGGCACACGGGGTTCCGTGCATTTCCTTCGATTGTCCTTGCGGGCCCAAAGATATTATTACCCATGAAAAGGATGGTTTCCTTATTCCTAACGGGGATATTGAAGCTTTTAGCCGCACTTTGATCGAACTTATCGAAGACCAAAGCCTGCGTGAACTGATGGGGAAAGAAGCTGTAAAAAAATCGGAACACTATGTTCCGGAGTCAGTAGTTCCTAACTGGGATGTATTATTCAGGTCTTTAATCACTAAATAATCTGCCCTATGGAACCCAAAAGAATATTACTTATCATACCATATGGCGGTGTTGGAGGAATGGAACGCCTGGCGTTAACCTTCTACAATTACTACAAACAGAAGGGATATACGGTAAAAGCGCTGAAGCTTATCAAGCTGGAGACAGATATCATTAATTTTGGAGAAGACGAATTGTTTTTAAAGGATTATGATCTTCACCGGATGCCGATCACAAAACGGTTCCTGTTTTATCTTTCAGCTCCCCTATCCATAAGGAAGATCGTAAAAAGAGAGAAAATAACTCATTCTATCTGTTTTGGGGACATGTCTAATCTCTTCAGTTCTTTATCTTTTACCAAAGAATTTAAGGTGGGCAGTATACATTCCTTTAAAAGTGTAGAGTTTCAGGATAAAAACATCCTTAATAAGATCTTTAAATGGAGCTACAGAAGCACCTACAGGAATCTGGATAAGGTAGTATGTATCAGTAATACCATTAAAGAAGACCTCATAGAGAACTGCGCTTTTAAATTTACCGATAAGCTGGAGGTGATCTACAATCCCCACGATATTGAGGCTATACAAAAAGGAGCCGGATCTCCTTTCGATTCGGAAGAGGAGCAGGAACTCTTTTCACAAAATATCATTCTGTTTTTGGGAAGGCTATCCTATGCCAAATCGCCCTGGCACCTGCTTAAGGCTTTTCATATCCTGGCTCAAAGACAGGCAGATGTAAAACTGGTCTTTATAGGAGATGGCGAACCTCCTATCATTGAATATGTAAAAAAATTAATAGATACGTTTAATATTGCGGATCGTGTGGTGCTTTTGGGAAGGAAATCCAATCCGTACAGATACCTGGCCAAAGCAAAGGTCCTTGCCTTGTCATCACACTTCGAAGGAACACCCAATGTAATTGTCGAAGCTATTGCATTAGACGTGCCGGTGGTCACATCACTTTGCACCAAAGGTGTTTTTGAATTGATGAGTATGAACGGAGAGGTGAATGAGGAAGGGAATATTGAAGTGGAAAGCGGTATTATCACCCCTGCTTTGTTTAAGGGTAAACTGGGGATCCCTGAAAAAGACGATCTTTTAAAAGAAGAGTACGACCTTGCGGATGCACTCGAACAAGTGCTCGCTTCGGATAAATATAAAAATACATTAGTAACCGCAAAGGAAGCTTTGCTGGAGAAATTCGATTTGGATAAGGTAACAACAAGCTATTTAACACCAATAAATTAAGCTATGCTTTTTAATTCGTTTGAATTTTTGATCTTTCTGCCTGTAGTGTTCATACTCTACTGGTTTGTATTTCAAAGAAATTTAAAGTGGCAGAATTTTTTGTTACTCATTGCCAGTTATGTGTTTTACGGCTGGTGGGACTGGCGTTTTCTTTCCCTTATTGTATTCAGCTCCATCATAGATTACAGTTGCGGATTACGGATCAGCAAAACTAAGGTCCCGTCAAAACGCAAAGCCTGGTTAATGGTAAGCATGCTTGTTAATCTCGGGTTCCTCGGAGTGTTTAAATATTTTAATTTCTTCTCCGAATCCCTGGCAGAAGCTTTTTCCAGCCTCGGGTATGAACTAAATGCTCTGACTTTAAATGTTATTTTACCTGTAGGGATAAGTTTCTACACCTTCCAGACCATGAGCTATACCATAGATGTATATCGGGAAAAACTCTCTCCCACCAAAGATGCGGTGGCCTTTTTTGCATTTGTGAGCTTCTTTCCTCAGCTGGTTGCCGGTCCTATTGAAAGAGCTACTAATTTACTCCCTCAGTTTTATAAGAAAAGGAAATTTTCATATCCTCAGGCATCAGACGGTATGCGTCAGATCTTATGGGGATTGTTTAAAAAAGTGGTTGTTGCCGATAATTGTGCTATCATCGTAAATCAGATATTTGAAAGTCCCGGAGATTTTAACTCCAGTGCCCTTGTTATCGGCGCTGTTTTCTTTGCATTCCAGATCTACGGGGATTTTTCAGGTTATTCGGATATTGCCATCGGAACGGCACGTTTATTTGGTTTTAATCTGATGCAGAACTTTGCTTTCCCATATTTTTCAAGGGATATTGCCGAATTCTGGAGACGTTGGCATATCTCCCTGTCCACCTGGTTCAGGGATTACGTGTATATCCCCCTCGGAGGAAGCCGGGGTGGTACTAAAATGAAGGTACGGAACACCTTTATTATTTTCCTGGTGAGCGGCTTCTGGCATGGCGCCAACTGGACCTTCCTGGTATGGGGCTTCTTAAACGCCTTGTATTTCCTCCCCCTCCTGCTAATGAAAAAGAACAGGGTAAATACCAATGTAGTAGCTGAAAACAGGTTTTTCATTAACCCTAAAGAGCTTTTACAGGTAGGTATTACCTTTATACTGACCATCCTCGCCTGGGTGTTTTTCAGGGCAACTTCTATAGAGAATGCCCTTATTTATATCAGGGATATCTTTACCGGAACCCTGTTCAGCGCACCGGGGATAGATCTCAAGCCGTTTATATTTATTCTTTTGCTTCTAGTGGTAGAATGGTTCCACAGAGATAAAAAGCACGGCCTGATGATTGAAAATCTTAAAATAACTCCTGTCAGATGGGGGTTTTATGTATTTTTATTCTGTGTTATACTGTTTTTCGGGGCACAGTCTCAAACATTCATTTATTTTCAGTTCTAGATGAAAAAGTTCTTAATTAAAATATCGGTCTTTTTCGGAATTGTAGTGATCATCTTTTCCATCGTCCTGATGAATTACGGGGGTTATATCGATTATTTTTATGAGAAGTTCACAACGCCCAAGGTAAAATCACTTATCCTGGGAGATTCGAGAAGTATGCAGGGAATTCAGCCATCGGTGATCAACGATTATTTTAAAGGGTCCGATTACGAAACTCCCATTCTGAATTACAGCTTTACCATAGCTCAGATCGCCTATGGTCCACTCTATACCGAAAGTGTTAAAAAGAAACTGGACACCACTTCTACGGATGGTTTGTTTATCCTGACAGTAAACCCATGGATACTATCTTTAAGAGAAGAAGATAAGGTAGAGGAAGGTATTTATTTTGAACAGGGGAAGCCTCCCCATAATATGACCTTTGTAAGTCACAGTCCGAACTTTGAATACCTGGTACGGAATTTTAACTATTTCCACTTTAAGTCTATAGTAAGGCGTACGTCTAAAATGCACAAAGACGGTTGGCTGGAGGAATCCAACCTTCCGAAAGACAGTCTGACCCTCAATAAATGGAAGGAGATCCAGGTAGAGCTTTACAGCGATTACGCATCCCGCTGGAAAAAATCGGAGTTCAGGCTGAATCACCTTCAAAAACTGGTTGAATACCTTGATAAACACGGAGATGTAGTGATTGTCAGGATGCCGATAGATCAGAAGATCATGGATATTGAAAATAATTACTGGGAAGGTTTTGATGACGACATTAGCCGGGTAGCCTCGGAAACGAATGTAAAGTACATTAATTTCTCATCTCATATCGAACAATATAAGACCTACGACGGGAATCACCTTGATAAATACGGGGGAGTTATATACACCAGGCATCTTTGCGATTCTATTGTTAAACAGCAAAAAGGGCTAAGTAAGGCAGGCAGATGATAGATTTTATCCCATTAGAATATTATGGTACCATACGGATGTATTTAATGCTTACCGTGGTACTTATTACCATCCTGCATTCATTGGTACTCCCTATGGAAGATATCAAGAACAAGATGTATATCGCTGTAATGGGGTTCCTTATTCTGGCCTATAATGTAGTGTATATCGGGTTACGGCCTATCAGCGGAAAGTATTTCGTGGATATGCGTACCTATGCCAATTATTTTAAAAGTTACGCCATCGGTGGAGATATACTGGTAAAAGACGATATCTTCTTTCATCAGTTTATGAAACTGAGCTCGTCTATAATGACGGTCCACAGCTTCTTTCTCCTGTGTGCAATTATCTATATCCTGCCTCTATACGTGGTTTCCAGGAAAATGTTCAAGGATTATTGGTTTTACTCTTTCCTCCTGTTAGTGGTATCGTTTTCTTTCTGGGGATACGGAGTGAACGGGATACGTAACGGGATGGCTACTTCCATATTTCTATTTGCCATCGCTTACAGAGACAGGAAAGTTGTTCTGATTGCATTTGCAACCCTCGCCTATTTATTTCACCAGTCGATGGCACTTCCGATATTTGCTTTTGTACTCACACTGATCCACAATAAACCTAAAACTTATTTTATAGCCTGGTTATGCGCTATTCCGTTATCGTTGGTTATGGGTGGCTTCTGGGAAGCTTTCTTTTCTTCCCTCGGTTTCGGAGGGGATCGTCTCTCCTATCTTGCAGGGGGTGAGAATACAGGTTTCAGGTTCGACTTTCTCCTCTATAGTGCCTCGGCCGTTTTTGCCGGATGGTACTTTATTTTTAAAAGAGGATTTGCAGACAAGGTATACTGGCAGTTGTTCAATGTTTACCTGATAGCCAATACTTTCTGGATCCTGGTGATCCGGGCGAATTTCTCAAACAGATTTGCCTATCTCTCCTGGTTCATGATAGCTATTGTGATCGTGTACCCCTACTTAAAACAGAAATTTTTTAAGAATCAGAACGTCGTTCTGGCAAAGGTAATATTCATGTATTTTCTATTTACTTTTGCTATGTTCCTGTACTACAAAATCGATTGATGATGGGAAGTGTTAAAGTGAGTATAATCGTTCCGATGTACAATGTTGAAAAATACATTGAGAAATGCATCGCTTCTACCTATGAGCAATCGCTGGAAGAAAACGATTTTGAGCTCGTAATAGTAGACGATGAGTCTCCCGATAACAGCCTGGAAATTGCCCGGGAAATCGAAAAGAAACACGGCAACATCAAAATCATCTCGCAGAAGAACAAAGGCCTGGGTGGAGCCAGGAATACCGGGATACAACACGCCTCCGGAGATTATCTCCTTTTCCTGGATTCTGATGACACCCTGCTGAAAAGCAGCCTTCCTCCCATTCTGTCGCTGGCAGAAGAAAGAGAATTGGATATTCTGGAGTTCGGGGCTCAGGGTGTAAACGGCAATGAGGATATTGTTTTTAAAGTAAGTAACAGCAGTAAGGGGAATATTTTTAATGGGATCTCCTATTACAACAATACAGTGTATCTGGGATCTGCCTGCAATAAATTATACAGAAGGGCCTTCCTGCTGGAAAAACGGCTTCTTTTCAGGGAAAAAGTATATGCCGAGGACTTCGAATTCAATACGCGCGCGCTGTATTATGCCGAAAAGGTAGAAGCTATAGATATCATCGTGGCCAGCTGGCTTCAGAATGAACAATCGATAACTCGAGACAGGAACCTGGCGAAGAAAGACAAATATATTGCAGATATTATCAGCAATCTGACACACCTGACAGCATTCAGGGAACAATATCGGGATAAGGAAGATGAAGCGACAAAAGCTTTCTTTAGTGAACGCTTTACCATGTTGAATATCGATATTTTTTATCAGCTGTTTAAGAACAGTTATCCTTTAAATCGGATCAGGGAGGTCAGGAAAGAACTTAAGGAAAAAGGCTTATTACATACAACACACCCTGTACGGGACAAGAAAAAGAATTTGTTCAGGAAGGTATTAATGAACAATTCTTTTGTATTTGGTATCGTGCAGTTTTCAAAGCGTTTGATCAGATCATAAATTTATATACAGACCAGTAAGTTACAGATATGTGCGGAATAAACGGGATTATCAGTAAGAATCAGAACCAACTCTCGGAGGTAAAACAAAAAATGGCCCGGATGAATGAATTGATCTTTCATCGCGGCCCGGATGAAGACGGTTTCTTTGCCGAAGACGTCAATTCAGCTACCCTCGGAATGTGTATGAGGCGTTTATCTATTATTGATCTGACTACAGGAAAGCAACCCATTTTTTCTGATGATAATTCGATTGTCATTGTCTTTAATGGAGAAATATATAATTACAGGCACCTGAAATCGGGGCTTGAACAAAAAGGTATCCGTTTTAATACCACTTCCGATACAGAGGTAATTCTTCGCCTGTACGAAGAATACGGAACAGAATCATTTAAAATGCTGGACGGGATGTTCGCTTTCAGCATTTTCGACAAGAGAATAAACAAGTTATTTATCGCGAGGGATTTCTTCGGGGAAAAACCGCTTTACTATTATTCCGATGAAAACCAATTTATCTGGGCATCGGAACTAAAATCCATCATCAATGTCCTGGATAAAAAACCGGAGATCTCCAAAAAAGGGCTTAACCTGTTTTTCAGGCTAACCTATATTCCGGCTCCCTTTACCATTTATGAAAATGTTTTAAAGCTGGAAGCCAATCACTATATGGAATTCGATATGAACAGCGGATCGCATAAAATTATTGCTATCCCTGTAGAATCGGAGAAGGAGAAATCCAAATTAAAATTACCGCAGGCAGCATCCGTCCTTAAAGAAAAGGTGATGGAAAGTGTGGAGAGCAGGTCTGTTTCTGATGTTCCTTTGGGAACATTTCTATCCGGAGGAGTGGATTCCTCCATTGTTTCCTGGTGTCTTTCGCAGATCTCCGATTCGAAAATAGATACTTTTTCCATCGGATTTGAAAAATCGGTTTTTGACGAGACGGATAAATCCCGGGTAGTTTCCAAATTGATAAACAGTACGCATCACGAGTTTGTCATCAACGAAAACGACCTCAAAGAACACGTTCACGATATTATTGTCAACTTCGATGAACCCTTTGCCGATTCGTCTTCCCTTCCTTCTTTTCTGGTAGCCAAAAAGACCAGCGACTATATAAAAGTAGCCCTTACGGGAGACGGAGGTGATGAAGTATTCGGAGGGTATAACAAATACTATATCGGGAAACTGAATAAAATATACACAGGAATAGTCCCATCTGCATTGCATTCTGCCGTTTTAAAGGGGTCCAGGGTCCTTCTGAAGACAAAAGACGATAACAGGGGAAAAAGATTCAGGCTCCAACGCCTGTTGTCCTCTGTAAATTACAACGGAGGTTTTTACTGGGATATCATTTCACTCGGCTTTACCGAAGACTCATATAGCAATTACTTTAGAGATGAATACTGTTTCTCTCATTCGGAAGTATTTGACAGCTATAAGGAAAAGACCGGGATCAGTAACCCCGGGAGTCTAAGCGAATACAGGGAGATCGACAGGCATTTAAGCCTGGAAGGTGATATGCTTGTAAAAGTAGACCGTACCAGTATGCTGAATTCCCTCGAATGCAGGGCACCCTTCCTGAATAAAGAATTGTGGAAATATGCCAGCAGCCTGCCGGAAAACTACCTGATGAAGGGCTGGGATAAAAAATTCATCTTAAAAGAGGCATTCAGAAGCGAGTTCCCGGAAGGTTTCCTGGATAAATCGAAAAGCGGTTTTGGTGTACCAGTAGGCGATTGGCTCAGATCTTCACTTAGAGAAGAGCTGGAAATCTATGCTAAACGGGATTCTTTAGATGCTCAGGGCATCTTTAACGTTGATGAGATCTCCAAAATAGTAGATGAGCACCTTTCCAATAAAAAAGACCACACATTTAAGATATGGACCTTCTACTGCTTCCAGAAATGGTATTATTCGATCTATACAATGAATTAAGCAATCATATAAACACAAAAAAGGCTAAAGATGATCTTTAGCCTTTTTTTATTTCTATACGCGTACAACCTAGAACCTGTTGTTAGATCCGGAAATATCATTTCTTTCTTCTCCGGTCATGGTAAGGTTATTACTGAAATCTGAGTTATTCCCTCTGTAATATACAAGGGTATTGATATCTCCGATATCTCCCCTGTTTCCAGTTACGGTAATATTGTTGTAAGATTCAACAGAGATCACTCTAAATCCGTTAGCCTGCTTGATCTGATTATCAATGATCTTAATATTACCTACGCTTGAGCTATTAGCCAAACCTTTAATACTGAAAAACTGGTTTGCACTGCTCAGATCGATAATATTTTCGCTGATCGTAAGATCCTGGCATCCATCCAGAATATCGATTCCGTGTTCGAAATTCGTTGTGATACGGTTTCTTTCAATATTGATATTTTTAGATCTGAAAAGGTCAATACCACGGTTTGTATCGTTATTTCTGATATTAATACCGTTTGCCTGTGTAATTCCGGCATCTCTTTTCCCGCGGAAATCATTGTTTTCCACAACTACCTCATAGTTTCCGGTAGTAGCTTCGGTATTGGTATTAACTCCTGCAAAGGTAAAGGCAAAGAACTCAACGTCTACTGTATTATCTCTGACAAGTACATTTTTCAGGCTGGTGTTACTTCCGAAAATACCTTTACTTTCCGTCTTGGTACTGATCATGGTATTGTCGTAAACTTCCAGTCCGTCAATAACTTTAGGGAAGATCCCGGTTTCAAAATCCTCGATCCTGTTACCGAATACTCTTGAATCGTTGTTGTAGACAACAATACCGATTCCGTATCCTCTGATCGTGTTTCCTGAGATCTCGTTATTAAACGTAGTTCGGGAATCAGGAGAACCTCCGTTTATGGCAGTTCCGTCTGCATTGGTAGCAGGAGCCGTCAGGATATTATTTCTGATCCTACTTCCGCTGGTAAACAGATAGGTAATATTACTTTCCGTTCTGTTACCTTCAATGGTAATATCTTCTCCTGTATGGATCAGGAAAGCCGAAGTAACCGAACCACTTTCAGTGTTATTCCTGATGGTTACGTCATACGCTCTCTGATAGAAGAAGAAATCTCCGTTGGCATCTCTGGTCCTTTCGGCCTCAATATCGATCCCTGCTTTTGGTAGGGTACCCTGAGAATTAGGAGTATCTATTCCCGCATTCAGGAAGTTATTCTCCTCAATAATGATATTAAATCCGTCTGTAACCGAGATATTGTTCCTTCTGTTACGATTAATCGTACATCCTCTAATTACTATATTGTTAGATGGTTTATGATCTGGGTTTGAGGCAAATCCAAGACTCTTGATATCGATCCCGTCTCCGGTGGCATCCATAATATTTACATTCTCAACCACAGTATTCACCGCGCTGTGAAGATCGATCAAATGTCCGAATTCGTGTGTTGGGTGTACTTGATTATATGAATAATCATGCTGATCTCTGTCGCCATGAAGGTTTCCTCCTTCAATACGAACGTTAGATACATCCAGAACTCCTAATAAAGAATATCGGGGAGCTCCGTTAGGATATACCCTTAAATGGGTATTATCGGTCATTACAAAATTAAAATCGCCAGGAATAGTAATTCCATTCTCAGCGGCCTGGAAATTAGGAATGACAGACACCAGAAAATAGCTATCTAACTGATCTATTTTAAAAGTATCACCACCTAAAGACTTTACAAGATTCATGGCTTTTTCCATCATGTTCTTGTTATTCTCGGCAGCATTCTGACTTGTTTGTCCCTGAGTTAAATTCCACCGATTGGCGTAGAAATAAAAATCGGTGTTCTCGAGTGTCGCATTTCCGACGATCTCTAACTGATAGTTCAGTAACTGACCATCTATGACACCTCCGTTAAAAGAGAACGTTCCGTTTGTGATCGTTCCTCCTTCGTAGTTAAGGCTTACATTGGCAGGAAGTGTAATATTATTTCCTCCCAGGTCGTAATCACAGCTAATATTATAGGCTGTGTTAGCTACTGCATCATTAAAATTAAAATCACATGGAATGTCTATGGCGTTCTCTATGGTGTTGTCTTCTTCTGCTTCTTCACCATCTCCGTTACCATTTCCATCTCCATTACCTTCTCCGTCTCCGTTTCCGTTACCGTCTCCGTTACCTTCACCATCTCCATTACCTTCTCCGTCTCCGTTACCTTCTCCGTCTCCGTTACCTTCATCAACTACAATATCCTCACCTGTTTCATCGCCTACAATATCAATTTCTTCCGTTTGACATGACGATAAACATAGAATTGCAACAACAAATAATTGCTTGATTAATTTTTTCATAAGATTTGGGCGTTTAGAAAATTCATACAATATTAACAAATTAAATTAATAAAAATCGTTAAAAAGTAGTTTTATTCGATGAAACGCATGGTTTTTACGTTTTTTAAACATACTCCAAATACATACGAAAGCAAAATCATGTTTAGATTACGGCCTTAATAAAATTTTTTGAAATTAGCTAAAACAGGGAAAATAACCCAATTAAAAAACAATAACTTTTATATATTTGTTAACAAATTACGAGCAATTTCAGGGGTAATAATTTTCCAATAAAACTATAGTCATACTCCTTCTTTTACGATGAAAAAAATCATTAGAATAACTACCGTTCCCGTTTCCCTGAAAGGATTGCTAAGAGGCCAGCTACGCTATATGAGCAGCCATTATGAGATGATCGGCATATCTTCCGGAGGAGAAGTTTTAGACGAAGTGGCCCAAATAGAAGGGGTAAGAGTTATTCCTGTTAACATGACCCGAAAAATAACACCTTTACAGGATCTTATTTCAATAATCCGATTAATTAAAATTTTTCGACGCGAAAAGCCATTTATTGTTCATACGCACACTCCAAAAGCGGGTACTGTGGGAATGATTGCGGCAAAATTGGCAAATGTTGACCACAGATTACACACAATTGCCGGTTTACCTTTGGTAGAAGCAAGAGGTTTTAAAAGGTTTATTCTTAATTTGGTGGAAAAGATCACATATTCATGTGCTACCATGATTTACCCCAATTCCTACGGCTTAAAGGATATCATTCTGGAAAACAAGTTCACTTCGGAGAAAAAGCTTAAAGTTCTGGGCAAAGGAAGCTCTAACGGGATAGATGTTTCTCATTTTGATCCCAGCCTGTATAACAGTGTACAGAGTAAGAGCCTTAGAGAAGAGCTTAAAATAGATCCGGAAGATTTCGTTTTTGTTTTTATTGGTAGATTGGTAAAAGATAAAGGAATTAACGAATTAATACAGGCATTCAACAATATATACCAGGAAAATCCTAATAGTAAACTACTTTTGGTAGGTTCCTATGAAAGAGATCTGGATCCCTTATTGCCGGAAACAGAAAAGATTATAGATACGCATCCCGGTGTTATTTCTGCCGGATGGCAAAAAGATGTCCGCCCGTACCTTCACATATCGGATGTTCTGGTATTCCCCAGCTACCGGGAAGGTTTTCCTAACGTGGTTATGCAGGCCGGAGCCATGGGCTTACCGAGTATAGTGAGTAATATTAACGGATGTAATGAGATTGTTCAGGACGGTATTAACGGGGTGATCATCCCCGTTAAAAGTATTGAGCCCATGGAAAAAGAGATGCGTAAAATGATTTCCGACCCGGAAATGCGTAAAGAACTGGCCGGAAATGCCAGAGAGGTGATCTCCGACAGGTATAAACAGGATTATGTATGGGAATCCATATTACAGGAATATTTAAAACTGGAGCATCCGTAATTTCGAATAGTATAAACAATGTATAAGAATTTTATAAAGCGGCTTATTGATTTCCTGGGAGCACTTATAGGTTTCCTTATTCTGTTTCCCATAACATTTACCGTAGGTGTTGTTCTGGCGATCGTTATCAAGGGAAATCCTTTCTTTTTTCAGTCCAGGCCCGGAAAAAACGAGAGGATCTTTAAGATCATCAAGTTTAAGACTATGACCGATGCGAGGGACGATAAAGGTGAACTGCTACCGGATATCGACCGGGTAACTCCTTTCGGGGAATTCCTGAGAAAGACGTCTCTGGATGAAATACCTCAGCTTCTCAACGTTATTATAGGGGATATGAGTATTGTGGGACCCAGGCCGCTGAGAGTACAATATCTGCCCTATTACAATGAAGAGGAACAGTTAAGACATACGGTAAGACCGGGAATAACAGGCCTGGCACAGGTTTCAGGGAGGAATTTACTGGGATGGGACGAGAAACTTGCAAAAGATGTGGAATATGTGAAAAAACTTTCTTTTATCCTTGATTGCCGTATTATTCTTAAAACCGTGGAAAAAGTATTTAAAGGAAGTGATGTGGTCATTGACCCCAATATGCTGGATTTCGATAAACACAGACAACAACAAATAGAAACCAACTCAAAATAAACACAGCATGCTATTAAGTATAGTCATTCCTATGTATAATGCAGAAAAGTATATTGCATGCTGTCTGGATAGTGTTCTTTCTCAGGATCTGCCGTCGGAAGATTACGAGATCATAGTTGCCAACGACGGTTCCAGGGACAAAAGCCCGGAGATCGTTGAAAACTATATAAAAGAGCACTCTAATATTATTCTGCACAATCAAAGTAATCAGGGGAACGGAGCAGCAAGAAATGCCGGTGCTGCCCTGGCCAGGGGAAAATACCTGTACTTTCTCGATTCCGACGATTATATAGCCGCAAATGTTCTTGGCGGCCTTACTGAGATCCTGGAAAAAGAACAACTGGACATTCTTGGGTTCAAATCGGAGGTTACCAGTTCTTCAGATTTGAAACAATCTGCCAATTTTCACGAAAGGACCGAAGATCTTCATGTCCTGGACGGTGTAAGTTTTGTTTCAGACACTAACTACAGGGCGGAAGTATGGTGGTATATCACCCGGAGAGAACACATGCTCAAGACCGGGCTTTCCTTTTACGATCGGAAATTTGTACAGGATTCTTATTATACTCCCACCCTCTTCTTAGATGCAAAGAAGGTGGCAATGATCCCTGCTGATATACATCGTTACCGCCAAACTGCCGATTCTATTACGCATAAAAGATCTCCGGAGCATATAAAGAGACATATGCTTGACCTCTCCTATGCAGTTGAAAAACTCAGCGGGCTTATCGCCAGGCTCAGTCATAATGGAGCGGTAAAAAGACTTAGAAACAGGCAACATGGTTATGCTTTTTTCTTCCTGGTACGTTTTCCGAAATCGGACATGGGTTTTGGCGAACTGCGTAAAACACTTAAAAAATTCAGGTCGATGGGAGCTTACCCCATTACCGAGTTTGTAGGGAAGGACTACCAGGGCTTACGTTATAAAATTCTGGTCTTTATTTTTAACCGGTCATATTTATTATTTCCCTTTTTATTTATCTATAAAACCTTTTATCGTCTATTAAAATGAATATACTGATCACATCTGCAGGAAGAAGGGTTTCCCTGGTAAGGGCTTTTCAAACCGAACTTAAGAAACTCAACGAGGATGCAATGGTAATGGCTGTTGATGCGAAACCATCGCTTTCGGCTGCATGTTTTGCTGCTGATAAAGCTTTTGAGGTTCCTCGTCTGGATCACCCCGATTATATAGACATACTTATTTCTATATGCAAGGAAAATAAGATCTCCCTGGTCATTCCTACCATAGACACGGAATTACTTTTACTGGCCAGGAATAAGAAGCATTTTGATGAGAATGGGATCACTCCCCTCCTTCCGACGCTGGATTTTATAGAAAAATGCCGTGATAAAAGGGTAATACACGAATTCTTCAAAACGCATAATATTGAAGTTGCCCATGAATACTCTAAAGATCAGTATAAACTTCCGCTTTTTATCAAACCTATAGACGGGAGCAGAAGTGTGGATACCTATATTATAAAGGAAAAGGAAGATCTGACCGATTATCATTTTAAGAACGACAAACTGATGTTCCTGGAATACCTTGATCACAGCAAATTTGAAGAGTTTACCTGCGATCTCTATTATGCGAAGGATCACAAGCTCAAATGTATTGTTCCCAGAAAACGGATAGAGGTAAGGGACGGAGAGGTTAATAAAGGGGTAACCGTAAAAAATAAAATCGTAGATTACGTCAGGGAGCACCTGAGTTTTATAGACGGGGCCATAGGTTGCCTTACGGTGCAATTCTTTAAACACAAAGAAGAAGATCGTATTGTGGGTATAGAAATAAACCCCAGGTTTGGAGGAGGCTATCCTCTTTCATACAGGGCTGGCGCCAATTTTCCCGGATGGATCATTGAAGAGTACTTTATGAACAGGGAAATAGAGGATCAGTTTGACTGCTGGGAAGAAAATCTGCTTATGTTGAGATACGATGATGAAATTTTAGTTCATGACTATAAAGGTTGATAAAAATACCGTAATAGTATTCGATCTGGACGATACTCTATACAACGAGCTCGATTATCTGAGATCGGCATACAGGCTTATTGCGGGAAAGGTGGATCCGGAAAAACCGGCCGAACTGTTCCTGAGAATGTTTGCCATGTACAGGAATAAGGAAAACGTTTTTGAGTTCCTGGAAAAAGAATACGGGGCGGATATCGGGGAACTACTTCATATTTACCGGACCCATAGCCCGGATATTGAACTAAAACCGGGAGTCCTGAATATCATAGAAAGCATCAGGCAAAAAGGCGGAAAAACTGCAATTATAACAGACGGAAGGAGTATTACTCAGAGAAATAAAGTAAAAGCCCTGGGATTGGAAGCCCTTATGGATGAATTTATTATTTCGGAAGAAACGGGAACAGAAAAGCCTCATCCTCAAAATTTTGAATTGGTACAAAATAAACTGGAAGGCACTGTTTACTATTATATCGGAGATAATCTAAAGAAAGATTTTATCAGTCCTAACTCCCTCGGGTGGAAAACCATTGCACTTATCGACAGAGGTTTAAACATTCATTCCGGGAATCATCTGTATCTGAAGGAAGAGAACAAACCGCAAGCTTATATTTTCGGTTTTAAGGAACTGGAGATACAATAGCAAGAGGCACTAATCTCCCCAGAGGCCACCAAGACAACGATCTACTTCCTCTCTTTTGAGTTTCATTGCCCCGCCGTTAGGAGTAAAGGTCATTTCTCCGAAATAGATCCTATCGTCAACGATATAAAAATCCACTCTCACGTACTTAAACCTGGAAGCCAGTTTTCCACATAGCTCCTTTAAAAGATCGAGCTCTTTCGGGCGCTGTTTGATAACTGAATTCTCGTAAATATCCTTTTCTCCGACCCATGGATTTTGCTGTACATTCCAATCTTCGTCATAACAGTTATATTCGTAATTCTCGAAGCGGTCTGTATGAACCCCGATAAACAGTTTTGGGTCTCCGTTATTTTTAAAGTGATGTAATTTATAGTCTTTAGGCACTTTTCCCTCACTGTCCAGCAACAACTTCTCTACGATAAGCTTTGGTTTTATATGCCTGTAATGAAGTTCCATCCCGATCAGGTAGTATTTATTTCTCAACCACCTATCGGTTAATTTTTTTACTTCCTCAAAAGTGAATTGGGATTTATCCCTGACAATCAGGTTAAACCGGCTGCCGTGGTTGGCTTTTATAACAAAACTCTCAGGTAATTCCTCAAAGGCTTTTTCTGTAAGTTTGTCTAAGACCGCATAAGACGGGATCAGGTATTCTTCTCCGACTTTTTCTCTGACATAATCCCTTACCGCTATCTTATCTGATAAAACGGACATCTCTTTAGTGTAGTTGAATTTCCTTGCAGCTATTTTTTCGGAATGTCTTTTGGGCTCTTTAAAATTCGGTGTATAATGATGATTAGATATAAAGCGTCTTCTTATATACCATTTAGGTGCTATAATTGAGCAAATTCTCTTAATAAGCATTAAAAAATACAGCCTCATTTGTTATAACCGGTTAGCTTGGTCGATAAAGTAGGATCCTTACATATATATGCTATAAAAATACCTTTTACATTACAATTCTTCAAAGAAAAGTTCTATAAAATCGTAAGATACCTAAAATACCAAAGTTGAATGAAAAATAACGAAACAACTTTTCTTTTAAAAATAACCGATTAACAGTCCATACTATTTAATCTTCCCACAAATTGCCCAAATATTCGTCCATTGTCTTTTTCTTGAACCTCAGGGTGCCGCCTGTGGGAGTAAAGGTAAGTTCGCCGAAATATATCCTGTTATTAAATACATAAAAATCAACTCTTACATATTTAAAAGGTTCTGCCAGTCTTTTGGTAACATCAAGAAGCTCATCATAACGGTCAGGACGCGTTGACATATTCTCATCATCGAATTCTTCTTCCCCTACCCAGGGATTGTTGATCCTGTTCCAGCCTCCATCATAAAAATTACAACGGAAATTGGAAAACCTGTCGGCATGGACCTCTGTAAAATACTTTACATCCCCCTTATTCTTAAAGTAGTGTATTTTGTAATCCTTCGGAACCTCCCCCTGTTCGTTCAAAAGCAATTCTTCCACTATAAGTCCGGGTTTAATATGCCTGTAGTGAAGCTCCATCCCGATCAAATAGTATTTTTTCCTCAACCATTTATCGGTAATTTTCTTTACTTCTTTAAAAGTGTATTGGGATTTGTCTTTTACAATGAGGTTTAATCTGCTGCCGTGATTGGCTTTTATAACAAAGCTCTGTGGTAATTCGTCAAAGGCTTTTTGAGTAAGCCGGTCCAGTGTTGCATAGGTAGGTACCAGATATTCTTCCCCTATTCTTTCTTTTACGTAGTCCTTAACTTTTATTTTATCGGACAGTACGGACATCTCTCTGGTATACCTAAACTTCCGGATAGCAATTTTTTCCGAGAAAGTTCTCGGGCGTTTAAAATTAAGGTTATAGCTATGATTGGAGGCAAAGCTCTTCTTAATGTACCATTTCGGTGCAATAACAGAACATATTTGTTTAATTAACAGGCTATAATCAAGTACCATTTTTTCTTTATTATATTTATTTTTCAATAAATACGAAGTTCTTTGCTCACGGGTTTTAAATTTTTATAGGTTTTTTTGATATTTCGCTGAAAAACTTAATATCTCATCTGTGTACTTACCAAACATAGGTCCGGTAATCAACTGATGGGTAAATATTCCCTGTGCCATAACGTTGTATTCTATCAATACCACTTCATCCGAATCATCCAGGGCAATATCCCATGAAACGAGTCGGAAATAGGGTATCTGAGCATGCAATTTTTTTACTGTTTCCTTCACCTTGTCGTAAAAAGGTATCTTAACGGTACTGAACACAATTCCGTCTTCTCCTTTTTCAAAAGGTTGATACATTTTATTGTATCCTAGATCTTTAAGGGATCCGTCCTCATTCAATCCGCAGGCAACTCCGCTAATTGCCACATTATCTGTAAATTGTCCCTTCCCTCCTATTCTTACTGCAGTAGACAGGACTACCACCTCTTCTTCTCTGAGGTAAGACACCACACGCAGGGTATTAAGGGAAGACGGATTGAGTGAAGCTATCACCTTGTTCTGTTTAACAACTTCCTGAACGATGAAGTCTCTGCGATAAGAGCTCAGGAGTTCTTCCAGCGATTTATTTTTAAAGTCGGTCATTCCATTGTTTATAGAACAAACAACAACCCCTACTCCTCCTCCGGAGTGAATAGAGGGTTTAAAGATCAGCCTGCTGTGTTCGGAACACAAGCTGATGGCTTCTTCTTTAGAAATGACGCGCCCGTCTTTGGTGTAAAATCCATTAATATTCTGTACGACGGTAGCGGGCATTTTTACTCCGTCGAAAACTTTTCCTAATAAATTTTTGTCTGATAAAGCGGGAAGGAGCTCTTTTCTGTTTAAACAGGGCTCAATAGTAGAATAAAAAAGATCTTCGGGAATGTATTCCTTAAAAAAGGTCCCGTTGATCGTCTTGTAAAATTTATGCCAATAATTCTTTACGTTGGAAAAACCAAAAGAAGCATAGTACTGCTTGATCTCATTAATTTCACTATCGCTTAGCGAATCACCATTAACTGTCTTTAATTTCCCCTTAACTTCCGAACGATAATCTAAATTTTTCTTTAAAATAAATAGCTGCCTGTATACCTTTCTGTATATAGGATTAGAAGCCGAAATATTCATAGCAAATACATTTTTCCCCCTTTATATTTTGCAATAAAGTAATTTAAACATTCCTTATCCTGAACTACGCTCACGTAATTCCAAAATCCAAGAAAATAAAGAATCTCTAAAAAGCAAGCCTATATCTAAACGGTTACGGATTTAGATCTTTTTAAAACACCCCCTTCTTTTCTTTTTCAAACGGACACCTCCATCACAGCATATAAACAGTAGGTCATTATTTTTTCAATTCTCTTACAAAAATATTTCGTTCTTTCAATTGAATGCTGTCTATGACAACAGTGTATTTCCTACCGATTTCGGGCACAGTTAAAAATACTGCAAAATTGACCTCGTTTACCGAGACAAAAACAATTGCATCGTCTTTGCGTTCATCAAAACGTATCTTTTTATACTTTGATGAATCACCCGGTCGGAGGTCCTTAAAATGTTTTGAATACAGCATTATATTCCCGAGAGGATATTTGCTGTTATTCAAAATTCTGATAAATGATTTATTATCTGATTGTAAGCAATTCTTTTCCTCAATACTGAATGTAGATATCAGGAACATACACCACAAGGCCATTATTCCTGACATCTTCATTCCTTATAATTTAACGATCCTTCTCGTTATCAACTCATTGTTATTACCATCTACTACCTTCAATACATAAACTCCGTTCGAGAGTCCGTAAAGTCCTCTGATCTCTATATTGCTGGTGTCATCAAAGAACTCTTCTTTCACCACCTGCCCCATCATATTAAAGATGATGATGCTACATTCTTTGATGTTCTTGCTAACTTCAATGGTAATCTTATTGGTAAACGGATTGGGAAATGATTTGATCAGTACCACATCATCTACCAGATCCTCATCCGTAAATATTACATTCTCAAGCTCACCTACCTCATCAAAAGGTTTTTGATTTCTCACGATCTCAGAACTTCTGTCTCTTCCCTGGATGCCGTTTGTAATAGGCGCCGTATCGATGGTTGCAACAAAAGAGGCTCCGCTTTCGGCACGGAAACCGGGCCTTAAAAGAATATTATTTACAGATTCTATCCTACTGCTGGTCCCGGAGGGTGCAATAAAATTATCTCCTACCTCTATCGAAAACTGATAGTAAAATGTCTCTTCAGGATTATGGGTGTTACTCACCGTATAATTATCCAGTTCTGCCAGCCCGTTCTCTGCATAAAACACACCTAACGCCCTGCTGTCCGTAATATCGTTCGGATTTACCAACGGTAAAGTTTCTCCGTCAAAAACATACGTTCCGTCATACCTGAGCATGGAGGTCATAATAAATGCCGAACTCTGGTTTACTTCCTCCCATTCCTGCCATAGTTTATCAACAAAACTGTGGTGAAAATAGAAGATCGGATCTCTTGGCGATACCGAAGTTGGCATTACACCACCTACCCATCTATGCGCTCCTGCGTGAGGTGTTCCTCTTTCAAAAGCATTAGAATACGTAAGGAAATCGGTATTAGACTGAACCGTAGTTACCTCCTGAGGTGTAGGTAGAGCCCCGTTACCTCCAAGGTTCCTGTTCAGGTTCCAGTCGGCGTTAAATTGCCCAAGGAAATCCTGATCCCAGATAGGGTCATTTATCGACTGATCTACAGAAGAATCCCAATATGCAAGGCTGATCCTTGGATTAATATCCTGCATTGCCTGTTCCATCTCAAACATCTGTCTTCTGTGCCAGGCCAGGAAAATATCTCTTTCCGGCTCATCGGGAAGGTTCAGGTGGATATCCAGTCTGGTCGGATCTGCCGTATTGTCAAAGCTAAAGAAATCCATATGAAAGGTGGCCAGATCATTAACCAGATCGGGCCCGTTTCTGAGTGCATAGAAAGCATTGATCAGATTAATCCTTTCTGTCTCGGTCAGCTCCAGATAATTCTTCCGGATACTCTGAGCGTTCAGACCGATGGATCCTGAAATCAATAAAATCAATAATATATAGACTTGTCTCATATAACTATCTTTAATTTTAAGATAACCTTAATAACATTGGATCAATATTATTTCTTTTTATCTAATTCCAGCTTTTTCTCTATTTCCAGTAATCTTTTGTTAATATCCTTAAGACTCTTATTCTCTTCCTCCAGCTTCTTTATTTTCTTTTCCTGCTGGATGGTATACAGTGTCAATTCTTCTATCTTTCTAAGTAACATGGCATTCATTTGCCCTACCATTATCCCGTTCTCCTCTACTTCTTTTGCACTTGGGATATTTTTCAGGTGACCTTTTTGCCTGATATATTCTTCTACTTCTTTTAAGGTTGGAAGATTATAATTGTTCTCGAAAACATAATCCGGCCAGTTTGCCTGAAGATCTACTCTAACTTCTTCGGCTACCACATTACCGGCTACTGCCAGTCTGAAACCGGGAACCACACCGGTGGTTCCGATACCAAGAGAACCTGCTGCCATCAGGTCTCTGGCCTGCCAGTCTACTGTCGGCAGATTGGAGTTCGCAGAAGTATAATCTGTTACTCCTCCGCCTCCTGAGGTAGTTACATTAGCCGTATTTCCTGCTGCAGAAGTATTTCCTGCGGCATCTCTTGCTGTTACCGTAAAAGCATACGATGTACTGGCTGTTAATCCGGTTACATTAAAAGTAGTTGCTCCTCCGGTAAGTCCTATACTGTTCCCGTCCTGGAATACTTCATAATCGGTTACTCCTACATTATCTGTAGATGCGCTCCAGGAGAGATCGGTAGTTGTCTGTGTTGTATTATTAGCTGCAAGATCGGATACTGCAGACGGCGCCTCGGTATCAGGTGCCGGTGGCGTGGTAACATTGGCCGTATTACCTGCCGCAGAGTTATTTCCTGCTGCATCTCTTGCTGTTACCGTAAAGGCATATGATGTATCGGCTGTTAATCCGGTCACATTAAAGGTAGTTGCTCCACCTGTAAACCCTATGCTGTTCCCGTCCTGGAAAACCTGATAATCGGTCACCCCTACATTATCTGTAGACGCGCTCCAGGATAGATCGGTAGTTGTCTGTGTTGTATTGTTAGCTGCAAGATCAGTTACTGCAGACGGTGCTTCCGTATCCGGAGATGACTGCGTAGTTACATTAGCTGTATTTCCTGCGGCAGAAGTATTTCCTGCTGCATCTCTTGCTGTTACCGTAAAGGCATAAGATGTATCGGCTGTTAATCCGGTTACATTAAAAGTAGTTGCCCCTCCGGTAAGTCCTATACTGTTCCCGTCCTGGAATACTTCATAATCGGTTACTCCTACATTATCTGTAGATGCGCTCCAGGAGAGATCGGTAGTTGTTTGCGTTGTATTATTAGCTGCCAGATCAGTTACTGCTGATGGCGCTTCGGTATCCGGCGGATCTAAAGTAGTAACGTTGGCCGTATTTCCTGCTGCAGAAGTATTTCCTGCTGCATCTCTTGCCGTTACCGTAAAAGCATATGCGGTACTGGCCGTTAATCCGGTTACATTAAAAGTGGTTGCTCCTCCGGTAAGCCCTATACTGTTCCCGTCCTGGAATACTTCATAATCGGTTACCCCTACATTATCTGTAGATGCGCTCCAGGAGAGATCGGTAGTTGTTTGTGTTGTATTGGTGGCTGCAAGATCAGTCACTGCAGACGGTGCCTCGGTATCAGGTGCCGGCGGTGTAGTTACATTAGCCGTATTACCTGCTGCCGAAGTGTTTCCTGCTGCATCTCTCGCTGTTACTGTAAAGGCATAGGAAGTATTTCCTGTTAAACCGGTAACATTAAAAGTAGTCGCTCCACCGGTAAACCCTATACTGTTCCCGTCCTGGAAAACCTGATAGTCGGTCACTCCCACATTGTCTGTAGAAGCACTCCAGGAAAGATCGGTAGTAGTAGCTGTAGTGTTGGAAGCTGCAAGGTCGGTTACGGCAGACGGTGCTTCAGTATCTGAAGAAGCAACA
Source organism: Leptobacterium flavescens (assembly GCF_010671605.1). Classification (GTDB taxonomy): domain Bacteria; phylum Bacteroidota; class Bacteroidia; order Flavobacteriales; family Flavobacteriaceae; genus Leptobacterium; species Leptobacterium flavescens. Next base: position 792,835 of record NZ_JAABOO010000002.1, read on the forward strand.
GTAATAGACACCCTGTCTATCATTACCGTATCTCCTTGAGTTCCTCCGGTAAAAGGGCTACAATAAATACGAATTGTTGGTGTTGTAGTTGTTGCAGTTACGGTAAAATTGAATTCCGTCCAGTCGGTACTGGTAATCGGAGTCGGGTTTGTAAATCCGGTCATTCCGCTCCAGTTTGCAAAAGCAGGGTTAAAACTCTGAGTTCCCTGTTTTGCCCAAATAGTAATATTATAGGTTTCTCCTATAACTGCGTTAAAAGTATAATCGGCATTCCTACCATTGGTAGCAGAAGAAGATGCTCTTATCGAAAAAGATCCGTGAAAAACATCTGTTGCATCCGATGCTAAAACGGCTAATCCACCCCAACCGGTAGTAGCATTCGCTTCGTTGTTAACAGAAGCTGCATTTGCATCATCATGTAAGTCCTGCGCATTAACACCAATTACAAATAAAGAAATAAGAAATAGTAATTTATATTTCATGGCCAGTTGATTAAATTATATATAATTAATTTATTGTTTCACATCTCAATAAGAGGAGAAATGATACAGGCCATCAAAATAAAAGGAATACAATTCTTAGACAATAATCCTGAGATTATTGCTTGGAGAGAAAAGTAATTTTTGGCAGTATACATACCCTCAAATATTAAATTAACATTCTTTGCTATTAATCAATTTAATACTCTAGGTTTATATCATGCCAAAGATACGTATTTTTTGACAAGACAAAGTCGATTAATTAATCAAAATCGGTGAAGTGATCCAATTATCGGTTCATTGATCTCCGCCTGATTAACAATCGACTTTGCCTAAATTCTGTTTTCAGTTATAATTTAAAGATCCTGATGCTTTTCTGATCGATCCCTGCATCGGTGATCTTAAGAATGTAAAGTCCTCTCCTGAAAGAAGATATCTGAAGTGGAATTACGTTTCTTCCCTGCTCAACATTAGCCTGCTCAGAGTATACTAATCTTCCGTGTCTGGTGTAGATATTTACTCCGATCGTAGCCTCTTTTCTGGCTCTTAGCAACAGATAAGTATTGTATCTGGCCGGGTTAGGATATACTCGTGCTCTGGCAACAATTGGCTTTTCAGCATCATCATCACAAGCTCCGAGAGATGCACCGTATCTTACATAGAACCATGCAAGGAATTTAGGAACGCAATAGGTCTGTCCTCTGTAGCAAATTGCCACACGTCCGGGACCACAACTATTATCTTCTTCTGCTTCGGTCGTTACCGTTAAAACATTGCTTATATCGGAAACTTTTCCGGATGCATCCTGAGCCAATACCGTAAAATCGTAAGAGGTTTCAGGATCCAGGCCTGTAACATCAAAATTGGTAGCGCCACCTGTCATACCGATACTTTCTCCATCCTGGAAAACTTCATAGTCGGTAACTCCTACATCATCTGTAGATGCACTCCAGGAGAGATCGGTAGAAGTAGCAGTAGTATTGGAAGCCGAAAGATCGATTACCGCAGAAGGAGCTTCATTGTCCTGAGGAGTAATGGAAACCCTGTCTATAAATACGGTATCTCCTTCAGCACCTCCAACCGAAGGGCTTGTAAACACACCTATAAGCGGGTTCTCACTGGTAGCCGTAACAACGAAAGTATATTCCTGCCATTCGGTACCTACGATCAGGGTTGGATTGGTAAAACCATCCAGGCCACTCCAGTTGGCAAAGGCAGGTTCAAAACTCTGTTCTCCTTCCCTGGCCCAGATACTGATGACATAAGTCGTTCCGATCTCAGCGTTAAAACTGTAATTAATATTTCTTCCGTTGGTAGCCGAAGAAGAAGCTCTTAAAGCAAATTCTCCGTCAAAAGGATCTGATGAATCAGAAGCCAGGTTTGCCAATCCGAACCAGCCTGTTGTTGCATCAGCTTCGTTATCAATGGATGCTGCATTGGAATCTGTATGCAGATTCTGTGCGCTGACACCAGTAATAAATAATAAAGTTAAAAAGAGTAATGTTCTAAATTTCATAGTGCGCTATTTAGTTAAAATATGTTGGATATAGTGTTTTTCAAAAACCGAGTTTTGAGAGTGATGCACCGCTAAATTCAAAGCATAGGAATAACCGGCAACAAAAAAGCTGTCGTTGCCAAGGTTAAAATCAGAATTGATTTTTAATCGAAAATACATGCTCTCATTAATTAAATAATTCTTGCTATTAATTCATTTAATATTTCTGAGAGAACTGGTATAAAGGTATAATTTTTCTCAACGGACGCTGAGTTGAAGGGTATCTAATCGATAAAAATGATGTAAAATTCGGTTAATAACCTCTTATTTTAATGAGATTACGGGAATTTTACCGCTGATCGGCTTTTTTAAAAACCAGTTTTTTATCAGCTGCTTTTATCTTATAGATACTGAAAGGTTCGGTTAAAACGGAGGTACTGTATTTACTCGGAGAACCTTTTTCCCTGACGTAGATATTAATGAGATCGGCCTTTTCTTCGAGCTTTTCTATCTCGATACTGTATCCTCCTGTAGTTCTGGAGCCCATACAGAGGATAATCACTTTTTCCTCTTTAAAGTTAATCTCGGGAACCGGAAGCCCGGGTCTTCTAGTCTTGTTGATCTGAATATAGAAATCTTTCAGGCTTTTCTCCCCTTTAACCACCATCATCTGCGGTTTGGCAGGTCCTCCGGTTTGCTCCTGAAGAATAAGCTCAAAAGTAGGTTCCTGAACAGCATCGGTTTTATACCTGTCTTCATTAAAAAAACAGGAAACGAATAATAGAAAAACCGCTGCTAATTTCATAGGTGTCTTTTTAAGCAAGGCTGAAAGCTTTCTGATATATCTCTTCATAAACAGGAACTATATTCGCTATATCAAACTTTAAAGCCTCTTCTTTGGCATTCTTTTTAAATTTCTCCAGTCGTGTATCATCTTCAAGGATATGAATAGCGTTTGCCGCCATTTCCTCTACATCTCCCACATCGCTTAAAAATCCGCTTACTCCGTTCGTATTGATCTCAGGAATACCTCCGGTGTTACTGGATATTACCGGAACACTATTAATCATTGCTTCTAGAGCTGCCAGACCAAAGCTTTCTGTCTTAGACGGAAGAAGGAAGAGGTCTGAAAAACACAATATCCTGTCAATTTCATTACTGTTCCCTAAGAACAATACCTTGTTCTCTATTCCCAGAGTTCTGCACAATTGTTCTGCTTCCGTTCTTTCAGGGCCTTCTCCAACCATAATAAGTTTTGATGGCAGCTTCTGCTGCACCCTGTAAAAGATCTGAATAATATCGGGGATGCGTTTTACCTTCCTGAAGTTACTTATATGGGTAATGATACGCTCATCTTCATTTGCCATCATATCCCGCTGACAATCCGTAAAATCCTGGCTGTATTTCCGTTTATCTATAAAATTGGGAACGACATGTATTTCCTTTCGGATATTAAAAAGTCTTAAGGTATCGTCCTTCAGGCTCTGTGAAACCGAAGTAACCACATCGGAATTGTTAATACTAAAGGTAACTGCAGGTTTATAGAACGGATGGTTTCCTACCAGCGTTATATCGGTACCGTGCAGGGTTGTGACCATTGGAATGGATATCCCTTCTTCCTGCAACATTTTCTTCGCCATAAAACCTGCATAGGCATGAGGAATTGCATAGTGTACATGCAACAACTCTATCCCGTACAGCTTTACGGTATCTACCAGTTTACTCGACAGGGCGAGCTCATAAGGCTGATAGTGAAACAAAGGGTATTCGGGAACATGAACCTCATGAAAATGTATATTCCCGCTTAAAAGGGCCAGTCGTACCGGTTGCCTGTAGGTAATAAAATGCACTTCATGCCCCCTGTTAGCAAGTGCTATTCCAAGTTCGGTAGCTACAACACCACTTCCTCCGAAGGTCGGGTAACAAACTATTGCAATTTTCATCTGTTTATTTTTTTGTGCCTGAAAATGAGAAAGTCTTCTCATTCAGGAATTCCTATAATATTTTCGTTACTCCAGGACAGCGTCATAAATAATCTGTTGAATGACGGTCCGGATATTTTCTGAAATCAGTTTTCTGTTCTGGGCGGTAGGATACGTCCTGTTGGAAAGGAAAACGTATACGATCTCCTTGTCCGGATCAGCCCAGGTATAGGTTCCTGTAAAACCACTATGCCCGAAGCTTGATTCTGCAACACAACCACAAGTCGGACCTACTTCTTCCAATTGAGGTTTGTCAAAACCAACTCCTCTTCTGTTATTAAATTTACAAAAATAACAGGTATTAAACTTATCTATTGTCGAAGCTTTAAAATAACGCTTGCCTCCATAATAGCCTCCCTGAAGGTACATTTGCATAATTTTAGCCACATCATTCGCATTGCTGAAGAGGCCTGCATGACCTCCTACTCCTCCCTGCATGGCTGCTCCCATGTCGTGCACATAACCCTGTATCCTTTGATATCTGAAATAGGAATCATCTTCCGAAGGAACGATCTTGTCCCTCGAAAATTTCTCCAAAGGGTTATAGGTCGTATTGTTCGTTCCAAGGGAAGCCAGGAAATTCTGTTGCACCAATTTATCCAAAGAAGTATTCATTTCCCTTTCAATATACTCCTTCAGCAGGTAATAGGGTAAATCACTGTATCTGTATTCTTTACGCCTTATCAGGTCGCTTTCCATGATCCTGTTGATGATGGTATCCTTAAAATCCTTTCTCAGATACAAGTTTCCTATAACCTTGATGGAATGAAAATTATCGGGACGCTTTCTGTAATATTCTGCAGAGGGTTGATGCGTTACCGTATCGAGAGTCCTTAAATAGTAAGGGATCCAGGCTTTCAGGCGAGCGTAATGCGACAGCATCTCCCTCAGGGTAATATCTTCCTTATTCGTTCCTTTTGCTTCCGGCAGCATTTCCTTAAGCGGAGTTTCCATTGAAAGTCTCCCCTCTTCCTCCATTTTCATGATCATCGGTAAAGTTGCCAGGATCTTGGTCAGGGAAGCAACATCGTAAATACTGCTCTCTCCTATGTTTCTCCCGTTTTCGTAACCGGTTTTTCCGAAGTTTTTATTATAGATCACTTTTCCTTTTCTCGCTACCAGGATCTGAGCTCCGGGCATCATCAGCGAATCGATAGCCAACTGGGCCACCGAATCGATCTCCAGAAGTTTTTCCCCATTCATCTTAACACTCTCCGGAATCCCGTATTGCAGACGATATAACCTATTGGTATTTAAACCCGTGTTTACTACTAATTCCTCATGTGCGGATACCGGTAAAGTTCCTTTGGCCTCTATGGCTCCGAAGATAAGCTGAGCCGATTTCTCCTGGGCTATATCACTGTTCTGATAACTGACTATAATACTTTCGATATTCTCGATAGACGGGATATCCAGTAGAGCGTAGGGCTTGACAAAGATATCCAGGATAACATTGTGATTCCGCGCTATTTCCTGCAGCCAGATCAGCTCTTTGTCCTTGAATTTATAGGATTTCCACGGATTGGCATTGGATCGGTGAAACCCGACCACTACCATATTGTAATTTCTCAGCTTGGCCAGGAGTTCGTTCAGTAAAGGTGCAGATACTTTATCAACCTTACCATACCGCTGCATCGCTTTTAAAAAAGTATCCCCGCTGTCATCCCCTAATTCCACATAGGCAATTTTTTTGGTGTTAAGGTTTTTGACCGGCACCAGATTAAGCTTGTTCTTTGCCAGCGTCAGTGCATTTTCCATAACCTCTTCATGCAGCAGGTCGTCCTCGAGGGTATTCAGGTCTTCTACCAGGTTTTCCGTCTCTACCGGCTTGTAATTGTTCAGACCTACCTTGTATTTAGATTGAAGGATCTTCTTTACGGAGATAGCCAACCGCTCCTCAGTGATAACGCCCTTTTCATAAGCTTCCTTTATTTTACTTATCCCCTTCGGAATATTCTCCGATATAAGCAGAATATCGTTTCCTGCGAGAAAGGCGGCCAGGTCAATATCGCCCGGGCTTGTAAAATTGGAAGCTCCTTTCATATTCAGGGCATCCGTAAATACCAGGCCTTTGAAACCCAGGGTATCCTTAAGAAGACTGGTCACAATTCCTTCTGAAATAGATGAAGGATAACCGTCTCTCTGTTCCAGGCTCGGAACATTAAGATGAGCGATCATTACGCTCTCCAGATTTTCTTTTATCAGTTTCCTGTACGGATATAGTTCTATACTATCTATACGCTCCCTGCTAAAGGATATGGTAGGTAATGTTTTATGAGAATCCGTATCGGTATCTCCGTGTCCCGGGAAATGCTTTCCACAAGTAAGGGCTCCGGCACTTTGCATTCCTTTCATAAAAGCAAGTGCCTTTTGGGTTACATTCTCCTTATCTTCTCCGAAAGACCGGTTTCCGATAATCGGGTTGTTAGGATTGGTATTGATATCTATATCGGGAGCAAAATTTATATGAACTCCCAGGCGTCTGGCATGTTTTCCTATCTGTCTACCCACCCTTTCTATCAGGGCATTGTCTTTTACCGCACCCAGCGTCATATTCCAGGGAAAAGCATAGGTGGAATCCAGGCGCATTGCCAGTCCCCATTCGGCATCCATAGCGACCATCAAAGGTATTTTGGACAGTTCCTGGTATTCATTGGTTAGTCTGGCCTGACGGACCGGGCCTCCTTTAGAGAAGATCACACCTCCAATATGGTGCTCCCTGATCAGTTCTTTAACCCTGTCTGTATGTCTTTTTTCTTTAGATGAGAAAACATCCACCATAAACAATTGCCCCACTCTTTCCTCCAAAGACATGGAGTTATAGATACTGTCTACCCATTTTTGTTGTTCCAGTGAATCTTTGGTGATAAGCGGATGGTCCTGCCTGGCCAAAACTGCCGTAATAAAAAGTGTATGGATCAGGAATAAATATTTTCTCATAGGATACATTCTGCTAAAATGATGCCAAAAGATACGATCGGGATCAGGTTTATAAAAGCCTCAACGCCTGATTCTTTCAACAATTTGAACTTAATAACTTTTGGGCGGGGCATTAGTTTAGAAAGCGGGAATGCCAGCTATCTTTAGCAGGAACTTCCCAGAATTGAAGATATTCTCCTTTATTAGCTACAAGATTATTAAACACTATAGTGTCTTTGGAAACTGCTCTGTCTTTGGCCATCTTCTTAAAATCGGTCAGGCTCTTGTAAGCCACATATTCTCCCTGTTTATAAGAAACATTCATTTTGTCCAGCAAGTCAACATTGTATTCCTTTTCCAATTGCTGAATAAAATGAACGGAAGCATCGATAGAACATCCGGTAGCCGAATTAATTCCCTGATCTAATGCAATTATAATAAAGCGATTGTATTTTATCTCATAGGAAGCCCGCAGATCTGCTCCATGAGCAGTCCAATTCTCAAGGAATGTATCGAGCTTAAGCCTGATCTCTGATATTTCTCCATCCGAAAACCCTCTGTTCGCCTGATAAATCCATATACAGGAAGTTTCCGGAAGCTTTTCAAAATCTACTAACATATTAGCTTTTTAAACAAAATTAAGATATCGGTATAAATAAAAGAATCGGGAGATTCTTATAAAAAAGTTAAAATAAGAAAGCAGAAAAAGATGCTATCCGTATTTCTACGGGATAGAACCTCTACAGGTCGTTTGCATTGGCAATAAGCTCTGCAATATCCATCACCTCTACTTCGGCTTCTTTTTCCTTACTTTTTATTCCGTCAGTCATCATTGTATTACAGAACGGGCACCCGGCAGCTATGATCTGCGGTTGTGTTTCCAAAGCCTGTTCCGTACGTTCAACATTTACATCTTTATCTCCCTTTTCGGGCTCTTTAAACATCTGTGCTCCTCCGGCACCGCAGCAGAAACCGTTTTTCCTGCACTTTTTCATCTCTACCAGCTCCGCATCCAGTTTTCGGATAAGTTCCCGGGGGGCTTCATATACATTATTAGCCCTACCCAGATAGCAAGGATCGTGAAAAGTGATCCTCTTCCCTTTAAACTGTCCGCCTTCAATACTCAGTTTCCCTTCATCCAACAGGGATTTCAGGAATTGAGTATGGTGTACCACTTCGTAAGAACCACCCAGAGAAGGGTATTCATTTTTAATGGTATTAAAGCAATGCGGGCAGGCGGTAACTATTTTTTTTATTTCATAAGCATTGAGTACCTCAATATTGGACATCGCCTGCATCTGGAACAAGAATTCATTTCCGGAGCGTTTGGCGGGATCTCCCGTACAACTTTCTTCAGTTCCCAGTACGGCAAACTCAACTCCCACTTTGTTCAGGATCCTGACAAAGGCCTTGGTGATCTTTTTTGCTCTGTCGTCAAAACTCCCTGCACATCCTACCCAAAACAGAACTTCGGGTTGTTTACCCTCGGCCATCAACTCGGCCATGGTTGGTACTCTTAAAGCTTCACTCATTTTCTAAACTATATTTTAATCGTGCTTTCCGTCATCAAATACCTGGATTGTCACTTCTTTTTCCACAAGGTCGGTAAATTTCCCATTGTATCTTGTAGCCTTTACCAGGTGATTATCGATCCAGTGATAATTTCCACCACGAGGTTTTCCCATTAACAAACTGTGATATTTAAATCCGTGTTTTTTCAACCAGCCTTCGGTCACTACTCGGTGATCTTCGGTTCTGGAAGTAAAAAAACAGATCATATGCCCTTCGTCATACCATTTGTTAAGGGTAATCAGGGCATCCGGATAGACTTCGGCGGTAGCCATCCTTTCGGGTTCTTCATTCGGGATATCATCGCAAATTGTCCCGTCTATATCGATCAGGTAATTCTTGATCCCCTCCGGCAATACCGGACTCACATGTTCTCCATCTTCAACTTTCTGATGGAGGAACTTCTCTACTTCTTCTTTGTTCATTTTTCTGTTATTTAAGTTATGCTTCGTTTTGCCAGTTTAATCGATCCATTTGATTATAAGGCCATGGAGCTCCATTGTTTTCAATATTGCTCATCATATTATTCAGTTCGGCCGGAGCGGCGGATTGCTCCATCACTAAATAACGTCTCATGTCCAGGATAATCGAAAGCGGATCTATACTTACAGGACAGGCTTCCGTACATGCGTTACAGGAAGTACATGCCCATAATTCTTCTCTTTTTATATAATCGTCCAACAGCTGTTTTCCGTCTTCTACGAATTCTCCGTTATTGGCATCTATATTCTTTCCAACTTCTTCCAGTCTGTCACGGGTATCCATCATCACTTTTCTCGGAGAAAGCTCTTTTCCTGTCTGGTTAGCCGGACAAACGCTGGTACAGCGCCCGCACTCCGTACAGGTATAGGCATTTAATAACTGTACCCAGTTCAGATCGTGTACATCCGATGCCCCGAACTTCTCCGGAGCCTCCTCTGCATTTTCTTCCGGTGCGGCAAAAGGGTCTGCATTAGGGTCCAGCATCAGCTTTACTTCGTTGGTTACCGATTCCAGGTTATTAAACTCTCCTTTAGGTTTCAGGTTCCCGTAAAAGGTATTCGGGAAGGCCAAAAGAATATGAAGGTGCTTGGAATAATAAAGGTAGTTCAGGAACACCAGAATACCTATAATATGTAACCACCAGGCCGTTCTTTCTACAATAATGAGCGTTCCTTCGGACAGACCGTCAAATAATGGTAGTAAAAACTGACTGACCGGGAATGCCCCTGCTTTCGTATAATGTTCAGCCCCCAGGATCTGTAACTGATGATCGGCGCCATTCATGGTAAGGAAAAGCAGCATCAACACCATTTCGAAGTAAAGGATAAAATTCCCGTCCTTCTCAGGCCAGCCTTTCATTTCTGGTTTGATAAAACGTTGTAACCTTATTATATTCCTTCGGATCCAGAAAACGATCACCGCAACCAATACCAATAATGCCAATACTTCAAACGAAGCGATCAGCACATTGTACATCGTTCCGAAATCGGCAAATACACGGTGGGTTCCGAAGAGCCCGTCCATGATTATTTCAAGGACCTCAATATTTATAATTATAAAACCGAGATAAACTATGATGTGAAGTAAGCCTGCTACGGGTCTGACCACCATTTTTTGCTGCCCCAAGGCGATCATGATCATGTTCCTCCATCTCTGAGCCTTATTATCTGATACGTCAACATCCTTTCCTAATTTGATGTTACGCATCATTTTCTTTACGTTCATTGCAAAAAAACCGATCCCGGCAACCAGGATAATTGCAAAAATGAAACTAGCCAGATAATTCATAGTTTAGTTATTTTCAGTTTCTTCTTTCGAAGGTTCATACTGTTTCGGGCGTTTTCCAAAAAGTGAAAAATGCACGTATCGTTTAGGATTGAGCTTCATATCTTCCAGTAATTCTTCCAATTGCTTGGAAGCCCCGGAAAGGTTATCGTATAATTCCTCGTCTTTTAATAGTTTCCCTATAGAGCCTTCTCCATTGTCTATCTTCTTAAGTACACTGTTAATATTACTCACTGTGGACTGCAGGTCCTTAACCGCTGTTCCTATATTAGCTTCTGCCAATGAATCGGATACTTTAGACAAATTGGTTGTTATATTCTCAACATTGCCCAGGGTAGTATTTAGCTTTTCATCATTGTTCTTTATCAGCTCATTAATAGACTCCGATGCCTTCTTAAAATTGGCAATGGTCTCATTAAGGCCGGCAAGGCTACTCTTGATATCGCTTTTCGCCTGATTGTCCAGCAAGCCATTAACATTTACCAGTAAAGAATCTCCGCTTACCAGCATCTGCCCTAATTGCTCCTGTAAAGGAGTTAGCTTCTGAGTAACCAGTTCGGTAATTCCGGGTTTTATATTTCCGCTAAGGGTATCCCCCGACATAGCCGGTGCACTTCCGTCAAAGACAGGAATGATCTGTATACTCTTTCCACCTATGATACCGGTATCAAAAAGTTCGGCCACGCTGTGTTTTGAAAACTCAAAATCGCCATCAATGGCAAGTGTTACCAGTAATTTTCCCGATTTATCCAGAAAACGAATGTCTTTGGTCTTTCCGATAGGGAAACCATTTACCATTACCGGAGTAGCAGTTGCCAATCCGCCTACATGATCATAAACCACATAGAATGTACGATATCTTGTAAAAACTGAGTTGGATTTCAGATAGCTGAACAATAGAATACCAAGTAAGATGCCTCCAAGTACTATTATTGCTGTTTTGAGTTCTCTCGATAATTTCAAATGTTACCTTTTTTTTGGTTCTGAACAAAATTAGAAATAATTTTCTTAAGTAAGTCTCTAATTGGACGTAGATTTTACAGCCTCTCTTACACTTATTTTTTGTCCATTTTTATAGGCAACAATAAAAGCCGAAGGGTATCCTTTTTCCCGGGCTTCTTTTTGAAACTTCTTTACTTCCTCAAAGGAAGGAGATTCTCCGTAAAAATAACGGTATACTCCATCTGATTCTTCCGCAATAACAGGATCCAGACCTTTAAAATTATAGGGTTTGGCCTCAAGCAGAACCGATCCTGCCGCAATTTGCACCCGGAACACCACATCCTTCTTCTCTTCCTTCTTTACAGCTGTTTCAGTCTTATTTTCTTTACTAGTCTCTGTTCCGGTTCCATTGGTCCCTTCAGTAACTTCCGGGGTCTCCGCAATACTATCAAGCTGGGTCTCAAATGAAAAATCATCTCCGACATTTTCCAACAGGGTCTCTCTGTAATCCACAATGGCATTGGCTATCCCCTTGGATATTTCGCTCTGTCCCTTAGAGGATTGAAGGTATCTCCTTTCGGCATCATTAGTTATAAAACCGGTCTCTACAAGTACACTTGGCATAAAAGTCTGGTGTAATACAATGAATCCCGCCTGCTTTACTCCTCTGCTCTTTCTTTTGAGTTTATTTTCAAAATTCTGCTGGATCCTGGCAGCCAGTTGCACACTCTGAAGCAGGAATTCTTCCTGGGTAATGGTCAATCCTATAACCGATTCCGGAGAATCCAGGTTATAATCGGCATAATTGGTCTCATAGTCCTCTTCAAAATAAATGGATTCGTTCTCCGATTTGGCTACCTCAAAATTCTGCTCATTGGCATGAAGCCCGAGAACATAGGTCTCACTGCCATATGCCTGAGAACTATGGGCATTACAATGAATGGAAACAAAAAGATCTGCACCGGCTTCATTGGCTATCTTCCCGCGTACATAGAGGTCTACGAAGGTGTCGTCCTTTCTGGTATAGACAACATTTATATCTTCATTCTTTTCCAGCTCCTTCCCTACGAGAAGTACGATATTAAGAGCAATATCTTTTTCAAAATACCGCTTTTTACCTTGTTTGGCTACTTTACCGGGATCTTTACCCCCGTGTCCCGCATCTAAAACAACAGTAAACTTTTTCTTTTTGGTTTGATTTTTGAGCGAATTGAAAGAAGTCAGCAAACCAAAAATTATGATCAGGATTGATATTGTACAAAAAAGTCTTTTCATGTTGTAATAATAACGTATGTATTTAGTTATTTATTTGGTTAAAATATTTGTAAACTCTTGCAAACAGACGAAAAAATATACGTAAGTTTGACTCTTCAAAAATTGAGCCATAGTTATACAAAAATAGGATTTAAAGCTTTGCAAGCAAAACAACCTTACATACTTTTAATCGTTATTTTTTTTCTTTGCAGCTTATCGTTATTCGCACAGGAACCTCCTGTAAAAAAACCTCTGAATATCCCTGCAAAAAAAGATTCAACGGTAACCCGTCCGGTCAAAGATTCTTTGCTAGTCAAGCCTTTGGATACCGTTAAAACAGATACGACAAAGACCGATAGCCTAAACAGGAAAAAACCTCTTCTCCTCGATCAGATCAAACGTAATGCCAAAGATTACGAGAGGATCAGTCAGAAAGACAAAAAGATCTATCTCTACAACGAAGCGGAAGTTTATTATCAGGATACAGAATTAAAGGCAGGGATCATTGTCATAGATTATATAAAGAATGAAGTTTATGCAGGCCGGATAAAGGACTCTGCAGGGAATTACACACAGCGCCCTTATTTTAAACAGGGGAACAATGTAGTTGAACCAGATTCCATCCGTTTTAATTTCGATACCGAAAAAGCGCTGATCTGGAACTCAAAATCCGAACAATCTGTCGGAGGTTTGAGCGGTGTGAGCAGCGGAGGCGGAATTACGGTCAAAGCAGAAGTAACCAAAAAAGAGAATGATTCGGTCTACTATCTGTATGAAGGAAAGCTTACCACTTCTGAGAATATAGATGATCCGGAATATTATATCCGGGTGAGAAAAGGGAAATTTGTACCCAAAAAGAAGGTAATTGCAGGTTTCAGTAATATGTACATCGCCGATGTACCTACACCCATTGCAGTTCCTTTTGCATATTTTCCCTTAACCCAGAGCAGGACTTCGGGATTTATTTTCCCGACCTTCTCACAGTCTAATGAAAGAGGGTTCTTCCTCCAGAACGGGGGATATTATTTTGCGATCAGTGATTATTTTGACCTGGCTCTTACCGGGGATTATTTTACCAACGGAAGTTTCGGGGTACGTGCAGAGAGTACTTATGCACTTCGTTATCGTTTTACCGGAGGGTTGAGTTTCCGCTTCGAGAACAATATTACAAGTCAGCGTGGTTTCTCCGATTTCACCCAGCAACGTGTTTTTAATTTAAGATGGAGGCATACGCAGGATCCGAAAGCCAATCCGAATTCCAGATTCTCTGCTTCGGTAAACGTTGGTAGTAGTCAGTTCTTCAGACAATCCCTGAACCAGCTGAACAACACGGGAGACTTTTTACAGAACACTCTGAGTTCATCTATTTCATACACCAAGACCTTTCCTGCCTATCCGGCAGTGAACATAAGCCTTACGGCCACGCACAACCAGAATACGAATACAGAGATCATTAACCTGACCCTGCCTACCCTGCAGGCCAGTGTGGAGAGGATCTTTCCGTTTGCACCTAAAGACAAACCCAAGAAAGGGCTTCTTCAAAATATTAACTTTCAGTACAATTTAAGAGGTGAGAACAGGATACAGACTACAGATTCTCTTTTTCTGACCAGTCAGATGTTTGACGATGCAGAGATCGGTGCAAGACACTCTATTCCTATCAACACCAATTTTAAGGTAGCCAAATATCTCAGTGTAAGTCTTAATGCCAATTATGACGACACCTGGGTTTTTGAAACGATACGAAGAAGGGATTTCGATGCTGCTCTGGGTGAAGCCCCCATTGATACTATTGCCGGTTTTGACCGTTTTGCACAATATAGTTTAGGAGCCAGTTTGGGAACAACTCTCTATGGGACTTTTAACTTTGGAGAGGATAAAAAAATACAGGCTATTCGTCATGTAATGAGGCCGTCGATCTCCTGGGGATACACTCCACCTTCGGATCGGTTATTTGACGAGTACATTGATGAAAACGGCGAAGTTCAGCAGTTTACCCGTTTTGAAAACAGTATTCTCGGAAGGCCCAGTCTCGGGAGTGCCAACAATATAGGTATTAACATCAGTAATACCCTGGAAGCAAAGGTCCGGAGCCGGGATACGACAGAAACCGAACCTAAAAAGATATCGCTCCTAAGCAGTTTGAATTTTAACACCGCTTATAATCTCGAAGCCGATTCCTTAAGATGGAGCCCGCTGAGGGTTACCGGAGGTACCAGGATCCTGGACAACAAGATGAGTATAAACTTCGGAGCTACACTGGACCCCTATGCCATTGACAATAGCGGAAGAAGGATAAACACCTTTAATATAGACAACGGGGGAAGCTTATTCAGGCTCACGAATGCCAATGCTACATTGAGTTATTCCCTCTCCAATAAGACCTTCCAGAGAAAAAAGAGAGGCGCAGAAGATGATGACAGTGGTAAATCTGTGGAGGAAGATGTAGATGATGCCTTTTTTGAGAGCGGTTTTGCCATTGGGCGGAACCAGCGGAGTTCCTTTGATGAAGATGATGACAGAGATCGGGAAAGGTCAGACAACACCCCCTATAACAGTGCCATTCCCTGGGATCTGCGGATCGGTTACAGCTTTGGATACAACAATTCTAACCGGCAAAATCAGGTTACCAATAACTCCATTCAGTTTAGCGGGAACGTAGAGCTCTCTCAGAAATGGAGGGTGCGGTTTTCTTCGAGTTATGATATTCTGGGGAAAGGATTCGGTTTTACCAATCTCGGATTTGAAAGGGATCTGGATAGCTGGCGAATGAGTTTCGACTGGCAGCCTTTCAGAGAAAGCGGAACCTGGTTCTTCTTTATCGGGATCAAAGGATCTATCCTCAGCGATATTAAATGGGAAAAACGAAGAGATCCGGACAGAAGATTGTAAAATTCTATTTTTAAATAACCATACAATTTTATTATGAAAAAGATCATCAAAACAGATAAAGCTCCTGCACCTCTGGGGCCTTATAATCAAGCCGTTCTTAGCGGAAATACCTTATATCTTTCCGGACAGATCCCGATAGATCCTAAAACCGGAGAAATGGTACAATCGGGGATCGAGGACGAAACCAGACAGGTAATGGAGAACCTTAAAGCGGTTCTGGAAGAAGCCGGAATGAACTTTGAAAATGTGCTTAAAACCTCCATCTTCCTGAGTGATATGAACAATTTTGCTTCGGTGAACGGAGTTTACGGTTCCTATTTTAATGAAGATACCGCACCTGCACGGGAAACCGTGGAAGTTGCCAATCTTCCGAAATATGTAAATGTGGAGATCTCAATGATCGCATCTAAATAATAAAAAAGCCACTTTTCAGTGGCTTTTTTTTGTTTTAATGGAATACCGCCTGATGGTATTTTACCAGGCCGTCTATAGGTCTTCTCAGTATATTTCCAGGTTTTAGATTATTTTCTTTAAGTATGGCTCTTAGTTCATCCTGAAGATAGTACGCTATACTCCCGACAAAATTCACAGGCACATGTTCTGCCTCCTTAAACTGACGGATAAAATTATCTATAAAGAGCTGAGCACCCTTCTTTATAAGTTTCTGACAATAGTCTTCGTTCTTGTTCTGAATTATAAACTTGGCAAAAGTAGCCAGATAGGTATTCGGATTGGGCTGTTTGTACAGGTTATTTTTAATAACATCGGCATCCAGGTCGTATTCCTGCTCGAATTTCTTGACCAGTTGCAATGGCATTTTATTAAAATAAAAATCCCTGATCAACTGTCGCCCGAAGTAATTCCCGCTGCAATCATCCATTAAGATATATCCAAGGGAATGCACTTTCTGATACAACTGATTCCCGTCAAAATAACAACAGTTAGAACCTGTTCCGAGGATACATACAACCGCCTGCTCATCCGGAGCAGTAGTTGCATAAGCCGCAGCATAGGTATCTTCTTTGACGGAGATCTCGGCATTTACAAAGTAGGCCTGGAATATATCTGTCAAATAATTTTTCATTCTGATGGTCCCGCAGCCGGCGCCGTAAAAGAACAGACGACTTATTTCCTTTCTGTGCTTGGACAATTCAAAATTATTTGCCAATCGCTCATCTATGATCTCCCTGGTCAGGACTTCAGGACTTAAGCCTAAAGTTTGCGTCATAAACAATTGATTTCCATCTTCGTCAAGGGCAATCCAATCGGATTTTGTTGCCCCACTGTCTACTATTAATACCATATCATTTTTTTAAATATGGCCTTTACCCCCACAGGTAAAAACCTCAATCGTTTTTCCTCATTCTACAGAGATGCGGTATGAGCCACCAAATCTAGTAATTTATTTGAAAAGCCTGCCTCGTTATCATACCACGAAACAATCTTAAAGAAGTTCGGGTTGAGTTCCATACCTGCTTCCGCATCAAAAACACTGGTTCTTGTCTCTCCCACAAAGTCCTGAGAAACCACCGGAGCCTCCGTATATCCCAGTACTCCCTTAAGATCGCCGGTTTCAGATGCATTCTTCATTACCTTTTTGATCTCTTCATAGGAAGTCTTCTTTTCCAGTCGAACGGTAAGGTCTACAACAGAAACATCTGCAGTAGGTACCCTGAAAGCCATTCCCGTTAGTTTTCCTTCAAGAGCAGGGATAACTTTGGTTACCGCTTTTGCAGCTCCTGTCGAAGCCGGTATAATATTGATCATTGCACTTCTTCCTCCTCTGAAATCCTTTCTGGAAGGACCGTCTACTGTTAACTGTGTAGCGGTAGTAGCATGTACTGTGGTCATAAGACCTTCTGCTATTCCGAATTCATCATTTAAAACCTTGGCAATCGGAGCCAGGCAATTTGTTGTACAGGAAGCGTTAGACACAATGGTTTCCGATGCTTTGATCTCCTTGTGGTTTACCCCGTAAACATACATAGGTGCATCCTTTGAAGGCGCAGAAATAACCACTTTTTTAGCTCCTGCTTCTATATGGTAATTCGCCGATTCCTGTGTTGTGAATATCCCTGTACATTCTGCAACGATCTCCGCTCCTATTTCATCCCATTTCAGGTTTCTGGGATCTCTCTCCGCACTTACCCTGATGGATTTACCATCTACTACCAGATTTCCGTCCTTAACCTCAACTTTTCCGTCAAACTTTCCATGTACGGAATCGTATTCCAGTAAATATGCAAGGTGATTTACATCGAGTAAATCGTTAACTCCAACAACCTCTATATCATTTCTTTTAACAGCTGCTCTCAATACCAATCTTCCGATTCTTCCAAAGCCGTTAATTCCTATTTTTACTTTTGTCATAAATTCTTGATTTTTATTAATTTTTAAGTAGTCATGATATCAGACACTCTCAGCAATTCAGTATCTATGGATGAGTGTCCTTTTATGGCTTTTTCCAGGGGTGTGAGGGCCATTTTATTATTCACTACCCCAACCATATAATTTGTTTTGCCTTCCAGGATGCTCTCTACGGCCTTTACTCCCATTCTACTGGCCAGCACCCTGTCAAAGCAGGAAGGAGAACCACCTCGTTGCATATGCCCAAGAACGGAAACGCGAACGTCATAATCGGGCATATTCTCTTCTACATATTCTTTTAGTTCGAATACGTTCTTCCCGATCTTATCGCCCTCGGCAACAACAACAATACTGGATGATTTTCCTGAAAGTTTACTTCGTTTAAGAGATTCCAGCAAACGTCCCAGACCAAGGTCTTCTTCCGGGATAAGGATCTCTTCGGCACCTGCTCCCACACCTGCGTTGAGCGCAATATGTCCTACATCCCTTCCCATGACCTCAACAAAGAACAATCTATTATGGGAACTGGCGGTATCCCTGATCTTATCGATTGCCTCAACGACGGTATTTAAGGCAGTGTCAAAACCAAGGGTAAAATTGGTCCCATAAATATCATTGTCTATTGTACCCGGAATCCCCATTACCGGAAAGCCATATTCTTCATTAAAGATCATGGCTCCTGTAAAACTTCCGTCTCCACCAATTACTACAAAAGCTTCAATCCCATGTTCCTTGAGGTTCTCATGGGCTTTTTCCCGTCCTTCCGTAGTTCTGAATTCTTGCGAACGCGCCGATTTTAATATCGTCCCTCCTTTGTTGACAATATTATTCACGCTACGGGCATTCAACTCCTTGAAATCGCCTTCTATCATCCCCTGATATCCCCTGTAAATTCCCACGCATTGCACATGGTAATACGCACAGGTTCTAACAACAGATCTTAAAGCTGCATTCATTCCGGGAGAATCTCCACCCGACGTTAAAACGGCTATTTTTTTTACGTTTAGCGTCATTATATTTCGTTTAGAAAAGTAAAGCTACCAAACTTATTTTACTTTTTAAGTATAGTCTGATCTAATTTTTGCGCCTTCTAAAATTTCAAACGTTTTCGTTAATAATTTTTTTTAATTCTCATGTTTAAAGAGGGTTATAGAAGCATAAAAACTACCCTTTAAACCGATTTTATTTCCGGTTTTACTCGTAAAAAACACATTTGGAATTTTGCGTACGGGAAAGAAGGTAACTTCCCGAAGGGGGAATTATTTTTTGTTTTGAGAAGAGGATTTTTTCTTCTTCTTGGGAGAAAAATTCAGTAAGTCATCCTTTACAACTTCCTGGGTTTCGGGTTTCTTCTTTTTCTCCTCTTTTTTAGCATCGGATTTCTTGAAAATTTTACGCATTAATTGCTTAAACGTATCGAATTCTACCTGGTAGGAAAGACCAACCCCCTGGGTATACCCTATCTGATCGGATAAAAACTGCTGTATTTCGTTTTCCTTATTAAATATTTTAGCACTCAGGCTCCCGTCTTCGTTAAGGAGGATCTGCACTTCCACATCTCCTGCCACCACAGATTCTGTTACTCCCCCGATCGGCACCCCTATCTTACCATTAATTAGGATACGTTCATTGATCTGTGTAGAGACCGTTACCCCGAACCTGTCCTCGGTATTGATCCCCAGAGGGCTCCTGTCTCCCTGTTCATAGGAAACACCAATATTTAATTTATCATTATCGCCGTTCAGGATATCGTTAATAAGACTCGAAGCCGTTTCTATCAGGTTTCCGGTAAGTGCCTGTTGCGTAATACTCACCTCATTAATAAAGGTCCCCTGCGATAAAAGGGATAATGCCTGAAGCTCCCTTCTGTTCTTATCTTCAAGCCTGTAGTTAAGCTCAGAAACCGTTACGGCATTGGTATTGGGGAATTGTATTTCATATTCTATGGTAGGCTGAAGTAACTCTCCCTCCAGTTTTATGACCACATCCGTATCGATCTTCCTTGTTACAGAAGCATTATCCAGCAAGACGGCCGGATTAGCCGACGTTGAATAAACCGCCTGTAAGTTTACATTCGCCTTTAGCGGATCTCCATCCCAGTTGATGGTTCCGTTGGGAAGCACCGTAAATTTCTTATCCAGTAAACCTTTATACTTAAAATTATATATTCCGCTATAGGTAAGGAAGTCACCCCACATCCTGAATTTACCATTGGTGTTGATCTCTATCAGAAGGTTCCCCGCTCCTCTTCCTCTCAGCGTACTTCCCGATTTCCGGTCTACCACGATCTCTACTTCGGCGTTGTCATTCACATCAAGATCGAACTCCAGCTCCAGTCCCTGGTACTCTGCCAACTCCCGCTGATTTCTTTCCTCAATGGTTTCATTTTTGTTGACGAAATTGATAAAGGAAGAATCTCCGATCGAGGTCACATCGCTGATCGGGATCTTAAAGGAGGTTCCTTCCTCTGTTCTGGCATTCACCTTTATGGTAAGAGCATCCGTAAGTCCGAAAATATCGGCTTCCCCACTAATAAATCCGGTTCCGTAGTACAATTCATCCTCACTGAATTCGGTATCCAGCACCAGGAATCTTCCTCCGTTGGTATTCAGCTTCAGGTTGAGGAACCAATCCTCGAAATTGGTATGAGTGATCGTTCCGTTCAGCAGGGCGCCTGTACTGTACTTGGTATCTGTAAGCGCCACATTATCGAATTCTATGGTCTGATCGTGAAGCTTTACACTGGCCTGTTCATTAAAGTTCAGGTCAACATTAAGATAAGGTACTTTCAGCCCGGCCTCGTTCAGTCTGAGTTGTCCTCGTATATCCGGGTTTCGCAAAGGTCCCGTGATCCGGGCTTCTCCCGAAACAAAGCCCCGTATATCGGATATGACGTCTTCTCCCAGCGGACTAAAGGGTTCGAGATCCAGATTATCTATATAGGCCTGCAGGTCTACAATAGCATCCTTGGTATCGAAGTTGGCTTTTCCAATGATCCGCAACTGTTCCCTGAAACTATTGAATAAGCCTGCATCTACCGTGTATTCTGTAATACTCTCACTTCCTATGATACCTATATCTAAAGTTCCCAGATCAAAATTATTAAGAGAAAAATGATCTATGACCAGATTGGACGAGGGGAAATAATTGCTGTTCCGCTGAAGGATATTAAGCTCCCCGTTCACCACCCCGTTCATAGACAGGCTATCTATGGTAGGAGTAATCTTGTCCAGGGCCACCTTTTTAAACTGAAGCTTAATGTTCTTGTATGTAGAATCGATAAGTACTCCACGGAGGTTGATCTGTTCCTCTCCGAAGGTCATATCTATCTCGTCTACATCAATACTGTCGAGGGTACGGTTAAAAACCACCCTGTTCTTACTGTTATTGTTTTTATTAAGCAGCCATTTGGTTCCCTTAAAGCCCACATCCGATCTCTTAAGCCCGATCACCGATCTGTTCTTCTTATTAAAGGTGTGGTAGAAGTTAAGATTGTATATGTCTGTATAATCATCTCCTCCCTTAAACTCCGTTCTAAAGAATAAGGTGTCTTTTACTGTAGCGTTGATCAGGTTAAAATCGGTTACTTTATAGAAACCTGCATCTATATCTTTTACCGCCACATAGGTGTTGAATAAAGGGTTCTTGTTGTCTATCTGAACATTTACATCGTCAAAACTTTTCCCGAAAGCGTCAATTCTCGGGGATTTAAATGTGAGTTTAAAATCGCCTTCATCAGCAACTACCTTCCCTCTGATAAAGGTGTTCTTTCCGAACCTGACATCCGGATAAAAAACCTCAACGATCTTATTGTAGATCTTCAGGTTAAAATCCATATACTGCCCGGAAGTCACTTCACTGGGGTTGTAATTGGTATAAATACTTCCGATAGAATTTTCTATCAGCTTCCGCAGTTCTACAATGTAAAATTTCCCCTTAATGTTTCCGGTGATAAAATCGGGAGAATTAATCGTGAGTTCCCTTTCCTCCCCGGTAAAGGACGAGGTTACTTTAAAATCTTCAAAATAATAGCTATCGGTCTGATTGGTGTAATTGGTTTTAGTAAAAGTGATCTCCCCTTCTACATTATCCAGGGAGTTACCGGTCATATTAATATCTATATTCCCCTTAAAGACAGAAGTACTGTCTGTAGTGATGATATTCAGCTTTTTAAAATCGGCATAATCAACAGAGGCTATGAAGTTAAATTTATTCTTCTCCTGAGAGAGATCTGCCAGTCCTTTAAAATTAAATTTAAAGTTCGGATCCCTGGAGATCATGTTCCCGTCAAACAACTGATCTTTCAATACTCCTGAAACATCGATATTGGTATAATCGTATTCGTTGTATCTGATCTTTAAAATTTTACCGATAACCTCCGTATTCAGGGTTTCCTGGGTAAAACCGCTTCCGTCTACGTTAAAGTCGAGGGTTGCCTGACCTAGATCGGGGTCGTTGAGAAACTTCCCGAGATCGAAATCTATAAAAGAAACAAAGCCTTTGTAAGAGGCATTGTCTATATCGTCTATATGTGTCAGTTCCATATTGGAATAGCTCGTTCCCAGATCGGTAAAAAGAGTGATCGATGCATTGATGTCTTCTTCAGTGATCACCGAGCTTCCGTTGATGGTAAAATAGCCGAGCTTGGCAAAAGACGAGGGAAGGTTGTTCCCAAGAATATCCGGCAATAATGCCTTTAGCTCATAATAACTGGAGGAAACATTCTCTATTCCCGCATCCAGTTTAAAATCGGCTGAAGAGGTAAATATATTATGGAAATTAAAATCACCCCTGATAATAGATCTATCCGACTTCAGGTCGGTATTAAGGGCGGTAAAGTTATTCAGCACCCCTTCTATCTCCGTAGAAAAAGTAACTGTTTTGGTCCTTCCGAATTCATTGTAAAAATGATTGACTTCTTCCAGTGCTACCGTCGATTCGTTAAATTTAGCCGACACCTTTACTGCATTGAGGAAATTCGCAAAATCTTCACGCCTGTAATTAAAGACCAGTTCTCCTTTAAGCTCCGACTTGGGTGTTTTAATACTCAGATCATCAAAACGCATCTGCTTAAGGGTATAGGTAAAATCTGTGTTCAGATCTTCCATTTCCAGTTCGCGGTCTGACGTAAAGCCCAGTTTACGGATCAACCCGTTAACATTGGGACCTTCAATTTTAAAATCGTTTACCCTGGCCCTCAGATCGGAAAAATCCAAAATCTTTTCAGGATCCGTGTTTTCATCGATCAGTCTGAACTTACTTTTGTTCATTCTGATGAGAGAAGAAGTGAGTAAAAAAGACGAAGAGGTAGATGTAGTATCCTCCTCTCCTTCCAGTTTTGCCACAAAAATATCGAGATTGGTGTCCCGCTCTCCCTCATAGGTCTTGAGGTTAAAGGTGAGTTCATCAATATCGATAGTTCCGAACTCAAGCTTCCCGTTTATGGCATTCCTGGCGCTTAAGATAGAAGTGTTCAGGCGATCGATATAGATAAGTGTATCTTTTTTATAATCCTGAACATATACTCCCTTTAGGGCTACCTGGCCTAAAAGCGACAGGTCTACTTTATCAATGGAGATGTTCGTATTGTAATCTTTGTTAAGGGAATTGGTAAGGCGTCTTGCAATACCGTTCTGAACCGCCGGGATAGAAAAAACGATGACAACCACAAAGAGCAATATTAAAATTGCCAAAAGGGTTCTCAACAATATTTTTCTAAGTTTTTTGATAGCGGTTTATGTTTTACTTTTGCAACAGTACAATTATTATTCCAAATTCATTGAATGGATACTTCTAAAATTTACATCCTTGCTATTGAATCATCCTGTGATGACACATCGGCGGCTATATTGTTCAACGGAAAAATATTATCTAATGTTGTTGCCAATCAGAAAATTCACGAGGAATATGGCGGTGTTGTTCCGGAACTTGCTTCCAGAGCACATCAACAAAATATCGTACCGGTTGTTCATCAGGCTTTAGTTAAGGCAAATATCGACAAAAAACAGTTATCAGCCATAGCTTTTACGCGCGGACCCGGCTTAATGGGATCATTACTTGTCGGAACTTCATTTTCCAAGTCGCTGGCCCTGGGTCTGGACATTCCCCTGATAGAAGTAAACCATATGCAGGCACACATTCTGGCACACTTTATAGAGGAGGAAGAACAGAGCAAACCTTCCTTTCCTTTTCTGGCCATGACCATCAGTGGTGGGCATACGCAGATCGTAAAAGTGAATCACTATTTTGACATGGAGGTTATCGGAGAAACCATTGATGATGCCGTGGGGGAAGCTTTCGATAAAAGTGCCAAAATACTCGGACTCCCCTATCCCGGAGGTCCTTTGATAGATAAACATGCACAAAAAGGGAATCCGAAAGCCTTCTCATTTACCAAGCCAAGAGTGGACGGGCTTAATTTTAGCTTCAGCGGTTTAAAGACAGGGATCCTGTATTTTATCCAGGGAAAACTAAAGGAGAACCCAAATTTTATTGAGGAGAACCTGGACGATATCTGTGCATCCATCCAGTATACCATTATCGAGATCTTAAAGGACAAACTCAAAAAGGCGGTGAAGGAAACAGGTATAAAACAGATCGCTATCGGAGGTGGAGTTTCCGCCAATTCGGGAGTAAGAGCCATGCTGAAAGACGGGGAGTCCCGTTACGGATGGAAAAGTTTTGTTCCTAAATTTGAATATTGCACCGATAATGCAGCTATGATAGCCATTGTAGGTTATTTAAAATACCTGGAAGGGAATTTCTCCGATGAGACGGTAACCGCCAAAGCCAGGTATTCAATTTAAATATTTTTTTATGCAGCTTTTTTACAATCCGGCTATAGATCCTTCTACCCGTACTTATACCTTCGACAGAGAGGAAAGTAAACATATCATTAAAGTACTGAGGAAAAAAGAAGGCGATATTATTCATATTACCAACGGACAAGGCTGGTTGTTCAAAGCCGAAGTACAGATAGCCGATATAAAAAAATGTATTGTAAATATCACAGATAGCGAATTACAACCTCCTTCTAAATACAAGCTTCATATGGCGGTAGCTCCGACCAAAATGAATGAACGCTATGAATGGTTTCTCGAAAAAGCAACGGAGATCGGGATCCATGAAATTACACCGGTCATCTGTAAACATTCGGAGCGGAAGCAGATAAAGGCTTCCCGCTTTGAGAGGATATTACAATCGGCTATGAAACAATCCCTCAGCTGTTATCTCCCTAAACTCAATGAAGCAATTCCGCTGGCTCAGTTCTTAAGCCAGGAAAACGGGAATGAGAAGTTATTTATAGCTCATTGTGAGGAAACGGAACGAACCAATTTAAAAGACACATTAAAAGCAGAGGAAGATTCTCTTATTCTCATAGGCCCCGAAGGCGATTTTTCGAAGGATGAGATAGAACTGGCAAAAAAAAACGGGTTTCTCCCGCTCATGTTAGGAGAAACCCGGCTACGTACAGAGACTGCGGCTGTTGTAGCATGCCATAGCGTAGCTTTTATAAATCTATAAAGCCTTTTTCGCAGCTCCCGTAATATTTAAATTTGCATCTTCTACCAGGGTAATAAGCTGTAACTCATCTCCGGCCTCTACAATTTCAGGCACCCTGATCTTTAATCCTTTTGTATTTCCCGCTGATGGATCTATATATCTTTCTGCGACTACAATGTTGGAGTTGGTCAGTTTTCTGTTCCTGTTCTCTCCTCTCTTTACAAACGTCTCTCTTTCATTGATCACCAATACCGTACGTAGTTTTTTACCTGAAAGGTTCCCCTTAAGCTCGTAATCGAAAGAAACTTCACTTCCGTTCTTTTTCACATTCTTTAATATCACCTGATTGGGAACAGAAGTTTTCGAATAACTCTTTAACCTGGAGTAGAGTTTGTACTGATCAGAACCCACAAAATGTTCTTTTCCGTTCACTACCAATTGAGGTGTATACACAGAACGGCTTCTGAACTTGGCTGCATACGCATGTTGCTTCTCGGTATATTCCTCTTTGCTAAAAGGATCTTTCCATCCTATATAGTTCCAGTAGGAAACGTGATAGGACAAGGCAAATACATTCTTTTCATTGTATTCCTTTCTCACCTCATTGAGCAATTTATCGGCAGAAGGACAACTGGAGCACCCCTGAGAGGTAAATAATTCCAGAACGACAATAGGCTCGAAGGCAAGGTTGGATCTCTCTGTAGTAGTAAATCCTAATCCTAAAATGATAACAAATGTTAAAAGCAGCTTTTTCATGTAATTTAAGTTTTGAATTTTAGAAGATTCGTCAGATTTTTTTTATTTTTCAAAAAATAAGAGGGAGATATTTTCCCTGAATAATGATTATTTTTGAAATCATCTTTAAATATGTTCGATTAAGGATTATGCGGCTTACTCTTTTTAACATAATATTATCTTTCCTTTTTTTTTCCGGAACAGCTTATTCTCAGGATATTGCCATTTTAAAATACGGCGGTGGCGGCGATTGGTATTCCAATCCGACAGCACTTCCTAATCTTATTAATTTTTGCAATCAGAATATCAATACCCGGATCAATCCAAAACCACAAACGGTAGATGTTGGAAGTATAGATATATTTCAATTCCCGTTCCTGCATATGACAGGGCACGGAAATGTTTACTTTAATGATGAGGAGGCCTCTAACCTAAGGGATTATTTGCTTTCGGGCGGGTTTCTTCATATCGATGATAATTACGGAATGGAACCCTATCTCAGGAAAGAGTTAAAAAAGGTCTTTCCGGGTAAAGAACTCGTTGAATTATCTAAAGAGCATCCGATCTTCGATCAGAAGTACAAATTCCCGAACGGGCTTCCGAAGATCCACGAACACGACGGTAAGAGATCGCAGGCTTTTGGTATATTCCACGAAGGCAGGCTGGTCTTATTGTTCACTTTCGAGAGCGATTTGGGAGACGGATGGGAAAACCCGGAGATCCATAACGATCCGGAAGAAGTACGCTTAAAGGCCCTGAGAATGGGAGCGAATATCGTCCAATACGTTTTCAAAAATTAAAAAACAAAACCAACCCTATAAATAAATGAATCCTAAAATTATTGCCAGCGGCATCCTGAGAGCTATCTCCATATTATTAGGGGTAGCCTTGTTATTTTACTTCCTGTATAAGATCCAATCGGTTATTGTATATATTGCCATTGCAGCTGTGGTGGCTCTTATAGGCCGTCCTATTGTTATTTTTCTCAGACGAAGATTAAAATTCAAAAATACCCTGGCTGTTATCGTTACCATGGTACTTATGGTAGGGCTCATTATTGGTCTGATCTCCATGTTTGTCCCCTTACTGGTAAAACAGGGACAGAACCTTTCTCTCTTAAATATAGAAGAACTGCAGCTTAATATTGAAAACCTTTACAGAGAGGTCATCGACTATTTTGCCATTAACGATATAGATATTGAAAAGACCATAAAGGAATCTAATCTTTTATCGGGACTCGATTTCGGGGCTATTCCAAATTTCCTGAACAGCCTGATCGGAACTCTCGGGAGTTTTAGTATAGGTTTCTTTTCGGTAGTTTTTATTTCCTTTTTCTTTTTAAAGGACAGTAAATTGTTTGAGGATAGTATTATGGTTCTTATCCCCGATAACAAAGAAAGCAGATTGAGAAAATCCATGAATAAGATCAAAGATCTACTTTCAAGATACTTTGTCGGATTGGTTTTTCAGATCCTGATCCTCTTTGTGATCTACACCATAGTCCTCCTCGTTTTCGGAATTGAAAATGCGGTGGTCATTGCCTTTCTGTGCGCCCTTCTTAACCTGATCCCGTATATCGGACCGCTGGTAGGTGGTTTCCTGATGTTATTGCTGACAATGACCAGTAATCTGGGGCAGGATTTCAGCAGTGTTATTTTGCCAAAAACCATTTATGTGATGATAGGGTTTATCATCGGACAACTGATAGATAACTTCTTTAGTCAACCCTTTATTTTTTCCAGTAGTGTAAAATCTCACCCCCTGGAGATCTTTTTGGTGATCATTATAGGCGGACTCCTTTTCGGAGTGGTTGGAATGATCGTTGCGGTGCCCAGTTATACGGCAATTAAGGTGATTTTAAAGGAATTTTTGGCGGAAAACAAGATTGTAAGATCTCTCACTAAAGATTTATAGCAACACTTTGAACAAGAACATATTAAAGGCTGGAATACAGGATTTTATAAATAAAAATTCAAATACTGACATAACGGCAGTTTTGCTAAAAGGCGTTCCTTTTCAGGAAGTTTCGGCCAAAGAGATCGCCGAACAGATCGAAGCCAGGAAAAAGTGCGAAACAAAATTGCCTACCTGGTTTAATACTGCCCAAATTTACTATCCCAACAAACTTTCTATAGAACAGACGTCTTCCGAATCTACCGCCCGGTATAAAGCAGGGATCGTAAGCGGAAAAAAGATGATAGACCTCTCCGGAGGTTTCGGGGTGGATTCCTATTTTTTTGCACAGAGAACAGAGTCCCTTATTCATTGTGAAATTAATGAGGAACTCTCCAAAATCGTTACTCATAACTACGAAATTTTAGGAGTAGAAAATATCCGGACGGTGGCCCGGGACGGCCTCTCTTTTTTACAGCGGGAAAAGGAACAATTCGACTGGATCTACACAGATCCTTCCCGGAGAGATGATGTAAAAGGAAAAGTTTTTATGTTGAGTGATTGCACACCCAATGTTCCGGAGAACCTCGACACACTTTTAGAATTCTCTTCCAATATCCTTATCAAGACATCTCCCCTTCTGGACATATCTGTTGGCTTAAAGGAGCTTTCGTTTGTAAAAGAGATCCATGTTGTGGCACTGAACAATGAAGTAAAAGAACTGTTATGGGTTATTGAGAAGGGATATTCAGGTTCTATTGTGATAAAGACAATCAATTTAAAAAAAGACGGGGATCAGCTTTTTGATTTTATCCATGAAGATGAAAAAGAGAGTGAAGCTACGCTTTCATTACCTCTTAAATACATATATGAGCCCAATGCAGCTATTCTTAAAGCCGGGGCCTTTAAGACGCTTGCCGGAAAGCTCGGAGTACATAAGCTTCACAAACATTCTCATTTATACACTTCAGATAAGCTGCTAGCTTTCCCCGGGAGGGTCTTCAGCCTGGAAGAAAAGCTGAATTATCAGAAAAAACAGCTCAGATCTTTCTTTAAAAACACCAAAGCCCATATCAGTACACGAAATTTCCCCGAGAGCGTTGCTCAGGTTCGAAAGAACCTTAAAATAGCTGGGGGAGGTAATCTGTATTGCTTTTTCACGACCGATATGAATAACGATAAAATAGTTTTATGCTGTAAAAAATCGTTAACTTAAGAGGTTTAATACA
The DNA here is from genome assembly GCF_010671605.1 of Leptobacterium flavescens. Taxonomy (GTDB): domain Bacteria; phylum Bacteroidota; class Bacteroidia; order Flavobacteriales; family Flavobacteriaceae; genus Leptobacterium; species Leptobacterium flavescens. The sequence continues at coordinate 821,861 of NZ_JAABOO010000002.1, forward strand.
ATTCCCCGACTTTATTTTTCGTTTAAAAGAGTAAAAAAGGAAGATTTTGAAAACTTTTTTATATTGGTTATATGAAGAAATTATTTTTGCTTTTACTATGTTGCTATCAGGGGCTTAGTCAACAAGCTATTAATTTTTCTCTTTATTATGACACTGGTGTTTATGAGTTAAATGAACAGCAAAAGGCTAAGATAAAACATGAATTGTCCCCTTTAAAGGCCTTAGATATTTCTAAAATAGACATCAAGGGTTATGCCGACTATATAGATACTAACGAATACAACAAGGAATTGTCTTTTAGTCGGGCCACAGCCGTCTATCAATATCTGAGCGTGATTGTCGACACCCTTAACACAAATATCAGAAAAAAGGGATTCGGCGAATTATTCAGCAAGGAAAAACTGGAGGAGAGTGGAAACTCTTACGACCGCAGGGTAGATATTACTGTTTTTTACCAGGGCGTTGAAGCGGATATCCCCATTATAGACAGTTTGTTTTTGGGAATTCCGGTCAGGGATATACATATAGGCGATAAAATAGAGATCAAAAATCTGTATTTCTTCAGGGGTCGTACCAAGATGTATGATTATTCCACCAGCGTTCTCGATAGTATCGGATCTTTTCTTCAGAGAAACAGAGGGTTTAAAATAGAAGTTCAGGGACATGTCTGCTGCGGGGGAGATGATCCTGGAGATGTTATTAATATAGATACTAAAACCAAAACGCTCTCCGTAGACAGGGCTAGGACCATTTACGAATACCTTATCAATTTCAAGAATATCCATCCGGACAGGATCTCCTATAAAGGCTTTGGCTTTAGTTCTCCAAGAGCCTGGCCCGAAGAAACGGTAGAAGATGAAAAGAGAAATCGCAGGGTCGAGATCATGATCGTTGACTTTTAATCTTCACAATCCCAGGTAAAATTAGCAATCCCGTAAGCTGAAGTGGTTTTCAGATTATAATGCCACCATTCGGTCCTGACAGACCAGAAACCGTATTTTTCCATAGTTTCTTTCAGCAGTCTTCTGTTGTTGTTGATCTCCTCCGAATGAAGAGTGTAATCGTGATATGCTTCCCTTCCAAAGTAATCAAAGGCTGTTCCCATATCCAATACAGTTCCATCGAGTTTTGCAAGTGTAATATCCACGGCACCTCCCCTGTTGTGTATAGAGCCCTTGGCAGGATTGGCAACATATTGCGAATTGGGTAATATGGTCCACATTTTCTTTTGCACATCATGAGGCCTGTAACAATCAAAAAAATGAATACGATACCCCTTCTTTCTTAATTCTTCATTGGCAGCGATAAGGGCTTTTGCAGTTTTAACCCTGGTATAGCATTCCCCGCACTCATAAACTTTTTCCTTTAAGAAATTGTCTGCTGTCGCATACCTGAGGTCATAACTAAAACCGTTGTTGTAGTTTTTTAAGTTGACAAAAACAGTATCGGCCAGTTCGGATAAAGGAGTAATGTCGATAATATCGGGCTTCACGTTCGCCGGAATGCTGTCAGTAAACAATGTATCCAACACCTCTTCCTGAACACTTTTTGCAGCAACAGCATCTATATCTTTGCAGCGCCTGCATGAAGTGAGGAAAAGAACAAATATTAAAGTGATGGCCAGGGTGTTCCTCATCTAACTAAATTACTAAAAAAACGGAGGTTTTTCAAATTGGAAGCTTTTAGATTTTTACGCATTTTCAGCCGGTTTGTGAAATGAAAAAGGGGAATCTTAATTTTAGGTCAATTTTGCGTTATGCGATGGTTTTTTCAATATATTTGGGAATATTTTTAAAATAGCTATTGAAACAAGCCAAAAATTAAACATTATTCAATAAGATAGCTTGTAGACAGAACTTTAAAACGATTTAAATGAAAAAAGTATTTTTAGTCCTCTTGGGACTGACTGTAGCCTGTAATTCAGCGCAACAGACGACTACCGAGAAAAAAGAAGAAAAGAAGGGGGCCAATTACGACCCGACTCCTTATGCCCAGACCATTACACAGGAAGATCTTACCAAGCATCTCTACACATATGCTTCCGATGAATTTCAAGGAAGAGAAACCGGACAGCCCGGACAAAAGAAAGCTGTAAATTACTTAAAGGACCATTATGTAAAAATGGGAATTCCTGCTGCTAAGTCTGACGGGGATTACTTCCAGAATGTTCCTTTGGAAATCAGTAGTGTTCCCGGAGTTCAATTCTCCGTTAACGGAAAAGATTTCACCCTTGGAAAGGATTTTGCCACTTTTGGCGGACCTGGAAATATCAGTACCGGAGCTGCAAATGTAGTTTATGCCGGATACGGTATCGAGGACGAGAAATATTCAGATTATGCAAACCTGGATGTTAAAGGTAAAGTAGTACTTATCAAGGCAGGAGAGCCTAAGAATGATGATGGTACTTATAAAATAAGCGGTTCTTCGGAAGCGTCAAAATGGTCTAACCTGAGACAGGCTTTCAACGAAAAGATCGGTCTTGCCAGAGAAAAAGGAGCTAAAGGGCTATTATTCTTTGACGAAGCTAACTTTGGTGTGATCCAGCAGCAATTCAACTTCCTGAAGAATCAGCAGAATGGGCGTATCAGCCTTAAGTCGCAGGAGAAGAATCCTTTCTTCTATCTTTTTGTGAACAAAGATGTTGCTACCGCAGTTTATCCCGGAATTGAAAGTACTTATAGTTCTTCTACGCAGACAGCTGACTTGAAAGTTGCTTTTGAAAGCAAATCAAAAGAAATCTCTTCTGAAAATGTAGTGGCTTATATTAAAGGTTCTGAGAAGCCAAATGAGTTTTTAGTGATCTCTGCTCACCTGGATCATGAAGGTGTAAAGAACGGAGAAGTATACAACGGAGCAGATGATGACGGTTCCGGAACTGTTGCTGTACTGGAAATTGCTGAGGCCTTTAAAAAAGCCGCCGATGATGGAAACGGACCTAAGCGTTCTGTTGTTTTCCTTCACGTTACAGGAGAAGAAAAAGGTTTATTAGGATCCAGATACTATACCGACAATCCTATCTTCCCGCTGGAAAGCACAGTAGCCGACCTTAACATAGATATGATCGGAAGAACAGACCCTAAAAGAGAAGGTGACAGAAATTATGTATACCTGATCGGTTCTGATAAATTAAGTACGGAGCTTCACAATCTTTCCGAAGAAGTGAATAAGAAGTACACCAATATCACTCTCGATTATACTTATAATGACGAAAATGATCCAAACCGTTTCTACTACAGAAGTGACCACTATAACTTCGCGAAGAACAATGTACCGATCATTTTCTATTTTAACGGTACTCACGACGATTATCACCGTCCGAGTGATACTCCTGACAAGATCCAGTACGATCTTTTAACCAACAGAACCAAATTGGTATTCTATACCGCATGGGAAGTTGCTAACCGTGACAAGCGTATTATTGCTGATAAGGCGGTTGAAGCTAAATAAGTAATATCTTATTCTATATATAAAAAGATCCCGGGATATGCTCCCGGGATCTTTTTTGTTTATAAGTGTGATATCATCTACAGATCAAATATTCTTTCCAGGATCGGTCTTGCGTTTTTATACATTTGCCTGTGCCCTTCTTCATTGGCATGGAGGCCATCTTCCAGGAACAAATGAGGTTCCATATTCAGTGAAAAGTCTATTACTTCAAATTCATCCTCTTTTGCATATCTTCTCAGTTCCTCCTGATAAGACTCAATAAGCTTAACATAATCCATTCCTTCCTGAAAGGTATGCCTGCTTTGAGGTTCGGGCGGGAAAAAGGGAGTTGGGATCCCGATAACAGAAATGATCCCTCTATACCTTGCCTGCCGGGTCATTGCCATGATGTTACTGATAATATAATGATTCGGAATACCGAAATAGAGGTCGTTTGTTCCTCCCGTAATGAGCAGATGGGATGGATCGTGGTCTATAACGGAAGTTTTGAATCTGGCCAGCATACCACCGGTGGTATCTCCGGATATCCCTTCATTAACAATCTCAATGTCCAAAGTGCGATCCAGAAGTTCGCTCCACCAGTATACTCTTTCAACACCATATCCTTCGGTAAGGCTGTCGCCAAGGCAAACAAGTTTTCTCTTTTTCATATTAAAGTATTAGGATATAAAAGTAAAAAAGCTTCCTCTATATGGAAGCTATTAAAGTACTTTTCTGTCTTTTGATCCAAAGCAAGCTTATCAAAAACGGGTTAGCTGCACTGATCCGGAGTATGGGAAACCTGCCAATAAAGCCTTCAGGCTTATGCCTGATACTTTTTTTATACGCAAAATCCAAAGCAAGCTTTGTTTTTGCGTATAAAAAAAGCCTTCAAAAATTTTTGAAGGCTTTTTTGGGTGGAAGACCGGGTTCGAACCGGCGACCTCTGGAACCACAATCCAGCGCTCTAACCAGCTGAGCTACAACCACCATGCGAATTGCGGATGCAAATGTAATTTATTTAGCCTTTTCTTCAAAGGATTTTGGCGAATATTTTATCTTCTTTTTCCAGTGGAAAGAACAGCTTTTTACTCTTGTCTTCTCCTTCCCCTGAAAATAAACAAATTAGGTTTTTCCCAACAGGAAAACCTTTTTATTAAATAAGATCGTCCAGGCTGTCTACTGCAACAAAACGTTCTACAGTAAAGCCTTCAGCATGCTCCTTGCCTATCAGCCTGCCCAGATCGCGGGCCCTGTAACTCACACTGTCTATAAAATTTCGGCTACTGATAGGTGTCTCCGGCTTATCACTGTTCGGATCGAAGAACTGAGAGCTGTAAGCTAATACGGCTTCCTTTTTCTTTTCTATAAAACCGGTAACATCTACTACAAAATCGGGCTCCAGGTTTTTCCATTGTATATAGTGATACACATGTTTGGGCCTCCAGGCTTCCTGTACTTCCCCGCTTTCCGATCGGGTCTCTATTTTGATCAGTCCACTCAGGAAACAGGCATCACTTACCAGTTTACTTCCCCTTCCGTGATCTATATGCCTGTCGTCTATTGCGTTGCACAGAACGATATCCGGTCTGTATTTACGTATCATTTTAATGATCTCCAGCTGATGCGCTTTATCGTTGGAAAAGAAACCATCGGCAAACCCAAGGTTTTCCCTGGCTACCACTCCCAGGATCCCGGCAGCTATTTTTGCTTCCTCATCCCTGAGTTCGGCAGATCCTCTGGTTCCCAGCTCTCCGCGGGTCAGATCTATAATTCCTACTTTTTTACCGTTTGCAATTTCCTTGGCAATGGTTGCACCACATCCCAGTTCAACATCATCGGGATGAGCCCCTATGGCGAGTATATCTAATTTCATTTATCTTTTAATATATGGTAAGGTTAAAGTGAGTCGGTTTGTTTGCAAAAATATTTCAAAAAATTAACTTACAACTTCAACTTTCGACTTAACATTTTCAATGGCCTGGTCTATATCTTCCATCAGGTCCTTAACATCTTCGATGCCCAGGGAGAATCTGATGAGGCCGTCCTTTATTCCTTGCTTCTCTCTTTCTTCAGGGGTCAGAAGCGCGTGAGAGGTAAGTGTCGGAGATAAGATAGTACTTTCTACTCCCGCCAGGCTCATTACCGGCTTGATCAGTTTAAGGGATTTCTGGAATTCGGAAACATCCAGGCCGTCTTTTAATTCAAAAGACAGCATACCTCCAAAGCCTCTCATTTGCGATTTTGCCAGTTCATGATCCGGGTGTGATTTAAGTCCGGGATAATACACCTTCTCCACATCGCTGTGTTTAGCCAGGAACTTAGCCATTTTCTTGGCATTCTTATTCTGTGCTTTTACTCGTACTCCCAGGGTTTTTATACTTCGTTCCAGCAGCCACACTGTATAGTCGCTCAGGCTTCCTCCGAAATTCTTGGCCAGCTGAAAGATCCTGTCTATATATTCGGAATTGGAGGCTACGGCTCCGGCCAGAATATCACTATGCCCTCCAAGGTATTTGGTAGCACTGTGTAATACGATATCTATACCCAGATCTATCGGGTTCTGGTTTACCGGGCTGGCAAAGGTATTATCGATCATGGAAACCAGATTGTGCTTTTTAGCCATGGCAGAGATAGCCCTGATATCTGTAATCGTCAGCAAGGGATTGGAAGGGGTCTCTATATAAATGACTTTTGTTTCCGGGCGGATTTCCCTTTCAAAATCTTCGGGAGCAAAGCCCTCGGTAAAACTGTATTCTATACCGAATTTCTCAAATTCTTCCCTTACCAGATTAATGGTCCCACCATAAAGGGTGTTCTGGAAAACCACGTGGTCTCCTTTTCTCAAAAAAGCAAACAGGGCACTGCTTATCGCCGCCATTCCGCTTCCGAAGATCAAAGCATCCTCGGCATGTTCCAGAGCTGCGATCTTTCTGCACAATGCCTGTTGGTTAGGCGTATTGAAATATCTCGGGTAACGTTTCTCGTCAATATCTTCAAACACATAGGCTGTAGACATATAAAGGGGTGAGACTGCGCCTCCGAACCTCTTGTCTTCTACTTCTCCCGTATGTGTACAAACTGTATTTAATCCTGGTCTCTTTTTCATGTTGAAAGTATTTTAAATCTAAAATTAATAAAAATTAGATCGTTAATAAGGCGAAAAACAAAATTAGTATGAAATGTGTTTTTAAATAAAAAACCCTGACTGTCAACGTCAGGGTTTCCATTATATTTCTATACCTGTACGGTTTTCCATCTGCCGCGTCTGAACATATAGATCCCTACTACAGTGATCAATACCTCAGCCAGGGTTATTCCCCAGTAAACGCCTCTGGGCCCTCCGTCCAGCACAACGGCCATCAGGTAGGCAAAAGGTAACTGAAAGATCCAGAAACAGAAAAAGTTAATGATGGTGGGGGTTCTTGTATCCCCGGCACCGTTAAATGCCTGAATGATCACCATTCCGTATGCGTAAAAGATATATCCTGCGGCTATGATCTGCAAGCTCAGAGCACCGTAGGTAATTACCTCCGGTTTACTGCTGAACAGGCCGATAATAAAATGCGCAAAGAGTAAATATATCAGCGATACGATTGCCATAAAAATGGCATTGTACTTTCCTGTTTTCCAAACCGATTGCTCGGCTCTTTCGGGTTGTTTGGCCCCCAGGTTTTGTCCTACCAGGGTTGCAGCGGCATTACTCATTCCCCAGGATGGCATCATCGTAAACATGATCACCCTGATCGAGATGGTATAACCTGCCAGCACCTCACTTCCAAACTCGGCCATGATACGCATTAAGAACACCCAGCTTGAGGTTCCGATCAGGAATTGTCCTATTCCACCAAGCGAAACCTTAATGAGATTTAGCATGATCTTGGCCCTGAAAACAATATCCCTGACTCTCAGTTTTATCCTTCCCCATCCATAGAAAAGAATGAACAGCTGGAATAATACCGCAGATCCCCTTCCTATGGTAGTAGCTATAGCTGCTCCTTCCACACCGAAGGCAGGAACTGGTCCGAATCCGAAAATAAAGATCGGGTCCAGAATAATATTCAGGGTATTGGAAAATATAAGGGTCCACATGGCAATTGATGCGTCTCCCGCTCCCCGGAAAATAGCATTGATAAGGAATAAAAGCATAATGGTAATATTCCCTCCGAGCAATACCTGGGTATAGCCGTAACCTTCATCTATAAGATCCTGTTCTCCTCCCATCAATCCGAGGATCTCTCTTGGGAAAAGGATCCCAATAACACTGATGATCACAGCAATCCCGACTCCGAGAAAAATTACCTGTACCGCAGCCTGATTAGCTCCTTTTATATCTTTTTCCCCTACTCTTCTCGCCACTACGGCGGTAGCGGCCATACTTAAGCCGATAGCAACAGCATAGACCAGTGTAAGCACCGATTCGGTAAGTCCGATGGTGGCCACTGCATTTACGCTGACCCGTGATACATAGGCTATATCTACCAGTGCAAAAATAGATTCCATCAGCATCTCCAGGATCATAGGAATGGAGAGCATAAAGATGGCTCTACGGATACTACCACTGGTAAATTCCTGTTCCTTACCGGTTACAGCAATTTTAAAGTATCCTAATAACTTTTTAAAAGTGAGTTTTTGTGTCTGTGACGTCATTATATTTAAGAATTATATATTGTAGAAAAGTTTAAAACAGTCGACTGATCCGGAAAAGCTCCGGATTTATGCCAGTATCACGGCCAGTGACGGTATATTTAATATAATTCTCATAACTTCATGATGAAGCAAAGATGAGTCATTTTTTTGACAACTCAAAAAAGATATTTAAAAAAAATTGGAATTGTCCTAAGGAGTTGCCGGCGCAATTCCCTTATTTTAAAAGAATTGACCTATTCCGAATACCAGACCGCTATCTCCGTTATCGGTTATCCCGAAACCGTAATCAAGCCTGATCACCGCATTAAAAATACGTTTGTGAATAAATCTTACTCCTATTCCCGGGTTGACACGAAGGGTGCTTCCATCGATCAATTCGCTCAGGTCGCGGTTAGGATTTCTCCAGGTACTCGCATCTACAAAAACATTCCCCTGAAATACAAACCATCCTTTTTCATAGAAGGTATGCCTGTATTCGGTATTGAGGATCAGGGCTGCGGTTCCCCTGTCCTGAATATTTCCGGAACCTCTTATGTTCAGGTTGTTATCTACTACAAAAGGTGCAAAGGCCGATTCGGTATTAGATGCGTACAGAGCCTGTGTTCTCGTAGCCCAGTTACCTTTCTGCCCTATTTTGGCAAAGTACTGGAACTCTGTTGTTCCTATAAAGGAACTGTTCAGTAATTCGTTCGGATTGTTTATGTATTGAGCAGTGGTCTTCACCCTTACCCCGGTTATATACTGATATACAATATCCACATTGGCATATTCATATAGGGCGCGGTAGGCCAGCTGACTGGATCTGGCAGTAAGAGGTACATCAGGGCTGGTAGCTCCTTCCAGGAATTCATAATCCTCATCGGTATAATTGATCCCAAGCTCTGCCCTGTGATGGAAATCAAAATTATAAAGCAGCTTGGCTTCATAATTCTTGTTCTCGTATTTATAATTAGCCTCCGAATCATTAAAGAAGATCGGTTCGAAGGTCGTATTGTTCTTGTGGTTAAAGGATACTCCCAGTTTATCACTAAACAGGTAAGGAGCCTCCCAGTATCCTCCATAGGAGTTAAATACATCTCTCAGGAAGAAACCTCCGGTGGTAATGTTTTGTCCGAAGAGGTTGAATTCAAAAATGGCCACCCTAAAGGCTACATCCCCGTTATTTGCCGTAAAGATATTCAGCCCCGGAATGATGGTGAAGTTCTCTTCTATTCTATAAGTAACTATATATTCTCCATTTTCCTTATGAGTGATCTCATAATCGGCATAAGCGGTCGATGCCAGCCTCTTTAAACGCTCAATATCTTCAGCAATGGCTACCGTATCCAGTTCCTGTCCTGCTTCTACTCTGGCAATTTTCCGGATCAGGGATTCTTTGGTCTTTTTCAGCCCCTCTATCTTAAGTTCTGATATTATTTTTGGGTTTCCGGTCGTATTTTGCGCCATACTAACAGATGTTATCAGCAGGAAAGCCGATAGTAAAATTGATCTCATATTTTAAGGAATAAAACTTTTTTGAATAAATAGATTCACCCAATTGTCTTCGCTGACTCCCATCAGTGTAAAACCGTATGGGACACCGGCAGACAAAGCAGGTGGTAATTCTGTAGTTATATTAAGGACTACGTTATCCAGCACGTAGTATTGAAAATTCCGTTCAAAAGTATAAGTTCCCGAAAGAAAGTCCTCCTCATCGGTAGAAACCACCTGGAAATAAATAGCATTCTCCTCTACCGCACCATCTTCCCATTCAAAAACCGGCATGGAGGGCACGGAACTGTCTATGGCAACTTCATCTGTAAATTCTGTGGGAATGGTTTTATGTTTTAATCTGATTGGATTGGATAACTGAAGCACATCTCCCTCAAAAAAGCTAATAATGATCCATTTTTCCTCTTCGGTGGTCCTGGTGAATTTCTTCAGGTAACCGTTGAAAAAATCTTCAGCGGGAAGGTCTATCTGCGTGTAATTCTCATAATCGTCTTTATCCACTTCTGCGTTTTCGGTTTCGTAAAAGCGGATATCCCGAACTCCTTCTCTGGGATATACATATGCGATAATTTGATTTGCATCCTCATCAGAGCCCGAAGCACAGGCAATTACATTATCTATTTCAATCTGATTGTTAGCTACGAGATTAGCGAGATTACCATCATCTACAAAAACGGAAGAATTATCCTCGGAGTTGCAGGATACAAACACCAGCATAGCGCATAGCAAGAACAAGCTGCCGATGTATTTCTTTCTCATTTTTTTAGGTTCTTTTCCAAGAAGTCGTGAAAAACCGCCACAACTTTCAGAAAACCTTAAAGAAATGCAATTAAAAATATGTTAAGGGTAAGACTGTTTAAGCCTTTGCATAGTGCTTTTTATATCTCCAGAAACTCAATGCTCCCAATATAAACACCACTACTACAGAGTAATACACAAAGTTCGGAGTGATAATTTTTTCCCCGCTGGCATAACTGTGCAATCCTGTGAGATAAAAGTTAACCCCGAAATAGGTCATCATAATACTTGCGTAGGCAACGATACTAAAGAAGTTGAATATCCATTTTCCTCTCAGACCAGGTACCAGGCGCATGTGGATCACGAAAGCATAGACCATAATACTTATCAGGGCCCAGGTTTCTTTAGGATCCCATCCCCAGTAACGTCCCCAGCTTTCATTTGCCCACTGACCTCCAAGGAAGTTCCCTATGGTAAGCATTACAAGTCCTACCGTTAAAGCCAGCTCATTGATCACCGTTAGCTCCTGGATATTGAGCTCCATTTTCTTCTTATTCTTTTTGGTGGTCATCAGCATCAGCAATAACGACACTACTCCCAGGATCATTCCGAGCGTAAACGGACCATAACTACCTACAATTACAGATACGTGTATCATTAACCAGTAACTGTTAAGTACCGGCTGAAGATTGGCAATAGCAGGATCCATCCAGTTCCAGTGTGCAATCATCAGGATCATGGAGGTTACAAAGGCCGTTGCCGCAATGGTAAGGTCACTTTTCTTTGCAAAAGCCAGTCCGAGTGCCATGGTGGCCCAGGCAACATATATCATACTCTCATAGGCATCACTCCAGGGAGCATGGCCCGAAATATACCAACGGGCTATAAGTCCGGCGGTATGCAAAATAAAGAGTACAACAATGGCTATCTTACTGATCTTTATCAGCACACCGATAGCTTTACGATCCTTGAATATCTGTATGATAAGGAAAATGAACATCAGAGTTCCCGCATACATATACCAACTGAAAAGCTTCTTAAAAATATCGTATTTGTTATACAGGATCTCTGCATTTACTTTTTTGTCCGAAGGCAGAACTTCCGATCCGTAGTTCTGCTGGTTTTGTTTGAAGGCCTCCAGTAATTTATCAGCCTGTTCGTAATTGCCGGAAGCTTTAGCCTGTCTTAAAGACAGCATATAGAATGGCAGGGAACGCTTAATAAAATTACTGTACAGAGAGTCTTTCACCTCAAGTTGACCGGCATTAAACTCAACTGCAGACACCCATTTGTTGTTGTCATCTTCCGGCAGAGGAAATATCTTTAATATCTGACCTCCCAAAGCCCTGTTCAGCAAGCCCAGTTTCTGATCTGTTTCTTTAAAATCCTTTTGGAACTGGTTAGGGGTATTTGTGGAATATGCCTCCTGCAGATAAGGTGCCAGTTTATAATTCCCCTGAGCATCGAAGAAATCAATTGCTTTTACATATTTCTGATCCTTATCCACACCGATAAGGCTCCTGATACTATCGTTCCCCCTTTTCAGGTACATAAAGTCGATATTAAACCAGACTGCCGGATTCTGTATCATGGAAAGGAATACCTGATTGGCATCCATATCCTTGTACACATCGTTCTTACTGATCTTTCTGAGCAATTCGGATGCGAAGGTATTCACCGGTTTCATTCTTCCGCCGTCATCCTGGATAACAAGAGCTCCGAATTTTGCCGCGTGTTCCGGTAATACTTTGGTAGTATATAAGACTGAATCTATCTGAGCCGGTGTTGGTAATGCATTATGCACATGCCCGTCATCTTCTGTATGCGCATCGGTTTGCTGTGCAAGTCCGCTAAATCCGGTAGCAAGAATAAGGATCAGGCTAAGTGCCGATTTTTTTTCTTTGATCTTTTCGAGCATTTTACCCAGATCCCTGAAGCGGGTCTTCCCATAAAACATAATTCCCATCAGCCCGAGATACAAAAGGAAATATCCGATATACGTGATCCAGGTACCCCAGAAATCGTGATTTACCGAAAGAACAGTTCCTTTTTCATCGGGTTGAAAAGATGCCTGGAAGAATCTGTATCCCCCGTGATCTAGTACATTGTTCATAAAGATCTCGTAATCGAAAGAGCGTTCGTCGTTTACAGTAATTTTACTCATAAATGAGGAGTAACCATTTTCGGTTCCCGGATATTTCTCGGCTATAAAGTCGTTTAGTTTAATACTGAATGGCAATTCCTGACGGATAGAACCGTAGGAAAGGTAGAAATCCAGACCTCCAAGGGCTATATGCCTTGGATCGTTGATGATCCCCTTTCCTCCCAGTAATTTGATCTGTTCTGTTTGCCCCTGAGTAGTGACATTCAGGATAATGGCATCCTGAGAATTTTTGGTCTTCTGATCTTCCGGAAGTTCTATCACTCCGTAACTTCCTTTTATCAGGGGTTCCGGAAAAACAAACTGCATTCCGGCCGTATTATAAAGAGATCTGAGCATCAGAGGTTGTACACTGTCCTTAGCGACCGTACCTCTAAACTGGTCTGCCATTCTCATAAAATCGCCTTCAAAAGGAGATTCTATGGTGTAAATAGAGTCTGTAGTTCTGATATTTATTGCTCCCCGGGTAGGTTTGTTAAGAGCAAAAAGCACATTGTGAATACTAACGATCTCTCCGTTCTTCAGATAATGATCGTGTCTGTTCCCTCCTCCGGCTTCAACGATCTTAAGATATTCATCTCCGTTTTCATCGGGAATGAGTCCCTCATCTGCTCCTTCAATAAAGCCAGCATAGGAGATCGTAAAGTCCTGTTTATTAAAATTGTCATTCCACGGAAAGTTAGCGCGTATACCTTCCTTACTGACTAATACATCATCTTTGAGTTCCTTTCTTAACGCCTGTCCGTCTATCTCTCCGTCAACCAGCACCGTAACATAGGTCTTTTCGGAAAAGAAATAGCTTTCCGTAGCTCCTTCCCTGATCGGCATAATCCCTTCGTAGCTGATATAACGGGTTACAAAAGCTCCGAGAATAATAAGGATCCAGGAAATATGTAGCAGCAACACTGCCCATTTCTCTTTGCGAAGGAGTTTATACCTCCAGATATTTCCAATAAAATTGATCACAAAAAATACCATAATGGCCTCGAACCATTTGGCATTATAGATCCATATTCTGGCAGTTTCCGTACTGTACCAACTTTCGACAAAAGTTCCGAAAGCCATAGCGGTAGCAAAAACAATAAAGAGGACGGCCATTAATCGGGTAGAAAAAAGAATTTTCTTTATATAATCAGTCATTGTAGATAAAGACTTTACGGTGTGAATTTCAGTCTGCAAAATTACGGTCTTTTTGGCAAAATTCACCTTTATTAACAATCTTTTTTCATCTGTAGCTATTCTGTCTTTTCTCCGTTTTTCGAACTTCGGGATTTAAACATCTGCAGATACATAAAACTTCCCATGTTCCGGGCCCTTGCCTTTGCCTTTTCTGTATTCTCTCCTTCAAATAATTCATCCAGTGTCTGAAACCAATGATTCAGCCATATTCCGAAATGATATTCGGATATCTTATGGTCATGAGCAGTATCTACTTCCTGGTGTTTTTGCAGCGGGTTTCCTTTAAATTTCTTCACAAAGAAGAGATTGGTCTCCCAAAAATCGGTAAGACGTTCAAAATGACTTTCCCAGTCATGTATATGCTTGTTAAAAAAAGGGCCCAATAGTTCGTCCTTTCTTATTCTTCCGTAGAAAGTGGTGATAAGAAGAAAAACATCTTCCCTGCTTTTAATGTCTTTTTTAATACTCATAAATAATTAATAACGATCAGAACTGTGTTTAGGAACAAACTAATCAACAGCAAATTAAAGACAATTTTTGTTTTTAACTGCGCCAGGATAGCCGCATTGTAAAACATACATACACAAACACAAAGAAATAATTGCACAAGGAAAAAAGGTCTGTCATTATTTTGCAGGATATACATTGCAGCCACAGATCCCAGGCAACTCTGAAGGATAATGGTCAGCGGAATATACATCATATAGTTCTCCCTGAACTTAGCCAGGTATTGATGATAATATGTCATTGCAATTTTTATTTTTTAATTTCACATTACAAAATTGCCCTTGTTATCTTTGTTATTTTATGATCCAAATCATATACAAATGATCGCTTTTGAAATTCTAAATAACTATCCCTTTACCGAGAGATCCTACAGCAAAGGACAATTGATCTTCGAAGAAGGAGGTACTTCTAATTTTTACTATCAGATCAAAAACGGGGAAATAAAAATGTTCAACCTGAGCCCGGAAGGGAAGGAATTTGTTCAGGGATATTTTAAAGACGGGCAAAGTTTTGGAGAACCTCCCCTGTTGGGAAATTTTAATTACCCGGCCAGCGCCATAGCCACCAGAGACACTGTTCTCTATATCCTTCCGCGGGAAAAATTCCTCGATCTTTTAAAAGAAAACCCGGAAGCACATTTGCAGTTAACGGCCAATTTATGCAACAGGATACACTATAAGGCAACGATCGTTAAGGAAGTTTCGGTCTATCCGCCGGAGCACAGGATACTAACATTGCTGAACTTTCTCAAAACAGAATCGGGAAAAGAAGATATTTATGAAGTGAATCTTACCCGCCAGCAGATTTCCGAACTGACGGGCTTAAGGGTAGAAACGGTAATCAGGGCTGTAAAAAAGTTAGAGCAGCAGAAAAAATTATCTATAAAAGACAGGAAGATCTATCTCTAAATATGTTTATTTTAGCCACATGTTAACACTCAGCATACTCGGAGCGGGTAATGTAGCCACCCATTTGTTCGAGGCCTTTTCCTCATCGCAGGATATCAGGCTGTTACAGTGGTTCGGTAGAGATAAAAAACACATCGAAAAATACAAGGACAAGGTAGATGTAACCGAGGAGTTATCGGACTTAAAACCGGCAGATGTGTATATCGTGGCTATTTCCGATGATGCGATTGGTCCTTTTTCCGAGACGCTTCCCTTTAAAAACAGCCTGGTGGCACATACTTCGGGGAGTGTTGATATCAATGCTTTGGATAGTAAACACAGAAGAGGGGTCTTTTATCCTCTCCAGACACTCTCCAGGGGTAAAAAAACCGATTTTAATAATATCCCGCTTTGCCTGGAAGCCGAAAAGAAAGAGGATCTTGATACCCTTAAAACACTGGCGGAAGCTATTTCCCAAAAAATATATGAGGTAAACAGTGAGCAACGAAGATCGATGCACCTGGCAGCAGTGTTTGTCAATAATTTTGTGAATCACCTCTATCAGATCGGGAGTGATATCTGCCATTTTAACGATCTGAGTTTTGAGATCCTTCAACCTTTGATTGAGGAGACTTCCAAAAAAATAAAAGAACTGCCCCCCTATGAGGCGCAGACCGGTCCTGCCAAAAGAGGCGATGCCAAGACCATAGAAAAACAATTGTATATGCTGGAAAACTCTTTCCCGCAATATACCGAACTATATAAAACACTTACTTCATCAATTTTATCAGCACATGGAGGAAAAAAGCTATAAGGAATACCTGGAACATATAACCACTTTTGTTTTTGATGTAGACGGGGTATTGACCGATGGAACTATTATCGTAACTACAGACGGGCAAATGCTCCGCAATATGAATATCAAAGATGGCTATGCTATTAAAACCGCGGTAGATAAAGGCTATAATGTCTGCATCATTTCGGGAGGAAATAACGAAGGGGTACGCCAACGTCTCAAAGGGCTGGGAGTAACCGATATCTATCTTGGAATTAGCCATAAGACCGAACAACTGGATGAGTACTTTGATATTTACGGGATTAAGGCCGAAAATGTGCTTTATATGGGCGATGATATTCCCGACCTGCCGCCCATGCAGATGATAGGCCTGCCCTGCTGCCCTCAGGATGCAGCTCCGGAAATAAAGAACATCAGTAAATATATTTCACATAAAAAAGGCGGAAAAGGATGTGCCCGCGACGTAATAGAACAAGTACTTAAGGTACAGGGAAAATGGAATAACAATTTTGAAGCCGATTACAACTAGCTCATGATGCGATTCCTGAATCTTATCCGTTATCCGAATCTGATCATTATCGGGCTTACCCAGGTTTTGTTCAAGCATTTCCTTATCGATTCCTTTTTTCGGGAAACAGCCCTGAGTAATATGGAATTCGGGATGCTCGTTCTGGCTACCTTATGTATAGCCGCAGGCGGAAACATCATTAACGATATTCAGGATCAGGAGATAGATCAGGTAAACAGACCCGCAAAACGAATTGTCGGGAGATCGATAAGTGAAAAGCAGGCAAACAATGCTTACCTCATCCTCACATTTGCAGGGGTTGCCCTCGGGTTTTATATTTCCAACCTTATCGGAAAATCGGGATTTGCCGTTCTCTTTGTGATGATTGCCGGCCTGCTCTATTTTTATGCAACTACCATCAAACAGATCCTGATAATCAACAATCTTCTGGTTTCCCTTCTGGTAGCAGCAAGTATCCTTATCATAGGTATTTTTGACGTTCTACCACTCATTTCGGAGACCAATGAATATGTGGTTAAATACCTCTTCCGCATCCTGCTGATCTATTCGGCATTTGCCTTCTTTATTAATTTTATGAGGGAGATCATCAAGGATATTGAAGATGTAGACGGCGATTATACCCATGGCATTCGTACTCTCCCCATTATCCTGGGAAAAGAGCGGACGGTAAAAGTGGTTTGTACATTAAGCCTGCTTCCGCTGGCCGGGGTCTTTTATTTTGTATACACCTATCTCTTTGAAAACCGCATCCTTGTTATTTATTTTCTCTTCCTGCTGATGGCACCTCTCTTCTATTTCCTTTTTTCGGGTTGGGAAGCCAAAAAGAGAAAAGATTTTGCTACATTGAGCATGATATTAAAATTGCTTATGGTGTTTGGGGTGCTTTCCATAATCCCGGTTCATTATTATATTTTAAAAGGAATATAGATGTTGCACGAAGAGCTAAAAGGCTACCATATCATCCTGGCATCAGGTTCGCCCAGAAGGCAACAGTTTTTCAAAGACCTGGGCCTGGATTTCGAGATCCGTTTAAAAGAAGTTGAAGAGATCTATTCGGATCGCCTGAGAGGCAGTGATATTTCCGATTACCTGGCGCAGATAAAAGCCTTACCTCTTAGAGAGGAATTAAAGGAAAAAGAGATCCTGATCACATCAGATACCATTGTATGGTCTGAAGGCAAAGCCCTGGGTAAACCCAAAAACCGGGAGGACGCCTTTAATATGATCCGGTCGCTCTCCAACAATTCTCATGAAGTGATCACCTCGGTATGTTTTACCACCAAAAACGCTCAAAAAACGGTCAACGCCATCACAAAAGTCTACTTTAAGGAATTGAGTGATGAAGAGATATGGTTCTATGTAGATCAATTCAAGCCTTTTGATAAGGCCGGAGCCTACGGCATTCAGGAATGGATAGGTTTTATAGCCGTAACTAAAATTGAAGGCTCCTATTTTAATGTTATGGGACTCCCTACGCATCTTGTTTATAAAACGTTAAGGAGTATGGTAAGCTAAGGGCTTTTCAATACTTTTGAATAACCATCTAAAAAGATCCAAAATGAAATTCGCAAAATATATTTTACCGGCTTCTGTATTTATGGCCATAGTTATCCTGGCCTGTTCCAATACCACCAAAAAAGAAGTTGCAAAAAACGATACCAAAACCGAAGATATTAAGGTTTCTGCTGAAAATCCTAAAAAAAATCTTTCTGAAGAATTTAAAAAATACTGGTATGCAGGAGAAGCAGAGCTTACCTCCTATCAGATCGAGCAGGCCCGTTACGGAGAACTCAGAGACGGAAAGGCCGTACTTGTTTTTGTAACCGAAGACTTCCTCCCAGATGTACAGGTTAAGGCAGACAGGAGAAATCCAGACAATGTACCCGTTTTAAAACTGAACAGTACTAAGAATTATTTGACCGGTGTATATCCCTATTCCATTATGACCAGTACTTTTTACCCGGTTTCGGATAATCGTCATGCCATTAAAGTATCTAACAGTGTTCAGGAATGGTGCGGGCATGTGTATTCTCAGTTAAACAACCGGAAAAAGTTTGAGGTGAGCTCCCATTCGTATTTTGAAGGGGAAGCTGATAAGGATTTTTCAATAGAAAAAGGCATCCTGGAAAACGAACTTTGGGCTAAGATCAGGATCAACCCTGACGGACTACCAACGGGTGAACTAAATATCATCCCTTCTCTTGAATATTCCAGGTTGAGGCATAAAGAATTAAAAGCCTATAAAGCTATCGCTTCCATCGAAGAAAAAGGAGCCTTAAAAGTTTATCGAATAGAATATCCCGAACTGGGAAGAACACTGAGTATAGAGTTCGGTGCCGCTTTTCCTTTCCAGATAGAAGGATGGACAGAATCCTTTAAAAGCGGATTCGGACCAAATGCCAAAACCCTTACCTCTACGGCAAAGAAAATAAAGTCGATAAAAAGCCCGTACTGGAGAAAGAACTCCAATGCAGACCTGGCTTTGAGGGACAGTCTGGGTATCTGAAATCTCACTTATAAAAGGGTCTGAAGCAGGAGAATGAAAAGCTGTTAAAGAAACTTTAAAAGAAGAGCTAAGATGGCTATTCTTAGTATATTTGGTGCAACTCTAATAAAAAACACCAGTATGAGAAAGTCTATACTTCTGCTCATTATTTTTCTATTTAATTTTTCGGTTCAGGCGCAGGCTCCTAAAAAACTATCTTCTACAGAGATCTATGAAGCCGTTCAAAAACTCAACTTTCTGGGAACTGCCCTTTATATTGCGGCACATCCCGACGATGAGAACACCCGTCTGATTGCTTATCTGGCCAACAATATCAAAGCCAGAACAACCTATCTTTCCCTGACCAGGGGTGATGGAGGTCAAAACCTTATCGGTACCGAATTAAGAGAACTCCTCGGGGTTTTAAGAACAGAAGAACTTCTGGCAGCAAGACGTGTAGACGGAGGAGAACAGCTATTTACCAGGGCCAATGACTTTGGTTTTTCCAAACACCCGGATGAGACTTTAAGTATCTGGGATAAAGATGCGGTTCTAAGCGATGTGGTACTGGCCATAAGAAAGCTAAAACCCGATGTAATTATCAACAGGTTCAACCATCGTACTCCGGGAACTACACACGGACATCATACTACTTCTGCTATTTTAAGTGTAGAGGCTTTCGATATTGTAAACGATAAAAATGTATATCCCGAACAACTTAAATATGTAGATACCTGGCAACCCAAAAGACTTTTCTTTAACACCGGTTGGTGGTTCTACGGAAGCAGAGAAAACTTTGATAAAGCAGATAAGACCAATCTCGTCTCTGTAGATGTGGGAGTATATTACCCTCTAAAAGGTCTTTCCAATAATGAAATAGCCTCTATTGCCAGTAGTCAACACCTTTGCCAGGGCTTCGGAAGGGTTTCCTTTAGAGGAAGCCAGGAAGAATGGGTGGAATTGCTGAAAGGTGATGCGCCGAAAGACAAGACCAACCTTTTTGAAGGGATCAATACCACATGGACCAGAGTTAAGGGCGGACAGGCAGTTAAATCCATTATGGACGGAGTGGAAAAGAATTTTAATTTTAACGATCCTTCCTCACACCTTCCGGAACTGCTCAAGGCTTATGATCTTATCCAGAAGCTGGAGAATAAGCACTGGAGGGATCTGAAATCAAAAGAAATAAAAAGGATCATAGAAGCGGTAACAGGTTTATATCTGGAAGCTGTAGCAAATCAGTCCTCAGCTGCACCGGGGGAGAAAGTAACAATTAACCTGGAAGCGCTGAACAGAAGCAGCCAGAAAATTGTCCTTAAGTCGGTAGAGCTATCCGGATACAACCAGAAAACGAATCCCGGACAAATTCTGCAGGATAACAAACGTTGGAATGAAAGACTGGATTTTTCCATTGCAGCCGATGCAAAGTATACAGCTCCCTACTGGTTAGAAAGCAAAGGGTCTTTAGGTACGTATAAAGTAGATGATATCATGCTGAGAGGGCTTCCCGAAACACCAAGAGCGATCTCGGTAAGGTTTACCCTGCAGATCGGGAATACAGACATAAGCTTTGATAAAGACCTGGTCTTTAAATACGGAAACCCTGCCAAAGGAGAGATCTACGAGCCTTTCGAGATACTTCCTCCGGCTACGGCAAGTATGGCAGATAAGGTAACCATCTTTGCCGATGCCAATCCAAGAGAATTTCCGGTAAAAATAAAAGCGGGTAAATCCAATCTTAACGGAACCGTTTCTCTATCCTATCCTGCCGGATGGAAAGTAAGCCCGGAGCGAATAGATTTTTCAATTGCCCAGAAAGGCGATGAAAAAACAGTTGTGTTTACGGTTAGTCCTCCGGATAATGAAAGTGAAGGTTATATCAATCCGGTTATCGAAACAGAAGGTCGTAACTATTCCAAAGAACTTATAGAAATTAATTACGATCATATACCAAAGCAATCCGTATTGCTTCCGTCAGAAGCTAAAGTGGTTCGCCTCAATATTGAGAAAGCCGGTGAGAACATAGGTTATATTGTTGGTGCAGGTGATGGTGTTCCGGAAAGTCTGAAACAAATAGGTTATAATGTTGTTACCATACAACCCGAAGATATTGAAGAAGGTACCCTCGAAAAATACGATGCTATCGTAGTGGGGATCCGTGCCTACAATGTTGTACAATCGCTTAGGTTCAAGCAAAAATTCCTGTTGGAGTATGTGAATGACGGAGGAAATCTCATCATCCAGTACAATACCGCCAGGAGAAATGGCCTGGGTATCGATAACCTGGCCCCGTATGATCTGCAGTTATCCAGAGACAGGGTAACCGATGAGAATGCAGAAGTACGCCTGCTGGCCAAAAAGCATTCCCTCTTAAACTTCCCTAATAAGATCCAGGAAACGGATTTTGACGGATGGGTACAGGAAAGAGGCCTGTATTTCCCGAATAAATGGGGAAGTGAATTTACAGCGGTCCTTTCTATGAACGACAAGGGAGAGAATGCTAAAGACGGGAGCTTACTTGTAGCTCCTTACGGAAAAGGTCATTATATTTATACCGGTCTGAGTTTCTTCAGGGAACTTCCTGCGGGAGTACCCGGTGCATATAAGCTTTTTGCCAATATGCTGTCTATCGGGAAAACCAAAATAGAAAAAAGAGAAAACATAAAAGGATAAACCTATGCTCAATAAATTTGTCTGGAGAAAAAGCTATACTGTGGTTCTTATAGCTAATCTCATCTACATACTTATTTTTTATTTTATAATGACCGGAAACCGATAATCCATGGATAAAATTGATTGGGTAATACTTATCTGTACACTGCTTTTTATTGTAGTGTACGGAGTTCTAAAAACAAGAGGTAGTAAAGACGTTAAAGATTATATTCTAGGAAACAAGGAAGCCAAATGGTGGACCATCGGACTATCGGTCATGGCTACTCAGGCCAGTGCCATCACCTTCCTCTCCACCCCCGGACAGGCATTTCACGACGGAATGGGTTTTGTTCAGTTTTATTTCGGACTTCCTCTGGCCATGGTGGTCATATGTATGGTCTTTATACCAATTTATCACAAGTTAAACGTATTTACAGCATATGAATTCCTCGAAAGGAGGTTTGACCTTAAAACCAGGACACTGGCTGCGGTCTTATTTCTTGTTCAGAGGGGGCTGGCTGCAGGGATCACCATCTTTGCTCCTGCCATTATTCTCTCTGCTGTCCTCGGATGGGATCTGAAGACCTTAAACGTGATCATCGGATTACTGGTAATTATCTATACGGTATCCGGAGGAACAAAAGCAGTGAGTGTAACTCAGAAACAACAGATGTTCGTGATCATGACCGGAATGTTTGTAGCCTTTTTTCTTATTCTGAGTTATCTCCCTTCTGATATTACTTTTAGCAAGGCAATGAAAATAGCCGGTGCTAACGGAAAACTCGATATTCTCAACTTTTCACTGGATACCAAAAGCAGATATACTTTCTGGAGTGGGATTACCGGTGGTTTTTTCCTAGCTCTCTCCTATTTTGGTACCGATCAGAGTCAGGTGCAACGATACCTCTCCGGGAAATCGATCCGGGAAAGTCAGTTAGGGCTCATCTTTAACGGCCTGTTAAAGGTTCCTATGCAGTTCTTTATCCTTCTTGTAGGGGTGATGGTATTTGTCTTCTATCAGTACAATGCATCACCATTAAATTTTAATCCGGCTGCCACGGAAATGGTACTTAAATCGGACTACAAAGAAGAATACCAGGCTCTGGAGGCAGAGCATCAGAAACTGGAGGTCGAAAAGAAAATGGCTCAGGAGCATTTCTCATCAGTACTGGATGTAAAGGAATACAACACTATAAAGGATGCCCAAAACACCATTGTGAGTATTAATGAGATGGAGCGGGAAAATCGTGAGAAAGCCCGTGCCATTATAAAGAAAGCTGATGATTCTCAGGAAACCAACGATAAGGATTACGTATTTATTCATTTTATCCTGAACAACCTGCCCAGAGGGCTTATCGGACTGCTGTTAGCGGTTATTCTGTCTGCGGCTATGTCATCTACCGCATCCGAATTGAATGCATTGGGTACCATTACTGCTATTGACCTTTATAAACGAAGCCATGAAGGAAAGGAAGAAAGAGATAATAAGCATTATGTAAATGCCTCTAAATGGTTTACCCTGCTCTGGGGGGTCATAGCCATTATTTTTGCCAGTTTCGGTTCTTTGGTGGATAACCTCATCCAGTTGGTAAACATTATTGGTTCGGTATTCTACGGAAATATCCTCGGAATATTTTTACTGGCCTTTTTCTTTAAGTTTATAAAAGCAAATGCTGTTTTCTTATCGGCAGTTATAACTCAATTGATCATCTTTTACATTTATTATCAATTTGTTTATGTTGATGAGATGATCGGGTATTTATGGTTAAACTTTATCGGATGTGCGCTTGTTATCTTAATTGCGGTTCTCTTAACGGCATTTAATAAAGTAAGCAATGGCACTTCCTGAAAAAGTAGTACGCTGGGGAATTATAGGTCCGGGAAGGATCGCTCATAAATTTGCACAGGATCTGCAACAGGTCGCTCAGGCCGAACTATATGCCGTAGCTTCAAGAGATCTGAAGAAAGCTGAGGAGTTCGCCTCAGAATACAACGCTCCGCGTTCCTACGGGACTTACAATGAGCTCGTGGAAGATCCGGAAGTTGATATTGTTTATATAGCCACTCCTCATGTATTTCATTATGAGAATAGCCTGCTTTGCCTGAGAAACAGAAAAGCTGTTCTTTGCGAAAAACCCCTGGCCATGAATACAGAGCAGGTCAGCGGAATGATCAAAGCTGCAAAGGAGAACGATACCCTTTTTATGGAGGCTATGTGGACCTGCTTTCTTCCCCACTTTCGTTTTGCCCTGGATTTTATCAGGGAGGAAAAACTTGGGAAAGTAAAAAAGCTGGAAGCAGATTTTGGTTTTTATGCTGCCTTCGATCCCAATTCCCGGCTTTTTAACAAAGAACTTGGTGGAGGAACTTTGCTGGATATTGGTATTTATCCGGTTTTTGCTGCCTTATCTTCTCTGGGGTATCCGGATGAAATAGAAGCTGATGCCAATCTTTGCCAGACCGGAGTGGACGATGAATGCCTCATCAGGTTTAAATATAAGAACGGTGCGGTAGCACGTCTCAAAAGTACGGTGAGAGAGGACACACCTACCAAAGCTGTATTTTACTGTGAACAGGGAGAACTTCATCTGAATACCCGTTTTCATGAAGCAACAGACATTACTATCAAACCTGATAACGGAAAAGAAGAAACTCTCGATTTCGGATATACCAGCAGAGGATACAGTTATGAGGCAGCCCATATGACCGAGCTTTTTCTGCAGGGCAAAAAGGAGAGTCCTCTGATGTCTTTTGAAATGAGTTTACAACTCATCCAACTCCTCGATAAGATAAGAAACCTGATCGGTTTAAAGTATTAAAAACAAAAAGCCCGGTGTTAAACACCAGGCCTTTTTTATTTCTTGGAAATGGCACTTTTTAGAAAGCTCCCCATTCCTTAAGTGAATCTTCGTTTAGCTTTACGTAATCTGCGTTAGGTGCTGCCTTAGCCAGTTTAAGAGATTCTTTAGCTGCCGCGATAGCTCCCTTCTTATCTCCCATTTTTGCAAGGATCAAAGATTTCTGTCTGTACATCCAGAAAGCAGGTTGCTCTCTGTTAGAAATGGCTTTGTTTATCCACTCCTTGGCTTTGTTAAGATCTTTTCCTTCTTCCAGGTAATATACTGCTGCAGAGTAGTAGTCGTTTACAGAAGGACCAGACATAGTTCTTTCAATACTTGCAAGAACCGCTTTTTCTGTCGGTACCTCAAAAGGAACGGCTACATACGCCTGCTCCCAGATAAATTCAAGGTTTGCACCGCTATTGCCAAGGTTATTGAAATCTATGGTAAAGCTCTCTACTTTAAAAGGAACCTTCACTACATTGGCAGAAACTTTTGCTGCTACTTTACTTTCATCCCATTCTCCTGGAGTTCCCCAGTTGTTGGTATCTGCATAAAAGATCACTTCCCAGGAAGTTGCCGAAGGCTTGGTAAAGATCGCATAGGATCCTGCTTTTAATTCCTGACCTCCTACTTTTACATCATCGCTAAAGCTAATTACCGTATTGGCATTGGCACCTGTTCTCCATAATTCTCCATAAGGAACCAGGTTTCCGAATATTGTTCTTCCTTTCATAGATGGCCTGGAGTAAGTTACGCTTACATCGGTAAGACCTACCTTTTGTTCTATTTTGGCCGTTGGACTTGGCTGTGGTGTTGTAACCTGCGCATTTACAGTAAGTGCGGCTATTACAAAGCTGAAAAATAATGCTATTTTTTTCATGTTTTTATTAGTGTTAGTTATTACTAGCACGAAATTACTCCATAAAAAAGGTATTAAATGTTAAGGAAAACTTAAAATGAGCTTGCAGTTACAGTTATTTCCTGATAAAACTCTTACTCACGGTTCGGGATTCAAAACAAAACTTTATATGATAAAAACCCGTTTGTAACGAAGATATATCTAATCGGTTGTCTTCAATAGCAGAAGCATTTTCATCAATGACCTTCCTGCCGGTCTCGTCAAAAATGATCAACCGGAGAAGTGGAGCATTAAGTCGGTTCTCAAAATTCAGAAAATCGCTTCCGGGATTAGGAAAAATTACCAGATCTATATCAACCTCATCCGGGTTAGACCCATCATCGGTATTGAAAGCAAACAATTTGGGTTCCAGAGTAAAAAATGCGGTACTCCTTTCACTGGAAAACATATAGCGGTCAGATGAAATTCCGGCAATCCCTTCTATCTGGGCAAAACCTATTTCCTCGGAAATATTGGTCTTGATCTGGGTTCCGGCAAAAATATTATTCGTGGTCAGGCCTGAACTTCTGCTGATAAAAGGCAACAAAGTGGGGCTGTATCCGCAGATATACAGCAATTGGGTATCCGGATTGTAAGTAGCTCCGGTTACCAGTCCCTGTATGTCAAAATCCCCTAGGTTACGTGCAATATGATCTCCCGGCTCCAGCGGAACGCTGTAGGCAGAGGTTTCCCGGTCTATCCATTCCTTGGTAAGGATCACCAGCATATTATCGAACACAAAAAGGGCTTCCGCATCCCAGTTGGTATTATTAAGGCTGGGGGTAAAATCGGTCTGATCTTCATAACTGAAGGAGATAATATCCGCATTAACAGTGTCTCCTGCATCGTAATCGGATTTTGCTATACGGTATATCCTGAGGTCCGTTCTGCTTCCGCTATTGTTACCGATATCTCCGATATAGATATAATTGTTATCCTGGCTTATATCTTCCCAGTCAACATTGGTGGCATTCATTATGCTCACGGTCCGGCTTATCGCATTGGTAAGTGTATCTATTTCATAAAGCTCCGCAGCTCCGCCAGAATCGTTGTGAGTAATGAGTTTGTTATTGTAAAAGATGAGTCCGGAATTTTCTTCCACTTCACCTGGAAGTGTCCCCTTTTCGGTGAATCCGGTCTGTGCCGAAACTCCGAAAACACACATAAAAAACAGAATAATACCCCCTCTGATCATAGATTAATAGCTTGTTCTTAAAAATAATAAGAATCGGTTTATTCCGGGCTTTAAAACAGATAAACAGTAAAATATAACTGTAAAATCAAATATATTTCCCCCTTACCGTTGCCCAATCATTAACATTCACATAACGTTCTCATTTTAAAATATTCTATTTTTGCCATTGCAAATAAACCGTAACCATGGCAAAGGGCTGAAAGTGATTTGTCCTTTCCGTCTCCTAAAAGCAAATATTGACAGATGAAAAACTCCAAGAACTACATTGCAGAATTTATAGGGACCTTTTCTCTTGTTTTCTGCGGAACAGGAGCTATGACCATTAATGAAGTAACCGGAGGAGAGATCGGGCACGTAGGAGTAGCTATTACCTGGGGACTTATTGTAATGGGAATGATCTACGCATTTGGGGATATCTCGGGTGCACATTTTAACCCTGCCGTAACCATTGCCTTTGCTTACGCCAAAAAGTTTGCCTGGAAAGAAGTTCCCAAATACGCATTCTTTCAATTCCTTGGAGCTATTGCCGCCAGTTCCTTATTGTTGTTTTTATTTCCCGACAGCGAATATTACGGGGCCACGATCCCGTCTGTAGATGCTTTAAGGGCCTTTGTGCTGGAATTATTGCTCACCTTTTTTCTTATGGTGGTGATCATTAATGTTTCTACAGGCTCAAAAGAGATCGGGGTGATTGCCGGAATTGCAATCGGTGGAGTTATATTACTTGAGGCCATGTTTGCAGGCCCTATTACCAAAGCTTCTATGAATCCTGCACGTTCTTTGGGGCCGGCCCTTATCTCCGGTCACTTCCAACATTTGTGGCTTTACTTCCTGGCTCCTGTTATAGGTGCTCTTCTGGCTGTAGTAAGCTGTAAGCTGGTAAAGGATGAGAACTGCTGCGACGAAGATTGCTAAATCCAAAGAATAAAAAAAAGCAGGCCGATAAGCCGGATTCTGTCTGGTCTTATCATTTATCTGGATTGCCGGTTACCCGACAATTCTAACCGCCTACCCTCCAGCATCGGGCGAGCAACCCTCAAACACTGGTATACATGGCGTTGCACCGTATAGAGTTTACCTGATTTCACTACAGCCTTACCTGTACATTCTTTCTGCTGCACTTGTCCTCGTCTTTCAACGGACGGGCGTTACCCGCTATACTGCTCTTTGGTGTCCGGACTTTCCTCCCCCGAAATAAACAGGAGCGATAAGATAGCCTGCCGGCGCAAAACTACATTTTTTATTCATAGCAACCTCAGGAATTGTTAATAACTCCTCCGAAAATTCAGTTGCAGGAATTCAAAATCTTTGGGAGATTTTTATCTTTGTGGAACCAGTTTTTCTATATGGAACATTTCATAGTATCGGCAAGAAAGTATCGCCCGCAAACGTTTAAAGACGTTGTCGGGCAACAGGCAATTACCAATACTTTGCTGAATGCCATAGAGAACAATCACCTGGCTCAGGCACTTTTATTCTGTGGCCCCAGAGGGGTAGGAAAAACAACCTGTGCCCGTATCCTGGCTAAAAAGATCAACCAGGACGGTACCGAAAATCCGGAAGAGGATTTCGCCTTTAATATTTTTGAACTCGATGCGGCATCCAACAATTCCGTGGATGACATCCGAAGCCTGATCGATCAGGTACGCATCCCTCCCCAGGTTGGTAAATACAAGGTGTATATCATAGACGAGGTTCACATGCTTTCACAGGCAGCATTCAATGCTTTCCTGAAGACGCTGGAAGAGCCTCCGAAACATGCCATTTTTATCCTGGCTACTACAGAAAAACACAAAATTATTCCCACCATCCTCTCCCGTTGTCAGATCTTCGATTTTAAAAGGATCACGGTAAGCGATGCCAAGGAGTATTTAAAATATATTGCAGAAAGCCAGCAGATCCAGGCTGAGGATGATGCTCTTCATATTATTGCCCAAAAAGCAGACGGAGCTATGAGGGACGCCCTCTCGATTTTTGACAGGGTGGTGAGTTTTGCAGGATCCGAGCTAACGAGAAAGGCGGTTACCGAAAACCTGAATGTACTCGATTACGAGACTTATTTCGAGGCTACCGACAGGATACTGGAAAACAATATTCCTCAGTTACTTCTCAATTTTAACGATACCCTGGCCAAAGGTTTTGACGGGCATCATTTTATTTCGGGACTCGCTTCCCATTTCAGAGACCTGATGGTCTGTAAAAACCCTTCTACCATAGCTTTACTGGAGGTAGGAGAACGCACCAGGCAAAAATATACGGAACAATCTCAGAATACCTCTCTCCCCTTTTTAATGAAGGCGATAGAGCTGGCCAATGAATGCGATCTGAATTATAAGGTCAGTAAGAATCAGCGACTGCTGGTAGAACTTTGCCTTATGCAGCTTGCCTCCATCACTTTCGATGGAGAAAAAAAAAATGACGGACCCTTCATAATTCCCGCTTCCTTTTTTGTTAATGGCAGCGCGGTAACCGTAAAAACCGAAAGCCCGACTCCAGTACCTGCATCTGCAGAAACCGATAGTAAACCGGTTGCAGAAGAAAAAGTGGAAACCCCGGCAGAAATACCTGCAAACGAACCTGAGACTGAAGAAGAAAAAACAGAAGCACCTCCAAAGATCCAGCTGAAGGATATAGGAAAAAGGGTTTCAGGCCTTTCCCTTTCAAGCATTAAAGCGAAGAAAGAGCACGAGATAAACAAGATGGAGGTTGTGATCGATGAAGAGCAACTCCCGGAAGACAGCTTTAAGGAAGAGGAAATGCAGGATGCCTGGAGTGATTATATAAAGAAGATTGAAGGGGATGGGAAAAAGATAATGGCTTCCAATCTTGCAGCCGATACTCCCAAACTAAGAGATACAAATACCATCTGGATCGAACTTCCGAACGATACCATGAAAAAGGAGATCGAAAGGGAGCATTATCCTTTGATGGAACACCTAAAAAAGCGACTTAACAACTACAAGATCGAGCTTAAGATCACTGTAAATGAAGTAGCTGCCAAAAAATATGCTTTTACCCCTCAGGAAAAATATGAGAAGCTGAGAGAAAAGAATCCCCTGCTGGACAAGCTGAGAAAAGAATTTGATCTGGACGTATAAAAACTCCTTTTAAGAACCGGCCAAAAGAGTTTTAGTATATATGAGTTAGCTTAAATTAGAGTTAAGCCTTATTAAAGAAAAGAGATAAACACTGAATTTTTGATAAAATGCTTGGATTAAAATTACCTACAGACCCTCGTTGGGTAAATATCGTTGAAAAGAATATAGAAGAGATCCTTACCGATCATGCTTATTGTGAACAAAAAGCGGCTTCAATGGCCATTTCACTGATCATAGGATTTCCGGAAAGAAGTGACCTCGTACAGGAGATGACTGCTTTGGTAAAAGAAGAGATCAGCCATTTTAAAATGGTACACGACCGGATCCTTGAAAGAGGATGGAAACTGGGCAGAGAAAGGAAGGATGAATACGTTATAGAACTGATGAAATTTTTCCCAAAAGGAGGCAGCAGGGAAACACACCTCATCCACAAATTATTATATGCCGCCATGATAGAAGCCAGGAGTTGTGAACGCTTCCGTCTCTTATCCGAAAATATCAATGATAAGGAGCTGGCCACCTTTTACAGGAACCTGATGGCGAGTGAGGCTAACCACTATACCATGTTCCTTGGTTTTGCCAGGAAATACGGAGATCGGGAAGAAGTAGATAAGAAATGGAACGATCTTCTGGAATATGAAGCCGAGATCATGAAAAACCTGGGAAAAAAAGAAACCATGCACGGCTGATTAAAGAAAAACCGGGATCAGCTTCTCAATTAAATCGATACTAATAATAAAAGGGCTAAAAAATCAGCCCTTTTTCTTTTTCGTTTTGTTATTGTAGTAATTGTGGTAAAGCATCTTGATCACACCATCGGGCAATCCGATCTTAGGTACATGTATTTTTTTGGCGCCACTCCATTTGGCCGCCAACAGATAGATACGGGTTGCGGGAATGATCACATCCGCCCGGTCGGGATTCAGTCCCAGTTCTGAGATCCGGTCTTCATAACTCAGGCTTTTAAGAAACTGATACTGCGCATTCAGCCAGATATAGGACAGCGGTTCTCCGATCTTCCTTCCGGATATTTTGTGAAGTTTATTGATATTTCCACCGGTACCCATAATAGAGATCTTGGAAAGGTTGGAAGTGTACTGCTTTATCCATTTCTCAATTTCATCCCAAACAGGCTGGCCCACCATTTCATTAAGCAATCGCACCGTACCGATCTTAAAAGACCTGGAAGCGATGACCTTTTCGCCTGTAAAAACAGTAAATTCGGTACTTCCCCCTCCCACATCCACATAGAGATAGGATTTGTCTTTTTCTATAAGTTTGTACAGATCGGTGGAAGCAATAATTGCAGCTTCCTTTTTTCCGTCGATAACCTCTATATTAATACCCGACTTTTTCTTTATCAGTCCTACAACCTCCTGCCCGTTATTGGCTTCTCTCATTGCCGAAGTAGCACAGGCCATATACTTTTCCACGCCGTGCACATTCATGATCAGCTTAAAGGCTTTCATGGCATCGATCATCCTCTGTTTGTTCTCATCGGAGATCTCACCAAAGGTAAAGGAATCCTGCCCAAGGCGGATAGGAACCCTTACCAGGGAACTTTTCCTGAACTGAGGGCTCTTTCCTTTTTCCTCTATGACGTTATTTATCAAAAGCCTGATCGCGTTGGAACCGATATCGATAGCTGCGAGTTTTCGTATTTTCAAATCTCAATTAGTTTTTGTTCGACATTTTTGCGAGATAGTAATCGTATGTAGCAAATTGTGAGCGAATTTTTGGTTTGTCGTTTCTGCGATACGCATTATTCTGATCTACAGAAAATACCCTGGCCTTTACATTGTCGTTCCAGGCAATATCGAAGGTATCCAGCAGTTCCTTTTTAATATCTTCATCATACACCGGACAACCTACTTCTACCCTGTTGTCAATATTTCTTGTCATCCAATCGGCCGAAGATATATATATTTTAGAATTCCCGTTGTTGCCAAAAATATAGAGTCTGGGGTGTTCGAGGAATTTATCCACAATACTGATAGCCTCAATGTTCTCACTCATTCCTTCCACCCCGGGTATCAGGCAACAGATCCCCCTGATGATCATCTGTACCTTAACTCCTGCCCTGCTTGCTTCGTAGAGCTTATCGATCATTTTATAGCTGGTCAAACTATTCATTTTAAGTTTGATATAGGCTTTTTTTCCCGCTCTGGCATTCTCTATTTCTCCGTCTATAAGCCTGAATAAGGCACTTCTGGTGTAGTGAGGAGAAACGATCAGGTGTTGATACCTGTTTACTTTATAATTGGCTTCAAAGAAATTAAAGACCCTGTTTACTTCCTTCAGGATATCCGGATTGCATGTAAAGAGTGTATAATCCGTATAGATCCTTGCAGTCGATTCATTAAAGTTCCCCGTACTGATAAAACCATATCGTTTAAGTTTATCCTCTTCCAGGCGTTCGATCACACATATCTTACTGTGTACTTTAAGGCCGGGAACTCCGAAAATCAGGTTTACGCCTTCGGACTGAAGCTGTTCGGCATACATAATATTGGCTTCTTCATCAAAACGTGCCTGCAATTCTATCTGAACGGTTACCTGTTTTCCGTTTTTAGCTGCGTTGATAAGGGAGCTGGCAATATGAGACACCTTGGCAAGTCTGTAAACCGTTAGTTTAATAGATCTTACCTGAGGATCCAGGGCTGCCTCTCTCAAGAACTTTACAATATTGGAAAAGGTGTGATAGGGAGCGTACTGCAAATAATCTTTCTTAGATATCTTCTCCAGGAGGCTTCCGTGCTGTTCCAGCCCGATTACCGGAAGAGGCGGATATGTCTTATACAACAGATCATGTCTTCCAAGGCTCGGAAAGCTCATATAGTCCCGTCTGTTATGGTAGCGTCCACCCGGAATAACACTATCGGTGTTTTCAATTCCCATTTTATCCATCAGGAACTTAAGGGTATCCTTATCAATCTCCTTATCGTAGACAAAACGGACAGGTTCGCTTATTTTACGTCCTTTTACACTGGTAGATATCTTTTCGATAAAACTCTTACTCAGATCGTTGTCTATATCCAGTTCGGCATCCCTGGTAATCTTAATCATATGAGCACTAAGGGATTCGTAGTCGAAAATACTGAATATGATCCCCATACAGTGACGAATAAGATCATCCAGCAGAATAATATATTGTTTATCTCCCTCAGTAGGCAAAACAATAAAACGATCCATGGACTTAGGGATCTCGATAAGAGCGTATTTTATATTGGCTCTTGAAGTACCTCCGAATATCTTTTTGATCCCTTTGGTCTCTTCATCCTTCAGAACGAATTTAATGGCCAGATAAGCTGCACTATCCTTTAATAACGGGAGTTCATCCAATTCGTTCAGGATGATGGTCATCAGGGCCGGGCTCACTTTTCTGAGAAAATAATCCTCAAGAAATGCACTTTGGGACGGACTTACCTCCTCCTCATTAATGATAAAAATATTCTCGGCCCGAAGCTCTTCTTCAATACCCTTCAGGATATTCAAACTGTCGGCCTGCTGTTTGATAACTATTTGAGTGATCTCTTCCAGAAGATCCTTTGCATTAGCACCTCCCAAAACACTCTTTCCCTTTTTTCCCGCAAGGGCAATCCGTTTTACCGTGGCATAACGAACTTTAAAGAATTCATCCAGGTTATTGGAAAAGATCCCCAGAAAACGAAGTCTTTCAATTAAGGGAACGGTATTATCCTCTGCTTCCTGAAGGACTCTTGCATTAAATTGTAACCAGCTTATCTCTCTGTTTACATATTGATTTTTGGGTTCACTCATTTTTTTAGTTGCTTTGGGAAAAGGGTTAGTTCTGTCTTTCCTTCATCTATGTTTTTCCAGCTATCCGTATTGAATTCGATAACTACCACTCCACTGGTTGTCACATTATCTATATATGTGCTTCCGAATAAGTTAGCTACGGAGGTAAATGCATGATTATGCCCAAAGATCATAATGGTTTGGTGTGAATCGTCCGCATTTTTAAGGAAGCGTACCACTCCCTCTCCTCCAAAATCGTAAAGATCTTCCGTAACGGTCAGTTTGGAAAAGGGGATATTCAGATTCCTCAAAAAGATAGTACAGGTATGTAATGCCCTGTTTGCAGGGCTCGAAAAAACAGCATCTGCAGAAGGTAGTTTCCCTCCCAGATATGAAGATACCAAATGCGCATCATTTATTCCACGCTGAGCCAGGGGTCTGTCCCTGTCTGCTGCATCGTAATTCCACGATGACTTGGCGTGTCTTACTAAGATTAATTTCCTATTCAACATTCTTAAAACTTACAATTAAACGTATAAAACCGCGTTTTTGTCTTAATTTCTTTGTCAGAAAAAAATACCAATCTATTTTGGCTCCGTTATTGTTTCAGACAATATTTTATTCCCAATTCTTTTTTACATGTTGATTTTAAGGTGTTTTATACACCATAGAACAAACTTAAACCATACTTAGCTTTTATAAAAAAATAAAGAGCTATAAATGGGGAAATTTTTACAATTTATTTTTCTTTTCTGGTTAATTGGTACTTACGGTTTTTTTTCAACCGGAAATGGGGATCAATTAAATAATCCAAAGCCTGGTTCGGGGTCGGATACAGACACAGAGCTGGGAAGTATAGAGATCCACGCTCCTTCCAACAGGAAGTTTGAGTGTACCGAATGTACAGATTATATTCCGTGTATGGATTTCGAGGACGTATCCGATCCTTCCAACATATATCTCAGGGACAACAGAGTTTCAGTAAGTGCGGGATATCCCGGAAATACTGCAAACCTTGCGATATTTGACAGCTCTTCTCCCGGTGCGGAAACAGACCTTGGAACTCCCAATGCAGCATTTGGCGGTCCGGGACAAGGTACAGGAGGAATTCCTTCCAGTGCGGGAGCCAATGCAATTGCAAGAAATAATATTCTGATAATACAGGATCCGTCCTCAGCAACGCCAAAAGACCTGGATGAAAAAGGAGCTTATATCTTCTTCGATCTCAGCAGTCTGGGAGGTGTACGTATGTCGAGGATCCGTCTGATAGATATAGAAGCCGATCAAACCGATGCTCATATCGAGTTATTCGGATCGGATGATTCCCTTATAGCCTCTCTTCCTATTCCGGTTGGAGGTGACAATGGTATTTCTACCGTTGAACTGGGAGCTTATGAAAATGTGTACAAAATGAAAGTGGTTCTCGACGGAGACGGAGGGATCGCTTCTATCTGCTTTAAAAATCCTAAAGTAATATTCCATTACCCGACCGTAGACGTTAACGGTTACGATAAGGATCACCCTTATACGGTAGAGTGGACAGAAAGGATCGTATATGACGAATGCGGGATCGTAAAAATTATCAGGACCTGGTATGTATATGACAAATACGGAAATTTTGATTCTGATGATCAGATCGTATTCTTTGAAGATTCCAAACCACCTGTTTTTGTAGAGGAACTTCCGCAGGACAAAGAGGTTTCCTGTGATGATATTCCCGAAGCACCGGTACTGACGGCAAAGGACGCCTGTGATCCGGATGTGGAAGTAGTTTTTGAAGAAACAAGAACAGAGGATCCGTTATGTAATGCCAATTTTGTGATCACCAGAAAATGGACGGCCACAGATTGTAGAGGAAATTCGGTTTCTCATGTGCAAACCATCACAGTTCGGGATACCGAAGCACCAACTTTTGTAGAGGAGTTACCGCAGGATGCAGAAGTTTCCTGTAACGAAATACCGGATGCACCTGTACTGACAGCGATAGATAATTGCGATCCGGAAGTGGAAGTGGTTTTCGAGGAAACAAGAACAGAAGATCCGCTGTGTAATGCCAATTTTGTAATTACAAGAACATGGACTGCTGCAGATTGTACCGGAAATTCGGTTTCTCATGTACAAACCATCACCGTAAGTGATACGGAGGCACCGACTTTTGTGGAGGAACTTCCGCAGGACGCAGAGGTTTCCTGTAACGATATACCGGATGCACCTGTGTTAACAGCGATAGATAATTGTGATCCGGAAGTAGAAGTGGTTTTCGAGGAAACAAGGACGGAAGATCCGCTGTGTAATGCCAATTTTGTAATTACCAGAACGTGGACTGCTACAGATTGTACCGGAAACTCGGTTTCTCATGTACAGACCATTACTGTTAGCGATACCGAAGCGCCAACTTTTGTGGAAGAACTTCCTCAGGATGCAGAAGTTTCCTGTAACGATATACCGGATGCACCCGTGTTAACGGCTATAGATAATTGCGATCCGGAGGTGGAAGTTCTGTTTGAAGAATCCAGAACCGAGGATCCGTTATGTAATGCCAACTTTGTAATTACCAGAACGTGGACCGCTGCAGATTGTACAGGAAATTCAGTCTCTCATGTACAAACCATCACCGTAAGCGATACGGAAGCACCGACTTTTGTAGAAGAACTTCCTCAGGACGCAGAGGTTTCCTGTAATGAAGTACCTGATGCAGCTGTACTAACAGCAATCGATAATTGCGACCCGGATGTGGAAGTTACTTTTGAAGAAGTGGTAGAGCAGACCGATGCTTCCTGTCCGTTCAATATGACCATCAGAAGAACATGGACTGCTACCGATTGTACCGGAAACTCAGTTTCTCACGTACAAACCATTACTGTTAGCGATACCGAGGCTCCTACCTTTGTGGAAGAGCTTCCTGAAGATATTACCATTTCATGTAGCCAGATCCCTGATGCACCTGTTCTTACAGCCGTAGACAATTGTGCAGGCGAAGTAGAAGTAAGCTTCGAAGAAAGAAGAGAAGACGTAGAAGGGACTAACGATTTCCTTGTTATCAGAACATGGACTGCTGTAGATACCTGCGGAAATGAGGTGGTACACGATCAGATCATAAGCGCAACTGCCGACGACAGTACCATTCTGGAATTCCAGTTCTGTACCCTGGATGATCCGGTTGACCTGCTGAACCTTCTCCCTGACGGAGTACCTACCGATGGTACCTTTGAAGTAAGATCAGGAGATGTAACTCTTGACGGAAGTATCTTCAACCCTGAAGATCTGGCTCTGGGAGATTATGAGATCCTGTACTTCACCAATGAGGATGAGGGTTGTCCTGCAGCCATAGAGTTCAGGATCAATGTAAACGGCGATTGTGTGGTTTTCCCTTGTACTGAAGGAGATGTGGTTATCTCTAAAGTACTGACTCCTAACGGAGATCCCTATAATGAATTCTTCGAGGTTACCGGAATTGAAGGATGCGGTTTTATAGTAGATGTGATCATCTTTAACCGATGGGGAAATAAAGTATTCGAATCTCAGGACTACCAGAACAACTGGAACGGAACTTCAAGATCTGGTTCAGGCTTCGTACCCTCCGGAACATATTATTACGTAGTGACTTTAAGAAATAGTGGAATAGATCCCATTACCGGATTTATCTATGTAGGAACAAATTCCCGTTAATTGATGAAAAAGAACTTAGTATATATCATTCTTTTTTGGTGTGCTTTTACGGCCTATTCTCAGCAATTGCCGCAATTCACCCAATATATGTACAACACCATTTCTATTAATCCTGCCTATGCAGGAAGCAGAAATGCCCTGAGTATAGTTGGTATTCACAGGAACCAGTGGACAGGTTTTGACGGGGCACCGGAAACCAGCACTTTGTCCATTCATTCTCCTCTCAGGAACGATAAAATAGGTCTGGGAGTATCATTTATTAATGATGCCCTTGGTTTTGAGAACTTTACATTCCTTTACGGAGATTTTTCATATACCATCCAGACCGGGGTAAAGACAAAACTGGCTTTCGGACTAAAAGGAGGTTTTACCAGATATTCCCTGGATGATGAATTATTCCTGGACCCGGATGTAGCGAACGATCCTTTCTTCCAGCAACCTGTAAACAGATGGAATCCCAATTTCGGATTAGGGCTCTATTTTCACAGTGATGAATGGTATATCGGAGCTTCATCTCCAAGGATCATTAATTACGATAATAACGAAACAGAAGGAGACGCCTTCAGGGCTTTAGACAGGAACAGTTATTACTTTCTGGGTGGGTATGTATTTCCGCTTAGTTACAGTGTAAAGTTCCGCCCTTCCGTTTTAGTTAAATACACCAAAGGTGCTCCTGCTTCGGTAGATATGACGGCTACCTTCCTCTTTCATGAGAAATTATGGCTGGGAGCTTCCTACCGCTTCGGAGACTCTGTAGGAGCTATTGCGGATTTTCAGATATCTCCCCAGCTCAGGTTAGGATATGCCTATGAATATTCGGTGTCGGATATCAGGCCCTTTAACAGTGGAACCCATGAATTTCTGTTGATTTATGAATTTAAATTCAGCAGTTCAAAATTAAAATCGCCAAGATACTTCTAAAAGCAAAATCAGATGCAGCGTATACAATATATAATATCTCTTCTCCTATTGGCATTCAGCACTTCGCTTTATGCGCAATACGGCACACAAAAAAGAGCAGATGCATTATTTGATAAATTTGCATACGTAAAAGCCATTGACTCCTACAAAAAACTTGTAGAAAAAGGATATAATGTAGATCACGCCAAAAGAAGGCTGGCCGAGTCCTATACCTATTTAAGAGATCCGGAAAATGCGGTTATCTACTATAAAGATGTGGTTAACCAGCCCGATGTTCCTGTAGAGTATTACTACAAATACGCCCAGGCGTTAAAGGGGATCGAAAAATATGATGAAGCCCTGAAATGGCTTGCTAAATTCGAAGAAAAAGGCGGGGATCTTTCCAATCTCCACGGCGCCGGTAAGGACACCTATTCGGGAAATATATTTGCCGTTAACCCTAAATACGAGGTAGACACCGTAGCCTTTAATTCAGATTACAGCGATTTTGGTGCCTATGAAAGAGACGGGACACTCTATTTCTCTTCTTCACGTAACGAAGGAGTATCCATAAAAAGAAAATACAGCTGGAATCAGCAGCCTTTCCTCGACCTTTATGCGGTTGAAGAAGGAACTGATACGATTACACATAAAAACAGGCTTTCCGATGGGATCAATACGCGTTTCCATGAAGCATCCGTAAGCATCAGCCCGGATGGGAATACCATGTATTTTTCACGTAACAGTTATTACAATAACAAGCGTGGTCGCGACAGCAAAAAAATAACCCACCTGAAGATCTATTCGGTTTCCAGGGAAAATGGTGCCTGGGCCAATGAAAAAAGCCTTTCCATCAACAACGATAATTATTCGGTAACTCACCCGGCTTTAAGTCAGGATGGCAAATATCTCTATTTTGCTTCCGATATGCCAGGAGGATTTGGAGGGATGGACCTTTACAAGGCTGAGATCGGAGCAAACGGAAGCCTGACCAATGTTCAGAACCTGGGAGATGTGATCAACACATCGGGAGACGATGTTTTCCCATTTATCAACAATGAAGGGATCTTGTTTTTCTCTTCGGACGGGCATGTGGGACTCGGATTACTGGATGTATTTTCTTCGGTGAAGAATGAAAGCGGTGCCTATGTGGATGTCATCAACCTGGGGGCTCCTATTAACAGTAATCAGGACGATTTCTCCTTTTTCCTTAAAGAGGACGGGGTAACCGGTTATTTTGCATCCAACAGGGGTGAAAATATTTACGACGACGATATTTATGTCTTTACAAAAATACCTCCTTTAAAACTGAAGGGGCACGTTACAGACAGTATTTCCAAACTCCCGATCCCGAATGCCATTATGGTGTTAAAGGACAATCGTGAAAACCTGATAGCACAGGTGGAAACAGATGAAAACGGGTATTATGAAATAGATATAGAGCGTAATACAGACTATCAGCTTACCACACTAAAGGAAGGTTATAACGAAAAGAAAACCGATCTCACTTCCAAAGGCATTCCGAACCAAACTACGGAGATTATAGTGGATGTCATTCTGGGCAGGATACCTTTTATTGATGAGACACCTCCGGTGATCAACAATATTTACTTTAATTTCGACCATTCCAATGTGCGAAGTGATGCGCAGGAAGTACTGGACAGGGTTATAGAGCTAATGCTGAAAGAATACCCGAAAATGACCATCAAGATCAGTTCTCATACAGATTCCAGAGGTTCATCGGCCTATAATCTTGGACTCTCTCAAAGAAGAGCGGATTCTACCTTTAAATACCTGGTAGAACGCGGAGTAGCTCCGGAAAGGATCATTGAGGTGAAAGGTTACGGAGAGGAACAGTTAGTAGCCAATTGTCCTAACGGTTCCAGATGTACCGAACACGAGCATCAGTTGAACAGGAGAACAGAGTTCCTGATCATTTCCCTGAGGTAAAATTAGTCCTCCAGACGGATAAAGATATTGGTAAAATAGTTTCTCCCATCGGAGTCCTTTTCTACCGAAATCCCGAAATGGGTATGATCTCCTTCGATGATGGCCCTGTGAGCATCGCTCTCTAACCATCCTCTAACCACACCTCCGCTTGTACTGAAGGCGAAAGCTACATTTTCAGACACGGATTGAGCACCCGGGTTATTAGCCAGGGCAGATCTTCTTTGAAAAAAGAAATCGTGAGATACTTTGTTAACCTCTATCATATGTTCTGTATGGCCTTGAGCCACAGAAGATACTTTATCGGATATCTGAAGCTCCGGCAGGCCTATAGAAGTCCTGTGTTCATTGATCTTCATCAGGATATCGATCTCAAAACTGGTATAACTGATATCAACGATGGCTTCTGCTGAAAGATCGTCATCAATACTGTCTTTGCTACATGAAAAAGTTAGGAATACAGCAAATAGTATAACTACTACTTTGTAGGTATAGGTATTCATTTTGGGGCATTTTAAGATTTGGTACGACCAAATAACGAATAAACCTCCAAATAAATTGTTAAAAAAATGTTAAAATCAAGGTGCGAGCCTCTCTATTAACCAATTATAATCGCTTTGTAAGCAATATCTTATCCTGTCGTGCAGTCTATTAGGTCTTCCCTGCCAGAATTCTATCGATTCGGGCTTTACGATATAGCCTCCCCAATGTTCCGGTCTGGGTACTTCTCCGCTCTCATATTGAGCCTCCAGTTCCTTTAATTTATCCTCTAAAACTTTCCTGGAGGGGATAACCTCACTCTGATTTGATACGAGAGCTCCGAGTTTACTACCCAAAGGCCTGGATTCGAAGTATCCGTCGGAGAGATTTTCGGCAATTTTTTCTGCTTTTCCCTTTATAATTACCTGGCGTTCCATGTTGGGCCAGAAAAAGGACAGGCACACATTGGGATTTTCCCGGATCGCTTTCCCTTTCTCGCTCTCATAGTTAGTATAGAAAATAAAGCCTTCATAGGTGTACTTTTTAAGTAGCACTACCCTGTTCTTCGGAAAACCATCCGTTCCGATGGTAGAGATCGTCATGGCATTGGCCTCATCCACACCTCCGGAATTCTCCACTTCATAGAACCATTTCTGGAATAATTCGAGTGGATTTTCCGGGATGCTCCCTTCGAACAACTCGCTTTTTTCATATGATTTCCTGTAATTTCCAAGATCTTTTTCCATCTCTTTATTTTCTTGCCTGCAATTTACGAGATAAAGACAGCATCTGAAACTATAGCCATAAAATTATTTCGGGGAGTCCTGCCTGAAAAAACGGGAATTAAACGGTCTAAAATTCAAATTCCTTACCGTCATCGGCCAGTAAGACATTCTCAAAAATACCTGAAGCTTCGTCCTTAAAACCGTCGAGTTCCCCATAGCGGGTAGAGTAATGCCCCAGAATAAGAGTGCCTGCTTTCGCATCTCTGGCAATAGCAGCTGCTTCTTTGGCAGTAGAATGCTTTGTGGAAGAGCTCAGATGTGCATGCGCCTCCATAAAAGTAGATTCGTGATAAAGGACATCTACCCCGCTTATCAGCGGAACAATATCCGGTTTATAAGCTGTATCGCTGCAAAAAGCGTAGCTCTTGGGAGCAGGAGGATCAAAACTGAGGCGGGCATTGGGAATTACTTCTCCGCTTTCCAGTTCTACATCTTTTCCTTTTTTAATGTTTCGATAGTAAGCCTTGTCTATTCCCAGTTCGATAGCTTCGGCAATATTGAGTTTCCTTTCTCCGGGTTTTTCCCTGAACAGAAAGCCATTGGTATATACTCTGTGGTCCAGAGGGATGGTCCTTACCTCTACCTTTTCATTATCGAGTATAAGTTCGGATTCCTTTGAGTTAAGTTCGTGAAAAACAAGCGGGAAATCGGTCCAGGAACCGCTTAATTTCATCATCAGGCTGATCACTTCCTTGATCCCCTTCGGGCCGTAGATATTCAATTCGCTATCCCTGCCCAATAACCTGAAGGTGGATATGAGTCCGGGTAAACCGAAAAAATGATCACCGTGTAAATGAGAAATAAAAATATGCTTTATACGGGCAAACTTAATTTTGTGCCTGCGCAGTTCGACCTGGGTGCCTTCTCCGCAATCTATCAGGAAAAGTTGTCCCTTCATTTCCAGAACCTGGGAGGTCGGGTTGTTAAATGTCCTGGGAGTGGCCGAATAACAGCCTAGAATTGTCAATTTCATTAAAAGCCCAGATCTCTTTCTATTTCATCCATTTCAACAATATCGAAGGCTTCCTGTAAAGAAGGAACCACTACCAACTCTTCCGGGATATCGTCATATTTAATAGTATCGGTCACGATAACAAAAGATCTGTTTCTTCCCCGGTGTTTATCCGATACCTGAAGAAATTCCAAAAGGTCGCTTACCTTGAGATTATCCAGGGAAAACAAATTAATAATAATATTGTCCTTATTGATCTTGTCATAAGCCTCGTTCAGTCTGCTTAAAAAAGTGGGTATGGAAACCGATTCCTGAGTAATAATCGTGATATTTCCTTTTTTATCAAAAATCATACGCTCATTTTTTTATTTTGGATGCCAAAAGATAGATAACCGCCATACGGATGGCCACACCATTCTCAACCTGGTTGAGAATTATTGCCTGCTTAGAATCTGCTACGTCACTCGTTATTTCCACTCCGCGGTTAATAGGTCCGGGGTGCATAATAACAATTTCTTTATCGAGGGCGTCCAACAATGTTTTATTTACTCCAAACTGTTGTGTATACTCTCTGGTTGATGGAAAATAACTAATATCCATCCGTTCGTTCTGCACACGTAGCATATTTGCCACATCGCACCATTCCAGTGCTTTTCTCAGGTCGGTTTCTACTTCAACCCCCAATGAGTTTATATATTTCGGGAGCAGGGTTTTCGGGCCACAGACCTTTACCTGGGCTCCCAGTAATTTTAATGCAAAAATATTAGACAGCGCTACCCTTGAATGGAGAATATCTCCCACAATAACTACCTTCTTCCCTCCTACTTCTCCCAGTCTTTCCCTTATGGAATAACTGTCGAGCAGGGCCTGGGTAGGATGTTCATGTGCCCCGTCCCCGGCATTGATAATACTGGCATCTATATGCCTGGAAAGGAAAACACCCGCTCCGGGATTAGGATGCCTCATAACCACCATATCTACCTTCATCGACAGGATGTTGTTTACCGTATCGACCAGGGTTTCTCCTTTTTTCACGGAAGATTGGGAAGCGGAAAAATTAATCACATCCGCAGACAATCTTTTTTCTGCCAGTTCAAAAGACAGTTTGGTACGCGTACTGTTCTCAAAAAAGAGGTTGGCAATAGTGATATCCCTTAAAGAAGGGACCTTTTTTATAGGCCTGTTTATAACCTCTTTAAAATGGTCAGCAGTTTCAAAAATAAGCTCAATATCCTCTGCCTTCAGGTACTTAATTCCCAATAAGTGATCTACACTTAACTGACTCATTCTTTTTATTTATTAATTAAATATACAATATCTTCTCCATCATTCTCTTCCCACATCACTTTTACTTTTTCATTGTTGATCGCATCTACCTGTCTTCCCCTGTAATCGGGTTGAATGGGCAGGTGCCTGCTAAATCTTCTGTCTATCAGTGTTAAAAGCTCTATCTCGGAAGGTCTTCCAAAAGACTGAATAGCTGTCAGAGCCGCCCTGATACTCCTTCCCGTATACAATACATCGTCTATAAAGACCACTTTTTTGTCTTCGACAATAAAATTAATATTGGTCTTATTGGCTTCCAGAGGTTTCTCCCCTCTTCGAAAATCATCGCGATAGAAAGTAATGTCGAGATATCCCAATACAATATTCTCTATCCCGTATTCCTCTCTGAGCACTTTTGCCAGGCGATCTGCAAGAAAGATCCCTCTGGGCTGAACCCCGACAAGAACAGTATTACTAAAATCCAGGTGATTTTCAATGAGTTGACAAGCCAATCTGTGAAGTATGATGTTGATTTCTTTGGCAGAAAGCAGGACTTTTTGACTCATAATCTATTTCCAAAAGTATTTGGTTTACAAAATTACATATTTTTAATGAATAAATTCTGCTGGTGGTTAAACTTCTCCTTCTTATTCCAGTCTAAGCCCCGTAACCATATCTAATTTTTATAAGATGTTTAAAAACTTTACCGCTTTTTTCGCGCTCTGTATCCTTGTGTTTTTTAATGGCCGGACACAGGATCTACCGGAGCAGATTATCTTACAAACACAAGAGAGAATAGACAAGGGCTATCATCTGGGAACCGTAATAGGGATCATCGACAAGAACGGAGCCCGTTATTACGGATTCGGGCAGGTATCCCTCTCCGATGATTCGGTTCCGGGCGAGTATTCTATTTTTGAGATCGGCTCCATCACAAAAACATTCAGTACGCTTCTGCTGGCAGATCTTGAGCTTAAAGGAAAATTGGATCTCAACCGGCCAATTCACGAATACCTTCAGGATGGTATCACTACAGAAGATCCGCTGTACCGTAAAATAAATCTCTTGCAACTGGCCTCCCATACTTCGGGTTTACCCAGGGAAGCCAGCAATGTTAACGACAATAAGGACAACCGCTACAAAAAATATACGGTCAGGAAACTCAGGAGTTTTCTCAACCGGCATTCATTTGAAGCCCCTGACCCCTCAAAAGCCAGCTATTCCAACCTGGGCTATATGCTCCTGGAACACACTATGGAAACCGTAACCGGGTTGAGCTATGAATCCCTGCTGGAGAAAAAGATCACAGAGGTGCTCGATATGCCGGATACCAAAATCAAACTGAGTTCGGGGCAAAGAGATCGTTTAACCCGGGGGTTCAGGAACGGAAAGCATACCACCGAAACCCAACTCGGTATTTTCCCGGCAATGGGAGGAATAAGATCTACGGCAAGGGATATGTTGAAGTATCTGGGAGCTCAAATGAACCTATATGATTCTCCTTTGTTTGAAGCCATGAAAAAAACGCATCAGCCTGTATCCGTACTAAATAAAAATGAAGGCAGTATAGGACTTGGATGGCATGTTCTGGAAAGGAAAGAAAGCGGTAAGAAGATCAT
The DNA here is from genome assembly GCF_010671605.1 of Leptobacterium flavescens. Taxonomy (GTDB): domain Bacteria; phylum Bacteroidota; class Bacteroidia; order Flavobacteriales; family Flavobacteriaceae; genus Leptobacterium; species Leptobacterium flavescens. Next base: position 866,773 of record NZ_JAABOO010000002.1, read on the forward strand.
TTATCACAAGGGAGGCACCAACGGCTTCGTAAGCTTTGCAGGTTTCGATCCGGAAGCGCAAATTGGAGTTGTGGTGCTGTGTAACGGACGGAGGTATTTCAGTGATCTCGGGTTTTATCTTCTCGACAATACCTATCCCCTTTACCAACCCGAATAAAAGCAACAAAAAACCCTGACGGGATCGTCAGGGTTTTTATTGTCTATCTATATAAGAGAGGAATTACTTCCCTTCCATTTTAGCTTTAAGTGCAGCAAGATCTGCGTTTACGTCTCCGATAGTGGTTTTCTCAGCACCGGAAGCAGCTTTCTTAGCAGCAGCTTTTACATTCTTAGCTTCTTCTTCTTTGAAAATAGCAGTGTGAGAAGCAACAACTCTCTTGAATTCTTTGTTGAACTCAATGATCTTGAAGTCAGCACTCTCTCCTTTTTTCAATTTCTTACCATCTTCTTTTTCAAGGTGACGGGAAGGAATGAAGGCTACGATATCTTCGTTGAAATTAACAGTAGCACCCTTGTCTACGATCTCAGCGATCTCTCCTGCGTGAACAGTGTTAAGACCAAACTCATCTTCGTATTTATCCCATGGGTTCTCTGTAGTCTGCTTGTGACCTAAGCTTAGTTTACGTCCGTCAACATCTAATTCAAGAACGATCACATCAAGCTTATCTCCTACATTAACGAATTCTGATGGATGCTTGATCTTCTTAGTCCATGAAAGGTCTGAGATATAGATCAATCCGTCAATTCCTTCTTCAAGCTCAACAAATACTCCGAAGTTAGTAAAGTTTCTAACGATTCCCTGATGCTTAGAACCTACAGGGTATTTAGAAGTGATATCTGTCCATGGATCCGGAGTCAGTTGCTTGATACCAAGAGACATCTTACGCTCGTCTCTGTCTAAAGTAAGAACAACTGCTTCAACTTCATCACCTACTTTAACGAAATCCTGTGCAGAGCGCAGGTGAGTAGACCATGACATTTCAGATACGTGGATCAATCCTTCAACACCTTCAGCTACTTCGATGAACGCACCGTAATCTGCAATAACAACTACTTTACCTTTTACCTTATCACCAACTTTGATCGTCTCATCAAGAGCTTCCCACGGATGCTTCTGAAGTTGCTTAAGACCTAACTGGATTCTTGACTTGTTATCATCAAAATCAAGGATCACAACGTTTAATTTCTGATCAAGCTCAACCACTTCATTCGGGTGATTGATCCTGCTCCATGAAAGATCTGTGATATGAATTAATCCGTCAACTCCACCAAGATCGATAAATACTCCGTAAGATGTTACGTTCTTAACAACTCCTTCAAGTACCTGACCTTTTTCAAGCTGACCGATGATTTCTTTCTTCTGCTCTTCGATATCTGCTTCGATAAGCGCTTTATGAGAAACAACAACGTTTTTAAACTCGTGATTGATCTTCACAACCTTAAATTCCATTGTCTTACTTACGTACTGATCGTAATCGCGAATTGGCTTAACATCGATCTGAGATCCTGGTAAGAAGGCCTCGATTCCGAATACGTCAACGATCATACCTCCTTTAGTTCTGCACTTCACATAACCATTAACAATCTCTCCATTGTCATGTGCAGCATTAACACGATCCCAGGCTTTGATGGTACGCGCTTTTCTATGTGATAAAACCAATTGTCCGGTTTTATCTTCTCTAACGTCTATTAAAACCTCAACTTTATCACCTACGGCAAGGTTAGGGTTGTAACGGAATTCGTTTAGAGAAATTACTCCTTCAGACTTAGCGTTGATGTCGATGATCGCTTCCCTGTCAGTAATATGGATAACAGTTCCTTCAACTACTTCTTCATCTGCAGTATCTACGAAGTTGCTTTCTACAAGACTTTCAAACTCTTTAAGTTTGTCGTCCTCAACAGGATCAATTCCTTCTTCGTAATTGTGCCAGTTGAAATTCGCTAAAAATTCCTCAGGATTTTGAGTTTCCTTAACTTCAGTGTTTTCTTTTGATTCAGCCATTGCTGATTTAAAATTTGTATCCTACATCTACTCAGGAAATTACGCAATGATACATGTAGAAGTGTTATTAATAATTTTTTGTCTTTATCCTTTTTCTTCCTGATGTTTGCTAAAAAGGAGTGCAAAAATAAAACTATATTATTTGATTTACAAACAATTACTACAAATATTCTGCTCCTATTTTGGCGAATTCCCTCTTTTTTAATTTTTATACTTCCCGGGACAGAAAAATACGCTTTTTGTGTAGTTGAGCGTCAAAAAAGGTCAGTTAACGAATATATGGCCATATGGTTACCTTTATTTAATCAGATTTTACGTTGTTTTTATGTAAATTTGGGAGTATTAATTATTAAAATTTCAATGATATGAGTGCTAAATCAAAATACCAGCCAGTACTGGACTTAGGCCAGGAATTCAACATTCAGGACGGAGATGTAAGTGAAGAAGGAGGAGTGTTAAAAATAAAAGGAGTTGCCAATACCCCTTATGAGAAAAATGCTTTATGGGACAAGATCAAAGAAATAGGAGGAGAAAACCCATCAGATATTAAAGCAAACATAACTATAGCCGACGAATCCGTATATCACAGACATGTTGTAAAAAGCGGAGAGACTTTGGGTAAGATCGCCAAGCATTATTACGGAAATGCTGCCAAGTACAATGCCATCTTCCAGGCGAATACGGATAAACTTAAGAATCCCGATCTTATTTATCCCGATCAGGAGTTGATCATTCCGAATCTGTAAAAGATCTCACTCCTCTCAATCCTATTGAGGGGAGTTTTTTATTAAACGTAAAGCGTAACCGTATATCCTTTCAAATTGTTCTTCCAGCCCCATATCCGAATTATCTATCTCTATAGCATCTTCAGCCTTTACCAGAGGGGAATTCTCGCGGTGAGAATCGATATAATCCCTGTCGGTAACATTTTTCAGGACCTGCTCATAACTCACTTCATCTCCCCTGTCCAGCAATTCCTTATAGCGTCTGTGCGCTCTTGTTTCTGCAGAGGCCGTGAGGAATAATTTTAGTTCGGCATCCGGGAACACCACGGTTCCTATATCCCGGCCATCCATAACGATCCCTTTGTTCTTTCCCATTTCCTGCTGGATCTCTACCAGTTTTACCCTCACTTCCTTAATAGCGGCTATAGGGCTGACAAAACTGGAAACACGAAGCATTCTGATCTCTTTTTCCACATTCTTACCATTGAGGTAGATCTCGGCATAACCCAGCTTCTCATTAAACTCAAAATGCAGTTTGATCTCAGGCAGGTGTTTCTTCATTGCCCTTTTATTACATCCGGAGTCTCCTATAATATCGTTGTTCAGGGCGTAAAGGGTTACAGCCCTGTACATAGCTCCGGTATCTACGTAAACATATCCTAATTCGGCAGCCAGTTTTTTAGCAACCGTACTTTTTCCCGTAGAGGAAAAACCATCGATAGCAATTGTAATTTTTCTCTGCATACCGCAAAATAAAAGAAAATAATTGAGGCAAACCGCCCTTTTTAAAAAAAGAAAACCCCGACACTTAAGATCGGGGTCTATAGGATATACACAATCAGTGTATTAAAGTTTTTTAGGATTTTTTACGTTCTGATCGGTTACGGCAATATCGATCACCTCACTCATTTCCGTTACATAATGGAAAGTAAGTCCCTTTAGATATTCCTGCTTGATCTCTTCTATATCCTTTCTGTTGTCTTCACACAGGATAATCTCTTTGATCCTTGCTCTTTTGGCCGCCAAGATCTTTTCTTTTATTCCTCCTACCGGCAATACCTTTCCTCTCAGGGTGATCTCTCCGGTCATAGCCAGGCTCTTTTTCACCCTTTTCTGAGTAAACAGGGATACGAGGGAGGTAAGCATCGTAATCCCGGCACTGGGCCCGTCTTTAGGAGTAGCTCCTTCCGGAACGTGTATGTGTACATTGTATTTTTCAAAAATATCGGGTTGGATTCCCCATTTATCGGCATTGGCCTTAATGTATTCCATGGCGATCGTAGCCGATTCCTTCATCACTTTCCCCAGGTTACCCGTAATATTCAGGCTTCCTTTTCCTTTGGAAAGAATAGATTCGATAAATAATATATCTCCTCCCACACTGGTCCATGCCAGTCCGGTTACCACACCTGCAACTTCATTGTTCTCATACTTATCTCTTTCCAGACGTGCAGGTCCGAGTACCTTTATAATATCTTCATTGGAAACCTTTACCGCATACGATTCTTCCATGGCAATGGACTTGGCCGCATATCGAACCATTTTAGCGATCTGTTTTTCCAGAGAACGAACACCCGACTCACGGGTATAACCTTCTACGATCATCTCCAGTTGTTTTTTACCGATCTTAAGGTGTTCGGAAGAAAGTCCGTGTTCCTTAAGCTGCTTCGGTAAAAGGTGCTGTCTGGCGATCTCTACTTTTTCTTCTATGGTATAACCGGTAACATTAATGATCTCCATACGGTCTCTTAAAGCCGGTTGTATGGTATTAAGGCTATTGGCTGTAGCGATGAATAATACTTTAGACAGATCGTACCCCATCTCCAGGAAGTTATCGTAGAATTCTGTGTTCTGCTCGGGGTCCAGTACCTCCAGCATAGCAGAAGACGGATCTCCCTGATGACTGTTAGACAATTTATCTATCTCATCCAGTACAAATACCGGGTTGGATTTCCCTGCCTTTTTAATAGATTGTATGATCCTTCCGGGCATAGCTCCAATATAGGTTTTTCTGTGCCCTCTTATTTCTGCCTCATCTCTCAATCCACCCAAAGACATTCTTACGTATTCTCTTCCCAGTGCTTCTGCCACAGATTTTCCAAGAGATGTTTTACCAACTCCCGGAGGTCCGTAAAGACATAGGATAGGCGATTTCATATCTCCTCTCAATTTCAGGACAGCCAGGTATTCGATGATCCTGCGCTTTACATCTTCCAGACCGTAATGATCCCTGTCCAGGATGCCCTGAGCATTTTTAAGATCGAACTTATCTGAAGAATATTCATCCCAGGGTAGTTCCAGAAGCAACTCCAGGTAGTTACGCTGAATAGAGTATTCGGCTACCTGCGGATTCATTCGCTGCATTTTACTCAGCTCCTTATCGAAATGCTCCCTTACTTTTTTATTCCATTTTTTGTCCTTGGCTTTTCCGCGCATATCCTCGATCTCCTCTTCAGAACCTCCGCCACCGAGCTCTTCCTGAATGGTTTTCATCTGCTGATGAAGGAAATACTCACGCTGCTGCTGATCGAGATCATGTCGTACCTTGGATTGAATGTCGTTTTTTAACTCCAGTTTCTGGAGCTCCACATTCATATATTTAAGAGTGGCAAGTGCCCTGTCCTTAAGGTCATCTACTGCAAGTAATTCCTGCTTCTCCCTAACCGAAAGGTTCATATTGGAAGAAACAAAGTTGATAAGGAAGGAATTACTCTCTATATTTTTAATGGCAAAGGAAGCTTCGGTTGGGATATTCGGGTTGTCCCTGATGATCTGTAACGAAAGTTCCTTAATAGAATCTATAATGGCCTTGAATTCTTCATTCTCATCGGCAGGCCTCACTTCCGAAACCTCCCCTACGGATGCATTCATATAAGGTTCCGTGGTAAGGATCTCATTTATCTTAAATCTCTTTTTTCCCTGGATGATCACCGTAGTATTCCCGTCAGGCATCTGAAGTACGCGTAAAATACGTGCTACCGTACCCAAAGAGTTGATATCGTCTATACCCGGATCCTCAATCGATTCGTCCTTTTGCGAAACTACACCTATAACCTTACTTCCGTTATTGGCATCCTTAATAAGTTTAATGGATTTATCCCTCCCTGCAGTAATGGGAATTACAACACCCGGGAACAATACCGTATTTCTCAAGGGGAGGATCGGTAAAACATCGGGAAGGCTTTCCCTATTGATCTCCTCTTCATCTTCCGGGGTCATTAAAGGAATGAGTTCTGCATCCTCATCGATTCCGTGAAATGACAAACTGTCAATATTTAAAAAATTAGATTTACCCATATCTTTATTTAAAGTCAATCTGTCATTAACGACAGGGTGACACTTTATTTATTAACTTGTATCTTTTTAAACAAACGCCCTTATATCAATCATATCTGTGTACGGGACCGCTTGCGATTATACCTAGGCAATAGTTATGCCAATTTAAGGGGTTCCCCTATTTTTTAAGTGTATTTTCACGAATACGAAAGCTGTGGATTTAGAAAATTACGGTGTAAAACTGAAAAAATTGAGGTCAACTGTAACAATTTAAATTTTGTGTCATCATTATAACAAATTATCAACTTTTTGAGCCAACAAAAGTTACATACTGATGTATTATTACAATCGTGTGCCAAGGGCGACCGATTTGCGCAAATGGAGATTTACAATCGCTATTACAAGGCCATGTACAACACAGCCTTAAGGATCGTAAAAGATTCATTTGAAGCAGAAGACATTATGCAGGAATCGTTTTTAAACGCGTTTACGAAACTTGATACTTTTAAAGGAGAAGTGACTTTCGGAGCCTGGTTAAAGCGTATAGTAGTAAACAACAGTATCTATCATTATCGTAAAAAACAAAAGAGCAATAGTGTCTCTTTGGAGGAAGTAATGTATAGGGTTGAAGATAACGATGGAGTTACTGAAGATCATGAGTTTACAAACGTTCAGGCTCAAAAAGTTTTGGAGACCATGAAAACACTGAAAGATAATTACAGAGTTTCTTTGACCCTACATTTAATTGAAGGGTTCGATCACGAAGAAATTTGTGAGATAATGGGGATCAGTTATGCAAATTGCAGGACCACGATCTCCAGGGCGAAGGAAAGTTTACGAAAGAAATTAACGCAGATATGCACATGAAAAAGGATCATTTAGAAAAACTGTTTAACCAACTGGAAGGCGAATTTGACCTGGAAAACCCTCAGGAAGGGCATCAGGATCGCTTTTTACAAAAATTAATGGCCAATGATAACACAAGTACTCCTGTAACTTCTCAACGCAAACAACGAAACTGGTGGAAGCCACTGTCTATTGCAGCTACTTTCCTGTTACTGGTTTCAGTTGGAATTGGGATCAACAAATACAACACGGAAAATGAAGTGGTCGTTTCTCCTGAGATCCAGGAAACACAATTTTACTTTGCTTCCCTCCTTGAACAGGAAGTGGAAAAGGTAAACGCGGCCACCACAGCCGAAACCAAAGTAATCATTGACGATGCAATGGTTCAATTAAAAAAATTAGAAAAAGATTATGAAAAGCTGGAAAATGCTCTTTTAGAGAACGGAGACAGTAAACAATTGCTCTACGCAATGATTACCAACTTCCAGACAAGAATTAACCTCTTAAAAGAAGTATTGATCCAAATTGAAGAAATTAAAGAACAAAAAGATCAGCAAAATGAAAGTACAATTATCTAAATACCTATGTATACTTTTCCTTATACCTTCACTGGTACTTGCAAATAATAACTGGAAAGGAAAATACACCAAAGAAAAGAAAATCAATAAAGAATTTGATGTGTCTGCCGACGCTGCCTTAAAGATAAGCAACAGCTACGGAAACCTGTCGGTCACTTCATGGAACCAGAATAAAGTAGTTATCGAGGTTCATATCATGACCAACGGAAACAACGAAGAAAAGGTGCAGAAGAAACTGGATCAGATAGACGTGGATTTTGAAGCTTCAAGAAGCCTGGTTCAGGCCAAGACCATCTTTAACAAAAGCCGCACCAGTTCCTGGTGGGGATCCAAAAAGAACAATGTAAATATGAAGATCAACTATACCATTAAGGTACCTGTAACCAACAGTGTTGATCTGAATAACGACTACGGTCATATTAATCTGGATAAAATTGAAGGAGATGCTAAGATCAGCTGTGATTACGGACGCCTGATCATAGGAGAGCTTCTCAGTAACAACAATATCCTTTCTTTCGATTATACCAGAAAATCTACCATAGAATATATGAGAGGCGGAAAGATCAGTGCGGATTACTCAGGCTTTGAGATTGATAGAGCAGGAAATCTAACGATCAGTGCAGACTATACCGATTCTACGGTTAAAGATGGAAAAGACATTAAATACTCGGCAGATTACGGAAGCCTGAATATTGGAAAAGCGAACAGCGTAAGCGGTTCCGGAGATTATATCACTACGCGTTTAGGAAGCATAAGCGGAGATGTGGATATCACAGCAGATTACGGATCTCTGAGAATAGAGCAGCTTACCGGAAATGCGGGAAATGTTACGATCAGAGCCGATTATACCGGAATTAAGATCGGTTATGCACCGGATTATCACTTTAATTTTGAAGTACGCCTGGAATACGCAAGCATGAGAGGTGGAGATGATTTCGATTACAAGATCAAAAGATCCAATTCGGGCGACAAATATTATCAGGGGCATTACGGAAGTGCCGGAAGCGGTAAAAACATTTCCATTACTGCCGACTACGGAGGAGTGACCTTTTTTAAAAGTTAAATCAATCATAAACATTAAATAGACAAAAATCATGAAGAAACTTATAACCTTAGGATTAGGGCTGTTGTTTGCAACCACTGTAAATGCACAATGGTGGGGCAGCAAAAAAGTAAAAGGCGATGGGAATATCGTAACCAAGGAACGCAGCTTAGGAGATTATGAAAGTGTTGGCGTAGCCGGAAATCTTGATGTAGAACTGGTATCGGGATCTGAGGGAAAACTTACCCTGGTAATGGATGAAAATCTATTGGAATACGTAGAGACCGAGATCAAGAACGATCATCTTAAGATCTATGTTAAAAAAGGCTACAGTTTGCAACCTTCCCGTAAAAGCGGGTCAAAAAACGGGAATAAAATCCTTATCATAGTTCCGGTTGAAGATATTTCTTCCGTGTCATTGGCAGGGTCCGGAGATGTGAATACCAAAGATATGGTAATAAAAGCTTCGGGCTTTAAAGCTAGTGTAGCCGGATCGGGAGATATGAACCTGGATGTGGAAGCTGATGAATTAAGCGGAAGCGTAGCCGGATCAGGAGATCTGAGACTTAGAGGTAAAACCTCCTTTTTTAAAGGAAAAGTAGCCGGGTCCGGAGATATTCACGGATATGAGCTTACTTCCGGAGATGTGGAAGTTTCTGTTGCCGGATCAGGAGATATAAAAATTCACTGTAATGGTAATCTGAAAGCTCGTGTTACCGGATCGGGAGATATCCGATACAAAGGAAACCCGACCAAAGAAGATACCAAAGTAGTAGGATCAGGAGATGTTTCAAGAGGGTAATACATAAATCATCAATCAATGATAAAAGCCGTGCTTGTTTTAAGCACGGCTTTTATTTTGTAATTATGTTTGTCCGGGTTTACTCCCTGTTTAGACTCACCTTTTCAAAAACACCATTTTGCAGTTTCACCGGAATATAATCCTCATTATGAGCGGTGAAATTAAATTCTCCGGAAATGGTATTATTCACCTCATCATAAGAAGTAATAATGATCTCCCCGGAAATCCCGTCGATCTGGTTTGTTAAATACCCTTCATTCTCAGCATTCAGAAGATAACCTGCAATATTACCATCGGGGTTCTCCTCGGTCTTCCCGAGAACAACAACATCTTCTGTGTCCATACGGAAAGTAAGGAATACAGAACGATCGGTCTCCACATTGGTTCCCACAATATTTACGAGGGTACCCTGGGTGTTAACTGTTACTCTGTCTGCGTTGAATTTAAATTGTCCAACATCTACCTGAAGAAAGTTTACAGTGTTTAACTCTTCCTGAGTTATATCACCGTCTGTTGAACATGAGTTGAAAAATAAAAGTATTGGGGTTAGATAGCATAGTAGGAATAATCTTTTAATAGTCATATTCCTAATTTTGTTACGGGGCGAATATAGATTATTCCCTTCGAGCTACAAAATTAAGTTCGACAAAAGTGTTAAATTATCGTTCAAAAACACAAAAAATTTAAGAATTCTTTTAGAAAAAATATATTGAACCAATCTTTCTCTAAATAATTAGCATTTTACGATAACCCCTTATTTTCCGGGTGTTTTTTACCCTTCTACGGTTTTTCAGTTTCTCTTTTACGGTTTTTTGTCCCTGGGGATAAACAACAACAGGATAAGTCCTATGGCGAAGAACAGGATAATAGAAACAATGGATGCCCGCATACTACCTGTAATCTGGGCAATAAAACCAAAGATGAACATTCCGATAACGATCCCTATCTTTTCCGCAACATCGTAAAAACTAAAAAACGAGGTGGTATCTTCCGTTTCCGGAAGGAACTTGGAATAGGTAGATCGGGAAAGTGCCTGTATCCCTCCCATGACCAATCCGACAAAACCTGCAGTGATATAGAATTCCATCGGGCTCTCCACAAAATAGGCAAAGGCACAGATGATACACCATATAATATTGATAACGATGAGGGTTTTTATATTTCCATATCTGGCGGAAGCTTTGGAAGTAAGCTCGGCACCGGCAACAGCTACCAGCTGGATCAGCAAGATACTCACTATAAGTCCTATGGTCCTTTCGGTATCTCCACCCCATGCAATTTCTTCTTCCCCGAAAAAGGCTGCGATAAGCATAACGGTCTGAACGGCCATACTGTACACAAAAAAGGCCCTCAGATACGCCTTAAGTTTGGGAGAATCTCCTAATCTGTTCCAGACTCCTTTCAGCTCCCTGAAGCCGTTAAAAATAACGTCTTTAGTAGCGGGTTTTCCAAGGTCATGCCCTTTAGGTAAGTAATAAAAACTGTATTGGCTAAAGCCCATCCACCAGATCCCGACCATGATAAAAGAGATCTTGGTAGGCTCTCCTGCACCTTCAAAACCAAACCACTCGTATTTCATGATCATAAGCAGATTGAGGATCAGGAGAAGTACACTTCCGATATATCCCCAGGAATACCCCTTGGCACTTATGGCATCCTGTTGTTCCTTAAATGCAATATCGGGCAGGTAGGAATTGTAGAAAACCAGACTGGCCCAAAAGCCTATAAGTCCCAGGAAATAACACAGAAGCCCGAAATAGATATTTTCCAGGCTAAAGAAATAAAGCCCGATACAGGAAAGCGATCCCAGGTAACAGAAAAACTTTAGAAAGATCTTTTTATTTCCTGTATAATCTGCTATTCCGGAAAGCAAGGGTGAGATAAAAGAAACCACCAGGAAGGCTGCTGCCGTAACGTAGCTGATCAGCGGGCCACGGGCAATGAGCCCTCCGAAGACCTCAATTTTTTCGATCCCTGCATCCCTGAAAAGTGCTCCGTAAAAAATAGGAAAGATAGCCGATGAAATGGTTAAACTGTAGACTGAATTTGCCCAGTCGTAGAATGCCCAGGCATTCAGGAGTTTTTTACTCCCCTTAGCTAATGTTGCCATATATCATAAATTAAAAAAGCTGCTCTGTGTTTGAGCAGCTTCTAAAATATAAATATTTTTTGAGGTATGGATTATCTGGAAATTATTTCTGGAATTTGGTCACTCCGAATTTCTTTGCTTCCTCCACCGCTTTAGGTGCCAGATTGGTCAGGTTCTGGATACGGGTATCATTGGAAGGGTGTGTACTCAAAAATTCCGGTGGTGCCTGTCCGCCTCTTGCCTTCATACGCTTCCACAATTCTGCGGCTTCATACGGATTATATCCGGCTATGGCCATGATCTGGATCCCGATCGCATCTGCTTCACTTTCATGGCTTCTGCTAAAAGGCAACATTCCCCCTACCGTAGTTCCAATACCATAAGCCTGCATCCAGGTATTCTGTGCTTCCGCATCCTTTCCGCTGGTCGCTACCGCTACTCCCACGGCTCCGATCTGCTGAAGGGTACCTGCACTCATACGCTGAGCTCCGTGATCTGCCAGAGCATGCGCTACTTCATGCCCCATAACCACCGCTACCCCGGTTTCATTTTGTGTAATCGGCAATATTCCGGTATAAAAAGCAATTTTTCCTCCGGGCATAGCCCAGGCATTTACCTGATCGTCATTGATCAGGTTATACTCCCATCTGTAATCTTTTAAATATCCCGGATAACCGTTAGCAGTAAGCCATTTATCTGCTGCCGCAGCAATACGTTGCCCTACTCTCTTGATCATCTCGGCATCCTTTGTTCCCTTCACTACCTTACTTTCTCCCAATACCTGATTGTACTGCTGGAAAGAAGTCGGGAACAACTGACTATTACTCACAAAGTTCAAGGTTTTTTTACCTGTAAAAGGGTTGGTTTTACAGGAAACAACAAAGAATAATATCGAAAATATAAATACAAATCGTCTCATAATTGCGTGATTTTTTAATGTCATTATAAAATTACGAACTTTAAAACTATTCCCCTATAATGTGAAGCTCGGTAAAATCTTTATCGATAATCATACTATTATCTCCGTTGAGTTTCACTTTTTCGAACGCTACCTCCTCATTATCGAATTCTATCTTGCTTACCTTGAACGGCAGTCCGTGTAAACAAAGCTTTATTTTTTCATAGGAAGTGGTATACTTTCCTTCCTTATGCTGTTGAAGGATCAGTTCGTTCTTTCTCCCCGTCAGTTTAAAAGTACGAAGGCTGTAACGCCCCTTTTTATAATCATAACCGTCCTGCCCGTCTTCGTAAACAGCCGATTGTTCTTTTCCTTTTTTGTAATATACGTCGAGACTCAGTTCTTTGATCTCTTTCTCCCCCACATACTGCTGTATAGGATATTTGGGGATGATAGCTCCTTTTTTGATGAACAGGGGTATCTTGTCTATATCTGCGGATACCCAGTGTTCTTTTCCCCCTGAGACCACTTCATCTGTCCAGTAATTATACCATTCGCCCCTTGGGATATACATACGTCTGCCCTTGGCATTCGGTTCCAGGATCGGGCATACCAGTATTTTCTCTCCGAAAATAAACTCATCGGTCCTGTAATGGGTCTGATTGTCTTCCTGATCGTAGTATACCAGCGGTTTTAGCATGGGAATCCCATCATTTATATATCTCCAGAACATGGTGTAGATATACGGAAGCAGCTGATACCTCATCTCAATGAACTTACGGGTAATATTGAGTACTTCTTCCCCGAAAGACCAGGGTTCCTGGTCCCCGTGATCTCCACTTGAATGCACCCTGCAAAAGGGATGGAATACTCCTAATTGTATCCATCTGGCAAATAATTCTCCTGTAGGTTGTTCCGCAAAGCCACCTATATCAGAACCGGTAAAGCTCATCCCGCTCATACACATGCGCTGTACCTGAATATTGGCGATCCAGAGATGTTCCCAGGTAGCTACATTATCTCCTGTCCAGGAGGAAGTATAACGTTGTGCCCCGGAATAGGCAGATCTGGTAATGATAAACGGACGCTTGGGATAGGCAAATCGCTTAACCCCTTCATAGGTAGCCCTGGCCATCTGCATTCCGTAAACATTATGCGCTTTGCGGTGGCTGCAGGGGTGACCGTCATAATCGTGCCTCACATCCAGCGGAAAGGTTTTGGTAGGCACTTCCATGACTGCGGGTTCATTCATATCGTTCCACACTCCCTTAACTCCTATATCTCCTATCAGTTCCTTATATAGCCCGGCCCACCATTCTCTGACGTCCGGGTGGGTAAAATCGGGGAAATTACATTCTCCCGGCCATACTTTCCCTCTCATATACGGGCCGTCTGCGCGTTTGCAGAAATAATCCTTGTCCTTTGCTTCCTGATATACCCAGTAATCCTTATCAACCTTAATTCCCGGATCGATAATGACCACGGTTTTAAAGCCATCCTCTTTAAGTTCTTTGACCATCCTCTTCGGATCTGAGAAATACTCCTTGTTCCAGGTAAAACAACGGAAACCTTCCATATAATCTATGTCCAGATATATAGCATCACAGGGAACCTGTAATTCCCTGAACTTCCCGCTGATCTCTTTTACCTTGGATTCTGGATAATAACTCCACTTACACTGATGAAATCCGAGGGCCCATAAAGGAGGAAGCTCCGGTTTTCCGGTAAGATCGGTATATGAAGTAACCACCTCCGCAACCGAAGGCCCGTAAAAGAAATAATAATTCATTTCTCCTCCGTCTGCCCAGAAGCTGGCTACATTTCTCCGCTCCTGGCAAAAGTCGAAATGGGTTTTAAAAGTATTATCGAAGAAAACGCCATAGGCAGTTTTGTGATTCAGTCCTACGTAAAACGGTACCGATTTATACAGGGGATCCTGATCCTTCCCGAAGGCGTACTGATCGGTTCCCCAATTGTGAAGTCTTTTCCCTTTTAGGTTTAAATGAGTAGCCTTATCTCCCAGGCCGTAGAAACTTTCGGCTTCCCTGACCCCTTTACTCATTTTCACGATATTCCCTCCGTACTCGTAATTCTCTTCCCAGTGAAAACCCAGTTCATCTTCATTGATCAGATTTCCTTCCAGGTCAAAAACCCGTACGCGAAGGTTTTCCTTCAGTATCCTGATTTCTAATTTTCCTGTCTTAACAATGTATTCTTCATCAGCTTCCTCCACATCCAGGTGATTATAGCCCCTGCTGGCCTCTTTTGCCAGTGCATAAGAGAAATCCGGTTCAAATACGCCTTCGGTGGCATACCTGAATCTCAAAACGCGGTCTCTGATAACGGTAAGCTCGAGAATAACATCGTTCTCGGTGAAGAAAAACAGTTTATCAACCTCTTTTTTGAAGCTGAGGATTCTTGTGGGATACAAGTTACCCTTGTATTCCAGTTCAGTATTTGTAATCATGGCGGATATTTTACAATTAGCTACAAATGAAAGCTTTTGGTCTGATATATAAAAAAAATGTTTATAAAATCTGAAAAACGACCACGGCTAGAGGAGGGATCCTGATCTCGGCAGAAAAGCTCCTGTGCTGCCATTCTTTTTCCGCTATCGGGATCTCTTTTTTATTACTCACTCCGCTTCCTCCGTATTTTTTATAATCGCTGTTAAAACGCTGTACAAGCTTCCCTCCGGCAGGCAGGCCAACCCTGTAGTTATCTCTCACTATAGGCGTTAAGTTACACACAACAATAAGATCATCTTCAGAACGATTGCCCTTTCGGATATAGGACAGTACGGAATTTTCGGAATCGCTGTAATCGATCCACTGAAAACCTTCGGCACTGAATTGCTTTTCGTAAAGCGCAGGATGGTTCCTGTACAACTTATTCAGGTCGGTAATAAGAGTCTTCATCCCCTTGTGGTAATCGTATTCAAGTAAGTGCCAGTCCAGGCTTTGCTGGAAATTCCACTCTTCGGACTGACCGAACTCTGCCCCCATAAAAAGCAACTTGGCCCCCGGATGGGTGAACATATACGTATAAAGCGTTCTCAGGTTGGCAAAACGCTGCCATTCATCTCCCGGCATCCTTCCCAAAATAGAATGCTTGCCGTAAACCACCTCATCATGAGACAGTGGCAGCATAAAATTCTCGGTAAAAGCATAGGTCATACTAAAGGTAATATCGTTCTGATGGTATTTGCGATATACCGGTTCTTTTTTGAAATAGGTAAGAGTGTCATGCATCCATCCCATCATCCATTTCATTCCGAAGCCAAGCCCTCCTATATAGGTTGGTTTGGATACCATCGGAAAGGAAGTAGATTCTTCGGCAATGGTCTGGACCCCTTCAAAATTCTTATATACTTCTTCATTCAGTTCTTTGAGAAAATCAATGGCCTCCAGGTTTTCACGTCCCCCGTATTTATTGGGTTCCCACTCTCCTTCTTCCCTGGAATAATCCAGATAGAGCATAGAAGCCACCGCGTCTACCCTCAGGCCGTCTACATGATATTTATCCAGCCAGAACAGTGCATTGCTTATGAGGAAGGATTTAACTTCGTTACGGCCATAATTAAAGATCAGGCTTTTCCAGTCGGGGTGATACCCTTTTCTTTTATCGGGATGTTCATACAGGTTAGAGCCGTCAAAAAAGCCCAGTCCGTGTGCGTCTTCCGGAAAATGAGACGGCACCCAATCCATTATTACCCCTATTTCATTCTGATGCAACTTATCTACCAGGACCATAAAATCTTCCGGTTTCCCGAAACGGGAAGTAGGTGCAAAATAGCCTGTAAGCTGATATCCCCAGGAGGGATCATAAGGATATTCCATGGCAGGCATAAACTCTACATGAGTAAAGCCCGTTTCCTTTATATAAGCCACCAGGTCATCGGCCAGGTCCAGATAACTCAGGAATTCATTCCCGTTTTTCCTTTTCCAGGATCCCAGGTGTACTTCATACACTGAAAAAGGCTTGTCTAATCCGTTCTTATCCTTTCGGCCTCCCATCCAGCCTGTATCTTCCCAATTGTGATCCAGTTTCCAGACTACGGAAGCTGTATTGGGCGGATGCTCACAATACAGGGCATAGGGATCTGCCTTCTCGGTTTTAATATCATTGTTATGGGAATGTATCTTGTATTTATAAAGTGATCCCTGATCTACTCCGGGAATAAATCCTTCCCAGATCCCGCTTTCATCCCAACGGACATTAAGCGGATGGTCTCCCTCCAACCAGTGATTAAAATCCCCGATTACAGAAACAGCCTTGGCAGACGGGGCCCATACGGCAAAATAGGTACCCTTTACTCCATCTTTTTCTATCAGGTGTGCGCCCAATTTTTCATATAACCTAAAATGTTTCCCTGCCTTAAAGAGATCTATATCGAAATCGGTAAATAAACTGTGAGGTAAAACGTTACTCATAAATGTTTGCTTAGTTATAGTTCATTATACTGGCTATACCTTCCAGGGGAATTACGGCCCATCTCGGCCTTGAATTCAGCTCATACCCCAATTCATACACCGCTTTTTCCAGCAGGCAGTATTTGAGGAGGAATTCAATTTCATGAATATATCCAATGTTCAGGTTTTCCCTTTGTGCCTTTTCTATATAGGTTTCCAGGAATACCCCGGTCAGGTATCTGTATAATATTTCTCCCGTACGGAAGAGGTCGTTCTTATCGTAAGAGTAATTCTCCATATTGGTAAATATGGTAGAATAAATAGCGTAATGAAAGGAGCGGAACATTCCCGCAACATCCTTCATAGGAGGTTGTTTTACTTTCCGGTCCCTGATGGTACTTTCGGGCTCTCCTTCAAAATCGAGGATATAAAAATCTTCTCCGTTAACCAGTACCTGCCCCAGGTGATAATCGCCGTGAATACGGATCCTCTCACTCTTTAAACGGGTCCAGTCGAAATCGAGAAAATGTTTCCGGATCAGCTTTTTCCGGTCCAGGAACTGCTTGGCCAGTTCGAGTGCCAGGCCATCCAGTTTATGAAGGTTATTCTCTATGGTATTCAGACGATTCTGGAACTGATATATCAACCGGTTCTTCAGCCATACCGTATAATCGCTATTGTAAGTAGTGGGAGTAAATGCCGTATCATGGGTATCACTCCCCAGGGCAATATGCATTTCGGCGGTTCGAAGTGCCAGTTGCTTGACTTTCATAAAAATATTCAGGCCGGCCCAGTCTATGATCTCCGGAGGGATATCTGTTATTTTCAGGCGCTTAAAAAGCGATACTTCCGGCAGGCGTTCCATCCTGATATTTTTGGTTTTCAGGTTATTAAACACCTTATCCAGCTCCTTAAGCATATATTCCCACGCATCTCCCTGATTGGGCACCAGTTCCTGCATCAGCGCCAGCGTAATATCATCATCCTTTCCGAGGTGAAGGTTCACGCTCCCGGTATAGGCCGGGGTATTCCCGAATTTTTTTCGTTCCGTTAAAAAGCGGTTGATCTCATAATCGGGGTTGGTATTGATATAGATCCGCCGGAAGAACTTTAAAACAAACCTGTCGTTATAGATAATAGACGTATTGCTTTGTTCCACTCCCATAAACCGGGATCCTTCATACTTTTTCTCTTTAAAGGCCTCTCCTTTATGAAACCTCACTTTTAAAGCCGGGTTTTCTTCTCCGGCCCCAAGGATCTTTTCGAAAAGAAGTTTTCTGAATTCTTCCTTATGGATGGCATCCATCAGATAACCTTCCTTTCCGTTAAAACTTACTTCCGAAATGGTAGTTCCCGATTTCAGGTCCTTCACCGGGCAAAATGCCAGGGGCATAAAATAATTCTGAAAAAAAGCCTCCTGGAAATTTACTTCCAGTAAGACGCCAAAATAGGTCTCTATCTTGGATTCTATCTTAAAGAAGTCGACAACTTCAATATATTTCAGAGTACTGGCCTTACCCGCATACCACCTTCTGTTCACAATATAATTTTCCAGGATATCCTCAGAAAATACCTTGACGAACTCTTCATTCTGAAAAGCCTTCTCCCAGCTGGTCTTAAAATTAAAAGGGGTATTGAAACTCACTGCTTTCTTAACAGAATCGGCCATAATACTTAACTTTTATTTATTGATCTTAAACAGATGAAATGGCAGGGCCGGGTGTAATTCTACAAAACACCATTCCTTATCCCATACATAACTGCTTCCCGTTACCAGGTCTGACACTCTCAACTGATGTCCTTCCCTGATCCCCAACTCCTGAAGCGGAACCTTTATCCATCCCTGCTTGGAGTAATACGAATCGAGATTGACGATCATCAGGGTCTCATCGGTCCTGTCGTCGTTATATTTGTAATAGGCCAGCAGCATCTCATTATCCGTCTCACAAAACTGGAGATTATTGGTTTGCTGAAGGGATTCACATCCCTTTCTGGCCAGGTTTACTTTTTTGATCACATTGGTTAGCTTATTCTCTTTTTCCCAATCCCAAAACCGCAACTGATATTTTTCGGAATCCAGGTACTCTTCTTTCCCCGGAACCGCATCAGACACCATCTGTTCGAATACCGGGCCGTAGATACCGATATTGGAGCTGAGGGTTGCTGCCATAAAATACCGCATCAGATAGGTGGCTTCATTAGATCCCTGAAGGGGATAAGGGTTAATATCGGGAGTATTCGGCCAGAAATTAGGGCGAAAATATTCCTTCATATCGGTCTGGGTGAGCTCTGTCATATATTCGATCAGTTCGTTCTTGGTATTCCTCCAGGTATAGTAGGTATAAGACTGTGTAAAGCCTTGCTTTGCCAGTTGCTGCATCACCTTGGGACGTGTAAAGGCTTCCGACAGGAATAGCACATCCGAGTGTTTGGATTTTACCTTTTCTATGAGCCATCCCCAGAAATAAAAGGGTTTGGTATGAGGGTTATCCACACGGAACACATTGATCCCGCATTCTTCGATCCAGAATCTCATTATATCGTATAACTCATCCCAGAGTTTTTTCCATTCTTCGCTTTCAAAATAAATGGGCAGGATATCCTGGTATTTTTTTGGTGGGTTCTCCGCATACTGAACGGTTCCGTCTGGCCTCCATTTAAACCACTGAGGGTGTTCCTTTACATAGGGATGGTCCGGAGCGGCCTGCAAAGCATAATCCATTGCTATTTCCAGTCCCATTTCCTTTGCCTTTTTTACGAGGGATTTAAAATCTTCTACGGTACCCAGTTCGGGATGAATAGATTTATGCCCTCCGTCTTTAGAGCCTATCCCCCAGGGAGAACCTACATCGCCTTCAAAAGCTTCGGTAGTATTGTTCTTCCCCTTGCGGTTTACCTCTCCGATCGGGTGCACCGGAGGAAAATAGAGGGTATCAAAACCCATTTCCACGATCCTCGGCAAAAGGAGTTCACAGTCCTTAAAAGTTCCGTGTTTACCTTCTTCCCTCGAAGCAGAACGCGGAAAGAACTCGTACCAGGTAGAAAAGCGCGCTTTTTCGCGATCTACATATACTTTTAATTCATCGGATTGATTCGCGAGGAACTTCTCCGGATATTTCTTAAAGATGTCTCTGAGCTCTGCGGATGCAGCTCCTTTTACTGCACTTTCATAAGCCTCTTCAGAAGCAAAATCTTTCTTAAGGTCATTCAGGTATTTTTTTTCTTCCTTGTTAGCCTTCGGAAGAATGGCATCTATATATTCAATGCCTTCCAGTAATTCTGATTTTACATGCTGATGATCCTCTATCTTGCGTTCGATACCGTGCTGCCAGTTAAGGGCATAATCAACCCAGCCCTCGACCAAATAAGTATAAAATCCCTGTTTTTCCACGGTGAATTCCGCTTCCCAGAAATCATTCCCTTTCGGTTTCATTCGTTCTTCCCTAAAGTTCTTATCCCTGGAATGCTTGTATTTTACACAACATTCAATAATATCGTGGCCATCGGAGAAAACATCGGCGGTAATATGGACCTTTTCCCCAACCACCCGCTTTATAAAATGGATGCCTCCGTCTAGCTGAGGCAGGATATTTTCTATGACAACTCGTTTTTGATCCGGCATTTTCTGAGTAGATTAGTTATAGGTTAAAAATAGGAAAAAAGGAATTAAAAAAAGCCCGTATCCCACTATATATAGAAGTCTCAATAAAAACTTCCCATTGTGTTTTAAATTCGGAGCCAATTGATTTATCTTCTAAAATTCTGTTACCAAAAAGAAAAATGGAACGGTTATTGATTATTGCTGTTCATCCAATATTAATCTATTAAAATCGAAAAACATGTACAAATTACTCAGACTTATTTTTCCCATTTCCCTCGCTTTATTTTTTGTGTCCTGTGAAGGAGATCCGGGACCTCCGGGAATTGACGGTGCCGACGGAATAGACGGGGTTAATATCCTCGGGCAGGTGGTAGAGATCCAGGGCGATTTTACCCAGGGAAATAACTTTACACTCGACTTTACTTTCCCTTCCAGTATAGAAGTGTTTGAATCTGATGCGGTTTTGGTATTCCTTCTGGAAGAAACCGTAGATGACGGAAACGGAGGAACACTCGATGTGTGGACTCCCCTTCCTCAGAACTTCTTCCTGAATGAAGGTTTACTACAATATACATTTAACCACACTTTTGTAGATGTAAGCATCTTTCTGGATGGTGATTTCGACCTGACTTTAACGCCTGATACTTTTACTCAGGATCAGGTATTCAGAATAGTTGTGGTGCCAGGAGAATTTGCACAGAATGCCACTATAGATCTGGGCAATTTCAACACGGTTATGAAAACGCTTAACCTGAGCAGCAAAGACATTAAAAAGTTACCTTTATAATTGTAATTAAATCATTTGCAAACTGACGAAGCCTCTCTCTGAGAGGCTTTTTTCATGCATTCAAGCCTTAAAAATTAAGTTTATTTTAATGCTTTTTAGGCGGCTATTTGATATTTTTACAAAAAAAATGAAAATGGAAAAATTAATACTATTATTTGCTATTATTCTGATGGCTGCCTGCGTTGGGAATGCCCAGGATAAAAAGGCCGGAGGTAAATCGGCGGAGCAAGAGAAAAAATACGCTGTAAACAAGACTAAAGAGGAATGGAAAGCTCAGCTTTCGGATCTGGAATTCTATGTTTTAAGACAGGCCGGAACGGAGCGACCTTTTACCAGTGAGCTCAATAAAAACTATGAGGCGGGAGTTTATGTCTGCCGGGGTTGTGATACTCCCCTTTTTAAGTCCGAACACAAATTTGACAGTGGCACCGGGTGGCCTTCATTTGACAGGGAGATTGAAGGAAATGTAGATTTCTCAGTAGATTATAAAATAGGCTATGCACGAACAGAAGAGCACTGTGCTGTTTGCGGAGGGCATCTTGGACATGTTTTTAATGACGGACCGAGACAGACCACCGGAAAAAGACATTGTATAAACGGAGCTGCTCTGAAATTCGTTCCGGAAAAGAAATAGATCAAAGAACCTGACCTTATCATATAAGCAAGCTTTCAAATACTTTTGAGATCGTATGAGAAAAATTGTTTTAATCTTAATGCTACTTGCGCTGGGGTGTACCGAGAGTCCCCGAAAAAAAAGCGTAGAAAAAATAACTTCCCAAACTGAGGTTAGTGAAAACAAACCCCGTAAGATTTATCCTGTTTCCAAAACAGAAAAAGAATGGAAGGCCCAGCTGAATGAAATGGAGTATTTTGTGCTCCGTCAAAAAGGAACGGAACGGCCTTTTGTTGGTAAATACGATAAATTTTACGGAAAAGGAAGCTATGTATGCGCTGCCTGTGGTATAAAACTTTACGAGTCCGAACACAAGTTTAACAGTGGTACCGGATGGCCTTCCTTCGACAGAGGCTATGATGAAAACCTGGAATATGAAGCCGACACCTCTCACGGAATGAGCCGTACCGAAGTAAAATGTGCCAATTGTGGAGGACACCTGGGACATGTTTTTAATGACGGTCCCCGGGAAACTACCGGAATACGGCATTGTATCAATTCCGTTTCCCTTCAATTTGTATCTGCTTATGAGCCAAAATAAAAAATACCCGGTCCAAAAGACCGAAGAAGAATGGAAAGCCCTGCTTTCTCCCGAAGAATATAAGATCCTTCGTGAAAAGGATACCGAATTTGCCTTTACAGGAAAATATGACCTTCATTTCGAAGATGGCGTATATAAATGTAAAGGGTGTAAAACCCCGTTGTTTGAAAGTAAAAACAAATTTGAAAGCGGGTGCGGATGGCCCAGTTTTGACGATGCCTTAAAAGGGACCATAAATTATGAGGAAGACCGGAGTTACGGAATGATACGTACCGAGATCCTATGCGCAAATTGCGGTGGACACCTGGGGCATATTTTCGATGACGGCCCTACCGAGACAGGCCAGCGTTATTGTGTTAATTCGGCCAGTCTGGATTTTGAAAAAGAGTAAATTAACCATACCAACCAATATACTTAAACAATGAAAAAAAGACTTCTGTCAGTGACCTGTACAAGCTATTTCCAATCGGAAGTCCTGACGGTCCTGAACAAAGCCGTAAATACGGATCAGAACATAAGTTATATGGCGGTGTATGCTCCTATAAAATTCTAATCCTATGCAAAACAACTATCTTGATTCTGTAAAAAAGCAATTCCTGTTCAACAAAAATCTCGGAGACAAGTCCTTTGACCAGATCCCCGAAGAAGGTATTCACTGGCAGTATAATGAAGCGAGTAACAGCATTGCCATCATTGTAAAACATATGGCCGGGAATATGTTGAGCAGATGGACTAATTTCCTTACCGAAGACGGAGAAAAGGAATGGCGAAAGCGCGATGAGGAATTCGAGGACACCTATAGCAGCAAGGAAGAAATGCTGGCTGACTGGGAAAAAGGGTGGAATTGCCTGTTTGACGGTCTGAATTCACTCAAACCGGAAGATCTGGAAGCCATTATCTATATAAGAAACGAGGGGCATACGGTAATAGAAGCCATTAACCGGCAATTATCTCATTACTCCTATCATACAGGGCAAATAGTGTATATAGCCCGTATGATAAGTAGCGATGAGTGGCAATCTTTATCCATCCCGAAAGGTACTTCCAAAGAGTACAATAAGGAAAAATTCGGCGAGGAAAAAGGAAGGCGTCACTATACAGATGAATATCTCCCTTCAAAAGAAGATTAAATGTTATACAATCAAAACTTATTACGTAACTTCGTGACTTCAAAAATTTGACAATTAAATTCATAAGATATGAGTAAATATGATGTAATCGTCCTGGGGAGTGGTCCGGGCGGATATGTTACAGCTATACGTGCCTCACAATTAGGCTTAAAAACGGCGATCGTTGAAAAGGAAAACCTCGGAGGGGTTTGTTTGAACTGGGGATGTATCCCGACTAAGGCCCTCTTAAAATCTGCTCAGGTTTTCGAATATTTAAAGCATGCGGAAGATTACGGTTTAAAGGTTAAGGACTACGACAAAGATTTTGACGCAGTTGTTAAGCGTAGCCGTAGTGTAGCAGACGGAATGAGCAAAGGGGTTCAGTTTCTTATGAAAAAGAACAAAATAGATGTTATTGAAGGTTTCGGAAAACTGAAAACAGGAAAGAAACTCGATGTTACGGATAAGGACGGAAAAACTACAGAGTACAGCGCAGATCATATTATCATTGCTACCGGAGCACGTTCCAGAGAGCTGCCAAGCTTACCGCAGGACGGGAAAAAGGTAATTGGCTACAGAGAAGCCATGACCCTGCCAAAACAGCCCAAGAAAATGATCGTGGTAGGAAGTGGAGCTATCGGAGTTGAATTTGCATATTTCTACAAATCTATGGGAACCGAAGTGACCATCGTAGAATTCCTTCCGAGCATTGTTCCTGTGGAGGATGCTGATGTTTCAAAACAATTGGAGCGAAGCTTCAAGAAAAGCGGAATGAAGATCATGACCTCTGCCGAAGTAACCAAAGTTGATACTTCAGGAGATGGGGTTAAAGCTACGGTAAAGACTAAAAAAGGAGAAGAAGTTCTGGAAGCAGACATCGTTCTTTCTGCCGTAGGAATAAAGACAAATATCGAGAATATAGGCCTGGAGGATGTTGGTATTGCAGTAGACAGGGATAAGATCCTTGTAAACGATTATTACCAGACAAACATTCCGGGTTATTATGCTATAGGAGATGTTACTCCCGGACAGGCACTGGCACACGTAGCTTCTGCAGAAGGGATCCTTTGTGTGGAAAAAATTGCAGGAATGCACGTAGAAGCATTAGATTACGGTAATATCCCCGGTTGTACCTACTGTACTCCCGAAGTTGCTTCCGTAGGTCTTACAGAAGCACAGGCAAAGGAACAGGGATATGAGCTTAAGGTCGGTAAATTTCCTTTCTCTGCATCCGGAAAAGCGAAAGCAGGAGGAAATGCCGATGGTTTTGTAAAAGTGATCTTCGATGCCAAATACGGAGAGTGGCTTGGATGCCACATGATCGGAGCCGGAGTGACCGATATGATCGCTGAAGCGGTTGTTGCGAGAAAACTGGAGACCACGGGTCATGAAGTTCTCAAAGCGGTACACCCCCACCCCACCATGAGTGAGGCGGTCATGGAAGCCGTAGCCGATGCTTACGACGAAGTCATTCATTTATAATAAATACTGATCCCTCTCTTTCCGAGAGGGATTTTTTTTCTAAAACGTTTTTATATGACACTACTCAGGTCATTCAGAATAACAGCCATCCTCGAAGGCATTTCCTATTTGCTCCTGTTCGGGGTCGGAATGCCGCTTAAATACGCCGCAGACATTACACAACCCAATATCTATATCGGCTATGTACATGGTTTTCTCTTTATAGCTTATGTGGTACTCGCCGTCTGGCTCTGCCGGAAAATGTCCTGGTCTCTTAAAAGGTTCGGGATCCTGTTTATAGCTTCCCTCCTTCCTTTCGGGACTTTTTATGCAGACCGCAAATATCTGAAGGAGTAAAGATCTTTATTGAGGTAGAAGGTCACAATACCAGAATCCGGTATCCCAGCTTTTCTCTTCATCCGAGAAGCAATTGTCATCATCACCGGCCGGGCTGTAGGTTCTGTGTACTTTCTCTCCTATTTTAAAGGGTACTGCCTTTTTAAAGATCGGGCCATCAAACACAAAGGTGTGGAATTCTCCGTTTTCTCCGCAGGGATCTACATTTTCAGGCAATTCTTTAATAAAATCCCTGTCGATCACCCTCCCGACAAAAGAGGCGCCCAGGAGTTTTGCATTAACACAAACGGTAATGGCTTTGAATCCCAGATCCAGGAATTCATCTATAAGTGCTTTTGTATCTTCTTTCCAAAGCGGAAAAACAGCTTTGATCCCCACTTCGGATAAACGTTCTTCTCTGTATTTTTTCAGGTCTTCCAGGAAAATATCACCAAAAACAGCAATAGAAGCCTGTTGTTTCAGGAGTTCCATTTGGCTTTTCATTACCTTATCGTATTCCTTCATGGACACATTTCCGGAAAGCGGGATCTTATGCAGTGGAAGACCAATAGCATCGGCCTGTAATTCCAGGAGTTCATTGCGAAGGCCATGCATGGAAACCCTGTTATAATCTGTATTTACGGTTGTGACCAGTTTAACGATATCGTATTTCCCTTCTTCCAGCAGCCTGTGTAAGGCCAGCGAACTATCTTTCCCGCTGCTCCAGTTAAAATATGCTTTTTCCACTGTCTGACTGCTTTATAAGAAACTTTGAATAGCCAGGTCATAGCTCTGAAGCCCGAAGCCGAGAACAACTCCTTTCGCAGCCGGAGAGATATAGGAAACATGGCGGAATTCCTCCCTTTCGAAAGTATTGGAAATATGCACTTCTATAACAGGAGTTTTAATGGCTTTAACCGCATCTCCGATCCCAACCGAAGTATGAGTATAGGCTGCGGCATTAAGAATAATACCATCGTATGAAAAACCGGTTTCCTGGATCTTATCAATAAGCTCTCCTTCTATATTAGACTGGAAATACTCCAGTTCCGCATCGGGATACTTCGCCTGAAGTTCTCCAAAGTAATCTTCAAAAGTGGTACTTCCGTAGATCTCGGGTTCTCTTTTTCCGAGAAGATTGAGATTAGGGCCATTGATAATGATCAGTTTCATCAAGATAATTTTAGTAAAAATATCAAAAACCAAAGGTATAAAAAAGCGCAAACAAAAAGGGCAGAGAAATCTCTGCCCTTTTTAGTATAATTTGCAATCGGGATTTAGAATCGGTACCCAATACCTAATTGCAATCCTTTTGTATTAAGCTCTATTCCGTCTACATCACTGATATCGGAAAGTCCAAAATTGTATCTTCCATCAGCAAAGAAACCACCTGGAAACTCATAAGCTGCTCCCAGATTTAGAGAAAAATTGGTCGTTTTTAAACCATCCGTACCTCCGTCGGCATCAACAACGATCCCGAATTGAGGTCCTGCCTGAACATTTAATCCGTCTATAATGTACAATTTGGCCATTACCGGAATATCGATAAATGTGATATCCGCATCGTCCGCACCTTCAATTGAATAAAGTGCTTCCGGCTGGATATGGAATTTATCGGAAACAGCAAGGTCTACAAGAGCACCTACATAAAAGCTGGTTGCTCCGTCAGGAGAACCACCACCTAAAGCAGTATCTATTTTAAGGTTAGAAAAGTTAGCTCCGGCCTTTACTCCGAACTTAGCGCTTTGTGCATTAGAAAATGAAATAAATCCAACGGTTGCCAATGCCAGCATCAATAGTTTTTTCATGTTAAAGTTGTTTAAGTTAATACTTCAAAATTAGAGGTGTTTTCGTACTACCCGTCAGGTTTAACGTTAAATTGTTGTTAATATTATAAGAGATATCTTTAAAACGGCCGAAGTGAAGCTTTTACACATTTCTACGGTTAAATGTTAAATTTCTATAAAATATCAGGCAATAGGCTCAAAGAATTAGTAAATCTGCCCTTTACTTCCTAATTTTATTGACGGCTTCGGGACTCTTTCTCCCTGAAGTTAAATCGTTTAGAGCAAATACGTTATGAGGGTAAGGTAATTTCTCTAAAAAATTCAAGGTCACCTGAACAAGGTGACTTTTGTTTATATTTACTCGTATGAAATGGGAAAGTGCCATACGGGATTATGAACATTATTTAAAAATAGAACGCGGGCTATCTGCTAACTCTATTGAAAATTATGTTCTCGATATCCGGAAGCTTGTATTCTTTCTTGAAGAAAACAAAATAAGCCTTTCTCCTATCCATATTCAAAAGGAGGTTATTCAACAGTTTATTTACGAAGTTGCCAAAAAACTCAATCCGAGATCGCAGGCCAGGATCATTTCCGGTTTAAAGAGCTTTTTTAATTACCTGTGTTTTGAGGACTACCGGAAAGACAATCCCCTGGATCTGATAGAATCGCCCAAGATCGGGAGGAAATTACCCGATACGTTGTCGGAGGAGGACATAGACAGGCTTATTGCGGCCATCGATCTCTCCAAGCCGGAAGGCGAAAGGAACCGGTCTATTATCGAGAGTCTTTACGGCTGCGGACTACGGGTTTCGGAACTTATTGAACTGCGGCTTTCCGATCTTTACTTTGATGAGGGCTTTATTAAGGTTACCGGTAAAGGCGACAAGCAGCGATTTGTTCCTATAGGAGGTCATACACAGAAATACATCAATATATACATCTCAGAAGTACGTGCCCATATTCCTGTTCAGAAAGGTTATGAAGACATCCTTTATCTCAACAGGAGAGGGAAAAAATTAAGCAGGGCCATGATCTTTACCATTGTAAAGCAATTGGCAGAGCTGGCAGGGTTAAAGAAAACCATAAGTCCTCATACCTTCAGGCACTCTTTTGCGTCCCATCTTCTGGAAAACGGAGCAGACCTGAGGGCCATACAACTTATGTTAGGGCACGAAAGCATTACCACCACAGAGATCTATATGCATGTAGACCGAAGTCATTTAAAAGAAATAATGGAAACATATCATCCGAGAAAATAATTTAAAACAGCTATGAAACGTAAAACATTATTACTCATTACCCTTTTACTGGGTCTTTTAGTTCAATCTCAAAACCGGTATCATCTGAAAGCCAAAAGGGTTTTTGACGGTCAGAATATGCAGGAAAACTGGAGTGTCCATATTGACGGAAACACTATTGTTTATGCAGGACCTTCCAAAACATTCAGGAACAGTGAAACCATCGATTTCGGAGATAATACACTCCTCCCCGGCCTGATCGAAGGGCATTCACATATCCTGTTACATCCGTATAATGAGACTTCCTGGAATGATCAGGTCCTGAAAGAATCTTATGGAGAAAGGGCCGCCCGTGCGGTAAATCACTTAAAAGCTTCCTTATACGCAGGTATCACCACCATGAGGGATCTGGGAAGTGAAGGTGCAGGTTATCTGGATGTCGGGATGAAAGATGCTGTCGAGAAAGGGGTTATTGAAGGTCCGAGACTCCTGGTTGCTGGTCCTGCCATAGTTGCTACGGGAAGTTACGGACCCAAGGGATTTCATGAATTCGTAAAAGTTCCTCTCGGAGCAGAAGAGGCAGATGGGGTTAATTTACCCACGGTTACCAGAAGGCAGATCGGGAACGGCGCCGATTTTATCAAGGTATATGCCGATTACCGATGGGGCCCGGGAAGAACAGCCAAACCTACCTTTTCCGAGGAAGAGATCAGAACCATCGTAGAAACGGCTAAAAGCAGCGGAAGAGTAACTGTAGCTCACGCATCTACTGCCGAGGCAATGAAAAGGGCTATCAATGCCGGAGTAACCACCATAGAGCACGGAGACGGAGCTACTGCAGAGGTTTTTGACCTGATGGTAGCAAAGGGAGTGGCTCTTTGCCCTACTATTGCTGCATCGTATTCTATTAGCCAGTACACAGGCTGGAACAAAGACAAAGATCCGGAACCGGCAAGAGTGGTCAATAAGAAGAGAAGTTTTAAACTGGCACTGGAAAGAGGTGTTAAGATCAGCTTTGGAGGAGATGTTGGTGTATTTCCGCATGGAGAGAATGTACTGGAATTGGAGTTAATGGTAGAATACGGAATGGACAAACTGGAAGCGCTCAGATCGGCTACTTCTGTAAATGCAGCTCTTTTTCAACTTGACAAACTGGGGCAGCTTAAAAACGGTTTCCTGGCAGATATAATCGTTGTTAAAGGCGATCCTTCCCGAAATATCTCCGACCTCAGAGCGGTAGAATTCGTAATGAAAGACGGGAAGATCGTAAAAAGATAAGTCCTTTCAGTAAAACTTAATTATCACTCCCTTTATGAGGTCAATATCTATAAGGGAGTGTTTTTTTATATTTCCTGAAAATTTCACAAAGAATTAACAATAATTTTCGGATAAATAAAAAAAATGAATAGTTTTGTACTAGAACATACATTTTCTGCGTTTTATCTAAGAAATTTGCATTTAATCGATAAAACAGAGTTTTAAGATTCCCCCTCACTAAGATTATTGTATAGAGCACAGCTTTATATGAAGGTTAAGATGCGATAAAATGAACCGGCAACGGCCGATCATATTGTTTAATAACCCGAAGTAAAAGCTTTGGTCAGCTATATTTTTGAATTGAAGATCAAAAAGGCATATATATTCAATATTATCTTCTTAACAATACTGTTAACAGATATCGTATTCCATAGTATAGAATACCTGATACCCTACCGCGATCTTACCAAACCCCTGATAGCATTATCTCTTATGTTCTTTTATTACAAGAACAGTAAAAACAAACCTAAAAAGGAACGGAGATTAATGATGATGGCTCTTTTAATGGTACTTGTAGGAAGCGGGTTCCTGCTGGAAGGTTTTGGGGTACGTTTTTATTTTGTTGGCTTGATGGCTTATTTTATGGCCAATATCGTATACAGTTCTCTGTTGTACAGGAGTGCCCATTTTGATGTAGATCGTTCCATTCCTTTTCTTATAGTGGCTTGCCTCTATTTAATGGCTATCTATTACTTTATATACGATAACCTGGGTGGCTATTTAATTCCGACCCTGTTTTATTTCTTTACCGTATTAAACCTTACCCAATCGGCCTATCTGAGATACAAAATAGTCAACAACAAAAGTTACTATCTGGTATTGGCCGGAACTGTTCTTTTTATGGTTTCCGAAAGCATATGGGCACTGACCACTTTTTACAAATCGGTTCCCTTTGGAAATATCTGGATGATGTTCTTTTACGGTATCAGCCAGTTACTTATTGTACACGGAGTTCTGGTTGAGAACAAAAAATTCAGACGTTTTTAACCTCTGCCGCTTCCGCAACTTCCTTTTTTTTATACGGACGTATAATTAGCCTCGCTTCTCTGTCGAACCTGATATAGTTATATACCCAGTTGATAAAAACAACGACTCTGTTCCTGAATCCGATCAAAAAGAAAAGGTGTACAAACATCCATACGAACCAGGCAAAAACTCCCTGGAACCTGAATCTTGGAAGGTCAACAACTGCTTTATTCCTCCCTACGGTAGCCATGGAACCTTTGTCGTGATAGCTAAAGGGTTTCATCTTCTTACCGTTGGTCAGGCGTATGAGGTTTTCTCCCAAATGCTTCCCTTGCTGTATAGCAGGTTGCGCCATCATAGGGTGGCCGTGAGGGAATTTCTCTTCTTCCATCCACGCAATATCCCCGATAGCATAAATATTTTCCAGGCCTTCTACCTGATTAAAGCGATCTACTCTTATGCGGTTACCTTTCACGAGTAATTCTTTGCTGTCCACACCTTTTATGGTGGCTCCTTCTACTCCGGCTGTCCAGATAAGCGTTGCTGTCTTAAAACAAAGATCGGTCTCCGTGGTAACGGTTTCTCCGTCATAATTCGTTACTCTCACATCTTTCCAGACATCTACGCCCAGTCTTTCAAGGAATATTTCGGCTTTCCTGGATGAAACCTCACTCATGGCGGGTAACACCCTGTCTGATGCCTGTACCAGGTTGATCTGCATTTGCCGGATATCCAGGTCCGGATAATCCTTCGGAAGGATTCCTTTTTTGATCTCGGCCAGGGCTCCCGCAAGTTCCACTCCGGTAGGTCCGGCTCCTACGATCACAAAATTCATCAGGGCATTCCGTTCATTCAGATCGGATTTTAAAAGTGCCTGCTCAAAATTCTGCAGGATCAGACTCCTTAAGTTAAGGGATTGTGGAATGGTCTTCATGACCATGCTGTTTGCCTTTATGGAAGCATTCCCGAAAAAGTTGGTCTTGGATCCTGTGGCAATGACCAGATGATCATATTTAAGTGAACCGATATCGGTAAGTATCGTTTTGGCTTCCGGCTCTATGGTTTCCACATTGGCAAGCCTGAAAAAGAAATTCGGAAAGTCCTTTAATACCTTTCTTATCGGGTATGCAATGGAATCGGGTTCAAGCCCTCCGGTTGATACCTGATACAATAAAGGTTGAAATGTATGATAATTATGTCTGTCCAGTAAAACTACCTGTAACTCCTGTCTTGCTAACTTCTTTGCAAGGGACAGCCCTGCAAAACCTCCTCCAATAATAACAACTCTTGGATGACTTGTTAAGGGTATATTCATTCTTAATTATTTGTACTACAAAAATACGGTATCTTATTGCTTTTTTAACACTGCCTTGAATAATTTTAAAACTTTTGTAACATATTTGCATTAAATGCTACTTACATATTAATAAACGGCCAAAAAATTAGTGGACAAAGAGCTTGAACATAGTTTTGTTACCCAACTGGAACACAACCAAAATATCGTTCATAAGGTATGTCGAATATATACCAATGATCAGGATTCGCACAACGATTTATTTCAGGAAATCACTATACAGTTGTGGAAAGCTTACCCTAAATTCAGAGGAGATTCCAAACTGAGTACCTGGATGTATCGAGTGGCTCTTAACACTGCTATTACTCTTTACAGAAAATCGAAAAGGCGGATCAATACACAGAACTATGACAGTGTTGTTTTTAAGATAAAGACGAACGACTATGACGATACGGAAGAACAACAGCTAAAATTGATGTACAAAGCCATCAAACAGCTTAACGATATAGAAAAGGCCCTGGTCTTTCTGTATCTGGAGGATAAGAATTATACGGAGATCTCGGAAACCTTAGGTATCTCTGAGGTAAATGCAAGAGTGAAGATGAACCGTATTAAGACAAAATTGCGAACTATACTGAACCCATGATATTATGGATGAATTAGAATTACTGAAAAAGAACTGGCAGAACAGCGACCAGTCGATGCCGAAGCTTACGTACGATGAGATTTATAAGATGATCTGGAAAAGATCGTCTTCTATAGTCAAATGGATATTCTATATCAGTATCATAGAGCTGGTGCTTGGTGTTATTATTTTTATTTTCACCGCCGATAAAAAGTACTGGGCAGAGATGGAAGCTTATAATATGAAAGGGATAACTATTGCCATCTATATCATAACCTATGCGGTTGCAGGATACTTTGTATATCGCTTTTACATGAACTACAGGGAGATCTCGGTTATAGACAATACCAAGACCCTTATGAATAATATTTTCCGCACCAGGAAAACAGTTAGAAGATATATTGCCATTGCCCTTGGACTTACCGCAATATACGGTAGTATTTTAAGTGTGAGTATGCTGAAAAGTGAAAACTTTATGAATGCTATCAGGGACGAGTTAAACCAGGATCTCACTTCCTCTCAATGGATTATCATAATAATACTTTCCATTATTATCGTAATGATCAGTACCCTGGTTATATGGCTGATCTATCAGTTAATCTACGGTATTCTCTTAAGAAGGCTCAGAAAGAATTATAAAGAGCTGCAGAAAATGGAAGTTTAATAATTCCACTGCCTGTATTTATTGAGCTCTTCCATAGCCAGAAGTTCTTCCTGCGGAATTACTTTGAGGAATGATGGGTGTTGTTCTATGGCGTATTCGATCTTTTCTACGATCTCTTCAACGCTTTCATTTTCGTAATCTATCTGAAGAGGTTCCTTTATAACCATGGATTGAAGGATCCCTTTCTTTTTGACCCTTATCCCCTTTTTATCGAATGAACGTCGAAAGCCGTCAATAACTATAGGTACCACTACAGGTTTGTATTGTTTTATGATATGGGCCGTTCCCTTACGTATCGGTTTCCAGGGTTTGGTCGTACCCTGGGGAAAGGTGATCACCCATCCGTCTTTAAGGGCTATCCCTATATTTTCGGTATCCTGGGAATTCACCTCTCTTTTAATATCCTTTCCTTTCTCCCTCCAGGTCCTTTCTACCGTGATAGCTCCCGCATAGGCCATTATTTTTGGTAAAAGGCCTGATCTCATCGTCTCTTTTGCCGCCACATAGTAGATATTGAGTTTGGGCCTCCAGAGATAACCTACATTCTTAATCGAATCGACCCTGCCGCTCAGGCTGGCATTAAACACATGGAACATGGCCACTACATCGGCAAAATAAGTCTGGTGATTGGAAACGAAAAGGACATTGGTTCCCGATAAATCCTTAATGATCTCCGATCCTTCTATCTGTAGTTGATTAAAGCCGCGATAACGACTGTGTGTCATTGCTCCGGCGATACGGATAAGCCATTTTTTCAAGAAGAGAATATGTCCGAAAGGATTTCTTTTAAACAATCCCATATAACGATTTTCAATTAAAGCGAACTGCAAAAGTACAAATATTAGCCATTAAAAGGCACTCTTTAATAGCTCTTTAACTTCATTCAGCATCATTGCAGTAGCTCCCCAAACCGTATAACCGTTTAACTTAAAAGCCGGTACGCTGATTTCTTTTGCGTAGGATGTGGTTAATTTTTCTGAAAATAAGATCTCGTCATTCAGGAAATCCGAAAGCAATACCTCAATTATATTTTCCACCTCATCTTCCTGAGGGGTAAATTCTGGGGTATCGTTCATAATTCCCATAAAAGGATATACCAGAAAATTACTGGGCGGGATGTAGATCTCGGTCAGAGGGCATAAAATATCAATTTGTTGCGGACTGATCCCGATCTCTTCACAGGTTTCGCGAAGTGCCGTATGCTCCATGTTCCTGTCTTCTTCCTCTATCTTTCCTCCGGGAAACCCCACCTGATTGGAATGCACTCCGGGATAGGTTTTCCTGTGTATCAGAACAAATCTTGTCTGCCCTTCATTATCGGGATAATACAGCATTAAAACCGCAGCTTCCCGAGGATTCTTTGTCCTGATAGCTTCTTCCCTCAATTGCTTCAGACGTGCAAGCGGAGCCATTTTATAATGGGATTCTTGTCCGGGAAGGGTCATATTTGCTATTTTTGGAGCAAATTCTTGAAAAAGGTCGAAATTCATGCTATTAAAATCAATCAGAATATCTGCAATATTACTACTTATATTTTTAATCGGATGCAATCAGCAAAAGCAACAAAATTCAAAGTCTGCAACCGAAAATAATACGGAAAATCCAAACGAAAAACAGGCAGATAGCATTCCTGAAGAAAAAGAAGAAGAGCCTTTCAGGCTTACCGAAGACAATGCTATTCCTTTCTTTTTCGAATACGAAAAAGAGCATAAGGAAGACAGGGTCAGGGTAACCACCAACCAGGGGAGTTTCGTGATCAAACTTTTTGAGAACACTCCTTACCATCGTGCTAACTTTATTTACCTGGCCGAAAAGGATTATTTCAGCGGCACTTACTTCCACAGGGTGGTTAAAGATTTTATTATCCAGGGAGGGAACTCAGATAACAGGGCTACCGGAAAAAAGAGGAAGGAGATCGGGCGTTATCTTTTACCGCCGGATACCAGAAAAGGACACAAGCACCACAGAGGAACCGTTTCCATGCCCAGCAGTGAGATCAACAATCCGCATTTACTGGCATCGCCTTTTGAATTCTTTATCGTTGTTACCCGCCCGGGATCCTATCACCTGGATGGGAAATACACTGCTTTCGGAAGAGTTGTAGAAGGTATGGATATAGTAGATAAAATAAATTCCGTAGCCACGGGTTCTGACGAATGGCCGCTTCAGAATGTAGTTATCGAGAAGGTAGAGATCGTAAAATGATCAACTTTGGATAAGCGGGAGCTTTAATTGATAACGGACTGCCAAAAGGCGTATCAGGATAACGATCCCCGTTGTTATTACATAGATCCAGTCGTCGTTTAAAGGAGTTTCCTTTAAGATAAAAAAGAATGCTCCTCCAGCTATACAGGCCGTGGCATAGATCTCCTTTCTGAAAATTACCGGGATCTCATTACACAAAATATCGCGAATAACACCTCCGAAGGAAGCACTCATCGTACCCAGAGCGATCGATATGATCGGGTGAAGGTTTGCATCTATCCCCTTCTCTACTCCAATAATGGTAAACACTCCCAATCCTACCGTATCAAAAAGAAAAAGGGAGGTTCTGAGATAATTCAGCTTTCGCCTGAAAAGGACAGCAAAAAATACTCCTGCAATGACGATATACACATAATTCAGATCGATCATCCATCCCACGGGAGTTCTTCCGATGAGTATATCTCGTAAAGTACCTCCGCCGAGAGCAGTAACAAAGGCA
The DNA here is from genome assembly GCF_010671605.1 of Leptobacterium flavescens. Classification (GTDB taxonomy): domain Bacteria; phylum Bacteroidota; class Bacteroidia; order Flavobacteriales; family Flavobacteriaceae; genus Leptobacterium; species Leptobacterium flavescens. Next base: position 902,549 of record NZ_JAABOO010000002.1, read on the forward strand.
ACAATAAACAGACCGAACGGGTCCAGGCGTTTGTTAAGGGCGGTAAGGAAGCCGGAAATAGCAAAAGCAAAAGTTCCGATAATGTCTAGGCTGTAAAAAAGCATTACATGTTCTGGGTATAATAGTTATAATCCTTCAGTATCTTGTCTATATAGCTATGAGTGTCGTTATGAACAGACTTGGTGCCGGTCACTTCTTCAATTTTGGCTTTTAATTTCAGAAGGGTGGCATGGTCTCTTGTTTTCTTGGCTGTTATAAAGGTTTCCTTGATGATCCGTGCATCGTTATCAGATAACTTGATCACACTCGGATAAGCCGGAACATAGTCTTCCGATATATTCTCAAGGATCGTATGATCTATGGTGATCCTGTTCTTAATGGAGATGACGGCAGTACCCGCAGCAATATCCCCGATTCGCTGATTCTTACTGTTGGAAACGATCATGATAAGCGCTATTACCCCGCTCAACATATTGGTGTCGATAATCCTGAAAAACCAGCGGGTTACATAGTCTGCAAAAGAGGCCTGATACCCGTCTATTTTTACCACTTTTATCTTTAAAAGCCGCTTCCCGATAGTCTGCCCGTCGAGTAAAGCCTCCAGTAAAAGGGAATAGAAAAAAGTAGGAAGAAGAAAGAGGACCACAATAGCGATCTGCGACCACATATCGTAATCTTCCAACCACTCATTAATGCCAAATAATTTAAAGACAAGCTGAAAAATAATCACCGCATAGGCGATCTTGATCACTATATCTATTCCGTAGGCAAGAATACGCTCTCCCACTGACGCAGTGGTAAAGTTTATATTCACATTTTGAGTAGTATTTATTTGTAACTCTGCCATTTTATCTTTTACTTTAACCCATATGAGAGAGGTCGCATTTATCAAGCAAAATAAGGAAAAATGGTTGAACTTTGAAAAAACCATTTTCGGGAAACAACTTAAAAACCCGGACGAGCTTGCTTCTCTTTATATTCAACTTATCAACGACCTGTCTTACGCTCAGACCTATTACCCTAAAAGTAAGATAATTGGCTATCTGAATCAGTTGGCAGCCAAAGCTTTTCAGAAGATCTATAAAACCAAAAGAGAAGATAAAAACAGGTTTATCGAATTCTGGAAAACCGAGGTCCCGCTCATCGTTTACGAATACAGACGATATGTTTTGTACGCCTTCCTCCTCTTTTTTACTTTCACTGCTATCGGGGTACTTTCTGCTGCGAAAGACGACACCTTTGTACGCCTTATTCTGGGAGATCATTATGTAAATACCACCATGGAAAATATCGAAAAAGGAGATCCGGTGGCCATTTATAAAAGCGGGAGTAACTGGGGGAGTTTTATCGGTATTACCCTGAATAATCTCTATGTAGGTATCCTGACCTTTGTACTCGGGATATTCGGAGGTGTAGGAACAGGCTATAAACTGCTTCAAACCGGGATCATGCTCGGGGCTTTTCAATATATGTTTCAGGCCGAGGGTGTTTTATGGGAAAGTGTAAGAGGGATCTGGATACACGGTGCTATGGAGATCTTTGCCATTGTAATTGAAGGAGCAGCCGGACTGATCCTCGGGGCCAGTATACTTTTTCCGAAAACCTATTCCCGTTTTGTATCCTTTAAGATCGGAGTGAAGAACGGGGTTAAAATATTGATCAGCACCTTTCCGTTTACCTTTGCGGCCGGATTCCTGGAAGGATATATCACCCGCTATTCCAATATTATGCCCAACTGGTTATCGGTAGGCATTATCCTGATCACATTATCTATTATCTCATATTATTATCTTGTATATCCGTTTATAGTAAACAAAAAATTAAGGCACAGTTATGGAGTTGTATAAACCGAGGGGATTTGCAGAATATTTTCAGGATACCTTTGCTTTCTTAAAGCAGAACGGGAGGCATTTCTTTAAGCACTATTTTATCATTAACGGAGCATTTATTATTATCCTGCTGGCCTGTTTTTATTTCTTTATGAGATTCTATACGGATTTCATTACCAGTAACCTGAACAATCCGGATGCAGCAGCGTCTATGGAAAATTATATGAATGAGAACGGAGGACTAATGATCCTTATCGGTATTGCAGTTTTTTTCCTGGCTCTTATAGCCGGGGTCTTAAATTACGTATACACTCCTGTTTATCTTATTCTTTACGAAAAACACCAGGGGTCTTCCTTTGGTACAAAAGACATTTTAAACTATTTAAAAGAAAAAGCGGGTAAGATCCTGATCTTTATTCTGGCCGGTATTATTGTTTCCATTCCCGTGCTTATAGCTGCGGGGATCATATCATTTGTCCTGATGATCACCATCGTAGGCATGCTGTTAATTATTATGGTCATGGCACTGATCATGATGATCTATCAGTTTGCACTGATCGAATATTTACAGGAAGAAAAAGGGGTCTTTGACAGTTTTAGTTATGCCTTACAACTCTGTTTTAAAAAGTTCTGGGCGGCTACAGGATGCGTTTCCCTTTTTTACCTGATGACACAAACCGTACAAGGGCTGGTAACTCTCATCCCTTATTTTATAGGCATTATATCGATCTTCAGCAGCAGCCAGAATATAGAAGATAATCCTGAGGATAATGTAATTGCCATCCTTACCCTGGCAACACTGGTATATGTAGTTACCATTCTTTTGGGGATCATCCTCAACACCATTCTGCAAATGAATCAGGGGGTTGTTTTTTTCAGCCTCAAAGAAGAAAGTGAAAATATCAATACAAAAAGCGTTATCGACCAAATTGGAACCTCTGACCCATACTAAAATACAACTGAGATATATCCTTTTCTGCCTGATCTTCTGGATGGGATTGAGCAACCTTAGCGCAGCTGGTGATATGTATTCTGCCGGAATACAAAAAGATTCGTTGCTTCAGGATACGGCTAAGGTGGAAAAAAGACATTTCAGTATGGATTTCAGGGAAAAATATTCGGGACAAGAATATATCTACGAAAAAGACCTGGAAAACAAGGGGTGGTTTACCCGTTTTAAAGAATGGCTGGCAAGGGTCTTTAAAAAATGGTTTAATCTCAATTCTGATCTGGAGGCAGGTAATATTGCCGATATTTTCATCAAAATATTTTATGTCCTGATCATCATTGCCGTGGTCTTTATTATCGTTAAAGCCATTCTTAACCGGGAAGGCCGATGGGTCTTCGGAAAATCTTCAGACCGGAAGATCATTAATGTAGAAGATATTGAACAGAATATCGGGATCACCGACTTCAGGAAACTGATCAACCGGGCAATAGCAGACGGGGAATACAGGAGTGCCGTGAGGTTCTACTATTTGTGGATGCTGAAAGAGCTTTCCAATAAGGAGCTGATAGCCTATGATGTTGAAAAAACAAATAACGATTATCTGTACGAGCTGAATAACAGCCGTTTTAAAAACGATTTCAGGTACACCTCCTATCTCTATAATTATGTGTGGTACGGAGAGTTTGAAATAAATGAGAAGCAGTTCGAGAAGATATCCGGAACTTTTACTAATATTCTAAAAGACCTGAAGGCATGAATAAGACGGTAAAAATATATCTGGGTCTCTTAATTGTGCTTTTCATAGCTGCAGTGGCTATAGAATTCTCCCAGCCGGAACCTATAGACTGGAACCCTACTTATAATGAGGAACACAGCAAACCGTATGGTTTAAAAGTTTTCAGGGAAGAACTGGCTTCTATTATGCAGGGTCAGGAAATTGAAGATATTAAGACAACGCCCTATCAGTATTTTGATGAGAACTACAACTGGGCAGACTCCCTTTACAATGTAGAGGGTAGTTATATGTATATTAATCGTTTTTATAGTACAGATGATATTTCCACCCAGGAGCTTCTGGATTTTGCAGCTCACGGGAATACGGTTTTTATTACTTCCGGAAACCTTCCGCCTAAACTCAGGGATTCTCTGGGAGTTGATATTTCCTATGCATTAAACAGGAGTACCAAAGCCAGGACCTGGCTTGCAAACCCGGTATTTCGGGGCGACTCTATTAAAGTGGAAAAGGGCGCGGAAAACGCTTATTTCTCCAAGATCGATTCTACCCGTTCTACAGTTCTGGGATACCAGGAATTTAAGGAGAAACGTATTAATTTTATAAAGGTAAAACATCATTACGGGTATTTCTACCTGCATACACAACCTGTGGTCTTTACCAATTATTACCTTTTAAAAGACCGGAATTACAATTACATTGAGGATGTTTTGTCCTATTTACCGGAGCAGACCGTATTTTTCGATTCGCCCAATAAGAGAGGAAAAGAACTCGGAAGTTCTTCCATGCGTTATATTCTCTCTCAGCCTGCTTTAAGGTGGGCCTGGAACCTGGCACTGCTCACTTTACTGATCTTTATGATCTTTAATGCCAAAAGAAAGCAACGTATCGTAAAAGTCATCAAACCCCTGAGAAATACAACCGTAGAGTTTACGAGGACCATCGGAAACCTCTATTACGAAACCAAAGATCACCAGAATATCATTGATAAAAAGATCACCTATTTCTTCGAGAAAATACGGAATGATCATTATCTGGATACCCAGGTGCTCAATGACCAGTTCATTAAAAACCTGGCGCTGAAAACAGGGAATGATAAGCTTAAGGTCAAGAAACTTATAGATCTGATCATTCATCTTCGTTCCAAAACGGTTTGCGATGAAGGTGACCTTTTGAGATTAAATAAAGCAATAGAAGAATTTTACAATAAAAAATAAATAATTGATTATGGATAATCCTGAAGAAAAACATAATGAAGAGCTTAATTCGCCCGCAGCGGAGGAAACTACAAATACTTCAGAGGAAAACGTAGAATTTAAAAGCAGGATAGATCTGAGCGAACTTCAACAGTCTGTAGAACAGATAAGAGAGGAACTCGGGAAGGTTATCGTGGGGCAGAAACACATGATAGACATGCTTATCACGGCCCTTCTGGCTAACGGCCATGTATTGATCGAGGGTGTTCCCGGAGTGGCAAAGACCATTACGGCCAAATTACTTGCCCGAAGCTTAAAGGTAGATTTTAGCAGGATACAATTTACTCCCGACCTGATGCCGTCGGATATTCTGGGAACCTCGGTATTCGATCTTAAAAAATCGGAGTTCGAGTTTAAAAAAGGGCCCATATTCTCCAATATGGTGCTGATTGATGAGATTAACAGATCGCCCGCAAAAACACAGGCCGCACTTTTTGAAGTAATGGAAGAGCGTCAGATTACCATAGACAATCAAAAATACCTTCTTCCTCCTCCTTTTATGGTACTGGCTACACAGAACCCGGTAGAACAGGAAGGAACATACAGGTTACCTGAGGCTCAGCTGGATCGTTTTATTTTTAAAATAGATATAGAATATCCTTCCCTGGAAGAAGAGGTAGAGATCATTAACCGGGAGCATCTGCTCAAAGGAGCGGAAAAGACAGAGAAAATAACTTCTTTCCTCGACAGTAAAAAAATAGGGAAGTTCCAGGGATTGGTGAATGAAGTTCTTATCGAACCTCATCTGTTAAAATATATTGCAGAGATCATTATCAATACCAGGAATAATCAGTTTCTTTATCTGGGAGCCTCACCAAGGGCGTCTATTGCAATCCTGAAGGCTTCCAAAGCATATGCGGCGATAAACGGTAGGGATTTTGTCACACCCGAAGATATTAAACAGGTGGCTGTTCCCGTACTTCAGCACCGTATTATTGTAACACCCGAAAGAGAAATGGAAGGAGTATCCAGCAAGCAGATTATTAACCAGATCATTCAATCCGTAGAAATCCCAAGGTAGTGAAGTTCTTAAGGCCTTTTTATATAAAAAACCGATTCTTTTATACCTGTCTGGGGATAATAGTTCTGTTTGTCATTAGTTTTTTATTCCCAAAACTACTGGCGATCACCAAACTGTTGTTTATTATTTTCCTCACGGTTTTTGTCCTTGACACACTTATCCTGTTCTTTGCCAGGAAAGGTATTCAGGCCAGGAGGATACTTCCCGAAAAACTTTCTAACGGAGACAAGAACCCTATTGAACTCAGTTTAGAGAATTATTATACTTTTCCGGTTTACGCCACGATCATAGATGAGACCCCGGAGCAGTTTCAACTCAGGAACTTCCGGATCCAAAGAAGACTGGCAGCTTCGAGTACTTCCGCTTTAAGTTATGAGCTTCGCCCTACCGAAAGAGGAGAATATAATTTTGGGAAGCTGAACGTCTACATTTCCACGGTTTTTGGCCTTGTGGCCAGGAGGTTTACTTTTTCTTCCGATGAGATGGTACCGACCTACCCTTCTTTCCTTCAGCTGAAGAAATACGATCTGATGGCTATTCACAACAAGCTGGATCAGTACGGGATCAAGAAGATACGCAGGATCGGGCATACTATGGAGTTTGAGCAGATAAAGGAATACGTTCAGGGAGATGATCTCCGTACCATTAACTGGAAAGCTACCGCCAAAAAGAACCAACTGATGGTTAACCAGTACCAAGATGAAAAATCTCAACCCGTTTATTCGGTGATCGATAAGGGCCGGGTAATGAAGATGCCTTTTGATGAACTGAGCTTGTTAGATTATGCCATTAACGCTTCGCTTGTGATCAGCAATGTTATTCTTAAAAAGCAGGACAAAGCCGGGATCTTTACCTTCTCCAAAAAAGTGGAGAATGTGGTAGTGGCAGAGCGACGGACTTCTCAGATGAGCCTTATCCTAGAAGGGCTCTACAATATAAAAACCGATTTTTATGAGTCGGATTACAGCAGGTTGTACGGCAATATAAAAAGAAATATCACCCAAAGGAGCCTTTTACTTCTCTATACCAATTTTGAAACCCTCGACAGCCTGAAAAGACAACTCCCTTATCTAAAGGGAATTTCCAAAAACCACCTTCTGGTAGTGATCTTCTTTAAGAATACAGAGCTGAACAACCTGGTTACCGAAAAGGCTGAAAGCGTTCAGCAGGTTTACGATAAGGTGATAGCGGAAAAATTTGTTTTTGAGAAGAGGCTGATCGTAAATGAGCTCAAAAAATACGGGATCTACTCTATTCTGACCAGTCCCGAGAACCTGACCATAGATACCATCAACAAATACCTGGAAATAAAGGCCAGAGGGCTTATTTAACCTTCCGCCTGTTTCAGTCAAAATCTGTCTTCTACAACTCATCCCGAATATATAACAGTTCGGTATTTCATTTTATGTATTGTTTAGCTATTGAATGACCTTTGGATCAGTAATTCAAAACAAATCAATTTAAACACATAAAATTATGAAATCACTAATCGTATTTTTTAGCTTATTGTTAAGTTCTCTTTTTGTCAGCGCTCAGGAAAGCGAGGAAACCAAAGGAATAACCATTACAGTGGTAGTGGAGAATATTAAAAACAACAACGGAAATGTCCTTTTCGGGCTTCATACCAGCGAAACCTTTATGCAAGGACCGGGTATACAGAATGCTTCCGGTAAGATTGAAGATGGAAAAGTAAAGATCACCTTTACCAACGTTCCGGAAGGTACTTATGCAATTATGGTATTACATGATGAAAATGAGAATAACAGAATGGATTTCGATGCCAGCGGTATGCCGAAAGAAAGTTATGGAATGTCCAATAACGATATGAGCTTCGGGCCACCGGAATTCGGGAATGCTAAATTTGAAGTAAAAGACAAAGACCTCGAGTTAAACATCCGCATATAAATAATCAAGCCAAAAAAAACGCCTTTCGAACTGAAAGGCGTTTTTTGTATTATATCTTTTCATCAAGCCAGGCCTTCATCATCCAGACCGTCTTTTCCTGTTCGGTAATAAAATCGCTCATCATGGAATTTGTTCCCTCATCGGCGGCATCATCAGACTGTTCGAGGATATTACGCTCGATCTTCAGCAGTTCGGTAAGGGAATCGACTACCAGTTTAATGGCACTTTCATCTAACGAAATATCTTTTCCTACCGGAACGGATGCTACACGAACATAGTCCCCAAAAGTGTGTAACGGAGTACCTCCTAGGGTTAATATACGTTCTGCGATCATATCTACTTTTAACTGGGCATCATTATATAATTCTTCAAACTTGGCGTGCAGGTCGAAAAAACGCTTCCCTCTGATATTCCAGTGAATTCCTCTTAAATTCTGATAAAACACCTGGAAATTAGCCAGTAAGCTGTTTAATTCTACCGTAAGTTCCTCTGTTTTTCGGGTATCTAATCCTAAACTATTTATTTGCATATCAAACTATTTATCAGTTACTAAATTTTATCATTTCAAAATTACTAACGATATTCTTCACTTAAAGCATAGATTTTATCGATAGTTTTTATATTTTTATCATCTAAAACTATTATATGACCATAACACAACTTCAATATGTATTGGCCGTTGCGGAATATCAGAATTTTACGTTGGCGGCAGAAAAGAGTTTTGTTACCCAACCTACCTTAAGTATGCAGATCCAGAAGCTGGAAGATGAGCTGGATATCCTGATATTCGATCGGAGTAAAAAACCCATACAGCTTACAGAGGTGGGGAAAAAGATCGTGGATCAGGCAAGGAACATAGTTAATGAATCCGGAAGGATCAAGGATATCGTGGATCAGCAGAAAGGATTTATAGGCGGGGAATTTAAACTGGGGATCATCCCGACCATTATGCCTACCCTTCTCCCCATGTTCCTCAATAATTTTATCAGGAAATATCCCAAAGTAAATTTAAAGATCGAAGAGTTAAGTACAGAGGCCATTATACAGAAGATCCAGGAAGGTCACCTGGATGCTGCCATAGCGGCAACACCGCTCCATAATGAGAATATAAAAGAGCGTGTTCTGTATTACGAGCCCTTTGTAGCCTATATTCCGGAAAACCACAGATTACACAAGAACAAGAAGGTAGATGCGACAGATCTTAATATAGATGATATCCTTCTGCTGGAAGACGGGCATTGTTTCAGGGATGGGGTCATTAATCTATGTAAGAATGTAAAAGCTTATCAGGACGATCATTTTCAGCTGGAAAGCGGTAGTTTTGAAACGATGATAAAACTGGCTAACGAAGGCCTGGGAATGACACTTCTACCCTATTTACATACCATGGACCTTAAAGAAAATGAAAAACAGAGCCTGCGTTTCTTTAATGAACCGAATCCGGCCAGGGAAGTGAGTCTGATCTATCATAAAAGCGAATTAAAGATACATATCATAGAAGCTTTGCAGGATGCAATTTCCGGGATCATCAGAGGAGCAATTGCTTTTCAGAATGTAGAGATCATAAGCCCGGTACGCTAAAAGAGATAAAAAACAAAAGCCACCTGAACGGTGGCTTTTTTATGGATTTAAATAAATTAGACAATGTGTTAATTCTGGCTTCCCGTTTGTGAATTGGTCTAACCAAATTCTCAACTCTTCAATTTCATAAGGAAGCAGGCGCCTTACCGCTTTTTCAAGTTCTTTGCAGAACAGAACAGGATCAAAGCTAACCTTTTGTAGAATAGTTTGGGTATATTCAAACATAGCTCTGGCCATATCAAAAGATCGTTTTAGTTACTTAACTACAAATAAACGGCTTAAACTTGTTTATTATTGTTGCCGAAAAGTTAAATTTAAAAGTACTTGTGTTAAACAAATTAAAAACGATTATCGCCGTCAAGAATATTACCTAATCCGCCGAGCAAACTACCCTCTCCTCTGTCCTTTCCTCCTCCCTGCGGAGCGGCAGCAAGCACCCTTCCGGCAAGACGGCTAAAAGGTAAAGATTGAATATATACGGTACCCGGGCCTCTCAGCCTGGCAAAGAAAAGTCCTTCGCCCCCGAAAACAGTATTCTTGATCCCGCCTACAAACTCAATATTGTAATCCACACTCTGTGTAAATCCTACAATGCAGCCCGTATCGACTTTCATAGTTTCTCCGGCTGCGAGTTCTTTTTTGGCCATGGTACCTCCGGCATGAACAAAGGCCATCCCGTCACCTTCCAGCTTTTGCATGATAAAGCCTTCACCTCCGAAAAACCCACGTCCCAGGCGCTTGGAAAATTCTATTCCCACGGTAACACCTTTGGCGGCACAGAGAAAAGCATCCTTCTGGCAAATAAACTTTCCGTTAAACTCGGTCAGGTCTATAGGAATGATCCTTCCCGGATAGGGAGAAGCAAAACTCACCTTGCGCTTTCCGTGAAACTCATTTAAAAAAGCCGTCATAAACAGGCTTTCCCCGGTAAGAAGACGTTTCCCCGCAGAAAAAAGCTTTCCTAATACGCCTTTATCCTGATTGGAACCGTCCCCGAAAATAGTATCCATTTTAATTCCGTCATCCATCATCATAAAGCTTCCTGCTTCTGCAACAACAGCTTCCTGTGGATCCAGTTCTATTTCTACGTATTGCATTTCTTCACCGTAGATCTGGTAATCAATTTCGTGTGATGTCATTTAATTTATGTTTTTTGATTATGATGTTATTTCAAATTATAAGTAGTACAGCTTTATATTATGTTACAACTTTAAAGCGACTATTTGGCGGGTCTCAGGCGAACGGTCCACTCAAAGTTAAAAGCAGATACCACATCCCCGTCTTTATCCACTCCTTCAGACCTCATCCATACGGTTCTGCCTTCTCCTGTATTTATGGTCTCTGTAATGGCTTTATCTATAAGATGACCGTCCTTACAGTTAAATGTTATCCTCCCTCTGGCCTTTTTACTAAAGGTAGCGTTGTTATTGGCAACCAGCATGGAAATATCCTTTCCGCTGGCTCTGATCCTGGAAATTACCAGGGCTCCTGTGGTGAGTTCGGCGGCCATTCCCTGAACGGCCCAGAACATGGAATTGAACGGATTTTGATTGATCCAGCGGTGTTTTACCCTTACGGTACAGCTGGTATCATCTATATGTTTTACCCGAACTCCGCATAGCCATGCAGCAGGTAATTTAAAGAGAGTGAAGAAGTTAAGTTTAGCCGGAGTAAGTCCCATAGAATACAATTTATCCATGACAAGTTATCAAAAATATTTATAGCAAGCTGAAATCATCAAATGTTAATTTTTTGTTAATATTTAGTACTTTGTTTTGCATAATACCTTCTTTTGGATATATATTTGCATAAGAAAATAATATGTAATGGACTCATCAATCAACAAACATCAAAAAAATCTGGCGGCATTCGTACACATATCTACCTTTGCCAAATACTTTTTCCCTTTCGGGAATTTTATCATTCCGCTTATATTATGGACATCAAACAAAAACGAATCAGATTATATTGATCATCACGGAAAACAAGCCCTGAATTTTCAGATCAGTATCCTATTGTACAGTATGGCTCTTGGTATTATTGCCATTCCGGTTATACTGTTTACCTCCTGGGATTTTATAGGCTTTGCCGACATTTTTGAACACAATACCCATCATTTCGATCTCGATTTCGATAATGGTTTCAGGTTCAGAGGCGGATTGGCCTATCTGGGAATAGCGGGAGTATTGGCACTTGGTTTATTTGTACTGGATATTTACTGTACAATTACCGCCACCATCAGAGCTAACGAGGGAGTATTATACCGTTATCCCCTTACCATCAACTTTATAAAATAATTGTTTACAATAAACGGCAGAAATGAAAACGCAACGAATAAATATTAAATACATAGCACTGTTGATCCTGGGGGTTCTTCTAAGTTTCGGCTTACACGAGTTAGCTCACTGGGCAATGGGAAAGTCGTTGGGTTACGATATGGGGATGACCCTTAACTCTGCCTTTTTAAAAAGCGGGGAGTACGCAAATTCCTTTGACAGGAATATGGTTACCGCAGCGGGCCCCCTGTTCACGATTTTTCAGGCGGTATTGTTCTTTTACATTATAAGAAGGACCGGGAATTATTATTTCTATCCCTTTTTGCTGATCGCATTCTTTATGAGGTTTCTGGCCATGGGCCTTACCCCCATCAATCCGAATGACGAAGCAAGGATAAGTCACTTTTTGGGGCTTGGGTACTGGATACTCCCGATTTTAGTTTGCCTGACCTTGTTTTACCTGGTAAGGACAACCACCATAGAGCAGAAATATTCGGTAAAATTAAATGTGCTGAGCATAGTCCTCATCACCCTGTGTACCAGCGCAATAATTATGTCCGATCAATATATAAAGACCATTTAAATAAGCAAACCAATTTCATCAATCAATCAATCGATCAAAAAATGAACAGTTTTAACAATATCAAAAAACAAACTCTATGAATATTGAAAACACTAAAGCGCAAATGCGTAAAGGTGTGCTGGAATACTGCATACTGTCCATCCTCAAGGATGAAGATAAATATGCTTCGGAGATTTTAAACACACTTAAAGACGCTAAAATGTTGGTGGTAGAAGGAACAATTTATCCTCTGCTGACCAGGCTGAAAAATACGGGTTTACTCAACTATCGATGGGAAGAATCCACCTCCGGGCCTCCGCGCAAATACTATCAGTTAACGGAAACGGGGAAAATATTTTTAAAAGAATTGACCACTACGTGGGATGAACTAAAAAATGCAGTTAATATAGTAACAAGCCAAAAACAAGAAAAATGAATAAAACTATAAACATAAATTTAGCAGGAACGTTTTTTCACATTGATGAAGATGCGTATCTAAAATTGCAGGGCTATTTAGATGCTATTAGACGTTCATTCTCCGATACTCAGGGAAGAGATGAGATCATCTCTGACATAGAGGCGCGTATTGCTGAGCTTTTTACCGAAAAGATGGAAAATGACAGACAGGTGATCAGCACTAAGGAAGTTGATGCTGTAATTGCGGTAATGGGACAACCTGAGGACTACCTGGTGGATGAAGAGATCTTTGACGATGAGCCTAAAAAGAGAACCAAAAGCAGTACGGCCAGTTCCAAGAAGCTTTACAGGGATATGGATGATAAATATATAGGAGGGGTTTGTTCCGGTTTAGGATATTATCTCGGAATAGATGCCGTTTGGGTACGCCTTCTGTTTATCCTTTTCACTATTTTTTCCGGTTTCGGATTGATAGCTTATATCCTGTTCTGGATCCTGGCACCTGAAGCCAGTACTACTTCCCAGAAGATTGCAATGACCGGAGATCCGGTCAATATCAGCAATATTGAAAAAAAAGTTAAGGAAGGATTCGATAATGTAGCCGAAAAGGTAAAGGATGTCGATTATGAAAAGATAGGCAACAACGTAAAATCCGGCTCAAAGGGTTTTTTCGATACCCTGGGTGATATCATAGTTTTCTTCTTTAAAATTATTGCGAAGTTTATCGGGATCATCCTCCTGATAACAGGTGCGGCTACCCTTATTGGTCTTTTTGTAGGCCTGTTTACCGTAGGGATAGCAGATATCATCCATATACCAGGAATCGATTTTGTGGATATCTTTAACACTTCAGGAACCCCGATCTGGCTGGCATCGCTTATTACGTTCTTTGCCGTAGGGATCCCGTTCTTCTTCCTCTTTTACTTAGGATTGAAGATCCTTGTAAACAACCTTAAGTCAATAGGAAATATTGCAAAATTCAGTCTGCTTGGACTATGGCTGATGTCTGTTGTAGGTCTGTTTATTATGGGAGTAAGACAAGCTTCTGAGCACGCTTATACAGGAAGTACTGTAGTTAAGGAGGAGCTTTATCTGGCAGATCAGGATACGCTGCATATTAAAATGAACGATAGTAATAACTATTCGGATCATTATTACAGAGATTCAAGGTTCGATATTGTAGTAGACAGAAATGACAATGAGCGTATTTACTCTGAAGATGTTATCTTTAATATCAGACAATCAGAAGATTCCCTGGCTTATATCAACATTCGCAAGGAAGCTGACGGACGCAACTTTAAAAGTGCGAGAAACAGAGCGGAAAACATAGAATACAATTATGAGCTTAAGGATAATACCTTGATCCTGGACGACTTCCTGACCACTCCGCTGGAGAATAAATTCAGGGATCAGGAGATAAGAATTTCCATCTATGTTCCGGAAGGAACAGTAATAGTCTTTGACGATTCGACATACAGCGGTATAGGAAGAAGTACGAATTACGAGCCTAACTACAGCAGGTCGAGTATCATTAACCACAAATGGAAAATGAATGATGACAACGAACTACATTGTATTGATTGTGAAGATGAAGATGACAGTGAAGAAGACGAGACAAATCGTGTTCTGATAGACGAAGAGGGTATTGATATCAAGGTAGAGGACAAAGACGGAGACAAGCTGGAAATGAAGCTTGATGAAAACGGATTAAAAATAGAAACCACATAAAAATTTAGTTAGTAGTGACGATTAATGGTTGTCAGTCCCTAAACAACCAATCAAAAAAACGAAAACCAACCAAAAAAAGGACTGGCAACTGTTAATCTGATAAAAAAACAATCAAGAAAAACAAAACAATCTAAAGCGTAACGTTATGACAACACTATCAAAAATCATTATTACAGTATTGATCTCCTTACTGTTTGTCTCCTGCCAATTCGATATTAATCTCGGGGAAGGTAAAAGAGGAAACGGGAATGTAGTTACTGAAAAAAGAGCTGCAGATGAAGATTTCACAGTAGTTAAAGCTACTGAGGGCCTGGACGTGTATGTAACGCAGGATAATAAAACCAGCATTACGGTAGAAGCCGATGAAAATGTCATCGAGCTTATCAGAACAGACATCAGAAACGGAGTACTTCACATTCATACCGAAGAGCGAATCGGACGTGCCAAGTCCAAAAAGGTTCATGTAAGCTTGCCGGATATCGCCGCATTGAGAAGTACCAGCGGAGCTGATCTTTACGGAACTGATGTAATAAAAGCAGACAAGATCGAACTGAGCAGTAACAGCGGTGCCGATCTTAAGGTAGAAGTAGAAGCTACCGAGGTAGAATGTGATACCAGCAGCGGTGCCGATATCGTTGTTTCCGGAACTGCCGACCTTCTGATTGCCGACGCAAGCAGCGGAAGTGATATCAGAGCGGGGAAACTGGTAGTTTCTAAGTGTATTGCCGATGCCAGCAGCGGCGCGGATATTAAAGTAAATGCTACGGATGAATTAACGGCAAATGCTTCCAGCGGAGGAGATGTACGTTACTCGGGAGATCCTGTGGTTAAAAAGAGAAGATCTTCTGCAGGAGGCGTTTACAAACAATAGATAAACATCCAATCAACCTAACCAATATCTAAATCTAACCAACTAAAAAGGGCATCCTCTCGAGGGTGCCCTTTTACTTTATTGTAATTCAGTTAAACTGATTAGCTTTCTACCTGCTCTTCTTTAAGCGATTCTACCGATGCCAGGTAACGCTCCGCATCCAATGCAGCCATACATCCTGTACCCGCAGCAGTTACTGCCTGTCTGTATTCCTTATCCTGAACATCTCCGGCCGCGAATACTCCGGGAATATTGGTCTTCGTAGACTTTCCTTCGGTAATAAGGTATCCGGTATCGTCCATATCCAACTGCTCTTTAAAGATATCGGTATTAGGTTTATGACCAATGGCAATAAAGAGTCCGGTTATTGAAATATCTTCCTTTTCCCCACTCTGATTATTAACCATTCTCAAACCTTCAACTACCTGCTCTCCAAGAACCTCATCAACTTCGGTATTATAACGCACTTCTATATTCTTCATGGCGTTTACCCTGTGCTGCATCGCTTTGGAAGCTCTCATATAATCTTTTCTCACCAACATGGTAACCTTTTTACAGATATTGGCCAGATAAGTAGCTTCTTCTGCTGCGGTATCTCCTGCTCCTACAATAGCAACATCCTGTCCCTTATAAAAGAAACCGTCGCATACGGCACAGGCAGAAACTCCACCGCCTCTTAAACGCTGCTCACTGGGCAGTCCCAGGTATTTGGCAGTAGCTCCGGTAGAAATAATTACCGTCTCCGCCTCTATTTCCTTATTGTTATCTACTGTTACTTTATGGATACCTCCCTCTTCCTTGTTAAAGTCGACTTTGGTTACCATTCCGATGCGAACTTCAGTTCCGAAACGCTCGGCCTGTTGTTGCAATTGCACCATCATGGTAGGGCCGTCTACTCCTTCCGGATATCCCGGAAAGTTATCTACTTCGGTAGTGGTTGTCAGCTGCCCTCCGGGCTCCATTCCAGTGTACATTACCGGTTTCAGATCTGCTCTTGCAGCATAGATGGCCGCCGTGTAACCTGCTGGCCCTGAACCGATGATCAAACATTTAATTCTTTCAATTGTATCAGACATAATAATTGTACTCAAAATAATTACATAACAAAAGTAGGTTTTTTGTTTAGAATCTTACATTTTTCCAATCAAAAGTTGCAATGAAAAAATAAATAAGATCGATTGGAGATTGCAATAATGGAACGCCCGTAACCAAATACACTCCTCCCATACCCCCAAAAGCCCCGAAATAGCACAGTACTCGTGAATAATTATTGGGCTATGTCAATTTTATTTTGTATCTTTTATGAACTAACATTTTGATTTTCAACTAATAAATCCGCTATATGAAAACCGCACTTTATCTTTTTGCTTTAATTTTAGTTCTGGGATCTTTCTCGGAAAGAGATCGCCAGAAGTATACATTAGATGGAACATGGGAGTTAATAGATCAGTACACCTATGACGGTACGCATGTTACCGATACCATCCCGAACAATGACGGGTACAGACAAATAAAAATGTACAACAGTGGAAGGGTCATGTGGACCCGCTTTGTTCCCAAGGACTCTGTAGACTGGTTCGGATATGGTTCCTATTCCAATACGGATAGCACCCTTACGGAAACCCTCGAATACGGTTCTGCTTCTATGATGAAGATCATAGATTCTATGCGCGTTTTTAAATTTGAACTGCACCTGGAAAAAGAATTTTTTCAGCAGATCACTGTAGATGAGGAAGGGCATAAGATCTTTTCCGAAAATTACAGAAGACTCCACTAAATACCATTTTTATTATATAATGAAAGATGCCTTGAAGAAATTCAGGGCATTTTTTTTAGTACATTTATCAAAACTATTGACCTATGAAAAAAATATACCTTTTTTCCTTCTCCCTCCTGCTAAATATTGCTGTCTCATGGGCACAGCCGGGTACGGAAGTCTATCTTTTTAAACTGAGCAAAAATCTGGAGTTAAGCACTCCTCAAAATACTTCCGGAAATCCGGGCTTTTACGATAATCAACCTTCCTTTCTGAACAATAATACCTTGCTTTTTTCCTCTACCAGGAACGGGCAGACAGATATCAGGAAAGTAGGGCTGGATAACGGAGAAGATGTATGGATTACGGCAACGGACGGAAGTGAATACTCTCCGCTTAAGATCCCCGGAAGGGAAGCAGCATCCTCTATCCGTCTCGACAAGGACGGAAAGCAATTGCTTTACGCTTATAATTTTAAAGACGGGAAACCGGAGGTACTCGTTAATGACCTGGTGATCGGTTATCACGTTTGGTTTGACAAGGATCATATTGTTTCCTTCGTTCTCGGAGAAGAATCCTCCCTGGTGGTCTCCGACCTGAAAAATGGTAGCAATAAGACCTATCAGAAAAAGATCGGGCGTTCCCTGCATAAGATCCCCGGTTCTAAGCTCATCAGTTATATCAGCAAGGAAAATGATCAGTGGGAGATCCGTTCTCTGGATCCGCTTACCGGAAATTCCAAATTAATTGTCCCGACGCTGGAAAATGCAGAAGATATGTGCTGGACACCAGACGGGACCATTATCATGGGAAAAGGTGATACTTTGTATAAATACGATCCGAAGACCGATTCTGAGTGGACAAAACTTATTTCTCTTTCTTCCTTCGGTCTTGACGGGATTACACGGGTATCTGTAAGTCCGCAGGGCGATAAAATTGCCGTGGTGGTTACCGAAAAACCAAGCGAGTTCCAATCGAATACCATTCAAATGGGAGTGGTTGTTTCCGATATGGAAAGATCCCTGGATTTTTATAAGAATATCCTGGGGATGAAAGAAACCGGTGGTTTTGATATAAATTCAGATTTCGGAAAGCGATCCGGCTTGTCAAACGGACTTCCGTTTCAGGTAAAGATCCTCAAATTGGAAGACAGTCCTCAGGCCAACCAGTTCAAACTGGTTAGCTTTGGAAAGAAACGTGCTTCAATTCCCGAACATATACAGGATGATACAGGAGTACAGTATATCACAATTTTTGTGAATTCTGTAACACCTTTTCTTAACCGCATCAGGGAAAACAATATAGAGTTATTGGGAGAAACACCAATAAAACTAGGTGATAACCGAAATTTCCTGCTTATACGCGACCCCGACGGCATTTTTGTAGAGCTGATCGGTAATGATTAAAAACTGGGTATTTTGACTAATTTAGTAGCACAAATTACCCTCGGTGAATAACCCATAGTGTGGAAAAAACAAATTTGAATCATATTAAAGTAGCTGTTGTACAGGCTACTCCTGTTTTCTTTGATCTGGAAGCAACCCTGCTGAAGGCAGAAAATATCATCAAAGAACAGGCTTCCAAAGGTTGCAACCTTATTCTCTTTCCGGAATCTTTCATTCCCGGATACCCCCGGGGCTTTAGTTTTGAAGCGGTGGTTGGTAAAAGAGATGATGAAGGACGCGATCTTTATCTCGAATACTGGAAACACAGCCTGGAGGTAGGAAGCGAAGCTTTCCTGAAGCTGGAAAAAACAATAAAGGAAAGCGGAGCTTATGTAGTGATGGGCGCTACCGAAAAAGAAGCCGGAAACGGATCCCTCTATTGTTCTATGCTGTACTTCTCGCCGGAAAAAGGTTATTTGGGAAATCACAGGAAAATAAAACCTACGGGAGTAGAACGCCTTATCTGGGCGGAAGCATCGGGAGAATCCCTGATCACCGTAGACAGCAAGATAGGAAGACTTGGAGGGCTAATATGCTGGGAAAATTATATGCCGATGGCCAGAGCTTCTATGTACCGGCAGGGAGTACAATTATATCTGGCGCCTACGGCTGATGCCAGGCCTACATGGACCTCTACAATGCAGCATATTGCCTGTGAAGGCCGTTGTTTTGTTCTGGCAGCAAACCAGTACTTCAGAAAAGAGGATTATCCTGAAAAATACAGGAAATACGTTTCCAATGAAGCAAATGATATGTGCAGAGGCGGAAGCCTTATCGTTTCTCCTATGGGAGAGGTTATTGCCGGGCCTCTATACGATGAAGAAGGAGTTCTCACCGCTACCCTCAACCTGGAAGATCTGATAAAGAGCAAACTGGATTTTGATGTGATAGGACATTACAACAGATCGGATATTTTTAAGCTGGAAGTAAAGGACCAGCCCGATCCTATAAACGAAAACGCTGTAAAAGAAAATAAAACTAATTAACAACAATCAATCGTTATGTTAAGATACTCTTTAACCATAGTATTTCTATTTTTTATAACGCTTACGACCGCACAGACGGACAAGCGTTTATACGACATTATTGATGCGGTTTCTTCGGAACGCCTGGAAGCCGATATCAGAACACTTGCCAATTTCGGTACCAGGAACACCTTTAGTGATACCGT
The DNA here is from genome assembly GCF_010671605.1 of Leptobacterium flavescens. Taxonomy (GTDB): domain Bacteria; phylum Bacteroidota; class Bacteroidia; order Flavobacteriales; family Flavobacteriaceae; genus Leptobacterium; species Leptobacterium flavescens. Next base: position 922,049 of record NZ_JAABOO010000002.1, read on the forward strand.
ATCCAACACCAGGGGGATCGGAGCAGCCAGAAGGTGGATAAAAGGCGAATTCGATAAGATCTCTCAGAATTGCCAGGGATGTCTCGATGTCTTTTACCAGAAAGATTTTGTAAAAAAAGGTGAAGGAGCACGTATCGTTAAGGATGCCTGGATCGTAAATGTACTGGCAGTTCAGAAAGGAACCAAATATCCGAACCGTTATATCATTATGAGCGGTGATATAGATTCCAGAGCTTCGGATGCACTGAACTATGAGATAGATGCTCCGGGAGCTAATGACAATGCCTCCGGTATGGCGGGAACCATAGAAGCCGCAAGGGTTCTGTCGAAGTATAAATTTGAAAGCAGTATTATTTACGTCGGGCTTTCCGGAGAGGAACAAGGTCTTTTCGGGGGTGCAGGATTAGCCAAATACGCCAAGGAAAAAGGATGGGACATTATTGGGGTCCTTAACAACGATATGATAGGGAATATTGAAGGTGTAGACGGAGTGATCGATAACAGGACATTCAGAATATTCTCTGAGCCGGTCCCTCCAACGGAAACCGAGCGTCAAAGACGAAGCAGAAGATTCTTCGGAGGAGAGGTTGACGGGATCTCCCGACAGCTGGCCCGTTATATCCACAAACAGGTGAAGACCTATATGCCCGAAATGAACCCTATGATGATCTATCGTCTGGACCGTTTCGGACGAGGAGGTCACCACCGTCCGTTCAATGACCTTGGATATGCAGGAGTAAGGATCATGGAGGCGCATGAAAACTACAACAGACAGCATCAGAATATCAGAGTGGAAAACGGTATAAAGTACGGAGATGTTATTGAAGGCGTTAACTTCGAATACGCCAAAAAGCTTACTGCCGTAAATGCCATCAATCTGGCCAGTCTTGCATGGGCGCCTCCTGCACCAAAGAATGTAGCTATCGGTGGAATTGTTCAGCCTTCGGCTAAATTCAGATGGGAAAAATTAAATGATCCCGATGTTATCGGATACAAGATCTACTGGAGGGATACTACCTCCCCTACCTGGGATAACAGTCGTTTTGTTGGGAACGTTAGCGAATATACCCTCGAAGGTATTGTAATTGACAACTTCTTTTTCGGTGTAGCTGCTGTTAACAAAGATGGTCATGAAAGTATGGTTGTATTCCCTTCTCAAACATTCAGATAGTCTTTAGCATATGAAAAATATCTTTAAAATAATATGTATCCTCGCCTTGATGGCAGCATGTAAAAACACACCTGCCGCTGAGGAAGCAAAGCCTAAGAACGAAGTATTGGTTCTGGGGGCCATTCACAGTGGTCATTTGATAGACAGTATTACTTATAACACTGCTTATCTAACCAAACTCATCAAGGAGATCAATCCCGATATTATCCTGACCGAGATCCCGCCGGACCGCTTTGAAGAAGCCGTAAGCGGTTTTAAAAGAGACGACAGTATTTCAGAACCCAGGGTAATGCGTTTTCCGGAGTATACGGATGTAGTTTTTCCTTTGTCCAAGGAGATGGATTTTGAGATCATCCCCACGGCAGGATGGACCCTTCCTATGGCCAGGGCACGTCAGCAAAAACTAAGGGAGATAAGCCAGGACACTTCCAGAACGGAAGACTGGAATGTCTATAGGGAAGCTAATCGCCTTTCGGATTCCCTTTACCGGGCTACGGGCAAGGTTAATGATCCTTATTTTATACATACGGATACTTACGACAGTATTCAGGATGTAGCACTACAGGTATACAACAGGCTTTTTAATGTGGAATTGGGCCTTGGTGGCTGGGAGAATATCAATATAGCCCATTACTGGAATATTGAAAAAGCCCTGGAAAAACACCGCTATGAGGGTAAAAGGGTCCTGATCACTTACGGGGCCGGGCATAAAGGGTGGTTCCTGAGAGAGCTTCGCAAAAGAGATGATATTACGCTCCTGGAAATGAAGCCCTTTTTAGATGCGATACAATAATTCTTTAACAATATATCTGCCTGCCCGCCTAACGGGCAGGTTTTTTATTTAAAAACACTGAAATGAAAATATATTTTCCGCAATGGCAGGGATCGGGAACCGGTAAGAATATAGAAGACGGAGCGCATACCGTACTGGAATACCTGGATGACCCCGATTTTATTAAAGTTCCCCTGTCGGAAAAGCTCCTGGAAAAGAAAAACAGCATTAATGCCTATGAAGCTATTATCGATCAGCTGAGCAGATTAAAAAAAGAGATCTCGGAAAACCAGCCTGATAATCTGAAGATCGTAGGCGGAGATTGTGGCCTGGAAATTGTTCCCGTGTCCTATCTGAATAAACGCTACGAGGGAGATCTGGGTGTTATCTGGTTTGATGCCCATGCCGATATCAATGCTCCACACGAATCTCATAGTTGTAATTTTCACGGAATGCCGCTAAGGACCATGTTAGGAGAAACCGATGAAGGAATGCATGATTTGCTCTTCTCCAGAATAAAACCGTCTCAGATACACTATGTAGGCCTCAGGGATATTGATGACTCGGAACAGAAAAGAATAGATACGGACAATATTTATTACTCTAAAAATGCAGATACGGGTGTTCTGGTGGAAACCCTGAGATCCAAAAAACTTAAGAATTTATACCTGCATTTCGATTTTGATGTGCTGGAACCTACAGATTACGATAAAACCTATTATCAGGTAAAAGAAGGGGTTAAAATAAAGGATGCTCTCACGTGTATTCAGGCTTTAACTGCTAATTTTAATGTTGTTGGCGCCAGTGTACTCGAATCGGTAACTACCAAGCGGGATGAACTGAGTCCGATTAAACCCATAGTTGATATTTTGATGAAGGCGTGATCCGTTTTTCGGAAATCGGTATACTTTTTGATAGATAATTCGGATAGAACAAAAAGAATATTCAACACCATCAAGTATGAGAAAAATTTTACTGCTATCCATCAGTTTTTTGTTTTGTGTGGTGATCTCACCGGCACAGGAAAAAAACTCCACCACCATTACCGACGCTTATCAAAAGTATTTTGAACTTCCCAGAGAAACCATCTTCTTGCATCTCAATAAAAGCACTTATCTTCTGGGTGAGGAAATTTGGTTTAAAGGCTATATCTACGACAGGCAAAGCGATACGCCTGCCACCAAAACCTCCAATATCCACATAGGTATCTATGATGATAAGGGAAATCAGATCAACAAAAAGCTCTTTCTCGGCTTTAACGGTTATACCCGGGGTAATATAGAAGTCGACTCGACCTTCGCCAGCGGAGAATATTATATCAAGGCTTCCACCAACTGGATGCGGAACTTTACCGAAGACGATTCCTTCGTACAAAAGATACGTATCATCAACCTGGAAACCCCTAAACCAAAGGTGGAAATAGGTCAATATGATCTTCAATTATTACCCGAAGGCGGACACCTGATAAAAGGCATCCGGAATACGGTAGGTTTTAAACTCATAGATCAGAAGGGCTTTGGAGTAGCCATAGAAAAAGGGGTCCTTCTCGATAAAGATGAAAATACCCTTCTGGAATTTAAAAGTAACTCTTTTGGAATGGGGAAATTTATCACCCCTACCCTCAATGATCAGGAATACAAGGTGGTAGCCACTCTTTTGAATGGAGAAACAGTTGAAGCCTCCCTTTCGGGGATCAGAAGCAGGGGAATTGGTATTTCGGTAAACAATCTTGCAAAAGAGAATGTGATCATCTCCCTAAACACCAACGATCTTACATTACAGGAAGTTGCTGATCAACAATTTCAACTGCTTATCCATAAAAACGGAGAATACTCTAATATTCCCGTACAATTCAAAACCGATCGGAAAAACACGCTCATCTCTCTTAAAAGGGAAAATTTGTTTAAAGGCATCAACACGGTCACCCTTTTTAACGAAAAAGGAGATCCCATTCTGGAACGTATGTTCTTTAACAACCACGAGATAGAACATCCCGATGTTTCAGTTACGAGAGCTGCTGTGGATGAAGATTCCCTGAGCATTAAATTCAGGATCGACAGCAAGGGAAAGAGCCTTCAGAATTTTAGTGTTTCCGTTTTACCGGAAGGTACCGGGTCTTATGACCATCAGGACAATATACTCTCGGCTTTTCTTCTAAAACCATATTTAAGAGGGCACGTAGAAAATGCCGCCTATTACTTCAGGGATATGGACCGCAAAAAGGAATACGATCTGGATATTCTGCTGCTTACTCAGGGATGGAGTCGTTATAACTGGGATCAGATCTTTAGTCACAGCCCCAAGCCATTGTTCGAATTCAGGAATGGAATTACCCTTAAGGGGCGTTTTAATGAAAAGAAAATAGATGAATATGAAGAGTTCTTTATTTTTCCATCCGGGAGTACGGGCTCGAAAAAAGTAGAATTATCGGGGCCTCAGTTTGAGGTTGTCAACCTTTTTCCTCAGGATAAAGACACTCTAAGGATTGCCCTGATCAATAAAAAAAGAGATCTGATAAAGCCCAAGCTATCTGTCAATCTGGTGGGAGAACCCGGCACAGACAGGATAAGTCATTTATATGAATCTCCTTTTTACAGGCTTAATGCACCTTCTGTTCCGGACGGTTTTCTTCAGGCTAGCATAACAGAGCTCGATGAAGTGGTGCTTAGTGAAAAGAAAAAAGAGAAAAAAGATCCGGATGCCAGAGGTAATCAAAGAGTGGATTATGTAGATCAGGACTTTGTCAGGAGGTTTTATTACGTTACCCAATATATCGAATCGAGGGGTTACGCAGTCCGGGAAAACCCTACCAATGGTCGCGTGTTTATTAATGTAAGGTCTCCGCGAACAATAAATGGTACCACTCAACCCGCTTTTTTCCTGAACGGGATACTCAGCTTTGATTTTGACATTCTCTACAAGCTTCCATCAAGCTCCATAGAAAAAATTATTGTAGATCAGAACGGTTATGGAGGAGGGCTTAGAGGCGCAAACGGAGTGATCAAGATCTGGTTAAGAACAACTCCCCTGATAACTGGTAACGAAAAAGCGAAACTACCTTTCTTTGAAATGCCTATAGAACACGGTTTTAGTGAGCATAAAAAGTTCTATACTCCAAAATATCAAACTTATTTAGACAGTAATTTCAGGGATTACGGAGTGATCCATTGGGCATCAGACGTGATTCCCGATGAAAACGGAGAAGCCGTTATTAAGATCGTCAATACCAAACTGAACAATATTAGCTTCTTTATAGAGGGAATGGGAAAAGATGGAAGTATCTTTTCTTCCGTAAAGACATTATCCATAGAATAATTTCTTGTCAAAACATCTGGCTATAGCTGCCCTTTATCGGGCAGCTTTTTTTGTTTAAGTACTCAGGATGAATATATAAACTTTAAATCGCTGCCGATAGAATTGAAAAAATATTTAATAAATTTAAGCATGAGAAATCTTTTAATGTTAACTGTCATTTTTTTGTCATCTGTTGTAATTTCACAGGCACAAGACAAAAAAGATCCCTCCTACACTATTATCAATTCATATCAGCAGTATTTCGAGCTTCCAAGGGAAACTATCTTTTTGCACCTCAACAAAAGTACTTACCTGGTCGGAGAAGAAATATGGTTCAAGGGCTATATCTACGACAGGCAAAAGAATACCCCGGCCACTAAAACATCCAATATCCATATCGGGATTTATGACGATAAGGGAAATCAGGTCGACAAAAAACTCTTTCTGGGTTTTAACGGATATACCCGGGGGAATATCGCTGTCGATTCTACCTTTGCCAGCGGGGAATACTATATCAAAGCCTCCACAAACTGGATGCGGAACTTTACCGAAGATGATTCCTTTGTTCAAAAAATACGTATCGTCAATAAAAAAGCACCCCAACCTGATCTGGGAGTAGTGAAATACGATCTGCAGCTGTTACCCGAAGGCGGACATCTGATAGAAGGTATCGAGAATACTCTCGGTTTTAAACTTACAGATCAGAACGGATTTGGAGTGGAGATCGAGAAAGGCGCCCTTATGGATGCTGACGGGAATACCCTTCTGGAGTTTAAAGCCAACTCCTTTGGTATGGGAAAATTTGCGGTAACTCCTCAAAAAGAACAATCCTATAAAGTAGTAACTACCCTTTTTAACGGGGAAAAGATAGAAGTTCCCTTTCCTGAGGTAAAAGACAAAGGGATCGGAGTATCAGTAAATAACCAGGCAAAGGAAAATGTGATCATTGCCTTAAGGACCAACGATCTTACCCTGGAAGATATAGATTCCAAAAAATTCCAGTTGCTGATCCACAAAAACGGAAAGTATTCCAGGACTACCATCCCCTTTAAGATGGGAAGAAAGAACACCCTGATCTCCTTTAAAAGGGAAAATCTGTTCAAAGGTATTAATATCATTACCCTCTTTGATGAAAACGGAAAGCCCTTACTGGAGCGGATCTTTTTTAATGATCACAACATAGAGTATCCCACTGTTTCGGTAACAAATACCGCTATCGAAGGGGATTCTATCAATATTAAATTCAAATTTAACGGGAAAGCAAAAAACCTTCAGAATTTTAGTGTTTCTGTTTTACCGGAAGATACCAGATCCTATGAACACAGAGAAAATATTCTTTCGGCTTTCTTTTTAAAACCATATCTCAAAGGTTTTGTGGAGAACCCGGCATATTATTTTAAGGATATCGACAGTAAGAAAAGCTACGATCTGGATATTCTGCTGCTTACCCAGGGATGGAGTCGATATGACTGGGGTCAGATCTTTAACCACAGCCCCAAACAGCTTTTCAAATTCAAAAACGGAATTACCCTCAAAGGGAGTCTTAACGAAAAGGATCTGGAGAAATACAATGAGCTTTATATCTTTTCTGCCGGAGGCCAGGGCTCAAAAAGTATAGAGCTTTCCGGTCCACAGTTTGAGATCAACAATCTCTTTTTAAAAGTCAAAGACACCTTAAGACTCTCCCTGATCAATAAAAAAAATGACCTGGTAAAGCCCAAACTATCGGCAAATCCGGTTCCGGAAACCTATACAGATAAGATCGGACATTTATTCAAATCACCTTTTTACAGGCTTAATAACCCTTCTGTTCCGGAGGGATTCCTCAGCGATAAAGTAACTGCCCTGGACGAAGTGGTACTCAAAGAAAAAAGAAAAGAGATAAAAGACCCGGATGCCTTGGGGCCACAGCAGGCAGAAGTGGTGGATGAAGAGTTTATTGAGAGGTATTTTTATATTAATCAATATATAGAATCCAAGGGCTATGCCGTGCGTACAAACCATGTTCGTTTGGATCCTGACGAAGGTTTGGTGAGCATAAATTTAAAGGCCAGTCGCACTGTAAATGCTTCTACTCAGCCGGCACTTTATGTTAATGGGATTGTTAGTTTTGATTACGACCTTCTTTTCAGGTTACCTTCCAGTGCAATCGAAAAAATAATTGTAGATCAGAGCGGATACGGGGCCGGACTGAGAGGTGGGAACGGAGTAATTAAAATATGGCTGAGAAACACCCCTCTTGTAAGGAGCTCCGGGAAATCAGTATTCCCTTATGTTGAGATACCTGTTCAAGATGGTTTTGAAGAACACAAAAAGTTTTATACTCCAAAATACCAGGCATACACCGACCGTAGTTTTCAGGACTATGGTGTGATCCATTGGTCGCCGGATGTAATTACCGATGAGAACGGAGAAGCTGTTATTAAGATCTTCAATACCAAACTGAATAATATTAGCTTCTTTATAGAAGGAATGGCAAGCGACGGGAGTATTATATCCTCCTCAAAAAAGCTACAAATAAAATAAGCTTTACAGGCTAAAGACTTTTTAATAAATTTAAGCATGAAAAAGATTTTATTATTCTTCCTGTTTTTTTTCTCATGTGCTGCAGTATCTCTGGCACAGGATAAAAATGATTCCAACACTGTGATCGATTCTTATCAGCAGTATTTCGAACTCCCCAGAGAAACCATCTTTTTACACCTCAACAAAAGTACCTATCTGGTCGGAGAGGAAATATGGTTTAAAGGTTATATCTACGATCGGCAAAAGAATACTCCTGCCACCAGAACATCCAATATCCATATCGGGGTTTATGACGATAAGGGTAATCAGATCGATAAAAAACTCTTTCTGGGCTTTAACGGATACACCCGGGGGAATATCGCCATCGATTCTACTTTTGCCAGCGGGGAATACTATATTAAAGCTTCCACCAACTGGATGCGGAACTTTACCGAAGACGATTCCTTTGTTCAAAAAATACGCATTGTCAACAAAAAAGCACCCCAACCGGATCTGGGAGTAGTAAAATACGACCTGCAGCTATTACCCGAAGGTGGGCATCTGATAGAAGGTGTCGAGAATACTCTCGGTTTTAAACTGACAGATCAGAATGGTTTTGGAGTGGAGATCGAGAAAGGCGCCCTCATGGATGCTGACGGGAATACCCTCCTGGAGTTTAAAGCCAACTCCTTTGGAATGGGAAAATTTGCGGTAACCCCTCAAAAAGGACAATCTTACAAAGTAGTAACTACTCTTTTTAACGGGGAAAAGATAGAAACTCCCTTCCCGGAGGTAAAAGACAAAGGGATCGGGGTATCAGTAAATAACCAGGCTAAAGAAAACGTGATCATCGCTTTAAGGACCAACGATCTTACCCTGGAGGATATAGATTCCAGACAGTTCCAGTTGCTGATCCATAAAAACGGAAAATATTCCAGAACCATCATCCCCTTTAAGATGGGAAGAAAGAACACTCTGATCTCCTTTAAAAGGGAAAATTTGTTCAAGGGTATTAATATCATTACCCTCTTTGACGAAAACGGAAATCCGGTGCTGGAACGTATGTTCTTTAACAACCACGAGATAGAATATCCCACTGTTTCGGTAACGAACACCGCTGCTGATGAGGATTCCCTCAGTATTAAATTCAGGTTCAACGGGAAAGGAAAGGACCTTCTGAGCTTCAGTGTTTCTGTTTTACCGGAAGATACCAGATCCTATGAACACAGAGAAAATATTATTTCCGCTTTCTTTTTAAAACCATATCTCAAAGGTTTTGTGGAGGATCCGTCATACTATTTTAAGGATATCAACAATAAGAAAAGTTACGATCTGGATCTTTTATTGCTTACCCAGGGATGGAGTCGATACGACTGGGATCAGATCTTTAACCATAGACCTAAACAGCTCTTTAAGTTCAGGAACGGACTTACTCTGAAAGGGCGTTTTAACGAGAAAAAGTTAGAGGAGTATGAAGAGTTCTTTATTCTTCCTTCTGCTAATCAAACTTCAAAAAGAGTGGAATTATCAGGGCCTCAATTTGAGCTCAAAAACCTTTTCCCAAAGGATAAAGATACCCTGAGGATTGCCCTCATCAATAAGAAAAATGATCTGGTAAAACCCAAACTATCGGCAAATTTAATAAGGGAGACCGGTACAGACAGGATCACCCGTTTATTTGAATCACCCTTCTACAGGCTTAATGCCCCTTCTGTTCCGGAGGGATTCCTCAGTAATAAAGTAACTCCCCTGGATGAAGTAGTGCTAAGAGAAAAAAGAAAAGAAGTACGAGATCCGGATGCTTTTGGACCTCAGATAGTACAGCGGGTTGATGAAAAATTTGCTCAGCAGTATTTTTATATCAATCAATATATTGAATCCAGAGGATATGCCGTAAGCGAAGACATTAGCCGGGGAACGGTAAATATAAGATTAAGAGTTCCCCGTACCTTTAATTCCAGAGAACCCGCTTTATTCATTAACGGAGTCCCCAGTTTTGATTATGATTTTCTTTTCAGGTTGCCATCGAGTGCTATCGAAAAAATTATTGTAGATCAAAATGGTTACGGGGCCGGGATCAGAGGGGCAAATGGAGTAATTAAGATATGGCTGAGATCTACCCCATTGAGAAAAAATACCGGAAACGGTGCGTTACCTTTCTTCGAATTACCCATTGAAAGTGGTTTTGCTGAAAATAAAAAGTTCTACACTCCAAAATATCAGACCTACCTGGATAATAATTTTCGGGACTATGGAGTGATCCATTGGGCTCCGGATGTGACTACAGATGAGAACGGAGAGGCTGTTATTAAGATCGTCAATACCAAACTGGACAATATCTCTTTTTATATTGAAGGAATGGCAAGTGACGGGAGTATTATATCCTCCGTACAGAAGTTAGATTCCAATCTATAATATTTCCGTAAGATGAGAGAAAGACAGGAATTATATGTAAAGAGCAGAGATGAATGGCGTAAATGGCTGAGTGAAAACCATCAGGATTCTACCGGGATCTACCTTATCATCTACAGGGTAAACAGCCCCAACCACAATTTAAGATGGGAAGAAGCCGTTCAGGAAGCCCTTTGTTACGGGTGGATAGATTCTACTGTAAAAAGACTGGATGAAGAAAGACGCAGGCAGCTTTTTACCCCCAGAAAGGCTAAGAGCGTATGGAGCAAACTAAATAAAACCTATATCGAACAATTAATTACAGACGGACTGATGCATGAAAGCGGCCTGGCTAAGATTGAGCAGGCCAAAAAAGACGGTTCCTGGAAGGCGTTGGATGATGTGGAAAACCTTATTGTTCCGCAGGACCTTCAACTCGCCTTCGATAAAAACCGGGAGGCTTACCAAAACTACGAAGCTTTCAGCCGGAGTTACCGCAAAAGTTATTTGTACTGGTTAAATCAGGCCAAGCGGGAGGAGACCCGCATCAAACGAATAAAGGAGATCATCTCCTATTGTGAAAAGAACATAAAAACAAGAGGCACATACTAATGAAATTCAATAAAGAAAGAGCCACCGAAGTTTTAGAAAGAACACCAAAAGTCCTGAGATTAATGCTGGAAGGCATTTCCCTGGACTGGCAATATGCAAGGGAAGGAGAAAACACCTGGGCTCCGATCGAGATCATTTCCCATCTGATCCTGGGAGAAAAAACCGATTGGATCCCGCGAACCCTGCTGATCCTTAGCGATCAACCGGATAAAAACTTTAAGGCCTTTAATATGACGGCTCACCTAGATTATTGTAAAGGAAAGACCATCGAAGAGTTACTGGATGAATTTGAAGATCTGCGTAAAAAGAATATGGAGATCTTCAGAAGCCTGGATCTTAACAAAGAAAATCTGGATAAAACAGGTATTCATATAGAGTTCGGAGAGGTCACCCTCAGACAGCATCTTTCCACCTGGGTAGCCCACGATCTGGGGCATATTGCTCAAATATCCAGAGTAATGGCCAAGCAGTACAAGGAAGAAGTAGGGCCCTGGACACGCTATCTCAGTATCCTGAATAAGTGATGATTTTAACACTCCACATTAACACCTCTTTAAGAATTCCTTAAGAAGTTTTGTTTAATTTTATGCTCAACTATAGCTAACTAAACCATAATGAAGAACTTCGGGTTCTTAATAGTACTTCTTCTGTCTATTTCTACGTATTCACAGGATAAGATCTCCCTTACCTACACGGGTAATATGGGTGTCTTGATATCCGATGGTAAAGTCTCCGTTTTAATAGATGGTTTGCATGAAAAATACGGAGCGGATTATCTATTTCCGCCGCAGGCGCTGGTTCAGAAAATAGGCTCGGGCTTTAACGGAAACCCCGCCCCTTCCCTCCTGCTCTTTACACACAGACACGGAGATCATTACAGTGCAAGGCTTGCCGATAACTTTTTAAAGGAACATCCCAGCAGCATGTTGATAGGGCCTGGTCAGGTTACCTCACAGTTACAAAAGCAGGAAAGAGCCATTAAAGTAGCTACCGACAGTTATGCAAAACAACTTTTTGCTCACCGGGATATTTTAGTGAAGGCCTTTAAAATGAATCATGGAGGAGCCAGGCACAAAACTGTGGAGAACACGGCATTTATCATTAGCCTGGGAGGTCTTAATATTTTACATATCGGAGATACCAGCTGGCACGAAGATATTAAGATGTTCGATCAGCTTGGGTTAAATGAAGAAGATATAGATTACCTGGTTATTCCTTATTGGATGTTACTGGGAGAGAATGCTGAGGAGCTATTGGAAAAGTACCTGGATGGCGTAAAACTTATTGCTACCCACATTTCGCCGAGAATCGATAAAAAAGATCTCAATGAGATTAAAAAGAGATACCCTAAAACCGTATTTCTGACACAACTAGAAGAAAAACTAAAACTTTGATCAACTCAATAATTCGAATATGAAACGTTTATTACTTATTTTGATACTTCTGGTATCGACATCACCATTATTTTCTCAGGAATTTAATATGGAGCTCGTTCAGGATATGAAACCCCGAAATATCGGACCGGGGGGAATGAGCGGACGGGTTACTGCTATAGATGCAGTACACTCCAACCCGGATGTAATGTATGTGGGAACTGCTTCCGGAGGACTCTGGAAATCAACTTCCGGAGGAATTAAATGGACTCCAATATTTAACAAGGAAGTAACGGCTTCCATCGGGGCTGTGGCTATCCAGCAATCCAATCCATCAGTGATCTGGGTAGGAACCGGAGAAGGAAACCCGAGAAACAGTCTTAACGGCGGATACGGGGTTTACCGATCGCTGGACGGTGGAAAAAACTGGGAATCCATGGGATTGGAAGAAACCAGGCATATTCACAGGATCATTATAGATCCGACAGATCCTAATACTGTATATGTAGGAGCTATAGGTTCTCCATGGGGAGAGCACCCTCAGAGAGGAGTATTCAAAACTACAGACGGAGGAAAAACATGGGAAAAGATCCTCTTTGTAAATAATAAAACGGGAGTGGCAGATCTGATCATGGATCCTACCAACCCAAATAAGCTGATCGCTGCCATGTGGGAGCATAAGCGCGACCCCTGGTTCTTTAAATCGGGTGGTAAAGGCAGCGGACTTTATATTACACATGACGGAGGGAAGAACTGGAAAAGGATGACCGAAAAAGAAGGTTTCCCGAAGGGGGATCTGGGTCGTATTGGAGTTGCTATTGCTAAAAACAAACCCAATGTGATCTACGCCCTGGTAGAAGCTAAAAAGAATGCCCTGTACAAATCTGTAGACGGCGGCTTTAAATGGGCAAAGGTGAATGACAAAAACGATATCGGAAACCGTCCGTTTTACTATTCGGAGATCTATGTTGATCCGGAAAACGAAAACCGCGTGTTCTCTATTTTCACTTATGTAAATGTATCTGAAGACGGTGGTAAAAACTTCAGTCAGTTAATGCCGGCTTATGGTGTGGATAACGGGGTTCACCCCGATCACCATGCATGGTGGATACATCCTGAAAACGGCCAGTTCATGATCGACGGGAATGACGGAGGTCTTAACATCACCAAAGACGGTGGAAAAACCTGGCGTTTTATCGGGAACATTCCTGTGGCGCAGTTCTATCATATAAGTGTAGACAATGAATTTCCGTATAACGTTTACGGAGGTATGCAGGACAATGGTTCCTGGAGAGGCCCGGCTTATGTATGGAGAGCTCAGGGTATTCGCAACTCTTACTGGCAGGAAATCGCTTTCGGGGACGGATTTGATGTAGTACCGGACCGCGATGATTCCAGATACGGATATGCAATGAGTCAGCAGGGATTTGTTTCCAGGTACGACTGGAAAACAGGAAATAACTATATCGTTCGTCCGACACATCCCGATGCAAATGTAAGATTGCGTTTTAACTGGAATTCGGGGATCGGACAGGATCCTTATGATAACTCAACCGTGTATTTCGGAAGTCAGTTTGTACACAAGAGTACGGATAAAGGGCTTACCTGGGAAGTAATTTCTCCCGATCTGACTACCAACGATCCTGAAAAGCAAAAGCAGCACGAGAGTGGTGGGCTTACACTGGATGCAACTGGTGCGGAAAACCACTGTACCATCCTGGTTATTGAGCCTTCACCGGTAGAAAAAGATATGCTATGGGTAGGAACAGATGACGGAAGAGTTCATTTTACTCAGAACGGAGGACAAAGCTGGACTGATGTTTCCAAGAACATCAAAGGGCTTCCGGCAGGAAGCTGGATAGCACAGATAAAAGCTTCCAACAAGAACAAGGGAGAAGCTCTTTTAATTGCCAACGACTACAGAAGATACAATTATACACCTTATGCGTACAGAACCCGTAACTATGGTAAGACCTGGGAGCGCATCGTAGATCAGAATGATGTAAAAAGTTATACTCTTAGCATCGTTGAAGACCTTGAAGAGCCTAATTTAATGTTCCTGGGTACGGATGATGGTCTGTATGTTTCTTTGGATGCAGGTAATAAGTGGACCAAATGGACAGAAGGTTTCCCAACGGTTTCTACCAAAGACCTGGTAATCCATCCAAGAGAACACGATCTGATAATCGGTACCTTCGGAAGAGCGGCATGGGTACTGGATGATATTCGTCCGCTAAGAGCTTTGGCGAAGAACAAATCTGTTTTGAGCAATAAGATTGAACTCTTTACGCCTCCAACTGCTTATCAGGCGGCTTATCAGCAACCTACCGGAAGTCGTTTTGGAGCTGATGCTATTTATAACGGTGAGAACAGAAGAGGCGGTGCTATGATCACTTATTACCTCAACAAACCTAAAGCAGAGAAAAAAGAAGGAGATAAGGAAAAGAAAAAAGAGGAGAAAGAAGATGAAGCTGCTGAGAAAAAAGTAAAATGGGATTCCCTTAAGCTTGATATTTACGATGGTACGAGACTCATCAGAACTTTAAAGAGAAAAGCGCCTAAAAAGAATGGTTTCCACCGTATCTATTGGGGTATGGACGAAAAAGGGCCAAACAGGCCATCCAGAACGATCCCAAGGGTAAATCGTGAAAGAGGAGGAATTTCTGTTAAGCCGGGTACCTACAGACTGGTACTTTCTTTTGGAGATCAGACATCGGAAAGCAGGATCAAGGTAGAAGACGATCCGAGGTTGAATGTTTCCCAGGCCAATACCAATCAGGCTTACAATGCGGGTAAAACCCTGGAGAAATATACGCAAACAGCGGCAGATGCAGTGAAGCAACTGGTAAAGAGTAAAAATGTTGCCAAGGATTACCAGACAAAACTCACTAAAGAAGACAAGAAGAAATACAAAGAAGAGATCAAATCTTCTAAAGACATCATTAAGAAGATAGATAGCGTTATTGCTCTTTATCTTGGAAAAGTAGATAGAAGACAAGGGATCACCAGAAACCCCGAACCTAATGTAATGCAAAGGATCGGAAATGCCAGCTTCTATGTAGGAACCAGACAAAGCGGACTCACCAAAACAGAGGAAACCCTGATGGGGCATGCAAAAACATCCCTGGAGGATGCATTGAAAAAGACCAATGAGTTCTTTAATTCTGACTGGAATACCTATAAAGATGCTATGCAAAAAATAGACATCTCGCCTTTTAAAGAGGTGAAGAATTTTAATATAGACTGATCATTCTTAAAAAGCACCCCTCCGCGGGTGCTTTTTAAATTGATTTCGTTAACTTAAACAACAAACCACATATACAGGATCATGAAAAAAATCATTTTTTTATTTGCAGCTTTAAGTTTTATCGCCTGTAAAAAAGATTCGGAAAACAGCGATAAAAAAAGCATTGCCGAAAACCTGAAATCCTATTCCATCGAACAGATGATGGACAACGAATCGGTTTTTGGCGGGAGCTTTTCCCCTGATAAATCCAAAGTGCTGGTCACCAGCAACAGGTCAGGGATCTTCAACATGTATACCGTAGATACTAACAGCGGGGATTACAGACCGATAACTGCTTCCGACAGTTCTTCGGTATTTGCTATCTCCTATTTTCCGGAAGATGAACGCATTCTCTTCCGAATGGACAATAACGGCGACGAGGTCTTCCATATTTATATGCAGGACACAGACGGAACAAGTAAGGAACTCACCCCGGGCGAAGGTGCCAGATCTGTTTTCTACGGATGGGCCCATGACGGAAAGAGTTTTTTCTATGGCTCCAATAAAAGGGATGCCAGATATATGGATGTTTATAAAATGGGACTTGGCGATCTCGAAGCCAAGCTTATTTATCAGAATGATGAAGGATACGGTTTTGGAGGAATTTCCAACGACCAGAATCATATGGCACTAAGCAAATCGATCAATACCAACGATTCCGACCTGTTTATCTACAATTTTGCAGATAAATCCCTTACCAAGATCAATGAGAACCTAAGTGGCAATTCGCCGCAGGATTTCTCCCCGGATAATAAATCCCTCTATTTCACTACCGATGACGGAGCAGAATTCGCCTATCTGGTAAAATACAACCTGGAAGACAAATCCAGGGAAAAAGTAATGGAAAAGTCCTGGGATATTACCGGAAGTTATTTTACCCATGGCGGAAAATACCAGGTTACCTTTGTTAATGAAGATGCTCAAAATGCCATCGAAGTTACAGAAGTAGCTACCGGAAATCCGATGGATCTGAGCAATCTCGAAGATGGTAATATTACCAATGTAGGTTTCTCACGCGATGAGAAAATGATGACCTATTACCTGGGAGGCTCACATACACCATCAAATCTGTACACTTATGACATTGAGAACGGGGCTTCTAAAAAAATGTCGGATGTTCTGAATAAGGAGATCAATGCAGAAGATATGGTAAAGGCCAGGGTCATCAGATTTAAATCTTTTGACGGCCTGGAAATTCCGGCTATTTACTACCTGCCTCATCAGGCCAGTGCAGATAATCCGGTACCTGCTATGGTTTGGGTGCATGGAGGACCCGGCGGGCAATCAAGACAAAACTTCAGTTCTTTTATTCAGTATATGGTTAACCACGGTTACGCGGTCCTTGCGGTAAACAACAGGGGAAGCAGTGGTTACGGAAAGAGCTTTTACAGAATGGACGACCTGAACCACGGAGATAAGGATCTTAAAGACTGTGTGGAAGGTAAAAACTGGCTGGCGGAACAAGCCGAAATAGACGGTGAAAAAATCGGGATCATAGGTGGGTCTTACGGAGGTTATATGACTATGGCCGCCCTGACTTATGCTCCGGAAGAATTTGATGTTGGTGTAAACCTTTTTGGAGTGACCAACTGGATCAGAACCCTTAGAAGCATTCCGCCATGGTGGGAATCATTTAAGGATGCACTTTACAAAGAACTCGGAGATCCTTATTCTGCAGATTCTGTTCGCCTGAGAGAGATCTCACCTCTCTTTCATACGCAAAGGGTAACCAAACCGCTTATTGTACTGCAGGGAGCTAAAGACCCGAGGGTACTGAAGATAGAATCTGATGAGATCGTAGCCGGGGTTAAAAAGAACGGAGTTCCGGTAGAATATGTGCTTTTTGAAGATGAAGGTCACGGATTTGTCAAAAAAGAAAATCAGATAGAAGCCTATAGTAAAGTTTTGAAATTCCTGGATACTTATCTTAAGAAAACAGGAGATCTCGAGACAAACGAAAACGAACCCAAGAAAGTCTCCGAATAGGAGACTTTTTTAATATATATTTATAGTCGTAAATCAATTAAAGAATGAAATGAACACGGCTACATCCGTGTTCCGTAAAATTTTTAGTAAATGAAAAAGAAAATTGTATCCCTGTTTTTATTGTTATTATCAGTATTTGTTTCGAATGCTCAGGAAACCGGAGAAGATGAATTTGGTGCGTGGTATATGTATTTCGGTACCTTTAAGGTAGCCGATAAATTAAGTATACATACCGAAGCCCAGTTTCGTTTTTATGAAATAGCTTCTAATTTTAATCAGTTGCTGTTGCGTACCGGATTAAATTACCACCTGAGTGATAATGCCATCGTTACCCTGGGATATGGTTTTATAGATACCGATCCTACTTTTACGGATGATCAGCTTCTGGGTGCTCCGTTTCTTGAGAATAATATAGATGAGCACAGGATCTTCCAGCAATTTATTCTGAAGAATACTGTTGGAAAGTTCAAATTCGAGCATCGATACAGATTGGAGCAACGATTTATCAGTACTAGTCTGGATAATTTTACAGACCATCGTGCGAGGTACAGGTTACAGTTAACCTACCCTATTAATGACCGCTGGTTCCTGAATGCATATGATGAGCTTTTTATTAATTTGCAGGAGCCTATTTTCGGTCAGAACAGGCTTTACGGTGCGGTTGGATACAATTTCAGCAAGGAAATAAGCGTGCAGTTCGGCTATTTGAAAAATCACTTTACGGGAAGTAATTTTGACAGATTACAGTTAGCATTGTTTATTAACACCGACTTAAGGAAGAAGAAAACCGAAAACAACTAGTCATGAGTCTAACTACCGTATCATTTAAAAATAAACAGGGGCATACCCTTTCCGGACGGCTGGAACTTCCCGCCAATCAGAGTCCGCATAACTTTGCCATTTTTGCACATTGTTTTACCTGTAATAAGAATCTCGGTGCTGTTCGTAACATCAGCCGGGCATTGACAGGAAGCGGATTTGGTGTTTTGCGGTTCGATTTTACCGGACTGGGAGAAAGTGAAGGTGATTTCTCGGATACTAATTTTTCCGGGAATGTAGAAGACCTGATCGCAGCCTCTGACTTTCTTTCTGAAAATCACAAGAGTCCGTCTCTTATCGTTGGACATTCCTTAGGTGGAGCAGCATCTATCTTTGCTGCTGCAGAGATAGACAGCATACAAGCTGTAGCTACCATAGGTGCTCCGTCCAACCCAAGGCATGTTAAGCATTTGCTTCACAGCAGCCTGGAAGAGATAGAACAATCCGGAATAGCAAAAGTGGTACTGAGCGGTAGAGATTTCACTATTAAAAAGCAATTCATAGATGATTTGGAAAGTAAATCCCTTCCGGAAACGGTCAAGGCTATGAGAAAGCCTCTTTTAGTGATGCACTCTCCCCAGGACGATACGGTAGGTATTAAGAATGCAGAGGAGATCTATATTGCTGCTCACCATCCGAAGAGTTTTGTTTCTCTGGACGGAGCTGATCATCTGTTAATGAAAAAAGAAGATTCTGTTTATGCAGGTGATGTTATTGCCTCCTGGGCAAAGCGTTATATCTCCTTTCCGAAGGAAGAGCAACTTCGATCCAGGCATCAGGTGGTGGCAAGCCTTGATGCGGAAGACGGTTTTACTACAAAAATGAAGGTAGGAGATCATTATTTAGTGGCAGACGAACCGGAAAGCGTGGGCGGTAAGAACTACGGTCCTACTCCTTACGAGCTTGTATCTGCAGGCCTGGCAGCATGTACTGCTATGACTATTAAGATGTATACTTCCTTTAAGAAATGGGACCTTCAGCATGTAGAAGTGCATACAAGTTATGATAAAAAACATGCAGAGGATTGTGAAAATTGCGAATCCAATGCTGCTAAAATCGATACCTTTACGAGGGAGATCAAAGTCGTAGGTGATCTGAATGAAGACCAGAGAAGCCGTATTATCAACATTGCTAACAAATGCCCGGTTCATAAGACCCTTCATAACGAAGTAAAGGTAGAGACCAAATTGATAAACTGAGCATATCCCGGTATTTTAAAATAATCCCGACAGGTGGCTAAAACTGAAAAATTATTAAGTCCGGAATTTACCGTATTCGTCCACGGAATGCATGCGGTCCTGATTCCGGATAAGATCGTAGATCCGGTGCTCGAAGCAGGTCATGATCGGGTAAAGGTCAGGGCTGATTTTGAAGGGAAAAGCATTGAATTTCACGCCGCCCTGAGAAAACACAATGATCAGGTTCGCATCACCTTCAGTAAAGCCAAGCAAAAAGAACTCGGGCTATTTCCGAATGATGAATTCAGGATGCAGTTTTTTGAGGACGGTTCCAGATACGGAGTGGATATGCCCGAAGAACTGGAAGCTGTACTCCAAAGCGATGAAGGTGCCTTCGGGATCTTTGAGGGTTTTACTGCCGGGAAGCAAAGAAGCATTATTTATATGATCAGCCGCTACAGGAACTCGCAGACCAGGATAGATAAATCTCTCCTTCTCTGTGAAAACCTGAAAAGGGGGATTTCCGATAAAAAGGACTTACTTAAAAACTTTTAGCAGATCACTTTAATTTAAATATATAATTAGAAAATGAGTATATCAAAATCTGAGAAACCGGCCTTACTCTTAATAGATGTTCAAAAAGGGTTTGACGATGTTCCTTATTGGGGAGGAGAAAGGAATAATCCGGATGCAGAGGCCAATATGGAAAGAATACTGGAGTTGTGGAGATCTGAAGATCTTCCGGTTTTCCTTATCAAGCACTGTTCTCTTACCCCCGGGTCTCCGTTGGCCAAGGGTACGACGGGTAATGATCTTCTGGATTTTATCGATCCGAGGGAGAATGAACCGGTTATTGAAAAAAATGTAAACAGCGCTTTTATCGATACCGATCTGTACGATCAGTTAAAGGCCCGTCAAATAAATACACTTGTGGTAGTAGGTTTAACAACAGATCACTGTGTTTCTACCACAACCCGGATGGCAGGTAACTTCGGATTTAACACCTATCTGGTAGAGGATGCCGTGGCCACCTTTAATAAGACCGGAACCGATGGAACCGTATACAGTGCAAAGCTTATTCACGATACGGCTATTGCCAGTTTAAAAGACGAATTCGCAACAGTAGTTACGACCGATGAATTGAAGGAAATGCTTAATTAAGAATTAATTTGGTATTCTTTTTCACTATCCGTAACTTCGTTCGACAACGATAAAGAATCAACAAAAATTATTATGAAAAAAATATCATTATTCATATCAATGGCCCTTATAGCAACGACTTTCAGCTGTAAGAAGGCCGATAAAAAGACCGAAGAAACCGTAGAAGAAGAAATAGAAGTTACCGAAACAGAAGAGGTAAAAACCATTTCTTTTAACCTTTCATCCAAGAGTGAGAGTACGGCTGTAGGTGAAGTTACCTTTTCTGAAGAGAACGGCGTGGTATCTATGACGGCTAATCTTAGCGGACTTACCGAAGGTGAGCACGCTATTCATATTCATGAAAAAGCCGACTGTTCTTCTGCCGATGGTAAATCTACAGGAGGGCACTGGAACCCTACACATACCCCACATGGTAAATGGGGAGCCGAAGAAGGTTATCACAAAGGAGATATCGGTAATTTTATTGCCGATGCCGAAGGAAACGGAAGCATTTCGATGAGTACGGACGAATGGTGTATTGGTTGCGGGGATGAGACAAAAGACATCCTTGGAAAAGCCATTATAGTACATCAGGGTACAGACGATTTTGTTTCTCAGCCAAGTGGTGCTGCGGGAGCCAGAGTAAGTTGCGGTGGGATCATCGAGTAAACTTACCTGAAAATATTAAATGAGAACTGCCTTTTTCGGGCAGTTTTTTTATGTAAAAAACCCTCCGAAGGAAATCGGAGGGTCAAACAAATAAAATAAAAAAAACAACGTGTTAACTAAACGTTCTAACTAACAATTAGTAACCTAGACATCCATTATTTAAAAAGGTTAACCTGAAGCCGTATTTTTTACAAAAATCAAGTATGCTATCTATAACCCATCCGACAACAGATTAACCTATAGAGTTAGAAAGACCATTATCACTTTGACATAAACCCCGAGTTAAATTGATTAATAGCTTTCTGATCACATTTACGAAGTTTTAATAAGGGCGGTTTTATTTTTAGACAAAAAAATTCTAGTTTTAACACCATATAACATTTAGGACAAAAAATTCCCCGATGAACCCATCTGCCAATGGCTGGATAGATAAAATGCTGGCACTCCTGGAAGAGGATTCTTTCTTTCAATCCTCTGCTCTTGAAAAAAAGTATCACAGTTTGCGTTCTTCCGGGTTTATTTACGGAACCAATCTCCAGACTATTTTCGATACTAAATCGGATAATAAACTCACCGAAACCGAAATAACCAAGATCAACCTTCTGCTGAGTCTTTTACATATTTATCACGACAACCGCAGTAAAGGCACTGATATAGAAGCTATAGACAGTATTCTGGATTTCTATGCTGCGCTACAGGCTAAGAAGTTTACTTTCCTGGAGAGGATTCTGACGGGTAATCATTGTTCGGCTCAGCTGGAAAAAGTTATCCAATCCAGGGTACGGACCAATGTAAATATCTTTACCAAGAATTTCAGTAATATCATTACCAATGCATTACTGTTTATAGATATTCTTGCTTACGACCGTTTTCTAAAAGGAGAAGAGGATGTTGTGGTGTATGCCCAGAATATAGAGATTGCCATTACCAATATTATCCTCAGGGCATTGAACTCCAAAGAAAAAAAATCAGATTATGACGAATTACTGATCCGTCTGGTAGAATCTTCTCTTCGTTATCATGAGGTGGAGCCGGATAAGGTGCTCAACGACAGGATCGCATTATTATCGGCTTATACTTCTGTACTGGAACGTTTTTATATCCTCGATCTCGCCAGTATGGCAGTCTGGAACGACGCTGTTCTTAACAAAAGGGAAGAACATTTTTTATGGGACCTAGGGCGGCAATTGCGTATAGACGATAAAGAAATTGCTTATTCCTTAAGTTATATCCACGGTTTTATCAACCTGCACAAAAAGGAAATCTCATTTTTTAATTATTCGAATCCGGTCAAACATTTTTACGATCAGTCTGCAAAAACGGTAAGCAAGCTCATCCTCCGCAACAGGAAAAGGCTTTTAAAAGAATTGTCGGAAAGCAAAGAACTGGCAAAACTGCTGACCAAATCTACGGTAAAGGACCTGAGTGAAGCCGAAAAGCAAAAGATGAGGGAACAACTGATCGATATCTGTAAAACGGTCCCTTCACTTGCTATTTTTGTCCTCCCGGGAGGAAGTGTACTCCTGCCCTTGCTCATACAGTTTATACCCAAGCTTTTACCGTCGGCTTTTGATGATAATCGTATCCCCGATAAATAGTTGTAACATTTCGGGTATTTGTTCTTCTAATACATAAACGCCGTATATGAAGAAGAAGCTAATTACCTTAGTTAAAGTATACCTGTTTGCGTGGTTCCTGATGACCGTTTTTATCATCTGGCAACTGCTTCGCTCCGGCAGCGATATCTCCCAGGCTTTTGAGGTCTTCTTCCGTATTTTAGGTTTTGGCAATTTTCAGCTGACCTTCCACTTTCTCTTTCTGATCTTTTATCTTTTATTCCTGGTCCTCAGGTACTTTTACAGGCTATACAGAAAAAGAGGTGTTGCTGTTGCTTTAAAAGGTTTTTTTCTGAAATTCATCCTTCCGCTTGCTCTGGTATTCGGTTCCCTCCGATTCATTATCTATCAGAACAGCAGGGAAGCGTTCGATTATAAATGGAATACGGCCATTGAGAATACCACCGGTTTTTCCAGGGATCTCTTTGCACAGGATGGGAAACACCGGGGAATGACGGTTTTCGGGTGGAAGAAAGAAAATAAAGATGCTATTGCATCCCTGAACAGGAATAATATAGAATGGGTAGCCGTGGTCCCTTATTTCTATCAGGAAAATGAGAATAGCAGTCAGATCCGTCTTCCGGAAAATATCGGAAGCTGGTCACGGCGGGATTCTACTTTTATCAATGCTATTGACCAGCTGCATCAGAAAGGAATATATGTTCACCTGAAACCTCATTTATGGCTGGGGAAAGGCTGGCGGTCCAATTTACGTATGGCCAACAGCAAAGACTGGGACAACTGGTTTGCATCTTACGAAAAGATCATGCTTCACTATGCAACTATGGCAGAGCAGACCGGAGCTGAACTCCTGTGTATAGGAACGGAATTGCGCACTTCGGTTAAAACCCAACCGGAAAAATGGAGGGAGCTGATCAAAAAGATCAGAGCTGTTTACAGCGGCAAACTTACCTATGCTGCCAACTGGGATGGGGAGTTTGACGATATTAAATTCTGGGATCAGCTCGACTATATCGGTTTACAGGCTTATTTTCCACTCACAAAGAAGAGGCATCCTCAACTGAGTGATATTACCAAAGGATGGCAACGCCATACTGCCCTTATGAAAAAACTGCACACTACCTATAACAAACCTGTACTCTTTACGGAAATAGGATACAAAAGTGAAGCTACGGCCACCATAAGGCCCTGGGAATGGAATTCTTTCCTGAATTCCTTCACCGGAAAAAAATCAGACAAGACCCAGCACCTCGCTTATGAAGCTATGTTCGAAAGTTTCTGGAATGAAGATTGGTTTGCCGGAGCATATTTCTGGCAATGGGATACCCGTACCAGGGCAGAGAATGCCACCTATAATCTTGATTTCTCTCCCCGCTTTAAAGCGGCCGAAAACACGATGGCCAAATGGTTTGCCAGGCTTTCCGAAAAGGCCGTTAACTTATCCAGTCCTTAAAATCCCGTACCCTTTCACGGCTTACAATGATCTCCTGATCGTTAAACTTCTTCATCTTGATCTGCAAACGGGAATTGGTGTAAGACACCATATCCTTGATGTAGTTGATATTGACAAAAAACTTTCTGCTTACCCTGAAAAAATTCTCCGGCGACAGTTCGTCCTCCAGTTTGTCCAGGGTGGTATCTAACAGGTAATTCCTGCCTTCGGAAGTATAGGCATAGGTACCTTTGTTCTCACTGTAAATACATTCTATTTCATCTACTCCTATCATTTTAAGGTACTGCCCCACCTTTACAGTAAATCTTTTTTTGTATTCCCGCTCCAGCGGATTGACCAACAGGCGTTTTATATCTTCAAAATCCAGGCTAAGCGCTTTTTTATCCGGCTGCCTTTCCATAAACTTATTCACGGCAGTACTCAGATCCTCATCATCTATCGGTTTCAGCAGGTAATCTATACTGTTGAGCTTAAAGGCCTGTAAAGCATATTCGTCGTAGGCTGTTGTGAAGATGATGGCACTTTTAACCTCTATTACATCAAATATCTCAAAGGAAAGTCCGTCGGAAAGCTGAATGTCGAGGAAGATAAGATCGGGGTGCTCATTCTTCTGAAACCAATCTACCGCTTCTTCCACAGAGTAAAGCATACTGCTCACTTCTACATTTATGCCTTCCAGCATACGCTGCAATCTTCTTGCAGCAGGTTTTTCATCTTCTATTATAATCGTGTTCATTCTTTGATTTGTTATTCTGTTAGGAACGCCCTGTTTCGCTCCCGTTTTTCCATATTTTTTCTACTTTGCTAATATCCTGAATATCTTTTAAAGGATTATCGTTTATCAGGATTCGATATCCCCTCTTTTTACCAGTTTAAACGAGTTATCGGAAAACAAGAAAAAGAACAGTTATCCATATGTTTTTTATCCTCTTCATGGGTCTATATATAATCTTTGTTCCTGTAATCTTCTGCATCCTCATCCATAAACTGCCTGATCTTTTTCTGCTCCCATTCCTTTCCGAAGATATATTCGAAGCCAAAAATACAGAAGGCATGTACCACTACTCCAACTCCCCAAAGGATCAACACTATAAAGGATTCCCATCGCCAGAACTCATCGGTAGTGGAATCCTGAAAATATTTCTTGATCAGGATAAATGTATTTACCAGCAAGTATATTGCAAAGTGCCAGTAAAAGCCTTTAATGCTTTCTACTCTCTTTTTAGCTCTTTTGTAACTGTCGTCGTTATATTCTTCTTTCATGGCATTCATGTTTTATTCCCAGCGCTGCTGATTGCTCTTGAAGTCATCCTGGTCCTTATCCATAAATTCCCGGATCTTTCGCTCTTCCCAGTCCTTATTGAACATCGGGTTCCACTGAAAGGCCTTTGCCGCATGAAATACGATCCCTATTCCCCATCCGAAAGCGGCCCATAAAAACCACATATAATCCCATTCATTGGTCCAGTAATTAAGGATGGCCAGGAAAGTAATTACAATAATATAGGAAGTGAGGTTTCCGTAAAATTTCTTTATCTCTTCTACACGCTCCTTAGCGCGGATATATTTACTTTCTTTATTAAATTTTTCCATAATTGATTCTTTTTATTCCCAACGTTGACTAGTTCTGTTATAATCGTCTTCATCTTCCTTCATAAACTCTTTTATCTTTTTTTCTTCCCAGTCCTTATTCAGGAGCGGGTTCCACTGAAAAGTTATCGCTGCATGGATTACGACTCCTATCCCCCATCCGAAGGCAGCCCACAAAAACCAGGGGTGCTCCCATCTGTCGATCCAGTAATTCATTGTGGCCAGAAAACCCATGATCACTATATAGGACCCTATATTCCAGTAAAAGCCTTTGATCTCTTCTACCCGCTTTTTGGCCCGTACGTAACTGTCTTCTTTGCTATGATCTTCCATGATACTCTTAGTTGTTTATTTTTTTATCTGCGGTAGTCCTCGTCCATAAATTCTTTTATTTTCCTTTGTTCCCAATCCTTACCCAGGAAAAGGTTCCACTCGAAGGTTTCCATCGCGTGAAAAATAAGGCCTAATCCCCATCCCATTACGACCCACAGGATCCAGGGGTTATCCCATCCGTTTTGCCAGTAGTTAAACGTTGCCATTAGCGGAATGACCACTATAAAAGCCCCCAGGTTCCAGTAAAATCCTTTTATTTCTTCTACACGTTCTTTGGCGCGCTTATATCTGTCTTCTTTAATTTTGGTTAGATTTTCCATTGTTGTATTTTTTTAGTTGATCGGTTTAATATTTTTTTTCTTCTTTTTCCATCAGTTCCCTGATCTTACGCTCCTCCCATCTTTTCCCTAACAGAGGGTTATATCCATAAGCTTCCATTCCGTGGGCAATGACTCCGAATCCCCAGCCCAGTGCCGGAAATATGACCCAGGGAAAATCTGAGGTCCTGTAATTGAATATTGCCAGGAGCGGGATCACAATTAAATAAGAGATCACGTTGCCATAGAAACTTTTCAGGGCATCTACCCGCTCTCTTGCCCTTTGATACCGCTTGTCTTTTATGTACGATTTTTGACTTACAGCCGCGGTAGAGACCTGCCTGGTCAGCATTGGGATACTTACCGTAAAACTCTTCCCCGATTTCTCTATGTCTACCTGGCGGTTGGTCAGGAGGCTATAGCGTTGCTGAATATTTCTCAGGCCAACACCACTGCTCTTTTTTACCACTTGCTTGGGCTGAATATTATTCTCTATCACCAGGGCGTTCCCTTTTTCAAAGATCTTTATATGCAAAGGTTTTGAAGGAGTTACCATATTGTGCTTAACTGCATTTTCAAGCAACAACTGTAACGAAAGCGGTACCACTTTGGCTTCCGGATTGGAAACACTCTCCGGCACTTCAAAAAGTATACTGTCTTCAAACCTCATCTTTAAAAGGCTTACGTAGGTACGGGCAAACTTCAGTTCTTCATCTACAGATATCAGTTCCTTATTTTTCTGTTCCAGCACATATCTGTACACTTTAGAAAGGGAGGTTGTGAACTTTTGGGCCGCTCCCGGATTCTCATCTATCAGACTGGTAAGCACATTCAGGCTGTTGAAGAGAAAATGCGGATCCAGCTGGTTTTTCAAAGCATCGAATTGTGCCGATGCCGATCCCGCGATTATTTTCTGTTCGGTAATCTTATTCTTCTGAAGTTCCTTATAAAAATAAACCGCATGGAAGAAGATAGAGATGATAATGGTTATCAGCAGGCAGAGGGCATAGAAACTAACATTGCTCTGTTCCTCTTTTATAAATACTTCCCATTCTTTACCTTTAAAACCCAGTTCGGTAACCATTCTCAGCTGAAAAATAACCAGCATGGTCAGGGTTATCCCTCCGAGAGCACCTATCCAGAACCTGGATTTCCTGTATTTTTTCCAGGAGACCCTTTCATTCAGGTAGTCAAAGAAATAACTGTTTACAAGAGTAAGAGTAATGGCATACAGTTGGTGATAAGCCGCATTGGTAAGGAGTAGTTTATTAAAAACGATCTCCCTCCCCCTAAGGGCTCCGAAAACCAGGTCTATGGTAAATAGCCCGATCCCGATAAGTATACCTATTAAAATTACTTTTGCAAAATTTCTCATCTTTCCCTATTTATTTATTGCTTTCCGCAACTTTCCAAAATCTGTTCAGCTCTCCTTTCTCCCCAGCCAGGGTAGAACTTTATTTCCTTTTTAAAGGTACGGAAAAGTTCCAAAGCTTTCTCCACATCCTTACAGTAAGGAGTGGTATCCTGGCCGAAAAAACGGGCGCTTCCCATATCCCACTCTGCCTTAGACAGAATCACTCTGGGATTCTTGGGCGCCAGCTCCAGGGCCTCTTTATACAACTCCGTATTTTTACCGGAAAGGGTCATTCCATACTTGGCGCCATCAAAAGAGATCCAGGCCGTATTGATCAGGGCCTCCATAACGATCAGTTCCGGATTTTCAGGAGATAGCTCTTTAGCCTGGTCCAGGTATTTCTTAGCTTTCTCCAGCTGAAGACTTAGCTTTTCTTCATCCTGTTCTCCAAAACTGACAATCGTGTTTATCTGGGCCACATAATAATAGGGTAACCAGTTTTCTTTCTCAGCACTCGCAATACGCTCGAAAAGATTGGATGCTTCTGCTTCTTTGTCCTGCCCCCACAATTCGAAGGCTTTTTGCATTCCCTGCTCATACTTATTGCCCTGGGCAAAAGAGATAGCAATAGATGCCATGCTTACTATCAGATAAAAAATAAATCGTATCATTTTATTATAGTTTAAAAAGGTTGTTCCATTCTTTTTTCTTTCTTCTCCAGGCTATGCTGGCTATGATCATTACCACTGCTATTGCTATCCCCAGCATCCCAAAAAAAGGAGTGCTTGGTACCCTGGTAAGGACTTCAGCAACAAAGGCGGCATAAAGACCTATAACCGACCAATACATAAAGCTGAAGTGCATTCCCAGCCATTTCTTCTCTGGTTTCCTCCTCAGTGCGGGAAGCATCCCTCCTATCAGGGTTAGAGTACTCACTACAGAAAAGAAATGAAACAATCCGAAGCCGTTAAACAGCCTGTAGATCATAAAAGAAGTGACCAGCATTACGATCATGGAAATCACATATACATAACCGAGCCTTTTGTGGGTACTGCCTCCCTTTCTAAGAACAAAAACTATAGTTCCCGATATCAGCGCTATCACTGCACTGATTAAATGAATAAACCCGGTTGTACTGAATGTTAATTGCATTTCCATTAATTTATACAGCAAATATCTTCTCGGGCAGGTAATTTTTAAAAAAAGGAATACCGAATTGTCATTTCTTACGGATGAATTGTAATCCCGGTCTTTCCATCATACATTCCAATAAAAAACCCCGACAGTATCGTCAGGGTTTCGCTATTACTTTTGTTCCGGCAATTTTATCGTATAAACTGCCTTCTCCTTTATACCGCCAGATACTTATCAGGTATATCAGGATCATTAATTGCGGGAGTATTAAAAGAAGAAGGTTCCAGTAAGGAAGTTCTAACTGTCTTTGCTCATAATAGAAAAGCCAGTGAACGCCACCATGAGCTATTTCCCAGGGTAAAAACTTCAACATATTTCTTATCAGCACAGGGTTTGCAGAGCCATGCTCCTTAACTGGAACCACACTAAGTTTCATTAATCGCTTCCCCACGGTTCCTCCGTATTTTCCCCTTTCACTCAGATAGAAATACAGGAAAACAGGTAAACTCAGGGTGAAGAACCCGACAAGCTGCCCTTTTAAGGGGTTCCATTGAGAAAGATCTGCTTGAAACTGACTCTGAAAAAGAAGGCTAAGCCCGTATAGTGCTGAAGCATATAGAATAATGATCGGATAGTCGATCGTAAATGCCAGCATCCTTTTTGCTGTTCTTTTTGTCGGATTCATAATGTATAGTTTTAGGTTAGCTGTTTTCTGATTGAGTTGCTAAATTCAGATCTTATGGCCTTTTCTTTAAAAAAGGATAACCGAATTGTTGCTTTCTGCGGATGAATTGTAAAAAGGAATACCGTTCTTTCTCTTTTATTCTTATTTTTCCTCTCAGAAAAAATCAAAAGCTGAAATGATTTTTGAAACGGAAAGATTAAGTGTGCGTTTGCTGAAGGAAACCGATATCGGATCCTTTCACGAATTACAGTCAGATCCCGAGGTGATGCGTTATGTGGGTGGAAAACCTATGAGCCTGGACGAAAACAAAAAGGATCTCCGGCATGTGATAAATTGTTACACCCGGGAGGGTAATGAATTCCGGGTATGGGGTGTATTTACGAATGACGGGGCTTTTGTTGGAACCTGCGCCCTTATTAAGAACAAGTACGAAGAATACGAAATAGGATATCGCTTTATCAAGAGATACTGGGGAAATGCCTACGGCATAGAGATTACCCGTGGATTGATAAATTACGCTTTCCACAAATTGAATATAGATATACTGGTAGCCTATGTCGATCGTGAGAATAAAGGGTCGGTAAGGATCCTTGATTCCCTGTTTAATTTCACAGATGAGTTCTGGAATGAAGAAGATAATTGCTGGGATCGGAAATACTGTTTAAAAAACGAAAGACCGCCTGTTGATTAAACGAGCGGCCTTTTGTGATGTAACCCTTGTAACAATGCCTTACGGCTTCATAATTTTTAATTGCAGCTTAAATAATTTCTTTCTGCTTTCGATTCCTCCGTTTACTTTTTGATAGTTCAATTCGTTTTTTACATAGCGCTCTACCTGAGAATTATCAGATTCTACAGATAAAACAACAATTTCGTTCTTAGAATTTAAGGTAAATTCTATGTTAGCGATCGTCTCTTCTTTTTCAAGATTGATCCTTGGCGCATCGAGAAGCTTAATGATCTCGCTTCTCAATTTCTGAGCAGGTGTTTCTACAGGAACTGAGGCAAAGGTGTTTGCAGTTCCTAAAACAGCGATTAAAACAACTAAGATTAACTTTTTCATGAGAATTTGGTTTTGTTTGTTTACATATCAAAAGTAGATCAGTACTGTCTTTTTTTGCTGTTTTTCAATTTATCAAAACTTTGCCGGTAGGTTATAATAAAAGCTGTGATCGCAATATGTAACGACAACTTAACATTAGATGATTCTCAAATTTAAAGCCGCAAAAAGTAAGGTGATCTCAATTTCAGTTTCTAAAAACTATACATTCTTTAAAGTTCCTTCCCGATCTGTGCAAACTTTACAATCCGAAGAAAATTCAATGTAAAATTAAGGTTTCAGATCGGGCATTTACCATCTTCTCATTCGGATGATTTGCACCTAAAAAAGCCTATAAATTATCAAGCTGATTACTCTTTTTATCCTCGCTTATCGTCCAGAAGAAACCAACAAAGAAAAACTGATCGGCTGCCGGTCTTAGTGCCCTTCTGTCAAAGATCCCCTCCGTATTTGGGGTATTTGCATACTGATAGCCATTAATATTTCTGAATCCAAGTACATTGGATACCGAAAAATAAAGGATCTTCTGCGGGCTTATCAAATACGCCCAGTTAATACTCAGGCTGTTAAAAGGTTTGGTCTTCTCTCCCAGGAAATCATTGGTGTTAGGATCTGTAAACGATCTTCCCGAAGCAAAAGTGTAAGCAAAACCAACCTGGCTTTTCCACTTTTCTATCCAATATTTCCCCACAAGAGAAAAGTTATGGGTAGACGCAATGCTAGGAGTGGCCCTTTCCGGGAAATTTCTATATTCCCGCTCCGTATCCAGATAGGAATAACTCACCCAATAATCCAGGGACTTAAAACTTCTATTATCTCTCCAGAAAATATCCAGTCCCGCGGCATATCCAAAACCATCGTTATTAAAGTTACTGTCGAACTGAGCAAATTCGGTATCGTATTTTATCAGCTGGTCGTAATCCTTGTAAAAAGCTTCAGCCCTGAATATCCTTCCGTCATGACTGTATTGATAGTTCAGGATATAGTGCGTGGTCTTCTCTGCGGTCAGATCGGTATTGAACTTAAGGACATCTTCTCTCGGATTCTGATAGAAATCACCATAGGCCAGAGATAATTGCCCGTGCTCACTGGTTTTATAGGCAAGCGATAAACGGGGAGAAAAGTAAGATTCCTTGAGTAACTCCGAATATTCCGCTCTCAGTCCTATCTTAGTAGCCAGTTTTTTGGAGAAGAAGATATCGCTTTCGGCAAACACTGCAGAGAGATTATTATTGAATCCGCTTTCAAAATCAACATCATTCCCTTCAAACTGCTCTTCAAAATCGGTGCTGAAGTATTCTGCTCCCATATTAAGCTTAAACCTGCTGCTGATCCCTTTTTTAAGCTTCAGCTTGGCATGAATGGACTTTTCGTTGTCCTCTACATCGCTGTCAATAATACGGACCTTCGTATTTCCATAGGTAAAGCTTCCTCCTGTCTGGATTACCCAGTTGTTCTTTAAGGCTCCGGTATAAGAACCGTTAAAGTAAAGGTTGTTGTTTCTCAGCCTGAATTGTATCAGATCGTCAAAATTAATGTCCTCCTGAAAAACATTCAGATTGGTATTGTCAAATGCCGTGTATAATTTTAAGAGGCCGTTCTCAAACTGATGTCTGTAAACTGCTTCCCCCGAGACAATCTCAAAAGGCTTTTCCCAGTCATTTCTATCGGGAAAAAGTTCCAGATAAGGTGCCAGGTTAATATAAGATGTATTGATACTCAGTGAGTTTTTCTCCCATTTCTGGGTATTTCCAACGCCTCCACCTACGGTCATCACGGCAATATCTGTCTTTTCCTGGTCGGGTTCACTAATAGTATTCAGCAATAGTACACTGGATAAAGCCTGTCCGTATTCCGCAGAATATCCCCCGGTAGAAAAGGTGATCCCGTCAAACAGGAAAGGAGAATATCTTCCCCGGGTCGGTACATTGTTTGTCGTGGGGTTATAGGGGGTAAATACCCTGATCCCGTCAATAAATATCTGGGTCTCTTCGGCTTCTCCTCCCCTTACGAACAAACGGCCGTCCTCTGCCACTGTACTGGTTCCGGGAAGGGTTTGCAGGGCTCCGACAAAATCGCCCAGGGCACTTGCGGTAGTTACCACATCCAGGGGTTTTAAAACGGATACCTTGGCATTGTCTCCGGCTTCAAAGGTTCCGGCGGTCAGGGTAACCCCCGACAAGGTATTTACTTCTTCCCTGAGTTTAACATGAAGGTCCTTTAAAGTTCCGATCTCCCCTTTTAACCTGAAAGTTTCAAAAGACAAATAAGAAATAACCAATTCCTGCTGCCCTTTTTCCGAAGATTCAAAACTAAAATATCCCTTTTCGTTTGTAGAACCGCCATCGTAGGTTCCTTCCAGAAATACATTGGCTCCCATGATCGGGTTATTCCTTGAATCTGTTACTTTTCCCGAGACCACGGTTTGAGCCTGACTGTTCAGAAAGGCAGTTATTCCCAGGACTATAAATACTATTCGTTTCATTGATTGATGTGTTAGGTTGTTTAATTTCACCTTTCAAAAGTCCTTTGCCCTGCTTTGTATTCCCAAAAAAGTTGACTGAATTGTTAAAATGATCTGATGGGTTGTTCCCGGGATTAATTATTTTCGTTCTGTCAATACGAAAAACCGGTTTCTGTAAAATGAAAAGTGAAAACGAATTCTATATATCCACCGACAAGGAAAAGCTGAATCTTGAAATGATACACGATTACCTTTGTAATCACGCCTATTGGTGTAAGGGTATCGATTATAAAACAGTTAAGACTTCTATTGAGAACTCCCTGAATTTTGGAGTTTATAAAGGAGATGAACAGCTTGGTTTTGCCAGGGTCATTACCGATTATGCTACCGTGGCATATCTCGGCGATGTTTTTATACTTCCGGCCTACAGAGGAAAAGGTTTATCAAAAATGTTGATGAAAGAGCTTATGGAATACCCTTCTCTTCAGGGTTTAAGGCGATGGATCCTCTTAACAGGAGATGCACATGAATTGTATAAAAAGTTTCAATGGACCGATCTTAAATCCCCCGAAAGGTGGATGGAAAAACACGATCCGGATATTTATCGGAACTAAAAAAAGCCGTGAAAAACCAATTGATTCTCCACGGCCTGATATCTTATCTGAAGATTTCTATTTTTCAGGAATACTCTTTAGGATCTCCAGTGTAAATTTCCAGAACTTTTCTACCGATGCAATATTTGCACGCTCGTCAGGAGAGTGTGCCCCTTTAATGGTAGGCCCGTAGCTTATCATATCCATTTCCGGATAATTCTGCCCCAGGATCCCGCATTCAAGGCCGGCATGACAGGCAACCACTTCGGGTTTAGCCTTAAAAAGTTCTTCGTATTTAGATTTCAATACCTCCAGGATAGGCGAATTTACATTCGGCGTCCAGCCCGGATAGTTACCGCTGTAATTCACTTCACAGCCCGCCAGTTCGTAAGTAGCTCTCAAGGAGTTGGCCAGGTCTGTTTTTGCAGTTTCCACCGATGATCTTGTCAGGTTCCCTATCAGCACTTTCCCTTCTCCTATCTGCACTCTGGCAATATTATTAGAGGTTTCTACCAGATCTTCCATATCGGCACTCATGGCATATACTCCGTTATGGGCGGCGTAAATGGCTTTGATGATCCCTTCCTGTACCCCGAGTTCCATAACATTTTCCGGTCTTTCGGTCACCTCCGCACTAATGGTAAGGCCGGGTTCTGTAGTCTTTAATTCTCTTTTGATAGCCGTTGCCAGCTGATTGAATTCAAAAGCAAAAGCATCGTGATGCACCTTATCGATCACTATTGTTGCAATACTTTCTCTGGGAATGGCATTTCTGAGCCCGCCTCCGTCAATCTCTGCAATACGCAGGCCGAAATTCTCAAAACCGTCAAAAAGCAGGCGATTCATCAGCTTGTTGGCATTACCCAGGCCTCTGTGGATATCCATTCCGCTATGGCCTCCCTGTAGCCCCTTTACGGTTATTCTGTAGGCTACGGTAGCTTCCGGAACCTCTTCGGTCTGATAGCTGCGTTCTGCGGTAACATCTATTCCTCCCGCACATCCTATATCTATTTCATCGTCTTCCTCCGTATCCAGGTTAAGAAGTATATCTCCTTTCAGCACATTTCCTTTTAATCCCTTAGCCCCTGTCATTCCCGTTTCTTCATCTATCGTAAAGAGGGCTTCAATAGCAGGATGCTCTATATTTTTACTTGCCAGAACAGCCATAATTGCAGCCACTCCGAGTCCGTTATCAGCCCCAAGTGTCGTTCCTTTGGCTTTTACCCATCCGTCTTCAACATACATCTCAATCCCCTGATTATCAAAGTCAAAAATGGTGTCTCCATTCTTCTGATGCACCATATCCAGATGCGATTGCATTACGACGGTCTTTCTGTTTTCCATTCCCGGGGTGGCCTCTTTTCTGATGATGACATTTCCAACCTCATCCTTAAAAGTTTCCAGGCCCAGATCTTTTCCGAAATCCATCATAAAAGCAATGATCCTTTCCTCTTTTTTTGACGGTCGTGGCACCGCATTGATATCTGCAAATTTATTCCAGACTTCCTTAGGTTCTAGTAATCGAATATCCATGTTTTACAATAAAAATATTTAACGCTAACAAATGTAACCATTGCAATGCAGAATACCATTTATTTAATTATTTTTGACGCATGACGAAAAGAATGAAAACCATCATAGCGTTTTCTATTATTCCGCAAGTCATTCTAGTTAAAATACTTGCAAAGCATCCAGAGCTTATTGAGAAATACTATAGTAATGGTTTTTACCCTTATCTTTCAAAAGGTTTCCGATTGGTTTTTGGATGGATCCCTTTTTCCGTCGGAGATATTTTCTACACCATTGCAACCATCCTTATCATCAGGTTCCTGATCTTAAAAGGGCGAATGTTCTTTTATCAGACACGGAATTTTTTCCGGGAAGTTTTTGTCGTGATCTCCGTACTCTATTTTGTGTTTCATCTTTTCTGGGGATTGAATTATTACAGGCTTCCTATCTACCAGTCCCTCAATATTGATAACGATTATACCACAGAGGAACTTTTTGAATTTACGGATCGCCTGATCGCAAAGGCCAATGAAGTTCATTACAGCATTACCAAAAACGATACGGTAATGGTGAGTATTCCCTATTCAAAGCGTAAGATCTATAAGATGACGGTAAACGGCTTTAATAAACTATCGGCCGAAATGCCCAACCTTACGTATGCACCTACCAGTATTAAATCTTCTATTTACAGTACGGTGCTCACCTATATGGGATACGGAGGCTATCTGAATCCCTTTACCAATGAAGCGCAGGTAAACAGTGTGGCTTTCAGTTACAAATACCCTACGGTAAGTTGCCATGAACAGGCGCATCAATTGGGGTATTCTGCAGAGAATGAAGCTAATTTTATCGGTTATCTCGCTGCTGTGAATAATGAAGATATCTATTTTAAGTATTCTGCCTATATCTACAGTCTGCGCTACTGCCTCGGTGAAATAAGAAGCAGGGATCCGGAGAAATTCAGGGAAGTCAATAAAAAAATGAACCCGGGTATCATTAAGAATTACATTAATGTTTCCAACTTCTGGAAAAGATATGAGAACAAGGCGGAACCCGCTTTTAAAACCTCCTTCAACACTTTCCTTAAAGCCAATAACCAAAAAGACGGGATCAAGAGCTATAGCTATGTAGTAGCCTTGCTGGTTAATTATTATAAGAACAAGGAACTTTAGCCATTAGCGCCTGGCCTATAGCCAATAATACGATCAACCATTTACGACATACGATTTTAGATTGACGATTGTTGGAGTGTTTCAGCAGATCTAAATTGTCCCCTTGAGGGGACTTTAGGGGTGTTCCAAAACAAGATAGATGTGAAACATAAGAGTTCAAAATCAATTTAATTTAGACCGAGGGATCGCTTCGTCATTTCTTTCCTCGCGATGACTAATTGGAAGAGAAATGTTGAATGTTTATCTTCAATCAACCCATTTCCAAATCAACAAATCGAATAACCAAATCCCAAGCTCCAAATTCCAAACACCAACAACCAAATCTCAATACTCAATACTTTGTACTTAATACTAGCAAACAACCACCAACGTACACCGAAACTTCAGTGAAGGTGTAACAACCAAATCCCACCTCTCGACGAGCCTGTATCGAGCGTAGTCGAGATGCTCGAGGTGACAGATCCAACAACCATCAACTAACCACCATCAACCATCAACCAACAACCATCAACCAACAACCAACAACCAACAACTAAACCCTCCCTTTTATGAAATCCTCATAACCAGTTTTATTATTAATAAACTGATAATCAGAAATTTAAACATAACTTCATGAAATATTTTTTTCATAGATGAAAAACAGACAGAGCGAATTATCCAAGTCACTAGCTTTGATATAGATGCCATAAAAATCAGCCTGTTACATGGGCTTTCTGAACTAAAACTATCATCATGAAAAAAACATTACGCTATTTTATTTATTTTTTGCTTTTAGCTTCTATCGTACAAGGGTATGCCCAAAGCCAGAAACCTAAAATAGTTTTTTGCGGGGATCCCGATAATGATCTCTACCGCGTTTTGGTAGCCGAGGAAGATCTTGAGGTAACCCGTTATGATGCTCCGGGAGAAGCTGTGAGAGGTACCTCCAACGGAGGTGCACTCATCATTGCCGCCGATCGATATCCGAGTCAGAAAAACCAGGTTCCTTCTTCGGTCTATGAGGATGCCCGGAGAAGAAATATAAGACTCTATGTAGAATATCCCGGCAATACGGTTCCCGATGTGACCATCAATGGGAGACCACATCGTGCTACCCGACTGCAAAGAGGGATCATGATGGACGATTCCTTTCGTACCCATAGTAATCTGCCTGCTCTGAGTTTACTGGGGATCAATGATGCCCGTATTTTAACTTCAAACCTGACCCCCAATAGCCAGCCAAGTGCCTATGCCATGATCAAACTCGGTAAAGTGGCCGGCTTTGATACCGCTGTATATGGTTTGGAAGGTGTAACCACCTACGATGTATTGAACAATGTGTATTATGGCGGTGATTCGAGCTGGGAGATGCTCCTGGCCATGACCAAACTTACCAATTTCCGGACCGCTCGTTACGGCCCCCATGCCTCCTGGAAAGTGGTCTGGGAAACCATTCTCCGATGGTTAACGGGAGAGCAAATATCATTAAACACCTGGTCGTCTGCCAGGGATGTAGCTCCCATGTATGAACGGAATGAACCTATGCCCGATGATGCGCTCCGGACTTCGGTAGCCAAGGGAGTACAGTGGTATTTCGACAGTAAACTCCTCCTCCATCCGCAATGGAAAAACGACTGGGAAAAATATCATAAAGGAAAAGGACACCTGGTCGGCCCTCCCCTGGATAAAAGTCGTCCAAATGGTAACGGGTCTCTAGGGATTTTGGAAGGGCACTTTTCCAACATATTCCAAACCGGTCGCCAACAATATCGATATACCATACGGGGGGATGTACAGGGAGAATCGGCCTATGCTCTGGCTGCCGGGGGAAAACTCCTTGGAAATAATTCCTATTCGGAACTGGCAAAAAATTTAGCAGATTTTATGTTTAATTCCGACCTGGGGAAATCGAATTCTACAAAAGACAATTATGGCCTGATAAGCTGGTCCCTTAACAATCAGGATGCTCATTATTCGGATGATAATGCCCGGGCTATTCTCGGGATCATCGGTACTTCCGCCTATCTTGAAACCAACAGATGGAACCGGGAGATCCTGAGGACCATTCTATCCAATTTCAGATTGACCGGTAAAAAAGGATTTCAGCGGAGTAGTCTGAAACAAAAAAATATAAATGAAAAAGGCTGGAGGCATTATGCCAATGAAGAGCTGATACTTCCGCACCCTCATTATCAGGCCTGGATATTGGCCTGTTACCTCTGGTT
This sequence comes from Leptobacterium flavescens, assembly GCF_010671605.1. Taxonomy (GTDB): domain Bacteria; phylum Bacteroidota; class Bacteroidia; order Flavobacteriales; family Flavobacteriaceae; genus Leptobacterium; species Leptobacterium flavescens. Next base: position 960,690 of record NZ_JAABOO010000002.1, read on the forward strand.
ATATGATAAGACAGGTTATGAACCTCTGCTGGAAACCACAAAAAAGACCATAGGGCATATCATGGACAGGTATCCTGACAACTGGAGCTGGACCAACGGAATACAGCAGGAACGAGCCAAAATGATCCTGCCCCTGGCCTGGCTGGTTCGGGTAGATGATACCGAAGAACACCGTCAGTGGCTGGATACGGTGGTCAATAAATTATTAGAAAACCAGCAACCTTCAGGGGCTATTCGGGAAGAATTGGGAGATGAAGGCGGCGATTTTGGTCAGACACGTTCCAATGCAGGTTACGGTACTACCGAAGCTCCGTTGATCCATGAAAACGGCGATCCCGTGGCCGATATGCTCTACACCAGTAATTTTGCATTTTTTGCACTTAACGAAGCGGCCCATGCTACCGGGAACAGCAGATATCACGAGGCAGTTGCCAGGCTCTCCGAGTTCCTGGCCCGTATCCAGATAAAAAGTGAAAAGCATAGCGATCTGGACGGAGGTTGGTTTCGGGTTTTTGAATATGACAGGTGGGATTACTGGGCATCTAATGCCGATTCCGGTTGGGGCCCCTGGTGTACGCTTGCCGGCTGGATCCAGAGTTGGATCGTTACTACCCAGACCCTGGTTATAGAACGGAACAACTATTGGGACCTGACCAACAACCTGAATATTTCCGAAAACGCCAATGATATCATCAATTTTATGCTGGAAAAAGACCCCAATGCGATCAACAGGCATACCGAAGGTGCCCGGTCGGTACATGCTGCCGACCTGGACGGTGATGGTGATATGGACATACTCTCGGCCTCGGAAGTGGACAATAAGATCGCCTGGTCGGAAAATCTGGGGAAGGGAAAATTTCGCAATCATTTTATCAGCAGACATGCAGAAGGTGCCCGGTCGGTACATGCGGCCGACCTGGACGGTGACGGAGATATGGATGTACTCTCGGCTTCTTACCAGGATGACAAGATTGCCTGGTATCAAAACAACGGAGCGGGAAGATTTACCAAACACCATTTTATAAGCCGGCACGCTGAGGGTGCCTCTTCGGTTTATACCGCCGACCTGGATGGTGATGGGGATCTGGATGTCCTTTCTGCTTCCTATGATTCGGATAAGATTGCCTGGTACCAGAACGATGGAAAAGGAAAGTTTCCCAAGCATCATTTTATAAGCCGGAATGCAAGGGGCGCTTCTTCGGTTTATTCGGCAGATCTGGACGGTGATGGCGATATGGATGTGCTTTCGGCTTCCTGGAAGGATAACAAGATTATCTGGTATCAAAACAACGGAGCAGGAAATTTCTCCAGGCATTATACTATCAGTCAGGATGTAGAGGGTGCCTTTTCGGTCCATGCTACCGATCTGGATGGTGATGGCGATATAGATGTGATCGCGGCCTCCGAAACAAGCGATAAGATCATATGGTTTGAGAATATAAACAAGGTTCTGGGGCCACCCTTATTTCCCCGGCTAACGGTCATAAAACAATGGAAAGAGCATATTATCTCCACCAGGGCAGACGGTGCCGTATCGGTTCATGCGGCCGACCTGGACGAGGACGGCGATATGGATATACTCTCCGCTTCTTTTATAGACGACAAGATTGCCTGGTATGAGAATCTGGGTGGCGGGAATTTTGGTGATGCACAAAGCAATCAACGGATCATCAATAAATATGCAGATGGCGCCACATCGGTCTATACGGCAGATCTGAACAACGATGGTGATCTGGAAGTTCTATCGGCCTCCTATCTGGATGGTAAGATCGCCTGGTACTATAATCCCATAGACAGGAAAAATCCGGGAGTTACAGGCCCCGACAAAAAAGTGATCAGTAATGTGGCGGGCAGTGTCCGATCGGTAGATACGGGAGATCTGGACGGCGACGGAGATATGGATGTGGTCTCCGCTCATTACGGCGATAACAAGATCGTCTGGTTTGAGAACAAGGATCGCAAAGGGAATTTTGATTTCAGGGCCGGGAACCCTTATACTAACCAGAAGGAGATCGCTACCGATATAAACAGCCCTATTTTGGTTCATACGGCCAGACTCGATAATAATGAAAGTACGGACATACTTCTCTCCTCCTTCAACAAAACGGTCTGGTTCAGGAATAATGGAGATGGAACTTTTGAGGAACAACAAGCGATCGTTAATGACCATTACGGGGTTCCAACGGCCATATATGCTGCCGATATCGATAACGATCGGGATAACGATGTTTTTCTGGCCACAAGTACGGGAGCAGACCGGCATGGGAATTTTGACAGCGACCTTCTCTGGTATGAGAATTATGTAAGCAGGGACGGAACAAGAACATTCAGGGGAAGAGCGAGTAATCATAATCCGGACCGGGAGTATAATATTATTTCCAGATCCAATAACAGGATCAGTTCGATCTACCCGTTGGATATGGATGGAGATCAGGACATGGATGTGATCACGGCCGAAGGGAATGAAATTCTATGGCATGAAAACAGTTTTGATATCAGACATGCCGATGGCCAGGGTCGCTTAGTGAGGGAAAGAAAATGGGAAAAACATACGATCTCCACCACGGCTGTAGATGCCCGGTCCGTCTATGCAGCCGACATTGATAATGATGGCGATATAGATGTGCTCTCCGCTTCTTACGGAGATAACACCATTACCTGGCATGAAAATACATGGAGAATGTCCGGATCTGTCGGAGAAATACTGGTGAGGGAACAGGCCTGGAGGGAACACAGGATCTCTGTAAAAGCATTGGGGGTCAATTCGGTACGCGCAGTGGATATGGACGGAGATGGCGATATGGATGTCGTGGCAACTTCTCAAAAGGATCATACCGTAGCCTGGTATGAGAATCTGGGCGATGGGAAATTTGGAGACCCCTCATCCAATAAAAAGCTTATCAGCAAGAATACCAAAGGTGCCAGATGGGTACATACGGAAGACCTGGATGGCGATGGGTACCAGGACGTACTCTCTGTCTCCTCCGGCGATCATACCATTGCCTGGTATAAAAATAACGGAAGAGGAAGCTTTTCCGAAAAATTTACCTCCACCTGGGAAACCACTTCGGCTTATGAAAAGATCCGTTTGCCATTGGTGGAAACGGGTTCCTATAATTTTACGGTAGACTGGGGAGATGGGGTTACCAATAGGATCACCTCCTGGAACCAGGGTGCGGTTACGCATATCTATGCCCGGCCGGGAAGCTATACCATAACCATTAGCGGGGAAATTGATGGCTGGAGTTTTAAAGATAACGACGATAGGGAAAAGATAACAGAGATCTCCTCCTGGGGCCCTTTAAGGCTGGGCAAGAACGGAGGCCAGTTTTACAAATGCACAAACTTACGGATCACCGCTCCCGATCCTTTAAACACTTCGGAGGTCATTAGTTTTAAGGATACTTTCCGTGAGACCGCTACCGCCATTCCCGGAATAGAGAATTGGGATACCAGTCATGCAACCAATATGCGGAAAATGTTCTCCGATACCAATTTTAATCAGAACATCGGTAATTGGGATGTAAGCATGGTTACCGATATGACCGATATGTTTGCTAATAATTCCAGTTTTAACCAGGATATCGGAAGTTGGGACGTAGGCAATGTTACCGATATGAAGCATATGTTTTTTGGGGCCGCCAAATTCGATCAGGACATCGGGAACTGGAATACCGCTAAAGTTACCTCTATGGAGGGTATGTTTCATGGAGCTACCGACTTTAACGGGAACATTGGCAATTGGAATGTAAGTAAGGTTACGGATATGAGGGGTATGTTCTACGATGCCGCCAAATTCGATCAGGATATCGGGAACTGGAATACCGCTAAAGTTACCTCAATACATGGTATGTTCCATGGAGCTACCGACTTTAACGGGAACATTGGCAATTGGAATGTAAGTAAGGTTACGGACATGAATGATGTGTTCCACAATGCCATCAAATTCGATCAGGAAATCGGAAACTGGGAAACCGGTGAAGTTACCTCTATGCATAATATGTTCAATGGGGCTATCAGCTTTAACCGGAACATTGGCAATTGGAATGTAAGTAAGGTTACTAATATGAGCGGTATGTTCTATGATGCCGCCAAATTCGATCAGGACATCGGGAACTGGGATACCGGTTTAGTTACCACTATGAGCAGTATGTTCTATGGAGTTACCGACTTTGACCAGAATATAGGTAATTGGGATATAAGTAAGGTTGGGAGTATGAATGATATGTTCGACGGGGGAGCAGGCCTTTCTACAGAAAATTACAATAAGCTGCTTATAGGTTGGGCAAAACAAGCGGTACGAGAGGAGGTGATTTTTAATGCAGGGAATTCTGCCTATACCAAAGGTTCTGAGGCTGCAACGGCCCGGGAGAAGCTGGAAGCGAAAGGCTGGACCATTACCGACCATGAAGCAGAAGAAGATAATGAGGCCCCGACGGTAAGCAGTATTTTGCGCGAAAATCCCTTAACGGAAAGAACCAGTAAAGACAGTATTACCTTTAGGGTTACCTTTAATGAACCGGTACGAAATGTAGATATCAATGATTTTACCATTACCGCAAATGGTCCTTTAGTGGGAGTACATACGATAACTGAAGTATCTGATAGTAATGGGGCAGCCTATAATGTCACTGTTCGAAATATAAGAGGTAGCGGGACCCTGGAACTTGGCCTTAGGGCCGATACGGATGGGAATTATACGATCAACGACCTTACAGGTAATCCCCTAACCGACCCTGGCTCTGATCCGGAAAATCCCGAGACCTACACCATTGTTGATATTACAGCTCCGGTGATAAGCAGTATTTCGCGCCGGGATCCCCAAACACAAACAACGGAACTGACCGAAGTTAGCTTTAGGGTCGAGTTTAACGAGGCAGTGCAAAATGTGGATACAGGTGATTTTACCGCTTTGGGAGAAGAAGTTAGAGGAACAGTAACTAATGTGGATGCGGAAGAGGATTCAAATATGATCTATAATATTACCGTATCGGGAATAAGTGGTAGCGGTACCCTGGGCCTGGGTCTGGGTCTGGTCAATAACCAGGATATAGAAGATCTTGCAGGTAATGCCCTTCCCAACACCGTACCGGCAACTTCCGAGACCTATTCCGTTACTGATACTACGTTCCCCAGGCTTAGCAATATTTTACGCCTGGATCCCACGGCGGAAATAACAAATAACAAGAGTCTTACCTTCAGCGTCACCTTTAGCGAGCTGGTACGGAATGTGGTCGAAAACGATTTTGCCATCGTTACCTCGGGTGATATAAGGACACCAATAGACAGTATTAAAATTAGAGTGCATGACGTGACTCCAAATACGGCCTACCGTATTACTGTTCGGCATAAAAATCCTGATAAGAATATAGAAGGTAACGGGACCCTGGGACTCCGACTCCGCTTTTCCCGTACAGAGAGTGAAGGTTATACGATCTATGATCTTGCTAGTTATGATGGTAATGCCCTTCGAGACCCTAGACCGACAGGTGCCGGACAAACCTATACCATTGATAATAGGCCCCTGATGATAAGCAGTATTTTACGCTATGATCCGGATAATCCTGATCCTCCCAGCGAAAGAACAAATAGCGAAAATGTTAGCTTTAGGGTCATCTTTAACGAGGCAGTCCAGCAGGTGGATAAACACGATTTTACCCTTAACTCAAATGGTCTTTCAATAGTAAATCATACGGTTTATAATGATATAGGTACAGATAATACCTACGATGTCACCGTTTGGGATATAAGCGGTAACGGAACCCTGAAATTGGGCATTGCTGCTAATAATAATATTACCAATAATACTCTCGACCTTGAAAATAACCGACTTTCCAGAGTCCTTCCCTCCGGGGCGCAACGCTATATTATCGATAATACCCGCCCTACCGTAAGCCGTATTTTGCGCCAGGATCCCCTAACGGAAATAACAAATAACGAAGAGGTTACTTTTAGGGTCGAGTTTAGCGAGCCGGTACAAAATGTAGAGATCAATGATTTTACCATTACCGCAAATGGTCCTTTAGTGGGAGCACATACGGTAACTGAGGTATCGGATAGTAATGGGACAGCCTATAATGTTACTGTATCAGGAATAAGGGGTGGCGGCACCCTTGAACTTAGCCTTAGGGCCGATACGGATGGGAATTATACGATCTTTGACCGTGCCGGTAATGCCCTTACCGATCCTGAGCCTACAGATTCGCAAACCTATACGATCACAAGCCTAAGGGTAAGCAGTATTTTGCGCCATGATCCCCTAACGGAAATAACCAATAACAGCAGTGTTATTTTTAGGGTCGAGTTTAGCGAGCAGCCGCAGAATATACTTGCGGACGATTTTATAACGTTGGGAAAAGCCAAAGGAATAGCAACCAATGTCCGGGCTGAAGAGAGTTCAAATACAGCCTACCATATTACCGTATCGGAAATAAGAGATAACGGAACCCTTACATTGGATTTTGCGGCCAATCAGGATATTACCGATGGAGAGGAAAACCCACTTTCCACTAATCTCCCGGATGGAGCGGAACACTATATCATTGACCAGACAGCCCCTGCTGTAAGCCGTATTTTACGCCAGGATCCCCTAACGGAAAGAACAAATAACAATAATGTTACCTTCAGGGTCATCTTTAGCGAGGCGGTACAAAATGTAGGTGCAGCTGATTTTATGATTACCAGGGAGGGTATTACGCTGGAAGTAGGGACACATACCGTAAACCCAGTGGGCAGTAATGGGACCACTTATGATGTCACTGTTCCTGATATAAGCGGTAACGGAACCCTTACATTGGATTTTGCAGCTAATCAGGATATTACCGATGAAGAGGGAAACCCACTTTCCACTAATCTCCCGGATGGAGCGGAATTAAGGTATATTATTGACAATACAGCCCCAACCGTAAGCAAGATTTCGCGTGAGTATCCCCCAGAAGAAGAAATAAGTAGGAATAGGAACCAAGAAGTTGTCTTTGAGGTTGAGTTTAGCGAAGCGGTTGAGCATGTGCGTATCGAAGATTTTACAACTTCAGGAGAGGCTTCGGGAACGGTAACCCATGTTGAAGCGGAAGGTGAAGCTACCTACGAAGTTACCGTATCGGGAATAAGCGGAACAGGGATCCTGGCGCTTGACCTTATGGCCGATACGGATGGGAATTATACGATCTTTGACCATGCCGGTAATGCCCTTATCCCGAACCCTGATTCCAGATATTCAGAGACCTATACTATTGTTGAGGAGATAGCCCCGGAGATAAGCAGTATTTTGCGTTATGATCCGGAGAATCCCGGAGTATCTCCCAATGAAAGAACAAATAGCGACCAGGTTACCTTCAGGGTCATCTTTAGCGAGGCGGTACAAAACGTAAATGCAGCTGATTTTATGATTACCAGGGAAGGTATTACGCTGGAAGTAGGAGCACATACCGTAAACCCAGTGGACAGTAATGGGACCACCTATGATGTCACTGTTCCTGATATAAGCGGTGACGGAACCTTGGCGTTGGGCTTAAATGAGGCTCTTAATGATATCACGGATGAGAACGGTAATGAGCTTTCTCCCACGCTTCCCGGAGACGCGGAACTAAGGTATATCATTGACAATACGGCCCCCACGGTGAGCAGTATTTCGCGCCAGGACCCCCAAACAGAAGCAACAAATCGAACTGAAGTTACCTTTAGGGTAGAGTTTAGCGAAGCGGTAGAACATGTAGGTATCGAAGATTTTACCACTTCAGGAGGGGCATCGGGAACGGTAATCCATGTTGAAGAGAAAGAGGAAGAAGAAGCTACCTACGAAGTTACCGTATCGGGAATAAGCGGTAACGGGTCTCTGGAGCTTCGCCTTATGGCCGCCGATACGGATGGTAACTATACGATCAACGATCTTGCAGCTAACCCTCTTACCAATCCAGTCCCGGAAAATTCCGAGGCCTATAACATGCAGGATGAAACACATCCAACGGTAAGGAGTATTTTACGCTATGATCCGGAAGTGAGAACAACAAATAGCGACCAGGTTACCTTTAGGGTCATCTTTAGCGAGGCGGTACAAAATGTAGATGGAACCGATTTTATGATTACCGCAGGCGGTAGTCTTTCAGTAGGTGAGCATACTTTTAGCAAGGAGACAGATAAAATCTATGATATATCTGTTCCGATTATAAGCGGCAACGGGCCCCTGGAACTTGGCATTAGGGCCGATACGGATGGGAATTATACGATCGATGATCTTGCAGGTAATCCTCTAACCAATCCAGACCCGGAAAATTCCGAGGCCTATACCGTTGACAATAGGGCTTTGAGGATCACTCGTATTTTGCGTCATAATCCGACGGAGGAAATAACAAATAGCGACGAGGTTACTTTCAGGGTCGAGTTTAGCGAGGGGGTCAACCATGTGGATGATACGGATTTTACCATACTAACAACCCCTAACGTGAACAATACCTATCATACCTTTGCCGGGGAAACAGGAGGTAGCATTTACTATATTACTGTTCGGGATATAAGCGGTAACGGAACCCTGGAATTGGGCATAGCTGATGATAATAATATTACTGACTCCGAAAATAACCCGCTTTCATTAGCGCTTCCCTCAGAAGCGCAATACTATATTATTGACAATACAGCGCCAACAATCACACTCATCGGAAACAACCCTCAGAGCATAGTCGTAGGTACTGAATATACTGAACTTGGTGCTACAGCTACTGACAATATAGATAATGACATTTCCTCCAATATTACTATTAATTCCTCATCGGTAGATGCTGGCACTGTAGGTTCCTATTCTGTAACCTACGATGTATTAGATACAGCAGGAAATGCAGCTGAGCAGGTAATACGGACCGTTAATGTCGTCCCAATAACAGACACCACACCACCGGTGATCACACTTCTCGGGGCCAATCCTCTGACTATAGAAGTCGGTACTGAATATATTGAGCCAGGGGCCACCGCCCATGACAATGTGGATGGTGATATTTCTTCCAGTATTATGATCGATTTCTCATCGGTAGATACCAATACCGTGGGTTCCTACATCGTAACCTACGATGTAGTTGATACTTCAGGGAATTCGGCAGAACAGGTAATACGGACCGTTAATGTCGTTGCATTAACCGATACCACAGCACCGGTGATCACTCTTCTTGGGGCCAACCCCCAGATCATACTGGTTGGTTCTGCCTATAACGAGTTCGGAGCTATGGCCATCGATAATATAGACGGCGATATTTCTTCCAGTATTACGATCAATTCCTCATCGGTCGATATCAATACCGAAGGTCGCTATTCGGTTACCTATAATGTATCTGATGCTGCAGAAAATGCTGCAGAGCAGGTAACAAGGACAGTTCGGGTCATATCCAGTGGTGCTACCACACCGGAAATCACCATTCATCCGAGAAATGTAACAGTTATAGCGCCCAACCCAGCCAGTTTTATGGTAGAGGCAACAAGTACTACCTCCCTGAGTTATCAATGGGAGAGCCGAGCCGAGCCGGAAGCGGATTGGGTAGTAATCAATGGAGCGACCGGTGCAATATATACCCTGGATCCCACGGAGCCGGCGCATAACGGAGCGCAGTTCCAGGTATTGGTAAGCAATATAGCGGGAACAGCAAGAAGTGCTATTGCAACCTTAACGGTTAACGAAAATACCACTCCCAGAGTAAAAAAAGAGATTCCTGCACAGAAACTCACCCAAGGCTCTGAAAGCGAGCCGATAGTGTTAACGGATATCTTTACGGATGACGATGAACAGGAAGAACTCTCTTTTTCCGCTGACTATGACAGCAGCATCGTGGCAGTCTATATCATTTCAACGGACACGGGCGTTCCCCAGCTGATACTCGAGGGTCTTGGCCCCGGGGAGACGATAGTTACCCTGACGGCCAGCGACCCTCATGGGGCTACGGTAAGCCATAAGTTTACAGTAACAGTAACAGGCTGTCCTCTCTATGAATTATCGGCAAACAATTTCCAGTTACAAACTTCAGGAGAGACCTGTAGGGGCAAAAACAACGGGGCCATTGCCATTACCGTTGAACAGGAAGAGAATTATACAGCCAGGGTCGGGGACAAGTCCTACGAGTTTACCGGGGAGCTGAAGGTGGGGGACCTTTCCCCGGGAACCTATGATGTATGCATCAGCAAGGGTTCTGGGTGCGAGCAGTGTTTCGAGGTGGAGGTGGCGGAGGCCCGACAACTAAGCGGAAGAACTACGATAAGTGAAACAAACGGAGTAGCAGATAAGTTATTTGTAGAGATCAGTTCGGGTACAGCCCCCTATAGTGTACAGATAAATGACAGGCCTGCAGGTCGTTATCATACAAACCGTTTTTCCCTTGCTGTACAGCAGGGAGATAAGATAGAAGTCACCTCTGGTGTGGCCTGTGAAGGGAAACTTCTGCTGGAAACACCCTGGTCTGAAGAGCTCCTGGTGTATCCCAACCCTACCGGATCGGATGTGGAGCTTGTTCTTCCGCAGGACCGGAGCAGTATAACCGTAGCTATTTACAATGTATCTGGAGTAAGAGTGTCCGCAAAAACATATGCTGTTAGCAATCGTAAAACAGTGATTGGAATGAAGAAATTACCCGCCGGAGTGTACTTTTTACATCTGAGGAATAAGAACCCAACCATAGTGAAGATCATAAAAAGATAAATGCATGGAAATGTTGAATGTTAAGTTTTGAATGAGGAAATCTTCAAATTATAAAATCAATCAATATTTACGATCGACGATTTTAGATTAACGATTTTAGATTAACGATTGATGGAGTGTTTCAGCTAACCTGGATTGTTCCCTTGAGGATTTTGTTCTCCCCTTGAGGGGAGAAAACAAGAGGGGTGTTCCAAAAACAAAAGTAGTATACGAACCACCCCACTCGCCTCTTCCTTCGACTGCGCTCAGGATGACAAATCCAAACAATTAGCAACTCAATACTTTGTACTTAATACTGACTAACAGCCAACAACTAAAAGCTAACAACTATCAACAAAATGCTGAATATTATGAAAAAAACCTTCCCCTCATGGGTCTGGATCACTTACCTCCTGCTCTTTTCGCTGTCAATTCCATGGTATATCCCCGAAAAACCCGCAATGATGCTGATTCTCGGATTACCTCTTTGGGTAATCGCTTCTATTCTTTCAGTGGTCATAACAGCAATATTTACTGTCTGGATAATTAACAAATACTGGAAGGAAAAATAGAATATCATGAGTACTCTTATAGTTATCTGTATCTCTTTATACCTGCTTATACTTATTTCAATAGGGTTAATTGCTCATAAAAAACGGCAATCTAACTCTATGAAAGATCACTATCTGGCCGGTGGTAGCCTGGGAGCATTTGTTCTGTTACTAACTTTATATGCCACTCAATACAGTGCAAATACCTTACTGGTAACTCCGGCAGAAGTTGCAGACAAAGGATTGGGTATGATCCTTATACTGGGATACCTCACTTTTATCGTTATCTCCTATCTTACATTTGCTCCCCAGTTATTTCGTATCTCAAAAAAGAGAAACTTTATTACTCCCGGCGATTGGTTTGATTACCGGTTCCGGTTGCCTTCACTCTCACTTATTGCCAACTTTGTTCTGATCATTGCTTCTCTTAATTTTTTGCTCGCTCAGCTTATGGCTATGGGGCATCTTGTTAACGGAATTACCGATGGGCAAATACCGTATCGGGCCGGAGTTATATTCCTGGCTTTGGTAATGATCGTATATGAAACATTGGGCGGAATGCGTGCCGTAGCCTGGACAGATGTGGCGCAGGGAATTATGTTATTTATCGGTCTGGGTGGCCTCTTCTTTATTCTGTTGCCTGATCTTGAGGGATTGACAAACATCAGTAAGTGGCTGATCAAAAACGAGCCTCAAAAGATCAACCTGCCGGATCCTAACTTTCAGATCTATTGGGCAAGCACCGTACTGATGATAGGTTTAGGCGCAGCGGTATATCCACAGGCAATTCAGAGGATCTATGCTGCAAGATCACTTAAGGCCCTTAAACGATCGATGAGTGCCATGGTGTTTATGCCTTTGTTTACGGTCCTGATCCTGTTTCTTATTGGCATCGTCAGCATCCCGCATTTTACAGCAATTGAAAAAATATCTCACGATGCTGTACTTCCCTATATGCTGGAATACTGGGGTAGTCAATCTCTTTTGGGGTTAATCCTGACTTTAATGGTGATTATTGGTTTGCTGGCAGCAATTATGTCTACTGCCGATTCCGTATTACTTTCCCTTTCCTCCATAATTTCAAAAGATATCCTGGGAAAGACGATATTAAAAGATGTTTCCGAAGAACAACTCACCAAAACAGGTAAGATCCTGTCCTGGATAATCATATGGGTAATGGTATTTTTTGCACTCAATCCTAAAATAACCCTGTTCCGGACTATTGAACTGAAAATGCAGATCCTGATCCAGACTGCTCCCCTGTTCCTTCTTGGAGTACACTCAAAAAAAGTTACCTCAAAAGGTATGCTGATCGGACTTTCCATCGGTTTTGCATTTGCCGTAGGCACCTTCTTCCTGGGTTTAAAGACCATTGCCGGAATACAGGTAGGCCTGATCGCATTTTTTCTTAATGTTCTGGGATGCTATGTATTTTCGTATTTGTTTAAAAATTAAGTTCCGAGTATCAAATCCTATCTCTCGACTGCGCTCGAGATGACAGATACAACAGCCAACAACTAAAAACTAACAACCATCAACCAAACCCCAACAGCCAACAACAAATTCCAATAAGCAATAAACAATGAGCAATTATCAATGGTCAATAACTAATAACCAAATTCCAAGCTCCAAATCCCACCTCTCGACGAGCCTGTATCGAGCGTAATCGAGATGCTCGAGGTGACAAATCCCAACAACTAAAAACTAACAACCAGCAACCAACAACCAACAACGTACACCGAAACTTTAGTGAAGGTGTAACAACCAACCGCCAACAACTACCAACGTGCTCCGAAGTCTTGACGAAGGAGCAACCCTCTCCAAACGTTAAAATATTCATAAAGAATCCGGCTTTCTTAAACTTATATTAACTTTAGACAGCTAAATAATTAATCAATTTCTATTATGAAAAAAATACTATTGGTACTCGCCATGTTCTGGTGTAGTATTTCTGTTTTTGCGCAGGAATATTTTCCGAAGAACGATGGTGTAAAGACGACCAACAATAATTTCACGGCTTTTACAAATGCCAGGCTATTTGTAACTCCCACACAAGTTATTGATAATGGAACACTACTTATTCAGAATGGTAAGGTGGTGGCCAGTGGAGCTTCGGTAAAGATTCCGGAAAACTCTGTGGTGATCGACCTTGGTGGAAAGTATATCTACCCTTCATTTATTGATATCTATTCTACATTCGGTGTTGAAAAACCCAAAAGAAGGCCCGGCGGCGGAAGATCTGCTCAATACAATCCTTCCAGAGAAGGCTTTTATTGGAACGATCATATTATGCCGGAGAATAAGGCAATGAGTAAGTTTAAATTCAGTAACCAGAAAGCCAAAGATCTTGTCAAATCAGGTTTTGGAGTGGTAAACACTCATATAGAAGACGGGATCATCAGGGGTACCAGTGTCCTGGTTGCTCTTAATGCAGATGGTGATAACAGTGAACGAATTTTAGATCAGGATGCGGCTCAGCATCTGTCTTTCTCTAAAAGTGTTACTTCCAATCAGAGTTACCCCACTTCCATTATGGGGGCAATGGCCCTTTTAAGGCAACTCTATCACGATGCCAAATGGTATAAGGATGGGAACTCTTCTACCAAGGATTTATCCATCGAGGCTTTGCTGGCAAATCAGTCGCTTCCTCAGATCTTTGATGCAGGCGATAAAATGCAGGCGTTCCGAGCAGCTAAAATTGCCAATGAATTTGGTTTGAACTACATAATTAAAGGTGGTGGAAATGAATTTGAGCGCATCGATGATATAAAGAATACCAATGCGAGTTATATTGTTCCTCTCGACTTCCCGATCGCTTATGATGTAACCGATCCGTATAATGCCAGCAAGGTATCTCTGGCCGATATGAGGCTATGGAATCAGGCGCCTACCAATCCGGGGTTAATGGCAAAGAACGGTATACGCTTTGCCCTTACAACTGCAGGCCTTAAAAAAGCTTCCGATTTCAAAACGAATCTAATGAAAGCCCTGGAATACGGATTAGATAAGACCAAGGCTTTGGAAGCACTCACCACAACACCGGCAAGCCTGTTGGGAAAAAGCGATCAGCTGGGTTCTCTTAAAAACGGGAGTTATGCCAATTTCCTGATCACCTCCGGAGACATTTTTGATAAAAACACTACCCTCTATGAAAACTGGGTACAGGGACATAAGAATATCGTAAACGATATGAATATTAAGGATATCCGCGGAGAGTACGACCTTACTATTGCGGGTAAAAAATACCTCCTTAAGATCAAAGGGAAGTTTTCTGCTCCTTCATCTGAGCTAACGCTTAACTCTGCTAAAATAGGATCTAAAATGACCTATAAAAACGGCTGGGTAAATATTTTCTACAACCCGACCAGTGAAAAAACAGAGTTTGTACGGCTGACTGCTGCCGTAACTGCTTCCGACAATTTAAGTGGAAAGGGGACTCTTACCAATGGGAACGCGATTAGCTGGACCGCTGTAAAACAAGCCGGAAAAGAAGATGCAAACGGTAAAAAAGACAATGGTAATGCTAAAACCTATGAAACGGTTCCGGTTACCTTCCCTAATAAAGCATACGGGGTTAAAGAATTACCAAAACAGCAAACCATCCTGTTTAAAAATGCTACGGTATGGACCAACGAAGCAGAAGGTATCCTTAAGAATGCCGATGTACTTGTAAAGGACGGAAAGATAGTAAAGGTAGGTAGCAATTTATCGCAAAGCGGAGCAACGGTAATCGATGCAACGGGAAAACACCTGACTTCAGGTATCATAGACGAGCATTCACATATTGCAGCAGCTTCTGTAAATGAAGCTGGGCATAACTCTTCTGCCGAAGTAACCATGGAAGATGTTGTAAATCCTGAGGATATCAATCTTTACAGAAACCTTTCGGGAGGAGTTACCTCTATGCAGATCCTGCACGGATCGGCAAATCCTATCGGAGGACGCTCGGCATTGATAAAATTAAAGTGGGGAGAAAATGCAGATGAGATGATCATAGACAACTCTCCGGGCTTTATCAAGTTTGCGCTTGGAGAGAATGTAAAACAATCCAACTGGCAAAGTTTTAACCGTTTTCCTCAATCGAGAATGGGAGTAGAACAGGTATTTGTTGATTACTTCCAGAGAGCCAAAGAATACGATGAGAAATGGAAAAACTACAATAAATTATCTGCAAAAGCCAGGGCAAGGACCAAGGCACCGAGGTATGATATAGAAATGCATACCATTGCAGAGATCTTAAATAAAGAGCGTTTTATTTCCTGTCACTCCTATGTGCAAAGTGAAATTAATATGCTGATGAAAGTGGTTGAGAAATTTAATTTTAATGTAAACACTTTCACCCATATTCTGGAAGGCTACAAGGTAGCAGATAAAATGGCGGCTCACGGAGTTGGGGGATCTACCTTTTCCGATTGGTGGTCCTACAAGAATGAGGTTAATGACGCTATTCCTTATAACGCAGCCATCATGCACAATGCCGGGGTGGTTGTAGCTATTAATTCTGACGATCGCGAGATGTCGCGAAGGTTGAATCAGGAAGCGGCCAAATCTGTGAAGTACGGAGGAGTTTCTGAGGAGGATGCCTGGAAATTCATCACCCTTAACCCTGCAAAACTACTACATCTGGATGACAGGATGGGTAGTATAAAAGCGGGGAAAGATGCAGATCTTGTATTGTGGAGCGATCATCCACTGTCTATTTATGCGATAGCAGAGAAAACGATGATCGACGGAGCTGTTTATTATGACTATAAGCAAATGCAGCAAATACAGGAGGATATCCGGAATGAGAAAAACAAATTGATCAATATGATGATCAAGGAGAAGAACAAAGGTGTGAAGACACAGCAGCCTAAGAAAAAAGTAGATAAAGAACTTCATTGTAATTCATTATAACCTCAAAAAACTTAAAAAATGAAAAATTTAAAAAACATATTTTTTAGTCTCCTGGTGTTAATGAGTACAACGATGATGGCTCAGCAAACACCTGCAGGGAAACAAAAAGGATCCATCCTGATAACGGGAGCTACTGCCCATTTAGGGAACGGACAAACTATAGAAAACAGTGCTATCGGTTTCGACAATGGCAAGCTTACTTATGTGGGTACGCTGGCACAGGCAGACAGGAACAGTTTTTCCAGAGTTATCGATGCTTCGGGTAAACATGTTTACCCCGGATTTATTGCCGGAAATACTACTCTGGGTCTGGTAGAAGTAGATGCTATCAGGGCTACCGATGACGATGCGGAAATCGGGGGGATAATCCCTCATGTGCGCAGTTTGATCGCTTATAATGCAGAATCCAAAGTAGTGGAAAGTATGCGTCCTAACGGAGTTTTAATGGCTCAGATCACCCCTCAGGGCGGAAGGATATCCGGAACCTCATCGGTGGTACAATTTGATGCGTGGAACTGGGAGGATGCAGCTGTAAAAGCTGATGACGGTATTCATATGAATTGGCCCAACAGCTTTACCAGAGGAAGATGGTGGCTCGGAGAAGACCCTCGCCTGGTACCCAGTAAAAATTACAGCGAGCAGGTAGAAGAAGTTGTTTCTTTTATCAGAGAGGCCAGAGCGTATTTAAAGGGAAGTCAGTCGCCGAGAAATTTACCGTATGAAGCTGTAAAGGGATTATTTGACGGTACCCAGAGACTGTATGTTCATGTAAACGGTGAAAAAGAGATCGTAGATGCTGTTAATTTCACTAAGGAAAACGGGATACAGAAGCTCGTGATCATTGGCGGGGATGAAGCTCATAAAGTAGCCGATCTGCTGGCCAATAACAATGTATCTGTTATGATAAGCAGGCCGCACAGGCTTCCTAACAAGGAGGACGATAATGTAAAACACCCGTTTAACCTGGCAAAACTTTTAATGGATAAGGGAGTGGTTGTCGGGATAGAAATGAACGGAAGAATGAACCGTCAGGAAAGCCGTAATCTTCCGTTTTTTGCAGGAAGTTTTGCTGCTTATGGGATCGGAAAAGAGGATGCGGTAAAAATGATCAGCGGAAATGCAGCCAAGATCCTCGGAATTGATGATATTGCCGGTACTTTGGAAAAAGGAAAGGATGCAACCTTGTTTATTTCCGAAGGAGATGCATTGGATATGAGGACCAATATCGTATCTCATGCCTTTATTCAGGGGAGGGAAGTAAGCCTGGAAACTCATCAGACCAAACTCTGGAAACGCTATTCCCAAAAGTTTGGAGATAAGTAAACTAAAATTTATTTAAGATAAATACAGATATCCCGTTTTTACTCCTTTGTAGAAACGGGATATTTATTACCGATTAATTTTCCTTAATTTGAAGCTTTAAACTCCATCCTTGAAGGAAGAAGAATTTATACGGGAACTGCAACAAGCCAAACAGAGTGCCTACAGCCGCCTGATCGAGGACTATCAGCAAAAGGTGTTCAGTACCTGTATGTCCTTTGTTCCGAATAAAGAGGATGCAGAAGATATAGCCCAGGAAGTTTTTGTTGAAGTGTTCAATTCCATTCAAAAATTCAAAGGAAACTCCAAGCTCTCTACCTGGATCTACAGGATTGCCGTAAACAAATGCCTGGAATTTATTAGAAAGAAGAATACCAAAAAACGCTTTGCTTTTATGCAATCTGTTTTCGGCAAAAGTATGCCTGCAGATAAGTCTTCTTATTTTACAGAATTCAACCATCCCGGTGTACTGCTGGCGAACAAGGAACAAAGTGAGATCTTATTTAAAGCGATAGATAAATTACCCAAAGATCAGAAAGTGGTTTTTACACTTCATAAAATAGAAGGCTTGAGCTATAAGGAAATTGGTACGATAACGGAAAAAAGCTTATCTTCAGTGGAATCCTTAATGTTCAGGGCAAAGAAGAATTTACAGAAATTGTTACACAGTTATTACAAAAGTAATTACGGATAGCAAGTTTTTAAAACAAATGGCATCTAACAGTATAACTAAGTAATTCAACAACAAGTGAACAAGAAAACACCCATACAGGAAAAGATAGATAAGACTATCTATATGGCCTCGGAGATCTCCGAGCCAAAGGTGTCCCCTTTCTTTAAGGATAAGGTTATTAACAAGCTTTATGCAGAAAGAGAAGAACCTCAGCCCGTTCCTATCTGGTTCGCGCCGAAGTATCAGTTGGTGGTACTTATTGCTCTCCTGATATTGAATTCCTATGTTTTATACCAATATAGCGAGAGCAACCGGGAACAAAATATTGATAGTTTTGCAAGGAACTATGATCTGTCTTCCGGGGATAGCGAATTTACATTCGAATAAAGTTGATGATTATGAAGAAAAATTTACTCTTATATATTCTTATCCTGTTCCTTATCGGGGTCAACTCCTTTTTTCTTATCAAATTTATGAACGGGCCCGGGGAAGAAAAAAGGGAAAGGCGTGGCGGACCGGGTGGTTTTATCGCCAAAG
This sequence comes from Leptobacterium flavescens, assembly GCF_010671605.1. Lineage (GTDB taxonomy): Bacteria > Bacteroidota > Bacteroidia > Flavobacteriales > Flavobacteriaceae > Leptobacterium > Leptobacterium flavescens. Next base: position 979,318 of record NZ_JAABOO010000002.1, read on the forward strand.
AGCTCAATTTCAGCCCGGATCAGATGGATCGTTTTCACGAACTCAACAGAAGGCATCACAGGGCCATGAGGGAGATCTCTGATGAGATCCGGTTTTTAAAGGATGAACTCTTCAGCGGTATATCCGATGAAAATGTATCTGAAGCACATATCGATTCTATCAGTGCTCTTATCGGAGAAAGGGAAAAAGCCAAAGACATCGAGGTCTTTTATCACTTCAGGGATATTCTTGAGATCTGTGATGAAAAACAAAAAGAGCGCTTTAATAAAATTATATTAGAAGCCCTTCATAAAAGACCTCCCCCACCTCCGGGAAGAAGGTAAAACATTCAAACAGCATTTTTTAAGCCTCCGGTTTCTGGAACCGGGGGTTTTTTTATTTTTTTTCAGCATAGGGCGCAAGTTTTTCTCGCGGATCTCATCTCAATAACAAAACACCAGTAAATAATTAAAATCGATAAAAATGAAAAAGGCACTTTTTTTAGGTATGGTTGCAATGATTTTATTAAACTGTTCTGCCAGTGATGATGAGATGGAAACCCAGGATCCTGTTAACGAAGATCCGGTCGGAGAGACCGATTACGATATTACCGTTGTATTGTCTATGTTTTCCGGAACGGGCCTGTCTTATGAAGTAGATGGCAATACCGTAATATTTACCACACAGAATTTACCGGATCACACAAGCCCGTACTGGCCGGTTACCAATCCGCTTTACGAAGCTTATAACGGAAGTAATCCCAGTTTCCAGATCAACCCCAATACTATTTCTACACAGAATATTGTATTGAGCATTCCTCTTAATCCTGCGGAAGCCTCTAACAAACAAGCTACCGGTCTCGGGCCTATCGGGATCTCGCGAAACGGGGTTGTATTCTTTAATCAGTATGCGGGGCCGGATCAGCCTTTGACCAATGAGATCAATTCCTTCGATCAGTGGCTGGGTCATCCGCAGATGACCGGGCAGTACCACTATCATATAGAACCCACTTACCTGACCCAGGAATTCGGGGAAGATGCTTTTTTAGGGGTACTAGCCGATGGTTTTCCGGTATACGGGCCGGTAGAGAATGGCAGTACGATAACCAATGACGATCTCGATGCTTATCACGGGCACTTTTCCGCAACCGCCGAATTCCCTGATGGTATATATCACTATCATATTACTTCCGAAGACCCCTACATTAACGGGAACGGATATTTTGGAACCCCCGGAAATATTTCGCAATAAATGAAAAGGCTATTAACATTAATGCTCTGTGTCTTACCCTTGCTGATAACTACATGCCAGGAAGAAAACCGCCCGATCCTGAAATTAAAGGAATCGGATGAACGGCTGACTCTTAGAAACGGAATTTTATACTTTAAAAAAAGGGTATTTACAGGTTTTTTGGTTACCTATTTTCCCAAGGGCGATCTGAGGTCAAAGATCGAATATAAAGACGGAAGAAAACACGGTTTTGAACAACAGTGGTTTACAAATGGAAAACTGGCCCTGGATCGCCATTACACTAAAGGGAAGAAAACAGGAGTGCACAGGGCCTGGTGGGAAAAAGGATCTCCCAAATTCACATATCATTTTAACCATAGCGGGGAATATCACGGAAGTGTAAAAGAGTGGTATCCGTCCGGCCGGTTGTATCGATATTTTAATTATACCAACGGAAAGGAAACCGGCAGACAGCAGCTATGGAAAGATGACGGAAGTATAAAAGCCAATTACCAGGTGGTTGAAGGAGAACGCTTCGGCCTCATCGGATTGAAGAAATGCTATACGGTGACATCTAACAGTACGGAAATCAGATAAAAAAATGAAACATACTATTCTTCTATTATTTACACTAACACTATGGTCCTGTAATACGCCTAAAAAGGAATTGGCGGGATCTTTTTCCGACAAAGATCCGGTAACCCGCCTGCCGTATTTTAATTCTGCAGATTTTACCCCTCAATGGGAAAAAGGCATTCACAGGATACCCGATTTCTCTTTTATCAATCAGAATGGAAAAGAGATCACCAATAACACTTATAAGGGAAAGATCTATATAGCCGATTTCTTTTTTACGATCTGCCCCGGTATTTGCCCCAAGCTCACTAAAAATATGTATCAGTTACAGGAAGCATATGGCAAAGACGATCAGGTAATGCTTTTATCTCATTCGGTTATGCCCTGGGTAGATACCGTGGAAACCCTAAAGGAATATGCCAAAAACAACCGGGTAGACCCTGCCAAGTGGAACCTGGTGACCGGAAATAAAGAGCAGCTTTATGAGATAGCGAGAGAAGGGTATTTTGCCGATGAAGATTTTACCAGGACACAGGATGAAAACAAGTTTATCCATACTGAGAATTTTATCCTGGTGGATGGAGAAGGGTTTATCAGAGGGGTCTACAATGGAACTCTGGAAATAGAGGTCCAGCGATTGATGCGTCATATTGAGATCTTAAAAAAAGAATCCTGAGCCCCCTACTCTATACTAGTTCAGCCACGTTTTCAAGATTTTTCTATTGTTTTTGGAATAAACCACAAGTTTTTTAGAACAATCTCATCTAAACCTTTAAAACCAATAAATACAGATATGAAATACAACTACCTCTGAGATAAAATGACGATTGCCGTCAGCTATTAACATTTAAAATCTGATATATGAAAAGAGTTGGCTTTGTATTATTAGTAATGGTATTGTATTCATGTGCAAATGATGATGGGGAATACGTTCTTATTCCGACCACTCTGGACCAGGAATTACTGGCTACCCTAGATATTGCCTCTGACGGTCAGGGAACGAGTTTTTTTATCCTTCCCAATGAAACAGATCTGGCGAGTATTCCACAGGACCCTTTAAATCCGTTAACTCCTGAAAAAGTGGCACTCGGAAAACTCCTGGTACATGAAACAGCAACCGGAGGTGCTCCCAAGGTCGAGGCCAATAAGTTCGAATACGCCTGTGCCAGCTGTCATCCGGTAGCTTCCGGTTTCTATGCCGGTGTACGCCAGGGGATCAGTGAAGGCGGAATGGGGTTCGGCCTCGCCGGAGAAGCCCGGGTCCTGAATACGGTTACTCCTCTCGATTCTGTTGATATTCTACCTATAAAAGTGCCTACCCTCCTTAATGTGGCCTATCAGGATATTATGTTATGGAATGGGGCACTGGGGGGTACAGGCACGAATGCGCCTTTTGCAGCCGCTTCTGCGGATGAGATCCCCGAAAACCTCCTGGGCCTTGAAGGTCTGGAAGTTCAGGGAATGGCAGGACAGGACGTACACCGTTTAAAGATAGATGAGGAATTTGCGGAAACTTATGGTTATAAATCCATGTTCGATGCAGCTTTCCCCGATATCGCCGAAGAAGAAAGATATTCCCGCTTTACGGGAGCCCTTGCTATAGCAGCATTTAACAGAACGGTCCTGGCTAACCAGGCGCCCTGGCAGGATTGGTTAAAAGGCGATTTTGATGCAATGACGGAAGAGGAAAAAAGAGGAGCTGTTTTGTTCTTTGAAAAGGGGAAGTGTGTGAATTGCCATACGGGTCCGTCACTTAAATCGAATGAATTTCACGCTCTTGGAATGGGAGATCTCACAGGAAACGGAGCTGTAATTCTCGATCAGGAGAACTTTGATGAGAACGTAGTAAAAGGAAGAGGCGGATTTACAGGCAGAGCCGAAGACAATTATAAATTTAAAGTACCAAACCTATACAACCTGGCGGATAACCCTTTTTACGGCCACGGGGGCACGTTTACTTCTATCCGTCAGGTTATCGAATATATAAACAGGGGGCAGAAGGAGAATCCGCTGGTTCCCGATTCTCAATTAGCAAGAGAATTCGGTGGCCTGGGATTAACAGAACGGGAAATCGACCAGCTGACAGCTTTTATTACCAATGCACTACGGGATCCTAATCTGCAACGCTATGAACCCGACAGTGTGCTCTCTAATAACTGTATTCCCAATAACGACGCGCAGTCTAAGATAGATCTTGACTGTGAATAGTTTTTTATTTGGTTTTTATGTTGTAAACGAAAAAGCCCCGGCATTGAGCCGGGGCTTTTTTATCTTAAACACTTTAAATTCCTATTTCTCAGCAACTACAGCACCTTCCGGTTTTGCAAATATAGATGCATCAGGTCTTTCTTTTGAAACAGTAACATTAGCAAAATTTACTGTATTTCTTGGTTGTACAAGTTTACTTCCCTCATTTACAAACCAGGTAATAGAGTTAGGTAATACTAGTCCGTCAAATTCTTTCCAGTCGTTATATCTTATGTAGTGAACATTGTCATTGGCTTCTCCTCTACCGTAAGTTACGGTATATCCTAACCATGCCATAGTGTTATCTTCTGCATTGTAGTAGATATAATAGTTATCATCCGGAGAATCTCCGATATTAGACTCATATGAGATCTTGAATCCGGGATAATTCACACCTTCATAAACAAGGTCTTCTGCTTTTTCATATTTGATCCCATCATCTCCAAGAACGAATGGCATCGCATAGAAATAAAATATAAGATTGTGGTAAAAACGAGGATTTCCTCTGTAATAAGCAGAATCCTGCTTGATCCACGAATCCTTCCCATCAAATCCCATAGTGTATTTTTCAGTTTCGATAAGATCGTTTCTGGAAACAAGGTCTATGGTTTGTTTTTCATTCCCTCCTGGCTTTACAATCTCATAGCTCATACTGCGCATGGATTTCCAGTTTCTTATTCCGCCGTGTTTATCAAAAACTGCAGCGATTTCCTGAGGGTAATCCGGTAGTTGGATCTCTTTTTCAACCTCAACTACTTCTTTTTCCGTTGTTTTGGTTTCTTTACATGCTGCAAAGAGTACAACGATCAATAATAATAAGCTAGCTTTTTTCATTTGAATCAGTTAGATTTTAAATTTTGCATGCTTTGTCGTAAAGACCTCCGATTAATTACAATTAAATTCTATTTTTACTCAAAATTTTATCCGGTGAAAGAGATTTCAAGTGTTCAAAATCCGCTAATAAAGCAAATACTGCAGCTTAAAGACAAATCCAGAGAGCGAAAAAAACAAAAGCTTTTTGTTGTTGAGGGGCTGAGAGAGATATCCCTGGCCCTGAAAGGAGGTTATGATTTTGAATATATTTTGTTTTATGAAGGGATCCTGTCTCCGGATAACATAAACTCTTTTTTAAGTGAGTTTTCCACGGAGGCTAAGCTCATATCGATCTCCAAAGAAGTATATCAGAAACTGGCGTACAGGGAAACCACAGAAGGTGTCATCGGGCTGGGAAGATCTAAGGAACATCAGCTTGACAGTCTGAATTTTAAAAAGGATAATCCTTTGATCCTGATAGCGGAAGCTCCCGAGAAGCCCGGAAACATAGGTGCTTTGCTCAGAACCGCTGATGCTGCCAACCTGGATGCGGTTATTATTGCCAATCCGAAGACAGATATTTACAATCCCAATATCATACGCTCCAGCGTGGGGTGTGTTTTTACCAATAAAGTGGTAAGCGGATCTACTCCCGATATCATTGAGTTTTTAAAAAATAACAAAATACAGATTTATTGTGCGGCTTTATCTGCTTCGAAGAACTATCATCAGGTAGATTTCCGTGGTCCCTCGGCTATTGTGGTAGGGACCGAAGCCACAGGCCTGGGTGAAGAATGGCTGAGTAGTTCCAGTCAGAATATCATCATTCCCATGCAGGGAGAAATAGATTCCATGAATGTATCTGTTTCGGCAGCAATCCTTATTTTTGAAGCCAAAAGACAGCGAAATTTCAGTTAATTCTTTAAGTATGAATCCATCGGTATTGTTTTATATCATCATTGGTATCCTTTTAGTGGATTTTATTCTGGACAAAGTTCTGGATTATCTAAACGCGAGCTATTTTGACCGGGAGATCCCGGAAGGGATCAGGGATGTCTATGACGAAAAAGAATACAAGAAATCCCAGGCCTATAAAAAGACCAATTATCGTTTCGGGATCATAACTTCGGTCTTTTCGCTATTTCTCATTATTTCTTTCCTCCTGCTCGACGGTTTTGAATATGTAGATACCTTTGTCAGGTCTTATACCGAACATCCCATTCTCAATGCACTTTTGTTTTTCGGGATCATTATGATAGGAAGCGATCTTTTAAGCACGCCTTTTTCCTGGTATCACACCTTTGTTATAGAAGAAAAATTCGGTTTTAATAAAACCACCAAAAAGACCTTTATTACAGATAAGATCAAGGGTTGGTTAATGATGATCGTCCTGGGCGGAGGGATCCTTTCGCTTGTTATCTGGTTCTATCAGATAAGCGGCAGGAATTTCTGGTTGTATGCATGGGGTTTAATGACTTTATTCTCTGTATTTGCCAATCTTTTCTACAGCAGGCTGATCGTTCCTATTTTTAATAAACAGACCCCGCTTGAAGAGGGTGAGCTCAAATCGGAAATTGAAGATTATGCCGGAAAAGTAGGCTTTCAGTTAAAAAATATCTTTGTCATAGACGGTTCCAAAAGATCCACTAAGGCCAATGCGTACTTTTCGGGCTTTGGCAGGGAAAAAAGGATCACTTTATATGACACTTTGATCAATGATCTGGAAAATGATGAAATTGTGGCAGTCCTGGCACATGAAGTAGGTCATTATAAAAAAAAGCATATCATTTTTAACCTTATAAGCTCGGTTTTGCTTACCGGTCTGACTTTATACATTTTATCGTTGTTTATCAATACCCCGCAATTATCACAGGCTATTGGTGTGGAGACCCCGAGTTTTCATATCGGCCTGATCGCTTTTGGTATTCTATATAGCCCAATCTCAGAAATAACGGGGCTTATCATGAATTACTTCTCAAGAAAATTCGAATACCAGGCAGATGCTTATGCGAAAGAAACCTATGCATCAGAGCCCCTGATCTCCTCTTTAAAAAAATTGTCGAAAAACAGTTTGAGTAACTTAACCCCCCATCCTGCATACGTATTTATGCATTATTCTCATCCAACACTTTTTCAGCGAATAAAGGAACTTAGGGCATAAAATTTGTTGTATACTAAATAAGTTTGTGCTAATTTTAAATTATGGCAGTAGTAGATTTAGAACAGGAAAATAAGGCGATTGCCAAGCAATATAAAGAATTGCTCAAGATAAGCTATCAGACGCTGACAGATGAGGAAAAGAAACTCATCAGGCTGGCATTTGATACGGCTGTCGATGCCCATAAGGAGCAGAGACGCAAATCTGGGGAGGCATATATTTTCCATCCGATAGCAGTAGCCAAGATCGTGGCTTCGGAAATCGGAATGGACGCTACTTCTATTGTCGCTGCTTTATTGCATGATGTGGTGGAAGATACCGAATACACCCTGGAAGATATAGAACAGATGTTCGGGGAAACCGTTGCCAGGATCGTAGACGGACTTACCAAGATCTCTCACCTGAAGAAGGATAAGGATATCTCTATGCAGGCGGAGAATTTCCGTAAAATGCTACTCACATTAAACGACGATATACGGGTAATTATCATAAAGATCGCAGACCGGCTTCACAATATGCAGACCATGGCTTCCATGCCGGAGCATAAGCAGGTTAAAATAGCATCGGAAACCCTGTATATCTACGCTCCTCTGGCACACAGGATAGGTTTGTACAATATCAAGACCGAACTGGAGGATCTGGGATTGAAATATACGGAGCCCAATGTTTATAACGATATCCTGAATAAGATCGAGGAGAGTGAGGACGAGCAGAAGGCTTATATCAAAGCTTTTTCCGCTACTTTGGAAGCAAGTCTCAGCAAGGAGAAACTCAGTTATCAAATAAAAGGACGATCCAAGTCCATTTTCTCTATCAGAAGGAAGATGCAGGCACAGAATGTGACTTATGACGAGGTTTATGACAAATTTGCCATCCGCATCATCTATAAATCGGATACTAAAAATGAAAAATTCCTTGCCTGGAAGATCTATTCGATAGTTACAGATCACTTCAGGCCTAACCCTACCCGCTTGCGTGATTGGATCTCTTCGCCTAAATCTACAGGTTATGAGGCCCTGCATATAACGGTAATGGGACCCAAGGGAAGATGGGTGGAAGTTCAGATAAGAAGTGAACGTATGCATGAGATAGCCGAAAAAGGTTATGCTGCACACTTTAAATACAAGCACGGAGAACATCAGGAACAAGGACTGGATGTATGGCTTAACCGCCTGCAGGAAGTCCTCGAGAGCTCAGAGACCAGTGCGGTGGATTTCGTGGAAGATTTTAAACTGAATCTTTACGCCAAGGAGATCTTTGTCTTTACGCCTAAAGGGGATCTGAAGTCCCTTCCGAAGGGAGCTACTCCCCTGGATTTTGCTTTCAATATCCATACGGAAGTAGGAATGCATACCCGTGGTGCCAGGGTAAACGGAAAACTGGTGCCTCTGAGTTATGAGCTGAGCAGCGGAGATCAGGTAGATATTATTACTTCGGAAAAAGCAAAGCCCAATGCCAACTGGCTGGATTATGCCACTACGGCACGGGCAAGAACCAAAATAAAATCTTCGCTAAAAGAAGAGAAAAAGAATATTGCAGAAGACGGAAAAGAGGTTTTAAGAAGAAAAATGAAGCAACTGAAGATTACGCTGAACGACAGTTCCGTAAACGATATGGTTGTGTATTTTAAACTCAAAACAAGCCTTGACCTCTTCTACAGGGTAGGTATCGGGACCATTGACAACCAGATGCTGAAGAATTTTGCAGCATCCAGGACCAATACCTTTATCAATTTCTTTAAGAACAGGATCAGAAAGAACAATGTTCCTGAAGATGTAAACAAGGATGAGATCACTGCCAAATACGACCTTTTGGTCTTTGGTAAGGAAGAGGAAAAACTGGATTACAAATTTTCCAATTGCTGTAGCCCTATTCCGGGAGATGATGTATTTGGTTTTGTAACCGTAAACGAAGGAATAAAAGTGCATAAAAAAGATTGTCCGAATGCTATTTCGCTTCAATCCAATTACGCGTACCGGATCATTCCTGCCAAGTGGATAGATTCTTCACAACAAGGCTTTACAGCTGTTATAAGACTTAACGGTATTGACAACCTGGGGCTGGTGAGCGATGTAACCAAGGTTATATCTAACAATATGCACGTGAATATGAAGAACATAAATTTCGATACCGAAGGTGGCATATTTTCAGGTAAGATCACGGTAGTTGTAAAGAACAATACCATCCTTAAAAAACTTATGGATAATCTTAAAAAAGTAGGCGGGATAGATAAAGTAACCCGAATTTAATTTTTAGCTGTACATTTGTATCAGAATATTTGAAAACCGTATCATGGCTGACGATAAAAATCAAGAAATTGTAAAAAATGTGTTCACCACTTTTCTGGAGGAAAACGGACACAGGAAAACTCCTGAGCGCTATGCTATTCTTCAGGAGATATACAATAGCGATGAACATTTCGATATAGAATCGCTTTATATCAAAATGAAAAACAAGAATTATCGTGTAAGCCGTGCTACACTCTACAATACTATAGAATTACTTTTGGATTGCAACCTTGTCAGGAAGCATCAGTTCGGGCAAAACCAGGCCCATTATGAAAAATCCTATTTTGACAAGCAACACGATCACGTGATCCTTACCGACACCGGAGAAGTTATGGAATTCTGTGATCCTCGTATCCAAAGTATCAAAAAAACCATAGAAGAGGTCTTTAACATTAAGATCCACAACCACTCACTTTATTTTTACGGAACAAAAGAAAAAAACTAATTAATCATCTAATATTTAAGCATTATTTATAATGGCAGTAGATTTACTCCTGGGACTACAATGGGGCGATGAAGGAAAAGGCAAAATTGTAGACGTTCTGACCAAAGACTATGATATTATTGCACGTTTTCAGGGAGGGCCCAATGCAGGTCACACTTTGGAATTCGACGGAATAAAACACGTACTTCACACCATTCCTTCGGGGATCTTTCACCAGAATGCGATCAATATTGTCGGGAATGGAGTGGTTATAGATCCTGTGATCTTTAAAAAAGAACTGGACAATCTTAAAAAGTTCAATATCGATATCAAATCCCGCCTGCTGATCTCCAGAAAGGCGCACCTGATACTCCCTACTCACCGTTTACTGGATGCTGCTTCGGAAGCTTCCAAAGGAAAAGCCAAGATCGGTTCTACCCTTAAAGGTATCGGCCCGACATATATGGACAAGACCGGAAGGAACGGGATGCGTGTAGGTGACCTGGAACTCAGTAACTGGAAAGACAGATACCGAGCCCTGGCCAACAAGCATGAGGCGATGATCGATTTCTACAATGTTGATGTACAATACGATCTTAAAGAACTTGAAGAGGAGTTCTGTGATGCTGTAGAAGTATTAAAAACACTGACCTTTATAGATAGTGAAGAATATATCCACCAGGCGCAGAAACAAGGAAAGACCATCCTTGCAGAAGGAGCGCAGGGTTCTCTTCTCGATATAGATTTCGGAACATACCCCTATGTTACTTCCTCCAATACCACCGCTGCAGGAGCTTGTACCGGACTTGGAGTAGCTCCTAATAAGATAGGAGAAGTACTAGGTATATTTAAGGCCTATGCTACCAGAGTTGGAAGCGGCCCCTTCCCTACCGAGCTTTTTGACGAGGTTGGAGAGACTATGGGACGCGTAGGAAATGAATTCGGTGCTACTACAGGAAGAAGGAGAAGATGCGGATGGCTGGATCTTGTAGCTCTGAAATATGCCGTTCAGGTAAACGGGGTTACCCAGTTGATGATGATGAAAGGTGATGTGTTAAGCGGATTTGACCGTCTTAAGGTTTGTACAGGCTATAAACACAACGGAGAGACTATCTCACATTTACCTTACAACATAGAGGAAGATAGCGTAACACCGGTATATACGGAGCTTAAGGGATGGGATAAAGATCTGACCAAGCTGACTTCGGCAGATCAGCTTCCGGAAAACCTGAATGCTTATATCGAATTCCTGGAAAAAGAACTGGAAGTGCCTATCAAGATCGTATCTGTAGGCCCCGACAGGACTCAGACCATTTACCGATAAGCGATGATACGGGAAGGTCGAAGCCTTCTTAAAAACATCACAATAAATAATTATCTAATTCAAAAAATCTTATTTTTGAACCAAATTTTAGGTTTGAAATCATTGAGTCGTTTTGTATTGTTTTTATTTGCGGTCTTTTTTATTTCCGGTGTACAATCGCAGGAAAAAAAGAAGATAGATATTATATATGGAGGTACCTTCAGCAGGGATGAGATCAAGCATCCCGGGAAATCTATCTTCAGCAAGAAAAACAACAGGCAGGTGCAGTTCCAGCATCAGGGTGCGGATCTGTGGTGCGATCTGGCGGTTCTCAATCCAAAGGAAAACCTTATTGAAGCCTACGGGAATGTACGATTGAACCAGGGAGATACCGTTCAGATGAACAGTGCTTACCTCAGGTATGACGGGAATAGCAAACTGGCGGTCGCCAAAGAAAATGTAAGGCTTACCAATGTTAAAACCACCCTGACCACCGATTCCCTGCATTTCGACAGGAATGTACAGGAAGCTTATTACGAGAGTTTCGGAACCGTAAGAGATTCGGTCAATGTTCTTACCAGTAACAAGGGACGTTATTTTATTGAGAAGAAAAAATATCAGTTTCTTAGTGATGTGGAGATCACCCATCCGGAATATGTATTGAATTCGGCCCAGTTGGACTACTACACCACCACTCAGCACGCTTATATGTACGGTCCCTCTACTATTGTGGGAAAGGATTATAAGGTGTATTGCGAAAGAGGGTTTTACAACACCAATGACGAAAACGGTTATTTCGTCAAAAATTCGAGGATCGATTACAACAACCGGATCATTAACGGAGATAGTCTTTACTTTAATAAGTTAAATGAATTTGCCTCGGCCACCAATAACATTAAGGTTATAGATACCATTAATAAAGGAGTGGTAAAAGGGCATTATGCAGAAGTTTTTAAGGCGAAGGACTCCGTTTTTATTACCAAAAGAGCGGTAGCTATCAACCTTCTGGAAAAAGATTCTATTTATATTCACGGAGATACCCTTATGGTTACAGGGAAACCCGATCATCGCATTATCAGGGGCTTCAGGAATGTAAAGATCTACAAGTTTGACCTCAGCGGAAAAGGCGATTCTATCCACGTAGATCAGAAAACAGGTATCACGCAGCTTATAGGAAAGCCGTTGGGGCCTAATGCTTCTACGCTCCGGTTATCGGAACGAAGAAAGTTAAATCCGGTATTATGGTCGGGAGAAAACCAGATGACCGGCGATAGTATTCACCTGATCACCAATCTGGAAACCGAAAAACTCGACTCTCTTAAGATCCTGAACAACGCTTTGATCATGCAGAAAGATACTCTGAGCAAGGACGGTTTTAACCAGGTAGTGGGTAAGGATCTCTTCGGGAAGTTTATAGAAAGCGAATTAAAGGAGGTCGATATCATCAAGAATACCGAGGTGATCTACTATATGTACAACGATAAAAACGAATTGATAGGGATCAATAAATCGGTGTGCAGCGCCATTAATATGACCTTTTTTGAAAGTCAGATAGAGGATATTACTTTTATCACGAATCCCGACGGGACCATTTATCCGGAGGCAGATCTCCCGGTAAATGCCCGGAGGCTCAGAGGCGTGCTCTGGCGCGGAGATGAGATGATACGGAAAAAGGATGATATTTTTGACGAAGATGACTACAATATAGAGCTTGTAAAGATACGGGGGATCGATAATCCCATCGATATAGATGCCGAAGAGTCCGAAAGATCGAAGGAGGGAGAAAAAGATCCTGAAAAGAACAAGGCAGTACCAAAAGCCAAAGCCGTAATACAGGAAAAGGAAAAGTCAAAATCGGCTTCCAAACAATAAAACCAGACAGGATTTCATATCGAATACCATCCTGATCAAACCTCAAACACAGAAAGTATCAAAGAAGATTTCTTTAAATATCAGGCACAAACAGGTCCGCATCCATTGGCTATGGAAATTTCGCATGCCGAAGGTTCCTATATCTACGACAATTCCGGAAAAGCTTTCCTGGATTTTGTTGCGGGGGTATCTGCCAACAGCCTTGGGCATGGTCATCCTACGGTTACCAATGCCATTAAAGAGCAATTAGATGCCTATACTCATGTTATGGTTTACGGAGAATATATCCTTAAACCTGCCGTAGAACTGAGTAAGCTTCTTGCAACCCACCTTCCCGCTCCCCTGGAGACTACCTACCTGACAAATTCGGGTACGGAAGCTACGGAAGGAGCCCTGAAACTGGCAAAAAAGGTAACAGGAAGATCTGAGATCATTGCGGCCGAAAAGGCCTATCACGGCAATACGCAGGGAGCCATGAGTGTCATGGGCTTTGAAGAACGGAAAAGTGCTTTCCGGCCCTTAATTCCGGGAACCCGCTATATCAGATTCAATAGTGAAGAAGACCTTTTAAAGATCACTGCTAACACAGCAGCGGTAATCCTGGAGACCATACAGGGAGGAGCTGGTTTTGTGGCTCCGGAAAACGATTATCTAAAAAAGGTAAAAGCCCGATGTGAGGAAACAGGCGCCCTTCTCATCCTGGATGAGATACAGCCCGGTTTCGGGCGTACGGGCCGCTTATTCGGCTTTGAACATTACGATATAGTACCCGATATAGTTATCATGGGAAAAGGTATGGGAGGAGGAATGCCCGTGGGCGCCTTTACTGCTTCCAGAGCTATGATGGATAATCTTAAGGAAGGCCCCAAATTAGGGCATATTACCACCTTCGGAGGCCATCCGGTTATTGCAGCAGCCTGCCTGGCTACTCTGAAAGAGCTGACACAAACCACCCTTATACCCGATACGCTGCGGAAAGAAACACTCTTTCGGGAGCTCCTCGTTCATCCGCTGATAAAGGAGATACGGGGCAAAGGTCTTATGCTGGCGTTATTATTTGAAAATGAAGAAATTACCAACCACCTCATCCTGAGATCGCTCGATAAAGGGCTGATCCTTTTCTGGTTATTATTCGAGAAAAAAGCTGCCAGAATTACTCCTCCTCTAACTATTTCGGAAGAGGAAATTCGTAGCGGATGCGCGATTATTCTGGAGGTTTTAGACGAATACCAGGGCTTAAATGTTAACTAATTTGTTAATAACAAAACGGATTTTCTTAAAAATTGAAGCCTTCATATTTTAATTTTAGAAGTAAGGAAATCTAAAAAAGCATGCCTATGCAGTTTAGTTCTAATGAAGAAGAAAACTTCCCCATTTCGAGGTTTGAATCAATGCTTAAAACAAATAATGTTTACTTTTTCGACTCCACTGATTTTGAAGAAATTATACATCACTATCTCGACTCCGGAAAAGTAGCACTGGCCAAAAAGGCAATCAAAATAGGGCTGGAACAACATACATCTTCCATCAACCTGAAACTCCTCCATATTGAAGTCCTCGTCTTTGAAAACAAACTGGAAGTAGCAGAAAAAATGCTGAATGAATTGATGGCCATCGAATATTCCAATGAGGAAATATACATTCAGAAAGCCAATATCTATTCTAAAAAAGACGATCATGAGAAAGCCATAGAGCTTCTGAAGGTGGCCCTCGCCTATGCCGAAGAGACTACAGATATCTTTTCCCTGATCGGGATGGAGTACCTGTTTATGGACGATTATAAGGCCGCTAAAGATTATTTCATCAAATGTATCGATGAAGATTTCGAAGACTACTCTTCACTTTATAATATTATTTATTGCTATGAATTTCTGGAGGACTTCGACGGGGCTATAGAGTTCCTGAACGGATACCTGGACAGGAATCCCTACAGTGAAGTTGCCTGGCATCAGTTGGGAAAACAGTTCTTTGCCAAGGAAATGTACAAGGAAGCCCTTGCCAGTTTTGAGTTTGCCATCTATTCGGATGATATCTTTATAGGGGCCTATCTCGAAAAGGCCAAGGTCCTGGAAAAACTCGGGCGTTATGAAGAAGCTATCGAGAACTACGAGACAACCCTTCAAATTGATGATCCCACCTCATTTGCCTACCTGAGAATAGGTATCTGCCAGGAAAAACTGGGTAATAAGGACATCGCAAAGCAATACTATTACAAGACTGTTCATGAAGATCCGCTTCTAGATAAAGGGTGGATCGCCATTACAGATTTTTACTTTAAGCAGAAGAATTACAAAAAAGCGTTGTACTACATCAATAAGGCGCTTAATATAGACAGTGAGAACGTACTTTACTGGAAACGCAGTGCAGAGATCAACGAAAAGCTTTCTCTTTATGAGGAATCTGATATCTCCTATCAGAAGACCATAGAATTGGGTAATTACGAATTGGAGACCTGGATCTCCTGGAGTGATATTCTTTTAAAACTGGGAGATTATGAGAGCGGGATCCAGACCCTGCTGCAGGCTTCAGAATTCTACCCGGAAGAAGCTTCCATCGAATACAGACTGGCAGGCTTCTACTTTCTTACGTCTCAGACGGTAAAAGGGCGGTTCTACCTGAAGAATGCCCTCAGAAATAATTTTGACAAGCATATTTTAATTGAAGAATTATTCCCCGCCATCAGTAAAAGGAACTCGGTTGTGAATTTTATAACAGAATTTAAAAACACTTCTATGTAATATTCCATACTTTTGCTTGAGTTAACAGAAAAGTATGCCAAGATCGACTAAAGATTATGCCCTGATCACCCTAAAAGGAATATGCATGGGTGCCGCAGATGTGGTTCCGGGAGTATCCGGAGGAACTATTGCCTTTATTTCGGGAATCTACGAAGAACTAATTACCAGTATCGACAATCTTAGTATCGCCAATTTAAAAGGTATTCGCAAAGAAGGTTTTGCAGCTACCTGGAAAAAGATCAACGGAAATTTTCTCCTGGCCTTATTTGCCGGGATATTTATAAGTATTCTCTCATTGGCAAAGGGAATCGAATGGCTTCTGGAAAATGAACCCATAGTGCTGTGGTCTTTTTTCTTCGGTCTGGTTGTGGCAAGTATCTTTCTTATCATTAAAAGCATCAGTAAATGGAATGCGCTCGCAATTATTTTCCTGATTGCGGGAACACTCATATCTTATTATATAACCATTGTAGAACCCACCAGTTCTCCCGGCAGTTTTTACTATCTGTTCCTCTGCGGGTTCATTGCTATCATAGCCATGATATTACCCGGGGTTTCCGGAGCTTTTATCCTGGTTTTACTGGGAGCATACAGCACGGCTATTGAAACGGTAAATACCTTTCTGGAAAGTGTCTTTGAGCTGAATTCGGAAAAATTCATGGATGCCTTCCTTAAGTTCATTTCCCTGGTATTAGGAGCTATCCTCGGTTTAAAAACCTTTTCCAAAATGCTTAAATGGATGTTTTCTAATTATAAAAACTTAACTTTATCTGTACTGACGGGCTTTATGATCGGTTCCCTGAACAAGATCTGGCCGTGGAAAAATACGTTGAGTTGGTTTGAGAATTCCCATGGTGAAAAGGAGCCTTTGCTTCAGGAGAGTATCTTACCTTCTGCCTTTGATGGCGACCCTAAAATAGTCTGGGCCGTTGGTTTTATGATCTTTGGCTTCCTGACTATTTATTTATTGGAAAAAATAGCGACTAAAGCCAGAAACTAATTCATGAATAGCACCAGAACATTAAAAGACAAGATTTTTTTAATAATAAAAGGTCTTGCCATGGGAGCCGCCAATAAAGTTCCAGGCGTTTCCGGTGGGGTGGTTGCTTTTGTCGCTGGTTTTTACGAAGAATTTATCTATTCCCTTCAAAAAATTAACGCCAAAGCCTTTAAGCTGCTTATAAACAGGCGCTATAAAAGCTTTGTACAATATATTAACGGGCGTTTCCTGGGGCTTCTTATCCTCGGAATGCTGATCAGTTATTTTAGCGTTTCAAAACTCCTGGATTATTTTATTGAGAAAAAGGAACTCTTTGTCTGGGCTGCTTTCTTCGGAATGATCATAGGCTCCATATATTATATCGGCAAGGATTTTCATCACTGGAACCGAAAAACCGTTTTCTTTTTCCTCATAGGAATATCTATAGGTATTGCCATCAGTTTTTTAAATCCCGCCAAAGAGAACACCAACCTTCTTTTTATTTTCGTTTGCGGGATCATCAGTGTATCGGGAATGACCCTGCCCGGCCTTTCGGGCTCCTTTATCCTTATTTTACTGGGAAATTACGTTCTCCTCCTGGTAGATTCGGTAAATGCGTTATACGATACGCTTGCGGAAATGCTGAAAGGCGATTTCAGTTTTATGAAAAATCAGGTAAGGATCAAGACCCTGACCATCCTGGGCGTATTTACCCTGGGATCAGCTACAGGCCTGGTTACTTTTTCACACCTGCTCTCTTACGTATTAAAGCATTTTAAAAATGTTACCACCGCACTGATCATAGGATTTATCTCCGGATCTTTGGGAGTAGTATGGCCCTGGAAAAAAACGATCTATAAGACCGACGAAGCCGGCATTCTGATCATGGACAGTAACGGAGAAAAGATCGTTCATAATTACGAGCGCTTTCTACCCGACCCTCTGCTTGCAGAGACCTGGTATACGATCGGATTTGTAATTTTGGGAATTCTAATTGTATTGGCACTGGACTGGTATGGAAAAAAAACACGAAAACATTCTTAACTTATTCGGATTGATAGGAAAAAATATTTCCTATTCCTTCTCACAGGGTTATTTCAACAAGAAATTCGAAAATTCGGGCTTACAGTCGTATCTGTACACCAACTTCGACCTGCCTGCCATAGAAGCTTTTCAGGAGGTTATTGCCAATACCCTTAATTTAAAAGGGCTTAATGTTACCATTCCCTATAAAGAAGCAATCATTCCCTACTTAAACGAGCTCGATAGTGACGCTGCAGCGATTGGAGCAGTAAATACAATAAAAATTGAGGAAAACGGTCTGAAAGGCTTTAATACCGATCATCACGGGTTCAGAGAATCTATCCATCCTTTTCTGAAAGAACATCATAAAAAAGCGCTCATCCTCGGAACCGGAGGTGCTTCAAAGGCCATAGCTTTTGTCTTTGATCGTTTGGGTATAGATTATGCCTTTGTTTCCAGGAAAAAAGCCAGAAATCAGTTTACTTATAACGACCTCAACCAGGATCTCATCAGCTCCTATCCGGTTATTGTGAATTGCACTCCCCTGGGCACTTTTCCCGATATTGAGAATAAACCCTCCATTCCGTATGAGTTTATCACTTCCGGACATCTGCTATACGACCTTATTTACAATCCCGAAGAAACCAGCTTTCTTAAATTGGGAAGGGAAAGAGGGGCTCAAACTCTAAACGGCTTGCAGATGCTTGAACTACAAGCAGAAAAAGCCTGGGAAATATGGAATAGCTAAATATTGAATTTCCTTCACTTTTTTAATTAGAAAACGTAAAATACTTTGGTATTTTAACAGTTGTTAGTATCTTTCAGGTTCAAAGTAATGATGAACCTTAAACATTATTCAGAATGTTAGACGAGAAAAAGGATAACCTGCCGGGTGTGGAGGCAGAAGGAAATGAAGATTTAAAAAAAGAAAAAACCTCTGCCGAAGCGACGAAAAATGCCGAAGAAACCGTTGAGCAAACCGATGCTGTAGAAAAAGTTGAAGAGGCCGATAAGAAACCAGATACAGAAACTACAGTTGACGCAACTCCGGAACAACCGGAAGCTACAGAAACAAATGAAGAAGTGGCGGGAGAGACTGATGCTGTTGCGGAAGTTGAAGAAAAAGCCGATACCGAAGCTGTAGTCGAAGAGCCTACAGAAAAGGCAGAAGCCAAAAAAGAATCCCCGGAAAAGGAAAGCGATAAAGAAGGTGAAGAAAAAACCGATAACGGGCACGAAGAAGCTATCAACGAAATAGATGAGTCCAATGCAGAAGATGCAGAAGACGAACACAATCACAAAAGACATATAATCCCTGTACTGGATTACCATTCCATGAGTATGGACGATCTGGTGGAAGAACTTCAGAAACTGGTCAGGAATGAAAAGGTCCAGGCTATCAAAACCCATGTAGATGGTATTAAGCATGAATTCGATCTGAAATTCCAGGAGTTCCTGGAGCAGAAAAAGGAGGATTTTGTCAATGAAGGTGGTAACGAGATCGATTTCAGATATTCATCCCCTCTAAAAACACGTTTTAATAAAGTTTACGGAGAGTACAAGGAACACAGGAATCAATATTATAAAAACCTCGAACAGACCCTTAAGGATAATCTGAGCAATCGCCTGGAGATTATCGAAGAACTCAAGGGACTTATCAATGTTGAGGAAAATATAAATACTACTTATAAGCATTTTAAGGAATTACAGGACCGATGGAGATCGGCCGGGCCAGTTCCCAGAATGAGTTATAATGATGTCTGGAGAACCTATCACCATCATGTAGAGATCTTTTATGACTTCCTCGATCTGAATAGAGATCTCAGAGATCTGGATTTCAGGCATAACCTGGAAGAAAAAGAGAAATTGGTTGCAAGGGCCGAAGAACTGAGTAAAGAAGAAGATATAAGCAAAGCCTTCAGGGAACTTCAGGTACTGCATAAAGTGTGGAAAGAAGAGATCGGACCGGTTGACCGCGAGCACAGAGAAGATGTGTGGAATCGTTTCAGTGCAGCTACAAAGGCTATTCACGATCGTCGTCAGGAGTATTTCAAGAACCTCGACAGTGTATATGAGAAAAACCTGGAGATCAAGAACGGTATCATTGCAGGTATCAACCAAATTGCAGAAAAAAAAGCTTCCAACCATAACGAATGGCAAAAACAGATCAGAGAGATCGAAGCTCTTAGAGAATCCTTCTTTGCAGCCGGAAAAGTTCCGCATAAAGTTAATGAAGCCACCTGGGCGGCCTTCAAGGAAGCAGTAAGGACCTTTAACAGGAATAAAAACGCCTTTTACAAGAACCTTAAAAAGGAACAGCACGATAACTACGAGAAGAAACTGGAACTGGTTAAGCTTGCAGAATCTTTAAAAGACAGTGATGACTGGGCGCAGACCACTCCTATCCTCAAAAAGGTACAGGAAGACTGGAAAAAGATAGGGCATGTACCCAGAAAGTTCTCCGATAAGATCTGGAATGATTTTAAAACTGCCTGTAATCATTATTTCGACAGGCTACACGCTCAGAGAAATGAAGATAATAAGGAGGAGCTCGAAGCTTTTGAAGCCAAAAAGGCTTTCCTCGACAGATTGAAGGAGTTTGAGCTTTCGGGAGAAAAAGAAAAGGACCTCGAGGCCATTAAAGCGTATATCAGCGAATGGAAATCCATAGGACGGGTACCTTATAACAAGAAAAGCATTGAAGCCAAATTTAATAAGATCCTGGATGCCCTGTTCAGAAAACTGGATATGGACAAACAGGAGGCAGAGTTGTTGAAATACGGAAATAAGCTTCAGCAACTGGCTGGTGCCAAAGACGGTCACCTTCTGGATAACGAGCGTATTTTCATCAGAAGAAAAATAGATGAACTGAAATCGGCGATCCGCCAGCTGGAAAACAACCTTCAGTTCTTCTCAAATGCTTCCGAAGACAACCCTCTGGTTAAAGATGTAGTGAAGAATATTGACAAGCATAAATCGGATCTTGAATTGTGGAAAGCAAAACTCAAGAAACTCCGAACAATGGACGACTAATCCAAATTGTAATTATGTAAAAAAGCCGCTTTAGAGCGGCTTTTTTATTGACTGTCTATTATTTTATTAAGCGTTTTAAGATGCAGGTCCTTTTCGTTAAGATCGGCCTGAGTGGAGAATTGTATGCGCTTTTCCGTACCGGGAAGCAAGTCGAAGAAATTATCTTCAAAATGCCCTTCCGTATCCGTATACAGGAACACATCCTTTTGCAGAGTGTCTGAGGTCAGGACGATCTCATAACCGCTTTCTTTTTTTTGTATCTGCCTTTCTATCTTCCCTCTTTTTAATCCGAGCTCTTTGGGCTTTACAAAATAAAAGACCCTTTCTTTTCCGTTAAAATCCACCTTTAATGCCACTTCCTTTCTATCGGTGCCGATAACCGAAAGTGGAAATCTGTATACCAGTTTGCTTTCATTAGCTCCTACCTCCGCAGGCATTTCGGTTTTCCAAAGCTCCTTGCCTTCAAAATCGATCAAAGACAGCTTCAAATCGCCTTTTAGCCCGGATAAGGCATCATTTACCAGGTTTATTTCCAAAGTATCCTGTTGGAGTCTGGATGATAGCAGCAAGTCTTCAAATGCGTGCTTTGCTGTATACTGAAGCGCTTTCCATTCTCCCAAACCATCTATGCCCGACCAGGAAACTACCGGCCAGCAATCGTTAAGCTGCCAGTACAGGCTTCCCATACAATAGGGCATGGCCCTGCGCTGGGCCTCTATCCCCTTCCCTATTCCATAGGCCTGTAACAGCTGACTTACATATACATAATCTTCATCAGTATCCGGAACCGGAAAATCCCTCTCCATATATTCACGGATCAGCTGAAACCCTCTGGAGTGCTTCTGATGGGAAACAAAGTTCTTACCTGATATATCAATGCTATCTGATTGGGTTACATACTTTATGGCCTTATAGGAAGGGAATCCCTGAAAACCGAATTCACTCATAAATCGGGGAACATTTTCCTCAAAATGCTCAAAGGGATAGGCATCATGCCAGACCCACCAGTCGTGGGCGTCTCCTTCGCTTATATAGCGTTCATCTCCCCTCCCGTACTTGGGAGAACTCTCCCAGTAAGGAATATCATCGGTCAGGCGCTTAACCTGTTCCGGGAGTATCCCGTTAAATACGGCCTGGTAATGCCCCCAGATCCTTTCTTTTTGTTCTTCGCTTTTTCCGGCCTGCCAGCCCCACCGGGCCCAGCCTTCCGAATTCTCATTATTCCCACACCACAACGCAATGCTGGAATGATTTCTCAGGCGTTTAATATTATCGATCGCTTCTTCCTTTACATTTTGTAAAAAAGCCTCATCTCCCGGATACATGGCACAGGCGAACATAAAATCCTGCCACAGGAGGATCCCTTTTTCATCACAGAGATCATAAAAAATATCCTTTTCATAGATCCCCCCTCCCCATACTCTCAGCATATTCATATTTGATTTCACCGCATCGCTGAGCAATCTTTCGTAATCTTCTTTTTTTACCCGGTCCTGAAAACTGTTCTGCGGGATATAATTGGCTCCTTTCATAAACACAGGCACCCCGTTAAGTTTAAAATAAAAGGCTTTCTTTCCCTCTTCTTCCTGAGTAACCAGTTCTATGGTCCGGAGGCCTTTCCGGATGGTTTTACTGGCATAGAGAGCCCTGGAATCAAAAATATTTACCTGGATATCGTAGAGGTAGGGGTCGCCGAGATTATGGGTCCACCACCACTGCGGGTCCTCAATTTCAAACGGGATCCGATAATCGGATCTTCCCTTACGCAACTGCATTTCATGCGAAGAAACTGCATCACCGTTTACCTTTACCTCTACGGTCACGGTTTTACTTTCATCGGCTGTCAGTTCTATTTCTGCAGTGAGCAGCGCCCTTTCATTATCCATTTTTTCCTGGCGGATAAAAATATCTTCCACTTTCAGGTCATCCCAGGCCTTTAACTGTACCGGACCGGAGATCCCCGAAGTAATAAATTTAGGTCCCCAGTCCCAGCCATAATGAAATTGTGGCTTTCTGCTGAATACCCTGTTCCCTTCCGGCAGTTCATAGTACAATTTTGCCTTCTCGACCTCTTCTATCTCCGTCGCGTTTTTAAAAACGATTCGCAGGCTATTCTTATCCCGAAGTATCTTCTTGACATCCTTTTTCCATCGTCTGAAAGCATTATCAGCTTCCAGGATCAGGCTGTCATTCAGGTAAACGGATGCATAGGTATCCAGGCCGTCAAAGTGTAATTCAATATGCTTTTTGGACCGCAATGAAGCATCCGCCTCGAATGTTGTTTTGTATTCCCAATCCTTTTCTGAGATCCACTGGAGTTTAAATTCATTATCTCCCACAAAAGGATCGTCTATCATCTGATTTTCCAGGAGGTTACTGTGTACAGTAGCCGGGATACTGGCAGTGTT
Source organism: Leptobacterium flavescens (assembly GCF_010671605.1). Classification (GTDB taxonomy): domain Bacteria; phylum Bacteroidota; class Bacteroidia; order Flavobacteriales; family Flavobacteriaceae; genus Leptobacterium; species Leptobacterium flavescens. The sequence continues at coordinate 1,002,389 of NZ_JAABOO010000002.1, forward strand.
CCAATCTTTGGCTGCGGTCTCTTTAAATTGCCATGAATCGTGAATATCGGTTATGGATACGGTTTTGTCCTGCTTCTTACAGCCTAAAAAACAGAGGCCTGCAAACAATAGGAATGCGAATCTGTATATCATGTTCTAAAAATACATTATCGCTTGTAAATTTCACATAAAGTTCTGTACTTTTATACGGATACCGCCTGGGATGATGCAGAATGATCAAGGATATAAATGCCTTTAATACCCGATTAAAAATGAAAAAACCACTGCAATTCTACAATTTCCTCTTTCTGATTGTCATATTATTATCCGCTCCGCTTAAGGCTCAAGACCAGTCTGATAGCCAGCGTATGAAATGGTTTAAAGAAGCTAAGCTCGGGATCTTCATTCATTGGGGGATCTATTCTGTAAATGGGATAGATGAGTCCTGGTCTTTCTTTAACGGCTATATCTCCTATGAAGATTATATGAAGCAATTAAGTGGTTTTACCGCCAGGAAATACGATCCGGAATACTGGGCAGGACTCATTAAAGAAAGCGGTGCCCGATACGCTGTTCTCACTACCAAACACCATGACGGATTTGCACTTTGGGATAGCAAATGGAGTGAACTTGACGTAAGAAAAACAAAAGCCCGAAAAGATCTGGTAAAGCCTTTTGCCGAAGCACTGAGGCAGCAAGGATTAAAGGTAGGTCTGTATTTTTCCCTGCTGGATTGGTCTCATCCTGATTATCCTAACTTCCTGAGAAACGAAAAAAGATATGAAACAGATCCGGTAAAGTGGCAGCGGTTTGTGAAGTTTAATTTTGATCAGCTAAAAGAGCTTTCGGTGAATTACCGGCCCGACCTCTACTGGTTTGACGGCGATTGGGAGCAGAGTGCCGAGCAGTGGAAAGCTAAAGAATTAAGTGATTCCCTCCGGCAATGGAACCCGAATGTTATTCTGAATTCCAGGATACGCGGATATGGCGATTACGCAACTCCGGAGCAGGGGCTTCCCGTAAGCCGGCCAAAAGACAAGTACTGGGAATTATGCATGACCACTAACGATTCCTGGGGATATCAGCATAACGATCACAACTACAAATCGGCTAATCAGATCATCAGGATCTTTGTTGATTGTATCGGTCTGGGCGGAAACCTTCTGCTGGGTATCGGTCCGAAGGCAGACGGGACCATACCGGAAGAGCAGGAAAAGATCCTGAAAAGTCTTGGGAAGTGGACCAAAAAGCATGAAGAAGCTATTTACAATACCCGGGCAGGTGTCCCTGCAGGACATTTTTACGGCCCTACAACACTCTCGGCAGACCGGAAGATCCTGTACCTTTTCCTGGACCACAGACCAAACGGACCTATTGTTATAAAAGGTTTGAAGAACAAGATAAACAGGATACGGGTAGTTGGTAACGGAACAAAGCTTTCCCATAAGATCGTTGGAAAACAGTACTGGAGTGATGTTCCCGGTCTTCTCTATATTGATGTCCCCGAAAATTCGCTGGATAAAGATGTAAGCGTTATTGCGCTTCAACTGGATGGAGAGATCAGCCTGTACAGAGAAGACGGCCAGGTAATTGAGTGTAACTAAAGGAGATTTCTCCTCTTTTTGGATAAATTTTGCTGTTTGGGAAGTCCTGTATTCAGGGCCTTTTTTAGACCTGCCTGCTAAGTCAAAAAAAGTTACCTGCAAAGTCTTGAAGAGTTAGCTGCATACTTTTTTTAAGAAAGCTGCAAAGTCTTCGTGACTTACCAGCTAAGTCTTCTTGAGTTACGTGCTAAGTCTTTTTGAGAAAGCAGCTAAGTTTTGAAATTAACCCTTCCGCTTTTAACGTAAGAGAAATACAAAACTCACCTCCTGTCATCGCGAGCTTGACTCGTCGACAGACGGGTGTAGAGAAGCGATCTCATTTTACATAAGAAGGATTACTTCGTCGTTTCACTCCTCGTAATACACTGTCGAAATAGGATTTTTACTGTTCTTTACACCCTCTTCCCAGTCTGTCAATAGATAGGTCGGTCTTTATGGATTCCTGCCTTCGCAGGAATGACATTATAGGCAGAATTTTTATGTATTGTGAAATGTATAATTCTCCTCCTGTCATCCTGAGCGCAGTCGAAGGAAAAGGAGGAGTACTCATCTCTATATAACAAAAAAAGCCCCGGTATTAAATACCAGGGCCTTCAATTATCTATATTCTTAATATTTATTTCGCAACATTCACCGCTCTGGTTTCCCTGATAACGGTAATCTTTACCTGTCCGGGATAGGTCATATCGGTTTGTATTTTCTGCGAGATCTCAAACGACAGTTCTGCCGCTTTTTCATCGCTTACTTTTTCACTTTCCACGATCACCCTAAGTTCTCTACCGGCCTGAATAGCATAGGCTTTTTTCACTCCCGTAAATCCGAAGGCTATATTTTCAAGGTCCTTTAAACGCTGAATGTATGAATCCAATACCTGTCTTCTGGCTCCGGGTCTCGCTCCGCTGATGGCATCACAAACCTGTACGATAGGTGCAAGCAGCGATTTCATCTCTACCTCATCATGGTGAGCTCCGATGGCATTACATACATCCGGCTTCTCTCCGTATTTCTCTGCCCATTCCATTCCAAGTACAGCGTGAGGCATCTCAGTTTCAGTTTCCGGCACTTTTCCAATATCGTGAAGAAGTCCGGCTCTCTTGGCAAGTTTCGGATTCAATCCGAGTTCCGCAGCCATCACTCCACATAGTTTTGCTACTTCCCTGGAGTGTTGCAGTAGGTTCTGTCCATATGAAGAACGATATTTCATTCTTCCGATCGCCTTGATCAGTTCCGGATGCAATCCGTGGATACCCAGGTCGATAACGGTTCTCTTACCTACTTCTATAATCTCTTCTTCGATCTGTTTGGTTGTTTTCTGAACCACCTCTTCAATACGTGCAGGGTGGATCCTTCCGTCCATTACCAGTTTATGAAGTGAAAGACGGGCAATTTCCCTTCTCACAGAATCAAAGCAGGACAGGATAATTGCTTCCGGAGTATCATCTACAATGATCTCTACTCCCGTAGCCGATTCCAGAGCCCTGATATTCCTTCCTTCCCTACCGATAATCCTTCCCTTTACATCGTCTGATTCCAGGTTAAAAACAGAAACACAGTTCTCTACCGCTTCTTCGGTACCGATACGCTGAATGGTATTGACGATCACCTTTTTTGCCTCCTGCTGAGCGGTTAATTTGGCTTCTTCCATAGTGTTCTGGATATAAGCCATTGCATCGCTCTTGGCATCGGTCTTTAAGGATTCTATAAGTTGATCTTTAGCCTCATCTGCAGAAAGTCCGGAAATAACTTCCAGCTGTTCTACCTGGCTTTTGTGAAGTTTATCTACTTCGGATTTTTTCTTGTCCAGGAAATCTATCCTGTAATCGTAATCCTTTATTTTCTCTTCAAGAGCATCGTTTAATTTCTTGTTCTTATTAAGCTCTCCCGTAACCTGGGATTCTTTATCCCTTGTTCTTTTTTCGGCTTCTGCTATCTTCTTGTCTTTGGAAATTATAACTTTTTCATGCTCGGCTTTCAGTTCCAGGAACTTCTCCTTTGCCTGAAATATTTTATCTTTTTTTATGTTTTCTGCTTCTCTTTTAGCGTTCTTCACTATGGAGGATGCTTCTTTCTTTGCTGAGGAAATCATCTTTGACGCCTTTCCTTTCTCCAGGAACTTTGCAATTGCAAACCCTATAACCAAACCAACAACTACTGCAATAACTAATAATGTTGTATTATCCATCTTTATCTTATTTATATAAAAAAAGCCTACATCGGTCGAGCTTTGTACAAACTCCTAAATACAAGTTTAGGGCTAACAAGCTGCTCAAGGATCCGTGACAAAGACGGCATGCTTTTACAACTTAAACTCACCCTTTTGAATTTTATAGCGTTGAGTTTGTCAAAAAATATAAACCAATGTAGGCAGTAACTTTATGTTATTTAAAAGAACTTCTGTATTCAACTAAGTTTTTCTCGCAAGAGTTCGTTTAAGGTCTTTAAACGTTCTCTTACTTCAACATCTACGTTTTCTTTATCTATACTTTTTTGCTCTACCTGCGATGCAAATTGCAACGCACACATAGCCAATACGTCCTGCTTATCCCTTACGGCATAATTTTGCTCAAATTGTTTTATCAGTGCCTCTATTTCCTTTGCTGCTTTTCGCAATCCTTCTTCCTGGCTCGGTCGTATTGTCAGCGGATAAACCCTATCTGCGATAGAGATCTTAATCTTGAGCTTTTCCTCCATATTATTTTTAGAGCACTATTCCGAAAGTTGAGCAATGCAATAATCAATCTCTCGTATTAAAGTATTTATTTTAAGCTTAGCTTCTGTTTTTGTTTCACTACTGCCAAGCATTGAATTGGCCAGCTTTAGAGCATTGTATTTTTCTTCCCATTCCAAAACAACCTTTTCCTGTTCTGCTCTGGCCCGTTCCGAAATTGCTAATTCCTGAGTTAATTTAAGATTCGCTTGCTTTAATGCTTCGTATTTATGAAGCAATTTGCTAATTCTGTTTTCCAGCGAATCAACAATATGGGTAACATCGCTCATGCCCTGCAAATTCAATACATATATTTACAAAAATAACATACCTAAGCATACTTCGCAATAGTTATGGCAAAAATTCTTCCTTAAAAGCACTAAATTACTATCATTGTGCAATAATATTTGCTCTTTTTAGGTTGTGAATTTTATCAGTTTAACTCATTTATTTATTTTTAGCTTCACAATATGATTGCTATGCGGTTTTTAGCCTTTTTCTTTATTCTGTTTACGGTTCCCACGTTTGCCCAGAAAGAATATCCAAAAGATGCCTTCAGGCCTCCCCTTGATATTCCGCTTTTACTTTCGGGGACTTTCGGGGAATTACGTTCCAATCATTTTCATTCCGGAATAGATATAAAGACCCAGCAACGGGAAGGGCTTTCAATTTTTTCTGTAGGTGATGGCTACGTAACCCGGATAAAAGTTTCTCCCTGGGGATTTGGAAAAGCACTCTATATTGTACACCCTAACGGATACTACACCTCTGTATACGCCCATCTTAAAAAGTTTTCCCCCGAGATTGAAGCGTATGTCAAGAAGATACAATACGAACGTGAGTCCTATGAAGTAGAGATATTTCCGGAACCAAATGAGTTTAAGGTTAGCAAGGGAGATCTGATAGCCTATAGCGGAAATACGGGAAGCAGCGGCGGGCCTCATCTTCATTTCGAGTACAGAGACAGTGCTCAGAAACCCATTAACCCCATGCATTTCGGGATCAACATTTCAGATTCCAAAGCACCGCGGGTCCTTGGCCTTTTCGGTTATTCCATAGATGACAATGCTCAGATAAACCAATCCAATGTTCCAATAGAGATTAAACTCACGCAGCAGGGCAATGGTAATTTCCTGGCAGAAAAGGTCTATGCCGAAGGAAAGATAGGTTTTGGGGTCAATACCTATGATCAACAGGACCACACTTATAATAAGAACGGTGTTTATGCGGTAGAAATGATGCTGAACGGGCAACAGCACTTTAGTTATGATTTTGAAAAATTCTCCTTTGCCGAGACCCGTTTTATAAATGCTTTTATAGATTTCGAAAGGTACAGGACGGAAAAAGAAAGGGTACAGAAATTGTTTATCGCTCCAAAAAACCCACTCAGTATATATGAAACAACGGTTAATGATGGTATTCTTGAAATCGAAGAGGGACAGGAATACACGATAGAAATAAGAATAAGCGATTTTAAAGGGAATAAAAGTACCATCAGGATACCGGTAGAGGGTAAAAAACAGGAAGTAATAGAAAAAACCGAAACCCTCGTAACCGATAATTTTCTCAGGGCCTCGATCGATAATAATTACGAATTTGAAGGCTGCTCCGTCTTTTTTCCGGCCAATTCCTTTTACGAGAACTTTTATATAGATATCCAAAAAACAGATAGTACTTTAAATATTCATCACGATAAGATCCCCGTACATAGGAATTTTACGGTAAGCTTTGATACCTCATCCTATTCAGAGGAAGAAAGGAGAAAGCTGTACATTGCCAGATATGACGAAGAAGACAACGAGCTGGTTTATGAGGATACCGCTAAAAGAGGAGATGTTTTAAGTACTAAAACAAGGAACCTTGGCGTTTATACTCTTGCTACGGATACTATTTCCCCAAAGGTCACCCCTATTAATTTTAAAGGAGATCAGTGGCTGACCAACTATCAGTATCTGAAGGTAAAGATTGAAGATCTGGAAACAGGGATAGCTAATTATAGGGCAACGATAAACGGAAAATGGATATTAATGGAATACGAGCCTAAAAAAGATATGCTGAGTTATGACCTGAGAGATCTGAAATCCGGATCTGAAGAACAAAATTTAAAAGTTATAGTAACAGATAATGTTGGAAACAGCACTACCTTTACAAGTAAATTTTATTTAAAAAATTAAACCGTCCTTATTTTGAACCTGTCCCGCTTTTTCGTCCTTATTCTCCTTACTCTTGTAACTCAGACCATCTTTGCTCAAAGGGCGACCGTGAAAGGGGTTATTCTGGATGAAAACAATCAACCTGTTCCCAATGTAAATATTGTTGCCGACGGAGAAGGAACTCAATCCAACAGGAATGGTTTTTATTCGCTTTCTATTCTGGCCAATAAGAATGTGGTACTTACTTTCTCTCATATTTCCTTTAAGAAAGTAGTTTTAAGGCTTACCCTGACCGATGGCGAAGATTATGAGTTTAACCCGGTACTTAAAGTAAATATAGAACAGATAGACGAAGTAGTGGTTTCTTCCAAAGGAAGGAAAACGGTAGAAGGGATCGTAAATATCTCTCCCGAGCAAATCCGGCTTATTCCGGGTGCCAACGCCGGAGTTGAAAATATCCTTAAATCCCTCCCGGGAGTAAATTCCAATAACGAATTAAGTACGCAATATTCTGTTCGCGGAGGTAACTTTGATGAGAACCTGGTATATGTAAATGAAATTGAGGTTTACCGTCCGTTCCTGATCAGATCGGGGCAACAGGAAGGTTTTAGTTTTGTAAACAGTGACCTGGTACAGAACGTCGATTTTTCTGCAGGGGGTTTCCAGGCAAAATACGGAGACAAACTATCGTCGGTTTTGGATATTACCTATAAAACCCCGGTATCTTTCGGGGCAAGTCTAAATCTGAGTTTGCTGGGAGGAAGCGCATCCGTAGAGACGGTTTCCGGCGACGGGAAATTATCTACCATTACAGGAATACGCTACAGAGATAACAGCTTACTTGTAAACAGCAGGCAGACAGAAACCAACTTTACACCCGCTTTTGGCGATATCCAGAGTTTAATTAAATACAAGTTTTCCAGTAAGTTCCACCTGAGCCTGCTGGGTAATTTCTCCATAAACGATTACGATTTTCAGCCCATAAGCAGGCAAACCAATTTCGGGACCATAGATGAACCTATTGCCTTATTGGTGGTTTATGAAGGACAGGAACAAGACCAGTATATTACCACCTTCGGGGCCTTTAAAGCCAATTATTTTGTTAATGAGGATCTCACCCTTAAACTTATAGGTTCTGCTTATCACACGCTGGAAGAGGAACATTTTGATATTCTGGCTCAGTACCGTCTGGGAGAAGTAAACTCGAATATCGGAGATCAGGACCTGGGAGAAGTAGAATTTTCAGAAGGTGTGGGAAGTCAGTTTACCCATGCCCGTAACGATCTGGATGCTCTGATCTTTAACCTGGAACACAAAGCCAATTTGGTTAAGAACGGGAATCAGATAGACTGGGGAGTAAAATACACACATGAAGATATCAGGGATCGCCTTCGCGAATTCGAGGTCATCGATTCTGCCGGTTTTTCTATCAGGCCTCCCTTTCCGGATTTTGACAATGACCAACCCTTCGAACCTTTTGATGCACCCCTGGAGGCTTTTCAGAGCAGAAGAGCCACCAATTTCACCAAAATAGATCGCGTTTCTGCATATCTTCAGTGGAGCCGGCGTACCTACTGGGGAGAAAATGAAATATGGATGAACGCCGGGGTAAGAGCGCAAAACTGGACAGTAAGCGGAGAAAACATAGACAGGACCTCTCAAACGGTAGTAAGTCCGAGGGTTCAATTTGCCCTTAAACCCAACTGGAATAAGGATATGCTTTTCAGGCTGGCAGGTGGTTTTTACCATCAACCTCCTTTTTACCGGGAATTACGGGATCCTGATGGCGTAGTGCAACCAGGGGTAAAAGCACAGCAATCTATTCATGTGGTACTCGGAAATGACTATAGCTTCCGATTGTGGGACCGGCCTTTTAAGCTAACTACGGAGGCCTATTACAAATCGCTTTCGGATGTAAATATCTATACGCTCGAAAATGTCCGGATACGATACAGGGCCAATAATGACGCCCGGGCTTTTGCATATGGGCTCGACCTGCGTCTGAACGGAGAATTTGTACCGGGAACGGAGTCCTGGTTGAGTATTGGCTACCTGAAAACAGAAGAAAATTCAAATAATACCGGATATATTGCCCGCCCTACAGATCAGCGTTTAAAAGTTGCTGTGCTGTTCCAGGATTATGTGCCCAAGATCCCCGATCTTAAAATGTACCTCAACCTGGTATACAATACCGGGCTTCCTACCGGATCTCCCGGTTTTGAAGATCCTGCAGAATTTCAGAACAGGCTAAGGGATTTCAGGAGGGCAGATCTGGGTATTTCCTATGTTCTGGCCGATCGTCAGAAGCAATTCGGGAAAGGTCATTGGCTGAATAAATTCAAAGAATTGAACCTCGGATTCGAAATTTATAATCTTTTTGACAATAGAAACGCAATAACCAGTACCTTTGTACGCGATGTCAATACAAGACGTCAATTCAGCGTCCCCAACTTTTTAACGGGCAGAGTATTTAATATTAAATTAGGAATGCGTTTTTAAAATGAAACAAAAATTAGTTTTTCTTTTTTTATCCATCTCATTATTCACTTACGGGCAAAAAACGATATACGAACACAATAACTTTAAGGAGTTTAGCAAAGATCATAAGATCCTGGCTATTGTTCCTTTTCTGGCTACCCTGGAACTGGACGAAGAACAGGAACTTTCTAAAGAACAGCTTGACGAGCTGGAAGATCAGGAAGGGGAAGCGGTACAAAATGCCCTGGAAAACTACTTTTTAAAGAGAAAGGAAAAAAAGAAGTTTTCGGTAGAGTTCCAGGATATTAAGAACACCAATGCTATCCTTGCACAGAATGGGATCTCTATCGATAATATCGATATCTATACCACTCAGGAGTTATGTAAGATCCTGAATGTGGACGGACTCATCAGTGGAAACCTGACCCTTAGTGCATTGATCTCCAAGAGTGTCCCTAAAGTGGATTTCCTCTCTATTATTATGGGAAAATCGGATTTCGGCCGTATTGCTATCAAAATAAGTGATGGAAAAACAGGGAAACTGCTATGGAAGTACGAAAAAGTCATCAATCGTAAATCCGGAAAGAATACTAATGCCATCATTGAAGGGATGATGAAAAATGCCGCAAGGAAATTTCCTTACGACCGGGAAAAAGAGAAAAAACGCAGAAAAGATTAGCTTTTAGCGAAATCTTCCAACACCTTTACCACATAATCTACATCCTCTTTATCATTGAATTTGGAGAAGGAGAATCGAATAGAAGGTTTTTCGAGCTCTTCGGTATTGAGAATTGAGCTCAATACATGAGACCCCATACTACTCCCTGACTGACATGCACTTCCCTTGGAACAAGCAATTCCGTTAATATCGAGATGGAAAAGCAATATCTGCGATTTTTCCGGGCTTAGCGGTAGCCTTACATTAACAAGGGTATAGGTGCTTTTTTCGCAATCCTCACAACTCCCGTTAAAACCGGCATCAGGAAAAGCCTCTTTAATTTTATCGATAAAGTATCTTTTAATACCTCTTACGTAGTCTCGCTCTTCATCAAGATTGTCATACGCCAGGGTAAAGGAAGTTTCCAGCCCTATAATATTATGAGTAGATTCGGTTCCCGCACGGTAACCTCTCTCCTGCTCACCTCCGTAAATCAGCGATTTTAAGCCGGAATCTTTTCTGATATAGGCAAACCCAATACCTTTAGGTCCGTGAAACTTATGTGCCGCAGCAGCCAGGAAATCTACCTTGGTTTTCTGAACATCCCATTCCCAGTGCCCGATAGACTGAACGGCATCTGAATGCAGGAGTGCATCATTTGCTTTGCATACATCACTTACCGCCTGAATATCGATCATATTTCCAATCTCGTTGTTAACATGCATCAGACTTACCAGTTTTTTGGAAGGATCGGATTGCAGTAACCACTCCAAATGCTCAAGATTAGGAGTTCCGTCAGGATCCAGCACCACATACTTTACTTCAATTCCGTATTCGGTTTGAAGATGCTCTACCGTATGAAGAACCGCATGATGTTCAATTTTTGAGGTAATAATAGTTTTGACACCCAAATCTCTCACCGCCGATTTCAGGATCATATTATCTGCCTCCGTTCCACCCGAAGTAAAAATGATCTCCGAAGGATGAGCATTCAGATATTTAGCAATGGTTTTCCTTGCTTTTTCTATTAAAGTTTTGGAAGATCTTCCAAAACTATGAGTGGAAGAAGGGTTCCCATATGCCTCGCTCAGAGAGGCTTGCATTTGCTCAATGACCTCTCCTCTTAGCTGTGTTGTAGCCGCGCTGTCAAAATATACTTTCCTCATAGTGCGCAAAAATAAATCAAATAAAATTATTATTCATAATATTCGTTATAAACCCAGTTTTACTTTACATTTGTTTCGATGAAAGACCATATGATGAAAAAGATTCTGATAGCTTTAAGTGTACTTTTTTTTATAGCCTGTGATGATGGAAATCTGCAGGTTGAAACCCTGGATTTTGACAATGTTTCTATCCAGACCTGCACGGGAAGTACTACGCTTTTATTTAAGATAAACGGTTCGGAAAGCCTTATTCTCCAGGTGCCCGATGACCTGATACAAAATACAGTTACGGAAGCCGAAGGAAGAACAAGCACCATTCCCGGGCAATCACAATTCTTTTATCGGGCTTTCTCTGCCAATGTAAGCAATACTTATTTTTGTAGTGAATTACCTCCTGCAGATCCTACGGTTACCAGTGAACTGGAGGCCAGTGCCGGTACCATAAGAGTGAATACAGTAGAAGTTATGGATAATGGTACTACTACCTATCAGCACACTATTAATATAGAAGGATTGGTTTTACTTAATACCAATGGTGAGCGATTGGTGGATACGAATTTCGAATTCGGGACACTTACTACCAACTAGGCTTTCTGATAGATATAGACCTCTGTTGCTCCGAATCCGTATTTTTTAAAATCGGCGTCGTAATAATCTATTCTCTCATACTTTTTAAACAGGTATTCCAACTCAGTCCGTAATACTCCCTCTCCTACTCCGTGGATAAAAACCACTTTTTGGATACGGTTTCTGATGGCAAAATCCAATTGTCTTTTAGCCGTTTCCAGTTGAAGGTTCAGCATATCAAAATTGGACATGTTTTTGCTGGATGGCGTTAGCTGATGGATATGAAGATCTACCTCCATTTTAGCTGCACTCCTTTCTTTAGGCTTTACCTTGGGTTGCTTTTTCTTCTTTGTTGATTCTTTTTCATTAGCTGCCTGAGCAGCTTCGAAGTTCGATATATTTAAAATGGAAGGATCATCTATTCTGATCAGTTCGTTCTGAAGTACCTCCATCTCAAAACCATCCTCCAGCAGAATGATGGCCGTCTTATCTTTTAAGGAAACTATTTTTCCTCTTAAAGAATCATCTATCGTTTCTACTATATCTCCTGCTTTATACAATTTCCTGGCTGTTAAATTCTCTAAACTTCATCTTCCGGGGGCTCCTGATTTCCTTTTACAAGCTTCGAGCTAACACCGTACAAACCGTACATAATGAGTACAAAACCCACAATTTTAACATAAATCCCTCTGGTTTCTTCCGCCCATTTTACAGTAAAAAGTAGTCCCGCTCCAACAACAATACATAAAAAATACAGTATTTTACCCGTATTTTCTTTCGATAATCGATTCATTTAGCCGTTTTTAGATTAAAGTTTGTACTTTTACAAATGTAAATGAATTGAACTTAACCTTCAATACCATGAAAAAATTAGTACTTATAGCCCTATTAGTTACTAGTTATAGTTATGGACAACTATACGTTAGTAATGGTTCTTATGTGTATGTGAACAACCAACAGATTTTCGTTGGTGACTTCGGCAATGCCGCTGCAGATATTGAACTTCAAGGAACGGCCAGCGATTATACCCAGGCCAATAACGGTTTTATCTTTCTAAGAAATGAAGGGATGCTTTTTCAGACAACCTCTGCAAACAGCACCGCCAACATTGGAGCAGGTAAAATATCCCTGCATCAGGAAGGAACTGCCGATGAATACGATTACAATTACTGGAGTAGCCCGGTGCACGATCCGCAAGGCACTAATTTCAACACTACTATAGGGTTTTATGACCCTAACAGTGGTAACGATCTTAGTCCTACGGTGGCCACACTTTTAGCTCCTGGTGCTCAGAACGGGAATAACTCTCCTCTCCAGATCGCATCTAAATGGATATATCAATACGCTCAGGGAACCTCAACTGCAGGTTTTACCTTTGTGGGAAGTTCTGATGTTTCCGGTATAACACTGGCACCCGGAACCGGTTTTACTATGAAGGGAACCAACGGATCCGGATCCAATCAGCAATACGATTTCAGAGGAAGACCTAATACAGGTGATATTAATGTGGCTGTTGTAGCCAACGATTATACCCTGGTAGGAAATCCTTATCCGTCTGCTATGGATCTGCAGGCCTTTTTACAGGATGCAGACAATAGTGAAATAAACGGAGAAGCCTATTTCTGGCAACAAGACAGAACTACCAATTCTCATGAAATTACAGATTATGTGGGAGGGTACGGAACTTATGTACCGATTGGAGGTTCAGGAGGAGAAGGTGTATTTACACCTGCAACCTTTACAGATATAAATGAGGATGGTACGGCTGACGGACCTGGTGTAGGGACAGGAAGCAATGTTCCAAGGCAAATTATTCCTGTATCTCAGGGGTTCTTTGTATTTGCTACTTCTACAGGGCAGGTTACCTTTAAGAACAGTCATAGAGTATTTGTACAGGAAAGTTCAGGGAACAGTGAGTTTCAGCGTATCATTGATGACAGTAAATTTATTTCAGGAACTGCTTCCAATACAAATAGTACAGCAAACAATACCAAAAAAGGTTCATCTATAGATACTCCGATGACTTACGGAACTACCGAAGATGAAACCGGTATTAATCCTCATGCGGATAACTCATTATTGAGATTCAATGTAAAAATTGCTGAAGATAACCTTATAAAGCCAATGGCTCTTTCTTTTGTACAAGGAACCACAGATGGTGTGGACCGAGGTGCAGACGGTATAGATATTTCCGGTTTAAGGAATAATGCCTACTGGCCTATTGAAGGTAAGAACTATGTTATCCAGGCAACTACTTTTGCTGCTGACAAGCAGATCCCGATAGGTTTCTATGTAAGCAATCAATCTACTTTTGAGATTGCTGTTAGTCAAAAAGACAATTTTAATGAAAATGTTTCCATTTACTTTTACGATAAGGAAAGTGGAGCTGCTTATGACATTACTGATAACTCTTATCAGATTACACTGGAAGCAGGGCAATACGATAATCGTTTTACCATCAGGTTCCTGAAGAACCCTGTTGCAGACGACGATAATGATACTACTGGTGATCCGGTAAGTGAAGACGATACAGCAGGTAACGATGACACTACAGGAGATGAAGATGGAGATCCTACCGATGACGATGTAATAAGCGAGGATCTGGAAGATAACGGACCCGTTGAGTTTAATGCTTTCCAGGATAATGTAAACAAGCTTTTAACTCTTGAAAACCCTGGATTGACAATTAATTCTGTAACCCTGTATGATGTTGCCGGAAAAATATTATTCAACGATACAAGGAACAGTACTGATCGTTTAATTACTTATGGTACTTCTCAGTACACTACAGGTGTTTATATTGTTAATGTTACATTTGCTGATAACTCGATAATCACCAAGAAAATAGCTATAAACAATTAATGATATTATCGTATAAACTCGAGGACTATATGCTTCCATGCCTTAATAAAAGGTGGTTCGGCGTAGAGTGCCCGGGTTGCGGATTACAAAGATCGGTGGCATATCTCTTTAAAGGAGATTTTGCCGCCGCTTTTTATGTATACCCCGCTATTTATACACTTATTCTTTTAGCGGGCTTTCTATTTCTTAACCTGTTTATTAAATTCAGGTATCAAAATATTATCAAGATAAGCCTGATATCATTAAATATTTTGATTATTTTGGTAAGCTATTTTATTAAACTACACCGTATAACTAACTAATATCTCTATATGGAACAACAAAAGTTACCCAATTCAACGCTCATTTTAGTACTCGGAATAAGCTCTATTATATTGTGTTGTTGTTGGGGAATTGGAGGGCTCGCATCTGCTATTGCCCTGATCCTGGCTGCCAAAGCCACAAAGCTTTACAAAGAAAACCCGGATATGTATTCCGATTACAAAAATGTAAAGACCGGAAAGATACTGGCCATAATAGGGATCGTGTTTTTTGTTATTTATATAGCAACGGTTATTTATATAAGAGTAGTGATCGGAGCAGATGAGTTCAGGGAAATGATGGAGGAATTTATAGAACAAAATCAATAATTAATCTGAATAATCAAATAAACTATTTTATATATGGAAACTAATAAACCACCAAGACCCAATAACTATTTGGCACTGGCTATAATCAGTACCATTCTTTGTTGTTTAATTCCGGGGATCGTAAGTATCGTCTACTCCACTAAAGTAAATACCGAATATGACAACGGAAATTACGAAGGAGCAGTAACTGCTTCCAAAAATGCAAAGACCTGGGGAATAGTTGCAATTGCTGCTGCTGCTCTGGGTTGGATTATTTATGTAGCAATTTTCGGTTTTGCAATTTTAGGAGGTCTTGCGAACTCTTAAAAATATCTTATATATAATAGGAGGGATAGCAATTGTTTATTTGTTATCCCTTTATTATTCTCACGACCCCTCTCAGGAGGAGTCATTCTTTCCCAAATGTCCTTTTTATCATATTACAGGCTATTACTGTGCCGGTTGTGGTAGTCAAAGAGCCTTACACGACCTGCTTCACCTCAGATTCCTGGATGTTATAAAGCAAAACCTGCTCTTTATTCCTGCAGTTTTAGTTTTTGTGTATCACTACAGTATCGTATTTATGGAAAAGAGGACAGGAAATACCTATAAAAACCTCCTCTATCACCCCAGGGCACCTTGGGTAGTACTCGCTGTTATTGGCGGATTCTGGATCCTGAGGAATGTTGACATTTACCCTTTCAATCTCCTGGCACCTAATTAAGATTTAGTCCCGATAGCTATCGGGATTGAGATACGAGTATAGAGATGTGAGTTATAATTGTTTCATCTCAATACGTAATACTCATATCTATGTGCCGGATATTTCGTGAATCAAAACCTGTCCAAATAAAAAAACTAACCCTGATCGGATTAGTTTTTCTGTTTCTTATTATTTATAAACCTCTCTATTTAGGTTCGAACTCTTTTAAAGTCTTAACAATAATAGATACGCAATCCAGCAATTGCTCTCTGTTCATCACCAGTGGTGGTGCAAAGCGAATGATATTTCCGTGAGTTGGTTTGGCCAGTAAGCCATTTTCCTTTAAAGCCACACAGATATTCCATGCGGTCTCACTTTCTTCCGTATCATTGATCACTATAGCATTCAGCAAACCTTTACCTCTTACCAGTCGTACAATATCACTTCCTTCAATATATTTGTTGAGTTCCTCTCTGAAAAGAATTCCCAGTTGCTCGGCATTATCGGCTAGTTGCTCATCTTTAATTACATCCAGAGCTGCCATAGCTACCGCAGCAGCTACCGGATTCCCTCCAAAAGTAGATCCGTGATTTCCTGGCTTGATCACATTCATAATATTGTCGTTTGCCAATACTGCAGATACCGGGTACACTCCTCCTGAGATCGCTTTCCCAAGGATCAGTACATCAGGCGTAACTTCTTCGTGGTCTACTGCCAGCAGTTTTCCGGTTCTCGCTATTCCGGTCTGAACTTCATCAGCAATAAACAGGACATCATGCGCTTCACAAAGGGCTTTAGCTTTCGTTAAAAATCCTTCAGAAGGTACATAAACCCCTGCTTCTCCCTGAATAGGTTCCACCAGGAATCCGGCTACATTTTTATTGTTTTCCAGAGCGTTTTCAAGAGCTTCCAGATTATCGTATTCTATCTTGATAAATCCGTCGGTATAAGGTCCGAAATTCTTTCTTGCTATCGGATCGTTAGAAAAAGAAATAATAGTAGTTGTTCTTCCGTGGAAGTTATTCTCACAAACAACTATCTGTGCTTCATTTTCATGGATCCCTTTCTTCTCATACGCCCATTTTCTACATAGCTTGATCGCTGTTTCCACCGCCTCAGCTCCTGTATTCATAGGTAATAACTTATCGAAGCCGAAATACTCACTTGCGTATTTCTCATATCTCCCCAACATATCATTATAAAATGCTCTGGAGGTTAGGGTAAGCTTTTGTGCCTGCTCTACCATTGCTCCTACGATCTTAGGGTGGCAATGCCCCTGGTTAACTGCCGAATAGGCCGAAAGGAAATCGTAATATTTTTTTCCTTCCACATCCCATACGTATACACCTTCTCCTTTGCTTAATACAACCGGTAGCGGATGATAGTTATGAGCTCCATACTGATTTTCCAATGCGATGGCATCCTGTGATGTTAATTGATCTAAAACTGCCATTTTTAATTATTTTTAGAATAAACATTAGCAATTCCTTCTTGTCGGAGAGAAATCATCCATCGAAGAGAGCGCAAATTACTAAATATTGGCCTATTTAACAGTATAGAAATTAATATTTATTGATCGGACTTCTTAGCTATTACCGAAAGCTGGAACTCTACTCTTTTAATCTCTCTCAGGATATCGTTCTTATCCATTTGCATCCAAACATAAAGCTTTAGCATACTTACCATCAGTGCGGAGAAAAGTACTCCCAATGACCATCTGATAAGCTCATTGGTATTCTCTGTATTAAACAATTGTATGGCACAGTAAACAGCAAATCCAACAGCGGTAAGGCTAACGATATTCATGATAATTACCAGCCATCCCATTTTTCCTTTAAAGACATCGCCCAATTTTTCAAAAAGGTTCAGTTCTTCCAGTTCTTCATAAAACTCAGCCTCTTCCCTGGTTAATGCCTCCTTTATTATCTCATCGATTTTCTCCATGTCTTTTTTCATCTCTTATGTTTTTTAAGTATTAGTTTTAATTTTTCCCTCGCGTGAAATAAACGCGATTTTACCGTCCCGACAGATACATTCAGGATCTTGCTTATCTCCTTCATGCTATGCGATTCTACATAAAACAAATTGAGGATCAGCTGCTGATGGGCCGGTAATTCTTTTATAGCCTTTAAGATTAACAGAGTGACGTCTTCTTCAGGATCCTCCTTATCCGACGAATTTTCCTCCTGTAAATAAATATGCTCCTTTTTACGGGTGTTTTCTCTGGAATTCTTTTTGATCCAGTCTAATGATTTCCGGTTAACTACTGTCCGTATCCAGCTTCCAAAACTGTTAGGGTCACGAAGGAGATACAGTTTGTTCATAGCTGTTCCCCAACTGTCCTGAACAATATCTTTAGCGGTATCCATATCTTTGGTATACCAGAAGGCCTGCCTGCATAAGCGGTGATGCCATCGCTTTACAAGTAAGTTCATGGCATTTTTGTTTCCTGCCTGGTATTGCAAAACCAGTAAAGCGTCAAATATATGTTCTGCTTTATTCATTCGTTTGTCTACTCTAAGGACGCCATAGTTATAAAAAGGTTCATTTTATTCTTAATTTTTTCTCTTTTTCTAAAGATAATTTGATTTCCCATTATTTATATGATTGCGATTCCTATTTTTGCGCTATGCCAAGGAAAAACAGAAGACAGGTTTTTGAAAAAGTAACCGTAACAGATGCGGGAGCTAAGGGAAAGAGTATAGCGAAGGCCCCTGACGGGAGAGTCATTTTTATTTCCAATGCAGTGCCCGGCGATGTGGTAGATGTGCAGACAACCAAGAAAAGGAGAGCGTATTTTGAGGCCAAGGCCGTACACTTTCACGAATATTCCGATAAAAGGACTGCTCCGGTTTGTGAACATTTTGGTGTTTGCGGCGGATGCAAATGGCAGCATATGGCCTATGAGCATCAATTGTTTTATAAGCAGAATGAAGTACAAAATAACCTTTTAAGGATAGGCGGATTGGAACTTCCGGAAATGACCCCGATCCTGGGTTCGGAAAAAAAGTATTTCTACCGGAATAAAATGGAATTTTCATTTTCCAACAGCCGCTGGCTCACGCCTGAAGAAATTGCAAGTGATGAGGATCTGGGCGACAGGAATGCACTGGGTTTTCATATTCCCGGAATGTGGGACAAGATCCTCGATATTAAAAAGTGTCATCTTCAGGAAGATCCTTCTAACAGTATCAGGCTGGAGATCCGGTCCTTTGCTCTTAACAACGATCTTTCCTTCTTTGATCCGAGAAATCAAAACGGACTTCTTAGAACGGTAATGATCCGTACCAGCTCTACAGGAGAGATCATGGTAGTGATACAATTCTTTGAAGATCACAAGGAAAAAAGAGAAGCGCTTTTAGAGCATTTAAAAGAGTGTTTTCCGGAGATCACATCTCTTCAGTTTGTGATCAACCAGAAACAAAACGATACTATTTACGATCAGGAGGTTATCTGTTATGCTGGTAGAGACCATATCTTCGAAGAAATGGAAGGTCTTAAATTTAAGATCAATGCGAAGTCCTTTTACCAGACCAATTCAGATCAGGCTTACGAGCTCTATAAAGTTGCCAGGGATTTTGCCGGTTTAACCGGGGAAGAACTGGTGTACGACCTTTATACGGGAACAGGTACGATTGCCCAGTTTGTTGCATCAAAAGCAAAAAAGGTTGTGGGAGTGG
Organism: Leptobacterium flavescens; assembly: GCF_010671605.1. Classification (GTDB taxonomy): domain Bacteria; phylum Bacteroidota; class Bacteroidia; order Flavobacteriales; family Flavobacteriaceae; genus Leptobacterium; species Leptobacterium flavescens. The sequence continues at coordinate 1,021,554 of NZ_JAABOO010000002.1, forward strand.
AAGCCGTTCCGGAAGCTATTGAAGATGCCAGGGTAAATGCACAATTAAACCAGATAGATAACGTTGAGTTTTATGTGGGAGATATGAAAAATGTGTTTAATAAGGATTTCATACAAACTCACGGAACCCCCGATCTTATTATCACCGACCCTCCAAGAGATGGTATGCATAAAGATGTTGTACAACAAATTTTAAATATTCTCCCTTCCAAAGTGGTTTACGTAAGTTGTAATAGTGCAACCCAGGCAAGAGACCTGGCTTTAATGGACGATTTTTACAAGGTGAGCCGGGTGCAGGCCGTAGATATGTTCCCGCAGACCCATCATGTAGAAAATGTTGTACTTTTGGAAAAGAGATAAATAAAAAGACAAATAAACGAAGTGAGAAAAATCATTAAATGGCCCCTGTGTATTTTAGGCTTGCTAAGCGCACTTTATAGTTGCCAGCGCGACGATATATGCGGGGAAGTCGATCCTACTACTCCTCAGCTTATTATTCGCTTTTACGATACAGATGATCCTACAGCCTTCAAGGAAGTAACTTCATTACGCGTCCTGACCGATGGAATTGAAACTCCTATTATAAACAGGCAGAATACAGATTCTATAGCTATTCCACTACGTTCTTTCGCCACTTCCACTGCATTTACGATGATCATCGATTCTCAGGATGATGATCAGGGCATGGAAACCGGAAACTCCGATATTGTTACTTTTAGTTATACACCAAATGAGGTATTTATTTCCAGGGGATGCGGTTTTATAATTAATTACGAAGAGTTAACAGGTTCCAGGGCTGATGATGCCGATAACTGGATAGATACCATTACCATAATAAATTCTGTTGTTGAAAATGAAAATCAAGCTCATGTCCAAATATTTCATTAATTCAATCCTCTTCTTTAGTTGTTGCTTTTTGTTTGCTCAGAATCAGACGGCAACAGACAGCGTGGTTTATAAAGAGAAATACGGACTGAGAATAGGTGTAGATATCAGCAAATTAATCAGGACCGGTTTTGATGAGAATTACAGCGGATTCGAATTGGTAGGTGATTATCGTGTAAGCAAGCGTTTTTTTGCAGCTGTAGAACTCGGAAATGAAGAGAATACAGTAGATGAGGACTTTTTTAATTTCACTTCAAAGGGTAGCTATATAAAAGTCGGGTTCGATTATAACACCTATGAAAACTGGTACGGGATGCAAAACTCTATCTCCGCAGGTTTGCGCTACGGACTCAGCAGTTTTTCCCAAACGGTCAATAGCTTTACTATAAATAATCGAAATCAGTTTTTCGGAGAGGGAAATACACCAGGAACAACAGATGAAATTCTCAGAGAGTTTGACGGTTTAAGCTCGCAATGGATCGAAGCTGTATTTGCCATTAAAGCAGAGTTGTTTAACAATCTATATCTGGGGGCCAGTATACGCCTTAATTATTTACTCGGAGGGAAGGAAGAAGATATTTTCCCTAACCTGTGGTCTCCGGGTTTTAACAGAATCACTCAGGACAGTAAATTTGGTATCGGGTACAATTACAGCATTACCTACCTGATCCCTTTATACAAAACCAAGAAGTAAGCTTTAGCTATTTTATTTCTCTTACTTTTTTAAGAAATATCCATTTCATCATAAGCTTATAGCCTGAATTTGTCTGGACAACACCAAATTTAGGTGCCAGTACCGTTGCCAAAACAGCGGATATGACTGCCAGGGCAATATTACTCAGGGGAATTACATATCCCAGTGTAAAGCGGGCAGTCAAAAAAATGACGGCAAAGCACAGAAAATTATAGAGAAGGGCTTTTGTTTTCAAACTCATCTTTGATTCTTGTATTATCGGTTAAATTTTGCTTTTTTACTCCCGGCATACATCTCGTATTTTACCAGTTTGGACTCCAACGGCCCGTTAAAGAGCTTTATTTTTCGTGAAGGGCGCAGGCCTACGAATTTAAGTGCTTCGATATTGGAAGTGATGAACCAGGCATCAGTATTAGGGTATTTCTGTTTTAAGGTATCCCCTATCTCCTTGTAAAAACTCTCCATATCCAGGTTAAGGCGCTCTCCATACGGAGGGTTAAAAACCATATGCAGTTTTTCTTCGGAAGGTTTTTCGGTAGAAAAGAAATTCTGATCCTCTATACTTATATAATCGCTTAAATTGGCGTTTCTCACATTGTCTTTTGCCTTACGGATAGCCGAAGGTGCTTTGTCGTATCCGTAGATCTTGTGATGAAATTCCCTGGTCTTTTTCAGACTGCTTTCCATGATCTTTTCGAAGAGATCTTCATCAAAATCCGGCCATTTTTCAAAACCAAACTCTTTTCTATTGATGTTAGCAGGAATATTACAGGCTATCATAGCCGCTTCTATCGGGATCGTCCCACTTCCGCACATGGGGTCTAAAAAATCGCTTTGTCCGTCCCATCCGCTCATCAACAACATTCCTGCTGCCAATACTTCATTAATAGGCGCTATATTCGTTGCCGTTCTGTATCCGCGCTGGTGCAATGACCTCCCGGAACTATCGAGAGATAAGGTGCACTGATCCTTCTGGATGTGAACATGTAACCTAAGGTCAGGGAATTTTACATCAACATTAGGTCTTCTTCCCTCCGTATTCCTGAATTTATCTGCAATGGCATCTTTTACCTTTAAAGCTATGTACTTGGAATGCCTGAATTTCTCTGAATAAACGGTGGCATCAATGGCAAAAGTATGATGAGTGGACATATATTTATCCCAGTGCATTTTATACACCTGCTCATACAGGTCATGCTCATTTCTTATGGTAAAACTCCTGATCGGCTTTAATATTTTAATGGCGGTGCGCAGGCATAGGTTCGCCTTATACATAAATCCGGTATCTCCTTCAAACGATACACTACGGATCCCTTTTTGTACTCCTATCGCCCCCAGTTTGTTCAACTCTTCTGCTAAAACATCTTCAAAGCCATAGAAGGTCTTTGCAAGCATGCTGAAATTATTTCCCATTGATATCATTTATTGAGAGGCAAAAATACGTTAATTTAGCACCTTTAATAAAAAAGCCGGGGAAAAGAAAGGAAAAATAAGGGGCTTAACCGTTTTTCTTTTTGATTTTCAGCTCTATCCGGGAATAACCGGCGATATTAATAACCCGATAACAAACCGAAAGATTAGTGCTACCAAATAAATGATCAACTATTTTTTACCCATACTGGCCGTTTTAATCGGTTTTTTGCTGGTTCTGCTATTAAAATTCAGGAATAAGAACAATATAAAGTTATTCCTGGCATACAGCGGAGCTTTTTTGCTTTCACTCACTATTTTTGAACTTTTACCTGATGTATTTGTAGAAGGGAATACAAAGAATACCAGTGTATTTATAATGCTGGGAATATTGCTTCAGATATTTCTGGAGTTCTTTTCTAAGGGCGCAGAGCACGGTCATGTACATATTCATGAAAAACAAAATCCCTTCCCCTGGTTGTTGTTTATCAGTCTGAGCATTCATGCCGTTCTGGAAGGTTTTCCGATCAATCAGCACGACACCCTTATCTATGCCATTGTCATACATAAGATCTCAATAGCCATTATTCTGAGTTCATTTTTCCTGGAATCTTCTGTTTCCAGAGGGAAAATTGCCGTATTTCTGATATTGTTCGCTTTAATGACTCCCCTGGGAAGCGTGATCTCCGATCATGTAGAACTGGTAAAGACCTATTATACCGAGATATCGGCTTTGGTGATCGGTATCTTTCTTCATATTTCCACAACTATCCTGTTTGAAAGTTCGGAAGGACATAAATTTAACATCACCAAAATGATCGTTATATTGCTGGGAGTTATAACCGCTTATTTTCTTTAAACATGTTCAGCAGGGAAGAATCGAAATTAATACGTCAGGAATTCTGGACCTCATTCGGGAAGTCTTTCCCCAGGAAATGGATCCTGTACAATACCAAGATCAAGGATTTTTCCTTTAAGTTCTATTTCGATACCAAGAAGGCCATTGTAACCCTGGATATAGAAGGTAGCCTGGAAAATCGTATCAAATATTTTGAAAAGATCACCTCTCTTAGATCTATTTTGCAGAATGAATACTTTCCCGATCTGATCTTTGAGGATATTTTCATTTTAGACAATGGGAAGGAAATAAGCCGAGTTTATGTTCAGAAAGATAATCTGTGTATACACAATAAGAATACCTGGAGAGACGCCATGGAATTCCTGAATGAGCAGATGATCAAGTTTGAAGATTTCTTTGTGGAATACCAGGATATAATAAAGTCCTAGATAACATCCGTAAGGATAAAGAGGAAATGCGAAATACTTCCCCCTAAAACAAAAAAATGCCAGATAACGTGATTATAGGGGATCTTCCGAAGGGCATAAAAAACAATTCCAACGGTATAGAACGCGCCTCCCAGCATTAACAGCTTAAGGCCCGAAGAAGTGGTGTTTTCAATAAGGCCGTTCATATCAAAAACAATAAGCCAGCCCATAAACAGATACATCAATAAAGAAAGAACCTCGTACTTACCGGTAAAGAATACTTTTAGAACGATCCCGCTAAGGGCTAATGCCCAGATAACAGAGAAAATAAGCCAGCCGGAGCCACTCTCCAGGCTGATAAGGGTTACCGGGGTATATGTTCCGGCAATAAGCAGATATATGCCTATATGATCGAGTTTACGCCATATATTTTTTCTTTTTACACTTTTAACCGCGTGATAAATACTGGAAGATGTATAAAGTACGATCAGGGAGATCCCATAAAACAGGATGCTCATGGTGCTAAAAGCAGTTTTACCGGAGTCAAAAGCCAACAGAATAACCAAAGCAGCTACACTCAGCAGTGCTCCAACGCCATGGCTTGCCGTATTCCAGATCTCTTCTGTTCTGCTTTGTAAAGTACTCATATAAGGTTAGTCTTTTCCGGTACAAAATGCTTACCCCTCCCCTATGGTTTTTTATTAAAAAAGCCCTTTAAACAAAGGGCTCTATATTCTTAGGTTTGCCGGAATTTATTTATATCTCTTTCCGTGTTTAATAACCATATCTACGTCCTGAAGAAGGCTGATATATCTCAGCACATCGCCATCTACCGCAATAATATCTGCGTATTTCCCTTCGGTTACCGTTCCTACCTTATCGGCTACTCCCATCCATAGTGCCGGCCAATAGGTTGCAGCCCTGATCGCATACATAGGATCCAGCCCAAATTCATTGACCCATACATCCAACTCATTCCAGGTAGACTGACTGTGAAACTTCATCGGAATACCGCTATCGGTACCGATCATCAGAACCACCCCTGCTTCTATAAGTTGTTTTATTTTTCGTTCGAGGGTTGGTTTTCTTACCGGAGTTAACTGAAAATAAGGAAGTCTGTCCGGATGCTGAATGCTCCCCTTGATGTCTGCAACAACGCTGTCGGGTAATCCGCGATGCCAGGAATCATTATCCAGTTTCTCAGGATTATCCCTGGTATATTCGTAATTATACAATCCTTCTACCGTAGGACACCAGAACAATGGTCCTTTATTCATCTGAGCAGTACGCTCTTTTATCATCTCCATTACATCTGCAGGATACTCAGGAGCTGAAGACAGGCCAGTGTGCTCAAAGCAATCCACTCCAACCTGCAGGCCTCTTCGTATTTCCTCCGGTCTGTGCCCGTGTGCCACAACTTTTAATCCGAATTTATGCGCCTCATCAACAACGGCTCTCAGTTCCTCCATTGTCATCTGGTCCTGATCGATGAGTTTAATACAATCTACACCGGCATTGGCCAGTTTTCTTATTTTTTTCTTTCCGTCTTCCGGACTATCCACACTCCATCTGAACGCTTCGGTACCCGGATAGGGTTTATGCTGAATAAACGGGCCCGAGACGTATAAGGTAGCTCCCGGAATATCTCCCCGGTTAATAGCATCTCTTACCTCAATACTTTCCTTTAACGGAGCTCCAAGATCCCTGGCACTGGTTACGCCTGCCATTAATAACTGGTGTGCCGATGCCGGCATTATAACATCCTTCAGCAAAGGCGGATAGGTTTTATCCCAATAAGAATAGTCGGCATGCCCGTTAATCATAGTGTGAACGTGCATATCCCACAATCCGGGAAGTACTGTTTTTCCTTCTGTGGAGATAACTTCGGCATTATCGGGTATTTTTACCTGTCCCATTACTCCCACCTCTTTTATAAACTCTCCTTCAATAATGATTACGCTGTTCTTTATCGGGTCGCTCCCGAACCCATCGATAAGTGTTCCTCCCACCAGAGCTTTTACATGGCTTTCCTGAGATATTAAGGGAATGGTAATAAGGGCTGTGCAGAATAAAAGAAATAATTTTAGTTTCATGATGATTAGTATTTGTTTAAAGTTAAAAAAAGTATGAGAAACTACGTTTCTATCTTAACTTTTAACACAAAATCAGCATCTTAGGAGTAAATTACTGCACAAAGGAAGTTAATCTATTAATCGGGATAATACCAGAAAGGAATACGGGCAACCCTCTCATAACGGATGGTATCTCTCCACCGGCTTTTCCTGTTTATGACCAGTAAGTGTTTCCCCCTGTCCAGGTCTTTAAGGTCCAGGTAAGTTTCAAAACCTTTTTGATCTTTCTGATTGGTCGTGATCACAAATTCTTTTTTATAATCTGTGGTATCTATTTTAAGGGAATACATATCCTCTATGGTAGTCAGGTATTCTTTTAATAGCCTCCCTCTGGTCCTGAAATCAACGGTCCCGCTGGTAAACACCCAGTGCAATCCTCTTTTATCCTCTTTTGGTTTCAGGCTATCGTTAATGTGAAAAACATCGTCTTCCAGGTCATCGTCATAGACAATAAAAACGCCCAGATGATTCTCCGTAATCACTTTGGAGGGTATAGAGGCATCTTCTATAAGCTGAATCTGATCTCCCATCGCATCTTCATAGTTGGTTGACTTGGCAGTAATTGATGATGAGCTTTGATTTTCACTGATATAGTTGGATACACTAAAGCCCGTTCCTGCCAGAATAGTAACCCCGATATACAAAGGCACCAGAACAAAACTAAGGCGTCGTCCGAATTTGGTATCCAGAAAATTGTAGACCATAGGCCTGTACAGAAATGATAAAGTTGTGTACTTAAATACCCAATAGAAAGGATAGTAGAAAAAGGTGGTCCATTTTTTTCGTTTTAAGCCTCCCAGGGTCATAAAATCGATAAAAGTAAAGATCAGTCCCAGGGAAACAAATATAATCAGCGGTACTCCGAGCCAGATCTTAAGCCAATCGTCTATATTATCCTGATCCAGCCAGGTTCCGATAACAACCAATATAAAAACCGTGAAAAGCAGTCCCAGTAAGTAAAAAACAAGCAGAAAGGTTATAGCAAAAATAACACTGCAATATTTTTCCAGTGTAGCCACATAATTATCGAAAGAGCCTACCCTTTTCTTTAGATGCCGGGTAAATTTCGGGCTGTATCTCAGAGCGTCATAATCTATATCGCCGGATACGTATCTCAGGCCGATAGCTCCTATCCATAGCCCTCTTAAAACAACGTGAATGATCAGGTTAACAGTGATAATATACCAGGAAATAAGCAAGCCCCTCATCATGAAAGCTCCATAGATATTATCCTTTTCTTCGGCATTAAAATTAGCCAGCTGAATAGGATCATAGACCATAAAAAGTCCGTAAATCGCGAAACCTGAAATAATTAATTCGAGTTGCCAGCTTTCCTGCTGCAGAATATCAAGCCATTTTTTAAACTTCTGATCCTGAGGATTGTTGCTCATAGGTTGGTTTTATGCTTCATAAATATAAATGAAAATTCTAATTTAACAAGCCTTCCAAAGTCTGCTTATCAATGTTTGGCATGAGTTGTATCGTGTTTAACGAAATTTATTGTTATGTTTAAATGCTTATCCTTGTTTTGACCCTGAATACTAAAAATCAAAACTTATGAAAACCAGAAGTATTATTCTCGTATTTTGCATTGTACTGCTTAATTCCTGTATTGTAAAATCCCTGAATCCCTTTTATATAGAGGAGGCTGTAGAATTTCAGGAAGCATTTTTAGGTAAGTGGGAAGACAATAAAGACGGAAAATGGGAAGTGCTTTCCTTTAAAGCCGAAATGGAAAGGGAAACCGGAAAAGATAGATTATCTGAAGAGGATAAGGAGATCTACGAAAAGTATAAGGACGGATATCTTATTTCTTATCTCAAAAAAGAAAATGAGTCATATTTTATTGCAGTACCTTTTAAGGTAGACGATCAGGTCCTTATCGATTTTATTCCCTATCAATATGAAGACGAAGGAGGAAACGATCTTGTAGGGCAGCACCTGGTCAAAACCCACTCGGTTGCTAAATTCGATAAGCAGGATAACGGAGATATCAAAATTACCTGGCTGGATGAAGACAGGCTGGAAGAGTTGTTTAAAAAAGATGCTATTCAGATAAAACATGAAGTAGTAGGCCTGGATAAAGATTTTATCTTAACGGCTTCCTCGGAAGAGCTTTACCGCTTTATGAAGAAATACTGTTCCTCTTCTATAAAAAACAAATGGGAGTCGTCTGAAAAACTAACCTTTAAAAGAATTAGTGTTGAGCCTTAACCCGTACCTGAAAAAGCTAAATAATCACAACGCTCTGTTATTTAACGGAGTGTTGTGGTCTGTTTCTTTTGTTATTCTTCTGTTCATATTCTCTAAGGGAAGAACACCTTTAAAGATTGATTATATCTACACTCTTTCTTTTCTTTCTTCCCTGGTGATACCGGTACTTATTAATCTGTACATTCTGATCCCCAGGCTACTCAAAAAAGAAAAATACTGGTGGTTTATATTTGCTTTTGCAGTAAATCTGATTGTGTTTTCGCAGTTACAGGTCCTGTTTTTCGAACCGCTTATTGATACGCTTTTTCCGGATTACTTTTTTATCTCCTATCATTCAGATACCAGGCTCATAACGATTTTCAGTATTTTTCTGGTCACTACCAGTCTGATCAAACTATCTGAAGACTGGTTTCACTTTAACCGCAATGAAAACCTGGAGTTAAAGAAAAAAAACCTGCATATAGAGGCTCAGTTATCCTCCCTGCGTTCGCAGATCAATCCTCATTTCCTGTTTAATTCGCTTAATGTGATCTACTCTTTGGCCATAGATGGAAAAAATGAAACCAAGGACGCCATTGTACAACTTTCAGACATTCTGAGGTATGTGATCTATGATGCAGATGCGGAACGTGTTACCATAGAGGACGAACTCCTTCTTTTGAAGAATTATATAGAGTTTCAGAAATTCAGGGTGCACGGTTTTCAGAACATAAAACTGAAGCTGGATATTGAAGACGATCAATATAAATTGTACCCGATGCTGCTGCTTCCATTAGTAGAGAACAGTTATAAGCACGGGGTTAAGGGAGATCCGGAAGATACCTTTATCAATATAGAGATCACTCAGAAAAATGAAGCTTTCAGCTTTAAAATAGAGAATAACAATACAGAACAGGTCTATGATGTTGACAATGAATATTCGGGAGTAGGCCTGGAAAACATCCGGAAAAACCTCAGAATTATCTATCCGGGAAAGCATCAATTTGATATTGAAGACACTGAAGATAAGTTTACCGTTAATCTCAAACTACACTAAGGATATGAAAATAAAATGCCTGATCATAGATGACGAACCCTCTTCTCAAAACGTTCTTAAGAACTTTATAGAAGACCTTAGCTTTCTGGAACTCTCTCATGTGTGTAACAATGCTATTGACGCTATAGAATATCTGAAGGCAGATACTTCTGTAGAGTTGCTGTTTTTAGACATTAATATGCCCAAAATATCCGGTTTGAGTTTTTACAGGTCCCTGCAGAATCCGCCCGATGTGATCTTTACAACTGCTTATCCGCAATATGCCGTAGAAGGTTTTGAGGTAAATGCCGTAGATTATTTATTAAAGCCCTTTTCATTTGACCGTTTTTTTACAGCTGTCAACAAGGTACTCGATAAAAGAAAGGAAGAACAGGCTAAGGATAGAGAGGCTCCATATTTAATGATCAAATCCAACAAAGTACTCCATAAGGTCTTGATAAGTGATATTTTTTATGTTGAAGCCCTTGGCGATTATGTCAAAGTACATTTAAAGGACTCTAATATTGTTACCAACAGTACTTTTACCAATATCCTGGAAGCTTTGAAGAACGCTCAGTTTATCAGGACACATAAATCTTTTGCGATAAATCCGGGCAAGCTTAACAGCGTATCGGGGAATCAGGCCATCATTGGCCCGTATACGGTACCTATAGGTCAAAAATACAAAGCCGATTTTATCAAGATCATTTCGGGATAGGTCGGAAAGCTAAATTTTAAGCATAAAAAAACCCCGACATTACTGTCAGGGTTTCAAAGAAGGCGGCGACATACTCTCCCGGTTGCCCAGTACCATCTGCGCTGATGGGCTTAACTACTCTGTTCGGAATGGTAAGAGGTGAGCCCCATCGCTATAACCACCTTAAATCGTCTGTTGC
>NZ_JAABOO010000003.1 GCF_010671605.1 Leptobacterium flavescens
CTATTCCACTGAAAGCTCCTCCGTTAAACGATACCTCATAAGTGTATCCAGGATATCCGCTTCCTGCCGTAATATCTATCACAGCATCCGGACTCACAGAACAATCAAGATCCTTGGTCAATACCGCTGATGCAGTCAATGCGTCGTTGATCGTAAGGGTAACCGAATCGGTACAGTTTCTGCTATCTACTACCTCAACAGTATAAGTTCCCGGGGTTAACCCGGCAAATACATTGCTGGTCTGATAAGGACCACCATTAACTCTATACTGGAAAGGAGCAGCTCCACCTGATGTTACATTGGCAGTTAGCGTCAGGCCAACTCCCGGATCATAACATACATCGTTAGGGGTTACGTCCAGAACCGGTGATACTGCATTGGTCAATACAAAAGTATCGGTTATCTCACAACCATTAACATCTCTTACCGTAACCGTATAGGTTCCTGCATCGGTAAGGTTGGTAAAGGTACTTCCTGACTGGAAAGGTCTGATAGTACCATTTGGTTCTTCAAGTTGATACTCATAACCTCCCCAACCGTCTGTTGCGGTAATCGTAACAGTACCGGGATCGGTACAGCTAATGTCCGTAACACTTAAGCTCATAGCCAGGGCAGCTGGCGGACCATCAATAGTGATGGTGTTGGACACGGCCTCACAAAGAGGTCCGGTTGGGTCATTAACGGTAATTGTATAATTACCGGGGGACAAGTTGTTAAGTGTTACGGTTGCATTAGATGTTGTAACTCCTGCAGCACCATTTACAGAATAAATATATGATCCTGTAAAATTGCTTACTGTGAAAGAAAGGCTTCCGTCGGCTGCACCGAAACAAACCTCATCATTGATCTTGGTTGCGATAACACTTAAAGGTACTATCGGATCTATGGTGAAGTTCTTGCTGAAGGTACATCCTTTGGCATCTCTTACTTCAAAAGTGTAGGTTCCAGCAGAAAGCACAAACGCATTGCTGGGGTCAAAGGCCGTGGCCGAAGCCGCGGGCGCCGTAATTCTGTATTCGAACGGTGCGTTCCCGTCAACCGGGGTAACTGTCACCGTTGTGGTATCTGCAGCACATGACAGTGCATTAGCTGCAAAATTGATATCGGTAATCGGGTTAAGAGGATCAACGGTAATTGGGTTTAGTACTACTGCACATCCGTTAGCATCCCTAACCGTAATATTGTTATAGGTTCCGTCGGTAAGACCGGTAAATACATTTGATGCCTGGAAGCTTCCGCCATCAAGACTGTATTCGTAAGGAGCCGTACCTCCGGTAGTGTTCTGAACCGTAATTTCTGCAGTCGTCAAACAGGTATAATCCTGGGTAAGCACTGCATTGGCAGTAATTACCGTTGCTTCATTAATGGTTACGGTTGCCATATCCTGGCACACATCAGGCCCCAGAGAATATCTTACGATCACATCGTAATTCCCAGGTGCCAGTCCTGTAAACAGGTTGGACGTCTGGAAGTTCACACCTCCGTCATTACTGTACTCCAGCGTAAAGCCGTTGGTATTGGTAACATTTACCGTAATCGTACCGTCATTAACCCCGTTACAGGTAGTATCTGTCGGGTCTATGGTATAGACCGGCGGCGGGATCTGGTCAACTGTCACATCTACGGTAGTCTGACAGTTATTGCTGTCTACCACCAGGATAGAATAGGTTCCTGCAGTCGTTACTGTAAACAGGTTGGACGTCTGGAAGTTTGCACCTCCGTCTATACTGTAAAAGTAGGGTGCCAGACCACCTGAAGCGTTTACGGTGATCTCTCCGTCGGCACAGGTAATATCTTTACTTGCCACCCCTGTAGCCAGGAGTTCAGGGAATTCCTGAATGACAATATCATCTGTAAAATTACATCCGTCATCCGTAGTTACGGTTACCGTATAGGTTCCGGCCGGAAGGTTGTTGAATGTATAATCGTTATTGTTGGTCGGTCCGAAGGTATCTATGATGGTCGCCCCCTGAGCAATCTGATAGAAATACTGGGGTTCAACATCATTTACCTGTATCCTTACATTTCCGAGATCGCCGGCACAAAGAATGTCCTGAGGGATCAGGTCTACTGTAAAGTTACGCTCTCTGATATCGATATTCGGAACAGAGAATACACAAGTGTTTCCGGAAACACCAGCCTGTCTGATATAAACCGTATAAGTTCCTGCAGTAGCAATGCTGAATACAGGGCTTGACTGGTAAGGTCCGGCCTGGTTATCTAAACTAAACTCGTAATCTGTTGGTACATTAGTAATGGTGATCTGACCCGGAGTGTTACAGATAATATCGCTTGTTAAAGCATTCGGGTCTAAAACATTCTGAGTTACATTAAAGTAGAAACGGTTAAAACATCCGTTCTGATAGTTGATCACCAGTCGGTACTGACCGGCAGCAGTAACGTTAAAATCGTTTCCTGCTTTTACCTGGTTCCATGTACAGGTTTGGTTTTTATTGGCACAGCCATCTATTCCTACAGCAGGACAGCTGGTTTCATCCAGCAATTCCCAGCTAATGGAAGTGGCATCTGTAATATCTGTATCAATAAATCTGTTGTCGTTCAATCCGCAGAGGAAGATCTGTGGGAATTCGTCTCCGTCGTTCGGACAAACATCCACTTCATCTGCAAAAGGAATAACAGGGTTGGTTACCGTATTTCCGAAAAGTACCACATTAACCACCTCATCAAAACTCAAACAAGGAGCCGGAGCGGTCTTGGTAACCGTATAGGTACCTACTTGGGTAACTGTAATACTTTGCGTTGTTCCCAGAACATTACCGCTGCTGTCTCTCCACTCATAGGAATCGAAGCCTGAACCTGCTGTAAGAACAACGCTGTCCCCACAAAGGATCTCCTGACGTGTAAAATCACAATCATCAAGATCGGTAAGGAAGTTGGTAGATCCCGGGATACCGAAGTTACACACGTCATATCCAAGGAAACTGGGGTCATCGGATACCACAACGCTGTTAAGCACCCCAGTATAACTGGAGAATGCCTGGTTCTCAATAATATTGGAACAGGCGTCTCTTAGCTCGTTACAGCTGTTAACAACCCTAACTTTAAATCTTATTTCGTATTCGGGGTCTCCGGATTCTACATAGCCATCCGGGACTTCAAATCTCAATTCGTTGGTTGCCGCATCGAAGGTATAGGTTATCTCTTCGGTCGGACTTAAAGGAGCCGGGAGAATAAGGTCTCCGGGCTGTATGGTTCCGCCTACCGGCGGGAAGTTTACGTTGGCCGGAAGGACATCCCGTATTACATATCCGGTGGCGTCGTCATTACCATTGTTCTGAAAACGCAGTACGTATACAATTTCCTGTCCCAGGGTAACACCGGCACCTCCGATATCGTTACCCGCACCGTCTTCCACGGTTTTTGCCAGGTTAATATCGGGTTCGATCACCTCTACATCAAAGGCATTAAAATAAATATAATACCGATCTCCCGTAGAACTCATCCGGAGGGTTGCCCCTGTTTCATCGTTGGGGATGACACTGTTTAAGGGGTTGGCAATACTCAAAAGGTCGGCATCGTGCCCCAGCGTATTGACACTATTGGGATTCCGTGCCGTAAAGGTGGCATCATCAATAGTAATATTACTGTTGAAGAAGTTTGTTCCGGGGTTTAACGTATTACTTAAATTCGTAAACGTGGCATTACTGTTTGCTCTGATGGCAAGCTGATCTCCCGTAATCCTGTTATCACCCTCCAGGGCACCAACACTAATATTGGCACGTACCGGGAAAGGAGCAGGAAGTGTAATAAATCCGTTATAATCTACATCTACAGATCCCGAACTGGAATCCACTCCGGCAAAACCGTCGAAAGTAGTGATAAATTTACCCGGAAGGGTCGGATTTTCATAAACCACAACTAAGGTCCATCCCGCAGAACCTCCACCACTGATAAATCCGTTTGTAGCCCTCACATTTGCCACAAAATACTCTCCATTAGGATCTCCAAGACCACTGATAATGGAAGTTACATCGGCGTAACACGCATAAGGTGCGTTCACCCCGAAAACCGGATCGTTAAATCCGTCGAACAGAATTTCATCGGCTGTAATATCCTGGTATGTCCCTCCAGGAGTTTGGAATTTTACCTGATTAAAATCGTTTTCCCTGATACCATCTCCCGTAGACGGATTTCTGGTAAATCCTTCATTCCATCTGTAGACCGCAGACCAATACAGACCGGCATAAATAACCCGGCTACAGGACTGATCCGGCAGAGTCAGGGTAGCGCTACTCGAACTAAAAGTAGTCGGATCGCTATCGATATCGATATAGCGCATATTAAAGAGATCGTTAAAGGTAGATGCCGTTCCCGTAAGGTTGTACGGGTCTTCCGGATCTGCCGATGACGTATCCCTGTTAAGGATGTTGTTGGAAATAAACGTAATATCACCCTTTGTATTTACCTGATACCTTACATCAAAAGGATTTGGTACACCCTGAGCATGTGAGGCAGATATACCGGCAAATAAAAGGCACGCCAATAGTATGACGATTTTTGAGGGACATAAGTAGGTTTTCATTTCTTTCTTTCTTCGGTTCGGGACTTATTTAGTTATAAAATATAATCAGTATTGACTCGCATGATCCATATATCTTCGAAATAGGAATCATTCAGATTGGAATAGTATGAGGCTAATGCGCTATTCCAAGAGCTGTGCTTCTTCAAATAAACATA
The DNA here is from genome assembly GCF_010671605.1 of Leptobacterium flavescens. Lineage (GTDB taxonomy): Bacteria > Bacteroidota > Bacteroidia > Flavobacteriales > Flavobacteriaceae > Leptobacterium > Leptobacterium flavescens. Next base: position 4,699 of record NZ_JAABOO010000003.1, read on the forward strand.
TCTGTAATTGTTTTCCGGGTTAACGAAATACGCGGCATCCAGACCTTGTTTCTTCAATTTATCAACAAAACGGGTTGCATTGGAAGGAACAGCAAAGACATTGGCAATGATATAATATCCTTCATCAAGCGAAGCAATATTTACTATTTTGCCTTTTTTAGCCTGTTTTCTCTTCCTGGAAGTGGAATTAGAATACTGATTTCTAATTTCATCTTCCGACTTCTCATCCACATTAGAAGCTACTGCATCTTTATCTGATTTGGGGGTTACAGTACTCTTCTTTACAGGGGATCCTGTATTACTCTGGCCTTTGTCATTGGCCGTAATACGACTATTTGTTTTATTTGGAGCGTTCACCCTGTCTGTGTTTTCTTTTCTAATATCACCAGGCCTGTTTACCACTCTTCCCGTATTGTTAACAGGTGGAGTTTTGGTAGCCGGACTGGTAACCCGTTGTTTATCTCCGGCAGGTTTTCTGGCTGTAATAGCTGTTTTCCTGCTTTCGTCTCCTCTTTTGGCCGTAGAGGATGGTCTCGTATCTCTATCTGCATAACGTAAAGTACTCTCATTTTGTACATTCATTATCCACATATCGTCGGTATAAGTATTATTCAGGTCTGATTTATATGCAGCGATGGCATCCTGCCAGTTATCAAAACGCTTTAAATACACATAATTCAGGTTATTTCTTGTATTTAAGAAATAATCAGGGTCCAAACCGTCATTTCTAAGCTTGTTAACAAACTTATCTCTGTAAAATCTTCCATTGGTCTTCTGACTGTAAACATTAACGATCAGATAGTATCCTCCGTCTACACCCTGTAGATTTTTAATGGTTCTTTGTCTTATATTATTCGCCTTTGCGGCAAGAATAAAGTCGTCGTCATTGTATGAACTCGTAGAAACAACATTGATGTTTCTTGGTTGATTTGAAAAGGTAGGACGATTTTTTGTGTTTGTTCTGTTTCTATTGTTATCGTTACGGGCTACCGCTGTGTTATTGGCGGGCTGCCCCCTTTTCATTGTTTTGATCAGATTGTAAAATCTCTTTTCAATATCCTTGTTTACTGCGCGCTCCAGGGAATCCTGTTTTAAGATAAGCTCAGCAAGGATCATATTATTTTCTTCGAGATTTTTCTTGATCTGTGCCAATTCTTCGTCTTTACTGGCAATTACCTCATCCTTTTCCTGGATCTTTTCTTCCAGTTGGGCGAGGTCGTCCAGTTCTTCCTCATTCAATTCTACACGATCGTCTGTGAGATTGGGTTGGAAAGAATAGGCAAAAGTAAGTTCATGAGTGGTACCCAGATTCTGAATCCCATCATTTAAACCTTTTTCTATGGTATAACCTAAAGATAATCGCTTGGTAAGATTAAAACCGATCCCGGCAGAAGCTCCGAAGAAATCGTCATAACCACCCTGAATCCATCCGAGTTTAGGTAGGTCAACTATAAGGCTCCCCGATAAATTGACGTCTCGATCCCCTTGTTTTCTCCCTCTTGCCAAGGCGGAAAAACGTCCATTTTCAAAAATTCCCGATGAGTTTTTGAATTTGCGGGTATACATCAGGTGACCTGAGAAGGTTTTCTCATTAAAATCGGTAACAGATTCGCTGGTTCTCAGATTGTAATCGAAAAGATTTTCTGCATAAAGACCAAAGTCAAAACTTCCGAGAGAAAGGTTGAATCCTGGCTGAAAGGACAGAAGAGAACTATCTTCTATCGAGGCCAAAGCCGGATCCGGCATTCCCGGAAAGATCTCACCTGTATCCAGTCCACTGCTGAAAAAGGATACATTAAAACCAAAAGTAAGGTTAATCCTGTCTGTTAATCGTACCCCATAGGCGTAGTTCGCCAGGATCCCGAAGTTGGTGATCACTCCCAGGTTTTGCTGGTAAAGGCCAAGGCCAAGACCTGTTCTGTCTCCTACTCTTCCCGAGTAGCTTGCCAGATAAACTTCCGGAGAATCCTCAAACTGGATCCACTGGTTCCTATGGTACAGATTAATGTACGAATTGTCCTCCCGAACCGTTGAAAAAGTTGGGTTTATCAAAAACCTGTTGAACTTCAAAAGGTTTTGAGAAGGTATATCAAAAGATATAAAAGGGTTCTCCTCCTGGCCCCTGACTGCTGTCAGTCCAAGTATAAAGAGGAAAAACACAATAACTTTTAGTTTCATTCCTAGCGTATTAAGGTTATAGTTCCTTGTTTTAAAATTTCCTTTCCTCTAACAATCTTGTAATAAAATACAGGTTTGTTAACAGGATACGATAGGTTCGATTCGGGCCAATTGTTTTGGTACGAGGAAGTTGCAAAAATAGTCTCCCCGCTCGCACCATAAATAAATACTTGAACGTCCGGATTAAAGGCATAACGATTAGGTATTACCCATAGGTCGTTGATCCCGTCTGAATTCGGACTTATAACATTCGGTACCGCAAAATTGTCGTTAAACATCACCGTAAACGTCTTAATAACCTCGCAATTGCCTACGCTGGCTCTCAGGACATACTGTCCTTCTTCGGAAAGCGTAACGCTGGCAGCGCTCGATATTTCAACATTTTCTTCATTAAACCACCTGTAACTATCAGCACCTGAGGCAGTTATTATTCGAAGAGATCCCTCCTGAATAACAATATTTTCCGGTGCATCAACGGTTACGATAGAATCTTCGAAGGGGTTGATGATAATCTCATTTGATGTTACCGTACATCCGAAGGCAGCAACTTCGAGTCTGTAGGTACCGGTGAGGTTGATTGTAAGTGTCGGGCTGGTTTCAGACGCCAAAGCCGTTCCATTTCTGAACCAGGTATATGTATAACCCGGATCGGTGAAATCGGAGGTAATGGTAATGTCTGAGCCTCCGTCACAGGAAACAACATCATCACTTTGAATAACCGGGTCTTGCTGACTGAAGGTCATTCGTACATCAAATTCGTTGGACACAACGTGGAAAGCACCTAAATCGGCTTTCAGCACATATTTACCGTTAAGGGAAGCGTCGGGCAGCGACATATGGTCATTGTTTTCTCCGGAAAGATCTGTTCCGTCCTTTTCCCACTGATACGTAAACGAGCCTTGAAGCTGAGCTGTAACATCGATCAGCTGGTTCGTACTGGTAACAGCCTCTATCTTCTCTATAACCAGTGTTACTGCAGAATTCTCGCAGTCGGTATAGCTTTCAAGAGTGGAAATGGTCATGTTGAAACTCTGTGGAAGTTCAACATCGATCTCGGGAGAGCGTTCAACAACGGCACAACCTACTCCTTGAGTTACTTCGGCCTGGTATGTACCAGGGCCACTCGCAATGAGGGTGTCGCTGTTTTCACCGCTTAACAATACTCCATCCCTGTACCACGCATAACTTGGTGTATCTGCAGTGGTGGTGACGGTAAAAATAACATTGTCTCCAGGCAACAACAAAGTGGTTACCGAGGGAGAAATAGAAACGTTGATAGAAGGAACTGTAATGACAACAGGGGCAGCTGTTTCTCTACATCCTCCTCCGCTTTCTATTTCGAGGGTATACGTACCGGCAGGATCGCTGGGATCTACCGATAAAGTGGGCTGATATCCCGGAGGTACATTAAGCAGAGTACCATCCTTAAACCATCTGTAAATCAGGCTTGGATCGTCGACATTGGCGGTTAACTGATATGCAAAACCAGGGCATAGTTCTACATTGGATGGTCCGTTTATAGCAATACCTACGGGTGTTGCCATAATAACTTCAACTTCATTTGAAGCTGTACTGAACGAACAAAAATCGCCATAATCAACCTCTACATAATAGAAACCTTCGTCTGTAACTTGTAATGTGGGTCCGGTTTCCCCTGGCATAGGGGTAATGTTTCTGTTTTTAAACCACCGGTAAGAAGGTTCTCCAGGAAAATTGTCTACGCTAAGCGTAACAAATGAGCCGTCGCAAACGACTTCTGTAGCATTAAACCCGTTAATGATCAGGTTTTGTGTTACATTTTGATAATATGCCGGAAACGGATCACTGACCGGGCTTGTAAGGGCCGGGCTCGTAGATCTGACGCGTACTCGATAGTTTTCGCCTCTCGTTGATGTGGGGAAAGAAAAGTTAAAATCGAAGTCTAGTGTGGTGTTTTGATTATTTACCGAGGCTAATTGGGTAGGACTGGAAAAACTACCATTTGCGTCTGAAAGTTCCAGAATAAATTGGTTGTCGCTATTGACCAGCGGAGTTTCCCAGGTGAAGTTTACCTGGAAAGTATTAAAACCTGACGATGCACAAGGAGATGTGAACTGTGGTGTTGGTTTTCTAAGTGTTTGCGTATGGGCAGCAAAAACACCTGAAAATAACACAATGCACAGCATCAAAAGACGTATATGAGTTATACTTCTCGTATTCATACAAAGTAGGTTAATTAAAGATTGGGTCTTTAAAACAACTAAATTATAACGAATCATTTTAAAAAACCAGATCAACGGTATAAATCCTCGTTGAGTTGTTAACAACAGCCATAAAAAGCAAATTATTTTATGAACTTTTGTTAAAAACATATCAACAAAATTTTATTTTTTGCTGATAAGCAACAATTTACATTGTTAATATCTGGTGAAATTTTCGATTTTTTAACGCCACTAAAGTACTTAAATTTTTTAAAATCGCAATACTTTTCCATAGTTATTAACAATTGTTGATAAAGTTTATTGTTTTAAAAAGGCTTTTTTTTCCTGATAATCAGTCTATTCTTTTGTGTATTTTTGCAAACTATTATAAAAAACGATCATGTCAGAAGAAACAAAATCGCTTAATTTTTTAGAACATATTATAGAAGACGATCTTAATTCGGGTTACTCAAAAGAGGATCTCCGCTTTCGTTTTCCTCCCGAACCAAATGGCTATTTACATATAGGTCATACGAAAGCTATCGGGATCAGCTTCGGTTTGGGTGAAAAATACAATGCTCCCGTAAATCTTCGCTTCGACGATACCAATCCCGCCAAGGAAGAACAGGAATATGTAGACGCCATAAAGCGCGATATTTCCTGGTTGGGATATCAGTGGGAAAGCGAGCTGTATTCTTCCGATTATTTCCAGCAATTATACGATTGGGCCATTCTTTTAATTAAAAAAGGAAAGGCTTATGTGGATAGTTTAAGTTCTGAAGAAATTGCCGAACTTAAGGGAACGCCCACCCAGGCAGGAAAAAACAGTCCCTACAGAGACAGGTCGGTTGAAGAAAACCTCGATCTTTTCGAAAGAATGAAAAAAGGTGAATTTGAGCCGGGAACCCATGTTTTAAGGGCTAAAATAGATATGGCCTCTCCCAATATGCTGATGAGAGACCCGCTTATGTACCGTATTATGTATAAATCGCATCACCGTACCGGAGATGACTGGTGTATTTACCCTATGTATGACTGGACGCATGGTGAAAGCGATTATATCGAGCAAATATCGCATTCTCTTTGTTCGCTGGAATTCAAACCTCACCGCGAACTATACGACTGGTTCCTGGATCAGGTGGTAGAGGAAAGCAGGATACGCCCTAAACAACGGGAGTTTGCCAGATTAAACCTCAGCTATACCATTATGAGTAAGAGAAAATTGCTCAAACTGGTTGACGAAGGTGTGGTTTCCGGTTGGGATGATCCGAGAATGCCTACTATTTCAGGGCTTCGCCGCAGAGGTTATACTCCTGCAGCTATTCGAAAATTTATTGAAACCGTTGGGGTTTCCAAGCGTGATAACGTTATAGATGTTGCTCTTCTGGAATTCTGTATCCGTGAAGATCTCAATAAAACCGCACCCCGTGTAATGGCGGTGCTTAACCCGGTTAAACTGGTCATTACCAACTATCCGGAGAATGAGGAAGAATGGCTGGATGCCGAAAATAACCCGGAAGATGAGGCTGCCGGAAGTAGGAAAGTACCTTTCTCCAGGGAATTATATATAGAAAAAGAAGATTTCCGGGAAGAGGCGAACAGGAAATTCTTCCGCCTGAAGCTCGGAGGTGAAGTGCGATTAAAAAACGGTTATATCATTAAAGCTGAGAGTGTTATAAAGGATGAAAACGGAGAAGTTACCGAGATACACTGTACATACGACCCTTTGAGTCGCAGTGGTAGCGGAACCGAAGAAAGTATGAGAAAAGTAAAAGGTACGCTTCACTGGGTATCTGTAAAACACGCGGTTCCTGCCGAAGTAAGGGTATATGACCGTTTATTCTCTGATGAGGCTCCCGACGGGCATAAAGACAAGGATTATATGGAATTCCTGAACCCGGAATCCCTGACGCTGGTAAATGCCTTCGTTGAACCGAGCCTGAAAGAGGCCAAAACAGGAGAACGTTTTCAGTTTCAGCGTCTCGGATACTTTAATGTAGACGATGACAGCAGTGCCGACAAGCTGGTTTTTAATAAAACCGTTGGCCTGAGAGATACCTGGGCCAAGCAGCAGAAAAAAGGATAATTTTAATATCCATTCATATAAAAAACCGGGCTATATGCCCGGTTTTTATTTAAGTAATAGTTTAATATTTATAATTTAAAACACTATAAACCAAATATTTGTGTGTTAATTTATTTGATCTATTCTATATCTTCCGTTTTTATTTCGTCCTCGGGAATTTCTATATCCGTCTTGAAATCCGGTAATAATACACTAACCAGCTGAGCATTTTTCAGCCTGGCAGCTTCCAGGAAATACCAATGTTTCTGTTCTTTATTGTAAAAACCAAAGAGGTAACTTTTAGAACTAATGCGTTTTCCGTCCAGTTTCATCTGATTATAGCCTTCAATAATACAGCGGTATTCATCCTGTTCAAAAACTACATTGGAAACTCCGTTAACTTCGGCCTTTTCAAAAACAAAGCCCTGGCTTTTCATGGTCGCAAAGGTAGATTCCAGCACATTTATCAAGGCGTCCTTTCCTCCGGAGGCCTCTATTATCTTGGGGTGCGTATACTTAAGTACGTTCTCGAAATCGAATTTAAGGGTGGCGTCGGCAGCAGCTTTAGCATCTCTTAAAGCGCTTTCTTCCAGTTCCTTCGTGGTTTGAGCTGTTGCAAAACTAACTGCCAGGAACAATAGCAAAAGGGTGATTTTTTTCATTTCTCAGTTTAAAAATTAAGACCCTGACTTATCGTCAAGGTCTGGTTTATATTTATTCTTCGTCTTTTCTTTTGTTTTTCTGCCTTTTCATGGCCTCTCCTATCTGGTTACTGGCCGTAAATGAAGCTACCATATTATTCAGCATATCGCTTCCCGCCTGAGGTGAATTCGGTAAGAGGATCAGGTTGCTATTGGTTTCCTCCCCTATAGACTGCAGGGTATCATAGTGTTGCGTAACCACGATCAGTGCTGATGCTTCCTGCGAATTGATCCCTACTTTATTCAGTACTTCCACACTTTCCTCCAGACCGCGGGCAATTTCTCTACGCTGATCGGCAATACCCTGACCCTGAAGGCGTTTACTTTCGGCTTCGGCCTTCGCTTTTTCCACAATAAGGATCCTGGCAGCATCCCCTTCAAACTGAGCAGCGATCTTTTCACGCTCTGCAGCATTAATACGGTTCATGGCCGCTTTTACCTGAGTATCAGGATCTATATCGGTAACCAGGGTTTTGATAATACCGTATCCGTATTCAAGCATCGCCTCCTGTAATTCAGCTTTTACGGCAATTGCTATATCATCTTTCTTAACGAATACATCGTCAAGTTTCATTTTCGGTACCTCGGCACGAACTACGTCGAATACATAAGAGGTGATCTGATCATGCGGATATTCCAGTTTATAAAAGGCTTCATATACCTTATCCCTTAAAACAACATACTGTACGGAGACTTTCAGCTTTACAAAAACATCATCCAGGGTTTTGGTCTCTACAATTACATCCAGCTGCTGTATTTTCAGGCTTAATCTTCCAGCTACACGATCTACAATAGGGATCTTCATCTGTAATCCGGAGTTACGGATACTCTGAAAACGCCCGAATCGCTCTATTAAGGCAGCAGTCTGCTGTTTGACAATAAAAAAGGAGGACAATAAAACTATGAAGCCAATAAAGGCAAACGGTAATAAAAAGTAATATGGCATGGCTAAAAATGTTAGTAGTTAATAAATTTTTAATGAAGTTATAAAAAAAACCTTCAATAAGTAGGTAGCAAATTCAACTAATTTGTTACACCTCTATAACTACTACCCTCTTCAGCCTTAACCGCTTATAATTCCGTTAAGATCTTTTCTAACCTGCCAAGGGTTTCTTCCTTTCCGATAACTTCCATGATATCAAAAACATGTGGTCCTTTCAGGGAACCTACTAGTGACAGGCGCAGCGGGGCCATAATTTTTCCGAAGCCCAGTCCCGAATCCGTAATCCACTGTTTTATAACGGTTTCCGTATTGGAAGCTGAAAAATCATCGATGGTCTTTATAAGTTCCATCAACTGCTTCATTAAATCGGGCGTATCTTCTTTCCACTGTTTTTTTGCAGCTTTCGGATCGTATTCTGCCGGTCTTTCGAAAAAGAAATTGGTCAAATCCCAGAAATCAGAGACAAAAGTTGCCCTTTCCTTCATAAGAGAGATCACTTTTACCAGTTTTCCGCTATCTGCATGATGTCCTTTTGAAAGGAGCTCCGGATTAAAGGCATTGGCCAGTTCTTCACTGCTTTTTTGCTGTAAATACTGGTGGTTATACCACTTTATTTTTTCCGGATCGAATCTGGCACCTGATTTGTTAACTCTTTCTATTTCAAATGATTGTATAAGTTCATTTAAACTAAAGATTTCCTGATCTGTGCCCGGGTTCCATCCGAGGAAAGCCAGGAAATTAACGGTAGCATCCGGAAAGTAACCATCTTCTCTGTACCCACGTGAAACAGTTTGATTTTTCGGATCCTTCCACTCCAGCGGAAATACCGGAAACCCGAATTTATCTCCGTCCCTTTTGCTCAACTTCCCGTTTCCGGTGGGTTTAAGGATAAGCGGAAGATGTGCGAATTCCGGCGCATCCCAGCCAAACGCTTTATATAAAAGCACGTGTAAAGCAAGAGAAGGTAACCACTCTTCACCACGGATCACATGGCTTATTTCCATTAAATGGTCATCTACAATATTTGCCAGGTGATAAGTAGGCATTCCATCGCTCTTAAATAACACCTTGTCATCCAGAATGTTGGTGTCGATGTTTATCTCTCCTCGGATCATATCGTTCAACAACAATGTTTCATCCTGAGGGGATTTAAAGCGAATCGAATACGGCATTCCTGACTCAATATTTAAGAACACTTCTTTTTCTGAAAGCGAAAGCGAATTTTTAAGCTTCAGGCGGTTGTGCCAGTTGTAGATAAAAGTCTTTCCTTTGGATTCGTGATCCTTACGATGTGCCTCCAGTTCTTCCGGGGTGTCAAAGGCATAATAGGCCAGACCTTTGTTTATCAGTTCGTCGGCATATTGTCTGTACAGTTCTTTCCTTTCGCTCTGGCGATAGGGGCCAAAATTCCCTTCTTTCCCCGGGCCTTCATCAAACGGGATCCCGCACCAATTCAGGGATTCAACAATATATCCTTCAGCTCCTTCTACATATCTTTTCTGATCGGTATCCTCGATCCTAAGTATAAAATCCCCACCCTGTTTCTTGGCAAACAGGTAATTAAAAAGAGCGGTACGCACACCTCCAATATGCAGAGGTCCTGTAGGGCTGGGTGCGAAACGAACACGTACTTTTTTGGCCATGAATAAAATTTTGGCCAAAGATACAATCTTTGCATGTAAAAAAGAGGGCTAAAATGCCTCTTTCATCTCCCTGGGGATCCTCTTGTTCATTATTTTGAACCAGAGCGGCGGGATGAGCGAAATAACCATGGAAGTAGGGTAACCATAGGGCATTTGCGGGCTTGTATTGTGATAATCAAGAAGTTGGTATTTCTTGCTGGCTTTATAATGATGATCGCTGTGGCGGGTAAGCTCGTACAGGACCACCCTGCCGATAATGTGATTTGAATTCCAGGAATGTATTTCCTTTACCCTTTCATACCTGCCCGAGCTTAGTTTATTGCGTCGGAGGCCGTAATGCTCAATATAGTTAATGGTTTCCAGTAAAAGGAAGCCAATAACGGCAACAGCAACTGAAAATATCAGGCCTGAAACGCCAAAAAACCAGTAAATCACAAAGAGATAAGCTGCCTGGAAAAGCAAATACCAAAGCATATCGTTCTTTGCCGAAACAAACTGCCGGTTCTCTCTTTTTAAAAGGTCGAGCTGAATTTTCCACGCACTTATATACTGCCGGCTGACCGATGTAAACCAAAACGAATAGACATTCTGGTTATACCGTGCCGTGGCAGGGTCTTCGGCAGTGGCCGCATGCAGGTGATGACCAAAATTATGCTCTATAAAAAAATGCATATAAAGCGACGGCATCAGAAGGAACTTGGCCGCAAGCTGTGAAAATCTGTCTTTTCTATGACCCAGTTCATGGGCTACGTTAATGCCATTGGAACCCAGAACAATTCCCGTGGAAAATGCCAGGCCAATCAACTCATAGGTGGCATAGGTATGAGTGCTTACATCTATTAGTGTGTATATTAACAGACTGAATACCAGGGGGATATTAATAAAAAGCATCCAGTCGAAAAAGGGATTTTCCGACTTGCTATCTCTCTCCTCCTCACTAAGGTTGGATCCGTCTAAAGGAAGCAATAGTTCCAGGACCGGAATAATACCGAAAGCGTAGACCAGGGTCAGGTAGCTAAAATAGCCCTTTAAGCTCAATGCAATTACAGCCATTAAAGGGATGGTATATGCTGATAAGTACTTTAAGTCTTTCATTTTGAAGGCATTTTTAACAACATCTTATCAAAATTAACTAAAAGTTCCTCAAAATAAAATTGTAGTTTTATCTGTTAGTGTATCAATAAACCATTGAAAAAGAAGTGAGTAATTTTTCCGCAATACAAAATAAGCTAGAGCAATTCATCAATAAGTACTACCGAAATGAATTGATAAAAGGTGCTATCCTTTTTGTGAGTATAGGTTTTCTTTATTTTCTGATCACCCTTTTGGTAGAGTATTTTTTATGGCTCGACAGCACGGGGCGAACCATTTTATTCTGGTCTTTTGTCCTGGTAGAAGCTGTTTTGCTTATTAAGTTTATCGTGTTGCCACTGGCGCATCTGTTCAGGTTCCGAAAGGGGATCAATTACAAAGATGCTTCGATGATCATCGGAAATCACTTCAACGAGATCGGCGATAAGCTGATCAATGTGCTTCAGCTGGCCGAAGACGACAGTAAATCGGAATTATTACTGGCCGGAATAGAGCAAAAATCTGCAGATATACAGCCGGTTCCTTTTAATCTGGCCATCAATTTTAAAACTAATGTCAAATATCTGAAATATGCATTAGTTCCGTTATTATTGTTTTTAACTATTTATATATCAGGTAATTACGATGTTTTTTCCAAGAGCTATGAGCGTGTGGTAAACTACAATACCAGCTATGAACCACCGGCACCTTTCCAGTTTGTTATCGCCAATGACAATATGAGAGCGCTGGAAGGGCAATCCTTTGTGCTTAATGTAAAAACCGTTGGAGATGTGATCCCGCAGGAGGTGGAAATTCACCTGGGTGATGAAAGATATTTTTTACAGAACACGGGTTCCGGAAATTTCAGATATACTTTTACCCAACCCGGTTCTCCCATCGATTTTTATCTGTCCGCCAACAAGGTCAGGTCTAGGCAGTACTCCATAGATGTAGTTAAGGTACCCACCTTGCTGAACTTTGAGATGGAGCTGGATTATCCGGCCTACACCAGAAAGCAGGACGAGGTTATTAAGAGTACCGGAAATGCTATTATTCCAGAGGGCTCCAGGGTAAAATGGAAGATCAATGCCCGGGAAACCGATAAGGTAGAGCTTATCCTGAACGATACGGTCTGGAATTTTGATAAGGATGAGAATGATTTTGCGCTGAACAAGACACTTTACAATGATCTGGAATATGAGGTAGGTACCAGCAACGGCAATCTGGAGCGTTATGAGACCCTGGGATATTCTATAGAGATCGTTAAGGATAAATATCCTGAAATAGAAATGATGTCGGAGAGAGATTCCATGTCTCCGGATAACAGGATGTATTTCCTGGGGCAGGTTTCTGATGATTACGGTGTTGCGGCTTTAGAGATCGTTTTTTATCCTCAAAATGAAGAAAATGATAAAAAAACGGAGAAAATTTCCATAAATGGAGGTGTTTTTGACCAATTTACCTATGCTTTTCCAGGAAATCTTGAATTAAAAGACGGCGTAGACTATGAATTTTACTTTCAGGTAACGGATAACGATGCTATCCACAAAGGGAAAAAAACCAAGAGTCCCGTATTTAATTTCCGCAAATTATCGCAATCGGAGCTCGAAAGAGAGCAATTAAAGCAACAGGGAGAAACCATCAAGGACCTGAATAAGTCGCTGGATCGCTTAAAAGAGCAGGAAAAAGAGCTCAATGCTATCTCCAAAAACCAAAAAGAGAAAAAAGAACTCAATTTTAACGATAAAAAGAAACTTCAGAACTTCCTTAACCGTCAGAAGCAGAGTGAAACTTTAATGAAGAACTTCAGTAATGAGCTCAAACAAAACCTGGAGGAGTTCCAAAAGGAAGAAGAACAAAGTGATGAATACAAAAAATTGCTGCAGGAACGCCTGGAGCGTCAGCAGAAGGAAATTGAAAAGAACGAGAAGTTGCTGGAAGAACTGGAGAAGTTAAGTGATAAGATCAACAAGGAGGAGCTGAGCAGAAAGCTGGAGCAACTGGCCAAGCAACAACAAAACAACAAAAGGAGCCTGGAGCAGATCCTCGAACTTACCAAACGTTATTACGTACAGGCAAAAGCAGCCAAAGTGCAAAAAGATCTGGAAGAGCTGGCCAAAAAACAAGAAGAACTTTCCAACAAGGAGGGGGAAGAAAACAATAAGGAAAAACAGGAGGAGCTGAATAAGAAATTTGATGATGTTAAGGAAGATCTGGAGGAATTGCAAAAAGAGAATGAAGATCTGCAAAAGCCGATGTCATTAGACAGAGATGAGAAAAAAGAAGACGAGATAAAGGAAGAACAAAAACAGGCTTCCGAAAAACTGGAGGAAAACCAGAAAAACAACGACCAGAATTCTCAGCAGAAAAATAAGAGCGAGGCTCAAAAAAATCAGAAGAAAGCTGCTCAAAAGCTCAAAGAGTTAAGTGATCAGTTACAACAGCAAATACAACAGGGAGGAGCCGAAGGAGAAACTGAAGATGCTGAGATGTTAAGACAGATCCTCGACAATCTGGTTTTGTTTTCTTTTGATCAGGAAGATGTATTGAACAAATTCTCGGAACTCGGAAATGAAGATGCTTCATTTGCCAAAAACCTGAGAAAGCAAAATAATCTCAGAGAATTATTCGGACATATAGATGATAGCCTGTTTGCACTTTCTTTACGCCGGCCGGAGATCTCAGAGCAGATCAACAGAGAAATAACCGATGTGTATTTTAATATTGATAAGGCACTGGAGCGTCTGGCTCAAAACAGAATCGGCCAGGGAGCAGCCAGTCAGCAATCGGCTTTGACCGCCGCCAATAATCTGGCTGACTTTTTAGGGGATGTCCTCGATAATATGCAACAGAATATGAGTGGTCAGGGACAAGGGCAAGGGCAAGGATTCCAGCTTCCCGATATTATACAAAGCCAGGAACAAATACAGCAGCAATTCCAACAGGGTCTTGATAAACAAAAAGGACAGGACGGAAAAGAAGGAGAAGGAAAAGATGGCGAACAGGAAGGTGAAGGCCAGGATGGAAAACAACAGGGGGAAGGGAAAGGTTCCTCCGGAGGGGATGGAGATGAACAGCTTTCGGAAGAGCTTTATGAGATCTTTAAACAACAACAACAATTAAGACAATTGCTGGAAGAGCAATTAAAGGATGTTGAAGGAAAAGGAGCCAGGGGAAATGCCGATCGTCTTTTAAGGGAAGCCGAGCAGATAGAGAATGAATTACTCGAAAAAGGGTTTAACGAAAGAACTCTTCAACGGATGACCAATCTAAAACATCAGCTTCTTAAACTGGAAGATGCTGCTTTTGATCAGGGCAGAAAACAGGAAAGAGAAAGCATTACCAACAGGAAGGAATTCGATAATAATACAGGAAGTCAGCAAATTGATATTAAACAATATTTCAATCAGATAGAAATATTAAACCGACAAGTGTTACCTTTGCGCCAAATTTACAAAAAGAAAGTGCAGACTTATTTCAAAGGTGATGATTAATTTCCATTATGAGAATGATTTTTTATTAGAAGATGAATCACTTTTTTCGGACTGGATATCTAGGGTAGCCAGTTCGGAAAATCACACGGTCGGGGATATCAATTATATCTTCTGCGACGATGCCTATTTGCTTAATTTAAATCAACAGTATTTAGATCACGACACACTCACCGACATAATCAGTTTTGATTATACAGAGGGTGAAATTCTACACGGAGATATTTTCATTTCAACCGAACGGGTCAGAGAAAATGCCAGCACATTTGAAGTTAGTTTTGAAAAGGAACTTCAAAGAGTTATGGTACACGGTATCCTTCACTATTGCGGATATAAGGATAAAAGTGAGGAAGAATCCGCCGAAATGCGTTTAAAAGAAAACGAAAAATTAAAGATGTTCCACGTGGAACGTTAATCTGCTTTTTATTATTTTCATCATAAAAGATTGTACAAATTATGTTTGATAAGGAATATGATGTAATTGTTGTTGGTGGGGGGCATGCCGGTTCTGAAGCTGCAGCCGCTGCTGCCAACATGGGTTCTAAAACCCTTCTGATTACCATGAATCTTCAAAATATTGCTCAGATGTCATGCAACCCGGCTATGGGGGGTATTGCTAAAGGGCAAATCGTGAGAGAGATCGATGCCCTTGGAGGCTATAGCGGAATCGTAACAGACAGGACCGCCATACAGTTTAAGATGCTCAACAAATCTAAGGGACCCGCCATGTGGAGTCCGAGAGCCCAAAGCGACAGAATGCGTTTTGCTGAGGAGTGGAGATTTATGCTCGAGCAAACTCCAAACCTAGATTTCTATCAGGAAATGGTATCAGGATTACTGGTTGAAAACGGAAAAATAAGAGGAGTAAGAACATCGCTCGGAATAGAAGTAAAAGCGCAAACCGTAGTATTGACCAACGGGACTTTTCTAAACGGACTAATACATATTGGTGAAAAACAATTCGGTGGTGGAAGGGCAGGAGAAAGAGCCTCCACAGGTATTACGGAAGACCTGGTTTCTTTTGGTTTTGATTCCGGAAGAATGAAGACCGGAACACCTCCAAGAGTTGACGGACGTTCTCTGGATTACAGTAAAATGAAAGAGGAACCCGGAGATATAAATCCGGATAAATTCTCTTATTCCAATGTTACATCCGCACTTAAAGAACAGCGCTCCTGTCATATGACCTATACCAGTAAACAGGTACATGAATTACTGCAGGAAGGCTTTGATCGTTCTCCTATGTTCAACGGAAGAATCAAGAGTATCGGTCCACGATATTGTCCCTCGATCGAGGATAAAATAAATCGCTTTGCAGACAAAGACAGACATCAGATCTTTGTGGAACCCGAAGGATGGAATACGGTAGAAGTATATGTAAATGGCTTCTCAACTTCCCTTCCGGAGGATGTACAATTTAAAGCGCTTCGTGCGGTAGAAGGATTTGAAAATGTAAAATTCTTCCGCCCGGGATATGCTATAGAATACGATTATTTTCCGCCCACACAATTAAAGCACAGTCTCGAAACAAAGCTTATAGAAGGACTGTATTTTGCTGGACAAATTAACGGAACTACGGGTTATGAAGAAGCAGCTTCTCAGGGGCTGATTGCAGGAATAAATGCCAGTCTTAAGATACAGGAAAAGGATCCTTTTATTCTAAAAAGGAATGAAGCTTACATCGGAGTACTTATAGATGATCTTATTACCAAGGGTACCGAAGAGCCATACCGAATGTTTACCTCCAGGGCAGAATACAGAACTTTACTCAGACAGGATAATGCAGATTTCAGACTGACACCTGTGTCTTATGAATTAGGTTTAGCTAAAGAAGACAGGATGCGTCGTATGGAAAAAAAGAAGAAACAATCGGATGCTTTTGTTCAGTTTTTCAGAGAAACCAGCATCAAACCTGAAGAGGCAAATCCAATTCTCGAACAGGTAAATTCTTCTCCGATGAAACAATCAGATAAGATGTTCAAGGTGTTTTCCAGACCCAATGTTACGCTCGAAGCTCTGAGTACTATTCCAGCTGTTTCCAATTATATTTCCGAAAACGAACTGGACAAAGAGGTGATGGAGCAAACAGAAATTGAAGTAAAATATGCCGGCTATATTCAAAAGGAAAAGAACAATGCGGACAAGCTAAGCAGGTTGGAGGATATAAAAATTCCTGAGAATTTCGACTACGACAAACTCAAATCCCTGTCGTATGAAGCCCGTGAAAAACTAAAAAAAATCCGACCGGTTAGTCTATCTCAGGCATCGAGAATTAGTGGAGTTTCTCCAAACGACATAAGTGTAATGTTGGTTTATATGGGAAGATAATCGCGTTTTGTTCCACGTGGAACAAAACAAAAAACAGATGCTTATCAACAAAATCCGTATACTTGTTCACCCGTTTTTTCATAGTATCTTTTGCTAAAAAAGACAAAGTTTACAGCTAAATATAGTTTTGAAAAAGTGGAAAGATCATTTATCAGTCTAATTTATTTTAAAAATAGCCATTAGGAATATTCCTTCAAAACAAGATTAACTACTATCTTTAAACCGGAAAACTAAGAATACAATTTACCTTAATGACAGCTTCAAAAAATACCGCCGATCCATTTCTTATATGTAAAGACCATACCGTTTCGGGAGAAGAATTTCAACTTCTTTACGATACGGAATACGATATGCTGATCACTCATCCGCAACCTTCCATAGATAAGCTGCCTTCATATTATAAAAGTGAAGACTATATTTCTCATACCGATTCCAGTAGAAACCTCTTTGAATATATTTACCAAAAAGTAAAATCCTATGCTCTTCGTAAAAAACTGGGACTTATAAATTCTCTTCAACCCGAAGGAGGAAATCTTCTGGACCTGGGAGCAGGAACCGGCGACTTTTTACACACAGCCAAAAAGGGAGGATGGAATATTTTGGGAACCGAACCCGATGCAGATGCCAGGAAGCTCGCTCTCGAAAAAGGAGTGGAACTTCATCTCAGTTCCGAATTATTTCCCGGGAAACATTTTCATATCATAAGTATGTGGCATGTGCTGGAACATGTTTCCGATCTTCAAAAACAGACCCGGGAATTGAAGCGTCTTTTACATCCGGAAGGAACATTACTGATAGCTGTTCCGAATTACAAATCTCTTGATGCAAAAATTTACGGAGCTCATTGGGCCGCTTATGATGTTCCACGACATCTATGGCATTTTTCACAATCTTCGATTTCCGCACTTATGAAACAAGAAGATCTTATGGTTGAAAAAGTGCTTCCCATGAAATTTGATTCTTATTACGTGAGTCTGCTTTCCGAAAAATACAAAAGTGGTAAAATGAATTTTTTGAAGGCTTTTATCAACGGATTTCGATCAAACAGGAGTGCAAAACGCAGTGGGGAATATTCCTCCCTCATTTATGTGATTAAAAACAGCTAAAATCCAATTTAAAGCCATTTCACGGCTTTTCACCGCCTTCCCGCTGTCATATCATCAGCCTTTTTAAATACGCTCTCATGCTCCTTTATACGGCTTCAATAAAATAAAGATAATTTATCGCGTTATAATTTTACAATAAGTATTCTTTATATTATAAAGTCCATGTATAAAACCAAACATTTTCGCCCTGACTTTCATATTTTTGCGATCAACATAATATTTACAAAATGAAAAAAATAGTTTTGGGGATTTTAATGACTGCTTCATTAATTTCCTGTCAGCAGGAAAAAAATGCCTTTATACATAACACGACCCTGATCAATGATTATGAAGAACGAAAAGAGATAGAGGCAAAATTTAAAAAGAAGGTGGAGGCTTTCCAGAAAAAAACAGATAGTCTTTCACAGTTGTTTCAGATAGAAGCTACCGAATTCCAAAATCAGGCTGCCAAGCTTCCGCAACAAAAAGCTCAGGAGCGTTATAATGAATTATTGCAAAAGCAACAATTCATGCAACAGCAACTAGGTCTTGAAGAACGTCAGATCCAGCAGGAGAGTCAGACAGAGATCGATTCCCTGATCAGCAAAGTACGAAGGTTTATTAAAGACTACGGAAAGAAAAACGGCTATACCTATATCTGGGGTGCTAACGAAGCAGGAAGTGTTTTATACGGCCAGGAAGGGAAAGACATTACACAGGAAGTTCTTAAAGCTCTGAACGATTCCTATAAAAAATAAATTGTTTCACATGAAACCATAAAAAAACCCTGACCGTGAAGTCAGGGTTTTTTATTTCTATTTTGTTTCTATTGTGTTCTTATCTTTTCAATTCCGTCCTGTATATTGAGTCTGTCCTTAGGCAGGAAGCCTTTAACGATCAATACCGCTCCACAGAGCACCAGGATGATCCCCAGCATTTTTTTAATGATCAGGATCCTCTTAGGAGTTAGTTTTTTCTTAAGTCGCTTAGCCAGTAAGATCTTAAACATATCCGTTATAAAGTAGGTTGCCAGCATAGCCCCAAAGAAAACCATAAACCTGTTCGGGTCATTATCCAGGTTCGGGCCGACAA
The DNA here is from genome assembly GCF_010671605.1 of Leptobacterium flavescens. Classification (GTDB taxonomy): domain Bacteria; phylum Bacteroidota; class Bacteroidia; order Flavobacteriales; family Flavobacteriaceae; genus Leptobacterium; species Leptobacterium flavescens. Next base: position 23,476 of record NZ_JAABOO010000003.1, read on the forward strand.
TTACAATAACCCCCAGCCAGAACACCAGGACCCCAATATTGATAAAATTAATTAGAAAGCCCTTTATCATCAGGCCGGGATAGTTTGTCCTTTTGACATTTACAGCCTGGGTTTCACTGCAGATCTCCTTGGGTTTCTTCAGAAAGGTGATCAGTCCGTATACAAGAAGTATCATCCCTCCAAAGACATAGAGTCCGGGTTGATTGCTTAAATTCTCCAATAACTGAAAACTACTGAAATACGCCAGGAAAAGGAAGATAACATCGGCTACTATCACTCCGAAGTTAAAAGCGAGAGCCGCCCTGAATCCTTTTAGGGCACTGGTTTCGAGTAAAACAAAAAAAACAGGCCCTATCATAAAACTCAAAAAAAAGCCAAGTGGAATAGCAGCCTGTATATCTTCAAACATATATTATTTTACTCTTTAAGACAATTTAAAAATAATTTGATAAACGGAAACCATAGGGGCAAAAATTATTGCTCAATGATCTTACCTCCTAAAAATCTTTTCTTGTCAATGACTTTAGGGTTTCCATAAATGCGAATTGTTCCTCCGGCCTTTACCGAAGCCTTCACATATTCGGAAGCGTTGATGTAAGCAGTTCCCCCGGCATTTACCGTAACGGAGGTTTGTTCCGTAACCAGGCGATCCCCTTCGTAATTACCTCCGGTATTTACCGTAATAGTCTGATTAATGGCATCTCCTATGGCCTCGATCTTTCCACCGGTAACCGATTTAACGATCAGGCGTTGTACATCCGTCTTTACATCTATCTCTCCCCCTTCCTGGGCTCTCAGTTCCAGACTTACTTCTTCTATCACATCATCTCCTTTAATAGACGCATTTTCGTTTACGTCAAGCAAGGTGAGTCTTCCGTTGTAATATACCGTTGCAAATGTTCTATATCCACTGAAGATCTTATCGATCTCCATTCTGATCTTCAGGCGGCCGTTATTATTTACTACCGCTACCTTATCACTGTCCTCTCCGCTAACGACTACTTTATTCTGATCGGATTTTACCAGATTAACAGAAATTCCGTCAAAAACCTTCAGCTCGTCAAACTTTCCCGTTTCCTTTTCCAGTTTCCCCTGGGCGAAAACGGTTGTGCTTAATAGCACTACTACTAACTTTATTACTGTCTTCATTTCTTAAATTTTCTTTTTTAATAAGATAAGATTATCCTCAGATTGTTACAATTCTATGTATATAAACTTATGTTAAGTGTCTAACTGTACACTTCTTCCCTCTTACCTAAAAGTTCAAAATCGAGATGGCGTTTAATAAGATCGGTGCTCTTTACTTTAACAACAACCTCATCTCCAAGCTGATACATATTTTTGCTTTCCTCACCTACCAGGGCATATTGCTTCTCATCAAAATTATAGAAATCATCTTTAATTTCCCTGATCCTTATCATTCCTTCGCATTTATTTTCTATAATTTCAACATAGATCCCCCATTCGGTCACTCCAGAGATCACTCCCACGAATTCTTCATCCTGATGATCCTGCATAAAACGTATCTGCATATACTTGATAGAATCTCTTTCGGCGTTGGCTGCAAGACTCTCCATATCGGAAGAGTGCCTGCACATTTCCTCATAGCTTTCCTGCTTGGCAGATTCACCCTTATCCAGATAATGTTGTAGCAAACGGTGTACCAAAACATCCGGATATCTTCTAATGGGCGAAGTAAAATGCGTGTAATAATCAAAAGCCAATCCGTAATGGCCTATATTCTCTGTCGTATAAACTGCTTTACTCATACTTCTGATAGCTAAAGTATCTACCAGATTCTGTTCTTTTTTTCCCTGAACTTCACTCAGTAAATTGTTCAGAGAACTGGTAATGGTCTTTTTGCTCTTCATATTAAGGGCATAACCAAATCTGGAAATGACTCCCTGTAAAAGCATCAGTTTCTCTTCATCCGGCTCGTCGTGTATCCTGTATACAAAGGTAGGTTCAGGATTTCTTTTACCGATAAACTCCGCTACCTTTCTGTTGGCCAGCAGCATAAATTCCTCTATCAGCTTATTAGCATCTTTGGCTTCCTTAAAGAAAACACCCACCGGATCGTTTGCCTGATCCAAATGAAATTTAACTTCTATTTTATCAAAAGAAATCGCTCCATCCCTCATTCGCTCCCCTCTCATTTTCTTGGCGAGTTCGTCCATTTTAAGAATGGCCTGCACAATAGTATCATCTACTTCGTACTCCCCTCCTCTTATAGAAACGGAATCATCTATTTTGTTGGTTCTGTTTTCAATGATATGCTGTGCCTCTTCGTAGGCAAACCGTTCATCAGAATAGGTAACTGTTCTTCCGAACCATTGTTTTAAGACCTCTGCTTTATCATTCATTTCAAATACTGCAGAAAAGGTGTATTTCTCTTCATGTGGACGCAAAGAACAGGCCTTATTGGAAAGCACTTCCGGAAGCATAGGCACTACCCTGTCTACCAGGTATACCGAAGTAGCTCTTCTGTAGGCTTCATCATCCAGGATCGTTCCGGGTTGAACATAATGTGAAACATCAGCAATATGTATCCCTATTTCATAATTTCCGTTTTCCAGCTGCTCAAAAGAAAGTGCATCATCAAAGTCTTTTGCGTCTTTAGGATCTATGGTAAAAGTAAGTGTCTTACGCATATCCCTTCTTTTTGCGATCTCCTTTTTACTGATCGAGGTATCCAACTGATTGGCAAAATGCTCTACTTCCAAAGGAAATTGATACGGTAAACCGTATTCGGCAAGGATAGCGTGTATTTCGGTATTGTGCTCTCCGGGTTTACCCAGGACTTCCGTTACATAACCATATGGCGAATCTGCCTTATCGGGCCAGTCATTGATCTCTACCAGCACCTTATCTCCGTCCTTCGCCTTTCCTACCTTCTCTTTGGGAACAAAGATATCGGTATACATACGAAGGTCCGTAGGCACGACAAAAGCAAAGTTCTTCTGCATCTGAACTATACCCACAAAAGAGGTTTTGGCCCTTTTAATAACCCTCATGATCTCCCCTTCCAGCTTTTTTCCTTTACGTCTGGGATACACATATACCTCTACTTCATCGTTGTGTAAGGCCTTGTTAAACTTATTGGCGGGAATAAAAACATCGTTCTCCAGCTCATCACAGATGACATAGGCATTTCCTCTAACATTGATATCAATAATTCCGGTAAAATAATTTTGAGATGGGATGGCTTTGTACTTACCTCTTTCTACTTCCTCTATCTTCTTTTTTTCCTTGAGTTGAACCAGTCGTTTAATAAGTAGATTTCTTCCGCTGGCATCTGTAATTCCAAGTTTTGAGGCAATTTGTTTATAGTTGAAAGATTGGTTTTTATTTTGTTCTAGTACAGAAAATATTCCTTTTGTAATCTCGTATTTTTTATGTTTTTCAGCTCTCTTTTTCTTTCTTGACATATATCATTAATTGGTTTAGAAAAGTACGAATAAATATTGAAGTTCGGATTATCTTAAAAAAAGTTAAAAATTTATTAAAAAAAATGTAACATTTTGCTTTTGAAATCGTCTTTAATAATACCTAACTATGCAAAACACGTGAAAAGAGTCTATAAAATAATCATCCTTTTTGTGGTCATTTTCCTGATCGGTGTATTTTCTTTTGCCGGTTATATCAACTATTCCCTGAAAAAAAATGACGAACTAAAAGCTGTAGACAGCAGTAAGACTTCCAAAAAAGGATCGGCTAAGACTACTTATCTTAATTAAATCTTTAGTAAATTAGATTGTATCAATATTTACAGTAAATGGAAAATTTTATTGTAGTAGCTACATTTACCTACCCTTTTGAATACGCTGTTCTGAAGTTAATTTTGGAAGAGGAAGGTATCCCTTATGTTTTTGAAAATGAAACAATGGTTGCCATTACACCTTTTTATTCTAATGCCTTAGGAGGGATAAAACTTAAAGTCCATAGAAAAGATGCTAAAGCAACCATTGAAATAATTAAAGACTTGGGGCAAAAAAATTCAAATCTTCGAATCGTTTAATTCACCTATTTTAGAAGAATTTTTTTGGTAAAGGTTCCAATTTCACTATTAATCTGAAGTACATAGACATTGCTTAATGCATTCCCCAGAGGAATAGTATTTTCACCTTCATTCAAGTCTCTACTTACCACAGCAACTCCCTGTAGGTTAATGATGTTAAGAGAGGCCTTACGGTCGCTATTAATATTTAAGGTTTTATCATTTCCAATGAAGAAACTGAAAGTTCTGTCAAGAACCTCTTCAATGGCATTATCGTTTGCACTCTGAACACAGTTGGCAGAAAAATTAGCATCAAAATCCATATTCCATCTTCCGGTAACACTTTTTGCATTATCAGAAACGATATCGTCATCTGCTGTAATACAGTTCAGACCAGGATTCCCTTCAGCTCTGAAGATCTGGAAATTAGCATTGTTACCATTTCTGATATTCAAAGATTCAAGCTTGTTATAAGCTACCAAAACCGCATACAAAGCTGTATTTGAAGAAAGGTCAAGATCGGTAATACTGTTGTATAATACATTGATCTGTTGCAGGCTTGGGTTTGTATTTGTATTTAATCCGCTAAGGTTGTTATTACTTGCAGTAATCTGAACCAGCTCAGGAGAATTATCTACATTCAATGCAGACAAATTGTTGTACTCTGCGTTGATGATCTCCAGTAAAGGCGAATTACTAACATCTAAAGAAGTTAACTGGTTGTTCTGGCAATACAATTTTTCCAATTGCTTGTTATTTACCAGGTCAAGTTCTAAAAGATTATTATCGGCTGCAGCAAGGTAGGTAAGGTTCCTGTTGTTATACAGTACTAATTCGGACAGCCTGTTGTTGTAAACGTTTAGCTTTTCCAGTTTTGCATTATTGGAAACATTAATAGAGCTAAGTTTGTTGTTGTATACACTTACTTCCTTTAAGTTAGTGTTCTGGCTAATGTCTAAAGAAGTAATATCATTTTCATCTGCTATTAAAACCTCAAGATTAGTAAAGGCTTCAATTCCGGAAAGATCCTTTATCCCTTTTCCGGATATATCCAGGTAACTTACCTGAGTCATATTCTCCATAGCAATCAATCCATCAGGATTTCCACTGTCATATCCAAGCTCAATAAGAACGTTTTCAAAGTTAGCATCTCGGATCTCTAAAGTCTGTGCATTTATTAGTGTCGTACATAATAAAAATGCGAAGTAAAGTTGTCTCATGGTAATCTGTTTTTGGGGTTTAACAAGACTAACTTAGAAAAAAATCTGGAAAGTATCGATAAAATACACAATTTTTTCGATGAACTGCACGTTATACTAAATCGTTCCTACATTATAAGAGTTTAAAGAAATAAATAATAATTAACAGTAATTATATAATTACAATAAATTCTTTTTTAAATAAAATAAAATGATGGATTATGATGGTCTGTTAATTTGATGAATAAAAAAGCTTCGATTAATTTTTTATTCCGGGAATAGTATAAATATACATTTTAATCAACAGCTTATTAATAGGCTAAAGATTTAAAAATGAAAAAATTGATAAATTACTTCAACAGTTGTCAACAAGTTATTTGAACATATCTTTTTTAATAATTAGAGTACTTAAAAACTGTTGATATTTAGGAAAACGGGTTTTAATAAATCAGGAACAATTTGTAAAAAAACCTCTTGTTTTATCCGATCAAAAATCCATATTTAAATTTTCTGCGAAATACACAAAAATAGTTTTGTCAATTAATCAATAAATATCAACATTTTATGTTAGTTTTTAATTAACTGATATTTAACTAATTGTAAAACAAAATTAACACGCCTATTTGTAAGAGTTGATAGCCAGTATTTTTTACCTTTGTCACATCATACAACACACTAAACAAAATTAAAAATGAAAATTGCAATTGGAAATGATCACGCCGGAACAGAATACAAGTTTGCTATTCTGGGTTTACTTAAAACCATGGGTATTGAAGCCGAAAATTACGGTACCGATGATATCAGCAGCGTTGATTATCCTGATTTTATTCACCCGGTAGCAGATGATGTGGAAAGCGATAAAGCAGATCTGGGAATCATTATTTGCGGAAGCGGGAACGGAGCTGCCATGACTGCCAACAAACATCAGAAGGTAAGAGCGGCACTTTGCTGGAATAAAGAACTTACCGAACTGGCACGTCAGCACAATAATGCCAATGTACTTAGTATCCCGGCCAGGTTTGTATCCTTGAACCAGGCACTTGAAATGGTAAAAGCATTTTTAGATACTGAATTCGAAGGTGGCCGACATGCCAACAGGGTAAACAAGATCCCTCAAAACTGCTAAGATCGAAGCGGAAATATTTCTTTAAATAATGCTGAATATAAAAGTCAAAAGTTTTAAAGAGCTGAGCTCTGATGAACTTTATGAACTGCTGGAACTTCGCAGTGAAGTTTTTGTGGTGGAACAAAGCTGTATTTATCAGGATGTTGACGGGAAGGACCGGAAAGCCATTCACGTTCTGGGAGAAAAGGCAGGAAAGATCGTTGCCTATACCCGCATTTTTAAAGCCGGAGATTATTTTGAGTATCCGAGTTTCGGGAGGGTTGTGGTTAAAGAAACAGAACGCAAATACGGTTATGGCCACGATATAATTAAAGCTTCTGTAGACGCGATAAGAAGCTTTGATCCGGAATCAAAAATCAAGATCTCCGCCCAGAGTTATCTTCGAAAATTTTATGAAAGCCACGGTTTTTTCCAGGAAGGAGAGGAATATCTCGAAGACGGGATCCCTCATATCTCCATGCTGAAAGAATAAGTTATCAGGCTTTAAACAAATGGATCCAGATAATCCGGGATGCCCTCATATTAAAGAATGACAGGGCAACCATGGAAAAAGCAATGATCAGGAATATTCTAAGGTCTATAGCCTTTTCAAAAAAGAAGGAACAAATAAAATAAATAGCAATAGCTTCTGCTACGGTAAGCATATAACTTACATACATAGCCCCGTAAAAATAACCGGGCTCCTTTTCAAAAGTATGTTGACAAACCGGACATTTTTTATTCATACGTGGCATTCTTAATCTTAAAAGAGATCCTCTTTTCTCATAAATATCTCCTTTATGACATTTATGACATTTTCCTTTAAGTAACTGTGATATAGCTATTTTCATGAGTTATTTATTTTGTACAAAATTAGAGTATCCCTTATTTTTATATTGTTTGTTTTATCGCTATTTATAGGATAAAAAAGACATTTTGTACTTTTGGAATGTGAAAAAACTACCTGTTTATACCATTGATAGATTTGAAACGCCGGTCGGAGACCGGAACATCTATATCAATAATTTCAGGGACCACCTCAAAACACATTCTTTTATTAAGGAACCCCATGGCCATGATTTTCATCTGCTGGTCCTTTTTACCCGGGGAAAAGGGATGCATGAAATAGATTTTAACCGCTACCCCATACAGAAAGGAAGTGTATTTATGTTACAACCCGGTCAGATGCATCACTGGGAATTATCTGATGATATAGACGGCTATATCCTTTTTCACTCCAGGGAGATCTACAACCTGTATTTCGGTCAGAAAAATATAGATGATTATCCTTTTTACTATTCGGTTTACAACACGCCTTTCCTCACTTTGAATAAAATCGAAACCCAAAAAGTAAAGAGTTTATTTGAGCATATCACTGAAGAATATTCAAAGGAAATACTTTTTAAGAATCACGTATTTCTCAATACTTTGGATATGATCTATATAGAATTATCCAGAAAATATATCGAAAGCAATACGCATAAGGTACATTCTTATTCGGAGCAGTTGCGAAAGCTGGAAAACCTGATAGACCTTTATTACAGGGAGCATAAATCGCCGTCTTTTTATGCAGATAAAATGAATATAAGTTTAAAACACACCAACCGTATCTGTAAAAGCACCCTTAACAAGACCCTTACGCAGATCATTGGTGACCGCCTGATACTGGAGGCAAAAAGAATGCTTTTAAAACAACATCTTTCGGTAAGTGAGATAGCTGCATTTCTGGGCTTTACCGATTATTCCTATTTCTCCAGGTTGTTTAAAAGCAACAGCGGGGAAACACCTTCCGATTTCAGAAAAAAATACAAACTCAGGAAATAGTATGACCGAAACATAGAATATAACCGTTGTTATCTTCTATCTCGAAATCCCGGTTCCCGTATTCCGTATCCCCGATCGTTTTTATAATGCTGATCCCTTTGGATATAAATTCTTTGTAGAGTGCATCGGCATTTTCAACCCAGATATAGGCGTCCCATGCCTCCGCCCCGTCTGTATGCCAGCCTGCTTCCAGGTGAGGAATACGGTTCGGCCTTGTCATTCCCGCTTTTTTTAATTGCCGGAACATCAGGCTTACTTCTCCCCTGCTTACTATGGAAAACATGGGCGCATCTCCTAAAAAATCGATGGAAAAACCTAATTTCTGAACATAGAAATCAACCGTTTCCGGAACGTTCTCTACAATAAAATAAGGCGCGATCTTTTTCATGATCCGGGCTGCGGGCTTTTACCTCAGCAGTTTCTCATACTTATTTTTATCTCCGAGTAATTTAGAAGAAACCGTAATGGCTTCGTCGTTCTTAAGATAGTAATCAAACAAACCTTCTCTGTAGAAATAACGCTTGATGATCTCTTTTCTCAGGTTGCTTAACAGCTCTTCCTTATACGTATTCAGAGCCTCAGCTTTGCTGTTCTCTATATCGGTAAGCAGCTTTTGATAGTCGGCCTTTACCGATGGTCCGAATTCATCGGATTCGTCGCTGGCCATGATCTGTTTCAGGGCTTTTTCTGTCTTGGTCTCATAGCTAAACCCACTGTTGGTTACGAACTGCTTAAAATTATTGTAATCGGATGATTTAAATGAAAAATCGCTCAGGTTGTTTATAGTGTTATCATAGTAATACTTGGTAGCATAATCGAATACCACATTATTTTCCAGCAGCGACTTGGTGAGCTTACTTTCCTTCAGGGAAGCGATCTCCACATCGGGGAATACTCCTCCTCCGTCGTAAACTGTCCGCCCGTTTCGGGTTTTAAAAGCATTGAAATTGGAAGCTTCTGTCCTTACTGCATTTCCGTTCTCATCCCTGTTCCAGTAATCCAATGCCTGGATACATCTTCCCGATGGGGTATAGTACCTGGAGATGGTAACTTTTAATTGTGTTCCGTAGGTGAGTTTCAGCGGACGTTGTACCAGGCCTTTTCCAAAGCTTCTGGCACCGACAATAACGGCTCTGTCAAGATCCTGCAGGGCCCCTGATACAATTTCACTGGCCGATGCACTTCTCCCGTCAACTAATACCACCAAAGGAACATTGGTATCTACGGGTTCGTTACGTGTCCTGTATTGCTGATTGAATTTTTTGACTTTGGATTTAGTGGTAACTATCAATTGTCCTTTAGGAACAAATAGATTGGTCACATTAATAGCTTCTGAAAGGAGTCCGCCAGGATTTCCTCTCAGATCCAGAATAATTCGCTCCGCTCCGTCGGACATAAGTTCCTGAAGCGCTTTTTTGGTTTGTTTGGAAGCCTTTCTGTTGAATTTTGAAAGGACAATATAACCGGTCTTATCGTTTACTTTTCCGAAATAAGGAACCGCATCTACTTCTATTTCTTCACGGGTCAGAGAAGTGGTATTGGTCTTCCCCATTCTTTTATAGGTGATATCGATCTTACTTTTTACCGCACCTTTTAACAACTCACTGGCATCATCTTTAAAATCGGCGATCATTATATCGCCAATCTTAATGATCTCATCCCCGGCTTTCAGACCGGCAAGATCGGCAGGATATCCTTTATAGGGCTCTACGATCAGAAGTTTATCGTTGTACGAGCGTACAACAGCTCCTATTCCCGAATATTCCCCGTTATTCCTGATCTTATATTCCTCTACATCCTGCTCATTCAGAAAACGCGTATAAGGATCCAGGTCGTCCAGCATGCTTTTGATGGCGGTATCCATTAATTCTGCAGGATTGGTCTCATCCACATAATTCATATTGAGCTCTTTAAAGAGTGTGGTGAAGATCTCTATCTGCTTGGCAATTTCAAAAAAGTTACTCTTAAATCCGGTTCCTACGAACAAGATAGTTACCGTAGCAACTATCAACACAATGCGCTTTTTCATCTACTTCAAAATTTTATTATTTCGGGTGATAAGCAAAAATCAAAACGGTTAATGCTTATGCTATTTTTTACTTTTTTTAAAATATTTTCTTCGGATCACATAGACCCCAAAAATCAGTATCAATATAAAAGGCCAGATGTTCAACAGCCCTAAAAAGAAATAGGAAAGACCGTTAAATCCCGACTTTAATGCGTTGAGCATTTTGGAGCCGTAAGAAACGGTTATTCCGCTTTCGGATGACCGCTTGTAAAAGCTAATGGTCAGACTACTGTACGAAACTCTATCCTGGAGGTATTTTAAGCGCCCCTCCCGGGCTTCTATTTCTTCACGAATGGAAGAGAGCTCCTTTTCTATTTCAAGGATCTCCTTTACCGTTTTTGCTTTATCCAGCAATTCCAGATAACGGTTTTCCAGCGTTTTCTTGGCCTTTAACCTTGCCTCCAGATCTATAAACTCCTCGGTAACATCCTTGGAGGTGATCCGTTTGGTATCAAAATAAGCCACATCTGCACTGATAGCATCTATGGTCTTTTGAAAATTGGAGGTAGGGATCCGGATAACCATTGTCCGGTTGTGTTCCCGGTAGCCCTTCCCCGATTCGTCACTTTGAATATATCCGCCGTTCTCATTTGTAAAGCGGATGATATCCTGATAGGTCTTTTCCAGGTCTTTGGTCTCGAAACGGAGATAACTTTCCTTAATGATCTTTTGTTCCCGTTTTTGCTGCACCTCAAACCTGGGCGAGGGAGAAGATATTGCAAGATCTTCTACGACCAGTTCTTCGGCTTCATCAAGTTCTGAATAGCTAAGCTCTGTTCCCGAGTTACCGGAACAGGCCAGAATAAGAGATAGCAGAAACCAGCTAAATGTTTTCATCTGTTTGCGTTTGTTTCAGAAACCTGGTCAAAAGTCGTTCCATAGTGGTGTTTAACTCACTAAAATCGGGCTCTTCTTTGCCAAGATACAAAAACATAAACGCATAAGATGTTGATAGATTGTTAAAAAGGTTGCTTTTATTAAGGCGATAGGCTTCACGGATCAACCTCTTTATCTGGTTCCTCTGCACTGCTTTTTTAAATTTTCGTTTAGGAACGGAAAAACCGGCTTTTACTTTTACGTCGTCTTCCGGTTCTGTTTTTACATAGATAAGTTTCAGAGGGTATTTGGAAACCGAACTACCTTCTGAAAACAGTTGCTCTATAAGCAGGTTGCTTTTTAATTTTTCTTCCCTGGGAAAACGCTGATCCATGAATTTTAAAACTGTATGCTGTAAAAATAGACAAATTGAGAACAATATAAGTGCCCGCCGCTTTAACGGTAATTGTAAAAGGCTATAAAACAGATCGATAGGGTTTGTAATATGATAAATGTCATTTTAAGGCCGAAGGAAAAAGTGTTATTTTAAGTATTGGATCAACTAAAACAAAAACAATGGGAGAACATATTGTAAAAAAATTAGGATCCTCCGGAGAACGATCTGCCTACGCGGGTCAGTTACTTTCGGATATCGAGGCATTGGAAAAAATGCTTTCGGATGGTATGATTGAAAAGGAGCCTTTACGGATCGGAGCGGAACAGGAGTTTTGCCTGGTAGATGATTCCTGGTACCCGGCACCGCATGCGTTAAAAATGCTTGAACTCCTTAATGATGATCACTTTACCACAGAGATCGCCACTTATAATCTTGAGGCAAACCTCGATCCGTTGGAACTCGGAGGTAATTGCTTTTCCAGGCTTCATCAGGACCTGGTAGATCTGTTGGAAAAAGCAGACCGGACGGCGGCTTCCATAGACACTAAGATCTTATTAAGCGGTATTTTACCCACGATCATGCCCCGTAATCTGACATCCGATTTTATGACTCCCGCCGAACGTTATTTTGTACTTAATGATGTACTTAAGGAATTGAGAGGAGAGAATTTTGAATTGCATATTGAAGGTGTGGATGAGGTAAATATTTTACACGATTCTGTACTGTTCGAAGGTTGTAATACCAGTTTTCAGACCCATCTTCAGATAGACCCCGACGATTTTGTAAACAGTTATAACTGGTCGCAGGCTATTGCCGGCCCGGTACTGAGTATTTGTACAAACTCTCCCCTCCTGCTTGGGAAAGAATTGTGGAATGAAACCAGAATAGCTCTTTTTACACAGAGTATAGATACCAGAGCCAGTTCTTATCACCTTAACGAAAGAGAGGCCAGGGTTAATTTCGGAGAAGGATGGGCACGCGGAACTGCAGCAGATATCTTTAAGGAAAATATAGTTCGGTTCAGAAGCATTCTCAGCTCGGAATTTGAAACCAGGAGTACCGAATTGCTTAAAAAAGGTAAAATACCAAAACTTAAGGCACTAAACCTGCATAACGGAACCGTGTACAGATGGAACCGGCCCTGTTACGGAGTGACCAATAACAAACCGCATCTGAGGATCGAATGCAGATACCTTCCTGCCGGACCTTCGGTAGTTGATGAGATTGCCAATATGGTATTTTGGGTAGGTTTGATGCTGGGCCGGCCTAAAAAGTTTGACAAAATTCACGAGCGGATGGAATTTAAAGATGTAAAACAGAATTTCAGGAAAGCTGCTCAATACGGCCTGGCAACCCAGATGTGCTGGGATGGGCAAATGATCTCTTCGGAAAGGCTTATCCTCGATGAACTCCTTCCCATGGCTTATAGAGGGCTTTACAGTAAAGGAATAGACCCCAGGGATGCGGAATATTATCTGACGATAATAGAAAACAGGGTAAAGGAACAGGATGCCTCCGCATGGGTACGTAGCAGTTATCGTAAACTCAAAAAGAATTTTAAAAAAACCGATGCCTGCAGAGCGCTTACGGCAGCCATCTTCAGAAATCAAAAAAAAGGTTATCCCGTTGCTACCTGGAAATTGATAGATAAGGATATAAACATTAAACTCGAACAGGATAAGCTGGTGCATCAGTTTATGAACCGGAATGTGGTAAGCCTGAATGAGAAAGACAGTACTGAGCTTGCAATAAGCATGATGCAATGGAGAAACATCCATCATTTACCGATCATTGATGCGAGAGGAAAACTCAAAGGGCTTATAAGCTGGACCGATATAGAAAAGATCGAAAAAAACAATATTTCCCTCCCTGTAAGTCAGTTTATGAAAACAACGCTTCAGTTAACACATCCGGAAGAAAGCATGGCAGAAGCAAAACAACGCATGCAGGAGCTGAATATAGGGTGCCTTCCCGTGGTTTATAATGGCTACCTGACAGGGATCATTACCCGCAACGATTTTAATACATTTTAATGACCGAAGAGAAAACAGAAACAACAGAAAGGGTATTGGCCCGTATGGAGGCCGGGCCTCATAAACCGGCAGTCGTATTTTTTACCGGGATACACGGAAATGAACCGGCAGGAGTTCTTGCTTTTAAAAGGTTAAAAGAGAAGATCCTTCATCAGAACCTGAACGGATCTCTCTATGTACTGTCCGGAAATTTACAGGCACTTAACAAAGGGGTACGTTATATAGATAAGGATCTGAACCGTCTGTGGACGGAAAGGAGGATAGCACAGTTGGAAAGTGATCCAAGCCGGGAAATGGCCGAAGTTGGAGAACAAAGGGCATTACTTAAGGAGATCAAAGCTATCCTGAAGAATACGGAACGCCCCCTGTATTTTATTGATTTTCACACAACCTCCAGTAGGGCTATTCCGTTTGTTACCATTAACGATGCCATGATCAACAGGAAGTTTTCAAAGACATTTCCTGTACCTGTTATTTTGGGAATAGAAGAATTTCTGGAAGGAGCCCTGTTAAGTTATATTAATCAGTTAGGCTATGTATCCCTGGGTTTTGAATCCGGAAAGCACGACGATCCGCAGGCTGTAGATAATGCAGAAGCTTTTATGTACCTGTCTTTATGTGAAGCAGGCCTTCTTCCTAAAAAAGAAAACTCCCTGCATGAGCATTATTATCAAACACTGCAAAGTGCAACTAAGGGGACTGCTCATTTTTTTGAGGTGAAGGAGCGCTATCCGATCTTAAAAGGAGATCATTTTAAGATGGAGCCCGGTTTTGAAAGTTTTCAATCTGTAAAAAAGGGAACGCTCCTGGCCGTGAAGAATAAACTCCCTGTTTATGCGATTAAAAATACGGTCTTATTTATGCCCTTGTATCAGGCCCAGGGGAAAGAAGGCTTTTTTCTGATCGAGAAGACCCCCCGTTTCTTTTTAAGATTGTCCAAATTTCTCAGGAACCGAAGGCTGGACAGATTTCTGGTATATCTTCCGGGAATATCCTGGGCTTCTGAAAAGAAAGAGGCATTACTTGTAAATCTCAAAACCGCCAGGTTCCTTGCAAAGCCTGTTTTTCATTTATTAGGGTACCGGCACCGGGAGCAGGACGGGACACATATTCTAATGTTTAACAGAGAGCGGGTTGCCAGGAAAAGAATGTACAGGTCTGAGGAGTGGTACAGGGCATAAGCAAAAATCCGACCGGATAAACAGAAAGGTGTTTAACCGACCGGATGCAAAACATAAATCAAATAAAATACCTGAGATGGTTCAAATGACCCGGCGGATATTTAATCGCATCTGAAAAAATTCACCGCTACTTCATTGGAAAGATCTCCGAGGAAGTCTTCAATTTGAACATTCATGGAAAACAGCTTTTTTTCACCGTTGTAAAGAGCGGGATCTATACATAGCCTGAACAAACCATCGAGGTTCGGACGCTCCGATTTGCAGAAATAATCTTCGGAAACCAATACTTTTTCATCGTATTCGAAAGAAGCCCCTTCAGTCATGGTGTTACCCATATACTGCAGCAAAGCTCCCGGAGTGTGGTAGGACAGCTTTGAAAAGAGAACTTTCTCTACGGGCCTCACCCCTTTGTAATACTGAAAAATACCCGGCCAGAAATAAACAAGATTATTATCGGTACCCAACTTCCCGCCGTCTTGATCTTCTATATACAACTGTACATTAAACCCGTTAAGGGGCTCCACTATTTCGGGCAGGGTAGATTGTTTAGACCGGGTAGTTATCGGTCGTAAGAAACTGATTCGTTTTTTTGATTTTTTAATAGAGGTCCTTAAACCTGTTTTTTCCGCTGTTTGTTCCATAGATCATTAGTTTTTTAATATGTTGAAAATTGTTTTTTCAGAAATGAAGAGACGCTCCGTTAATTCCGCTACAATCAATTTCATTTGTTTGTCAGAGTTGTTTTTTACATAGTCCTGAACAAACCGTTTACGTTTTTCCAATAAAAGCTTACTTCGTTGCATAAGGCCTAAAGGTTTAAAAATCAGATATAAACTCCAGTCTTTTCAAACTTTTGTTTGAAAAGTTTAGCATTAAAAGGGTGTTTAAAAAAACAAAATCCTAAAAATGTTGCTTTGATTTTTACACAAATGTTTGATTTTGTGTGCTTTTTCGTATATTAGCAGCTAATTACATGACAAACATAAAACATTTTACAGAAATCTACAAACAAATTACCGAAATTTTATGTAAAATGTTTGAATTGTTAATTTCCCGGAATTATGAGAGGTATTAATGAAAAAATAAAAGTCATTATTGACCATTTCGCACTCAATAATAACTCATTTGCAAAGCGACTGGGTGTTACCAGTACTACCATAGACAGTATTACGACCGGAAGGCTTCAGCCCGACGGCAGTCGCAAACGCACCAAACCGGGTTATGACCTTCTGGAAAGCATCATTAATGAATTTGATATCAATCCGGATTACCTGTTCGGTGATAATCAGCAAATGCTTAAATCCTCTACACCAATACCTCAAACATATGCTGGAATACCGCAGGTAATTGCCGTAGACCAGGATGGCGAGGAAAACGTGGTATATGTACCGATAAAAGCCAGGGCCGGTTACCTGGACGGTTACGGAGATCCGGGTTATATTGAAACCCTGCCCTCTTTCAGAATGCCGCATTTAACCAATGGTACCTACAGATGCTTTGAAGTACAGGGAAACTCTATGGTCCGTACCTTCTTTGACGGCGACCTGGTTTTCGGAAAGTATGTGGAAGACCTGGAAGATGTGAAGGATGGCCGGGTATATGTTATCGTCAGTAAAAATGACGGGATCGTTTTAAAAAGAGTTATCAACCGGATCAGGGAAAGAGGAAAGCTTATCCTGAAATCCGATAACAAGGACGGGAACTACCCTACCTATACCGTAGATGCCGAGGAAATAGATGAGATATGGTACGTAACCATGTTTGCTTCCAAACAAATGCCGGAGCCCGTAGATGTTTACGACAGATTGCATGATCTGGAAAGCAAAATCATTATTCTGGAGGAGCAGTTAAGGCACGATAACTAGGAAAAGCCTAAAATTTATCTGTGAAAAGCACTTATTTCACGATTTTCGGCATTTCACCACAACTTTTGCTACTTACACAACAAAAATTTCGAAGAACAGCGGGAACGCCCTATGTTTGAAGTGTCAAAATGGTAATATTGTTTGATAGTAAAGTCCCCAAAACTTTAAATTACTATCTTTTTAATATTAATAAATAAGCCTCGAGTCCTACTAATCGAGGCTTATTTTTTGGTAACACCTTTTACAGGTCTATTATTCAAGTTTTAATCAAAAAAATACCCGGATATCACTATCCGGGTATTTTTATTCGTTTGAATTCCTGATCTAGTTGAATTCTACCGTATTGTTATCCCTTTTAATATCTGCCATCAGTTGAGAAGGATCAACTACTATAGCCTTGATACTGCTTTTGGGTTTACTGATCGTAAAATCGTAAGTAGGATATGCCCATGCCCAATCCGGAAGAACCGTTCTTTTAAGGTTATCAAAAGGATTTGGTTTCTCACCCCTCATCATACGTAGCGGAGCATAGAACGTTTCCTGGGTCCCGTCTTTGTACACCACAAGAATATCCATTGGCATTGGCATTAAACCAACTCTCTCTAAAGTAACTTTGGTATTGTTCCCGTCTTCTGCAACCTCTTTAACTCCGTAATCAATGGTATTGGTTGTCAGGGTCCAGTCGGTAAGATACCAGTCCAGATGCATTCCGGATACCTTTTCTGCCGTACGCTTAATATCGTTCGGGGTAGGGTGCTTGAATTTAAAGTCATCATAATACTTTTTGATGGTCTTTAAAAGATCTTCCTGCCCGATGATATAACCTAACTGTGCAAGGAATACTTCTCCTTTACTATAGGCAGATATTCCGTAAGCCTGGTTAAACTCATATCGGTCTGCGTGCGTACTCTGCGGTTGCTCCCTTCCGGAAGTAGCCAGGAACTGATATCCTCTGTATGCTCCCTGAAACGGATTTTCCCTGTTCTGATCCATGATCTCATTCATACACAGATCCGAGATAAAGGAAGTAAAACCTTCATCCATCCATTCGTGCTTGGACTCGTTGGTAGCCAGCACATGCTGGAACCAGGAGTGTGCCATTTCGTGAACGGTAACACCTACAAGGCTTCCAAAAGAACGCTCTCCGGTGATCAGGGTACACATTGCATACTCCATTCCTCCGTCTCCTCCCTGGATCACTGAATACTGATCGTACGGATACTTCCCTACATTCTTGCTAAGGAACTCCATGGTCTCTACAGCCTTTGGCTGAAGCTTTTTCCAGTTGTCTATGATCTTAGGGTTGTTTTTGTATAAAAAGTGCATTACAGGCCCATTCTTTACCTGTACCTTATCGTGTAGGTATTCCGGATCTGCCGCCCATGTAAAATCGTGAACATTTGGCGCTTTAAAATGCCAGGTAAGGGTCTTTCCTCTGACCTTCTTCATCGGTTTGGAAGGATCCTCATATCCGTGACCTACTTCCTGTGGGTTCTGAATGTAACCACTTCCACCTACAACATAGCTTTTATCGATGGTAAGCTTTACATCAAAATCTCCCCATACCCCGTGAAACTCTCTTCCCAGGTAAGGAGGAGTATGCCATCCTTCGAAGTCGTATTCGGCCATCTTAGGATACCACTGTGTCATAGAAAGAGCTACTCCTTCTCTGTTGTTTCTTCCGGAGCGTCGGATCTGAACCGGCACCTGCCCGTCAAAATCCATTACCAGGGTAACTGTCTGCCCGGGCTGTATTGGCCTGGCAAGATCTACTTCCAGAATGGTCCCTTCGGTCTTATAGGATACAGCTGTACCATCCTGGCTAAGGCTGTTAACTTTAATATATCCTATTTCGTTGGGCTGCAGTTTAGCGATCCTGCTTTCGTATTTAGGCTCCTCACGGGTTCCTAAATTATTCACCATTCGCCCGTCCGGATCTGCTATATTCTGCAAGCGGATATCCATTTCACTTCCCGGTTGGAATGCATTAAAATACAGGTGGTAAAACACTCTGTCCAGCACATCCGGGGAGTTGTTGGTATATTTTAATACCTGCTTCCCTTTGTACTGGTAGTTCTCAACATTAAAGTCGATATCCATTTGGTATTCAACATGCTGTTGCCAGTACTGATTGGAAGCGCTTTGCATTTCTGCATTGGCCGGTGTTGTTTTTTCATTTTTCGCACAAGCACTTAATACAAAGCCAAGGCTTAAAAACGAAACGAAAATTTTCTTCATGAGTACAGTATTAAATTTAAAGTCGATTGATTGGTTTATAATAAGTTAACTTCTCCTTTTGCCACCTTTCCGGCAAGGATAAGCGCATTATATGCATTCACGATCTTTCCTGATTTGGAAAGGTTATTAAAACTAGCTGTATTGCTGTTATCTCCTCCGATGATCACATTTGTTTTTACAGGCAGACCTGAACTCATCAGGATACGCTTAACCTGAGCAGCAGACAGCTTTGGATAATAAGAACGTATTAATGCCGCAACACCACTTACCGCAGGTGCTGCCATGGACGTTCCCTGAGAATAATCGTATTCGTTATTCGGCATGGTAGACCAGATCTTAACCCCGGGTGCAAATACATCTACCTGTTTTTTCCCGTAATTGGAAAAATTGGCAACCAATTCACCTCCGTACTTATAATTAAGGGCACCTACCGTAATAAAGTTATCGGCAATCTCATTGTTCCCGTCTTTACTATCTGAAGGGAAGGATTCGTTCTCATCGATATTGGAAGCATCATTTCCTGCTGCGTTTACGATAAGTACGTCTTTGGAAGCAGCATATTTAATGGCATCCCATACCCATTCCGCATGTGGGGAATGATCTTTTCCGAAGCTGGTGTTGATCACTTTTGCCCCGTTATCCGCAGCATAACGGATAGCCAATGCAATATCCTTGTCGTATTCATCTCCGTCAGGAACCGCTCTGATTACCATGATCTCAACATTTTTCGCCACTCCGTTCATTCCGATACCGTTATTTCTCTGTGCGGCAACGATCCCTGCAACGTGAGTTCCGTGACTGGCTTTTTCCTTATCAGGACCATACACCTGGTTGTTTCCGTAATCCCTGTCGTTCAGATCATCCGGATTATCCCCGACTACAGATCTTCCGTCATAGTCTACATTAAGATTGTATTTAACCTGATCTTCCAGGCTCTCACTGTATTCCTTAAGGGAATCGTAATCCAGGTCGTTCTCATCCAGGAAAAGCAACAGTCCTTTCGACTGTGCCACCTGCTGGTCTGTAGAATTGATGGCTTTTACCTCCTCTATGGTATACTCCTCTTTTCCGAGGTGGTCTTTAATAGCTTTCTGTGCCAATGGAATAAACTGAAGCAACTGATCTATCTGAGGTTTTTGCTGATTAATACTGGCAATTTCCTCGTCGTAAGCTGCTTTGGCCTCCTTGTAAACCGCAGAACCGTTATCTCCTTTTTTCAGGATCCTGACATATTCCAGGTTTTCGTGAATGGCATCTCCGAGGAAATTCCATCCGTGTATATCATCAACATAACCGTTCTTGTCGTCATCAATGCCATTTCCGGGCTTCTCTCCTTTATTGGTCCAGATTACATTTTTAAGGTCTTCATGATCTATATCCACACCGGAATCGATTATCCCGACGATCACCTTTTTTCCTTTTCTGTCTCTGATCACTTCGCTATACGCTCTGTCTACACTCATTCCCGGAATGGTATCCTTTACCAGGTCCAGTTGGTTCCAGCTTTTTAACTGGCTTTCATTCAGATCGGTTACTTTAGTAGGTACCGTATCAATGTTCTCGATCGGGGTAGATAGAATTGCAGTGCTTCCGCATGAAGCTAAAATTAATGAAGCACCGAATGCAATAGGTTTTATAAATCTCATGGATTAAATTATTAATTAAATAGTTCGTTAAAAGTAAATACCTCCTTCAGTCTCACTCCTTTTTCCGTATGCTGAAGGGTACAGATCTCATTGTGCGCATCGTGCTCCAGGAATAAGTAGTAATTCTCACTAGCTGCTTTATCCAGGAACTTCGCCTTCTCATCTAAAGTTAATAAGGGCCGGGTATCATAACCCATTACATAAGGCACAGGAATATGCCCTGCAGTGGGTAACAGATCGGCCATAAAAACCAATGTTTTTCCTTTATAGTGAATATGGGGGATCATCTGTTTCTCGGTATGCCCGTCTACAAACAGTACATCAAAACCCAATTCAGAATTTTTCAGATAATCTCCCTGCGGGAGGGAAATATAGTTTAACTGCCCGCTTTCTTCCATGGGCATTATATTTTCCTTTAAAAAGGAAGCCTTTTCCCTGGCATTGGGATTCACGGCCCATTGCCAGTGGTTCTCGTTTGTCCAGAAACGCGCATTCTTAAATGCGGGCTCCAGGAATGTCCTGTCCTTGTTCCACTGAACACTTCCTCCGCAGTGGTCGAAGTGAAGGTGGGACATAAAGACATCGGTAATATCATCCCGGTGAAAACCGTGTTTTTTTAAGGAATCGTCTATGTTATCATTCCCCCACAAATAATAATATCCAAAGAACTTATCGCTTTGCTTATTTCCCATTCCGGTATCTATGAGGATCAGTCTGTCTCCGTCTTCGATCAGCAGGCACCTGGCTGCAATATCTATCATATTGTTGTTGTCGGCGGGGTTGGTCCTGGTCCAAAGCGACTTGGGAACAACACCGAACATGGCGCCTCCGTCTAACTTAAAATTTCCGGATTCGATGGGAAATAATCTCACTCTTTAAGAATTTAATCATTATTCATGCCAAAGCATGTAAACTTAATTTCTCGATCCCATGGCGATCTGCCAAAAAAAATCTTCGCAAAATAAGAAAAGAAGGTCAATTAGGAGGGTGGAACAGGCTTTTATTAGACTATTTTTAACAAACTAATTGCTTTTGAATGATGGTTTTAAGCCGCAGTCCGAAATCTATTATCATTTTAATCTCCTTTACACTGGCCAGACGCTCTTTATTTTTAATGATGAGGTGATCTCCGTTAGACTCTACGTGGTAATACGGATTGCTTTCAAAAAAGAGAACCAGCTCGTCGGTAAAGAGTCTTCTGATCCCTTCTTCATCTTCCCCTCTCAGGTAAAAGCGTTTTGAAAAATCGCTATGCGCTTCAATATCCACATCCTTAAATCCGGCCCATTGATAGATCACCTCCAGGAAGCCTTCCTTGTCGAGAGTAAAGACCGGCATTGCTCCGTCTATCTTAATAAAAAGCATGGTAGACCGGATCACCTCCTTGGCTATAAACTCTCCTTCACTGTATTCGATATCGAAGAGGTTCAATTCTTTTTCCTGATCGAATAACTGATTGTAAACATGTTTTATCTGCTTGGTCTCAAAGTAGATAAAATCGTATAAAAAACTTACATCTCTCTCCTTCTTGGGCTCGTAACTCCAGGTAAAATCCTTAGCTACTTCACTGATGAGCCGCTGCCTTTTGGTGAGGTTCTTATCTACTTTAATGATGGTCTGAAACGGGATGATCTTCCGGATAGCAAAAGGGTGTACCGAATCTGCTTCATGAGCGTCCAAACCGATCACTTCAAAATTCCCTCCCTTTCTCATAAAGGTCTGCTGATAGGCATTAAGGCTTTCCATAACGGTATGATCCACAAAATCACACATAGAAAAATCCACCACCGCTTCCTTGTCCTCAGGAATGGCATCGAGCTTGGCTTTTAACTTGTAAAAATTGAGGAAACTGCAGAAGTTCTTCACACTCACATAGTAGTTGCCCTTATCACCTTCCTTAAACATCAGAACATTGGGTTTTAATGCATTTCCGAGGAAGAGGGAAAGACTCCTGTTAATGATGATATGGATCAGGAAAGTGGTTAATATTCCGATCAGGATCCCGGTAATCAGGTTGGTGGCAATGGTGCTGAAAAGGGTAATAAAAAAGATAAGCAACTGCTCATTCCCTATTTTGGAAACCCGTCTTACGCTTTCGGGTGCTGCCAGTTTATAACCGGTATACACCAGAATAGCGGCTAGTGCCGGAAGCGGGATACGCTTTAGCTGCTCCTGGAAAAGCACGATAAAGAGTACCAGGAACAGGGCGTGGAAAAAGTTGGCCGACCGGTTGCTTCCTCCGTTATTTACGTTTACGGAACTTCGTGCAATTACAGTTACTACATTCAATCCCCCTAAAAAACCACTCAGGGTTGTTGCTGCTCCAAGTGCCTTGAGATCTTTGTTAACATTACTCCTTCTTTTCTGCGGATCCAGTTTGTCTACCGCTTTAATACTCAATAAGGATTCTATACTGGAGATCAGGGTAATGGCAATAACTGCATTTATAAAATTGCTGTCCAGAACCTTGGAAAAGTCCGGAAAAGCCAGATTGGAAACAATATCATTGGGAAGGCTTACCAGCAGTTTTTGTGATATAGGATAGGGGTCACTGCTGAAATACTGATAGTAATAGCTCAGGCCGACGGTCAGGATAACGATCCACATCGGTGCCGGAATAAGCTGAAAGTATTTGTTTCGGATCTTGGAATAGAAAACCATGATCAGAAGACTTCCCACTCCAACCGCTGCAGCTACCATTACTTCCATAGGTGCGGAAACAAACAGGTTTGAGATCGCTGCCGGTATTTTAAGAAGCAACTCTATAATGGAGCCTTTGGTATCTATCTGCCCGACCATAACGTGAAACTGTTTGGCAAAGATCCCGATCCCGATGGCAGCCAGCATTCCCTGGATGGCTGAAGCCGGGAAAAAGTCGCTGAGAATACCCAACCTCAGAAAACCGAGAAGGATCATCAGGATCCCTGATATTACAATGGCACCCAATGTTAGCAGATAACCCTGGTAGAGGTCGCCTCCGCCGAGGGTAGTGATAGCACTTAAGAGCACAATAACAAGACCGTTCCCGGGCCCTGTAATAGTCACATTAGAGCCTCCGAGAATAGCTACTACCGTACCTCCTACTATGGCGGCTATTATTCCGGAAATAGGCGGTGCCTCGGAAGCAATTGCCAGTCCGAGTCCAAGTGGGAGAGCTATAAGTGAAACGACAAAACCTGAAAAAATATTCTTAGGTAATTCGCCGATAAATGTTTTTATCCTATTCTTTTTCGGTCCCAAAAATTAGCTATTTTATTATGAGTACATCTGTAGGTATTTCCGAGAGGATATATTCGAGGTCGTGCGGGAAGATCCGGTCTATCAAACCTAATTTATTAGGTGCGTTCATGATCAGCAGGTCGGCTCTTACCAGTTTTGCATAATGTCCTATAGAATACCCTCTTCTTCCAAAAATACTCTGTGTTTTTATATTGATATCTGTCTTTAACTGTTCGGGAATGGCCTTTAGGATGTCGTTTACCCTGGTGGTCTCCCTTTTCTCTATCCTGGCCTTCATGATGGTGGCCTTTCTTAAACTCCTGTCATCGCTTACCACTACGTGTACTTCATTCTGACTGATCTCCTCCACAATGGTCACCCGGTTAGCACCCAGGTCTTTGGCAACACCAAAAGAAATGTGAATGGCCTCCCTGGTTTTGGGATCCTCCAATCCGTTTACCACAATATGTTTACAGGCCACCCTGTTTACCGAAGGGTTTATCAGGAGGAGTACGGAGCAGGGAGCTTTTCGGGTGATCTTCCTGGCGATGGACCCCAGGTAATATTTAAAGAGCTGCTCTTTTTGCAGGGCCCCCAGGATAAGGAGATCTACATTAAAAGATTTGCAGGCCTCAAGAATAACATTTACAGGATTCCCTTCCTTCCAGACCACATCTACATTTTCGGCAGATTCCTCAAACTCACTCATGATGAGCTCCAGTACTTCTTCCTTCTGAGGTGTTTTGGGCCCGACATGTACCAAAATGAGCTTGGCACCAAAGAAGGTAGACAACCTCATGGCCTCATAGAGATTGGCCCTTAGGTTGGGCGAAAAAGCAATCCCCGTCAAGATAGTCTTGAATTGATATTTCTCAGTTAACGCTGTCATGAAGCCAGTGAATATATAGTTTTTTTTATATCTGACAAAGTGAGAAGGTGAATTAAACGGACGAATTAACGAATTGAGATCATCCATTTCAAATAAAGTAGTATTTTAACGAAAAAATACAAGATGTTAGAGTTAGCAAGCGTAATCGTACTGGGAATTTTAGCACAATGGGTAGCCTGGAAATTTAAGATCCCGGCTATTTTACCCCTTATACTTATCGGACTTTTTGTGGGCCCGATCTCTACTTTGATCTCCGAAGACGGAACCAAATGGATAGAACCCGTTTGGAATGGTCAAGAAGGGTTTTTCCCGGGGGAAGGACTTTTTTACTTTGTATCTCTGGCGATCAGTATTATTCTTTTTGAAGGAGGGCTCACCCTCAAGAAAAGTGAAATTAACAGTGTTGGCCCGGCCATCACCAAACTTATTACCCTCGGATCGCTGGTTACTTTTTTAGGTGCGGGTTTTGCCGCTCATTATATTTTCGGACTGAGTTATAAGATCTCTTTTTTATTCTCGGCCCTGATCATAGTAACAGGACCTACTGTAATTTCTCCTATTCTCCGGAACATACCTTTGCGGAAAGATATTTCAGCCGTCCTGAAATGGGAAGGGATCCTGATAGATCCTATCGGTGCTCTTGTAGCCGTACTGGTATTTGAGTTTATCAGTGTGGGAGGAGAAGGAGCCTATACCAAAACAGCCCTTATCGAATTCGGGAAGATCGTTCTGTTCGGAACCTCTTTCGGATTTACCTTTGCGCACGCTCTGGCGTTTGCTATAAAAAGGAAACTGATCCCTCACTATCTGCTTAATGTGGTATCCTTATCGGTGGTATTACTGGTGTATGTGCAATCCGATCTGTTTGCACATGAATCCGGGTTACTGGCTGTAGTGGTCATGGGAATGGTACTTGGAAACAGCAAGCTTCCCAATATCAAGGAACTTCTGTATTTTAAAGAATCTCTAAGTGTACTTCTGATATCCATTCTGTTTATTCTCCTGTCTGCAAATATTGCGATCGAAGACCTTTTACTGGTATACAACTGGAAGACAGCTTTACTGTTTGCCTGTGTTGTTTTTGTGATCCGGCCTTTGGGTGTTTTTCTGAGTACCCGGAATTCCAGTTTAAAGATCAACGAAAAACTGTTTATCAGCTGGGTTGGTCCGAGAGGGATCGTTGCGGCAGGGATCGCTTCACTCTTCGGAACAAAGCTGGCTTTGAAAGGAGAGCCCGGAGCCGAATATATTACCCCCCTGGTCTTTACCATGGTACTCGGAACGGTATTGCTCAATGCCACCACCGCCAGGCTTATTGCCAAATTACTGGGAGTATTCCTGAAAAAATCTACCGGGATCCTTATTGTGGGGGCTTCCCAGGTATCGCGGCTAATTGCCAAATACCTCCAGAAGAACAGCAGGCATGTGGTACTGATAGACAGCAATAAAGAGAATATAGAAAAAGCCAGAGGAATGGATCTGTATGCCGAGGAGGCCAATATCTTTTCGGAAGACCTGACCAGCAATATTGAGTTCAGTGATATAGGATATTTAATGGCGCTTACCGGAAGTAAGGAAGTGAATAAACACGCGATAGATCGATTCAGAAAACAATTGGGTGAAAATGGTGCATTCAGGTTAATCTCTTCCGAAGAATTGCAGAACCCGGATATAGTTAATCCGGTGGAAACCCTTTTCTCTTCCAAAGATGATTTTATCAATCTCAGTGAAGTGGCCAGGAACTATCCCAGGATCAATGAGATCAGTCTGAGTTCCAAAGAGGAATTTAAGAAAGAGATCGCTGCGCTTAACAAAGAAAAAGATGCCATCCCGCTGTTTATCAAAGACAGTGAAGGAGAGCTGCATATCATTTCCAGCTATAACGAAACCATGAATGTTCAGAATAATTACGAACTGATATATCTTGGGAAACCCAAGGAACTGTTCTAATCGTTCAGCTTCAGAACGGCCATAAACGCCTGTTGCGGGATCTCTACGTTCCCAACCTGGCGCATACGCTTCTTACCTTTCTTTTGCTTTTCGAGCAGCTTTCGTTTCCTGGAGATATCTCCTCCGTAACATTTGGCAGTTACATCTTTTCGGAGTGCCTTAATGGTCTCTCTGGAAATGATCTTGGCTCCGATAGCAGCCTGAATCGGAATGTCGAACTGCTGCCTTGGAATTAAGGCCCTGAGCTTTTCACACATCTTTTTCCCGATGGTCTGCGCATTATCGGCGTGGATCAGTGCAGAAAGGGCATCTACCGAATTCCCGTTGATAAGAATGTCGACTTTTACCAGCTTGGATGCACGCATTCCGATAGGTGAATAATCGAAAGAGGCATATCCTTTGGAAACCGTTTTTAATCGATCGTAAAAATCAAAAACGATCTCTGCCAGCGGCATATCAAAGCTCAACTCCACACGTTCGGGAGTAAGGTAGGTCTGATTGGTGATCTCTCCCCTTTTTTCAATACAAAGCGACATAACCGATCCGACAAAATCAGATTTGGTAATGATGGTTGCTTTAATATAAGGTTCCTCCACCCGGTCCAGTTTGGAAGGGTCCGGCAGGTCTGAAGGATTATTTACAATAATTGTGTTTTCAGGTTCTTTCTTGGTGAAAGCGTGATAACTTACGTTGGGAACCGTCGTGATCACGGTCATATCGAATTCGCGCTCCAGGCGTTCCTGGATGATCTCCAGGTGAAGCATTCCGAGGAATCCACAACGGAAACCAAAACCTAGAGCGGCCGAACTTTCCGGAGCAAACACCAGGGAAGCATCATTAAGCTGAAGCTTCTCCATAGAGGCACGAAGTTCCTCGTAATCTTCCGTATCTACCGGATAGATCCCGGCAAATACCATAGGTTTCACATTTTCAAAACCTTCTATCATATTGGAGGTCGGATTCGCAGCATCGGTAATGGTGTCACCCACCTTTACTTCCCTGGCATCCTTGATACCTGTGATAAGGTATCCCACATCTCCTGTTTTTATAACTTTTTTAGGTTCCTGGCTAAGCTTTAAGGTCCCTACCTCATCTGCAAAGTAGGTCTTATCGGTAGCGAGGAACTTAATTTTCTGCCCTTTGGTTATTTCTCCGTTTATTACCCGGAAGTAGGTTTCCACTCCGCGGAAAGGATTGTAGACAGAATCGAAGATCAATGCCTGTAAAGATTCGTCCGGATTTCCTTTAGGAGCAGGAATACGCTCTATAATGGCGCTTAGAATATCTTCTATTCCGATCCCGGTCTTGGCACTTGCAGGGATCACTTCTTCAGCATCACACCCCAAAAGATCTACGATATCGTCTGTAACTTCTTCCGGATTGGCACTCGGAAGATCTACCTTATTAAGTACAGGAATGATCTCCAGGTCGTTTTCCAGGGCCAGGTACAGATTGGAAATGGTCTGTGCCTGTATGCTCTGAGCTGCATCAACTACCAGAAGTGCACCTTCACAGGCCGCAATGGAACGGGATACCTCATAAGAGAAATCCACGTGCCCGGGAGTGTCTATCAGGTTCAGGATATATTGTTCACCGTTGTATTCGTATTCCATTTGTATGGCATGCGATTTTATGGTGATCCCGCGTTCACGCTCCAGGTCCATATTATCCAATAACTGGTCCTGTTTCTCTCTCTCCGTCACCGAACCGGTAAAATCCAACAGCCTGTCGGCCAGGGTACTTTTACCGTGATCTATATGGGCTATAATGCAAAAATTGCGAATGTGCTTCATTACAGTTGATATCTTCTCTTTGAATTTGCAAAACTACATAAATTTATTTCTTCAAAGTCGCCCTGAGCGAAAGAAATCCCATGTGTTTTGGCCGATTATTTTTATCTTTAATAAAAAAGGAGGCTCTGTTGCTTAAGGAGTTAAAGACGGAGGCTGCTTGCTTTGCAGAGAAAAGATGTATCTTTGCAGTCTGAAAATTTTTGAAAAAGAATTTAGAAGTGGTTAAAATACGTGACATAGAAGTTGGGGAATTCCCTTTGTTGCTCGCCCCTATGGAGGATGTGAGCGACCCGCCTTTTCGTGCCTTGTGTAAGGAACAGGGAGCCGATGTGGTCTATACCGAATTTATTTCGAGTGAGGGCCTTATACGGGATGCCGCCAAGAGTGTAATGAAGCTTGATATCTATGAAAAGGAGCGCCCGGTAGGGATACAGATCTTTGGTGCCGAAATGGATTCTATGTTGCAGGCGATAGATATTGTGGAGAAATCCAACCCTGATATTATTGATATTAACTTTGGCTGCCCGGTAAAAAAGGTGGTAAGTAAAAATGCAGGAGCAGGGATATTGAAAGATATTCCGCTTATGGTAAAGCTTACCGAAGCCATGGTAAAAAGAACCAAACTTCCGGTTACCGTAAAGACCCGTTTAGGTTGGGATGCCGATACCATTAAAATTGTTGAGGTGGCAGAGCGACTTCAGGATGTGGGGATCGAAGCTATTTCCATTCACGGACGTACCCGGGTACAGATGTACAAGGGAGAGGCCAACTGGAAACCGATTGCCGAAGTAAAGAACAACTCCAGAATGCATATTCCTGTTTTCGGGAACGGTGATGTGGACAGCCCGGAAAAAGCGGTAAAGATGCGGGATGAGTTCGGTCTGGACGGCGCTATGATAGGACGTGCCAGTATCGGATATCCATGGTTCTTCAAAGAAGTAAAACACTATATCAAGACCGGAGAACACCTGGCGCCTCCTACGCTGGAAGAAAGGGTAAACGCTGCCCGAAGGCATCTGCAGATGTCTATAGATTGGAAAGGGGAAAAACTAGGAGTTTTCGAAACCAGAAGACATTATACAAACTACTTTAAAGGGATCCCTCACTTTAAGGAATACCGTATGAAAATGGTGACCAGCGATGATTCTGCCGATGTTTTTGCGGCTTTTGATGAGGTCCTGGAAAAGTTCGGCGACTACCAGTTCGTATAATTTACAACTACTGACTTATTAATTTGCGGGAGATCCTTACGGAAGAGATCTTGGCGGCGATAAAGCCCAGGATAAAAATGGTGAGGATAACCACTAAGGCATTCATAAGCTTAAGTTCCATCGGATATGCCAGGGAGGGTGTGATCATGATCAGGCTAAAGGTCGTTTGAAGCCAGGTGATAAGAATTCCCAGAGCCAGGCCTGAAAGCCCGCCAATAACTACCAGCAGGATCCCCTGAATAAAGAATATCCTTTTGAGTTCCCTGACCGTTGCCCCCATATTAAAAAGGGTGGTAAGGTTGTCTTTTTTATCCAGGATCATCATTATAATAGCGCCCGCAACATTAAAGAGGGCAATGATCAGTACCAGGGTAAATATAAGGTAGGTAGCCAGGTTTTCGGTGTTCAGCATTTTGTAGAGAGAACTGTTCAGCTGCTCCCGGTTCCTGATATCGACCTTATTTCCAAAAATCTCTTCTACCGAACTCCTGATCCTATCTTCACTTGCTCCGGGTTGCATTCTGATATTTATTCCGGTGATCTCATCCGGATTTTTCTGAAGCAGTTCCTGTACGGTTCCTATGGGAGCAAATACGTATTTATCGTCTATATCCTCACTCAGGGAGTAAACCCCGCTGGCACTGACCAGCAATTCCTTAAACGGCCGTGCCTGGTTAAGGATGCTTCCTTTTCCCAGTTTGGGAACGATCACAGAAAGAGAATTTACATAGTCGTTTACACTTAAACCAAGGTCGATGGAGATGCCGTAACCTACCACCACTTCTTTGGACTGATTAAACCAGTTTCCGAAGAAGATAAGACTGTCTATTTGCGTAACCCCGTTGTATTTATGATCTACCCCTTTTACATAAGCCACATCGTTTTTCTGTTTATAGCTCAGAAAGACGCGCTCTTCGATCTCTCTGGAAAAAGAGGCGATCCCTTCTATCTTTTTTAACTCCTTTTCCTGAAGACTATCTACCGTAAAGAACTTACCGGTAGAAGCGGTGATCTTCATATCGGGGTCGAAGGAATTGCTGAAGGAAAGGTCGAATGATTTGAGCCCGGAAAAACCGGAAAGAACTATAAACAGGGAAGCCGTTCCGATAACGATCACAAAGAAAGTTACCCAGTTAATGATATTAACGGCATTCTGGCTGCTTTTAGAGAATAAATATCTTTTAGCTATGTAAAAAGGAAAATACAACTACCTAAGATTTTTTTCTTTTGTCGAGGAGATCCGGATTTTCTATCGGATTGTCCTTGCCTTTCAGAGAATTTTCTATTCGATCTATATACTCCAGGGAATCGTCCATAAAGAAGTTGAGTTCCGGAACCCTTCTCAGCTGATTTCTGGTTCGCTGTGAGAGTTCGTGCTTTATTAACGGCTGGTTAGATCTGATCCCTTCCAGGAGGGTTTCGCTGTCTTTATGAGGAAAAATGCTCAAGTATACCTTTGCCAGTAAAAGATCGGGTGTTACCACCACCTTTGTTACGGAAATTAGCGTTCCTGTCAATCCACCATCCTTAGCTGCCTTTTGCAAAATATCTGCCAGATCCTGCTGCACTACCCTTGCTATTTTTTGCTGTCTGTTACTTTCCATAAGGCAAAAATACAATATAAAAGATAACGGAATAATGTCTTATTTTTGAAAGCTGATAAATTTATAGCTATGATGAACAAAATTGAGCATTTGGGAATTGCCGTTAAGGATATCGAAACGTCCAACAAACTTTTTGAAAAATTACTCGGAAGCAGCTCCTATAAAATAGAAGAAGTAGAGAGCGAAGGCGTAAAGACGTCCTTCTTTCAAATAGGTGAAAGTAAGATAGAATTGCTGGAAGCTACCAGGGAAGACAGCCCGATTGCCAAATTTATTGAGAAGAAGGGAGAAGGGATCCACCATATTGCTTTTGATGTGACCAATATTGAAGAAGAAGTGGAGCGATTAAAGAAAGAAGGTTTTCAGATCCTGAATGAAATTCCTAAAAAAGGAGCAGATAATAAAAAGGTTGTATTTTTGCATCCAAGGTCCACTAACGGAACCTTGATAGAGCTGTGTCAGGAAATAAATGAATAGTTTATTAAATGTTTGCAGTCTTTAAAAATATGTAGTAATATTGCAGCCTCTTTCAGGACCCGTAGTTCGGCTGGTTACCAGGAGGTAACGGCAAACGGGAGCACCAAACGATACAGACCAGAAGTATCCGGATGCAATTACTGCAAGAAAAATTTAAATAGGTCCTATAGCTCAGCTGGTTACCTGCCTACCTGGCGGTATCGGCAGGCAGGGAGCACCGAAAGTGTAATTTGACATAATGAATGTATATGTTCTCCGAAGTTTGAAGGATAATAGATTTTACGTTGGTATGAGTGTTAATGTAGAAAAGAGGTTATCGGAACATAATGCCGGAAGAACTAAAAGTACAAAAGGATACGGGCCGTGGGAATTATTACACGAGGAGAAGTATCCGGATAGAATCACTGCAAGAAAAAGAGAAAAGTATCTTAAAAGTGGATATGGAAAGCAGTGGTTAAAAGAAAAATATAAACAGGTCCTATAGCTCAGTTGGTTAGAGCACCTGACTCATAATCAGGGGGTCCATGGTTCGAGCCCATGTGGGACCACAACGTGGTAGCAGAAGTCTTAGCGAAAGCTAAGACTTTTTTTGTGGAACAAATTTAGGGCGAGAAGTTTATCCTGAGCGAAGTCGAAGGGAGCCCATGTGGGACCACAAGGTGGTAGCAGAAGTCTTAGCGCAAGCTAGGACTTTTTTTGTGGAACAAATTTAGGGCGAGAAGTTTATCCTGAGCGAAGTCGAAGGGAGCCCATGTGGGACCACAACAGAGAATAAAACTCTTGTTTTTTACAACTATCTGTTCTTTCCTGAATACATTTTTTGCTTAAAGCCGGAAATCTCATCCTTTAATTTTTTATTAACCCGTTCCAACAGTTCATTTTGATGCTTCATGATACTTAAAAGATCATGCATGGCATTGAGATTTTCTAACAAAAAATGGAAATAAAGCTTAATTAAGCCATGTTCTTATTTAAGTTTTTGATTTAAAAATGAAAATAAACCATCATTTATTTAAACAAAACACTACTTTTGTTAAATAGAGAGATTCTTAATTTAAGTGTGAGATTATGAAAGAATTTAAGGCAGGAGCGTATAAGAACCAAGGACATTATAAAAGTTTTCAACCAAATCCGATAAATAAACAATGGCAAGTAGAAGACATGGAAGTACTTGCTTTATTGAGTACAGCTGATAGGCATTTGGGAAGATTAGATATGTATTCCGAATATGTAAATATTGATTTGTTTATCAGTATGCATATTGCAAAAGAAGCTACTAAGTCTACAAAAATTGAAGGGACTCAGACTAATATGGAAGAAGCTTTTTTAAAAATAGAAGAAATTTCTATAGAAAAAAGAGATGATTGGGAGGAAGTACAGAATTATATAGCTGCAATGAATGAGGCAGTTAAAATGTTACATACATTACCTTTTTCATCAAGACTTATAAAGCAGACACATAAAATTTTACTAAGAGGTGTTCGAGGGGAAAATAAATTACCGGGAGAATATCGCAGAAGTCAGAATTGGATAGGTGGGGCAACTATTAATGATGCCGTATTTATTCCTCCAATACATTCATCTATCGATGATTTGATGTCAGACATTGAAAAATTTGCAAATGATGAATTGAATTATTTACCAGATCTTTTAAAAATCGCATTAATCCATTATCAATTCGAAACAATACATCCATTTTTGGACGGGAATGGTAGGGCTGGTAGATTATTGATCACTCTGTATTTAGTAAGTAAAGGTGTTTTAAAACAACCTATCTTATATCTATCAGACTTCTTTGAAAAAAACAGAACATTGTATTATGATAATTTAATGCGGGTAAGAACACATAATGATCTTTCTCAATGGTTTAAATTTTTCTTAGCAGGAATTATAGAAACGGCCAAGTCCGGAGTAAAGACATTTGATAGTATTATGCAATTACAAAAATCTTTAGAGGACAAATTAAAAGCAATAGGTAATCGAAGTGTCGACGTTCGTAAAGTAATTGAACAGTTATACACCAACCCTATTATAGGAGTGAATCAAGTTGAACAAATTATTGAAAAATCTAATGTATCTGCATATAGGCTGATAGCTACAATGGAGGAGTTAAAAATTTTACATGAAATAACAGGGGGCCAAAGAGATCGGTTATATGTTTTTAAAGATTATATTGACCTGTTTGAAACGGAATTTATTTAACACAAAAACAGTTGTGACGTACTTCAAAATATGCTTTAGCAACCCAAAACTCATACAAGGGATAGTTTAATATCTCTAAAAGACTTTAACCTTTATAATTCCTCCATCACCCGTATCTGCTGTTTTTCCCATTTCTCTTTTAGCGGTTTGTTTTCTTTGGAATAAAAGGGCCATTGGCTGTTGGCCACATATATAAATCCGTAAGAGGGATCGTAATACCCATTGGTAGGTTCCCCGTCCAGCGGAAGGGCATTATCCAGGAGGGTTACTTTCTGTACCTGATTGCCTTTAAACGCTATTTGCACCACTCTTCTGGGGTTGGAATTATTCTGAATAGCTATCAGAGAGCCCTCTTTTATAAGATATAAACCGTCTATGCCTTTAAGCAGATATTCCTCAGATCTCAACCATTCAACACTCCCACTCTTAAGATCGAGCTTTGCAATACCTTTTATATAGTCGGCAATATACAGCTGTTGCCTGTTTTTATCCAGGGCAATCCCCTGCAGGTTAAATGCACCTTCTATCTCTATGGTCTTTTTTACAGCTCCTTCTTTGGCGTCTATCAGCAGCACTTCCGGCTTTACCGAGTTCGTGGCATAAAGAGTACCCCCGGCATCCATTATCATACTTCCGATAACACTCTTACCGGGAATGTTAATTTTAGTGATCACCTTTTGCTGCCGCGTATCGAATTTAAGGAGGGTGGATTGCAAGGCTTTTTCCGTATCGAAATCGGAATACTGATCCATCATGGATGCAGAGATCCAGATAATATGATCCTCTGCTCCTTTTTCTATGGCGATGGCAGAACGGTCCAGTTTCAGAATTTCTTTAAAGTTGCCTTCCTTTAAATTGTAAACCCCTACTGCTCCAGAATGGATATCCGTAAAATAGACCTGCTCTCCTATTCGTACCACATCTTCCACATGAAAATTTGCAGGGAGTTCAAAGAGGAGCCTACTGTTTTTAACGGTCTTTCTGTATCCCTCTGCATGGGCCTGTATTTTATTAAAAAGTCCATGTGAAGCCTTCAGACCTTCCAGGTCTTTATCCTCCCCAAACTTTAAAGTAGCATTCCAGCTAAGGATATATTTCAGTGCTTTGGCAGCGGCTTGTGGTTCCTTGTTAAGAGCATGGGCCACCGCCAGGTTATAAAGAAAAGCGGGTTGGGAAGGGTGGATCTTCAGGGCCTGCAGGTTGAGGTTCCTGAATTCCTCATAGTTTTTATGTTCGTAGGCCTGCTTGCTCTGCGTAAACAGTTCCCTCAGGCTTTGTGCATTCGTATTTGAAATAAAGATCAGGCTGAAACACAGCAGTAATAATCGTGTCCTCATAAATACATACTTTTTATAAATGTAGTTTATTTGCTCTCCGGGGATGCTTAATTAGATATTTTATACGGAAAAATTGATATTTTGACATAAACATATCTTTATCTTGAGTCTTGATATCAATAATGGACATGCCGGCCGATATTTTTTTAATTTCATTTTCTTTTGGCCAAAATTCTTTAGTTTTAGTTGATGAAAGTAGCAGTTGTAGACGATGAATCCCTCGCCCGCAAGCGAATTGTAAAGCTCCTGAAAGACAATGAGCACATCAGCTCTGTATGGGAAGCTTCTTCAGGGAAAGAGGCAGTAGATCTGATCAGGGAAGAGCTTCCGGACCTGGTATTCCTGGATATTCAGATGACGGATATGTCGGGTTTTGATGTGCTGAAAAAACTCGATATGAACGAGCTGCCGGTCATTATTTTTGTTACGGCCTTCGATCATTTTGCCGTAAAGGCTTTTGATGTAAAAGCCATCGACTTTCTCCTTAAGCCCTTTAAGAACGATCGCTTTTTTGATGCCCTCGAGAGGGGGATGAAAACCATTGAGAGCAGGGAAAAAGAAAATTTTAAGGACAAGGTAAATGCCCTGATGAGTTTTCTGGATAATGAAGGTAACCAGCTTTTGAAGGAAGAGAGCAGCTACCTGGAAAATGTAGTGATCAAGAGAGGGAAGAAATACTATTTTGTACCGGTAGATCAGATCAAATACATTACCTCTTCGGCCTATTATGCGGAGATATTTACCCTCAATAATGAAAAGCATGTGTACCGGATCTCGATGAACGATTTTATCAGTAAACTGGACCCGGCAAATTTTAGCAGGATCAACCGCTCTTCCATTATCAACACCAGGCAGTTAAAGGAAGTGATAAGTGAAGGCCTGGGCGATTTCAGTATTGTGATGCAGGACGGCCAGAGCTTTCCGCTTTCCAAAATATACAAGCAGGACTTCCTTAGAAAACTGAATATTAAATCCTGATCATGTTGGGAAAAACAGATACGATCATCAACAGGCGTTTTATTGCATTTATTGCGGCCTTCTATTTTATGGCCTGCTTCCTGGATATCCTGGGCATGTCTTTTCAGAAGTTCAACAAACTGGCATTGAATACCTGGGGCTGGGGGCGGTTACTGAGTAGTTCCCTGGCCAACTACACTTCCAAGTTTGTATTTATCGTCCTGGCGGTCCTGTTTACCGCCTACCTGATCCGGAAAAAAGTAAAGCTTGTTCCCAGTATCCTTATCCATACGGTGATCTCGATAATCCTTTCGTTTTATTCTACCGTATTTATCTTCTCTATGAATAAGTTTGTCTACGGGGATGATGTGGATTTTACATGGGTTTCTATTTATTCCCGCGGGATCTTCAGCTTTAGCTTTAATTTCTTTGTGTACTTTTCCATTATTATAATGGTATATGCCTATAACTATTTCCGGAACCAGAAAGAATATCAGGTCAAGGAAGCAAGACTCCGGACGCAGCTGCTCGATTCCAAGATCAGGGCACTTCAGTCTCAATTGCAGCCGCACTTTTTGTTCAATGCTCTGAATGATATCTCCTCCCTGATAGATATCGATACCAAAAGATCTCAGGATGCTATTGCCGATCTGAGCGAGATGCTCCGTTCTACCCTGAACCTGAAAGATGTTAAACAGATCAGCCTAAGGGAGGAACTCGATCTATTAGAAAAGTATATAGATATCGAAAAGATCCGCTATGCCGAAAAGATCTCTTTTAAAATGGAAGTTTCTCCGGATCTGTTGAATATAAAAGTACCTCCTTTATTGCTTCAGCCTATTGTGGAGAACTCTATCAGACATGGTTTCTCTTATGAACACGATAAGCTGATGATCTCCATCCGCGTAAGCGAAGAGAACGGGAGTATTCGTTTTGAGTTAGAGAACAACGGTAAAGCCGTAAATGAAAATGAGATTACCTATGGTACTGGCATTACCAATATTCTGGAAAGAATGGATACTCTATATGACGGGCGTTTCTTTTTTGAAATGAAAAACAGCGCCGGAGAAGGAGTCATTACCATCATTAAGATCCCGTCAATAAAGGAAAGAGAGCAATAAGCAGTCACGATCTCGTGGTTGGAAAAGGGCGGGAAAACAATGATCTTCGGGTTAAAAAAATATTATCCTTTGCCGCAAAACAGCAAATGGGATATACGAATTGCTTTATTCTCGGAATTGTTCTTATATTTGCCCAAACTTCCTGTAAAACAGGAGGATTAACGCGGGAAAACTTCCCGTGAATATCGGGACGAAAGATCGGGAAAGTTCCCGATCCAAAAGGCAGATGAGGTAAATACTCTATGCCTTACCGGAAGAATAAAAGTAAAATATTTATCGTTTATTCTTCGCAAAATGTCGCCCTGAAAAAAGATTGTCACGATAGAATGTTCCCGGATTCTTTTAGGTGTGGATACAATTTTGTAAGGTAAAAGATGTTATATATAAAATAAATTTTTTTACATTTACACTGTTATGACCTCAAATCAAA
Organism: Leptobacterium flavescens; assembly: GCF_010671605.1. Taxonomy (GTDB): domain Bacteria; phylum Bacteroidota; class Bacteroidia; order Flavobacteriales; family Flavobacteriaceae; genus Leptobacterium; species Leptobacterium flavescens. The sequence continues at coordinate 61,035 of NZ_JAABOO010000003.1, forward strand.
GAAAATTTATGCTAATCGCACTAATGTGTGCGGTTCCCATGTTGTCCTTTTGCCAGCCCGGCGGAGGACCCGGATCACCTCCCGGTGATGTTCCGATTTCTGAAAGTTTAATATTCCTCCTAATCTCCGGAATTGTCTATGGCTTCAGAAAGAAAGTAAAGAAATAAACCCTCCTTATTATTTAATAGAATACAATCTGGAAACGTATTTACCTATAACGTCGAATTCCAGGTTAACTACCGTTCCTACCTTATAGTTACAAAAATTGGTATGCTCGTAAGTGTAGGGAATAATCGCTACGCTGAAATTATTTTTTCCCGAATTAACTACGGTCAGGCTGGTACCGTCTACGGTGATCGATCCTTTTTCTATAGTAATATTATTGAGTTGTGAATCGTACTCGAATGTAAAGACCCAGCTCCCGTTCTCTTCCTTTATTGAGGTACATACTCCCGTCTGATCTACATGCCCCTGAACAATATGGCCGTCCAGACGATCTCCCAGTTTCATGGCTCTTTCCAGATTTACCTGATCTCCTGTATTTAAGGTATTGAGATTGGTCTTGTCTAAAGTCTCCTTTATAGCGGTTACGGTATATTCATCATCTTTAAAAGAGACCACCGTAAGACATACTCCGTTATGTGCTACGCTCTGATCGATCTTTAATTCGGGAGTCAGGGAACTTTTTACGCTAATATGCAGATTATCTTTGTCTTTTACCAGATTGGTCACAGTACCTAACTCCTCTATTATACCTGTAAACATTTTTAAGTTTTAAATAGTTAATTTTGTAGCCAAAGTTAGAAATAAAAGTTACATACATATATGAAAGGAACCGAAAACATTAAAGTCGGAATTTCCATAGGAGATATTAACGGAATAGGGTGTGAAATTATCCTGAAAACATTTAAAGACCCCAGAATGCTGGATTTTTGTACCCCGGTAATATTTGCCTCTGCAAAGACCATTTCCTTTCAGCGTAAGCAACTGGGAATTCAGATGAATTACAACGGTGTGGAGAAAGCATCCCAGGCAGTGAACGGGAAGATCAATATTGTTAATGTCTGGAAAGAAGTTCCCAAGGTTGAATTCGGAAAAGAAACCGAAGAGGGAGGAAAATACGCATTACTGTCTTTAGAAGCCGCAGTTCAGGCTCTTATAAAAAAGGAGATAGATGTTCTGGTAACAGCACCCATCAACAAGCACAATATTCAGAGTGATAAGTTTAAATTTCCGGGACATACAGATTTCCTGGCAAAAGAACTGAAGGGAGAAGCGTTGATGTTTATGGTTACCGATGAGCTGAAGGTCGGACTTTTTACAGACCATGTTCCGGTTAAGGATGTAAGCGAACATCTTACCCCCGAGCTGGTAAAAAATAAGATAGATAAGGTATATGAATCCCTGAAGAGGGATTTCAGGATTGCAAGACCTAAAATTGCTGTGCTCGGATTAAATCCGCATAGCGGAGACAACGGAGTGATAGGGCAGGAAGACGATAAGGTGCTGAGGCCGGTTATAAGCGAAGCCTTTAATAAAGGAAAGCTGGTGTACGGTCCGTATGCAGCCGATAGCTTCTTTGGCTCGGAGAATTACAAAAAGTTCGATGCCGTTCTGGCAACCTATCACGATCAGGGGCTTATTCCGTTCAAGACATTGTCGTTCGGGCAGGGAGTTAATTTTACTGCCGGCCTCAATGCCGTAAGGACATCTCCCGACCATGGAACCGCTTTTGAAATAGCGGGTAAGAATGAAGCAGATCATCACTCTTTTAAGGAAGCTGTTTTTACCGGGATCTCCATATTTCGAAACCGAAAGGAACACGAAGAAATTAGTGCAAATCCCCTAAAAAAACACTCTTTAAAAGTGGAGACAAAAAAAAATTCATAACAGCTTGAAGATTAATAAAAATGTTTATCTTTGCACCCGCCTTTAACACAAGGTAAAGGCATTAAACTGATTGTTTAAAATGAAGAAGTTAAAGGAGTTTGATATTCCTTTTGTAGGATTAAAGCAGGGAAAACACCAGTTTGTTTATCAGATTGATAATGCGTTCTTTGAAGCTTTTAACTTTGATGAATTCAACAGCACCTCAATTAAGGTTGTTGTTGAGCTGGACAAAAAGAGCAGTTTGCTCGAACTCAGCTTTAATGCCGAAGGGGTTGTAAATGTTCTTTGCGACCTGTCTAACGAACCTTATGACCAGGAGGTCGGAGGTGAGTTAAACCTGGTTGTGAAATTCGGAGAGGAATACAACGATGAGAATGAAGAGATCCTCATTATTCCTCACGGAGAACATCAGATCAATGTTGCTCAGTATGTATATGAGCTGATCGTTCTCTCGGTTCCGGCAAAGAGAATTCATCCGGGAATAAAAGACGGAAGTTTAAGTTCGGAAATCGTAAAAAAACTGGAAGAACTTCAACCCAAAGAAATAAAAAACGGAAAAGAAGAAACAGATCCCAGATGGGACCAATTAAAAAAACTATTAACGGATAAATAAGTTAGAAAATGGCACATCCTAAGAGAAAAATATCCAAAACTAGAAGAGATAAAAGAAGAACTCATTACAAAGCTTCGGTACCTCAGATAGCCACAGATCCTACAACAGGAGAAGCTCATTTATACCACAGAGCTCACTGGCATGAAGGAAAACTTTATTACAGAGGGCAGGTATTGATTGACAACACTGAGGAAAACGCAGCCTAATTGAAATAATGGAAAAGTTAAAACTCTCACCACTGTGGGAGTTTTTTTATTCAAAATTTTTCTATCATTCAAAAAGAACCTATTTTGCGTCGAGAATCAAGGAAAATTTATTAATTTCATTAAATTTTTCGACAGTTTTATACTTTTTTGGTAAAAACTTAACTTGTTATGAGTAAAAAAACAGCAGCAATAACAGCTGTAGGTGGCTATGTGCCCGATTTTGTGTTATCCAACCAGGTGTTGGAAACCATGGTTGAAACAAATGACGAATGGATAACAACCAGAACCGGAATTAAAGAAAGACGTATTTTAAAAGAAGAAGGAAAAGGAACTTCTTACCTCGCCATTAAAGCCGCAGAAGATCTAATTGCAAAAAAAGGCTTAAATCCCGAAGAAATAGACATGGTAATCGTTGCAACTACCACCCCGGATATGCCGGTGGCGGCAACTGCTGCTTTTGTCGCTTCGCAACTGGGTGCGGTAAATGCTTTTTCCTATGACCTGCAGGCTGCCTGCTCCGGATTTTTGTTCGGAATGTCTACGGCAGCCAGCTATATAGAATCCGGAAGATATAAAAAAGTACTTCTTATCGGTGCAGATAAGATGTCCTCTATTATCGATTATACAGACAGAACCACCTGTATCATTTTTGGTGACGGTGCTGGAGCTGTTCTCTTCGAACCCAATGAAGAAGGCCTGGGCTTCCAGGATGAATATCTGAGAACCGATGGGATCGGAAGAGAATTCCTTAAGATCGATGCGGGAGGATCTATTATGCCTGCATCTGAGGAGACCGTAAAGAACAGAAAACATTTTGTGTATCAGGATGGAAAGACTGTTTTTAAGTTTGCGGTTTCCAATATGGCAGATGTAGCCGAAAGGGTTATGAATCAAAATGACCTTACAAAAGACGATGTTCAATGGCTGGTACCACACCAGGCGAACAAAAGGATCATCGATGCCACAGCTAACAGAATGGGATTGGATGAATCTAAGGTAATGATGAACATTCAGAGGTACGGAAATACAACTTCCGCTACCCTTCCTCTTTTGTTAAACGACTATGAAAAACAACTAAAAAAAGGTGATAACCTTGTATTTGCTGCATTTGGTGGTGGCTTCACTTGGGGAGCCATGTACCTGAAATGGGCTTATAATTCTTAAAAATTAAAACTAACAACTGTATCATGGATTTAAAAGACATTCAAAACTTAATTAAATTCGTAGCCAAATCGGGAGCAAGCGAGGTTAAGCTCGAGATGGAAGATGTAAAGATTACGATCAAAACAGGGGCGGATGAGACCAAGGCTGAAACTACAATTGTACAGCAGATCCCTATGACAACTCCTGTACCTCAGGTAGCTGCCACTCCGCAAACACCTGCACCTGCAGTGACTCCTGCTGCTGAAGCTGCTCCGGAAAAAGCAGCGGCTGACAATGATAAATACATAACGGTAAAATCGCCTATTATTGGTACTTTCTATAGAAAGCCATCTCCGGATAAAGCACCTTTTGTTGAGGTGGGAAGTACAGTTTCTCAGGGAGATGTACTTTGTGTGATCGAAGCGATGAAACTTTTCAATGAAATTGAATCTGAAGTTTCCGGAAAAATTGTAAAAGTATTGGTTGACGATTCTTCTCCTGTAGAATTTGATCAACCATTATTTTTAGTAGACCCATCATAAGTATTTACAAATTCCGATATACAGATCCCGAAAGCTGTTTCGGGTGTTTAAAAACCGGAATTTAGAACTTTTAATTCGGAAGTCATGTTTAAAAAGATACTGATTGCAAATAGAGGTGAGATCGCGCTTCGGATCATAAGAACCTGCAGGGAGATGGGAATTAAATCGGTTGCCGTATATTCTACAGCAGATGCCGATAGTCTTCACGTAAGATTTGCCGATGAGGCGGTTTGTATTGGTCCTGCACCCAGTGTAGACTCTTACCTTAAAATACCAAATATAATTGCAGCTGCAGAGATTACCAATGCAGATGCGATTCACCCGGGATACGGGTTCCTTTCTGAAAATGCCAAATTTTCCAAGATCTGTGAAGAGCACGATATTAAATTTATCGGAGCTTCTGCAGAGATGATAGAACAAATGGGAGATAAGGCCACTGCAAAAGCAACAATGAAAGCTGCAGGGGTACCTACCATTCCAGGTTCTGAAGGGATACTGGATTCCTATGATGAAGCTGAAACACTAGCGGTAGAGATGGGCTTCCCTGTCATGCTTAAAGCAACCGCAGGTGGTGGAGGTAGAGGAATGCGTGCCGTGTGGAAAAAAGAAGACCTGCTAAGAGCATGGGAATCTGCACGTCAGGAAGCAGCTGCAGCCTTTGGAAACGACGGGATGTATATGGAGAAGCTTATTGAAGAGCCTCGCCATATCGAGATCCAGGTTGTGGGAGATTCATTCGGAAAGGCTTGCCATTTATCCGAAAGAGATTGCTCCGTTCAGAGACGTCACCAGAAACTAACAGAAGAGACTCCTTCTCCGTTTATGACCGATCAACTCCGTGAGGACATGGGAGAAGCTGCGGTAAAAGCTGCAGAATATATTAAATACGAAGGTGCCGGAACCGTAGAGTTCCTTGTGGATAAACACCGCAATTTCTACTTTATGGAGATGAATACACGTATCCAGGTAGAGCACCCGATCACAGAGCAGGTTATCGATTACGACCTGATCCGTGAGCAGATCCTTGTAGCTGCAGGAGTTCCGATCTCCGGAAAGAACTACCTGCCTAAACTGCACTCTATTGAGTGTAGGATCAATGCAGAGGATCCGTATAACGATTTCAGACCTTCACCAGGTAGAATAACCACTTTACACGCTCCGGGAGGTCATGGGGTTCGTCTGGACACCCACGTGTACAGCGGCTATATGATCCCGCCTAATTACGATTCTATGATCGCCAAGCTGATCACTACGGCTCAAACCAGAGAAGAAGCGATCAACAAAATGAAACGTGCACTCGATGAATTCGTTATCGAAGGAATAAAAACCACCATTCCATTCCACAGACAACTTATGGATGACCCTAATTATATTGCAGGGAATTATACCACCAAGTTTATGGAGGATTTTGAAATGGCACCGATTGAAGAATAAGGAGAGAACCTTAATTATATAGAAATTCCCGCTTTTGGCGGGAATTTTTTTTGATGGCAACTCTTCCGGAAAGCCAGGCTATCTGACCGAAATACGTATCTTAGTCCATCAAATTTTTATACATGCATTTAAGTTACTGGGAAATAAAAGAATGGTTGGATCGGGTAGATTTTACGGTTATCGGGAGCGGGATCGTCGGGCTGAATTGTGCTTTGGCGCTGCGGAAGAAATACCCGAAGAGTAAGATCCTGGTATTGGAAAAAGGAATATTACCCCAGGGAGCCAGCACCAAAAATGCAGGCTTTGCCTGTTTTGGCAGTGTTTCGGAACTGCTTGACGACCTGAAGGAACATTCCGAAGAACAGGTAACAAGCCTTGTGGAAAAGAGATGGACAGGCCTCCGGCAACTGAGATCCCTTCTGGGGGATGATCAGATCGGCTATCGTCATTGGGGAGGTTACGAGTTGTTTCCTCAGCAGGATCAGGCCACATTCGAAGACTGCAGGGAGAAGATCCCTTACCTGAATGAGTTGTTGTTTCCCCTTTTTAAAGAAGATGTATACAGTTTGACACCCAACAAGTTTCAGTTTGAGAAAACAGGGCAGGAATACATCTTTAATGCCTTTGAAGGGCAGCTGGATACCGGAAAAATGATGCAATCTCTGCTGCAAAAATGCGTTTCAGAAAATATAAGGGTTCTCAATACGGTAGAAGTTAAGGCCGTGGAAGACCTTAAAACATCGGTTGCAGTAAAGACCAATTATTTTGAAATGAGATCGGGGAAAGTCCTGATTGCCACCAATGGTTTTGCATCAACACTCACCAATGAAGATGTAAAACCTGCAAGGGCACAGGTATTGATCACAAAGGCTATAAAGGACTTGAAGATTAAAGGGACCTTTCATCTGGACAGAGGCTATTACTACTTCAGGAATATAGATGATCGCATCCTTCTGGGAGGCGGAAGAAACCTGGATATAAAAGGAGAGACCACGACAGAATTTGCAAATACCGAACAGATACAGTCTAAACTGGAAAGCCTGCTGCGGGAGGTGATATTACCTCAAACGGCTTTCGAAATAGATCACAGATGGAGTGGGATCATGGGGGTTTCGACCTCTAAGAGCCCCGTAATAAAGCCTCTTTCAGACCGCGTTTTTTGCGGGGTCCGCTTAGGAGGAATGGGAGTAGCTATAGGAACCCAGGTGGGGCATGAACTGGCTTCTTTGGTAGATTGAGATGATAAAAAGAATTATTCGGATCTTAGTAAAAGGGGTGATCGGTTTCATCCTGTTCTCTGTTTTACTGGTGCTCATTTTTAAATGGGTGCCCGTACCCTTTACACCCCTAATGGTGATCAGGGCTATCGAACAGAAAAAACAGGGAAAAGAAATGAGCTGGAAACACGATTGGGTGTCTATAGAGAGGATCTCCAAAAACTTTCAGCTGGCGGTTGTATGCAGTGAAGACCAGAAATTCCTGGAACATCGCGGGTTTGATGTAAAAGCCATTGAGAAGGCCTATTCCGACCATAAAAAAGGAAAAAGACTGAGAGGTGCCAGTACCATAAGCCAGCAAACCGCTAAAAACGTATTTCTATGGCCTCAACGCAGCTGGCTGAGAAAGGGGCTGGAAACCTATTTTACCTTTCTGATAGAGCTCATGTGGAGTAAAGAACGGATCCTGGAAGTGTACCTGAATTCCGTAGAAATGGGAAAAGGGATCTATGGAGCGGAAGCAGGGGCCCGGTATTGGTTTCAAAAACCGGCCGGACACCTCACAGCTTATGAAGCAGCTTCTATTGCTGCAATCCTTCCGAATCCCAGAACCTATAAAGCAAATCCGCGTACCCCTTATCTGGAGGGCAGGAAGAAGTGGATCATGGAACAGATGAATTATTTTGGTCCTTTTAAATTAAAATAAAACCCCATGCCCGACCTGAAAAAACAATTACTGGATAGCTGTACAGCTTTTGTAGAGGAGAGAGCTGCAAAGCTCGGAAACAGGATGAAAGAGATTGAAGAATCCCTGTTAAGCGAGACTAAAAGTACCGCAGGGGATAAGCATGAAACAGGCAGGGCCATGCTTCAGATTGAGCGCGAAAAAACAGGGAAGCAATTAGCAGAAGTAAGGAAGTTGCAGGAAACCCTTCTTAAGGTGGATATCTCTCCCGATCCGGCACTTATTCATCTCGGAAGCCTGGTCTATACTTCTCAGGCCAATTACTTTTTAGCGATCTCCTGCGGAAAGATCACAGTAAACAAAGAAGACTTTTTTGCTATTGCTCCCAACACTCCCATAGGGCAGCTCTTACTGGGTAAAAAAGCCGGCGATGAGGTAAGCTTTAACGGCAGACCTATCCGTATTGAGAAAGTGGTATAGTTAAGCGATCCTGTTACGGATAAGATTTTCGGAAACCTTAAGAGAAACCGTATCATTTTCATTTAAAGCTGTAGGATGCTCAAAGAAAAGTACCTTGTGTTCATAAGCAGCCTTTATTAAGAAGCGACTTCCTTTAAAATAGGACTTCTTAACCGTGACTTTAAAATCAGATTCCATGGTGTATTTTAATTCATGCGGATAGAGCAAAACCTTTTTGCCCGGATCTTCAAAAGGGATCAGCAGGGAAACAGCTATTTCATTAACCTCCCCGAAAAGGGAAGCAATATACCTGTTGTCGGGTTTCTGATAAAGGTTAACAGGCTTGTCCTTTGCAATCATATTCCCTTCTCTGAGCACGATGGTCTCATCTGCAAAAGACAGGGCATCGGTACTGTCGTGAGTAGCCACAATACAACTTATTCCTTTCTTTTTAAGGAATGAGAAAAGGTTTCTCCTCAATGCGTTTTTCCGGAAATTATCTATATGGCTAAAAGGCTCATCCAATAAGAGGATCTCCGGTTCTACGGCAAGGACCCTGGCCAGGGCTACCCTTTGTTGCTGCCCTCCGCTTAAATACCTGGTTTTGGTCCTGGCAAAGGGAGTAAGTTCGAGGATCTCCAGTAATTCCCTGGTGCGTTCCATTTTCTTTTCCGGATAGAAATTGGAAAGGAAGGCCCCGACATTTTCTTCAACGGTTATATAAGGCATCAGGTCAAAATCCTGGGATAGATACTTCATAAACGATTCCCCGGGAATAAGATGGTAATTGGGCCCCAGCAATTTCTGATCGTTCCAGTAAATGGTTCCTTTGTTCGGATGAAGCAGGCCGTAAATGAGTTTTAAAAGAGTGCTTTTTCCGCAGCCACTGGCTCCGATAACCGATATATTCTGCCCTTTTTCAACGCTGAAACTAATGTCTTTAATAGTGAACTGATCGTTATATCCGAAAGAAATATTATTTACGGAAAGCATAAACAGGCAATGGTTTGAAGGTTAACAAGACATACAAATATAATTGCTTTCTGCTAAGAAATCACCGCTCTTTACACTATTTGGAAAAAATAACATTTGCATCTTCAATACAGTCCTCTATTAGATATGCACCGAGGTTAAACCAGCGAGTTGCCCTGTCCAGGATCCAGGCATCGGAGCTTACAACTACAGACGCACTTTCTGCAAGATAGGTGTCCGGGTTATTTTCAAGGGATATTTCCCAGGGAAAAGCGTATTCCTCGGCCAGTTCATTCATCATGCTTTTTAACCTTCCGCTGTTGGATACCGGTTTGTCGAGGATCCAGTGTACCTGTTTTACCCCCAGACTGTTCAGGTTGTTCCCGATAAGAAGTAATGCTTCCTCTGTTTTTTGTATGCGCTTATAAGTCCCGTGTACTCCCGAAATATCCCGGTAGCAATCGTCAAGACCTTTAAAGACATAAGCTCCGGAAAGGGCACTTTCCAGGATGATAAGAAGGTTAAAGCCATCAATAGAAAGCGATTGATCCTTCAGGGCATCGGCACTTACCAGGCGGGCCCGGCGCGAGGTGATCTGTTGGCTGCCGGCGCTCATTCCCAATAGTGCTTTTTGCTGGCGTACATTGAGTTTATAGCGGTTCCCGACCAGTTGAAGAGAAGATCGTTCACCATAACCCCTGCTCAATAAATAACACATATCTCCGGCTGCTTCCTTTAGCTTTTTTTGCATGGCAGGAGTTCCGAAGAGACGATCGTCGCTTCCTTCTTTTCCGCGTTTTCTTGTAGATGAGGACATTTAGTTTTCTTTAAATTCAATATAGGATGCAGGGACCTGGTCGGTAAGCCATACCCCGTTCTCCGATTCGTAAAACTGCATCCCGTCTTTATGCATTTCTGCTGCACGTATTCTCAGGATTATGGCCTTACCCCTTCGGGAACCCACTTTGATAGCTGTATCCGTATCCCTGCTTAAATGTACGTGATGCCTGCTCATTTTTAGCAGACCGTTTTGCTTTATGGGATCAAGAAACTTTTCAACGGTTCCGTGATACAGGAATTCAGGTGGTAGTTTCGGAGAGTATCCGAGATCTACCGTCAGGGAATGACCCTGACTGGCCCTGATACGTGATCCATCCGAATTAAAGGAGAATCGCTGTTTGTCGTTACTTTCCACAATTTCGGTCAGAAGAGCTGTGTCCAGTTGCGGAAAATGTTTTTTTGCTTTCTCCAGTAATTCCTGCGTCACTGCCCAGCCTTCTTTATCGAGTTGCAGATCTATTTTATCCGGCCGGTGTCTTAATACCAGGCTAAGGAATTTGCTTATTTTTTTATGGTCGATGCCCATCTCAAATTAAGATTAAAACGATTGATCAGATCTTCTATATCCTCAAAGCGGGCCAGTTGGTATTTCCAGAGTTCGGGAATATTATCATATCCGTAATAGATCCCCGCCAGCCCCCCGGTAATGGCCGCTATGGTATCGGTATCCTCACCGAGGTTAACAGCTTTCAGGACGGCATCCTTATAATTATCGGTGGTAAGGAAGGCCCATAAAGCGGCTTCCAGACTGTGGATAACATAGGTGCTGCTTTCTATGCTGCTCTCCTTCAGTTTTGAAATATCCTCTTCAATAACCCTTGAAAAAAGAACCGTTTCTGTCGGATCCAGTTGCTGATCTTTGATAAATTTAGAAAAGAAAAGCCGGATATCCCTATAGGCTTCAGATTTCTCTTTTCCCTGTAATAAATGAATAGCGAGATCCACATAAATTATACAGGCCAGTACGGAACGCAAATGTCCGTGGGTAATGGAGGAAACATCTTTAACCATCTTAAAACGCCTATGGCAATTCTCCTCGTTCTGCAGGTAATATGCCATAGGAAGGATACGCATCAGGGAGCCGTTACCATTGGAATGTTCATCCGTTCCTCCGCATTGCTCGGCCCGGTACCCCTGTTTGATCCTGTAGATAGCCTGTCGGGTGGTCATTCCAATATCAAAGACACGTCCATAGGGCGTCCAGTGAGAGAAATCATACCAGCTTGCAAACTGCTGTGCGATATCGTTAAGATCAAAACCGTTTAAGAGGCTTTCCATTAAACAAAAGGTGAGGGAGCTGTCGTCAGACCAGGTTCCTGCCGGCTGATTATGACTTCCGTAAGCCATCATTTCCTGTGCAGGCCTTTTTTTGAGAGCATCCCTGCTTTCAAATTCGTAGGGAACACCCAGGGCATCACCGATGGTGAGGCCGAATATGCCCCCTTTTATTTTATACAATAAATTCATTCTGGTTAGTATTTGGTTGTAATTTGGTTTATAGTTGATTAAATTCATATTGTGTAGTATTTACGCAAAATTATATTTTTAAAAGGAATTAACAAAGATATTTACGTATTATTTACGCAAAAAGATAAAAATTGACTTCAGAAACACTTTCAGATACTGATTTTGACCGAAGTTAGAGAGCAATGATTCCCGGGAAGAGATACGTTGTGATATCTACTTAAAGCTATGATCCTTATTCGGAAAAAGAAAACGCCAATTAGACAATAGACCGTCCGGCTTATGGAACAGCTGTTCCTGTTGAGTTATGCTGCGGAGAGGAGGGATTTATTTAATATCGAAAAGAAAATTATCCTTTTTAAGCTTTGCATACTGCTTCTGGTTGAATTTAAAAAGATTGGCGGGCCTTCCTCTTCCTTCCGATACTTTTTCATCCAGTTCTTCAAGAATATCCAGGCTCAGGATCTTTTTTCTGAAATTCCTTCTGTCTATATCTTTTTCCAGGATGGTCGTATAGAGTTTTTCCAGGTCGGAGAACAGGAATTTATTGGCCAGAAGATCAAAGCCAATAGGCTCATAGCTAAGCTTATTTTTTAAACGATCCTTGGCCATCCGGAGGATCTTTAAATGATCGAAGGCCAGTTCCGGAAGCTCTTTTACCGAAAACCAGGCTACGTCATTGGCATCGGTATCGGCTTTAATGCTGTGATGTTCTGGCTTGACCAGTGCAAAATAAGCTACACTAACCACCCTGTTACGCGGATCGCGCCCGGGTTCACCAAAAGAATAGAGCTGTTCCAGATAATCGATGGTTACATTGGTCTCTTCTCTGAGTTCCCTTTCTACTGCCTGTTCCAGGCTTTCCTCATTGAGTACGAGTCCGCCGGGAAGCGCCCAGTAATTCCGGTAAGGCGCAACATCCCTCTTTATAAGAAGAACGTTAAGGTTCCTGTCTTTATAACCGAAGACCACCGCATCGACCGCTATTTTAATATTTTGGCGTACCATTAACGCAAAATTAAGGATTAATGTCGAAAAATATTTCCGAACCGAAGAAATTATTGCTCTCAAAAACCTTTTAGGGTTTAGGAGAAATATAGTTTTGAAAGTGTGTTTTAAAGGTAAAGTGCTCAAGGCGCATGAGTTACGACATAGGTAGTATTTCAATTACCTTGCCGTAAACATTTTTGGTCCACCCGTTAATTCCTCCGTGGTTATTACCTATTAAGAGTCCGCGTCTCGCATTTTTTCCTTTAACCAAATGCGTAAAACAGTTTCCTCTTACCTTGCAGTAAACAATATCTCCTGCTTTACAATCTTCCCAGGAAACGGGTTGAAGAACAACAGATTGTTTAGACTTCAGGATAGGCAACATGGAATTACCGGGTTCCTTAGAGACAATAGTCTCTCCATTCATTAGTTTTTGAATTTTCCAATTCATAATTAAAGTATTTAAATTAAACATTCTGATTCAAAAACTTCTGAACAGGATTCAAAGAACTTGTCTGTAAGACGGGGTAAAACTAATAAAATAAAAACAAACGGCTTTGTTTAAAAAAAATACCCCTCTCCGAAGAGAAGGGTATCTGTATTTTATTTTAGACAGGAGTTTACTCCTTAAACTCTTTTAAAACAGCTTTATTCGGTAATTCCTTATAGCCCATATTAAAGAGCGTAAATCCGAAGATATCTGCAAACTGATCTATAGTTTTGGTCGTTGAGGTTCCCGCTCCGTGACCGGCACCTGTCTCAATTCGTATCAGGGTCGGATTATTACCATCTTGTTTTTCCTGCAGCTCTGCAGCAAATTTAAAACTGTGTGCAGGTACAACTCTGTCGTCATGATCTCCTGTAGTTACAAGCGTAGCAGGATACATAGTTCCTTCTTTTATATTGTGAACAGGTGAGTATCCTTTAAGGTATTCGAACATTTCCTTATCGTCATCTGCTGTTCCGTAATCGTAGGCCCATCCGGCACCTGCGGTAAAAGTGTGGTAACGCAACATATCCATTACACCTACAGCCGGTAAGGCTACTTTCATAAGATCCGGACGCTGTGTCATGGTAGCACCTACCAGAAGTCCACCGTTAGATCCACCTCTTATAGCCAGGTATTCAGGCGAAGTATAGTTACTTTGAATAAGGTATTCCGCAGCAGCGATAAAATCGTCAAAAACATTTTGCTTCTGAAGCTTGGTTCCGGCAATATGCCATTTCTTACCGTATTCTCCGCCACCTCTCAGGTTTGGTACCGCATAGATACCTCCCTGCTCCAGCCAAACGGCATTGGTAGTACTGAAAGCAGGAGTAAGACTAATATTAAATCCTCCATATCCGTAAAGAATGGTTGGGTTCTTCCCGTCCATTTTCAGCCCTTTTTTATGGGTGATGATCATAGGCACCCTGGTTCCGTCTTTGGACTCGTAGAAAACCTGCTTGGATTCGTAGTCTTCCGGATTAAAATCGATATCCGGCTTCCAGTAAGGATCATAAGTTCCGGTTTCTACATTGTATTTATAAGTAGTTCCCGGGGTCTTGTAATTCGTGAATGAAAAATAAAGCTCTGCCTGATCTTTTTTTCCACCGAAGCCTCCGGCAGAACCGATTCCGGGGAGTGTTACCTCACGGATCAGGTTTCCGTCATAGTCGTATTGAAGTACTTTGGAAACCGCATCGACCATATATTCTGCAAAGAAATATCCGCCTCCGGTACTCGGACTGAGAACATTTTCTGTTTCTGCGATAAAATCCTTCCAGTTATCCGGGCCGGGATTGGCAGCATCTACAGTAACGATCTTCTGGTTAGGAGCATCGAGATTGGTAACGATATACAATTTGCTTCCAACGTTCTCAATCACATAACTGTCGCTGTCTACATTATCGATCACAGGAACAATTTTAGAGTTGGGATCTGACAGATCCTTAATGAACAACTTATTCCCGGAAGTCGATACCGATGCAGTTATAACGAGATATTTATTGTCATCTGTAGTATAACCTCCTATATAGCGATGTTTCTCTGCATCCGTTCCTCCAAAGACCAGTTTATCATCTTTTTGGGAAGTTCCCAGTTTGTGATAGTATAATTTGTGCTGATCGGTTTTGGCCGATAACTCACTCCCTTTGGGCTTATCATAACTGGAATAATAGAAACCTTCGTCTCCTCTCCAGGAAATGCCGCTAAATTTAACATCTACCAACGTATCTTCTACCTGTTCTCTGGTTTCAGCATCGATGATGATCACCTTTCTCCAGTCACTTCCTCCTTCAGATATGGAGTAGGCAGCCAGTTTTCCGCTATCGGAAAAACTCAGCCCTGCCAGAGAGGTTGTTGCATCCTCGGAAAAAGTATTCGGATCGAGGAAAACTTCGGCTTCGCCATCACCTTGTCTTCTGTAAACGACATAGTGATTCTGAAGGCCGTCATTTTTGTAGAAATACGTATAATTTCCTTCTTTGAAAGGGGCAGTTATCTTTTCATAATTAAGAAGTTTCTGCAGGCGCTCCTTTAATTGCGCTCTGTAAGGGATATTCTCCAGATAACCGTAAGTAACACCATTTTGTTCCTTTACCCAGGCAGCTGTTTCATCAGACATATCGTCTTCAAGCCAGCGATAGGGATCTTGTACGTCGGTACCAAAATAATTAGTTACGGTATCTACTTTTTTTGTAGTGGGGTAGTTCACTGCAATTATGTTTTCGTTCGTTTCTTTTTTACATGCGAGCAAAGATAGAACGACCAGTGAACATAAGAATGTTTTTTTCATTGAAAATAGATAATTAGTTGAATCTCAAACTTACGAATAAATGAAAGCTCATGATAAATACACCAAAAGCTTTAACAATATTTTATTAAAATTTTAGAATAAGGACTTATATGCACCCCAGTTCCTGGAAATCAAATAAATATTCAATAATGCTACCAGTAAGGCAGGAGCAATATTTGATGGGTCTAAAAGGGCATGGAACAGCACCACATTAACCGAAATAGGTGCCAGGATAACCAGGGCAAAGGGGACCGATCTGTTTGTGAGGAGTAGGATACCTGCTATTACTTCTACAAGGCCTATCAGATAGATCATATAACCTGTGGCGGCGAGGGCGCCGAAGAAGGCATAAGCCCCTCCATTTTCATCCAGGGGCAGAGCCGGTAAAAACTCGTAGAATTTATTCGCCCCAAAAACTACCAGAATCAAACCTAATAAGATTCTGGCAACTAAAGTTAATTTTGAACTCATAATGTTAATTTTTGGTTTGGGTTAGAGAAATCCTCTCCCTAAAGATATAAATTAAAATTAACATTATGAGCTTTTAGATTTTTCTAAGCTTCTGATAATGAAGTTTCAACGATCTTCTCGGCTACCAGATATTCTGCTATCTGAACCGCATTGGTAGCAGCACCTTTTCTGAGGTTATCAGACACAACCCACATGTTTAAGGTATTCGGTTGAGAATGGTCTCTGCGGATACGTCCAACAAAAACATCGTCTTTACCTTCTGCGTAGATCGGCATAGGATAAGTATTCACATCCGGGTTATCCTGAAGGGTTACTCCGGGAGTATCGTTAAGAAGACTTCTTACTTCAGTCAGGTCGAAATCTTTTTCGAACTCCACATTTACGGCTTCACTATGACCTCCGGCAACAGGAACCCTTACTGCAGTTGCAGTAACACTAATAGTTCTGTCTTCCAGGATCTTTTGCGTTTCCCTAACCAGCTTCATTTCTTCCTTGGTATAACCGTTTTCTTCAAAAACATCGCAATGAGGTAATGCATTCCTGTGAATAGGATAAGGATAAGCCATTTCTCCCGAAACACCTTCGTATTCGTTCTCCAGTTGCTTTACCGCCTTTACACCCGTTCCGGTGATCGACTGGTAAGTAGAAACAACGATCCTTTTTATCTTGTATTCTCTGTGAAGAGGAGCCAGCGCCATTACCATCTGGATCGTGGAACAATTAGGGTTGGCTATTATTTTATCTTCCTTTTCAATACCTGATGCATTGATCTCCGGTACCACCAGTTTCTTACCGGCATCCATCCTCCATGCAGAGGAATTGTCGATTACCGTAACACCGGCTTCTGCAAATTTAGGAGCCCATTCGAGTGATGTGCTTCCTCCGGCAGAAAATAAAGCTATATCGGGTCTCGCAGCTACGGCGTCTGCCATACTTACGATCTTGTAATTATTATTTTTAAAAGAAATTTCCTTACCTACAGATCTTTCCGATGCAACAGGAATAAGTTCTGAAATCGGGAAATTACGCTCTTCCAACACTTTTAACATAACCTGGCCTACCATTCCGGTGGCTCCTACAACTGCTACTCGCATAATATTTTAGATTTAGAGAGACAAAAATACGTATTTATCACTCCCGGCCAATAGCTTTTTCTATCTTTAATTATAATATAACAAAATGTTTTATTTGTAACAAAGTGATAAAAAAGAACCGCCAGACCCTGAGGTTGACGGTTTAATTATACGATAGAATATATAATGTAGCGGTAGCTATATTATTTGTTTTTCAAAAGATCTCTTATCTCAGCAAGTAATTCTTCCTGTGTAGGTCCTTTTGGTGCTGCTGGAGCAGGCTCTTCTTTCTTCTGTGTTCTTTCATAGGCTTTAAGTACCATAAAGATACAGAAACCGATAATGATAAAATCTATGACTACCTGAATAAAGCTTCCGTAATTAATGGTTACGGCAGGGATAGCTTCCCCGGCGGCATCTACTGTAGCTGCCTTGATCTCGTATTTAAGATCTGTAAAGTTAACATTACCCAGAAGCATCCCGATAGGAGGCATTAAAACATCGTTGGTGAATGATGAAACGATCTTTCCGAAAGCACCACCCACGATTACAGCGGTTGCCAGATTTACAATATCGCCCTTCAGAAGAAAGGACTTAAAGTCTTTTAAGAATCCCATAGTATTATCCGTTTTTATTTGTTAGTGATCCACTAAAATAAGGAAAAAACCGAGATTTTAACATAATTTTAGAATTCTCAAAACGGATATTATCGAAGAAAAGAACGTTTTACTCGTTGAGAAACGGCGGTAAGCAGTTCATAGGAGATAGTCGCTGCGGTTGCAGCAAATTCCTCTGCTGTCGGCTCGTTTCCGAAGACAACAACTTCGTCTCCCTCCCGGCAATCTATTCCTGTAATATCGACCATCAGCATGTCCATACAAACATTCCCGATAATAGGAGCTCTGTGCCCGTTTATAGAAACATATCCTTTTTTATTCCCGTACTGACGCCCGATCCCATCGGCATGACCTACAGGTAGCGTGGCTGTTTTTGCATAATGTTCGGCTTTATAGGCCCTGTTGTAACCAACGCTTTCTCCGGGTTCTATCATATGTATCTGGGAGATAACCGTTTTAAGGGAGGCCACCGGTTTTAAAAGCGGATCAATCTCCGGGTCGTTCCCGAAACCGTATAGACCTATCCCGCAGCGCACCATATCGAACTGGGCCTCCGGATAGTTAATAATACCCGATGTGTTTAGTTGATGCATCATGGGTCGGTAGCCGATCTTCTCTGTAAATTCGGCAGCGATCTTTTTAAAGTTGCTTATCTGGGTTTGGGAAAAATCTTTTTCATTTACATCTTCTGAAGCAGCGAGGTGAGAAAATACAGAACTGACCTTAAGCTGTGGAATATCTTTTATCTTGTCTATAATATAATCCACATCGTTTTCCCAGAACCCGAGCCTGTTCAGGCCGGTATTGAATTTTATATGAACCGGATAATCCTTCAGTTCCCTGTCCTGAACAACTTCCAGAAAAGCTTTCAGGATATAAGGGGAATACAAACTGGGTTCCAGCTCGTATTCGATGAGTTTTTCCAGACTTGCTTTTTGTGCATGCAATACGAGAATAGGGGTTTTTATTCCGGCCTCGCGAAGTGCTATCCCCTCACTTACATATGCCACCGCAAAGTAATCTGCCTTTAGTTCTTCCAGGTATTTTGCAACTTCAACGGCATCACTCCCGTAACCAAAAGCTTTAACCACCGCCAGGAATTTGGTGGTATCGGAAATTCTGGATCTAAAAAAATCGAAATTGTGCTTAATCGCCTTTAAATCAATTTCAAGAACGGTCTCATTTATTTGGGCCATCAGCGTTATTTTTCTTTTTAGCGGAAAGTTCTTCCGGATCTTTTACATCCATTTTGCTGACCTTTTCCTTTAGCATGGCCTTGTAGAAAGCTGCCCGGCTAAGAGGTTCGTATTCTTCGGTTTCTCCCAGGAGAACAAGTTTGTCGTTATTGGATTTACGGAAACTGTAATTGGCCAGGTTCCCCGTTCTGGTGCATACGGCATGTACCTTGGTAACATATTCGGCAGTCGCCATAAGAGCAGGCATAGGGCCAAAAGGATTCCCTTTAAAGTCCATATCCAGTCCGGCTACGATAACCCTGACACCGCGATTGGCCAGGTCGTTACAGACCGAAACGATTTCATCATCAAAGAATTGTGCTTCGTCAATACCTACCACATCGCAATCATCTGCCAGGATCCTGATGTTGGCCGCGGCAGGAACCGGGGTAGAGCGGATCTCATTTTCATCATGGGAAACGACCATCTCGTCATCGTAACGACGGTCTACTTCCGGTTTAAAGATCTCTACTTTCTGCTTTGCGAATTGGGCACGCCTGAGACGGCGGATCAGTTCTTCGGTTTTACCCGAGAACATAGAACCGCAAATGACTTCAATCCATCCGAATTGCTCCTTATGATTTACCGTATTTTCAAGAAACATTTTGTAATTTTCAAGACGAAAACGGACAACAAATCCGTTTTAAATAAAGGTCATACAAACATACATAAATTTATTTCACTAAAGCTTTAGGAAAAGCTATGAAAATAAATTATGTGAAGGATTTGAAATGATTTTATTTTTTTAGATTTTAAAGTGTTAAATTTGATGAACTTAAAGAGGTTCATCAATCTGAAATAAAATTATAGAAATGAAGAAGAAATTAGAATCCGAATTGGTTAGCATCGCGCATAGGATCCTGAAGTTAAAGGGGAAGGAGGACGTTATTGCCCTGCACGCAGAGGCAAAGGCAGTGTATGAACAACTTACTATCTTAAAGTTCGTTGAAGAATATTTTGGAGAATTGAAGCCATTTGTTGGTAAAAGTGATGTTGTTTCCAAATTTGAACAGCTGGCAAATAAGGTGCTTGAAAATAACAAGCAGGTACCCGAGAATAACCCGCATGAAGAAGATATCATCATCCCGGTAATGGATACGATCAAAGACATGGTTGCCGAGATGCCCAAGGAAGAATCTCTGGAAGAACTGCTTTCGGATGTTCTGCCCGAGCCCACTTTTGTGAAGAACGATGTAAATGTGGTCACTCCCAATATCAAAGAAGAAAAAGCTTCTGCACAGGCACAGAACAAATCGCTTAACGATACCCTTAAATCGGGAATAAGTATCGGTCTCAACGACAGGCTGGCTTTTGTAAAGCATTTGTTTAACGGAAGTACAGAAGATTTTAACCGGGTGATCTCCCAGTTGAATACTGTAGAAAACCACGAAGAAGCTGTTCAGTTTATCAATGAAATGGTGAAACCCGATTACGGGAATTGGGAAGGCAAAGAGAGCTACGAAGAGCGTTTTCTTGAACTTGTGGAGCACAGATTTATGTAATGGTAGCGGATTTTGCTGCGGAAATAGCCAAACAATAAATATCCTGGATATAAATGCACATAACAAAACTGTCTGCCTGTAAAGACGGGTGGATTTGATTGTTTGCATGCGAACCCGATAAAAACTTTAAACAGATGAAAATTCAACGTATTATCTACTGGGTGGCTACCGCTCTTTTCTCTTTACTTTATCTTTTTTCCGTTTACAACTATTTATTTAATCACGAAGCTATTAAGGGGGCTTTTGAAAGCCTCGGATATCCTGTATACCTCATTTACCCTTTGGCAACCGCCAAGATATTGGGTCTTGTTGTGATCCTGTCTAATAAAGGCGGATCGTTGAAGGAATGGGCTTATGCGGGCTTTGTTTTTAATACCATACTGGCTTTCTTTGCGCATTATATGGTTTCCGACGGTCAACAAATGGGTGCTGCGCTGGCTCTGATCTTAATATTGACCTCTTATTTTTTAGGAAAAAAAGTACGTCCTTAACATTCCGAACATTCTAAAAAACATTTATAAATGAAAATTGCTATACCAACTTTGTTTTCCAGGCTTTTGCTTGGAGTTATCTTTTTAATGCAGGGATACGGGAAGGTTTTTACCTGGGGAGTTTCCAATGTTTATAACAATGGCTTCAAAGCATATGAAGAAACATTTTTACCCGGATTTCTGGTAAAATTTACGGCCTATTTCACCTCTTACGGGGAGCTGATCTGCGGACTCCTGTTAATCCTGGGACTCTTCAGAAAAGTATCTTATCTGTGGCTGGCGGCTATTTTGCTGATCGTTTCCTTCGGACATGGCCTTCAAAGCCCTATCTGGGACCTTCAGCATGTATTTGTACGAAGTGTATTCCTGATTTTCCTCATGATGATCCCGCTGGAAAAAGACAGTTATGCACTGGATCACCTCATTGGAGGAAAGAAAGAGAAATAACATATAAATCTTAAACAGGGAATGTCTAAACTTTATATTGTACCTACTCCTATCGGGAACCTGGAAGACATGACCTTCAGGGCGATCACTGTTCTTAAACAGGCAGATCTCATTTTGGCGGAAGATACCCGTACCAGCGGAAAACTCCTTAAACACTTTGAGATCAATACGCCTATGCAAAGCCATCATATGCACAACGAGCATAAAACGGTGGAGTCAGTGGTTAAACGGATTGCAGCCGGTGAAACCGTAGCGCTCATCAGTGATGCGGGCACCCCGGCCATTTCAGATCCGGGCTTTTTGCTAAGCAGGGCCTGTATTGAGAACCAGATAGAGGTAGAGTGCCTGCCAGGTGCTACTGCTTTTGTTCCCGCTCTGGTAAACAGCGGACTTCCAAACGACAAATTTGTCTTTGAAGGTTTTTTACCTGTAAAAAAAGGCCGGCAAACACGACTTACATTCCTGGCGGAAGAATCGCGCACCATGATCTTTTACGAATCGCCTCATAAACTCCTGAAGACCCTGGCAGATCTTAAGCAGTATTTCGGAGAGGACAGACCGGTTTCCGTATCGCGGGAACTCTCCAAATTGCATGAGGAAACAGTTAGGGGAACCCTCCATGAGGTAGAGGAGTTCTTTAAAAGAAAGGCTCCGAAAGGAGAGATCGTAATTGTTCTGGGCGGAAAGAAAAACAAGTAAGTGAATAAGTCGGAAGTAATTATTATCGGTGCCGGGCTCAGTGGCCTGGCAACAGCATACTACCTGAAGAAAAAAGGGATTTCCTTTTTAATCCTGGAAGCTGCAGACAGAACCGGAGGGCGTATTGAAACCCTCAGGGGAGAAACCGGTGTAACCATGGAAATGGGAGCTACCTGGTTCGGCCTGAAGCACAAGGCATTGGTGAATTTATTGCAGGATCTGAAACTTGAATATTTTCCACAGTACACCCGGGGGATCTCTCTTTTTGAAATTGCAGACAGGGAAGAACCTCATTACTTTGAAGTACCCGAAGAAGAGGAAGCTTCCTATAGGATAAAAGGAGGAACAGAAAGCCTGATCGCAAAACTCCGGGAGGAGATCGGGGAAGAAAATATTCTCCTCAATACCCGGGTAAACGGGATACGGGACAGAGGAAATGAACTGGAAATAGATAGTTCGGATAACAGAAAGTTCCTCACTTCCAAAGTGGTCACCACGCTTCCTCCTAATTTACTGGTCAATACCGTTTTGTTTACTCCCGACCTGCCCGGCGACCTGAAATCGCTGTGCACTAAAACACATACGTGGATGGGAGAGTCGATCAAGTTTGCCATAGAATATCAAAAACCTTTCTGGAAGGAGAATAATTTTTCGGGAACACTCTTTAGCCAGACTGGTATTATACAGGAGCAGTACGACCATTCCGATCAGGAACATACGGTCTATGCCCTTAAAGGCTTTCTGAATGGAGAAAGCTCCCGCTTTAGCCTGGAAGAAAGAAAAACGATGGTATTTCAACAGCTTGCGCAGCTGATGGGAGAGGAAGCGGCAGATTATATCTCCTATAAGGATAAGGTATGGAGGGACGAAGGCCTGACATTTGTGCCCAATAACGGCTTTGTGATGCCGCATCAGAATAACGGGCATCCCTTATTCCGTGAGTCGTTTATGAACGGGAAACTCTTTATCTCCGGAACGGAAACCGCTTCCGAATTCCCCGGTTATATGGACGGGGCGGTAAGGGCAGCTGCAGAATGGGTAGATTCCCTGAGTTAAAAAACAGAGTTAAAGCGATTTATTCTTCTTCCGGATCTGCTGCTCGTCATAAGAATTGATAAGGCTGTAAACCAGGGTCCCTACAATGGCTATTTTCCAAAGGATGCCTTTGGTCAGGGAAGCCGGATCAAAAACAAAATCCAGAGCATACAAAGACAGGATGAGTCCGAGTCCGAGGGCAACAAAAAGCAAAGGTCTTTTAGATGAAAAATAACCGAATGCGATAAAAGTGACTCCTATGGCCATGGTGATCAGCAGTACAAAAATATCTCCGATCTGCATATAGGTCAGAGCTCCGGAAAGCAGCTGAAGAGCACCGACAATATAAAGGACATAAGCCGATCTTTTCCGGTATTTTCCGGCTTCGGCAATAGTGGCCTTATTGGAAATCTGCTGTCCGATAAAGATCGCTTTTTCTTTTTCGGAACCGGCAATAGGATAACCGCAATGTTCGCAGTTCACCTCTACCGGAGAGATCTCCACCTTACAATTGTCGCATGTTAAAAGAGTATTTTCAGCCATATTATGTGAAGTTATTATAATCCCGGACCCTGTTGATAAATACAGGATCCGGGATCTTATATCTTAAGGTGGAGTGATTTGAATACTCCCCCAGGGTTAGACGTGTTTTCCTCTTTCCCAACCGTGTTTTCCAAGGTACTTTTCCCCGCTTTCTATAGCACCTTCCTCAACAGTAGTTCCCATACTGTCATTCCAGCGGTTCAGATAACCGAAAAGAGAGATCACTCCCAGCATTTCAACTATTTCTCCTTCATTCCAGTGCTTGTACAATTCTTCCTTGATCGTTTCATCAACCTGATTAGGAACCATGGAAGCTGCCAGCGAAAAATCGAGGGCTGCACGTTCGGCATCCGAAAAAGCCGGATGCGTCTTGTATTCCCAGATATTATCTAGTTGCTCCTGCTCCGCTCCGTAACGCTCTGCCGCTCTGATGGCATGTGCCTGGCAATATCGGCAACCCGTAGCATTACTACTTACCCAGGCAATCATACGTTTTAAGGCTGAGGTTACTCTTCCTTCATTGGCCATTACGGCTTTATTGAGATTTATAAATGCTTTGGATATAGCAGGTCTTCTTTGCATGGTTAAAACAGAATTCGGGCAAAAACCCAGGGTTTCATTGAAGAATTCTGCTAATTCTTTGGTCTCAAGATCATGATCCGGAGATAGTGGTGTAACTAATGGCATAATTTTTTTAATTTCATTTTTTCGTCTACCAAAATACAAAATTGAGATTTGTTTTCGGGGCGTTCAGGATTTCTTATTTTTGTAAAAATCAGACTACAATGCGATGGACTTTAAAAGCGAGACCGGAAGCCGGTAAAATTCAAAAACTTGCTAATGAATTAGGAGTAGATGAACTCGTTGCTTTTTTACTGTTGCAAAGGGGAATTGAGACTTTTGAAGAGGCAAAAAAGTTCTTCCGCCCTTCCGTAGAAGACCTTCACGATCCCTTCCTGATGAAGGATATGCACAAGGCAGTGATCCGTATTAATGAAGCTGTAGAAAAAGGAGAAAATATTCTCGTTTACGGCGATTATGATGTAGATGGTACTACGGCAGTAGCACTGGTTTCTTCTTATCTTAAAACATTTTACCCGCAGGTAGCTACCTATATTCCCGACAGATATGAGGAAGGATATGGAGTTTCCTACCAGGGGATAGACTTTGCACATGATAATGATATTAGCCTGATCATTGCCCTGGATTGCGGGATCAAGGCTGTAGATAAAGTGGCCTATGCTTCCGAAAAGGGGATAGATTTTGTTATTTGTGATCACCACAGACCCGGAGATAAGATCCCGGAAGCTGTTGCGGTCCTCGACCCTAAACAGGAAGACTGCACCTATCCTTATGACGAACTTTGCGGATGCGGAATAGGATTTAAGCTTATTCAGGCTTTGGCGGCCGGAAAGGGGCAGGATATTTCAGAACTTTACCCCTATCTGGACCTGGTGGCAACCGCCATAGGCGCCGATATCGTTCCGATTACAGGAGAGAACCGGGTGCTGGCCAGCTTCGGACTGCAGGTGATCAATTCGCACCCGAGAGCGGGAATAGCGGCCATTATCAAACCCCTTAAAAAGAAAAAACTAAGCATTACCGATGTGGTGTTTATTATCGCCCCAAGGATCAATGCAGCGGGAAGGATAAAGCACGGACAGCATGCGGTAAACCTGCTGACGGAAACCGATATAAATACGGCTGTGATCTTTGCAGAGGAAATAGAAACCTATAATCAGAACAGAAAAGACCTGGATAAACAAATAACCCATGAAGCGCTTCAGCAAATACAGCAAAACGAAGAAGAAGAAAAGTTTACTACTGTTGTTTACAGTGAAGATTGGCATAAAGGTGTTATTGGTATTGTGGCTTCAAGGCTGATAGAAACCTATTACCGACCTACCCTGGTCTTTACCCGCTCGGGGGAAAAACTGGCGGCTTCGGCCCGCTCGGTAAAAGGTTTTGATGTGTACAATGCCCTGGAGGCCTGCCGGGAAAACCTGGAACAGTTCGGAGGACATAAATATGCGGCCGGGCTTACGTTAAAGGAAGAGCAGTACGAGGCATTTAAAAACAGGTTTGAGGAAGTGGTGGCAGAAAGCATAGATGAAAACCTGCTTCAACCCGAAGTGATCATAGATACTGAACTTCAACTCGATCAGATCACCCCGAGGTTTTATCGTATCCTTAAGCAATTCGCACCTTTTGGCCCTGGTAACAGCGCCCCGGTATTTTTAAGCAGGCGATTAAAGGATACGGGCTATGGCAAAGGAGTAGGGGAAGAACAAAAGCACCTTAAGCTGACTGCTAAACAAGGCAACTCTCCGGCTTTTGGCGGGATAGGGTTTAACCTGGGAGATAAACTGCCCCTGATACGTGAAAGTTATTTTGATGCGGTCTATTCTTTGGAGGAAAATGAATGGAACGGACAGGTGAGTCTTCAGCTAAAACTAAAGGATATCAAACCCGTTCTTGGAAATCTATAATTAATAATTATTTTTATTTAGACCAAATATAAATAATTGTATATTTGAGTATTCATTATGCAATTATGGACGACATCTATTATATCTATCACAACGAATTCGGGATCTCCTTTCAATGGAAAAGAGATGCCTTCCGTCAGGGTTTCAATAAGTTTCAACTGGTTTTCAGAGACACCGGTTTTTACCTGTCGCACGAAGAAATAAAGCTCTTTTCCGAGAATATTGAGAGTGCAAAAAGTATTAAACCCTGTATGAACTGCGGTGACAGCACGGAGTGCAGGAATATTTTACTCAGGACCCCATCCTGCCGGATAGATCTGGCGGTTAACAAACAGGAATTAAGCTGGATCGAGGACCTGGTCCGCGGAACCCTCTTTCAGATACAATTAGACGGTTTTATCAACGAACTCTGTGATCATTAACTCTTAAGGAAATCCAGGATAAGGCTATTGATCTCTTTCGGTTTTTCCTCCTGGATAAAATGCCTGGCATCGAGGACATGAACATTTTCCGGCTGGATATTCAGAT
This sequence comes from Leptobacterium flavescens, assembly GCF_010671605.1. Lineage (GTDB taxonomy): Bacteria > Bacteroidota > Bacteroidia > Flavobacteriales > Flavobacteriaceae > Leptobacterium > Leptobacterium flavescens. Next base: position 87,397 of record NZ_JAABOO010000003.1, read on the forward strand.
CCTTCATTACCTCTGTTTTCTGATCTTCCCACACCAGCATTTCGTCGTGGGCTCCCCAGATAACCAGGGTCGGAATGTCAATATTCTTAACCATATCACTATAGTCGGGAAGTTCGTTACAGGTTTGGGAAAAGAAGAAATACATGGCCCGGGTTTTCCCTTCCAGCAGCGGTTTTTTATAACCCTCCACATCTACTTTGGTCATGTGGTTTTCCTTGAGTCCCATTTTAAACAATTGCTTCAGAAGGGTATTAGTGGTGATCCCGTTTCTGTACATCCACATGGTAAACTGCGTAAATATTCCCTTTTCCATTCGGATAGGAGGTTGAAAACCCTCTTCGTAAATAATGGTATTCAGGATAACAAGATTGCTGATCCTGTCCGGAGCTTTTCTGAAAAGTTCCCAGGTCCACAACCCGCCTGCATCGTGAAAGACATGTGTCCAGTGTTCGATCTTCAGATGGTCCATTAATGCCAGCAGGCGCTCTGCATGAGCTTCTTCCTCATATATTTCGTAGCCTTTCGGATTTCCGCTGGAGCCGAAACCCAGCATATCGGGAGCGATGACCCGGTAACCCTCTGCCACGAGCCCGTCTATCATTTTCCGGTAGAGCCATCCGGAAGAAGGTACGCCGTGGAGCAGGAGGATGACCTTTCCTTCTCCTTTATCTATATAATTAATCCGCCCGCCTGGCGATTCGAACGTTTTTTGCCGGGATCTGAAATCTTGATAGGTCATTTGTGTTTCTGATTTTAAGAATTTATGTGAAGAACATGAGGTACTCAGCAGGATGCATAAAATGCAGATCAGTTTTCTCATGAATAGCAATTTGTATTTAAATATAAGGATAAAAAACGAGTTGTTTTATTGTACTCCTGCCTGCAAAAGCTTGAGGATCTCCCGGGTAACCAGTTCTTTTCTTGCCCATGGGAGGAAGTGGTTCTCTCCTTCAAGTTCTATTACTCTCAGGTAATCCTGGTTAAAATTTTCTTTGGTGAAAGAGACATTGTCAAAAGGGACCACCACATCTTTGGTACCGTGTATATGTACTACCGGAACTCTTACATTCATCCAGTTATCCCTTATTTTTTTGAGCTCTTTCACATGGGTGAATTTCTCATCTCCCGCCACACCTAAAGCTCCGGGGACCATCCATTTGGTAAGCCTCCATTTAGCCACATAGGCAAACCAGAATACTTTTTCGTTTTCAGGATCGATGGCAGGTGCCAGCATCAGAACGGCTTTTACCTTATCTGATTTTAAACTGGAGTAGGCAGCAATAGGCCCTCCGAAAGAGTGCCCTACAACAATTACATTTTCCTGCTCCAGGCTTTCTATGATCTCTGCAACAATACGGGTTTGCTCTTCAATGGAAGTTACGGCTTTTCCGAAGCGCGAATATCCGTAACCCGGCCTGTCTATAGTATACAAGGCCGCTCTTTCCAGGAGAGCGGAATCTTTCAGATATTCGTAATATCCGTCGGCAGCACCGGGAGCACCGTGAATAAAGAACACAGCAGTATCCATGGGTTTATTAGCCGAGGTGCTTACCACCCGTACCTTATAATCCGTGTTACTGGGCTGAAAATAATCGATTGAATTATTCACCTGGTATTGTTTAAAGAGTTCCATCGATTTTTTATCCGACATCCTGAATCTAAAACAGGACTGGTGCGAGGAAATGAGTATAAAAAGCGCAATAAACCGCAGGGCGATCTTAAGTTTCCGTGGAATTATTTTGCGTCTTTTCTGTCTCATATTTTTCTAAGGAAAGCTGGTGGCCGTCAAAAACCCCGTAGGTAAAATAGCCTATCCAATCTCCCAGGTTAACGTATTTTGAATTGGGTCCGACATCTATGGTCAATGGCAAATGTCGGTGTCCGAAAACAAAGTAGTCGTAATGCCTGCTTTCCAACTTACGTTTGCTGTACTGAACAAGCCATTCATTTTCTTCTCCGAGGAATTTTACGTCCTCATCTCCCGAAATAAGTTTATTCTTTACAGACAGATATTGGGCCAGTTTTACTCCCAGGTCGGGATGCAGCCATCGAAACAACCATTTGGCAAAAGGATTGGTAAAAACTTTCTTCATTCGTTTATACCCTTTATCGCCGGGGCCTAATCCATCTCCATGCCCGATAAAAAAACGGATGTCGTTAAAAGTAAATTCCTGGGGTTTATGATAAACCGGAATATTGAGTTCTTCCTCAAAATAACCGCTCATCCACAGGTCGTGGTTCCCGACAAAGTAATAAACCGGAATTCCCGAATCTGTGATCTCTGCAAGCTTCCCTAAAGTTCGTGTAAATCCTTTTGGTACCACGGTTTTATATTCAAACCAGAAATCGAACAGATCGCCCAGTAAAAAAATAGCAGCGGCATCTTTTTTTACTTCATCGAGCCATTTTACGAATTTCACTTCCCGGTCTAAACTCTTTGCACGGGTGGGTGCTCCCAGATGATTGTCGGAAGCAAAGTATATTTTTTTTCCTTCGGGTATTTTCATTTTTGTAAATCTTGTGTAAAGATACTATTTATGTTTTCTTTCAGGATTTTTGAGCTTTATTTTACAGAAACAAATTTTGCGTGTTGTTAAGAAAAAACTTACTTTTATAAATAAGGTAAAAAACTAAACACCTTCTTAATCAGGAAGTAAGAACTAAAACTGTTTGTATATACTGATGTTATATAAGAAAAAAGAATATCCTGAAAAACATATCCTGCTTAGGGCGATCGACCTGACCAGCGGCGATGTTATTTGTGAAGGATACAACTATGATCTGATTGTAGAAAAAGCAGAAAAGTCTAAGAAGGATTATATTCTCGATTTTATTACCGACCCCGAATTCAATTTCGTGTTTTGAAAAAACAAAAATATCCCATTGTCATTTTCTGGGAGTTTCCATGTTTCTGGATCAGTTTAGGATAACTATTGATTATCCCCGGGGAGAACTTGATCTATCCTGGTAAACTTATCCGTTATCACTCGCAAACCATTCGGCATAGGAAGTCTCGGTTTCCTGTAAACGGAGAGAATAAAGGCTGATGGTATCGGGAAGCCTGGACTTGATCTTTTCGGCAAAATCGATTACCATATTCTCGCTGGTAGGCTGATAGTCGGCCAGGATCACATTATGCCCCCTGTTTTCCAACTCCCTGGCAAGCTCTATATGAGGAGTGTTCTTGTTAAAAACGGTAGCGTGATCAAATTTATCCACCACTTCTTCCTTAACGATCTTTTTCAGGTCTCCGAAATCTATGACCATTCCGTATTTTACATTCGAAGTATCGGCAATAGGAGTACCGATTACCGTTACCGATAACTTATAGCTGTGCCCGTGAACATTACGGCATTTGCCATCATAACCGTAAAGGGCATGCCCGGTTTCAAAGCTGAATTGTTTTGTAATTCGGATGGTACTCATCGATCTTGCTGTTTTAGATTACAAAACTACATAATTATTTCGGCGGATCGCTTATTTCTGATAGTGGCTGCATCAAATAAAACAGCATTTGGAACATAATTGTTAAATAGTTGAAGATTTATCGGGATTTTGATCCAAAAGATTTATTTTTATCGCTGATAAACTTTAGGGGTGCTGATGCTTTTTGCTGAGGCTGAGATAAGACCCTTCGAACCTGATCTGGCTAGTACCGGTGTAGGGAAAAGTTAATAACCGATTCCTGGGATATCTCTATCCCGACAAAAGTAAACCGCTTTTGTTTCTCCTATTTGTTTATCAACAATATCAATACTTCGCATTTGCGATGCGTACTAATTTGTTTTATGTATGATAGACATCAGAATTAACAATAAAAAACACAGTTTCCAGACAGGCTGCTCTCTGGAAAAAGCCCTTGACGAATTAAAGATTTTTCAGAATGGGATTGCCGTTGCTGTCAACAATCAGGTGATAAGCAGACGGGAATGGGCAGCTACCGTTTTGGAAGATAAAGATAATATTCTCATCATCACGGCTACCCAGGGTGGCTAAAACTAAATGCTAAAAACATGAAGAAAAAAGACAGTGCACCACAGAATGTAATCACTACAACCCCTTTTCCGAATTCGAAAAAGGTGTATGTACAGGGTAAGATCCACCCTCAGATACAGGTAGCCATGCGTGAGATCTCACTCAGTGATACGGTAGATTCCTTTAGCGGGAAGAAAACAGCTAATCAGCCTGTAACGGTTTATGATACCAGTGGCCCTTATACCGATCCGGAAAAGGAGATCAATGTTCATGAAGGAATTGAACGTATCAGGGAGCAATGGGTATCAGACCGGGGAGATGTAGAAGAGCTTAACGGCTTTTCTTCTCAGTACAGTAATGAACGTCTTGAAGATGACAGCCTGAACCACCTGAGATTTAATCATATCAGAAAACCTAAACGCGCCAAAAAGGGAAAGAATGTATCTCAGATGTATTATGCAAAACAGGGGATCATAACTCCGGAAATGGAATATGTGGCCATACGGGAAAATCAGAAACTACAGGAAGCAAAGCGTCTTTCAAAGCAGCATCCGGGACAGGATTTCGGAGCGAGTATCCCGGAGGTGATCACGCCGGAATTTGTTCGTGATGAGGTGGCAAGAGGAAGGGCGGTTATCCCTTCCAATATTAATCACCCGGAGAGTGAACCTATGATCCTCGGGCGTAATTTTCTGGTAAAGATCAACGCTAATATAGGGAACTCAGCTACCACTTCCAGTATAGAAGAGGAAGTGGAAAAAGCGGTTTGGGCCTGCCGTTGGGGAGCAGATAATATTATGGACCTCTCTACCGGAAAGAACATACACGAAACCCGGGAATGGATCATCCGTAACTCTCCCGTTCCGGTTGGGACCGTACCTATTTATCAGGCGCTGGAAAAAGTAAACGGAAAGGCCGAAGACCTGACCTGGGAGATCTTCAGGGATACACTTATCGAACAGGCAGAGCAGGGAGTAGATTATTTTACCATTCATGCAGGGGTACGTTTACGCTATGTACCGATGACCGCCAAAAGAATTACCGGGATCGTATCCAGAGGAGGGTCGATCATGGCAAAGTGGTGTCTGGCTCATCATAAAGAAAGTTTCCTCTACACTCATTTCGAAGAGATCTGTGAGATCATGAAGGCTTACGATGTGGCATTTTCTCTGGGAGACGGCTTACGTCCGGGATGTATTGCCGATGCTAACGATGAGGCACAATTTGCAGAACTGGAAACCCTGGGAGAACTTACAAAGATTGCCTGGAAGCACGATGTTCAGACCTTTATTGAAGGACCCGGACACGTTCCTATGCATATGATAAAAGCCAATATGGACAAGCAACTGGAAGCTTGCGGAGAAGCTCCTTTCTACACTCTGGGGCCGCTTACTACCGATATTGCTCCGGGTTACGACCATATTACATCAGGTATCGGTGCTGCCATGATAGGTTGGTACGGAACAGCCATGCTGTGTTATGTTACACCCAAAGAACACCTGGGCTTACCTAACAAAGATGATGTACGTACCGGAGTGATCACCTACAAACTGGCTGCTCATGCTGCAGACCTTGCAAAAGGGCATCCGGGAGCTCAGCACAGAGATGATGCTTTGAGTAAGGCCCGTTTTGAATTCAGATGGGAAGATCAGTTTAATCTGTCTTTAGATCCCGAACTGGCAAGGGAATATCACGATGAGACCTTGCCGGCAGCAGGAGCTAAAATAGCTCACTTCTGCTCGATGTGCGGACCGCATTTCTGTTCGATGAAGATCACTCAGGAGGTTCGTGATTTTGCAGCTAAGAAGGAATTGAACGAAACTGATGCCATTGCCAAAGGAATGGAAGAAAAAGCTCAGGAGTTTAAGGATAAAGGAAGCGAAGTATATTTATAAGATGCTCATTGTACTTACATCGGAAAAGCAAATTGCAGACGAAGCAGCTCAGATCAACCTGTTGTTTGAGAACGGCCTGGAACGTCTGCATTTGCGTAAGCCGGATTTTACAGCAGACGGATACCGCGATTTACTGGAGGCGATCCGGCCCGAATTCTATAAAAGGATCATGTTGCATGAGCATCATGAGCTGTGCAGAGAATTCAAGCTGCTGGGAATTCATATTCAGGAACAACCCCGTTTAGACCTGGGAGGAGAATTAGGAAGCTATGTGGACAGATTTAAAAATGAAGGATACAAAGTAAGTAGCTCTTTTCATGAGAAAGATGTTATCCGGGCCTGTGAGGTAAAGTTCGAATATGTACTACTAAGCCCTGTATTCAGTTCTATCTCCAAGCAGGGATATAAGGGAAGAGGCTTTGATGTATCCGACCTGGACGAGTTTGTTGTGGGGATGGGAGGCATTAATGCAGAGACCCTTCAGGATGCATTCGATTTGGGTTTTAGAGGGATAGGAGTGTTAGGAGGTATCTGGAACAGCGACAATATATTGGAAAGTTTTCTGGCAATTTACCAAAAACTAAAGACCATCAGTAAATGAAACCAAGGCCTTTTGTATTGAGCATAGCGGGTTTTGACCCTTCCGGAGGAGCCGGCCTTACAGCCGACATCAAGACTTTTGAAGCTATGAAATGTTATGGTCTGGCCGTTTGTTCGGCCAATACTGTGCAGAACGATACAGAATTCCTTTCGTGCCGTTGGACAGATATGGAGACGATGAGGTCTCAGATAGATGTTTTATTTGATCGTTTTGAAATTGGTTTTGCCAAGATCGGGATTGTGGAGAACTGGAAAGTGCTCGGAGAGATCATAGATCTGCTGCTGAAGAAGAACCCTGAGATCAGGATTGTTCTGGATCCGGTATTACGAGCGAGTACAGGTTATGGATTTCACAATTCGGATGAAGAAGACCTCAACAGTGTTTTGGAAAAGATATACCTGATAACCCCCAATATTGAAGAGATCGGGCAATTATACAGCAAAAGAGGGGCGGAAGAGACGGTGAAGGAGATCAGTACAAAAACTCATTTGTTTTTAAAAGGAGGGCATAGAGATGAAGACAGAGGAAAAGATGAGTTGTTCACTACCGATGGAAAGAAATTCGTTCTCAACCCCAAAACAAAGGAAGCTTTTGCCAAGCACGGAAGCGGATGCGTCCTGTCTTCGGCAATTACAGCTCAATTAGCTTTGGGCTTCCCCCTGCTAAAAGCCTGTTACAGGGGAAAAAGGTATACGGAAAGAGTACTAAGCTCCAATAAAACCTTATTGGGATATCATATATAAGCATGGAAAATTTACAGTATATATCGCAAGGCAAAACCCCTGAAGCTCATTTGAGGAATATTATGAAAGTCTGTGAGGCCGGAGGGAAATGGGTGCAACTTCGCTTAAAGAATGCAAAGCCCAAAGATCAGTTAAAAATTGCCTTTTTAGCCAAAAGGATCTGCGATCGTTATGGTACGAGACTTATTGTAAACGACAATGTAATGATCGCTAAAAAACTGGATGTAGATGGAGTGCACCTGGGCTTAAAAGATATGTGTACCAAAGAAGCCAGGGAATTTTTAGGAGATAAGATCATTGGGGGAACAGCCAACACCCTTGAGGACTGCCTCATGCATATTAAAAACGGAGTAGACTATATAGGCCTGGGACCTTTTCGCTTTACCAGTACCAAAAAACAACTGAGCCCTTTGCTCGGAGCAGAAGGATATCAAAGCATCGTAAAAGAGTTGAGGCAACAAGGGCATAAAACCCCTGTATTTGCCATTGGAGGGATTGCTGAAGATGACTTTGCAGAACTTTCCGGAACCGGAGTAAGCGGAATAGCTGTTTCCGGTATTCTGACCGGAAAGGATAAAGAAGATATTAAGAACATCATAAGTACTTATCACACGGTGTTCAGGACGGAATCTGTTTAAAGAAGATTCCTTTAAAGAAATTATATATGGATGTTTTAAAGATAGCAGATAAAGAATTTAACTCCCGCCTGTTTACAGGTACCGGCAAATTCAGCTCGTCTCAACTTATGAAAGATGCGCTGTTATGTTCGGAGAGTGAATTGATCACAGTAGCCCTGAAAAGGGTGGATGTGCAGGATGAGAACGATGATATTCTAAGACATTTAGATCACCCGCGAATCAATTTACTGCCAAATACCTCAGGAGTCAGGGATGCCAAAGAAGCGGTTTTTGCCGCTCAGCTATCCAGGGAAGCCCTTCAGACAAATTGGGTAAAACTGGAGATCCATCCGGATCCTAAATACTTATTACCAGATCCGATAGAGACCTTAAAAGCAGCCGAAGAATTGGTAAAACTGGGGTTTGTGGTTATGCCTTATATCCATGCCGACCCGGTTCTTTGTAAAAGACTGGAAGAAGTAGGAGTACAATGTGTTATGCCCCTGGGAGCGCCAATAGGAAGTAATAAAGGCTTAAAAACCCTTGAATTCCTGGAGATCATAATCGATCAGAGTAATGTACCGGTAATTGTCGATGCCGGAATAGGAAGTCCTTCACATGCAGCACATGCGATGGAAATAGGTGCCGATGCAGTTTTGGTAAATACCGCCATTGCCGTTTCCTCCCATCCTGTAGCTATGGCAGAGGCGTTTAAGCTGGCGGTAAAAGCAGGAAGAATGGCATATAACGCCCGGCTGGCCCCTGTGCGCCAGAAAGCAGAAGCCAGTAGCCCGTTAACTTCTTTTTTAAGCGAAAATTAGGAGAGCTTTTAGCATTTAGTGATTAGCGTTTAGCTGTTAGCACTTAGCAGAAGCCGTTTTTAATAATTTTCAACTAACAACTAACAACTAACAACTAACAACTAACAACCAACAACTAACAACTAACAACCAACAACGATCAACCACCTGTGAAAAGCTTTAAAGACATATTAGATACTTATAACTGGGACGAAACCCTTTCTGATGTTCTTTCCAAAAAAGAAGAAGATGTGCTCCGTGCCCTGGGGAAAGAAAAAAGGGACCTGGAAGATTTTAAGGCGCTGATCTCCCCGGCAGCAAAGCCCTATCTGGAGCAAATGGCCCATTTGAGCAGGGAAATTACTCAAAAAAGGTTTGGCAATACTATTCAGATGTATGCCCCTATGTACCTGAGTAACGAATGCCAGAATATATGTACCTATTGCGGATTTAGCCTGACCAACAAGATCCCGAGAAGAACACTTACCGATGCGGAGATTTTAAGGGAAGCCGACTATATTAAATCCAAAGGCTATGATCATATCTTACTGGTAACTGGAGAAGCCAATAAAACAGTGGGTGTCGACTATATTGATAATGCGGTTAAACTGCTTCAGTCGCGTTTTGCAAATATCAGTATTGAGGTGCAGCCCCTGGATGAAACCGAATACGGGACACTAATTAAAAACGGACTCTATGCGGTGCTGGTATACCAGGAAACCTATCACCGGGAAGAATACAAAAAGCATCACCCGAAAGGGAAAAAATCCAATTTCGATTACCGCCTGGAAACTCCGGACAGATTAGGAAGGGCGGGGATCCATAAAATAGGACTTGGTGCTTTATTTGGTTTGGAAGACTGGAGGGCAGACAGCTTTTTTACGGCCCTGCACCTGAAATACCTTCAGAAGACCTATTGGAAAACCAAATATTCCATCTCCTTTCCCAGATTGAGGCCACATTCGGGAGGCCTGGAGCCCAAAGTAGAAATGACAGATCATGACCTGGTACAACTCATATGTGCTTATCGCCTGCTGGATGAAGATGTAGAGCTTTCTATTTCCACCAGGGAAAGTCAGAATTTCAGGAACCATATTGTCAAACTGGGGATTACTTCTATCAGTGCGGAATCCAAAACCAATCCGGGAGGTTATGTGGTAGAGCCTCAATCATTAGAGCAGTTCGAGATCTCCGATGAACGAAGTACCGATGAGGTAGCAGAAATGCTCCGGTCTAACGGTCTGGAAGTGGTTTGGAAAGACTGGGAAAGCTTTAAGGTGTATTAGCGTTTAAACTTTTTATTATATCGGTAACGCCTTATCAGATAAACAACAATAGCTATAAGAAGGGCGATCGGAAAAACGCGTTTACTGTTTAAAAATTCAAAAAGATCCATGGGCTAGTTTTTAGAATTTATATCTCTTCTAAAGTCGGACAGGGCCAAAATTCCTGACACCTAACCATAATAACACATATTAATCAGAAAAATTTCAGCCTTGCATAAATTTTTTATTGAAGATCACCTTAAGCTGTTTCAGGCAGGCTTTGCTTCAGTTGCCGGAGACCGCTCCGGGAAAAAGATGATCGGGAAAAGATAAGACTGTATAATGGCAATGATCACTCCTATCTGATCTGTTAGTCCGTGGGGCTCTCCGGTGGCAAACAGAAATGCCTGTATGGCTATGGGCCCCAGAAGGATTATTGCTTTTAAGTTGTTGGAACGCCCCCAGGGAATCTGAACCTCCGGCATTTTCCGGTCTTTCCGGATCACCAGTACGATCAGGATAAGAGCCAGGATCGACATAGGGATCACAATGGCGGAGAGGGAAATATGAACATCCAGGGTATCTCCGTGAAACATGGCATCTCCGTTGCGGATAATATCATAAAGTACATTGCCAAAGGCGTGCAACCACCACCATCCGAGGAGAATATAAAAGACCATCCTGTTCTTTATCCAGTAAAAGGAAGCAAACAGGAAAAGGTATAGTACAAAGAAGACCACCAGTAAAAGATAATCCGCCGAAAGGCCTTTGCTAAAGAATGACATTCCAAAATACGACTGCCCCCAACTATAGGAAGGACCGTCAAACAGGCATCGCAAAAGAGGTAACCATACCAGCATAAAGGTAAAAGCCACAAAAAACATAAGAGCATTAAAGATCCGGGTATTCGTCCGATAGGAAATTAGTTGTAACATGATATAATAATTTTGATTGATCGTAGAATGAAATTATAGATCAATCCTTTCCTATCCATGATTCGGAAAGACTTTGTGGTAAAAAAGCCTTATTTGTGGTGAATGTCCAGTTGCTCTTCCAGAAGCGGAATATAAGAGCGGGAAACAGGAATGGGAACATCAACCCTTTCTATGTGTAATTTAAGCTGATGGTTATTACCGGTTACTTTTTGTACCGAAGAAATATTGATCAGGAAGGAGCGATGGCATCTGACCACGGGAAAAGCCTGTAGCTGAGATTCCAGTTTTTTCATGGTGGTACGCAAGAGGCTCTTTTTTACCCTTTCATTTTCACGATGGAATACCGCTACATAATTGTCCTGCGCTTCGATAAACAAAAGATGCTCGAGCGTAAGGCCGAGCTTGTCCTTTCCGTTATCGGCCGTAAGCCAGATGAGTTCCTCCGACTGCCTTTGAAGATCCAGATAGGCCTTTCGGTTGTCCCGGTAACCAAAATAAAGAAAGATAACCCCAAAGGGAATGACCCCCATCAGGGAAACATCGCGAATAAAACCCAGATAGCTCTTAAAACTCCAGTCGTGAAAATTCCCGATATAATTATATAATAAAAAGGTGGTTGAAGAAAGAAATATCAGGGCCAGGATGATCCTCACCGCAAATACAGGCAGGTTGTTTTTTCTGAATAACAGGGGTACTATCCCAAATTCATATACAAAAAGGGTTATTCCGTTCATCAGTCCGAATCCCATAGCACTCAGTGCAAACACGAGGCTTACCTCATGAGTGGGGTCGTAATTGTTTACGCCGAAGGGTTGAAACACGATCAGGAAAAAAGGAGCGTAAAAAACAGAAAAGAGCACAAGTATCCATTTGTCCCGTTTAGACTGTAGAAAAGGGAGTTGCCGTTTCCAGAAAGGTAATGGAGTGCTTGCCGAAATATCCATTTTTCACTTTATTTATATTATAAGTATGAGCGAAAAACAGAAATGTTACACTTTTGCTTTGGAAGCTTATTTATCCTTAAACTTTGCCAGGGCTTTTCTGGTAAATTCGGAGAGTACCAGTTGTCCGGATATTTCCGCTCTTTCGATCAGGAGTGAATCCCAGTGGTCCGTCCCTTGCCACAGCACTTTTTTCATGGCGCTTAAAGCTTCGGGATTATAGGAAGCCAGTTTTTCGGCCAGAAGATCTACTTCGTTATCCACTTCTTTTATGGTATCGAAAACTTTAGAGTACAATCCTTTTTCTTTTGCCCAATAGGCATTCTTCCATTCGTGAGCGGCCAGGCTAAGCTCGGAGAGCGCTGTTCTTCCTATTTTGTGTTCTACAGCCGGGGCAATCACAAAAGGCCCGATACCGATAGTAAATTCTGAAAGTTTAACCGATGCATTAACAGTAGCTATGCTATAGTCGCAGGCAGAAACCAGTCCGACCCCTCCTCCGACAGCCTTCCCCTGAACACGTCCGATAACAAACTTATTACAGCTGCGCATGGCGTTAATTACATTGGCAAAACCGGAGAAAAAGGCTTTCCCTTCTTCCAGGTTGGAGATGGCCACCAATTCGTTAAAAGAGGCTCCTGCACAAAAGGCTTTTTCACCTTCACTTTTAAGGATGATCACCTGAACCTCTTCCGAGGCAGAAAGCCGGTTAAATTCGCTGGCCAGTCGCTCCAATAATTCCGAAGGAAAGGAATTACTTGCCGGATGACCGAATTCTATAGTGGCTATTTTATTTTGGATACTGGTATACAGGCTTCCGTTAAGGCGAGTAGTTCCCATGCTGATTTTTTTCTAAAATTAAGCTTTTTGAACTCTCGGATAAAACTTTTTTCTGAAAAGCAGCAACAGTGGTATCCCACGGAAAATAATCCAGATGGTAAAGGCTATCCAGATGGCGTAGAGTTTATAATCGAGTGCATCAAAGATCAGAAGGGTAGGAATAAAACCAATAAAGGTAGCAAAGAGCAATACATTACGGAGGGCCTTCATTTCGCCAAGACCCTTGAACATCCCGTCAAAAATAAAGGTAACGGCACAGAAAGGCTGCATGGCCAGGACGATCCAGAAAACCGTATAGAATTTACTGAGGACCATAGGCTCTTTGGTAAAGAGCTTTCCGATCGGATAATAAAGCATTCCTCCGATAAGCGCCAGCACAATTCCAACGGTGAATCCGTATTTGGTGAGCTTTTTACTTAGCTTAATAAGGGTAGAATAATCCCTGGCTCCTAAAAGCCTTCCGGAGATAATATTTCCGGCACTGGCAAAACCGTCGACAAAAAAGGCTCCGAAAAACCAAAGATTGATCGCAATGGTATAAGCTGCTATATGCTCTTTTCCATAGGCAGTGGCAAATGAACTTCCGAAATAGAGCGCAATGTTCAGTGCCAGGGTCCTGACAAAGAGGTTCAGGATCATGGTGATAAGCCGCCCGATCTCTTTGTTAAATGGAAAAGTGAGCTGTAAGCTGATACTGGTCTTTTTAAGGAGCAGGATCAAAGAAAGTATAGCCATGACTATCTGTGCAATGATACTGGCATAGGCAGCACCCTCAATATTCAGGGCCGGGATCATTCCCTCAACCCCATATACAAGAATATAGTCCAAGACAATATTGGTAACCGCTCCGATAATAGCAACGATCATGGGGTAAAACGTATTCTGCAGCCCCCGAAACACACCAAAAACGGCAAAAGTAAAAAGGGTAAGAGGAAAACCGAATACTCTTATCTTATAATAAATGATACTGTACTCCAGGATCAGACCCGAAGCGTTGTACAGTTTAAAGATCTGTTCGGAAAAGGGATAAGTTACGATGATGATCAGAACACTGAGGCCTGTAATAATGGCAATGGCCTGGGCGGGTAAATTCTTTACTTCGTGAAGCTTGTTGGCTCCGAGGTATTGAGATACAATAGCCGATATAGCACTCCTGGTCTGCCCCAGCACCCAAATAAGCATAGAGATAAAAGCACCTACGATACCCACTGCAGCTAGAGATTCGGTAGCATTTACCTGAATGTTCCCAACAATGGCCGTATCTGTTATAGAAAGAATAGGCTCGGCAATTCCTGCGATCAAAGCCGGAATAGCGAGCTTATTTATTCTTTTAAAGGAGATCTTATCTTTCAAATTAAAACGTACTCATAACAATAAAACGGATATTCACTTTGCTCGGGAAGAGCTATATTCTCCAGGCGTTTATATCCGCGCACTTCATAAAATTTCTGGTTCCTGGGATTCTGGCTAAAGGTATCCAATCGCAGCGAAACAAATTTGTTCATTCTTGCATAATTTTCTGCATAATCCATTAGTTTCTGTGCAAGTCCTTTGCCTTGTTCTCCCGGGTCTACCGCCAGCCGGTGAACGTATATATTGTTCTTGTTGGGAGTTAACCAACGTACCGGTTTATATACTTCGTCCATATAAGTCGAAATAACTATACAACCAATTACTTTATTTTTTGATTCGAGTACATAAAGCTCTTTTCTGCTGACATCCAGTTTAAAAGATTCACGGGACGGATAATCATCAGTCCACTGTGCAATACCGTTTGTCCGCATATGCAGATTACAAGCCCGGGTTACTTTTAAAACCCTTTCTATATCGTTTTCTGAAGCCAGGCGAATATTCATTCTTTTATTGCTACTTTTTTGTGTATTTTTAAAGCCGTAAAAATAAGAAAGACCGATGAAAAACATTCTAGTCCCTATAGCGGCCTCCACAAATGTGGAAAGTACTTTACAATACGCAATCGATTTTGCCGAGCATTTTAAGGCCAAAGTATATGTACTCGGGGATTTTAATGTGGTTTCACGGGCAGGAAGTATTATACGAATAGACGAGATCATAGAAAGAGAAACAAAGGCTCACGTAAATGAGATCGTTTCCGGAGTGGATCGAAAAAAGGTGGAGGTTGCCACGGTAACCGCCAAAGGAAACCTTCAGGATATACTGGAAGATGTTTCAAACGAACTCAATATAGATCTGGTTATGATAGAATCTAATAATGCCATTGCCAGTGATGTTTTTCTCGACAATATTTCCGGGGGAATTATTAAACAAATGGAGATCCCTACCTTAATTGTTCCTCATGGTTATGAATTTTCTGCACCCAGGACCATTCTCACAGCGTTTAAATCGGGTATCCTGAAAAGAAAAAAGGTTTTAAGACCGTTAAGATCGGTAGTGGAGACCTTTAAAGCAAAGGTTAATCTTCTTCTGGTAAAAACACCGAAGTTTAAAGAGGAAGATCTTGTGGTTAACCCGAAATTACAGGCTATGGGTGAACTTACAACTACAGAGAACGCCACTACTTTCCAGGGGGTTCTGGAACACTTTCAAAGTAGCAAACCGGACATGTTATGTGTTTTTAGAAGAAAAAGAGGATTTTTTGTAAAACTTTGGGAGAAAAATGTAATTTTGAAAAAAGAATTCCACTGTAATATTCCAGTTCTGGTTCTCATTGGAAAAATGTAATAAAAGGGGCATTAGCTCAGCTGGCTAGAGCGCTACGCTGGCAGCGTAGAGGTCATCGGTTCGACTCCGATATGCTCCACCAAACCCTTTTAAACACCCGGTTTTTGACCGGGTGTTTTTTTATCCCGATATAAAGATCTGAGACTACTTTTTTGATTTTGAATACCTTACGAAACGTATTTAAAACTCCTGTATTTTGACGTTGGTCTTATAATTTTTTAACTTCACTGTTTCTATCGGAGACAAAAGAGTAAAAATATCCTCCAAAGGGTAGGGTATCGAACCCTGTTAAGGATTATAATTATAGCTAACAAACAAACCAAACAAAGTAAAAATGAGAAACACATTACTATGCACCGTATTTCTGCTGGTGGGGGCTTTCTGCCTGAATGCCCAGAATCCTACGGGCAGATTTACACCTCAGGCGGCTACCGCATTTACCGAAGACCTTAGAACAATTGAGCAGATCAAGAGAGTAGTAGGTCAGGCAGGATCCGGAATAGACAGATTTAATGAACTTGGAGTTACCGGAACTGCATATTTGTACGAAGACTTTAAGCCGGGGAATATCTTTTTTAATGATAAGGACAAGGGAAGATTTATGCTTCGTTATAATATTTATGCTGAGGAATTCGAAACCCTGGAAGATGACGGATCTAACAGTATCGTCTTAAAAACAAGCGAGGTAAGCCTTGTAATGGACGGAATGAAATATATCTTTAAATACTATCTGAACGACGATCGAAAGGAATTCGGATATTTTCAGATAGTTGAGGAACTGGGAAGGATTACCCTTCTTAGAAAATACCGCAAAGTGGTTCAGGAAGGGAAAAAGGCCATTACCAGTTTCGATGTAACCAGGCCCAACAGATTGGTGGATCTTGATAATTATTTTATAATGATAGATAATAATGAGATCTATCTTACCAAGCTGACAAATTCCAAACTGGCAGCTGTCTTTAAGGAGCTTGGTGTAAAACTGAAGCCATACCTGAAAGATAACAAACTGAACGTAAAAAATCAGGAGGATTTTTTAAAAGCGTTAAAATACGCTAATGATCAATTAGGTGAAAAGCAATGATCTTTAGAGAATATCTTTTCGTGGAATTGCCTGACTTTTTAGTCAGGCAATTTTTTTTGATCTCATTTTAAGGATCCAAGACAATTATATTCGTTTTCAGGGAGTTAATGGTCCTTTTTTACGCTTCGGTAATTTTGATTGTAGTCCGATATTTGTTAATTTAACAAACTCTTACAGCAGTAAGCAGAAAATATCGATAATCTCTAACTAATTCACGAACATGAAAAAAACGATTTTTTTAACCGCTATTCTAGGCTTGTTTAGCCTTGTGGCACTTGCACAGGCACCTACTCCGGGGCCTTTGGGAAAATATTCGGCACAGGACCCCACCCTGTTTACAGAAGGTAACAGACTTACACAATATATTAAGGAAAACATTATTGATAAGGCAGATCCATCCGCCCAACGCTTTCAACTCAGCACCCGCTTTATCGGGACGGCTTATATGGAAGAAGATTTTAAACCGGGGAATATCTATTTTAACAATGAGGACAAGGGCGCTTATATGTTGAGGTATAATATCTTTTCGGAAGAATTCGAGACTCTGGAAGCAGACGGATCCAATAGTATTGTTCTCAAGACCAGTGAGGTAAAGGTGAATATGGATGGAAAGAACTATATCTTTAAATATTACCTGAATAATGACCGCAAAGAATTTGGTTATTTCCAGGTGATCAAGGAATACGGGACCATTACCTTATTAAGGAAATACAGAAAGCTGGTACAGGAAGGAAAAAGAGCCATTACCAGTTTCGATGTAACCAGGCCTAATCGTTTGGTAGACCGGGAAGATTATTTTATAATGATCAACGACAATGAGATCTTCCAGATCAAGGAATCCAACAACAAATTGTCGAGAGCCTTTAAATCACGAGGCGTAAATCTGAAACCATACCTGAAGGAAAACGAGCTTAACGTAAGGAATGAAGAAGATCTTCTAAAAGCACTGTCCTATGTGAATGGCCAGATAAAAGTAGACTAAAACACATATTCCAAATATAAGATACCCGGCTTTTCAGTCGGGTATTTTTATGCGATCTCTTTTTCGGTGATGGGGATCCCGGGATCGAAGATCTCCAGGATGAGCTTTTTTAATTCGGCAAGGAATTGTTCCCTTATCTCCTCGCCTATGGTCGAGTCTTTTTTGGCATAGGCCCCGGCTTTGTCTTTTTTGGAGAACCTCAGAAAACCGCTTTGGGTATTTTTAAATGAAATGATGCCTGCTTCGACAATCCGGTCCTTAATCGCGGCTTCGTCAAACATGCAGGTGTAGGCCAGTACCTGAAAAGCTTTGCTGAATTTATAATCGGAAGTGAGGTCTTCCCAGTTTACGATCTCCACATCTCCCTGATTTACCTTTCCGGTCTTATAATCTATAATCCGTACCGATCCGTTCCTTTGATCTACCCGGTCTACTTTTCCCTTCAGATAGACAGGGAAGCCTAACTCGGGAATATGAATGGCTTTTTTGAGATTGCTTTCGATAAACAGTATTCTTATCTCCGCTCCTTTTCTGAGATCTTCCTTTTCCTGCTGAAGGAACTTCTCGACGTATTTGAGAGCAATATTAAATATGATCAGGTTCTTCCCCCGGGAAAAATCGCCGCTTTTGTATACTTTTCTGAATTCCCGGGCGATCAGTTCTTCCGCTCCGGATTCCATTTCTTCAATAAGTTCAGTACTCAACAGTTTTCCCTCATGAGGTTTGTAGAGGATCTCCAGTGTATTGTGGACCACCGTTCCCAGTGTATTTGCCGCAATGGTCTCTTCTACCTCTGCGGTGTCCTTAATACCCAATACACTCTGATGATAAAAATCCAGAGGATTCCTGATATAATTGGTCAGTGAGGTAGGGGAAAATCCTTTTTCGGCTATTCTTTTCAATTCCTCTATAACAGTTGCGGTCTTTGTAAGCTGAACTACCGATCTTTTCTGCACCGGAACCACAGGACTTGCAATAATTTCCTTTATGGAATGTAAAGGATGGGAGTTCATGCTCAATTGAAGGAGGAACCGGCTTTTTTCACTTCCCTCCAGAACATCGGGTTCCGTGTTATAAAGAATATAGATATTCCTCGCCCGTTGCAAAAGCCTGTAAAAGTGATAGGTATATATGGCGTCCTTTTCCTTATAGGTAGGAAGCCCGAAGGCGTGTTTAATATCAAACGGGATAAAGGAGCCGTCACTTTTACCCGATGGAAGGATCCCTTCGTTTACCGAAGAGATGATAACGGTCTCAAAATCCAGGTTTCTGCTTTCCAATACTCCCATTAACTGGAGGCCTTCCAGGGGTTCTCCCTGAAAATCCACACTTTCCTTAAGCAATAACTCCTTGTAGATGCTTTTTAAGGCTTTGAGGTGGGCGATAGAGCTGTAGGCAGTATTGAGAGCGTCTATCTGATTGAAAAGCTCGTAAAAGCGATATAAGTATTCCAGATAGAGCGGGTTTTTGTCCTGATCACTGGAATAGACCTCCCTGAGCTCCAGAACGAGGTCCAGGCAGTTTTTAATGATCTGCCCGGCTTCGGTCTCTTCTGCATAGAAGAAGCATTTGGAGATAATGGGATTCAGTTCCTGAGGAATGTACTTCTCCAGAAACTGCGGTCCTATATAAGCGATGTTTTCACTTTGTATTTTCTGAATAATAAAAGTCGCATAATCATTGTTACCTTTCTTAAAGAGGATCCTTGCAGAAGGGTGAGACAGAAAATCGATAAAGGGTTTATGATACCAACCTTTGGACGACCTTGCCTCGTTTACCTCAAAAAGGATATTAAAAAAGGAAGCTATCGGACTGAGGTTTAAAGGAAACCCACTGGTAATGTTTACTGATGTAATTCCCGGAGGGATAGAATTTATTACCGGGGGAAGAAGGTGTTCGTTTCCAAGTACTACAGCTGTATTGGAGAGGCCCGATCCGTTAGTTTCCAGTTTTTGCAGCAGTCCGCCAATGTATTTGGCCTGCCCTATGTTCTTGGGGATCCCGATAATTTCTATGTTCTTTTCCTCTCCGAAGTGACCTGATATATTTTTAAACGGATGTTTTTCAAAGTATTTCCAGGAATTCCTGTATTTCCTGATAAAGAGGCCGGCGTCGTGTTCCGGATCTTCAAGGAAGGCGGCATCAATATCCCAGTAGACCTCCGAATCCGTACTGTGTAAAAACTCCTGTATAATTGTAGACTCGGCAGTGTTCAGGGCATTGAAACCTACGAAAATGTGTTTTTTAGATTCGTTTGATTGAAGGTAGTGCTCCAGGTTTTCGACAGCTTCTCTGTAAATAAGCCCCTGGTACCCTATCTGCTTTTGCAGCAGTCGTTCTCTAAAGGAATGATAGTAGTCTTTCAGGTTATTCCAGAATTTGATATAGTTTTTCTGGATAGTGGTCTTGTGCTCCTGGAGATACCAGTGATTGAGTTCTTTTACCGAAGACAGATAGGAAAAGATCCCGTCGGGAGGGATAAGGTACCTGTCTATTTCATTAAAATCCTGCAGGGCGGTGGTTGCCCATTTGGAAAAGACATAGAATTCGTCTTTCTCTTCTTCCGGGTTGATCTCCAGATACGCCTGATAGAACTCAAATAACAATACGGTATTCTGGACCAGCCTGACTCCGGAAAGCTCCTGGACAAAATCTTCAATACTGTAAAGAGTGGGGCCGAAAACGGTTTTCTTATTTTTCTTCAGCAACTCGTTCCTCAGGAAAGTACAGGCCCTTTTACTGGGAAGCACAAAAACGCATTCGTCCAGCTGTACGGGAGTGTCCAGAACTTCCTCGGCCACTTCTTGTATAAAAGATTTTATCATGATGATAAAAATAAAAAACGCTCCGGATTTCCGGAGCGTTTTTCTATTTATTAATAAAACTTAAAGTCCTATTTCTTATTTTACTAAGTTGATCTCAACTCTTCTGTTTTGAGCTCTACCAGCTCTGGTTCTGTTAGAAGCGATCGGCTTAGACTCACCGTAACCAGCAGCAGTTAATCTGCTTGAAGAAACTCCATTGCTAGTTAAGTAATCTTTAACTGCATTAGCTCTTGATTCAGAAAGAGTTTGGTTTAGTTTTTCACTACCAACGCTGTCTGTGTGACCTTCTACAGTAAATTTAGCATTTGGATACTCATTTAAGATCTTGATGATGTCTCCAAGTACGCTTTCAGACTCAGTCTTGATAGAAGACTTACCTGTATCGAATAAGATAGTTTTAGCGTAATCGTTAAGTTGCTTCTGAACTTCGTCAGTTACTTCAGGACATCCGTTGTTAGCAACAGGTCCAGCAACATCAGGACACTGATCATCTTTGTCTAGAACACCGTCGTTATCTCTGTCTGGCCATGGGCATCCTCTGTTAGCCTGAGGACCAGCTTCGTTTGGACAAGCGTCATCTTTGTCAGCAATTCCGTCACCGTCAGAATCAGGACATCCTCTTAAGCTAGCGATTCCAGCTACAGATGGACAAGCATCATCTTTATCAGCGATACCGTCACCGTCAGAATCAGGACATCCGTTTAATTCAGCAGGACCAGCTTCGTTTGGACAAGAATCCTTGCTATCTTCGATACCGTCACCGTCAGAGTCAGGACATCCGTTGAATTCAGGAAGACCTGCTACTTCTGGACAAGCATCATCTTTGTCGTAAATACCATCTCCGTCAGTATCTCTACCTCCGAATTTGATAGATACTCCAGCAAAGTGTTGGAAGTGAGGAACTGGAAGTCCGTCATCTTCAAATACGTGCTTATAAGTAGACTGTAATGTTACACCTACGTTCTCGTTAAACCAGTAATTGAATCCAACACCACCGTTTAAGGTACCGTTTCCTAAGTCATCAATCCAGGTATAACCTCCACCTACTTCTAAGAATGGATCAAAGTTCCCTAATTTCAAAAACTCATTAAGGTTGTATTTGATCACCGCGTCAGCAGAGTAGTAAGAGAAATCATCTACTTCAGTATCTCCAAAATCAGATATTTGGTTTAAGCTTCCTCGAACGCCAACAGAGAACCCGTCACCTACGTATCTAGATACGGAAACTGCTGATATGGAAGGAAGAATATTCCAGTGATCATTGGCATTAAAAAATTCGTCAAACCATCTTCCTTGACCTGGCTGATTTGTAGGATATACGTCAACAGCGTTTATACCGAAACTTACCAACCAAGGGTTATTTTGGTCTTGCGCTTGCACATTGCTAAGTCCTACAAAAAGTAACACAGCAACTAAAATTTTGCTAAGATGTTTCATGTTCAATTATTTAATTTTAAAGTGTTAATTAGCAACAAATGTAAGTTGTTAAATTTTATTAACAAAAACAAATATATTAAAATTTTTGTTTTTTTTATGATTACGATTTTTTTTAAACCACGCCCAGTTCCTTGCCTACTGCCGTAAATGCCTCGATCGCTTTGTCGAGATGTTCTCTGTTATGAGCAGCGGAAAGCTGTACTCTAATTCTTGCTTTTCCCTTAGGGACAACCGGATAAAAGAAGCCGATTACATATATGCCTTTTTCCAGAAGTTTATCTGCCATAGTTTGTGAGAGCTTCGCATCGTATAACATAACCGGAACAATTGCCGAGTCACCGTCAATGATATCAAAACCTGCTGCTTTCATACCTTTTTTAAAGTAACTGGTATTCTCCTCCAGCTTATCCCTTAATTCCGTACTTCCGGAAAGAAGATCGAATACCTTAATAGAAGCTCCTACGATTGAAGGGGCTAGCGAATTGGAAAATAAATAAGGCCTGGAACGTTGACGAAGCATTTCTATGATCTCCTTCTTCCCGGTGGTATAACCACCCATTGCTCCTCCCAGGGCTTTCCCCAAAGTACCGGTAACGATGTCTATACGTCCCATTACTCCTTTTTCTTCGAGGGTACCTTTACCTTTAGGTCCGATAAAACCTGCAGCGTGACATTCATCTATCATTACCAGGGCATCGTATTTATCGGCCAGGTCACAGATCTGATCCAGCGGAGCAACAAGGCCGTCCATAGAAAATACTCCATCGGTAACGATGATCTTAAAACGGGCTCCGTCTTCACTGGCCTGTTTTAGCTGTTTTTCAAGATCTTCCATATTGTTGTTCTCATAGCGGTACCTCATGGCTTTGCAAAGGCGAACGCCGTCTATAATGGAAGCGTGGTTCAGCGAGTCGGAAATAATGGCATCTTCCTTGGTTAACAATGGCTCGAAAACTCCACCATTGGCATCGAAGGCCGCAGCATAAAGAATAGTATCCTCGGTCTGATAGAAATCGGCTATCTTGGCTTCCAGTTCCTTGTGGATATCCTGGGTCCCGCAAATAAACCGTACAGACGACATCCCGAAGCCGTGAGAATCCAAAGTGTCTTTGGCTGCCTGGATAACCTCCGGATGAGACGAAAGCCCCAAATAGTTGTTGGCACAGAAATTAATAACTTCCTGTCCTGTTGAGATTTTGATTACTGCGTCTTGTGGGGAGGTAATGATACGTTCTTTTTTGAATAGACCATTGTTTTTTATGTCTTCAAGCTCCTGCTGAAGATGCTCTTTTATTTTACCGTACATTTTATGTGTTTTTTTACAAAAGTAATAAACTTTAGTATCCTTAATTTATAATGATTTTATTTCTATTTTTTCGTTGATGAACACGATGAGTTTATCGCTTATCCGGAGCCCCATTTCCTCGATAGCTTCTGCATACCGATCCAGCTGTAACTTAAAACTGTCTTTATAGGCTCCCGTTTTATAATCGATAAGGACAACTTCGTTCCTGTGATTTACAGCCAGCCTGTCCGGGCGTATTAATTGTCCTTCGGCAGTATATATATCGTGTTCATTATATATGGTATAGTCTGTAGTGAAATAAGGATGGATAAGCGGGTGATGGATCAGTTCGCTTAGGTCTTTTTCTATATCCTTATAATTACGCTGACTGATATGCCCCTGATACAAGGCATCCTGAATAACGCTTTCCAGGTCGTGAGCGTAACTGATCTGAGACAAAAGATAATGATAGAGGTTCCCTTTCTGAATGGCCTTTTCCTGAGTGGTATCCCACAAAGAACCTGACCGGGTTATTATTTTATACAATGGCCGGTCTGTAGCATTGGCCAAAAACGGGATCGTATCGGTTTTGGTTCGTGTATCCTCCAGATGCATTTTTAGCAACTTCGACCCGAAACTGTAAGTGTCTTTTTCTGCTTCCCACATCGATTTGGATTTCAGGTAGTTGATAAAAAGCCCGGAAAAACTCTTCAGGTTTTCTTCCCCTTTGGCCCGGATATCTTTTTTTGAAAATATGTGTAACTGCTCTACTGCACGGGTTAAGGCTACATATAAAAGGTTAAACTGATCCAGTTCCAGCTTTGCCTGATCTTCATCATAAAGGGTTTTACTGTATTCGCTAAATTCACTGAAATCCTTGTTTTTTGAGAAAAGCCCTGAAGAAAGCCCGAAAGTGTCCTTATCTACCGGCATCCATAACCTGGGATCTATCTCTTCATAAATATTGCTTTGAGCATACGGGTAGATGACTACAGGAAATTCAAGTCCTTTAGATTTGTGAATGGTCATCAATTTAACTGCATTATTGCCCTCGGGAGAGATGACGGACAAACGGTCTTTTTTCTTTTCCCAATAAGAGATAAAGCTTCCGAAACCACTATTCTGTTTAATACTGAAGTCCAGGATCTCGTCCAGGAAGAACTGAAGATAAGCATCTGATGGATCATAAAGTCCGAACGAATATATAGCGTATTCAACAGCATTTAAAAACGGGAGTTTGTAAAAAGTGTCCTGCACAAAACTGTATTCTGAAAATACAGATTCCATGTTCCCGAGATTACTGCTGAAAAAATGGTGCTTATCGGTTACAGATCCCTTTTCGGCCAGGAAGTGAAGGATCTCGATCTGTATCTCACGGCTCTGAGGTTGCAGCGTGTGCCGGATAAGGTTTATAAGAAACCCTATTTTCGGGTGACTCTTTAAAAGGAGAGATTCCGAGGAAATAATATCTATTTCGTTTTCAAGCAAGAAATTCGATAGGACCAGGCCGTGTTTTTTCTTTCTTGTCAGAATGCAGATATCATTATATCGGTACCCTTCTGCAATGAGGTCTTTTATACGGTTCAGGACCAGCTGGCAATATTGTGTGTCTTCTTCCTCCTTTTTATCTATAAAATCTATCTGAACATAACCGCCTTTTTGCTGATTGGGTTTCTGATGGCTTTTAGAAAAGAAAAGGTCCCGGTAATCTTCTTTGGTCAGATAGGCAGAGATATGTTTAAAAAAATCGTTGTTAAAACTCACGATCTCCTCACAACTCCGGTAATTGACAGGGAGGTTTTCCACCATCTTTTCTACCTGAAAAGGATTCTCACAATTGTACAGATCTATAAACTGTTCTGCTTTTCCGCCTCTCCAGCGATAGATTGCCTGCTTGGCGTCGCCTACAATGAGTAAACTTCCTCTTTTGCCGGAAAGAGTTTCGCTTTCCAGTGCGTTACTCACCAGGGGGATGAGGTTGTTCCATTGCATTTCGGAAGTGTCCTGAAATTCATCAATAAAGTAATGACGGTACTTTTCTCCAATTCGTTCATATATAAAAGGCGCGGGTTCATGAACAATTACATCCGAGATAATACTGTTGAACTCCGAGATCAGCAGGAGGTTTTGCTCATCTTTAATGATCTCCAGCTCTGCCTGAATGGCGTTTAATAAAGATAAGGGGGTACTGTTCTTGTAGAAATTCTGAAGGAACTTAAGGTTAAAAACAGCATTCCTTATACTGAGGTAGATCTGTTGTAATTCCGGAAGCAACCCGTCTATAGCGGCCTTCTTGCCGGGATCGAGTGTCTTGTTATAGACCTTGCCTTCGGCAATATTCTCTCCGAGTTTATTATTGTAGAGGCCGTCAAGTTTACCCGATGCTATCTTTTTAAAATGCGCGGGAAGCATTCCACGGCTAAAATCATCGATTTCCAGGCCGTTGACCTGCAGGAGTTCGAGGACTTCCTGCCCGCTTTTTTTTATAAAGTGTTCCTGAGCCTTTATTTTCTTCCGTAAGAGAGCGTTTAGTTGAAGAAAATCGTCCAGGGTTTCATTCTTAACAGATTGGAGGGCACTGCTGTGATTTTCATTCAGCAAGAGCGATGCGACTTTCTTGAGGTCTATGGCAATATCCCAGCTCTTGTCATCATCTGCTTTTTCCAGCGCAAAATCTACCAGTACCTTTGTTAGCTTTTCTTCGGTCCCTGCTTTAAATATAAGCTGATCTATGGCTTCTTCTATAAGCAATTCGGTATCGAGTGCCACCTCAAAATTCATGGGGAGTTTAAGGTCGAAAGCAAAAGTCCTCAGCAATCGGTGATTAAACTTATCGATGGTCACCACGTCAAAAAAGGCGTAATTATGAAGGATCCTCTTCAGGATCTTTTCGGAGCGCTCCATCAGATTAACTTCCGTTAGCCCCAGTTCTTTTGCCAGGCCGCTAAACATAGGACTCGGTTTTTCCAGAATCGAGGGATTGGAAAATTCTTCCAGGTTTTTAATGATCCGCTCCTTCATTTCATTTACGGCCTTATTGGTAAATGTAATGGCCAGGACCTGTTTAAAACTGTCCTGGTAGGAGGTCTGAAGTAAAATTTTAAGGTATTCTTTAACGAGGGTAAAAGTCTTACCCGATCCTGCAGAAGCATTATATATTTTAAAAGGAGTATCCTGCAAAGCAAAATTTTATACCAAAATAATGAAACTCTATGAGTTCTTAACCATTTATTGTTGGATAAAGTTTAAGTTTATATGTAAATTTGATACACAAATTAAATCACTAATTTAAAAACAGATATTATGGCATTTGATTTACCGAAATTACCATATGCATATGATGCATTAGAGCCCCATATAGACGCTCGAACAATGGAAATACATCATGGCAAACACCATAACGGATATACAACCAAATTGAACGGCGCAATTGCCGGAACAGACCTTGATGGAAAATCTATTGAGGATATCCTTACGGGTCTTGATATGAATAACGGAGCTGTTAGGAATAACGGAGGCGGATTTTACAATCACCGCTTGTTCTGGGAAGTAATGTCTCCCAACGGAGGAGGAGAACCAACCGGAGAACTGGCTGCAGCAATTAATGAAGCTTACGGTTCTTTTGAAGAATTTAAAAGCGCATTTTCTACGGCAGCAGGAACGAGATTTGGTTCCGGATGGGCCTGGTTATGCGTTCATAAAGGAGGTAGAGTAGAAGTATGTTCTACACCAAATCAGGATAATCCTTTAATGCCGGGAGTAGGTTGCGGAGGCTTTCCTGTTTTAGGAATAGACGTTTGGGAGCATGCTTACTATCTGAACTATCAGAACAGAAGGCCTGACTATGTTGCTGCTTTTTTCAATGTTATAAACTGGGAGAAAGTTTCTGAGCTATACGCGTCCAACAAGTAGGATTACAAAACATATAGAAAATAAAAAAGGTGGAAGTAATTCCACCTTTTTTTGCCCCAAATCTTACCATGAACTTAACCTACTTATGCTATGGTAGTACAAATATAACGCAATTTTGTCAATATTATGATAATAAATATGTTATAATGCTCTTAAATTAGATAAAGTGCCAAAATCAAAAAGCAGCTTGTGATATTTGTAAAGAATTTGATTTTCAATGTTAGAAATAATCGATTCTGAGTCCCCTGCAAAGGGCTTCGGGAGATCTGATTGTGAAGCGTCCGTATTTTATTCCTGTAAATAAAGAAGAAGATGATTAAAAATAAAAAAGGTGGAAGAATCCACCTTTTTTTGCCCCAAATCTTACCATGAACTTAACCTACTTATGCTATGGTGACACAAATATAGCGGAATCTTAACCACACAGTGACAATAAATATGTTGTAATACCATTAAATTAGATAAAATGCTCAAAACGTAAAATACTGTATAATATTTGTAAGTAAAGCAGAAATTATGAGCTGGAAAAGTGGTGTTTTAGGATGGTGAATTTTTGGAAAAATACCTGATAATGAGTTGAATAGAAGGTGTTTTTTACGACATAAAAACGGAATAAAATAGGGGTGAAATCAGAAAGGTTTATTCAATAAAAAAAGGTGGAAGAATCCACCTTTTTTTGCCCCAAATCTTACCATGAACTTAACCTACTTATGCTATGGTGGTTTAAAAGTATACCAAAGAAAGTTTCCAATATAAAAAATCGGTTAAACGACCAATTTAAACGATGAAATGCACTATTTAATAATATTTTAACAATATTTTTAGTATGCGCGCTCTTTATTTCCTTCGTAAAAATTGATAAATGCACGGTTCACTACCCGATTCCCTCCCGGGGTTGGATAATTACCCGTAAAATACCAGTCTCCCAGGTTCTTAGGACAGGCTTTATGAAGCCCCTCAACCGATTGGAAAATTATTTTTACACCCGACTCAATATCTTCAGGTGTCAGTAACTCAGCAATTTTGTCGGAAATCTGCTCATCGCTAAACGGATCATAGATCTCTTTTACGAAATTCACGACTTCAGAATCCTGAAGTTCCAGCTGAGATTTACATTTGTTGTATACTTCTTCAACTACATTGTAAGTACCTCTTTCTTTGTGAAGTTCTAATGCTGCTCTGAAAGCAATGAGATCTTCAAGCCTTGCCATATCTATCCCGTAACAATCAGGATATTTTATCTGTGGCGCAGAAGATACTACAATGATGTTCTTGGGGTTTAACCTCCCCAGCATTCTCAGAATACTTTTTCTGAGCGTAGTTCCCCTTACAATACTGTCGTCTATGATAACGAGATTGTCTGTGGGTTTTACAGATTTATAAGTAATATCGTAAACGTGAGCAACAAGATCATCCCTGCTGCTGTCTTCCGTAATAAAGGTCCTGAGTTTGGCATCCTTTATAGCTACCTTTTCTATTCTTGGCCTCAGGGTTAATATCTGATGAAGTTTTTCACGTGTTATTTCGGCTCCTTCTTTCAGGATAAGCTCTTCCTTTTTGTTGATCAGATAGTTCTGAGCCTCCTTTACCATCCCGTAAAAACAGGTCTCTGCCGTATTCGGAATATATGAAAAGACCGTGTTCTGCAGGTCATTGTCCTGCACGGCATCTAATATTTTCGGTAGTAAAAGACTTCCCAGTTTCTTTCGCTCTTCATAGATCTCTGCATCACTTCCTCTGGAGAAATAGATACGTTCAAAAGAACAGGCCTTGCGTTCCAGTGGTGTTAAGATCTCTTTCAGGCTTACCTTTCCGTTCTTTTTGATAATGATGGCATTTCCGGGATCCAGCTCTTCAATATCGTTATAATCTACATTAAAGACTGTTTGTATTACCGGGCGTTCTGAAGCTACCACTACCACCTCGTCATCTTTGTAATAATAGGCCGGGCGAATACCGGAAGGGTCTCTCAGTACAAAAGAATCGCCATGCCCCAGAAGACCGGCCATTGCATAACCTCCATCCCAGTTCTTGGCTGCCTTTCTGAGTATTTTCGCCACATTGAGTCGATCCGCAATAATAGGTGAAGCTTCGTGTTTATTATAACCTTCGTTCTTAATTTGCTTGTAGAGCTTTGCCACCGCATCATCCAGGAAATGACCTATTTTTTCCATAACGGTAATGGTGTCTGCCTTTTCCTTCGGATGCTGCCCGAGCTTTATCAGGTTGTCGAACAACTCGTTAACATTGGTCATATTAAAATTCCCGGCAACGATAAGATTCCGGTGCATCCAGTTGTTCTGTCTCAGGAAGGGATGTACACTTTCAACGCTGTTCTTCCCGAAGGTTCCGTAACGAACATGTCCGAGCATCAATTCTCCCAGGTAAGGGATATTCTTTTTCTGGGCAGCAACATCATCAACATATTCCGGGCTTTCCGTTAATACGGAGTTGATCCTTGAATTTATCTGAGAGAAAATATCCTGTATGGGTTGCGACTGGTTAGAACGCACACGGCTAATATACCGCTCTCCCGGTTGCACATTCATTTTAATACTGGCAAAGCCAGCACCATCCTGCCCACGGTTGTGCTGTTTTTCCATCATGAGGTACATTTTATTGATCCCGTAAAATGCACTTCCGTACTTCTCCTTATAATACTCAAGCGGCTTTAGTAACCTTATCAAGGCAATTCCGCATTCGTGTTTAATTGCGTCGCTCATGCGTTGTAATAATTAATAAAAAACCCTGACATTTTTGGTCAGGGCGTATTTTTATGATAATTCTATTTCAAATTGTGTTAGTTCCTTAAACTGTTTCAATCTCTCCTGGATCTCAGCTTTCGATACATTCTCCAGGCGTTCTGTTCCGAATTTCTCGACGCAGAAGGAGGCCATATTGGAGCCGCAGATAATTGCGTTCTTCATATTCTCAAAAGAGATGTCTCCCGATTTCGTCAGGTAACCTGCAAAGCCACCTGCAAAGGTATCGCCCGCACCTGTAGGATCGAATACTTCCTCCAACGGAAGAGCGGGGGCAAAGAAAATGTTGTGGTCATTGAACAACAAGGCTCCGTGCTCACCCTTTTTTATCACTACATATTTAGGTCCTATCTCGTGAATCTTCTGAGCAGCTTTAACCAGAGAATACTCTTTGGTAAGCTGTCTGGCTTCTTCATCATTAATAGTAATGACATCAACCATAGAGATCACCTCCATCAATTCATCCCAGGTATTGTCCATCCAGAAATTCATCGTATCTAAAATGATGAGTTTTGGTCGTCTTTCCATCTGCTTAATTACATCTATCTGTATAGAAGGATGTAAATTTCCCAGCATCAGGACTTCCGCATCTTTAAAATCTTCGGGAACAACCGGATTAAAATCGGCCAGAACATTCAATTGTGTATCCAGGGTATCTCTGGAATTTAGATCGTTGTGATATTTTCCGCTCCAGAAAAAGGTCTTTCCTCCTTCTACAACCTCTATTCCTGAAATATCTATGTTGTTATTCTCTAACATTTCCAGATAAGATCCCGGAAAATCATCTCCCACAACAGAAACGATTGAAGACCTCACATTAAACTGTGCTGCCGAAAGACCAATGTAAGTCCCTGCACCTCCCAGTATTTTATCTGTCTTACCAAAGGGGGTTTCAATAGCATCGAATGCAACCGTTCCGACAATTAATAATTTACTCATTCACCTTTAAA
Source organism: Leptobacterium flavescens (assembly GCF_010671605.1). Lineage (GTDB taxonomy): Bacteria > Bacteroidota > Bacteroidia > Flavobacteriales > Flavobacteriaceae > Leptobacterium > Leptobacterium flavescens. The sequence goes on from NZ_JAABOO010000003.1 coordinate 117,943, forward strand.
TTTTTTGCAAATATAAGCTTAGTTTTCAAGAAGTCGCTTTAAATCTAAAAAAGTATGGTAAGGAGCGGCCACAAGCATAGAATTTAACAGCCATGAAGGCAGACTCCCTCCCGGGTCTCCGTATAGCTGTTGCGTAACTTTAACAAGCCTGCCTACGGGCTCGATAAGCCAGTAACCTTTAAAGTTCACTATCCTTATAGTATTGTCTTTGGGCGGCAGGATCCCGGACCTGTCGGGGTTGATATCTATCCTGTATCCTCCTCCATTTAACGGAATTACATTAATATGTGAAACATTGTCCCTGTTTTTTAAGGGCCACGGAAGGTCGTTTTTCATCCAGAAGATATATTCTGTATTCGAAATGGTCTTTAATTTTTTACTCTCGGGAGTTTTGTAATTCCATTTCCACAAATTATCTCCGTCGGTAATCGTATTAAGAACATTTTCCACTTTGCTGTCTACCAGCATAACGGCTTTGTATTCGTTAATCTTAGAAGAGTCGAGTTTGCGGGTATAGACCTTTATACCTTTTTTATCTCTTTTAAGGTTCCAGTTCTGAGAATATACCTGAAGTATACCGCAGATCATAAAGAAAAGAAAGAATCCCTTTTTCATAGCATCAGGGGGAAATTTTTTGTGTAAATCTAGCAAAATTAATACCAATCTCTTTCTGAGTGTGTTAAAGTCATTCTGAAAGTTCAAAACCTTTATCGGGGCTTAGTTTATCTTTTTGAGAAGCCATAACGGCCAGACGATCGCATCGTTCGTTCTGCGGATGCTGGTTATGACCCTTTATCCAGTGAAGCGTTACCTTGTGTTTTCTGTACTCTTTGAGGAATAGCTTCCAGAGGTCTTCATTTTTCTTCCCCTTAAAAGCAGTCCGTTCCCAATTAAATACCCAGCCTTTTTCTACCGCATCTACTATATATTTGGAATCCGAAAAGACCTTTACCCTTGTATTGTTCTTTTTAAGTTTTTTGAGCGCCACAATAACGGCCAGTAGTTCCATCCTGTTATTGGTGGTTAAGCGGTAGCCTTTTGAGAATTCCTTCACATAGGGCTGACCCACCCATTCCATTACAATACCATATCCGCCTGGCCCCGGGTTTCCCCTGCAGGCACCATCCGTATATATATGTACATCAAAATTATTCATGAAGCAGGTTTTCAAGGATCACGGGAAAATGCTCGTATTCCAGTTGGTGGACCTTGGCAGCCACTTCTTCGGGGGAATCCGAAGGAAGTACTTCTGTCCTGGCCTGAAAGATAATGGCGCCTTCGTCGTAATTCTCATTTACATAATGTATACTGATCCCGGTTTCTTTTTCTCCGTTTTCCACCACTGCTTTGTGAACGTTCATCCCGTACATGCCTTTGCCTCCGTATTTGGGAAGCAATGCCGGGTGAATATTAACGATCCTGTCCGGGAACTCGGCAATGATCGATTCCGGGAACTTCCACAGAAAACCGGCCAGAACAATAAGATCCGGATTAAGGCTTTTGAGTAGTTCTTTAATATGATCGTTTTTCAGAAAAGCGGTCCTGTTAAAGGAAAGGGAACTGATCTTATGTCTTTCCGCACGGTCGAGTACCTTGGCTTCCCTTTTATTAGAAAGGACCATGGCAACAGAAATATGTTCTTTTTCCTTAAAATATTCAATAATATTTTCGGCATTTGTTCCTGAGCCCGATGCAAAAATGACTATACGTTTCATCTTATCTTTCTAGAATCTGTTGCAAAGAGCAAAAAAAAGAATAATTATTAATAAAGTGAAAGCAAAAACAAATTACTTGCAGTTATTTTTAGTAAATTACAAGCACATTTTGAAACTAAAATGTTGTTTTAATTCAAAGTTTTTTATTTTTGCCAACAATTTTAAATTTAAAAACAAAAAATTATGTCAGACATTGCATCAAGAGTAAAGGCGATTATCGTAGACAAATTAGGTGTTGATGAAAACGAAGTAGTGCCGGAAGCAAGCTTCACAAATGATTTAGGAGCAGATTCGTTAGACACTGTAGAATTAATTATGGAGTTCGAAAAAGAATTCGATATTCAAATTCCAGATGATCAAGCTGAAAATATCGCTACAGTTGGTCAAGCGACTAAATATATTGAAGAAGCAAAATAAGTAAATATACTTTATGGAATTAAAGCGAGTTGTAGTCACTGGTCTTGGTGCCTTAACACCCATCGGTAACAATATTTCAGAATATTGGGACGGATTGGTGAATGGTAAAAGCGGTTGTGCGCCTATTACCTATTTTGACACCGAAAAATTCAAAACCAAATTCGCTTGCGAAGTCAAAAACTATAATCCTACCGATTTTTTTGACAGAAAGGAAGCTCGTAAACTAGACAGATTTGCGCAATATGCTTTAATTTCGGCCGGAGAAGCCATAGAAGATGCTAATATCGACCTTGACAAAGTAGACAAGTTCAGGGTTGGTGTTATTTGGGGAGCTGGAATTGGAGGGTTACAAACCTTCCAGGATGAAGTGGTTAACTTCGCCGAAGGCGATGGGACCCCTAGATTTAATCCGTTCTTTATCCCTAAAATGATTGCCGATATTGCCCCGGGTAATATCTCTATCAAGCACGGTTTTATGGGACCTAATTATACCACGGTGTCGGCTTGTGCCTCCTCTGCAAATGCTATGATAGATGCACTAAACTATATTCGTTTAGGACATTGCGATGTTGTAGTAACAGGAGGAAGTGAAGCAGCAGTGACCCAGGCAGGAATAGGTGGATTTAACGCCATGCATGCGCTCTCTACAAGAAATGACGATCCTGAAACAGCATCCAGACCTTTCGACGCCACAAGAGATGGTTTCGTTCTGGGAGAAGGTGCAGGGGGACTCATTCTGGAAGAGTACGAGCACGCTAAAGCAAGAGGAGCCAAAATATATGCCGAAGTTATCGGTGGAGGTATGTCAAGTGATGCACATCATATGACTGCCCCTCACCCCGACGGTGTTGGTGTTGAGCGCGTAATGCTTAATTGTTTAAGAGATGCTGGTTTGGAACCAAAAGATGTAGACGCTATAAACACACACGGAACATCCACTCCTTTAGGAGATGTTGCCGAATTGAAAGCGATCACTAAAGTTTTTGGAGAGCACACAAAAAATATTAATATCAATTCTACCAAATCTATGACAGGACATTTGCTTGGAGCTGCCGGTGCAGTCGAAGCGATCGCTTCTATCTTAGCTATGGAACACGGTATTGTTCCCCCGACTATAAATCATAGTACGGTTGATGAGAATATTGATAGCTCGTTAAACCTTACCTTAAACAAAGCTCAACGCAGAGAAGTTAAAGTTGCTATGAGCAATACTTTCGGATTTGGAGGACACAACGCTTGTGTTCTATTTAAAAAAATAGATTAATTTATTGAATGAGTCTCATTCACAAAATATTAAATTCCCGTTCAGATGATGACGGGAATTTTTTTTTGTTACTCAAAAAAATACTCGGGTTTCAGCCTAAAGAACTCTACTTTTACAGAAAAGCCTTTACGCATCGGTCCATGAATAAAAAGGATAATGATGGAAATTCCTTAAATTATGAACGATTGGAGTTTCTGGGAGATGCGATGCTGAGTGCAGTGATCTCCAATTATCTTTTTAAACAGGTACCCTCCGGAGATGAAGGATACCTTACAAAAATGAGGTCTAAGGTAGTAAGTAGAGAACATCTGAACGAGCTGGGAAAAGACCTGGGTCTTATTACCTACCTGGAAAGCAAGATCCCCAAGAAGAACTTCGGAGATAATATTCACGGAAATATGTTTGAAGCCCTCGTAGGGGCCATTTTCCTGGACAGAGGATATAACTACTGTGCGAAGTTTATCAGGAAAAGAGTGATCATTCCTTATATAGATATTGAAAAACTGGAAGGTAAGATCATCAGCTATAAGAGCCTGCTGATAGAATGGAGTCAAAAAGAAAAAAGGACCTTTAATTTTGAGGTCTATGAGGATAACGGAAATGACCCCGTTAAACATTTTGCCGTTAAGCTTTCACTGGACGGAAAAGTAATCGCCAAGGCCCGTGCAACTTCAAAGAAAAAGGCGGAAGAAAGAGCTTCCAAAAGGGCATATTATGTACTTCAGGAGCATATAGAGATCAAATAAAAAGCAACGGAAGATTACTAAATCGTTTTCGTATTTAAATTATTATTAAACAAAGAGTTAAAAGTTGTTTAGTGTGCTGTAGTGCCCTATATTTACATTTCCATGTAAAATTATATGGCTATTCACAGAATATTAGATGATTTTTATCAACCCAATTACACCCTGATCGCCATCCATAGTTATTTGGAAGATTACCGCTTGGCCTATTTTTTAAATTTGTATTTAAAAGCTAAGTTCCAGAAAGCCAGATATAGTATAGATTTCGATAACCAGGCATCCTATTCGCTTTTTGAATGGGAAGATATTTACCTGGATACCGAATGGAGCCTGATCTCAAATACTTCTGTTACTGAAGTTGAAACGGATACGGCAATAGGTTTATTTGAGAGCAATACCGCAACGGTTACTAATTATTTGATACCGGAACATAAGAATGTAGATTACTTTTTGAAGATATCTAACGAAGATAATTTCACAAAGACAGGAGATACCCTGGAGAAGATCAAGAAGATCTCCCAGGTAACCACAGCATATATGTTAGACCCAAACCAACTAAAATCTAAGAACAATTTAATTTTTTAAGGAATGCCCAATAGAAAGAAGACGAAAATTGTTGCAACACTCGGACCCTCAACCAGCAAAAAGGAAATCCTGAGGAATATGATCGAGGCCGGGGCGAATGTATTTCGCATTAATTTTTCCCATGCAAATTATGACGATGTAATAGAACGTATAGATATGATCCGCTCCCTGAATGAGGAATTGGGGCAAAATGCAGCTATCCTTGCCGACCTCCAGGGGCCAAAGCTCCGTGTAGGGGTAATGTCTGAGGAGACCGTGGTGAATGTAGGAGACGAGATCACCTTTGTTACAGGTGAGGAATTCAAAGGAAATTCTGAGCGTGTTTATATGAACTACTCTGCTTTCCCCAAAGATGTAAAGGCCGGAGAGAAAATATTGCTGGATGACGGAAAACTTATCTTTGAGGTAGTAACCACCGACGGAGAATCGGAGGTAAAAGCCAAGGTATTACAGGGCGGGCCACTAAGATCGAAAAAGGGAGTAAACCTGCCGAATACGGATATCTCATTACCCGCACTGACCGAAAAAGATGTTAAAGATGCCATTTTTGCCATAGAGCAGAAAGTAGACTGGATTGCCCTGTCTTTTGTAAGGCACAGCCAGGACCTTATGGCGCTTCAGAAACTGGTAAAGGAACATTCGGAGCACAAGATCCCGATCATTGCCAAGATCGAAAAACCCGAAGCGGTAGAAAATATAGATAAGATCGTTGCCTATTGCGACGGACTTATGGTAGCCAGGGGAGACCTTGGAGTGGAAGTTCCTGCACAGGAGGTACCGCTTATTCAGAAACAATTGGTACTAAGAGCCAAAAAAGCACGTATTCCGGTGATCATTGCTACCCAGATGATGGAGAGTATGATTACCAGTCTTACACCTTCCCGTGCTGAGGTGAATGATGTTGCTAATTCCGTAATGGACGGAGCAGACGCAGTGATGCTTTCCGGAGAGACTTCGGTAGGAAGCTACCCGGTTCAGGTTATAGAGCGTATGGCAAGTATTATAGAAAGCGTTGAGCATTCTTCCCTGATAAAAGTTCCGCAGGAACCTCCTCATATCAGGACCAAAAGATATATCACCAAATCGGTGTGTTACCATGCCGCTCTGATGGCCAATGAGATCAAGGCAAAGGCAATTTCAACCCTTACCAATAGTGGATATACCGCTTTTCAGATCTCGGCCTGGAGGCCCAGCGCACACATCTTGGTGTTTACATCCAACAAACGTATTCTTACTCAGCTAAGTCTCTTATGGGGAGTAAAAGCCTTTTATTACGACAAGTTTGTAAGTACTGATGAAACGATAGAAGATGTGAACCGTATTGCCTGCCAGAAAGGTTTTCTGGATGTAGGCGATATGCTGGTAAGTCTTGCAGCCATGCCTATTCAGGCAAAAGGAATGGTAAATACCCTGAGAGTTACCGAAATAGAAAACTGTACCTTTTAAGAAGATAGAACATAAATAAAAGAGAGGTTGTCTGATGGCAACCTCTTTTTTTATTTTATTTTTTATGATAGGGAGTATAATTTTCCCATTCCCATGGGGTAAAAGTGTCGGCGATAGTAACTTCTAGTAATTCTTTAAAAATACCTTCTCCGTTATCGCTATTGGTCATTATTAAAATACCTTTTCCGGCGCGAGGGAAGACAATGGAATAATGCTGAAAGCCATCTCCGTGCCCTTCTTTAAAGGCAGCTGGCCCGTATGGAGTTTCAAGCAAGCCCCAGCCCAGTCCGTAACTCAATTTAACCTTGTCATTTAAGGTAGAGTCCTTCTGCGCCAATGGCCCGAATTGTTTTATAGAACGTATCCTAATTTGAGGCCGGAACACCTCTTCCCAGGATTCTTTGCTGATGATCTTCTGCTGAAAGACAGCTTGCAGAAATTTAGTGTAATCTTCGGAAGTCGTTTCCAAAGTGCTGCCACTCCTGGGTTCATTATCAGTATCCTTGGAGTGCAAATTACCTATAGTCGTATGCCCATAGGCAAAATCCTTTTCAAAGGAGGTATTCCACTGATAGCTTGAACGGGTCATCCCCAAAGGAGCGAATATTTTTTCCTGAGCCAGGTCTTCGAGTGATCTGTTGAGTATTTTCTCAAGAACTACCTGTAAATACACAAAACCTTCTCCCGAATAACTATACCTGCTTCCGGGCTCAAAATGCACCCGTAGTTTATGATCAGGCTCAAACCACCTCCAGTTATTGAAACCGGTGGTATGGTCGAGACACATACGAGCCGTAATTTTATGATATAAAGAATCTTCCTTTAAAGTAGAAAAGTCATCATGCCACCTGGTTTGGGGTTGGTATTCATAGATCTTTTTAGGGAGGTACGATTCCAGAGGAGTGTCCAGATCAATGATGTTTTCTTCTACCAGTTTCATTACAAGTACAGAAAAAACAGCCTTGCTAAGAGAAGCTCCGTACATATTTGTCGAATCGGTCAATGCCAGCTTTTTTTCATAGTTCTTATACCCGAAATTCTTTTGAAACCTTATTTCCTTATCGTCGAAAATGCTAACTGCCATTCCATGCACCTTGCCATCGTGCATAAGCTGTTCAATCTTCGCATTAAGGGAATCAATCGTGATCACAGATCCATCCAAACGGGTAATGTGTGCCTGAGGGTCTGAGGAAACACAGCTGTTGAGACTTAGTGCCAGAAAGATCAGCACCCCTGCTTTGTTTAATATTTTCTTCTTTCTCAGAAACGGGAATGCCAGCGGATAAAAACACTTCTGATGGTTGATCGCATATATTAAATTAAGAATGGTAACTATAGCAGCATACGGAAATACGACAATAAACATAAAAAAGCCAAGCCCGGGAATAGTGACCAGGCCAATAAGAGAAAGAACAAATAGAATGGTCATACTGATCTGAAAATTAACAACAGCTCTTCCATGCCTGTCGTATAAGCTGTTGTCTTCTCTTTTGTGTATCCATAAAAAAAGAGGGAACAGAACATTACAAAAGGGAATAATAAGACCGATAATGGGAGTACCATGTATCAGTAAAAGCCATTTTTTTTGAATGGATTCCTCCTTCGGATCTTCCAGGCCCAACAGATCGTCTATCTCGATTTCAAGGGCCGAAGCGAGTAATTTTACCGTTTGTAAATGCGGATTTACTTCTCCCTTTTCAATACGCTGTATAGTGCGTATGGTAACCTGGGTCTTTTCCGATAATTCTTCCTGGCTATAACCTTTAAGTTTACGTTGATAAACCAGGTTCTTTCCAATTAATTGATTTTCCATTAAACTGATTTTTTGATCGGAATAAAGGTATGATCTATCTTCTGGTTTTTTTACGACATTTAAGTGTCACCTATCTGTCATTTACAGCTATTACAGGGCTGGGCACAGTTTTCTTTCGTCTATAACAAATGTAATCGATTTGATTTTAAAGATACATTGAAAGTTTCGGGATGCTTTAAGCTGCCCTCTCAAAGGCGATAAAATTGATGAGTTTTCCCTTTTTGTTATGAACAGGATAAGCTTCAATATGGCAGGTGTAGGGCGTGCCGTCTTTTTTATAATTAAGCAACTTAACGTCGAATGGCTTTTCTTCCTGTATGGCTTCCTTTATATATGCTATCGTGCCCTTATCGGTTCCTTCTCCCTGAAAGATCTTCGGAGATCTGCCGATGAGTTCTTCGCGTTTATATCCGTTGAGCTCGGAAACATTATAGGAGGTGTACACGATCTCGCGGGATGGATCGGTAAGGATGATGATCCTTTCCCTTTCGTAGAGCTCCTTTTTAAAATCCCATTTTATTTTCCAGCTTTTGGAAAGCCCGTTAAGGTGATTAAGATCACTGGAAAGTTCTGCAAATTTAGTATAGGCTTCGCTGTAAATATCCCAGGAAAGCAGGGGGAGGTATTGATATTTTTTCCTTGTATAGAATTTGCCGGCTGCCTCGTCGTAGGTCTTTAATTCACTCATCAGATAAAAATGTTCAGGCTTAATTTATTCACTAAACTAAGAGTTTATTCTGTAAGATGAATATTATTAACGCTTTTGTTTAACAAAAAGTTTTTAAGAGAGTTTTTGCTGTTAGGAAAGTTAAACACTGATTAAAGAGCTTTTTCAAAAAAGTGGGAATTTTATTTCAATTTTGTACATTTGAGATTATCATCCGATGCCAGTAGGCTGGCTTTGTATTAAAATCCGATTGCCGATAGGTCGGCTTAAACAAGCCATCTCTTTAGGGAGGTGGCTTAATAATTTATGTAATGAGCAGAATTAAAAATCAAACTTTAACTGTACGGAAACCGTTTTTTCCTCATCCGGGCTTTCCTTGTCTTCATCTCCTCCGGTATTGAGATTGGCCAGGGAGATCCCAAGCAATCTAACAGAGTTCTGCATTTTTTCCTGGTATAGAAGTTCCCTTGCGGTTTCCAGGATAAGGCTTTTATCGGAGATAAAATAATTAAGGGTCTTACTTCGTGTTTGCAGGGTAAAATCGCTGTATTTGATCTTCAGGGTAATGGTCTTACCCGATATCTGATGTCGCTCCAGTCGCCTTGCCAATTCGCTTGCGATCTTTTCAAGCTTTTCCATCATAAACACTTCACTGGTCAGATTATCGCTAAAGGTGCGTTCGGCAGCAACCGATTTCGGGGCGCGGTTGGGCTTTACCTCACTTCTGTGAATACCCCTTACCACGTCGTAGTAAAAGACCCCGCTCTTTCCGAATTGCGCTTCCAGGAATTCCAGGCTTTTGGCCTTCAGGTCCTGCCCGGTAAAGATGCCCAGTTTAAACATTTTCTCTGCTGTTACCTTCCCTACCCCATAAAACTTTCGTATTTCGAGGCTCTCAAGGAACTCCGGGACTTCTTCTGGGTTTACAGTTTTCTGTCCGTTGGGTTTATTGTAATCGCTGGCTACCTTGGCGATGAATTTATTAACGGAGATCCCGGCAGAGGCCGTAAGTCCTACCTCCTCTAGGATCCGCTGCCTGATCTCCCGGGCAATAAGTGTTGCCGAAGGATTTCCTTTTTTATTCTCTGTCACATCCAGATAAGCTTCATCCAGGGAAAGGGGTTCTACCAGGTCGGTGTAATCATAGAAAATGGCGCGGACTTTTTTGGAGATCTCCCGGTAGCGGTCAAAACGGGGAGGAACGAATATCAGGTCGGGGCATCGCTTCTTTGCCAGGGCACCGCTCATGGCACTCCTTACCCCGAATTTCCTCGCTTCATAACTCGCAGCAGAAACTACTCCGCGTATTTCTCCTCCACCCACAGCGAGGGGTTTTCCCTTGAGTTCCGGATTATCCATCTGCTCTACGGAAGCGTAGAACGCATCCATATCTACATGAATAATTTTACGTAAAGAAAAACCGGACTCCATCCTGTAAAATTAATTAATGTTTGTGTCTTTTAGGAATACAGTGCCGCAATTGTTATTCCGTTTTAAATTTCAGTATTTTTAAGGGTTGAATTTTTCCAGCTGCTTATGATAGAAATAGAGCGAAAGTTTCTGATAAAATCCGATGCATACAAAAAGGAATGCCCGGCAGGAATACGTATCCAACAGGGCTTTTTAAGCACAGACCCTTTGAGGACGGTCCGGATCAGGCTTAAAGGAGATAAAGGCTTTATCACCGTTAAAGGAAAGTCTAATATCAGTGGGACCAGCAGGTTTGAATGGGAAAGGGAAATCCCGAAAAACGAAGCGGAACAGTTACTGAAACTGTGCCTTCCGGGAATGATCGATAAGATACGTTATGAGGTGAAAACAGGTAATTTTGTTTTTGAGGTTGATGAGTTTTTAGGAGAGAACAAGGGCCTGGTCATTGCCGAGATAGAACTTTCTTCGGAGGAAGAGGATTTTCCCCGGCCCGACTGGCTGGGAGAAGAAGTAACCGGCCAGACCAAATATTACAATTCACAGCTCAGTAAACTTCCGTTCGGTAAATGGTAAGCAACTATTTTAGTTAACTTTAAAAGAGAATAATACCATCAAATGATCTATAAAGTCTGGCAGCCGGATCTTCCGCTTTCCGATTATATAAAGGAAATGGTGTATCACAAAGGGCATCGTCCTTCGCATACCAAAGACCGCTTCCTTCCCGACGGGACCCTCAACCTGGTTGTCGATCTGCAGGATGAGCCGAAATACATCTACGATAATCTTAACCTGGAAGAAAAACAAAAATGCGAAAGAGCCTGGTTTTCCGGAATGCATACCGAATACCTGACCATTAGCTCCGGAATAGATGCCGAAATGATGGTAGTTACCTTTAAGGCAGAAGGGAGCTTTCCTTTTGTCAATACCCCTCTTCATGAATTCAGCAATAAGGTGGTGGATGCCGAACTTGTTTTTGGTGAAGATATCCTCAGTTTAAGAGAAGAGTTAAAAAGTGAAAGCAAACCGGAGGTTAAGTTCAAACGTATGGAAGAATGGCTGTTATCGGCCAGGAAAGAAGTGGTATTTTCCGGAGATGTGATCCCGCAGCTCGTGCAGCAGATCCGGGAAACACCTTCTGAAGTCAATCTTAAGGACATTGCAGAAAGATCGGGCTATTCCCAAAAACAGTTTATCCATTTGTTTAAAAAGTACGTGGGCCTCAGTCCTAAACAATATCACAGGATCGTCCGCTTTAATGAGATACTGGAGATGATCTACGGTGAAAAACAAATAGAATGGGCCATGGTGGCTGCTTCCTGCGGGTATTTTGATCAGGCACATTTTATTCGGGATTTTCAGGCATTCTCCGGACTCAATCCTAAAAAATATATCACAGATCAGGGCGATTACAGGAACTATGTTCCCCTAAAGTAAATTTTTTACAATGGGTTCTGATGGTAAATCAGTTCTTTTGTTGCTATCTAATCAAAAGTCAGAACTATGGAAAATATAACGATCAACCATTTTGCGGTACTGGCCTGTGCTGCAGCAAACCTTCTTGTGGGAGCCGTTTGGTATTCTCCGGTACTTTTCTATAAGGCCTGGAAAAAGGAAAATAACCTCACCGATGACCACTTTAAAGGACTTAATTTTGGAAAAATGTACACCATAAGCTTCCTGCTTTCCCTGATAATCTCGTACAATATGGCTTTTTTCCTTGGCGATGCAACTACCGACTGGAAATGGGGCCTTACAGCTGGATTCCTGACCGGCTTCGGGTGGGCTGCGACCATCTTTGCCGTTATAGCTTTGTTTGAACTCAAGTCCTGGAGGTATATCCTGATTAACGGAGGTTATATTGTTTTTTATTTTTCACTAATTGGATTTATATTAGGGATATGGAGATAAGAACTAAAGCAATCGGATTCATTTTGTTCTTCGCTCTTCTTCTGCTATGCGGATGCGGGCAACAGGAAAATTATAGAATTGCCTATAATGTACTTGAAGACGAAGAGGCAGGCGATTATGAGATCTATATCATGGATACCGATGGTAAAAACCAAAAGAATATCAGTAACAATAAAGCGGTAGACTGGGTGTATTACGCCTATGAAGACAAAATATACTTTCTCTCCGACAGAAACGAATGCCAGCGATGTTTATATCTCTATGAAATGGATGCAGACGGCGGGAACGTAAAGAGAATAACCGATTTTAAACTGGCAGATAGCTGGTTTTCCAGCAGGAAGAGAGGCACAGAGTTTATCGTAAGACCCAAGGAAGCTGAAGATGCTTCTTTTTATATTATCGATCTGAAAGGAAATATCCTTGAGCGAATTAGGATTGAACTTCCCTATGTAAACTCCCCGGCTTTTTCTCCCGATGGAAAGAGCATTGTTTTCCGCGGGGCAAATAAAAGCTCAGCTCTGGAACCGGGTTTTTCCGACGAACTTTATGTGATGAAACTCAGTGATAACAGGCCCAGGCAAATTACCTTTTATCCTGAAAAGGACAGCCTGACTGCATGGTCCGGATATCAGGCGGGGGCACCCCGATGGAGGGCAGACGGGAAGATCACTTTTGCTTCCAGGAGAAACGGGAATTACGATATTTATGAAATAGATGAAGAAGGAAACGGAATGACAGCTGTATCGCCAACAGAGAACAACCAGGTATTTCATGACTGGCTCCCCGACGGAACTCTTATCTTTGAAGCATCGATGAATAACAGGGACGGTTATGAACTCTTTATGCAGCAGGCAAACGGAACTCTTATTCAGTTGAGCAGAGATAGCATTGAGCAGTATGCTCCGGTATTTGTAAAATCGCATTAAAACTATAAACTAATGAAAAGAACAGTATTTTTTCTTTCGGCACTTTTTCTTCTTTCCTGCGGGAATCAGCAAAAACAGGAAGAGGAGTCAAACAAAACCGAGATCGTTGAGATTGAGGAAACAAAACCATCTGTAGAAGCTTTAAAAAAGGAGCTTACCGAAAAAGGATATCAGATCTTTGATTATGTAGATGAAAAAACCAAAGATACCTTCCTGATGCAGCAGTACTTTATCGCTTTCCTTAAACGTGGACCCAATCGTTCTCAAAGTAAGGAGGAAGCCGATAGTTTACAAAGGCTTCACCTGGCACATTTGGGCCGTATGTATGAAGAAGGTTATGCCGATATTTCCGGTCCTTTTGGGGATGACGGAGATATAAGGGGTATTACTATCTACAACACTCCAACTCAGCAAATGGCAGATAGCCTGGCCAATATGGACCCTATGGTAAAAGCCGGAAGACTGGTTATTGAGATCCATCCGTGGTGGGCAGCAAAAGGCTTTCCGTTGCGTTAAGAGATCTCCCGAAAAGGTGTTAAAAAGCTGAGAATTTTAGTTAAAACAGAAGTTACGGGTGTAATTTCCTCAGTGGAGCCGCTACTCAATTAATATAAAAACAAGTAATATTATGAAAAGTAGCAGTGTACAAACTATCGACAAAGAACAAATAAAGTTTCTTAATTTTCCTCATGAGGAGGTACTGGCTTCCAAGAAGGACCAGCATAACAGATGCCTCGATATAAAAAGAGCTATGAGTCTCGGGAACCTGGAGCATCAGAAAGTCAGGATCCTGTTCGTCGATAACGAAGGCTTTAAAAAAGTAGAGACCACTATCTGGGGAGTAACCGACAGGGCCGTGATCCTTAAACAGTCTACCATTATCCCTCTGGAGCGTATTTTATACGTCTATTAACTATTTTTCCCGGCAATACAGTCGGGTTTTATTTTATGACGGTAATTTTCTGCAGCTCGATTACAATTTCTTCAATATTCTGAACCTCTCCGTTATAGGTGGCCGATACGGCAGTAAAAATTGAGACCCCACATATTCCGGGTTCTACTGTGAGGTTTAGATTCAGGATATCGGTTTCGGTATCGCTTAATTCAATTCTGAATTCATTATCTCCGCTCTCACCCATTAGCGTGAGAAATATCAGGTTTTCAAAAGAAGTGTCTTCAGGCCCGGTAGCTCCCCCAACGTTAAAATCGTTAAAGAAAACCTCAATGTCTTCACGGACATAGGTTCCGTTCTCAATAAGGTTATTGCCCTGATCATCTACCAGTTCAATAAAGAATAACTGAGGGGCAAAACTTATCAGAGCGCAGTCTAAATCATCGGAATTATCACATGAAATAAAGAGAAAGAGGCAGAGTAGAAGGCTTATTTTTTTCATCGGATTGCTTTATTACGAGATGCAGGCTCTCCGGAAAGGTTGCTTATTCAATCTCAATATTTCTCGTAAGCTCATTTCCAAGTTCGTCCAGTACGGTAATAAGGTGTTTTCCTTTTTCGGGAAGTACTTCCAGTTCGTGAAAAGTTGTGGTCTGTCCGATAAATTGCTGATCCAGATACCAGAAAACTGCAGTCTCGGGCTTGGAATGGGCAATGCGAAGTACCAGGGGATTTACTTGCCCGTTAAAATCTTTGGAAAGGCTTATTCTCCCGTTTTCCTTGGGATAGATAAAATCCATGCTGATATCACCTTCATTATAGCAATCGCTGCGGAAAGGAGGTAAGCTGCGGTATGCAGCATTTTTATTCCTGAAGTAGTATTCCATCAGAGGAGGCAGAACAAACCAGGATTCTTCCTGTATATTGGAAACCTCCTCACAGGAAGAGTTTACCCTGTACTGTTGCTGACTGTCCAGATGTATAAGCCGGTGATACGGGCAGGCACAGCTTCGGGTTCCTGCTATCGGAATAAGGGTATTGGTTTTAGGGCAGATAGAAGTGGCCAGGAAACCGCTGTTCCGGCAAACTTCAGCTTCGGTTAATTCGTCGTAGGGAACTGCAAACCACTCCGATCTGGGAAGTACGTCAAACACGTCAAACAATACAGGTGCAGCACTACTAAGCCCCGTAAGTTTCGGCCTGCCTTCACCATCTGCATTTCCCACCCATACACCTACCACATAATCTCTGGTAAGACCAATGGCCCAGGCATCCCTGTTCCCGAAACTTGTGCCTGTTTTCCATGCGATCTCCCTGGAAGAATCGAAAAATTCCCAGGCCTCATTTCCCTCCGGCCGGTTTACTTCTTTCATGGCCTCGAAGGTCAGGTAGATACTGCCTGCATCCAGCAGTGTTTTTTCTGTGGTTTTATTCCCGAAATCCGGTTTATGTCCTGCAAGAAAGTTGGGCTCGGTAAACTCATTATTAAAATACTCACTGGAACTTTCGGTATAATGGTTTAGGGTAGAAGCCAGGGAGGCATAGGTCTTACAGAGGTCCCATAAACTAGCTTCGGCTCCGCCCAGGATAAGGCTCAGGCCGTAATGATCTGCCGACTTGTTAAGATCTTCAATCCGAAAAGCCTTAAGCTGATCCCTGAAGCGTTCAAGTCCGTAGGACCTGAGCAAACGCACTGCGGGAACATTTAGCGAGCGGGCTAATGCTCTTTTTGATTTGACAGCCCCGTCGTATTCCTCTTCGAAGTTCTGAGGGCTGTAACCGGCAATCTGAGTTGGTACATCGGCCACCAGCTGATCGGGTAATAGCTCTCCCGCATCCAGCATAGCGGCATACAGAAAAGGCTTCAGAACACTTCCGGTACTTCGGGCTGCATTGATATTATTTACATCTTTCTGATGATCCTTATCAGTTTGGGTGTTCCCGACATACGCCAGGACATTCCTGTTGTGAACATCTATAACGAGCACAGCAGCATTATGGATCTGGTTTTGTTTGAGTTGCTCGTAATGCTGGCTCAGGATATTATTTACATTCTGCTGAAGCTCCGCATCCAATGTGGTACGATGCCGTTTCCCTTTTTCCGTTTTACTAAGCTGCTGCAAAAAATGCGGTGCCATACGGGGTAATGGAAAAGGTTTTTGAGGCAGGGGTTCCTGAATGGAAAGCTGATAGGTAAGCGAATCTATGACCTCTTTTCCCAGGAGTTTTTGAAGGAGCCTATTTCGTTTCTGAAGCAGGCGCTCCTGGTTTTTTCCGGGATAGATAAGGCTGGGAGCATTGGGTAATACCGCCAGGGTAGCACTTTCGGCCCAGGAAAGCTGATCAGGACGGAGTCCGAAATACCGCCAGGCTGCCACGTCCAGGCCTACTACGTTTCCTCCGAAAGGGGCATAGGAAGTATAAAGCCTGAGGATCTCTTCTTTGGAATAACGTAACTCTGCCCGGGTAGCCTGTATGAGTTCTATGACTTTTTCAAAATAGGTTCTCTTTTTTCCTTTTCTGGAAAGCCGGATCATCTGCTGAGTGAGGGTACTTCCCCCGCGAACTGTTTTTCCGGCCCTGACGTTTTCCCTTAAGGCCCTGGCAATGGAAATCGGGTTAAAACCGGGATGTCGATAAAAATACTCGTCTTCAAAATGAATGATGCATTGCCTGAACTTTTCAGGGATACTATCAGATTTGGGAAAGCGCCATTGTCCGTCCTCTGCTATCTGAGCTCCGAGTAATTGTCCGTCCTCTGTTTCAATAACCGTAGAAGTGGGGTCGTTAAACAACTGTTTAGGCAGGCAGAAGTAATAGGCAATAAGCAGGCTCACGATCAATATCGACTTTACTCTATGTTTTTTGATATAGGAAAAAATGTGGTTCACCTGAATATTGGAAGCCTGAAATTATTGCTTTTATCTAAAATACGAGTTAGATATGAGACTTGGGATATCCGGGA
Organism: Leptobacterium flavescens; assembly: GCF_010671605.1. GTDB lineage: Bacteria > Bacteroidota > Bacteroidia > Flavobacteriales > Flavobacteriaceae > Leptobacterium > Leptobacterium flavescens. The sequence continues at coordinate 134,715 of NZ_JAABOO010000003.1, forward strand.
TAAGATTTTTAAAGGAATATTATGATTTCCGGTTTTGGGGGCTTAGTCCTTTTTATAATAGGATCGCTTCTTCCGATGCTTATCGGAATCGCGATGACACTACAAAAAGTCATTGCGAACAAAGTGAAGCAATCTTACAATCCCAAAACCAGAGATATTAGAAGCTAATAGCTAACAACTAACTGCTAAGAGCTAAAACCAAAATCACTTTACCAACACTCCTTCTACTTCCATAACCGGAATTTCCCGAAGGGCGCGTTCGTTGATAGTGTTTTTTCTGAAGATATATTTCTTTTCATAGAGCTTGTCATCAGCAAAAAAAGTAACATAAAACTCATTGTTTAGTTTTAGTACATCTTCCTGCATCAGCTCTATTTTTTCGAAGGATTTTGCTTCAACCTTCCCGATACCGTGCCTCATGGTCGAGGTCTTTATATCTGAATCATAACCTTTAGAGACGATCAGTACGGTTTCGATAGGTGTATCCCTGTCGTTAATGATATAGGCGTTCCAGTCTTTCGACAGGAATTCCTCATTCCATTCGTGTACCACCGCTACATAAACATCATTAACAACGGGAATTTCAATATCCTTTTTCACTCAATCTGATTTTAAAAGATAATTATAAAGCCGATTTAAATTGCTCCAGGAAGCGGATATCATTTTCACTGAACATCCTGATATCGGAGATCTGATACAGAAGCAGGGCAATCCTGTCTATTCCCATTCCAAATGCAAATCCGGAGTATTCCTTGGAGTCGATCCCGCAATTCTCAAGAACGTTAGGATCTACCATTCCACATCCCATGATCTCCAGCCATCCGGTTCCCTTGGTCATCTTATAATCGGTTTCTGTTTCCAGCCCCCAATATACATCTACTTCGGCACTGGGCTCCGTAAACGGGAAATAAGAAGGGCGAAGTCTGATCTTCGATTTACCGAACATCTCCGTGGTGAAATACTGAAGGGTTTGCTTCAGATCGGCAAAGGAAACATCCTTATCTATATAAAGACCTTCCACCTGGTGGAAAAAGCAGTGTGAGCGGGCGGAAATAGCCTCATTTCTGTACACCCTTCCCGGAGAAATGGTCCTGATAGGCGGTTTGTTCTCTTCCATATATCGTACCTGTACGGAAGAGGTATGTGTTCTTAGCAGTATATCGGGATCGGTCTGAATAAAGAAGGTATCCTGCATATCCCTTGCCGGATGGTATTCCGGTAAATTAAGGGCAGTAAAGTTATGCCAGTCATCTTCTATTTCAGGACCTTCCGAAACATTGAAGCCTATTCTCGAGAAAATATCGATGATCTGGTTCTTTACAATAGAGATCGGATGACGGGCTCCTAATTCTATAGGCTCTCCCGGCCTTGAAAGATCTCCGTAGATTCCCTTTTCATCTGCCTTGTTTTCCAGCGCATCATTAAGGCTGCTAACTTTTTCGTTAGCTGCTGTTTTTAGCTGATTGATAACCTGACCAAACTCCTTCTTCTGCTCATTAGGTACATTCTTGAATTCGGCAAAAAAGTCATTTAGAAGACCTCTTCTCCCCAAATACTTAATCCTGAATGCTTCAATGGCTTCCTTGTTGTCTGCATTAAATTGCTCAACTTCAGCAATATGTTCCTTGATCTTATCAATCATCACAAAAAATTTTTGAAGGGCAAATTTAAGGAATTCTTCAGATTAGTGCTGTTGAAGGGCAACAATTTTGTCCTTAAAAATAAAAGAGATCAGAAAATGAACGGCAATTCCCCCAAATAAATGCCATAACCAGTGTGTTCCCATGTAGAAAACAGAGGTATCTATAAAGAGATCGATACTCCTGAAAGAGAGAGCAATGACAAAGCTACTCAATGCGAGAAAGATCAGATGCTTGTTCTTCCATTTCTGAAGATAGAGATAGCGGAAAAGAGGAAATAAAATAGCCAGCGCTAGGGTTCCGTAACCGATTATATTTTTCAGAAAGGACATGATAGGAAGCTGATCTGCCGAAAAAGATACCAGGAAAGGAAAGGCAATAACCATGGTAATATATTGTGGTCTTATCTTTAGCTTTAGAAAAAAGTAGAATGAAACCGCCAGGCATAAAAGCACGATAGGTACCCAATCCATCAGCAGCCATACTTCATGACTTCTGCTGGCGTGGTAGATGGTGCCTCCTATATAACCAATGAGGAGAACAGGCAGGCTGAAAGCCAGAAAACCGTGATGCCGGACATCTTTATAGATCCTGAAGGACCAATACAGTACAATGGCAAGGAATATAAGATTGCTGGCCGTATTCCAGGGTTCGGCAACTAATCTACCTTCTATAGTTTCTCTGTAAATGGGGCCGCTGTCATTTGGAAATTTAAGAATCATTATCTGTCCGCATTAGCTATCCGCATTATAGTCGGAAATAAGGCGGAAACTTTTCAGTCAATAAGTTCTTTCTCTATAAAATACTGTACAATAGCCTCCTTCATTAATACCGATTGCTCTCCGGCTTTAAGAGTCGGAAGGGCTTCCTTAAGCGTATAGTGTGGCCAGCCTTCTTCATCGAAGTAATCGAATTCATAATAACCGTAAGGCTCCAGGAGGCGACAGATAGCAATATGCATCAGGTTGAGTTTTTCGTCCTTTTTAAAGGCCCTGTGTAATTGCCCGAGTTCCTGAACTCCGATAAGATAGATAATGGCGTCGAGGTCGAGTGTATCACCCTCTGCAAATTGGGCTGACAATTTCTTCACCACCTGTTCCCATTGTTCTTTTAAAATTTCGTCTCTTGCCATTGTTTTTTTGAAAGTCACAAAGGTACAAACTAGATATATTGCAAAAGCTTATATTTGTTAAAACTTGCTCTAGAATGAACTTTATAGATTTAATTTTAGGAGGCCTGATCCTCTTCGGACTGGTTCGCGGATTCATCAAAGGACTCTTTGTAGAGGTGGCTTCTCTTGTAGCCCTGATAGCCGGAATTTACGGGGCCATCCATTTCTCATATTTTGTAGGGGGCTACCTGGCGGAACAGGTAGACTGGGATGAGAAATACATCAATCTTACTGCTTTTGCCATCACCTTTATCATTATTATCATAGCTATTTCATTTGCAGGGAAGATGCTGACCAAAATGGCCGATTTTGCTGCCTTGGGTATGGTCAATAAACTTCTGGGCGGAGCTTTTGGCGCAATAAAAGTAGCTGTCATCCTGGGAGCCGTACTGGTATTTTTTGACCGTACGAACAACACCATCGGATTTATAGATGAGGAAACTACGGATGAGTCCGTTCTTTACCACCCGGTCCGGGACCTGGGTGCATTTGTATTCTCCAAAGTGTTGCAGGAAAAGCGAGAATATGAAGAAAACCAGTAACGCCTAAGGCGCTACCAGTTCTGTTTCTTCGTGTTTAACATTAACTTTTACCCAGTTAACACATTCCTTAAAAGTTTCAAATAAATGATCTTCCGGCACCAGGTCGGGAACAATATCTATACTCCTTAATCGGTACAGAGGTTGTCTTTTTATTCCGACGATCAGTGGTGTTACTCCCTTATCAAGAAGGTCGATCAGAACATCTTCAAGGGTAAATAAACCGGATTGATCTATATAAGGAACTTTGTCCATCCGGATGATTATATGATTTGCCGTCTTCGGGATCTTGGACATAGTCTGCTGGAAATCGTTGGTGTATCCAAAAAAGAGCGGCCCGTTAAGGTGCTTGATGAATACTTCTTCCTTAAACTTTTTAGGGAAGTTCAACTCATCTATCCAGGGTTCTTCTCCGTTACTTTCCTGAAGGCTTTCCACTCTGGACTCATCAGTGGTCACGTCTCCCATCTTCTTCATAAACATAAGGGCAGAAAGTACCAGTCCGATACCTACGGCAATGATCAGATCGAGGAAAACAGTAAGCAGGAGAACGGTAATCATTACCACTGCATCTGTTCTCGGCATTTTGTGAATTACCTTCAAACCTTTATAATCCATTACCCCGATCCCGACAGTTACCAGGATACCTGCAAGGACACTTAAAGGAATATAGGAAGCATAGGGCCCGAGTACAAGAACGATCATTAAAAGAACGATCCCGTGAATTACCCCGGAAACTTTTGTCTTTCCACCGGCATCTATATTTACAATAGTCCTGATGGTAGCTCCTGCTCCCGGAATTCCTCCGAAAAGTCCGGCAATACTGTTACCGATACCCTGACCCACCAGCTCTTTATTACTGTTGTGTTTGGTTTTGGTGACATTATCTGCTACCACAGAGGTAAGGAGGGAGTCAATAGCTCCCAGACCTGCCAGTGCAGCAGCTGTTGCTATATAAGGAATGAAGGCCGTAAGATTGAATTCCGTAAAGACCTCAAAATGGAGGGCTGGGAATCCGCTCGGGATAACACCTTTATCGCTTATGATAAGAACATCCAGGTTAAAAATAAGGGTCACAGCGGTGATGACAATAAGAGCCACCAGGGCACTTGGTATCTTTTTGGTGATCTTCTTAAAACCGTAGATAATGATAATGGTCGATAAGACCAGAATAAATTCCAGCCAGTTGATGTTTTTGGCTGCTCTTCCGAAATATTTCAAAGAGCCTACCACTCCTCCGGTATCATTTTTAGCCAGATTTTCGGCTTCCGTCTGGATCTGGTCCGGAGAGATCTGTTCGGCTCTGGAAATGGTTTCCCTGAAATCTTCCAGCACCAGCACTCCTTCATTTGCCTCTTCTTTTAAAATATTTTCCAGGATCACTTCCTCTGCATCGGCCTTAAAACTTGTTACCAGTTCCTCATCCTGAGTTGGCTGATAACCGAAAACAGAGAATATCTGGGTAATCAGAATGATGACCCCGATCCCGGTCATAAAGCCGGAGACGACCGGATAGGGTACATATTTTATGTACTGCCCCAACCTGAGGACCCCTAACACGATCTGAAACAGACCTGCCAGGATAAAGACCCCGAGGATTAGCGGGAGGGATTTTTCAACATTTCCGTTATTGGCAGCCAGAATAGTGGCAACAAAAGCGGCACTAACTACGGTCATCGGTGCTGTAGGCCCACTTATCTGAGTACAAGTACCTCCGAAAACCGCTGCAAAAATACCGATCAGAAATGCTCCGTAAAGCCCGGCTGCGGCTCCGAGTCCTGATTGAACCCCGAAAGCCAGAGCCAATGGCAATGCCACAATGGCTGCGGTAATACCTCCAAAGGCATCTCCTTTTATATGTTTGAAGAGATTTTTCATCTTTTTAAAGTTTTAGTTATATAGGTTGGTATTTATATAACGAAGGAAGATGAGTATCAGCTTTCAAAGAAACTTACTGCTCCATTGCTGATATCGTACATACCTCCGATGATAATAATTTCCTTATTATCTTCCATCTCTTTGAGGATGGGACTTTCTTTTCGTATTCTATCTATGGTCATATGAACATTTCGGACAGCTACGTCATTTACAAAATCTATGTTTTGGGAATTTCTCTGGGCCGGATCACTTGGCTCTGTAACTGCTGCTACTGCAGGTTTTATTTTACTGATAAGAGCGGTGAGGTTCCCCATTTGGGCATCGTCGCAAGCGCCTTTTACTGCTCCGCAGCTCGTATGACCTAAAACAAGGATAAGACGGGTACCTGCCAGTTTACTGGCAAATTCCATACTTCCGAGGATATCTTCATTTACAAAATTCCCCGCCACTCTGGCGCTGAAGATATCTCCTACTCCCTGGTCGAAGATCAATTCTGCAGATACTCTGGAATCGATACAACTTAAAACAGTAGCAAAAGGGAATTGCCCTCCTTCGGTATCTCTTACCTGCTCAAGGAGATCTCTGTCTGCTTTCTTATTTTCCTGGAACCGCTGGTTCCCTTCTTTTAGTAATTGTAATGCTGTTTCCGGTGTAATTGCTGCTTGAGTTTCTTTTGTGTGTGCTTTCATTTGATCTTTATATAATTATTTCAGGACCAAAAAATTTCTCAGAAATTTTCAGATCACTGCTTTGTATTAAAAGTCTGTTTTACGGTATTCTGCGGTGAGAACCGGCTAAAGAATCGTTTAGCCCTTCTCCCTAAAAGGTAATCATTCAGGAAAGAATAATTAAATAAGATTATGATTCCCGGATTCCGGGGGAGGAAGAAATATATCCTGGAAAATATTTAAATAGCGGAGGGATTGCTCCGATAAATGTTCTTTGTAATTAGGACTGGAATACGAACTCAGCTGAAGGGCTTCGGCGAGAAAGACTTCCTTGATATCGGTATCGACTTTAAGATCGTCTTTGCCTTCTTCTTCTCCGTTAAGATCCCGATAGAAACTAAGCTCTACAGGATTATCACTGATAAGAATAACTACCACAGGAGCAACAACCGAAAAAAGGAAGTTAGCCAGAAATAAAATCGTAAGTAAGCGTTTTCTCATCCTATGGGTCCATTTAAGAGCATAAAAATAACAGTCTGACGGTAAATTAGCGTTAAATTACTTATAAATTCTTTAATTCCCTAATGTCCTCAGAAGATATCCAACCTATTTTACCATCGGCCAGTTTTATTTTCTTCCACCCGTTCAATTCTGCTGTTACATTGACTTTCGTTCCCTCGTGAAGTAGAAATACATTCTCTCCGCGATCGTTAGGCTCTGACTTCACGGCAGATTCAATAGCAAAGACAATTGCGGGTCTGTCATTCCTGACTGCGTTGTATTCGTGAAATGCCATGGAAACAGACAGGACACACAGAAAAATTGCAAGGATACTGGTAATAAAGAAAAGTCTTTTAAGGTTTTGTTTAAAGGAAAAATAATAAAAGAGAAAGGTAGCTACAAAAAGGATCATAAATACGATAGAAAGGACAGCCCAGGTATCATATGAAAGCCTTCCAACGCTATTCTCCACCATTTTGGCAATACCGGTCTGAGGGAGTGTTTCAATGGCGTCTAAGGTCATATTCTGAGCAAAGGCCATGTTGTTCCTGATATCCTCATCATTCGGAGCCAGCAATAATGCTTTTTCGTAATAATAGATCGTGGGAGCTACGTGATTCAGTTTGTAATTGGCATTCCCCAGATTAAAGTAAAGTTCTGCAGAATGCTCTCCGCTTTCCAGTATCTTTTCGTATTTGTTGATGGCACCCTCATAGTCTCCTTCATTATAAAGTTTATTGGCTTCTTCAAAAAGGGCCGTATTCTGTCCCGAAGCAAAAAATGAAATAAACAATATGGCAAAAAATAACTTCTTCATCTTATTGAATTTGCTTGTCAATTTGGGAAATAACTTCTGCAGCTTTGTTGTAATCATGTTGGATAGTCACTTCGGAAGCAGGGGTATACCTTGCCAGTTCACAGCTTTCCAGAAGGGAAATAAAGTTAGTGACCGTTTCTCCGCTTACTTTTCGCGAAAGCAGCAGGTCACTTATCTTTTCCTTACTGAACTCTGAGGTTTCTATATGAAGTTTAGCCTTGAGATAATTGTGCAGGGCCCTTTCCAGGGATTCGTAAAAGAGTTCTTTTTTTCCGATGGCCTTTTTGGCTTCGGATAAGTATTTTTTGGCCAGTTTATTGGCTTTTTTGATCCTGTTCCCGGCAACATCTGCCTCCATAAGTTTTTTCTTTTTCCCTACTACAATAGCTATCGGAATGATAAGTAACGGAAGTAGCAACAGGGAATAAAACAAATTGGACTTAAAGAGATCTTTCTTTTGTACTGGCTGTAAATTAGGATTCAGCTTAAGGAAACGGAACTGATTCCCGGCAGTAACCACGGCCTTTTTATTAAAACCGGGAGAGCTTATGGGAGCTCCCGTAACTCCGGAGCCTACAGGGCCTTCAAAAACGTTGATCAGGATCTCCTGCGATTTGATCGTTTTATATTTTTCTTCTTTAGGATCGAAATAAGAGAAGGAAACACTCGGAATAGGGTATTTACCTCTGAACTGAGGCACGATGGTATAGTTATCGGCTACCTTTCCTTTGGTTCCCGTAAGGTTTGTGCTGACATTGGCATCGAACTTGGGCTCATACACTTCCAGCGAACTGGGCAGATTGATCTCGGGCAGCTCAAATAACTTTAGATTTCCTTTCCCGTTCACCTCTACTTTAAGCTGCAGGGATTCCGTAGCTTTCAGATCGGTTTTGCTGGGAATGACATTAAAATCGAAACTTCCCACTGCTCCCGAAAAGCCTTCCGGTTTTCCGGACGGAAGTTCTTTAACCCTGATGGTTCTGTTCCCGGCAGATACGGTCTTATGGGTTTGTGTATAAATTCGCCCGCCGAAAAAGTCACGTCTGTTGGTAGGTACATCTACCGTAACATCCAGGGAAAGAGGTTCAATACTCAGTTTTCCTGTTTTCTGCGGATAGAGGACCACTCTTTTTAGCACGACATAGCGATAGGATCTTCCTTTATAGGTGCCGTTCTCTATCTTCCACCTCTTGATGGGGAGATCCTGGCTCCAGAAATTATTGTATTTGGGATTGTCCAGTTGCCTGAAGTCGCTTACGTTTATATTAGGACTTACATACAGCTTGTAAACTACACTTACCGCTTCGTTCAGGAAGGGGCTTTGTTTGGAAACTTCAGCCACCAGATGCAGATTGTCATCGGCAATGTCATCTGCTGTTTTTGAGTCGCTTGGTTTTTCAACAGCTGCGGTCACTTCTATTTTTATAGGAAGTGTTTTAAATATTTTACCTTCAATTTCTACGGTGGCCTGCTTAATGGTAAACTTCCCTCTTGCCTTCGGAGTAAGGATATAGGAATAGGTCTTGGAAAGGCTCTTTTTTCCGTTCTGATAAACCTGACTGATAGATTGCTGCGGGCTGTTTACACGGAAGCCTTCAAAACTCGGGGGAGTAAAATTATCGCCATCCTTGTTCATAGTAAACTCGATAAGAAGTCTTTCGTTAATACCGAGTTTTTCCTTGCTAACCTTGGCCTCAAACACAACTCCATCCTGTGCCAGGGTAACAAAAACATTTAAGAATGCTATTATTAGTAAAAGAACTTTTTTCATTGTTTAAGTATTGAAATGACAAAACCTGCCGGCCTTTCATTTCAATGTATTTATTAGTTTACCAATCCTTTTCTCTTTTGGTGGGCTTACCTTTTAACTTTTTGGCATTAAGCTTTTTCTGCACCTTTTTCTCTTCATTATTCATAGCTTCCAGCAAGTTTTTTACCTGTTGAGGTGAAAGTTGATTGGGTCTGGGTTTTCCTTTCTGATCTTTGGGCTGATCTCCTCCCTTGTTTTTATCTTTTTTGTCTTCCTTCTTATCTCCTTCACCATCCTTGTTCTCATCGGGTTTCTTTTCTCCGTCTTTCTTGTCGTCGTTCTCTCCTTCTTTATTCTGATCCTGATCTTTCTTATCGTCTTTCTTGTCCTTCTCTTCGTTATCTCCTTCTTTTTTGTCCTGGTTCTGATCTTTGTTCTGATCCTGGTTCTGGTCTTTATTCTGATCCTTATTGTCCTTGTTCTGGTCCTGCTGCTCTTTCTGCTTTTGTTTGGCCAGGGCCAGGTTATAACGGGTCTGGTCGTCTGTAGGATCGTTGCGAAGGGCTTCCTTATAGGCTTCTACAGCTTTACCGAATTCCTTGTTTTTCATAAAGACATTCCCCATATTATGGAAAGCCTTGTGTTTCTGGGTCTTTGATAAAGCAACATCTCCGGCCTGCTTGAATCTTGAGAAAGCTTCACCCAGACTGTTTTCGCGATAATAAGCATTTCCGAGATTGTATTTTGCAGTGGCATTTTCCCCGTTCTTGGAAATAGCCCTTCTGTAATTAGCCTCGGCATCTATAAATTCTTTATTGGCCAATTCCTTGTTCGCGTCATACACATAATTATTGGCTAGTTTGGCCGCTTTTTGCTTGGCCTTTTCCTCTTTATTCTGGGAAAAAGCAAAAGAAGTCGTCAAAATGAGAACAAGAAGTACTAATTTCTTCATAATCAGGATTCTTTTTCGTTAAACAAATTCAACCGTTGTAACCAGGCTGTTTTCCTGTCGAGCAGGAAAATATCCAAAAATAATAATAATATGGCACCGCCAATAAACCATTGGAACTGATCCTTATAGTCGGCAAACTGTTTGGATTCAAATTCCTTTTTGTCCATTTGCGTGAGAAGCTCCGTTACCTTTTCCACTACCTCTTCGGTATTCGCGCCATCTATATAGGCTCCGTTCCCGTTATCGGCAATATCCTTCAGGATCTTTTCATTCAGTTTGGTAATTACAACTTCTCCGTTCTGATCTTTTTTATAGTTCGATACTATTCCGTTTATCTTTTCGGGGATCACACTTCCTTTAGCGGTTCCCACACCAATGGTATATATCCTTATCCCTTCTTCGACTGCATCCTCAACTGCATCGATCGCCCTCTGAGAGTGATCTTCTCCGTCCGAAATGATAAACAATACCCTGTTGGTCTGTTCTTCATCATTATAATAGGTCTTGGCCAGATCTACAGCTTCATCAATAGCTGTTCCCTGAGAAGACATCATATTGGTGTTCATGCTTTGCAGGAACATCTTTGCCGCGGCATAGTCGGTGGTGATCGGTAATTGAGGGAAGGCCTGTGCGGCATATGCAATGATACCTACACGGTCGCTTCCGAGCTGATTAACGATCTCCGAAACCAGTCTTTTTGCCTTTTCCATTCTGTTGGGAGCAATATCTTCTGCCAACATACTCTTGGAAACATCTACCGCAAATACGATGTCAACACCCTCTCGTTTAACGGTTTCCAGTTTGGTCCCGATCTTCGGATTTACCAAAGCTATTGCCAAACTAGCAAAAGCTAATGAAATAACAATGAGTTTTAAGATAGATTTAAAAGTAGAATAGTTAGGACTCAGCTTTTTTAGAAGTGCCCTGTCGGCAAATTTATGCTGTGTTCTGCGTTTCCATACCTGTAGCGCCAGAAACAGGACTACCAGCACCGGAATGATGAACATTACATAAAAATATATTTTTTCCTCTAGTTGATACATGCTCAATTTTAAATTAAAGTGTCATTTAACTGAAGCTGTTCAGAAAAACCGATCAGTTTCAGTTTTACCTCTTCCGGGATCCCGTTCTCCTCCACCCAGCTGTGTACATCTCCCAGGTAATTCATCCCTAAATAATTTGCACTTTCCGTAAAAGGCCTGTTAAAACTTGCTATGGCCTCTTTATCCGAACCACAGCTAATTAAAGCCATGTTCATTCCTCTCAGTTTCCTTCCTGTTTCCTTTTCCTCGAAAAGAAAATCCGAGATCCGGTCCAGGAATACTTTCAACAAACCACTCATGCTATACCAGTATACCGGAGTAGCAAAGACAATAGTCTGATAATTGTTTACGATCTCCTTGAAAAGCCCATTAAAATCATCTTCGTTCTTAAGCTCATAATCAAAATGGTTGATCTTTTTTTCATTCAGATCAATAATATCAAAAGAGGTATGCTCCTGCAACAGAGACACGATCTTTGCCGTATTTCCATTACTTCTGGAACTTGCCTGTATGATCACTCCTTTTGCCATTCTAAATAAAACTTCTGAAGATCGTATACCTCAAAGCTAATTCCATCATAAGCAGTAAACCTGCCAGGATAGCGAGAGGTCTGAATTTCTCTTCGTAATTAGTATATTTAAATTCTTCTATTTCGGTTTTTTCCAGTTTATTGATCTCTTCGTAGATCTCTTCCAGTTTTTCATTATTGGTTGCCCGGAAGTATTTTCCTCCTGTAACTTCTGCCACTTCGGTAAGGAGTTTTTCATCGATCTCCACATCCCTGTAACCGAACCTGAAACTTCCGTCCAGATTATAAGCTACCGGTGTTAGAGCCATCCCGTTACTTCCCAGTCCGATCGTATAGGTTTTGATCCCGAATTCCACAGCGAGCTCAGAAGCGGTCTGAGGCTCAATAAAACCGGCATTATTAACCCCGTCTGTCAGTAGGATGATCACCTTGCTCAGGGCCTTGCTTTCTTTCAGGCGGTTTACCGAAGTTGCCAGCCCCATTCCGATGGCCGTACCGTCTTCGATGATCCCGTGATTTATTTCATTCAGAGCTCTGAGTACAATAGATTTATCGCTGGTGATCGGGGTTTTGGTAAAGCTTTCTCCCGAATAGACCACCAGGCCGATCCTGTCGTTAGGACGCCCTTTGATAAACTCGGAGGCTACCTCTTTCAAGGCTGAAAGCCGATCGGGTTTAAGGTCTTTGGCCAGCATACTTGAAGAGACGTCTATTGCCATAACAATATCGATCCCCTTTGTGGTTTTGGTCCTGGTAGATACATCTTTGGTCTGCGGTCTTGCCAGGGCCGTTATGAGTGCTGTTAAAGCGAGTAATCTAAGAACATATAAAATAGGCTTTAGTTTGGGAAGAATTGAATTTCCTGCTTTAAAACCTTTTATACTCGATATCTTTAAAGAAGCACTGTCTTTTTTTCTGTTGAAAATATACCATACCATTGCCAGTGGAAGCATTAAAAGCAACCAGAAGAATTGAGGATTGGCAAATTGAATATTTTCCAGCATAATTAGTTCTCCGATTTAAAATCTATTGAATTTGTAATACGATCTACTATAGCTTCTGCATAGTAATCTCCGTCTTCATAGGCGATAATAAGTTGCTGGAAGCCTCCGTTTTCGGTAAAGCTCAGCAATACATAATCGCTCTTTATCTCTTTATTTGTTTTGGGATTGGTAAGGACCATGCTCCCATATGCTTTTACCCCTGTCTTTCCGGTCAGGGTCTCAATATTTTCCTGTTTAACAACAATGTTTTTGGCTCCCTGGGCTTCCAGCGTGCTTATGCTTCCGTCTATGGCCTTCTGCACATCAAATTCAACCCCTTCCTTAAAGGTGGTTGAGGTGGTCAGGATATAGAAATGGTCGATAAGACTCCCGTAAAGAAAAGCCTGATTGGTATCTATAAATTCTGCAGATTCTTCCGGAATAGGCAGTTTTATTCTTTTCAATACTTTAGGGGTTTCCATATAAATAGCCGGGAAACCGTATTCACTGGTTATCCATTCGCTCTCCAGTAACTCCTTGGTCGGATGCCCGATAACCGTATCTTTTACATAATTAAAACCGTAATGTGCAACTGCAAAGGAAGTAGCTATCAGAAGCAGGGCCAGGGTAACGATCCCTCCGAGAACAAGTTTTTTCTTGCGTTTCTTTTTGGCGAGCATTTCCAGGTATTCTTCATTATCCTGCAGTTCTTCTTCTGTAGGTTCCGGTAATGCTTCCTTGGTTTTTATAACGATCTGCTCTATGGAAAGCCTGTCGGTCTCTGCTACCTTGGTATCGGGTTTGGATTTGGCAAACTTAACAAGGTCGGCAGTCTGCAATACATTCTTGAATTGCTTTATCGTTGATTCATCAATATTAAGACTTCCGGAATCTTTCAGCATTTCCAGCTTAAGGATAAGCTCATCCGTGGTACTTTCAAGAGCCGAAATATTTACATCTTCCTCAATATAGGAACGAACGATATCGGTAAGCTCGGAATAATACTGTTTGTATTCGGACTGGATAAGGTATTTGGATTCTTCCAGTTTTTTAAGCTCCAGAAGTGCCCGGTCATAAGGAGGTAACAAGGCTACTTTCTCCTCTTCGGTCAGCGGTTTTTTTCTGAAGACAAACCAGTACAGAAGACCACCGATAATAATAAGACTTATAAGGATCCAGAAAAGATAGGACATCCAGCCTGTAGAGCTTCTGTCTACTTCTACCAGTTCCTTGATGTCGTACATCTTCTGTTTGGTGGTATCTACGGCTACATCGTTCACCCGTATCCGCAGCGAATCGGTATAGTAGCTTTTATCGTTTATGAGTATCTGCTGACTGGGGAGTTTGTAATAACCCGAATCGAATTGGGTAAGTCCGTATTTCTTTATCAGCTGAAAACGATCGTTGTTCCTGAATGTATCTATGGTAGATTCTATCACTTCCAGCGGATTAAAGGTCTGCCCCTCGGGGAAAACTACCACGGAAGTAGAATCGGCTTCCACATTGATCTCAAAGTTGATCCTTTCCCCGATCTTTATGGTAGTGGAATCTATTTTGGAACTTACCGTAGGCTCCGATTGAGAATAGGCCAGTGTACTTATAAGAAATAGGAACATAAAAAAAGATCCCCGCTTTCCCTTTAGATAAAGTAATCCGGGAGATAAATACTCTTTTATTTCTGATCTGAAACTTCTCATTAATTATCCTCGTCTTTTAAAATAGCCCAACAATTTCTTTACATAACTCTCATCCACCCGGCTGCTTAATACTCCGGCACCGCTCCTTGTAAAGGCATTCTGGAAATAATCTACCCGTTCCCTGTAATATTTTGCGTAATTATTCCTTACACTTCTGGACTGGGTATTGACCAATATCAGTTCTCCGGTTTCAGCATCCTGCATATGCACCATTCCGAGGTTAGGGATCTCTTCTTCCTTGCGGTCGTAGATCCTTATTCCTGTTACATCGTGTTTTTTACCGACAATTTTCAGGGTCTGTTCGTAATCGTCGCTTATAAAATCGGAAAGAAGGAAAACAATAGCTTTCTTCTTCATGACGTTGGACAGGAATTTAAGGGCCTCTGCAATATCTGTTTTACTGCTTTTGGGCTTGAATTCCAGTAATTCCCTGATGATCCTGAGTACATGCGACTTTCCTTTTTTAGGCGGGATATAAAGTTCTATCTGATCGGAAAAAAGGATAAGCCCTATCTTGTCGTTATTCTGGGTAGCAGAAAAGGCCAGAGTAGCCGAGACTTCGGTAATGATATCTTTTTTGAATTGCTGATCGGTTCCGAAAAATTCGGATCCACTAATGTCTACCATCAGCATCATGGTCAGTTCGCGTTCTTCCTCGAAAACCTTTACATAAGGTTCGTTATAACGGGCGGTTACGTTCCAGTCTATAGCTCGTACATCATCTCCGAACTGATATTGCCTTACCTCACTAAAAGTCATCCCCCTTCCCTTAAAGGTAGAGTGATATTCCCCGCCAAAAATATGATCGCTCAGGCGACGGGTCTTTATTTCAATTTTTCGAACTTTCTTGAGTAATTCTTTAGTATCCATTGGCTTGGGTAACGGTTATCAAAAATGGGCTAACGTTTCAAGCTGCTATGGTACCTCGATCTCGTTAACGATCTTATTGATAATATCTTCCGTTGTTACATTTTCTGCTTCCGCTTCATAGGTGAGCCCGATCCTGTGGCGAAGAACATCAAGTACTACCGCACGTACATCTTCCGGGATCACATAACCTCTTCTCTTAATAAATGCATAGCATTTTGCAGCATTTGCCAGATTAATACTTCCCCTTGGAGAAGCTCCGAAGTTGATCAAAGGCTTAATATCGCCTAATTTATATTTTTCAGGATAACGGGTGGCAAATATAATATCGAGAATATACTTCTCGATCTTCTCATCCATATACACTTCTCTTACCGTTTCCTGTGCTTTCAGGATCTGTTCTACAGAAACCACAGGATTTACCTGGTCAAAACTTCCTTTCAGATTAGCGCGAATAATAAGCTGCTCCTCATCGAGTTTCGGGTAATCGATAACCGTTTTCAGCATAAAACGGTCTACCTGTGCTTCCGGTAACGGATACGTACCTTCCTGCTCAACCGGGTTTTGCGTTGCCATTACCAGGAAAGGTTTATCCAGTTTAAAGGTCTCATCCCCGATGGTTACCTGCTTCTCCTGCATGGCTTCAAGCAGTGCCGATTGCACTTTGGCCGGAGCACGGTTAATCTCATCCGCAAGGACAAAATTAGCAAAGATGGGTCCTTTTTTAATGTTGAAATCGTTTTGTTTGATGTTATAGATCAATGTTCCTATCACATCTGCAGGAAGCAAATCGGGTGTAAACTGAATTCTGCTAAAACTTCCGTGAACCGCCTTCGAAAGCGTGTTGATGGCAAGTGTCTTAGCAAGACCAGGAACACCTTCTAACAAAATATGACCTTGTCCCAACAATCCGATCAATAACCTTTCTACCATGTGTTTCTGTCCCACAATTACCTTATTGATCTCGCCTGTAAGTAAATCAACAAAGGCACTTTCCTTGGTTATTTTCTCATTAATTACACTAATGTCAATAGTATTGTTTTCTTCCATTCGGATTAAATTTTAAGGCGTGAATTTACTAATCACATTTAAATGATGCAAATTGTAGAAATTATATGCGTATAGCTGTTAACAATTGGTTAAAAAACATAAAAGCAACTCCTTATGAAGTTGCTTTTAGTAAAAATTTATGAATTTTTGATTTATTCCAGTGTGATTGTGCCTATATCGGTTATCTGACCGTTGATCACTTCTACGTTTTCCACGGTTTTAACACTAAGTCCCGATTCCGGATCCGGAGTAAGAGTTACCGTATAAATTCCTGACGGGATCCCGTTTAAGGAAAAAGCACCTTCTTCATTGGTAAAGGTAGATACGATTTCTTCCCCCACCATAACTTCTACCATAACCTGGAAATCCGAAGGATCTACCATACCTCTGATAACTCCTGAAGTGGCTTCTGTGCTCACTCTTAAAACGGGTTTCAGGTTAAAGCGCCCTGAATTTCCTGCTGTTACAACAGATTTATCAACATCAAAATCGATGGTAAAATTATAGGTGACTCCCGAAATAAGCTCCTCATTGATCTGTAGTTTTAGTCCGGACTGCTGTGCGCTCGGAGTTGAAAGTGCAGACTCCTCTCCATTGGAGACCACCGTATTATTATCTCCAAGTAATAAGCGTATCTGATTGACCCTCCCTGCAGGGATCTCGGTATCGATCAATAAAACATTTACACCTCCGGTAAGTTCCAGAAGATTGTATACCCCAGAGTTAATTGCACCAATGGACTCCCAGCCATTTTCATCATCTTCGTCATTTGAACGCTTGATAAGAACATCCTGTACATCAATATTTACAGCCTCAAAATCTCCGGGTCCGTCAACCAACCGGATACTCACTCTTGCAAGTCCGTCGGAATCATCATTATTGCAGCTGAAAAAAAGAAAAGTAAAGCTGATTATCAATAAAGTTGAAAAAATAGTTTTTAAATATTTCATAGATAAAATTTTGATTATAACTATTTATATTTACGCGTATGTTTTTGAGTTTAGACGTAAAATTAAGAATAAAATGAAGTATTCTAGAATAATTGCCGGGACCATGACCTGGGGAAGCTGGGGAAAACAACTGGATAAAAAGGAGATGATCGGCCTGATGAATCACTGTCTGGAGAACGGGATCACTACTTTTGATCATGCCGATATATACGGCGGTTATACCACAGAAGAAGAATTCGGGAATGCTTATGCCGAAAGCGGAATTGAAAGGGAAAAGATACAGCTGATCTCCAAATGCGGGATACAGTATATGTGCGATAAACGACCTAACCGGGTAAAGCACTACAACTATTCCAAAGAGTATATCATCTGGTCTGCAGAAACGTCACTGCAAAACCTGAAAACAGATTATCTGGATCTGCTGCTTTTACACAGACCCAGCCCGCTGATGCAAGCCGATGAGATTGCAGAAGCGATAGATATTCTAAAAGAACAGGGTAAGATCAGGGACTTTGGAGTCTCGAATTTTACACCTTCCCAAACCGATCTGATCAGTTCCCGCGCACCGGTTTCGGTGAATCAGATAGAGTTTTCCATCACTGCTTTCGAGGCTATGCTGAACGGCAGCCTGGATCATATGATGTTAAACAATATTCGTCCCATGGCATGGAGCCCGCTGGGAAAAGTTTTCAGGGAAAATGACGAACAGACCGTCAGGATCAAGAATTTGCTGATGGAGTTGATGCTGAAATACGAGGCAACAGCAGATCAGCTTGTTCTGAACTGGATAATGAAGCATCCGTCAGGAATACATCCGGTAATCGGAACCACGGGAAAGGAAAGGATTACCAATTCGGTTAAAGCAGCCGCCATAGATATGGAACTGGAGGATTGGTTTTTATTACAAGTAGCTAGTCAGGGACATAAAGTTCCTTAGAAATTATAAAATAATAGATGGAAAAGAAAACAGCATTAATTACAGGAGCAACCAGCGGTATCGGAAAAGCTACCGCGATAGAATTTGCAAAAAATAATATCCGCCTGGTCCTTTGCGGAAGAAGAAAGGACCGTCTGGAAGACCTAAAGGCAGAACTCTCCTCGCAAACCGATGTGCATATATTGAGTTTTGATGTAAGGGATAAGGAGGACGTTTTTGAAGCGATAAAAGGCTTACCTCAGGAATTTGCCAGGATAGATATCCTTATTAATAATGCGGGAAATGCCCATGGACTGGACCCTATCCAAAGCGGAAGCACAGACGACTGGGATGCGATGATGGACATTAATGTGAAGGGATTGCTCTATGTCTCCAAGGCAATTATTCCTCAGATGACCGAACGCGCTTCCGGACACATTATCAACATAGGATCTACCGCCGGAAAGGAAGTATATCCCAACGGAAATGTATACTGTGCCAGTAAGCACGCGGTAGATGCGATCAATAAAGGAATGCGTATAGACCTGAATCAGTATGGGATCAGGGTTGGTGCGGTGCATCCCGGACTGGTGGAAACAGAATTCAGCAATGTGCGCTTTAAAGGAGATGATAAAAGAGCGGCAGGAGTTTACAAAGGTTTTGATCCGTTAACACCGGAAGATATCGCAGATATTATCCGTTTTGTGGTGACCAGGCCTTATCATGTAAATATTGCCGACCTTATTGTGCTTCCTACTGCTCAGGCCAGCAGTACAATTGTGAAGAAGGAGCTTTAAAAAAGAAATAAGAACAAAAATGCCAAGACCGGGAAACAAAGAGGAACTGATCGAAGCAAGCAGAGGTAATTTTGAAAAGCTGAATACGCTTATCGATTCGTACTCTTCGGAAGAGTTGGAAAAGGAATTTCCCGAAGGGACACTCAACCGGAATATCAGAGATATGCTGGCGCATCTTCACCATTGGCATTTGATGTTGATGGAATGGTATGAGACTGGGATGAAGGGTGTAAAACCGGAGATGCCTGCAAAGGGATATAGCTGGAAAACACTTCCAGAGCTCAACAAAAAGATTCAGGAGAAATACCGGCATGAACCCATACATAAGGTGAGGGAAATGCTGGGCGATTCGTTTTATCGGACTCAGGAAATCATCACCTCTCATACCAATGAAGAGTTGTTTGAGAAGAAAAGGTATATATGGACAGGCAGCACCTCTCTCGGGGCTTACCTGATCTCCAATACCTCCAGTCATTACAACTGGGCATTTAATCTGATCAGGAAGTCTATGAAATAAAAGAAAAGTGGTTTTGGCACGTTTTTGGAAAAGAATAAAACAGAAGAGTACCGGAAGAGGATGGGGAAGACAGAATAGTTAACAGAGAAGCAGGGAAACATGATCAATAAACGCCTTTTAGTAAAAAATTTACTCGCTCATAATGACGAGAACAGCTTTTACGACAAAAAGCAGTTCCTCAATATCGGGGAGAAGGAAGGGAAGGCAAAATTCCTGAAGCATGTCTGTGCCCTGGCCAATTCCAATCCTAATAATAATTCCTTTATTGTAGTGGGGGTGGAAGATGAGGAGAACCGTATTATGGGGGTCGATTTTTTCGATGACAGTAAGATACAGAACCTGGTGAATGCCTATCTTGAGAATCCTCCGTTAATATCCTATGAGAATATCCCTTTTCCGGACCTCCCGGAAGGAAAAGTGGTTGGCCTGGTTACTATTCGATCTTCGGGGAATATATGTTCCCTGAAAAAAAACATATGGAAATACTGGGGAGGAAGTATCTTTTTCAGAGACGGAAGCATCAGCATGCCCAAGGTTTTCGATATTGAGATCAAAGACACCAACTCCCAGGTGGTAGCCGATATAGAACAACATGCCAGAAACAATATTGAGCTCACCCTGGACGGTGTGATCGACTTTATTAATAACCGTCACGGCGACCTGGAATCCAGCTATAAGGTATTTAAGGAGCAGTTTGTGGTGTGCTGGGCCGGGCTTACCAAAAAGGAAAATGGTAAGATCTATTACTCCAGGGTGGATATAGAGTTGATCAACGAGCAGGTAAGGCTTTTCTATTCGGCTTTAGATGAGGTGGAGATTACCTATAACGACGAAACCTTTACCACTACGGAATATGTTCAGCTGGGCCTGCATGACCGTCAGAAATATTATCCGCTGGAGACCAAAACGATCGTCTTCAGGGATAACGGAACCTATAAAATGGACAGCACCCTTATTTTTGAACCGCCCCAGTTCGATAAGAAGACACTCCATCATATTTACAATTCAAACAATGCCATCCTCGAGAGGATAAAGAAAAAAGTCCCCCTTAAAAAAAATGAACTGACCGACCTGAAGAACCTTCCGGCAACCTACCTGATCTGTGCTTTGAACGGCTTTGATGAAGCCCGGCAGAAACTGGAGGAAAACCGTTGGATCATTAAGGAGTACGACCAGGAGGTCTATGCTTCTTTAAAGGAATCGCTTCGCATTTTGCGAAAGGTAAGATATAATTAAGTTAGTCATAAATTGTTTAGGAACGGGATCTTAAAAAACAACTTTAACAAGAAGAGCTCTTTTCTTCTGAAAAGGAGCTGTTTGCTTTTTGTGTTCTTTTGTTTCGCTTACTCCGTCAACGCTCAAAAACCCCATCCGGAGGTTAAGGCTGAAAAAGGAGATGGCATCTTTTCCATTCTGAGGAAACACGGAATAGACCCTGCTAAATACTACAAGGAATTTATAGATATCAACAAGGAAAAACTGGGACCCGAAAATCGCTTGTTTATCGGGAAGACCTACCTTCTTCCGATGGTTAAGGACTCTGTGCTTCCGGTAAAGTTGAAGGAAGCAGTTCTGGCAGACTCCATTCCTCCTCCCGTAGCCGATGAAGTCCCCGAAGCCAAAAAAGTAGAGTATCCGATCTTTGGTGAAAAATATGCTTCCGTTCCTCTGGAAGACAAACAACTGGAGGGAGCGGTTTACTATCTGGTTTCCGGGCACGGTGGCCCCGATCCGGGGGCGGTGGTAAAACATAAGGGCAAAACCATTTCCGAAGATGAATATGCATATGATGTGACCTTACGCCTGGGGAGAAAACTCATTTCTCACGGAGCCAGGGTCTTCCTGATCATTCAGGACGCAGACGACGGGATCAGGGATGAGCGCCTGCTGGAGCTCGATACCGATGAGGTGAACTATCCCAACAAAAAAATACCGAGGAGCCAGCGGCTTCGCCTTAAGCTGCGAACAGAATCTGTTAACAGGCTTTTCCTGGCCAATGCCGGAACTTATCAGCGGCTTATAGTGACCCATGTGGACAGCAGGAGTAAGGGAAAGAATATAGATGTGTTTTTCTATCATCATGAGCGAAGTAAAAAAGGTAAGGGTCTGGCCGAGAATATTCACAAGACCTTTAAAAAGAAATACGCAAGATATCAGCCAAACAGAACCTATTCCGGAACGGTCAGTTCCAGAAACAGCTTGTATATGGTACAGAATACCCTCCCCGCTACGGTATATATAGAACTCGGAAATATAAGAAACGAAAAGGATCAGAGAAGGATCCTTGATCCCGATAACCGTCAGGCACTGGCAAAATGGATAGGAGAAGGCCTGATGCTCGATTTTACCGAGGACCAAAAATAAAGCCCCTGTTAAACAGAGGCTTTAGGTGATTTAAAAAATATCTTCTATACAGAGGACACCTCCTTCGGTACTTGTACCCGAAATTATTACGAAAGAACCGTCAGGTACTCCCGGGCCTATGACCTGAGAACAATCTGTTATAAAGGTTGCGTTGAGCTGATTCTCTATCATGATCTGTATATTCTCTCCAAAGGAACCGCTGATCTCAAATTCTTCAAAAGGCTGAAGTGTTTGCTGAAAAACAACAGCACCATTGCTTTGCTGAATGATCACTGCTTCTGCAGCTGTCTGTCCCAGATATTGTAACTTCAGGCTATCTACAGAACCCTGGCAGCTGGCACAAACAGGCTCCTCTCCGTCATCCGGAGGAGTATCTCCGCCATTTCCGTCATCGTCCGTATTATCATCTCCCTGGTCGGTGGCTTCGCCTTCGCAGGCAACACCGTGAGCTATAAGATAAATCTCTCCTGAAAGACCTTCAACTGTATAGGAATCCCTGCTCAGATCATTAAGATCGTTATGCTTATAAGGATATTGTCCCGGAGCAACTGTTTCCTTCCCGTTTTTGGAAGTCGGATATGGACTATTACCTATATAAAGATGTGTTTCCTTCAGCACAAAACCATCTTCCATCAGATATTCAACTGTAGCGGTACCACTTGCTTCGTCATAACTCAAGTTGAGAGTTCCGGTAAGTGTGCCTTTTTCAATATCGCACTGTCCGGCACCTCCGTAAATATTGAAGCTGTATTCTCCGCTGCTCAGAGGACCGATAGTCCATCCCCAGCGCCTGAATCCGTCATCAATAAAGCAGGTAGCATTACCATCATCGCCATTGGCAAAAATGGTATTACAACCACCGGAAGTACTTTGGTCATCGTTATTTTCTTCGTTGTTTTCGTTATTCCCTTTCTGGTTCCCGTTCTTAAGATTTGCATTCCCGCCTTTGGCAGTAATGTTTTGAAGGTCAGAAGTTAAAGGGTCGTCAATAGAGTCTGGCTGACATGAAAAAAGGAATGCTGCCAGCACAAGCAGATACATTTTAGGTTTCATAATTTGGGGCGTTTATGATTCTTAATAAAGCACCAAAATAGGGATTTTTATTTAAATGGACGTTTTCCTAAGGAAATCTGTTGGTTTTACTCAACTTTTGAAAACCGTTTATCTCCGAAATCAAAAACCTGCACCCGTTTTAAACAGATGCAGGCTGGCTAATTCAAAATTAGTGATTGTTTAGAAAGCGTTATTCGTATTTCAGTGCCCTTACCGGGTCTGCATTGGCAGCGTTAAATGCCTGATAACTCACAGTACTCAGGGCAATTATAACGGCCAGTAATGTTGCAAAGACAAAAGGGAAGAAGGGCAGATCTATCTGATATGAGAAATTAGATAACCAATTCTTGACCAGCAGGAATGAAACCGGCCATGCAAAAATATTGGCGATCATTACCAGTTTGATAAAGTCTTTGGTCAGCATTTTCATCAGCTGGCTTACCGAAGCTCCCATTACTTTCCTTACCCCTATTTCCTTGGTACGTTGCTGAGCCGTATAAGACGCCAGTCCGTATAACCCCATTGCCGAAATAATGATGGCAAGAATGGTCATAAAGAGGAAGATAGAACCAAAATTCTTTTGCTGCTGATACAGTTCGGCAAAATCTTCATCCAGGAAACTATAGGAGAAGGGGTGAGAAGGCTCAAATTTATTCCACAGTTCCTCAATAGCACTGATGGTCTCATTCATATTCTCCGGTGAAATTTTCATCATGGCTGTCCATCGTGTCTGATCTGAAGGATCGTATTCCAGCATCAGAGGTTTGATCTCCTGGTTAAAGCCCTGATAGTGGAAATCCTTTACGACACCTATCACCGTACCGTAGACAATCGGATCCCCCAGATCGATGGAGATTTTAGCTCCTATAGGATCTTTAAGGTTATAGCTTTTGACCGTGGTCTCATTTAAAAGGAGATGGATGGTAGAATCGGTAACTGCTCTTTTGGTAAAAGCTTTTCCTTTAACAAGCTCAATATCCAGTGTAGCCAGATAATCTGGATCTACTTCCATCCCGTGCATAAACAGAAAATCCTCTCTACCGACCATTTGTTTGGTTCCGTTATTATGAGTTTCTCCCGGGATCCCGTTGGCAGCGGATACACTTAAAATCCCCGGGTTTTTTAAAAACTCCTTTTTATAAGTCTCAAAGTTCTGAGACATTTTCAGGGTTTGAATGGGGGCCAGTAATACCTGATCTCCCTGGAATCCCAGATCCTTGTTCTGCATATAGGAGATCTGCATAAAAATGATGATCATTCCGATGATCAGCACCGTGGCAGCACTGAACTGAGTTACTACCAGCGCCTTCCTGAGCAACACACCTCCTTTGGTTTTGGTAAGGTCGCCCTTTAAAACGGTTATGGGTTGGAAATTAGAAAGGAAAAAGGCCGGATAACTTCCTGCAAAGATCCCATAGGTAAAGGTGATAAGCACCGCAAAAAGAAGGGTGTTTATAAAATGGGAATTAAAGAGGCTCAATTCTGTCTGCATTACATTATTAAAGCCCGGAAGAAAGAGTTCAACAAGGATAAAAGCAATAAAGAGGGCTAAAAAACTCTGTATTACGGATTCTATCAGAAACTGAAGGACCAGCATCTTTTTTGTAGCTCCGAACACCTTTCTCATCCCCACTTCCTTGGCTCTTTTTCCGGCTCTGGCCGTAGAGAGATTCATAAAGTTGATACCCGCAATCAGGATAACCAACAGGGCTATGGCCACAAATACGTAGATATACTGGATATTTCCGTTTTGCTCTATCTCATCCGTATAGTGAGAATGTAAATGGATGCTCTCCAGGGGTTGTATAAAATATTGAAATGAATTCCCGTCCGTAGCCAGAAATTCTTCCAGAGTGATCTTTAAGAACTGTTCTACTTCGGCTGCTACTTTTTTGGTAAAATTAGCTACCATCCCATCGTAAAAATCATCCCGGTCTACGCCTTCCCTGATCTTTACGTAAGTGTAAAAATTGTTACTGGTCCATGCCTGGCTTGAATTGTCATTAAAGCCCAGGAAGTAATCGAAATGAAAATGCGATTTTCCTTTGGGCTCTTTTACGACCCCGCGAACAATATAATCTCTCCGGTCATCCCAGTTAACTATTTTTCCCATAGGATCCTCGTTGCCAAAAAGGCTTTTGGCTGCGTTCTCGCTTAATACGATTGCGTTGTCCTCCGTGGTGGCGGTAGCCGGATTCCCATATACAAAATCATAATTAAATACCTTAAAGAAACTGCTGTCTACCTGTACTCCGTCTTCAAAGTACAACCGGGTTTCGTCATATATCAGAAGGGATTTGGATATATCATTTATTCGGGTGGCAGTTTCTACATTGGCAAATTCTGTTCTGAAAGCATGTGCCATCGGGCTGCAGGAAGCCGGATTATCGATTTCCTGGCCAAAGATACTGGCACTCAAACCTATTCTGTAAATGCGGTCCGATCCCTCAAAATGTTTGTCATAGCTGGTTTCGTGCTTTACGTACAAATACACGATCAGTGCTACCATCAACCCCAGTGAAAGCCCCAGAATATTGATAATTGCATAGGCTTTGTTCTTCATCAGGCTTCGGAAAGCCACTTTTATATAATTCCTGATCATCTTGTTTGAATTTATATTAAAGAGAGGTTGTTTTATTTAAGGTTCCGGATTCCTGTCTGCGTTCAGAAACGATCTGTCCGTCCAGGAGATTGATGATCCTGCTGGAATAACTCGCATCATGTGCAGAGTGGGTTACATTTACGATGGTGGTACCTTCTTCGTTGAGTTCGCAAAGCAGTTCCATTACTTCATTTCCATGAGAACTATCCAGGTTTCCGGTAGGCTCATCCGCCAGGATAATGGAAGGTTTGTTTACCAGGGCACGGGCAACCGCAACCCTTTGTTGCTGTCCTCCCGATAATTGCTGCGGATAGTGTTTCATCCGGTGGGAGATCCCGATACGTTCTGCAATTTCGTTTACACGCTTCTTGCGCTCCGAGGAAGAAATATTGTTGTAAACCATAGGGAGTTCGATGTTCTCGAAAACGGTGAGTTCATCTATCAGGTTAAAATTCTGAAAGATAAAACCGATATTCTTCTTTCGTATCCCGGCACGCTCCTTTTCGTTCATTGAACTTATTTCGGTCTCCTGAAAAGTGTAGCTTCCGCTTTCCGGTTTGTCCAGCATCCCCAGAAGATTGAGTAAGGTTGATTTTCCGCAACCGGACGGTCCCATGATGGAAACGAATTCTCCTTTTTTGATCTCAAGGCTCACTTCGTTAAGAGCGGTGGTCTCTACTTCTTTAGTTCTGAATACTTTGGTTAGATTTTCTACTCTGATCATAATCTTTATCCGTTTTTATTATTGATTGATTTCTATTAATTCGTAATCTTTATATGCTTCATAAGATGAGGAAATAAACTGATCTCCTTCGTCCAGCCCTTCCAGTATTTCGTAATAAACAGGGCTTTGTCTACCGATCTTGATCTGGCGTTTTACGGCTTCGCCTTTATCGTTTAAAACAAAGACAAACTGTCCTCCCGATGCCTGGAAAAACGCTCCTTTCGGAATAAGCAGGGCTTTGGTGGTCTGCGAAAGCTCCAGGCGTACCTGAAGAGATTGCCCGATGGCAATGGAAGCCGGGGTCTCATCAGCAAATACCAGTTCCACTTCAAAACGTCCGTTCTGCACTTCCGGCAATACCTTTTTTACCTTTAAGGGAACAAATCCCCCGTCCAGTGAAAAGCGGGCCAGCTGATTGGGTTTTACCCTTCCCAGATAAAATTCGTCTATGCTTCCCCTTATTTTAAATCCGGACAGCACATCGATCTTTGCTACCGTTGTGTTAGAATTATAGGATTCTCCGATTACCGGATCGAAGGAAGACAAACGTCCGGATACCGGAGCTTTGATCAGCATATTCTCAATACTTTGATTAATAAGCTCCAGATTACGGCTCATTCTCGAGATAGACTGATTGATCTGACTCAGTTGTGTTTTTGAATCCTGAAGACTCTTGTTGACATTAGACTGAAGGAAATTTCGTTTTTCGGTAAGATATTTATAATCCTTTTCGCGATTTACAAAGTCGTTTTTGGCGATCACATTCTTCTGGTAGAGCACAGAATCCGTTTTATAGGCCCTCCTGGAATTGGCAAGGTTGTTCTCGCTGTCTATCAAAGACTCCTCCAGCGCTCTTTGATCTTTTTCAAGGGAAAGTTTTAAGTTTCTCAGATTGTTGATCTGTTCGGCAATGGCTGTTTCCTGGCTGAGGTAATTTAACAATACGGTGGGATTACTGATCCTTAATAAAGGTGTTCCTTTTTCTACAAATACCCCGTCCTCTACAAAGATCTCTTCTACCGTACCCCCTTCTACGGTATTGACCAGGACCAGGTTAACCGGTTCTACATCACCGTCTATTAAAATGGCATCCTGGAAATCACCGGTAAAAGCTTTTTTAACGGTTATTCTGGAGGCATCTAGCCTGTAAACCTTCCTGTTAACTAACTTAGCACCTAATAAGAGAAGTACCAGCAGGAGCAATCCTCCCCCGATAAAGATGAGCCTCTTAACGTCCCATGTTTTTTTCTCTATTTTTCTGTCCATTCCCACTGTGTTCGTGTTTTGATTGATTTTATTCTGCCATAGATTTCCAATTGCTGTGCCATAAAAAAGATTTTTTATAAATAACTGATAATCAGCTAAATAATATTTTTTATAAAAATTGAACCGTTCGTTATCGAACAGTTTGTTGTTCATTTATGCACAATAGTTAATTTTATAGGACAATTCATCAATCATGGCAAAAACAGAAGCTAGTATTCTTATCATTGACGATGACGAAGATGTATTGCTTTCTGCGGCATTACTCCTTAAGCAGGATTATTCGAAGATCATCAACCTTCAGGATCCGCGAAAGATCAATGAAATCTTCTCTCAGCAGAAGATCGATCTTGTGATTCTGGATATGAATTACCGGATCGGGATTAATGATGGCAAGGAAGGAATGTATTGGCTAAAGCACATTCTGAGTATCGATCCGGATGCAGTGGTTATTCTTATGACTGCCTATGGTGAGGTGGAACTTGCAGTAGAAGCTATCAAGAAAGGAGCTTTCGATTTTATTCTGAAACCGTGGAATAATGAAAAATTCCTCGCAACGGTCAATTCGGCTCTCCGTTTAAAAAAATCCAACCAGAAAATTACCGAGCTTACCTCGGCAAATAAAGCGCTTAAGGAACAGACCAGGGAAACTTCGGGTCCGTTTATCGGTGTTTCTCCAGCCATGAAAAAATTAATGGAACAGGTGCGCAAGGTGAGTATTACAGAAGCTAATGTTCTTGTCCTTGGAGAGAATGGAACGGGAAAACAACATATAGCCCGGGAGATCCACAGACTTTCCGATCGGACTAACGGTCCGTTTGTACATGTAGATCTGGGAGCCATTACCGAAAGCCTTTTTGAAAGCGAATTGTTCGGACATGTTAAGGGGGCTTTTACAGATGCTGTTGAAGACAAACCCGGACGTTTTGAACTGGCAGAGAACGGAACCCTCTTTCTGGATGAGATCGGGAATCTTCCTTTAAGCCTTCAGACCAAATTACTAACGGTACTGCAGAACCGCAAAGTAACCCGGATCGGAGATACGGTGGAACGTTCCTTTAATGCCCGGCTCCTGTTTGCAACCAATGCACCTCTGCATCAATGGGTGGAAGAAGGTAAGTTCAGGCAGGACCTGATGTACAGGATCAATACCATTGAGCTGGAGATCCCTCCCCTTCGGGAGCGCCCTGCAGATATTATAGAATTTATCAATTATTATCTGCGCCTGTTCAAGGAAAAATACAGGAAACCCCAACTCCGGATCTCCGAAGAAGCGGTGCGTATCCTCAATAAACACTCATGGCCCGGAAATATACGGGAGTTGCAACATACGATGGAGCGAGGGGTAATTATGTCTGATGGAACCAGTATTAAGGAGACAGATTTTAATCTCAGCAGCGGTCCCGTAGCAAGTAAGAATATTATCGATACCAATCTGAATGTACAGGAACTGGAAAAGCTGCTGGTGCAGAAAGCCCTGGAGAAACACGGCGGGAATATTACCAAGGCGGCCAAAGACCTCGGACTTACCAGGGCGGCATTGTACAGGCGAATGGAAAAATACAATCTATAGACTGTGATCAAAGGATTTACCATACAGGTTATAGTGAGGGTATTACTTATCCTTCTTTGTTGCATCCTCTTTGCATATCTGATCCCGCTGGAGCGCTGGTTTACAGTTACCGGCACAGGAGCCCTGATCCTTATCCAAATCGTATCACTGATAAAATATGTGAATACGACCAATTACTCTCTTGTAAAATTTCTGGATGCCCTGAAAAACGAGGATTATTCGGTTTATTTCGCTCCTGCCAATAAAGGCGATTCCTTTGCAAGGGTTTATGAGGATTTTAATCATATTATACGGAATTTCAAGAAGAATAAGATCGATAAGCAAGCCCAGTTTGAGTATTTTAAACAGATCCTTGAGCAGGTAAACCTCGGAATACTATCTATTAAAAAGGAAATGCTCTTTAGTGAGGATGCCCGTCAGGAGATACTCTTCTTTAACAGGGCAGCAGGCCGTATCCTCGGGCAACCGCAACACAAATACTGGCACCGGCTGTCCAAGCAGGTTCCATGGCTGGAGACCGAAGTAAAGAAACTTTCGGAAGGTGGCAAGGCATTACTTGAAATGGAAAGCGATACCGAAGAGAAGCAACTCTCGCTGGAAGTGATCGATTTTAGCCTCCTTGGAGTGTCTTACCTATTGATCACTTTTCAGGATATACGTTCGGAGATCGAACAAAAAGAAATTGAGGCCTGGCATAATGTGATCAGGATCCTGGCCCACGAGATGCTCAATTCTTTTACTCCCGTAAGCTCCCTGGCATCGACCATTAAGAAAATGACGGAGGACAAAGAGGGCAATATCATTCATGCAAATGATATAGATGATGAAGCGGTGAGAGATATTCACCTGGCTGCCAAGACCATCCAGAAACGTTCGGACGGACTCCTGGTGTTCGTAAAGGATTACAGGACTATCAGCAATGTTCCGCTTCCTATTGTAAATCCGGTACAGATTCTTGTCCTGTTAGAAAATATAAGCCGCCTGATGCAGGCTTCTCTGGATGAACACGGGATAGAACTGAGTATAGAAAATGTTCCGTCCAAAGCAATGATACATGCAGATGAAAAACTCATAGAACAGGTGTTCCTCAATATACTAGGGAATAGTGTTTATGCCCTGGAAGAAGTTGCTGACCCTAAGATCACTATAACCGCAGAAATTAAGAACGACCGGAAACTTATTCATATAACTGACAACGGAAAAGGGATTGATCCTTCTATTATGAACCAGATATTTATTCCCTTTTACACCACCCGGAAAAACGGTTCGGGGATCGGTTTAAGCCTTTCCAAGAACATAATGAAAAAGCATGGCGGAGGAATACGCGTTAGTTCCGAACCTTTTGTAGCCACCACCTTCTCACTGGTATTTGTTTCTTAGAATAGTATTGAGTCCCGATAGCTATCGGGATGAGATATGAGTACTTAGCTAATTACGAATTACGATTTTGGATTTACGATTGAATAACGAATATAGAATGATGAATTTTGAATGCTAAATGCTAAGCACTAACAGCTACCTCTAAGCAACAATTTCACATTTAAAATTTAAAACTCAACATTTCTCACTTTTGGAATTTGGAATTTGAGATTTTGGAGTTTGACCCCTCGGAATACTGAATGCTGAAGTTGTTCTTTGTAGAAAACCATGGACTCTTGGCTAAACTCCAGTATTAAGTACAAAGTATTGAGTCCCGATAGCTATCGGGATGAGAAAAATGTCACCCTGCCTGCCGGCAGGTAGGTTCGAGCATCTCGACTTGCGCCTCCGCTAAAGCTTTTGCGGCACGCGGGCGCTCGATACAGGCTCGTCGAGAAGTATGATTTGAGAATATGAAATGATTGTTTTAGAAACCACTGGCTTTTGCCTACTTACTAATGGCTAAACACTGAATGCTAACAACTAACCAGCTACCTCTAAGCCACAAATCCACATTTAAAATTTAAAACTCAACATTTCTCACTTTTGGAATTTGGAATTTGAGATTTTGGAATTTGACCCCTCGGAATACTGAATGCCAAAAGCTAAACACTTCCTCTCTCTCAATACTCAAATCTCACATCTCAGATCCAATTATCTCACATACCCCAGCTTGCGTTCTGTCTTCTCACCGAGGAACTGCTGCAGACGGTCGTTATAGGATTCGATAATGGTTTCGTGTAAAAAGTCCAGGAAGGGATGAAAACTTTCGGCTTGTCCCTTAAAAACTTCAAACTCTTCTTCGTGATTGGCGTATTTGACAAAAAACTGATTATCAATTTCCTTTCTGACCATAAGGTGAATAAGGATAAGCTCTTCCTGAAGGCTTTCCGGCGATTTGCAAACCGTTAAACCTACTCCGAAATGCCAGTAGGAATCCGGACTTAGTACCAGCGCGTTTACCAGCGAAGGAGGAACTACCTGGAATTCATTATTCTGATTTACCCTGTAAAGGCTGAACTGTTTTTCGGGAACTCCCATGTATGCTTTGAGTTCATCAACCAGTAAAGAGGCAATGGAGTGACAATCTAACCTGAAGTTTTCAAAATTGGTTTGAGCATTGCTGTAAGCCGCACATAGCTGACTGAATTTTGATGCTTGCATATTGTTAATTTAAGTTGTTGACTATTTCTTCAGACGAAAGGGGAAGTTCATCCTGACAGGTGAAAATTACGATAGCCTTTAAAAAAACACAAAATTTTGTAACCTTTTTTAAACTCCCTTATCTAAACCATATCCGAAAGAAAGAGATAAAACAGCTGTTTCGGAAAGCTCAAAAATTCAACTGCAAGAACTTTAAACAAATGAAATCGAAAAAATTAACATTTACACTACTGATGATCGCAGCCATTGCGATCTTTATTCAGTGCAAAAATGATGATGACGGTCCGGAGGTCACGCTAATAATTCCTCCGCCGGTCGAACTGAACCTCAATCCGGCCCTCGTGGAACAAGGGAAAGAAACCTTTCGTTTCGACACCTTTGGAGACGAAGCCTTCTGGAGTGGAGTACTGGAGCTTGATAAAGCCGTACTTGGCGATGCAAACGGAGGCTTCGGCCCGGGGCTTAGCCCTAATACGGCCCTGGCAGTCGGACTCAAGGTAGATGCTGAAGCTTTACCACAGAGTATAGTCGACGCTATAAACGCCGGACAGGTAGACCTGGACGATCCCGCTACCACCCTGGCACTTTTACAACTGAATGCCGTAGTTGGGGTAAAAGGAAATTTTGATCAGGATGACAATCTGGTTTCCATGGGAATTACCTGTGCACTTTGCCATTCTACCGTTGATGATTCTTTTGCTCCCGGAATAGGAAGCAGACTGGACGGATGGCCTAACCGTGATCTGAATGTAGGCGCGATTATCGGAATTACCAAGAACGATCCCATTGCCGATATTCTGGGGGTTGATGTAGCCACTCTTAACAGCGTGCTGAATGCCTGGGGCCCCGGACACTTTTCTGCCGCTCTTTTGCTGGACGGAAAAGCCACCAAACCCGACGGTACACCGGCAACTCTTGTGATCCCTCCCGCTTTTGGCCTGCAAGCAGTAGATCATGCCACAGCTACAGGATGGGGAGATATTACCTATTGGAACCGGCTTGTAGCCGTGCTTGAAATGGGAGGACAGGGAAATTTCTCTGATCCAAGACTTAATAATGCAGATCAATTCCCCATTGCAGTGGCCAGAGGATCTTTCGATGTTATGGTCGATGAAGACCTGGTAGGCCCTAAACTGGAAGCTTTACTGGAATATCAGTTATCCCTTTTACCGCCTACTCCGGATCCGGGTAGTTTTGATGAATCTGATGCCATAAGAGGAAAAGCCCTGTTTGAAGGCCAGGCGCAATGTGCTACCTGCCACCCGGCCCCTGTCTTTGCCGACAATATATTACACGATCCTGAAGAGATCGGTATCGATAGCTTTGAAGCCGACAGATCGCCTACAGGAAAATACAGAACGCCTCCGCTACGCGCACTTTTTGTAAAGGCGAAAGGAGGATATTTTCACGACGGACGTTTTGGAACCCTCGAAGAAGTGGTGGCTCATTATAACGATCATTTCGATCTGAACCTTTCTGCCAGCGAACAGCAGGATCTGGTAGAATACTTAAAAGCTTTATAGATTTTACAGGGAAGTCGCTATGTTCTGTTGAAGAAAGAGATTTTTTTCATTGATTTGTTCATTAGAATTGAACCGGTTATAGCATTTTAGATGGTTAGTGTTGCTACAAAATTAGTACCGTAACGATTCTTTTTTCAGAGCATAGCACTTTTCCCTGTTTTCCTTATTTACAAACATCTTAATTCTTACGATCATGGGAAGAGCTAATATTCCGGTGCAGAACCTTTATTCCGATTGTTCTGCTGTGGAGATCCGCAAGGGACTATCGGAGATCGAGAATATTTCCAATATCTATATCAGCCTGGAAGATGCTTCCGTCATTTTTAACTTTAAGCGTGCTAATGATCTTTCCAAAGTAGAAAACCAACTTAGTTTTTTAGGCTTCCCTCCGCAGGGAGAATGAAGTCACTTCGAGCATCTCGACTTGCGCCTCCGCTAAAGCTTTTGCGGCACGCGGGCGCTCGATACAGGCTCGTCGAGAAGTATTCCTTCCGTCTTTAAGTGTGGTATTAATAAAATTCTCCTCCTTTGAAAGGAGGAGTGGATTCCGTTTCAGGAATCTGTAACGGAAGACGAGGTGGTTCTCCACACCCCTCTTGTTTTCTCCCCTCAAGGGGAGAACAAAATCCTCGAGGTGACAAAGCACCAATGATCAATAACCAATAATCAATGATCAGATTTCAATTGCCAATAGCTAAATGCTAACTGCTAACAACTAAAAACCACCTTCGTGCACCAAAGCGACAGCGTAGGTGTAACAACCACCAACTAACAACCAACTGTAACATCCTAAACGAATCCCCATCCTTTTAAAGAGGGGATTTTTTTATCTCCCTTGTAACCTTTTCCGAAAAGTCCGGTATTAGAAGTAGAAATCAACTGAAAGTGTAGAATCTTGGAAAGTCTGACCGATGAGGAATTAATGATCCTGGTAGCCAATGGAAATATTGATATGGCAAGGCATTTATTTGATCGCTATCATGTAAGGATCTACAATTATTTATTGGGGATGACCAAAAACAGGGAAGTGAGCCGGGATATTACTCAGGAGGTATTTTACAAGCTGATCAAATACCGGGGATCGTACGGAAAGACCCGTTTCTCATCCTGGATCTATACGATCGCGAGGAATTTGTGTAACGATCATTTTCAGAACCTTAAAAACAAGGATTATTCCTGGGATGAAGTTGAGTTCAGGGCCGGAAAACCCGACAGCAATACGATAGAGCAAAAAGAAAATACAGAGCAGCTGAACAGGGCTTTGAATATGTTGAATAAACAGGAGAGAGAACTGATCCTGATGAGTCGGTTCCAGAAAATGAGATATCAGGAAATAGCAGAGATAACCGGCTTAAGTATAGCTGCTGTAAAAACCAGGATCCATAGGGCAATGCATAAATTAAGAACGTATTATTTCCAAAATATAGAACTGTGAAATGTAAAGAAATAGAAAGCAGGCTTATAGATTTTATAGACCGGAATCTGGATGACAGATCTTTTAAGGAAACTGAAGATCATCTGGAACAATGCACGGGTTGCCGGGAGGCACTGGAAGAGTTTAAAACTATCTTCTGCGCCATAGATAATGCGTATCAGGAAGTTTCGGATCCGCAACTGAGAGCCGATTTTGAAAAGATGCTGGAAAGAGAAAAAGAGCTGGTACCAAACCAGGAATTTCCTTCTTTTTACAGCAAGGAAAGAAATTCCCGAAGACCGTTTTTGCAGCTGGCTGCAAGTATTGCTCTTATATTGATGAGCTATTTTTTTGGGAAATATCAGGATCAGGAAGAGCATACCCAGGAAGTAGCCGATCTGGAGAAGGAAAAAACAGAATTGAAAACCGAGATGACCATTTCGATGATAGAAAATGGATCGGCAAGTAAACGATTACAGGCGGTCAGTTATGCAGGGGAATTTCAGGAGCCCGGAGATGAGATCCTGCAAGCCCTTACAGGAAAGATGTTTAATGATGAACACGTTAATGTTCGCCTGGCAGCAGCGGAAGCTTTAATGCGGTTCTCAGATTCGCAGGAGGTGAGAAAAACACTTATAGAAGCCCTGGAAAAAGAACAGGATCCAAGCATGCAGATAGAGCTTATACATATGCTGGTAGAGATAAAGGAAAAAAGGGCCGTTCCTGTTATGAAAGCCCTTTTACAGAAGGAAAGCACCGCCAGTTATGTAAAAGAACAACTGAATATCAGCCTGGAGATGTTGATTTGAGAATATTAAAAAAGAAGGATGAAAAAAATAGCGATCATAGGATGTTTTTTAACGGTAATCGTCGCTTTCGGACAGGGCAATTACAGAGAATCTCTGGAAGGGATCAAGAAGGTAAAGATAAACTCTGCACCGAAGGTTATTATAAAGGCACATTTGGGAAATGAACTTCTTATCCCGGAGGGATCACTTAAAAAACCGGGAAACACAAAAGGATTGAAATCGGTGTTCTCGGGGATCGAAGACAATACAGATCTGGGATTAAGGATAGAAAGAGAAGGAAATGTACTCAGCATATTAAATTTAAGGGATATGCGGGGTCCCGACCTGCTTATTTACCTCCCCGAAACTATGGATATCTCCATACGGGGTCAGGATAATTGTGATGTACAGATCGAGGGTTTTAACGGAGAGATTGAAGCCAGAACAAATCAGGGAACCATAGAAATTGAAGATGTCACCGGTCCGATCGTTGCAAATAGCAATTCGGGAGATATAAGGGTGATATTCGATGAGTTAAATCAGGCTTCTCCCATTTCTATTATCTCATCCGCAGGGAATATAGATGTAAGTCTCCCTTCGCATACTCCGGCCAGATTAAAACTCAGGGCAAATGCAGGAGATATTTATACCGATTTTAACCTCAAATTTTCTTCCGAAACTATATCGCGAAGGCAAACTTTAAGCGCAGAAATAAATAATGGCGGAGTACATATTAATTTACTGGCCTCTTCCGGGAATATCTATCTGAGAAAAAAATAAGCAATTGTAAATATGAATTTTTAAAAGGGAAATAAACTTCCCCGGGTATTCTATTGCCCGAAAACAAACATTAAAACCAAGTAAAAATGAAAAAGTATCTGCTAAAATTAAGCCTGTTCTTAACCGGGGTGATCCTGGGTTTTCAGGAACTTCCTGCTCAGGATGGAAAGAATACAGAAGCACAAATTGATCAGCTTTTTGCCAAATGGGACAAACCTGATAGCCCCGGAGCTTCGGTTGTGGTGGTAAAAGACAACGAGACGGTTTATACAGGAGCCTTTGGAAGTGCCCAGCTGGAATACGATATTCCCATCCGCCCTAATACCGTATTTCACGTAGCTTCCATATCCAAGCAATTCACCGTTTTTTCGATCTTGTTATTAGCTGAAGAAGGAAAATTATCTTTAGATGATGAGGTGAGGAAGTATTTCCCGGAACTCCCGGAATATGGAAAGAAGATCACTTTAAGACATCTGGCCAATCACAGCAGTGGTCTTAGAGATCAATGGGATCTTCTTATGTTGGCGGGATGGCGACTCGATGATGTAATTACCAGAGAGCATATACTAAAGGTAGTAAGCAGGCAAAAGGAACTGAATTTTAATCCGGGAGACAGGAATCTTTATTCCAATACAGGCTTTACCCTGTTGGCAGAAGTGGTTGCCCGTGTCTCCGGGAAGTCTTTTGCCCAATTTACAGAGGAACGTATTTTTAAACCCCTGGGAATGAAAAACACCCTTTTTTATGACGACCACGAAAAGATCGTTAAGAACAGGGCTTATTCTTATCACGAGAAAGGAGATTATTTTAAGAAAAGTGTGCTGAGCTATGCCAATGTAGGGGCAACCAGCCTTTTTACTACAGCTGAGGACTTTGCCCAATGGGCACTGAATTTTGAGAATCCAAGGGTAGGGAATGAAGCCATAATTACACAAATGAATGAGCGCACCCGACTCAATAGCGGAGGAGAAACAGGCTTTGCCCTGGGGCAGTTTGTCGGTACTTACAGAGGGGTGAAGGTAATAGCACATTCAGGTTCGGATGCAGGATACAAAGCTTATTTTATCCGCTTCCCCGATCATCATTTGTCAGTAGCTGTTTTCGGGAATGTCTCTTCCTTTAATGCGACCGGCAAAGCTTTGGAAATCGCCGATGTTTATTTAAAGGATGTTTATCCGAAAGAAGAAAATGCCCGACGAAAAGCCTTTAAGCACAAGCGCAGGATCTTTACTAAACTCAACAGGCAGCAGCTGGAAAAATTTACCGGAAACTACTGGAACCCTGAAGACTGGTACAGGCGTGAGATCTTATTTAAAAATGATAGTCTTATCTATTCCAGACCGGGAGAAAATGATACGCCTCTGGCTCCCATAAGTGAAAACGAATTTAAAATGATTGGCGATTCCGAGAATGTAAGCGTTGTATTTAATGAGAATGATAATGGAGAAGCCCGTATGCAGGTCCTGGTTAACGATAGGGAGCCCATTAATTTCTACGCCTATGCTCCTGTAAACCCTAAAGAATATACCGGTACTTTTTACAGTGAAGAACTGGAAACATCGTACTCTCTTGTTGTGGAAAATGGGAAACTTATTATTAAGCACATTCGGTTAAGTGATATTGAACTAAAACCCATTAAAAAAGACCTTTTTATAAGCGATCACAATAAATACCGGCAAATCGAATTTGTAAGAGATAAAGCAAATAGAGTTACAGGATTTAAAGTCTATAACTTCAGGGTAAGAGGGCTTTGGTTTAAGAAGATGTAGATGGCTAATCGCCAGTATTAAGTACAAAGTATTGAGTAGTGAGTATAGAGAAGAGCGTCACTCTGTCTGCCGGCAGGTAGGTTCGAGCATCTCGACTGCGCTCGATACAGGCTCGTCGAGAAGTACGATTTACGATTTTAGATTT
This sequence comes from Leptobacterium flavescens, assembly GCF_010671605.1. Taxonomy (GTDB): domain Bacteria; phylum Bacteroidota; class Bacteroidia; order Flavobacteriales; family Flavobacteriaceae; genus Leptobacterium; species Leptobacterium flavescens. The sequence goes on from NZ_JAABOO010000003.1 coordinate 172,561, forward strand.
ACGATTGTTGAATGTTAGATTCTCAATGTTCAATTTTCAAATCAACTCATCTCCAAATTATCAATTCCAACAACTAACAACTGGCAACCAACAACTGACAGCTAACCAGCATAACAAACACTTTATCTGCTAAAATCCTCACAACAAGGAAGATAATTGGATAAATCTTAAAAATGACCTAAATTATAGGAGCTAATCCAATATTTTTCAATCATGCTTAAAACCGGCAAACCAATTTTCCTGTTGTTACTCCTTTTTTGCCTGAATTTTAATTATTCTCAGAATGTGGAAGGAGTATATCTGGCGTTCTATGAACGTGGAGATGATCTGACCAAGGCCAAGCAAAGTGAGCTGCGAACCAAGTTTAAAAAGAAAGACGCAAGGTATGTCTATAGTTTTTTAAAGGTAGAGAATATGCTTTACAATATCCGGGATCAGGAAGTAAAAGTGCGTTTTAATTATTACAAGGAGGACGGGAGTTTATTCGGATCTCCGGAAAAAACATATAAGATCCCTAAAGACTGGAAGCGCGTTGACCTGTGGACAGGCTGGGGTTATGCCACGACCAACAGATGGCAGGCCGGAAGGTATACGGTGAAGGCCATGGTAGAAGGCAGGCAAATTGCCCAGGGTATGTTCTATATAGATAATACCAGTGAAAGCGGATACATAAGTAAGGTGAACCGGGTTCGTTTTTTTGAAGGTGGAGAAAAAGTCCCGGAAACAAAGAATTATGCAACCGCATTTTCAAAAAGCACTTCCAGATCTATTTATACGGAAGTGAATTTTCCGAATGCCTATTACAATGTCAAGGACTGGAAAACCGATATTACCCTTCGTTATTACAAACCTGATGGCTCTCTTTTCGGTTCTCCTAAAATTAACCGTGTAATCCCTAAAACCTGGAAGTCTGCAAATGTATGGAGAGGCTGGGGATGGACCAGCACCGGAAACTGGCCTTTGGGCAACTACAGGGTAGAAGTTTGGGACGGAGATACCATGTTAAGCAGCGGATACTTTACGATCAATAATTAGATGTGAGTAGTGAGATATCAGTCCCGATAACTATCGGGATGAGTACAAGGAAGATAACCACACAAAAAACCACCATTCTTTAAACAGAACGGTGGTTTTATATTTATAGGTAGTGGATTCCCATTTGCATGGGAATGACAGTATCGTTTAATTATTCAACTTCCACATAAGGTGCACCGGCATTTTTTAAGGCGGTTGCTACCTGCCTCATACTGTTTTTAGCAGCATCGAGTTTAGTTGACAAATTGTTTAACTGGTTATTAATGATCTCCAGGCTGCGTTTATGCGTAGCTGTAGGCCCGTAAGTAGATCGTTCTACTCCCCTGAAGATCGCGAACATCCTGTCGCCAACCGTAGGTCGGGTCTTTTCTCCTACCTGCTGCTTGGAAGTGTTGCCGTAAAGCTCCCTGCTGATATCCTGCAGGCTCTTATTAAGGTCGTATAACTGCTTATCAAGACCACCGGGATTTGTCTGAGCTCTTTCCAGTGCCTTTTGCATGGCAGCCACATTTTGCGTAGCTCTGTTCAGGCGAACATTTAATGCAGAACTTTTAGCGGTCGCTTCCTCATAGCTTCTCCAGAAATTAGCAGCTTCCTGAGGACTTGCTCCATCCAAAGCACCTTTTCTGAGAGGCACCACATTAAAGGAAACAGGCCCTGCCAGCTGACTTACCTGCCCGTCTACTTTTTTAGAAAGACTTACGCTGTATTTCCCGGGCGCTACCATAAATCCGCGAGCATCATTAGCAAGGTTACCGGCTGCAATTGCATCGGGAGCAGGGTATCTGAGATCCCAGGCCACACGATGAAACCCGGCTTTTACAGGTCCGCTGATCCTTCTTACCACTTTTCCGCCGGCATCGGTTATCGTAAGGATGATCTCCGGTTTACCCTGGCTGCGTTCTGCCTCCACTTCATCCCATCCGGGGAAAGGAATATTGGCATTTTTGAGTTTCTTTTCTTTTTCCTGTCGTATTTCTTTTTTGGTTTTCAGACCGTCTTTTAAATGATAGGTAAATACCGCACCAAAGTCCGGATTCGGAGCCACAAAATGAGAAGCTCCCTGATCGCCTTTTATTTCATCAAAACTAATATCGGGTCTTTGGATATACCACCAGGCATCACGGGTAGAGAACAGGCTGGCTTCTTTGTTCAGCTCTGCTTCCGTAACTTCTCTCAGAGCGCTGTAATCGTCGAGTACAAAAAAGCCTCTTCCGAAGGACGCCCCGATAAGATCGTTCTCTCTTCTCTGGATCTGGATATCTCTAAAGGAAATGGTAGGAACTCCACCTTTGAGTTTTATCCATTTACCTCCTCCGTCAATCGTAAAGTAGATCCCGAATTCGGTAGCCAGGAACAGCAGGCCTGGTTTTACATGATCCTGTACTAATCTCCATACCAGGGTGGTTTGCGGAAGATTACCACGGATGGACTGCCAACTGCGGCCACGATCTGTACTTTTAAGGATATATGGTTTAAAATCGCCGTATTTATGATTGTCCAGGGCTACATATACCGTATTGGCATCGTGCAGGTCTGCACGAATATCGTTTACAAATGCTGTAGCCGGTACTCCCGGAAGATTCCCTACATCTACCTTGCGCCAGTTAGCACCGCCGTCTTCGGTAACCTGAATGGTCCCGTCATCGGTTCCGACATAGATCAATCCTTCCTGTTTAGGCGATTCTGCCAGGGAAGTAATGGTGTTGTAATTAGACATGGCAAGGAAATCCCACGGAGCATCCCAGCTTTGTGTCCGTCCCATGATCGGAAGCTCAATACGCTCCTGATTTTTGGTCAGGTCGCCGGAAATAGCTTTCCATGAATCCCCTCGATTATCCGATCTCCACACTCTTTGAGAGGCGAAATAGATACGTTTGGGGTCATGTGGACTTACAAGAATAGGAGCATCCCAGTTAAAGCGCTCAAAATTCTCATTGGCTTCGGGCTGAGGTTGGATATCTATCACTTCTCCCGTGCTGAGGTCGATACGTGAAATATTTCCTTCCTGACGCTCTGCATACATAATATCGGGGTTCCCCGGTTCTGTTGCCGGCTGATGCCCGTCCCAGTTAAGTACGATCTTCCAGTCGGAGTTCTGTATCCCGTGCACATTATCGGTTCTCGAAGGACCTCCCTGGGTACTGTTATCCTGGGTACCTCCGTAAATATTGTAAAAAGGAGCACTGTCGTCTACTGCCATTTTATAGAACTGGGTTAACGGCAGGTTGTCTATAAAACGCCAGTTTTCAGTAAGGTCGAAACTTTCGTATAATCCTCCGTCCGTACCTACAAGAAGATAGTTGGGATCGTTCTTTTTAAAGGCGATAGCATGATTATCGGAATGTTTGCTTTCTTCTTTCATTCTGCGGAAAGTCTTCCCACCGTCATCGGAGATCTGCATACGCACATCTACAAGGTATAGACGCTCAAACTGATGAGGGGAAGCATAAAGCTCCTGATAATAATGAGGTCCGGTTGCTCCTGAAACGGCGTCTGATCTTTTTTCCCAGGTGGTCCCTCCATCCGCAGAGCGATAAACTCCTCCGGTTCTTCTGTCCAGCTCAATAGCTGCATATACGATATCCGGTTTCTGAGGAGAGATGGCCAGGCCTATTTTTCCCATTTGCGATTTCGGTAAACCATTGCTTAGTTTCTCCCAGCTGTTTCCTCCGTCGTCACTTCTGTGAATTCCCGATCCCGGGCCTCCACCCATATAGGCGGCAACTGTACGATGTCTTTGCCAGGTGGCTGCGTACAGCCTGTCCGGGTTTCTGGGGTCGATAAGAATGTCGGTTACTCCTACCCACTCATCATCGCCTAAGGTTTTTTTCCATGTCTTTCCACCGTCTTCCGATTTGTAGAGTCCGCGATCTCCGCCCTTGTTCCACAGAGGTCCCTGGGCAGCTACCCAGATAATATCGGAATTCTCCGGATGTACAATGATCTTGGAAATATGTTCGGATCTCTTAAGTCCCATATTCTTCCAGGTCTTTCCTCCGTCATCACTGCGATAAACCCCGTCACCGAAACCAATATGACGACCTCCGACATTTTCTCCGGTTCCGACCCAGATGGTATTGTAATTATTAGGATCGATGGTAACGCTACCTATCGAATACACTTTTTGACTATCGAAGATGGGCGTCCAGGTGGTTCCTGAGTTGACAGTTTTCCATACTCCTCCCGAACCTACGGCTACATACCAGATACTTTCGTTTTCGGGATGAATGGCAATATCTGCAATCCTCCCCGACATAAAAGCGGGGCCTATATTTCTTAGTTTTAATCCCGAAAAAGTAGTTTCGCTCAGAACACTTTTCTCAGCGTCTGCCGGCTTTTTACGGGAACGCTGAGCATAGGACTCGCTGCTGTACATAAGCAGGATACCTATGACAAGAAGACGTGAAATAAATTTTCTCATTTTGTTTTTGTGTTGGTTATTTTGAATGCCACATACGGGCTCTGCCCGGGTGACATATAAGTATCTTATTCAAGAATGCTGTGAACCCCGTTTTCCAGAGTGTAAAGCGTACTGATCTCTTTATCGGTCAGGCTTCGGTTAAAGATGGAAAGGTCATCCATGATCCCGATATATCCCAGTCCCAAATATATGTTAGACTGATCCAGCTCCCAGCTAAAGGGTGTTGCGATACCGGTTCGGGTTCCTTTTAACTCTCCGTTCATATAGAGGGATGCTTCCCCGTTTTCGGTATTCAGCCCTGAAAAATTGATCAGAATATGGGTCCATTCTCCTTTTCCGAAAGGCGGATTCTTAACTCCTGTAAGCCGATCGATAAAAATAGGATTCTCGTTGTCCGGACCTTCCGGATTCGGGTTCCATACATCTCTGTCACCGATAACTCCCAATCGGAAATCCCTCGGATTCTCCTTGGTGAAATCTACCCAGATAGCAGCATCGTTATAGCTAACATCGGTAATCTGAATAGGATCGCAATAACCCGGTTCCAGATCAGTTTCCGGATCAAGGCTTAGCCAGAAAGAGATAGCTCCGCTCCAGTTATCCTTGCTGTAGGCAATGTTATTTGTACTCGGGTAATAGATATTTCCCGGACTCCTTTCAGTAAATAAAAGTCCGTCTCCATAACGTCCTTTACCCTCAGTAATGCTGATATCGGGTTTGTGAAGACCTACTTTGGCAGAATCTCTCATTCTTCGGGAAGGAACCGTGTACATATGGGTGTCTCCCAGGGCAAAATCGGCATCTACTCCATTATCAAAAGAAGCATAGAGCGTAAGTGCCGCTTTAAGGTCGGCATTGGTCGTGTCCTTTTTACAGGAAACCAATGATATTGCAAGTATAAAGCTGAAAAACGCAAGGCGTTTTATGGTTGGTATTTTAAGCATGATGTTATAGTGTTTAATGATCTCTAAAAGAGCATTAAAGGTAAGGATTAATATATAAAATTTTTAGGGCGATTTGTGATATCCTGATTTGAGATTGAAGAATGCTGAGTTTAAAATTTTGAGGGTTTAATCATCAGTCGGATACACTTGTCACCCTGAGCGCAGTCGAAGGGAAAGGAGGATGTCTACCTTAAGTAGACGAGATGGTTCTTTACACCCCTCTTGTTTTCTCCCCTCCAGGGGAGAACAAAATCCTCAAAGGGACAATTTGTATAGCTTGAAAATCACCTCTCGGAACCCCTGTATTCAGGGCTTTTTTTAGAGTGGTTAAACAAATCGCCAAAAGTTGTTTAAGCTTTTTTCCTGAGTTGTTTAACTTCTCTTCTTAAACTGTTTAACCTTTTATTTTGAGATGAATAACAAATCTTAATGAGTTGAATAACATTTCTTTTTAAACTGAACAACAAGTCTCCGGGAGTTTATTTAACCCTTCCGTCTTTAACTGCGATATATATCTGAAATCGCAGATATAAAATCGTCAATCATATTCACCCCTCTTGTTTTCTCAATAAATAAAAAGAAAAAAACCCTCCAATCCGGCCGGGGCCTGAACAGAGGGGATTAATTGATTAAAGTTTACTTAATAATCCGGTTAGGGCTATGCTTTTGTTAAGTGTTGCTCTATTAATTCTTTCGGATGTATACATTTCCGAATCCGGCATCCAGTTTCATTTTGTTTTTACCGCCATTGAGCTCCAGCTTCATGTTTTTGGTTTTGTTGCCCAGAAGGTTTTCGGTAACGATCGTGAAATCCAGGTCGCTGTAAATATCGCTGGCAGAAACATCCAGGTCGAGACTCACCCTGCTGGGTAACTGGATATCTATATGCCCGTCATTGCTTATCAGGGAGTATAACCTGTTCGGCGTGGTTTTGTCAAAAACAGCTTTGATATTTCCTCCCACGGTATTTACCAGTACCGGTCCGCTAACATCTACCAGGGAAATGGAACCGTAAGATGATGAGATCTCTACTTCTCCTTTAAAATTACTCAGCTCCCAGGGTTTTGAAGAGACAAAGAAGATATTGGCATTGCTCTTTTTGCAATTACCGGTGTTCCACTCCAGTTTTACGGTATTAGGGATCTTTATCTGATATTTAGCCGATGCAGAAACCGTATACGTCAGGCCATTCGGATCTTTTTCCAGATCCTTGATGATCAGTTGACCGTTCTTTTCCTCTATGTCGAGATAAAGATTATCTGCCGGGTCGTTTGATGTTCCCAGTTTCTTTAAACCTTTTTTCAGGTTGTGTTCATTTACATTTCTGTATACGGTGCTCAAACGATACGAGATCGCTGAGTCTAAATCCTTTTTCACGAAATTGTTTTGAGATTGAGGTAGACTTTTAGCGCTACCCTGGACCAGTCTGTACAAAGAATTTCTGGCTCCGTTTACCTGAGTGATAACTACTTCGTTCCCGTCATAACCACTGATCTGGACATTAGAACTCATACATATTTTTACTACTCCGCTCTTAAAAGAGATCTTTTTTTCTTTATCCTGAGCATTTGTACCTGTTACAAGGCTTAGGAATACACATATTGCTATTAGCTTTTTCATTTTTTTAATTTTTAAGTTTATTCATTGCCAGGGTGGCATTTCCCTTCACCACGGGGAACGTTTGTTTGTCTTCAATAATCTGCTTCAAGGGTTCTTTTGCGCGCTCTTCCCTTAAAATGGTGAGTGTTTTTATTAATTTAAGCTGAACCAGGGGTTCCTTTTCTGTTTCCAGGGCCTTGATAAGTTCCAGTCTTACTTCCTCATTATTCGGAAATTTTATCAGGGCATCAATGGCCGCAATTTTCACATTGATATTATCGTCTTTATGCAGCAGTTCGATAAGTTTCTTTAAAAGCCGGTCGTCTTCTTTTTTATAGGCATCTTCATATTCGTATACGGCTTGCAAGCGTCCGCTGGCAGTTTCATCACTCATGGCGGTTAGCATATAATCTCTCTGTTGCTTTTCTCTTTCCAGCTTCTGATTGTAGAAGAATCCGAGAGAAACGAGCAAGGCAAAACCGGCGGCCATAGCCAGGTATTTTACAGGAAACTTCTTTTTCTTTTTTTCGGGATGCAGTTCTTTTTTAAGCATCTGCTCAAATACCGGAGTGGCTTCCGAAGGCATTTTTTTATCGTCAAATGCATTTTTATGATCCCTTATATACTTTTCCAAACTCATGACAGTATTGTATTTTTCAATTGCTGCTGCAACTGTTCTTTTCCTCTTTTATATTGATTGCGAACCGTGCTCTCATTCAAATTCAGTGCCTGCGCAATCTCTTTATGTGTATAATTCTCTATCAGGTAGAGTACCACTATGATCCGGTACTTTTCCTTTAGTCCGTCTATGGCTTTTTTAACACGTTCTACCGACCATTGCCGATCTGCATCATCATCTTTTTCATCGGTCTCTCCGTCGGCAACCTCCGTATCTTCCAGCCATTTTATTTTTTTCTTCGCTTTTAAAAGATCGAGAGAATGATTGATCACTATTCTCTTTAACCATGCCCCCAGGTTGGTGTCATAATCCAGTTTGTGGATATTTTTAAAAGCTTTTATAAAAGCATCGTGAACCGCATCCTGGGCATCGTGTTCATTTCTCAATATTCGCCAGCAGGCATTAAACATCATATCCTTATAGGATTCGTATACTTTTATTTGTGCCTGATAGCTGTTTTGCTTACACGCTTTTATGAGTTCCAGATGCTCCAAAAAATGTAATTTGATTCGTTGGTTTATTCTATTAACTGTGCTTTTTCACTTTTGTCTCAAAAATTACTATTAAAAAATGTAAAAAAGTTAAAATAAGGGGAATTTAGCCATTAGCCATTAGCCATTAGCCATTAGCGGTTAGCTTGGAATTTGGGATTTGGAATTTGAGTATTGGCTGTTAACTATTAGTATTGTCCCCTTGAGGGGACTTTAGGGGTGTTTAGCGGTTAGTTGTTTGTTGATGGTTGTCAGTTGTTGGATTTGATAATTTGGAGATGAATTGATTTGGAAATTCAACAATTGTAAATATAAAATCGTAGATCGTACTTCTCGACTGCGCTCGAAGTGACACACTTCTAAATACTCATTTATCTTTTTTATCTGTCATTTTGGCTTTTGGCTATTCACCGTTGGCTAAAAAGATATCCGATTTTATTTTCTAATTTAGAGGGAAACAAAAAATACAAGATTGAAACTAGATCTCTGGTCCATATTAATGATCGTTGCTATTGCGCATGGTGTTTTTGTGCTGCTGCTTTTCGTATTTAAAAAACAATTAAAGGGACATAACCTGTTTCTGTTGGGACTGATCCTTTTATTCGGCTGGTTTCAGCTGGAGTTTCTGGCCATAAGAAATGTATACAGTGTTAACTTTCCAGTTTTTTACGGTACCCGTTACGGATCCTGGTTTCTGGCCGGGCCCCTGGTGTATTTTTATATAAGATCGATCACCGATTCGGGATGGAAGTTCTCTTCCAGGGAACTACTTCACTTTCTCCCCTTTGTGGTTTTTGTTTGGATCATCCCCCTCCTGAGCGCCGATTCGTTAAGCAGGGGACAGGTACACTACGGGATGCTTTCGGTATTTGATTACCGGAAGAAGGTGGTTACTCCTTTTCAGTATCTGTATTCCACGGTTTTTGTTTTACAATTTATCCACCTGGCATTCTATCTCTTTCTGAATCACAGGTTGGTACGGAAGTATGCCGGACAGATCCGGGATGAGTATTCCAACCCCGATTCCAATGTGAGGTGGCTGCGGTGGTTCAATCTGATCATGGTGCTTATCCTGATCTTTGCCACGGTCTTTTTAAGCCTGCTTTTCTTTTCGGATATCTACAGAAGGCACCTCGATTATATTTATGTCCTGCCCATGGGAGTGCTTATCTACAGTATCGGCTTCTATTTTTCGGGACTGCAATGGAAAAAGACCTCGGAAGGAGAAAAGGAGAAATACGCAAAATCTTCCCTTCAACAGGATACGGTTAACCGCCATATCGGACAACTGAAGCAGCTTATGGTACTTGAAAAACCATACCTTAATAATGAGTTACGTTTAAAGGACCTGGCAGTATCTGTTAATTTAAGCCCGCATCATCTTTCTCAGCTTTTAAATCAGCATTTACATACCTCCTTTTTCGATTTTGTAAACAAATACAGAGTGGAGGAAGCCAAGGAGATCATCGAATCCCAACCGGATCTGACCATGCTACAGGTGGCTTTCGATTCGGGTTTTAACAATAAGACCTCCTTTGTGAATGCCTTCAGAAAATACGAAAAAACAACCCCCTCCGATTTTCGTATGGCCTGCCTTTCTTCTTAATTTTTATCTAAAAGAGAGCAATCCCTATAATGATTGTCGCCTTTTTTATGAGGTAGATGTATCCTTGTTTTCAAAACATACAAAACCTTATTGATATGAAAACAAGATTATTTTGCACCCTTTTGGCATTGATGTCCTTTTTTAGTTTTAAAACGGCTACCGATACTTACGAACTGGACAAAGGCCATACTTTTATAGAGTTCGGGGTAGAGCGTTTTATGGTGGGAGAAGTTTCCGGCCGTTTTAACGAGTTTAACGGGAATGTCAGTATAGAAGGAGATGATATTACTACCTTAAAAGCAGATATTACCATCCAGGCGGGTAGTCTTGATACCAATCACAAGACCAGGGACGGACATTTAAGAAGCAAGATCTGGCTGGATACCGAGCAATATCCGGAGATTAATTTTAAATCTACTTCGGTGAGTAAGGGCAGCGATGGTAAAGTAATGATGAGCGGCGATTTTACCATTCACGGAGTTACCAAAAATATCTCTTTCCCGGTAGAAATACTCGGGCCGTTCAAGGACCCTACACAAAATGTGACTATTGGGATCAGAACAGACTTTACCATAGACCGTTTTGATTACGGGATCAAATTCAACAAGAAAATGGATAATGGTTCTTTCTTTATCGGGAATGAAGTAAGGATCAAGGTAAGGGCACTTGCCGCAAGAAGATCGTAAGTTAATTTCTTACCCTCCGGAAGCCGCGTATATGATCTAATATATGCGGTTTTTTGTTAATGGAAAAGTATCTAAAGAGATTTTAAATTTCATTGATTAAATTTGGATTCAAACACAGGGTAATTTTGAATCAGTTTAGGGAATTTACCAGAAAGATAGTTGACTTTTCGGAAGAAGAATTTCATGCTCTTTATCAACTTATAGAGATTAAGAAGTATAAAAAAGGAGAGTTTTTTGCCACTCCATCCAAGGTGTGTCATCATGTAGGGTTTCTTTTGTCCGGAATTTTCAGAGTGTATCATCTGGGTCAGGATAAAGAAATAACCGATTACTTTAATACTACTGAACGAAACCCATTGATTTCATCTTTTTCCAGCTTTCTTACCCAAACACCGGGGAATGATTATGTAGAGGCAATCGAAGATTCTGAGATTATAATGATCTCCGGCTCCAATCTTCAGAAGTTATATGACAGATTTAAATCTTTCGAGAGGTTCGGGCGCATTTTGGCTGAAAAAAATTATGTGTTGGCCCTGGAACGAATAGAATCACTTCAATATCATTCTGCAACGCAACGTTATGAGTCTTTTCTGCAGTTATACCCTCAACTCATAAACCGGATCCCGAACTATTATATAGCATCTTACCTGGGGGTAACACCTGAATCTCTAAGCAGAATTAGAAAAAGTTTATCCAGCAATTAAATTCTTATCATAGATCAATGTGAGGCTTTCATGTCGATCATAGCTTTGACTCAAATTCAAAGTTATGGATCTGAAATTTCTAGAATACAAATGGTTTAATCTCACCTTAAGATTTTCTAAAGAGGAGAACATAAGAGAAAAATGGCTTTATGAGATCGTATCAAAACACAGTAGTTTTAACAGGGCATATCACAACCTTGAACATATAATAGAATTATGCTGTCTGATCGAGGATTTCGAAAAGCAGCTGGAGAATCCGGAAAGCCTTTATTTTGCGGCTTTTTTTCATGATATTGTTTACTTTCCGGGAAAAACCAATAATGAGATTAAAAGTGCGTTGCTAGCCAGAAAAGCAATGAATGAACTTTCAGTACCTGAAGACATAACGGATAAGGTGACTTCTATCATCCGGAATACCAAAGATCATTTTCACATAGGGAGCTCTGAAAGTAGAGACACTCTTTTTTTCCTGGACATGGATTTGTCTATTCTTGGTAGTCATTTCGATAAGTATGAGGAATACTATAGGCAAATACGAAAAGAGTTTATTTGTTTTCCTGAGAAAGTTTATAAGAATGGGAGGAAAAAGTTCTTAAGGTCATTATTAAAGCGAAACTTTATTTTCCATACTGAACCGTTCAGAAACAAATTCGAAAAACAGGCGAGGGAGAATATTTTATTAGAACTTAAAAATTATAGAAGGGTATGGATAAATGTATAGAACTTTTCTCAGTTGAAGGAAAAAAGTGCTTTGTAATTCGCCAGTTTTTATCAGAGAAAATGGTTAAGCAGTTCCTTATCGATAAAAACTTTTCAAAAGCCATCATGCATTACCCTTCTTATTATAGAAATAATGAGCGTTTCTTGGAAGACAATAGAAAACTATCTGAATATCTGTTTAAGAAATCCAGACAATTTTTGCCTAATGAAATAGTGGATAGAAACGATGGTTCGGTATGGAGAATTTCGGGAATAAATGAAAGAGTAAGATTTTGTAGATATTTACCGGGGCAGTTTTTTGGGAGGCATTTGGATGGGGTTTATCATGTATCTGATAAAATTAAATCCAAATTGACTTTTATGATCTATCTAAGTGATCCAAATAGTTATGAAGGAGGAGATACTATTTTTTATGCTTCCAGAAATGGTGATATACTTCATAGATTCAGGCCTGATAAAGGAGATTTAATTGTTTTCCATCATGATCTGTGGCATGAAGGAGAACGGGTGATCTCGGGAGAAAAATACATTTTAAGAAGCGATATTATATACGAAAAAGTTGGTGGGAAGGAAAAGGAAGTATCGGGGCGTTACGAACCTTGTCATTTGGGATATATTTGGAAGTTATTAAAATTTAATGATGATACAATTATATCTGCTGGTAGAGATAAATGTATTCGGGTTTGGGATGTGAATAGTGGATATTTAAAACAAAAAATTCAGCAGCATGAAAATTCAATCCTATGTATTGATAAAATTGACGAAAACCACATAATATCAGGAGCTCGTGATGGAACTATTAAAATATGGAAGAGGGTTAATAATAAATTTGAGCTTGACAAAACGATCACAACAGAAGCCCACACTGTTCTGGATTTGTTGAAAATTGATGAAAAAACTTTTGTCTGTACTACTTCCAATTTCGATATTCAATTATACAGTACAAAAGGAGAGTTAATTTATAAACTTGTAGGTCATAAGGACTGGGTGTGGAAGGTTATCAGAATTGATGAAAATACTTTAATTAGCTGCTCGCAGGATGGTAGTTTAAAAATGTGGGATTTAATGGCTTATAAAGAAATAGCAACGTTGAATGAAAACAAATCCCCTTTAACATCTGTTTTAAATATTGATGATAAAATATATGCAGGAGATCAATATGGGGTACTTAACATTTGGCAATTTGATAAAAAAGGTAAATGGAGTTATATACAATCGTATAAGGTACACGATGATGTGATCAGAGATCTTTTGTGTATTGAAAACTCAAAACTCATAACTGCTTCAGAGGACAATAAAATAAGGGTATGGTCATTACATAATATGGAATTGCTAAATGAGTTTAAGCATCAGGATTTTGTTCAATCTATCGTTTATGATAAAAAGAACAAGGTTGTCATTAGTGGCTCCTACGAGGGTAAAATGCAGGAATGGAAAATAGAGAATTAAGCATATAAGTTTTACTCCTTCCTTAACCATAAAAACTCATAGGCTTTTAGGATGAGCACCTCGTCTTTAAGGGTAGCTTTCCAGTCTTTTGCAAGGTCTGTATATCCGGCAGGGATATGAAATCCGATCTTTTGAAGCCAGGCTCCGTCTATGGTTTGGGGGTTGTCGTCAAAATTGCATAACATCAAAACATTGTCCTCGGACGGGGACCATCTCATAAAGGCAAAAATGTGTGGATTCGGACAGTCTTCCAGGCTGCAGTTATTGGAATCTGCAAAAACCGGCAGACTTTTTCTAACGGCAATAAGCCTCTGCAGGTTGAAAAATATATCGGCACTATGATCTTTTCCTTTTTTAAGCTGATTAACTGTTTCCCAATGAAGATAAGGCCGGTTTACCCAGCGGCTATCGTCCTTTTTGGCAGGATCTTCCAGGAAGGAATAATCGTTCAGGGTTCCGATCTCGTCTCCGGAATAGATCATCGGAATACCTCCGTAGGAAAGCAAAATACTGTGAAGAAGGTTAATTTTAGCCACTGCCTCTGCGATTCCGTTTTTGTCCTTTTTCTCCAGGGCGGTTTCCAGTCCTGCAAGGGAAGCCATACTTCCGGTGATCCGGGCATCTTCATTCTCCGGATTGTACATAAACTTAAGACCTTTGGCCGGCGACCAGTCCAGTTCCCGGCAGTAATATCGTATCAGGAATTTGCGATGCTCGGAAGCATCCCAGCCCACCCCGTAAATATGCTCATCCTCAAAACCAAGACCGATATCGTCATGGCAACGTGCATAATTGATCCAGGTACCGAACTCCGATTTTAACGGAACTTCAGACAGGCTTTTTCTGATCAGCCGGGTTTCCTTGGTGGCGATAGATTCCCAAAGGAGAGCCATAAGAGTTGCATTATAAGCGATCTCACATTCGTTGCCTTGCCCGAAGTATTTAACGATCTCTTTCGGGGCCACGATAGCTTCGGCCAAGTAGATCATCCCCGGAGCTACCACCTGAGTACACATCCTGAATAATTGAATCAGGCTATGGGCTTCCGGCAGGTTTTGGGAAGTGGTGTCGAGTTTTTTCCACAGGAATGCCAGGGCATCAAAACGAATAATATCTACTCCCATATTCCCAAGATCGATGAGGTTCTTGAACATAGAGAGAAATACTTCGGGATTTCTGTAATTCAGATCCCACTGATAGGAATTAAAAGTAGTCATTACCCATTGTTCAATACTTTCCTCATAGGTGAAGTTTCCCGGGGCCGTCTCCGGAAATATCTCCAGCATAGAGCGATCGAACAGGTTCGGCAGGGTACGATCGGGGAACATATAGTAATGATCCTGGTATTTTTTATCGCCCTTTTTAGCTTTTTTAGCCCATTCGTGCTCGTCTGAAGTGTGATTCACTACAAAATCTAGCATCAGAAACATTCCCTTTTTACGAAGATTGCGGGTTAGTTCCTTTAGCTCATCATTACTTCCAAATTTCCTGTCTACTTCCGTATAATGGCTTACGGCATAACCCCCGTCGTTTTCTCCTTTCGGCCGTTTCATCAGCGGCATCAGGTGAAGGAAATTAACTCCCAGCTCCTCAAAATAATCCAGTTTGGAGATCAGCCCTTTCAGATCGGAATTAAAATGATCTGTGTAAAGCTGCATCCCCACCATTTTTTCGCTTTGATACCAGCGGGGGTCCTTACTTCGTTTCAGGTCGGATCGTTTCAGATCGGCAGGTCGGAAAATAAACAATTCGTATAGCTGCATCAGAAGCTTATCGAAAACTTGCCGATGTTCGTCTTCGGGATAGAGACTAAAAAACAACTTCTTGATAAAGGGAAGGTTGGAGGCCAGTCTCATTTCAAACGGACCGGCTTCGGGAACATCATCCAGCCTGAATTTCCCGGCTGTTTTTGCCTGAAGCTCGAGAAGGGTCTTATGAATATCTGCCTGGTTCATTCCTTAATATGCGTTGAGTTGCTCGGGGCCCGGTAAGGCTGCAATGGCTCCATATTGAGTAGCTGTTATTGCTCCTGCAATATTGGCTTTCCGTACCATTTCGGAAAGGGCCTCTTTATCTTTTAATACGGTTTCAGGATCTTCTACTTCGGAGAGTTGCTTCAGCAGGCAACCTATAAAAGCATCTCCTGCTCCCGTAGTATCTACCGGATTTATCGCTATACTTTCTATTTGTTTCTGATAGTAGGATGTACTCAGTAAGGTGCCTTCTTTCCCCAGGGTAATGCATATGGCTTTTGCTCCCGTTTGATGCAATTCCCGGCAGGCATTTTCTATATTTTTCTTTCCCGATATAAGCTGGGCTTCTTCCAGGCTGAACTTGCACAGGTGGGCTTTCCCGATAAAGGGCAGGCATTTGTTTACAAATTCATCTTCCCGCTGTTTCCAGAGATCGCCCCGGAAGTTAGGATCAAAACAGATAAAAGCTTTGACTTTAAAAGCTTCCTGCAGGTATTGCGAATAAGCTTTCTCCAGTTCACCTCCCAATAAAGCGGTAGCCGCTCCGAAATGAAGGATCTGCCCCGGGAAAAGCGCTGCCAGTTTTGGGTCGAATACCAGTTCCTTATCGGCCCCTCTGCTAAAGACAAAATCCCTTTCGCCATCTTCTGCCAGGGATACGAATGCCAGGGTGGTAAACGTACTGCTTCGCTGTACAAAGGAAACCGAAACCCGGTGATCTTCCATGGTATTCATCAGGAAATTACCAAAGGGATCATCTCCCACGCAACCCACAAAATAACTCTGCCCGCCAAGTTTGGCTATGGCCGCAGCAACATTGGCCGGAGCACCTCCTGCCTTTTTGGTGAACTCCGTTGCCTTGCTTAGATCGCTTCCCTGCCGTTCCGCAACAAAATCGATAAGCATTTCCCCAATACAGTAAATGTTTTTCATCCTGTTATGAATATGAATTACTTAAAAGAAGGTATTGAAAAAGGAGGTCTGCCTGGCCCATCTCAGGTCTCACTATCTGATGGTAAAAAGCCTTGGCGGACGGTGCTTTTTATCAAAACCGGACTGCATTTTTACACACAGTTGGTTAAAGATACGATTTGCATCTAAATTCTGTAGAGAATGCCCGGAAAAATGAATATGGAAAGAAGAAGGAATATAAATTCAGTGCTTTTTATCAAAACTTTAGGGATTAAAACAGGGCATTTCAGTATTTTTGATATGTCGATAGTGGGGAGGTCGACTACAGGATTACTGAGATCAAGTCAA
Organism: Leptobacterium flavescens; assembly: GCF_010671605.1. Taxonomy (GTDB): domain Bacteria; phylum Bacteroidota; class Bacteroidia; order Flavobacteriales; family Flavobacteriaceae; genus Leptobacterium; species Leptobacterium flavescens. Next base: position 189,131 of record NZ_JAABOO010000003.1, read on the forward strand.
CTTAAAGCAATGATAAAAAGAAAATTAGTCGTTGGTGATATTCACGGAGGATTAAAAGCATTAAAACAGGTTATGGAACGGGCGGGGGTCACTACCTCAGATAAGATGATCTTCCTGGGAGACTATGTAGATGGATGGAGTCAGTCGCCGGGAGTTGTTGAATATCTTATGGAACTGAATGAGACCCATGATTGTGTTTTTATTAAAGGCAATCACGACGACCTGTGTTATGAATGGTTAAAGGATGGATCTTCCAACAAGGAATGGCTCTTTCACGGAGGTTCGGCAACGGTGGCAGCTTATGAAAAGCAGCCGGAGGAGATACGAACCAAACATCTCGAATTTTTTGAAAGATTGCGGAATTACTATCTGGACGAAGAAAATAATCTGTATGTCCATGCCGGCTTTACCAGTATTCACGGTGTGACCAGGGAGTATTTCCCGGAAATGTTCTACTGGGACCGCTCTCTATGGGAAACGGCACTTTCCCTGGACCCGGAACTCGACAAAGAGGACCTGAGATATCCCAAGCGCTTACTTCATTATAAGGAGATATTTATAGGCCATACACCGACCATCAGACTAAATGAAACGACACCTATACATGCAGCCAATATATGGAATATAGATACAGGTGCCGCTTATAAGAGTCCGCTAACCCTGATGAATGTCGCTACCAAGGAATTCTGGCAGAGCGACCCGGTGAACGAACTCTATCCGGATGAAAACGGACGGAATTAGATAGCCGGACTGTTCCAGTTTTTAAAATTCACTTTTTGTATAGTTACCGGCCCTGTTTCGGGCGGAAAAATACTTATGGTCTCGGCCTGGAAACGCGCATTCATGGTCATTCCCCAGCTTATTTTGGCAGTGGTTTTGAATAAATGACAGGATGAGTCGGATAAGTCTACAAACGAACAACGAGTTTTTCAGGCTAAAAGACATTCGTCATAAAATTTTATACTTCCGGCCCTGTTTAATGCTCGTTTGTCAAAATAATTATGCAGATCGGATCCATCCCTTTAGTTTTGAGATCGAAAGTTGCTTTAAAAGGTATTGTAACCCAGGGACTTGTAATATAAATCTGTTAAATATTGTAACTAAATATAGTTTGTATCGTCAATTAGAAAACAACCAACCAATAGTGAACCAACTAATATTAAAATATGCAAGGCTGTTATGGATAGCAGCCATAGTAATCTGTATTGGCATATATCTGTATAACCCGTCTTCTTTTTCCAAGGAAGCCATTGCAGATTATATTTCAGGATATGAACATTATGGCTTACTGGTTTACCTGACTATCCATATTCTGAGGGGCTTTGTGCTTTTACCCAGTACACCTTTGATCTTTGCCGGAGTATTGCTATTTCCTTCAGAACCTTTACAGGTACTTACGATCTCCCTGATAGGGATCGGCAGCTCTTCCTTATTGATATATTTTTTCTCCGATAAGCTAGGATTTTCGGCAATTTTCTCGAAAAAGTCGAAAAAAATAGCATTAATTGAAGAAAAACTCAATGGAAAGTACGGTTTTGCATATATTATAGGCTGGGCATTTTTTCCTCTGGTACCTACAGATCTGATCTGTTATGTAGCCGGAGCGCTAAAAATAAAAGTATCTGTGTTTATTTTTTCCATATTATTGGGAGAATTAATACTTTGCGCCTTATATATTTACGGGGGTTCTTATTTAATTAATTAGTGACTATGTCAAAATTATTCACACTGAGTGCAGTAAAAAATCTAAAACAAACCGGTAGTCTTTTCAGAAGCTCCAGGTTTCTTGCAGAAAAACTAACACAAAGCCTTGATCCGGATAAAGAAATGGTGATCGTAGAACTAGGGGCCGGAGACGGGATCATTACCAAGCAGATCCTGAACAAAATGGGAATAGCTTCCCGACTGTACTCATATGAGATCAATGAGACCTTCCTTCCCATGTTAAATGATATTAATGACGACCGGCTTAATGTTTTAAACAAATGTGTTTCCGGGATTTCCACCGATTTTAAGGAAGATGAGGTAGATATGGTCATCTCGAGCCTGCCGCTTACGCTTATCGACTTTCCGTTTAAGAAACAATTAATGAGTGATGTTCGTCAGGTGCTTAAACCTGAGGGGCAATTTGTTCAGTATCAGTATTCCAAGAACGACATGAATTTCCTGAAGAACAGTTTTGCCGAATTTACAACCAATTTCTGCCTGCTCAATCTTCCGCCGGCATTTATCTATACCTGTATTAATTAAGGCCCGGACAAAACTTTTTTCATGCTTAATTCTTCATTAAAAATGAAAAATATCCCCGCATTCTGTAACTTATAATTACTAAATTGTACCTATAATTAAAACAAACATAAATTATGGGACTTTTTGACGAAATAAAGAAAAAACTCAGGAATGAATTTATAGATATCGTTGAGTGGCTGGACGACACCAACGACACCATTGTCCACAGATTTGAACGCTATCAGAATGAAATAAAGAACGAGGCAAAACTTATCGTCAGAGAAGGCCAGGTAGCGGTATTTATCAATGAAGGACAACTGGCCGATGTATTTAAACCGGGAACCTATACGCTCAATACACAGAACCTGCCTATCCTGGCTACCCTTAAAGGATGGAAATACGGATTTAACAGCCCGTTCAAAGCGGAAGTTTATTTTGTGAATACCCGTTTATTTACGGATGAAAAATGGGGAACAAAGAACCCGATCACTTTAAGTGACGAACGTTTTGGCCTGGTAGAGATCAGGGCTTTCGGAACCTATTCTTTCAGGATCTCCGATGCCGGGAAGTTCATTACGGATGTAGTGGGTACCGATGCCAATTTTACCAATTACGAAGTAAACGAACACTTAAAGAGCCTCATTGCAACCCGTTTTACGGATACGGTCGGAGAGGCTAATATTCCAATAGAATTATATGCCGCCAATACTACCGAACTATCGGAAACCTGCCAGGATGTTATGCAGCCCGAGTTCGGGCGTGTCGGAATAGAACTGGAACGTTTCTATATCGAGAACGTATCCATGCCGGAAGAACTTAAGAAGGAGATCTTTGAATACAGCAGACTGGATAAACTCGATATGGGCAAGCTGGCGCAATTTAAAGCTGCCAAAGCCATGGAGGCGGCAGCCAAAAATGAAGGAGGTACTGCCGGAGCAGGTATGGGAATGGGAATGGGATTTGTCCTGGCCCAGCAAATGGGAAATATGATGAACCCTATGGCCGGGCAACAAACGCAGGCGCAGGCTCCTCAGAACAATGCAGGAACCCCACCCGCCCTCCCCGTCCAAACTCAATACTATTATGCAGTAAACGGACAACAGGCAGGCCCGGTTACCATAGATGTCCTTAAGGATCTCTTTGCGAAACGTGCCATTAATAAAGATTCCCTGGTATGGAAACAGGGAATGGACAATTGGGCTGCGCTGAAAGATGTAGATGAATTGAAGTTTTTCCTAGGGGGCAGCACTCCGCCACCCCTGCCAAATGCGTAATCATTTATTTTTTATATGGAATGCAGAAGTATGGGAGAGGATCTCTCTCCCTGCTTTTGTAAAATGATCTGAATACAGATGCAGGAACAGGAGATCAAAAAATCAGAATTAAAAAAAGCCTGTGCCAATTGTGGTGCGGAGATGAAATACAAACCCGGATCGGATCAGATAAAATGCGATTACTGCGGGTATGAGGAGTTTATAGAACAAAGTAAGAACAGCTTTGAGGAACTGGAACTCAATCATTACCTGAACCTGGTCGGGAATAAAGCACATACCGATACCATCAGCCTCCTGCAATGTAAGAACTGCGGGGCCAATCAGCATGTAGAGGAAAATTACAAATCCCTGCATTGTGCCTACTGCAGTGAACCCCTTATCCTGGAGGATGTTCAGGAAGAAGGATGGATCCTTCCCGAGGCTTTGATCCCTTTTCAGTTCGATCAGAAGAAAGCAGGCCAGATCTTTAAGAACTGGGTGGGCAGAATATGGTTTGCTCCCAATAAACTCAAGAAGGCTGCTTTAAATCCGGAAGGTTTGCACGGCCTCTATGTTCCCTACTGGACTTTCGATTGCAATCTGTTTTCCACTTATCAGGGAATGAGGGGCGATTATTACTACGTGACCCAGCGGGTAAAAACATCTAAGGGATGGCAGACCCGGCAGGTTCGAAAAACACGATGGATCCCTGCTTCAGGACAGGTTAGCGGTTTTATAGACGATATCCTGATCAATGCTTCCGAAAAGAAAAGGAGGGAGATCCCGGCAAAGATCTCTCACTGGGATATCAAGGAGCTGATCCCCTTTAACCAGAAATACTTAGCCGGATTTATAACAGAAAAATACACCATCTCTCTTAAGGACGGGCATCATTTGTCATTTCAGAAGGCCAAGGATATTGCCCATAACTGGATACGCCGGGATATCGGGGGAGATACCCAGAGGATTACCTATACCGATATTAAACTCAGCGACGAGACCTTTAAACATATTCTGCTTCCGGTATATATCAGTGCCTATCGCTATAACAACAAGGAGTATCACTTTTATATAAACGGACAGACCGAACAGATATCCGGAAAGTACCCGATTTCCTTCTGGAAAGTATTCTTCCTGGTACTCTTCGTAATTCTTATCATTACGCTTATTGCCGTTTTTGCCAAATAAGCCTAGTTGGGCTGTAAATTAAAGGACAGCTCCTGAGGGACCACATGGCAGACATCTGCCGTTACATTAATGAATGTGCTTACAATGGTCTGGAAACCTTCTTTCTGTATGGTCAACGTATAATTTCCCGGTCTTTCTCCGGCTCCCAGATAGACTACAGGACCGGGTCCGGACTCCATAAGTGTCTCTTCGTATTCCCCGTCTATTGCCGTGATCGTAACACCTTCCAGGTCTTCTCCGGTCGATGCATCCTTTACTGTTACAACCAGACCGTAAACAAACTGGGCGGTGCAGACCAGATCATCATCATTGGAGCCGTCATTAAAGTCGCAGGAAACAAGTGCCAGGCATAGTAATAAAATAAGTTTTTTCATCATTGCTGTTTATTGGTTTAATTAAAAGATGCATTCTTTTTTAAAAAGTTGCGTAAAAAAGTAAAAGAGCGTGTGACTTTTTAATGTTTGCTGCGAATAATAAGATAGAAAGCGCTATTTGTTTGATCAGACACCAGGTTAAATTATGTAAATAGATAGTAACTTTATAATGATGAACAAACCCATAGATAAACCAGAGTTTCTCCGTACACTGAAGGCTCATGAAAAGATCCTTTTTAAAGTGTGTAATCTGTATTGCCGGAATCCTGAAGACCGTAAGGACCTGATGCAGGAGATCATAATTCAGCTGTGGACTTCATTTCACCGCTACGACAGCAAGTACCGTTTATCAACGTGGATGTACAGAGTATCGTTAAATGTGGCTATCTCTTATTATCGAAAAACAAAAAGACATGCTGACAATCATTTTTCATCTCTGTCTCATCTTATTGAAGTATTTGATACTGAAGATAATGAGCATTTAGAAGAGAACACCCGCTTATTGTACCGTTTTATACGGGAATTGAACGACCTGAACAGGGCACTCATTATGTTGTACCTGGACGATTACAGCTATAAGGAAATAGCAGAGATCATGGGGATAACGGTTACGAATGTATCCACCAAGATCAACAGGATCAAAAAACAGCTCAAGCAAAAATTTGAGCAAATGGAAAAATCAATTTAAAGAACGAACATCATGAATACCTCAGATTTAAAAGATATATGGAATAAATACGACGAAAAGCTCGAAGCCAACTGGGCACTGAACTACCGCATTTTAAAGGAAATTAAAATGGATAAGGTTCAGTCGGCAGTCAGGAAAATAAAAACGGGTGGCATTATCTGGATCGTTATCCAGCACCTTATCGGGATCTTTCTCATAAGTACCGCCATTACCCATTACGAGAGGCCACAGATCCTTATCCCAACCATCATGCTTGCCGTGCTTACCTATATTACAGCATTTTGGGGTTCGCACAATATGGGACTTATCCTGAAAGTAGATTATAATGAACCTGTTACCAGGATACAGGAGAATATCCAGAAACTTAAACTCAGTAAGTTAAAGAACTACCGCTTTATCTTTATTTTCAGTCACCTGTATTTCTGGCTGGGAGTTATTGTCCTGCTTAAGATAGATGTGCTTATTCTCTGGCAGAACTCTCCTTTGTTTGTTATTATTCAGTCTCTTTTTGTGCTGGCCTATTTTCCCTTTGCCTTATGGATCATCAGGAAATACAGCAGCAAAAAACCAAAATCCAGGTTCTGGAAAGCCCTGGAAAAGGATTCATTGCTTACCGAAGATTCCGTAGGGAAGAATATTAATGACGCCCTTGGGTTTCTTGAGGAGATAGAGGAGTTTAAAAAAGAGAATTAATATAAAAAGCCCTCACCTTGATCCTCTCCCAGGGGGAGAGGAAAGATATCATAAATAGAATGTTCATAACAAAAGACCCCTTCTCCCTCGGGGAGAAGGTCAGTCTGCTTACATGCAGACTGGGATGAGGGCCTGTACTTCCCGCCATTGCGAGGAGAGAAGCGACGAAGCAATCTTTCCGTAGCTTCCTGTAATTTAAAGATTGCAGCGCTCTGCTCATCTGCTGATGGCAGGCTCGCAATGACCCTTAGCATAGACACCATACTTCAGAACCTGGAATTTGGAGTTTGGAATTTGGTCCCGATAGCTATCGGGATTGGAATTTAAAAAAAGGCAGCACCTATTTCTTTTTAGTGCTGCCTTTTTTGGATCCGGACATTTTCTTTATCTGTTCCGTTTTGTCTTTTACCCGTCTGATCTGCAGGTCAATGTCGGAAGTTACATCGGCGTTCAAAGCCATTAATTTAGCTTCTTTATACACTTCGATGGCCGCATTATACAGCTCGTATTTTTCGTATAAAAGACCTTTCAAAGACCATAGAGATGCCCTGTCTATACCGGGTATTTCCATCCCGATACCGATTACTTTTTCAGCCTCTTCCAATAGGTTAAGCCTGATCAAAAATCCGGTATAACTGTAGTAAGTAGGCGTGTACTCATGATCCAGGTACAATGCCATCTCATAGTGATACCTCGCTTTTTTATAATCGGAAAGATGCTCCTCATAGATCCTTCCCAGCAAATAATGCGCTCCTGTATGCTCATTATTCGCACTGATCACGTATTGTAACTTTTCAATGCATTCCTCTACATTGTAGGGATAATTATCCAATGCCTGAATGTACAATACTTCATATGTATTAATTGACATTTTGTTTTCTTTTTTGGGCATTTCGGGAAGGCCAAAGCCCTCCCGCCGGGCTATCCGCTTTATCTTTTAATCCCAAGATTAAAAGGATATCGCTCCTATCCCTAATGCACTATTAATTATCCTTTATCCATTCTCACGATCTTCGGCTTGAACATTCCAACCACTTCTACCAGTTCGGTCTGGCCGGCCATCACCTTTCCGATGTCTTTATACGCCATCGGAGCTTCGTCCAATCCGCCACCCAGCAAGCTTACTCCGTGATCTTTAAGCACTTTTTTAAGCTCGCTTTTCGTAACCGATTGTTTGGCTTTTGTCCGGCTTAATGCCCGACCGGCTCCGTGAGAAGCCGAAAAGAGAGAATCCCTGTTTCCTTTTCCCCTCACAATATATCCGGGGGCGGTCATAGAACCGGGAATGATGCCCAGCACATTTTCCTGCGCCGGAGTAGCACCTTTGCGGTGTACGATCAGTTCCCTGCCGTCTATAAGCTCCTTCCATGCAAAATTGTGATGGTTTTCAACCTTTGCCAGCGGACGGGAACCCATGGCCCTGGAGATCCTTTTATGGATATCATCATGACAAGCCGAAGCGTAATCGCCGGCCAGGTTCATCGCTATCCAGTACTCCATTCCATCATGGGTATTCAGGTCCAGCCAGGCCAGGTGTTTGGCCTCTTTGGGCAGGGGAGTGTGCTTCATGGCCAGACGGGTATAATGCCTTGCAATATTGGCACCCAATCCCCTGGAACCACCATGTGATAAAACCCCCAGGTAAACCCCTTTCGGCAAACCGAATTCATTGGTTTCATCTGTGATCTCCACCGTTCCGAACTCCACGAAATGATTCCCTCCGCCTGAGCTTCCCAATTGCCGGTAAGCCTTGCTCTTCAACTGCTTTACCGTTGGAATACTCTTAAAAGCATCATGTTCAAATACCTCATGGTCGTTCGGACGTGCATGGACTTCTTTCCCGCCAAAACGGGTATGCTCCTTTAGGATATTTATAAATTTATCCTTTTGCCCTTCCAGGTAGGAAGGAGGAATATCGTACATGCTCAGGCACATCCTGCAGCCAATATCAACACCAACCCCATAAGGGATTACCGCGTTTTCGGTAGCCAGTACTCCGCCTATGGGCAGGCCGTAGCCCGAATGCCCGTCCGGCATCAGGGCACCCCCTTTGGCAACCGGCAATTTAAGCGCCGTAAATAATTGATGCTTGGCTTCATCGCTGATCTCCTCTTCCCCGAAGATCCTGTAAGGAACCCTGTGCGTATTCAGCTTTTGGGCCTCCGTTTTTACAGGAGAGATAAGCGCTTCCGCTATTTTGCCTAAAACAGCATCCTCTCTGTATTTTTCAGGATCTTTCAGCAGGGTTCTCAGCCTTTGGATCACCTTTTCCTTATTTTCTCTTTTGTAATGTCTCAGCATTACTTCTATGGCAATACCAATTGCCTTTCCCTGCGGATATCCTATTTTGATGAGGTCTTTACCTCTTAATTTTAGTTTTGCCATAATTGTTTCATTATAACCATTTCGAAATACCCAGCGCTTCCTGAGAAGCCCATTTTTCCATTATTTCAAAGGCTTTCGAATGGATTTTTCTGTTAAACTTTGCTTTTGCCTGTACAATGGTTCTGGTGTACAGATCTACTTCTATTGTTGCCAAAATTGCTTCGAAAGAAAGAACCTCTTTTTTTCTTAAAGTAAATATGGCTGATCTTTTTCCTCGACAGGAATTCGCATAAGTCAATACACAGTGATTCATCTTTCTTCCTTCGATCATAAGCTCTCGAGAATCAACAAGTTCATATATATAGAACGCTTTTGCATCTTCGTTTTTCCCTTCAGTGACTGAAAAAGAATTAATATTGCTTCTTTCCCATCTCAACACTTTCTTGAGTTTTGTATGACCATAAACTTCCTCATGCCAAGTATCAGATTGTCTGCTTAAGGAAGCTAGCGTTCTTCCTTTAATAGTATAATTCTCATTCTGATTTATCATGTGATTTAAATAATCAAATAATTCATCCAGTTTCTGATAATCAAACATATTCTGTCGGACAAAGAAACGTATCACCTGTTCCCAAAAAGACTCTTGCTCAAAGTCATTCCTGCTTAATCTGGAAAAAGCAATGTACTGAGCTAATCGCTCATTTCCTCCCATCGATAAGCATTGCGCTCTTCGTAAAGCCATTTCAACCGTATAGGAGGTAGGGGCTTTAAGAAATTCACAGGCAATTTTTTTAGTAAGACCAATTGGAATGCCGGATAAACTTCTAACACTAACTCCTCTAGAAATATCTATAAACCATTGCATATATTCGTAATTATCTTTACCCCAGACATAGTAAATGAATTCTGGAGGGTAATAAGTCACGAAACAATGATTCAATAAACTAATAATTTGTCGATCATCATTATGACTTTTCCGAATCCATTCTTCAAAAGGCCTGATAAACGAATGATGATGCCAGCTTATATTGAACAGAATTAAAATATTAGTTTTATCCATTAAAAGCTTAAAGCATTTTTGTTCGTACATATGAATAAGTATCTTTTTAAAAATGTTTCTTTTTTGAGCGTACTTATTCTTGCTTGCCTTTTTGAAGAAAGGAGCTATTAATTGAGCAATGAGATATTCTTTATAGTTGTTTGCATCACCATTTTTATACAAATCCTCTACAAGATCTACAAAAGGGACTTTTTTTCTCTTATTGTGTTTTTTTAAAGCCTCACTGATCTCTTTTTCTCTTTTTTTCTCCGCTAGTATTTTATCAAGTTTTTTATTATTTATTCTATGTGTTTTCATGACCTGATTTTTTATCCGGCCGAAAACACTAAGTGTTTACCACCGGTTGAACTGATATTCTTTTTTTCGTTTAAGCTTACTTTTACGTTTTATCATAATTGTTTTATTAATCATTTTGTTTAACCGGGAACGTATAAACATCCCCGGTATTCTTATCCCAATGTGAACAGTTTGAACAGAAAGCACAAGATCCAGAAAATAACTTTTGCCAGAACGACAAACTCATTCCCGTTCTCATTTCTGTTTACATTCCTGTTAGCAATGGCATACACAGGACCCTGACCCTCTGCATTCAGGTCGCATTCGGGAGAAATGCCCAGATAATTAGCCGACAACCATTTCCTGATCATTTTTTCGGCCTCTTTAGAGACATTCCTGTTGGCCTGAGCCTGGGCCTGGATGATCTCTCTGTTCAGCAGATCGATCTCCAGCGTAGCCAGAGTCTGCTCATAATTCCCGTTTACGAACTTTCGCAGAGAAAAGATAGCACTATCTCCGTTATAACAATCGCCGTCGTATTCTGCTACACAGTGGTCCATGTTTTGGCCTTCTTCTATAAGTTCTGCAGAAGACCTAAGCTCTACAGTTTTAAAAACGATCTGTTCATCATTTATCGTTTCTTCCTTATAAAAAGCCTGTATCCCACTCTGTTTCCAGATCAGACCTTTGTCCGGAGGAGCCTTTTTCCTCGCGTTGTAATGCCATTCATCCGACTGACGTATCAGCGCAGCCAGTGTTCTTCCCTTCATGGAAAAATTACGGTTTGCAGCTTTGGCATAACCGATATAATCCAGCAATTCCCTGAATTTAGAGAACGGGAAATTTTTCTGACCGGCAAAGAATACAACCACTGTCTTTGTAAAAACCTCGTCACCGAAGTCTCTTGACAAAGATGAATAAGCCATACAATCTGCCTGGGCAGCTCCCGCACCATATCCAAGTGCCTGCGCCCTCCTTATTGCTTGGTTTATATTAAAACCGGGCGGAGTATGCCTGAACTCGTGAGCCATCTTTTTGGTCAACTCTACAGGCAGAGCACTTAGCTTTTGAACACTTCTTCCCTGTGCAAGCTGTATATACCAGTACCTGTGCAGTATCCTTTCTCTGAAAAATGCAGTTTCCATAAAACGCGGTACTTCGTACTTTGCAAAACAGTATCTGATAAGAGAACTTAACTGTTCTTCCGGGATCAGACTTGTTTTACGCCACCCTTCAATATCGTTGTGGATGTAATTACCCAGTTTACTGATATTCAGCAGTACTTTTACATACTCGTACCTACTCAGGATAGCCGCACATTTCTCGGTATACAAGTGGATAAGAAGCCTGCGGAATGTATCCCTTTTTATCAGGTTTTCTTTGCTTGTTTGGGCAAAGAATTCATAAAGCATAGACTCTAAGCTTCCGCTATAACGTTGAGGCTTGTTGTCTTCACTGTATATCCTTTCCACCAGCTCGATATAACGGGCCGGTCGGGCTTCTTTTGTATATAGCTGTACATTGTTGTTCTTTATCTGTGTATTGTAAAGTGTTTTCATGACCATTTCTTTTAATCCGGCCGAAAACACTCTAAGTGCCTACCACCGGTTGAATTGATGTTCTTCCTTTTGTTCTAGCATGCTGTTTGTTTAAAATTTTAATCCATAAAAAAAGCCCGGTCTCCATTGAGAACCGGGCTTTAATACACCTTCCACCTCCTTTATCTAAAAAGTGGATGCGGTTCTGAATAATTGATATCTATGTATAATTCACTCCATCCCAAAAATGGAACTGGATCGATATTTCTATGTAATTTTCTTCCTACCATGACATAAAAAAACCCGGGTTGTTGACCCGGGTTATATATTTAAGATTGCTTTTCTATTTGTGTCTGTGGCATCTTACAAAACCTGGGCTGGGCGAGAGGGTAATGTCCCCTTCACTCATAACTTGATATTTTAGATTTGTAAAACGCATTTTTTGTTCTTTTGAATTTTGCGTTGCAAATATAAATTAATTTCTGAACCGGCAATAAGATAATTCTTAATTTAAAATGAGATTAAATAAGTATGTAGGAAAAGTGTAATGGGTCGGCTCTTTCTTCAACTAAAAGAAAATCAGAACAAAAGGAACCACCAGAAAATAATCATATGCGTTTATCACTCTTATCCCTGCTTTTAATCCTTAGCTTTTGCAATGCAGGTTTTTCACAGGAACAGGAAGGTCCGAAAGCCTTTATCAGCATTAGCGGAACTCTTGGAAGACACAGCGTAAATTTTAAGGATTTTGCCAAATCGCCGGGCTTTAGTTTCGGTTTCAGTATCAGTGCTGGGATCTATGCCGTAGACAATGGCGATTACCGCGGAGGCCTGGTCCTTACCCTGCTGGAAGGTGCTTCCCGCGATGAGAGACGAAGGCAGTTAAGTGAAGATTTCGAATTGCCGCATCCCGACTACGATAAACACATCATCTTTAAATTCGCCCAGTTCAGAAGCGCTAATATAGGCTGGTTCAGCGAGTGGGATGCTTCCGATAACGTAACCCTTTATCATCAGATCGGTTTCGGGATCTTCGGTTCCACCGAAAAGGATCAGTTACTCGATTTCGGAATGTCCAATCAACTGGGAACACTTCTGGGAGATGCAGAATCTTTCAGGGCCCGCCTGGGAATCAATCACGATACTACCTTTGGGACCGGGAATCCTAATTATGTGCAGAATAACCTGGGTTTCACCTTTGGAGGGTTCAGGGCATTCTAAAAACTAAGCCTCAAAACAAAATTGGGAGTAATACGTAGCGAATTCAGATCAACCTCGTTAATAACAGGCTCTCCATCTGCATTGAGAAAGGCGTCGAAACGCCTGCTGAGGACACTTTCCTGATCGTATACATTGAGTAATGAAAACCCTGTGGAGGCTTTTACACCCCTTCTTTTGGAAAGATAAAAATCATAGGTCATAGAAAAATCCAGTCTGTGATAGTCGGGCAGACGCCTGCTGTTAATGACCTCATTTACACGAAAGAAATTTCCGTTATCCTCTATTATTGTGGGTTCTTCCGTAAAGGGTATTCCTGTTCTGTAGTTCCATCCGAGAGAAAACTGAAACTGCTTCCAATTAAAGGTGGTGGCGATCTGAAGGGATTGCCTGATATCAAAATTCCCCGGAAAACGCCCCTCCTGGATATCGGGAAAACTGAATTCGGTCTTCCCCAATAAATAACCAAACCAGAACCTGAAATTCCGGTATTTCTTTTTGATAAGCAGATCTATTCCCTTGGTAATACTTTCCCCCTCGAAGAAAGCATTAACTACACTGGATCCAAAACCGTTGGTAAAACTGGTAATGCCCGTAATGTCTTTGTAATAAGCTTCCAGGTCAATATACCAGTCGTCTTTGGTAAAAAGAAAACCTGCACTTATCTGCCGGCTCTTCAGGATAGGAGTAAAATCGTTAGATAAAGACCATATCTGATTGCTCAGCCCTACCCCCGTATTCAGAAAATCGACGATCTGACTGATGGATTGATAACGGATCTCCCCGGAAGTCTTTAGTTTAAAATTGGGAAAGGTCTGTACCCCCAGATAAACTCTTGGTTCCAGGTTATAGAGACTCCGCAGGGACAAATGGGTTCCGCGAAGCCCTGCAACAAGATCTATGGTATTATTCATGAAGTGATATTCGGAGAAAAGAGCGTGAGTGTTGATGATCCCGTCAACATCAAAATTCAGATCGTCAAGGCCCAGATCCATCCTGTTAAGGAGATAAGACACTTCATTATTCTCAAACTGATATCCACTGGTTAGCCTGTGGTGTTTCCCCAGCTTGATATCTACCAGGAAATCAATTCCGAACTCATTAACCTGATTTGTTCTGTCATCCTCGGAAAACTGAGTGTCCTGTATACGTGAACTGGTCCCGAACTCAAGATCGTAAGAAGATTGCTTTATTTTCAGAACGTGATTTACATTTTTGCTCCAGTTGCGTTCCCATTGCAGATTTAAACCGGAATTATCTATATCCTGATTAATGGTATTCCTGACATCGAACTCGGGGATCGTCAGTTCGTTGTCCAGTTTGTTTTTTACAAAGACCGAAGTAAATGAAAGATGATCCTTGGGAGAAGGCCTGGCCAGGAGTTTAATAACTGCATCTGAGAAAAAGAAATCGGTACTTTGTTCTATTCCTTCACTTCGGATCTCCAGGTTCGTATTCTGAAAGACCTTTTTGGAAAGCTTGTTGAACGTAAAAGTGTTTATGATATCGGAGATCGACCTTCTTGCCGAAACTATCACCCCCAGAGATTTACCGATAGGGGTTTTGACCAGGAAATCGGCATGTGTCATATTAAACCCCACACCTCCACTAATAGAGTCGGGGATCTCGGAATCGGTTTGTATATCGATCACTCCGGAGATCCTGTTCCCGTAACGAGCCTTGGTCCCTCCTTTGTACACACTTATTTCATCGGCTACATAGGGGTTAAAAGCAGAGATCAACCCGAAAAAATGCCCGGTGTGGTAAATGGTAATCCCATCCAGCAAAATAAGATTCTGATCGGGTGTTCCTCCCCGGACATAGAGGCCGGAGGCGGTTTCATCCGGACTTTCGATCCCGGGTAATAACTGTACACTCTGGAGTACATCGGGCTCTGTTAGTCCCGGTAAAATACCCAATTGACCGGGCTGAATAACAACCGCTCCTTCTACCGATTGAAGAACACCTTTGGTGATATATTCCTTTAAGATGATCTCCGATAGCTTCTCATAGCTTTTGACGAGCCTGATCTCAGGACAATTCCTTCGGTTCAGGCTATGCACGGGTATTTTAACAGTCTCGTATCCTATATATTGTATCTGAAGGGTATCGGTAAGGACGAGTTGTTTTATTTCGAACACCCCGTCTTCATTGGAGACCGCTCCTTTTTTTTCGTTGACCGATACTACCGAAGCATGGCTCAGGTTTACTTTTTCATCGGTTACCAGCCGGCCGCAGATATTACTCCTTTTGGGTTTAAGGACAACATAGCGTTCGGTAACCACTTCAAAATTAATGTGGAGTGAATTCTCAAGATAACTCAGAACCTCGGTCAGGGATCGTTTCCGTTGCCGAAGCGTAACTTTTTTGTTCTTTACCAGTAGATCATTGAAGGAAAACCTGATATTGAAGTTGGCTTCCAGATTTTTAAGGACCTGTACCAGAGAAGTTTCTTTATAGCCAATAACAGCATGCTTTTCTTTTTCCTGAGAGAAAAGAAATGTACTTATTGCAAAGAATACAACAAAACAGAGCCGATACTTCATAAACTACTTAGAAAGAGATACAACATTATCTTTTCCAAATGTATAGTTTATTTCTAAAGGAGCAAAAACGGTTTCCAGTGCCACATCCCTGTTATCATGGCTAAAGCTTCCGGTAAACCGCTGCTGTACGTCTATAGACGAAATGTTAAAGTTTATATTGAATTGAGATTCCAGCTCTTCGAGTACCTGTATAAGCGGCGCACTCCTGAATGAACTCTCTTTGTGAAGCCAGTCGGGATGCCCCGAATTGAACTTCCAGTTCTCTACCGATTGATCTTTTACAGACCTGATAGCATCACCCTGACTAAGGATATTTTCTTCTCCTCTGAGGAGAACCGAAACCCTTCCTTCGAAACAACGGACTTCAAAAGAATTGTCTCTGTTCCTTACGTTGAATTTGGTTCCCAGAACACTTACTTTTCCACCGCTGCTCATCACCTCAAAATCACTGCCTTTTTCCACTTTAAAAAAGGCTTCACCTTTCAGCTTTACCTTTCTGTTCTTGTCCCAGCTCCAGCTGTTGTATTGTAGTGATGATTTTGAATTGAGTTTAACCTCCGATCCGTCCGGCAATTCAAATGCCAGTTGCTCTCCGAAGTCGGTAGAGTAGGTTTTAGAGCCTCCGAAAAAGTATACCGCTCCCAGTATCAGAACTACAGATGCTGCGGCATAAGCCCAGTTCGGAATAAGTTTTTTTACTTTTTGCTTTTTAGGAGTAGCCGATTTTTCTTTGAATGCTCCGTAAGATTTCAGGCGATCGAGTTCAGGCATACCAAAATGCTCCATGCCCGAAATGATCTTCTGATATTCCCGGTACTCCCTGCTTTTCTTGAAAGCAGCCATTTCCTCTTCGGTGAGATCGTTGTTGATCCATCGCCCTAAGAAGGAATCATCTGAGTATTTTTGGTCCATAAAATGCCTTTTTATTATATAATCCTTTTGTTTAAGTTTTCCCTACCCCCCTTAAATATCGGGGCCAATCGATTTTCTTAATTTTAATAAAGCTTTATGCATTCTTTTTTCTATCGCCTTTACGGAAACTCCAAGCATTTCCGCAATCTCATTATAGGTTTTTTTGTCTATCCTGTTCAGAAGAAAAACTTCTCTCTGCCCTTCCGGAAGATCTGCAATAGCTTTTTGCAGCTTGTCCAGGAACTCTTTTTCCAGCATTATAAATTCCGGAGATTCTGAAGTTTTTTCGGCACGGGGCCTTTGTTCATATTTTAAAACCACCTTTTTGTGGAGCATTGCTTTCAGGAAAATATTATTGGCAACTGTATACAGATACCCGCTTACCTTTCCCAATATTACTTTTTCGCAATTGTTCCACAACCTTACAAAAGCTTCCTGAGCATAATCTTCTGCTTCATCGAGATCACCACATTTATAGAACATAAAATTCCTAAGCGATTCTATGTGCTCTTTATAGGCTTTCTCAAAAACTTCTTCATCACAAAGCGAATGAGGTGTTGACGGCATAAAACTTTAAAATAATAGTAAAGAAACAAAAAATTAACGAAAAGGGTAGGGTATTTATTTGCTAAAGGATTGTATTAGTAAACAAACTATCTATAAGGACCCCAAAAGCAATTATATGAAAAACCTAACAAATTTCAGACTGCTACTCTTACTCTTTTTGAGTATTCTGGTACTGGAGTCCTGTTCGAGAGATAACGACGAAGACATTCTCACCAACGACCCGGAAGCCGTAGATAATAACGACGGAGATCAGAACGGAGAAGATGACAACCAGGGAGATGAAGATCCGGATCAACAGGGAGAAGCAGGAAGCATTACTCTTTATAGAGTGGATGGATTAAATATTGTTAAACAAAGAGATTTTGAAGTAAGCGGAAAGCTGAAAGAGCTACAGGATGACGTTGCGAAACATCAGGAAGTCTGGAACCTTGTAAAGAGACTGGTGCCGGAAAGTTACCTGAGAAAACTAAGTGAGTTTATGATCTTTGCCGGAGAAAATAACGGAACCGCAGGTTATGTTTTTAATACAAAACAGGATCTTTCGGAATGGCATATGGGTCTGGCCATAGACTTTGCTTACGAAGGCGGAAGCCTGAATGCCGACGGGCAGTTTGCGTATACCATAATTCACGAGTTTGCCCATGTGCTTACGCTCGATAATACCCAGGTAGATGCATCGGTAAGCCAGGAAGCATGTGCAAATTATTTTGTGGGAGAAGGATGTGCTAAACAACCGTCCTATATCAATAAACTATTCCAGAGTTTCTGGAGTGATATAGCTAAAGAACACGGAGAGATCGGTGAAGAAGATCAGGAAGGTGCGAGCAGATTTTACGAAAAGTACAAAGATCGTTTTGTTACCGCCTACGCTTCCACCAATCCTGCCGAAGATATTGCAGAAGTATTTACAAATTTTGTATTGCAAAATAACAAGCCCTCCGGAAATACGATAGCGGAGAGAAAGATATTGCTCATGTATGAGCACCCCGAACTGGTGGAATTCAGGAATTATATCAGGGAACAGCAGCAGTCGGGAAGAACATTTATCCGAATGAACGTTTGGGACAAGGCGATTACTATCGGAAAGCATAAAACTGGACATTGTTCTCACCTGTAATTATGCTATGAACCTATGTGTGTCTTTTCTTTTAAACACGCATAGGTTCTTTTTCCAAAGTAAAAATGAAAAGAGGTAAATGATGAATAAAATAAGCTTAATGAAAAAGTTAATTTGTATGTCACTAATTCTTCTATATGGATCCTGTGCCGCCCAGAAAGAAGTTCTTTTGGATAATCAAAATCTGAAGTTCGGACTTTCTAAAACGAGATGCCTCGGAAAGTGTCCGGTATACCATTTTAAGGTATATGAAAACGGTGATATGGTATATCACGGAATTGAGAATGTAGATAAAGAAGGGACACATATGCTGAAGCTGAGCAGTGCGGAAATGGAAGAATTAGAGCAGGCATTTACAAAAATAGGATTTAAAAGCCTGGAATTACCCAGGAAAGGGGTTATCAGGGATATGCCCTTTACGATACTGACTTTTGAAGGAAAGAAATTAAGATACCAGCCCGGAGGTTCTACCAAAGAGCTGAAAAATTTGGTTTTGAGGATTGAGGAAATGATTGTTGGGAAGATTGGAGTTTAGCTAAAAACTGCCCGAAAGGGCAGTTTTTTTATTTTTTTATTGAGATTGGAAAATTTAAAACCGACCGGAAAAGTCCGGATATAAAAGTGAAACAACCGACCAGAAAGATTAAAGAATTTTTTTTGGTTTACCGTGATTGAATTATGGGGTTAGGCCTGCCTCGAGGACCGTTAATAAAAGGGCAAGTTTAATGGCGGCCGCCCCGTTTTCATTTATCCACCACTCACCAAGAGAGTGCGCTCCTCCTCCTTTACCTCCACGTCCGATAGTAACTGCAGGAACACCTTGTGAAATAGGAATATTGGCATTGGTGGAACCCCTTGTAAGTTGTGTATTGGCTCCTATAAAATTTGAAACGGCAATAGCCCTTTGTACCAGCGGTACATCTGCCGGATGTTCTCCCGAAGGCCTGTCGCCTATCGGAATAAGCTCCAGGCTAACCTTATCCTTTACACCCGAATTATTGTATTCCGTCAGGGCCTTTTGCATGGAAGCCTTGAAAATATTATCAATTTGCTGTAAATGCTCTACACTAACCGATCTCATATCTACTTCCATCCAGGATTCAAAAGGAATTGCATTTACCGAAGTACCTCCGCCGATCCTCCCGATATTAAAACTGGTCTTTTCTCCCTTTGAAGTATATTCTGCAGCCTGTTCCCTGAATTCTGCAATAGCCATTCCCAGGGCATGATGCGGATTAGCCAGGCCGAAAGCACCCCATGAATGCCCGCCTTTTCCTTTAAAGACCGCTTTATAACGTTTGGAACCCAGAGCAGCATTGTTAACACGTCCTAAGCTCCCTCCGTCAATCGATATCCAGGAATCTATTTTGAGTTTGTTTTCCTTAAAAATATGTCGTACACCCCTGAGATCTCCCAGGCCTTCCTCACCGACTGTCCCTATAAAAAGAATATCTGCCCTGGTTTTTATCTTAGCCGCATTCATGGCCTTTAATATAGTAAGGACCATGGCCAGCCCTCTTGTATCATCGCCTATTCCCGGAGCGTAGAGGGTGTCTCCTTTCCGGCGGACCGTAACATCCGTACCTTCCGGAAAAACAGTATCCATATGAGCGTCCAGTGCTACCACTTTCCCTTCTCCGGAGCCTTTTCTCAAAGCAATGACATTGCCCTCTTCATCTATCCATGCCTTATCTACACCGGCCTCTTCCAGTAAAGACCTGAACTTTTCCGCACGTTTCTGTTCCTTAAATGGAGGTGCGGGGATCTCGGTTAGTGTGATGAGGGTTTCCTCGGTTTCCGGCTCCAGTTGGTCTATGACCTCCATGGCCTTCTTTATCTGGCTTTTCTTATTTAGTTTTTCCACTGCTTTGTTATAAGCCTTTTCGGCCTGAAGTGAGTTTTGACCTGTAAGTGCTGAATGCGTAAGGAGAGATAACAGAAGCATTATAAAGACGGGCTTCCTTAATACCGGCATTTTTAGTTTCATAATTGAGCTATAATGTTTTACAATCTGTACTTTGAAAAGTTAAAGCTACAACCTTTGTAGCATTCCCGAAAGAAAGCCTGGTTTTTTAACGATGTAATGTAGTGATTTGAAATAAATTCCGACTTAAAATAAATGCCGGGAAACTTTCCCCGGCAGATCAACAAAACAAAAATCAAGCAGATGAAAAAAGCTTTCATCATATCATTAGTGGCAATGCTATTTGCCTGTAAGACCGAAAAAGAAATGAACTTTACAGATCAGAATCAACTAATTACTGTACAGAAAGAACAGACCGTTCAGGAACTTGGAACCCAGTTAAGAACGCAAATTGAGGCTAAAGGATTTAAGATCATAGCCGATGTAGATCATGCGGCATCAGCAGAAAAAGTAGGACTGGAATTAAGGCCTACCCGACTTCTTGTTTTCGGAAACCCTCTGGGAGGAACAAAATTAATGCAACAGGATCAGTTAATGGGAATCGAGCTTCCCCTTAAGATATTGCTTTGGGAAGATGAGAATGCTAAGGTTAACCTGAGCTTTTACAACGGAAGTGTCCTGACCTTCCGTTACGGCCTGAACGAACCTCAGGCGGTCATAGAAAAAGTAAATGCCGCCCTTTCCGGATTTGCCGGTTTGACAGAGGAAGTAAATGTTCAAAGCCCGGAACTGAGTAAAGATAAGATCATCACCAAAAAGAGTAACCACAATGCCGATTCTACCTTTACGCGTTTAAAGGATATAGTAGCCTCCAAAGGCCTGAGTATTATGGCTGAGGTGCCTCACGATAAGGCAGCGGCAAAAGTAGATCTCGAATTAAGACCCACAAGACTCCTGATCTTCGGAAACCCTAAGGTTGGGACCCTGTTGATGCAAAGTGAGCAGAAACTTGGGATCGATCTGCCGCTTAAGGTATTGGTCCATGAAGATGAGAACGGAAACGTATTCGTTTCCTATTACAACGCTTCTTTTTTAAGCTCCAGATACGGGATAACAGATAAGGAAGAAGTGGTGAATAAAGTAAACGGAGCCCTGGACGGGATAACGAACGCCGTTATATCGGAATAAAGAAACTTACTGACTTTAGATAGAAGATCCGTTTTCGATAGCTATGAATTTTGCTGAGGGAACGGGTTTTTCATTAAAAACAAAGGCCGCTTTAAAAGCGGCCTTCATATTTGAAAATCAATATAGAATTACAAATCAAACTTAATACCCTGGGCTAATGGAAGCTCAGTTGTATAATTAATGGTATTCGTTTGACGTCTCATATATACTTTCCAGGCATCGGATCCGGATTCTCTTCCGCCTCCGGTTTCTTTTTCACCTCCGAAAGCACCACCTATTTCAGCTCCGGAAGTCCCGATATTTACGTTGGCAATTCCACAATCGGATCCTGCATGACTAAGGAATTTCTCAGCTTCACGCAGATTTGTGGTCATCACGGCAGAGGATAAGCCCTGTGCCACTCCGTTTTGAATCTCAATAGCATCTTCTATGTCTCCGCTGTATTTCAGCAAATAAAGCACAGGCGCAAAAGTTTCGTGTTGTACGATCTCAAAATGAGGTTCTGCTTCTGCAATTGCAGGTCGTACATAACATCCGCTTTCATAACCTTCTCCTTCCAGCACTTCACCTTCTACAATAATATTACCACCTTCGGCAACTACTTTTTCCAGTGCAGCTTTATACATTTCTACGGCATCCTTGTCGATAAGAGGCCCTACGTGGTTATTCTCATCCAGCGGATTTCCTATTCTCAATTGTCCGTATGCATCTACAACGGCATTTTTTACCTTATCGTAAACAGATTCGTGAATGATCAGTCTTCTGGTAGAAGTACAACGCTGACCCGCAGTTCCACAAGCACCGAAAACAGCTCCGATAACCGTCATTTTAATGTCGGCATCCGGAGTAATGATAATGGCATTGTTTCCTCCCAGTTCCAAAAGGGATTTCCCTAAACGCTCTCCAACAGTCCTGGCTACGATCTTCCCCATACGGGTAGAACCTGTGGCCGAGATTAACGGAATGCGCTTATCGGTGGTCATAAACTCTCCAACGGTATAATCTCCGTTGATAAGACATGAGATCCCTTCCGGTAAATTATTTTCTTTCAGGACTTCTGCAAAGATGTTCTGGCAAGCCACCCCGCAAAGCGGTGCTTTTTCAGAAGGCTTCCATACGCATACGTCTCCACAGATCCAGGCAAGGGCCGTGTTCCATGACCATACGGCTACGGGGAAATTAAATGCAGAAATGATCCCTACGATTCCCAATGGGTGATACTGCTCATACATACGGTGTCCCGGACGCTCTGAATGCATGGTCAAACCATGAAGCTGACGTGATAATCCAACTGCAAAATCGCAGATGTCTATCATCTCCTGAACTTCTCCCAGACCTTCCTGGAAAGATTTTCCCATTTCATAGGAAACCAGCTTTCCAAGAGGCTCCTTATATTCACGAAGGCGCTCCCCGAACTGACGTACGATCTCTCCTCTTTTAGGAGCAGGCATAACCCTCCAGCTCTTAAAAGCTGTCTGAGCAACTTCCATTACTTTTTCATAATCCTCTCTGGTACTCGTTTTTACCTTTCCAATCAGTTCTCCGTCTACAGGAGAGTAAGAAGCAATTTCCGAACCGTTGGAAAACCAGTTCTGACCGGTAGAAGTCCCTTCGTTAACATCGGAAATACCTAGTTGCTGAAGTGCTTCCTTTATACCGAAATCGGTAGCAGTATTTATCATTTTATAACTTTTTAAGCGTGTATTGTTAAATTTTTCGCGAATTTACTAATTAAAATTTTGTCTTCCCAGAATTTGCTCAAAACATAGGTTAAACCCGGAGAAAACAAACCCTTATTCGGAGATAAACCGATCATCGACAGGCATGACTGTTCCACAGTTATTACAGGTTCTCAGCGCTTCCGATCTATAGAAGTCGTTAAAATGAGGGAGAAAATCTTTTTCTATATCGTGTAACTCAAAATAAACGTCGTGCAGTTTGTTGTTACAGTTATCGCAATACCATAACAGGCCATCGGTAAAACCTCTTCCGGCTCGTTTACGCTCGATCACCAAACCGAGAGAACCTTCGGACCGTACAGGAGAATGCGGAACATTGGCCGGATGCAGATACATATCGCCCGCATGCAATTCCATTTCTTTTCGCTCTCCGTCTTCCTGAATAATAACTTTAATGCTGCCTTCCAACTGGTAGAACAACTCTTCCGTTTCATTATAATGATAGTCCTTACGGGCATTGGGCCCGGCCACGATCATTACAATATAGTCGTCTGCCTCTTTATACAGGTTTTTATTCCCAACCGGAGGTTTAAGAAGATCTCTGTTTTCCTCTATCCATCTGGTCAGGTTAAAAGGTGGAAGAATGGCCATAAACTTTCTTTTTTTAAAGAATAAAGGTAAAACTTTATTTTCTTGAAAAGAAGTTTAGACAAATAGATTTAACACCAATTTACAAGCGATAAAAAAGCTGGGTGAAATAATAATCTCCGTTGCTGTCTTTACGTGCACAAATTGCGGTATGTGTAAAGTTTCCTTCGATATTCTGCCGGTGTCCGGAACTGTTTAACCAGGCCTCTACAATCGCTTCGGCCGTAGGGTATCTGAAGGCTACATTTTCTGCAATGGTCTGGAAAGGGATCCTCTGATATAATTCATCCGCTCTTTGCGAAAAATTATCATGACTGATCCTTCCCTGGGAGATCATATAATTGGTATGCTCCAATGCAGCTTCGTAAGCGATGTCATTGTGCTCCAAAGTGCCTGATCCCTGGCTTCTTCTATGATTATTTACTAATTGAAGGATTTCTGCTTCAATGGCACTCAGATTAGTGTCATCTACATTAACCGGATCCGGTTCGTTATTGTCTGAATCACCTGTACAGGAGATAAATAGCAGCATAATGAATAGCATTGCTATAGGTTTTAAGATTTTCATGGGCTATCTTTTTAATTATAACAAAGATACGGATTCCTTTATTGTATTGAAAAGGGAGAAGTTATGAACAGAAAAAGAACTACAGAACCGGATTTATAAATATTGTGCAAAAACAGGACTCCATGCTCCGGTTTTTAACAAAATTGTTCTTAATTTTAGGTAGGAAATATTAATAAACAAACTCTCCGATATGCGTACCGTAAAACCACTTCTTCTGCTACTCCTTAGCGGACTTACCCTGCTTTCCTGTAAAAAAGGAAAAGATGAAGTCCAGGAACAAATAGACAACCTCTTTAAATACAGAGAATATATCTCAGATATCTCGCAGGGAATTATTTCGACCCATGAAGATGTACGTGTGGTGCTCAGGCAGCCCGTTGCCGACTGGAGTGATAACCAGGAGTTGAATGAACGCCTGTTTACGGTTTCTCCCAAAGTAAAGGGAAAAGTAGTGGCATTGAACAACCAGACCATTGCTTTTGTTCCCGAAGAGAAGTTCGAGCAGGATACCGAATACAACTTCAAGCTGAAACTGAATGCGTTTGTGGAAGGCATTCCTTCAGGCCTTAAAGAATTCTCCTTTAGGCTAAAAACACTAAAGCAGCAGTTTAATGTACTGACCGACAACCTGCAATCCTATAATAAAGACTGGCAGTATTTAAGAGGAACACTTCGTACCAGTGATATAATGAATATCAGTACCGCTAAACAGTTGGTAAAAGTAAAGCAGGACGGGAAGGAGTTGAATGTAAAATTTACGGAAGCTGCTAAAAAAGCAAATCAGTTCTTCTTTACGATAGACAGCATACAGCGATTAACAGATGATTCGGAGATCGATATTAGCTGGGACGGATCGGCGTTTAAAATTGACAGCAAGGGAGACGCTAAGATCCTTATCCCCGGGAAAAACAATTTTACGGTAACAGATATTGAGGTCTTTGACGGAGAGAGCCAGTACCTGGAAGTTAATTTTTCTGATCCCCTCAAGAAAAGCCAGAATTTTGACGGTCTGGTAAGCCTGGCAGATACGGAAAACTTAAAATTCAGTAGTGACGGAAATGTACTTAAAGTATATCCCGGGCGGGAAATGAAAGGAACAGCTTTGCTGGAAGTCTTTGAAGGGATAGAAAGTACAGAGGGCTACAAACTTAAAAAGAAGTTTTCACAGCAGGTGGCTTTTGAGCAGATCAAACCCCAGGTAAGGCTGTTGCAAAGCGGGACCATCCTGCCTTCTTCCAATAATCTGAAAATTAATTTTGAAGCGGTTAACCTTCGTAAAGTAGATGTTTCTGTTATTCGTCTTTTCGAGAACAACGTGCTTCAGTTCCTCCAGTATAACAACCTGAACGATCAGGGAAATCTGAGAACGGTGGCAAGGCCCATTGCCAGGAAGACTGTAGAATTGCAGAACAATCTTTCTGGAAGCAGTGGAAAATGGCGCGCCTATGCCCTCGATCTGAAAGAAATGATCAATCCGGAACCGGGAGCCATCTATCGTGTGGAGTTTAATTTCCGGCCTTCCTATAGCTCCTATAAATGTAATGCTACCAATTTTAAAGAAGAAGCCGAAGAGAATTACGATGAGGAGACGGAAAGCAGTTACTGGGATAGTTACGAGAACTACTACAGTAATAATTACTACTACGATTACGATTGGAATGAAAGGGATAATCCCTGCCACAGTTCCTATTACCGTAATAAAAAAGTAACTACCAATGTGCTCGCATCAGACCTGGGGCTAACGGTCAAGAAAGGATTGAACCGCTCTTATTTTGTAAGCGTGAACGACCTGGTATCTACCCAGCCGGTGCAGGGCGCCAGGGTTACTTTCTACAATTTTCAGCAACAGGAGATCGGAAGTGTTCAGACAGATACCGACGGAACTTCCATTTTTGACAGTGATAACGCCGCATTTTTTGCAGTGGCATCCCATAACAATCAAAAGACCTATATCCGTTTAAATGACGGAAATGCACTTTCGGTCAGTAAGTTCGATGTGTCGGGAGCAAGGCTACAGAAAGGCATCAAAGGATTTATCTATGGAGAAAGAGGTGTCTGGAGGCCTGGAGATACTCTTTTTCTGTCGTTTATGCTAAACGATAAGGCCAACAATCTACCTGCAGGTCACCCTGTAAAACTGGAATTGAGTGATCCCTACGGGAAAGTCACCCATAGAGAAGTAAAGACGGCCGGACTGAATAATTTTTATCAGTTTACCTTAAAGACCGACGATAATGCACCTACCGGAAACTGGACTGCCAGGGTTTCCGTGGGAGGGGCCAGATTTACCAAATCCCTTAAAATAGAGACTATAAAACCGAATCGCCTTAAGATCAAAGCCGATTTTGACAGTGAGATCCTGTCTTCGGAAAAACCGGTAAGAGGACAACTGGAAGTGGCCTGGTTGCACGGCGCCATAGCTAAGAACCTCAAAGCCGATATTCAGGGGAAATTCAGATCACAGAAAACCAGTTTTAAACAATTCCCGGGCTATATATTTGACGATCCTTCCAGGAAATTCGGTACGGAAGAACAAACCGTATTTGAAGGGAGTATTAACGATCAGGGAAAAGCCGATTTCAGTTTAAGGCCTCAGCTGACCAAAAAAGCTCCGGGGATGCTGAAAGCCTCCTTCATTACCAAAGTATATGAGAACGGAGGGGATTTTAGTACGGATGTATTCTCCAAAACCTATTCGCCTTACGATACTTATATCGGGCTTAATGTCCCTAAAGGTGATAAAACCCGGGGGATGCTTCTGACCGATACAAAACACAAATTCGAAATAGTTTCCGTAGATGAAGAAGGAAATCCCAAGGCAGCGGAAAACCTCAAAGTAACCATTCACAAAGTGAGGTGGAGATGGTGGTGGGACACTTCAGAAGATAACCTTTCTTCTTATAGCGGAAGCAACTTCCGGGAGCGGGTCCTTGAAAAGACCATCAGCACGAATGCAGCCGGAAAAGCTGAATTTGATTTCGAACTGAAATATCCGGAATGGGGACGCTATCTGGTAAGGGTGGAGGACCCTGACGGAGGACATGCCACCGGAAAAGCCATCTATATTGACTGGCCGGGATGGGCCGGGAAGTCCAGAAAGAATGACCCTTCTGCCGCTACCATGTTGGTTTTCTCTACGGATAAGGAGAATTATAATGTTGGGGAGAAAGCCATTGTAACTTTCCCGAGTAGCGGAGAAGGCAGAGCGCTGGTTACCGTAGAGAACGGAAGTGAGGTCCTGGAGTCGATATGGGTAACCCCATCCGAAGGAGAAACAAAATTCGAACTGCCCATAACCGCATTATACACGCCCAATGTCTATATCCATATAAGCTTGTTGCAGCCTCATGCATCTACAGCCAATGACCTGCCCGTTCGTTTATACGGAGTAGTTCCTATTGGAGTGGAAGATCCTGCAACCAGGCTGGAGCCGCAGATAAAAATGCCGGATGTCCTCAGGCCTGAAGAAACTATAACCCTTAATGTAACGGAAAAACAGGGCAAGGCGATGACCTATTCCATAGCGGTAGTAGATGAAGGCCTGCTGGATCTGACCAGATTTAAAACCCCGAGTCCATGGAACAGTTTCTATGCTCGCGAAGCCCTCGGTGTAAAAACCTGGGATATTTATGACGATGTGATCGGTGCTTTTGGAGGGAGAATAGATCAGGTCTTTGCTATCGGAGGTGATGACGAAGCAGCAGGGGCAAAGAATAAGAAAGCAAACAGATTCAAGCCGATGGTCGTATATCTGGGACCTTTTAATCTGGCCAAAAGCGAATCGAAGTCGCATGAGATCAGGATCCCGAAATACATCGGGTCGGTACGTACCATGGTAATAGCAGGAGATGCAACTACCGGAGCTTATGGAAATGCCGAAAAAACAACGCCGGTCAGAAAGCCTCTTATGGTACTGGCTTCCCTGCCTAGAAAGATCACTCCCGGCGAAAAAGTAACTCTTCCCGTTACGGTCTTTGCTATGGAAAAGAGAGTAAAGAACGTAAGGGTAAGTATAAAGGAAGATAAAGCATTCAAAGTGGTGGGAGATGCCACTCAGCAGTTGAGCTTTAGTGATCCGGATGAAAAAATGGCCTATTTTGAACTGGATATAGCCGACTTTAGCGGGATCGGAAAAGTAAAGGTGGAAGCTGTAGGCAACGGAGAAACTGCATCCTACGAAGTAGAGATAGATGTGGTTAATCCCAATCCGCAGACAACTACTTCCCAGGATCTTGTTCTGGAACCGGGGGGAAGTCAGAGCATAGAGTTGCAGACATTTGGAATAAGCGGAAGTAATTCTGCCCTGGTAGAATTGTCATCCCTGCCTCCAATGGATTTTAACGGGAGACTTAAATATCTCATCAGATATCCGCACGGATGTGTGGAACAAACAACTTCAGGAGCCTTTCCTCAACTCTTTCTCGGCGATATTTTTGACCTGAATCCGAAGCAAAAGAAACGGGTCCAGCAAAATATAGAAAGTGCTATTCGCAGGCTTGGGAACTATCAGTTGCCGAATGGCGGCTTTGCCTACTGGCAGGGGCAAAACTATGCCAACGACTGGGGAAGCAGTTTTGCCGGTCATTTTTTACTGGAAGCAGAGAAAAAAGGATATGTCCTGCCCATCAGTTTTAAGAGTGGCTGGATCAACTATCAGCAACAGGCAGCAAAGCAGTGGAGAAAAACCTCCCGAAGCTCAGACCTGGCACAGGCATACAGATTATACACCCTTGCCCTTGCCGGGAATCCCGATCTGTCCTCTATGAACAGGTTACGGGAAAGTTCGGGGCTCAGTAATGAAGCAAAACATCGCCTTGCGGCAGCTTATGCTTTGATCGGGCAAAAATCGGCGGCAAAGAATATTTTCAATACCACAAATATTGATTTCCAACCGGTAAAATACGATTACTACACCTATGGATCTACAGACAGGAACCGGGCTATGGGGCTGGAAACACTGATCCTTCTGGATGCCAAAAGTGAGGCCAGGGAACTGGCAGAAACCATTGCCAAAAACCTGAGCGGGAAACGCTGGATGAGCACACAAAGTACCTCCTACAGTTTAATGGCCATGGCAAAATTTGCTTCTTATATCGGAGGAAAAGGTATGACAACTACACTCGAGCTTAACGGGAAACAGGAAAGAGTAAGCTCGTCCAGAACGCTGGCCCAAAGGGAGCTGGAAGTGAAAGACGGGACAAATACTATAAAGTTGAGTAACCAGGGGGATAATACGGTGTTTGTCCGTATACTGAACTCAGGGATACTTCCGGTAGGTCAGGAACAGACAGAGCAACGGAACCTTACCGCTCAGATCAAGTTTAAAGGCAGGGACGGGAGCAGTATAGACCCTTCCAGGATCCTGCAGGGAACAGATTTTATTACTGAGGTAAGTATCACCAATAAAAAAGGAGAAGATATTAAAGACATGGCTTTGATGGAGATATTCCCCAGCGGATGGGAAATTGTAAATACTCGCTTTACAGATTTCGGAAGCTTTGCACCTAATAAAGTAACCCATACGGATCTGAGGGACGACAGAGCGAATTTTTATTTCGACCTGAAAAAATATGAGACAAAGACCTTCAGGGTATTGCTCAATGCATCCTATTTAGGAAGGTATTATCTGCCCGGACTCCAGTGTGAAGCTATGTATGACAATGACTTTATGGTACGTACCAAAGGGCAGTGGGTGGAAGTGGTGCAATAACCGCTCTGCCTTCGGGAAGGCCCTCCTTTTCCTTCTCCTGTCATCCTGAGCGCAGTCGAAGGAAAAGGAGATTGATGATTTTAGATTTACGAATGTTAAATGATTGAATATTATATAAAATTGCCCCCTTGAGGGGACTTCAGGGGTGTAAAGAACCACCCCGCCAACCTTTAGGTCGGCACCCCTCCTTATCAAGGAGGGGAATTTTAAAGCGCAACAATTAAAAGAATACCTTAGAAAATGGGTAAAGTACGCTTCAAATTATAACTTTGAGGAACTCTGGGAGATCAGAGAAAAACACATCAAAAAACTCAATCATGAATAAACCCTATTACGCTGTTATTTTTACAAACCTCCGTACGGAAGGAGATAATGGATATGCCGAAACTGCAGATAAAATGGAAGAACTGGCCAGAACACAACCGGGGTTTCTGGATTTTGAAAGCGCAAGAAGCGGATTGGGAATAGCAATAAGTTACTGGGAGAGCCTGGAGGCTATTGCCAACTGGAAAAAGAACAGTGAACATCTCATGGCTCAGCAAAAAGGTATAAAAAACTGGTACAGCTGGTACAAGGTTCGAATCTGCCTGGTAGAAAGAGAGTACGATTTCACCAAAAAGACTACAGCTCTTTAAGCTCCTTTATTCTGGAAATAAATTGCTCGCGCTTATCCACCTGAAGTAAGAGAATATCGTATTCGCTGCTTAAGCCGTATATTTTTTCCATCTTATGAGGTCTGGATAAATAAATAACAGTGTTGTGAGGTTCCAGCTTTCCAAGAGTTGCTAATTTGCTTATCTTCCTGTTCTCATCTTCTATATCCCTTGATGTGGCTTCTATCTTTTCAATAGCATCGATGTCTATGATCGTATCTCCGAAAAGCCCGTTCTTTAAATGTATCTTGCTTTTCTTTATTTCAGAATGCCTCTTTAAAATGGCTTTGACATGCCCCAAAAACTGAAGGCCGCCGTAAATACTCAACACCAGAAGAATAAAAGCTACCACCGGACTCCACTTCATCAGCAGAACGTGTACTACATAGGTCTCTATCCCTATTACAGCCAGAATACCTATCAGCATGGCGATCGATCCGTTTTCCTTATAATGGGTAAAGGAGTTCTCGCTTTTGCTTCGCTTTCCCCAGAGAAAAAATGCGTAATAAAGCATGGCGTAATCTGTAGCCATTATACGTGCAAGTTTAGGTTTTTCAAGCACTTTTTCAATACTCTCCCTGATGGCAATATAACTGTCTTTTTTGCGCTCGGGATGAGACATAAAGATCCTGGCGATCCGATAAAAATTATAAGCTATAAAACCTAATACAGCTATTAACACCAACGGAAACACATAGGTTTTAATCAGGTTCAGATGATAATGCTGCTCTTCCGGTAGTAAAACGGTACTCAGAAGGATCCCAAAGGTAAAAAAGGGAACAGCCGTGATTTTCGGGATCTTCTTCTTGCGTATCAGTAGCAGATAGAGCACAGGAGCAAATAAAGTAAGATCGTAAGTAATACCTATCGCCAGTTCCGGATAGGTTTTGATCAGAGAGCTAAGGCTTAAAAAAACAGAAGAAAGGATGACTGCCAGGGGGAGCCCCAGGCTCAGGACGAGGTTTTTATTGCTAATGGTCATTTCTATTTGATTTAGCTACCTATAAGTAGCTCAAAACCCTGATTTGTTACAGTTTTTATCCGGAAATTACCGGAGGAACTACCTCCCAAAATATTTGTCATCCTATTTATAAAAGTGTATTTTTAGAACAAACTCTTATTCCTGTATTCCGCCATGAAAGACCAATATATTATTTCCTTAGACCAGGGAACTACCAGCTCCAGAGCACTCTTAATAAACAGTAAAGGAAAGATCGTCGGAATTGAACAGGAAGAGTTCGAACAGATCTTCCCCGAACCGGGTTGGGTAGAACATGATCCTACAGAAATATTAAGGACACAACTGGAAGTCCTGGACCGGCTTCTTCAAAAGAATAAAGTGACCCCATCCGAAATAAAAGCTATAGGTATTACCAACCAGCGGGAAACTACAGTGGTTTGGGACCGGCATAGCGGAAAACCGGTGTACAATGCCATAGTATGGCAGGATACACGCACTTCTGCTATTTGTGAAGACCTGAAAAACAGAGGACTTTCAGAGCATATCAGGAATAGGACGGGCCTGGTCATCGATTCGTATTTTTCAGCTACCAAGATCAAATGGATCCTGGATCATGTAGAGAGTGCCAGGGAAAAAGCAGAGAAGGGAGACCTACTTTTTGGGACCGTAGACAGCTGGCTGATATGGAATATGACCAAAGGAAAAATTCACGCTACCGACTATAGTAATGCTTCGCGAACCATGTTATTTGATATCGTAAAATTACGATGGGATGACAGAATTGCTGAAGAACTTAGAATACCTGTAAAAATGCTCCCCGAAGTAAGACCTTCGATCGCAGATTTTGGAAGCTTCGATATACAAGGAGAAAAGATCCCTGTTTGGGGGGTAGCAGGAGATCAGCAGGCAGCACTGTTCGGGCAGGGATGCTTTAAAAAAGGCACCGCAAAAAACACCTATGGTACCGGATGTTTTATGTTGATGAATACCGGGGAGGATCCTCAGTTTTCAGACCACGGACTTCTTACCACCATTGCCTGGGGAATAAACGGAAAAGTGTATTATGCCCTGGAGGGAAGTGTGTTTATAGCCGGAGCGGCTATACAGTGGCTGAGAGATGGACTTCAGATCATTGAATCCGTTGAAGAATCGGAGGAACTGGCAAAAAAGGTAACCGGAGAAAATCCGGTATATGTGGTCCCTGCATTTGCAGGACTGGGAGCTCCCTATTGGGATATGTATGCACGCGGGGCTATTTTTGGACTTACCAGAGATACCGGAAAGAACCATATAGCCAGGGCCACCCTGGAATCACTGGCCTATCAGACCAAAGATATTATCAGAGCCATGCAAAACGATTCCGGAACCAAATTAATGAACCTTCGGGTAGACGGAGGTGCCTGTGCCAATAATTTCCTGATGCAGTTCCAGGCCGATATCCTGAATACCGAAGTACTCCGGCCGGAGAATATAGAATCTACCGCCATGGGAGCCGCATTTATGGCAGGGATTGGAGTTGGGATGTGGACCCAGGAGAGCGTCAGTAGTAATAAGAAGATGGAACGCATATTTACTCCTGTCCTCAGAAAAGCCAAAAGAAAAGAATTGTATAAAGGCTGGAAAAAAGCTGTTAAAAGAACAAAAAACTGGTATGAAGAGAGTTGAATTCTCCAATCTTAAAAGAGAACGATATGTCGAAAAACTAAGGAGTGAAGTTTTTGACCTTGTAGTTATCGGAGGAGGGATTACCGGAGCCGGTATCCTGCTGGACGCTGCTTCCCGCGGACTAAAAGTCGCACTCGTCGAAAAGAACGATTTTGCCTCCGGAACCAGTAGTAAATCTACCAAACTCATACACGGAGGCCTCCGCTACTTAAAGCAATTCGATTTCTGGCTGGTAAAGGAAGTGGGATCTGAACGGGCTATCGTTCACAAATTGGCACCGCATCTGGTTATCCCGGAAAAAATGCTGCTTCCGCTTATTGAGCATGGTTCCTATGGAAAATGGTTAACCTCCATAGGACTTAAAGTATACGATATCCTGGCTCAGGTGGAAGGCGAAGATCAACGCAGAATGCTGGAGAAAAAAGAGGCCATGGATCTTGAGCCCCTGCTCCCGGAAGAGATCCTTAAAGGAGCCGGATACTATGCGGAATACAGAACCGATGATGCCCGTCTTACGCTCGAAAATATCAAAACAGCCCTGCAGTATGATGCCACTCCTGTAAATTATACGAAGGTCTGTGACTTCCTTTATCAGAATGAAACGGTAAGAGGGGTTAAGGTAGAGGATGAGGTAAGCGGAGAGGAATACGAAATACGCTCTAAATATGTAATAAACGCTTCAGGCCCCTGGGTAGATGAATTAAGGGAAGTAAACAAATCAAAAAAAGGAAAGCGTCTGCACCTGACCAAAGGAGTCCACCTGGTCTTTCCATATGAAAAGCTCCCTGTAAAGCATTCGGTTTATTTCGATGTTCCCGACGGGCGGATGATATTTGCCATTCCCAGAGGAAAGATCACCTATGTGGGAACTACTGATACCAATTATGAGGATGATAAAGACAGGATCTCCGTAAACCTGGCAGATGCCATTTATCTGATCTCAGCAGTTAACAATATGTTCCCGGAAGTGAACCTGGAAATGGAAGACATTATTTCCAGCTGGGCCGGACTTCGGCCCCTTATTCACGAAGAGGGAAAATCGGCATCGGAATTGTCCCGTAAGGATGAGATCTTTACCTCAGATAGTGGCCTTTTCAGCATTGCGGGAGGGAAACTCACGGGTTACCGGAAAATGGCCGAGAGAGTGGTGAACAGGGTATGCCGGAAGTATGAAGAGGACTATGAACGGGAATTCAAAAAGAACTTTACGGATGAGATCCCCCTATGTGGCGGCCCCTTTCTCGATTATAATGAAGTGAAATCATATATAGAAGAGGTCTTTGCCCGGATCAAAGACGACGGATTTACTCATTATGACGCCTGGTATCTGGTATCTAATTACGGTAGGCAGACCGAATGGATCCTGGAAAAATACAGGACTTTTAACGAAGGCGATACCTATGCAAAAATGATCCGTGCCGAACTAGGTTTTAGTCTGCAATATGAGATGGTACAAAGCCCGATGGACTTCCTTATCCGGAGAACGGGAAGGTTGTACTTCGATATCGGAAGTATTGGCAAATTACTGGAGGTGGTCCTTGCAGAATTTGCTGATGTTTTTGCATTGGATGAGGAAAAGATCGATCTGTACAGAAGTCTTATGCTAAATCTTGTAGAGCAGCATTCCGACTTCGGTTTCGACAGGATCTAAAACCACGGAATGGAAAAACTCTGCGATGCACAGGAGAGGTCCGGACTTGTTGCCGGATTGTCCAGGAATTCCCTGCATATTCTAAAGAAACACGGGTTAAACAAACTGTGACTGTCTGTCGGGAATTCTACAAAAAAGGAATTTTTCACACTCTTGGCGGCTTGCCTGGCATTACTGGTAGGTGTTACTGGATCAAAACGCCCGTTGGCAAATAAGGTTGGAATATCAGATATTACGGGAGCATTTTCAATATCCCCGGCCCTGTGAGGATGCCATTTTTCAAGGATCTTTGCATCGTAATTAAAATAAGAAGGCCCCGTAATAAAATCGGGATTGTTCTTCAGATCTTCTTCCAGATCCCTGGCTCCGTTAAAGGGCAATTCCTCATAGGCGTTTACCGAAAGATACATGGCAAAATTAATAAGATTGGTGGTGGCAACCGTTCTTTGCAGTGCCTGTGTCAAAGTTCTTTCGTCTCCTGAGTTAACTGCTTCCACAAAAGCAGGTACCAAACCGATGGTAGATCTGCTGTAAAGCAGCTGATGCGTTAGCAGGAGCATATCCTGAGAATTCAGGTGGAAATCTTTCCCCTGGTACTCAAAAACAACTGCTTTCTTATCTAAAGCATTCACCGTTTCGAAAAAGCGTTTTTTCAGATCGGGATATTTCTCATTACAGTCCGGGTCATTCTCACAGGCCTCAAAGGTTTTGGAAAGGGAGGCGTTGAAATTAGAGATAAAGTTGCTGTAGAGATCGGATTCGGGAGCAAAGACCCCAAATAATACCGACGAACGTACTTTCTCCGGAAAATCTCTCATATAGGTAAGCCCGAGGCGGGTACCGTAGGATCCTCCGAACAGGTTCCACTGCCGGTAACCCAGTTCTTTACGGAGATCTTCAAAATCTGCTGCATTTTCCCTGCTGTTATAAGCAGAAAGATCAAAATCTTTCTCCGAGATCTCCTGCCTACATTTCTTTAATCGCTTTTTTACTTCTTCATACTCTTCTTTCGAATTGAGATCCATAGATAAAACATCGATCAGTTCATTTCCCATATCAGCACATACTGCATTGGAAAGTCCGGTACCACGCTGATCCATCAGCACGATATCCCGGTCATTTCTCAGCGGATGATTCTCCCAGAAAGCCGCCATAAAAAGGGTAGAGCCACCGGGACCACCTTGCAGATAAACGATCGGATCGGGTTTGGGATTCTCGCTTTTTGCCTTCAGGACAATATAGGCCAGTTTTATCTTTTTATCACTGTTGGACTCCCGGCTTTCCGGAACTTCAAGAAAGCCGTATTCGGTATCCGTATAATCCGCAAGCCTGCTGAGGCTGGCTTCCGCAGAAGCAATTTTTTCTGCTTTATTACAGGAATAGATCAAAAGGAGCAGACCGATGAGAAGTAATTTTTTCATTTTTAGCTTGTTTGTTTAGAGGAGATGGTTTAAGCTAAAAATAGGGAATTTAATTCTTAATTATTGTTTAATCATCGTTAAAATAAAGCCTTTGTCGTTCTCTCCCAGTACTTTTACCTGAAGTTTGTTATCGCCTATTTGGGTATAAATGATCTTTTTCGGAAAATCGTGCTCCGGGTTTTCAAAAGCGAAGACTTCCTTTATTTCCCGGTTGAGTTTAAAGTCGATCCCCTTACCCTGATTCTGATTTAAAACGGTGGCGGTGTAGATAATATCCTTCTTGTCTTTTCTGATCTGAAGGCGCTCTGTGGTGATCTCTTTCCCGTCCCTGATACGATAGGACCTGCCTGTTAAACCGTCCTTACCGTCTGCTTTCCACTCCTCATAAGTTTCCTTGTTCTCTACTTTCCAGGTACCTTCAAGAAAACGGAGTTTATTGTCCTGTGCACAGGATTGTACAGTGAACAGGGCCATTAAAAACAAAAGGGGATAAACTTTTTTCATCTGTTTAAATTTATTTGGTTCTGTTCTCAAAAATAAAAGCTGTCCGGCAAAATGTATTGTAAAAAAACGCCACTCAGTTTTTTGGCGGGGAGAGAAAGAAATTTGCCATGGTTTTTTCATCAAAACCGTAATCAGATGGGTTTTTCCCGCTAAACTCTTTAAAATTCTTTATAAAATGAGATTGGTCGTAATATCCGCATTGATATACGATATCCGACCATTTGGAATCTTCCTCTACACTTCTGAAGATATTGGAGAACCTGATGATCCTGATATAGAACTTGGGCGACAGCCCGACAGCCATCTTAAAATTGCGTTCCAGGCTTCGCATAGATACGGAAGTATATTCCTGCAGGTCATCTACACTAATTACCCCCTGGGAATCTATGATCTTTGATACCACCGTACGGACCGGGTTTTCCTTTATCTCTTTTTGTTCCAGATAAGCGGTGAACCAGTTTTCGGCAGCACTCACTTTTTCCTCAAAACCTGCAGAGGAACAGGCTATTTGTTTTAAAGGTGATAAAGTTTGAAGGAGTTCTCCCTTAAGCGGAACTACTTTGTCTGTAAGCAGGTCCATTTGCAGATCGAAGAGTTCTCTCGGGGCAGTGGGCTGCATCTTAATTCCGAACATTCCTGTTTTTCCGGTATTCTCGAGAAAGAAATGATTCCTGATCTGTCCGGCAAGGAGTTCCTTTTCCTGAAGTTCCCATTGCCCACTTATGTTTACCCTGTAAGGATCGGCATAGTGAAAGATGAGTTCGGGATAACCGTCGGGAATTATTTTTTCTTTTCCGCTTTGGGAGCTATCATCATTTAAGGACCAAAAGCTCCTGATAAAAGGGGAGAGTGAAGCAGATGGTTCTTTCAGATGGTAATCCATTAATCCAGGCGATCCGTTAGTTTTTTAAATACCTTCTTGGCTTCCTTTCCATTGTAGAGGATCTCGTATACCGCGTCTATGATGGGCGTATTTCTGCTTTTGAATTTTTCGTTGATAAGGCGGGCACTTTTAGCCGCATAATAACCTTCGGCCACCATATTCATTTCCATCATGGCGCTTTTTACCGTATAGCCTTTACCTATCATATTACCGAACATACGGTTCCGGCTGAAAACCGAATAACCCGTTACCAGCAGGTCGCCCAGATAGGCAGAGTTGTTGATATTTCTCTTCATACGGTGAATGCGCTTTATAAAGCGTTTCATCTCCCGAATGGCATTACTCATCAAAACACTCTGGAAATTATCCCCATATCCCATACCATGAGCAATCCCGGCTGCAATAGCGTAGATATTCTTAAGCATGGCGGCATATTCCGTTCCGATAATATCGTCGGAGATCTTGGTCTTTATATAGTCGCTGCTCACACATTTGGCCACGAGCTTTGCCTTTTTTTCGTCGGCGCAGGCAATGGTAAGATAGGAAAGTCGCTCCAGGGCTACCTCCTCTGCGTGACAAGGCCCTGTGATGACCCCTATATTTTCAAAAGGAATATCGTATTCTTTGTGGAAATGCTCCCCGACGATCAGCCCCGTTTCGGGAACAATACCCTTAATGGCCGAAAAGACGATCTTGTCTTTTAAAGAAACATTTATCTTTTCGAGCTCCTTGGATAAAAATGCCGATGGAATGGCAAAAATAAGATAGTCTGCTTCGGAGATGATTTCATTGATGTCATTGCTGATCTTTAACTGCTCTGTATGAAATTCTACAGAACTCAGATAGTTGGGATTATGTTTGGCGTTCAGCAAATGTTCCTTTGCATAAACACTTCGCATATACCACCCGATCTCATCCAGATTTTCAGTTAACATTTTGACAATTGCAGTTGCCCAGCTTCCTCCTCCTAAAACTGCAAACTTTGGTGACTTGTCCATAAAGTATTAATTCTGGTGCCAAAAATAAATAAAAAAACAACCATCTTGTTAAATGCTGATTATCAATAGGTTAAAAATTTTGGCATATTAATTGGTTAGGCCTAATTGTAACCTTAAAAGACAAGCCTATGAAAGCTGTAAAACTACTATTTGGATTTTTATTTTTGTTTGTGATGACGGTTTCCTGCGATACTCAGGTAATCATTGAAGATGATATTATTATCGAAGAACCTGTCTTTTCGTTAAACCAATTACTGACCTCTTATGATCTTTGGTATGTAAATATTAATGAGACCACAGGAAACGGGGAAGTACCTTTTTTACAGAAGGCGTTTACAGTGTCTTTCAGGTCAGGAGTATTATATGCCAACAACAATCTTGTGGGTATTGGAGATAAAGGAAACGGACTCGGAATAGATATTGGAGATTACGATACCTATGGCGAATTTCTCGAGGTTTCCCATGATGCCGACGGTTATATGGAACTGGAGGTTTTTCCTCTGAGTGCCAACAGAATCAGAATGTATCACAGGCCGTCCAATACTTCC
Source organism: Leptobacterium flavescens (assembly GCF_010671605.1). Lineage (GTDB taxonomy): Bacteria > Bacteroidota > Bacteroidia > Flavobacteriales > Flavobacteriaceae > Leptobacterium > Leptobacterium flavescens. The sequence goes on from NZ_JAABOO010000003.1 coordinate 228,056, forward strand.
TATTACCTGACAGGTTATTACAGGCACAATTTTGATTACGACCTGGTGTTCTATGACAATATCACTTATTTTTTACAGGAGTATGAAGTATGGGAAAAGACATATACAAGCCAGGAAGGAGCGATTAATAAGTTTGATGCTGAGAATTTTTTACAATTTTTAACAGGTGATGATACCATTTTTAGGTCCTCAACAGACAAAAATGGCACGGGAATTGATAATATATTTTGGGATTATGAAGGTGTTTATAGTGTGCAAAATGTGAAGGGTGATTTGTACGTAAAAACTTTAACATTAGATTATGACTTTTTGAATAATGATTACTTTGAGCTCACCGTTATTAATGATAATACTATAGAATTATTTCACCCGAATTCTGGCACGGTTTATGAGTTTAAAGGTAGAGGGTACATAGAGTTCCTGAGAGGAACAAATGAAGCAAAGAAGCGAGAGAAAAAAGTACTTCCTACGATGAGCATAGAAAGAAAGAGTGAAAGAAAAAGTATTACAATATAGTTGATTTTTTTGGTTGGTTATTTAGTTTGGAAACCGCTCTCTGGTAGCAATACTTGAGGGCGGTTTCTTTTTTACCTGTAAAAATTCATCTCGTCTACGTACTTCCACACTGCTTCCGGAAGTAACGGCCGGATGTTTTTCTTTTCTTTGATAGCGTTCCTGATAAAGGTGGATGAGATCTCCATAACCGGAGCATCAACCGGATGTATTCTTTCATGCCCTTCGAATTCGTCAGGGATCTGCCCTTTGGATACTCTCGGATAAACATAGATATGATGGTTCTTAAGGATCACCTCGTAGTTCTTCCATTTGTGGAAGCTCTTGAGGTTGTCCTCGCCCATAATAAGCGCAAATTCGTGCAGAGGATACTTCTCCTGAATATAGGCCAGGGTATTTACCGTGTAGTTGGGTTGAGGAAGCTTAAACTCGATATCGGTAGGCTTTAGCCTGGGGTAATCTTTTGTTGCTTCATAAACCATCTGATAGCGGTGATGATTATCCAGAAGAGAGCTCTTTTTCTTAAAGGGATTATGAGGGGTAATGACCAGCCATATCTCATCCAGGTCACTGAATTCCGCCATATGATTGGCAATGGCAAGATGCCCGCTGTGAACAGGGTTAAAAGTACCGAAGTATAACCCTATCTTTTTTCTCATTTTTCTTCTGCTTTATTAAGGCCGATAAAATTTGCTACCAATTCATAGGCTTCTGCCTTGGCAGTATCCAGATCAATATTGTTGATGACCGTATCGAACTGAGGAGCCGTAGCCAGTTCTACTGAAGCTTTAGCTACCCTCATATTGATCTTGTCCTCACTCTCTGTTTTTCTTTTCTTCAGGCGTATCTTCAGCTCGTCTACACTTGGAGGCTTTACAAAGACCGCCAGGGTTTGATCGGGGAATTTCTTTTTAATTCTCAGACCGCCTACCACATCAATATCGAAGATAACGTGTTTTCCCTTAGCCCAGATACGCTCGATCTCGGTCTTAAGAGTTCCGTAAAAATTATCCCTGTACACTTCTTCCCATTCCAGAAAATCACCGTTCTTAATATGGTTTTTAAAATCTTTCAGGGAAATAAAGTAATAATGCTGCCCGTCTACCTCTTCACCTCTCGGTGCTCTGGAAGTGGCCGAGATAGAAAATTCCAGGTTTAGTTCCGGGTATTGTAAAAGATGCCTTACTATAGTGGTTTTACCCGATCCGGAGGGAGCGGAAAAAATAATAAGCTTTCCCTGCTTCATTAGAGTACGTTTAAGAGTTGTTCTTTTATTTTTTCCAGTTCATCTTTCATTTGCACCACTACTTGCTGCATAGGCGCGTAATTGGCTTTAGACCCCATGGTATTTATTTCTCTTCCCATTTCCTGGGAGATAAAACCTAGTTTTTTTCCATTGGATTCCTTAGAGCTCAGCGTGGTGATAAAATATTCCAGGTGATTGGCCAGACGTACTTTTTCTTCGGTAATATCGAATTTTTCAAGGTAGTAGATCAGCTCCTGTTCAAAACGATTAGCATCGACATTTTCCTTGATCTCGGAAACTGCTTTTTCCAGGCGAACCCTTATCTGATCCATACGTTCCGGATCTATCTTTTTTACCTCTTCCAACAGAGCTGTGATATTGTTTACCCTCAATGTAAAATCGCTTTCCAGTGCTTTTCCTTCAGACCCTCTGAACTTATTAATTTCCTCCAGGGCGTCTTTTACAGCTTCCTTGATGGCCTTGTATTCTTTTTCGTCAATTTCATCCCGTTCCGTTTTCAGTGCATCCGGCATACGTACTGCCATCTTCAACAATTCGACATCCTGATCACTCCCGACACCCGGAAGGGATAATCCTTTTAATTGTTTGATGTATTCATTTACAACCCCTTCATTTACCCGGGTAGAAGTTTCTTCCCCGGTAATTTCAATGTACAGTCCAAAATCGATCTTACCTCTGACCAGCGATTTTGCTATCATGTTCCGAAGTTCCAGCTCCTTTTCCCTGTAAATTGAAGGGATACGGGCATTCAAGTCCAGGTTTTTACTGTTGAGTGATTTTAACTCCACTGTTATTTTCTTGGTCGGAAGCTGAATAACATTTTTACCGAAACCGGTCATCGATTTTATCATAGGTACTAATTAAAAGTTGCACAAAGGTAAACAAAACCAAAAGTATTGAAAATATGTAGCTGAGCCTAATTAAGAATCTATTCCTGATTGATAAGAGTCTGGAGATACCCCTCTTGTTTTCTCCCCTCCAGGGGAGAACAAATCCTCCTGTCACCCTGAGCGCAGTCGAAGGGAGGAAGATTCCTGCTTTTAAGTGGGTGGGAGGTTTTTTACACCCCTGAAGTCCCCTCAAGGGGACAATCTGTATAATGAGGAATCATTTAGCAATCGTCAATCCGAAATCGTAAATTATACTAACCCCTCTTTTTTCAAAAAAAGCTCCTGTTTAAAGATATTTATCTCCTCTCCCGCTGGGAGAGGATTAAGGTGAGGGCTGCCCCTCATCCCAACCTGCCTTTTGGCAGGCCGACCTTCTCCCACGGGGAGAAGGGGAATTATATGAAGATCTTTTTCTGTATTATTAAAAACTTTTTAAAACAACCACATAAATAAACAGATCCTTTTCAAAGACTATTCTCACCTCTAGTCCTCAAAAAGGATCCTTCATCAGATCAACAATAACTGGTACGGGAATTTACAGCTCTCGTACCCAGATGTTTCTGTAACTTACAGGATTGCTGTGGTCCTGAAGCTTGATGATATCTTTTCCGTGTGCTGCGTTTTTGGGCCAGCCTATATATTCTGTTGTTCCCTGTATTTCTACATGATCCTGTACAAGAACCCCGTTGTGAATAACCGTGAACGTTCCCGATCTTGTCTTATTTCCCTCCGCATCAAATTCCGGCTCATGAAAAATAATGTCATAGGTCTGCCATTCGGTATTCGGTTTGGTGGCATTCACCAGGGGAATGTGCTGCTTGTAAACAGAGGTTGCCTGTCCGTTAGAATAGGTCCTGTTCTGATAGCTGTCCAGGATCTGCACTTCATACCTGTTCTGAAAGAACACCCCACTGTTTCCGCGACCCTGTCCTTCACCTTCAATAACTGCCGGAGCTTTCCATTCGAGATGTAATTGTATGCTTCCGAATTTTGCTTTGGTCTGTATATCTCCCGTCCCTGGTTTAACGCTCATAGAGCCATCGTCGTTGATGATCCAGCCCGCTGCTTCTCCTGGGCTTTTACTGCTTTCCCAGGCATCGAGGCTGGTGCCGTCAAAAAGCACCACTGCGTCTGAGGGAACATTATTGGCATTAAAGGAAATTGGAGCAGGTTCCGGTTCCCATACTTCCGTCTCTTCAGGTTTGGTAGGTTCCTGTTTCTGCTCTTCCACCTTGGCGGTTTCTTCCTGTTTTTCTTCTTTGGTCTGTGTCTGGCCGCAGGCTGTAACCATGATGGCGGCTATGATAAGAATGCTAAGTTTTTTCATCGTTTTGTTTTTATTCGTTAAGGCCTAATATTTTTCTGAGTTGTTCTTTATCGATATCCCCTCCGGCAAAATCATCAAAAGCCTTCTGCGTGGCTTCTATGATATGGTTTTTAATAAAGGGTGCCCCTTCACGAGCTCCCTGCTCGGGGCTTTTTATACAACATTCCCATTCCATTACCGCCCATACATCGCATCCGTATTGGGTGAGCTTGGAAAAAATGGTCTTAAAGTCTATTTGCCCGTCTCCCGGAGAGCGATACCTTCCGGCACGGTCAATCCAATCGCCGTAACCCCCGAAAGCTCCTTTTTTTCCGGTAGGGTTGAATTCGGAATCTTTTACATGAAAAGCCTTGATGAATTCGTGATAGTGATCTATGTATTCAATATAATCCAGTTGCTGAAGCACAAAATGACTCGGGTCGTACAGGATATTCACCCTTTTGTGATTTCCCGTAGCTTCCAGGAAACGCTCGAAGGTAACTCCATCGTGAATGTCTTCTCCGGGATGTACTTCGTAGCAGACATCAACCCCGTTCTCTTCAAAAACATCCAGGATAGGAAGCCATCGTTTGGCCAGTTCCTCAAAGCCCATTTCTACCAGCCCCGGCGGTCTTTGCGGCCAGGGATGAAATGTGTGCCATAAGAGAGCTCCCGAAAAGGTGGCGTGTACATTTAATCCCAGTCTTCTGCTGGCAACAGCAGCCTTCTTTACGGTCTCTACAGCCCATTCCGTACGGGCTTTCGGGTTGTTCTTAACGGCATCGGGTGCAAAGTTATCGAACATAAGATCATAGGCCGGATGTACGGCTACCAACTGCCCCTGAAGGTGGGTAGACAGCTCTGTGATCTCCAGTCCGTATGAGTTGATCTTTCCCTTGAGTTCATCGCAATACGTCTGACTTTCCGCAGCCTTGTCCAGGTCTATCAGAAAGTTTTCCCAGGTGGGGATCTGTATTCCTTTATATCCTAAATCTGCAGCCCATTTGCACATCCCGTCCAGGGTATTGAAGGGAGCTTTGCTATCGACAAACTGTGCGAGAAAGACCGCAGGTCCTTTTATTGTTTTCATCCTACTATATTAATTGATCTTGGTCCAGGCAGCGTTGTTCTTATCGCTTTCCACTGCCGCGTAAATAAATTTAACTCCTCTTACGCCATCGCTTACCGAAGGGTAATCGGGTCTTTCGATACTATCTCCGTTCATAACGGCCATCAGGTGAGTGGCAAAATTCCTGTATACCGTTGCAAAGGCTTCCAGGTATCCTTCGGGATGTCCTGAAGGGATACGGCTAGCAGAAGCCGCTTCATCATAAAGATCATTTCCTCCCGGGGTGAATACCTTCATTGGTTTGTCCAGCCATCGGGTAAAAAGTTTGTTGGGATCTTCCTGATGCCATTCCAGGCTTCCCTTTTCTCCGTAAACCCGTATTGCCAGGTTGTTTTCCTCTCCGGTTGCGATCTGTGAGAAAGACATGGTGCCTTTGGCCCCGTTCTCCAATCTTAGCAGAAGATTCCCGTCGTCGTCCAGGATCCTGCCTTCTCCGAACCTCCCGAGGTCGGCTGCCAGTTCTTCTATCTGCAAACCGGTAATAAACTCTACCAGGTTTTCGGCATGGGTTCCTATATCCCCCAGGGCACCTCCGATCCCGGAACGCTTGGGATCTACTCTCCATGAGGCCTGTTTCTGACCTGTCTTTTCGACCGCTGTGGCCATCCATCCCTGCAGGTATTGTACCTGCACTTTCCGGATATCCCCGAGGTCGCCTTTGGCTACCATTGCCCGGGCCTGTTTAACCATAGGGTTTCCCGGATAATTATGAGTAAGCCCGAAAAGAAGGCCCGTTTGTTTTACCAGTGCTTCCAGCTCTACTGCTTCCTCAATAGTTAAGGTCATAGGTTTGTCACAAACCACAGGAAAACCGTTTTCCAGAGCCATTTTTGCAGGCGCAAAGTGCATGTGATTCGGAGTTACGATAGAAACAAAATCCATGCGTTCTCCCGGAGCCAATTCCTTTTCTGCGAGGATCATTTCCTCAAAGTTGGCATAGCATCTTTCTTCCGGCAGGAAAAGTGCTTTTCCTGACGCTTTTGATTTTTCAGCACTGCTGCTGAAAGCTCCGCATACCAGTTCTATCATCCCGTCTATAGCGGCCGCTTTTCTATGAACATCGCCGATGAAGGAACCTTGTCCTCCACCTATCATTCCCATTCTGAGTTTTCGCATCAGTTATTGTATTCTATTTTTTCGTTTTTAAACAAGACTCCAAAAAGCAACATCACCGCAAAGGCAAAAGCTGCCGGGTAGATCCAGATGGTTTCCCATACATGGGTGTTATCGGGTCTTGCGAATTCGTCTGTAATTTTTCCGGCTACCCAGAATCCTATCAGCATCCCGACACCGTAGGTGGCAAGGGTAATAAGGCCCTGAGCGGCACTTTTAAATTTTTCTCCTGCCTTGCTGTCCGTATAGATCTGCCCCGATACAAAAAAGAAATCATAACAGATCCCATGCAGAACGATCCCAAGGACCAGCATAAAGAAAAGAGAATCTCCATTTCCGTAAGCAAATAGCACGTATCTGACTGCCCAGGCGATCATTCCCACCAAAATAGTTTTTTTGAAACCGTATTTTTTAAAGAAGAATGGCAACAGCAACATAAAGAGCACCTCCGAGATCTGACCTGCGGATGCCCAGGCGGTTGAATTCTCCACTTTAGACTCGGTGAGGAAAGGACTCAGGTTCTGATAATAGAACGCCAGAGGAATACATATGAGTACCGATGAAATAAAGAACACCAGGAAATTCCTGTCCTTAAGTAATTTCAAGGCGTCGAGCCCCAGAATGTCTGAAACCGTTACTTTTTCATCTTTGTTTACTTTAGGAGGGGTCTTGGGAAGACTGAAACTCAGAAGCCCGAGAATAGCAGAAGCTACTGCAGTCATCATAAAAGTATTTGCCAGCAGGCCATTCTCTATATTTTCGAGAGAATCCCATTTAAATGCAAAGCTTATTAACAGTCCGGCTACGATCCATCCTACAGTTCCCCATACTCTTATAAACGGAAATTGTTTTGCCGGATCTTTCATCTGATTAAAGGAAACCGAATTAACCAGGGCCAGAGTTGGCATGTACAGGATCATATATCCCAGTACATATGGATAAAATACATTAAAATCTGTGGCATTTGACATCTGATACATCAAAAATGCGCCTACCAGATGGAGTATTCCCAGAATACGTTCGGCATTAAAATAGCGATCGGCAATTAACCCAATAATGAACGGGGCGATAATTGCTCCCCAGGACTGCGTGGAAAAAGCTTGGGCTATTTCACCTCCACTGGCATTCAGGTTGTTTCCTAAAAAAGTTCCCAGGGTTACGAACCATCCTCCCCAGATAAAGAATTCCAGGAACATCATTAACGAGAGTTGAAACTGTATTTTTCTATTCATCTGTTTGATTATTTAGCTTAGTTTTTTGGCTGCTGAAATTAAAAGATCCCTTGTGGCAATTATTCCTTCTTCCTCACTTAGCCTGCTTCCTTCGTATTCCACTCCGATAAATCCTTTATAACCGGCATCCTTTACAATTTGAAGCATTTTCTGGTAATCTATAGTAGTTTCATTTCCGTTCGCATCAAAATCATAGGACTTTGCACTTACTGCCTTGGCGTACGGCATAAGTTCTTCAACTCCCTTGTATTTATCGTACTCTTCCACACAGGAAGCTTCCCAGCGGGCGCCACCTTCTCTTTTAAGGCAGAAATTCCCGAAATCCGGAAGGGTACCACAATTATCCATATTAACCATTTTCATCACCTCGGTAAGTAATTGTCCGTGAGACGACAGGTATCCGTGGTTTTCAACCAGGACATTGATATTGCTTTTGGCAGCATAGGCCGATATCTTACTCAGGGAATCTGCAGAGACTTCTTTCCAGATCTCCGGATCGGTCTCCCCGAAAAGATTCACTCGGATAGAATGACATCCGAGTCCGCTGGCTGCATCTACCCATCTTTTGTGGTTTTCAACTGCCTGACTTCGGTCGGCTTCACTCTTAACGGAAAAATCGCCTTCCCCATCAATCATGATAAGCAGGTTCTGTATCCCTGCATCGCTACTTCTCATATTGAGTTCCTTGATCAGCGTATCCATCGGCATCATTAAAGTGCGGTTGTTCTCATCGCCGGTGTTGTATAATTGGCTTACAAACTCGATACCTTCAAATCCGAGTGCTTTTGCCTTGGCAGCAAAGTCCATCGGGTTTAAGGAATTATCGAAAATAGCTTTGTGTAATGACCATTGTGCCAGGGAAAGTTTAAAAAACGGAGCAGCCTCCTGCAATGCGTTTTCTTCCGATAGCTGTTCTTCTTTTTTATCTTTAGATCTTGCACAGGCTGCAAGTCCCAGTACCGATAGCGCCAGTCCGAATTGCGCGCTGTTCTTAACAAAATCTCTTCTTTGCATGATGGTGTGTTTTGGTTGTGTTGAGTATATTAAATTTCGTATTCAGATGCCCTGATCCTGATGCGTTTTCCACCATTATTTATGGCATCGTGGATCTTATAGATGCAAACCTCACTCTTATAAGATTCCACCGCGTCATAGTTGAGGGTTTCATTTCCTCTTACGGTCTCTATAAAGTTCTTCAGGTGAGCGGTATGGGCGGGCAGGTTATATACCACATCCATATCCTTGATCTGATCTATTTTATAACTGATCTGTGGTGCGGTTTCCTTGATCCCGGAATCCCCCACTTCTTTTGCTTTATACTTTGCCAGGCCGGCTTCATTTTCAATATATCCCTTGTCTATATATTTCTGCCATTTACTGGCTTCTACTGCCGATTCCCTGTATATCTTATTGTCTTTGCCTTCAGAAATTATAAAAGCTCCCTGATCGCCAATAAAACGTTCATAGACTCCTATGGCGCGTGAATTGGAGATATTCTCATAGATCCCTATGGCCGGTCCGGAAGGAGTGTCATATTCCAGGATGGTAGCCATGGTATCGGCCTGCTCATAACCAAAATAAGAATTGTTTCCGGTAGCATATACCGTTTTCGGATATGCATTGAAGAACCAGTTAAAGATATCTATCTGATGGGACCCCAGATCGGAAACTACTCCGCCTCCCAGTTTTTTGTAATTCCTCCAGTTGTATACCTGGTCAATAGATTCAAAGCCGTATTTCCTTAATTTATTAAGGTCGATATTGTCCTTTTTATTGGGCATTTGAGTCCATATTTTGGAGCGGTTCCATTGGCCCGTAGCATGGGTGAGGCGCCCGAACATCTTTTCTTTCTGGATGAGGTTCTTATAGGTAAACCTGTACCTGTCGTTGCTGCGCCTCTGTCTTCCTATCTGAAGGTATTTCCCGGTTTTTTTCATGGTTTCTGCCATTTTTCGGGCATCCTTCAATCTGTTGGACATGGCTTTTTCACAATACACGTGCAAACCTGCATTAAGGGCATCGATAGCATGTGGTGCATGCCAGAAATCCGGAGTTGCCAGTACCACGGCATCCAGTTTTTCCTTCTCCAGCATTTCGTAAAAGTCCTCATAGGCATTTACCGTTTTTCCGTGTTGTTCTTTAAAGCGGCGTTTAGCGTTTTCGCGCCTGCTTTCAATAACATCGCATACGGCTACCAGGTTGCAACCCTCTATTTTAGGGATATTGCTGAAGATGATCCCGCTTCCGCGGCCCCCACATCCCACGACGGCTACATTTACCTGGTCAAAAACCGAAAAAGTACTTGCCCTTATTCCGAAAGGTCGTGCCAGAATGATCCCGGTTCCGAAAACGGACGTCTTTTTAATAAAATCCCTCCTGCTTTCTTTGGATGTTTTCTTTTCGGATGGTGTTTGATTTGACATGCTTCGTTCTTTTATATTAAATTTCTAATGTATGTGCGTTATCCGATATAAAATGGATCTCTCCATCTTTACTGTATGCGCCCCAATTAATGGTGTCTGTGCTTTTAATGACTTCTCTTATCTCTGCTTCATTCATTAAAAAGAAAGCTGTGGAATATGCATCCGAATAGGCTGCCTCATCACAGCTTAACCACACTCTTTCGAATTCGGGGGTCTGGTCGTTATTTCCCGTTCTGGGATTAAAAATATGCCGGTCGTTCCAGTAAAAACCGGATGCGCTTACGGCTGTATCTTTTAGTTTTAATTCTTTTTCGCTTTTCATGCTGGCAATTCCGTATTCCCAAAACGGCTTCCGGTCGGGATGATTCTTTACCAGTACGGTACTTTCTCCTGCATTAAGAGCATAGCTGTCTATGCGATGTTCATTCAGGATCAGTGCGATCTGATCCAGGGCATAGCCCTTTCCGATCCCGCCCAGATCTATTTTAATACCTTCTTTTATACAGTATATTTTCTTCTCATCCGGATCCAGGTAAATGCTTCCCTGTTGCTTTTCCTCAAATACTTCCTTAATGGCATTTTTGTATTCGGCCATATTCAGGATCCCTTTTTTAAAGCCTCTGAACACATCCGTTAATTTTGCCATTCCTATATCGAAGATCCCGTTGGTAAGCTGCATGACCTCTATAGATTTTTTCAGGCAGTCATAGGTTTCGTAATCCAGGAGGAGTTCGGTACCATCCTGCATTTTGTTGATCCTGGAAATATCGCTGTCGGGAATAAAGCGACTCAGTTTTAATTCGAGTTCATCGATCCTCATAAAGCAGCTTTGTGCCACACTCTGAGCGTATTCCTTATCCTCATGTATTAACTGGATGGAAAACTGAGTGGCCATTGCCTGATGTTCGAAATGATGAAGCTGATCCATGGTCTTAACTAAAGTCACTTTCTACATTAATTTACTGTAGCGAAAATTTTTTTAAAAAAAATTGAAAAAGGCTCCTTTCGAGGCTCTATTTTTTGGAATTTCTGCCGAAAATGAAAGCGGGCGAAAAAAAGTTTTGTTAAAATTTTAACAACGAAAACGTTTTAGTACGAAATTCTCAATAAACAAGCCAGATAAATGTAAAAAAATAATTTAATTTTTAATAAATTTCAATAATATTCAAAAAACCAATAACATCTTATGTTTTACTATAATGAACCTTTAGAAGAATACGATGCAATAGTGGTTGGAACCGGTATTAGCGGGGGATGGGCGGCAAAAGAGCTCTGTGAAAAAGGCTTAAAAACCCTGGTTTTGGAGCGTGGCCGTATGGTTAAGCATGTGGAGGACTATCCGACCATGCACAAAGACCCCTGGGAGTTTAAAAACGGAGGGCAATTACCTCAGGAAGAACTCCAGAAACAACTTAAACAGAACCGAACCGGATATACTACTAACAAGGCACACAATCACTGGTTTGTTAACGACCTCGAACACCCTTATAATGAAGACAAGCGATTTGACTGGATGAGAGGGTATCATGTAGGGGGACGTTCCATCATGTGGGGACGTCAGAGTTACAGATTAAGCGATTTTGATTTTGAAGCGAATGCGAAGGAAGGAGTAGCAGTAGACTGGCCTATAAGATATAAGGACCTGAAGCCCTGGTATGATTACGTAGAGAGTTATATAGGGGTGAGTGGTGAGAATCTCGGATTACCTCAGCTTCCGGACGGGAATTTCCTTCCGCCTATGGAGCTGAACTGTGTGGAGGATCACCTTAAACAATCTATTGCCAGTAATTATAATGACAGAGTACTTACCATAGGAAGAACAGCACATATTACGCAGGGATCCAAACCCGGAAGAAGCCAGTGTCAGTTCAGGGACCGCTGTATGAGAGGATGTCCGTTTGGAGGATACTTCAGCAGTAACTCCTCTACTTTACCGGCAGCGGCAGAAACGGGAAATATGACCCTTCGCCCTAATTCGGTGGTTTATGAAGTAATGTATGATAAGGATACAAAGCGTGCCACCGGGGTAAAAGTGATCGATGCGGAAACCATGCAGACCTATGAGTTCAAAGCCAAGGTTATTTTCCTTTGTGCTTCGGCAGTAGCTTCTGCTTCTATTCTGATGCAATCGGTATCGGAAAGGTTCCCTAACGGAATGGGGAATGATTCCGGAGAGCTGGGACACAATATTATGGATCACCACTTTAAGGCCGGGGCGGTTGCCAAGTTCGATGGTTTTCAGGATAAGTATTATACGGGAAGACGCCCTAACGGGATCTATATTCCAAGATTCCGGAACCTTGGAGGAGATACGGATCAGAAGGATTTCCTCAGAGGATACGGATACCAGGGTGGAGCAAGCCGCCAGGACTGGTCGGAGAGTATCAGGGAGCTCAGCTACGGAAAAGAGCTGAAAGATGCGATCCTGAAACCCGGAGGCTGGCAGATGGGACTTATGGGATTCGGAGAGACCCTTCCGTACCATGAGAACAAAATGTACCTGGATTACAATAAAAAAGACAAATGGGGATTACCTACAATTACCTTTGACGCAGACTTTAAGGAAAACGAACTTAAGATGCGTAAGGATATGATAGCTCAGGGGATGGAGATGCTGGATAAGGCAGGATTTAAGGAAATTGAACCCTGGGATGATATCGGAGCCATAGGCCTCGGGATCCATGAAATGGGAACTGCCCGTATGGGTCGGGATCCTAAAACTTCGGTGCTTAACGCGAATAACCAATTGCATGCGGTGCCTAATGTTTATGTAACCGACGGAGCGGCGATGACCTCTGCTGCATGTCAGAACCCTTCGCTTACCTATATGGCACTAACGGCAAGGGCCGCAGACCACGCGGTGAAGGAATTAAAAAAGATGAACCTTTAATATTTCAATAATGGATAGAAGAAAGGCGATAAAGAATTTAGGGCTATCGATGGGGTTTGTAGTAGCAACTCCAACGGTACTGAGCATATTACAGAGTTGTCAGAATGAAAAATATCCTGCATGGACCCCGCAGTTCTTTTCGGAAGGTGAAGGCAGGACCGTACAGCAACTGGTAGACATTATTTTGCCGGTAACAGATACTCCCGGAGGAATTGAGGTAAATGTTCCTCAGTTCGTAGATACTTTTGCTTTTGAGGTTTTTGAACCGGAGCAGCAGGTGCTGATGAAGAAAGGTCTGGAGGTTTTTACAGCTAAGGCTTTAAGTGCATCAGAAAAGGAAGATGCCTCTAAATTAAAGGCAGAAGATATTGAAGCTGTTCTGGCAGGATCACTTAAAGTAAGCAAGGAAGAACAGGAAGCTATTTATGAGAAGTTAGGCGAATATATACAGGCTATGGAGGCAGGAGAAGATGCTTCTATTGACGATGATACACTAACCTTTGTCTTTTTAGACAATATTCGTTCTCTGGCCATTTTCGGCTATAAGACCAATGAGATTGTCGGGAAAGAAGTACTGGCTTATGATCCGGTTCCCGGAAGACAGGAAGGTTGTGTTGATCTAAACGAAACTACCCAGGGTAAAGCTTGGTCTCTTTAATTATAAATTATAGTGTTTTTTAGAAAAGCCCTGGCGGTAAAACGTCAGGGCTTTTTGATTTGAATATATTGAGTAAATATCTATTCTACGATAAATTTTCCCTGCATAAGGCCATAGTGTCCGGGAAAGCTGCAAAGGAAATCATAAGTACCCTTGGCAGGGGCCTCAAATTCTATAACATCTGTTTCTCCTCCGCCTATTAGTTTGGTATGTACAATAACTTCGGTAGTGTTTTCCGGGATGTACTCATTATCCCTGGCTGTAGCAGCAACAGTAGCAAATGAAACAAGATCGGTTCCTTGCGTGAGCAGTACAAAATTATGCCCCATGATCTTCTTGTCAAGCTTACCTGTATGCTTTAGGGTTAAAGTAACTTTCTGCCCGGCTTTTACCCTGATCTCCTTCAAATTGAACTTCATCAGGTCGTCGGAAACCAACACAATGTTATTGGAAGTCTTATCCTCTTTTGAAGTTTCTGTTTTTTTAGTTCGGTCGTACTGGAATCCTTCTTTTTTCTCTTCTTTTCCACCACAACTTATCAATAGGGAAAAAACTACAATTGTGGCGGCTTTGTGTAAATTTTTCATAAGGTGATATTTTAGCCTACTAAGATACTAAATAGCGTTCTCATTAATGAATTCCAGCGCTCTTTTTTCATTGTAATAAACCCTGTTTCCGGCATAAAAACCGACATGGCCTCCGTGATCTGGAATTTCGAGGAACAAATTGCTGTTTTTTTCCGCTTCCTTCATCGGGAAACACTCTTCGGAGAGAAAAGAATCGTTCCTGGCGTTGAGGATAAGGGTAGGGATCTTTATGTTGTGCAGATGCGGTAATGAACTGGCTTTTTCGTAATAATCGAGCGCATCCTTAAAGCCGTGAGCCTTTGAAGTGTATACGTCGTCAAAATCCTTTAAGGTTATTATTTTACTGATATCGGTACCGTTTATTTTTTCGGGGAACTTTTTTTGTTTCTCTTTCAGTTTTTCAAGCAAATGTTGTTTGAACCTCCTGGCATAAAGGAAGTTTTTCCTCTTGTGAAGCTCAAGCATCGATCCGTACAGATAACAGGGGACGGATACGGCAATAATGGCTTTTAACTGTTCCGGAATAGGATTCCCTTCTCCGGCATATTTAAGGCTGAGGTTGCCTCCCAGGCTAAAACCGTTAATATAGATATCCGTATACTTTTTATGGGTTGTTATATGATCCATGATCTCCACCAGATCTTCGGTAGCCCCGGAATGATAGGACCGGAACAATTTATTCACCTCTCCGCTGCAACTTCTGAGGTTTACGCATACCGCATCGATGCCGTTCTGATTAAACAGACGGGCCACCCCGGTTACATACGGGCGCTGTGCATTTCCTTCCAGGCCGTGTATGACCACGATCAGTTTACCCGTTTCCGAAGCGGAGAAACTCCAGTCCAGGTCTATAAAATCGCCATCGGAAAGATCTATGCGTTCCCGTTCCTGCCGAATCCCGTTAACCTTTCGGACAAGGCCGGAATAGATGGTTGAAAAATGCCCGTTTTTAAAAAGATGAGGTGGCTTGTAGTCAGATCTGATCAGTGGCATGTATTTAACTTTAAAGGCTCTAAAATAATAAAAGCTCCCTTAGTTGCCGTGTTTTTTACTGATGTATTCTGAAGGCGTCATTTGAGTGTGCTTTTTAAAAGCTCTGTAAAAACTGGCTTTGTTGTTAAATCCGCACTCTTCCCCGATGGCCTGAATGGAAAGTTTCTCCAGGGTGGCAGAGCACAATAACTCCCGGGCCCTGTCTACACGGTATTTATTGATGATATCGTAAAAACCTGCCTGCATACTGTGGTTAAGCACTTGCGAAATATGATGAGAAGGAGTTTCTATGGCTTTTGCCAGATCGCCGATCTTTAAATTGGGATTGAGGTATAGTTCCTCACCTTCTATGGCATTCCGTATTCGCTTCTGTATCTGCCGGCTCTGTTCGTCCGATAGCGGAGAGGTCCTGTATTTGTTTTTGTCGCCCAAAGGCAACACCTGTTTGATGTCTACGATCCAATACCCCAGCAATAATATGCTGATAGATAAAACCCCCGACAGAACGATCTCTGATGTAATGGCAGAAGCTCCCGAAAGGAGGAAGCCCGTTTGCAGTAAAAGATCTAAAAATGCCAGCAGGATCAGAAGAAGACTGATCCTTTTAAGTAATATACTGTTCTTTTTGTCTTTGCGATGTAGGTACACAAAAGAACCGACGGCATATGCAAATAACAGCAGCATATATAAACTGGCGAGGAACCAGTCTGTAAAGGAAACACCTCCCTGAGGCAGGATATTGTAATAATAATCGATGAGTTTTTGCTTCTCTTCTATTCCTTGAAAATGAAGGGGCAGATAGAAAACAAACATGATAAGAAAGGGAAGGATATGGATCAGGTATACCGGTTTAAAGCGGAAAGAACTATCCCCGTAACTCCTGACAAAAAAATAGAAGGCGGGACCCACCAGAAAGAGAAGAGGATAACCAAGCCCGAACAAATGAGGCCACTGTTTTATCAGTTCTGTGGTGAACAGCAAATAGGTAAAGAGATGTTGAATGAGCCCGAAAATTATAAAGGCGAGAAAATAGCGGGAGAATCCCAGACCCGAGCTTCTCAGTACCACACTTAAGATAAAGATCCCGATAAGGATAATACCTCCGAGGAAAAAAGTAACGATAAATGAAAAAGACTCTATGCTGTTCATAGTATAAAAATAGTAATGCTTAATTAAACGAGAACTATAGGGAATTTTAAAAAGGTCTCTAAGGAGTTTCAATTAATTAAGAGCGCCTTATTTCCCGGAAAACGCCCTCTTTTCCGGCTTAATTTTACCTGAAAACAAAAAGATCATGATACGAAAAATTTTAAAGATCACTGTACTGACCCTCGCCTCCCTTATCGTGGCATTGCTGGTCTACGGAGGGATTCAGTACCCTAAGACCAAAGGACTAAATCACTTTACGGCAGAACGGATCGTCCATGCACATGTCGATGAAGTATGGGATATTATTTCGGATGTGGGGAATTACCATGAGGTTACCGCAGCCGGAATAGATAAAGTAAGGATACTGGAAGGAAACGGACTCGGGATGAAACGGGAATGTGCAGACCCTGCCGGAAACAGCTGGGAAGAAGTGTGTACCCTGTGGGAGCCCGGAGTTCAGTTTAAGTTCAGGGTAAATACCGAAAGAGAAGATTACAGATTTCCTTTTAAATCCTTATCGGGTTTATGGAGGGTAGATTCTATTGCGCCTACAAGCACCAGGATCTCCCTGGATTTTGCCTATGAATTCGAAAATCCCTTTCTGAGCGGTTTCTTTATTTCGGCAGGAAGCAAGCAGGCAGAAGAGGATATGAAGATCTTGCTGGACAACTGGCAACAACTGGCCGAAGGAAATACAATCAATTAAAACGAACATTATGAAAAAATCAATCATCATCACACTTTGTGTTTTAAGCTTCCAAATGTATTCGCAGGAAGTTCCGGCCTGGTTTACAGAAAATATGGAAGCCTCCGTAGGAATATGGATTGCAGATAATTCAGCCTATCAGAATGAGAGAGAACCTTTTGATCAATATCTGATGGAATGGGAATGGGGAGTTGGTAAACAGAGTATCAACGGAAAACTCTTCGGAATGATAAAGGGGAAAAAACAGCAACTATTCTGGGAATTCAGGCAGTTTTGGGATTTCGACAGAAAGGAGGGGATCCTTATTCAATACGGAATAGACGGAACCATAGGGAAAGGCCCCTTGCGAATGAGGGATGCCAATATTTCCGAACTAAAGCAGGAGTTCGTATCTTCAAAAGGTGTAAAAAGTATGCACGGGCACCATTCCGATTTACAGGCCGATGTGCTCACCACCACCTCCTTTGACATTGCGAAGGACGGAAGCTGGATCAAAAAAAGAATATATAAGTGGAACCGTAAAAAAAATAAAATGGACTTAGGTAATTTTTCGCTTTCCCTGACGGTAAAGGATATTGGGGAATCTATCTCGTTTTACAAAAAACTGGGCTTTGAGGTCATCGATGGTAACCCCGATCAACGCTGGGTGATCTTAAAGAACAAAGAAAGTAAAATAGGTCTTTTTCAGGGAATGTTCCCTAAAAACACCCTGACGTTTAATCCCGGAAATAATGCGAGAGAGATCTACAGGAGTATGGATGATAACGGGATCAAAACAGTCATGGCCAACGGAATGGATAAAAAAGAAGGCCCTGCATCCTTTATGGTCACCGATCCGGATGGAAATCCGATCTTAATAGATCAGCATTGATAACAAAAAGGGCCTTAAAGCCCTTTTTTTTAATACAGTATATTGTCTTTAGGCTGAATTTTTTCAGGTAATTCCTCTTCATCCAACATATCCCTCAGGTCGATCTCTATGGTTCTGCAAAGAGCGGTCATCGGAACATCATTGATCCTGCCCTCAAACGGATCTTCGCTATTACTGCCCACTTTTTCCATAGTGATAAAGATCCAGGAGATCAATACCGAAAAAGGGATCATAAGGATCAGGAACAACTCCTTCGTAAAGGTTGTTTTCAGTTCACTCAATTCGGATTCGAAAACAGACAGGAGTCCGAAAGGAAGCAACAGGATAAAGATCCATGTGAAGACCGTACTGAAATAAGCATACTGCCTGGGAAAAGGTGTGTTTTTAATACGTTCGCATTTTCCCTGCAAGGTGTACAGCTCTTCCAGGGTTGAGTGAAAGATCTGTTTATCGAACTCGGTGATCTTTTCTTCCTTCAGCAACTGCCGAACAGCCAACCCCTGATCTTTGATAAGATGAGTAGCTACATTCTTTCGCTTTTTTAGCTGATTGAATTCTTCTTCCTCCACAAAAGGGAGGATGGCATCGCAGGCGGGATTTTGTTCGCCATGCCGGTTTACCAGGCGTTCCACATCCGGATTTTCCTTCATGGTAAAAGAGGTGGATTGCCTTAACTGAATTCTCAGGGCATTGATCCATGCCAATTGCCGGTAGATCAGTTCTTTCTTGACTTTATGATCGGCTTCTACCAGGGAAATGACCTGGTTTCCCCAGGTTCTGGAAGAATTGACAATGCCTCCCCAGATCTTCCGGGCTTCCCAGAAGCGATCATAACTCTGACTGTTCTTAAAACCGACGTAAAAGGCTACGGCAATACCGATAACGCTTAGCGGTTGAAAGGGAATGTCAATAAACTTCCATCCTAAATAAAAGTAGGCGCTGTATACAGCACCGGCCCAAAGGGCAAAGAACAGAAGATTGCGCCATGCAAAGCGCAAAATAATTTTCAGGTCTAAATTTCTTTTGATATACATGAGCGAGCTTTTGTGCACTTAAATTTAGTAAAAACACAGAAAGAAATAAAACTATGCATGCATAGTAATTTCTTTTGTATTTTAGCGCAAAATTCCAGGAAGAGATGTACTTAAAAGATTTTGAAATACGATGGAACGATCTGGATGCGAACAGGCACCTTGCCAATGCTTCCTATCTGAGTTTTGCAGCACATACAAGAATGTCGTTCCTAACCGAATGCGGCTTCGACCAGAAGCTGCTGGTAACCCATAATATTGGCCCGGTTGTTTTTTACGAGCATATGTATTATTTCAGGGAGGTGTTTATGGGACAGCCCATTAAGGTTTCCCTCGAACTGGTAGGCCTGAGTGAAGACGGGATGTTTTTTGAATTCAGACATAATTACTACGATCGCAAGGGCCGGAATTTCGGGCATTGTGAGATCCTGGGAGGCTGGATAGACCTGGAAAGCCGAAAACTGATCCCTTTACCACAGGAGATCGCTCACTTTTTTGATAAGATAGAACGTCCGGACGATTTTAAGGTCCTCACCAGGGAAGACACCAGGAAATATGCTAAAAAACCTGTAGATCTAAGCTGATTCTTTTGGCTTTTTGGTTACCAGATATACTCCGAGAAATACCAGCGCCGCTGCCGAGATCTTAACGGGATTCAGGGAGTCTGCTCCTACCATCAATGCAAAAATAATAGCCAGTAGGGGTTGAAGATATATAAAGGCTCCGATGGTAGAGGCCTTTAATTCTTTTAAGGCATAGATATTAAGTAAATAGGTAAGGAAGGTCGTTCCCACAACTACAAATGTCATTTTCCAGATAGCTTCAAAAGGCAGTTCTGCCCATTGTACCGCACTGAATTCTGATATGGTGACCGGAAAATTAAAGAAGATAGCCACCAGGAAGATCCATTTCATCAGAGTGATAGAATGGTATTTAGCGGTTAACGGTTTAACCATTATAAGGTAAATACTGTATGAAATAGCATTAATGATAAAAAGAGAATTACCCAAAGGAATGTTGGGGGCATCCTGCCGCACTTCCGCTCCGAAGAGGATAAGGGATAATGCTCCTGCAAAACCTATGATAATCCCAAGGGTTTTGACCAAAGTGATCTTTTCATTGATCATAATGGCCGAGAGGATCAGTACTATGATGGGGGAAATGGTAATAATTACCGAACTGTTAATAGGAGTGGAAAGGCTTAAACCTTTAAAGAACATCAGCATATTGATCACCATTCCGAAAATAGCAGAACCGATGAGGCGCGGCCAGTCGCTTTTTGCGATCTTTTCCCTGGGACCCCAGAAACTGATGATCCAGAAAAGTACCGACGCCCCGACCACTCTCAGGAGAATGATCCCGAATGCTCCGATATAGGTAGGCATAAGCCCCTTGGCTATGGTATGATTAATAGCGTAAATGGCACTGGCACCAAAGGCAGCCAGTAAGGCCAGCGTTCTCTTACCCATGAATTGCTGTTTTAGCTGCGGCAACCACATTTTTGCTGTTACCGATAAAGATCTGCCCTTCTGTAATGATCACCGGGCGTTTTAGGAATGTGTAGTGTTCCAGAATAAACCCCTTATAATCATTTTCATTCAGCACTTCATTCTTAAGATCACGTTCCTTGTACAGTTTAGCCCTTTTGCTGAAAAGAGACTCATAACTTCCGGAAAGCTCATGCATTTCCTCCAGCTGTTTAACCGTAATTTCTTCTTCTTTAATGTCCTGAAGCGTAAAACCGTTAAGCGGTTGTAACTCGTTAAGGATCCTTTTACAAGTATCACAGGTCTTAAGGTAATAGATCTTTTTCACAGGTCTTTGTTTTAAGAATTAGCATTCCTTGTTTTCCAGTGCAAAGAAAAACCATTTCCAAAGGAAATCTTCTATATTTAGCAAAAAATCACAAAATGGAGACCGCATTTGATATTGCTATGCAGAACAGAAAAGCTTTTTCCGGCTTTCTTAAAAACACCCCTTATGATGACCTGGTAAAAATACCCCCGGGCTTTAGAAATAATATTTTCTGGAATATTGCACATGTGGTGGCTATTCAGCAGCAACTCCTGTACAAAAGGTCGGGACTGGAGATGATGATAGACAGTGATCTGGAAAAGAAATACGGCAATGGTTCCGTTCCTGAAGAAAGGGTTTCACAGGAGGAAATAGAAAGGATAGACAGTTTGTTATTGAACTGTATCCGCCAAAGCAGGGAGGATTATTCCAAAAATATATTCAGGGAATACAAAGAGCTTACCACCCGTGCCGGAGTGGTACTGAAAAATATAGACGATGCCATCCACTTTAACACCTATCACGAGGGGTTACACCTGGGATATATCTTCAGTTTGTTTAAGGCCATTAATAATTGAGGAAACGCTTAACCTCTTCCAGTGGTAATTCGAGGATTTTAGGACCCTCTGCATAGGAAGCTATCTCGTATTGATTGTAGTGAAGGACAATATGACTATCTGTGAATCCGATATTTTCCGGCAGGTGGAATTTATCATTCTCAAACATAAATCCACTGCTGTTAATATTAGAAGCGGCGCTTATATTTTCCTGTTTTCTGAATTCTTTTTCCGCAAGGGCCATAAATCCCTTCCTGTCTTTAAAGAGATCTGAATGTTCCAGTAATTTTCCGCTTTTTGCATCGAAATTAAGGAAAGAGGTCGCCCCGTAACCATGTGCACCACCGGTAAACATATAGGAGTTGATACGAATGCAGATAAGATCTTTTTTCTCCTTGCTCACCTCTCCGTCTATCGTTGCTTCCCAGTCCGGGCTATCCGGAAATTCGTCTTTAAGCTCTTTAAAAGCCGATTGAAATTCTTCGATAGCCTCTTCTATGGTTTCCGGTTGTTTTTCTTCCGCAAAGTTCAGGATCTCGATAACCAGCTCCGAAACTGCCGTATTTATATTCTTCCCGATATCGTCTGCTGATTCGGCTCTGGGGATATTGACTTCTACCGGTAAACAGCTTTCACAATTGACCGGATCAAATGAAATATCATTAAATGTAAGTTTTTGGTTTTCAGAGCAACTAAGGAGCAGGTTCAGTAATAAGAACACCGAGGTGAAGCGTTTCATGATCAGGCGGTTTAAATGAATTTATCTCTAAAGGTATAAGCTTCATTGCAATCACCAAAAGGAAACGGTACATTTGTGAAAATTTTTGAAATTAATTCATCAGATCTGTTATCTGAAAAATAAAATTAACAACAACGTCCATGAAATTTAATACTAAAACAATACACGGTGGGCAGGAGCACGATAAGGCTTACGGTGCTGTAATGCCACCTATCTATCAAACTTCTACTTATGCTCAGACCACTCCCGGAGGGCATAAGGGATACGAATACAGCCGTACTCATAATCCGACCAGGAATGCTTTGGAAAATTCACTGGCGAGTATAGAGAACGGAACATATGGCCTTGCCTTCGGGAGCGGCCTGGCAGCAATCGATGCTGTTCTTAAATTACTTAAGCCCGGAGATGAGGTAATATCTACCAACGATCTTTACGGTGGAAGCTACAGATTGTTTACACAGATCTTCCAGGATTTCGGGATCAAATTCCATTTTACAGGAATGGAAAATGCAGCCAAGATCGAAAGCTTTGTAAATGATAATACAAAGTTGATCTGGGTGGAAACTCCCACTAACCCTATGATGAATATCATAGACATTGAGGCGGTTTCCGGAGTAGCTAAGAAGCACAATTTACTCCTGGCGGTAGATAATACTTTTGCAACACCTTACCTTCAGAGACCTTTGGATCTGGGAGCGGATATTGTGATGCACTCGGCAACAAAATACCTGGGTGGACATAGTGATGTTGTGATGGGAGCCCTGATCGTAAAGGACAAGGAAATTGCAGATAAGCTTTATTTTATCCAGAATGCCAGTGGTGCGGTTTGCGGACCTATGGACAGTTTCCTGGTACTTAGAGGAATAAAGACCCTTCATATAAGAATGCAGCGTCATTGTGAAAACGGAAAAGCGGTAGCCGAATACCTGGCGTCACATCCGAAAATCGAAAAAGTATACTGGCCTGGTTTTGAAAACCACCCGAACCATGATATTGCTAAAAGGCAGATGGACGATTTTGGCGGGATGATCTCCTTTGTTACCAAAGGGAGCAGCTATGAAGATGCTATTAAGATCGTAGAAAAGCTCAGGATCTTTACACTGGCCGAATCTCTTGGAGGAGTTGAATCGCTGGCTGGACACCCGGCAAGTATGACACACGCGAGTATTCCGAAAGAAGAAAGAGAAAAAAGCGGAGTGGTTGATGCACTTATCAGATTAAGTGTAGGAATAGAGGATGCCGATGATCTTATAAAAGACCTCGAACAGGCAATAGGATAAATTCGATACCGAAATAAAATAGATTTACAAGGTCCGCTGAAAGGCGGATCTTTTTTTAATTTTCCAGGTAGAAGATGTAACCTACATTGATAAAAAACATCCAGTCGTTGGCTCTGTTTTCGGGGAAACGGGTTTCATCCGGAGCAAGTCCATCGACAAAATCGGAAAAGAAAAGCTGCCATTTTGCCTGTAACAGGATATCTTCCAACGGGGAGATCTTATATCTTAAACCAAGACTTCCCACCAAAGAAATAGCCGAACCACTATCGTTGGTAAAGGCATCGATAAATTTTTCCGGAGTTACGGCAGGATCTCCCAGAACACCCAGTTCCGAAAAGGCTTTCGGGGTGTAAAAACTATAGTGGATACCTGCTCCTATATGAGGTGAAAGCTTAGGGCCTCCACTTTCAAAATCTTTAATGCTAAAAGGATAGAACTCTATACTTGAACCCAGGCTAAATACCGTGCTCTCTCCTCTCATACCCCTTAACTGCTGGGCGAACAGAGAAGTTTTATCCGGAGCTACAAATTCCCCGAAATGCTGAAGGTTAACATTGGTGTATGAAAGTTCATTACGGATCTTAAAATGATCTTTTATGTAGTTGAGCGGAGAATAGATATCGTATCCGCTGGTATACGAAAAGTTCATATAATGGACCAAACCGATAGAGAATCCTACGTTTCCTATATTCGTATCGAAGTTCTGACGCTGCCCATAGTCGGAATAAAAAGCTACAGGGCCTACATAGGCACCTATCTCATTCGAAAACGATTGGGATTTGACTAGTTGAGGAACCAGCACAAAAGCAGACAGAAAAAAGAATAAATTTTTTTTCATTGGTTATTTCCTTGGGGCGCTACTTAAAGCAAATATATACAAAAACTTAAATAACAAAAAAAAATTGTATTGATCTACAATTTAATACGTAAATACTTCTGGAAAAAAATCTTTTCCTCCAGGATGCTTGCGAATTATTAATTAATTGTGAAATTAAAAAAAATACGCACTTTTTTTTGCATAAAACGTATATTTGCGTCCGAATATTATAAATCGATTAAATACTATATAGTAGAAGCTTTCATATGGAAGAAAAAATAAATGCTTTTTTAGAGCTCGTTAAGGAGAGAAACGGACACGAGCCTGAATTTTTACAAGCAGTAAGTGAAGTTGCCGAGGCGGTAATTCCTTACATCGTTGACAATGATATCTACAAGGGGAAGAATATCCTGTTGCGTATGGTAGAACCGGAGAGAGTTGTGATGTTCAGAGTTCCATGGGTAGATGATTCCGGTGAAGTACAGGTTAACAGAGGGTACAGGATAGAAATGAATTCGGCTATCGGCCCTTATAAGGGAGGTCTTCGTTTTCACCCTTCCGTAAACCTCAGTATATTAAAATTCCTCGCTTTTGAGCAAGTCTTCAAAAACAGTTTGACCACACTTCCTATGGGAGGTGGAAAAGGAGGATCTGATTTTGACCCTAAAGGAAAATCAGATAATGAGGTAATGCGTTTTTGCCAGAGCTTTATGTCTGAACTATACAGGCATATCGGGCCGAATACAGATGTTCCTGCAGGAGATATAGGTGTTGGAGGAAGAGAGATAGGATATTTATTCGGACAGTATAAGAAACTTAAAAATGAGTTTACCGGAGTACTTACCGGAAAAGGTATAAGCTGGGGTGGATCCTTGATCCGTCCGGAAGCAACAGGATACGGAAACGTGTATTTTGCGGAAAACATGTTGAAGACCCAAGGAGAATCCATAGACGGGAAGACCGTAGTGATCTCAGGTTCCGGTAATGTTGCCCAGTATGCAGCAGAAAAAGTAATTCAATTAGGAGGTAAAGTAGTTACCCTTTCCGATTCTTCAGGATATATCTATGACAAAGACGGAATAGATACGGAAAAACTTGCCTTTGTAATGGAGCTTAAGAACGTTAAACGCGGAAGAGTTTCCGAGTATGTTGAAAAATATCCTTCGGCAGAGTTTGTTGCAGGAAAAACCCCATGGGGTGTAAAATGTGACGTTGCTCTACCTTGTGCTACTCAAAATGAGTTAAACGGAGAAGATGCCGAGCAGCTTGTTGCTAACGGATGTATTTGTGTGAGTGAAGGAGCTAATATGCCTTCTACTCCCGAAGCTATTGAGGTTTTCCATAAAGGAAAGATCCTTTTTGCTCCCGGAAAAGCATCTAATGCAGGAGGTGTTGCCGTATCCGGACTGGAAATGGCTCAGAACTCACTTCGTTACAGCTGGACAAGAGAAGAAGTTGATGAGAAACTTAAAGGTATCATGAACGATATTCACAATTCCTGCCTGGAATTCGGAAATAACGGAGATTATACAAACTACGTAAAAGGAGCTAATATTGCCGGTTTTGTAAAGGTAGCTGATGCTATGCTTGCACAGGGAATCGTTTAAGCTTCTTTTTGTATATAAAATAATAGGAGGCTCCTCAGAATATTGAGGGGCCTTTGTTTTTGTAAAAAGAGCATGTATTTTGCAGATGCTAACAATTCACGGCATATAAATGATCGTCGCTACCAAAGCCATAGTAATATCTACCGTTAAATACGGCGATTCCAGTCTGATCGTCAAGTGTTTTACGGCTTCAGACGGGGTGAAATCCTATTTGCTCAAAGGAGTCAGGGCATCCAAAAAAGGGAAACTGAAAGCAGCTTATTTTCAGCCCCTGACCCAACTCGAGATCATTGCCCGTCATAAAGGGAAAGGTACCCTGGAAAGCCTGAGAGAAGCCAGGATCAGCTTTCCTTATGCATCTATACATACCGATATTAAAAAAAATGCCATTGCGTTTTTCCTGGCCGAAGTACTGAGTGTTTCCATCAGGGAAGAGGAAGAAGATGCGGGACTTTTCAGTTTTCTGGAAACTGCCTTTCAATGGCTGGACACTCATGACGAGATCTCTAATTTTCATATCCTCTTTTTGTTTAACCTGACACGTTATTTCGGATTTTATCCGGATGACACTCAAAGAGACCTTCCATATTTTGATCTGGTTGAGGGGGAATTTACCGGAGAACCGTCATTAAATACTGTTAAAGATGAGAATTTAACACTGTTGAGGCAGTTCTTAGGCATAAATTTTGATGATGTCCAAAAGATCAAATTGACAAAAAAGCAAAGACATTCCTTACTTAACCTGTTAATCGTATATTTTGAGTTACATTTGCAGGGTTTTAGGAAACCTAAGTCACTTTTAATATTGAATGAAGTTTTTAATTGAAATGAGAAAGGCCGTAGCGATACTTTTATTCTTTTTTACTTATATATCATATTCCCAATCGGTAAAAGTGATAGATTCTGAAACAAACGAGCCTGTTCCGAATGTTGTAGTTTACAATCAGGGGAAAACCAAGACCCGAAGTACAGATGTTAATGGTGCCGTAGATCTTTCGATTTTCTCCGATAATGAGAAGATCATTTTCAGATTGTTTGGGTACAGGGAGAAGAGAGTGTCGAAAAAACAAGCCTTATCCGATAATGGAGTAGTTAAGCTGATACCTCAGTCTGAAAAACTTGACGAGGTGGTCCTTTCTATTTCCAAATGGGAACAACAGAAGAGAGATATCCCCCAGAAAATAAACAGTATTAAAAGTGAGGAAATTGCGTTTGCAAATCCACAAACCTCGGCAGACCTCCTGCAAAACAGCGGTCAGGTGTATGTTCAGAAAAGCCAGTTGGGTGGAGGAAGTCCGATTATCCGTGGTTTTGCTACGAACAGACTGTTGTTAACGGTAGACGGGGTTCGGATGAACACGGCTATCTTCAGGGGAGGGAATGTACAAAACGTGATCTCTATAGATCCGTTTACCATACAAAGGACCGAAGTGATTTTCGGCCCCGGTTCGGTTATCTACGGAAGTGATGCCATAGGTGGGGTGCTTAATTTTTATACCAAAGAAGCGCAACAGTCGCGAACAGATTCTCTGCTGGTCCATGGAAATGCCTTTACCCGTTATGCAACAGCAAATGATGAGAAGACAGTTCACGCCGATCTGAATTTCGGCTGGAAAAAATGGGCTTTTCTTTCGAGTTTCAGTTATTCCGATTTCGACGACCTCCGTCAGGGGAGACACGGTCCTGATGAATTTCTGAGAACTTTTTTCGTAGATCGTGTAAACGGAGAAGATGTAGTTGTACAGAATGACGATCCGTTAATACAAAGACCTTCGGGCTACAGCCAGATTAACTTTCTTCAGAAAGTGAAGTTTACTCCCAATGAAACATGGGATTTTAACCTGGGTCTTATCTATACATCAACATCAAACTATGCCCGATATGACCGCCTTATAGAACTCATAGATGGCCTTCCCAGATCTGCGGAGTGGTTCTACGGCCCCCAGCGATGGTTTATGGGGAATTTTCAGGTCAACAAAAAAGGAAATACAAAATGGTATGATAATGCGAGGTTGACCCTGGCTTATCAGCATTTCGAAGAAAGCCGTAACGACCGGAATTTTCAGAGCGATATCTTTAACCGCAATGTAGAGAATGTAGATGCCTATTCTGCTAACCTCGACCTGGAAAAGAAGTTTGATGATAAGACCAAGCTGTTTTACGGATTGGAATATGTGTTGAATACGGTAGACTCCGAAGGAAGCGAACGAAATATAGTTAGCGGGGAACTTTCGGAAGCACAATCCAGATATCCCGATGGATCTACCTGGCAGACCTTTGCAGCTTTTGTAAATCTCGAGCATAAAATAAAACCGAATCTGAGCCTCCTGTCCGGAGTGCGTTACAGTTATGTTTCGCTGGATGCCGATTTTGACAATCGCTTTTTCGACTTTCCTTTTACGGAGGCAAACGTAAAAACAGGAGCATTTACCGGAAGTGTGGGGATCAGCTGGTTGCCGGAAGAAAATCTTCAGATCACCTTAAACGGAAGTACCGCTTTCAGAGCGCCAAATATAGATGATGTAGGAAGGATATTCGATTCGGAACCGGGATCGGTAGTTGTACCGAATCCGGACCTGGAGCCGGAATACGCATATAATGCCGAATTCGGGATTCGCAAGAATTTCAATAATCGCGTTTCCTTCAGCTTTGCAACTTTTTACACCTTACTGGACAATGCCCTGGTACGAAGGGACTTTGAGTTAAACGGACAACGGATAATCGATTTTCAGGGAGAACCCAGTAATGTACAAGCGATACAAAATGCAGCAAGAGCTTTCTCTTATGGTTTCGAGTTTGGGCTGGATGCTTATTTTACCGACAGGCTTTCCTTTATGTCAAACCTTACCCTTACCAAGGGAAGGGAGGAACTGGACGACGGTTCTGAAGCAGCTCTTCGCCATGTAGCACCCCTGTTTGCAGATGCACATCTGGTATGGGATAACAATAAACTCAAACTTGATTTCTTTCTGAATTATAACGGGGAAATTTCTTTTGAAGACCTGGCGCCGTCCGAGCGGAACAAGCCTTTTTTATACGCTATAGATGAGAACGGGAATCCGTTTGCCGCTTCGTGGTACACGCTTAATCTGAGATCTCAATACAAGATCACACAAAACCTGGAGTCGAATGTTTCTCTGGAAAATATTACAGACCAGCGATACCGTACCTATTCGTCAGGAATATCGGCCGCCGGAAGGAACCTGATCCTGGGACTTAAATATTATTTCTAAAAAAGAAAAAAGCAGATAGAATACCTACCTGCTTTTTCCAGCTGAAATTGTTCTGTTCTCGTAATTGCTTATTATGCTTGCTCTTTTCCTAAATAAAAAGAGATGATCTTAACAAGGTCTTGCTGCTTGCTGATCTTTAATTTGTTCTTCTTTACGAACTGCTGTACTTCTTTTTCTTTACCTTCAAATAAAGCGTAGAACTTTTTCTTTTTGGTAGAGATTTCTTTTAAAACGCCGTTGGTTCCTTTAAAGAAGAAAACGTCTTTTACTCTCTTGTACTTTGCAGGTTGATCTTTGGAGTAGCTACTAACTGCAGGTTGTCTTGGAATAAATTCTACTCGCTCTTTCAGATACAATCCGCTTTTGGAATCTTCATCATTCCATAACAGTACTGCAAAACCTCTTTTACCGCTGTCGAAAGTAACGGTCTGATAGGTTTTTTTATCTGCAGTTGCAAAAGAAATAGTATACTCGCTTAATTTGTCTAATACCAGGATCTTATCATCGCTGCTTTTAAACTCCATAGCATCAACAGCCCCGTTATAACGTACAGAATAAATTTCGTTAAAGGCGTTTACCTTAGCCGGGATGAAGTTCTCTGAAATATAAGGAGATCCCAATGCTCCGTCTACCGGTTGATTGGAATTATTCCTCAGGATAACATCTATCTGGCCTCCTCTGCTGTTGTCTACAATGTTCTGGGCCTTTACCGGAGCAATAAATAAGATTAAAAGGGTTAGTAAAGCAATTTTTCTCATAATAATTTGAATTGATGTGTTTTAAAAGTGAAACTTATGGTTGCATATCGGTATCTCAAAAAACAGAGACGCGTTTTATGCTTTTTTTAAGGTTTTAACTATGAACCCCAACAAATAAAACCCTTAAACAGGTAAATACCCTACCGGAAATTTTTTTTTAACAGAATTTTAAAAAAAAAGCCAGTTTTTTGTTACAAAAACCGGCTTAAATAAAGGGGAGTGTTATATTTTTTCAATGTCGGAATACCCTTTCTTCCGAATAAAAATGGTCTTTAAGAAAAAATAGCTAAAAGTTTAACTATTCTCCTGAATAAAATTCAATGATCTTAACAATATCTTCCTGTTTGGAGATCTTGAGTTTGTTTTTCTTAACAAATTGCTGTACTTCTTTTTCCTTGCCTTTAAAAGCAGCAAAAAACTTCTTTTTATTTGTGGGAAGTTCAGTCATTTCAGAACCGTCTTTCAGGTACAATACATCCTTAACTCTTTTGTATTTGGCAGGCTGATCTTTGGAATAACTGCTGGCAGCCGGTTTTTTAGGAACAAACTCTATACGCTCCCTTAAAAATAAAGAGGTGTTTGAGTCATCACTTTTCCATAACAATACGGCATAACCTCTTTTCCCGTTGCTATAGGTAACGGTCTGGTAAATTTTGTTCGAGCCGTTAAGTGTTATGGTATAATCGTTCATCTTGTTCAGCACAAGGATCTCATTCTTGCGATTCTTGAACTCCATAGCATCTGAGGCGGCATTGTAACGGATAACGTGAAGGTCCTGGAACTGGTTTATTTTTGCCGGAGCAAAACTTTCCATAACATACGGACTCCCGATAGCGCCTTCAACAGGAACATCTGCTGTGCTCCTCATGATCACATCAATTCCTCCGGCAGCTCCCCTGCTGGTATCCAGGATGTTCTGCGAATACATGCCTGTACTTAATAAAGCGATTAAGTTTAATAATGCAATTTTTTTCATAATGGTTTTAATAATGTTAAATAAATTCTTGTCGTAAAAATAGTACAAATAACTTTTCTGTGCTAAAAGCACTTTAAAAGAAAAGCCAGTCGGAAATTTCTGAATGGCTTTTCTTCGATTCTTCTTCTTATAATTTATTGTTGTACTTCCTTTTTTTGCTCCTGAAAAGTTCAGAGAAAATGGGGAGATCGAACAAGATCAAGAAGTGTAAAAATCCAGGATCTTTATTATATCTTCCTGATCGGTGATCTTAAGCTTATTTTTCTTTGCAAATTGCTGCACTTCTTTCTCCCTGTCTTTAAAAAGGGCAAAAAACTTCTTTTTGCCGGTGGGGATCTCAATTAGCTCAGCACCATCTTTCAGGTATAATACATCCTTAAGTCGTTTAAACTCGGCCGGCTGATCTTTTGAATAGCTGCTTGCTGCCGGTTTTTTAGGAATAAACTCTATGCGCTCCCTTAAAAATAAGGAAGTATTTGAATCCTTGCTTTTCCACAACAATACGGCAAACCCTCTTTTTCCGTTGGGATGAAGTATCGTTTGATACACTTTTCTGGAACTGTTAAGCGTAACTGTGTAATCATTAGATTTGTTCAGGACGAAGATCTCATCTTTGCCGTTCTTGAATTCCATATCATCGGTAGAGGCATTGTACCTTACCAGATGAACGTCTTTAAAATGATTGATTTTAGCAGTGACGAAATTTTCCAGAATATACGAACTTCCGTTAATTTCTTCATTTTGCCCGGTCAGCTGGCTGTAACGGATAGTTTCCAGATACATTCGCTTCAGATCGGTCAGGTCGTCTGTAGAAATAGGGCCGTCAACTCCCTGAAGAGGTGGTTGCGCAAAGATGAAAATAGTGGTGAACATCATTGCCAGTGTGGAAATAAGAATTTTTTTCATAATGGTTTGTTTGAATAAGGTTAAATATGTTTTGTCTAAGGAATAGTATAAATAGCTTTTCGGGGGACAAAAGCACCTTAAAAGAAAAGCCAATCGGAATCCCGGAATGGCTTTTCTTCAATTATTCTTAACGGGATATTAATGTTCCTGGACGAATGCCAGGACTTTTTTAATATCTTCCTGTTTGCGGATCTTCAGATTATTCTTCTTTATATATTGTTGTACTTCCTTTTCCTTACCCTTGAACATTTCGGAGAATTTCTTTTTACCTAAAGGAACCTCTGCAAGGGTTCCGTCAGCACCTCTCAGGTACAGAACGTCTTTGAGTTTTTCGTATTTGGCAGGTTGATCATTGCCATAACTGTTAGACGTTACCTTCTTAGGTATAAATTCCTTTCGTTCTTTAAGGAACAAAGCATTTTCAGAATCTTTATCTCCCCATAATAGTACGGCAAACCCCCTTTTTCCATTGGTATAGGTTACCGTTTGATATACTTTTTTGGAGTTATTAAGAGTAATCGTGTAATCGTTGAGTTTGTTCAGGACCAGAATATCATTTTTGCTGTTCCTGAACTCCATATTATCCGAAGCTGCATTATAACGAACCAGCTGAGTGGTTGTAAAATGATTGATCTTGGCCGGAACAAAATCTTCTGCCATATACGGGCTCCCCAAAGGTTTAGGAAGCTCCGTGTTCAGACTGCTGCGAAGCATATTGTCTATGTATTCACGCTTTCCGTCAAAACCAGGTCTGGTGTCTGAGCTTTGAGCATAGAGCGGAAGGACAAATACCAACAGCAATACAAATAGCCATGTATTTCTCATAATTTCTCGATTTAAGATTGTTGATTTTCAGTGAATTATAAAAATACAAAGAAAATCGGGGAGATCAAAGCTGTGATCAGGAAGTGTAAAAATCAAGGATCTTGATAATATCACTCTCCTTATTGATCTTTAACTTGTTCTTCTTTGCAAACTGCTGTACCTCTTTTTCCTTACCTTCAAATATGCTGAAAAACTTCTTTTTGTTGGTAGGTACCTCGGTCATTGTCCCGTTAGAGTTTTTAAAGAATAAGACATCTTTAAGCTTCTTGTATTCGGCCTTCTTTTCGCTGGAATAACTATTAGTGGCAGCTCTTTTAGGGATAAATTCTACTTGCTGTCTCATATACAAAGCGCTTTTTGAATCGCTGCTCTCCCATAATAATTCGGCAAAGCCTCTGGTGTCATCGCCATAAGTTACACTGTGGTATACCTTTTTAGGATGTGTAAAGCTGATAACATAGTCGTTGGATTTGTTTAAAACCAGGATCTGATCCTTGCTGTTCTTAAACTCCATATCGTCTGTAGAAGCATTGTATCTTACCAGGTGAACGTCTTTAAAATGGTTGATCTTGGCGGTGATGAAGTTTTCCAGGATATAAGGACTCCCGTTAACATCTTCTCCGGCTGCGATCTGCCTGTTGTGCTGGAACGCTTCCAGATATTCTCTTTTAAGGTCGAATTGATTTCTACTTGCGGCTCCGTTGGTTGCTGAAAGAGGAGGTTGTTGAGCTAGAACGGAAATTGTGGTAAATAACATTACCAGGGTGGTCAAAGCAAAGTTTTTCATAATCATTTTGATTTAAATTAGTTATAAAGTTAAAAATTTGTTATAAAACACCACAAAAACTATGCCTCAACTTAAAATCTTTTCAATTTTATATCTCTTTCAATTCACTGAAATTTAGTAATTTCGCACACTTAATTAATTGCACAAAGGAATATTTGAAAATGAAGTTTAGCGAGTATAAAGGACTTGATCTTCCAAAAGTTGCTGATGAAATCCTGAACTATTGGGAGGAAAACAACATCTTTGAAAAGAGTATTACAACCAGGGAAGGAAAAGATCCCTATGTGTTTTTTGAGGGACCTCCGTCTGCAAACGGGCTTCCGGGAATTCACCACGTAATGGCCCGTGCAATTAAAGATATTTTTTGCCGCTATAAGACGCAGAAAGGATATCAGGTAAAACGTAAGGCCGGGTGGGATACTCACGGGCTTCCGGTAGAACTCGGTGTGGAGAAAGAGCTCGGGATCACCAAGGAAGATATCGGAAAGAAGATCACCATAGAAGAATACAACGAAGCTTGTAAAAAAGCGGTAATGCGCTATACGGATATCTGGAACGACATGACCCGTAAGATCGGTTATTGGGTGGATATGGAAGATCCGTATGTGACCTACAAATCCAAATATATGGAGACCGTATGGTGGCTACTTAAGCAGATATACGATAAAGAGCTTTTGTACAAAGGTTACACCATACAGCCTTATTCCCCAAAAGCAGGTACCGGACTTAGTTCACACGAATTAAATCAGCCGGGAACATATCAGGATGTAACAGATACTACTGTAGTGGCTCAGTTTAAGACCATTGCAGATAGCCTTCCGGAATTCCTGAAAGAGGTGGAAGGGGATGTTCATATCCTGGCCTGGACCACTACCCCGTGGACCCTGCCATCGAATACCGCCCTGACCGTTGGTCCGAAAATAGATTATGTACTGGTTCAAAGCTTTAACCAGTATACGCATAAGCCGATTAATGTGATCCTGGCCAAAGCCCTGGTGGGAAAACAATTTTCAGGCAAATTCTTCCAGGCAGAGAATGCAGAAGAACTCGGCAATTATAAAAGCGGAGATAAAAAGATACCTTTCTTTATACTAAAGGAATTTAAGGGAGCGGATCTGGAAGAAATAAGATACGAGCAGTTATGGAGTCAGGGACCGCTTCCGTATCAGAACCCGGAAAATGCCTTCAGGGTAATTACCGGAGATTTTGTAACTACCGAAGACGGTACCGGAATTGTACATACCTCACCTACCTTTGGTGCGGACGATGCCAAAGTAGCCAGGGAAGCTTCACCCGAAGTTCCTCCGCTGCTGGTACTGGATGAAAATAATAACCCTGTTCCCCTGGTCGATCTTCAGGGAAGATTCAGACCTGAAATGGGAGAACTGGGAGGAAAATATGTTAAGAATGAATACTATGCCGACGGAGAAGCTCCGGAGCGATCGGTAGATGTAGAGATAGCTATTCAACTTAAGGAAGAGAACAAGGCCTTTAAGGTAGAGAAATACGTGCACAGCTATCCTAATTGCTGGCGTACCGATAAACCTATCCTTTATTATCCGTTGGATTCCTGGTTTATAAAGGCCACGGATGTAAAAGAAAGAATGTTCCAGTTAAACCAGACCATCAACTGGAAGCCCAAGGCAACCGGTGAAGGGCGCTTCGGTAACTGGCTGGCCAATGCAAACGACTGGAACCTTTCCCGTTCCCGTTTCTGGGGGATCCCATTACCGATCTGGAGAACGGAAGACGGAAAAGAAGAGATCATTATAGGTTCTGTTGAAGAGCTTAAGGCCGAGATTGGGAAAGCGGTTTCTGCCGGTGTAATGGAGAAGGATATTTTTGCCGATTTTGTGGTGGGCGATATGAGTGAGGAGAATTATGACAAGGTAGACCTTCATAAAAATGTAGTAGACAGGATTACCCTCTTATCTCCGTCAGGAAAACCCATGAGAAGAGAACCGGATCTGATAGATGTGTGGTTCGACAGTGGTTCTATGCCTTATGCACAGTGGCACTACCCTTTTGAGAATAAGGAAAAAATAGACGGAGGAAGTTCTTTCCCCGCAGATTATATAGCCGAAGGTGTCGATCAGACCAGAGGATGGTTTTATACGCTGCATGCAATCGGGACCATGGTGTTCGATTCCGTAGCTTATAAGAATGTAGTATCTAACGGCCTGGTGCTTGATAAGAACGGACAGAAGATGTCTAAAAGACTGGGGAATGCCGTAGATCCGTTCGAAACTCTTGAGAAATACGGCCCGGATGCCACACGCTGGTATATGATCAGCAATGCGAATCCATGGGATAACCTGAAATTCGATATAGAAGGTATTGCAGAAGTAAGAAGGAAGTTCTTCGGAACTCTTTATAATACCTACTCCTTCTTCAGCCTTTACGCAAACATCGATAACTTTAGTTATGCCGAAGAGGATATAGCATTGTCTGAAAGACCCGAAATAGACAGATGGATCCTGTCGGAATTGCATTCCCTGATAAAAAAGGTAGACGAATTTTATGCAGATTACGAACCTACCAAAGCTACCAGGGCTATTTCTGAGTTCGTTCAGGAGAACCTGAGTAACTGGTTCGTACGCCTGAGCAGAAGGCGTTTCTGGAAAGGAGATTACGGAAAGGATAAGATTTCTGCATATCAGACGTTATACACTTGTCTGATTAATGTTGCAAAGCTGGGAGCTCCGGTTGCTCCGTTCTTTATGGATCAACTTTACAGAGATTTAACCAGGGCAACACAGAAAGAAAATGTAGAGAGTGTACATTTGGCTGATTTTCCGGTTTACCGACCCGAAATGGTCGATAGTAAACTGGAGAGCAAAATGGAAAAAGCTCAGACGATCTCTTCTTTGGTCCTTTCGCTTCGCAAGAAGGAAATGATCAAAGTTCGACAGCCTTTACAGAAGATCATGATCCCTGTACTGGATGAAGGGCAAAGAGAAGAAATAATGGCGGTATCAGATCTGATCAAGGCCGAAGTTAATGTGAAGGAAATTAGTTTACTTGATGATGCTTCAGGTATTTTAGTCAAGCAGATCAAACCTAATTTTAAAGTATTAGGGCCGCGTTTCGGTAAAGATATTAAGCTGATAGTCAGTGAGATAGCAGGTTTTGATCAAAAAGATATTCAAACAATTGAACAAAACGGATCTATTTCTCTTGAAATTAATGGAAAAAGTATTAATTTAGGATTGGATGAAGTGGAAATTTCATCTCAAGATATCGAAGGGTGGTTGGTAGCGAATTCAGGAGCACTGACCGTTGCCTTAGATGTTACGATCACCGATGAATTGAGGAAGGAAGGAGTTGCCAGAGAACTGGTAAACCGTATACAGAACCTTCGCAAGGAATCCGGTTTTGAAGTAACAGACAAGATAGATGTTAAATTGCAGAAAGACGGCTTTTTAGAGCAGGCAGTTTCGAGTAACCTTAGCTATATAAAGACTGAAACCCTGACTGCAGAGCTGGATTTTGAAGACACTATGGAAAAAGGCACGGAAATAGCTTTTGATGACGTAAATACCAAA
This sequence comes from Leptobacterium flavescens, assembly GCF_010671605.1. Taxonomy (GTDB): domain Bacteria; phylum Bacteroidota; class Bacteroidia; order Flavobacteriales; family Flavobacteriaceae; genus Leptobacterium; species Leptobacterium flavescens. Next base: position 264,638 of record NZ_JAABOO010000003.1, read on the forward strand.
TTGTTTATTCAAAAACACTAAAACTATGTCAGACACAAAAATAAGATATTCGGATAAGGATCTTGAAGAGTTCAGAGTTCTGATTGAAGCAAAGATCGAGAAAGCAAAAAAAGACCTTGAGCTGTTGAGAAGTTCATACATGAACGATGGTAATAATGGAACCGACGATACTTCTCCTACCTTTAAAGCGTTTGAGGAAGGCTCTGAAACTATGAGTAAGGAAGCGAATACGGCTCTGGCCATCAGACAGGAAAAGTTTATCAGAGATCTTAAGAATGCTTTGTCAAGAATAGAGAATAAAACCTATGGAATTTGCCGTGTAACCGGTAAATTGATCAATAAAGAACGTTTAAAACTCGTTCCTCATGCTACTTTGAGTATTGAAGCAAAAAATATGCAGTCTTAAAAAGTAGAGAAAAACTTATTAGATCTTAAAACGCGCTGTATTCCTACAGTGCGTTTTTTGATCAGACCTAATTTAAAATTGTTGAGACCAAGGTTTATCATAGCGTTCTTTCTTCTGAGTTCCTCTTTACTGTTTGCACAGAAAACAGTAGAGAAGACAGTAGTGGGTACACTTTTAAAAGGTATTAAGGTAGATGCTCATAACTGTTTTAAAATAGAGATAGGAACTCATGCTTCACCTAAGATCAGGGTAGAATCTTCTATAGACGGAGAATATAGCGACGACCTGGTCATATCGGTCCTGGAAAAGGAGGATCACCTGGTGATCAGAGCAGGCTTTAGTCCGCTTTTTAAAAATCCGAACGATAAATTAAGTGCCCATAAGGTAATTTCTATTTACCTGAACATTCTGGTGCCTGAAGGTTTTGAAGTTGACCTGCTGGGCGGAGGTGTGAGAACCGATATTTCGGGGAAAATAAAGGACCTTAAGGTGGTATTGGATAATGGTATTTGCTCTATCCGGGATTTTTACGGCAATGCAGAGGTGTCTACGCGTAACGGGAATATTTTTCTGGAAGCCCGACAGGCGGAAGTAGAATCCGAATCCAGATACGGGCAGGTGAAAAGCGAGGATATAGAACCCGGGAAATCTAAAATCACCCTAAAGACCGTCAATGGAGATATCTATGTCTCCAAACCCAAATAATATTCTTATTTTTGACGCTTTAAATTCATAAAGTCTCAGGAGATTACCGTCTTTATGAAATATCACTGAATTATGTCATTAAAAAAAGCGACACTTGTTATTGTACTGGTCCTTCTGGTAGATCAGATAAGTAAGATATATGTAAAAACGCATTTTGAACTTCACGAACACGTAGATGTGTTTTCCTGGTTTAAGATTTTATTTATCGAGAATGAAGGAGCTGCATGGGGAGCTAAAATAAGTGACATCTTACCGCTTTCAGACAGGGCAGGGAAACTAATGCTTACCATTTTCAGGATCTTTGCGATCATCGGGATCGGCTACTGGCTGATGGATTCGATCAAAAAGAAAGGCTCTCAAACCCTTATCCTGGCCATAGCCCTGATCTTTGCAGGAGCTTTTGGAAATATCATCGACTCTGTATTTTACGGGGTTATCTTTAATGACAGTTACGGGCAGGTTGCTACCATGTTTTCAGACGATCCTTACGGAAGCCTTTTTCACGGTAAGGTAGTAGATATGCTTTCCTTTCCTATGATAGATACGACCTGGCCCGAGTGGGTTCCGGTAGTGGGAGGTGATCCTTTTACGTTTTTCGATCCTATCTTTAATATTGCCGATATGGCCATCAGTATAGGAGTGGGGATCCTGCTGGTATTCAATAAAAAAGCCTTTCCGAAGAAAAAGGAAGCTTAAAAGCTCTTTTTTCTGAAAAGATCTTCGAGTTCTCCCGGCTTTACCGGTTTTATAATATAGCCGGAGATTGAAGAGAGTTTATTGGCTTTACCTATATCGACCGGATCGATGGAGGAACTCACAATGTAGAGGGTAATGATCTTCTTGAATTTCTTTTCTATCTTCATGAAGTGCTCGAGAAACTGCCATCCGTCCATAACCGGCATATTCAGGTCCAGAAAAATAATATTCGGAACCTTATAAGCTTCAAAATTGTTAAACAGGTATTCAAAGTAATCCAGAGCTTCTTTCCCGTTGCTGAAGATCAGCAGATCCTTGCTCAATGCCCTCGACTCAATGACTTTTCGGATCAGGTTTACATATATTTTATCGTCGTCAATTATACAGGCAAGATCAATTACGGGTTTGCTCATTGTGTTTAGAAGTTAATTATAAAAGTGGTTCCGGTGCCTACTTCGCTTTGAACGTCTATGGAACCGTTGAGAGATTCTATCTGGTTTTTGGTCAGAAACAATCCTATCCCCACGGCATTGTCTGCCTGGTGGAAAGTCTTGTACATTCCGAATATTTTGGAGCCGAAAGTTTCCAGGTCTATCCCTATTCCGTTATCACTCACTTCCATCCTTATTTTTTCGCCCTTCCTGTATGACCTGATCTTTATATGAGGGATCCGGTCGGGGTGTTTGTATTTAATAGCATTGGTGATCAGATTAAGCATAATGCTTTCCAGGTAGGCCGGGATATAGGTTAACTCGTCTACCTCGGAGAAATCCGATTCTATAATGGCTTTTTCCTGCATTACGATCTGTTTAATGGAAGCCATCACCAATTGCAGGGTTTTGCTCAGCTGTACCCGCTCCATTTTTTTGTTGATACGGGTATGAATGGCAGCCACTTCATTCAGGTGCTCGATAGTCTTATTCAGGCTGTATGAGATCTCCGTTACCGTATTAAAAAGTTCATCTTTTTCGGCAGGATCGTTGGTTCCTTTGAACAATTCCGAAACCAATTCGAGGTTGCTGGAATGCGAACGCAGGTTGTGCGAAACAATATGTGCAAAATTGTATAACCTGGAATTCTGGGAGGCGATAATATCCATCGATTTCTGAATACTGATCTCCTTGATCTTAAGTTCGTATATATCCTGGATAACTCCCCGGATCCCGATTATTTTTCTGGTAGAAGGCTGGTAAATAGGCCGGCCTATAATAATGGCCCAGAAGGTACGCCCTCTGGAAGTATTCAGTTTAACCTCAATATGAAAAGGGAAACCGTTAAGAGAACAGTCCAGAAAATGTTTCATGGCCTTAAAGCGGTATCCTTTTGCAAAAAAGGAGATCCCGTTCTTTATGGTGGGCTTTACGTCCTTGCCGATCTCGAGTATTTTACGGGTACCCCGGTCCCAATATGTTTTTTTGTGTTCAAAATCTATAAACCAACCACCTGTTCTTGTCATTTCGGCGCTTTCCTGATAGAAGAACTTATTCTCATCATAGCGCATTTTATATTTTTTCTGCGCATTGATATCAACAAAAACAATAAGGTGTTCCTTCGGGCACAGTGTATCGTTTATCTTATCTGCAGATTTGCATTGGAGCCAGTAATAATTGCCGTTCTTTTTGCGAACACGGATCTCCATTTCAAAAGGCGACTGGTACTCCATATAGTTTTCAATGGCCTCGATAAAAGGATGCTGATCGTTCTCGTGAACAAAGCTGATCGTAAATTCGTGTATGGAAAAAGAGGAGGAAGGATCTTCCCGGATAATGTCATAGATCTCACCGGACCAAAATTCTTCTCCCGATATCTTGTTTTTGGTCCAATAGTAAAAGCCCAGAGCTTTTGATAAACCGGAAAGCGTTAAGTCCTTGACCATTTTTTGGCGGTAGGGTTTGAGGTTGTAATGCAAAAATTATGTGACCCGAATATAAACAAAATTTGTTAAAAATTTGAATAATTAGTTACACGTCTAACAATTGTTTAAAAAAACTGATATACTTTCTGGGGGGTCACACAATAATCCAGGTTGACATCATTGATGTCGGTATCTTCTATAGTATCTTCCACCTCAAAGAAGGAAAGTCCAATTTTAAGCGTTTCCTGCCTGCATTTGGCAAGGAACCTGTCGTAGAATCCTTTTCCGTAACCTACTCTGTTCCCATTTTTGTCGAATGCCAGCAGCGGAACAAATACTACCTCTATCCTGTCTTCCGAGATCTCTATCCCGTCCTCAGGTTCGGGGATATTGTATTTGTTTTTCCGGATTCGCGTATTATCCGTTAATAAAAAATGTCTCATCTCCCCGCTGTTAAAATCACTTTGAGAGATGAGTACTTCCTTGTCCTTTCCCTGAAGGACATTTAATATAAAACTGGTTTCAACTTCCTTTTGTTCGCGTATGGATAAAAAAAGATGAAAATATGTTTTGTTCCAGATGGGGAGTGTTAAGATCTGATTTGCTATCTGAATACTATAGGTATCTATAAGCTCTTCCGAGAGTCCTCTTCTAAATAGCTTATATTTTTTCCGCAAATCAAATTTCTTCATTTATTCACTAACAACCAATCCTTTGCTACCTGCAATAGCATTCTTTAACACTGTCCATTTAGTGCCTACAGCCTTTACAAAATCACTGATAAATCTTCTGAAATTTGCACTTGTGAAGTACGTAGATACGATAAAAAGTACAAAATAAATGGCTAAAGCAATAAGATAATAATCCATGATAATAAAATTTGGGTTACGCTAATATAGATATTTATTCCTGTTTGAGCAAATTGTCAACCGTTTTTCGATGAACGGTAGCTTAGGTGTAGACGGATAAAAATGATTTTGGGTTACGGATGGCACTTTATCGACCCTAAAGCCTTTTCCAAACCGCATCAGCTGTCTTCACCTGGCTTTCCCTGTTCAATATTTTAATATATACGGCCCGAAGGCCTTAAACGGTTCATTATCAGTGAAATTTTAAGAAATAAAATCAGAAGCAGACAGACTTGTCTGTTTTTAGAAGTTTTTACTATATTTGCCTTATGATTTCAAATTTGTCGGTACGGGAACGCTTAATTCATACAGCTTCGCAACTTTTCTATGAGAAGGGCTATGCGAATACCGGTATTAATGAAGTTATCGAAAAGGCAGGAGTTGCCAAGGCGAGCTTGTACAGCCATTTCCGGACCAAGGACGATTTGCTTATCGCGTACCTCAATGAAAGAGAGGAGCAGCTGCTTTACAGCCTGGAACAATTTGTAGGCAAAAGAAAGAAAGGAAAGGACAAGATACTGTCCGTATTCGATTTTTTGCTGGATTTCTATAGTTCTGACGAGTACAGGGGTTGCTGGTGTATCAATACCCTGGCCGAAATACCCAAAGACAATACAAGGGTAAAGACGGTTATAAGAGGGCATAAGAAAAAGTTGATGACATTCCTGGATCAACTCATAGACGAAAACCTGGACGCATCGGAAGACCCGGGTCTGGCAAAACAGATCTACCTTCTGTACGAAGCTGCTGTAATGGAGAGTTATCTTCAGGGAGATAACTGGCCGATACAGCAGGCAGCCAATATTACACAAAAGATCATTTAAAATTTTTTATATATAAACCATACAGACTTGTCTGTTCAAAAATTAAATTAACTATGACAAAAAGAGCATTAATTATCGGAGGTAGCAGCGGGATCGGAAGAGCTACTGCAGAAATTTTATTTAACAAAGATGTTGAGGTTCATGTAGTGGGAACCAACGAAACCAAACTGCAATCTGTAAAAGAACAGTTTTCGGGTGATGTACAGACCCATAAGGTGAATATCTCAGACACAGCTGAGGTGGATGGCCTTGTAGGGCAAATAGGTAACTGGGACAATCTGGATTATCTGGTAAATGCTTCGGGGATATTCGGACCCAAAGCTTTTTTGGATCACAGCCGGGAGGATTACGATTCCTATATGAACCTTAACAGGGGCTTTTTCTTTATTACCCAGGCCGCGGCAAAGAAAATGAAAGACACCGGAGGAGGATCTATCGTTAATGTCGGCTCTATGTGGGCGAAACAGGCAGTAAAAGCCACTCCTTCATCGGCATACTCCATGCAAAAGGCCGGATTGCATTCGCTTACCCAGCACCTGGCCATGGAACTGGCCGATCATAATATACGTGTTAATGCAGTTTCTCCTGCAGTGGTTGAGACCCCGGTTTATGAGAGCGTTTTCGGAGGTAAGCAGGAAGCGCACGATGCCCTGCAGAATTTTCACGGTTTCCATCCCATAGGAAGGAACGGAAAGGCACAGGATGTAGCCAATACGATTAACTTCCTGCTTTCTGATGAAGCCGCCTGGGTTACCGGAGCTATCTGGGATACGGACGGAGGTGTTATGGCAGGAAGAAATTAATAGCCGATCGATCTCTTTAGAAAGCTCCTCCTACAGGAGCTTTTTTTGTTTCCAATAAAATGTAAAGAAAGGTGAGTACAGAACCGAATTAATAGTAATTTTGTTTATATGAGTAAGCCGTCTTTAGAATTGCAATTACAAACGCTACCCAACAGCCCGGGAGTGTATCAGTACTACGATAAAGATGATAAGATCCTTTATGTGGGCAAGGCAAAGAATCTTAAGAAAAGGGTGTCTTCCTATTTTCAGAAAACCCATGAGTACGGGAAAACACGTGTGCTGGTAAAGAAGATCGCTACCATTAAACACATTGTGGTACCTACCGAAACCGATGCCCTTTTGCTGGAAAACAATCTTATCAAAAAATACCAGCCCAGATACAATGTAATGCTTAAGGACGATAAGACCTATCCGTGGATCTGTATCAAAAAAGAACGCTTCCCGAGGGTGTTTCAAACCCGTAACCTCTTTAGGGACGGCTCGGAATACTATGGGCCGTATACCAGTGTTAAGACCGTAAGGACCTTACTCGATCTGATCAGGGGGCTTTATCCTTTAAGGACCTGTAATTACGACTTGTCTGCGGAGAAAATAGAGGCGGGAAAATACAAAGTATGTCTGGAATACCATCTTGGCAATTGCCTTGGGCCCTGTGAAGACCTGCAATCTGCAAAAGACTATGACGAGCAGATCAAAGCGATCCGTCAGATCATTAAAGGGAATTTTAAGGATTCTCTTCAGCAGTTCAAACAACAGATGAAGCAACTGGCAGCGGAAATGAAATTTGAAGAAGCCCAGAAGGTCAAGGAAAAGATAGATGTCCTTGAGAACTATCAGGCCAAATCAACTATCGTTAATCCGAAGATCAGTAATGTTGATGTATTCTCCATCGTCTCCGATGAGAGTTATGGCTATGTGAACTTCCTGCAATTGTCTTACGGTTCTATTATCCGGTCGCATACTATAGAGATGAAAAAGAAACTGGAAGAATCCGACCGGGAATTGCTCGAACTGGCCATCACGGAGATCAGGCAGCGTTTCAACTCTCAGTCCAAAGAAATATTTGTGCCTTTTGAAGTGGAAGTGGGTAAAGGCATCAAAGTAAGTATTCCCAAACTTGGTGATAAAAAACGTATCCTCGACCTGTCTGAACGGAATGCGAAATTTTACAGACAGGAACGCTTTAAGCAGGTAAAGATCACCGATCCGGACCGGCATGTAAAGCGTATTATGACCCAAATGCAGAAAGACCTCCGGCTATCGGAAGAACCCAGGCATATTGAGTGTTTCGACAACTCCAATATACAGGGAACCAATCCGGTTGCAGCCTGCGTGGTGTTTAAGGACGGGAAGCCCAGTAAAAAGGATTACAGGCATTTTAATATTAAGACGGTAGAGGGGCCGGACGATTTTGCATCCATGGAGGAAGTGGTGTACCGCAGGTATAAAAGACTGAAGGAAGAAGAGCAACCCCTGCCTCAGCTTATTGTTATAGACGGAGGGAAAGGGCAGTTGTCTTCGGCTTTGAAAAGCCTGGATATGCTTGAGCTTAGAGGAAAGATCGCTATCATAGGAATAGCAAAGCGCCTGGAGGAGATCTATTATCCCGACGATCCCATCCCCATGTACCTCGATAAGAAATCGGAGAGCCTCAAGATCATTCAGCACCTCAGGAATGAAGCTCATCGTTTCGGGATCACTTTCCACAGAAATAAAAGGAGTAGCGCAGCCATAAATTCGGAATTGGAAACCATTGAGGGGATAGGCGAAAAGACCATTGTAGAGCTCTTAAAACACTTTAAATCCGTAAAAAGAGTAAAAGAGGCTTCCCTCGAAAGTTTAACGGCCGTTGTGGGGGCATCCAGGGCACAGAAAATTTATAGTAATTTTCATTAAAAAAATGAATATCTTCATACTGTGAAATAAAAATAAACTTTTTAAGCAAAAATTATCCGCAGCGATATATTCTTAATGATGAAAAACATACTGTTTGCATTACCCTTTTTATTCCTTTGCTTTTCCCTTTCCGCTCAAACGGAAAAAGAAGACGATATTAAGGTAGGGCTGGTATTGAGTGGTGGTGGAGCAAAAGGATTTGCGCATATCGGAGCTCTTAAGGTCATTGAAGAATCCGGCCTTCGGATAGATTATATAGGCGGAACCAGTATGGGGGCTATCATAGGAGCTTTATACGCTTCCGGTTATTCGGCCCATCAGCTCGATTCTATCTTTAACTCTGTAAATTTCGAAACCCTTATTCAGGATCAGATCCCGAGAAGTGCCAAGACATTTTATGAAAAAGCAGATCAGGAACGTTATGCACTGACATTGCCTTTCGATGATTTTAAGATCAAATTCCCTTCGGCTATTTCCAAGGGACAAAATGTATACAATCTCCTTTCCAAACTGCTGCAGCATGTGAGTGATGTGGACGATTTTAATAAGTTGCCCATTCCCTTCTTCTGTATAGCTACCAATGTAGAAACGGGAGAACCCGTGCTCCTGGACAAAGGATACCTGCCGGAAGCTATCAGCGCCAGCGGGGCCTTTCCTTCTCTTTTTGAGCCGGTGGATATAGATGGAAAATTACTCATAGACGGAGGAGTGGTCAATAATTACCCCATAGATGAGGTAAAGGCCATGGGGGCCGATATTATTGTGGGAGTAGATGTTCAGGCAGGCCTGGCAGACCGGGAAACCCTTAATTCTGCCACTTCTGTTTTACTGCAGATAAATAATTACCGCACCGTAAATGCCATGAAGGTAAAATCCAAACAAACCGATATCTATATCAAACCGGATATTGAGGATTTTACCGTGATCTCTTTTGCAGACGGAAAGCAGATCATAGACAATGGAGAGAAAGGTGCCCGTCTTAAAAAGGAGGACCTGGTGGCCCTGGCCAATAAACAGAAGAAGCCGCCCAGAGATCCTATGCAGATGATCGATAATGATTCTCTACTGATCAACCGTTTAACACTTTCGGGAAATGAGAATTACACCCGGGGATATATTAAAGGGAAACTCAGGCTTAAGCTGAATGAGAAAACAACCTATGAAAAATTCCACCAGGGGATAAACAACCTTTCTGCCACCAATAATTTTAGAGGGATCCGGTACAGGCTTACTCCCTTCGAGAATGGCCAGGAACTTAGTATGAACCTGCAGGAAAAAAAGAACAATACCCTTTTGAGGTTGGGAGTGCATTATGACGACCTCTATAAGAGTGCTGCCCTGGTCAATATAACTCAGAAAAACCTTTTGTTCGGCGATGATGTGGCATCCCTCGATATCGTTCTGGGAGATAATGTGCGTTATAATTTTGAGTATTACCTGGATAAAGGCTTCTACTGGAGTTTCGGGATCAATTCCCGCTTTAATTCCTTCGATAAGGATGTGGATTTCGAACTTATAGAAGAAGATGATATAAATACCGGGGTAGAAGTAAACCGCATTAATATTGATGTAAGCGATTTTACCAATCAGGTATATATACAAACAGTAGTGCGGGAAGAATTTGCCTTCGGATTCGGTTTGGAGCATAAGCGTTACAAAATAGAGACCTCTACCATTCGCAACGGGAATGAGAACCTGATTTTTGACCGGAGCGATTACGGGAGTGTGTACAGCTTTCTTAGGCTGGATACGTACGACAATAAATATTTCCCTAAAAAGGGGATCTATTTTGACGGCGATTTTCACCTCTACCTATTCTCTTCCGATTTTAACGACGAGTTTAACGAGTATTCCATCGGGAGGGCAAAGATCGGATTTGCCACCTCCTTTTTTGATCGCTTTGCGCTTAACCTCACCACAGAAGGAGGCTTTACCCTGGGGAACACAAACGTAACTTCTTTTGATTTTGTACTAGGGGGTTACGGGAACGAATTCATCAATAATTTTATCCCCTTTCTGGGATATGATTTTATCAGTTTCGGAGGTGACAGTTTTGTAAAAGCCACGGCATCTCTCGATTATGAGTTTGCCAGGAAGAATCACATTAACTTTACGGCTAATTTTGCCAATGCCGATAATAATATATTTGAGAATGGCGAATGGTTTACCACACCCGATTTTACAGGCTATGCCATTGGCTACGGGTTGGAGACATTTATCGGGCCCGTGGAGATCAAATATTCCTGGTCTCCGGAGAACAGGGCACGCTGGTTCTTTAATGTCGGATTCTGGTTCTAAGCTTTTTTAGAAATCAATCAAATATTTACGATATTTGTATTTAGGGCAGTATCGGGATACACCCGGAAAGCCGTATTCATAATTATTGGAAGATACAGATGATATCTTTTTGGGCAGGATTATTAGCGCATTTACATTACCTCATCAAGAGAAATCCGGAATGAGAAGGTTACTTTTTGTCTTGTAATAAGTATAACCTTTAAAAAATATAATTATGCCATTCTATCATAAATTAGGAGAAATTCCACCAAAACGACATACCATTTTCAGAAAGCCAAATGGAGATCTCTACTATGAACAATTGTTCGGGACCATAGGCTTTGACGGGATGTCCACCAATATGTATCACGAGCACCGCCCCACTCAGGTAAAAGAGATCAAGGGAAGTTACAGTGTGGCTCCCAAAGTTGCTTTAAAGAACCATATGAAATCCTACCGTTTTCACGGCTTCAAGATAAAACCCGAAAAGGATTATCTGGAAAGCAGGAAGGCAGTACTGACTAACAGCGATTGTACCATTATCCTTGCTGCTCCTCAGGAATCGGTAAAGGATTATTTTTATAAAAACACAGATGCGGATGAACTGATCTTCATCCATAAAGGATCGGGTAAACTGAGGACTTTCCTCGGAAACCTGGATTTTAAATACGGAGACTATCTCCTGGTTCCCAGGGGGGTGATCTATAAAATAGATTTCGATACCGATGATAACCGTTTGTTTATTGTCGAGTCGAGAAGGCCTATCTATACCCCTAAAAGGTACAGGAACTGGTTCGGGCAGCTGCTGGAGCATTCTCCTTTTTGCGAGCGCGATATCAGAAGGCCGGAAGAACTGGAAACCCATAATGAAAAAGGGGAGTTCCTTATAAAAGTGAGAAAGCAGGATGAGATCTTCGATATGGTCTATGCCACGCACCCTTTTGATGTGGTGGGTTATGACGGCTTTAATTATCCGTATGCCTTCTCCATTCACGATTTTGAGCCTATAACGGGACGAGTTCACCAGCCGCCTCCGGTGCATCAGACATTCGAGACCGATGCCTTTGTAGTGTGTAGTTTTGTTCCGCGTATATATGACTATCACCCTCAGGCTATTCCCGCACCTTACAATCACAGTAATATAGACAGTGATGAGGTGCTGTACTATGTAGACGGCGATTTTATGAGTCGTAATGATATAGGACCCGGACACATTTCACTGCATCCTGCCGGAATTCCGCACGGACCGCATCCCGGGGCTGTTGAAAGAAGCATAGGTCAGGAAAAAACAGATGAGCTGGCCGTAATGGTCGATACCTTTAAACCTTTACAGGTTACGGAAGAAGCCCTGCAGATCGCAGACGATAATTATCATAAATCCTGGCTGGAATAAGATGCTTAAGAACAGAATAGATATAACCGCTCATTTAAGAGCCATGTGGTAAGTTTGATTGTTATTCGGCTTAGTAGAATTTCAAATCAATAATAATCAATTCCCGTTGGAACGGGATTTAAAAAATATCAGATCATGGCAATTGATAAAACATCTTTAGAATTAGAAAAAACAGTTCCGGACGCAGAAGACTTTCTGCCTTTATTAGGAACGGACTATGTTGAACTTTATGTAGGCAATGCAAAGCAGGCGGCACATTATTATCAGGCAGCCTGGGGCTTCCAGCCTGTGGCCTATGCCGGCCTGGAGACGGGTTTAAAAGACCGGGTTTCCTATGTGTTGCAACAGGATAAAATAAGATTGGTCTTAACGTCTCCCTTGCAATCGGGAGGAGATATTAACCGCCATATAGATGCGCACGGAGATGGAGTGAAAGTAGTGGCCCTTTGGGTAGACGACGCTGCGAAAAGTCACGAAGAAACCGTTAAAAGGGGTGCAAAGAGTTATATGGAACCTGAAAAGTTCACCGACGAACACGGGGAAGCTGTAATTTCGGGAATTCACACCTACGGAGAGACTGTTCACCTATTTGTGGAGCGTAAAAACTATAAAGGAGCTTTCCTTCCGGGTTATAAGGAATGGAACCCTTCTTATAAACCGGCTCCCTTAGGATTGAAATATATAGACCATATGGTGGGGAATGTTGGCTGGAATGAAATGAACAAATGGTGCGAGTTCTACGCCAAGGTGATGGGCTTTGCCCAGTTGATATCTTTTGATGACAGCGACATCTCTACAGATTATACAGCCCTGATGAGTAAGGTGATGAGTAACGGGAACGGACGCATTAAATTCCCTATTAACGAACCGGCAGAGGGAAGGAAAAAATCCCAGATTGAAGAATATATCGATTTTTATAACGGTGCCGGAGTGCAGCATATAGCACTGGCAACCGATAATATCATAGAAACGGTCGGCGAACTTAAAGCAAGAGGTGTTGAATTCCTCTATGTTCCGGAAACCTATTACGATACGGTACTGGACAGGGTTGGAGAGATAGATGAGGACCTGGAGCCTTTAAAGGAATTGGGAATACTCATAGACAGGGATGATGAAGGTTATCTGCTGCAGTTATTCACCAAGCCGGTACTCGACAGACCGACCATGTTTTTTGAGATCATTCAGCGAAAAGGTGCTCAATCTTTCGGAAAAGGAAACTTTAAAGCACTTTTTGAAGCTATAGAACGCGAACAGGAAATGCGAGGTACATTATAAAAACTTCGTTTTTTTGAGAAATTATCAATATTTCGAATCAAAACTTAACAACTTAATTCACATTGTGTTAAAGTCAATTTGAGAGCTTGCAAAATTCAAAAGCGGTCGTACCTTTGCATCCGCAAAAAGGGTGGTGCCTTTTTGTAATTTTAAGTAAAGTTTTCATAATTTAAAGTTTTGGTTGGTTAATAAAAAAAGCCCTGGCGAAAATGTCAGGGCTTTTTTTGTACAATTTTTTGGAACAGAAATTGTTTAACATAGTATTACGACAAATAATGTAGTTGTTTTTTTTATTTTTATGCTATTAAAGAGAATGATGAAAAAAATATTAGGAATTCTGTTTCTATTGTTATTATCAACCGGTTTTAGTGTTCAGAATAACAATACAAACTATAAGGCCTTTAAATCCGGCGAGTGGTTTCAGTTCCGGATACATTACGGGATCTTCAATGCCAGCTATGCTACCTTGGAGGTCAAGGATGAGTATATGGACGGAGTACCTGTACATCATGTTATCGGGAAAGGAAGGACCACGGGTCTGGCAAGGTTGTTCTTTAAGGTAGATGATACCTACGAAACCTTTATAGACAAGGAAGACGGGCGCCCCTATCGCTTTATCAGGAATATAAACGAAGGCGGGCACACCAAGGATGTGGAGATCAATTTTGATTACGAGAATAATACGGCTTTATATCACGATAAAAAAAGGGATAGAAAGAAAATAGTGGCTATTCACGACGAGATCCACGATATGGTCTCTACCTTCTATTACCTGAGGAATGAGGTTAATATCGATAGCCTTCGGATAAACGATGAGTTTACCCTGGATATGCTGTATGACGATGATGAAACCTTTAAGTTTCGTCTGAAATATTTGGGGAAAGAAACTATCAGAACCAAGTTTGGAAAAGTAAATTGCTTAAAATTCAGGCCCTACGTACAATCGGGAAGGGTCTTTAAAGAAAAAGAAAGTTTAACTATTTGGGTCTCAAATGATCAAAATAAGATACCTTTGCGGGTGAAAGCAGACCTTGCTGTGGGTAGTATTAAAGCAGACCTGAATGCCTATAAAGGTTTGAGGCATCAGTTTAAAATAGTAGTTAAATAATTTCCATGAAAATACAACCTGATATTGCTCAGCGTATTCACAGACTTGAAGAAAAATACAGAAACTCAGGTCAGGATCTGGGCTCTTACCTCGATGGATTATTACATCAAAGATATCTTACCTACTGGGATTATATTCACCTGGATACCCTTCTGAGTCTTCAGATCCCCAGAACGCATTTTCCCGATGAGGAAATATTTATCATGTACCATCAGATTACGGAGCTTTACTTTAAACTGATCATTCATGAGCAAAAGCAGATCATTGATGACAAACTTCAGAGAGCCACCTTTTTTACGCAGAAAATAAACAGGATAAACAGTTATTTTAAAACCCTTATTTCCTCTTTTGAGATCATGATCAATGGGATGGAGAGGGAGCAATTCCTGCAGTACAGGATGTCTTTGCTGCCTGCCAGCGGATTTCAATCGGCTCAATTCAGGATGATAGAATTTTATTCGACACCCCTGGAAAACCTGGTGCACTTTACCGTAAGAGATCGCTTTTCCGAAAACGACAGCCCGGAAGACCTTTATGAGCATATGTACTGGAAAAAGGGGGCAACCGATATGGAAACAGGCGAAAAAACACTTACCCTTAAGCAGTTTGAATACCGCTATACCCCGAGATTTATGAGGATCGCCAGGGAAGTGAAAAATGCCACCATTTACCATAAGTTTCTGCAGCTGCCGGAAAAGGAGAAAACCCCGGAACTGATAGAGGCTATGAAGCAGCTGGATACCAATGCCAATGTGCATTGGCCGCTTATGCATATGGGCTCTGCCTATCGTTATTTAAGAAGAGAAAAAAACGCTATAGACGCCACCGGAGGAACTAACTGGAAAGATTATTTACCTCCAAGTTTTCAAAAAGTCATCTTTTTTCCTGAAATTTGGAACAATTCAGAAAAAGAAAACTGGGGAAAACAGTGGGTAGATCATATGTTTAATCCTGAAAAAAAATAATTTGATAGAAATGAAAAGGATACCGGTATTTATGCTAATGGCTTTGGCATTTGCTTGTAAAGGAAAGAAAGAAGAGCTCATTGTTGATCAGACGGAAGAAATAGTTGAGGAGGCCCCTGTGGAGGTTGTGGAGTTCGGTTATAATCTCAATGATTATACAGTACAGAAAGACACCGTTAAATCTGGCGACAGCTTTGGAGAGATCCTTCTTAATCACCGCATCGGCTACAGTAAAATAGCAGAGATAGCGGCTCAGGTGAAGGATACTTTTGATGTAACCAAAATAAGAGCAGGAAAAACCTATACCCTCCTGAAAACAAAAGACACCACCGAAAAGGCACAGGTGTTTATCTATAAGCACGACAATATTAATTACACCATTGTAGATTTCAAGGATTCCCTGGTAAATGCCGTACGCTATAAAAAGCCGGTAAAGATCGTAGAGAGAGAAGCTACAGGAGTTATAGAAACAACCCTTTCGGATGCCGTACTCGAACAGGGAATAGATTATGAGATCATCAATAAGATGTCTGATGTTTATGCCTGGACCGTCGACTTTTTCCGATTGCAGAAAGGAGACAGGTTTAAGGTGATCTATAAGGAAAAATATATTGAAGACAGTATCTATGCCGGGTCGGGTGAGATAATAGCGGCCTATTTTGAGCATAAGGAACAACCATTCTATGCTTTCAGGTATGAGAACGATTCTATTCTCGGCACCGTAGATTATTACGACGATGAGGCCAATACCCTGAGAAGGGCTTTCCTGAGAGCCCCGGTTAAGTTTAGCAGGATCTCTTCCCGCTATAACCTGAGAAGAAGGATTGCCTATTACGGAAACCGTGTACGCCCCCACAAAGGAACAGATTATGCGGCCAATGTCGGAACACCTATTCTGGCTACTGCCAACGGAACCGTAGTAGCTTCGTCCTATACCAGAGGAAACGGGAAATATGTAAAAATAAGACATAACAGCACTTACAGCACCCAGTACCTGCACATGCAGAACAGGAATGTGAAAGTTGGGGATTTTGTAAAGCAGGGAGATGTGATCGGATGGGTTGGAATGACCGGTAATACCAGTGGTCCGCACGTATGCTACCGCTTCTGGAAAAATGGAAGACAGGTAGACCCTTACAAGCAGGATCTTCCCGCTGCAGAACCGATCAAACCGGAAATTAAGGACAGTTACCTGAAGTTTATCCGTCCGTTGGTTACCCAGTTAGATTGTATTGAGTTTCATGAAAAGAAGGAAGTGCAGGAGGAATACCTAACAGAACTAAACGATATAAACGAAACAGATAATGTCACTAACAACCGCCAATCCAAATAAAACCGCTGCATGGAGTAAACTACAAGCCCATTTCAATCAAATAAAGGAAACCCATTTAAAGGAGTTGTTTGCCCAGGATAAGGAACGGGCAGATAAACTGACGCTCCGCTGGAATGACTTCTACGCAGATTTTTCAAAGAACAGAATTACCACAGAAACCTTGGAGTTGCTTTTTGAGCTGGCCAGGGAAATGGACCTGGAGAATGCCATTGAAAAGTATTTTACAGGCGATATAATTAACCAGACCGAGAAAAGAGCGGTCCTGCATACGGCTTTAAGAGCTGCCGAAAATGATGAAATACTGGTAAACGGCCGGAATGTGGTTCCGGAAGTTTACAGGGTAAAAGAACATATAAAAAAATTCAGTGATTCCGTTATCTCCGGTGAACTTAAGGGATATACCGGAAAAGCTTTTACCGATATTGTGAATATCGGTATCGGGGGCTCGGATCTGGGCCCGGCCATGGTTACCGAAGCTCTAGCTTATTACGGGAACCACCTGAAAACACATTTTGTCAGTAATGTAGATGGAGACCACGTACACGAATGCCTTAAAAAGCTCGATCCGGAGACCACGCTCTTCGTTATCGTCTCCAAAACCTTTACTACCCAGGAAACACTGAGCAATGCCACTACTGTAAAAAAATGGTTCCTGAAGCACGGAACCCCCGCAGATATTGCCAAACACTTTGTGGCTGTATCTACCAATCTGGAAAAAATTGCCGAATTCGGTATTGCAGACGAGAATGTTTTTCCGATGTGGGACTGGGTTGGTGGCCGTTTTTCTCTGTGGAGTGCCGTAGGCCTTTCGATCAGCCTGGCGATCGGTTATGAGAATTTCGACCAGATGCTGAAGGGGGCTCATGCCATGGACAAGCATTTCAGGACGACGGAATTTGATAAAAATATCCCGGTCGTTTCTGCCCTGCTTACGGTATGGTATAACAATTTCTTCGGGGCCGAAAGTGAAGCCATCATTCCTTATACCCAATACCTGCACCGTTTTGCCGCTTATCTGCAACAGGGCATTATGGAAAGTAACGGTAAGAGCGTAGACCGCGGTGGGAGCCGTGTTGGTTATGAAACGGGGACCATCATCTGGGGAGAACCCGGAACCAATTCGCAACATGCCTTTTTTCAGCTGATACATCAGGGAACCAAGCTTATTCCTGCCGACTTTATAGGCTATGTTCGCCCGCTTCATGGTGACAAGGAGCATCACGACAAGTTGATGGCTAATTTCTTTGCGCAGACCGAAGCTCTGATGAATGGAAAAACTTCAGAGCAAGTACTTTCGGAGCTAAAAGAGCAGCAATTACCACAGGAACAGATAGATTTACTTCTTCCTTTTAAAGTTTTTGAAGGCAATAAGCCCACGACCACCCTACTTATTAACAAACTCACCCCTCATAGCCTGGGAGCACTGATTGCCATGTACGAACACAAGATATTTGTACAGGGAATTGTATGGAACATTTTTAGCTATGACCAGTGGGGAGTGGAGCTCGGAAAGCAGCTTGCCAATAAAATCTTAAAGGACATTCAGGCTGATGATATTGCAAAACATGACGAATCTACCCTCAATTTATTGCGATATTTCAAGAATTATTAACAATTTTTGTCAATAACTCATTTAACAAGTTAAATCGATGTTAAAGAAACAAGTGTGTTAAATAATTAAATTTGTTGATATTGTTAAAATATTTAACATTGGCTTAATATTAGGATTTCTAAATAGCCGCAATTTTGCATCCACAAACAAATTATAATTAACACATGAAAACAATTTACAATTGGTTTTTGACGGCAGTTTTCACGTTAGTGGCAACTGCTGCATTTTCTCAAGGGGTTACGACCTCTGCTTTAGGGGGTAAAGTTACTGACAATGTCGGAGAGCCATTGGCAGGAGCGAACGTAGTTGCCATTCACGTACCTTCTGGTACCAAGTATGGGGCAGTGACCGATTTTGACGGATTGTATAGAATTTCCAATATGCGTGTTGGAGGTCCTTATACAGTTACTATTTCTTATGTAGGATTTAATGATTTTGTAAGATCAAATCAATTCTTAGACTTAGGTCAGACAAAAAGGATCAGTACACAATTGTCTGAATCTACTACAGCACTAGATGAGGTGGTGATCACCGCTCAGGCTGCTGGAGGGGTATTCAGTGCTAACAAAACTGGTTCTGAAACAACAATTAACAGAAGACAAATTCAAACACAACCTGCTGCTTCGAGATCTATTGCAGATTTCGTAAGGTTAACACCTGAAGCGCAGATCACTGAAGGAAACGATGGTTTCTCAGTTTCTTTTGCAGGACAGAACAACAGATTAAACGCTATCTACATTGACGGAGCGATCAGTAATGACGTATTCGGTCTTGCAGGTTCCGGTACTAACGGAGGGCAGACAGGAGCGAATCCTTTCTCTGTAGATGCTATCGAATCTTTCCAGGTTCAGTTAGCGCCGTTTGATGTTCGTATTGCAGGTTTTGCCGGAGGTGCGATCAGTGCGGTTACACGTTCAGGTACAAACAACTGGGAAGGATCTACTTACTACTTCCTTAGAAACGAAAGCCTTGCGGGAAAAACGCCGCCGGATCTGGTAGGTGACGGGGAAAGCCGTGAAAAGCTTGACGACTTTACTGCTCAGACTTACGGGTTCAGAGTTGGTGGTCCGATCGTAAAAGATAAATTATTCTTCTTCCTGAACTATGAAAGACAGGACGACGAAACTCCACAGCCATTCCAGTTCTCTAACTATACTGGAGATACTGACCAGGCTGGGATCGATAACTTAAGACAATTCCTTATCAATACTTACGGATACGATCCGGGAGGATTCTCAAACAATACACGTACACTTGTAAGAGATAACATTACTGCAAGATTAGACTGGAACATCAACGATAACCACAAACTATCTTTCAGGTATAGCTGGAACAGTATTGATAACCTGGAAGCAAGAAGTTCTAACAACTTCAACATCGGGTTCATTAACGGATCTGAGTTCTTCGAGTCTGTTACCAATACAGCGTCTTTAGAGTGGAATGCACAGTTCGGTAATAAATTTGCCAACAGTCTTATTTTAGGATATACAAGAGTTAGAGATGACAGGGATCCTTCAGGAAGCCCGTTCCCAACTGTAGATATCCGAGATGGTAACGGTACTATTTCTTTCGGTGCTGAGCCTTTCTCAACTGCTAACCTATTAGATCAGGACATCTTCACGATTACGAATAACTTCGAGATCTATGCAGGAAAGCACACTATTACTTTAGGTACACACAACGAGTTTGCAAGCATCAAGAACTTATTCTTCGCTTTCAACTTCGGAGATTATACATATAACAGTGTTCAGGATTTCATCAACAACGAAAACCTTGACTTCTACCAGAGAGGATATTCTTTACTACCTGGAACAGGTATCGGAGATGACTCTTCAGGAGCTGCAGAATTCGATGTTGCTCAGTTAGGATTCTACGTTCAGGATGAGATCCAGTTTACAGATAACTTCAGACTATCTGCTGGTATCCGTTTCGACCTTCCATTATGGGAAGACGGAATTGTAAACGACGACTTTAACAACAGAACTATTCCGATCCTTGAGGCAGCTGGAAAAGACCTTCAGGGAGCAAGAGTAGGTAGAGGAGTAAGTCCTATCCTTCACGTTTCTCCAAGAGTTGGATTTAACTGGGATGTAAACGGAGACAGAAGCACTCAGGTACGTGGTGGATTCGGTATCTTTACTTCAAGACTTCCATTGGTATGGCCTGGAGGTACTTATAACAACAACGGTGTTACCGGTGGATTCGGGGCTAGCTTTAATATCCCCGGAGATATTACCTTCAACCCTGATGTAAACAATCAGCCTGTAAACGTAGCTCCCGGAACTGGTGGAGTAGGTGGAAATGTTGACCTTTTCGCTTCAGGATTCAGACTTCCACAGGTACTTAAGTACAGTGTTGGTGTTGACCAGAGATTACCTTGGTGGGGCTTAATCGCTTCCTTCGACGGGATCTTCAACGACAATATCCAGACTGTATTCTATGAGAACCTTAACATCGGAGACCCTGTAAGTTTCTACGAAGGAGCAGATAACCGTCCGCGTTACAGCGACAGCTTCGGAGATCTTCTTGATAATACTTACGGTAGAGTAATCCTGGCTTCTAACACAAATGCTGGATCTTCTTATACAGCTTCTGTTACCATTAGAAAGCCATTCACAAACGGTTTTGCCGGTAGTGCAACTTACTCTTACGGTAATGCTTTTGCGATCTTCGATCTTACTTCTTCTCAGAACAGTTCTCAGTGGAGAAACCACGAAACTGTTAACGGTAAGAACTCTAACCTTCCAACTACACGTTCGGACTTTGCACAAGGTCACAGAATCGTTGCTAACGTTTCTTACGAGCACAAGTGGAATGATAATGTAAAGAGTACTATCGGACTTTTCTATGAAGGATCTCAGGCGCAGCCATTCAGCTACATCTACAGAGAAGGACCGGATCTTCTTAACGACGATTCAAGAGATAACGCATTGATCTATGTTCCTGCTAACCAGAACGAAATTACTTTGGTAGAGCGTAACGGAGTTAGCCCTGAAGCTCAGTGGCAGGCATTAAACGCTTTTATCGAAGGTAATGACTACCTGAGAAGCAGAAGAGGTGACTATGCTGAGAGAAACGGAGACAGAGGACCATGGAGCCACGTGGTAGACCTTAAGTTCCTACAGGATTTCTCAATCAACGCATGGGGTAAAAAACACACCCTTCAGCTTACAGCAGATATCTTTAACTTCACTAACCTGCTTAACAGCGACTGGGGAGTACGTAGATTCCGTTCCAGGAAGCGTTGGTCTGATCAGAACAGAGAGTACAGGTACTACTCCTACTTTCAGTTTCGATCCTACTATTGTTGACAGACTTGAAATTATCGATGATGCTGGTATCCAGTCTTCAAGATGGCAAATGCAGATCGGTATCAGATATATCTTCGAATAAGGTATAGATACTGACAAGCGTTAAAATATAAAGGAAAAGCCCCTGACTTGAGAGTCGGGGGTTTTTTTATGCATTAAATCCTTATTTTTGTTACACACTAAAAAAATTAACCATGTACGAAACTGTTAGAGTACTTCATTCCTATTGGGCGTATCTGGCCCTTTTAATTTTATTATTTGCCAGTATAAATGCTGTTCTCGGGTTTAGCGGGAACAGAGATTTTAAGAACAAAGACCTTAGAATAAGCCTGTTCGGACTTATCTTCTCGCATATCCAGCTACTTATAGGCCTTGTATTGTATTTTGTATCCGCACGTTTTGCCATGTGGAGCGAAATAGGGATGGGCGGAATTATGAAAGACAGTGTTTCCAGACTGTATCTGGTAGAACACCCTATAGTTAATATCCTGGCCATTGTGCTGATTACCATTGGTTGGTCCAAGCATAAAAAACAGGAAACCTCCAAAAAGAAATTCGGAAAGATAGGCCTCTTCTATACATTGGGGCTGATCCTTATTTTAAGCCGTATCCCGTGGGATGTATGGTTTAGCTAGGGAAATAAGATATAAATACAGAAAAAGCGCCGCTAAGGCGCTTTTTTTATGTGTAGGGTGATGATAATTACCCGTCCGGTGGTATACCTTCGGCATTTCCATGATCCGACCTGCCGCCGTAAATTAGCTGAGGATCCCGGATCTCATATTGTTTAAATGATTCCAACATAATGTATTTGTTAAATGATTAGGAACAAGATAGAAAATAAAAACAGATCTAAGCTTGCTTTAAAAAAGGTGTTTTTTCAGGCTTATCCGTTAGGCGGGATACAAGGCTTGTTCTTTGCCTTTTGCTTTACGGAAAAATCTTTGTCAATACCTGCCTTTACCGCATCGTACTGAAAAGCCGAAATAATTTTTTTGTTGAGCTTAAGGCTCCTGATAGATTTTTTCATTGTATGAAGTTTAATGGTGATTAAAGTATAAATATATCGATAATTAAAAGAAAATACTTACGGAAAAACCACAATATCAGATGCGGTAAAATGCAGGGAAACAATGCGATAAATGCCTGATCTATTGATAAAGCGAATAAATCTACCCGAAAATAATAAGATTTGAACAGGATGCCGGAACCAAAAGTTAAACTATTTATAAAGTAAAGTCAACCCTCTTCCTGCCATAATAAAAATACTACATTTAAAAAGGAGATACACAAGCCGCATCAGGCAAAAAACAGCTTGCCGTATTTCTGTTTAGCCCTCCTTCAATAATGTTTTTAACAGACACAAAATGCGAGTGTCTATAAATGTTCGCACCAACTTTAATTTTTAAAATTATGTTATGTTAAAAGACATTTTGAACTTAAGCGGCTCAAAGAAGCTAAGCAAAGACGAACAAAAGAAAGTAAACGGAGGGGCAGGTCCGATCTGTGATCCTTTTACTCCCTGCCCTATAGCACCTCCATGCCCTCCCGGGACCATTGAAGTTTGCTGCCAATGTGTTCCCTGCTATTAATTAAAGGAACTACATATAAAAAGGAACCCGAGGCAATGGCTTCGGGTTTTTTATTCTGTTTTTCGTATCAGATAAATATATACCGGGAAATGATCGCTATAACCCCCTGTATAACTCCCGTGGGTATAGCCTCGTAAAGGATAACCCTTATATCTGCCGGAAGCAGTGCGCAACCAGAGTTTGTTAAAAATACCGGCTTTCCAGTAACGGTAACCTTCATCTTTTACCAGCAGGGAAGAACTGAGAAAGATCTGATCGAATAGATTCCACGTATCCCGATAAGCCAGGGAACCATATCCTTTTTTATAGAGTTTTTCCATAGGATTAAAAAGAAAAGGCGAATTGCGTAGCTCTTTTTTGCCTCTTACCTGAAGTATCTTCCGAATGCTGCGATCTGTAGGGTTGTCGTTAAAATCGCCCATGCTTATAATCCTGGCCTGAATATCTGTCTTTAAGATCGAATCGATGATCTTTTTGTTTAAACGTGCGGCCTTAATACGCTTATGTTCGTTTTTTAATATCCCTCCTCTTCGGGAAGGCCAATGATTAATAATTAAAAATACTTCCTCTCCATCCAGATAACCGCAGACTACCAATAGATCCCTGCTGTGGTATGAATAACCTGCTTCATTGAGTAATTCCAGAGGATAACTCTTAAAAGCCGATACTATAAAACAGTCCTCCTTATAGAGGAGCGCTACATCAATCCCTCTTGGATCTTTGGAATCCTGATGCACTATTCGGTAAACAACCCCCGCCTTCCTTAATTCCTTTGTGATGTCATCGAGCACGGCTTTGTTTTCAATTTCTGCCAGCCCGATAATGTCAGGAGGGCTGCCGCTGGTTTCCTTTCCAATTTGTCCAATGACTTTCGAAATCTTCCTTATTTTGTCTTTATATGAGATCGAATTCCATTTGTATTTGCCCGAAGGGGTGTATGCATCATCAAAAGTATCCGGATGGTCAATGGTATCGAATAAATTTTCCACATTATAAAAAGCCACGGTTCTTATAAGGTAGGCTGAATTGTTCTGTGAATAAAGATCAAAACCACATAAACAGATAAAAGCAACAGACCAATAATATATGGATTGCAAAACCTCATTATTTAAAGAATACATTGTAATAAAAGTAGGAAAAATAATATAAAAAATTATATATTAGCACCTCAATACACAAGAAATGAGTAAAAGCAATTACACTTTATTGTTTTTAGTCGTTCCTGCTTTTGTCATCTCCCAGTCAACAGCTTCCGTTAGAGGCAGGATTGAAGATAAAAGACTGAAGAAGGGAATAACAAACGCCTTTCTGACCATTGAAAGCCTGGATCTTAAGCAAAGGTCTGATATAAGTGGGAATTTCAATCTCCATGGACTTCCGGAGGGTGTTTTCGTTCTTCTGATCAAAGCTGAGACTTATGAATCTTTGAGGATTCCTGTAAAATTACAGGCAGGTATAAGCCTTGATCTGGGGGTGCTGTTTATGGAAAAGAATATAAGGCAGCAATTGGATAACCTGATCTTACTCTCTGATAACGATTTTCAGGCCGAAGAAGAAGTGAGTTTTTCCCCTGGTATTTTGCAGGCTTCCAGAGATATTTTTGTTCGGAAGGCAGCCTTCGATTTCGGACAGGCTTTTTTTAGGATCAGAGGCTATGATTCGAGAGAAGCCAGGGTATTTATAAATGGAGTCCTCATGAATAAGCTGTTTAACGGCAGGCCCAACTGGAATAATTGGGGAGGCCTGAATACTGTTATGAGCAACCAGGATTATACACATGGGTTATCTCCGGGACCCCACAATATTAATGGGCTTCTGGGAACAACTTATATCTCTACCCGGGCATCTGAATACAGAAAAGGATTCAGGTTTTCGGTTTCAGGATCAGACAGGGCATATTCAGGCCGCCTGATGGCAAGCTATAATTCAGGTTTTAAAGCTGACGGACTCTCCTACTCTGTTTCAGCTTCCAGAAGATGGACTAATGAAGGGTATGTTGATGGTACTTTGTACGATGCTTATTCCTTTTTTATATCTGCAGAATATAAAGCGGGAAACAAATCGGCTGTTAGCCTGACGTCTGTTCTTGCAAATAACAGAAGAGGACAATCCACTGCCATTACCGATGAAGTTTTTAAACTTGGAGGAAGGCGCTACAATCCTTTTTGGGGCGAGCAGGAAGGGAAGAACAGGAACTCCAGGATCAGAACAATTCGGGAACCCGTAATTATGTTGAATTATTTCTTTGATGGTGATAAGGTAAAATGGAATTCAGGCCTTAGTTATCAACTCGGATCTTTTGGTCGCAGCAGACTTGCCTATTTTAATGCTCCCGATCCCAGTCCGGTGTACTTTCGTAAGCTACCAAGTTTCTATATCAATAGCCCTGGCAGTCCTAATTTTGAGAATGCTAAACTTGCAAAGGAAGCCTTTCTGGATGATCCCCAAATAGACTGGAATGCGATCTATCTGGCTAACCGGAACCGTGAAAAAAGCGCGTACCTTATTCAGGAAGACCGGACGGATGATCGTCAGCTTACCGTAAATACAAATGTTTTTTTCAGGATAAGCAATACTTTAAATTTTACGGGAGATTTTTTATACCGAACACTTGAATCAGATAATTATGCGCTGATCAAGGATCTGCTCGGCAGTGACTTTCACGAAGACCTGGATCCTTTCAGCAATACGAGGAATGATATGGAAAACCCTCCGGTAAAGAAAGAAGACGACAGGTTTTCCTATAGTTATCTTTTAAGCGCAAAAGAGTTTATATTTTCTCCCCGTATCCGGTTGAAACCCGGAAAATGGGATGCTTATCTGTCCGGAGAATTTTCCCGGACTTTTTTTGAGAGAGCAGGAGAATTTTTAAATGAACGTTTCCCGCTAAATTCACTTGGGAAAAGCAAAGAGATCGGATTCTCGACTCATAGGGTTAAAAGCGGAATTGAATACAAACTATCCGAAAGGCATTTTGTTAATGCCCATGCAGTATATGGAAAGAGAGCTCCCGTTTTAAGAGATATCTGGATCAATCCCAGAGAACACAATTCTTCTGTTCCCGGGATAAAACCTGAAAGAATATTTGGAACAGAGATCGCATACTTAATGCGTCTTCCGGAGATAAAGGCAAGGCTTACCGCCTATTACACCAGCTTTGCGGACCAGACAGATATAAGCTTCTTTTTTGTTGAAGGAGGCTTTGGTTCTGATTTTGTACAGGAGGTTGTTAGCGGAATAGATAAACAACATAAAGGGTTGGAATTGGGTTTTGAATATCAGGCTTCGCCTTTAATAAAACTTACAGTGGCAGCGGCTCTCGGAAACTTTATTTATAAGGATGATGCATTGCTGAACATAAACTTTGATACAGCCGGAGATCAGCTGCCTATTAATAAGGAAGGGAAATTAGATTTAAGTCTAACCAATATTAAGGGAGCCCGTTTGGGTAATGGCCCACAACAGGCATGTTCTGTTGGTGTTGAGTATCGGGCTCCTGAATATTGGTGGATAGGTCTTAGTGCAAATCACTTAAGCCATAATTACCTCGGTATTTCTAAAATATTGAGAACTGAAAGTTTTAAAACAGATCCGGAAACCGGAAAGCCTCATCCGGATGCTTCCGAAGAAAGCATAAAAAACCTTTTGCAACAGGAGCGTCTGCCAGATGTTTATTTGCTGAATATGACGGGAGGCAAATCCTGGTTGATCAAAAATAAATATATAAGCCTGTTTGCCAGTATTAATAATGTGTTTGATATGATCTATAAGACCGGGGGTTTTGAACAGAGCAGAAAAGGGAATTTCGGGCAATTTGTCCGGGATCGCTCCCGCGAAACTCCTTCTTTTGGTTCCCGATACTGGTTTGGACAGGGAAGAACATTCTTTATCAACCTGGGGGTTAGTTTTTAACAGGAAAGAGAATGTGTATTAAACATACAGCTATATGGATGCTGTTTTTGGCAGTAATTTTCGGCTGTGTTCAAAATAATGATTTTGATACACCAGATGCTATTTGCCTGGAGAAGGGACTGGTGCCGAATGCAACTTTTGCACAGGTCAAAGAACTGTACAATGGGGAGGTGGTTAGGATCAGGAAGGAAATGATCATAGAAGCATATGTGATTTCCAGTGACAAATCGGGAAATTTTTATGGCAGCCTGCATTTTCAGGATGCCCCACAAGATCCTGATGAGGGATTTCAGATAGACCTCGATATGCGAAGCACTCATCTTTTTTATCCCCCAGGGACTAAGCTGTTTATAAAGTTAAAGGGTCTTTACCTGGGTAAAACCAGAGATGTATTCAAGTTGGGAGGGGTATTTACAAACCCGGGCGGGAATCTTTCGGTAGGGAGATTACCTTCAGCTAAGATCAGATCTCATGTATTTGTTTCCTGTGCATCTCCCGAAATTATTATTCCTCAGACAAGAACAATCGCATCTTTAAATGATTCCCTGATCAATACATTGATCCGGTTGGATGGAGTACAGTTTAAAGATACCAAAGGTTTTTATGCCGAAGATCATAGTATCACCAATTGCGATCTAAGCCTGCCGCTGGAAGGGAGTCCCTATGCCGATTTCGCTACAAAGCCGGTCAATCCGTTGAACGGCTCCCTGACGGGTATTGTGTTGCCGTTTAAAGATGGATATCTCCTGCGTATAAGAGATACCAATGATGTTGTTTTTGATAATGAATACAGGATTTGCGCTGTAAACAAGACCGAAAATGTTTTTTTCTCCGAACTGGCCGACCCTGATAATAATCCGGGAGCCAGGTTTATAGAACTGTACAATTCCGAGGAGGTAGACCTAGACTTGCAAAACTGGCAGATCAGAAGATATACGAACAACAGCCCTGAAGTGAGTTCTACTCTGGATCTTTCCGGGCATAAAATAAAGGCGGATGAGACATTTGTAATTGCAGCCAATGCAGAAGAATTTGAGAGTGTATTCGGTTTTGCACCCGACCTGCATGGAGGAGCCAATGGCCCTGCGGGTTCTAATGGTGATGATAACCTGGAACTGGTTGATCCGGACGGTAAAGTAATTGATGTTTTTGGCCGGATAGGGGAAAATGGTTCCGGAACAGATCATGAATTTGAAGATGGGAAAGCCGTGCGTAAACCGGAGATCGTAAAGGGAAATTCAATCTACACTTTTAAAGAATGGATCATCTACAACGATGAAGGGAAGGCCGGTACGATCCGGGCTCCTCAAAATGCTCCTGAGGATTTTAACCCGGGAATACGATAATCTTAAAAACAAAAAGGGAAAAGAAAAGCGAACCGAAGTTCGCTTGTTAATTATTGATGGTTGCAACCGGGTCTTTCCGAAGGTGCCTGTGGACAGTCGTCTGTTCCGCATATACACGACCCTGTACCAAGGCGTCCTCCTTTTAACTCTTGAGATGATAAGTTACTGATCAGTTTTTTCTGAAGTTTTAGACTTTTAAGATTTCTTTTTTTCATGATTTAATGTTTTGATTAAGACATAAATATAGAGTAAAAGCTCATGAAACTGCTGTGGCAAAACCGCAATAATAGTGCGATTTTCTTACATAGAATAAATAGGGTGAAAAGTGGAAAAATTTGCATTCCGATCACAAATTAAAATAGATTATATCTGATCTGATTGCTTTGAAGATTTTAGCCCCGGACGAAAATAAATTTTGCAGGAGTCACTATGTGTTTCATGATACAAAATTATAACTGGTGAATATTAGTAATTTGATTTTCAGTCAATTGAATTTACTTTGGTGAAATTTATTTTTATTTCATGAAAAACAGATCGCCTGTGTTTTTTAAGGATCTAATTTTATGTAAATATCATAAACGCTGATTCTTATGAAAACTTTATCCGGAATTATACGGCTTCTTATCTTTTCGTTTTTGATCCTTGCCTGCTCTCACAATTCCAAACTTCAAAGAGGACAATTTCAATCCAGAGAAATCGTAAACAGGACTACCGAAGAAATGCTAAATCATTACCAGAATGCAATATATCTGGAAGGGGATTTTCAACTAGAGAGATTGGAAAAGGACCAATGGTCCATCTCTACGGGAACCGAAGACTTGCGACATACTTTTTTGATAAGCGGGTTTGATAGTCCGGCCGATATAAATATGGAAATAAACAGTGTTTATTATCTGGAGAACGGGCTGTTGTTAAATAACAACCTGTTTTTAGGGGTAGAAGGAAATATAGACTCGAGACTGCAAAAAGACCTGGAACACTTAACTTCTATGAATAACTCCATTCGTCATCATAAGATAGGTAAACTGGTACATTTATGGAGTCCCGGAGATGACCCGGACTTTAAGCAACCCACTCCTCAGGAATTAAGAGCAAGAATAAATCGCATTGACGGGCATGATGGCGATTGCGAACAGGGAGGAGAGGGTGCTACAAGTTGCAGTGTAACAAGCAGTACCGGTTCAGGTTGTTCGGTTTCCTGCGGTTCCGGCTACTATGCCTGCTGTAATGAAACGGCTTTCGGGCCTAATGACTGCCATTGCCATAGTGATACGGATCAAAATGTGATTGATTAAAGGGAAATAATAGATATCACCTAAAAAAGAAACCTGGTTAATTTATATGCTGCGGTTACGGATCCCTAAATATTTTTTTCATTTAAAAAGATCAGCTACCTTTATGAGTAGATAAAAATTGAATTAGAAAAAATGAAAAATTATAAAGAGACCGCTTCCATGGGCTGGGTTTCCGGAAAGATAAAAGGTTTTCAGGGCAGGGACCTGATAGATATGGAAAACGGCGGTTTAAAAATGATAAAAATAGATCCTTTTGCCTCCTATCCCGTTCATCAGCATCCCGATAAAACAGAATACATCTATGTCCTTCAGGGAAATCCGGAAATAACCGTAGACGGCAAAGTGTACCACGGAAAGAAAGACGACTTTTTTATTTCGCCCAATTCCGTAAAACACAGTATCGCCAATCCTTCCGAAAAAGAATGCCTGCTCCTGGTGGGTGCCATTAAATAGATCGGTAGTAAAGTGCTTTAATGCAGCGAAATAAGGTTTCGCTATCGAAGCACGTCCTGCTATAATCAACGTTTATATAGTGATAATATTAAACGATGGTTCTCCTATAGATCTAAGAGATTATTTGTTGTAATTTTAAGCTTAGAAAGCCCTCGTTATCCCGGAAGTTAAAAAAAATTGCTTCAATATAAATTCAAAGGAGCAAACCACTATGTGTTTGCTCTTTTTTTAATTAATTTTATCACATGGAAACGACTACAGAAACCTTCTTTAATGCTTTGCGTAATGGTAATGTCAGCGAAATAAAAGGAATGCTTGAATCCCGTTCGGACCTGGCAAATACCAGAGATGCCCGCGGATCTACACCTCTGGTACTGGCTACCTACTACAACCATGAAGATGTAGCCGATCTTTTACTCGACTTTAATGCGGTTATAGACGATAAGGACGGAGCCGGAAATACGGCTTTGATGGGCGTTTGTTTTAAGGGATACACCAATATTGCGGAAAGCTTGATTAAAAAAGGGGCCAATGTTAATGCCACCAATGGCAACGGGGCTTCTGCCCTTATATACGCAGCTACTTTCGGGCATGTAGAAATTGTAAAACTCCTCCTGGCCAGCGGGGCTGATACCTTGTTAAAGGACGTAAGGGGAAATACAGCCCTCGATCATGCACGTATGCAGGGACTGGATTCGATCACAGAACTTTTGAGTACTTAATATAATTTAAAAAACTATGGAATTGCTAAAACTGGCCCTGGTCCAGATACCACTCATCTGGGAGAAACCTGTAGAGAACAGAAAGAATATTAAAGGCCGGATCGATGCGATTCAGGATCCCGTAGATATCATCGTGCTCCCGGAAATGTTTACCAGCGGATTTACGATGAATCCGGAACGTGTGGCCGAGACCATGGAAGGCGAGACCGTAAAATGGATGAAGGAAAGAGCCAAAGAGAAGCAGGCAGCGGTTTGCGGAAGTGTGGTGATAGAAGAGAACGGCAACTACTACAACCGTTTTCTTTTTATACGCCCCGACGGCACTACGGAATCTTATGACAAGAGACATACCTTTACCCTGGCGGGAGAACATGAAGTGTACGACCGCGGACAGGAAAAATATATTGTTACTTATAAAGACTGGCGTATCTGCCCTCTTATCTGTTACGACCTGAGATTCCCGGTATGGGCCAGGAATACCGAAGACTATGACCTGCTCCTGTATGTGGCCAACTGGCCGAAACCGCGTGTCAATGCATGGGATGCTCTTCTTAAAGCCCGGGCTATAGAGAATATGGCCTATTGCATAGGTGTAAACAGGGTGGGAATTGATGAGAACGGACATGAATACTCAGGACACACTGCCGCCTATGATGTATTGGGAAATACCATAGCCTTTTCAGAAAAAGAGGAGACTCTTATTGTAACCCTCGAAAAAAATCAGATCGGAAAATACAGAAGCAAATTAAAGTTCCTGGCAGACCAGGACAGCTTTAGTTTACAGTAAAGGTTTGCTGCAACTCCCAGTTAGCCCGTAATTCGATAACATCCGGAAAATAAGCTATTCGCTCCGGCTGGGTTTTAAGAAGGTAACTCCCGCTATCCCATTTTCCGTTTCCGTTGGTATCGA
Source organism: Leptobacterium flavescens (assembly GCF_010671605.1). GTDB lineage: Bacteria > Bacteroidota > Bacteroidia > Flavobacteriales > Flavobacteriaceae > Leptobacterium > Leptobacterium flavescens. Next base: position 296,235 of record NZ_JAABOO010000003.1, read on the forward strand.
AGATAACACGGATCAGGTAATTTCCCGGATCCAGATACCTGAATTCATAACTCGGCTCGGCCTTATCGACATATCTTTCGGCTTTTACTTCTCCCTGCTCGTCGGTAATCTGAATAATTACAGGGTATTTATCTACATTCCGGAGGGTAAGATTAACACTCCCCAGGTCGGCGTAGCTTTTAGAACCTACCGCAAAGCGGATGGTATCGTTCGTATTCCCGTAAAAGTCCTCCAGGCTGTTGGGATACAGGGTAAGGAGGTAATTCTGAGCAGGCTCTACGTTCCATTTAAGCTTGAATTCATTCCGCTCCTTATCAAGTTCTGCATCAAAAGGAACAGGCACCGAATCCTGTTTAAAAATGCTTATCCTGCTGCTGTCTGTCTTTACCAGCGGGATATTTGCCCGGAAAACATAAGGCTTCTCAAAATGAACGTTTCGCTGATTTACCGGAGAGACCACCAGTGAATCCCGGTAAAGTTCCTTGATCCTTATATTAAAGGTATCGATCTTGGTAGGGTGAGATACCTTAAACAAAAGGGAATCTGCTTCAAAAGGGGTAAACCAGTAATTTAAGGTGTCCTTATCCCTTTCTTTTGTGATAAGCGATTTATAATCGTCGGGAACTGTCGATAACAATTCGATTTCCATCTCGTCTGAAAGTCCTTCGTACCCGAAAATGATCCGGTTCTTGGAAACAAGGGAAGGAGGTGTTGCCCTGAAATCGGGAATTTCTTTAAACAGGTTGAGCTGATAGACAGAATCGGTTGGGATCTGGATGGTGTCTTCCACAAAAGCGATCTTATCCGTCTTCTGGTTAAACAGGTTGTTGTTTCCTATATCTTTTAGCGCAATTAACCTGTATTTCCCGGCTCTCAGGTTACTCAATTGAAAAGAAGTAGTACTGTCGAGCGTATTGGTAATATAGGTTGGAGGCTTTTTATAAATAGTAGAATCTGTAAAAGTAGAATCGATCTCATAGAGCATCACCGAAATAAAAGTATCGGGTTGTTTCGCCTTGGCATCGGTTACAAAACCGGAAAGCGTAAGCGAATCTATGGTTGGCCCGGTAGAAAAGACATATTTAAAAAATGGATAGGCATTCCCCTCATTATTATCCACAATACTCTGCCCGAAGTTGATCACATAGGTAGTGTTTTCCCTGAGGGTGTCCTTTATTACGATTTCCACCACCTTACTGGCACTTCCCTGGGGTTTGATCTGCGGGAGTTGGCTTAAGGGCGGAGAAACGATGAGTTGTTGCTGAAGGTTATTCAGCTTAACGTATTCATCAAAATAGATCCGTATTCTTTTTGCATCAAAATTAGTGGAGTTCAACTCCGGACTGGCTCTGACAATTTTTGGAGGGGTAGTATCCCGGGCTCCGCCGCTGGGAGTTCCTCTTTTGGCACAATTGATCAACGATATCAACATCGCGAAGAACAAACCAATACGAACGATCTTACTTTTCATGAAATCCAGGTCGATTTTCCTGCAAAATAACGATTATTTTTACTAACGCTAAAATTAGACGGTAATTGCCATGGCCGCTATACTTACTTTAACATTTTTAGCATTTCGGAGGGCTTTGATACAGGCTTCCAGAGTGGCCCCGGTAGTAATTACATCATCGGCCAGAAGAATGTGCTTTGCCCCGGTCTGCCGCAACATATCTGCCTCAAAGGAAGAATCTTTGTTATACCATCGCATTACCCTGCTTTTCAGGGTTTGAGTTCCGCTTTGCGAAGATCTTTTCAGCAGTTTTTCGTCGTAATCCGAATTCAGGGCCTTTGCCAGGGAACCGGCAAACAAGCTTACCTGGTTATAGCCTCTTTTTCGCTCTTTCTGTCGATGCAGGGGAACGGGAAGTACCAGGTCTATATCCTTAAAACCGGGAGAAGTAGCCAGTTCGGTCCCCATCCATTCCCCGATCAGAGTACCCAGGGACTCCTGTCCCCGATATTTGAGCTGGTGAATGAGTTTTTGAACAATACCGCTTTTTTCAAAATGTAAAAAAGCAGTGGCCTTTTCAACAGGAACCCGACCGTAAAAGATTTTTTCTACCGGATTGTCTTTAAAGCGATGATAATTGGTGAGTGGAAGCCCATGCCTGCAGGCCGTACAAATGAGATTTTCTTTTTTCAACAGTAGTGAATTACAGCCTAAACAAAGGGCGGGGAAGAATAAACTTTCAATATCATTTAGTATATTTACCACCGTAAAAAGCTATTATCGTTGGGCTTAACCAAAGCTAAAGAAAAAAGAATGAAGCCACAAAACAAACAATTAGGTCAGAAAATTATACTAGGAGCATTATTTCTGGCCATTGCTACCTTGATCAGCCTTACCTATTTTAACTATATGGAAAGCGGTGAGAAGGTTGCTTTTTTGGCGAATGAAAAGGAAATGATCATCAAGGATCTGAAACAAATGCAGGAGAGCTTTGGCGAACTGACCGATGCCAAGGGAAAAATAGCAGATGAGATCAAAGCTAACCGCGAACGTATTACCACTCTTCTGGATTCTCTGGACCTGCTGGAGGTAGATTATAATATCCTTCAGACCTACAGGGGAGAGTTGTCCGTAATGAGAAAGGAAAATGAACGCTATCGTAAGATCATCGATTCCATACAGTATGAAAACCTTTTGCTGGAAAGAGAGATCGATATCAGCAATCTTAAGATCAGTGAGCTGAGCGAGTATACGGAAGCACTTAAAGATACCAATAGTGTGCTTAGCAATTACAAGGATTCCCTTATGACGGCCAATTCCGAGCTTACCGATAAGATTACCGAAGGTTCTATCCTGAATATTTACAACTTAAGAGGAGTGTCTTATAAATCCAGATCTAACGGAAGAGTTGCTCCTACCAGCCGGGCGGCCAAGACCGACCTTATCCGGACCTGTTTTGTAATACTCCCCAACAGGCTGTTAAAAAATCTAAGCAACGATATTTATATCCAGATCATAGATGCTAAGAACAATGTTCTGGGAGAGAAAAAAACAATTCATTTCGACAATGAAGTCCTTACCTACAGCAAGAAGGTAGCCGTTAAAATAAAGGACCAGCCACTGGATGTTTGCGACTATATTACTACAGACGGGAACAGTATGTCCAAAGGGAATTATATAGTAAATGTCTTTTATAACGAAAAATTACTTGCCACCTCTACTTTTCAACTGAAATAGCTGATGAATTGATTGTAAAAATTCTATTTTTGCGCCATGGCAAATCAAGATGAGCAATTCAAGAAGGTTATATCTCATGCAAAAGAATACGGTTATGTATTCCCTTCTAGTGAAATTTATGATGGATTAAGCGCCGTTTACGATTACGGCCAGAATGGTGTAGAGTTAAAGAAAAATATCAGGGATTACTGGTGGAAGGCAATGGTTCAGATGCACGAGAATATCGTGGGGATCGATGCCGCCATTTTTATGCACCCCACCACCTGGAAAGCATCGGGCCATGTCGATGCCTTCAGTGACCCTCTTATCGATAATAAAGATTCCAAAAAAAGATACAGAGCCGACGTACTTGTAGAAGATTACGTGGCCAAAATAGAAACCAAGATCGAGAAGGAAGTAAAGAAAGCGGCCAAAAGGTTTGGAGATGCTTTCGATAAGGATCAGTTTCTTGCTACCAACCCGCGTGTTTTAGGATACAAAGAGAAGGGTGATGCGATCTTAAAACGTCTGGCAAAATCTCTCGATAACGAAGATCTGGCAGATGTGAAAACGCTTATTGAGGAGCTCGGTATTGCCGATCCGGAAACAGGCTCTAAAAACTGGACCGATGTAAAACAGTTCAACCTGATGTTCGGTACCAAACTGGGAGCTTCTGCAGAGCATGCAATGGACCTGTATTTACGTCCGGAAACGGCCCAGGGTATTTTTGTGAATTTCCTCAATGTTCAGAAAACCGGAAGGATGAAGATCCCTTTTGGAATTGCACAAACCGGAAAAGCTTTCCGAAATGAGATCGTAGCCAGGCAGTTTATTTTCCGTATGAGAGAGTTTGAACAGATGGAGATGCAGTTCTTTATCAAACCCGGTACGCAGAAGGAATGGTATGAGCACTGGAAAGATGCCCGTATAAAGTGGCATTTGTCACTGGGGATGGGAGAAGAGAATTACCGTTTTCACGATCATGAAAAATTAGCACATTATGCCGATGCAGCAGCCGATATAGAGTTCAGATTTCCTTTCGGATTTAAGGAACTGGAGGGGATCCACTCAAGAACCGATTTTGATCTCGGAAAACACGAGGAATTTTCAGGTAAAAAACTCCAGTATTTTGATCCGGAGTTAAACGAAAGATATACTCCTTATGTCCTGGAAACTTCTATCGGACTGGACAGGATGTTCCTGGCTGTATTGTCTAATTCTCTTCAGGAGGAGACGCTGGAAGATGGTTCTTCCCGTACGGTATTGAGATTACCGGCAGTACTGGCACCGACAAAAGCAGCGATACTTCCTTTGGTTAAAAAGGACGGTCTGCCCGAACTGGCAAGAAAGATTGTAGATGACCTGAAATGGGATTTTAATGTTCAGTACGACGAAAAGGATGCTGTGGGAAGACGATACAGGCGACAGGATGCAGCGGGAACCCCCTTCTGTATTACGGTAGATCATCAAACTTTAGAGGATAATACCGTAACGCTGCGTCACAGAGATACAATGGAACAGGAACGAATTCCTATAAATGAGCTTCGAAATGCCGTTTTAAAGGAAGTAGATATGCGGAATTGGCTGATGAAAAGCCGATAATAAAAATCAAAAAGACTGCCCGAGAGCAGTCTTTTTTTTTATAAGATCAAAGCATCTTATATTTAAATTGTAAACAGGAACCGAGAAGTTCGGTAACACCTGATAGCTTTAGAAAAGCCTGTAAATAAAGGGTTAACATTGATCTTTTACATTTTTTTTCAAATTTAACTTTACTATAGAGTCGCTGTGATTCCACAAGTAAAATAGTCCGGCTGCCAGGATTTGATTTTTAGTTTTGTTTTCCCGTTTCCCTTACAATTCAATATGATGGTTAATGCAGGCAGAAATTAAAAAAGATTACAAAACGAAGCTTATTTTTTTCTCAATTTAACATTTTGCCCTGCCCGCTGGCTCTAGAACCTGAAACCGGTTGTGATGCCTCCCCTGGGGACGAACTTATCGCCTCCGTTATCCGAATTAAACAAATTACGGCCGACCCCTGCATTGAATTCTACCAGGAAGTTTTTAGTGGTGATCAATTTTACTCCCAGTCCGAACCCGAGAGCAAGGTCTAAAATTTCACCTCTCCTGGCGAAACCACCCCCTGCTCGGACACGGTTATCGACCGTATTAAAGGAGGCAAAACCCTCCGCAAAAAAACCGGCAGCGGGTTTCTTTCCGAAATAGATCCGGTAATAGGGAGTGATCGAATAATTGATGTTAAAATCGCCGTTATCGTATTGCAGAAAACCGGAAAGGCCAACGGCAGATGATGCATTGAGCAGCCGTTCATAGGAAACTTCGGCGCCTATGGTGACCGTGGTCAATGCATTGATTTTCAGCTCATTTTTTTTAAAAGTCTCTGCATCCTGTGCATGCAGAACTACGGAAGTGGCCATAAAGACCAGAAAAGCAATTTTCTTCATAAGTTAATTTTTTTGAGTTACTTACAAAGAGATACTGCCTGAGAACTGAAGTTGCGTTTTGTTAACAGAAAAAGTAGGTAGATTAACAAAAAATTAAAAGAAAATACCTATAAAAGTTAATAAAACCTAAGAGAATTGCTTGCCTGGATCAGAAACGGAAACCGGCATGTATTCCTACTTTCCCGACAAATTCATAGCGTCCTTCATCGGTGTTGAAGAGGTTTCTTCCCAATCCGAGATTTAACTCTACCACAAAATTCCTCCTGGAAATAAATTTCCCCCCGATACCTACTCCGAGGGCAAAATCGGTAACATTATCGTCTACGTTTATTACATCAGCCAGGAAAAGAACATCGATATTAGTTTTGGAAGAATTCAGCATTCCAAAGCCTTCAATAAAAAAGCCGGCAGCGGGTTTGTTCCCGAAGTAAAAACGATAGTAAGGAGATATGTAATAATTAATATCGTCGTCTGAGTCATAAGACACTAAAGTGGATATTCCGATAGCGGATTCTTCGTTCAGAATACGCTCATACGTAACCTCGGCCCCGTTAAAAAGAAGGTAAAGGGCATTGATCTTTAGCTCATTCTTTTTTGACCAGGCAGATTCGTTTTTATCGGATTCATTTTGTGAGTAACTGCTCAGGGCACAGAGCAGCAGGACGAAAGAAAAGATCTTTTTCATTTATTGTTTAAGTGTTTGGTTATAAAATAGATGAACAATCTACGCAATAGTTGCGTTATTTTCTTCATAATTGGCAAAAAAGACCTTTTAGTTGTTCATTTATATTGGTACTTTAGCAGGGGTTCTTTTCGACAAGGACCGGGACGATCAAATACTAACAAAACTTTAATTCGTGAAGATAATTTCCTATAACGTAAACGGTATCAGGGCAGCAATTAACAAAGGTTTTATAGATTGGCTCAAAGCTGCGGGGCCGGATGTAATCTGTATACAGGAAACCAAGGCACAGAAGGAACAACTGGAACTTTCCCTTTTTGAAGAAGCCGGCTATAAATTTAACTATTGGTACAGTGCTCAGAAAAAAGGATATAGCGGAGTGGCAATTTTTAGCAAGACAGAACCCGATCATGTAGAGTACGGAACCGGGATCGATTATATGGACAACGAAGGCAGAAACCTTCGGGTAGATATCAACGGAGTCTCTATCATGAGTATGTACCTGCCATCTGCTTCCAATATTGACAGATTGGATTTTAAACTCCAGTATATGGCAGATTTTCAGCAGTACGTAAACGAACTGAGAAAAGAGATCCCCAACCTTATTGTCTGTGGGGATTATAATATCTGTCATGAAGCAATAGATATTCACGATCCTGTGAGAAATAAGAATGTTTCCGGATTCCTTCCGGTAGAACGGGAATGGATCGGCAACTTTATAAAAAGCGGTTTTATAGATTCTTTCAGACACTTTAACAAAGAGCCTCATAATTACTCATGGTGGAGTTACAGGGCGAATTCAAGGGCCAAGAACAAAGGATGGCGTCTTGATTATGCAATGGTGGCAGAATCATTGCAAGAAAAATTAAAAAGAGCCGTTATATTGTCTGAAGTCAAACACAGCGACCATTGCCCCATTTTAGTTGAAATAGAACCTTAATACGAAATGAAAATGTTAAAGAGAATTTTTTTAGGAGCAATCATTACTGCAAGCTTGTATTCCTGTGTATCTGCTAAGGTGTACAAAGACCTCGAAGAACGCTACGCAACCTTAAAAGGAGAGCGAAACCAACTGGCAGATGACAACCAGGAACTGGAAACCACCAGAAATAAATTAGAAAACGACCTCGATGCGCTTGAGCGTAATTACGAGGAAGCTGCATCAGAGCGGGAAAGACTTAAACAAGACTATGATGCTGCAAAGAATAACCTGGAAAACCTTCAGGCTTCCTACGATGCATTGGAAAAGAACAGCAGCTCGGCAATTGCTGAGAATGTAAAGGCAAACCGGGCACTTCTTACACAACTCGAAGAAAAAGAAAGAGCTCTGGCCGAAGAGAACAAAAGGCTGGAAGATCTTAAAAAACAACTGGAAGCCCGTTCTAAAAGGGTGGATGAACTGGAAAGCGTTATTGCAGCCAAGGATGCGGCTTTAAAACAGTTAAAAGAGGCTATTTCCAAAGCTTTGCTGGATTTTGAGGGGAAAGGCCTTACCGTAGAGCAAAGAGACGGAAAAGTATACGTTTCCCTGGAAAACAAATTGCTTTTCCAATCGGGTAGCTGGGCTGTCGGAAGTGAAGGGAGAAGAGCGGTTGTAGAGCTGGGGAAAGTCCTGGCGCAGAATCCGGAGATAGCTGTCCTGATAGAAGGACATACAGATAATGTTCCCTATAGCGGAAGCGGACAGGTAAAAGGAAACTGGGATCTGTCTACCAAAAGGGCAACAGCTATTGTGGAGATCCTGAAGGAGAACAAATCCATTAATCCGCAGAACCTTACTGCGGCAGGAAGAAGTGAATTTGCACCGGTAGATACGAACAGTACTCCTGAGGGACGTTCCAAGAACAGGAGAATAGAGGTGATTTTAACACCCAAGCTGGATGAAGTTACAAAACTTTTAAACGATATATAAATTACATTTAAATCCTTAATTTTGAGCCTCGCTTTTGAGCGGGGTTTCTTTTTTAAAATTGCTGATAGATGAAATATACCACACTACCGCATACCGATATTAAAGTTAGTAAGATCTGCCTGGGAACCATGACCTGGGGAGAGCAGAATACGGAAGCAGAAGGACATGAGCAAATGGATTACGCCCTGGAGCAGGGAGTGAATTTCTTTGATACTGCCGAATTGTATTCCGTTCCTGCCCGTCCGGAAACTCAGGGCTCTACGGAAAAGATCATAGGAAGCTGGTTTAAAAAGACCGGAAACCGTGATAAAGTGATCCTGGCCTCCAAGATTGCCGGCCCCGCAGAATTTACAAAGCATATTCGTACCGGAGGTTTTTCCAGAGAGGAAATAACCGATGCCATTCATAAAAGCCTGAAACGCCTGCAAACCGATTATATTGATCTTTACCAGCTGCACTGGCCGGAGCGCCCGACCAACTATTTTGGTCAGCGGGGATACACCCATGTAGAAGAAAACAGGTGGGAAGATAATTTTAAGGAAGTATTGGAAAGCCTGGAGGTATTTGTAAAGGAAGGAAAGATACGACAGATAGGAGTATCGAATGAAGTGCCATGGGGAACCATGCGTTTCCTTGAGGAAAGCAGAAAGCACGATCTGCCGAGAATGATCACCATTCAGAATCCTTATTCTCTTTTAAACAGGACTTTCGAAGTAGGTAATGCCGAAGTTTCACATCGCGAAAATGTAGGTTTACTGGCCTATTCTCCTTTAGGCTTTGGAGTGCTTAGCGGAAAGTACCTGGGAGGTAAGATGCCGGCTAATGCACGTATTACCTTATTCCCGGCCTACTCCAGATACCTGGGGCCGGAATCGGTTAAAGCCACTCAAAGGTATTTTGACCTGGCAACGGAGAACGGCCTGTCCCTGGCTCAAATGTCGCTGGCATTCGTAAATCAGCAACCTTTTGTGACCAGTAATATTATCGGTGCCACTTCTATGGAGCAGTTAAAAGAAAATATCGGAAGTATAGATGTTGAGTTGGATAAGGAACTGATCGGGAAGATCAATGCGATCCATAATGAGATCCCTAATCCGGCTCCGTAACATATATTACCTTAAAAAATAAAGGCCGGTTTTTACCGGCCTTTTTTATTTAGAAAGAATCGTCATCCACATCATTGATAAAGTCTACGAGCCCGCTAAAAAATACTTTCTGATCATCGTATTGGGCAAGGTGACTTCCGTTAGGGCAGAATAAATAACGCCCGTTCTGTACTTCTTTGGACATCCACTCCATATGTGCGGGATCCATGGTATCGTATTTGGCCCCGATAACCAGGGTGGGAACACTTATGTTCTTAAGCTGATCCTTTACATCCCATTCTTTCAGGCTGGCATCGCCGCTTATTCCGAATTCACTGTGCCCCTGCATAAAAACATATACCGAGGGGTTGAGGTGATTGAAACAACGGGTAATAGATTCAGGCCATTCTTCTATAGGCATCCTCAGCACGTGTTCTGTATAATGATGCTTAAAAAGAAGCTCGTTATAACGCGGATTCGCAAAATCTTCATTGGCCTCCAGTTCCATGATCTCCTTCAGGACTTCCGGGTCCATCTGAGGCCCCAGGACTTCCTTGGCGTATTGGTTGTATTCCGGAATACTGGACATCATATTGGAGATGATAAGCCCTTTTATATTATCCTGATATTTAAAAGCGTACTCCATGGCAAGGATACCTCCCCAGGATTGTCCCAGCAGGTAGAAATTATCTTTGTTAAGCCCCAGAGCCTTGCGAACCTGCTCTACTTCATCTACAAAATGCTCTATGGTCCACAGGCTGGTATCGCCTTCTTCGGGTTTATCACTGTAATAGGAACCCAGCTGATCGTAGTAAATATACTCTATGCCTTCATTCGGGAGATAGCCGTCAAAGCATTCGTATAATTCATGTGTGGCGCCCGGTCCTCCGTGAAGTAATAATACTTTTTTGGTAGGATTGTTTCCCACCCTTTTGGTCCACACTTTAAAAGTGCCTTTGGGAGTGGTTATGGGGATCATCCTGATACCCCCGGTAAACTGATCTTCACTGCCGGAATAATCCAGGTAGGAAGTTGTTGTTTCCGAAATGTTCTCGGGGGTTTGCTTTTCCTGTTGCTTGCAGCCCGTAAAGAGAAGGCATGCAAATAAGGAGAGGAGTAAAATTCTCATTGTATTTGATTTAGCAAGTTTTATCTCTAAAAATACAATTTATTCGGATACCTAATTCTTAAAGTTTTATCCGAACAACTCACTCACTACGTCCTCTATTTTCCCTGCCAACCTTACCTGAATGGCTGTGTTTTTAATGGAGATCTTGTTGTGTTTGGATACCAGGATCTGTTCGAAGCCGAGCTTCTCGGCTTCCAGGATACGCTGGTCTATCCGGTTTACCGGTCTGATCTCTCCGGCAAGTCCTACTTCTGCAGCAAAACAAATGCTCCTGTCTACGGCAATATCTTCATTACTGGAGAGGATAGCTGCTATTACGGCCAGGTCTATGGCCGGATCATCTACCGAGATCCCGCCGGTAACATTTAAAAAGACATCTTTGGCGCCCAGCCGGAATCCTGCCCTTTTTTCCAGGACAGCCAGAAGCATATTAAGCCTTTTTACATTATAACCGGTGCTGCTTCTTTGCGGTGTTCCGTATACTGCCGTACTAACCAGGGCCTGGATCTCTATCATCAGAGGACGCATTCCCTCCAGGGTAGCGGCAATAGCTGTTCCGCTGAGGTCTTCGTCGTGTTTGGATACCAGGATCTCGGAAGGGTTGATCACCTCCCGGAGGCCGTTGCCCTGCATTTCGTATATCCCCAGTTCCGAAGTAGAACCGAATCGGTTTTTAAGGGCTCTTAAAATACGGTACACATGGTTCCTGTCGCCTTCAAACTGCAAAACGGTATCTACCATATGCTCCAGGATCTTGGGTCCGGCAATATTCCCGTCTTTGGTAATATGCCCGATAAGGATGACCGGAGTAGCGGTTTCCTTGGCAAATTTTATCAGCTCGGAAGTGCATTCCCTGATCTGTGAGATGCTTCCGGGTGAAGATTCAATATAGTCGGTATGAAGGGTCTGGATAGAATCTATGATGACGATGTCGGGCTCAATAGCTTCTATCTGTTTAAAGATATTCTGGGTTTTTGTTTCGGTCAGGATATAGCAGTTCTCACTGTCGGGCTGTATACGCTCTGCCCTCATTTTTATTTGTTTCTGGCTTTCCTCTCCCGAAACGTAGAGTGTTTTGTGTGGAAGCTTAAGGGAAACCTGCAGGAGTAAAGTACTTTTTCCAATGCCCGGTTCTCCTCCCAGAAGTGTGAGCGATCCGGGTACGATCCCGCCTCCCAGAACGCGGTTCAGCTCCGAATCCCTGGTGTCGAAACGCCTTTCTTCTGTGGTATCGATCTCCTTTACCTTAAGGGGTTTTGATACCCGTTTGGCTGCAGATGTATCGCTTTTCCAGCTTTTCTTTTCTTCCTTCTGGACAATCTCTTCTGCGATGGTGTTCCATTCTTTACAGGCGGTGCATTGTCCCTGCCATTTGGGGTATTGAGTGCCGCAGTTTTGACAGAAAAAGGTAGTTTTGGTTTTGGCCATGAAAAAGCAGTTATTCGTTTACAAAATGAATGACTAAAGATAAGTCGCCCTAAGGCAAATTCAAAATAAGATGTAAACAAATAACTGCCTGTATCTATATGGTATTTACCAGCCGAAATCGGCCTTTAATGCATCAATTTTATCCAGGGCCATATCCTTGGTCAGGAAATCGATCTCAGACATTCCGAAAGCTTTTTCATAAGTTCTCAAAGCTTTTTTGGGCTCTCCCATTTCTTCGTAGAACTCCGCTTCGAAATAGAAACCTAACATGGTATCCGGATATTCCTTTTTGGCCAGTTTAGCCAGTTTTTCAAGAGAAGGCAGGTCTTCCTTTTTCTTGATCCCGGCATAGGTGGCCATAATATCGTTAAGACTTACGTGCTTTTTAAATCCGAACAATTCTTCGATGGTTGTGTACTTGGCTTCCAGATAATCGTATATCGGAGCTTCTGCGGTTAGCATTTTTTCACGGTATTCCCTCGGAGATATCGGTTTGTAGATGTCAAAGATCTTATCCAGTGCTCTAGGGATGGCATAAGAAGCAATGGCTGCGTGATTTCCGTTCTTGAAATTGTCAAAGTAATAGTGGAAATTCGCATTATCTACCTTGTTAAGACGCTCATTCAGCGTTTTTATCCTGGTCCTGTTACTTTTCTCATCTTCTTCTGAGGTAGCCAGATAATAGAATTTCTTGTCCTCGAAAGAAGCCATACGATCCGGGATCCTGTCTTCCATTAAAGGAGCAAAGGAAGGACTGAGATTGATATAGGCATCAAACAGCGGATTGTCCTTGTAAAGATAGTAATGAGCAAAGTTGGCGGTCAGGTCATGACCGACGATCGCCTTAAAATTGGCCAGCTTGTATTTCTGGGATAAATAAGGGATCAGTTCTATTCCTATAAACTCAAAAAAGGCATTGGCTTTCTCTCTCGGAAGCCCGTCCTTATCACTGAAGTCGCAATCTTCAGCTCTGATGTTGTTGTAGTTCTGGTTGATACCCACCACAATAGCTTCGGGCATCTCTTCCCAGAACGTATAGAATTTTACGTTAGACACCACAATATCAAACAGATACTCTGCGTCTAACACCACTATTACCGGATAGGTTTTTTCTTCCGAATAGTTTTCAGGAGTATATACCTGAATAGTTCTTTTTTCGTCTAGTTTGTACGAATCAAAGGTCTCTTGATTGACTTGAGCGAATGTAAAACACACGCATAAAAAGCCTAAAAGGGAAAGATAGGTTTTCATGATTTTACTAGATTTGGTAGGTGCAAGTTAAAAAAATTATTTGTTTCTGTTGTAAATAGGGATAAAAAGAAACGATAAAACACCTAAAAATACTACTAAAAGAGTCTGTGAGATCCACATGATCCACCCGAATGCATCTCCGGAAGCCTTAGAGATCCCGTAGGCCGAAAAGATAGTGGCGATAGCTATGGGGTACCAGCCGATACCACCGTTAGAAGCCGACATGGCAAAAGCCCCGGCTATAAAGGCTACCAGCATAATACCGAAGTTGAGTTCGGAAACTTCGGGAACACTGAATTTAATGATCCAGAACATAAAGACGTACATGCCCCAGATAAAAAATGTATGAAATAGGAAAGCCCACCTTTTTTTCATCTTAAAGATACTGACCACTCCTTCCAGCAGCCCGTTAACAAAGGTTTTGAGCTTAAGAGCGATGGGATGGGACGATTTCCTGATAAATTTCACAAAAATAAACAGTCCTACAAGTCCGGCTCCTGCAAGGATAAGCAGGGATTTAAAATTAAAGCCTTTCTCCATCAGAAAGTCCAGGATGGTATCTGTCTGCAGGCTGAGAGCAATTCCTATAAGCAGGAACAGCATAATAAAATCGATCACGCGTTCTGCAACGATGGTTCCGAATGCTTTTTGAAAAGGTACTTCCTCGTAAGATGACAGGGTGGTTGCCCTGAGGACCTCTCCTGAACGGGGAATTCCGAGATTGGCAAAATAAGCAATAGATACCGCCATCAGGTTGTTAAGGAACTTTACCTTATAACCCATGGGTTCGAGCAAAAAGCTCCATCGGTAGGCCCTGGAGATATGGCTTAGCAATCCCATGAAAAGGGAGATCGCTACCCAGAAGTAATCAGCTTCCCGAATATAGCGGTATATTTTCTGCCTGTCCTCTTCCGAAGTTGAGGTATATGAATACCAAACTAAAAAAACTCCCAGAGCTAGTGGGAGGATGATCTTTAATAATTTGATAAACTTCTTTTTTTCCAAGATTAATTTAAAAGATTGTTTTCTTCGTTGGGGAAAACAAGTGAGGGTTTAAAAGTTTTAGCTTCCTCGATATCCATCATCGCATAGGTAATAAGGATCAGGACATCTCCTTTCGCTACCTTTCTGGCCGCTGCTCCGTTAAGTGTGATCTCTCCGCTTCCTCTGGGGCCCGGAATAGCATAGGTTTCAAGGCGTTCTCCGTTATTGTTATTAACGATCTGCACTTTTTCTCCCTGTATGATATTTGCTGCATCCATCAGATCTTCATCAATAGTTATGCTGCCGATATAATTCAGATCGGCTCCGGTAACTTTTACCCTGTGTATTTTGGATTTAACAACGTGTATTTGCATGTTGCAAAGTTAATTAATTTAAGGCGATATTATCTATTAGTCGTATGTCATTTGCATATACTGCAATAAAAGCTCTGTACCTTTTTTCCGGCACTATGCTTTTTACTTTTTTCAAAGTTTCTTCATCTGCGATCTCAAAATATTCGAGGGAGAACAATGATTGTCTGTCAAAATATTTTATTACCCATTCCTCTAACTCTAAAGCACTTTTTGTGCCAAACTCTTTTCTGACATCTTTCAGGCATGCGTAGATCATAGAGGCCTTCTCCCGCTGCTCGGGTGAAAGACGCTCATTCCTCGAACTCATGGCAAGACCGTTTTCTTCCCTTTTTATCGGGCAACCTACTATGTTTACTGGGATACGGTGTTTTTTTACGAGAGTTCTTATGATCTGAAGTTGCTGAAAATCCTTCTCCCCGAAATAGGCATTGTCCGGATCTACGGCTTCAAACAACTTTTTGACGATAGTCCCTACCCCGTCAAAATGTCCGGTTCTGAACCTGCCTTCCATTTCAAATTCAAGTCCGTCAAAGTCAAACTTCTCAGAAACGAGGCTGTCGCCGTACATTTCGTCGGCTTCCGGGCAAAAAACAACAATATCATTGCTCAATGAGCGGAGTGTATCCAGGTCTTTATCGAGATTTCTCGGATATTTCTTCAGATCTTCCGCATTGTTGAACTGGGTTGGATTGATAAAAATGCTGATCACCGTGACATCGTTTTCCTTCAAAGATTGCTCTATTAAAGACAGGTGTCCGGCATGCAGTGCCCCCATAGTTGGCACTAAACCTACAAGCTGATTGTTAAAGCTTTGTAAGTAACTTTTTATAGCACTTTTATGTTGGAATATATCCATTTATGAAAAATTAACAGCCTGCAAACTTATATATTTTAAAGTAATTAGGCATAATTTTTGTAATTTTGCATGCTTTAAGCAGAATTGTAATAAAAATTAAATCAGTTATATGACAGATAAGAAGGTGTTATTTGTCTCTTCAGAGATGGTGCCCTATTTGCCGGAAAATGAAGTTTCATCCATGGCGTACGAGAGCCCGAGAATGGTAAATGACAGAGGAGGACAAATACGGATCTTTATGCCCAGGTTCGGAAACATTAACGAACGGAGGCATCAGCTTCATGAAGTGATAAGGTTATCTGGTATGAACTTGGTGGTAAACGATATGGATATGCCGCTTATCATTAAAGTTGCTTCTATCCCCAAAGAGAGAATTCAGGTTTATTTCATTGATAATGAAGAGTACTTCAAAAGGAAAGCTACTTTTTCCGATGAAGAGGGGAATCTGTTCCCCGACAATGACGAGCGTGCTATATTCTTTGCAAAAGGAATAGTAGAAACAGTCAAAAAACTTAATTGGTCGCCCGATATTATCCACGTTCACGGATGGATGGCTTCTCTTGTTCCCCTCTACCTTAAAAAGTATTACGCAGACGAACCGCTATTTGCCGAAAGTAAAATAGTGACCTCCGTATATAACAAAGATTTTGATGGGACGTTAGATAAAGAGATGATCAATAAAGTGAGATTTGACGGTATCCCCGAAGAAGAGATCGATGTTTTGGAAGAACCTAATTACTCTAATCTGCTTAAAGTAGCTATTAATAATTCCGATGCGGTCATTGTTGCTTCAGACGGTATCCCCGAAGATCTTAACGATCATATTTCCAAACTGGATAAACCTGTTTTGCCCTTTATTTCCATATATGAATTTGAAGAGGCTTATGCGCAATTTTACGATACTAAAGTTTTAAATTAATCTCTTACTGAAGAAAGCAATGATGAATATTTTAAATGGTAAAGGATTAAAGGTTTTAATTCCTGCGTTGATTATTACCTTAATAATATCCTGTGAAGATGATTTTAGCACAGTTGGAACCGATATTATCGGAACTAATAATTTTGAAACAGAACGTGAGAGTTTCGACGTTTTTGCGTCTACAAGAGTTTTAAATTCGGTTCAGTCAAACGGACTGGCCGTTTATCAGCTGGGAAGGCTAACCGACCCGATTTACGGGACTCATGAGGCAGGCTTTGTGTCTCAGCTTTCAATACCCAGTGATAATCCGCGATTCGGGAATAATTCCCAGGAGCAGGAAGATGTGGGCGACAGCGATGAGATCCCGACTACGATTCAGGAGAATGAGGAAGTGAACAGAGTATTTCTGAATATACCTTTCTTCCTGGCAAACAGTGCTGCCAATGACGATGATAACGACGGAGTGGTAAACAGTCGTGATGTTAACCCTAACGACCCGAACAGTGATTCCGACAATGATGGGGTAACCGATTTTGAGGAGAGAGTTAACGGAACCGATCCGCTGAACCCCGATACCGATGGTGACGGAATAGTAGATGGTTCTGATGAGGATACACAGCGTGATATTTTCCCGAATACTTTTGAGTTGGATTCTATTTTTGGAAATGAAGTGGCTACTTTCGACCTGAGGGTAGAACAACTTACTTTCTTCCTTAGAGATCTTGACCCGAATACCGGTTTTCAGGATGCTCAGGAGTATTTTTCAACGATGGACTTTAACAGTTTTACCGGGGCTACCCTTTTTGACGGGAATATTTCTATCAGCCCGAGGGAAACAGTAATTTTCGGAGAAGATGATCCGGATACTCCCGATGTGGATGAGTCGACTTCCGTAACCAGGAGGATCCCCCCAGGAATACGAGTGGAGTTAGATCCAACCTTTTTTCAGGAGAACCTGATAGATATGGAAGGTGATGCGCGTATTGCCAATAACCAGAACTTAAGGGATTTTTTCAGAGGAATAAGAGTAACTACCAGTAATCATGCAGAAGATATCCTGATCCTGTTTAACCTTAGTCAGGCGAACATTGAAGTGGAATATTCTTTCGACAGGGCAAACCAGCAGGGAACCCTTGATGATGAATCGGATGATACCATAGATCGCGTTGAAAACACCTTTACCCTAACCCTTGGAGGGAATATGGTAAATACCTTTAACGGAGATCCTTTGTCTAATGAGATCCTGACAGAGATTAACAGAGGAACCGACGCTTCCCGTTTATATCTTACTCCGGGAGGAACCACTTTTGTGGAGATGAACCTCTTTGACGAAGAAGGATCCAGTACCGTACTGGATCAGATCAGAACAAACGACTGGTTGATCAATGAGGCCAACCTTGTGTTTACCATAGACAGAGATCAGCTGGATATTGCAGGAAGCAGGCTTGAGCCCAACAGATTGTATCTCTATAATCTTGAAAATAATACAACCATTGTTGATTACCTTTTAGACCCGACCCAGCAGGCGTCAGGGAACAATGTAGAATCCCGGACCGTATATGGCGGGATCATTGAGACTAACGACGAGGGAAGAGGAACTCAATACAAAATACGCCTTACCGAACATATTAACAGGATCATCAGGAATGATTCAACCAATGTAAAACTCGGTCTGGCAGTAACAGCAAACATCAATAATTCTAGAAATATTACCGGTGTCAATGCAGATACCGACGAATTCAGAATCCCCCAGGCTTCAGTATCCAATGCATTTGGTACGATTCTCTTTGGTGGTAATACCCCGGGAGAAGAAGACAAAGAATTAAAACTAGAAATCTTTTATACAATACCAAAAAACAATTAACCAATTAAAACAAAACTATGTGTGGAATTGTAGGTTATGTGGGTCACAGAGACGCATATCCCATTATCATTAAAGGTTTACAAAGACTGGAGTACCGAGGTTATGACAGTGCCGGGGTTGCGCTGTATGACGGAACAGATATCAATCTGTCCAAAACCAAAGGGAAAGTCCAGGAATTAAAAGACAAAGCAGAATCAGAGATATCTACTGCCGGAAGCGTTGGTCTGGGTCATACCAGATGGGCTACGCACGGAGTACCTAACGATGTTAATTCCCACCCGCATTATTCAAATTCCGGGAACCTGGTAATTATCCATAACGGGATCATTGAAAATTACGAGCCCTTAAAAAAGGAGCTTACTAAAAGGGGTTATACCTTTCAGTCCGATACAGATACGGAAGTACTGGTTAACCTGATAGAAGATGTTAAGAAAAATGAAGGGGTAAAGCTTGGAAAAGCGGTTCAGATCGCTTTGAACCAGGTAATCGGTGCATATGCCATTGCCGTGTTCGACAAGACCAAACCCGATGAAATAGTAGTGGCCAGACTCGGAAGTCCGCTGGCGATCGGAGTAGGTGAAGATGAGTTCTTTATTGCTTCGGATGCTTCACCCTTTATAGAATATACAAACAACGCCATTTATTTGGAAGATGAGGAAATGGCTGTGGTGCGAAGAGGTAAGAAAGTAAAAGTAAGAAAGATAAAAGACGATTCCCTGGTAGATCTATATGTTCAGGAACTTCAGCTTAACCTGGAGCAGATAGAGAAGGGCGGATACGATCATTTCATGCTTAAGGAGATCTTCGAACAACCCAATGCCATCAGAGATACCTACAGGGGAAGACTGCTGGTTAATGAAGCTATTGTTAAAATGGCGGGTGTTGAAGATAATATGAAGAAATTCCTCAACGCAGAACGTATCATTGTTGTGGCCTGCGGAACTTCATGGCATGCCGGCCTTGTTTCGGAATATATCTTTGAAGAATTTGCACGTATCCCGGTAGAAGTTGAATACGCTTCGGAATTCCGTTACAGAAACCCTATCATTACCGAAAAGGATGTGGTAATAGCCATTTCTCAATCGGGAGAAACCGCAGATACCATGGCGGCCATTAAACTGGCTAAATCCAAAGGAGCTTTTGTGTTCGGGGTTTGTAATGTGGTAGGATCTTCTATTTCGAGAGAAACCGATGCAGGAGCATATACGCATGCCGGTCCTGAGATCGGAGTGGCATCGACCAAAGCATTTACAACTCAGATAACGGTCCTTACCTTAATTGCCTTAAGGTTGGCAAGAGCCAAAGGAACCATGTCGAGTTCGGATTACAGGCTTCATCTTCAGGAGCTGGAGTTAATCCCGGAGAAAGTAGAGAAGACCCTGCTTTCCGACGATCACGTAAAAGAAATATCGGCTATATACAAAGATGCGACCAACTTCCTGTACCTGGGAAGAGGATTTAATTTCCCGGTTGCCCTGGAAGGAGCTCTTAAGTTAAAAGAGATCAGTTATATCCATGCAGAAGGTTATCCTGCTGCGGAGATGAAACACGGACCTATTGCCCTTATTGATGAGCAAATGCCTGTAGTGGTAATTGCTACCAGGAAAGGACATTACGAAAAGGTGGTGAGTAATATCCAGGAGATCAAGTCCAGAAAAGGGAAGATCATTGCTATTGTGACCGAAGGAGATGTTTCTGTAAAAGAGCTTGCAGATCACGTTATTGAGATCCCGGCATCTGAGGAAGCGCTTTCTCCGCTTCTCACGACCATACCTTTACAATTGTTGTCTTATTATATTGCTGTAATGAGAGAATGTAATGTAGATCAGCCAAGAAATTTAGCAAAATCGGTGACTGTGGAATAGTTATAAATTCTATAAATTCGATAGGCTAATGTTAAATAATTGATAATTTTCTGTATATTGTTCTCGTCAAATTACTAATTACTAAATAGAATGATGAGAACACTATTTTCAGCAATTTTATTGCTGTGGGGACTGTCGTCCTTTGCGCAAACTACCATTACAGGTAAAGTTGTGGATGAGAACAATACGCCCGTTCCAGGGGCCAATATTGTAATTACAGGGAAAACTATCGGAACAACCTCAGATTTTGACGGGAAATTTACTCTGACAACTTCGGAGGTACCACCTTTTAACTTAACTGTTTCGAGTATAGGTTATGCTACAACTACTGTTGCGGTTACTGCGAATAATCAGGAGTTGAATATCGTCCTGAATTCTGAGGAGACTTTATTGGATGAGATCGTGGTTTCTGCATCCAGGACTCCTGAACGTATTTTTGAATCTCCGGTTTCCGTAGAACGATTCGGGATAAAAGAGATCAAGAATACAGCTTCTCCTTCTTTTTATGACGGGTTGGAAAATCTTAAAGGGGTAGACCTCAATACAAACAGTTTAACCTTTAAATCGATTAACACAAGAGGTTTTGCCACTTTCGCAAATACGCGCTTTGTTCAGTTGGTAGACGGGATGGACAACTCTTCTCCCGCACTGAATTTTGTGATTGGTAATATTGTTGGAATAAACGAGAACGATGTACAGAGTGTGGAATTACTACCGGGTGCATCTTCTGCTTTATATGGGGCAAACGCTTTTAACGGGATCTTGTTCCTAAGAAGTAAAAGTCCGTTTGATGTTCAGGGAATAAGCACTTATGGTAAGACCGGTATCACTTCTCAGGAAGCAGCCGGCGATAATGTTTTCTATGACTTCGGATTCAGGGCTGCACATGCCTTTAGTGATAAATTTGCTGTGAAGGTTAACTTCTCTTACCTGAGCGGTAGAGACTGGTTTGCGGTGAATGAAGTGGACGTGAATAATCCGGGAGCGACAAGAGCCGATCCTGGTTTTGACGGTTTGAATATCTACGGAGATGAGGTGGCAACCAACTTAAGAGGGGTTGCGGATGCACTCGAGTCTCAGGGACTTATCCCGGCCGGTGCTGCTAACCTGGTTCCGAGTGAAACCGTGAGCAGAACAGGATACAGAGAAAGAGATCTTACTCAATACAATGCAGAAAGTATTAAAACAGACCTGACATTAGTGTATCGTCCTTTTGCAGATGACTTTGAGATCATCTATAACGGACGTATCGGTCAGGGATCTACTATTTACCAGGGAGCTAACAGATATTCCCTGAATAACTTTACGCTTCAGCAGCATAAACTGGAGTTCAGAAACAAGAACTTCTTCCTGAGAGGATATGTAACCAGTGAGTCTGCAGGAGATACTTATGATACCCGTTTTACAGGGATCAACATTAACCGTGCATATAGCGACGACCAAACCTGGTTTGGAGAATATACAGGAGCCTTTATCCAGACCATCCTTGCCGGAGGTACTAACGATCAGGCGCATGCTGCAGGTAGACAATTTGCAGACAGGAACAGATTAATTCCCGGAACTCCTGAATTCCAGGAAGCTTTTGACAGAGTTACTTCAGATCCGGACCTTCTTACAGGTTCCAGATTCCAGGATAATACGAAACTTTACCACGTAGATGCGAATTATAATTTTACACACCTGACCAGCAACTTTGCTGAGATCCAGGTTGGAGGTTCCTTCAGAGAATATCAATTGAATTCTGCAGGAACGATCTTTACGGATTTTGACGGGCCTATCATCTATTCTGAGGTAGGTGCATATACGCAGATCCAGAAAAAGCTGGCAGATGAAAGACTGAAGCTTACGGGATCTGTACGTTATGATAAGAACCAGTTGTTTGACGGTTTCTTCTCTCCGAGATTCTCTGTAGGATATACGGTTGGTGAGGAACGCAATCACAATATCAGGGCATCCGTACAAACAGGATTCAGAAACCCGACTACTCAGGATCTTTATATCGGTCTTGACGTAGGAGCTGCTTTCCTTGTTGGTTCTGCGGAAGGAAATCCTGCAAGATTTGAAAGAACAAGAACGTTGAGCGGTGTTGGTCAGTTGATAAACGGCGGACAGCAAACTGTTACTTTTGACGGAAGCGGAGCATACGAGAATTCATTTACTGCAACTTCTGCACTCTTGTTTGCACAGACACAGAATCCTGCAGACCTTCAGATAGCTAATCCCAATCCGGTAGAACCGGAGCAGGTTACTTCCTTTGAAGTTGGATACAGGGGGCAGCTGAACGATAAAAGGATCATTGTAGACCTTAGTGCTTACTACAACTCTTATAAAGACTTTATCTCTACCGAAAACACGATAGTTCCTCTATACGGAAATGTAAATCTTAGCGATGCTACAGATCTTGGACAAGGACCTATTCCTAATGCGGTTATTGCACTTGCAAACGGAGATACTCAGGTTATCCAGGCATATACCAACTCTGAAGCCGATATCAACTCATACGGAGCTACTATCGGTGTTGATGCCAAAGTATTAGGGAACTTCGACCTCGGAGTGAACTATACTTTTGCGGAGTTCGACTTTGATCAGGCTTCTGATCCTGATTTCAGACCAGGATTCAATACACCGAAGCACAAGGTGAAAGCGTCTTTCGGAAATACTGAACTATTCAAAAATTTCGGTTTCAATGTAAGCTGGAGATGGAGTGATTCATACTTCTGGCAGGCATCTTTTGCAGACGGAAACGTTCCGGCGTACAATGTAGTTGATGCTCAGTTGAGCTATAACATCCCGAA
Source organism: Leptobacterium flavescens (assembly GCF_010671605.1). Classification (GTDB taxonomy): domain Bacteria; phylum Bacteroidota; class Bacteroidia; order Flavobacteriales; family Flavobacteriaceae; genus Leptobacterium; species Leptobacterium flavescens. The sequence goes on from NZ_JAABOO010000003.1 coordinate 319,013, forward strand.
ATTAGAGTCTGCGATTAAGATCGGAGCGTCTAACCTGCTTAACGAAGAGTACTTTACTGCTTTCGGTACAGGATTGGTTGGAGCACAGTATTTTATTTCATGGACTTACAGACCATAAATTAATTCTTTAACTTTTAATATTAAGAACCAGATGAGCTTAAAAAATTGCTATAAATGGTTGCCTCTTCTGTTTTTAGGTTTTGCCGCCTGTACTTCAGACGATGATGCAACAACACCGGTGGAACCGGAAGTTCCGATAACTTCCGGAAATGCAGATTTCTCTAACTATGTTTCCATAGGGAACTCCCTGACGGCAGGTTTTACAGACGGAGCCCTGTTCGTTGCGGGACAAACAAACTCTTTCCCGAATATCCTTTCACAGCAATTTGCGATGGCAGGCGGAGGAGAGTTTAATATTCCTTTTACGAATGATAATCTGGGAGGTGCATTGTTAGGAGGAAATCAGATCCTTAATAACAGATTGTTCTTTGACGGTGCCGGACCTGCGGTTTTACCAGGTAACCCGACTACCGAGATATCCAATATTCTAACCGGACCCTTTAACAATATGGGAGTACCCGGAGCCAAGAGTTTCCATATCGGATTACCGGGTTATGGAAATATTGCCGGTATTCAGGCAGGAACAGCTAACCCTTATTTTGTAAGGATGGCTTCTAGCCCGAATGCTACTATCCTGGCCGATGCCCTTGCGCAAAACCCGACATTCTTTACCCTGTGGGTTGGGAATAATGACGTACTTAGTTTTGCAACTTCAGGAGGTATCGGAGTGGATCAGACTGGAAATCCGAACCCTGCAACTTACGGGCCTAACGATATTACGGACCCGACAGCTTTTGCAGGTATTTTTACCGGACTTGTCGATGCGCTTACTGCAAATGGCGCCGGAGGTGCGGTAGCAAATATTCCGGATGTGAACATTATTCCGTTCTTTACTACGGTACCTCATAATCCTGTACCGTTAGATCAGGCTACGGTTACTCAGTTAACCACAGCGCTCTTAGGCCCTGTCGGACAGATCCTGGCCGGTTTGGGAGAAGGAGACAGGCTTGTGGCTCTGGAAGCTTCGGAGTCTAACCCTTTACTTATTGTTGATGAGTCCCTGACAAATTATTCAGCAGAGATCAGCGGTGCGTTACAACTGGGAGGTGTTTCTCCACAGGAAGCAGCACTTATAGGAAATCTTTTCGGTCAGGCAAGACATGCTACCGAGAACGACTTTATCCTGTTAACCACTTCTACGATCATCGGAGGAGAACAAGCAGGTATCCCTGCACCTTTAAATACGATAGGAGTAACCTATCCTCTTCAGGATGCTAATGTACTTACTGCAGACGAAGCAGCTATGATAGGAACAGCTGTAGATGCGTATAATGCAACCATTGCGGCTATAGCTCAGCAAAACGGACTGGCCATCGTAGATGCCAACAGTCTTTTACAGCAGGTTTTCACAACCGGGGTCCCTTACGAGAACCTGGTACTGAGATCTGATCTTGTTTTCGGAGGAGCTTTCGGACTGGATGGAGTACACCCAACATCGAGGGGATATGCCTTTATTGCAAATGAATTTATGAGATCTATCAATGCAACCTATGGTTCTAATTTGCCTATGGTAACGCTGTCGGACTTCCCGACGCTTTTCCCGTTGGCATTGCCTTGATAAAGAAGATATAATTACTAAAAACCAGCACGGATCCGTGCTGGTTTTTTTGTTTTTAAGGGGCTGGAAATACCGTTTAATAAAGGGAAATAAAAATTAAGAAAAAAATCGATAAGAAGCTTATTAATTTTTCAATTAAAAACATATCTTTGCACCGCTAAAAAAGATCGTTTCGGATCAAAAGAAGCTTATAATTGTTTTAGCACATAAAAAACTAAACATTAAATAGTTAAGAATGTCAAAAGTTACAGGTAAAGTTGCACAGATCATTGGCCCTGTTGTAGACGTAGCGTTCTCTTCAGGAAATGAACTTCCAAGAATTTACGATTCCCTTGAAATAACGAATGCAGATGGCTCTAAACTTGTTTTAGAAGTTCAGTCGCATGTAGGTGAGGATACAGTACGTACCATTTCCATGGATTCTACTGATGGTTTAAGTAGAGGAACCGAAGTTGTAGCAAGCGGAAACCCTATTCAGATGCCAATTGGAGAAGATGTTTACGGACGTCTTTTTAATGTTATAGGAGATGCTATCGACGGATTAGGAGATTTACCAAAAGCTGGTAAAGACGGACTTCCGATCCACAGAGAAGCACCAAAATTTGAAGATCTTTCAACTTCTACGGAGGTTTTATTTACAGGTATTAAAGTAATCGACCTTATCGAGCCTTATGCAAAAGGTGGTAAGATTGGTCTTTTCGGTGGTGCCGGGGTAGGTAAAACAGTATTGATCCAGGAGTTGATCAACAATATTGCAAAAGGTCACGGTGGATTATCAGTATTCGCCGGTGTAGGTGAAAGAACACGTGAAGGAAATGACCTTTTAAGAGAGATGCTAGAATCTGGTATTATTAAGTACGGAGATGATTTCATGCACTCTATGGAAGAAGGTGGATGGGACTTATCTAAAGTAGATAAGGCTTCTATGAAGGAATCGAAAGCAACCTTCGTTTTCGGTCAGATGAACGAGCCTCCTGGAGCACGTGCACGTGTGGCCCTTTCCGGACTAACTGTTGCAGAATATTTCCGTGACGGAGCTGGAGACGGACAAGGAAAAGACGTTCTTTTCTTCGTAGATAATATCTTCCGTTTTACACAGGCCGGTTCTGAGGTATCTGCACTTCTTGGACGTATGCCTTCTGCGGTAGGTTATCAGCCAACTCTTGCGACAGAGATGGGTGCTATGCAGGAGCGTATTACTTCTACCAAGAAAGGATCTATTACATCTGTACAGGCGGTTTACGTACCTGCGGATGACTTGACTGACCCTGCACCAGCAACAACCTTTGCTCACCTTGATGCAACAACTGTACTTTCACGTAAGATCGCAGAGCTTGGTATCTACCCTGCGGTAGATCCGCTGGATTCTACTTCAAGGATCCTTACTGCTGATATCCTTGGTGATGATCACTATAACTGTGCTCAGCGTGTAAAAGAGCTATTACAGCGTTATAAGGAACTTCAGGATATTATTGCCATCCTTGGTATGGAAGAACTTTCAGAAGAGGATAAACTGGCAGTAGGTCGTGCAAGACGTGTACAACGTTTCCTTTCTCAGCCTTTCCACGTAGCAGAGCAGTTTACTGGTATTCCTGGAGTACTTGTTGATATTAAAGATACTATCAAAGGATTTAATATGATCATGGACGGAGAGTTAGATCACCTTCCTGAAGCAGCATTTAACCTTAAAGGTACTATCGAAGAAGCTATGGAAGCTGGAGAGAAAATGTTGGCAGAAGCTTAATCTGAAAAACAAAAACTATGTTTTTAGAAATTGTAACACCGGAAGCTACTATTTTTAATGCTGAAGTGGATTCTGTAACGGTACCGGGGATCAACGGTGAATTCCAGATGCTGGAAAATCACGCCCCTGTTATTTCCCTTCTTACTGAAGGAACTGTTAAGATCCATACACACACTAAATCACATCTGGAACTGGATGAACTTCACGGAACGATAGTTCCTCACAACGATGATGATAAGGTACTTACATTAAAAATTGGTTCCGGAACAGTTGAAATGAAAGACAATAAAGTAATCGTATTGGCAGACTAATCCGGTTGCAAAACATAAATAAAGAACCCTGACTTTCCGGTCAGGGTTTTTTTATACACTGTATTCGAGTTCCATTCTGATGTCACACCTGGGTGATTCTATTGGCCCCTTAACCGTTTTAAATCCATAACTGTGGTAAAGACCGATTGCAGCTTCCATTTTATAAGAGGTTTCCAGGATAATTTTTCGGGCATTCCTCCTTCCCGCTTCTCTTATTAGCTCTTCCAGCATTTGCCTCCCGTATCCCTGACCCCTGTAGCTGTTGCTCACATACATCTTGCGAATTTTAAAAAGGCCTTCACCTTCATTTTTTAACGCCCCTGTAGCCATAACAGAGCTTCCATTCTCAAAGATCAGGAAGAGACCACCCGCATTGGTATAGGAGGCTTCAATATCTTCCAGATCGGCCTCCGAACTGTTTTTGGCATAGTCAAAATCAAATTCGGAAAGCCCTTTCAGAACCAATTCTACAATTTGTTCTCTGTCCTTATTTGTCGCAGCTCTGATAATCATAACTTAAAGATACTGTTTCTGTTACTATGTTTTAATGCAATGACCAATAACCAATAACCAATGATCAATGATCAATTACCAATGACCAAATTCCAAACTCCAAATAAGTGAGAGCAAAATTCCCTCCTGTCATCCTGAGCGCAGTCGAAGGAAAAGGAGGGGTGCCTGCCTTTACTATAGGAGCGTTAAACTCCTTATGATGTCATTCCTCCGCAGGTAGGAATCTTCCCGTAACCGGAATGGATTCCGCAACAAGTGCGGAAATCAAAGATTCGACGAAGTCAATGACAATTTTAGTACTAACAACAACCACCAACTAAATCCCAAATTCCAAACTCCAAATTCTAATCGCTAACAACCATCAACTAAAAACCAACAACCGAAAACTACTCAACCCTCATCACATTATCTTCCTGCTTTGTATCCGGGTGGGCGCCAAACGGATCAATAACGATATATTCCGGAAGCTGATCCACCACTATTTTTATACGTGAGTTCTCCTTGTTGAATTTGTGTTGTTTCAGATACACCGGCCGGTCATCAATCCCCATTTCGGAAGGATGCTTCATAAAAGCTCCGATCTGAATAGGATTATTAATGGAAACCCTGGCTGTCTTACCCGATTCGTCCGTTTCGAATTTCCCGGTATGGAATTCCAGGCTCAACTCATAACGCCCGTTGCTCAGTTTTTTGTAGCTGGAAGATCGTACACTGAGGTCGTAGGTCATGATCCTTTTAAACAGGTCGTCTATCAGGCTGTGCTTTTCCTGAGGAGTTATGTTATAGAGTTTTTCCAGCAGATCCGGAGAGGTTACTTTAAACTCCGTTCCTCCGTTATATTCGTCTACCAATTCCTTTAGTACAACATTAAGCTGCGCTTCCCCTATCATTTCTTTCAGGGCCTGCATTACATGATAAGCTTTCCCGTATTGCAGATAAGACTCGCCGCCTACAAGATAAAGGGGAGGCTCAGGATCGGAGCTAAAGGAGCGTCCGCTAAAATAACGTTGAGTTGCATTTTTACTGAGCTGCCATAAAGATCCGCTGCCTTCAATTTTTTCCATAACAGCCGCTTCCGTGTACTTGGTTATTACTTCCACGAAAATGCTGGCTCCATCCGTTAGCTTGGGATAAATAACATGCCCCCACCACTGGTGTGCTACCTCATGTATAGTACGTTTGGCAACCAGGTCAAAAGCTCCGGGATCTCTGAGATCTATAAGGTAGAGGTTGTCTTCCACCATACTGATGGTCCCGGGCATAGCCATCCCTCCAAAAGGCCAGTGCGAGGGTATCTCTGCGATCCGCAGATGATCGAAAGGGTATTTCCCGAAATTCTCTGTGCAATAATCCAGCGATATTTTAGTCACCTCCATGATCCGGTCTATATTAAAATCATGCCCGGGATGATAGTAGAGTTCGATGGAAATACCTTTGTAGATCTCTTTTTTAAGCTGGTAAGCGGCCGAAAAGTAACCTAACAACGGGCTTACCGGAGTATCGCTTTTATAGTGATAGTAATTACGGTTGTTTTCGGTCCATTTGCGAAGGAGGTTTCCCGGTGCAATTGCCATTTGATCTCCGGAGGTCGATACAACGGTTTCGAAAAGGACTTTCCCTATCTTATTATCCGCTTCAAACTGGAGATGACCCGAATCAACTTCATCCACCTCCCGCTTGGAGAGCCCTCTTTTCTGGCGCTCAAAATCGCTTGAGATCTCCCAGCTTCGCTTATAGCCTAGTGAAGGCTCAAAACTCTGATGAAGTATATAGGAGCCGTTATTTACGATATCCCTCCGGGTTTCGAAACCGTCATTGTTCACAAAAGCTTCATAACGGAACTTTAATTGCTCTCCGGGTAGCAACTCCCTGTCAAGTTCGAAAAGGTAAGTGTTAAAGGCTGAATCCTTCTCTACCAGACGTGCATTTTCCAGCCATACCGAACGCAGCGGCTCCCTCTCTGAAATAAGAACGGTCTTTACAGGATTTTCATTCTTGTTCTCGAGGATATAATCGGTTTTTATGACCATCTCGGCTTTTTGGGGAAACATAGCAACTTCTGTCTTCATTGCTACCGGAAATAGTTCTTCGAGCTCCTCATACTTTTTGTATTTACGCTCATAAGCTTCGCTGAAATCCAGACGGTCATCGATGGTAGTGTATTCATTTACCAGATTGGTGTTATAAAAGACAGACCCTCCGGATACAAGCAACAGAAGCAAAGAAGAAAACAGGATAGCTTTTTCGGTCTTTGTCCATTTACTCCTTAATCTTCTCCATCTGAACCTAAGCCCGGAAATAGCTCCTCTTTTCCATAATTTAAAGGATAAAACAGCCAGGATCAGGGCAACGGACAGCCAGTAAAGAGCAAATTGATTAAAGGGTTTGCTGTAATGGCCAAATCCGGTCATATTGGTATAGGTAGTCCGCGGAAAGTTCCCTAACTGAAGCATAGGATGTTCAATACCGATACCTGCGGCCAGAGAACTTCCCATAAGTACGATGAGGAGGCCGGTAATAAACATGCCTATATATTTGTTTGGCGCCAGGCTTTGAATAAAAAGAGCCAGGCATCCGTAAAACAGGCTTCTCATTCCCGAGTGATAGAACAGGAACAGATATTGTGTCCACTCGAATTCATAATATCCCTTGGAGATCTGAAAACCGACTGCGATCAGAATACTCAGAAAGATCAGCATCAGCGGAAGGAGCATCAGGGCAGTGAATTTAGAAACAAAGAACGCCAGGCTGGATGTGGGGGTCCCGTCTATGATACCGTTAAAGTTGGTGGTGCGTTCCTTCCAGGCAAGCTCTCCGCTGTAAAAAATTATAAGAATGGTACTGAGAAGCGGAAGCGGGTCTTTGATCAACCATATTAAAAGATCGGTGGTCGGGTAAAGATCGTTGTTGTAATCTCCTCCTCCGTTAATACGGGTATAGATCTCTGATGCTACAATAACTATCCAGATGAGTAAAATACCTATAAAAGGCAGGCTTCTGGAAATACCTTTCAGTTCCAAACCGATTAAAGTTCTTAGCGTGGCCCATTGAAATTTGTTCCCGGAAGTAAATGCCGGAGTGGGCTTATAAATGGTCTTTTCGGTCTTCGAAGACGAGAATACCTCTTTCTTCCCGGCCTTGCGATCTAATTTCCGGAAAGAGAAGATCTTGTAACTGGCCCAGCTTAAGAGCAATGCAAAAGAGATCCATATAATTCTGTTCCACATAAAGAAACCGGAAAAAGAGAGGTTTTGACTGTTCTTTTGGAACGGGGTCCAATACTGGGTTTGCTCAAAGAATGCAGAGATCCCGAACGGATCGGCCAAAGCGGCAATGATCATATTTTCCGGTGATGGCGGAACTGCCTGTGCCAGGAAAGGAGAATTTAAGAAGATGGCACAAAGCCAGTACAGGGTATAGATCGCTATGGCCGAAACATAAATGGTGAGTGCCTTTCTGCTTAGAATGGCGGTGGCAAATAAAAGAGCGGTCAGGATAAAGATATTCGGTACTATCTGAAACAACCAGATCCTGGCATAGTGCATAACGTTAAATGGCGCCAGGCGTTCCGGGTCGGCCAGAGGTGTATAGGTCCCGATAATATATCCCAGCAGGATAAGGCTAAAGACAAACAATCCGACTGTAAAGACTCCGAGGAAGCGACTTAAGAAAAAGTTTCTCCTGCTGATCGATGTGCTGTAAATAATACCATCCAATCGGTACTGAGCATCACGTACGGCGGCCTGCACACAAAAGAACATAATAGCAAAGACCGAAGTCAGGCTCAACAGATTGACAAAATAAGAAACCTGATAAGGCGAATTGATATTCACGCTGCTGAGACCTCCGAATTGAAGGAGGGTAGCTCCCATAAAACCAAAGAGGAGAAAAGCGATGGAAAATATCAGAAAAGAAAGCTGTTTTGAATGATAAGCCCATTCAAATTTTAATAGTTTAAGGAACATATCAGTATGATTTATGATGGGTTTTTTAATAATTTGGTAAAGTAAACGTCTTCCAGACCGGGAGCGACAAGGTCGAATCCGGCCTCTGGCTTTTCTTCAGCCAGAACGTGGATCTGTGTTTTTCCGGAGAACAAACGTGTGGAAATAAGTTTGAATGCATTTCTGTATGCAGGAAGATCTTCTTTGGCAATTACTTTATGCCATATTTTTCCCTTCAGGTCGTCTACCAGTTCGGATGGAACTCCCTTAGAGATGATATGCCCCTCCCCGAGGATAGCCATTTGGGTACAGAGGTCTCTCACATCTTCTACAATATGGGTGGAAAGGATGACAATAATATTTTCTCCTATCTCACTCAACAGATTGAGGAAACGGTTTCGCTCTTCAGGATCGAGGCCGGCCGTTGGTTCATCAACAATAATAAGTTTAGGATTGCCAAGCAGGGCCTGCGCAATACCGAAACGCTGTCTCATTCCTCCCGAAAAAGTATGTACCGCTTTTTTGCGGTATTGATAGAGATTGGTTTGATGAAGCAGGGCAATTACCTGCTCTTTTCGTTCTTTTTTATCTAAAATACCCTTTAGTATGGCAATGTGGTTTAACAGATCGTATGCCGCAATTTTAGGATATACGTTAAACTCCTGAGGCAGATAACCCAATACATTGCGTATTTGCTGCGGATCTTTAATAATATCCTGATCATTAAAGAGCAATGCTCCTTCTGACGGTTCCTGAAGACCGGCAATGGTTCTCATAAGAGAGGATTTACCTGCTCCGTTCGGACCCAGCAGACCGAACATTCCGTTGTCGATACGCAGGGAAATATTGTTCAGGGCTTTTATGCCGTTGGGATAGGTTTTGGACAGATTTCGAATTTCAAGTGTATTCATGTTTTCAGCATTTTGATTGAAGCACGAACTTAAAAGCGTAAAAACTGTATTAATAATTATTGTGACGGCTTACCATATCTCATTGCAGATAGCATATTAAATGAGTTGAATGACGTTTATCAGGAAAAGAGTGACATTCGCATGTATTTTGATACCGTCTGCGTATTAAATTGTAAGGAGGGAGCGGCTTTAGTATTTTTGAGCTATGTTTTACAAATTGAAGAAATACGATTTTTTGGTTTACGGCTTTGCCCTTACCTATATCCTGAAGGTATATCTCCAGAAAATAGGGCTTATTCTCATCGATAAAGACGAACAGTTGTTTAATATAGCAGGCTTTGTTTTCTGGGGCTTTGTTTTTTCTGTGCTTATCTATTTTGTTTTGTATCACAAGGCAGAGACCTACTTCAGGTATGTGCTTTTAGGGCTTGCGGTAACCATTGGCGGCACGGTTCTTTCCGTTTATTTTAAAATGGAGAGGGCTTCTTTTTTCTTTATAGTCCTTTTTTGGGGCCTTATTTTCTTTCTGGGAGTCTCCTGGTATATGCACAGGTTTAAAAAGAAGAAACTCATTCCAACACTCTTAAAAAAGAAGGAACTTTTGGTAAAGATCGGTTTTTTGCTACTGGTCTTTATCGGTATCCTGATGTCGGAAGGATTGATAGGTATTCCCGACAATCCGCTTACCTTTTCACTGCTGATCATTTTTTGTATCCTGGCGTTTAATATCCTCGCTCCGAAATTTTTTAACCGCTATAAGTTTTTTATCCTCGGGATCTACGGCGGTCTCTTCCTGTTGTATTTCTACTCCCTGAGCAATAATGAATCGGCCTTACTGGTTACCAATGAAAAGGAGAGACAGGAATTCCTCAATATTGCCATGCTATTCCTTTTGCCGGTCCCGTTCTTCATTCTTTTCTGGGTTTATGAACAGTGGAAATGGTTCCGGAATATCAAAGCCGAGAAGACAAAAGCCGAACTGGCACTGCTGAAAAGCCAGGTAAACCCGCATTTCTTTTTTAATACCCTGAACAACCTTTACGGTCTGGCCAAGAAGAAAGCTGATGAAACCCCCGATATCATCCTGAAGCTATCCGAAATAATGAGGTATGTTATTTATAAGGGGCAGGAGCAGGAAGTACGCCTGGAAGAGGAACTCAACTATCTGGAGAACTATCTCGAACTACAGCAGATAAGGCATCATGAAAAAGTAGAGATTGTTTTTGACAAAAAGATCGCCGATAAGGAACTGAAGATCGCTCCCCTCCTTCTGATCGTATTTCTGGAGAATGCCTTTAAACACGGAGTGGATTCCCTTATTAAAGGAGCCTATGTTCATGTAAAGCTGGAAGTAAGCGAAGATGAGCTTTTATTTGAAGTAGATAATAATTTCGATCCGGAAGCCAATAGCAAACCTGCCGGGATAGGCCTGGAGAATCTGCAAAAAAGACTGGAGATCATTTATGAAGACAGGCATCAGCTGGAGCTTAAAAAAGAAGACAATAGCTTTAAGGCCCGCTTAACTTTATTAAATTTATCCTGATGAAATATATTATTGTCGACGACGAGCCTATAGCTCATGATATCATAGAAGAATATGCCGGAGAACTGGATGACATGGAATTGGTGGGCAAATGCTATAATGCGATAGAAGCCATCAGCCTGTTACAAAAAAAGGAGGTAGATCTGATATTCCTGGATATTGAGATGCCAAAACTAAAGGGACTCGATTTTCTCAGGACCCTGAGTAATCCTCCTCTGGTAGTCATTACTACGGCCTATTCGGAGTTTGCGGTAGAGAGCTATGAGTTAACAGTTACCGATTACCTGCTGAAGCCTTTTGGTTTTGATCGTTTCTTAAAAGCTTATACCAAAGTAAAGAAAGCAAAGGAACAGGCAGATGCGGCAGGGAAAAGCAGCCCGGTAAAGGAAGCAACTTCCAAAAGTGTTTTCTTAAAAGGAGATAAAGAGATCTATCATATTAAACTCGACGATATCCTCTACCTGGAGAGCTATGGGAATTATGTAAAAGTGCATGTTGGAAAGGAGGTACTTCTTATTCATGAAACCCTGTCCAATATGGAAAGCACACTCCCCTCCGAACAGTTTTTAAGGGTTCACCGTTCATTTATGATCCAGATCTCCTGTATAGATCGCATCACCGGAAACCAGATCAAAATAGGAGATGCCACTATTCCTATCGGAAGATCTTATAAGGCAATTGTGAATAACAGACTTTTTTAGCAATGAACAATGATCAATAAGCAATAAACAATAAACAATGAGCAATTTCCAAATTAACTCATTTTCAAATCAACTAATCCTGTATACCTTCAACCAACAACCAACAACCAACAACCAACAACCAACAACCAACAACCAAACTCCAAATTCCAATCCCGATAGCTATCGGGACCAAATTCCAGGTTCCAATGGCTAATGGCTAAAAACTAATCACTAACAGCTAACAACCAACAACTAATAACCAACAACTAATAACTAACATCTGTCATCCTTTAAGTTAGAGATGTTAATTTTAACATAGTCCCTCCCCAAAAAGTTTTATATTTCATTGATTTTAAGAACTAAACTCAATTTACCAATCTATAACTCCAGCCAAAATGATCCGGAAAATCACTCTTCTAGCCGTTCTTTTTAGTGTTTCTTTTGTATTCTCTCAAAAGAAAGCCATAAGCCATGACGATTACGACCTGTGGAAAAATATCGGGAATACACAAATATCCGATAAGGGAAAACTAATGATATCAACCGTAGTAACGACAACAGGCCGTGGCGACGGATACCTGATGATCTACAACACGGATACCAAAAGCAAGTTTGTTTTTCACAATGGCTATGACGCCTCTGTTTCTGCCGATGAGAATTATGTGGTCTTTAAAAGGAAACCCAAATATCAGGATGTCAGGAAAGAGAAGAAGAAAAAAGTAAAAAAGGACGATCGGGAAAAGGATATGCTGTTTGTGTATGATGTAAAGAATAACAGGATCTCCGACTCGGTTTCAAGGGTTAAGAAATATGAACTCTCAGAAAAGGGAGCCTGGGCAGTTATTGAAAAATTCAAGAACAAAAAGGAAAAGAAGAAAAAAGAAAAAGGAGAAGAGGGAGATAAGAAAAAAGATACTGTAAAAAAGAAAAAGAGCAAGGTTTTTGAGCAGGACTATGCTTTGGTGTACAACCTGAAAACAGGCGGGAAAGATACCCTTCATCAGATCAAGGATTTTGCATTGGCAGAAGAAGGCCCTTCACTCTACTACTCCCTTAAAAAGAAAAAAGGAAGCGATATAGGAGTATATGCTTACGACCTGGAATCCGGGGCGAAAAAGATGATAGATACCGGCAAATATGCCTATGATAAACTGATTACCGATAAAGAGGGGAAACAGTTTGCATATATGGCTGCCAAGGATTCTACGGAAACCGATTCTCTTAAATTCGAATTATATCACTATACAGGGAATACTCTAAATAAGCTTACCGATATCTCAGGGAAGAACCTTAAAAAAGACTGGGAACTCAGTAAGGACATAAGCCCGTACTTCTCCGAAACAGGAAAAAGATTGTTTTTCTATTCCAGACCGGAAATAAACCTGCAAAAAGATACAACCCTTCTGGATGAAGAGGTTCCTCAGGTAGATGTGTGGAACTGGAAGGACGAACTCATTCAACCGGAGCAGAAATCGAGATTTAAGCAGTTAAAGGAAAGAGCTTTTGTGTCCTATTATTCTCCGGAAAGTAAAAGAGTGACCCACCTTCAGGATGAAGATATGGACTTTGTGTTTTTTGACAGGGAAGGGGAAAACCGCTTTGCCATTGGAGTTAATAGTATCCCCTATAGTATTCAGCGCTCCTGGGAGTCGCCGTGGAGAAGGGATTTTTATGTTATCGATGCGAATACAGGACAAAAACATCTGGCTTTAAGTAAAGCCGGAAATCAACCTGTTTTATCTCCCGATGGCAACTATGCCCTTTATTACGATGTAGATGCAAAGCACTGGTTCTCTATCAGGCTGTCGGACCGTTCAAAAACTAATCTGACCGATGGACTTGGAGTACCGTTTTATGACGAAGATGACGATCATCCGTCGTTACCTCCGTCTCATGGTTTTGGAGGTTTTGATGCTGATGGAAATGCTCTTATCTACGATAAGTACGATGTCTGGAAAATAGCTTTGGACGGAAAGACCAAAGGAGTTAATATCAGCGCAAACGGAAGAAAGGACAATATTGTTTACCGGGTATTGAACCTGGATCCGGAGAACCGCAGAAAAGCGTCTTACCTGAATAAGGAACTCTTGTTAACCGGGTTTGATAAAACAACCAAAGCTTCCGGTTTGTACAGCCTCCGCAAGGGAAAAATGAGAGAAAGAATGAAGGCGGGAGAGTACCTGGTATCGGGTTATGTAAAGGCTAAAGATGCCGAAGTATACGGTTTCAGAAAGCAGAATTTCACAACCTATCCCGACCTGTATCTCAGTAAGGACAGCTTCCGTACCTCAAACAAGGTCACGGATGTCAATCCGCAGCAAAAAGATTTTAAATGGGGAACTGCAGAGCTTTTCTCCTGGAAAGCATACGACGGGACCGAACTGGAAGGAATTATCTATAAACCTGAAAATTTCGATCCTTCTAAAAAATATCCTGTGATCACCTATTTCTATGAAAAGCGTTCGGATACCTACAGGAATTACAGATCCCCTCAACCGAGTGCATCGACGGTTAATTCTTCCTATCTGGTTAGTAATGACTATATCATGTTTGTTCCGGATATTGTTTATAAGGACGGGAAACCGGGTCCAAGTGCGTATAACTGTATAGTATCCGGTGTAGATGCCCTTGTGAAAGAGGGATATATAGACACCGATAATATGGCCCTTCAGGGACAGAGCTGGGGAGGATATCAGGTGGCCTATCTCATTACGGTAACCGATAAGTTTAAGGCCGCAATGGCGGGAGCTCCGGTAAGTAATATGACCTCTGCCTATGGTGGGATCAGATGGCAATCCGGTTTAAGCAGGGCTTTTCAGTATGAACGAACACAAAGCCGACTGGGAAAAAACCTGTGGGAAGGCTTTGACCTCTATATTGAAAACTCACCTTTATTCGGGATCCCCAAGATCAAAACCCCTTTACTGATGATGCATAACGACAACGATGGTGCCGTTCCGTATTACCAGGGGATAGAAATGTTTATGGGGATGAGAAGACTTCAGAAACCGGCCTGGTTACTGGTGTATAATGACGAAGCTCATAACCTGAGGAATGTTAAGAACAGACAGGACCTTTCTATCAGGATGATGCAGTTCTTCGACCATTATCTCAAGGGAGAGCCCGCACCTAAATGGATGACCAAAGGTGTTCCGAGAACCGAGAAAGGTATTGATTTCGGATATGACCTGGATAAGGAATAATGCCAATTGACAATGAACAATTAACAATGGTTGTTGTTTAATTAGCTAGCTGTTAGCAGTTAGTTTGTTTCCATGTGCTCCGTAGCTTGGGCGAAGGAGCAACAATCAACAATCAACATTCCTCCCGCCATTCCCAGTTGATAAGCTCCCAGGAAACGCCATCGCTTGTTTGGGTTTTCAGGACCTTGAAGCCAACACTTTTATGCGCTTCCAGAGATCGTATATTACTGCTGGCCACTTCGGTGAACAGGCAATCGAATTCGTCTTTCAATTCCTCTCTGTAAAAACCATAAAGCCCTCTGAAAATTCCCTGCTTCCGATACGGCCGGTCTATGCAGACCTGGCCCATTACAATATATTTCCTTCCCTTTAATAACTCATCGGCTGTTTCGAACATAGGAACAAGGACCGGGAATTCCTCCCGGAAAGAAGGCAGCATGGCCAGCGCGTAGCCTGCCACCGTATTCCCGTCTTTGGCAATGATATGGGCACAGCTTGTATTCATCTTTTTAAGGGTCTCAAAGCTGTGATGTACCGTTATGAAACCTTCAAGCTGTTGATCTTCTTCAGATAAATTAACCTTAAAGTTCCGCTTCTGTATCTCGAGGATCTGCTGCAATTCGTCATCAGACGAAGCTCTTTTATATACAATTGAAGCGCCCATCTTATTTAGCGTTTATTTAACCAGGCTCCCCTGTTGGAGCGCATTTTATCATTTACAGGGATATTGTCTTTTTCATAAAGAGCAATCGTATAGGCCG
This sequence comes from Leptobacterium flavescens, assembly GCF_010671605.1. Lineage (GTDB taxonomy): Bacteria > Bacteroidota > Bacteroidia > Flavobacteriales > Flavobacteriaceae > Leptobacterium > Leptobacterium flavescens. The sequence goes on from NZ_JAABOO010000003.1 coordinate 334,304, forward strand.
GATCTTTACCCAGACTAACCGAGGTTTGTCTTTCTTTTCCGTGACGCGTAAACTTAATACTGATCTCATCTCCGGGTTTCATCCCTTCCAATAGTGAAGCAACAGTAGTGTTTTCATCTATGGTGGTGCCGTTTACTTCAAGAATGGTATCACCGTTTTCAAGACCGGCTTTATAAGCAGGGCTTCCTATCTGAGGATTCCTTCTGATACGTCCGTTCCTGGTACTTGCACCGAGATAAGCTTTGGTGTCATCGGTTTTAAGCGAAACCCCCACATTCTCAAAAAAGCTTTTGTAATCCGGCATCTCACTTTTATGGATATAATTATTAAAGAAATTATCTCCGAATTCCTGGCCGGCGTATTCGTTCAGCACGGAATGAAGGTTATCTATTGTATATGGGATCTCCTCTTTTCCGTAGGTATTCCATACTTTTTTCATATAATCATCCAGGTTGAGGTCTTTCCCTTCATTGCGCAATGCCAGATCGAGCGCCAATCCCAGAACACTTCCATAAGAATAGTAAGAGATAAAAGTATTCTCCCTGTTTACAGGGTCTACAGAGGTGGCTGCGTCTACAAAAGGAGCCTGATAACTCATTTCTATAGGATTAAAAAAGCGGCGTGCAGGCGAATTCCAGACATAATTAAAAGTTCCTGCCAGGCCGTTAACATAGTTTTCCGGAGTAATAATACCGGCACGGCATAAAATAAGACCGGTATAATAACTGGTAAAGCCTTCCGCAAACCATAACTCCCCACTCATATTGGCCTCTTCATAGTCAAATGGCTCCAAAGCCTGAGGCCTTATACGCTCTACATTCCAGGCATGGAAAAACTCATGGGAAACCGTTCCTATATTCCTGCTCATACCTCCGTCTGCAAGACTTCGGGTACTGGTTAATATGGTCGAGTTCCTGTGTTCCATCCCGTCTCCGGAAGCATTACCTATATAACATGCCAGGAAGGTGTATTCCCCGAAATCGAAATCCGGGAGTTCTCCGAATACTTCCTTTTGCTGTTTTACAATTTTCTTTACGTTCTCAAAATAAGCGTCCAGTTCCTCATCGGTACCGTTGTGATGCAATACAAATCTGATATTGTAATCCTTGCCATTGGATGATTCCGTGAATTCACGCACACTGTGATTACTCACTTCGGTAGGGCTGTCCATAAAATAATGAAGGTTGGGCGCCCAATAGGTATTTCCTTCTAAATGCTTTAACTGAGTAGCCACTTTCCAGTTAAGATCATCCCTGGTATTAAAGGTAACTTTAACAGGGCGGTCTCCCAGGCCTCTGGCAAACATAAAAGTTGCCGGAATATTAAGGTGGGCGTGGGTTTCATCTACCTGCGAGTAAGTTCCTCCTCCGCGATTGGCAAAGAGTGTATAGCTTAGGTGAATGGTACCATCGTGTTCATTTACATCCCACTGATAGGGATCGGGTCTTTCAACTTTAAGCTCTTCTCCCTTGCTGTTCGTTACTTTCAGGTCGTATACATTTTTGGCAAATTCATGAAGTGCATATCTTCCGGGGGAAGTACGGCTCATTCTTAGCGAAACTTTACCGGGTTTAAGATCTGTAAAAGTTGCTTTTATCACCGCTTCGTGATGAACGGCATTCTCAAAAGAGATCTCATAGGAGATCTCCTGATCTTCAGTGTTTTTTTCAGGTTGATTGGCACATCCGAATAAAAGAGATATAAAAAATACGGATGCAAGGGTTTTCGAGAGATTCATTTTTAAAAGGTTTTATCAAATGTAATTATTAATAAAGAAAAATGATAAAGAACTCTTTCAAAAGATTGAAAACCATTATTCTTCCGCTGAGAACTCCAGAATGTCGCCGGGCTGGCAGTCCAGTTCTCTGCAAATAGCTTCCAGGGTAGAGAAACGAATGGCCTTGGCCTTGCCCGATTTCAGGATGGAAAGATTAGCGGTAGTGATCCCTATCTTTTCGGCCAGCTCCTTACTTTTCATTTTTCGCCTGGCAAGCATTACATCGAGGTTGACAATAATAGGCATAGATCAAATGGTTAAATCGTTTTCTTCCTGTAATTTCTGAGCTTTTTTAAAGATCTCCGCAAAGGCGTAAAATGCCAGGCCGCAGATAAACAAAAGGGTGTAGCTTTCATCAAATTTATAAAAGTGTTTGGCTATGTTCTTACTGTAAAAGATGAGATGAAATAAAGCTTTAAGCACAAAAACCGCTATGCAGTATAAGAGAAAGACACTTCCTGCCTTCCTGAAGGAATTAATAATGGAAGACGAAAAATACTTTTCCTTTTCAAAACTCCTGAAAATGGTAAACAAATAATACAATCCGAGGAGAAAATAGAATTTTAAAAGCAACAAGGTCCAGTAAATGGAGTTATAAGCGAATTCCAACCATTGCTTGTCGCGTATATTGGCAATGCTTTCTTTCCCTTCATGTTCCTCTGCATTCCATACTTTTAAACCTTTCAGATGATCCAGGTTATAGTACCAGATATCACTTAAAATAGCATTCAGAATGCTGAAAAACATAAATGCCAGAAGTATTTGCAGTATTAATGATTTGTTTTTCATGACTCAAAGAATTGTTTTTCAAGTCAAATATAATAAAATTATCGAAAAACGATAATTAATTATTAAAAAAGAATGTTTTTTGATTAGAGAACGTATTTAAGAATCACTCGAAAGAGATGGCAAATTATTGTATTTTAGCCCTATGGCAGGAGTTCCGGACAAGCTGATGGGCAAGCTTAATGCCCGTAAAGAGCAAAACGCATTCAGAAGTCTTTCGAAGGAGGAGATCGGGATCGATTTCTCCTCTAACGATTATATGGGTATTGCGGGATCGGCTTCTGTTTTTAACGATACTCACCAATACCTGATAGAAAAAAACATAAAAGTAAACGGGGCCACAGGTTCCCGCCTGCTTTCCGGAAACCACCTCCTTTACAGGGAAATTGAAGAGGAGATCGGTAGTTTCCACAGGGCAGAAGCAGCGCTTGTTTTTAATTCGGGTTATGATGCCAATATCGGATTCTTTTCTTCCGTTCCTCAAAAGGGAGATATTGTTTTATATGACGAGTTTATCCACGCTTCCATCCGGGACGGTATCGGGATGTCGAATGCAAGATCCTATAAGTTTAAGCACAACGATATAAACGATCTTTCCGCTCTCCTCGAAAGGGTTAGAAGTGATAATGGAGAACAGGATGTTTTTGTAGTTACCGAATCTGTATTTTCTATGGACGGAGATACTCCCGACCTGTCTGCGTTTACAGCATTTTGTGAGGAACAAAAGCTGCATCTGATCATCGATGAAGCTCATGCTGTTGGGGTTTTTGGGGAGAAAGGCTGCGGGCTGATACAGGAACAGGGATTGGAAAATAAGGTCTTTGCCCGTATTATAACCTTCGGAAAAGCCCTGGGATGCCATGGGGCGGCTGTTCTGGGATCTGCAGAACTGAAGGAATATCTCGTAAACTTTGCGCGAAGCTTTATTTACACAACTGCATTACCACCGCATTCTTTGGCAGCCATCCATACGGCTTATGCTTTTCTTTCTTCGGAAGAAGGAGAACAGAGGCGAAGAAAACTTGAGGAGAATATCAGATATTTCTGGGAGCAGCTGGAAAAACTCAAACTGGTTCCGGAATTCGTAGAAAGCACTTCCGCTATCCATTGTTGCGTAATTGGTGGAAATGAAAAAGTAAAGCGGATAGCAATGAAAATGCAGGAAGCGGGATTTGATGTAAAACCCATCCTGTCACCTACCGTTCCCCTGGGGATGGAACGCCTGAGGTTCTGCCTGCACGTCTATAATTCCAAAGAAGAAATAAAAGAAATTTTACTACTTTTAAAAGAATTAATAGAAGAAAGATGAAAGATAGTTTTTACACCCTGGCCACTTTTGAGTATACGGCGGATGCCCAGATCTTAAAAGGGAAACTGGAATCCGAATCCATATACGTGTATCTGAAAGACGAGCATACCCTGGATTCAGACCCTTTAATAAGTAATGCTATCGGAGGGGTGAAGCTCCAGGTAAAGGATGAGGATAAGGAAAGGGCCATGGAGATCTACGAAAATATCAGGCAGTATACCGAAGACCTGGAAGGGAATCCGATTGTCTGCGGAAATTGCGGAGAATCCAAAATGTTACCCTATCACAATACGCGAAATATATTTTACAAATTGTTCCCTTTTTTCGAAAGACGAAAGTACATTTGCACTCAGTGCAATCATGTAAACAGGAGTTGAGTTGAGAAAAAAGATCTTTATAACCGGGATATCAACAGAAGTAGGAAAAACGGTAGTTTCGGCAATTGTAACCGAGGCTCTTAATGCAGATTACTGGAAACCGGTACAGGCGGGAGAACTGGATTTTGCCGATAAGCATAAGGTGGAAAAACTTATTTCCAACAACCGGAGCAGGATCCACCCCAACAGCTATGCCCTCCACACCCCGATGAGTCCGCATGCCGCGGCAGAAATAGACGGAATAGAGATAAAGACTGGAGAGATCGTAGAACCTTCAACCGATAATCACCTGGTTATTGAAGGAGCAGGAGGTTTGCTTGTTCCTCTGAACAACACCCAGACCATTCTGGATCTGATCAAACCGGACTATAAGGTCATTGTAGTATCCCGCCATTATCTGGGAAGTATAAACCACAGCTTACTGACCATTAAACTTTTAAAGGAAAAAGGCTTTGATGTTTCCGTGATCTTTAGCGGTGACGAACACCCTACTACGGAGGCGATCATTAAAAGCATGGGAGGAGTAAAGATACTCGGACGGATAGATGAGGAAAAAGAATTTACCAGGGAAGTGATCGGGAAGTATGCCCGGATATTCAAACCGGAGCTCGAAAAACTATAAAGGGACATTCCTGCCCCCTTATTTACGGTGTTAAAAAATTATGTTATAGATTACCGCCTCCCCAGAAAATACTGTATTTTTCACAATGAATAAGCAGCGAGGTATAATCATCAATATTGATGTTAGACGGTATTTTGTATGATTGCCCACCTTTAGGGCTCTTTAGTTTTGCTACAAAAACAGCATCTTTTGTCGCATTTTTTCCGTTAACCGATGAGGCCTGTTTCTTGGACAGAAAGAGCTTTAGATCCGGTGCCTTTTTGGTCTTGAAGTCATCGCTCAAAACAATATAGGTACCATCCGATTTTTTAGTGATCTCCCAGCTTCCGCTGATAGATTTATTTTGTTTATCCCATTTTCCTTTTTTCAGGCTCTGCGAGAAAGCTCCCTGCGAAAGGAATAACATGAGGAATACAAGTGCTGAATATTTAAATAATTTCGTCATTTTTATTTTTTTGTTTAAAATTTTGTTTTTAGTTGATTTAAGAGGTTAACAATTACAAAAAAAAGGGCATTTTTGCATAAAATTAACGGAATATGTCGCTCTCTCAAAGGGATAAAAAACATCTTTGGCATCCGCTTACCCAGCACAAAACGCATCCGGAAACCATTGCTATTGCAAAGGCAAAAGGCGCCTTACTTTACGATGAAAATGGAAAGGAATACATAGACGGAATTGCTTCCTGGTATACCTGTATGTACGGGCATTGCAACCCCTATATCCTGGATAAGGTGCAAAAGCAGATGCAGGAACTGGATCAGGTGGTCTTTAGCGGGTTTACACACGAACCGGCAGTAAGATTATCGGAAGCCCTTATGGAGATACTCCCGGAAAACCAGCAGAAACTTTTCTTTTCGGATAACGGTTCTACCTCTACCGAAATTGCCATTAAAATGGCGTTGCAATATCACTTTAACCAGGGAAGGAAAAAGAATGTTATTGTGGCTTTTGAGGAAGGTTTTCACGGAGATACTTTCGGAGCGATGTCGGTTTCAGGCTTATCGGTCTATAACGGCCCTTTTGAAGATTTCTTTATCAGTGTGGAACGGATCCCGGTACCGGACGGGAACAATAATCAGGAAGTGCTTTCCCGCATGAAGGAGTTGATCTCCACCGATAAAGTTGCAGGTTTTATTTATGAGCCCCTGGTACAGGGAGCTGCAGCTATGAAGATCCATGACAGAGAGGGGCTGAACGAGCTTATCGGGCTTTGCAGGGAGAACGATATTGTGGCTATTGCTGATGAGGTAATGACCGGATTCGGAAAGACCGGAACGAACTTTGCTTCCGATCATATGGTTCACCAGCCGGATATCATCTGTATGTCCAAATCGCTTACCGCAGGACTGGTACCCATGGCGATTACCAGTTGTTCCATGAAGATCTACGAAGCTTTTTACAGCGATGAGATCGCCAAAGGGTTTTTTCATGGACATACCTATACCGCTAATCCGCTTGCATGTACTGCAGCCCTTGCAGGAATTGAATTGCTGAGGTCTGAAGGGATGCAGGAAAATATAAAACGGATCATTGCCTCACATGAGGAATTCGATAAGAGTATCAAAGATCATCCGAAAGTAGCATCAACCAGGCAAATAGGGATCATCTATGCATTAGATCTGAACATAGAAATGGACCGCTACGGAAACCTGCGGGATAAATTATTTAAGCATTTTATGGAAGACGGCGTTTTTCTTCGCCCTTTGGGTAGTACCATTTATATCCTGGCCCCTTATGTTATCAGTAAGGAACAATTAGATAAGGTATACGCCAGTATAAAAAGTGTGTTCTCTATTGTTTAACGGTCCTCAAGAAGGTCGATCTTTTCATCTGTGCCTTCAATAAGAAGATGCATTGTCTCGTATGACCATTCTCCATCGGTCTTTTCCCCGACCACAATAAGTACAGCTTCTCCCTTAGGGCCCTTAACAGGTTGCCTGAGATTTACGGTACCATCGTTGTTGTTCAGGGACAGATTCCCCTGCATCAGTCCATTGGTCTCTACCGGATGTCCGATAACTTCTTCTACCTGGACATTGGTGTTGAGCGCTGTAAAAGCATCGGTATAGGGAGTAGATTCTTTAAGCATGGAAGTCACCCCAAAGAATATAGAACCTATAAACACAAAAAACAAAATAATAAGTGTAAGGCAGCCTCCGAGAGGAACAACCCACTTCCAGTTTCTTTTAAACCAGCTCTCTTTTCTTATTTGTTCTTCCATTGGTATTAGTTTTAGTTGAAAAAGGTTCAAAATGATATCCAGAACCTGTATTTTTGCCCCAAATTAAATAAAAAAGTTGAGTCTCGGTAATATATCTATAACGGCAATCGGATCTGTATCACCCCTGGGTACCTCTGAAAATGAGATATGGGAAAATTATCTGCATTCAGGACATTTTATTAAAAATGGAAAAGACCATACCTGCACCGAACTGGTGGCAACCATTCGCGATACTGTAAAGGAAGAGGTAGAATCCCTGCGGAATTCAGATCAGAAATACAAAAACCTGGACGCTTCGGTTCTGTATGCTATCCTGGCTTCCAGAATAGCGCTCAACAAGGCCGGATGGACCAAAGAAGATGTATTCGGGATCAATATCGGATCTTCCAGAGGAGCAACCTCACTTTTTGAAAAATATTACGACGAGTTCCTGCTAAGGAAACGGGTAAGTACCTTAAGCTCCCCGACCACGACCCTCGGAAATATATCATCGTGGGTAGCTCATGATCTCCAGAGCTCAGGCCCGGAGATAAGCCATTCCATTACCTGTTCTACAGCCCTTCATGCCGTACTTAACGGAGCCGTATGGATACAGAGCGGAATATGCAATAAGTTTATGGCCGGTGGAAGCGAGGCATCGCTTACTCCTTTTACCATAGCACAAATGAAAGCTATGAAGATCTATGCAACCGAGGAGGATACATACCCCTGTAAAGCTTTCGATCTTGAAAAGACCAGGAATAGCATGGTGCTGGGCGAAGGTGCTGCCGTAGCCTGCCTGGAAAAAGGGATCAAGGAGAACGCGCTGGCGGTAATTGAAGGAATTGGCTATGCTACAGAACCCCTGGAGCACAATATTTCTATCTCCACCAACGCCGACTGTTTTCAGAAGTCGATGAAGATGGCTCTCGGAGATATTTCCCCAGATGAAGTAGACGTTATTGTAATGCATGCCCCGGGTACTATAAAGGGCGATCTGTCTGAGTATAACGCGATTAAAAAGGTGTTTTGTAACAAATTGCCTGCTTTGACTACTAATAAATGGAAAGTAGGTCATACCTTTGGCGCCTCAGGTATGCTCAGCATAGAACTCGCGGTTCTTATGCTTAAACACCAGACATTTATCGAAATCCCTCTTATTAACTCTCAGAACCCTCCGGAAAAAATTAACAGAGTACTCGTAAACGCGGTCGGTTTTGGCGGGAACGCTGTAAGTGTTTTGCTTTCCAAATAAGTAAGAAATATATTGCATTTACTTCAAAAAGTTGCTATATTTCCATTCACTAACTAACTAAATTTTTGCTCATGGAACAATGGTTTTCTGCACTATCTGTATTTGAAAAAGTTTATTGGGTTACCGCTCTTATTTCGTCGGCTATTTTTATCGTTCTGCTCATCATTACACTTGTTGGTGGGGATATGGATGATATGGGAGATGTTGATGCTGAAATAGACGGGGATTCCGGGATTAATTTTCAGTTCCTTTCCTTTAAGAACCTCATGGGGTTCTTTACAATTTTCGGTTGGGTCGGGATTGCCTGTATCGACAAAGGCCTGTCTACAGGGACCACTATCCTGGTCTCGGTTGTCTGTGGCCTGTTAATGATGGCTTCAATGGCAACCCTCTTCTATTACTTAAGCAAACTTACCAGCAGCGGGACCCTTAAACTCGCAAATGCTGTAAATGCTATCGGAGAGGTCTACCTTACCATAGGGGCTGAGCGCTCCGGAATGGGAAAGGTACAGATTAAGGTACAGGGAGGGCTTAGAGAACTGGATGCCCTTACCGATGAAAAGGAAGACCTTGTCATGGGAAATGTTATCAGGGTAAAAGAAGTTACCGATAACGGGATATTGATCGTTGAACAACTAAAAAAATAATTATATGCTATTACTACCATTACAACTGGGTGAAAGCGGGTCATTAATGGCCATCGGTTTTGCCATATTATTTTTCTTTATTATTATCATTTCTTTTATCCGGCGGTATAAAAGATGTCCGTCAGACCGGATCCTTGTAGTTTACGGAAAAGTGGGTTCGGGAAATTCCGCTAAATGTATTCACGGGGGAGCGGCCTTTATCTGGCCTGTTATCCAGGACTATGAATTTCTGGACCTGACTCCTATTTCTATAGAAGTAGACCTTACCAATGCATTGAGTAAGCAAAATATACGTGTAAATGTACCCTCCCGATTTACTATCGGTATCTCTACGGAGCCCGGAGTTATGCAAAATGCAGCAGAGAGATTACTGGGGCTGGGATTACAGGAAGTACAGGAACTGGCAAAGGAAATTATTTTCGGGCAGTTGCGTCTTGTAGTGGCCTCTATGGACATTGAAGAGATCAACGCCGACAGGGATAAATTCCTGAGCAATATTTCTTATTCTGTTGAAACGGAATTGAAAAAAGTAGGGCTTAAGCTTATTAACGTAAACATCACCGATATCCACGACGAGTCAGGTTATATCGAAGCTCTTGGTAAGGAAGCGGCAGCTCACGCAATTAACGAAGCGCGTAAGTCGGTTGCCGAAAAGAACAGAGACGGTTCTATCGGAGAGGCGAATGCGGTTCAGGAACAGAGGACCCAGGTTGCAGCGGCAGATGCCAAGGCGGTAGAAGGAGAGAACGTTGCGAAAATAGACGTGGCAAATTCTAACTCTTTAAGGAGGCAGCGAGAGGCGGAGGCTGAAAGAACGGCTATTGCTTCGGAAAAAGTCCAGAATGCAAAAGCACTGGAAGAAGCATATGCAGCAGAGCAGGAAGCTGAGAATGCAAGGGCCGAAAGGGTGAGGGCTTCTCAAAAAGCCGATATTGTAGTTCCCGCAGAAATAGATAAACGAAAAGTAGAGATCGATGCCGAAGCGGAAGCAGAAATGATCAGGAGAAGGGCAAAGGGTGAGGCCGATGCGATCCTTTTTAAAGCACAGGCAGAAGCCCAGGGATTGTATGAAGTATTGACCAAGCAGGCGGAAGGTCTGGATCAGATCGTTAAAGCTGCCGGTAACAACTCTAAGGATGCGGTTCTTTTACTGATTGCCGATAAACTTCCGGAACTGGTAAAAACCCAGGCGGAAGCAATCAAGAATATTAAGATCGATAAGGTTACCGTTTGGGACGGAGGCCAGAATAAAGATGGGAAAACATCTACGGCCAATTTCCTTTCCGGGCTCTATCAGTCCGTACCACCTCTGCAGGAAATGTTCAATATGGCGGGAATGAACCTTCCGGAATATCTGAAAGGGAAGGATGAAGAGCCAATAGAAGTACAGAGTGATCAGGAAAAACAGGAAGAATCTGAAGATTAATGGGAAATCCGCTGAAAAGCGGATTTTTTTATGATCTTAAAATAAGGCAAAGACAATTGGTTTTCCTATTTTTGACCCCAGAAGTTTTAGATATTATGAGTGAAATACGACATAACTGGACGAAAGAAGAAATTCTTGAAATATATAATAAACCATTAATGGAACTGCTTTACGAAGCAGCTTCCGTACACAGAAAATATCACGACCCGAATACAGTTCAGGTCTCTACCTTACTTTCCATTAAAACGGGAGGTTGCCCCGAAGATTGCGGTTATTGTCCGCAGGCGGCGCGTTACCATACCGATATTGAAGGAAACGACCTGATGACCGTACAGCAGGTAAAAGCCCAGGCACTCAGGGCAAAGGCTTCGGGAAGCTCCAGAGTTTGTATGGGAGCAGCCTGGCGTAATGTAAAAGACGGCCCGGAATTCGATCAGGTACTGGAAATGGTACGTACGATCAATAAACTGGAAATGGAAGTATGCTGTACCCTCGGAATGGTTACCGAGAATCAGGCTAAGCGACTTGCAGAAGCCGGACTATACGCTTATAACCACAACCTGGATACTTCCGAAGAATACTATAAGGAAGTGATCTCAACCAGAGGATACCAGGACAGACTGGATACCATAGATAATGTACGTAAGACCAATGTAACTGTTTGTAGCGGAGGGATCATAGGAATGGGAGAAAAGGTAGAGGACAGAGCAGGAATGCTGGTAGCTTTATCTACCCTGAATCCTCAGCCGGAATCGGTACCGATCAATGCGTTGGTGGCGGTAGACGGTACTCCGATGGAAGATGAAGAACCCGTAGAGATCTGGGAAATGATAAGAATGGTGGCTGTAACCAGGATCGTAATGCCGGAAACTCAGGTACGACTTTCTGCAGGAAGAACCAACATGAGCAGAGAAGGACAGGCTATGTGTTTCTTTGCCGGAGCCAATTCTATATTTGCCGGAGATAAGCTTCTTACCACTCCCAACCCGGATGTGAATGAGGATATGGAAATGTTCAATAAACTGGGCTTAAATCCGCAGAAACCATTTACTAAAAAAGTTCAGCCTCAAACCGTAGAGGCAGAAGATTCCCAATACCAGCCAACAGGTGAAAAACCTAAATGGAGCAGACCAGGCCATACTATCGAAAGGAACGAAGAGGCCAAGGAAAAGGCCAAAATGTTAAAATAGAGGCGTTTTTCGCATTTGCATAACATTTTAGAAACCTTTTTTTAATTTTGTTTGTCTGTTAAGGGAACATTCAATATGAATTTAAAAAAAATACCACGTGTTCATTCGATCACTAAAGAGGAATTTTTGCGGGATTATTTTAGACCACAAAAGCCTGTAGTTATTGAAGGATTTATAGAGGATTGGCCTGCTTATCAGAAATGGAACCTCGATTATATGAAGGAAATAGCCGGAGATAAAACGGTTCCGCTCTATGATGACAGACCTGTAGATTACAAAGACGGTTTTAATGAACCTCACGCTAAGATGAAAATGAGCGACTATGTTGATCTCCTTAAGCGTGAACCCACCAAATTCAGGATCTTCCTCTGGAATATTCTGAAAGAAGTTCCCGAACTGCAAAAAGATTTCTCTTATCCCGATTTCGGGCTTCGCCTGATGAAAGGCTTACCTATGTTGTTTTTCGGAGGGAGGGATTCCTATACTTTTATGCATTACGATATAGATCTTGCCAATATTTTTCACTTTCATTTTGAAGGGAAAAAACAATGTATCCTCTTTAATCAGGACCAGAGCAAGTATCTGTACAAGATCCCGCATTCCCTTATTACGAGAGAGGATATAGATTTTGCGAATCCCGACTATGACAAATGGCCGGCCCTGAAGCATGCAGAAGGCTATATTGCGGAATTAGAGCACGGAAGTATCCTGTATATGCCCGAAGGTTGGTGGCATTATATGAGATACCTTACTCCCGGTTTTTCTATGAGCCTAAGAGCTATTGCCAGAAAGCCAAAGCACCTGAGTAAGGCGATCTATAACATATTTATAATGCGTCATTTTGATAATGCCATGAGAAGACTCAAAGGACAAGCGTGGATAGATCATAAGAACGAGCAGGCAATTTCCCGTACCCATAAAAAACTGGGGATCATAGCCGGATAAACCTGTATTTAAAGCTCATCCAGTAATTTTCCTGCTTCGGCATAATTAAAATTGGAGGGATCTTCCAGGATCTTTTTCAATACTTCTTCCGCTTTCTTTTTATTGTCCATTTTAAGGTATACCAGGGCCTTGAACCATTGTGCCTTGGAGCGGTCAAGAGCATCCGAATGCAGTAGCAGATCCAGTTCTCCTAAAGCTTTGTCGTAGCTGCCGGTCTGTAAATAGGACAGCCCGAGATAAAGATGTACGGCCGGATCGGTTTCGGAAACAGTTTTTTTGTAGGCTTCAAAAAGATTGACCGCTTCGAAAAAATTGGAATCCCGAAAAGCTATAACCCCTCTGTTCAATTCATCCCCTGTTGCTCCCCGTTTAATTACCGAGGGAAGGTCGTCGGTACTGTAGTATTTTGCAAACAGTTCCTGCGGATTGCTCTCCTGCGTAAATATAAGTGCCAGGGAACTGATGATCAGAAGTCCTGCGATAGCAGCAGCCATCATAAAATACCTTCTTCTCCTGGCTTTTACAGCATCTTTCCTGTATTCATTTTGCACTTTGCGAAGCTTCTCTTCAACAGATCTTGCCTCATCACTCTCTAAAAAGCTCCGGAGATTTCCGGTATATTCATTTTCCGGGACCTCTTCCACAGAAGTGTTATCGGTCAGATAAAGGTTAATTTCCCGGGCGAGTGTTACCTCCCTGAGGAGTTCTTCATTTTCCTCCATTTGCTTTTCAAAAAGCAGTGCTTCTTCCGGGGGCATGGTATTTCCCAGATATGCTTCTATTTTCATTTTCAGATCATCGTTCATGATGTATATAAATTTTTATACCTGGGATCGGTTTTAATTAATTCCGTTAGCTTTTTTTTGCATTTATGAACCCTCTGGAATGCTGCATTTTCAGTAGCATAGGAGAATTTCTTCACTATGATATTGTAAGGGACTTTATTGAAATAGGCCTTTAACAATTTAGAGCAATTTTCTGATAAACGGTTGATCATTTCTTCAAATAATTCCCAGCGTTCCTGTTGGATAACAGCTGCCAGATGATTATCGTCTTTTTCTTTTAGTTCAAAAAACCCCTCATTTCTTATCTCTTTTTTTCTTTTATTGAGTTCTTTTAACCACAAATTCCTGCAGATCGTAAAAAAATAAGCCTCAAAAGAAGACTTTATCAACACTTCCTTTACTTTGGCCCGGCTGATCAGTTGAAACAGTCCGTTGTGAAAAACTTCTTCCGCATCGTTGGCCGTGCCTTTATTGTTCTTTACATAAGACAAAACTTTAGGGTACAGGCTGTCGTAAAGTAAGCGTATAGTCAATTCATCACCGTTCAAAAGTGCTTTGATAGTGGGATGCGTTGAGGAGGGCTCCATAAATTTTTTATCTATTAAAGGGTAAGATTTAAAATTAACAATAACTAATAACTAAAGTACAGTTTTTAAATTTTTTTAGGTAAAATCCTTTAAAATTTAGAGATTTATAGTATTAACCATCAATTTTATTTTATGAAAAAAAAGGTTTTAGCGCTCTTTTCGGCCATTCTGTTAATTGCGGGATGCTCTGAAGAAGAGATAATTGAGCCGGTAGAAACGGTAAATGTAGAAACTTCTGTCCAGAGCCTGGAAGCAGAAAGAGGATTGCAGATAAATGGCCTGGGAGGGACCACTATCCAGATACACTATAATCACAGTCTGACGATAAGCGAGATCGAAGATATCCGGAGGGAGTATTTCCTGGCTTTTCCCTGCCTGGATATGTGCATTCTTCAGCCTACCGATCCTTATCAGGATGTCTGGTGCCACGATTGTAAAGCCGGAGATGAAAATGAAGTACAACAGACGGTAGCCAATGATCCCAGATTAGGAGATTAATACGAATAATTCCCATTTTAAAATATCAATGAAAGACAGACAGGGTCACTCATATCGATTCATCAGGAACGCTTGCTGGGTGATCCTGTTTTTTTCCGGTTCTCTTTTTTCCCAGGGAGTGGGGGAATTAAAACGAATTACAGCCGCAAAATTTTCAACGGAAGAAAAAATTGCCAAAATAGATTCGCTGATCCTTCTGTACGAAAAGGAAAAAAATGATTCTTTGGAGTATGTATATGAAAGGTATGCGGATTGGTTGTATGATGTGAGAGGATTAAAGAGTGCCATCCCCTATTTAAATAAAACACTGGACCTTGCAACATCAAGGCCAGTTAAGGACAGTACGTTTATACAGAATAGTGCCTTGTTCCTGGCATTTTGCTATAATATTAACAAGCAATATCACAAAAGTATTGCGGCCAGCAGGGAGGTACTTCTTATAAATGACAAGAATAGAGCTGCTGTAAGAACCTATGATCAGCTGGGTTTTGCTTATTCCAGGATCCCCGACTACTACAAATCCCTGGAGAATTATGAACTGTACGCTTCCCTGATCAGGGTTGACGAAAAAAGAATAAGATCCCTCAGAAAAGCTCACAAAAATATCATTGCCGTATGCCTGGATATCAATACAGCTGAGAGCTTCAGAAAGGGCTTGAAATATGCCATGACTGCCGATTCCCTTTCTTCCGTATATCCGATTGATTCTGCCACTCTTTATGAGACCAAACTAAACCTGGCAACACTGTATAATCAGTATGAAACACTGGATATCGGGAAGGCATTCGGATATTATAATGAGGCCCTGGAGATCGCCAAAAAGGTAAAAGATACTTCCAAAATAAGGGATATTTATATGCTTATCGGGAATCTGTTTAACCAGACCGAACCCGACAGATCCCTGGAATATCTGGAGAAAGCCCTGGTACTGGCCGAACCGGAAAAAGATCCGTTTAACAGCTACCAGATCTATTCCAATATCAGCTTTACCCACGGACTGAATGAGGAGTATGAAAAAAGCCTGGAATACACACATAAAAGCCTGGAGTATCTGATAGGAGATAACCTCAGGGATCATAAAAGCATTAACCGTAACCTCTTTATAAATTCTGACTATAAAGAAAACCTCCTCAATGCATTACCCAAGCTGGGGGAGACCTATCTTAAGTATTATGAAAAAACCGGAGATCCGGAATTCCTGGATAAGAGTATACATTATTTTAAAGAGACCGATTATGTGATCGATCTGCTGAAAATAAACAGCAGGGAATTCAGATCCCGCCTCTTCTGGCGCAAATTAAGCACAGATATTTACGGGAAAGCTATCAGGGCCTGTTATTTGAAAGGAAATATTGAGGATACTTTTTACTTTATGGAGAAAAACAAGGCACTCCTGCTTCAGGAGGATATAAATACTCAGCAATTCAAAAAGTCCCTGGAGTTACCCGACTCGATCATCCGACGGGAAGAAACCCTGAGAAGAAAATTATTCGGGATAGAAAACGCCTTAAAAGAAACAAAAGAAGTAACTGTGCTCGATTCTCTTAAAAAAGAACTGATCGACCGCAAAAGAGAACTTTCTATCCTTCAGGACAGCATAGGCCCTAAGGAAGGCGTTGCAGGCCTGGAACCGATTATTTTGGACCTGGATGCTGTAAAGAAAAAAATAAAGGAAGATGAGGTGGTATTGGAGTATCATATATCTATTGATGACGGATACGGAATATACACCAACAGGGAGAAAGGGTATTTGCTGATGATCACCCAAAGTGAAACACGGCTCTTTGAGATCCCGGACCTTCCTTCTTTAAAAGAGGAAATTACCTCCCTGCTGAGGTATTTTGAAAGCCCCTTCCGGACCAATGGGGAGATATCCGATTTTACTGCTCTGTCAAACCGGGTCTTTAAACGCCTGCTCCCATCGGAAGAGATCCGCCTAAGCATTAAAAACAAAAAGCTGACGATTGTACCAGATAGTTATCTGTCTCTCCTGCCTTTTGAAGCGCTTTCGGTTTCGGAAGATAAGCTGTCTTATCTGATCCGGGATTGTGATATTCACTATTTGTATTCAAATTCGTTTCTCGAAGGAATGGAAAGGTCGAAACATGTAGAAAATAATTTTCTGGGAGTGGCTCCTTCTGATTTTAATGATAAGGAACTGTTACCCCTCCAGAATAACAAACAGGAACTTTTAAGCCTGGAGCAATATTACAGGGGAAGATCACTGATAAGCGGGGAAGCTTCCAAAGAGAACTTTCTGGAAGCCCTGTCCGGTTCCGGGATCATTCACCTTGCAACCCATGCCAATGCAGAGGAATCGTCTGATCCGTGGATCGCTTTTAATGATGAAAAATTAAAGCTGGAAGAATTATACCTCACTGCAAATAATGCTTCTTTAGTGGTGCTGAGCGGATGTAATACCTCATTAGGGAAACTGGAAACCGGAGAAGGGGTGATGAGCCTGGCCCGCGGATTCTTTTATTCGGGCTCCCGCAGCGTAATTTCAAGCTTGTGGAGTATAGACGATAAATCGACTTCCTTTATAGTTGATGAGTTTTACAGGAATACAAGTT
Source organism: Leptobacterium flavescens (assembly GCF_010671605.1). Taxonomy (GTDB): domain Bacteria; phylum Bacteroidota; class Bacteroidia; order Flavobacteriales; family Flavobacteriaceae; genus Leptobacterium; species Leptobacterium flavescens. Next base: position 351,282 of record NZ_JAABOO010000003.1, read on the forward strand.
CAGGCCAGTCCAAATCTCAGGCATTACGCAATGCCAAATTAAAATACCTGGACACCTACAGCCATTCGGAAGCATCTCCTCATTACTGGGCATCTCTTATTCTTTTGGGAGAGGACGACCTTTTAAAAGGAACACCTTTTAACTGGATACCATATCTGCTGATAGCGGCTCTCCTTCTGATCTTTTTTATAGCTTTCAGGTACTTCCGGAGGTAATTGCCTTTTTCAAATATCTGCCGGGTCGAAAAAAATATCCTTTTTTTTAAAAAACAGGGTAAGAAATCGGTTTTCAGGGAACAATGAAGTATAAAGCCTGGAAATATGAACGAACTCATCCTGCAATTACTTCACAGATCCCATGTATTTCACATAGATAAAAACGATCTGGAACTTCAGTTGATCTCTCACTCTGCGTACCCCAGCCTGAAAGCGGTAACCGATACTCTCGATTATTTTGGAATAGAAAATATAGCAGCAAATGTTCCGGTAGATGCCCTGGATCAGCTGCCGGAGAATTTCCTGGCGCTTATAGATGAAGAAGGCGAGACGGAACTGGTATTGGTCAAAAGAAAAAAAACAGATATCCACCTGAAGACCGGAGCCGGAAAAAAAGTAAAAATGCCGGCCCGGGAATTTGTAAACAAATGGACAGGAACCATCATTGCCGTTGAAAAAGAAGAGAAAAAAGAAAAGGATGCTGTTTTAAAGCAAATAGATCTGAAGCTGGTATTCGCAGGATTTGCGGCTTTAACCGTGTTACTGACTATTACCCTGAATGGAGAGATCGTCCGGGCATTATATGTGCTGCTGGCTTTTCTCGGACTTGGGGTAAGCTATTTTACGGTGAAGAGCGACCTGGGTATAGAAGACAGATTAGTGACCAGGGTGTGTACTGCCATTTCCGGAAAGGGAGAAGGTTGTAAAGGGGTTATTAACTCTCGTGAAGGCAAACTGTTCAACGCGGTTGGCCTGAGCGATATATCGGTAATATATTTTGCCGGTATCATGGTGGTCCAGGCAATTGCAGGATTTGACAAAGCTTTCTTCAGCTTACTGTCTTTATGCGCTTTACCGTTTATTGCCTTTTCTCTCTATCTGCAGGCTTTTAAATTAAAACAATGGTGTTCTTTATGCATAGTAATATCCTCAGTATTGATCTCCCAGTTTGTCCTCCTGTCATTTGGTTCTGCAAACTGGGATCTTTCTTTGAAATACCTTTTTAATGCAGGTCTGATCTTTCTTATGGTAGCGGGCGGATGGTATTTGCTGAAAAACCTATGGAAAGACAGGGTTCAGTACAGGGCTACTCTTAAGGAATTTTACACTTTTAAAAGAAACGGAGACCTTTTTCTTTCTGCCTTAAAAAGCAGGGAGCCGATGACGCAAAATGCACTGGAAAGCCATCACGGACTTCTTTTTGGCCATCCGAAGGCATCGATCAGGATAACGGCAATTACCAATCCGCTTTGCGGTTTCTGTGAAGAACCTTTTAAAGTATATAGCGGATTATTAAAAGATCAACCGGAAGAAATACAGCTCCATCTTATTTTCAATGTTCCCGACAATGAGGAGAATAAAGCTACTCAGATCGGATTGAAGATCCTCTCCCTTTACGAACAGAACAGGGCCAAGGCTTTTGAAGCTCTGGAGAAGTGGTTTTACAACCGGGATATCGATGCCTGGCTGAAGATCTATGAAAATATCAATATTAGCCCTCAGGCCCGGGAAATGGCAGAAAAACAGCGACAATGGTGTGCGGACCAGGCCATTAATTATACCCCGGAAACCATTGTTAACTCCTACTACTTTCCTAAAAGGCAGTATAAAATAGAAGACCTCCGGTTTTTTACCGAAAACCTCAGGGAGCTCAATGTAGAAAGCAGGAAAAGCGGTACTGCTGTCTGAAAAGAAGGATAAAATAACCTGCGCAGGGAAGACACAAGTCCCAAGTGTCTATAAATGTTTGGGAACCGATTAATCTTTAAACTTTAATTATGTTAAAAAACATTTTAAAACTGGAAGGAACTCAGGAATTGGGTAAAAACGAACAGCGTCAAATCAGTGGTGGAGTGTCCGGCGGGCCGATTTACTGCGACTCCGATGCAGATTGTGCTATTGTATGCGGAAAGTGCGTAGGCTTCGGGATTTGCCTTCATGCTGTACCTGCCTGTGCTTAAATAAATGGTTAAGGGAACAGACAACCTCAATAGTTTATTGGGGTTGTTTGTATTGATTTTACTCGATCACTTCAGATAAGCTAATTCTAAATTCAACGATATGGTAAAAGCAATTTTAAGTTTTGCTGAGGAACTCGGCAAAGAACAACAAAAAAGTATTATAGGGGGCGGGAACACATATACGGAGCGGCAATGTGCCACGCATAGTGATTGCCCTCCGGGTTACTGCTGTAATGACCCCAGAACGGGCATATGTGAGCCATCTGGCGGTGCATGCAGGTAAAAGACCAGACACAAACCCCGGGTGTCTTTAAATGTTCGGGGAATAGCTAATTTAAAATTCAAACATCATGTTAAAAAACATTTTAAATGTAAAAGGAGTTCAGCAACTCAGCAAAGATGAGCAAAGAGCCATCGGAGGTGGGATGCTTGGAGTACAGTGTAACACTTTAAGCCAGTGCTCTCTTAATTGCAACGGAAGTACCGAAGAGTGTGTTGCAATAAGTATTCCTACAGGCGGAGGCCTGATAGAGCACGTCGTATGTTACGAATGTGTAAGTACAATTAACCACCAGTAATGGTAAACCGGGCCTGAAGATATTCGGGCCTGTTTTTTTACAGCTCAGAACTGAGTTCGTTAAGCTTGTCGAAGATCATCTGGCTTTCCCAGCCTCTGTATAACAGGTAGGAGGTAAATTTCTTTTTCCTCAATTGAATATGCTGATCTTTGAGCTGTTCCCATCGCTTTTCGGAAAGCTCTTCAAAAGTATTGAAATAGTCTTCATTACTGATCTCTTTCATGGCAGAGCGGATATTGAACCTGGAGATGTCGCGAAACTTAAGCTCCTGTTCTATTCTTTTTCTCCCCCATTTTTTTATGTTGAATTTTCCCCGGGCAAAACTTCTGGCAAACCGCTCTTCATTCAGGTAATTGTGTTGAATGAGGTGAGTTACTATAAGATCTATAGCTTCCGGGATCATACGCATTTCCTTTAATCTGGCAACAACTTCTTTATGACATCTTTCCTGATAGGCACAGAAGGATTCCAGTTTCCTGGTAGCTTCATCAACGGTATATGATCTTGAATTTCTCACAGGGGCAAAAATAAAAAAACCACGCCATAAGCGTGGTTTTTTCTATTTTAAAACGGCACCGTCATTATCTTTAAAACGGTACTCTAAATACGTGTAAGCATCTCTGGGTAAGACTTTAACCCATTTTTTGTGTTCTAAGAACCACTTAGAACGAATGGATGGAAATCCTTTGGTTAGGTAAGCTGCGATAAAGGGATGTGTATTTAATACAAGCCCGTTGCCGCTTCGCTTATTTTGAATAATTTTTTCCAGATCGGAAGTAATCTGATCAATAATTAATATCGGTGCATCTATTTCACCGTTTCCGTTCGGATCTTCCTCACGGGTCTTGATATTTCTTTCCGGTCTGACTCTTTGTCTAGTAATTTGTATAAGGCCAAATTTACTCGGCGGTAATATTTTGTGCTTCGCTCTGTCATCTTTCATAACTTCTCTAAGATGATCGTAGAGCTTTCTTCTGTTTTCGGAGGTTGACATATCGATAAAATCAATAACGATAATACCACCCATATCCCGAAGTCTGAGTTGTCTCGCAATTTCGGTTGCAGCAATGAGGTTTACCTCCAGGGCTGTACCTTCCTGCGTTTTTGCTTTATTCGATCGGTTTCCGCTATTCACGTCTATTACGTGAAGGGCTTCGGTATGCTCTATAATTAAATAGGCACCCTTACTCATAGAAACCGTTTTTCCAAACGAAGTCTTTATTTGCCTTTCAATTCCGAACTTCTCAAAGATCGGCATTGAAGCCTTGTACAATTTTACTATAGATTCTTTTTCTGGTGCAATTTCCTGCACATAATCTTTAATTTGATAATAAAGCGTTTCGTCATCTACGTGTATTCCGGTGAATGAGTCATTAAAAACATCTCTTAATATGGATGCTGCTCTATTCAGCTCACTTAACACTTTTGACGGGTACTCCGCTTTGTAGATTTTTTTACACATGGCGGTCCATCTATTGACCAGGTTGTGTAAATCTCTGTCCAGTTCTGCGACTTTTTTGCCTTCTGCAACGGTACGAACTATAACTCCAAAGCCTTTCGGTTTAATACTTTGGACTAACCTTTTTAAACGATCCTTCTCTTCTTTGTCTTCTATTTTCTGTGAAATAGAGATCCTTTCGGAGAAAGGTACAAGAACCAGATAACGCCCGGCAATAGATAATTCCGAACTGATTCGCGGTCCTTTTGTAGAAATAGGTTCTTTTACAATTTGTACCAATATAGACTGATTGGCTTTTAAAGCATCTGAGATGATACCATCTTTGTCTATATCTTTTTCAAATGGGAAGTCTTTCAGACTATAGTCTCTTAGTTTACCTGTGCTTACACGTTTTACGAATTTTAACAAAGAAGGGAGTTTTGGCCCCAGGTCGTGATAATGTAAAAAGGCGTCTTTTTCATATCCGACATTTACGAAGGCTGCATTTAAACCGGCAACGGGTTTCCTTATTTTTGCCAGCATGATATCGCCGACGGAAAAACCGTTACTGTCTTCTTCCTTGTGTAATTCTATTAGTTTTCCATCCTTAAGTAAGGCAAAATCAACCTCAGAGGAACCAGATCTAACAATTAATTCTTTATTCACTCTGAATCAATTTGTATCCATACAGCATTGTGTACAGATGGATTAAACAATAATTTTCACAGGATTTTTTATCCCGACGGAACTCTGCTGCTAAACAGCGTTCCTATTTCAATGAACGTTAATTTTTTAAATAGAAAAAGTAGTTAGTGGCAACTACTTTTTCTTGTGGCGGTTAGCTCTTCTTCTTTTTTTACGCTTGTGCGTGGCTACCTTATGTCTTTTTCTTTTTTTACCGCTTGGCATATTAAATAGTTTAACTTATTACTATATGATTGATTACTTTACTTCAACATTACTCTTAACACCTTCAACAAAGACTTTTGCAGGTTTGAATGCCGGAATATTGTGTGCCGGGATCTTAATAGTAGTGTTTTTTGAAATATTCCTACCTGTTTTTTCAGCTCTTGTTTTGATAATGAAGCTTCCGAAACCACGTAAATATACGTTATCTCCGCTTTCTAATGAATTTTTTACTTCATCCATAAAAGATTCTACCGTTGCTTGCACATCACCTTTTTCCATTCCAAGCTTTTCTGAAATCTTTGCTACAATGTCTGCTTTCGTCATTTTTCTATATGTTTTGTTTTACTATATTAAATTTAGGGGTTGCAAATATATAAATTAATTGAACATAATTTAAAGCCTAATTGATTAAAATTTAACCATATAAACTTTTAATTTTGGTTTTTCAATTTTAAAGATGACTTTCAACAAAATAATAAGCCACTGGTATCGCAAAAATAAACGCGATTTACCGTGGAGAAAAACCAGGGATCCATACCGTATCTGGCTGTCTGAAATCATGTTACAGCAAACCCGGGTGGAACAGGGACTTCCCTATTATCTTAAGTTTGTTGATCACTATCCCACCATCAAACATCTGGCAGATGCACCCGAAGATGAGGTCCTGAAGCTGTGGCAGGGACTGGGATATTACTCCAGAGCAAGGAATCTGCACGCTACTGCACGTCATGTTACCTATGAATTGAATGAAAATTTTCCTTCTACCTATAGCGAGATCATAAAATTAAAGGGAGTGGGCGATTATACCGCCAGTGCCATTGCCTCCATATGTTTTGACGAAGCTACTCCGGTAGTGGACGGGAACGTATACCGGGTCCTGGCAAGGTATTTTAATGTAGACATCCCCATTAACAGTACGGAAGGGATAAAATACTTTAAGCAATTGGCCACAGAACTTATAGATAGGGAACAGCCCGCAGAATACAATCAGGCCATTATGGAATTCGGGGCCAGGCAGTGTAAACCCCAGAGCCCGGATTGCGGCATCTGCCCGTTAAATAACAGTTGCGGAGCCCTGGCGGAAAAGAGAATAAAGGAATTGCCCGTAAAGATCAGAAAGGGAAAAATAAGGAACAGATATTTTAATTACCTGGTCATGACCGATAAAGATTCAACCCTGCTGGAACAGCGGAAACAAAAGGATATCTGGCAAAGCCTTTATCAGTTCCCCCTTATTGAAGATGCCAGGGAACTGGAAGAAAAGGATATAGTATCTCATAACCGGTTTTTAGAGCTGATGGGAAACAGGGAATACGATATCTCGCTTTACAATAAGGAAGCCATCGTTCATAAATTGTCTCATCAGCATATACATACCAGATTCTGGATCGTGCATTTGCAGGGTACCCTGGATAACGGGATCAAATCTTCAAGAATTAAAGAGTACGCTGTCCCTGTTCTGATAGCGAATTTTGTTGAAGAATACAGTTTTTAATGTGTGTAAATTTTAGTACATTTGATTAAAACAGAATTGTATTATGAGTGGAACATTAAACAAGGTAATGCTTATTGGGCATTTGGGAGATGATGTAAAGATGCATTATTTTGAAGGAGGAAACTCGGTTGGGCGTTTTCCACTTGCAACCAATGAGACCTATACCAACAGACAAACAGGCGAGCGGGTAACAAATACCGAATGGCACAATGTTGTGGTTCGTAACAAAGCCGCCGAAATTTGTGAGAAATATTTAAGCAAAGGCGATAAGATATATGTAGAAGGCAGGCTTAAGACCCGACAATGGCAGGGAGAAGACGGAAACACCAGATATTCTACGGAAATTCACGTTACCGACTTCACCTTTTTAAGTACGAAGGCAGAATCCCAGCAGAATGCTATGCAAACCGGTACTCGTCAGCAGGATCCGGCAACATCCGAACAACCACAATCGACTCCCAAGAAGGATACATTTGTAGCTCCGGAGGAGGAAGATGATCTGCCGTTCTAAAAGTTTAACTAAAACCCAAACATTTGGACCCGGAACCCTCGAGTTTACTATTTATTTCCCTTAGTTCTATAGACAGTACTGCTGTTTTAAAATTTGGCGTGCTTTTTATTTTATTGGTATGCTCTGCGCTGATATCCGGGGCAGAAGTTGCCTTTTTCTCTTTTTCTCAGACCGATATTAACGAAGAAGAGGCATCCGGAACTTCCAGAGGAAAAATAATTGTAAACCTTCTCAGGAAACCTAAAAAACTCCTGGCTACCATCCTTGTTGCCAATAATTTTATCAATATAGCCGTTGTCTTGCTTTTCAGCTCCCTGGGAGATTATTTATTCGGGAATATACAAAGCGGGGAACTGCGTTTTCTGGCGGAGGTAGTTGTGGCTACTTTCCTGATCTTGCTCTTCGGGGAAATACTTCCCAAGGTATACGCAAGCAGGAACAAGATAAAATTTGCACATTTTATGGCTTATCCTCTGAATGTGCTGGACAAGGTATTTGTCCTCTTTAATGTTCCTATGAGATCGGTGACTATTTTTCTTCAGGATAAGCTCGGGAAACAGAAATCCAATTTATCGGTAGACCAGCTTTCACATGCACTGGAGCTTACTTCAGACGGAGATACTACCAAAGAGGAGCAAAAGATCCTGAAGGGGATCGTTTCTTTCGGAAATACCGATACCCGGCAGGTGATGCGTCCGCGGATAGATATTTTTGCATTGAATGAGGAGGCTAAATTCTCCGAGATCATGCCTGAGATCATCAAGAAAGGATATTCGCGTATCCCGGTATATAAAGACAATGTAGATGCCGTTACCGGTGTGCTTTATGTAAAGGACCTTTTACCCCACCTGGATAAAAAAAGCTTCGATTGGGTCAAGCTGAAAAGAGGACCTTATTTTGTACCCGAGAACAAGAAACTGGATGACCTGCTGAAGGAATTCCAGGAAATGAAAAGTCACCTTGCTATTGTTGTCGATGAATACGGAGGTACTTCCGGACTGGTGACCCTCGAAGATATTATAGAAGAAATTGTGGGTGATATCAGTGATGAATTTGATGATGAAGATCTTATTTTCTCCAAAATAGACGACTATAATTATGTTTTTGAAGGGAAAACGGCTCTAAAAGACTTTTACCGGGTGATGAAACTGGAAGACGAGTCGGATTTTGAAGAACAGAAGGGTGAATCCGAAACCATTGCCGGTTTTGTTCTCGAAATAGCCGGAAGCTTTCCCAAACGGGGGGATAAAATAAATTTTGAAAATTATACGTTTACAGTAGAAGCTTTAGACAGAAAGCGTATTAAACAAATAAAAGTGACATTTACACCATGATACAACGCCTGGTTTTTCTATTTCTGGCCATCCTTTTCTTTTCGTGCAAGAATGATACCCTTCCGAAACCCAAAGCAATGTTGCGTTTGGAGTATCCGAGACCGTATTACAAAGCTATGGAAAACCCATGCCCTTTTGGTTTTGAAGTTAATGAAATAGCCAGATTAAAGGGCAATGCGGACTGCCAGATGGAAATTGAATACCCGAAATTAAAGGCAACCATTCATATTACCTACAGGGAAGTAAAAAATAACATTGACAGCCTGTTAAGGGATGCGCAAAAGCTTACCTACGAACATGTGGTGAAGGCAGATGATATAGCAGAACAGCCCTTTATAAATGAAGATTTCAACACCTACGGAATGCTGTACGAAGTAGGAGGTAATGCAGCTTCCCAGTCGCAGTTCTATATCACAGACAGCAGCAGGCATTTCCTGACCGGATCTTTGTACTTCTATTCCAAACCCAATTACGATTCCATTCTTCCGGCAGCAGCCTATGTTAAGAATGACATCCGAAGGTTGATGGAATCCCTGCAATGGAAATAAGCTATCGCTTTCTTTTCCTTACAAACCACCTGGAGCTTATAATAAACAGGGCAAAACCTGAGAGGATGGTAAAGATCCCGAAAATAGAAAATGCCCTCAGCAGGTAGTTGTTAAAGTTATCCCGCTCCTGATAATCCATAGTATGTAGCATCCACAGGAAATCAAAAACACGCCATTTGGTGCTTCTGAAACTCTGTACGGTACCCAATTCACTGGAAACATATACGGTTGTATTGACCGGCTCACTAAAGGTTACTGCGTAGGCAGGAAGAGGCTTTTCCCGGTACTCATGATGTTTTCCGGTAGCTTCCAGGTATTTGGTCTCTATAACATCGGCTTCCTTGTTTAATTTGGTCCTTGCTACCTCTATGGCTTCCTCTCCGCTTAACGGAGGCCTGAGCTCTCCGGTTTGGGCATCGATCAGTTTTATATGCTTTTCCTTACCCGAATAATAGATCATCTGATAAAAATGCCTTTCGAGTATTTTTTTGAGTTGAATGGAGGCGATAGAATCCGAAGCTTTCAGGAATTCTGAGCTCGCTTCCGTGGGAGAGACCAGGGATATGTTTGCTGCCAGCAGCGGATCTTCCTTTTTTAAGTTGTCTCCTCTTATATCTTCTATGTTGGTCCAGCTGAAGTAGAGGCCTCCGGCCGTCCACAGTAAAAACTGTATGCCTAAAACTACTCCTAAATATCTGTGTGATTTACGAATAAACCGATTGCGTTTTACTTTATTCATTGTGTTGAAGCTTAGAAAAACCCTCCGGAATAGCCCGGAGGATCTCTTTAAAGTTATTTAAATGCATATTGAAGTCCAAATGTCAGGGTCTCTTTTCGCTTTAGCTGAAAGCCATTAAGATCCTGATAAAGAGGGAAAGCAAACTCAAAACCGAAACGCAGGTTTTTAAGTGCTCCCTTAGGAACATAGGTGTTAAATCCAATACCCGAATTAACAAAGGTTCCACCCGAATTATCGGTATCTGCCGTAATCACCATGGCGGGATTTAAAGCAGGGTTTAGCCCGTTTATCTCTCCGGTTATCAATCCCTGTACCCTGGCAGAAAAACTCAACCAGTTCGTAGCCTTAACCGCTACCCAGTTATTGCTTTCATAACGATTTCCCAGTCGATACTCATTGTCGTTGGTTCCGGTTCGGAGCAGGGTCCTGAGCTGAGATCCGAAAGAAAAGAGATCGGTTTGTGCAAGATAGGTGAGTGCCAGAGAAAAATCCCAGGTACCACTACCGATCTGCATTGGGTAAGGCAAAATAACCGAATTGGGAGCCGAAGCGGGGATCACATCTTCTTCATCTATGCTCCCTGTGGGAATGGAGAGTCCTCCCTCGGCATGCAATTGCTGCCTGTTCCGGTTAAAGAACTTATAGAAAGCAGATACTTTGGTGTCTCCAATACCCGAGGAGCTGGTAGTAAAAGTACCGCCCATACGGGTAACGTGATCCATTTCCTGAGAGATATAATTCCCCATGACCATTAGGGTAACCCTGTTACTCGGAGCATACATTACTCCCAGCATATGCATATTCATCGGCATACTGGTGGGAGTTACCATATATTCTGCCAGAGCTGCAGAAAAGGGAACATCATCACTTCCCAGTTTCAGATCTTCCATATTCATATACATATAGCGGTAAGATACCATCCATTCGCCTTTCCCGTGGGTATGGTCTCCCATAACGGATATGGGGGCGTGTCCGTCCGGCCTCGAACCGGACCATTTTTGATCTTTGTTTTCATTTTCCTGGGCATAGATCATGCCTGTTGCCAATAGGATAATGGCAAGATAAATTTTTTTCATCCTGATTTAGATAAATGGTTAAAGTTGAAATAATAAATTTTGAGAAGAGTCTTCTCAAGGCGGTATTTATCTATACTCCGGCCGGGGGATGAAAGATCTCTCCGGAAAAGATCAGAGCGTAATTATTGAGGTAGATCGATCCCGTTTTTTGGACCGGTATTTTATTTTGCGGTTGAAAATCCAATAATTCAACAAAACCTATGGGGTAATCCCTGAGGTCGATAGCGGGCAGGTTCTGTTTTTTCTCTTCAGACTGGGCTTTCAGCTGCCTGAACATATAACATTTCCCGTTGCATTTAAGCTCCGGCCTGTCCTGGTTAATACAGAGGAATTCGGCTATGTAATCCTGGTTGATGATATATGTGAATACAGGGGCTACCGGACGAAGCATCGCCGTCATATAGAGTATCGTAAAGAAAAGTGATCCAAACGAATTCATCCGGAAAGGTTGTTCCTGCAAAATTACGATATTGGGCCCGAAAAAAACAGTTTTTCCGTGTTTTAAACTATAAAATTTATATATGGTTTTATAACAAAATTTAAGTAAAAAGAATAGTTAATACTCGATTAAAAATCAGATTTTTGCATTTTCAACTTTAATTCTATGAACAGACAACAGGCTAAATGGTTTTACCTAATTATTCTATCGTTAATCTGGGGAAGCTCATTTATCCTTATCAAAAAGTCACTCATAGGCTTAACACCCATACAGGTAGGGGCACTCCGCATCATAATTACAGCTATTTTTCTTTTTATGGCTGGGACCAAAACCCTGAAAGAGATCAAAAAGGAGCACTGGAAATGGATTGCCTGGTCCGGTTTTTTAGGTTCATTCTTTCCGCCTTTCCTGTTTGCCGTTGCGCAAACCGAGTTGGACAGTGCTATTGCATCTATTCTTAATTCCCTTACTCCGTTAAATACTACGATCTCCGGAATATTACTGTTCGGTATTATCGTAACCCGGAGACAGATATGGGGTGTTGTTCTGGGGCTACTCGGAACCGTTATCCTGATCGCAAAGGGAGCAGAGTTCAATCCGGATCAGAATTATTGGTATAGCACCCTTATCATTGTTTCATCTGTAGGTTACGCCCTCAATGTGAATATCCTTAAAAAATACCTCCAGGGATTAAGTGCTTTGAGCATTGCCGTGGGGAATTTTCTGGTTATACTGGTTCCCGCTATCATTGTATTGATAAGCACCGGTTTCTTCATTACGGTCTTTTCTAACCCGGAAATGCATACCGGCCTTGTTTATGTGGTGGTACTATCGCTTTTCGGAACAGCTATTGCCAAGGTACTTTTCAATAAACTCGTAAGTGTTGCGAGTCCTGTCTTTGCGTCTTCGGTTACCTATACCATGCCGTTGATGGCTATCTTCTGGGGGGTACTGGACGGAGAATCCCTGAGTGTTTACCAGCTTATCGGCGGGGTGATCATTTTACTGGGGGTTTATCTGGCCAATAAGAAGAATGGGAATAATAATAAGTAGGGGTTGTTGGTTGTTAGTTGATGGTTATTAGTAATTAGTTACTAAAATTGTCATTGACTGCGTCGAATCTTCGATTTCCGCACTTGTTGCGGAATCCATTCTGGTTATGAGAAAGATTCCTGCCTACCGGTAGGCCCTCCTTTTCTTTCGACTTGCGCCTCCGCTATAGCTTCAGCGGCACGCGGGCGCTCAGGATGACAGGAGGGGGATTTTATATATACGACACTCAAAAATTCCTTCCCTTTTGAAGGGAAGGTGGCTTTAACGCAGTTAAAGACGGAAGGGTTAAATAACTCCCGGAGACTTGTTATTCAGTTTAAAAAGAAATGTTATTCAACTCAACAAGAAAGGTTAAACAGTTTAAGAAGAGAAGTTAAACAGTTTAAAGTAAAAGGTTAAACAACTTAAAAAGAAAGCTTAAACCATTTTTAAAGACTTGTTTAACCACTCTAAAAAAGGCCCTGAATACAGGCGTTGCCAAAGGGCAAAAGAAACTTGTAATAGTTGAGAAAAAGATTGTTATACAATACCCCTTCTCCCCGTGGGAGAAGGTCGGCCTGCCGAAAAGCAGGGCGGGATGAGGGATAGCCCTCACCTTAATCCTCTCCCATGGGGAGAGGAGATCATATATCAAAATTAGAATGGTAATAACAAAAAAACGCCCCTTAAAAAAGAGGCGCTTTTCTATTTTGATTAAAGGTTCCGATTAGTTAAAATCCTCATCAGAAACTCCTTCGTTTACTTTGATGTTCTTTACTTTGAACTCTACTTTCTGTGGTCCGAAAGACTGAGAAAGAATGAATGGGAACTGGATTCCGCCAACTTCTTTATAGTCTCCGTAAAGTACTGCCTGCTCGAACGATTGTCCGGCCTGCTCTATTTTGGTTACATCCTTTACTTTAAGCCCCGTCTCTACGTCGTAGTAGCTGGTTCTTTTATCCGTAACCTTAATAGCATAGGCTTTTTTACCTTCAACATCCTCAACACCTTCTAAGGTAACATTTGCATCGTTAAGGTAGTTCAGTTCAGGGAAAGGAACCGATTGCTCTTTCAGGTCTCCCAGTTGCTCACCGGAAAGATCCTGACGCTGTCCCTGCTGTACCACATAACCTTTTTCTCCGTCATATACCTGCTTTACCAAAGAGTTTCCTGCCATTTTCATATCCATTGCAAACTTATTGGATGAAGTAGTCTTTAATTCCAGGTTTAAAACGAGTCCCTGAGTAGAAGCTTCCGCTGTAATAAATACAGAGTTCACTGCTTTTAATTTACTTTCTCCTCCAACGGCAGTAATGTATTTCTGGATCACGGATTTTGCAGATACATCTGCCGGAAGTGCAGCCTCGTAATTCGGCTTTTCCGCTTTAGCTCCGTATTTGTCATAGTACATTACCGGGATCTTCTTCCCGTTAAATTTTACTTTTTCCAGGTTCTCAAGAACTTCTTTTCCTTTTCCAACCACTACGATCCTCGCATTGTTGATCTGGAAGTATTTTTTAGCAGCTCTCTGTACATCCTCTTTAGTCACAGCATTGATATTGCTGAGGTAGTTCTTGTAGAAATCTTTTGGAAGACCTTCGGTTTCGATATTCAGCGCGTAACTCGCAATGGTTTGAGGTCTCTCAAGCGCAAGAACAAAATCACCTACGTATTTTGCCTTGGCATTTCTAAGATCTTCATCAGAAACAGGTTCTACCCCAATTCTGTTGATCTCATCCAGAAAGGCCACTACGGCACTGTCTGTTACCATATTTCGTACACTTGCAGTAGCTCTGAAAGTAGAAGGTGCATTCTTATCGGTACCTATTCCCGAATAAGCTCCGTAAGTATATCCTTTATCTTCTCTCAGGTTAAGGAATAATCTTGCTTCAGCACCACCACCAAGGATCTTGTTGGCAATAAGCGCAGGAAAATAATCCTCATCCTTCATCTCAAGGTTGATGATATTCTGTACAGCCACTTCAGACTGAACCGCATTTGGCATATCTACAAAGTTGATCTGTGTATACTGTGCGTTTGAAGGCTTTGAATAGCTGTAGCTTGGCGGAACCGCTTTGGTCCAACTGCTAAAGTTCTTCTTTACCTGCTCCTGTACATGATCGAAATCTACATCTCCAATGACAACCAGGTAAGCATTAGCCGGTACAAAGTAGTTTCTGTAGAAATCCTTCACATCCTGAAGGTTTACATTGTTTACAGTTTCTTTAGTGGTAAACTCCCCTTTAGGGTGGTTTTTACCGTAAGCCAGTACGTTACGCACCCTTCCTGCTACTGCAGGAACACTTTTCTCACCAGACTTCAGATTGTCTAGAAGAATGGCTTTCTCCTTATCGAATTCTTCCTGGGTAAAGTTAGGATTGATAGCAGCATCTGCCATTAATTCCAGTACCCTGTCTCCGTATTTCGATAAACTTCCTGCAAATGCACCTCCGGAACCGAAATTGATAAAAGCTCCCAGATAATCCACTTCTTCATTAAAAGCATCTTTTTCTATGTTCTTAGACCCTTTTCCGATCATGCTTCCGGTAAGGGCAGCTACACCAGCCTTGTCACCTTCTGCAATGGGTGGGTTATCAATAGTAAGTGAATAGGAAACTCTTGGAAGTTTGTGATTTTCAACCACCAATACCTTAAGTCCGTTACCCAGCTCGAAAGTCTTTGGAGTTCCGAGGTTGATCTCAGGTGCCGGCCCCGGCTTGGGCTGCTTTGACCTGTCTACTTGCGCATTCAGGGTGAAAGCGCTGATCAGTAATAAGCTAAATATTATCTTTTTCATCTGTTCGATATTTTCATTTTGTTGGAAATGAAGGAAATAAAAATTTCTTCACATTCAGGAATTCGCTTAAAAAATTTAATCATGTTAATTGGACTATAATGATGAAATTTGTTTACGCTCATTTCATTTCCTTATTTTTCTGTTTTTTCTTTAGGTAAATATTCCAGTAGTAATCGCTGGTTAGGCTTTAAATACTTGTTTGCAACTTCTTTGATATCTTCTCTGGTGATAGATCTGTAGATATCGATCTCAGAGTTGATAAGATTAGTATCTCCGTACAGCATGTGGTATCTGGCCAAAGAATTGGCAATTCCCGAGATGCTTGAATTAGAGTTTACAAACTGGTTTTCAAACTGGTTCTGAAGTTTCTGATAATCTTTTTCTGAGATCAGTTCGGTCTGGATCTTAACGATCTCATCATCCATCTCTTTAAGAATATCCTTTAGGGAGTTGCTTCCGAGTGGCAATGCAAAAAGTGCATATACTCCGTAGTCTTCCTGGCTCAGGTTTACCGCCTGAACAGCCAGTGCCATTTTCTTCTCGTCTACGATCTTTTTGTAGAGCTTGGAACTGTTACCCTGACTCAAATAAGAAGAGATCATATCCAGTACCCTGGCATCTCTGGTCTTAAAGGAAGGAGTTCTGTAGCAGGCAATGATAGCCGGGATCTGAATATTAGGATCGTAAGCCTTGGCCTCATACTGAGAAGTGATCGGATCTTCCTTTGGGAAGTTACGGGTTACCTCTTTTCCTCTTGGAATAGGCCCGAAATAATCCTTAACCATTTTTTTGGTCTTGGCAATATCTATATCACCGGCCACTACCAATACAGCATTGTTAGGCACATAGAATTTCTTGTTAAACGCAAGGAATTCATCGAGGGTAGCTGCATCAAGATGATCCAGGGAACCGATAGTAGCCCATCTGTAAGGGTGTTTTTTAAAGATGTTCTTTTTTACTTCTGCAAGGATATTCCCGTAAGGTTGATTATCAACGCGAAGTCTTTTTTCTTCTTTAACCACCTCGTTCTGGGTATCTACCCCGATCTGGTTAATAATAGGATGAAGCATTCTTTCGGATTCCATCCACAGACCTAATTCCAGGTTGTTGGAAGGGAATACCTCAAAATAGTAAGTTCTGTCGTCAGTAGTGTTTGCATTGTTGCTTCCTCCGTTAGCGGTAACGATCTTAAACCATTCTCCGCGTTCGATGTTTTCGGTACCTTCGAAAAGAAGGTGCTCAAAGAAGTGCGCGAATCCCGTACGTTCCGGATCTTCATCTTTAGCTCCCACGTGGTACATCACCGAAGTGGTAACCACCGGAGCCGTATTATCCTGATGCAGGATGACGTGCAATCCGTTGTCAAGATCGTATTCTTCAAAAGTTACTTGCTGCGCACCGGCCGTAAAGCTCAGGATGGCTGCAGAAGCAAATAGTGTTAATTGTTTTTTCATTCTGTAAATAACTTAGTGTTTTTATTCAGCTGTTTGACTAAGCATGATCGTAAATGTTACAATATTTAACAATCAATTTAGACACCAACAAATTTAGCTATTTCGGAGGGTTTCTTCCCCCTGGGAAACGAAAAAAATGAATATTGAATAAAGACCCTCTCGATTTTTTTTAGTATTTTAAAGCTGAAAACCAGTTAAATACGAAAAGCTTATGAACGTACAAAGGATTCACATTCGTTATGGTTTGATCATTGCCATAGTGTTGATTGCATATTTTTTGATCGTTAAATTATTCGGCCTTCACGAAAATATCTGGCTCAGAGTAATAAATGGTGTTATTGTTGCTTACGGAATTTATGCGGCTATCCGGTTCCGGAGATTGGTGGAAAAAGATCAGTTTGATTATTACAAAGGATTTAAGACAGGTTTACTGACCGGCTTTATAGCAACCCTGGTTTTTGTGTTCTTCATGTCGGTTTATATGTTTCATATAGACCCTTCTTTTCCGGCTACGATCATGGAGAGCTGGATGAGGGATTATCATCAGGGTCCCGGGATCTTGCTCTTTGTCCTGGCTATTGAAGGTTTTGCATCTACGGTAGTGCTCACACTTACTTTTATGCAAAAGTTCAAACCCAGCTGGAATATGTCAAAAAAAGCAGCTCAAAAGGCCTAAAACATTTGCAGTTTAATGAATTAGCAGTATATTTGCACCCGCCTATAGGAATAGGTATGTTCATTTTATAACAATAATTTAATTAAACGATACGCTATGTATGCAATTGTAGAGATAGCAGGGCAGCAATTTAAAGTTGCGAAAGACCAAAAAGTATTCGTTCATCGTTTAGCTACAGAAGAAGGGAAGAAAGTTACTTTCGATAACGTTCTTTTGTTGGATGATAACGGGAAAGTTACTGTTGGCGCCCCGGCTATAGACGGAGCCGCTGTTGAGGCTAAAGTCGTAAAGCACCTTAAAGGTGATAAAGTGATTGTCTTTAAAAAGAAAAGACGTAAGGGATACCGTGTAAAGAACGGACACCGTCAGTCTTTAACAGAGATCACAATTGAGGGTATCCTTGCTTCCGGAGCTAAAAAATCTGCGGCTAAGCCAAAAGCAGAGAAAGCTGCTCCTAAGAAAGAAGAAGCAAAGAAGGAAACTAAAGCTAAAGCTGCAGCACCAAAAGCTAAAGCGGAAGCTCCAAAGAAAGCAGCACCTAAAAAAGCAGCTGCTGCTACTGAAGACTTGAGCAAGAAAACTGTTGCCGAGTTAAAGGAAATGGCAAAAAGCAAAGGAATTGAAGGGATCTCTTCAATGAAAAAAGCTGACCTTATTGCCGCTTTAAGTAAATAATTAAGAATAAAAACGAAATAAAATGGCTCACAAGAAAGGTGTCGGTAGTTCCAAGAACGGTAGAGAATCAGAATCGAAACGCTTAGGGGTAAAGATCTATGGCGGACAGGCTGCAATTGCCGGGAACATCATCATTAGACAACGTGGTACAGCTCACCACCCGGGTGAGAATGTATACATGGGAAAAGACCATACATTACATGCCAAAGTTGATGGTATTGTAAAATTCACAAAAAAGAAGAATAACAAATCTTATGTTTCTATCGAGCCCTTTGAGGCTTAAGAAACAAGCTGTTATTTAAAAGATAGAGAACCTCTTCCGGAAACGGAGGAGGTTTTTTTGTTATAACTACCCTGGTTCTCCTGTCATCCTGAGCGCAGTCGAAGGAAAAGGAGGGGAGTACAGATAAAGAGGAAGGGTTAATCTCTGTTGTAACAGGAAAATTAAATACTACTCAATAAGTTTTGTCAGTCCTCGTATCCACACAAAGTCCTTCCTATTTTTTTGGCTTTGCTCAATGGCATTTTAACAATCTTGGCTTTACATCGGGAAAGTCCCCTGCAGTCTTTTCTAAAGTGATAGCGTTTGCTGTTTTTGCTGGCGCAAATATAAACCTCGGGATCTTCTGGAGTTCCAAAAGAAAATGAAACTAGAATGACCATCAGAAAAATTAATTTTTTCATTGCTTTAAATTTTTGGTTGATCTTATCTATACATTCCGTTTTTAACGGAAAGTTCTATAATTGGTCATCTGTAACCGCTAATGCAGTTCCTCTTTTGATCATTTACTTAAAGGTAATTCGATTCCGGGCTAATTTCTTGCTTTACTCTGTAAGGAGTCAAAGAAATCGATAAACAAAGAGTGTAGTTATTCAGCAACACCTTTGACCCTCATTGGGTTAGCTGTGTTGTTATTCTAATTTATCCTTTATGTAATAATCAATAGTGGTTAATAGTTGTTCTTCAAATCCGTAAATATCATCGACCGATTGAATAAGTTCTCTGGTTTCATCCTTGGATTCATTAAAAAGACCGATGTACTTTTTTCCACCGTTTAGATGGAGTCTGCATAGAGGTTTTCTATTATTGTTGTCTAAAAGAACCCCAAAATAAGATTGAGTATCACGATGAGAGATTCTATCAATAGAGATCTTACGCCTGAGAATAGCCACTACTACTCTAAAACCTTCCATCTCTTCTTCAGTAGTAACTACTTTGCTTTGTCCATCTTCATTGGTAACTTCTTCTTCGTGTTGTTTTTCGGCTTCCTTATTAATAGCAGCGCTTAAGCGATCATTTACCTTATCACTAATAATTTGATTAGAAGCTTTATGGACAAGTTCTGTGAACTCTTCCATAACTTTTTCGGTCAACCTGCCAGGATACACTTCTGAAGCAAAAAGCCGTACAAAATCCGGAGAGGGCGTTTGCAGTTCTTTATTGATTAATTTTTTGATTTCCCTGGTATATTTTAAAGCACTGGCATTGTTCACTATTTTGTTTACATCGAAATGAGACTTATGGAACTTTGAGATCTCATGAATGGTATTTTCTTTTAATCTGGTGATATCAAATTCCAGAAAAGGCTTTTTATCCATTTTATTTTTTTCTTCCAGATCAGTAAAGAACTGATATTCTATTCCGTTGGTAAGGACTGCAAAACGTGTTTTTGTTACGTGGAAATATCGGAATAGTTGAGAATTATGGTCATTTAGATCTTCCTTCCAATGCTTGCATTCCATGATCAGAATGGGGTTACCTTCCTGAAAAATAGCATAATCTACTTTTTCACCTTTTTTTAACCCTAAATCAGCAGTGAATTCAGGAACTACTTCGGTTGGATTAAAGGTATCATAGCCTAACAGGTTAATAAAGGGTAATACAAAAGCGTGTTTAGTCGATTCTTCGGTTTCTATTTTATCTTTTAGCTGATCTATTTTTTCAGCAAGCAGTTTAAATTGATTAGTTAGTTCCATGATTTAAGTAAGCTGTTTTTTTGCAATTTCAAGCAATTCTAATAATTTATAAAAGTCATCTCTTTTCAAAAGAACAAATGATTTGTTGTCGTGTTTTTTAATTTGTAAAAATGTTCCCCATTCATTTCTACTAAAGAAACACCCTGCTTGAAAACCGCTTCGACTTTTAAAGTTTATTTCAGTATAATTCTTGGGCACCGAACCAAAAACATTATCTCTAATAATAATAATTGATTTAATTAGGCCATCTAATTCATCTATATCCAGAGATGCTACTTTTGTGCCTGAAGAATATTTGTTGATAGTTCTTTTTTCAAACCTCAAAGCACTAAGTGATTCACCAGATATCATATCTGTAAATTGAATGATCTTAAGCTCTATACCTTCTACTTTTCCAATATCTATGGATACTTTTTTAATTAAAGTTCCTGACTTTGAAGAAAAAAGTTCCGCTTTACTTAAGTCATTTTGTTTAGATTCGTTTTGTCCTAAAATGATGTTTATTGTTAGAAGATAACAGAGTAGTATTAGTTTTTTCATGGCGATTGATTTTAACATATCCAATTAAGTTGATCCCCTTTTTTTGCATTATTCTCCCATTGCAATGGTTGCAAATTGTCGAATTCATCACCCCCTCCGTTTGAAACCGGATTAATATGATCTATTTCCCATCCGTATTGTGAATTTCTATTTCCATGCTCAGACCATTTTATAATGCTTTCACATTTATCTTTTCTGAATTCATTTGGCGATTTCCCAGGGACTATTTTCCCATCTTCCCAGACTAGTCTTATTTGACTTTCCGTCCAACTTCCACCGTTACTGTCGGTGTTTGTTTGTCTCATCATTTTTGTTGTGTTTTTAAATTGGTACATCAAACCTATAACCATTAAAAGAGAATCCCTTACGGA
Organism: Leptobacterium flavescens; assembly: GCF_010671605.1. Lineage (GTDB taxonomy): Bacteria > Bacteroidota > Bacteroidia > Flavobacteriales > Flavobacteriaceae > Leptobacterium > Leptobacterium flavescens. Next base: position 372,047 of record NZ_JAABOO010000003.1, read on the forward strand.
AATCCGTAAGGGATCATTATTTCAACAAATAAGAGTTTAATAAAAAGCTCTGTAGATTTTAGCGAAGTCCTGCATTCTTTGCTTCCTTCTTTTCAATCTCCTTCCATTTATTATAGTTCTCCTTATCATTTGCCATTAGGTATGCCTGTGCCGTTAAACCTGCCTGCAAATATGCATCCATAGCATCTCCGTTTTCCTTTGCAATTTTGTATTGCTCTTCAGAATCTCTGGCTAACTCATTTTCAATTCTATCCAATTCCATATCCGTAAAACTTTCAGCTCCGCAGTATAGAATAAGATTGATCAATACAATGAGGATTATTGTTCCGATTCCGATCTTTACACTTTTTTTCATTATTAGATTTATTAATGATTAAACAAATACTTTAGTGATTCAAACTTAAGCTCACCGAAAAAAAATCCCTTACGGTATTTAGTAAGGGATACAACTATTTGTTTAAAAGAATTAAAAAAGATCAGATCAATCCCATATCCTTTATGATGGATACCAGGTGGGTAGAATTCCTGGCTTTAAAATGGATCTTTAATTTGTTAAGACGTTTTTCTATGGTACTGGTACTGTTGGGATATTCTCCCTTCTTTTTAAGATAATCGCCTATTTCTTCCTGGCGAAAACCATCGGAAAGCAGTTTAACCAGGCGGATGTCATAAGGAGAGATCTCTACCACATTTTTTTTGGTCAAGGCATCGGCAACTTCCGAAGAAATGTATTTTTTATGATTATAAACATCTACGACAGCATTTTTTAGTTCTTCAGACCCCTTCCGGCCTTTACATACATAAGCGTCGATCTGTAATTCATCAAAAAGCTTCCGGATCTTCTGAGGCCGGTCTTCTACCGAAAAGATAATAACTTTTAAATCCGGACTTTCCTCTTTTAAGGCTTTGATAAGTTCTTCCCCCGAAGGGTATTTTTGTTCGCGATGGTCCTGTTTAAAGGAAAGATCACTAATAAGCAGTTCAAAAGGAGATCCGTCCAATTCTGCCCTTTTAACCTTTATATACGCATCGTCACAGTACTGGGCAAAAACCGGTTCGGGCATCCCGAGTTCATTAAAAACAGAGGCTACTCCCCGGTTAATATTCTCCAAATCTTCAGCAACCAATACTTTTTTAAACATATACTATTACTTTTAATTAAACAGAAAATCTGATGTTAGCCTTAAATCCTTTTTCGGCTATAGTATCAAAAGTAATGCTTCCTTTTATTGCCCGGATACGGTTTTCCGCATTCTGCAATCCGTTTCCGTTTTCTATGGTTATTCCTGTAATTCCCTTTCCGTTATCTACATAGTGAATATGCATTTTGGAGTCTTCTTTTTTAAAGCTCAGTACCACCAGGCTGGCCTGGCTGTGTTTTTTCATATTTACCATCAGCTCCTGCAGAACCCGGTACACTTCCATCTTTTTATGTTCTGCTATAGCTTCCCAGCTTTCGGGTTCCAACCCGTTTATAACAACTGTTACCCCTTCCGACCCATAGGAGGAAAGCATTTCCTTAAGCTGAGGCACAAAGTATTTTCCGGTTTCTATGGCATTGGTCTCCTTAGAGATATCCCGGGTACGCTGATAGATATTTTCCAGTTTATCAAGGACTTCTTCGGTTCCTTCCTGTTTATCGGATTCCGGATGCTGTAAACGGGTCATCACTCCGTAAACATCATTGGCCAGCTCGTCATGTAATCTTTTAGCCAGTTTTGCTTCGGTTTCATACACTTTTTTGATCTTTTCTTTCTTATGACGAGTAGTTATTATGAAATAAAGAAAGATAAAAGATATTAAGACCAGGATTCCTATCGAGCTAATAAAATTGGATTTTCTTCCCTCTATTTCATTTGCAAGAGCTAATTCGAGATTATCTCCATTTAGCTTTAAAATTTCTTTTTCCTTTTCCTCTGTTTCAAATCGTATTTTGGCGAATTGATCAACAGAGCTTCTTTGCTCAAAAGTCAGACTATCATTTAAGTGCTTGTATCTTGCGGTAATCAAGATTAAATTTTCTTTTAAATCAATTAAATAACCCAGTGCTTCTTTCTCAGCTTCTGGGCTGTTAATTTTTTTACTCAATTCATGAGCTATTTGGGCATGTTTAATTGCTTTGGTTCTTTGGTTAGATGTTAAATAAAATTTGAAAAGATGAATATTGCTAGCGAATTGACCTGTATAATCGTTTAATTTTTTTCTTATTTCTAAGGCTTCTAACATTTCAATTTCCCCTTCCGGAATTTCTAGCTTCCCTTTTGCATAACCTAAATTGTCAAGGTACCTGGCTTTTTTATCCAAGTTTTTTAAAAGGGATATTTTAGGGTGCTTTAATATCTCTTGGAGTAGATCAATTGCTAGATAATATCTTTCTTGTCCAATATAAATTAAAGCTCTTGTGTTCGAATAAATTGCAAGATTAATTGATATAGTGTCCTTCACAGTCTTAATTGCCATATTGTTCCATTTAAGTGCTTCTTCATAATTCTTTAGTTCTTTGGAAGAAACAGAAATGGTATGATACAGATTGCCAATAAATTCATTATTGTCAATGTTTTTCAGAAACTTTAAAGCGTCTGTGGTTGATTTTTCACTTCCATAAAAATCGCCTCTCTTTTTCTGAATATTTGCCATATTCTGTAAGCACTTTGCAACATACAAACTGTCTTTTAAAAGCTCATAATAATGCTTTGCGCTATTGTAGTATTTAAATGACTGGAATTGCTCACTGGATTGATAATTGAGCCCCAATTTGTACAATGCACTTGCTATATTTACTGTGTCATCCACAAACTCAGCATGCTTCAAAAGCTCTAGAGAAGATTGTATAGCAGATTGATAGTCTTTCTTGTTTCTTTGGTACCTACTTAACCTGGAATAAGCTTGAATTATATATTGAGTATCTTTCTTTTTTGTTGAAATATTCAACAGTTGATGAGAGTATTTAAGAGCACTATCATATTGCTTACGTATCCCAAAAAGATATGCCTTGTAATATAGGTTTTTTAACACTAAAGAATCTAGAGAATAATTTTTAGATATAGATAATGCGGTGTCAATATTCTTGAGACGCTCTATTTTGGAAAGACTTTTATCATTAGCTGAATCAAAGTAACTTTGAACATCTGTAATCACATCATGAATAGTCTCCAGTTTTTGTGGAGAATTAGCTTTGTCGCATGAAAGAACAGTACAAAGAATAAGAAAGGAGGATAAAAATAAAAGTTTTTTCATCCTCCTAAATTAAGAAAACTAACTCCGGTTTATATTAAAAATCGACGAATAGCTAGTTACCACCTCCGTTGATATCACCATTTTCTTCCTCTTCCTCCTCTTCTTCCTGATTGGTTTCATCATCTTCTCCAACGGTTGCCAACTCATCCGTATAAAGAGATTCGGTATCGGCTATGGTTTCATCTGTACAGGAAAACATAAAGAGGTTTCCCAAAAAAAGTACTATAATCAAAATTAATTTTTTCATGATTTATGATTTAAAAATTGAACAATGGAGTTGCTGCCCGGGCATTGGCCCGGGATCTGTTTTTTGTTTTCAGCAACCCGTTAAAGGGGGAGTACTCCTTGTTTTGGGAAGTAGAAATCCGATACGGTAGCTTTGGGTTACTTCCCGTTTGACCTTCGGCCAGCCGCATTACGGATTTCCGTATTGATTACTAATGGTATTATGCTTTATTTGCGATTCAACCACTTCATCAATCTTGGATCAAAGTAAATCATGAGGTGATGGACAATTGCAGACAGAATTTGTACAAGATTTTCCAAAAACTGTCCATCGAAATTGTCTAAAGAATGTCTGTAAATTGTCCGGGCTTATTTTTAATTTTAAAGCATATAATCTGAGGAATTTATGGTAGGAAAATTGCTGAGTGACGCATTTAAAAAAGCGAAAAAGCAGAGTGGTAATAGCTCTGATCATGGAGTGGCAAAATACTTAGCCGATATTATGACGGATGATTTCAAATCGCCGATTACGACAAAATCAATGACGAGATATTTTAAGGGAGAACAAAGCCCTAAAAAGGATCTCAGGGATGCTTTGGCTAAATATCTGGAATATGAGAACTATGAAGATTTTGTACTTAAAAATTCAAAGAAAGGATCTTTAAAGTTTTCTAAAAAAGGGATAAGAGCCTTGATCCTGTCAATAGTGGTATTAGTAGCTTATTTTGTTTATTCACAGCTAATCAATTTCGGAAAAAGCTATATGCATTGGATAGATGATCATTACGAAGAAGTAGCTGCCAAAGACACTTTAGGGAAAATCGGAGTAAAAGAACTCGATAAAAAATTACTACAGGAATTTAAAAAAATAAAGGTTTGCGATACCACCACCTTTTTTATTGAAGGCAAGCCTATTATCTGGTATTTTAAATCCAATAATGAGTATGAGTATTTTACGGCACCCGGCCTTCATCCTGTTAATGGAAAAACATTAAAAGTGGTGTCAACAGAACACGCAAGAATTGTTCATGATGAGGTAAAATGTGAATAGACAGGATCTGTACAAAATGAATATAATGGGGTTTTAAAAAGGACTTTCCTTAGGAAAGTAAAAGTGCTGACCTTATCTCATCTTCATTCCGGATACCTATCAAAAACTTTTTTCCGTTTTTTAATTTTATGGATAGACCTTTGTTGCCTCTTATCCTGTAAACGGAACCGTATTTTATACTGATCCTTATCCCGGCACTTAACATCTTATACTCTATAACTTCCATCTTTTCTATATCCTGAATGGGTATTTTTTTTCTGAAAAGAGGAAAAAAATGAATACTGATAAATTTGGCATCAATACTTAAGCTTAAACTCAGAACACATAAAAAACAAAAAACGCCCAGCAGAGAAATTGTAAAAACAACTAAACCGGTATTCGACATTGGATAATCACCCAGAGGAATACCTAAAAATAACTGCTGATAGGTTCTATAGATAAGATATACACCAATAATAAATAAGAATACACAAAGCCAGAGAGGGGCAAATCTTTGCTTTTCTGAATAGTTGATTTCTTTTGTCATTTGGAATAATGTTTTATTGTGATCTAAATAAAATAGAAGTTCTAATTATTTGAAAACCACAATAGATAACTCAATCCTGAATATAAGGAAAAAAGGATGTGAAATTTATTATTTATGTTTTTGCAGTGGCCAGGGGATTGCTTCTCCCGATATCCATTGGGATCGCAATGACCGATTATAAGAATAATGTCTTCGCGAGAGGAACGAAGCGACCTCACAATGCCAGACTCTCCTCTGCAATACGGATGAAACACTTTTCTTAAGCCAATTTCTCAGATTTCATGAAATAATCAGAACAAACTTTGTTGTTAAATGGCTGATTTACAGATTGCTATTTTTGATTTCGTGAAACAAATCTTCTGTTGATGAAAAATACTTATCTGTTATTCATTAAGTAATTAGTTTTAATGTTGAAGGCACCCTTTTGCCTTTGCAACTCTAAACCATTGGGGCGGAAAAAATCCGAACTGAATGAGAACTATAATTTTATACATACTGTTTATTGGGTTTTTGTATCCAAATGCGTACTCGCAAACGGAATTGCCCAATATTGTTCCCTTGAGTCCTAATGCGGCATCGATCGCAAAATATGGTGAAATCCCTATAAGTTATTTTACGGGGCTGCCGAATATCAATATTCCTGTCTTTGATATAGTATCTACAGAATTGAGTCTGCCGTTATCTCTGAATTATCACTCAGGAGGTAATAAGGTAGAGGCTATTGCTTCTTGGGTAGGCCTGGGCTGGTCCCTGAACAATATTCCTTCTATTTCCAGGAATGTCAGGGGGATTCCGGACGAAGGAACAGGAGGGTATTTTTCAAAATTTCAGGGAAAGACCGTCAAAGAGTTGTGGGATGAGAATGATAGCGGGAATAGTACTTCCTATGATCAGTTTCGGGCATATTTATATCAGAGAGAAGTGGATTCGGAGCCAGATATTTTCTATTATAACCTTCCAACAGAGAGCGGGAAATTTTTTTATAACCAGGAATCGGATGAGTTTGTGACTTTCCCAAAGTCTAATGTAAAAATAACGAGAAACGGAAATAACTATAATTTACGGACCCAGGACGGAGTGGAATACGTTTTTGATATAAGGGAAATGACAACTGCCAGAGGAGGGGCTTTATTCAACCCGATTATTTCGAGTTGGTATTCTTCAAAGATGATCTCTGCCAACCGTAGAGATACAATAAGTTTTAGATATATATCGGAAAATCAATTTTATAAAACAAAATCTGCAATAACCAAATATCAGTGGATCGGGGGAGATCCGGTTAGTATACCTTCCAGTCTGGAAAGCATTAATACTACAAATACGATTAATGCAAAGATACTTTCGGAAATAAGGTTTAAAAAAGGCTATATCCGCTTTAACAGAAATACCGAAGAAAGAGAGGATCTGCAGGGAGGACATAGTTTAAATAATATCTCGGTTTATAATTATAAAAATGAACTGATCCGTAAATACCATCTCACTTTTAAATATTTGCAAGCTAATAACAGCTGTTCCAGGGAGAGCAGTTATTCTCATAAATGGATGTTACTTGAAAAACTGGAAAATACTTCTCCTGATTTAGTTACCAAATTAACACATCGGTTTTCCTATAACGAGAACTCCACTCCTCCATGCCGATTAAGTCCTGCACAGGATTATTGGGGATATTATAACGGTCGTATTTCCAATGTGAATCTTATTCCTACCGTAAATATTCCGAATTCAAATCCCCCATTACAAATTGCAGGAGCTAATCGAGAGGTAAATTCTGTAAGATCGCAATTCGGGATCATAGAAAAAATAATATATCCAACGGGTGGCTATACTGAATTTGACTTTGAAAACAACGAAGCAGATGCCGAGGATCTGCCACCACAATACACAACCGATTTTGCATTTCTGGAAGGTGAGGGCGAAGGTACTCCGACAACAGATTATTATGAGCAGGCTTTTACGATCAATAACCCTTCCGATTCTTTTCTCAATGGTAATAACCCGAATGGCGGAGCTACCGTAAGTTTTGAAATAGGATACCCCGGTTGCGATATTTCTGCCGGGGCCAATTTCTGCGCTGTATTCAGACTAAGAGGGAATTCTTCGGAGAATTCCAGCGTTAACTATTCCTTGCATACCGATAGAAATTTTTATTTGCCTAACGGCGATTATAAAATAACGGCTTCCTTTAACCAGGATCCTCCTCAGTATCAGGAATTCTATTTTACGGCCACATGGAATATAATAGATACAACTGCTGAACAGGACAATAGATATGCAGGAGGTTTAAGGGTAAAAGAGATCAGAAGCTATGTTAACTCATCTTCCGTACCGATAATCAAAAAATATAAATATACTACTGCTTATTCATCTACCGAATCTTCAGGTGATATCTTTAGTGAGCCGAATTTTAGCTTTTCAGACGAGATGGAATACCATGTTTGGACTTATGATCCCAGATTGGCGGCTTCAAGTGTTAAAAGGGGTAATTATCTTAGAATAAGATCTTTCAGTAACACTCAACAAATAAGTCATTCCGGTGCATTTGTAGGGTACAAGAATGTAATTGAAGAAACCAGCAATGCAGATGAAACAGGATATACGGAATATAAATTTTCACACCTGAGAGATATTCCTTTCGGTGGGTTTCCTTATCCACCGGCGCAGAGTAGTGAACTGGACAGAGGGCAATTATTAGAGGAGATCAATTATAAAAAACACAATGATATCTTTATTCCGGTTCAAAGAAGATTATTGGAATATACGAGTCAATCTTATGATCTGAGCGGCACTTCCTATCCGGTTTATTCTTTTGGCCTTAAATGGGAGAATAATATCATATCCAACGATCCGAGCCAAAATACCCTCTTATACGAGTATGCCCAGAACCTGGTAGAGTATGAAGTAGATGGTGGTTGGAACAGTTTGTCCAGAGAAACGGTAGAAAATTATTATGGAAACGATACCATAAAAAGAATCACCAACTATTATTATGATAATTCAACTCATCTCAACAGGACCAGAACAGAAATAACAGATAGTAATGGTAATACACGATTAGATAAAATAAACTATCCTCAGGATATTGCCGATCCCAGCTCTTCCGTTACCGCTTTAATCAATCAAAATCGTTTGAAGATACCAATTGAAGAGGAAACAACTCAAAATGGAGCGGTTCAGAAACAATCTACTGTTTTCAGAGATTGGGGTAGTAACATTATCCTTCCGGAATTTGTTCAAACTTCTAAAAACGGAAGTGCTTTGGAGAACAGGATCGTATTTAAAGATTACGATTCGGAAACTAATATTCGTGAGATCTCCAAGGCTGATGGTACCTCCATCAGTTACATTTGGGGATACAATAACCAATACCCGATTGCCAAAATAGAGAATGCAACCCTGGGTGAGATCGCTTCGGCATTGAATATTACGGAAGAAGTCTTAAAGACTTATGACGAATCCAATCTATCTGAAATTAACGATTTGAGGCAAAGCCTGCCTAATGCCATGATCACTACCTACACCTACAGGCCTTTGGTAGGAGTGACCAGCATGACCGACCCCAGGGGTTATTCTGTCTTCTATGAATATGATGGTTTTCAACGCCTGATCCGGATAAAGGATGCGGATGAAAATATATTGTCAGAATACACATATCACTACAAAAACGAGGATTAACTCTGTGTGATTTCATGAAACAACCAAAACAGGGTTCATTATTAAATAACTGATTTACAGTTGTTTGTTTTTGATTTCGTGAAACAAATCCTCTGTTGATGAAAAACACTCAACTGCTGTTCTTTAAGTAACTAGTTTTAATGTTGAAGGCATCCTTTGCCTTTATCAACTCTTAAACCATTGGGGCGGAAAAAAATCCGAACTGATGAGTATAAAAAAATATGTATTAGTAGTAGTATTGAATTTTATGTGTTTAACCGCTTTTACTCAGGAAGAAATCCCTTTGAATTCCCTCATAGAAGATTTTCCTGCTGAGGATTGCCCGTATGTAAATTCGGCACCTTCTGTGACCAACCATTGTGGATATACCCAACTATCGTGGTCTGCCGTTCCCCCTTTTAATGTTTCCTGGTATTGGCAAAGTACTCCTAATGGTACCAGTACAGCAAACTCTTCTACTACTATAAACAGGACCAGTGGTACGGTTTATTATATCAGAGCAAAAAATTATAATACGAATTGTTGGGGAAATTCCAGAGCAGTTAATTATACGGTGAATGCCAGTCCGGCAATACCTCCTTTACCCACAGTAGCTAATGGTTGTGGAAGCGTCAGGATCACCCGTGATACGCCTCCTTCGGGCCAGACCTGGTACTGGCAAAGCAGTGCTACCGGAACCAGCACTGCCAATTCTTCCAGCAGTATACTAAGGGCCGGAGGAACCGTAGCTTATTTACGTGCAAAAAGCAATAGCGGAAATTGCTGGGGCCCGACCAGAACCATTCGTTACAGTGTTCCCCGTGTTCCTTCGATGCCGGAAACTGTTTCAATAAACAGAAGCTGCGGACGAACCACTTTAAGCAGAAGCAACCCTCCACATGGGATCACCTGGTATTGGCAAAGCAGTGCTAATGGTACCAGCAGGGCCAATTCGGGTACAACTATTACCCGAACCTCAGGCACCGTGTATTACCTGAGGGCCAGAAATAACAGTAGCGGCTGCTGGAGTGCAGCAAGAAGAGTAAATTACAGTATTATCCCCACTCCCGTGATCCCCAGTATGCCCACCATTACCAATAATTGCGGGAGTACTGTCCTTAGAAGGAGGACTCCGCCCAGCGGGCAGACCTGGTATTGGCAAAGTAGTGCCAATGGAACCAGCAGGGCTAATTCCGGGGCAAGTATTACCCGAACCTCAGGGAGTGTATATTATCTGAGGGCCAGAAATAACAGCAATGGCTGTTGGGGCCCTTCCCTGGCAGTTTCCTATACGATTGATGAAGTACCACCTGCGCCCAGAAATATCAGGGTAACGGATGGTTGTAATAATGTTATACTTACGGCGGGCCTCCCCCCAGCAGGAGAGAGCTGGTACTGGCAGGATTCTCCTGCAGGTACCAGCACCTCCATTTCTACACTTAGTATTATCCGCACCACCGGAAGTATCTATTATATAAGATCTAAAAGTAACAACAGCGGCTGTTGGAGTACTGCTACAGAGATTAACTACACTGTACCGCGACCCGTTTCCTGGTATGCAGATACCGATGGAGATGGTTTTGGAGATGATTCGGAAATGATCTCCTCCTGCAACCAGCCCGAAGGTTACGTAAACAATAACCGGGACCGTTGTCCGGATACCTATGGATTGTATAATGGCTGTGAGTATATTCCGGTCGTCCTTAGCAGTAACAGGAACTATATCTATACCCGGACACCTCAGGTAGCGATGAGTGTTATAGACAGCACGACCATAAAGAACAACACCGACCTTATAGAAGAGGTGGTTTATATGGATGGCCTGGGCAGACCGGAACAGCAAATTGCTTTAAAACAATCGCCCGATAAAAAAGATATTATTACACCTGTATTTTATGATTCTCTGGGCAGGCAGCCTAAAACCCATTTGCCATACAAAGCAACGGGTACTATAGGGAACTACCGAACCAACGACCAGGAACTGGCAGTACAGAACTATTATAATGTTCATTACCCGGCAGATTTCTCGGAGGTGGCTATAGAAGATATTAATGCCTATTCGGAGATACTTTTTGAAGCTTCTCCATTAAACCGCCCGTTAAAACAGGCTGCTCCGGGTAAAGCCTGGAAGCTTGACAGCGGTCATGAAATAGAGTTTGCATATCAAGCCAATAGCGCGAATGATTCGGTGCGTCTTTTTAGGGTTGGTTTTACCGATAACAATACCGCAGCTCCGTATCTGATCAGTTCTTCGAGCTATTATTCCCCTGCCGTATTGTATAAGACCATTACCAGAGATGAGAATCACCCCGGTGGTGAAACAAAGAACCATACCACGGAAGAATTTAAAGATAAACAGGACAGAGTGATCTTAAAGAGAAGTTATAATTACTCCTCTCCCTCAGGGGGAGGCCGGGAGGGGGTGTACGATACCTATTATGTTTATGACGATTTTAATAACCTGACCTATAGTATTCCACCCGGGGTAGATATTTCTGATGGGGTGAGTACTACGGAACTTAACGAACTCTGTTATCAATACAAATACGATCACAGAAACCGGATGATCGGAAAAAAAGTACCCGGTAAGGGATGGGAAGATATAGTATACAATAAACTGGACCAGCCAATTTTAACGCAGGATGCGAATATAAGAACACAAAACAAATGGATATTTAGTAAATATGATGCTTTTGGGAGGTTAGCGTATAGCGGAATGTACAACAGCAACAAAATAAGGGATAGCCTTCAGGTAGCGGCAGATGCTGTTAGCGATCAGTACGAGCTTAAAACCACTACCGCTGATACCCTGGCGGCTACTCCCGTTTATTACAGCAACCATGCATATCCTGTTGATAATCTGCAGGAGATATTCACCATAAATTACTATGACAACTACCTGTTTAACAGGGACAGTCTTTTAGTCCCGTCCGATAGTATTTATGGACAGGCAATGGTAGCCAGTGTCAGAGGGCTGGCAACCGGTAGTAAAATACGGGTATTGGGTAGTGATACCTGGATTACTACCATTACCATCTATGACAAAAAAGGCAGGCCTATCTATACGGCCAGCAAGAATAACGAATTGCATACTACCGACATTACAGAAACAAAACTGGATTTTACCGGAAGGGCCCTGGAAACCAGAAGTACTCATACCAAAGGCAGTAACGACTCGATCGTAATCGTAGAAAAGTTTAGTTATGATCATGTGGGACGTTTAAAAAAGCATACCCATAAAATAGGAGAGCAGGAAGAAGAACTGATAGCTGAAAACACCTATGACAACCTGGGGCAGCTAATACAAAAGAAGGTTGGTGGGCTTTCCTCTCCCTCTGGGGGAGGTGCCGAAGGCGGAGGGGGTCTACAAACGGTGGACTATGCCTACAATATAAGAGGTTGGTTAAAGGCCATTAATGATACAGATGCCATTGGAGATGACTTGTTTGCATTTAAGCTGCACTATAATGATCCGGTTTCGGGTGCAGCCCTGTATAACGGGAATATCAGTCAAACCCGATGGAAAACAAAAAATACGGATCAAAGCTTAAAATCTTATAGCTATACCTACGATGCTTTAAACCGTATAAAGACAGCTACAGATAATACGGGTCGTTATAGCCTACAAAGCATTGACTATGATAAAAACGGAAATATCCTTTCACTAAACCGGAGAGGGCATCTGGTAGAAACCCCGGATCCGGATATACTTTCAGACTGGGGAATTATGGATAGTCTGAGCTATAATTATGATAACGGGAACAAACTGCTAAAGGTTAGGGACAATGGAAATAACACCTATGGTTTTAAAGATGGCAGTAATACCAACAATGATTATGAATACGACCTGAACGGGAACCTAAAACTGGACAGGAACAAGGGAATAGACTCCATTGCTTATAACTACCTGAACCTCCCGGAAATGATAGTAAAAGCAAACGACACGATCTTCTATGTGTATGATGCCAGCGGGATGAAACTTAAAAAAACCGTCAGGGAGGGAGGTTCCTTAACCACTACCGAATATGCCGGTAATTATATTTATAAGAATAACAATCTGGAGTTTATCCATACTCCGGAAGGCTATATAGAACCCGGTGTTACGTCGAGCGCCTTGTCTGCTGACAGGCAGGGAGTCCAGACCTATGATTATATCTATCAGTATAAAGATCATCTGGGGAATATACGATTAAGCTATCAGGATAACCCGACTGTACTTGCTAATGACACCTTTGAAAGTGAAACGCATGGCTGGCTGGGAAGTTCTGCAACCATAACACCGGAAAACGGTAGGTTAAAGGTAAGTGTTAGAGATAGATGGAGGGGCGCTCAAAAATTCCTGGATGTTGAAGTTGGTGACACCATAAACTATAGACTGGAACTGGATAAAGCTACTACGGGTAGGCTTTTGCTGGTGTTATTTGAACATGACCAGGATTTGATTAAACTAAAGACCACTGTTGTGAACTACGATGCCAATGGTATTTTAAGTGGTGAATATATAATAACCCATGGCTCCAAGCTCAGAATAAAAATAGAAAAGACAGACGGAGGTGATCTTGGGGTACAGACCCATTATTATCTGGATAATGTAAGAGTAACAAAAAAGAATATTCAGATACGGGAAGAAAACAACTATTACCCCTTTGGGTTAAAACATAGGGGGTATAATAATTTGATAAGCGGCCGGGATCATAAGTTTGGATATAATGGAAAAGAGCTGGATGAGGAATTAGAACTTAATTGGAGTGATTTTGGCGCAAGACGTCATTTACAGGAGTTGGGTAGATGGATGAGCATAGATCCGTTGGCAGATGAATATGATAGTTATTCACCATTTAACTCCATGATGAATAACCCGATTAATTTTATTGACCCTGATGGAATGGCTGCCAGATGGATTCCCAGGGTTCTGGAAGATGGAACTGTAGTTTATATTGCAGAAGCCGGAGATAGCGCAGAAACACTCTCAAGCCAGTATAATATTAGCCAGGATGAAGCAGAAGCAATAACCGGAACTGAAGGAAATACCAAAATTAAGAAAGGAACCCAAATATCCGGGCAAACTGTGAAAGATGCAACAGGGAGCGAAGTGCTTAAACTAAACTTGAAATCAGAACTTGCTACTGAGCAAAGGCAATTTGAGCAGATATTATTTGCTTTCGATCATAGTAAAACAAAACCTTCTGAAGGTGATTTGTTCAGAACAAACTTCATAACAGACCCTGAAAATTACTTTAGGAATACGACGGGAGTTGGTTCATTATCTGGAACTGCATCAGTAGATTTAGGTGATAGAAATGTAAAAGTAACATATGATTTCCCACTATACAGACAAGGAACGTTGGAGAGCAACCCAGGTGTCTTTTTATGGGTAAATAATTTTAATATGACTCACCAAAGAGGAATAAAATCCCCTTCTTTAAGACCTTTTGGTGCTAATACTGAAGGTTTTATTGGAGAAACTTTAAACCCAAATACAAGACGAAGAGGGCCATACGACGGAAATTGGAATATAAATGTACATTCAAGTAATTATAATGCTATAAAGAAAAGAATAAGGAAAAAATTTCCTATTAATATTTCTTATTTTAAAAATTAACTATGAAACAAAATATTTTAATCCTTCTATTATTATTTTCTTTCAGTTTGAGTAAGGCTCAACAGAAAGAATATTTACAAAAATTAAATGACTGTATTAATGAAAGAGTAAATCTTAAGATAAAAAAAATGTATGGGATTGACTCTTTTGATTATTACAAATTAATTAATAAGGTTGAAGCTGTTGTTTTTAATAACCCTAATAAGGAAGGTTATATGGAATATGTCAAAAAAATTGAAAGCGGGAATTTTTCGAAAAATAAATTGATTGAAGAAGGTTTAGATGAAATGAATAGGACGGGCTTTTTCGTAAGTACACATATTGTCGATATTCTAAATAACTGCCCTTACATTGCTTTGAATGCAAATCAATTAGGAGAAACACCTATGAGCAAAAGGCAGAAGGTTATAGAACAATCCTATTCGAATTCGAATGCAAAGAATACTTTAATCGATTACTTTAATTTGACCTCTATTAAAGACTTTGAACATATAGAATTCAGATCCCCTATACTAATAATGATTTTGGCTAATTATTTAAAGTTAAATCCTAGGTGATTGATTTAGTATGATAATATTCTCGTTTGCTAGCACAGGACGTTTCTGACACTATAACTAATGATTTTTGATAACAGGTTTTTATTCAGAAATAGTATTTCTAAAACGTATGGCACTAGTCTCAGACTAGTGCCAACCGAAGACCTTTTTGCAAAGGCACATCCTATTGCGGCTCAAGTTCTTGACTTGGTGGTTGGCGGTACTGAATAAAGAAAATTATATGAAAAATTATGTAGTCCTAATTTTAATATTGTTAACCATAGGTTGTAGACCTTACGATGAAAAAGAAGTAACCATAACAAAGGATTATGTTATTAATCCCAATTGGGATAAGAATAGCAATAGTTTTGATGTGATAGTAATGAGGTCAAAAGAAGATTCTGAAAAAGTAAATCCCTCAACCGCAACATCACTTGAGCTTTTAAATAATTTAGTGAAAGATATGGAGTCTTCTTATGGAGCCAATGTTAAGTACAATGGTACAGATTATTCCAAAAGAAAGGTATACTTTAATAGGGACAATGGCTTTCTTTGGTGGGCAGATTTTCATAATTCAAAATCAACAAAAAAAGTTTTAGGCGAATTAAAAAAAGAAACTTGGTATTTACTTGCAGGATTATCTAAAGTGAATACTTTATACTACGTTTATATAGATTCCACAGGTGAGTTGTATACAGTAAAAGTACCGGCATCAGACTGGACGAATATTTAAACTATAACCGCTCAAATAGTGGTTTTTTAATGTATAAGTCTTTTTAACTTGCTATGTTATTTACTCAGGCTTTGATGTAAAAAAGTGAGGAAAAGTTATTTAGCGCAGAGTGTTTCTGGCGCTATGACTAATGATTTTTGTTAGCAGGTTTTTTATTCAGAAAGCGTATTTTTAAAATGTATAGCGCTAGTCACAGACTAGCGCCAACTTAATCGTATTTATCCTAAACTAATTCTCCTGTATTTCTTCAGTTTTCATGAAGCAATTTTATATCATTAAAATATTAACGTATTGAAAATCAGTATCCTATTTTTATTTTCATGAAAGAAAAATCACATTCATGTAAAAGGAAATAAACTACCATTTTTAATGCTTACTTTGGCTTTATGAATTTCAATTCATAATAAAAAATGGTGGCTGTTTTCAACAGCTTCATCATTGGTGTTTAGTAATTAGCAAAGGTGGAACTTTCCGGGTTCTGATACGATCTTTTCAATTTAAAGTTAAATACCAGACGGTTACAGAATTACTTTTGTTGTTTTTAGACTATTCTTCTAAAAGTTTTTCGATAAGCTTTGTCCGGTAAAATAGTTAGTTACAAAGTCGTTCAGACATATCATATACCCGGGTTCCGCCTTTGTTTTTTATGTTTCTTCAAATAGCAACAGCATAATCTCCGTAGTAAAAGAAAATATAAGCCAGGATATTCCAATGATAATTGGAATACTCCTGTAAAATGTTATATGCCTAAACCTTATTTTACCCGGTATTTTTTTCAATTTTCATGAAACGTCTTTGTGTCATCACATTATCAACTAATTAATAATCAGTATCTTATTTTATTTTCACGAAAGAAAAATCATATACATGTAAAAAGAAATAAACTACGGTTTTTAATGATTAATTTGGCTACGTAAACTTTAATTTCATAATAAAAGGTGATTGTTGTTTTTTCAACATCATCAGGTATTTAGAACTTGCAAAGGTGGAGCCAGAACATCCACCTTTGTTTGTTTATGCCATTCCCTCCGGATCGCCATTATACAGATCAGCATAGAGTAAAATACATTATTCAGTATTCCATCACCATCCCAGCATTTTAATACAGATAATAGCCTTCTAAGCTTTTTAATTGCATGTTTTTCCCGGTTTTTCATGAAGTAACTTTTTATCATCAAATTTTTAGTGAGTTGATATACAGTGTTTTATTTTGATTTTTATGAAAGAAAAACTACATACGTGAAAATGAAATAAAACTGTCCTTTTAATTCCTAATTTAGTACCAGTTAGTTTATGATCACTGTTAACGCAGATGTTCAATTTGTGTATTATTTAAAGCTTGTTTAGTGATCATGCCCGGGCGGGATTTCGGAATTAAAACTCTGAAATTCCGCTTTTTTTTGTGATAGGAATGGATTCCAAATTCCAAGATCCAAGCACCAAATTCCACCTCTCGACGAGCCTGTATCGAGCGCCCGCGTGCCGCTGAAGCTAAAGCGGAGGTGCAAGTCGAGATGCTCGAGGTGACATTCCTCTTAATACTTAGTACTACTACTCTACAACACCCCTAAGGTCCCCTCAAGGGGACAATGCTAACAACCACCAACATACACCGAAGCCTAAGCGAAGGAGTAACAACCAGCAACCATCTTTGTACTCACTACTCAATACTCATCCCGATAGCTATCGGGACTCACTACTAAACACAAAAAACCCTCACTTTTCAGCAAGGGTCTCTTCTAATATCTCAAATCTGATATCTCAGATCTAGTATCTATAATACTCAGGCTTATAAGGTCCTTCAACCTTTACACCGATATATTCTGCCTGATCTTCTTTTAGCTCGGTAAGCTCAGCACCTACTCTGGCAAGGTGAAGTTTAGCTACTTTTTCATCCAGATGCTTAGGAAGCATATAAACTTCATTCTTGTAGTTCTCACTGTTGTTCCAAAGCTCGATCTGTGCCAGTGTCTGGTTAGTAAAGGAGTTACTCATTACAAAACTTGGGTGTCCGGTTGCACAACCTAAGTTTACCAGTCTACCTTCTGCAAGAAGAATGATATCGTTTCCGTTTACAGTGTACTTATCTACCTGAGGCTTGATCTCTACTTTACTGTCTCCGTGGTTGTCGTTTAACCATGCCACATCGATCTCGTTATCAAAGTGTCCGATATTACAAACGATAGCTTTATCTTTCATAGCCTCGAAGTGCTCTCCTCTTACGATATCCTTGTTTCCTGTAGTGGTGATAACAATATCTGCATTCCCAACAACAGTTTCCAGTTTTTTCACTTCGTATCCGTCCATTGCAGCCTGAAGCGCACAAATAGGATCGATCTCGGTAACAGTAACGATAGAACCTGCTCCACGGAAAGAAGCTGCCGTACCTTTACCTACATCTCCGTATCCACATACTACCACACGTTTTCCGGCAAGCATAACATCTGTAGCTCTTCTGATAGCATCTACCGCACTCTCTCTACATCCGTATTTGTTATCAAACTTAGACTTGGTTACAGAATCGTTCACGTTAATGGCAGGCATTGGCAGAGTTCCGTTCTTCATACGATCGTACAGACGGTGAACTCCTGTAGTTGTTTCTTCAGACAGACCTTTAATTCCGTCTACCAGCTCAGGATATTTATCCAGTACCATATTAGTAAGATCTCCTCCGTCATCAAGGATCATATTTAACGGCTTTTTGTCTTCCCCGAAGAAAAGGGTTTGCTCAATACACCAGTCAAATTCTTCTTCATTCATTCCCTTCCAAGCATATACAGGAACACCTGCTTCTGCAATCGCAGCAGCAGCCTGATCCTGGGTAGAGAAGATATTACATGAACTCCAGGTAACCTCTGCTCCGAGGGCCACTAAAGTTTCGATAAGAACAGCAGTCTGTATGGTCATATGCAGACAACCTGCAATACGAGCCCCCTTAAGCGGCTGCTCATTTTTATATTCTTCACGAAGCGACATAAGACCAGGCATTTCAGCCTCTGCCAGTTCGATTTCTTTTCTTCCCCAGCTGGCAAGAGAAATATCTTTTACTTTATAAGCTACATAAGGAGCTGTTTTTGTACTCATATCCTTTTTTATTTTTACATTCGTTAAATAAACAGGTTCGACCTGTTTTTTTGCGATTTTCAGTTTGCAAAGTTACGTAATAACATTTAGAATTAATGCCTCTTTACAAAAGTATAACAGATCACCCGGCTACTAAAGTTCTGATTTGGAAGATAGAAGAATCTGAGGAGGCTCTTCAAAAGGGTATCCAACTCACCTCTCATTGTCAAAATCGCCTGGATTCTATGAAATCGGAGATCCACAGAAGGGGTTTCCTGAGTGTCCGGCAATTGCTGAGAGAAGCAGGCTATACTCCCTCAGATCTTTATTATGATACGGAAGGAAGGCCGCATCTGAGAGACGGAAAAAAGATCTCCATTACACATTCCTTTATTTTTTCTGCCATCATAGTCAGCGATAGCATTATCGGGATCGATATCGAAAAACAAAGGGAAAAAATTAAGAATATAGCTCATAAATTTGTAGATTATGAGATGTCCTATCTCCGGAACGGGGAGATGGTACGGATGCTTACCGTAATCTGGTGTGCCAAGGAAAGCCTGTACAAGGCTTATGCTACCAACGGGGTGAGTTTTAAAAATAATATCAAGGTGATCCCGTTTAACTTGGAAGAACCCGCACTGATCGCCTGGATACAATACGAAGGGGATTTGCAGAAATACGCACTGAATTTCCTGGAATTTGAAGGATTCAGCTGCGCTTATGCCTTAAAACTATGATAAACAACCTGTATCGCCATATCGCTAATGCCCGGGTTAACGGAGAAAAATTACTGGCGGTCCTGATAGACCCCGACAAGATCTCCCCGGAAGAGATACCTTCTTTTATTAAGAATGTCAACCAGTCGGTGGCCACCCATATTTTTGTGGGTGGGAGTACGGTAGAAGAAGGAATGACCGAACAGGTGGTAAAAGCGATCAAAAAATATACGGTACTCCCGGTTATTTTGTTTCCCGGAGATGAGAGCCAGATCACCGAAGAGGCTGACGGACTGTTGTTTTTATCTCTTCTCTCCGGAAGGAATCCGGAATACCTGATCGATCAGCATGTTCGCGCTGTTCCAAAACTGATTTCCTCCGAACTGGAGATCATTCCCACCTCCTATTTGCTTATAGACGGAGGGAAGAAAACCTCGACCCAGAAGGTAAGCAGGACCAGTCCGATAGATCCGGAAGACAGAAAGCAGATCGTTCATACGGCTCTGGCAGGAGAATTTCTGGGACATAAACTTATTTACCTGGAGGCAGGAAGCGGAGCAAAATATCCAATCCCTCCCGACCTGATCGGGGAAGTCTGTACAGCTGTATCCATTCCTGTTATTGTGGGAGGGGGGATCAGACAGAAAGAACAGATAGATGCTGCCTATACTTCGGGAGCAGACATGGTAGTTATCGGAACTGCCTTCGAACAGGACCATAACTTTTTTAAAGAATTAAAGAAAGCACATGAAGATATCCGTTGAACTGACCCTGACTCCGCTTCAGGACGATTTTGAGACTCCGATAAAATCTTTTATAAAACAACTGAGGGCTTCCGGTTTTACGGTGCTGGAAAATCCGTTAAGTACACAGGTTTTCGGAGATTATGACGACCTGATGCCCTTTCTGACCAGAGAGATCAAAACTACTTTCGCGAATACCGATCACGTACTTTTGAATATGAAAATTGTTAAGTCAGACAGAAGCGATTATGAGCCAGATTTTTGATTTTTTCATCGAAGCATACCGGGAAACACCCACCTCTTTTATCCTGCTTGAAGCCATTGCTTTTCTATTCGGAATTGCCAGTGTCTATTATGCAAAAAAAGAGAATATCCTCGTGTATCCCACGGGATTAGTAGCGACTGTCATAACGGTTTACCTGCTGTACAAGGCACAATATTTTGGCGATATGACCATGAATTTCTACTATTCTGTCATGAGTATTTACGGCTGGTATAACTGGGCAAGGAAGAAGGACAATAAATTTGTGGTTCCCATCTCCCGGACCAATTCCCGGGAAAAAATGATAGGAATAGTACTATTTGTCCTGACCATGATCATTACCTACGGAGTTTATAAATTCTTCGACTATGAGTTGAAAACCGAGAATTATATTGATATTTTTACTTCTGGTGTATTTTTCACTGCCATGTGGTATATGGCAACCAAAAAAATAGAGAATTGGACGCTCTGGATCCTCGGAGACTTGATCACCGTACCTCTTTATGCATACAGGGGACTGGGAATGTTGTCTCTGCAATATTTAATTTTTACCATACTGGCAATTCAAGGCTATTTAGCATGGAGGAAAAGTTTAGACAACAGGCAAGTAATATTGTCAAAATAGTATTGTTCGGTCCCGAATCTACCGGGAAAACAACGTTATCACAACAGCTGGCAAGGCACTACAATACCGTTTGGGTGCCCGAATATGCCCGGGAATACCTGCAGAACAAATGGAACAATGAACGCAAGACCTGCGAGCCGGAAGATCTGTTGCCTATTGCCGAAGGTCAGATAAAACTGGAGAACGATCTTGCAACCAAAGCATCTCAGGTACTGATCTGTGATACCGATTTGCTGGAAACCAAAGTGTATTCCGAAGCTTATTATATAGGATCCTGCGATCCCGTCCTCGAAAAATATGCCCTGGAAAACACCTACGACCTCTATTTTCTAACTTATATAGATGTTCCCTGGGTAGAGGACGACCTGAGAGATAAGCCTAATGAGCGAAAGCAAATGTTCGAGCACTTTAGAAATGCGCTCGAAAAATACGATCGCCCCTATATTTTGCTAAAGGGTGATAAAAAAACCAGATTGGAAACAGCCGTAAAAGCCATAGATAAACTCCTAAAAAAGTATGATAAGCATGCTGGATAAAAGAGATTTGGAGCTCCTTGAGAAAAAGGGGATCACGGAAGAGAAATTATATCAGCAAATAGAAACCTTTAAAAAAGGTATTCCCTTTGTACGTCTGGCTGCATCGGCTACCGTAGATAACGGGATATGCCCCTGCCCTAAAGAACAAAAAGACACCTATATTGAGCTATTCGACCGATCTAAAGATACTCTCGACCTCCTGAAATTCGTTCCCGCATCGGGCGCAGCTACCAGGATGTTTAAATCCCTGTTTTCTTTCCTGTCGGATTTTGACCCGGAAAAGGAAAGTTTGGATAGCTATATACAAAGAGAACAAGCTTCGGATATCAAAACTTTTTTTGACAGGATAGAGAATTTCCCTTTTTACAGGCAGATAAAAGACAAGCTGACCCATAGCATTGATGAGGATAAGGGAAAGCATCTTTTCGTAAAGGAAATGCTGGACTCCGATGCCTTGAATTTTGGCGATTACCCTAAGGGATTGCTCCCTTTTCACTTATATCAGGGCCGGATGGCGACCGCTTTTGAAGAACATTTAAGAGAGGCGGCGGTTTACAGCACTTCCGGTGGAAATTCAACGCTGCATTTTACAGTTTCTGAGGCTCATAAGGAGCAGTTTCAGGATGAATTTAAAAAGTTGAAGGAAGAAGTGGAAGCAGGAACTTCGGTGAATTTTAAAGTGTCTTTTTCCTGCCAGAAACCTTCAACCGATACGGTTGCTGTAGACCCTGAAAACAATATCTTCCGACAAGATGATGGTTCTATTCTTTTCAGGCCTTCAGGTCACGGAGCCCTGATAGAAAACCTGAATGAGCAGGATGCCGATATTATTTTTATTAAGAATATAGATAATGTGGTGGTCAAAACTTATAAAGATGAGGTTTGCGATTACAAAAAGGTCCTGGCCGGAAAATTACTGGAAGTACAGAAAACAGCTTTTCGGTTTGCGGAACTTCTGGATAGGGAGGCCGATATTCCCGGAGAAGAATTAAAAAAGATCAGGGAGTTTGTAGAAGATCAGCTTCATGTTTCTCTGGGAGACGACTTTAAAGACATGGAAGCAGGAGATCGCAGGGCTATCCTGCAAAGAGTGATCAACAGGCCTATCAGGATTTGCGGTATGGTAAAGAATGAGGGAGAACCCGGAGGAGGGCCCTTCTGGATAACCAATAAAAACGGGAATACTTCCTTGCAGATCATAGAATCGGCCCAGATAGATATAAATGATAAAGAACAGAAAGAGATCCTTCAGGGTTCAACACATTTTAATCCGGTAGACCTGGTTTGCGGGGTGCGGAATTACAAAGGTGAAAAATACAACCTGCTGGATTTTGTAGATGCTTCACAAGGATTTATTACCGATAAAACAAGTCAGGGAAGGAAGTTGAAAGCTTTAGAACTCCCCGGACTATGGAACGGGGCCATGGCTCGCTGGAATACTCTTTTTGTTGAAGTTCCCTTAATAACATTCAATCCGGTAAAAACAGTAAACGACCTGTTGAAGCCTGCCCATCAGATGAGTTGAATACTGTGGAAATATTCCCCAAAAAGGAACAGAAAGACCACAGTTTTCTACAATTGGAAAAACCATTGTAATCAGATCTATTTTTTTAAAATACTGATATTTAGGTATTTGATCGAAAAATCCTGCCTGATATTCTTTTTGGTACAATAATTCCTCTTAAAAGGGTAATTTAGTTTAAAATATCCATTAAAAATTAAACCTATTTATTATGAAAAAAGTATTTATCGTTTCTGCATTTATGTTAGGCTTTGCAACAGTTTCAGGAGTTTATGCAGATACGGCAATTAATGATGAGATTATTTATGTTCAGGACGGATTTGTAGCTATTGCAGGTGAGGAGCTACCCGACGCCGTAAAAAAAGCTTTAGCCAAAGACTATCCGAATGCCGAGTTGGTAAAAGCCTATGTAAATAAGGATAAACAATACAAACTTGAACTTAGCGTAGAGGGCGAAGCCAAGACTGTTTATGCTAACGAAAAAGGAGAATGGATAGATGTTGAATAAGAGTTGAGCATATATTCAATTGTTCAGGTTACTATTTGGTAAGAGGTCGCTTTATGCGGCCTCTTTTTTTATTGTTTTTTTAAAGTCTTGCCCCGGCCTTTTCAACGTATATTAAACAAAGTGTAACCTGATGCCTAAGATCCTGCTTATTGAAGATGATGTAGCATTTTCTAAAATGCTGGCTTCCTTTTTAACCAAAAAAGGATACCTGGTTTCTACAGATTTTAATGCCCGGAATATTTCACGAACCATAAAAGAAACCGGTTTCGACCTGGTACTCACCGATATGCGCCTGCCCGAAAAAGACGGCATTGCGGTCCTGGATGAGATCAAAGCGGTAGATCGCCAGCTTCCGGTAGTGCTTATGACAGGTTATGCCGATGTTCCCACCGCTGTAAAAGCTATGAAAAAAGGAGCCTTCGATTATATTTCCAAACCCTTTCGCCAGGATGAAGTACTGAGTATTATTTCAAGGGCCCTGGAGCAGAAAAGTAAATTACGGGCCGAAGAAAAACTGCCTGCCAAAAAGCTTCCGGAAACCTTTGTTCCCGGGACCAGTGCAGAATCCCTGAAACTTCATGAGCATATTCAGTTGGTGGCTCCTACCGATATGTCGGTCCTTATCAGGGGAGAAAGCGGTACGGGAAAGGAAGTGGTTGCAAAGACCATTCACATGCTAAGCAATAGAAGCGATCGTAATTTTGTGGCCGTCGATTGCGGAGCCATTCCCAAGGAGATCGCAGCCAGCGAATTTTTTGGTCACCTCAAAGGTGCTTTTACCGGGGCTATCGACAATAAGACCGGAAGTTTTGTGGCTGCCGATAGAGGTACGATCTTCCTGGATGAGGTAGGTAACCTTTCCTATGAGATCCAGGTGCAGTTATTAAGGGCACTTCAGGAACGAAAAATAAAACCCATAGGGAGTAACGAAACAATAGATGTTGATGTACGGGTACTGGCAGCAACCAATGAAAACCTGGAAGAGGCGGTAGAAAAAGGACATTTCAGGGAAGATCTTTTTCACAGGTTAAACGAATTCTCGGTAATTGTTCCCGGATTGTGTGATCGCCGGCAGGATATCGGAATATTTGCTGATCATTTCCTCAGATCGGCTAATGCCTCCCTCGGAAGGAATATTAAAGGTTTTAGCCCGGAAGTACTGCAATTGTTCAATGAATATCGCTGGCCGGGCAACCTGAGGGAGCTTCAGAATGTCATTAAAAGGTCGGTACTACTCTCACGCGGAGAGCAGATCACCAAAGAAGTTTTACCTCCCGTTCTTTTTGAAAAAGGAAAAAAGGTGATCAAAGAGTTGTTTAACGAAGAGGAAGAACGCAGACTGATCGTAGAGACCCTCAAACAAACCGGAAATAACAAAAGCAGGGCGGCTCAGCTTTTAAATATCGACCGCAAAACACTGTATAATAAACTCAAAAAATACGACCTGATCAGTTAATCTCCTTTCTCAGGGATCGAATCAGCTTACCGATAAGATCATCCAGCTTGCGGATCACTCCACCACTCATCGAAATTTCATCGGTATTTTCGAGTTGGTTCAGGTAAAAAACAACATCATTGGCCTTTATCTGAACATACATGGGCTTCATTTTATGGGCCGTTTCCCGTATGGCATTGAGGTCTTTGCTTTTAAAGGCTTTTTTAATCCGGCTGAGGTCCTGTTTAGTGTTCTTGAGGAAGGTGCCGAGTACTTCCTTTACCAGGGCATGATCGTTCTGCAGGAACTGGAGCAGGTCGCTTAAATTATAGCTCTCTCCGTTCAGACTGATTGCCTTAACAGCTTCCGTTCTATAGGAGAAATTAACATCTTCGAAATGGGTTTCCAGGCAGTTTTTTATATCCCCCGGACTAAAGGGTTTTTTAATATGGCCTGTAAACAACTGCGACTTGTCTGCCGGGAGCTCTTCACTCAGGGCGCCGCTAATGGCAAAGACGGGCTGCTGCTTGTAATGAGGACTTTTTTTAAGAGCCGAAACAAAGCTGTAACCGTCCATCTGCGGCATCTGAATATCGGTAAAGACAATATCATAGGTAAAGGAAGGCAGTTCCTTTAAGGCGAGAGAGGCATCCTCAAAATCAAATACCAGGATATTCCATTTCTGAAGGATCTCTTTAATAAGCCGCCTCAAAGCATTATTGTCATCAATAACAATAGCAACCAGACCTTTGGAAGATTCTGTTTTTTCCGTAGGAGGAAGAGTTTTTTTCTTTTTTCTCCTGGCCTTTTCCAATGGGAGTTGCAGGTTAAAAACACTGCCCTTACCTTTTTCACTCCGTACCGAAATATCACCGCCCATGGCTATTGCCAGTTTTTTAGAAATGGCTAATCCAAGGCCGCTGCCCTCATAGTTTTTCTGTATTTCCTCATCCACTCTGGTAAATTCCTTAAAAACAGATTCCAGTTTATCTTTAGGGATGCCGATACCTGTATCTTCAACAATAATATTAATAAGCAGCTTACCGTCCTCTTGTTCTTTTTTGGTTATTTCCAGGCAAATATTGCCTTTGTGGGTGTATTTAAAGGCATTGCTAAGCAGATTGGTTGTAATTTGTTTGATCCGTAGCGGATCGCCTTTAAAGAAAGTGTTTTTCATCCCCGAAGGGAGTTTAAGCTCAAAATTCACCGCCTTTTTCTGATATACCGGCCGGACCGAATGAATGACCTCTTCTATCAGTTCACGTAGTGAAAAAACTTCTTTCTGAAGATAGAGGCTACCCGATTCCAGTTTGGAAAATGCCAGAAGGTCTTCTACCAGTTTTGTAATATATCCGGCAGAATTCTTTAGTTGATGCACATACTTTTGTTGCTTGTTGCTGATAGAACTGTCCGACAGGAGATCGGTATAGCTGATAATGGAGCTCAAAGGAGTTTTAAGGTCGTGGCTTACCATCCTGATGAGTTGTTCCCTGCTGTTCAGAACAGATTCGGCATAGTTTTTTGCTTCTTCCAGCTGTTTGCGGTACGACTGACTTTTCCAGAAATCGCTGAGAATAAGGAAGGAGAAAAGGATAATAAGGAGAAACCCAAGGATCCCCGCCAAGGTAATTATATGATTGGTCCGCTTTTGGGCGGTTTCCATGGCAATGTCTTTCTGAAGGGAATTCAGGAAGATCTCAGACTCTATATGGGTAATGATCTTTCGCAGTTGTTCAGAGAGGACAAAATCGTTTTCCACAAGCTCCTTCTCCTTTGCCTGGAGGGAAACCCTCGCATTTTGAGCCTCTGCACGCAGATCTTTCAGCAGTAATTTGGAAGCCGTAACGATAGAATCCACCGTCTTTTTACCGGGAGCATTCTCCGGATCTTCCTCCAGATTCTCATTCAGGATACCCACCAGTTTATCGATCACTTCCCGCTGATAACTTTCCAGTTTTTCGGGTTCTTCCACCAGATGATCTATAGTGATCTTCCCAAGGGAGGATTCCATTTTAGTAAGTTCTTCTATCCCGACCTTAAAGGAAATATCGGTTTCGTTGTTTATTTTGATGCGTCTCAGTTCCTTAATATTCTCATATTTTCTTTTTAAGAGGATGGAAATACTGTCTAATTGCTGAAGCTGATAACTGATGTCGATAGATCTTTTAAGGGTATCTATCTCGTCAATAATGGAAGTAACACTTTCGGTGTACATGTCAAAATTGTGCTTGGTAGCCGAGTATAGCGTAGCCTTTGCCAGGTTTTCGTTTTCATACATATGGGCCAGCAGGGAGCTTATCTTCAGGAGTTTTTCACTCTCTCCTGAAGAATTGCTTTTGGTGTAGAAGGCAGGCGATTCCTTATAAATAAACCAGGCTGCAACGATAACCAGGATACCGAGGAGGAGGTAGCTGAAGAACACTTTCAGGGTTATATTTGTTTTTTTGGGATACGCCTTCATTAAAAGCTTTTCTATTAAATACGATCAGAATTCCCTAAATAGTCTTTATCTTTGCGCCGTCTCATAAGGGGTGCCTGTCTTGACTTTTTAAGATAAGCTGAGATCATACCCAATGAACCTGGGCAGGTAATGCTGCTAAGGGAGGACCGAGCGCTTTAAAAACGTACGGTGTACGTTTTTAGCGAGGGGCCAGCCGATGCGTTGGCGATTTCCCGAAAATGCGTTTTTGGTCAATAGAGCGGAGAGTTTGTAAGAGATTAATTTTAACAAAGAATCATCGTATTTATGAACTCGCTATCTTCATTGGAAATGTCAATAATTTAAATTACAACCTGATTAATAAAGAATAATAACCCCTTTTATTCGTAAAGAATTTTACGGATGAAAAATAGATTTTTTCTGCTGCTGCTTGCTATTTGCAGCAATGTGCTTTCGGCACAGGAATTTGAAATAAGGGGAAGGGTCGCAGATCAGAACAATACTCCTCTGGCAAACGTAAATGTCCTTATTAAGGGAACCACTACCGGAACAAATACCGATACCAACGGAAATTATAATTTTTACCTCGAAAAAGAGAGCTATACGCTTGTCTTCAGTCATACTGGCTATGAAACCGTCGAGCGGAAAGTAGATCTTTTCCAGGATATGGTTCTCAATATCAGGATGAAAAAGAAAGTGGAGATCCTGGATGAGGTTTTGGTATCTGCAGTAAGGGCCAATGTACAATCGCCGGTAACCTTTTCAAATCTCTCCAAAGAGGAATTTGCTCCAAGGAACCTGGCGCAGGATATTCCATTTCTGGTAAATTTCCTTCCTTCGGTAGTTACGACCAGTGATGCCGGGGCAGGGATAGGATATACCGGGATCAGGGTCCGCGGAAGCGATGCAACCCGGGTAAATGTTACCATTAACGGGATCCCTTACAACGATGCGGAATCGCAGGGAACCTTCTGGGTCAACCTTCCGGATTTTGCCTCTTCGGTAGAAAACCTGCAATTACAAAGAGGAGTGGGAACATCCACCAACGGAGCTGGAGCATTTGGAGCCAGCCTTAACCTGCTTACCGATGCGGTTTCGGATAAAGCCAGCGGAGAGATCTCCAATTCCTACGGAAGCTTTAATTCCAGAAAACATACTATAAAATTCAATACCGGAAAATTAAACGATCATATTTCACTGGCCGGAAGGCTTTCGCTTATCAAATCGGATGGATATGTGGACCGTGCCTCATCAGATCTGAGATCGTATTTTCTTCAGGGTTCCTATGTGGACGACAATACCCTGATCAAAGCTTTGGTGTTCGGCGGACAGGAAATTACTTATCAGTCCTGGTTCGGAATAGATGAAGAAACATTAAGAACCAACCGGACTTTTAATCCGGCGGGGCAGCAGTTTGACGATGAAGGAAATCCCATAGGTTTTTACGAAGATCAGGTAGATAATTACAAACAGGATCATGCACAGTTATTGTGGAATGAAAGATGGAGCGATAACTGGAGTACCAATATCGCTTTGCACTATACCCTGGGAAGAGGCTTTTTTGAGGAGTATGTGGATTCTTTTGCCGATCCGGATGAAGCTTCTTTCGACTTTTTAGGTCTCACACCGATTACTGTTGACGGAGAACTGGTGAATACCACAGATAATGTAAGGAGGCGATGGCTGGATAACGATTTTTACGGAACGACCTTCTCGGTAAACTACAAAGAGAATGACGTAGATATAATTGTGGGAGGAGCCTGGAACAGGTATATAGGCGATCATTTCGGAGAGATCATCTGGGCCAGATTTGCCGGGAATACGGAACCCTTCGACAGGCTTTATGAGAGCACTTCCTTTAAAACCGATTTTAATCTTTACGGGAAAATCACATATGACCTTTCCGATAAGATCGTACTCTTCGGAGACCTGCAGTGGAGAAATGTAAATTATGAGGCAGACGGGGAATTATTGGGAAGAGTGCCTTTTAGTGTAGATGACAGCTTTGATTTTTTCAACCCCAAGGCGGGGATCACCTATCGCCTGAACAGTGCCAATAATATCTATTTTTCCTATGCACGTGCCAATAGGGAGCCCAATCGTTCCGACTATGAGAACGGAAACCCGAAGCCGGAGAAGCTAAACGATTTTGAATTGGGATGGCGTTACAGAAGCCCGAATGTAAAGGTTAATACCAATGTGTACTACCTGAGGTTTAAGGATCAGCTGGTACTTACGGGGGAACTGGATAATTCCGGATTCCCGCTCAGGGAGAACAGCGGAGATAGTTTCCGTTTAGGACTGGAAATAGATGCAGCTATCCGTATCTCCGATAAATGGGACCTAAGACCCAATGTGGCATTGAGCACCAATAAGAATATCGATTTTATCTTTGAGAGAGACGGTGTCCTGGAAAACCTCGGGAATACCAATATCTCATTCTCTCCGGGCATCATTGCCGGAAATACTATCAATTTCAGACCTGTGGAGAATCTGCAATTCTCTTTCCTGTCTAAGTTCGTGGGAGAGCAATATCTGGGGAATATCGATGCGGAAACTTCCAAGCTCGACAGTTATTTTGTGAATGACCTCAATGTACAGTATGAAATAAAGACCAATAGCATTTTTAAATCCATCATCTTTAATGCTCTGATCAACAACATTTTTGATGAGGAATATGTTTCTAACGGTTTCTATTTCACTTTTGATGTGGATAATCCAGACGGAACCCGTACTACTTTAGACGGTGCAGGCTTTTACCCTCAGGCCGGGATCAACTTCCTTGCAGGAGTGACTTTGAAGTTTTAGGTGTTGGTTGTTAGTTTTTAGTTGATAGTTGTTAGTTTTTAACTATTAGTATTGTCCCCTTGAGGGGACCGCAGGGGTGTTACTCTTTCACAAATGTTTCGGGGTATTGGAATTTGGTACTTGGAATTTGGAATTCAACCAGTCATCGCGAGTACAGCGAAGCGATCCCCTTAAAACATATAAAACCTCCTCCCGTCATCCTGAGCGCAGTCGAAGGACAGGGAGGAGTGAATTCTTTAACTGCTAATTCGAGATAATAACAATATTGTCATTTACCCTGGTACGGTAGTTCAGCAAGCCGAACCTTCTTTCGTTTCCGGGGGTCTCGGTAAGTAACTGCCCGTTAAACAAGCTGTATTCGAAATCGTCGCAGGGGCATACTGCCATAGTACCACCCTGAATATTCATGGTAGAACAACCGCTGGGCGCCTGGTTAGGACAACTGGCTTCCCATGCCAGGAAATTCCCGAAACCGGTGTTGATTACAAAAACACCGCGTATTCCTACTCCCTGATTCCCTATATAAACAGCATTTCCCGTAGTGTTGAGACTGCTGTATAAAGGAAGGTTAAGATTTACTTCAAAACTAAAGTTCACTTCTCTTAAAAATGGATTTCTGTCTGTA
Organism: Leptobacterium flavescens; assembly: GCF_010671605.1. Classification (GTDB taxonomy): domain Bacteria; phylum Bacteroidota; class Bacteroidia; order Flavobacteriales; family Flavobacteriaceae; genus Leptobacterium; species Leptobacterium flavescens. Next base: position 402,894 of record NZ_JAABOO010000003.1, read on the forward strand.
GAATCTCCACTGCATGATAACACGGCTGCAAGCACAAAAACCATTAAGAATTTTTTCATCATTTTTTACTTTTTAATGCAATTTACAACAAAACTATGTTGTATAAAAAATTTGTATATTTGTTATAAATCCTCTCTTAGAGGGGATTTTTTGTATTTATAAACGATGAAGTTATGAGTAACGTATCTTATTACACGGCGGAAGGATTAAAAAAATTAAGGGACGAGTTAAATCAGCTTAAAGATATAGAAAGACCAAAGGCTTCGCAAGCGATAGCGGAAGCAAGGGATAAAGGTGATTTATCGGAGAATGCCGAGTATGACGCGGCCAAGGAAGCTCAGGGACTTCTGGAAATGAAGATATCCAAATTAGAAGAAACCCTGGCCAATGCCAGACTAATAGACGAATCTCAATTAGATACCTCCAAAGTATTGGTGTTATCTACAGTTAAAATAAAGAATCAAACCAACGGAATGGAGATGAAATATACCCTGGTGGCAGAAAGTGAAGCCGACCTGAAAACGGGTAAGATCTCTGTTAGTTCCCCCATAGGGAAAGGCCTTCTGGGAAAATCGGTAGGAGATATTGCCGAGATAAGTGTACCTAACGGAACCTTGAAGTTTGAGATCATGGACATCACCAGAGAGTAAAAGAATTGTTTTATATAGTAGTCCTTTCTGTTTTTTGATGGAAAGGATTTTTTTATTCGGTAATTTTATAGTCTAATATTTAAGTTAAAAGCTCATGGCAAGTATATTTACAAAGATCGTTAACGGAGAGATCCCTTCCTATAAAATTGCAGAAGACGAACATTTTTTTGCATTCCTGGATATCAATCCCAATGCAAAAGGACACACCCTGTGTATTCCGAAGAAAGAAGTGGATAAGATCTTCGATCTGGATGAAGAACTTTATGCAGGACTGATGAGTTTTTCAAGAAAAGTGGCTCATGCTCTTGAGAAATCGGTAGCCTGCAAAAGGGTTGGAGTAGCTGTAGTAGGCCTGGAAGTTCCGCATGTACATGTGCATCTCATCCCCTTAAACGATATGAAGGAGATGACCTTTCAGCACAAAGTGAAGCTTTCCCCGGAAGAATTTGAGGAGACCGCTTCTGCGATCAGATCCCATCTTAAATAATTTCTTTATACCACAAAAAGAACATAGTCCCTGCAAGGGCAATGATCGTTAAGGTTGTGATATAAAAGAAAGAGGTAAAGCGCAAAGAAGGTTTTTTGGGCTCTACCATCTTATTGTAATAGTCAAAAACCCGTTCAATATCATCTGTCCAGTCTACCGGATAGATCACAGAACTGCATTTTCTACACTGTATGGTCTTGACCAGATTGCGGGTTACTTTTATAAAAAAACGGTTTTTAATTAATTTTTGATGGACCAGTAGCACCAGATCTTCATTAGAATAGCAGACCGGGCAATTATTGGTCAGTTCGGCTTCTTTAATAAGCACTAGTTTTTCTTTTGAGGCAGCCATCATGTTGATTTTTAAAACATTAAGTTACAACTTTTAATGAAATTTGCATAGTAGTTCCTTTCCGGGAAGAGGAATGTACTTTTACCTTTCCCTTGTGATAGTCTTCAACGATTCTCTTAACCAGCGACAGACCGAGACCCCAGCCTCTTTTCTTGGTGGTGAACCCGGGCTCGAAAATGATCTGGTGGTTGTTCCACGGGATCCCTTTACCCGTATCGGTAACCCTGATCTTTGCAAAGCCTCCGCCTGAGGAGACATCTACAGAAAGAGTTCCTTTCCCTTTCATGGCGTCTATACCGTTTACCACGAGATTCTCAATGGTCCAGCTGAACAATTGAGCATTCAGGTCGGCATAGATTGGTTTTTCAGGAGCTGTAAAATTAAACTGAACCAGTTTAGAGCTTCGGGTCTTCAGATAATCGTAAGCATCTCTTGTTTGTTCAATAACATCCATTTTCTCCAGAATAGTTGCAGAACCGATCTTGGAAAAACGATCGGCAATTACCTGCAGCCGGTCGATATCCTTTTCGATCTCCTCCACAATGGCCTGATCTACCTTTTCGGTCTTCAGGATCTCTGCCCATCCGAGTAAAGAAGATAAAGGTGTACCGATCTGATGTGCAGTTTCCTTGGCCATCCCTGCCCATAATTTATTCTGCTCCATAACGGTAGAGGCACGGTAAAAGAAATAAACCACTCCGCTAAAGAGGATAATGATGAGTAAAAGTGCCAGAGGATAGTACTTTAATTTGTTAAGCAGGCTGGAATTACCGTAGTACAGAGTAGCAAGCACCTCTCCGTCATGCATTATTTCGATGGGAGTGTTCACACCCGAAAACTGACGGATCTTCCTTTGGATAAAAATACTGTCGTTCACATTCTCATCATCCCCGAAGTTACTGGTAAAAATATTTCCTTCAATATTTACCAGGATCATAGGATTAGAGGTGTTGGAAGCTATGATCTCAAGCGGTAACTGCATTTCCGTATTACCCGAAGCTGTGCTCAGGGTTCGCTGAGCGGATGCCCATACCTGCATTTTCGTCCTTTCTTCATCCTTGAACTTCTGAAAAAAAGAATAGGTATTCCATAAGATAAGTGAAACGATAAAAAAGGAAGCCACGATCAATATCCAGCGAATAATATTTTTTTGTTTGCTAAAAGACATTAAGAAAATGGTTGTTAGTTTAAATATAAGGTAAAAGCTTTAAAAATATTGTTCTGTTACTAAAATCATTTTTTAAGCTCTCTTACTTTAGCTACTTTTGTCAAAACAATTATTCAGGAAAATGGTATCAATTAGTCCGTCCGAAATTCCTACAGCAAAATTACATGGGTATTTACTTGGCGCAGTGGCTCCAAGGCCCATCGCCTTTGCCAGTACTATAGACGAGAACGGAAACCCCAACCTGTCTCCCTTTAGCTTTTTTAATGTGTTTAGCTCAAAACCTCCTATGATGATCTTTTCACCAAACAGGAGGGTACGGGACAATACCACCAAGCACACCCTGGAAAATGCTAAAAAAACAAAGGAAGTGGTCATCAATGTGGTGAATTACGATATTGTTCATCAGATGTCGCTGTCCAGTACGGAATATCCGGAAGGGGTAAATGAGTTTAAAAAAGCTGGGCTTAGCATGCTGGAATCGGAGTTGGTAAAACCTTTCAGGGTTGCTGAATCTCCGGTACAGTTTGAGTGTAAGGTAAGAGAGGTTATCGAACTCGGACAGGAAGGAGGAGCAGGCAACCTGATCCTTTGCGAAGTACTTAAACTTCATATTAAGGAAGAGATCCTGGATGAAGAAGGGAAAATAGACCAGCATAAGATAGACCTGGTAAGCCGTATGGGCGGAAACTGGTACGGACGCTCCAATGTAGGCCTGTTTGAAGTGCCTAAACCCATATCTACTCTGGGGATCGGTGTAGATCAGATCCCGGCACATATCAGGTTGAGTAAGGTACTTACCGGAAACGACCTGGGAAGGCTTGGAAATATAGAGGTCCTGCCCAGTACGGAGGAGATTGAGGAATTTGTGGGGAATTCTATCGAAGTAAAAGCAGTTTTAAGTGCCGATGATGAAATTAAGCTTCATCAGAAAGCACAGGAATTTATAAATAAAAATGACGTACTTTCGGCGTGGAAAGTACTTTTAGCTAAATAATTTATGGAAATACAAGGAAAGATCAAGCAGATTGATGAGACCAAAACATTTGGGAACAACGGTTTCAGGAAAAGAGAAATGGTAATTACCACCGAAGAGCAGTATCCGCAGCACATCCTGGTTGAGTTTGTTCAGGACAAATGCGATATGCTGAATAATTTTCAGGTAGGACAGGGAGTGAAAGTAAGTATTAATTTAAGAGGAAGAGAATGGGTAAACCCTCAGGGGGAGACCAAGTACTTTAACTCTATACAGGGTTGGAGGATAGAAAACCTTCAGGAGGAAGCTCCTCAGGGAATGCCACCTGTACCTCCAATGGATGCTTTTGAGCCTGCCAAGGATTTTAATGAGGAAGAACACGACGACCTGCCGTTCTAGACGCAGTGAATGATACGAAAATAACAGAGGAGAGGCTTTAACAGCCTCTCTTTTCTTTTTAAGCGAATTTGTACTAAATTCAGGCAAAAAATTAGAATGGGTATAAACAAAATTACCTCTGCTGTTGAAACGCTTTTCAGGAAGTACCTTCCTTCTCCCTTTACCATAGCCGTCTTTTTAAGCCTTATAACCATGTTATTGGCTTTCTTTTTTACTTCTTCCCCGGAGGGAGAGAATCATGCGGTAAACATCCTTAAATACTGGGAGAGCGGGATATGGAATAACGGACTGCTGGTATTTGCCTATCAGATGATGCTCATCCTGGTTTTAGGTCATGTACTGGTATTGAGTAAGCCCGTAAGCTGGATCATCCTGCAGATCACCAAATATGTACGGAATACGGCAAATGCTGTGGTGATCGTAAGTGTGAGTACCATGTTGGTTTCCTTTTTTAACTGGGGGCTCGGACTTATTTTCGGAGCGATCCTGGCACGTAAGGTAGGTGAATATGCCCAGAAGAACCAGATCCCGGTTAACTATCCGCTTATCGGTGCGGCAGGTTATGTGGGATTGATGGTATGGCACGGGGGAATAAGTGGTTCTGCTCCGCTAAAAGTTTCAGAATCGGGTCATTTGCAATCCCTTATGGAAAGTATTTCGGAACCTGCTGTACTGGCACAACTCCCGGATTTTATCCCGTCTTATGAAACGATCTTCAGCTGGTGGAACCTCCTGCTTTTTGCCGTTGTATTGATCCTGATCCCCTTGGTGTTGTACAGAATGGGGAAGAAGCTCCCGGCTACGCCGCTTTCCCTGGATGAATATGAATTTGAGCCTGAAGATGTCTCCACCAAAAAAGGAGCTGAAAAACTGGATTACTCGAGATTGCTGGCATCTTTCTTCGGACTCATCATCCTGTTGGCATTTGTTTTTCAATACAGTCCGTTGCTGAGGTCTTTTAACCTGACCCCTAATTTGCTGAACTTTTTTATGCTGGGGCTGGCTATTATCCTTCACGGGAATTTCCGGAATTTTTTAAGCGCACTGGATGAGGCCATAAAAGATACTTCGGGCATACTGATACAGTTTCCTCTTTATTTCGGGATCATGGGAATTATGAGTAGTAGCGGGATGGTAAACCAGATTGCAGAGTTTTTTACATCCATTGCTACGGAAACCACGCTACCCATCTTTACCTTCTTCAGCGCCGGCCTGGTGAATATTTTTGTTCCCAGCGGAGGCGGTCAATGGGCAGTACAGGGTCCCATTGTTATTGAATCTGCCCTGAAACTCGGAGTTCCGCTTCCAAAAGCGGTAATGGCACTGGCATACGGAGATCAGATCACGAATATGCTGCAACCTTTCTGGGCATTACCCTTATTGGCAATTACGAAACTAAAAGCAAGAGAGATATTACCTTATACCCTGATCATGATGATTTGCGGGGTTCTGGCCTTTTTACTGGGCTTGTTTTTTCTTTAAAGTAAAAAGTCCCGATATTTATATAAATACCGGGACTTAATGTTGTGGTTTTAGGTTTTGCCTTTGCTATAAACTCAAAAAGCAATGATGAAAATAAAAATTAGTCGCAAAGGCAGTAACAAATTTGAAGAAAATAATTAACATGACAAAGAAAAGAGCAACGTTTTTTAACATTTTTTTAGGTTTTTTTAACTAAATCATCCTTTTGTTATGTACTTTCTTACGGATAAACTGGAATTCCCATCGGTAGAAAACGCTTCTGAAGAAGGGATCGTAGCCGTCGGGGGAGATCTTTCTCCCGAAAGATTGCTATTGGCATATCAAAAAGGGATCTTTCCATGGTTTGATGAAGATTCCATCATTATGTGGTGGAGTCCGGACCCCAGGATGGTTTTATTTCCCGAAAAGCTCAGGATCTCCAAAAGTATGAAGCAATTGCTGCGTAAACAGGAGTTCAGGGTGAGTTTTAATGAAAACTTCAAAGAGGTGATCACTCAATGTTCCCTGATCGAAAGGGAGGGCCAGGAAGGAACCTGGATCACCAAAGATATGATCGAAGCCTATTGCACCCTGCATAAAATGGGATATGCGGCATCGGTAGAAGTGTGGAAAGAGGACGAACTGGTAGGCGGACTCTACGGAGTAGACCTCGGTAATGGCGTGTTTTGCGGGGAAAGTATGTTCTCCAAAATAAGTAATACTTCAAAAATTGCTTTTATTCACCTGGTAGAACAAGGGAATTACCGCCTGATCGATTGCCAGATCTACACACCTCACCTTCAAAGCCTGGGAGCCGAAGAGATCCCGAGAAACCGCTTCCTCGAACTTCTGGAAAAAAGCTAAGTCTGCTGTACTTCCTTATACCTGAAACAACCTGTTTCATGATCGTTCACCATTCCGGTAGCTTGCATATGGGCATAGATCACTGTAGTCCCCACAAACTTAAAACCTCTTTTCTTCAGGTCCTTGCTGATAGCATCGGATAAGGGAGTATTAGCAGGAGCGTCCTTGTAATTCCCGAAACTGTTCTGAATGGGCTTATTATCTGTAAACGCCCAGATATATTTACTGAAGCTCCCGAACTCTTCCTGGATCTTCATAAAATTCTGTGCATTGGTAATGGTGGCCTTTATTTTTAATTTATTCCTGATAATACCCGGATCCTGTAGCAGGGATTCATATTTGGCCTCATCGTAAGTTGCAATCTTTTTATAATCGAAACGGTCAAAGGCTTTTCTGAAATTCTCTCTTTTGCGGAGGATAGTGATCCAGCTCAGGCCTGCCTGAAAGGTTTCCAGGATCAGGAATTCAAACAATGTATCATCGTCATATACAGGCACTCCCCATTCCTGGTCGTGATAAGCCTCATATAGCGGATCGCCTACGCACCATCCGCATCTGTGTTTCTCCATTTTGTAAGTTTTTTCATTTCTTACTACTAATGTATGGAATAAGAGTTTTTAAAAAAAGGATATTAATTTTAAGTTTGCCACTGAATTATGGAAATTTTAATAGACGATATACTTACGGAGAGCCTGGAAAAGGCCATTACATATAAAGAATACAGAGAACTGGTTACTGCCCTGGTAGAAGAAGGGAAATCAACAGGACTGGTTCAGAACGAATCCCTGAGTAACTATTCCGTGCTTAACGACAAGCGTATGAAGCGTTTGGATAAAACGGTTAAGCTAACGGAAGAGATCCTGGAAAAAGCCAGGGAGTTCGACGGAGATGTTAGCTGGCTGGTACTTACCGAAAGCTGGTGCGGAGATGCTGCTCAGACGATGCCTGTAATGGAGAAAATTGCAGAACTGAATGAAGGTATAGATTTTAAGGTAGTACTGAGAGATGAGAATGAGGAGCTTATGGACAGGTTCCTGACCAACGGAGCCAGATCTATTCCCAAGCTGATCGTTGTGGATAACAAGAGCAAGGAAGTTCTCAATACCTGGGGACCAAGACCTTCGGTTGCCACAAAAATGGTACAGGACTACAAAGAAGAGCACGGAAGCCTTACTCCTGAGTTCAAGCAGGACCTTCAGGTATGGTACAATAAAGACAAAGGGCAAAACACTGCAGAAGATCTTGCAGATTTGCTTTAATGATTCTGGAACAAGTAGGTAATCGTACCTATTTGTTCTCTTTTTCCCGAATTGTTTTCGAATTTAGCTTTTAAAGCGTAGGCGATGGCATTGTCTACCAGACAACCGTTCCTCGAATTGGAACTGGCCTGGTTAAATGTCGCTTCAATAACATTCCCCTGATTATCCACTTTAATATTGATAACGATCTTCCCGTTCTGCGCACAAGTGTAGATAGGATTAGGTAACTTTCTGTGCATCCTGTCTTTCAGGGAATAGGAAATAGAGGTGTTCCTGTTGGCTACATTGTTCTTTGAGATCTCCTCAGTAGTGTTATTCCCATCAGAATCCAGAGTCCTCTTTTTAACTTTTGAAGCAGAATTGATACTTCCGCTTCCTCCCGATGAGGTGAGGAAATCCTTTTCATCGTCGTTATTTTCATTATCTGAATCCTCGTTGGAGGTGTCATCTGTATTTTCGGTGTCTTCAGATTCGGCCTCTTTTGCTTCTTCCATCAACTCCTCCAGGGTCTTGAATTCATCCAGCTCTTTATCGAATCTGCTTTTAGCCGCTTCATTATAGGCCATATGCGTCTTTACCAGCTCCTGCTCAACCTTCTCTTCAATAATAGGCTCGGGGATCTCCTCCCATAATTCTTCCGGAGCTAATTCCAATAAATACTCGGGCTCTTTGATACCGCTGAGATGGATATTAAAGAGCACTAATGCCACGATTGACATGACAAAAAATGTAATGATAAAGGATAACTGTTTATCGTTTAAGCTCATACAATTAGTAACTATTTGGGCGCAAAATTATTTTAAATATAAGAAATTAAATTTTTCTTAATCAAAAAGCTGTGTAACAAAGCTTTCCGGCGCCACCGAGTTATTTACGTTAAAATCACCTATTTTGGTTCTTCTCAATGCAGATAAATATGCTCCTGAATCCAGGGCTTTCCCGAAATCATGGGCTAAAGATCTGATATAAGTGCCTTTACTGCAAACTACCCTGAAATCTACTGCGGGTAATGCAATTCGCGTGATCTCGAATTCGCTGATGGTTATTTTCCGGGCTTCGATCTTTACCTCTTTCCCTTCTCTGGCGAACTCGTATAAACGCTTACCGTCCTTTTTTAAAGCAGAAAATATGGGAGGATACTGCTCAATCTCACCTGTAAACTGCTCTGTAGTCTTCCTGATCAGTTCTTCACTGATATGTTCGGTGGGGAAGTGTTTGTCGATCTCGGTCTCCATATCATAGGAGGGCCGGGTTGCTCCCAGGGTAAACGTACCTGTGTATTCTTTTACCTGTCCCTGGTATTCGGGGATCTTTTTGGTAAACTTCCCTGTGCAAATGATCAGCAGGCCGCTGGCAAGCGGATCCAGGGTACCGGCGTGCCCCACCTTTATTTTTTTAAGGTTGAATTTTTTACGGATTGCCCATTTTATCTTATTCACCGCCTGAAAAGAAGACCATTCCAGGGGTTTGTCTATCAACAATAGCTGTCCGTTCTTAAAATCCTCCTCTGTTAGCATCTTGTATCAATTTAAAAAAGCATAAATAATGGCAATAGCTCCTACGATAAGGCAGTATACCGCAAAATAGGTAAGCTTGCTCTTTTTTACCAGTTGTATCATCCAGGTACAAGCCAGCAAACCGGATAGAAAAGCGGCAATAAAGCCTATGATCATTGGGGTAAGCTGTTTGCTTTCGTAGGTGATCCCTCCATCCATGATGGTTTTGGCAATACTTCCGAAAATAAGGGGAACGACCATTAAAAATGAAAATCTGGCTGCTCTTGTTTTATCTATCCCCAGTAAAACCGAAGTAGAAATAGTGGCCCCACTCCTGGATATACCGGGAAGAACGGCAATTGCCTGGGAAACACCAATAATAAAGGCATTGTTATAGGTGACATTTTTAGTGGTGTCTTTAGCTTTATCTGCAAGGAAAAGCAACAGGGCAGTGATCATCAGCATAAAACCTACCAGTTGTATGTTCTCTCCGAATAATTCCTCTAGCTGTTCTTCGAAAAACAGACCTATAAAAACCGCCGGGATCATAGATATAATGATCTTTAGCGAGAATTTCGATTCCTCGTTCCATTTAAACTGAAAAAGCCCTTTTATAATTTCCATCACTTCTTTTCTAAAGACCACTATGGTACTCAGTGCAGTTGCAAAATGCAGTACGATAGTGAATAACAGGCTTTCTTCCGGAACGGAATTGTCTCCCAGAATGGCTTTTCCCAATTCGAGGTGACCGCTGGATGAAACAGGGAGGAATTCGGTTAATCCCTGAATGATACCCAGAATGATCGCATCAATAGTATCCATGAATGCTTTTGGTTTTCAGATGGTAAAAGTTGTTTACCTGCAATTATTTATTTGAATCAGATGATTTGCTTTTGTCCGGATTTAAAAGGATGGCATATACTTCTATGGCAAAACCGATAAGTACAAGGGTGGGAGCAAGACGGATACGTCTGAAACTAAAGATCTCCGGATTAAAGACATTAGGATCCTTGCTTCCTCCGCCACTCATCAGAAAAAACCCGAGAGCAATAAATGCCAGGCCTATAAACATAAACAGATAGTTCTTCCTCTGAAAGATAAAGACAGAAGGTTGTGTTTTCTTAGCCTGGGGATTGTTTTTATTCTTGCTCATAATGCAAATTTAATAATATAAATCGTCTGTTCTTAAGTTTAAAAAGCGCTGGGTAGCAAAAAAAGTACTGATCCAGGTAATTACCACCCCGGCAATAAAGATCCCGGAGAAGAGAACCACCAGTAAAATAGGGTCTTCCAGTAAGCGCAGTTCCGGGAGTTTAGTGTCAAAATAATACAGGACACCTGCCATAGCCATAAGGGCAACAACAGACCCTATCATTCCCAGCTGCACACTCTTTATAATAAATGGCTTACGAATAAATCTCTTCGTGGCACCCACCATTTGCATGGTCTTGATGATAAAACGCCTTGAGTAAATGGAAAGCCGGATTGAACTGTTGATCAGCAATACCGCAATCAGCATAAAAACGGCACTGGTAACAAGGATCCACAGGCTTAGCCTTTTTACATTATCGCTTAGCAGGGATATTAAAGGTTTGTCATAGGAAACTTCGGCAACATAATCTTTGGTAGTGATCTCGTTGGCAATCTCCTCTACCTTATCGGGAGCAACATAATCTGCTTTTAAATGCACATCCATAGAATTCTGAAGAGGATTGTACCCCAGGAATTCCATAAAATTCTCGCCGATATCCTTACTGTGGGATTCCGCAGCGGCTTCCTTGGAAATAAACTCTACAGATTTGGTGTATTCGGCCAGGGTAAGGCTCTTCTGAAGCTGATTGATCTCTACCTCCTTGGCATTGTCCTTAATAAAGACAGTAATAGCTACCTGTTCCTTAAAATGATCGGCCAGTTTTTTGGTATTGAGAACTAACATGCCCAGAACCCCTAATAAAAAGAGTACCAGGGCAATACTTAGTATCACCGAAAAATATGAAGAAATCAATTTTCTTTTCTGATATTTTTCAAAAGATCTACTCATGCTGAACTGCTGCTAATTCGCGTAAAAATAGTAAAAAGCTTTGTTTTAAATCTATTTTTCCGGAAGTTAAATTAAGTGGATTGTTGTTACAATATGGCGTCTCGATCGTTTAACAACAAAACCGCAAACAATGATACAACCAATCATTAAAACAGAAAATCTTTGCTTTTCGTATTCAAAATCTAAAAATGATATTTCTGCCCTGGATCTGGAAGTGCCCAGGGGAAGTGTTTATGGCTTTTTGGGACCTAACGGATCGGGGAAAACCACCACTATCAGGCTCCTTCTCGGTTTACTGAGAAAACAAAAAGGAAGCATTTCATTATTCGGACAGCCGTTTGAGGAAAACCGGATCGACAATCTGGCCCGGGTGGGAGCACTCATCGAAAACCCTTCACTTTACGGCCATCTGAACGCCAGGGAGAACCTGAAAATAGCTGCCAGGTACAGGGGAGGTGTCCCGAAAAACAGGATAGAAGAGGTTCTGGAGATCGTCAAGCTTTCTTATGTGAAAAAGAAAAAGGTAAAAGCTTTTTCCCTCGGAATGAAGCAACGGCTTGGTTTGGCCATTTCCTTGCTGAATAAACCGGAATTACTCATTCTGGATGAGCCTGCAAACGGATTGGATCCAAAAGGGATCATAGAAATGCGGTCCCTGATCCGGGAACTCAATGAACAGCACGATACCACCATTTTTATCTCAAGTCACCTCTTAAGTGAAATAGAGAAGACCTGTTCTCATGTGGGGATCATCAGGGAAGGTAAGATGCTCTTTCAGAACACGGTTGCGGCCCTGAAGAATTCTCAAACAGGAAAACTGGTTGTAGAGATCGAGACCAATGATACTTCTTCTGCAAGTGAAATAGCGAAAGAGCTGCAAATGAACCCGGATATTGCCGATGAACAATCCCTCAATGTGGTGATTAATCGTAAGGATGAGATCCCCGGGCTTATTGATAATCTCAGAAACCGTCAGATTGCAGTTTATCAGGTAAGGATCAAAGATAACCTGGAAGAATTATTCCTTTCTCTAACCGAAAACTAAAAACCATGAATTCATTATCATATTTTCTTTCGAGTACCAAGAACGAGACCGTTAAATTAAAGAGGACATTTGCCTTTTGGCTATCGGTGATAGGGGCTTTTTTTATTCCGCTGATCTATCTTCTATATTACCTGCTTAAATACGAGAAACTGATCCCTAAAGAAGGAGAGAATCCGTGGGACAGCTTTATGACCAGTCAAATTACGGCGGCTTCCCCTTTGCTTATCCCCATGTTTATTATTCTGGTAACCAGCCTTATTGTTCAGATTGAGCATAAATCCCTGTCCGTAAAGCATCTTTTTACCCTGCCCATTCCCAAATGGAGTGTGTATTTCGGGAAACTCTTCATCGTATTGGGACTGGTGTTGTTTACCTATGTTTTATTTGCATTGCTGGTTTTTATAGTAGGATATACTGTTGGCGGGGTTCACGGAGAACTTCAGATGTGGGAGCATACTCCAAATGTTTCCCTGTTTGTAAAACTACTCTTCAGATCTTTTATCTCTGTTCTGGGGATCATCGGACTTCAGTTCTGGCTGAGCTTCAGGTTTAAGAATTTTATCGTTCCCCTGGGAATAGGAATGGTCCTTTTTATAACAGGCCTTATTGTTTATCAGGCAAAAGAATCAATATACTACCCCTATGCATATAGTATGCTGAGTTTATTCCCGCTGGACAGCAAAGATGTAAATGCCATGGTCTGGTTCCCGAGGGTGGCCTTGTACAGTATAGGCTATTTTCTGTTGTTCTCGGTTTTAGGTTTTCTGGATATCAGGCGAATGAATATAAAGTGATTTTTAATCCCTAAAATGAGTACATTTATTCTGTTGAATTTAAGACAGACTAAATGAATATAGCGATCTACGGAATCGGAGGTGTTGGAGGGTATTTTGGAGGAAAACTTGCCAAAGCCGGTTTTAATACCACTTTTATTGCCCGGGGAGCACATCTGGAGGCGATCCGGAAAAACGGACTGGAAGTAAAAAGTATTTACGGCGATTTTAAGACCAGCCCTACTCTGGCTACCGATGATATAAGTACTCTTAAGGATGCAGACCTGATCCTTCTGGGAGTTAAATCCTGGCAGGTTGAAGATATTGCCAGACAGATAAAACCTTACCTGCATAAAGAGACTGTGGTACTTCCGTTGCAGAACGGAGCGGATAATGCCGATAAATTGCTCAGCGTACTGGAAGATCATCAGGTACTGGCCGGACTCTGCAGGATCATAAGCTTTGTGGAAAGCCCGGGCATTATAAAACACGCGGCATTTCATCCGCAGGTACTCTTCGGGGAAATGAATAATGAAAAAACAGATCGGGTTAAAGAGATAAAATCCGTTTTCGATCAGGCTGATTTTGATAACCGAATTGCCGATGACATTCACCTGGAGATATGGAGGAAATTCCTCTTTATTGCAACCATAAGTGGGATAGGTGGCCTGACCAGATCTGTAATAGGAATAATGCGGGAAAGCAAAGGGATCCGGAAGATCATGGAGGATACCGCACAGGAGATCGTGCAGGTGGCCAATAAAAAAGGAATTGCCCTGAGCCATCAGGATGTGGAGAATACATTTAAGGCGATTGATAAACAAACTTACGATACAACAGCCTCCATGCAACGCGATATTATGGAGGGAAAAGCTTCGGAACTGGAGAATTTTAACGGCTATATTGTAAAAGAAGGGGAGCGTCTGGGAGTTTCTACTCCCATAAACGCTTTTATTTACCATTGCCTTTTACCTATGGAAGAAAAAGCAAGAGAAAAAAGCTGAAGTTTTTTCTGCTTGACTGTCAGTAACTTATAGGTTTTTACTTACTTCTTGTTCAAAAATTTCATGATAATGGCACAGTTCTTGGAAAATGTGCTGGAAATAAATAAAAACCCATTATTATGAAAAAACTATTATTTTTTTTGAGTGTAAGTTTATTGGCAGTAGGTGCAAATGCGCAGGATGTAAAATTCGGTGTTAAAGGCGGACTTAACGTAGCTAATATTACAGGTTCGGATATCAGCCTTGATTCCAGGATCAGCCTTCACCTGGGGGTGACCTCCGAAATTAGCCTGACCGATAAATTCTCACTCCAACCCGAATTACTGTATTCTGCCCAGGGAAGCGATATAGGAGACCTGATTACCATCGAACTGGATTATCTGTCCTTACCTATTCTGGCAAAGTACTATATAGCAGATGGCTTTAGCGTGGAAGCAGGACCGCAATTCTCTTTTTTGGTAAATGACAATGTTTCTTTTGACGATGGCCTGGGAGGGCAAACTGTAGATATAGACGCTAACAGTTTTGACCTGGGAGCCAGCCTGGGACTGGGGTATAAATTTGATATGGGGATATTTACCCAGGCAAGATACACTATAGGAATTACCGCCCTGGATGAGAATCCGGATATCAGGAACGGGAACTTCCAGCTTTCTGTAGGATATCAGTTCTAGGAAGAAGCTGAATTTTAAATATAGAGGCGGTCGGAAGTGATAATTTCCGGCCGTACTTTTTTATAAGCCTTTTAAACTTTTCTCTTTCAACTAATAGGCTTATTTTTGCGGAAATTTTAATGTAATGCAATGTCAGGCTGTAACTGCCGGGATCCCGGCCCAAGCAGTGTGACATTAGTTTTTTAGTAAACGGGATGAAGTACGATTTCAACGAAATTGAAGCCAAATGGCAAAAATTCTGGGCAGAGAACCAGACCTTTAAAGCAGAGAATAATTCAGACAAGCCGAAATATTATGTTTTGGATATGTTTCCTTACCCTTCAGGGGCAGGACTGCACGTAGGGCATCCGCTGGGATATATTGCCAGTGATATCTATGCGCGTTTTAAGCGTCATCAGGGCTTTAATGTACTGCATCCGCAGGGATACGATTCTTTCGGACTTCCGGCAGAACAATATGCTATCCAGACCGGGCAGCATCCCGCAATTACAACAGAAACCAATATAAAAAGATATAGAGAGCAACTGGATAAGATCGGGTTTTCATTCGACTGGAGCCGGGAGGTACGTACATCCGATCCGGCCTATTACAAATGGACGCAGTGGATCTTTATTCAATTGTTTAACTCATGGTATAATGAGGATACGGATAAGTCGGAAGATATTTCAACCCTGACCACCCGTTTTGAAAATGAAGGGAATAAGACCGTAAATGCCAGCTGTGATGCCGATACTCCTGAGTTTACAGCCGAAGAATGGAAGGCATTTTCATCCGAAGAACAACAAAGGATATTATTAAAATACAGGCTTACCTATCTGGCGGAGACTGAAGTAAACTGGTGTCCTGCTTTAGGTACTGTACTTGCCAATGACGAGATCGTAAATGGAGTTTCCGAAAGAGGAGGGCATCCGGTGATCCGTAAAAAAATGACGCAGTGGAGTATGCGTATCACTGCCTTTTCAGAACGCCTGCTTCAGGGACTCGAAACCATCGACTGGCCGGAGCCTTTAAAGGAAAGTCAACGTAACTGGATCGGCAAGTCGGTAGGAGCTTCTGTAAAATTCAAGATAGACGGACACGACGAGTGGATCGAGGTATTTACCACCCGCCCAGATACTATTTTCGGGGCGAGCTTTATGACCCTGGCTCCGGAACATGATTTCGTGGCTAAGATCACTACTGCAGAACAAAAGGAAGAAGTTGAGGCTTATGTGGAAGCAACCGCGAAGCGCAGTGAGCGGGAACGAATGGCCGATGTAAAGACCATCTCAGGAGCCTTTACCGGAGCTTATGCCATACATCCGTTCAGCGGAAAGAAAGTACCGATCTGGATAGGAGATTACGTCCTTGCCAGCTATGGTACTGGAGCAGTAATGGCCGTACCTTGTGGAGATCAGCGCGATTACGATTTTGCAAAACATTATAATATAGAGATCCCCAATATTTTTGACGGGGTAGACATTAGCGAAGAAGCTTTTGCCGATAAGGAAAACACCCGTATTGGGAATTCAGACTTTCTTAACGGCCTTGGTTATAAGGAGGCAGTTAAAAAGGCTATTGAAGAACTGGAAAAAATAGGCCAGGGAAAAGGAAAGGTAAATTACCGCCTGCGTGATGCGGTATTCAGCCGTCAGCGTTATTGGGGAGAACCTTTCCCGGTATATTATGTGAACGGACTTCCGCAGATGATAGATGCAGCGCACCTGCCATTGGAATTACCGGAAGTAGAAAAGTACCTGCCTACGGAAACGGGAGAACCGCCTTTAGGGAATGCAGAACTATGGGCCTGGGATTCCGAAAACAACCGTGTGGTAGCCAATGAGAAGATAGATCACAAAACCGTTTTCCCGCTGGAGTTAAATACCATGCCGGGATGGGCCGGAAGTTCCTATTACTTTAACCGCTATATGGATGCGGCCAATAAAGATGAGATATTCTCTGAGGAAGCTATTGACTACTGGAAGCAGGTGGACCTTTATATAGGTGGAAGCGAGCATGCCACAGGGCATTTGCTTTACGCTCGTTTCTGGCAGAAGTTCTTATTTGATAAGGGGATAGTACCTGTTGATGAATTTGCTAAAAAGCTTATCAACCAGGGAATGATCTTAGGAACAAGCGCTATTGTTTACCGAATTAGCGGAACCAATAAATATGTTTCCAAAAACCTGAAGGACGACTATGAGGTTGAAGAATTGAGGGTAGATGTAAACATGGTGAATGCTTCTGATGAAATTAAAATAGAAGATCTTAAGAACTGGCAGCCTCAGTTTAGTGATGCGGAGTTTATTTTGGAGGATGGCAAATACATTGTCGGACGGGAGATCGAAAAAATGTCTAAACGATGGTTTAATGTAGTTAACCCGGATGATATCTGTGAAGATTACGGTGCCGATACCCTACGTCTGTATGAGATGTTCCTCGGGCCACTGGAACAGGCTAAACCATGGAATACAGCAGGAATTACGGGAGTATTCTCTTTCCTTAAGAAATTGTGGAAGCTTTATCATAACGGAGACGGCTTTAATGTTTCGGACGCGGAACCTTCCAAAGATTCTTTAAAGACCCTGCACAAGACCATTAAAAAGGTAACCGAAGATATAGACAACTTCTCCTTTAATACTTCTGTGAGTTCCTTTATGATAGCCGTAAACGAACTGACAGCTCAGAAATGTAACAGCAGGGCTATTCTGGAGCCACTAGCTATTGTTATTTCGCCTTATGCACCTCATATTGCCGAAGAGCTGTGGCAGAAGCTGGGTCATACTACATCTGTAGCCTATGCTCCCTTCCCGGTATTCGAGAAGAAACACCTGGTGGAGAGCAATAAGGAATACCCGGTTTCCTTTAACGGGAAGATGCGTTTTAAGATAGAATTGCCGTTGGATTTTGGAAAAGAGGAAGTGGAAAAAGCGGTTCTTGCAGACGAACGTACTCAAAACCAATTACAAGGACGTGAGCCGAAGAAGGTTATTGTAGTTCATGGGAGAATTGTGAATATTGTCGGATAATTTTGGAAAACTTTAACGTATGGTGATATGTTTGGGAAACCAAATCTAAAAACCCATACTTAATGAAAAAGTTTTACCCCCTGGCAATTATTGCCATTAGCTTTTTTATGCTGTCCTGTTCAGACGACAGCGAATCTCCAGACACAATTGCAGAACAAACATTAATGGGCACCGTAATGGGCGATCCTTTTCTGGCTACCGGAGGCAAGGCCTTTGTAAACCCGAACGGATCTATTTCGTTATCTGTTACCAATACGGTGGCGGACTGCAGTACCGATATTCTGGATTTTGTTTATTACGTATCTGCCGACGTTCCCAACAGGATCGGCTTTCACAGGAATGTGATCGTCATCTTCGGAAAGGAGAACGAAGCACCTTTAAATGTGCTTAACTCTATTGTAGAGATCACCGAGATCACTGCAACCGAGTTGACCGGAAAGATCAAAAGTATTTCTTCAACCGACGACAACAGGGTTGAAGGCTCATTTACGATAAGTTTATGTACATCCTGATAAGCTGAAGAGCTGTTTTCGGGATTTTCCTGACAAAATATCAGTTTGTTAAAACCTCGCCAAGATTGGCGGGGTTTTTGCTTTTTATATCGTATCTTTAATTGTAAATTTTAAATTATGTGGATAGGGTATTATATATTGATAGGAGCTATTGGTTTGGTAAGTATGCTTGTAAGCCAGAAGCTGAAAAGTAAATTCAGGCATTACTCTAAAGTACAATTGAGAAATGGAATGAGTGGTGCGGAGATTGCAGAGAAAATGCTACAGGATCACGGGATCAATGATGTAAAGGTCATTTCTACCCCGGGGATGCTGACAGATCATTATAATCCGAAAAATAAAACAGTTAACCTCAGTGAAGGGGTATATCATCAGCGAAATGCGGCGGCAGCTGCAGTTGCTGCACACGAATGCGGGCACGCGGTACAACATGCCCAGGCCTATGAATGGCTGCAAATGCGGTCCAGGCTGGTACCTGTGGTAAGCGTGGCTTCGGGAATGTCTGTATGGGTTATTTTCGGAGGTATTGTACTGGGAGCTTCAACGGCACTCGGATATTGGGTGGCCATTGCAGGTCTTGTGATGTTTGCCTTCGGAACTCTTTTCAGTTTTGTTACCCTGCCGGTAGAATACGATGCGAGTAACAGGGCGTTAGCATGGCTGAAAAATAAGCATATGGTAAGCCAGGAAGAATATAAAGGAGCCGAGGATTCCCTGAAATGGGCGGCAAGGACCTATGTGGTTGCTGCAATCGGATCTCTGGCTACCTTACTTTATTTTGCCTTAAGGGTAATGGGGAGCAGAGATTAAACAGAAAGAAGATATTATAATTAAAAAGCCCTGACATGACCGTCAGGGCTTTTTAGTACCAAACAAATTAATTAAATTATTCTCAAATTACTAGTGGATTATACGTAGCTATCAAATCTTCTTTTTCATTATACTAACTCTTCACTGCTGCTTTTAATTCCCAGGTCGTTGTGAAGATAAATTTCTATTGCTTCCATAAACCTTTCTTCTTCCAGAAGGCGGTATACATTATCTAAAGCTTCTCTTTCGAAATTCATTGTTTTTTTCTTTTGGTCGGGCAAAAAATAAAAACCTAACAGGCTGTGGGTAAATTAATTATAAGTATTGTTTGAATAAAAAAAGAGTCCTGAGACTTTAGAATGTAAAGTGAACTCAGGACTCCTTGTTTTTGCGGATACCTCTGCGGGTATTCCGGTTCTTTATGCGTGGTAATAACGCTCTCTGTAGATCTTACCATCTCTCCAGGTAGTTGCAACTGCCTGTTGTGAAAGCATGGTTTCTCCGTTTTTAAGTTTTAATTCCATCTCTGCAGTATAGAACGATTTATCTCCGTCAACAGCTACATCATATACATCGTATCTTACGAATTCTGCAAGTTGCTCATCAATAAATTTCTGCTCGAAATCAAGGTTGAATTGTTTCCCTGCTTTAGGAGCATCATTAGCTTCTCTTAACTCTACATCGTCGTGCAGATATGTTTCCATAGCTTCAATGAATTTCCCTTCTCCTAATAGTTGATGAACGTGGTCTAAAGACTCTTTTATTGTTTTACTCATTTGTTTTGTATTTTGATTTTTTACTTTGATTTTAACTCGAAAATTTAGTCGCAGGAAAAAACCATCCTTACAAAACGGCTGTTCTGATGGGTTGAGAAAACAGAGGTTTATATTTTTATCTGCCTGTCTATCTGTTGGTTAAGGGAGATAAAGGTTTCTGTGCGGGAAACCCCTTCTATAACCTGTATTTTGTGATTGAGCAGGCTCATCAGGTGTTCGTTATCGCGGCAGAGGATCTTGATAAGGATACTCCAGTTTCCGGTTGTATAATGGCACTCCAGTACCTCGGGAATATCTTTGAGCTGTCTTACCGCTTCCGGATTCCGGATGGCCTTGTCCAGGTAGATCCCGATAAAGGCCATGGTAGAATAACCCAGGACTTTGGGGTTAATGATAAACTTGGAGCCCGAAATGAGCCTGGAGGCTTCCAGTTTTCTTAATCGCTGATGGATGGCGGCTCCGGATATTCCTATTTTACGGGCAATTTCAAGGATGGGTTTTCTCGCATCCTTCATAAGATAACGAAGGATCTCTTTGTCGATCCCATCGATTTCTACAGTTTCGTTAGTTATTTTCATAGTTTATGTTTCGAATATTAACGAAATATAGAAAAATAATATCAAACAGGAAGGTCAGCCCGCTACATTGTCCGGATTATAACCCAGATAGGGAACTTCACGTTCCTTAAAAATTATACCGTACTCCTGTAATTCTTCAAGGATGGGCTCGTAAACCTCCTTGTTTATGGGGATCTGCACTCCGGGGCTCTTTATAATGCCGTTAAGGATCTGTAAAGTAGCGATCGCTACCGGAAGGCCCACAGTTTTTGCCATGGCTGTATAGGTCCTGTCTTCTCCCAGGGCTACCATATGCGAATCGACCTGATATTTTTTACCATCCAGTTCGTAACCGAACTTGTGATACATCATGATCATATCTTTATCTTCCGGTTCCAGCATCCAGCTGTCCTCGAGTATCTTCTGAAGCATTTGGGCCGGTGTGGCATCTTTGAGTCCTACTTTTTTGTTTTTGTCAAAAAGATTAAGCTCCAGTAATTTCCCCCACATAATATCGTCCTGATCTATTTTGAGGTAATGCCTCAATTTGAGTTCTACGGAGTCGGTGGGTGAATACGGAAGGAAGGAATTGGTAAAATCGCGATAGCTCATGTTTTCACTGCCTTCCAGGATATAACTGTCGTCGGTCATTCCCAGTTGCACGAACATATTCCAGGCTTTGGAAAAACCTACCCTTCGGATGGTTCCCCGGTAGAGGGTCAGGATATCGTTTAAACCGTATACAGATCTGTATTTAAGCGAATCCCTGTTGGCATAAGCTTCAAAAATGCCATATCCGTTAATATCTAGGAATTCCGTACGCCTGAATAATTTATGATACGGAATATATTTATAGGCTCCTTCCTGAATGAATTTGGCGGCACCTCCCTGACCGGCAAGAACTACATTCCTCGGATTCCAGGTAAATTTATAGTTCCACAAGTTGGTATCGCTTTCCGGAGCTACCAGTCCCCCTGTAAAGGATTCGAACAGGATCATCTTCCCGCCTTTGGCCCTGATATCATCTATCACCTGCATGGCACTCATATGATCGATTCCAGGATCTACTCCTATTTCATTCATAAAAACCAGTCCTTTGGCTTTTACTTCTTCGTTTAAGGCTTCCATTTCCTTACTCACATAAGATGCGGTTACCATATTCTTATTATGGGCAACACAATCCTTGGCCACTTCTATATGCAGCCTGGCCGGAAGCATAGATACCACGATATCTGCATTCTGAATAGCTTTTTGACGCTCTTCCTTTTTAAAGATGTCCAGTTTAAGCGCTGTAGAATTGGGATGGTTATTAAGGATGGCCTGAGCATTTCCCAGCTCCAGATCGCCCACAATAAGGTGTAAATTCTCCTTTTCGGATTTATCTAAAAAATATTGAATGAGGTAGGAAGTAGATTTTCCTGCTCCTATGATCAAAATATTTCTCATAACGATTTTTGTTCAGTAATTTTGTGTCGAAAATAATAACACGAATGTAGCAAAATGTTACATTTATAATGAAAAGATGAGTTGAAGTTATGAACAAAACAATTTTGAGTGTTGCTGCTTTATTGGGTTTTTTAACTGTAGCGATAGGAGCTTTCGGAGCTCACGGCCTGGAAAAATTAGTAGCGGCAGACGATCTGGCCACTTTTGAGACAGGCGTAAAATATCAGATGTATCACACTTTGGTCTTATTGTTTTTGGGAATTGTTCCTGTTCTGACCGAAAAAACAAAAAAAACACTTTTCTATCTCTTCCTTTCGGGAATAATTTTGTTCTCCGGATCCATCTACGGATTGGCTACAAATGAGCTCAGTTCCTTTAACTTTAAAAGCATTGGTTTTGTAACTCCGATCGGTGGAACATTGCTCCTAATCGGTTGGGGGATAATGTTCTATAAATTTATAAAACTCAAGACCAAATAAAATTCTTCCTCAAACGTTTGAAATATAATTAATTCTTACTTTTGCAGAGTAAATCACAACACAATCAGCTATATCTATGGCAACGAATACACTTTTTTCGAAATCGATTTCGCTTGAAGAGTACGGAATCAAAAATTCTAAGATCTTTTATCAGCTAACGCCAGATCAATTACATCAGATAACTATTGAAAAGGAACAAGGGAAGGAAGCTTCCTCAGGAGCCCTGGCGGTAAACACAGGAGAGTTTACAGGACGATCCCCTCAGGATCGTTTTATTGTTAAGGACGATATTACAGCCGATAAAGTTTGGTGGGGAAATATCAATATCCCTTTTGATGCAGATAAGTTTGATAAGCTTTACGATAAAGTAACTGCTTATTTGTCTGAAAAAGAAGTATTCGTAAGAGATTGCTTCGCATGTGCAGATCCTAATTACAAGTTGAGTATCCGTGTAATTAACGAATACCCGTGGTCTAATATGTTTGCAAACAATATGTTTATCAGACCAACGGAAGAGCAACTTAAGGATTTCGATCCTACATGGACCGTGATCAATGCTCCCGGCTTTATGGCCGATGCAGAGATAGACGAAACGCGTCAGCACAACTTTGCTATCCTGAACTTTGGTAAAAAGATCGCGCTTATAGGAGGAACAGGTTATACGGGAGAGATCAAGAAAGGGATCTTCTCTGCATTGAACTTCGAACTTCCTGTATTTCACAACACCCTTCCGATGCACTGTAGTGCCAATGTAGGTGAGGATGGTGAAACGGCTATTTTCTTCGGACTTTCAGGTACGGGAAAAACAACGCTTTCTGCTGATCCTGATCGCAAACTTATCGGAGATGATGAGCACGGATGGACCAATGAGAATACCGTTTTTAACTTTGAAGGCGGATGTTACGCTAAAGTGATCAACCTTTCTCAGGAAAATGAACCGGATATTTACAATGCCATTAAAAAAGGAGCTATCCTGGAGAATATCATCATGGATGAGAATGGCAATGTAGATTTCGAGAATACTTCTATCACACAGAATACAAGGGTAAGTTACCCGATAGATCATATTAATAATATTCAGGTACCTTCTATAGGTTATAAACCTAAGAATATTTTCTTCTTAACAGCAGATGCTTTTGGTGTTCTGCCTCCGATCTCCAAGTTAACTCCGGGACAGGCGGCATATCACTTTATCTCGGGATATACGGCCAAAGTGGCTGGAACGGAAGCAGGGATCAATGAACCTGTACCTTCCTTCTCAGCTTGCTTCGGAGCGCCGTTTATGCCTTTGCATCCTACCAAATATGCAGAGATGCTAAGTAAGAAGATGCAGGAGGCCGGAGTAAATGTATGGCTGGTAAACACTGGATGGACCGGAGGTCCTTACGGTGTTGGTCATAGGATGAAACTTAAGTACACCAGAGCTATGATCGCTGCAGCTATGAACGGAGAGCTTGGAGAGGTTAATTATGAGAATTACCATATCCATTCTGTTTTCGGTGTTGCACAGCCCAGAACATGTCCTGGTGTTCCGACAGAGGTGTTGAGTCCGAGAAGGACCTGGAATAATGACGAAGGTTATTATGAAAAAGCACACCAGCTGGCAAATGCGTTTAAAGAGAACTTCAAGAAATTCGAATCCTTTGCAAATAAGGAAACCTTAGAAGGGGGACCTAAATAGGAAAGAGAAGAATAATGATATAAAAAAACCTCCGGATCCGGAGGTTTTTTTTATTCGGCTTATTTTTTATTGACCGAACTTATATATTTTTCTAGAGCCATGGTCATAGATGGGGTCTCCGGGGTCGGAGCCTGAATATCTATTCTGAGGCCTGAATCATTCGCAGCTTTAACTGTTGTATTTCCAAAAACAGCAATACGGGTATTGTTCTGCTCGAAATCGGGGAAATTCTTAAATAAGGATTCTATTCCCGACGGACTGAAGAAAACGAGGATATCGTAATATACATTTCTTAAGTCAGATAGGTCACTGATCACCGTCTTGTAAAGGATAGCTCTTTTCCAGTCTACTTTCAGATCGTCAAGCGTCTGAGGAACGATAGGTTTTAGAACATCCGATGACGGAAGAAGGAATTTCTCATCCTTATACTTTTTGATAAGGGGAGAAAGATCGTTAAAGGTTCTCTTGCCTACGTAGATCTTACGCTTTCTGTAAACAACGTATTTCTGAAGATAGTAAGCCACAGCTTCAGACTGACAGAAATACTTCATCGTGTCCGGCACTTTGAAGCGCATTTCTTCGGCAATCCTGAAAAAGTGGTCTACAGAATTTCTGCTGGTAAGGACAATAGCAGTGAAATTAGAGAGATCTATCTTCTGCTGTCTTACATCTTTTGCGTTAACACCTTCTACGTGGATGAAAGGTCTAAAATCGATTTTAACTTTTTGCTTTTCTATAAGCTGCAAGTAAGGCGAATTTTCTACTTTAGGTTCGGGCTGAGAAACCAAAATTGTCTTCACTTTCATATAACCAAATAGTTTTAATTCTTAGTTATTAAAACACCAGCTTAAACGCTATTAAATAAGGTGCTATTTCAAGAGCGCAAAGATACAAAATAAAATAAAACAATCTGTTAAGGATTAATTTTTGATGATTTTTCAGTGTCAGAATAAAAGCTGTTGTATTTAGCAAGAGAAAAAGCCCTATCGTTATTACAATGATAGTTTTTTGAGGTAAAGGGCTATAAATCAGCAATGTGATAAAAGGAAGTAAAACAATGGAAATCAGGCTTCGATAGCTAAGCTTGTGAAAATTGTATCTCTCAGAGAAGAATTCTATATTGAAAATATTTGCGATCAATTTTTCAAAATAATACTTAAAAAGGACCAGCAATGCAATGGCAGAAATAATGATGCCAATATGAAAAGAAGTGGTCCCTTCAAAATAAATATTTACATAATGCAGAAAAAAACCGAATACGATAATCTGAACCAGGAATAAAAGGATATTGAACGAGCTGAAATTAAGATTGTGCTCCTTCCCGTAGATCTTCAGGTATTTATTGGAAAAGAACAGCTCCAGAAAGGTTTGAAACCTGAGCTCGTTACGCACTTTTACAATGGTGATCAGCGCAAAACAACTCAACAGTAAGAGCGTTTCAACCGTATTGGATTCGATATGTCTGCTTATAACCTCCATTTACTCTTTTACGGGAACAATATTCCCCTGAAAGCCCATAGATAATATATTTTCGGCTATGGTGATCCTGAAAAATTCCGCCTGTTGTAATTTTTCCGTATCCTTTAAATCGACCCTGATCTCCAGGCTGCTTTTAGCCGGGATCCTGCCGTTGAGGAAGCGGTTTTCCAATTCCACCTTAAGTGTGTCCAGAACTGCTTTTTTTCGGTTTAATGTCAGGCCGTAAAACTTCAGTTCTCCAAATGCTACCTCCTCATTATACGGATTGTCCAGTTTGAAGCTTACCGAATTACTGCCCGGATCTATTTCCTCCTCCTGCAATGTAACCTTTAATTTCCTCCATGGCCGGAAATCATCGACAAAAATCCCCTTCCATTTCAAATTTCTGAATTTTCTGGTATATCCGAAAGAAGAATCCGCTCCTTTTTGAGAAGAGAGGTACACTACTTTTTTATGCCTGAAATTACTTTCCGAGCTGTCCAGGTCGTATTGGTTCTTCCTGAAAGGATACCCGTTGGCCGACATAGCTTCCACTCCCGAATAAAAACTGTACATGGAAGCTTCGCTATAGGAATTCCTGAATACCACAGGTCTTCCTTCCGATTTTTGGTGCAATTCGGCTACCCATTCCTTATTTCCGTGCGATTCGTACACAATAGGCGAGATCCGCTCTTCAACAAGAGCAATTCTCAGAAAGGAGAGCAGTACCAGGGTTGCGAGGCTGAACCGGAACAGCCATTTTTTAAACTTCTCATGCTTCAGAGCATAATTAAAAGCAATGATTATTAAGGGTAAACTAACCAGAAGCGGCCATTGTGCCTGAGTCCTCCTGTTAAAGGAAGAGATCAGGAAGAAAACAAAAATACCATAAACCACAACCGAAAGTCCTCTGTCAAAAGCGGTCTTTTTCTCGTATTTAAAAAAGGCCTTGAATATAAGGGGGAAGGCCAGTCCCATAACCCCGAAAAAGCCTGCAACATAGTCGAGAGTATAGTTGATCTTGTATTTACTGTTGGCTCGCTCTACCAGGTGATATCTGAGCGAATTAAAATCGTTTTCATACAGCCAGTACAAATGCGGACTGTACAGCAACAGGGCAAGGATACCGGCAAGCCAGAAATTCTTTTTGCCCAGGATCTTCAGGTTAGAGAGAATGATAAAACCAATAAGCAGGACAGCGTGGTATTTGCTGTACATCATTCCCGCCATACTAACGGCCAGTATCAGGATGCTGATTATATTTTCTTTCTCCAGGAATTGCTTGTAGGACCACAGGAAAAGGGCCGCAAAGAACAGGAGGGGTGTATCGGGAAGCATAAAAAAGCCGTATACGTTAAAGAGGGCAACAGATGCCATCAGTACACAGAATAAGGCTGTATTTTTGTATTTGAGATCATCATCAATGGTACGCCATAAAAAATAAACGGTTCCGGTAAATAAAAAACTGGCAAAGAAGCGTACTCCCAGCTCTCCGCCAAACAGGAGTGTACCTGCCTTAACAAAAAAAGCAACCATCGGCGGGTGGTCAAAATACCCCCAGTCCAGGTTTTTAGAAAAGTACCAGTAATAAGCCTCGTCAAGGATAAGTTCGGTAGCAAAACTCTGAATTAAGTTGACAAGGGTAAGAAGTATTAAAAAACCATAAAATAAGTTTACAGATTTCCGTTTTTGAGACATATTTCCTTAGTAAGTTTGGGCAAAAATACTCATTTAAATTCAAGCTTTCGGAGTTAAATTCATCATAATCCACTTATTATAGTATTAAAAGTGTTTGAATGTTTTATTTTTGCTCTTACTTTTAAAAAAGGCTCATGCATTCAGACAGTTTGGTAATCATCCCAACGTATAACGAGATTGAAAATATAGACTTGATCATCGATGCTGTTTTTCAATTGGATAAAGCGTTTCATATCTTAATTGTAGATGATAATTCTCCGGACGGAACCGCTCAGAGGGTCAAAGAACTCCAGAAGCAGAATGAGGGCCGCCTCTTTTTAGCAGAGAGGGAAGAAAAGGCAGGCTTGGGTACGGCTTATATTCACGGTTTTAAATGGGCGCTGGAACGCCATTACGAATATATTTTTGAGATGGATGCCGATTTTTCCCATAACCCGAAGGACCTGGTACGCCTGTATGAAGCATGTGCAGAACAGGGAGCAGATGTAGCTGTCGGATCGAGATATGTAAAGGGAGTGAATGTGGTAAACTGGTCGTTAGACAGGGTACTTTTATCCTATGGAGCCTCCTTTTATGTTAAGCTGATCACCGGCATGCGGGTACACGATCCTACGGCAGGTTTTATCTGCTACAGAAGGATCGTTATCGAAAATATCAAACTCGATAAGATACAGTTTGTGGGCTATGCTTTTCAGATAGAAATGAAATACAAAGCACACCTTAAAAAGTTTAATATTAAGGAAGTACCTATCGTATTTACAGACCGGATAAGAGGAACTTCAAAAATGAACAGCAAGATCATCAGCGAAGCAGTTTTTGGGGTCTTGAGTATGAAATTCAGAAGTATTTTTAATAAAAAGGATTTTTAGCGGATGGCAACACTAATCAAAAATGCCCGTATCGTAAACGAGAACAGCATCACAGAAGGAGATGTGCTTCTTGAGGGGGAGTTTATCAGTAAAATAGCGAGTTCGATCACTGCCGAAGAGCATATGACGGTCATCGATGCGGAAGGAAAGTATCTTATGCCCGGAATGATTGACGATCAGGTGCATTTCAGAGAGCCCGGACTTACGCATAAAGGTAATATAGCCACCGAAAGCCGTGCAGCTGTTGCCGGAGGGATCACTACTTTTGTTGAACAACCCAATACAAATCCGCAGACCACAACCATAGAGAAACTAGAAGAGAAGTTTTCCATAGCAGCGGAGACTTCCCATGCTAATTATTCGTTTATGTTTGGCGGGACCAACGATAACCTTGAAGAACTTAAAAGGCTGGATCCGAAGGCATGCGCCGGAGTAAAGCTGTTCCTGGGATCTTCTACGGGGAACATGCTGGTAGATAACGAGGTGGTCCTGGAAAAGATATTTTCCAATACCGAAATGGTGATCTCCACCCACTGCGAAGATGAAAAGACCATCAGGGAAAACCTGGAAAAATATAAAGAGCAATACGGAGATGATATCCCGATAAAATACCATCCGGTCATCAGAAGTGAGGAAGCGTGTTATCTGTCTTCTTCCCGAGCCATTGCGCTGGCAGAAAAAACAGGGGCGAGGCTTCATATTTTTCACGTGTCTACCGAAAAGGAGACCGGGCTTTTCAGAAATGATATCCCGCTTGAAGAGAAAAAAATAACCGCAGAAGTATGTGTGCATCACCTGTGGTTCTCCGATGAGGATTACGATACTAAAAAGACGTTTATAAAATGGAATCCTGCAGTAAAAAAGGCATCAGACAGAGAAGGTCTGTGGAAAGCCCTTTTGGACGACAGGATAGATATTATAGCAACAGATCACGCTCCGCATACGCTGGAAGAAAAGCAGTCTGTTTATACCAAGGCGCCTTCGGGAGGTCCTTTGGTACAGCATGCGGTAACAGCCTTGCTGGAGGCTTACCAGAACGGGCGAATCAGCCTGGAGAGAATTGTACAGAAAATGAGCCATAATCCGGCTATTCTGTTCCAGGTGAAAAAAAGAGGATTTATCAGAGAAGGTTATTATGCAGATCTGATACTTGCCGACCTGAATTCGCCGTGGACCGTTACCAAAGAGAATATTTTGTATAAATGCGGATGGTCTCCTTTTGAGGGTACTTCTTTTAGATCGGGAATAAGCCATACCTTTGTAAATGGAGAGCTGGTGTATGAGAACGGAAAACTTTCCGGGATTAGGAATGCAAAACGATTAGAATTTAACCGATGAGAAAAAGTGTAGTATTGTTTATAGGGGTTCTGTTGATGCTGATGTCGTGCGAGGTGGATCGTTATGAAAAACCCGATAACCTTATCGATGAAAATACGATGAGCGATATCCTCTATGAGCTTTCTATCTTCTATGCAGCCAAGGGAATAAACGTTCAGAGGTTTCAGGCAGAAGAGCTGGATCCCGAATCTTTTGTATACAGCAAATTTAAAATAGACAGCACCCAGTTTGCTGCCAGCAGCGTGTATTACGCTTCAAAACCGGATATTTATATCAAGATCTACGAAAGAGTTGAAGAACGCCTTAAAGCGAGAAGAGAGCAACTGATAGAGTTGAGTGAGAAGAAAAAGGCAGAGCTGGATTCCGTTCGTAAATCCAGGGTCACAGATACTACAAGGCTAAAGAAAGGAGTGGTTAAGGAGCAGAAACCCGGGAACAAATAGTTTCTATACTTTTCTCCAGGGGCTGAAAGGAAATATTCAGGTCTTTTTTTATCTTTTCATTGCTGTAATAATTCCTGTTCAGAGCAGCATCTATCGTAGCTTTGGTAAATACCTGCTCTTTTCCGTTAAAAAAGCTCCGTATCGCATCCATTCTCCTTAACAGATTAAGTGTAAAAGCAGATAACTTTTTTTGAGGCGCCGGCTTGTTAAGGTATTTTGCAATAGAGCTAAAGAGCTTTCTGAAACTTCTGTTCTCTCCTATCAGGATATACTTTTGATTACTGTGTTCGCTTTCCATCAGCTTTATCATACATTCTGCCACGTCCTCCACATCCACAAAACCACATTCACCTTCGGTATAATAATTCATTCCCTTTTGAACCCTGCTGAATAGCTGTCCGCTCCCGGTATCGGGAAAACCTGCTCCCAGAATAACTCCGGGGCATACGATAATTGCTTTTATCCCTTCCTGGGTACCTCTCCATACTTCCATCTCGGCCCCGTATTTGGAAATGGCGTAACAATTATTTTTCGCTTCAGGATTCCAGTGAGTCTCCTCACTAATGATATCGCCGTTCAGCGTTTCCCCCAGGGTTGCAATAGAGCTGACATAACAAAGCTTTTCCACATTGTTCTCTATGCAAAGGTTAACTACATTGGCGGTCCCTTCGATATTGGTTTTTCTCAACTCGAAGTAATACCTGCTGTCGAAACTTATAAAAGCCGCTGCGTGATATACATGGCTAACCCCTTTAAAAGCCAGGCTCAGGCTTGGAATATCGTTCAGGTCTGCTTCCATCCATTCTATTTTGGAAAAGAGCGTTTCTACATCGTCCGTATAGAATGAAAAGACCTTTTTTACAGCATTGAGATTGCTGTTATTTCTGTAAATAGCCCGGACAGGCTCTTTTTTCCGAACCAATTGATACAGTAGGTGAGAACCTACCAGGCCTGTTCCTCCGGTAACTAAAATCATAGTGCGAAGTTAAGATATAATGGGCGGGAGATAAAGGAATTTGAATTAAAACTTTTCCATCAGCTTTTTCCTATTTGCTTTTATGTTTTAGGCGATTAAAGCTATCTTTGCGCTTATTTAAATTAAAGCAGGATATTATGCTTAAGAATTTTGTAGAAGAATTACAGTGGAGGGGAATGATCCACGATGTGATGCCGGGAACCGAAGAACACCTGATGGAAGAGATGAGGACGGCTTATGTCGGGATAGATCCTACTGCAGATTCATTACATATAGGACATTTGGTAGGGGTGATGATGCTGAGGCATTTTCAGTTATGCGGACACAAACCCTTTGCTTTGGTTGGAGGAGCAACAGGAATGATCGGAGATCCTTCCGGGAAATCCAATGAACGTAATTTGCTGGATGAAGCCACGCTTCGCAGCAATGAAGAAGCTCTTAAGAACCAATTGTCCAAATTTCTCGATTTCGATTCAAATGCGGCCAATGCGGCACAACTGGTAAATAACTACGACTGGATGAAGGAATTCAGTTTTCTTTCCTTTATCAGGGATGTTGGGAAGCATATTACCGTTAATTATATGATGGCTAAGGATTCGGTAAAGAAAAGATTGTCTTCAGATTCTTCCGAAGGAATGTCTTTTACCGAGTTTACCTATCAGCTGGTTCAGGGATACGACTTTTTACAGTTGTATCGCGAGTCTGATTGTACCCTTCAGATGGGAGGAAGTGACCAGTGGGGAAATATCACTACAGGTACGGAGCTCATCAGGCGTATTGGAGGGGGTAAAGCATATGCACTTACCTGTCCGCTTATTACCAAGGCAGACGGAACCAAGTTCGGAAAGACCGAAGGCGGAAATGTATGGCTCGACCCGAAAAGGACCTCTCCTTATAAGTTTTACCAGTACTGGTTAAATACATCCGATGAGGATGCGGAAAAGTATATCAAGATCTTTACTTTCCTGGACAAGGAAACGGTAGAAAAGCTGGTAGCAGAGCATAAAGAAGCACCTCATATGAGAGCACTGCAGAAAAAACTGGCAGAAGAGATCACGGTGATGGTCCATTCGGAAGAAGAGCTGGAAAATGCGATAAAAGCGTCCAATATCCTTTTCGGAAAGTCCACATCAGAAGATCTGAAAGGATTGAATGAGGAAACCTTCCTCGATGTGTTTGAAGGAGTTCCTCAGGCAGAAGTTGCCCTGGGTGATATTGAAGGTGGATTGGATATGATAGGTGCCCTGGCAGATAAAAGCGGTTTCCTGAAATCGAACGGAGAAGCCAGACGTGCCCTGAAGGAGAACTCTATTTCCGTAAACAAGGAAAAGGTAAAGGAAGATTACCAGATCACGGCTTCAGACCTGATCAACAATAAGTTTGTACTGCTTCAGAGAGGGAAGAAGAATTATTTCGTTCTTAAGGCAGTTTAAATAGAGATAGATTCCGGAGTTTAACGGAATGGATATAAAACAGATCCCGGTATTTATTACCGGGATTTTTTTGTTGATGTTCTTTCCCTTCGACTTGCGCCTCCGCTATCCACATGTCGTCGAAATTTTAGTGGAGACACTAGCTTCAGCAGCACGGGGGCGCTCAGGGTGACAAGAGGGGAATTTAATATTACCGCACTTAAAAATTCCTTCCCTTAAACAAGGGAAGGTGGCTTTAACGAAGTTAAAGACGGAAGGGTTGATTTCAAACTTAGCTGCTTTCTCAAGGAGACTTAGCAAGTAACTCAGGAAGACTTAGCTGGTAAGTCACGAAAACTTTGCAGGTAACTTAAAAAAAGTATGCAGCTAACTCTTCAAGACTTTGCAGGTAACTTTTTTTGACTTAGCAGGCAAGTCTAAAAAATGCCCTGAATATGGGGCCTGCCACAGCCCAATATAGCCTTTTAAAATTGATGGTTTAATCAGAAAACCCGGCCTATTTTTAATTCCGTAAGAAATCAAAAAGATTTTACGATGGGAGACGGAAGCTGTCCAAAAAGTATTTTGCAGAGCAAAAACGACCTGGACTGTGCGGCTGTAAAAACTTTGTAGGATTTCAAGGAATTTAAAATCAGCCTTGACTTTTTTGGTTCGTTTTTGGGTCAAGCCAAAAATGAACAGAACCTTTTTATCACACCCCTAAAGTCCCCTCAAGGATTTTGTTCTCCCCTGGAGGGGAGAAAACAAGAGGGGTGTAAAGAACTACCCCCAGGCACACCCCTCCTTTCCCTTCGACTGCGCTCAGGGTGACAGGAGGGGTAATAAAAAAAGCCCCTGACAATGTTGCCAGGGGTTCTTTATTATAATCAACTTAACCTAATCTATGAAAAAAACTTTAGTTTTTAATCTTTTTCCAGTTGCTGTCTGCCTGTGGCTTCAGCTTGTCCGGTCCTTCTTCCTTCCAGGATTCAAGGGTATTGTTTCCCCAGGAATTATAGAAAAGGAATAATTTACCGTCACGTATTTCGTAAGTCTCCGGATTAATGGATACTTTTTTTCCTGTTTTTGCAACTGCATATGCACAGTATCCTCCGTATTGAGGCACGTATTTCTTTGGGTTTGCCTTAAATTTCTCGAGGTTTTCCTGAGAAGAGAAGCTGAATTTTACACCGTCGTATTCGCTAACGATCTTTTTGTCTCCTTTTGCCGGTGTTCCGTCAAAATATGCTACTACATCATAACCGTTAACTGCCAGTCCTTTTTTTGTATTGTAATGGCTCTTCTGTGCAAAGGCCGTTGTTGCTACTCCCAGGAATAATATCAATAATAACTTTTTCATTGTATCAAAATTTAAGTAAGATGTTTTTTCTGATTACATAGTCGACCGCAAAAGATCATACTTACTTTTTATTTTCATAAATAAAACAAAAAAGCACTTTTTTATTTAGTGGGATAACAAAGAGTGTCTAGTAGATAGCGGAGTCTTTCCCGAGGGTTTCTATATCCGAAATATCTATTCTCATTACATACCAGTCCTCCATTTTCTCTACGGTACCTTTTACTTTGGAAGGTTTCCCTATATGAGGTAGAACGGCCTGATTAATCGGGTTTCCATCAGTATCTGTAAGCAGGAAATACTCAGAAATATTATTGTCGTCTGTAGTAACCAATACAGGTGGGATCCCTCCCGAAATACATCTTACGGCACAACTCCTGTGTATCTTCCCTTTTCCGGGCTTCATAACCCCGAAATAGCATTTGGGATCTACGATCTCTCCTTCCAGACTGTATTCACCCACAGAGGACAGCGCATTGAAAACCCTTGTTTCAGACGATCTGAGCGAGATCTTCTGATCGTCCGTGATCTGCAGGAGGGTCTTCCCGTTAAAATAGATGAGGTTTCCTTCTATAACGAGTTCCTTGTTTTCCAGACTGCCTTCCTTTTCGCGTAAAGCATCCAGGTATTTATTGGCTCCGAATTTCCCGAAGCCCAGTAAAACAACATTCTTATAGGCGTCTTCCCCGATCTGAACCCTCAGCATCGGATAGGGGTTTTCGTGGTATATCCCGCTTATTTTAGTGTCGCTGCCA
The DNA here is from genome assembly GCF_010671605.1 of Leptobacterium flavescens. GTDB lineage: Bacteria > Bacteroidota > Bacteroidia > Flavobacteriales > Flavobacteriaceae > Leptobacterium > Leptobacterium flavescens. The sequence continues at coordinate 437,115 of NZ_JAABOO010000003.1, forward strand.
AGCTCAAACGTACTGTTGACAAAAGGCTTCTGAGACAAACTGAAAATAGCTGCCGTGGCAATAATGACCAAAGCGAGAATGAATACGGTCCGCTTTAAGAATTTTTTGGTAGCGGGGGAAACCGCATCTATATAGCCAATGTAAAAATCATCTTTTTTACTCATCATTAACAATTTACGGGTTGAACTTCCGTGCCTTCGGGAAAGGCTTCCGGATTTAGATAAATTTTGTCTGCAGCCAGTTTCAATTCGTAGGTAGCTACTTTTTCCGTGAAAGGAGGCGGCGACTGCCCGTTACCGGGTAAATACTGGTATCCGTGCCATGGACATGTAATGCATCCGTCTACGATCTTTCCTTCTCCCAGCGGCCCACCCTGGTGTTTACATACATTGTGTATGGCCGAGAGTTTCCCTTCGTATTTAAAAACTGCAACACGTTCTTTGCCTACAGTAAATATTTTGGCTCTGTTTTCCTCAATTTCATCCACCGTACACACATACAGCCAGTTTACTTCGTCTTTTTCGGCTTTTGCGATATCTGTTCTTCGTTCTTTAAAGCCTGCAGCAAGATGCAGCACGGCAATGACCACAAAACCAATGCTCAGAAAACCAATGGTAAAAGGAGAGGTTTCCTGCTGAAATGCTCCCAGAAATACATGCAGGATGATGAGCGCATAGGCCAGATATACCATCATATGCAGTCGTTTCCATGTTTTAGGTGATAGGTTTTTCAGCCAGAAATCATGACTGGTCGCTGCCATAAAGAATAAAATGATCAACGCCAGAAAACCCAATACCTGAAAGGGGAAATTCGCCAGTGAATTATAATCGAGATTGGAGGTGAACACCGAATAAATGGGATTCACATTTCCCAATGTATGAAACTGTATGATAGAAAATACTCCGTGTACCGCTGCTGCCAGAAACATACTTACTCCCAGGTGCCTCCTGTTATACAGCAAGGGCAGAAAGCGGGTATTTAACCTGGAAAGCGGCCCGATGGCCAGTATAATATGAAGCATAATTACTGCCAGGGTCCCGAAGGCTCTTATGATAAGAGTCTCGATAGTGGTTTCTCCGTTAAATGCAAAAGTCAGTCCTGCAAAGAGGATGATATAGATAAGCATAAAGGCCACAATAAGCTTGTCGTAAACCTTTTTGTGTTTGTTCCAGAGTACGGTTTGATAATTTAATCCCATTAGAATTGAATTTTAGTGATCTCCTCCTCCTTAATAGTGTCGAAAACAGATATCCCGCTCAGGTTCCCGGCTGCGGGAAAGCGATACGGTCCTTTAGATCCTATCTGTCCGATAAAAACGCCCTGAGAGAGGTCATTATTTAAAGCATAAACGGCAGTTGAAGACGATTTCAGAGGCTGTAGTACCTGTACTTCCAGGAAGGTTCCCGATCTCAATTCGAGCAGCCTTAATCGCAGGCTTTCCGCCTCTACTGTTTTTAATACCGTTTCCCCGTTAACTGTTAGCCCCTTACTAAGCTGATTGTCTTTGGGGTAGTTGGGAATATTTATAACCGCAATGACCATTAATGCAGGAATAATGGCAATAATGCCTATCCACATGATCAAATGTCTTTTTCGAAGATCTGATGTCATTGTTTTTTGTTTTTAAATAGTTTGGGAAGAAGGAAGATCCAGGTTGCTATTGCTCCCGGAAGCAACAATAAACGTACGGTCCATTTACTGTCTTCAATAAGCGGATCTATCCTCCTGGCTCCCGCCAGGAAGAAATAAATTCCAAACAATACTCCTATCCCGAAATAGGCTGCCAGTACAGTGATAAAAACATCAATTACAGCAATCATAATTAAATCAGATTAACATCGGTTACAACTTCCAGTACGGCAGGGCCTTTTTGCTCGAAAAGTGCTTTCATGGCCTCGTCAAGATCTTCCGCTTTGCTAACCTGTTTTCCCCAGGCTCCGCAGGAACGTGCAAATTCTGCAAAATCAGGATTGGAAAGAGAGGTTTTCCAGACATCCAGCTGGGCAGCTCTCTGTTCTTTAGATATTTTTCCTAATTCGTGATTGTTAAGGATAATGAGTTTTACCGGCATATTGTACTTGACCAAGGTAGTGATCTCTGCCAGGTACTGGCACAGACCTCCGTCTCCGGCAACCGCAACTACGGGCCTTGAATCGCCTACAGCGGTATAAGCCCCTATAGAAGCAGGAAGTGCAAAACCTATAGATCCGAGATAACCCGACATCAGGAAATCGTGTTCTTCAGGCTCAAAATAACGCCCAAAAGAATAAGCGTTGTTCCCCACGTCTACACACATAACTGCATTTTTGGGTGCCAGCCTGTTCATGGCTTCGAATAATGCTATAGAACTCACTCCCTTATCGGAAGTCTCTGTTAATCTCTTTGCTTTTTCAGCCTTCCAGATATCCCATCTTTCAGCTATTTCCCCACGCTGGTCTTCGGTCTGTGTTTTTCCTTTTAATTCTGATGAGAATATCTCCAGGGTTCTGGAGATCTCTCCCCATACGGCAACATCTACCTTGTGGAACTTACTCAGTGCCAGCGGATCGAAATCTACCTGTATGAGTGGTTTTTTAGGAGTGATCCCGGTATGATTGGAGAAAGATGCTCCGAAAACGATCAGCAGATCGGATTCGTTCATAAACCAGGATGCTATCGGAGTACCACTTCGTCCGAGAACACCACAACCCAGCGGGTGACTGTCCGGAATAAGGCCTTTTCCTTTAAATGTGGTCAGAACCGGAGCATTGAGGCTCTCTGCAAAAGCAACCACCTCTTTCTTATTAAAACGGGCTCCGTGTCCCATAATGATTACCGGGCGTTTTGATTTTTTGATCAACTCAACAGCAGCATCGGCCATTTCCTTCGGAGGAGCGATCTCCATAGGAGTTATTCTTCCTTCAGGAGTTTGCGCTTTGGCATTGGCTTTTGCAGGTGTTTCCTGAACTTCATCCGGAAAGGTAAGGTGAGAGACATCTCTTTTCAATATAGCGTGTTTTACCGCCAGCGACATCAGATCGGCATGTTTGCTGTCTGACTGAACCCTTTGGTTGAATTCGGCCACCGTATTAAATGCCTGTACCAGGTCTACTTCCTGAAAGTTTCCTGTTCCCACAACCTGTGTGGCCACCTGTCCGGTAAGTGCCAGGAAGGGTGCCCTATCTACTTTGGCATCCCACATTCCTGTAAAAAGATTGGTGGCCCCGGGACCTGCAATGGTAAAACATGCAGCCGGTTTTCCGGTTAGTTTCCCGTATGCGGAGGCAGCAAAAGCAGCTGCTCCTTCATGACGTATTCCGTAAAAATTAAGTTTTCCTTTTTGTTCCTGGCGCTTCATGGCATCGGCAAAACCGAGATTGGAATGTCCTACCATTCCGAATACTTTGGTCACTCCCCAGTTTACCATGGTCTCTGCCATAATATCGGAGATCGTGGTTTCGTGCTCCGCTTCTTTCTCTACCCCTACATAAACGGCATCGCCTTCTTCTTTTACAGGGAAGGTCTTGATCCCGTCGTCATAACCTCCGGGAGGAAGTCCGGTACAGGGATGGAAATCCCATCCGTGCCATGGGCATCTGAGCATTCCGTTCTCTATGGAACCTTCTCCAAGAGGCCCGCCCTGATGCGGACACCGGTTGTCCAGAGCAGAGAATTTCCCCTCAAAATGCGTTAAACATATTCCCTGATGCTCTGCAGTTACGGTTTTAACCCTTCCTTCAGGCAGGTCTTTTTTGTTATCTAATACACGATGCCAAACAATATTTTTGTCTTCCATTTTAATTTATTGATTCGTTAAACTGATCCTGTCTGATCCTTACTGCTTTGAATGAGAAGGTAATTAAAAAGCCGATCGAGATGAAAAGGCTTATGGTACCGATAAGCATGGAAACGGTTGCAAGATCTTTTGTTAATGCGATAAAATTCTGGATCCCTGCCAGTATTCCGGCTATTACCATGCTCCCTGCTCCTACATATAGACCTACCAGGCCTTTGGTAAGAAGGTTGAGCTGACTTAGTTTTCGTTTGGTCATTAACGGATCTATATTCTGCTTGATCCGATCCGCTATCTCATTGCTCAGGGCAATAAGGATATTGGAGGTCGACAGAATAAGCAACGCAATGCCGGGTAATATGGTTATGGGAATATACCAGGTATTCATATAATTTTTATTTGAGTAATCTGGTTACCAGTTTCTCTATGGTCAACCCTTGTACAATAATTGAAAAAACAACTATACAGTAGGTGACGAAAATAATAAGTTCTCTGAATTCACTTTCCGGGAGGGTGAGGGCCAGAGCTATTGAAATACCTCCTCTCAATCCTGCCCAGGTTAATATCGTTATCCGTTTGCTGTTATTTCGATGTTCTTTTTTGAGAAAGACATTCGATATAAATATAGTGATGTATCTCGAAGCAAGTACAACAACAATAGAAATAATTCCGATGATCAGATAGTCCAGGTTAAAATTAAGGCTCAGGATCTCCAGGCCTATAAGTACGAAGAGTACGGCATTAAGGATCTCATCCAGTACCTTCCAGAAAATGTTCATATTGATCTTTAAAGCCTCATCTTTGCAGGTAGAGTTCAGGTAATTCCCGATAATAAGACCTGCTACTACCATTGCCAGTGCTCCCGATACATGAAGCATGGAAGATAAACTATATCCGCCCATTACAATGGCTATACTGATATGGATAGCAACGATGGGAGCATTGTAAATATATTTGAGGAATATACGGCCCACATAGCCCAGAACAAATCCCATCAGGACACCTCCGAAGGCTTCCTGTCCGAATTCTTTCAGGATATGATCGGCATGAAATCCTCCACCCATGGTTGCAATAGACAGCAGGGAGATAAATACAACTATCCCAACCCCGTCATTAAATAAAGATTCCCCCACGATCTTGATCTCCATATCCTTGGGAGCTCCTGCTTTTTTCAGCAGTGCCAGAACCGCTATGGGGTCCGTAGGAGAAATAAGTGCCCCGAAAACCAGGCTATAGGTATATCCTACCTGCATTCCCAGCAGGCCGGTGATATAATAAAAGGCAGTACCTATTATAAAGGTAGACAGCAATACCCCGAAGGAGGCAAAGATGATTACCGGTACTTTTTCTTTGATAAGACTGTGCAGGTTTACGTGAATGGATCCTGCAAAAAGCAAAAAGCTCAGTAGAAAATCGAAAAGGATGGTCCTGAAATCGATCTCATGTACAATAGAACAGACATTCAAAAAACTCTGCTTGTCTATAAGGTACAAGGAGCCAATGCCCAGAGAGGCCACAATGGCCAGAATCATTACACCAATGGTGTCGGGTAGCTTTAGGAACTTCTTATTGAGAAAGCTCAATAAAGAAGAGAGCGCCACAATTCCTGTAAATATTTGAAACATAGTTAATGGTTTTTTACATCACACCGGCATAATTGATCCCGGTCAGACGGTGCATATCAAAATTAAATGTGGACAGGTCGTCCTGGTTGAATTTTGAAATATCGTCATAACCACAGGACCTGGCGATTACCTTGATAAGATTATTGGTGGCATCAAAGTAATTGTGTAATTGCCTGGCCGAAGACTCAATGATCAGCCTGCTTCTCAGCGAATCTTTCTGAGTAGCGATCCCTACCGGACAGTTATTGGTTCCGCAGGCACGCATTCCCAGACATCCTATGGCCTGTAAAGCCGAATTGGAAACCGCAATGGCATCTGCCCCCAGCATCATCGCTTTTGCAAAATCTTCTGCAATTCTCAAACCTCCGGTAATAATAAGAGTGACATCTTCAGCACCTCTTTTGTCCAGGTATTTCCTCGCCCTGGCCAGGGCAGGAATGGTAGGGACATTAATATTGTCTCTGAGAACTGTAGGCGCCGAACCGGTTCCTCCACCGCGTCCGTCCAGAATAATATAATCTACCCCCACCTGGAGTGCAAATTCTATATCCTGCTCAATATGACTTGCTGCAATTTTAAAGCCAATAGGGATTCCTCCGGTACGCTCTCTTACCTTCTCTGCAAAATCCTTAAAATCATCTACTCCGTGAAAATCAGGGAAGGTAGCAGGAGAAATAGCTGTCTCTCCTTCTTTTAATCCACGTACCGCGGCAATTTCTTTACTTACCTTGCTTCCGGGAAGGTGTCCTCCCGTACCGGTCTTGGCTCCCTGACCTCCCTTAAAGTGAAAGGCCTGTACATTATCGAGCTTATCCCATGAAAATCCGAATTTGGCCGAAGCGAGTTCGTAAAAGTATCTTGAGTTGTTCTCCTGTTCCTGCGGAAGCATACCTCCTTCACCGGAGCATATTCCGGTACCGGACATTTCCGCTCCTTTAGACAGGGAGATCTTGGCTTCCCTGGAGAGGGCCCCGAAACTCATATCCGATACGAATAGAGGAATATCCAGGGATAATGGTTTTTTGGCTTTGGGTCCGATAACCACCTTGGTGGAAACTTCATCTTCATCCAGCAATGGCCTTGTAGCCAGCTGGGCAGGAAGGAACTGAATATCATTCCATTTGGGAAGGGTATTCCTGTCTACTCCCATAGATGCTGAAAAACCGTGGTGCCCCAGATTCTTCAATCCGTTTCTTGCCAATTCCTTGATGTAGCCCGTATAAGGCTCCGTATCTTCCGGATGCGTATCTGCATAGGTGCCTAAATATTCATCTCTCTGAAAAGGCTGAGGATGCAGGTGCTCAAATTCTGCTACTTCATTCTCATCTACCTGGAGGGAATCGCCCTCTATATATTCCTGGAATTTGTGTAGTTGTTCATCGTTGTTGTATTCGCTGATACCGGTATCGTATCTGTAATCCCAGCCGTGAACCCCACATATCAGGTTCTGTCCGTCAATATGCCCGTCTGCCAGCAGTGCACCGCGATGGTGACATCTTCCGTAAAGCACGGAGATCCCTTTTTCGTGTTTTATGATAACTAAATCGGTGTTTCTTACTAAGGCATAGGCTGGTTTTTTCTCTTCAAGTGAAGAGACTTTTGCAATTTCTATAAGTTGCTGTGACATTTGGTTGCTAAGAGTTAAAGTTAGTGATCGTTAAGTTACTTATTTTAAGTCGAAAATCCATAGACCTTATTACAGAGCCGGGATATTTCGAATCAATATAAATAATACATCTTCTCCTTTCGGAGAGGAAATAAGGATATAAAGGTAATTCAACAGAGAGGGAAAGAGGGTATCAAAATTTCCCTAAGGTATAACAGCTTTACCTGAACAGGGGATACTTATGCTAAAAGATGGTTAAAGCTTTAGAGGAGCATCAGGTTACAACCTCTGATATCGGAATGGTCAAAACGCCCGAGGATCTCAAAACTTCCGTCCTCGTATACTTTCCCGAGGTCCTGGGTGGCAATAAAAGCACAGGAATCAATATTTGCCAGATCGGTAATATTTATCCCGCCGGTCCTGCCATAGGGCTGCAGGGAAAGGGCATCTTCCGTATCGCGGGTGCTTATCCTCATCCACGGAGGGCAATCAAAGATCCCGTCGCCTTTGGAATAGGCCTGGGAAAGCAGTTCGGTCATTCCGTATTCGGAGTGGATCTCATTTACTCCAAAACCTTCGCATAGCTGTTGATGCAGTTCCTGGCGGATCAATTCTTTTCTTCTCCCTTTCATACCACCTGTTTCCATAATAATGGTATGCCGGAGCTTCAGCTTAAAGCTTTCTACGAAATCGAGCAGGGCAAAGGACACTCCGATCAGCAGTGTTTTTTTTGCTTGCTTTTCCAATCGGAGCAGGGTGTTTTTCAGGGCTTCCAGATCGTTGAGGTAAAAGCCGCTGTCCGGTTGAGAAGAGCGTTCTATCAGATCGTTTACCATATAGATAAGGGAAGAGCCTTCTCTTTCCAGATAGGAGGGTAGAAGGGCCAGAACGGTATATTCTTCAATGGCGCCGTAAAACTGCCCGAAAGCCTTCAGATAACTTTTTTCATAGTGTTTTATATCGCTTACATAGTGCTTACTGGTCTGGCTTCCCGTGGTCCCGCTACTGGTAAATATACGGTCGGGTTTCGAGTTCCCGCTAACTACCTTATGCGATTTAAAGAACTGAATCGGTAAAAAGGGGATGGCGCTATGCTTTGTTACCTGCAGAGGATCCGTACCCAGATAGTCACAAAACTCCCTGTACACATTGTTGTGCTCATACTGATATCGGAAAAGCCCGATGGAGGTTTCTTCAAATTCTTCTTCGGAGGTAATATTAAAAATAGCTTCCCTGTTCATTGAGGCAAAAATATACAATATGCGGGGTATATAAAGCGCTTTTGCTTAAATACAAAAAAAGCCCCTTTTAAAGGAGCTTTTTTATTATATAGAATTATAAAAATCTTATTTGATCACTAGCTTGCGTATAGACTGGCTATTTGCTTCGGTAACCTTTAGAAGGTATACTCCGGGAACCAGGGTAGATACGTTAAGCGTATTGGTGGTAGTAAGCGTGGTACGCATTACTTCTTTTCCTAAAACATTGTAAATTCTAATGTTTTTTGTGAGGTTTCTGTTAGATGTAATAGTCAACAGCCCGTTAGTTACGGGATTGGGATACATCTTAAAACCATCGATTTCTTTTTGCTGATCCGGGTCCGAATCAGAAACGGCTTCAACGCTGAAGCGGTCTGCATCTATAAAATCAGGTGGGGAATCCTGATAAAGATCCGACTGTCCTATGGACAGGTGCATGACTAGTAGGGCGATAAAAGTCAGCAAGTAATTTTTTTTCATGGCACAATTAAGTTAAGTTATGAACAAATATAATAATTTTAGATTTGCTTCGTTCTCCAGCGTTTGATTTTTTTGTGAAATTACAGTTTTTTGTGGTGAAACACTCAAAAACAACTATATACTGCTCAAAAACGTAGGTGAACGGTAGGGCGAAAAAGACGATTTAAAGAGGCTGAAACAGGGTCAAAAAAGAAAACATCCCGCAGAAAACGGGATGTTTTTTATAAATAGACTGCTTTTTTGCAGTTTTTACCGACTAGAAATTGTTAATAAAGCCTTCGCTGTCAAAGCGTGACCACCCTTCTGCAAAAGAGGTGCTGGCACCTGTTGCATTTGCATCTTCGGTAATGGCAGAAGAAAGATCAACTCCGCCTTCTACTACCACATTAACATCTACTATATTATTAAAGGCAATTCCGTTGATCACTAAGGTACCTCCCTGTGCATTGGCAATAGTTTGGTTGTCTCTGATATCAAGACCCTGATCGAAATTAGTGATCACCACATTAGAAAAATTACCTGCAGTTCCTCTTCTTAATCTCATCCCGTCATTAAATCCAAGACCTACAAGCGTAAGATCGCTGATGGTTGGGCTTGACAGAGGAGTAAGCGTGTTATCATCTTCGTTATTATCAGCCTCGATTCCGTTGTCTCCAACACCGTCCTGAACTGCTATCCAGTTGCTTCCGCTTCCTGTCCATCCTTCGGCCCAGTCAAAAGAATCATCTTCATTGGCAATAGAAAGAAGATTGTCACAACCATCTACCGTACCTCCGAACCACTCAAATCCGTCATCAGAACCTGAGTATGCTTCCAGGTTGTTAATAGTAGTGCTGTTTCCGACAGCATAGAATGAGAATCCGTTGTATTCTACAGAACCTTCAATTACAGAAGCTCCTGCATATTCAACACGTACATAAGTGAGGGTTCCTGAATTGTCATCTTCTGCAGTACCTCCGTATGAAAGGCTGGCGTCGAATTCAGGAGAAGAAGTACCTCCGGCAACGTTAATCGGAGCTCTTCCAAGAAGAACAATTCCACCCCATTGTCCCGGTTGAGGAACGATAGAAGTAAAGACGATAGGATCATTGGCTGTTCCGGTAGCATTGATCATTGCTCCCTGGTTAATGATCAGTGCATCAAGACCATCGTTAGGATCTGTAGTAATCACAGTTCCGGCAGGAATAGTTAAAGTAGCTCCTTCCTGAACGATCACACTTCCCTGAAGGGTATAGGCAATATTGGCATCAAGAGCCGTATTGGTGGTAATTTCTCCCGACAGGATAGCGGTTGTTTGCTGCCCTGTGTTAAAGTTAGTGGTCCATCCTGCAAAGACGCTGGCATCAGCACCTGTAGCAGAAGGGTCGATAGTGATATTGCTGGAAACATCGCTTCCGTCTTCCACAATAATTGTTCTGGTTACGTTCCCGAAACGGATCCCGTCTATACTTAAAGTACCGGCCTGAACATTGGCAATAGTAGCGTTATCCCTGATATCAAGTCCGTCGCTAAAGTTAGTGATCACTACATTTGAAAGTTGTGCTCCTGTACCTCTTCTAAGACGCATCCCGTCGTTGGAACCAAGACCGGTAAGAGTGATATCGCTGATCGTTGGATTTGATGCCGGAGTTGCAGTATTGTTGTCCTCATTGTTATCAGCTTCAATTCCGTTGTCTCCAACAGCTTGCTGAACCGCTATCCAGTTGCTACCACCTCCGGTCCAACCTTCGGCCCAGTCAAAAGAGTCATCTTCGTTACCTACGGAAAGTAAGTTGTTACATCCGTCAATAGTACCTCCGAACCACTCGAATCCGTCATCAGATCCGGCAAATGCCTGAAGGTTATTTACAGTTGTTCCGCTACCTACTGCGTAGAAAGAGAATCCGTTGTATTCTACAGAACCTTCAATTACTGAAGCTCCACCGTACTCTACTCTTACAAAGCTTAGGGTTCCTGAGTTATCATCTGCAATGGTACCTCCGTAAGTAAGGCTGGCATCGAACTCCGGAGAAGAAGTTCCACCTGCCACATTAATAGGAGCTCTACCTAAAAGAACGATTCCACCCCATTGTCCCGGTGCCTGTACATTGGCAGTAAATACGATAGGGTTACTGGAAGTCCCAACTGCGTTGATCTGAGCTCCCTGATCGATGATCAAGGCATCCAGTCCGTCTGCAGCAGAAGAAGTAATAACTGTTCCGGCAGGGATCGTTAATGTTGCTCCGCTTTCAACTCTTACAGAACCTTCCAATGTATATGCTACGGAAGCATCTAAAGTTGTATCGGAAGTAATGTTACCTGTAATTACGTTCTGGGAAGAAGGAGGGTTTCCACCATCGTCTCCTGTAATTCCACTGTCATCTTCATTACTACAGGAAGCGATCATTGCTCCTGCAAGGATTGTAGAAAATAAAAATTTTAAGTTTGATTTTTTCATGATTCTAAAATTGATTTCTCTGCGAAATTATAGCATCAAAATGTCGGTTTCATTAAGCCAGTTTTAATTAATGATTAAGATATTTTTGGCTTGTGAAACAGTTGTTTATATTAAAATTTATATCCTAATGAAAGAGAGAAATTAATACCTCTTGTGCTTCTCAGGATGCCCAGATCCTGGCCTTGAAGGCTTCCGCTGGCAACCTCCTGAGTAAACTCGGATACATCGTTAAGAATGTTTTTAACGGCTATATCCAATGTAAACTTTTTGTTAAAGGAGTTTTTCCAGACAAGATCAAGTTGATGGAATGAATTTTCTTCAATATCATTCAAACCATTTACCCCTAAAGCATCGATCCTTTTTCCAAAAACATTATAGGCCAAAGTGGCAATACTGTTCCATTTTTCACTGAAGTCTTTTGTCCAGCTCAAATCGGCATTTACCAGGAATGGAGATGCTCCCTGAAGCTTTCTTTCATTACTGGTAAGGAAACCGGTATCGATATCATCTGCCAGGCTAACATTAGAATACATCAGGGTTCCGTTAAAGCCGAAATTAAGATCTGAGAAATGTTCTCCGAAGAGCTTGTTTAAAGGAGTAATATACTCTACTTCCAGCCCCAGGATCTCTGCCTGATCATTGTTCACAAAAGTGATAAATCTACTCCCTGCAATTGGCTGAAGGATCGTCTCAATAGGATCCTGGATCAGCTTTCCGAAAGCAGTAAAGGAGATAAGCCCTCCGTCTTCCGGGAAGATCTCGTATTTAAAATCGGCATTGAAGTTGGTAGAGTTATCGATATTCGGATTACCCTGAACTCCGGTCCCATCTCCTTCGTTTCTCAATACGGGAAGTATCTCACGAATCCTTGGCCTGGTTGCTGTTAAGGAAGCAGCAAAACGCAGGTTAGAGGTCTCGTTAAGCTGGTATTTGATATTCATGGACGGGAAAACATTTACAGGATCCAGATTGATCTCACGGAAAGGACTCTGAGGTCCATCCAGTCTGAAATCCCTGAAGAAAACCGTTCTGTCGGTAGCTTCTACCCTAAGACCGGCAGTTATGTCCCATTTTTCAAGTGCTACGCTGTAATTTACATATCCTGCATATAGCAATTGCTCGATTTCCACTCTGTTGGAAGCATCGGTCACATCGTTGTAGAAAAGTCCGTTAGCTGTAAACCCTCTTCTGAAAAAATCTTCAGGATCATCCGTATTCAACGACTCTGTAAGTACATTGAAGTTGGAGTTGAAGTCCAGACGAATAGTTCTGTTAAAGTAATCGTACTCCAGGTAATCTGCTTCCGCACCGAAGGTAATGGTGTTTTTAAATTTACCTAGGTCATCAGCTTCTCCGAAACCGTGCTTGAAGTTTACGAAACCGCTGAAATCCTTGATCTTTACATCAGCAAAGAAACGGAACGGCTGACTGTTGTTAGAGATAAATAATCTCGCATCATTTCCGATCCCTTCAGCTCTTAAAACCTTTCTGTCCGGTTCTTTAAATTCTCCGCTACCAAAGGAAGTACCAAAGCTTAAAGTGTTCTTTTTATCATCGTCAAAGAAGAAGTCACCTAAAAGCTGCAGGTCCAATAAGGTACTTTCGGTATAACGCTGTCCTCGGAAGAAGAATTCATCATCAGCTTCCTCGAACAAACCGAATTTCTCTTCGGATGTATTCTCGGTTCCCTGAATAAATATGGTATTTACTTTTAATTTGAATTTGTTGATATCCTGATAAGCAAGGGATAGCAATCCGGTTTTTTGGGTGCTGAATTTATAACTGTTAAAGTTAAGGTCTCTGTTTACCTCTCCCGTTGTATTATAGGTAGCATCCTGACCGTTCAGGAAAGTTCTGTAACTGTTCTGGAAAACAAGCCCGGTATAGTATCCGAAGCTTCTCTCACCATCTTCTCCAAGTCTGATGGTATTTCCGTGTGTTATTTCATAACTGTTGTCAAGGAAAGCATCGTTATTGTCGAAGTTATAATCCGTATTGAAAACCCTTGAAGATTCCTCGGAAGTAAGGTCTCTTGCCTGACCTACAGTACCTTTATCATAGATGCCCGGGATATTGGTTCTCTGACCGGAGATCCCGAAAAACTCAGACCCTGCCTCGTCATCTCTTCTGAACTCTTTAAAGGAAGTCTGCGAATTGGCTCCGAACCCTATCTTAACAGTAGTGGTTGGAGTTTTAGGAATGTCCTTGGTGATGATATCTATAGAAGCTCCTGCAAAATCTCCGTAAACATCGGGATTAAAGGTTTTATAGATATTTACGTTTCTAACAATATCTGTAGAGAACTGATCAAGAGGAATGATCTTTTTATCAGGATCTACGGAAACAATAGGAAGTCCGTTTACCGTTAAAAAGTTATATCGGTCATCAAGTCCTCTTACAATAAGTCCCCTGGAACCTTCCTGCTTGGAAACCCCGGTTACTTTGGTAAGTCCCTGCTCTACATCACCCACACCTTTTCTGGCTAATTCCTGAGCTCCGATAGATTGTTTGATCTCAATGGCTTTTTTCTGCTCCAGGATCAGGGCAACTTCAGATTCCCTGGAAACCGTAGTGGTAATGACCACTTCGTCCAGTGCCTGGGCATCAGGTCCCAAACCGGTATTGATCTCTGTTGTTTTATCTGCTTCAACCACTACATTGGGGATCTCCAGTGTTTTGTACCCCACAAAACTGATGACCAGAGTATAGGTTCCCGGGTCAACATTCCCGATTTCGAATAAACCGTCGATATCGGTCGTAGTTCCTTTTGTGGTTCCTTTAATAAGTACATTGGCAAAAGGAAGTGGTTCGTCATTTAATTCTTTATCGGTGATCTTACCAACAATAGAACCTTTTTCCTGCGCGGCTAATGCGTTGATTACAAGGAAAAAAGAGGTGAGTAATACAAAAAAATGTTTCATCTATATACAGTAATAATTTTATGGTGCAAATAAACAGGCGTACTGTAAAGGTGAAGTTATGCGCGTATTAAAGATTTGTAAGTTTCATGTTACCCTTATGTTACCATATTAAATGAATGTTAAGTGCTTTTGTTTTTTAATATTATCTTTACTTTTGAGGTATAAAAACACAACCAAAACACAATGAAAAAAAGAGATATTAAGATCCTTTTAGTTGATGATGAGCCAGATATTTTAGAGATCGTCGGTTACAATTTAAGTACCGAAGGTTATCAGGTTTCTACAGCTAAAAATGGGGTGGAAGCTGTGGCTAAGGCCAAGAAAGAGCGCCCCCACCTGATCATTCTCGATGTGATGATGCCTGAGATGGACGGGATGGAAGCCTGTGAGCAGATCAGAAAAATACCGGAACTGAAAGATGTGATCATTACCTTCCTTACTGCACGAGGGGAAGATTATTCCCAGGTAGCAGGTTTTGATGCCGGGGCAGACGACTATATTACCAAACCCATCAAACCTAAGGTATTGGTAAGTAAAGTAAAGGCATTGTTAAGAAGGCTTAAAGAAAGTGAGGAAGATGGAGAAGCGATTAACAAGGTTGGGGATATAGAAATTAACAGAGATGAATACAAGATCATCCAGAAAGGAAAAGAGATTATCCTGCCCAGAAAAGAATTTGAATTGCTATCTTTACTAGCTTCCAGACCGGGTAAAGTGTTTAAGAGAGAAGATATCCTGGATAAAGTTTGGGGTAATGAAGTCATAGTCGGAGGAAGGACCATAGATGTACACATCAGAAAACTCAGAGAAAAAATTGGCGATAATCACTTTAAAACGGTTAAAGGAGTAGGTTATAAGTTTGTACTCTAAATGGCCATAAAACTAAAGAAATCATATAAATTTTCATTCCGGTCCTCCCTGTTTATTACCTTGCTTTCCAGCATTGTAATGGGGCTGACACTCTACGCTTTTGGGATATTTAACCCCTATGTGATCCTGATCTGCGCCATTGTTATCTATGCCTTTTCATTTTTTATACTTCAATACAGGGTAGAGAAATTTATTTACCGACGGGTAAAGCGTATTTATGACGATGTTTCCCTGTTGGAATCGACTACTTTTCAGAACCAGCCCATCACTACAGATATGGCTACACTGACCAGGGAGATCGAAAAGTTTGCAAAAGACAAAAAAGTAGAGATAGAGACCCTGAAGGTGAGAGAAGCTTACCGGAAGGAATTTATGGGGAATGTATCCCACGAATTAAAAACCCCTCTTTTTACCGTACAGGGTTATATCCTTACCCTTCTGGATGGAGCGATGGAGAATGAAGCCCTGAGAGATAAATACCTTCAGAGAGCCGAAAAAGGTGTGGAACGCCTTATTTATATCGTAAAAGACCTCGATATGATCACTAAACTGGAAGTAGGAGATCTGCGACTGGATTATGAGGATTTCGATATTATTGAGCTCATCCGTAATGTCTTCGAGCTTTTCGAAATGAAATCTGCCAAGAAGAATATCACCCTTACCTTCGATATGGAATATGAAAAGCCTGTATATGTATATGCCGATAAAGAGCGTATACAACAGGTGCTGACCAACCTGGTGGTCAATTCTATCAAATACGGGAAAAAAGGAGGTACAACCGAGATCAGTATTGAGAATCTGATCAAGAACAAAGTAATTGTACGGGTAACCGACAATGGCGAGGGTATTGAAAAACAGAATATCCCACGTCTTTTTGAACGTTTCTTCAGAGTTGACAAGAGTGGAAGCCGAAAGGAAGGAGGCTCAGGTCTTGGACTTTCTATCGTAAAACATATTATTGAAGCCCATGATGAGAAGATCTATGTAGAAAGTGTTTACGGGGTCGGATCTGAATTCTCATTCACCATGGAAAAGGCTAAATAAGTCTGAATAATCAACCTCCGCAGAAAAACTACTAAAACCTTTATAGGTCTTGACCTTTGACAATTTGGAAAGAGTAAACTTTTCCTGAGAAGAATAAGGTGCCAATCCCTGCTTTTTTAATCTTTTGGCAAGGTACTCCTGTTCGTACTGGCCCGGGGTGGGGATAAAGAAAGCTTTCTTCTCCAGCTTGGCTAGATCCATTACAGTGGTGTAACCGGAACGCGACAGCACCATCTTACTTTCGTTAAAAGCGATCTCCAGTTCTCTGGAATCCATAAAATTATAGATGGTCAGCTGTTCCTGCCTGCTTACAGTCTGTTCCTTTTCTACTTTTCCTTTTACAAAGAGTACATTTCCTTTAAATTTTTTAACCTCCTCCAGGAGTTTTTCCTCCAGCATCCCGCGTTGAGGTTCCGGGCCTGAAAGAATGACCATCAGATCATAAAGCTCCGGAAGATCTTTTTTGGAAAGCCGGCTTAGCGGGCCCAGATACCGTATAGGGAGCCTGGAGTTCTTAAGATGCCCCAGTTTCCCGCTCAGATTAGGTTTTCCCTCAGTGTCGGGAACCCAGCATTCGTCGAATTTTTTTATGATAGACTGGTGCATCTTAGAGCTTAGCCAGGTAGTGTTTCCCGTAAGCACATTGAGCTGGTGCGTAATAAAGACAGAAGGCACTTTTTTGCTTCGCACCCCGAAACGATTATCCGAAATGATCCCGTTTAGCCGCTCTTTTTCTATCAGTTTGTCGACCTCTTTTTTTTCCTTTTTGATCGCCTGTAGTATCTTCGGGGAATCCCAAAGCATTTTAAGTTTGAAATTCTTTCCTTTTTTAGAGTATTCAATCCGGTACGAAGGCAGTTCTATGGCCTTGAGTTCAGGGAATTCTTTTTTTAATAATTCCAGGGCCTGTCCGTCAGATGCAATAATGGGTTCAAAATTATTGGCAAGCAGAGAATTTATAATGGGAATGCATCTTGTGGCATGCCCGAGGCCCCAGTTTAAAGGGGCAACTAAAATACGTTTCATTTCATGCATTAATACAAAGATAACTACATTTTCAAGTGATAAAGATTTCCTTAATTTTGCTAAAATTTTAAATTATCGTTGTGGGGAGTAAAAACAAACTGAAACGCTTCAGAGAGAATGAGACTTTTAAGAATGTTATCCAACCGGAAAGAGATGAGGTTTTAAACGGAGAGTTTGAACTGAAGGGGAACTGGAAAAGTACTTTTTTCAGAAATTCCAACCCCCTGGTCCTGGAACTGGGTTGTGGTAAAGGAGAGTATTCGGTCAATCTTGCCAAAAAATATCCAAATAAGAACTTCCTGGGAGTCGATATTAAAGGAGCCCGTTTCTGGAGAGGCGCAAAGACTGCCCTGGAAGAAGGGATAGACAATGTGGGCTTCCTGCGTTCCCAGATAGAGCTCATAGATATGCTCTTTGCCGAAAATGAAGTAGATGAAATATGGATCACCTTCCCGGACCCGCAGATCAAGTACAAAAGAACCAAACACAGGCTCACCAATACCGATTTTCTGGATAAATACAAAAAGATCCTGGTAAAGGACGGATTGATGCACCTGAAAACGGACAGCGAATTTATGCATGGGTACACGCTAGGCCTGCTTCACGGACTCGGATATGAGATCCTTTATGCCCATCACGACGTCTATAGCAACGAATATTCACCGGAAGAGGTGACAAGTATCCAAACTTTCTACGAAATGCAGTATCTTGAACAGCGAAAACCAATAACGTACATAAAATTCAAACTTAATTAATGGAGCATATTTTTATTCTCTTTTTTGCCACCTACTCTGCAGCTTTTATGGGAGTTGTCCCCCCAGGGCTCATTAATATGACGGCTGCAAAGACCAGTGCAAAAAAAGGAAAAGCAAATGCTGTTCTCTTTGCCTTCGGAGCCTCTTCGGTGGTTGTTTTGCAGGCTTATCTGGGTGTAATGATCTCGAGATATCTGTATAACAACCCGATCGTTATAGATATTCTGCTCAAAGTAGCGCTGATCGTATTTGCGGTTTTTGCCGTTTACTTTTTTATCATTGCCAGGCGTAAAAAGGAAAAAAAGATCAATGTTGTAGAAGTAAGCCGGAAGAACAGCTTTTTTAAAGGAATGTTCCTGGCTACCCTTAATGTTTTACCGATCCCGTATTTTTCCGGATTAAATGCCGCCTGGAATGTATCTGGCTGGATTAAATTCGAGCTTTTAGATACGCTTACCTTTATCCTGGCAGCCGGCCTGGGTACTTTTTCTACCCTTTATATCTATATCATTTATTTTAGCCGCCTGGAGTCTAAAACAGATCGATTTTCCAAATATTCAGACTATATTCTAAGTGTTTTGATGCTTATCCTGGTTATCATTACCCTGATCAGGATATTCTACGGATAAAATAAAATTGCTAAAAAAAGAAAAATGAAACAGGACAACCAAAATTTCTTTGAACGCGTGTACGATGTGGCACGTTTAATTCCCTACGGAAGAGTAACTTCTTACGGAGCGATTGCCAAATACCTGGGAGCGGCCAGAAGTGCCCGAATGGTAGGATGGGCGATGAACGCTTCCGGACTTAAGGAAGATGTTCCCGCACACAGAGTGGTAAACAGGATAGGAGTACTCTCCGGAAAGCACCATTTTCAGGGAACCAATCTTATGCAGCAATTGCTCGAAAGTGAAGGGGTGGAAGTAGAGGATAATCAGGTAATGGATTTTGAAAAGGTTTTTTGGGATCCCGCAGCCGAACTACTCTGATATTTAACCCGATAGATGACTTTTATCAGCTTATTGAGCTTTTCAATTTCATAACTTTATTATCTGAATGTTAAGCGTTATCTTTGCGTTTTAAGACGGTTTTTAGTGCGGTTTACGACTAAAGACCCATTAATGCGGTAGCAGGGATAATGCGCTGCTGATGAAAAACAAAACGGATAGATGAAATTAAACAGAAAAGACATATTAAAGGCATTGGAAAGCATTTCTGCTCCCGGAGAAGGTAAGAATATGGTGGAGAGCGGTGCGGTGACCAATGTAATGACCTTTGGAGATGAAGTAGTGGTAGATATTAATATTTCCAACCCTACCCTTCAGGCTCGCAAGAAGACGGAGGTAGAGATCATGAAGACCATTCATGACAAGGTTTATGAGAAAGCAAAGGTAAAGGTCAATGTAAAGGTAGAAGCTCCCGATAAACCTACCATTAAAGGAAAGGTTATTCCGGGAATCAAAAATATAGTGGCCGTAGCCTCCGGAAAAGGTGGTGTAGGTAAATCTACGGTTACAACCAATCTGGCGGTAAGCCTTGCCAAAATGGGCTTTAAAGTAGGTCTGCTGGATGCGGATATCTACGGGCCTTCGGCGCCGATCATGTTCGACGTGGAAGGAGAAAAACCCCTGGCGGTAAACGTAGACGGAAAATCCAAAATGAAACCGATCGAGAGTTATGGGGTTAAGATCCTGTCTATCGGTTTCTTTACCCAGCCTAACCAGGCAGTGATCTGGAGAGGGCCTATGGCAGCAAAAGCATTAAATCAGATGATCTTTGATGCCGCATGGGGAGAGATCGATTTTCTGCTGCTCGACCTGCCTCCGGGAACAGGGGATATACACCTCAGTATAATGCAGTCATTACCCATTACGGGAGCTGTGGTGGTAAGTACTCCGCAAACGGTGGCGCTGGCAGACGCGCGTAAAGGAGTTGCTATGTTCCAGCAGGAAAATATTAACGTCCCCGTTTTAGGAATTATAGAAAACATGGCGTATTTTACACCAGAGGAGCTACCCGATAACAAATACTATATTTTCGGAAGGGAAGGCGCCAAAAACCTGGCAGAAGACCTTAAAGTTCCGTTTTTAGGTGAGATTCCCCTGGTTCAGAGCATACGAGAGGCGGGAGACATAGGTAGACCTGCAGCACTGCAGACTGCTACCCCTCTGGAAGAAGCCTTTGAAGGCCTGACCAGGAATGTGGTACAGGAGGTGGTAAACAGGAATAAAAGCCTCCCTCCTACAGAAGCAATTAAGATTACTACTATGGCAGGGTGCTCTGCTGTAAACAAGAAATGATATGACAACAGAAGAAATTAAGATTAACGTAGAAAAAGCCCTGGAGGAGATCCGCCCGTTCCTGGAAAGCGACGGAGGAAATATCTCTCTGGTTTCCATCGACAACGACAAGTCGGTTAAGGTAAAACTGGAAGGGGCTTGCGTAAGTTGCAGCGTTAACCAGATGACCTTAAAGAGCGGAGTAGAAATGACCATCAAAAAGTACGCCCCGCAGATCGAAGAGGTCATTAATGTAGAATAAATTTTAATGCTGGCCAGCCATTTGAGCAAGCGGTTCGTAATGTGGGAACATAGAAAAATGGCTGCCGGGCTATGCACTGTATCTTTTGCTCAGCAAAAGGATGCCGTTCCTATCCCTGCCAGAATATATATGTGTAATTTGTCATTCCGCAAAAGTCTGTGAATTAGCAGATGAAAGCGGAATCCATTTTTTAACGGATTTCCCGCCCCGCGGATGACCCCAAGAAAAAATAGATGATCAAAACAGATATTCTTATCATTGGTGCCGGACCTACAGGACTCTTTGCGGTTTTTGAAGCCGGACTGCTAAAACTAAAATGTCACCTTATAGACGCTCTGCCGCAACCGGGCGGACAATGTGCCGAGATCTACCCTAAAAAACCCATTTACGATATTCCGGGATTCCCCGAAGTACTTGCCGGAGATCTGGTAGATAACCTAATGGAGCAGATCAAACCTTTCGAACCCGGATTTACCCTGGGGGAAAGGGCAGATACCATAGAAAAGCAGGAAGACGGTACTTTTATCGTTACCACCAATAGAGGGACCAAACATCAGGCGCCGGTAGTGGCTATTGCCGGAGGATTGGGAAGTTTTGAACCCAGAAAACCCCTTATAGACAATATTACCGACTACGAAGATAAAGGGGTAGAATATATTATCAGAGATCCTGAGATCTACAGGAATAAAAGAGTACTCATTGCAGGAGGTGGAGATTCCGCCCTGGACTGGAGTATCTTCCTTACCGATATCGCTTCGGAAGTAACCCTGGTTCACAGGAGAAATGAGTTCAGAGGAGCTTTGGATTCCGTAGAAAAAGTACAGGAACTTAAAAAACTCGGGAAGATCAACCTGATCACCCCGGCCGAGATCGTCGGCCTGAAGGGCGACGGGAAGATAGAAGCGGTGGTTGTAAAAAAGGAAGGCGAGGAATTCGAAAAAGAAACCGATCATTTTATTCCCCTCTTCGGACTTTCCCCTAAATTGGGACCCATTGCAGACTGGGGACTGGAAATAGAAAAGAACGCTATTAAGGTGGATAACGCCCTGGACTATCAGACCA
The DNA here is from genome assembly GCF_010671605.1 of Leptobacterium flavescens. GTDB lineage: Bacteria > Bacteroidota > Bacteroidia > Flavobacteriales > Flavobacteriaceae > Leptobacterium > Leptobacterium flavescens. The sequence continues at coordinate 458,513 of NZ_JAABOO010000003.1, forward strand.
ATATTCCGGGTATCTATGCCATTGGCGATATAAATACCTATCCCGGAAAACTCAAACTGATCCTTTGTGGCTTTCACGAGGCTACCCTCATGTGTCAGAGTGCCTATCAGCGTATTTTCCCGGATAAAAGATACGTAATGAAGTATACGACCGTAAGCGGAATTGACGGTTTTGACGGAAGCCGAAAGGAAGCCGAAAAAGCAGTTGTAAAAGCTATTGAATAAAACCTGTTAATAATCTACTAAATGAGTAGATTTTATTTTATTTCAGGAAACTTTTGCTAATTTTGCTGCCTAAATTTCACCAGATGGCTGACGTTACAATCAAAATCAAAGACAGAGAAGGTGTTGTACACGAAGTAGAAGCACCTACAGATATGGCTATGAACCTTATGGAAGTTTGCAAAGCATATGAACTTCCGGTAGAAGGTACCTGCGGAGGAATGGCCATGTGTGCTTCCTGCCAGTGCTATATCCTTTCTAATGATGTTCAGTTACCCGAAATGAGTGACGATGAAGACGCCATGCTGGCCGAGGCCTTTTACGTTCAGGATAACAGCCGCCTCGGATGCCAGATCCCTATTACCGAAGACCTGGACGGACTTGAGGTAGAACTGGCTCCGGAATCGTAGATTTTAGTTGTTAGTTGTTAGCCATTAGTTGTTGGTTGTTCGATGACTAAAGGGGTTAAATTCCAAGCTCCAAATTCCAAACACCAATCTTTTACAGGCCGAAGCCTAAGCAAAGGCATGCCAATCCCAATAACTAAAAGCTTGCTTCGCATACGCTCGCAAAGACAGGAAATGTTGAATTTTGAGTTTTAAATGAGTAATCTTCAACCATCAACCATCAACCATCAACCATCAACCATCAACCATCAACCATCAACCATCAACCATCAACCATCAACCATCAACCATCAACATGCTCTGAAGCTTATGTCTTCTCGAGCGCAGTCGGGAGATTTTAAGCATAGGATCTACCCGATTTAATAAAACATTTTCTTTATTTTATTCTAACTTTAAGTGAATAGTAAAAGAAAATCGACAACCTGTGTCCGGGAAAAAACTAACTGAGTCCTATTACGTAAATCGTATAAATGTTGTTATTAACTACATTGAACAGAATTTAGACAATGATCTGTCGCTAAAGGTAGTTTCTGAAGTAGCCTGTATTTCACCATACCATTTCCACAGGATATTTTCGCTTGTTTGTAAGGAGACCATCCATCAATTCGTTAATCGGAAAAGAATTGAAAAGATCACCTCCCTTATTATCAATCGCAAGGAAATATCCCTAAAAGAGGTTAGCCTGAAATACGGTTTCGATAACGCAACCAGTTTTTCAAGAGCGTTTAAAGCTTATTATGGCATGAGTGCTTCCGCATTTAAAAAAAACTCCGAAGGAAGCTTTAACCGGATCAAAAAACAAAAAAGCAAGATTTGTAAAGAAACTATAACCCTTGAAAAATACATTTGTGATGTAGAGGAGATAAGGCAGTGGTCAAAGCAACATGCCCGGATTGAAATGTCTTTATTAACAGAGCAAAAAATAGCTTATATCCGGCATAAAGGAAGTTTTGATAAAGTAATAAACTCATTTATCGAGCTGCGTCAACGGGCAGAACCTTTAGGCTTATTGGAAAAGGACGTAAAATGGTTGATGCTTATTCACGATAACCCGGCAATTACAGAAGAAAGACTGATCACTCAGAGCGCCTGTATTAAAATTGACGATGGTGTTTCCCTGAGTAGTGATATTTCCAAAATGAGTATTCCGCGAGGAAAATATTTGAAAGGAGAATTCGAAATATATGAAAAGGATTTTAAAAGAGCCTGGGATGCCATGAGTGTCTGGATGATTGATAATAATTGTGTTGCAGGAGACGGATACTATTTTGAGTTGTTTCATACGAACAGCCTTTTCACACCGAATGAAAAGCATAGAGTAGACATTTTTATTCCATTATAATTCTTAATAAGCAGAGAATGAAGAGCAAAGCAAAAAACGTAGACCAATATTTGAATGAGGTTCCTGAAAAACGTGTAAAAGCCCTGGAGAAGATCAGGGAGCTTTGCAAGGAAGAATTGAAAGGTTATGAAGAATCTATGGTTTACAACATGCCGTCATATAAAAAGAACGATCAGATAGAAGTTGCTTTTGCAAGTCAGAAGCAACATATCTGCATTTATATTTTAAAGCACGATGTCATGCTTTCCAATGCAGAATTGTTAAATGGGGTTAATCACGGAAAAGGTTGTATTCGATATAGCAACCCCGAAAAGATCGACTATCGGTTAATCAGAAAGTTACTTCAGGAAACGGTCAGATCGGACAATACAATATGCTAATCTTCGGAAAATGGGAAAGAGTAATAAAATTCCGTGGTTAAAAATAACCGGTTGGGCAATCCTTATTCATGCCCTGTTAATCGTCACTTCTATTTTGGAAGTATTTATATTCTCTACACTTATTAAACCAAACAGAGATGAGGTTTTCTACGAACAACATGCTAAGGTTACGGCGCCTTATATAGCAATTATTGCAGGCTTTGTACTTATTTTTCTTGTAGCAAGATCATTGACCCGGAAGCTGGAAAAAAATAAAGTATTAACGGGCCTCCTGTTAGCATTGACCTATATTCTTATTGATGTTGTATTACTTTTTATGGCATCTGTAAACTGGTCTGAGCATTACGGAGTGTTTATTATTTCTTTTCTGACGAAACTTCTCGCTGCTTATCTCGGAGCTTCCACAAATCTGTCAAAGGTTTCCAAATAATCAATATGAAAAGTATTTTCAACAAAACCGGATCCGATGAATTTATTGAGAGGATAAATAACCTAAAAGCAGATACCAAAGGGAAGTGGGGTAAAATGGAAGTATCGCAAATGCTTGCTCATTGCGCCTATGCTTTCGAGGACAATTCGCCGAGACCAAAGGTCATTGCCCGGTTGTTAATACGGTTTTTTGCAAAAAGTACTGTTGTGGGTAAAAAACCGTATAAGAGAAATATGAAGACTTCTCCCGCTTTTATCGTAAAAGACAAAAGGGATTTTGAAACCGAGAGAACAAGATTAATAAAGGGGATTGAGAAGGTTCAGGGATTAGGCGAAGATTATTTCAACAATCGAAAACATCCTGTATTCGGAAGAATGAACAGTAAAGAGTGGAACAATTTCTTTTCAAAGCATCTCGATCATCATTTAAAACAGTTCGGAGTTTAGGGAAATATCAATTCCCAAATTCCATCTCTCGACGAGCCTGTATCGAGCGTAGTCGAGATGCTCGAGATGACAAAGCGAACAACCATCAACAAACAACAAATAACCAGATCCCAATAACTAAAAGCTTGCTTCGCACACGCTCGCAAAGACAGGAAATGTTGGATTTTAATTTTTAAACGAGCAATCTTCAACCATCAACCATCAACCATCAACCATCAACCATCAACCATCAACCATCAACACTAACTTAACCCTTTAAACAAATTCACCGTTACGGTAGCGAGTTCCGAATCGGGGAATTTCCTGGAAAGCTCCGGGCTCGGATACAGACCGGCTTCACGGGCAACCTTGTTAAACACATCTACTTCTACAATATACTGATCCGAATAACCATGAGTGGCCTCATAGGCAGTAGCAGCGGTTTTCCCCAGATTGGCCGCCGTAATTTCCGGAGGGAGGGTGTGCAGCTCAATAAGCAGTAATCCAAACTTCCTGACATAGGGTTCCCATCTCTTTAGATGTTCCAGCAGAGAATCTTCTACTATGTTATTGGAAAGCCTTTTTCCCCGGTAGGCAAAGGCTCCCGTAGAAGCACTAAGTCTTTTGGGGTCTGTTTTTTCGGGAGTTTCCCATATACGGTTATGATCCAGGAAAGTACGAACGTTTAAGAGGTCTTTCAGATCTATTCCGTAGTTCTCCCTCAGATCAGTTGCCAGTAATTCGGGTTTCCCGATATCCCCCCAGATAACCTTGGCCCAGATATCGGCATTAATAAGATTGGCTTTGGTAATACGGATAGCTGTTTCATTGTAATCGGCACCCACAAGGAATAAGGGATATTCTTCCAGGAGTTTTCCCCTTTCGGTCTGGTATTCTATCACCTCAAAAATATGCTGGAGAAAAGCCCCGTTCCCGCAACCCATATCCAGGATCCCTCTGGGTTGTTCATCGATAGGTTTGTTAAAGAGCTCTATGATAATTTCATCTACCACCTTAAAATAGGTAGAATGGGCACCTCCGCTTCCCCAGACATTCATCTCCCGGTCTACATGTTTTTCGGCCTCTCCGGGCCCTATGTCCCTGATACTTTCCGGATCGCCGAACAGCAATTCTTCCAGCTTCCTGAACATGGGAATATAGCTAACGGTTACTCCGTAGGCACTGGCCCTTTTGGCATAGAAAAGCCCTTTTTCGGTAAACTGATAGGTTCCGTTCTTTTTAAGGAACCAGCCCAGATAGGACAGCATATCCAATAGTTTGCCGAAACTCTCTGCATCGCTGTGAAACTCCTCCGGCCGAAAGGAAGCTTCCATAAAGTATTTGTGGAACATCCCGCTCATTCCAAGATGCACGGCCGTCGGCCCCACTATAATCCCTTCAATATGCTTTAGTACCTGCTCCTGTATCTTTTTTACATTCGTATCTTCTGCTTCGGGAAGCCCGTATCTGTTTTTAAACTTCTCATAGATCTTCTCCAGGATCCTGAAAGGCTCGATCTCGAATTTCCTCGGATGGAACCGCTCTGAGAATTTTAGCAGATGAACCACATCCGCATAGAGCGGGATATGCTTAAAAGCAGGCTCACTCAACTCCGAAAGAGAGAACTCTATACAGTCTGTTTGATTATCCGTTTTCTGAACCAGCCATCCCTGAGAACAGAGGATACGCAAGGCGATGTTCAGATAGCCTTCATTAGCTTTAAAATGCCCGCTAAGTTCCTTTAACGAGCATTTTTTCTTCTTTAGCAGATAATCCAGCACTCCCTTTTCGTGGAGCAAATAGGCGGTAGGAGCTGTACCTATACCATCGAGATGGCGAAAAAGACTGGAGCGGAGTTCTTGTTTTACGGTTCTTGATAGCATTGTTTGAAACGATTATAACTACTTAAAGATATTATTTTTCCTGTAACGGAAAACAAATTCGTTCCCGGAACTATGTCTGTTTTTTTAAACCGAAAAGCGGATGCAGGAATTTAATTTTAAGGATCAGGAAATGATAGATCAACCAGCAACCTGCAAAAGTCCCGACGGTCAGGATTAAAAATTTCGGCCAGAATCCCCAATCGAGATCCATCAGGTAATACGCAATGGCTATGGTTATTGTCTGATGTAAAATATAGAAGGGATATACCGCCCTGTTACAGTATTTAAGCAGGGTGCCGGGTTTATTAAGGTATTTTGCAGCATAACCGAAAAAGGCCAGGATCCAGGACCAGAGATTAATTACTTTAACCATAGCTTCCGTAAAATGAATAACCGTACTGTCTTCAACCTGCCAGATAAGCAACTGGGTGCTAAAGGCAATTGAACCGATGATTAATGCGGTTCTTTTTATGCGATCTACAGATTCCCAGAGCTGATCTTTTAAAGAGATCAACAGAAAACCATAAAAAAACAGGATCAGGAAAAAACTAAAGGTAAACCAATCGTCTATCAGGGCATGGGTCACCGGGAAGAAGGGCTCTACCAATGCTTCTACAAAATAGAGGGGGATGACAAAGAAATACAGACCCAAAGGTTTTTTGGTGATCCTGATGATCCAGTTGGTAAAACGATTGCTGTTGTTCTTTAAATAAACGAACAAAGGCGAAAGCAAAAGAGAGAAAATAAAGAGATAAGGCAAAAACCACAGGTGGTGCCAGCTTAAATTACCCTCGGGATAGACACCTTTAAAAGCTTCGGTCGTATAGTACACCCAATAGGAGCCGTGAAACCTTCCCTCTGCCAATCGTTCAAAATACACCTGTGGAGGTACAATAAAGAGCATCCCGAATGCCAGGGGAATAACCAATCGTTTTAACCTTTCCATATTGAACTGAGAGATAGACCGGAATGATAAAGCGTAATAAGTACCCATTCCGGAGATCACAAAGAGGATAGGGAGCCTCCACTGATTTACAAAAAGCATGGGCCATCGGATGTCGTCATAGATAACATTGTTTTTAAGATGAAAGCCCCAGGGAACAAAGAACATTCCAATATGATAAAATATAAGGAGTCCGAAAACAAGAACTCTTAACCAGTCCAGATCGTATCTGCGAATTTTTTCAACCATGATTTATCGTTTTTTAATTTTGGTCAAAGTTGAAATTTTTACGGCTGTTATATGAAAAACAGAGGGTTCAAGAGGTGCAGAATTGCAATTAAAGACTCTTTTTTGCCTTAAAAGTGCTTACATAGGAAGCAGGAGATGTTTGTGTATGCTTTTTAAAGGCAGTGTAAAAGGCCGATTTGGATTTAAATCCTACGGAGTTCCCAATCCCGACTACAGATAAATGCGCATAATCTTCACTGAGGAGCCTTTGTTTTGCTTCTTCAATCCTGTAACGATTAATAAATTCATTAAAATTTATCCCTTCTTCTGCATTGATCGCCTGGGAAATATAATTGGCGGGTACTTTCAGTTCTCCCGACAGGTTTTTTAGGGATACATCTTCTTGTAGGAAGTAATTATTGCTTTCCACATAATCCCTGATCGATATCATCATAGAAGAATGATCTGTATTCAATCCGGAAGTTTCGTATTTATCCGCGATCCATGAGCTTTCAAAGAACCGTGATTCCGACATCATAAAAATAAGGGTGAGGAAATTGGTCAGCGACAGGAAAACGGCAATATAATGATCGCCGCCATCATCCTCGAAATTCAGAAAAATAAGCAACACCAGTACAAAAACACATAAAAACAGGAATATGGTGTTCCTGGTAAAACTGTATTTGGTGATCCGCAGGTCTCTGTAGGTCTCTCTTTTGGTCCTCAGGACGATCCTGACCGAAATAATTATATAGAACAGAAAACTTATTAGTACAAGCCATCGGAATTCATCTTTTATCCAGATATACGGGTAGGTAGTGCCTTCAGGAACTTCTGCAAAACCAAGATCTGGGAAATAAGCATCCAGGTAAGCATTTAATTTTATCTGGAGAGGTTGTAAATAATAAGGGATATTAACGATCATGTAGAGAACCGGCAATACAAAGTGATACCAATCCTTTTTAAAGTTAATGGATTTGCGCTCCAGGAGGCTTGAAAAGAACAGATAAAGCAAAGGCCCTATGGCCAGTACCAGCGGTTCCGTAGAGTCATTAAAATGCAGAGTATGTTTCATCAGTCCTGTGTAACACAGATAAATGTCCAGAACAATGATGGATTGGATCAACAGGTACCATCCGAAGATACGCAAAGAAGCATTCTTCTTATTCGTCCGGAATGCGATCACTGCCGACATAAGGAATCCTTGTATGATCCCGGTGATGATCAGTAAAGAAATAAAATTATGCCTTATGGGGATCTTATCTATGAGCTGCTGAATATGTTCCATTTTACTTTCTTCAGGTCATATAATCGGATAATTTCTGAGGGCCTTCCAGGACGGTCCGCACTACCTGAAGAAAACCTTCTTTAGTGGTCTGCATATTCCATTTTATCAGGGAGATCCCGCCGTTTTCGATCTCTATTCCCGTAATACTCCTGGGGTGTACACAACTTCCGTCATTAAAAAAGGCCCGGTCTCCGGGTTTCGGGAACCTCGGGCGATGAGTATGTCCTGTAATTGTAAGCTGATTGTTGTTTTTGGAGATCCAGTTCTTTGTACGCCGCTCCACTTTTCTAAGTTCCTTGTAATTTTTGGCAGGACTGGTAGGATCTGCAATCCCAACCACCTGAAGCGGTTTCCAGAGTACGCGAACCAGGAAACGGTTAAAGCGCCAGCCGTGATAATTCATAAAATCGGCCTGATGCCCATGAGTGAGGAACAGTTTCTGCCCGCTCACTTTATGCTTCAGAATTATAGCTTCATTAAAGGAAATGCCATCAAACAAAGGTTCTTTCTCTCCTGTTTTAGGATCAAAATAAGAATAGAGGTGCTGCTCCACATAAGCCTGATTCCGGTAAACCATATCGTGATTCCCGAAAATAAGATGCAATCTTTCTTCTTCGTAAAACTGCTTCATCAGCATAAAAACATTCTTGTGGGAATGAAGGATCACCTCAAAAGTTCGGTTTTCCCAGAGCTCATCACCATCTCCCAGTTCACAATAGGTAAAGCCCTGGTTGTAATAATGGGTAAGAGCGTGGAAATACATATTCCGGTTGTTTGCAAAATCGTCTGCAAAACTATTGTCTCCTCTATGGCAATCACTGAAAAGAATAAACTTTGAAGAGTCGTCAAACTCTACGATTTTGGCATTTTCAAAAGCCCTGCTTAACCTTTTATGAGAAGACATATTTCTTTTTTCAATAAATATCGATAAAAAAGATGAGTAATGAAACTCAACTTTTTACTACTAATATAGGTGAGGGAAAAATAAAAAGTTAAAATAGTTAACATAGCTAGAAAGGGGTTTTTCGTACCTTTGTAGCTCAAGTAACAATGGTGATATGCTAGACACAAACAATGTTTCGCCTTTGTCCGTTAAGATCAGTTTTAATAAACTTCTGGAGGTTTACGAAAAGCAAGCCGGAAGCAAAGATGAACTGAGGGCGAAAAAAGCACAAAAGATTCTGGCCATGTCAGAACAATATCCGGAGCTTAGGGACGGGTTCTCGGATGTTACCTTATTGGATACGTACAAAAACGAGATCTCATATATTCTTCAGGATTCTTTTTCGGATGTTTTAACAGGCAACGAGATAAAGGCTGCCTCTATTCCGTTTCAGAACCTGATCTTTAATACTTCTTCCCGTTTTGAGAAGATATTGGACACTGCAGGGAAGGACTTCGAATTAAAGATCCGCAATATGCCGGAAGGACATATGTATATCCTGGCTTGTATTGTTATATTGAAATTCCACTATAAGATAGATGTGGATTTCAAAAGACCTTTATATTACGATATTCCGGATGCCAAAGGTATTATGAGGCATTACAGGATCATATACAATGCAGACTTTACTGAGATCGTGCCTACTGAAGAGGCTAAGGAGATCACCGATGAAGATGTAGATCAGTTATTGGAGAATTTTGATAACCTGGAATTGTGGAAGGAAAAATTCCCTCCGAATAGCTGGGTATGTAAAGGGTTTGTTATATCGAATATTTTTGATGTTACGGCCGATGTTTCCATTTCCGATCTTAAATCAACCTTGTTGGGATCTTCATCAACTCAGCCAAAAGATGAGAATTTTATAGAGGAATTCGAAGCTATTTTCCAGTCGCTGTTCAATATCCCGGACCTTAAAGTAGGTTTTGTGGCGTATGATCCGGAGGAAGACAGTTTTGAGAAAATACACGGAGAAGAAGGTGTACAGAGTTACCTGCTGTTTAAAGAGGAAAAGGCAAATTGCACCGATTCTCTCTGTCAGAATTCCTATTCCAAGCTTTTAAAGGAGAATCAGTATTACGCACTGCCGGATATCGATAAGTATTATAAAATGTCCGGAGGGATAGCCCCCTATAAGAATTTAAAGGAACAGGGTTATAAAAGTGCTATTCTGGCACCGATTGCAGATAAAGGAAGACTGCTTGGGGTTCTGGAGCTGGTATCTACCAGGCCTAAGGAACTCAACAGTATCAATGCCAACAAGCTTATAGATGTAATGCCGTTCATTATTTCTACGGTATTGCGTTCTAAAGCCGAAGAGGAAAACTATATAGAAGCCATCATTCAGCACGAATGTACTTCTATTCACAATAGTGTGTACTGGCGATTCGAAAAGGAGGCAAGACGTTTCCTTATGGAGAATGCCAAAGGAAATCAGACCTCTTTTAAGGAGATCGCATTTAAGGATGTTTATCCGCTTTACGGGCAGGTAGATATCAAGGGATCCTCTATTGCGAGGAACGAGGCTATTCAGACAGATCTGATCATACAATTATCTCTGTTAAACGAGATCTTCAGCTGTTCACTTAAGGAGGAGCAACTCCCGGTATACGAAGAGATCCAGTTCCGTATAAACAATCACCTCTCCCTGATCAAGGAAGAATTGTTTACACATAGTGAGCAGACGATCCTGGATTTTGTCAGGGAAGATGTGCATCCGGTACTGGAGCATATCGAGACCAGAAGTGATCAGTTGTCCCAGCTGGTAAAGGATTACAGGAAAAATATCGATAATACCACGGGAGGGATCTACGATCACCGCAAGAATTACGATGAGAGTGTAACCCTTATCAACAAAAGCCTTGCAAGGGTTATAGATGAAAAGCAGAGAGATGCACAGGCTATGTTCCCGCATTATTTTGAGCGCTATAAGACCGATGGTGTGGAGCACAATATGTATATAGGTGCTTCCATGGTCCAGGGTGGTGAATACCATCCTATCTACCTTAATAATTTAAGGTTGTGGCAGCTGCAGGTGATGTGTGAGATGGAAAATAAATACTATAACCTGAAGCCTGAGCTTCCTGTTAAACTGGATGTGGCTTCCATGCTTCTGGTATATAATTCATCTCTTTCCATACGCTTCAGGATGGATGAAAAGCGTTTTGATGTAGACGGGACCTATAATGCCCGTTATGAGATCATTAAAAAACGTTTGGATAAATCTCTGGTAAAAGGAACGAAAGAACGCCTTACTCAACCCGGAAAGATCGCTATTGTTTATTCTCAGAAAAAGGATGAAAGAGAATACCTGAGGTATATCAGTTTCCTTCAGTCTAAGAATTACTTTACCAGCAATGTTGAGATCGTTGAGCTCGAAGGACTTCAGGGTGTAAGCGGACTTAAAGCCATACGCGCCGAAGTACTCTATAAAAAAGGAGGAGACGAGAAAAAGGTCTACACCTATGACGATCTTATGCAGGAGCTGAAAATTTCCTAACGGAGACCTAAAAGATCTGTAGCGGTTGCGGCTTCCGACGTCTGGAAAGCAATTGCAAATGCCAGAACCGAAATGACGATACCTACCATAAAAATGGCATAGGTAAGTCTCAGGATCTTGTATTTGCGGTGCAGCACAACTCCCAGAAAGTAAAGGTCCTTTGTCATGGAGGAATAGAGATAATCTTTGTCTTTCATTACCTCGCCTATGGCCCATTCAAATTCTTCCAGTTTCATTTTGTGGAAGTTCCCGAAGAAGAGAAGGTTTACTTTTTTGTTCTCTACATCTTCCTTGGTGAATTTACCACTGGTAACATTGGGCCGGGTAGCCAGAACCGAAAGTCCCATAGATACCAAACTGAATACGAGGAATACAACCGTCGGATAGATCAGGTAGCTATTGGAAGGGTTATCCAGTTTAGGAATAAGATTAGAAAGCGCCAGTGAGATAATAATGGCATTTACCGACAGCAGGATATTGGCTTTGGTATCTGCTATATCACTTAAGGTAATATGATTTTTAAGAGTTACCCTGAACATGGTCTCTATACCGCGTTCGGGGAGCTTTTGTTTTTGTATTTTACTGTCGAGCGCTTCTGCCTTGAGCTTTTCTTCCTTTCTTTTCTTCTTTATCTTTTTCAGCTCTTTGTTCAGCTCGAGCAGGTTCTTGTTTTTCTGCGGCTGCCAGTGCTCCACAGCATGCAGGCTAAAAAATTTATGATGCTCATTGAACATCCTTATATTTTCCTGTATCCACTGACGGTCGGAATAGGTCTTTAATCCCAGTTGCTTGAATTCCTCTCTTAATAATGAAGATACCTCTTCGTAATTCTTGGATGCAAAATGAGAGAAGTCGGCATCGCAAAGCATCTTTTCCAGTTGAGTTACCGGATCTACATCCATGGCTGTAGCCTTTATGGCGTTGGATATAATTGTAATTTTGTCTTCCGGGTAATTATTCTCCTTAAGAAAAGCGGTAGCTATTTCGGCTCCGTTCTTTTCGTGATCGGAAGGGCCTTTTATATAACCTATATCGTGAAACCATGCAGAAAGTTGCAGGATCTCTGCGTCCTCTTCATTGAGCTTTTCGGCTTCGATCAATTCCTTAACGTGCTTTACCACCCGCTGTGTATGCGTATAATTGTGATATAAAAAGGCATTTGGAAGCTTCTCATTAAGTGATTCCAATACGTATTTCTGCGCTGTTTCAAGAATACCCGTCATGTTTTCGAATAAATTAATAAATAGTGACCTAAAATTAGCCTTTTAAAACTAATAAAAAAATCAGCTTAAGTAGCAAAATTAACCTTTTTCATGTCAATATTCCCCGATTAGCCCAAATTGAAGGCCAGATTTGATGAAAGTGATATTTTAATTAATAAATTGCAGTTAGTAACACTAAAATTTCACAGCTTGAAAACGATTAGACTGACCACTATACTCATTGTGTTGTTCTTTTATTCTTGTGCAACATACTTACCGCAATACAGACAGACAACTACTTCTACCCAGCCAACAGGTAAAAGCGTTTCTCATGAATTTTACCTGATCGGGGATGCCGGAAATGCAGAAGCCGGAGCTTCAACTCCTGCTTTGGATGCATTTAAAAAAGCGTTGTCCGGTGCCTCCGGAAACAGTACGGCTGTTTTTCTGGGAGATAATGTTTATCCCGCAGGACTCCCGAAAGAAGGAGCAGAAGGGAGAAGACTGGCCGAACACCGGTTGAATGTCCAGATAGAGGCAGTTAAAGGTTTTAAAGGAGAAACAGTCTTTATTCCGGGGAATCACGATTGGTATGCAGATGGCCTTAAGGGACTTAAGTTGCAGGAAAAATATGTGGAAGATGCTTTGGGGAAGAACACTTTCCTGCCGGAAAACGGGTGCCCTATAGAAAAAGTAAATATAAATGATGATGTTGTCCTTTTAGTGGTAGATTCGGAATGGTACCTTGCCGATTGGGATAAGAACCCCGATATTAACGATAAATGTGACGGAATAAGGACGCGGGAACAGTTTTTTGAGGAGTTTGAGAGCCAGATCAACAAGTCTCAGGGAAAAACCCTGATCGTTGCCATGCACCATCCTCTTGTATCTAACGGACCCCACGGGGGAGAGTATACTTTCGGAAGTTATCTGACACCACTTCCGGTACTTGGAAACATTAAAAACTATATCCGCAAAACAGGAGGAGTAAGCCCTCAGGATATTCAGGATGTTAATTACAGAACACTTTCTAAAAGACTCCTGACCCTGGCACAGCAGACCGATAATATGATATTTGTATCGGGGCATGAGCACAATTTACAATATATCATTAACAGCAATACCCCCTTTATTATTAGTGGTTCCGGGTCTAAAGCCAATGGAGCAAGCCTGGGAGCAGACGGGGAATTTGCATATGGCGGACAGGGATTTGTTAAGCTTTCCGTTTATGAAGACGGTTCTGCCTGGGCCTCATTCTTCGGAGAACAGAATAATTTTGAAAGCCCCCTCTATCAGGTTGAGGTTATTCAACCCGATAAAGGAATACAGTTAAAAGACTATCCTTCCAGCTTTCCGGCAACTACTTCCAGCTCGGTTTACTCTAAGGAAGAGACCACCAAAGGAGGCCTGTACAGGGGTGTCTGGGGAAAACACTACAGAAGCGAATACAGTAAAGAAGTAAGAGTTAAGACGGTAATGCTGGATACACTTCTCGGAGGATTAACTCCCGTTAGAAAGGGAGGGGGACACCAGTCCAAATCGCTTCGCCTGAAAACAAAGGACGGAAGAGAATTCGTAATGAGAGCCGTGAGAAAGAGTGCGGTACGCTTTTTACAGGCAGTAGCGTTTAAAGATCAGTTTATTCAGGAAGAATACAAAGACACATATTCGGAGCGATTACTATTGGATTTCTATACAACAGCACATCCGTATGCATCTCTTACCGTAGGTGAAATGGCAGATGTAATTGGAGTGCTGCACGCCAATCCTTCACTTTACTATGTGCCTAAGCAAAATGCATTGGGAGAGTATAATGACACTTATGGAGATGAGTTGTATTTTATTGAAGAGCGTGTTGATTCCGGGCATGGTAATGTGGCCAGTTTCGGGAATTCCAATGAGATCATCAGTACCAAGGACCTGCTTGAGGAGCTACGATCTAAAGATAAAGCCAGCGTAGATGAGCGCCTTTATATCAAGTCGAGATTGTTTGATATGCTTCTCGGCGACTGGGACAGGCATGAGGATCAGTGGAGATGGGCCGAATTTGAGACTTCAGACGGAAAGAAAATATATAAACCCATCCCGAGAGACAGGGATCAGGTGTTCTCTAATTTTGACGGACTTTTCCTGAGCTATGCCACCAGGGTGATCCCGGGTCTGAGACTGATGCAGCCTTACAAAGCCGAAATACGTAACGTAAGATGGTTTAATGATGAACCTTTTCCTCTGGACCTTGCCGTATTGGATGAGCATGACCTGAACGACTGGCTGGAAGAGGCCGGTCTTATTCAGCAGCGCCTGACAGATGATATTATAGAAAAGGCCTTTGAGAATTTCCCTGCAGAAATGGATAAAGGGATCCTGGATAAGATCAAGGCTTCCCTGATTGCCAGAAGAGGCAACTTAAAAGATATAGCCAGAACCTATTACCATCACCTGAAAAAATACCCTGTGATCAGTGGTACGGATAAAGACGACTGGTTTGAGATTACCAGGTTACCGGATGGAAAAACAAGAGTTCAGGCCTTCAGGATAAAGGGGGGAGAAAAAAGCGATAAGTTTATCGATGTTACCTATTCCAGTGATGAGACCAGACAGGTATGGATCTACGGTCTGGACGACGATGATGTTTTTGAAGTAAACGGAAAAGGGAATGACCTGATCGCCCTTAAGATCATCGGAGGACAAAATAACGATGTATATAAGATCAATAACCGCAGCAGGGTAAAGGTATACGATTTCAAATCGAAGAAGAATACTTTTGAGACCGGGGTTGCCAAAAAATTGTCTGATAAATACGAGTTGAATGTTTACGATCATAAGAAGATCAAAAAGAATGTGAATCAACTTATCCCAAGTATTGGTTTTAACCCTGACGACGGATTAAAGATAGGTTTACAGAACACCTTTACGATAAACTCGCTCAACAGGAACCCTTTTTCACAGCAGCACAGGATCAATGTGGGGTACTTTTTTGCCACAAGTGGATATGATGTCAGATATAATGGAGAGTTCGCCAATGTTTTCGGTAATTGGAACCTGGGCATAGAAGGAGTGTATACCAGTCCTAACTTTGCCATCAACTTCTTTGGTTTCGGAAACGAAAGTATAAACAACGACGACGAGTTTACTCTCGACTTTAACAGGGTGCGTATCCGAAACCTGAAAGCTTCTCCAAAACTTATCTGGAGAGGAAAAAGAGGAGCTTATTTCTCTATTGGAGGTTCATTTGAAGCTGTAGAAGTTGAGAACACCGTGGGTAGATTTATCAACATCTCAAACGTTCCGACACGTGTATTTGAAAACCAGAATTTCGTTGGCGGAGAGGTTACTTACGGATACCAGAATTTTAACGACAGAGCAAATCCAACCCTGGGGATGGCCTTTGAGATCACTTCGGGATATAAGACCAATCTGGATATTTCCGAGAACGATTTTGTTTACCTGATCCCGCAATTGCGCTTTACCTCCAAAGTAGATAAGGCCGGTGCCGTTGTTTTTGCTACCAAGTTTAAAGGACACTTTAATTTCGGGGACGGATTTGAATTTTACCAGGGAGCTTCCATTGGAGGAAGTAACGGATTAAGAGGTTTCAGAGAGCAGCGTTTCGTAGGAAAGAGAGCTTACTATCAGAATACCGACCTCAGATTTAACCTGGCTAAGATCAGGACCGGATTATTCCCGGTGAAATTCGGGGTGTACGGAGGTTTTGATTACGGAAGAGTATGGGTAGAGGACGATAACTCCAGAAGATGGCATAATTCTGCCGGAGGAGGGGTTTTCTTTAACGCAACCGGATTGGTTACAGCCAACTTCTCTTTCTTTAACTCAGACGACTTTAACCGTTTTGCCTTTGCACTCGGATTTAATTTTTAATCGAGTTTAAGCATATAAAGATTTCGCCCGACTACAACATTGTCTTCATCAGATATAAGTAGGGTGTCATTATCCTTAAAACAGATACCTTCTTTTTGAGAATAATGATTCAGGGCGATTTCTCTTTTTTTACCTTCAAAGAAATTATCGGTGGTAAAATCTGAAAAGACCCACACCTTATCATGTGAAAGAAGCACTACTTTCTTCATGTCGGGAGAGATGGCTGCTGCAGTAATGGCACAATTCAGGTATTCTCCGCACATAAAATGAGAAGCGATCAGTTCGGCCTTATGATGCCCTTTTTTGGCAGGGATCCTGTATAAGTAGGTCTTGCCTGTAAAGGGCGTAGATCTGTTCTTTGTAAAAATATACAGGTGTTCCCTGTAATAGAAGAAAGCTTCCGCATCGTAAATACGCTCGCTTTTCTTTGGTGGGAACCGGGTTTGCTCGGGATATTCAAAAGTGATCTTTTCAGCTTCCAATTCCTCAGCATCCGGTGTCTTATCAGGATCAGGGATCTTGTAAATGGTGAGGTCCTTGCGCATATTGTAGTTGTTCCCGATATCTCCGATATAGAAATTACCTTTATTGTCCCTGGACAAGTCTTCCCAGTCGGAGTTTTTGGCTTTTTTAATATTTATATTCCTGACGATCTTTCCCTTCTTGTCAAGCGCGTAAATATGATCTTTGTTTCCACTGTCCTCAATGACCCAAAGAAGGCCTTTGGCTTCAGAATATTCTATTCCTGAGTTCTCACTCAGTTTATTGGGTATTTTAAGCACATAACTTAACTGGCCGTAATCGCTGCAGCTAAAGAGAAGAAGTCCGATAAGGACAAATATTTTTTTCATTGCAATTCTTTTATCGGAATGAATACCTCAGCTTTCCATTCCAGTTCATTACCCCCGATGTTGGGATTACTGTAAAAAACTTCAAGAGGCGTATGATCAACTTCTATTCCATTCTTTTCCGCATAGTCAAGTAATGCGTACCAGGCCCTGTCTGAAGTGATATAATTTCCGTTGTAAACGGCCTTAAGGGCTTTTTTGCCTTCCATTTGCTTGTAATGAAGCAATTCATGCTCGGGCAAAGAGTCGGATTTGATGATCGGATAACAAAAATTGTATTCAATACTGTCCTTCTCCATATCCCAGCGGGTGACCTCTACAAAGGGCTTTCCGTTTAACTTAACTTTATTTTCGGCCAGAAAATTGCTTATAAAGGTGTAATTCCTCATCATCCCCCTGGCTTTTTCGATCTGAACCCCTTTTAGAGGGATATAAGCACAATAGGTGGTTGCAGTCTGACTTTCCCCCGAAATGGATACCCTGAAATTCCCGATATGCTCATTCAGTTTTTCATGAAAGGAAACCAACGTCTTTTTTGTCCTCTTTTCAAAATCTGTAGTCGAAAAAGGAATGGAAACCTTATTCATAAAGCTGTTATCCTTGTCTTTGACGTACACTTTTACCCTTGACAGGGAATCGTTAAGAGGGATGATCTTCCATTTGTAAATATGAACAGAATCTCCGAATACGATCTGCTGTTTCAGCCGTTCCAATCCGTCCTGCTCAACCCGTTTGGCATCCGGAAATGATGTATTCCAGGTTTTGATCACCTGATTTATGGTTCCCGGAAAAGTCTTTGCCTTAAAACTTACCAGATAGTCATAAGGCTTGATAAACAGATACCACAAGAGCCCTCCGAGCAGAATAAGCATAAGGATCGAGGCGATCTTCTTCATAGGTATACACTAGTTGGAGGCCAGATTATCTCCGGCTTTCATCTTTAAATTCCCTACTACAAATGCTCCTAGATCCCTTCCCTGCTTCACACCGATCTCCACGGCAGCACGGTAATGGATCCCTCCGTACATTCTGCTGATAGCCGCCTCATCGGCTGCTTCCCTGAAGGAATTAAAGCTTCTTATGGGAAGTCCGTAGGGGATCTCCGTATCATCGTCGAAAGCAAAATCATCTCCGAAAATGGAGCTTAGCGCCACAGAAGCTGCCCCCGATACAACCGAATGCCCGCTGGTGTACTCCGGAAAAGGAGGCGTCTGAAGGATAGGCTTCCAACTGTCGTCAATATGTTCGTTAATAAGGGTTTCCGGCCTTACCAGGTTACTGCGGTATTTCTCATCCCAGCAGCTGATAAAAGCATCAGCAATAGCAATAGAGGTCTTGGTATAGGCATAAACCGTCTTGTCGAAATCTGCTCCGGTCTTTTTACTTGCTATTTTAGCGATCCCTATCCAGTGTGCTCCGGGAGTGATCTTCTTAGTAGCAAACATAAGATGTCCGCGTGTTACGGAAACATAGGGGTTACAATCCCAGAACTGGGCAATCTCAATTTCCTCGGAATCATCACCTCTTTCGGTGATCTCCACACTAATATCATACACTTCCTTTAATTCTTTATAGAAATCGGAACCCTTTTCCATGGAGAAAGCAGGAGGTTGATGAGGCTTGAACTGAGCCGCCGAGTCGATCACAAAAGGGCGTATTTTGTTCCAGTGAGGCTCTATCCCGTCCATATAGGCCGGAGGGGTAGGCTGCCACCTTGAAGGATCTTCCGTATCTACCGTAAACTTAGGCATGGTACGGGTTTCGCTGTAATTATCCTTATTCATCCATCCGGTAATATGCTCTGCTACTTTCAGACCGTAATCCCTGGAAGCTTTGAACTCGGATGCGTTTTTGGTTTCCCATACTTTATACAGGCTGTCCCTGAACTGTTCTATTTTTTCTTCGGAAAAGATCAGCCTTTTACTCATATCGATATGAGCGATCAGTGCAGCGAGCTGATAGTTGATATTTTCGGCTGCTTCCGGATCCGGAATCGGGCTCAGGTCGTCTAACTGCCCGTCCAGGGAAGTGTACTCTCCGTTCTGTTTTGCCATGATCTGATAGGCAGCAATATTAGGGTAGGCAAAAACCCTGCTGGCTACCGGAGGAGAGAAAATATCGTGCACCATTACTTCGGTCACCTTGTCAACAGAACTGTGAAAGTCATCGGCGGTGATGACAATCGGTTCCTGTTCTTTATTACATGATAGCAGGAGTGCTGTGATCCCCAAAAATAAACCTGCTTTTTGATATATCCTTTTCATCTGTTTAAAATTATTCGCCCAATTCATAAACCTGGGCTTCGTCATTATTAATTGTTACTAGTAGATAAGATCGGTCGTTCAGTGAGATGATATTTAAAGCCCTGACCGCTTTACGGCTGAGTTCCAGCCCTGTCTGATATCCCAAAATTACATCATTTTCACCTTTTATCAATGCTCCCGAAAAAGAATCAAACCTGCCGTGATAGGGTTTTACCCCAAAATAATTCCCTGCAGCGAGAACTTCTTCCTTTCCGTCCTTATCAAAATCATAGCTGAGAAAGGCCGTTACGGGAGAAAGTTGCAGATCATTTGCAAAGGGAATAAAACTGAAACGCCCGTTCTCATTTTTCAGATACCCCGATTCCAGGGTATTTACCTCCATAAGTACTGCCTTCTTCAGCTCGTCTTTCTCAAAGACCTTATCTATCGGTTTTCCTGCAAAATCCCTGTAGGCAGTAAATTTTTTCCTGATACTGATCAGTTGCCCGGAAAGTTCATCCAATCCGGCAAGAGGATAATATTTTCCGTCTTTTTCAGTGGCCAGTACCGTTTCCGTGCTCCCGTTCCCGTCAAAATCGGCATAATACATCTTCATAGGGTATTTGGCAGAAGCCTTGAACTTGGTGTTGGTTCCCCAGTTGCCAAGAAGGTAATCGGTATCTCCGTCACCATCTATATCAAAAGGGATCACTGCCTGCCAGAGACCGTTGAGTTTGGTATTGAGGAGTGTTGCTTCCGTAAAATTCCCTTCTTCATTCTTAAAGAACTTAGGCTGCATCCATTCCCCGACCAGCAGGAGGTCTTTATCCCCGTCTTTGTCAAAATCATCCCAGACGGCATCGGTTAGCATCCCGGCTTTTTGCAGTTCTTCATTTCCGGAGAGTACAAAACTTCCGTTCTCATTTTTTAAGAGATAGGAGGTAGGGATCTTCCCGAAATCATTAGATACCGCATTACTCCCTATAAAAAGATCAATGTCGCCGTCTTTATCAAAATCGCAGGGCCTGATAAAAGATGCATTTTCAAAATAATCGGGGAGAGGAGAATCTTCGAAAACCGAATCCCGTTGTACGAGATAGGTGTCCAGCAAAGGTTGCATTTTATTGAAGAAATCTGCACCTCCTGAGCCGATAAACAGATCGTTTTGCCCGTCTTTGTTAAGGTCGGCAATAAGAGCTGCAACATCTTCCTTTATAGAATCTTTGGCAATAGAAGGGATGTTCTTTTCCACATAGGAAGAATCGGTTTGTATGTATATTTTAGATCTGTTGTATTTGGAACCTCCGAAGAAAATATCTTCCCGTCCATCGTTGTTGAGGTCACCGATGGCCGTTGCGGGTCCGCGATCCGAGATCTGATAGGGAATGAGTTTTTGCCTGTTGAAATCGATATAATTGTCTTCGATATGTGCAAAATCAATCCCCAGATTATTACTGACCCTCTTAAAGAGTTTCTTTGTTTTGGGTTTCAGGCTTTCATAATTGAAGGCTTTCGTATTTTCCGGACTGATGGTTAACGCCTGGTTCACTTCCAGGTCTTTGAGAAGCTGATAGGTGCCATCCGGCCATACGATCTTAAGGGAGTCTACTTTTGAAGCCTTTCCATAACCGAAATATACTGCCGGTTCTGAGGAGGCCTGAAAACCCCTTACCGTATACAGTTCTTTATACTGAAGCATTCCCCCGTGATAGGAGAAGACTTTGGTCCCTATCCCGAAATGATTGGGAGCCCTGTACTTGAATTTCAGCTTAAGATAATTAGCTTTTTTATTGGTTTTATTGATATAAAGGCTGGCAGGAGCATTCATATTGTTGGTTACCAGGTCCAGATCTCCGTCATTATCGAGGTCGCCCATGGCGGTAGCTCCTGAAATAAGTGTGTCTTTAGTGATCCATTTACCCGATTCGTCAGTGAATGAAAGATTGCCGTTCCCTTTAAAAATATAGTTATAGGTACTACCGGAAGGCATCATATTCAGGGCCTGACGATCTACCAGTTTTGTGTTATTGATCTTTTTCCGGATCTGCTCACTGGATACAAACCTGATAAAATCGAGGTCGTTGGGACGCTTGGTGATCCCGTTCGAAATAAACAGATCCTGTTCTCCGTCCTGGTCGTAATCTGCAAACAATCCGCTCCAGCTCCAGTCGGTAGCAGCAATTCCGCTTAAGAGGGCGGTTTCCTGGTATCCGCCTTCGGGCCTGTTTATATGCAACATATTGCGGGTATACTGATAGTGATAGCCATATCTTTGCGTACGTAGTTTCAGGGTTTGTATATTATCATCCCCTTCAGAGGATTTAAGCACTTTTTCATCTTCAGGAAGCATATCGAGGGAGAGGATATCCGGCCAGCCGTCGTGATTAATATCGCTGATGTCATTTCCCATAGAGAAGCGGGTAGTATGGCCGAAAAACTGTTTCAGGCTTTCCGAGAAGGTCCCGTCGCCGTTATTGAGATAATAATAATCATCTTCATGAAAATCATTGCCCACATAGATGTCGGGATAGCCATCCTGATTAAAATCGGCAATTGCAACGCCCAGGCCATAACTATTGATCCCTCCGTAAATACCGGCTTCTTCGCTTACGTCGGTAAATTTTCCATTATCGTTACGCATGAGTTTATCCCCGGTCTCGTAATTCCTTTTTAATCTCAGATCGGCATGACCGAAAGATTCCTGGGTATGTACTGCATGATTCAGAAGGTACAGGTCCAGATCTCCATCCAGGTCGTAATCCAGAAAGGCAGCAGAAGAGCTATAGGAGTCCAGGTCGAGGCCATATTTAGCGGCGCTTTCCGTAAAGGTGTTATCTCCTTTATTGATGTAGAGCTCGTTGTATCCGTTAAACCCTTTAAGGCCAACCACGGCACACACATAAATATCCAGAAGTCCATCGCCATTCACATCTCCCATCACAGCTCCGGTATTCCAGGAACTGTTCCCTTCTATCCCGGCTTTTTCTGAAATATCTTCAAACTGAAGTCCTCCTTTATTCAGGTACAGTTTATTCTTTACCTGGTTCCCGGAAAAGAAAATATCCTGAAGCCCGTCATTGTTAATATCCCCTATGGCCACACCTCCGCCGTTATAGAAATAGAGGTAGTCCAGGATATTCAAGTCTTCGGTCTCTTTTACGGTATTCTCAAAAGAGATCCCTGTTTTAGCGGCAGCGGGATTTTCAAACAGTTCCCCTTTTTTAGAACATGCCGCAAACAAAAAGGACAAGGCTATATAAAATATTGGTTTATTTATGATCTTGGTTTGCATCGGCACTTTTTAGTTATTCAGTTTAAAGATCTTCGGTTTGTCGTCGTTAATAGCAGTAATAATAAAGGCTTTCCCGCTTTTGTCCTTAAATTGTTTTATATGCTTGATCTCATTTTTTACGAAGAAACCACTCTCGTCATAATCCTGCCAGTTAAAGCCGAGATTCCCGTCATTCAATAAAACACTTCCGTAATCGGCATCGAGGCGGGAATACTGAGGTTTGAACTCAAAATTATTCCCTCCCATAATAAGATCGACATAGCCGTCATTGTTCACATCAGAACAACTGATCCCGCAAACACAGGAAAGCTGTACCCGTGGAGGAAGTTTTTTGATGGTAAACTTTCCGCCTCCCTCATTGATAGCGATCACCGATTCTGAAATGGAAACTTTTTTCATGATAGAATTATTAAAAACCTCTTCCGGAAACAGTTCGTCCACGGTTCTTTTGGCATATTCGGAAGCTTTTAAATTCTGTTTTTTCAGGGAAACCATCTGATTGGTCAGTTCTTTTTTCTGATGAAGAGGGAAATCCTTTCCATCGAGATTACGGGTCACGATCTGTTCTATGGTCCCGTTATCATCAAAATCATTGATCCAGATCTTCATCGGGTTTTCTTCCGAAGCCTTGTAGTGTATATTATTCCCCTGGTTACCCAGGATAAGATCGTTGTCTCCATCGTTGTCAAGATCTGCGGTCTCTACCACATTCCACCATCCGTGAAGGCTGTCGAGGTCTGAAGCGTATCTGGATAACCTTCTGCCGGAGTTTTTATAGATAATGGGAGTTCCCCATTCGGAAACCGTAAGCAGATCTTTTTTATCATCACCATCCATATCGGCCCATATGGCATTGGTTACCATTCCGGCATCTTTAAGATCATAAGCCAAACGCTCGGTAACATTGGTAAAGCTTCCGTCCCCGTTATTTTCCAGGAGCAAATGATCCGGGTCAATTCCGTAGGTTCCTACCACACTCCTCGAACCGATAAAGACATCCCAGTCGCCATCATTGTCAAAATCGTAAGGAGCGATGACCGATATATTTTTAAAAACAGAAGGCAGGTTTTCAGCGACCTTGCTAAAACGCCCTTTACCATCGTTAAGATATAGTCGGGCCCGGTAATTTCTTTCCTGCCCCACCTGATTCCCTCCGGAACCTACCATCAGGTCGTTATCTCCATCGCCGTCTGCATCAAAAAAGGCAGCTGCCGTATCTTCATAGCTGAGTTCTTTTTCCAGTTCCGGTTGCAGGGTTGGCCTGATATTACCATCTCCGGTGTGGAGATAAACTGCTCCCGCTTGTCCTTTTGCTCCGCCGATGAATATGTCTTCATTGCCATCGCCGTTAATATCGCCCACTGCCAGTGCAGGGCCTTCCTGGGAAAGCATCTTGGAAATAAGGCCTTCGTAATCAAAATCGGTATAGTTATTTTCTTTATGCGCTGTCATGGAATTGTTTGCCAGCTCGCTGAGGAATGTCTTCTTTTCTTCCGGCTTCAGGGGCTTATAAATATCTTCAGCCTCCGAATGTTTTAACTGTAGTTGCTGATTGGCAGAAATATTAACCAGTTTCTGGGTGCGATCGTCAGGCCAGATAACGCGAATGGAATCTATGGTTTTTGCTTTTCCGAGGCCAATGGTCATCGGATAGTCCATGGAGGATTGAAACCCTCTGGAAGGGATCAGTTCCTGCAGCACAATATTATCTTCATAATACATTTTTACAGTGGTCCCTATCGCAAATTTATTGCCTTCTTTCCCTTCGAAATTCAGTTTAATGTAATTGTGATCCGTTAAACTTTCGGCATTGTTCCTGTATAGAAAAGCCTCCATGTTTACATTATTTACCACCAGGTCGAGATCTCCGTCGTTATCAAGATCTCCGTAGGCCGCTCCGTTAGACAGGCTGGGAATTCCCAGACCCCAGTTTTCGGCTTCATTGCTAAAAGTGATATCGTGATTATTCCTGTATGCATAGTTTGGCTGAGGTGCCACGGGCATTTTATTGATAATGGAATCTATCGCTTCTTTGCGGCCGGTAAGTGCCATTTTCTGAATAATTTCATTAGCAAAGAAATCAACAAAATCCAGATCGGTAAGATCGTGATTCACTCCGTTGGTGATATAGATATCCCGGAAACCATCGTTGTCCATATCGAAAAGAAGCCCTGCCCAACTCCAGTCGGTGGCAGATACCCCGCTATAATAAGCTACTTCCGAGAATGAGTTATTCCCGTTGTTTAGCTGAAGCGTATTCTGAATATACTGCTGATAGAAATCTTTGCTTTGTTTGAGCTTAAAAACATTATAACCTTCAAATTCCATCACCGATTTTACTCTTTGATCGCCTTCGGGCAACATATCGGTAATAAAAATATCGGCATTTCCGTCGTTGTTAATATCAGCCATATCCACACCCATGGCCGAAAGACATAAATGGGATATCCAGTTCTTGATATCTTCCTTAAAGGTTCCGTCCCCGTTGTTGAGGTAGAGGTAATCCCGCTCGTAAAAATCGTTAGAAACGTAGATATCGGGATAGAGGTCGCCGTTTATATCGCTTATCATTACTCCCAGACCAAAACCAATAAGGCTTCCGTATATTCCTGCTTCTTCACTGACATCTGTAAACTTTCCACCATCGTTGCGTAACAGCAGATCACCCACACCTCTGAAGATCTCCGGAACATTTTCCCAGTCCTGTGCCCGGGTTTCCCGCTGATCGGCATAGCCAAGACTACTGACCGGAATATTACTGTTATTCAGGATATAGGCATCCAGATCTCCGTCCTTATCATAGTCGAAGAAAGAAGCATGTGTACTGAAACCCGTTTCGGCAAGATTGTATTCAACAGCCTTTTCGGTAAAGGTAAGGTCGCCATTATTGATATAGAGGTCATTGTTGTGATTGTTACCCTCCATATTCCCGGCATTACTCACATATATATCCAGTAGACCGTCCTGATTAATATCTACCATGGTAACCCCGGTAGACCAGGGTTTATTTCCTTCGACACCTGCGGATGCTGAGATATCCTCAAAGGTGAAATTCCCTTTGTTGAGATAAAGCTTATTGGCTCCCATATTGGCCGTCATATAAATATCGGACAGGCCATCATTATTTATATCGCCAATGGCCACTCCACCGCCGTTATAGAAGTTCCTGTATTTGAAAATGTTGAAATCCTTCTGGTTTTCCACTTTGTTGATAAAACTTACTCCTGTTTGTTCCGAAGATAGCTGTGAGAAGAGGGTCAAAGACTTTTCTTCGGCTTGCTGTTCTTTTTCTGACTGGCAGGAAGAGAGTAATGAAAGTGTAATTATAAGGCTCGTAATATTTTTAAAAACTCGAAATCTCATTGTGTTGTTCTTAGTTCATTCTTTTTAAAAAAACGGGACTGTTATTATTAATAGAAATTATATAATATGCAGTGTCATCTATCATTATTTTTTCAATATCCCTGGCCGGGCCGGGAATATCAAAAAGCTGGTTTTTTCCCTCGGTAAAGAAACCGTTCCTGTCATTAAGTAGTAAGAGGCCGTGCAATGCATCTAATCTACCTAATTGTGTGCTAATTTCATAATTGTTTCCGGCAATTAACACATCCGGATAACCATCTGAATTAAAATCATCTACAAAGATGCTGTGAACAGAAGAGGTCTGTACTAAAAAAGGTAATTGCTTTACAGAAAAACTGTTGTTTCCGTTGTTTTCGAAATAGCAACTGGCCAACTGATATAACTGTTTTTTAGATGCAGTTTTGATCTTGTTTTTGGGAAAGATCTCATCAAAATCGGCTTTGGCAAAATCCTTATAGGAAAGGTACTTTTTATTAATGAAAGGCATTTGCTTTATCAGCTCGTCCTTGGATGCAAAAACCGTCTCCGTACCCTGGTAGAAATATGTTATTACAGGCTCTATACTTCCGTTATCATCAAAATCATTGCTGTATAATTTAAGGGGCTGCTTTTCGGAAGCTGTAAGTCGGGTATTAAGTCCCCAGTTGCCCGCCATAAGGTCTATATCTCCGTCTTTATCAAAATCGGCCGCAACTACAGTATTCCACCAGCCGTTTGTCCTGTCCAGGCCCTTAAACTCCATAAGCTTAAGGGATTTTCCATCGTTGATGAATACGGATAATGGCATCCAGTGCCCTGTTAAAACAGCATCTTTAAAGTTATCTCCGTTAATATCTATCCATTGAATATCCTGTACCAGGCCAATGTCCCGGAAGGCTTTTGAGTAGGTGTCGGTTATGTCTGTAAAAGTTCCCTTTCCATTGTTCTCGAATAAGTATTGCCTTGGGGTTTTTCCGAATTGCCAGGGAATTCCGTTAGAGGTAATGCTCAGGTCCTGATCTCCGTCATTGTCCAGATCTACAGCTTTAACGGTTGATGCATTGAGGGAGATGTCCTTAAACTGAATGGAATCTTTCTTAAAACTGCCATTCTCGTTAAAATACAAACGCGGGCTCAGAGCAGGGCCTTTTTTAAACTCATTCCCCCCGCTGACGATCAGCAGGTCCTGATCTCCATCATTATCGGCATCAAAGAAAAGCTGATCAACATCTTCGTTGATGATATCTGAAGAAAAGACTTCCTCCTCCGATATTTCAAACAGGCCTTCTTCTTTCTGAACCAGAAGCCGGGAAGCCTGCCCTTTGGCGCCGCCAATAAAAAGATCTTCTTTCCCATCGCCGTTTACATCAGCAACAGAGATCGCAGGCCCCTGGTTAGTATTGGCAAAGGGAATAAGGGGGTCCCTGTTAAATTCCAGGCTGGAATTTTCCGTATGCCGGAATGTTATCGGGCTCGGGGCATTTAAAAGATAATGCGGTTTTGAATTCCCGTTGTATTTTATGTATCCTCTGCGGGCGTTCCGCTTATCTACTTTGAGATGTTGATTGGGTTCCAGGTCTGTAAAGAATTCGTAGGTCCTGTCCGGCCAGATCACTCTCAGGGAATCTATTTTTTCGTCGGTTCCCAGCCCTATATGGATCTGCGGGGATGAAGACGATAAATACCCTTTGGTGGCGTAATTTTCCTGTACGATCCTGGAATTGCCGCGGTACAGAATTACCCTGGCGCCTATTCCAAAGCGGTTGGTATCACTTCCGTCAAATTCCAGGCTAATGAAATTATTCTTTTCTTTCTTTTTGTCGGAGAGGTTTTCCAGAAGGTGTACCTCTTCATCTATATTACTGATGATCAGATCCAGATCTCCGTCCCGGTCCAGATCGTCGTAGATAGCTCCGTTGCTAAAGGAAGGTGTTTTTCTGAACCATTCTGAAGTGACATCAGAAAAAGTATTATCGCCGTGGTTTTTATAGAAGTAATTCGGTACTTTCTTTTCGGGGAGCTCTTTAATAAAAGCCATTTCCTTTTCAGACATCCCCTGACTTATACGTTTTTGGATATTCTCATTGGCGATGAAATTGATAAAGTCCATATCATTGGTTGCGCCTTTAATTCCGTTGGAAATATGCAGGTCCTTAAAACCGTCGTTATCGAAATCGGCAAAAAGCGCACTCCATGACCATTCGGTAGCGGCAATACCACTGATAAAAGACGTTTCGCTAAAGCTAGAATTCCCCAGGTTGAGGTGAAGGGTATTCTGCATATATTGAGGAGCATAACCGTTTTTCAGATAATATTCATAGGTCTGATACGGATATTCCAGAGCCGATGTTTTATAGGTCTGAAGGTCTTCGGGTAACATATCCAGTGCAATAATATCCGGATAGCCATCATTGTTGATATCTGCAATATCGCTTCCCATAGAGAAATGAGCAGTGTGCCCCATTTTTGAGGGTTCTGTGGAGATAATCTCCTTAAAACTGCCATCTTTCTGATTGATATAGAGATAATTGTTCTCAAAAAAGTCGTTGCTGACGTAAATATCGGGGTATCCGTCGTTGTTGACATCGCTTACGGAAACACCCAGACCATATCCTATTTTTCCCTGGAAAATGCCTGCTTCCTGTGAAACATCATAAAAATAACCATTGTCATTTCTGAACAATATATCCCCGGAGAGAGAATCCGCTTCCATTCTTTTAGCTCCTTTGCCGTAATTGCTGTTAGGATGAACAGAATGATTGAGCAGGAACATATCCAGATCGCCATCCAGGTCGTAATCTAAAAAAGCAGCCTGGGTGGAAAAACTCTGTATGTCCAATCCGTATTCGGAAGCCATCTCTTTGAAAGTCGGGATCCCTTTTTCATTTACGCCCTGATTAACATAGAGCAGATTTTTTCCTTTTAGGGTCTGATAATCCCCTATTTTACAGATATAAATATCGAGATAACCGTCATTGTTGATATCGACATTTGTTACTCCCGTGGTCCAGCCACTGTTATTGACAATCCCGGAAACATCACTGATCTCCTCAAACTTCAGATCGCCTTTGTTTAGATACAGCTCATCCTGCCCCTGGTTGGAAGTGAAATAAAGATCTGAAAAGCCATCATTGTTAAAATCGGCTGCACATACTCCTGCTCCATTGTAGTAATAGAGATAGGACAGAATATTCAGCTCGGGGGTGGGTTTCAAAGTATTTTTAAAATGGATACCTGTCCCTCCTTTCAGGCGAAATAATTTGGCTTCAGATCTGTTACAGGAAGGGGTAAGGCTAACAAAAATTAGTAACGTCAGTATAAAAACAAAACCTTTCAAAAGCGTATCAATATCGTATAAGTTAAATATAAAAAATAGGGCTGACATGTCAGCCCTAAATCAATCAAATAATTAAACTTATTTTTAGTACCCGGGGTTTTGAACCAGGTTAGGGTTAGATAGTAATGCGTTTGGAGGTATCGGATATAATTCTCTTGTAGAATCTCCTACAGACGCAGGGTCTTTAAACTCCCATGCTCTGGTAAACTGACCAAAACGAAGCATATCGTTACGTCTCCAGAATTCATAGTAAAGCTCACGCCCTCTTTCTTCCAGTAAATTAGTTTCATTAACACTTCCCAGAGCAGAGGCATTTCTCAAAGCTCTCAGAGTATTTACCATTCCGGTAGCATCTCCACCCATTCTCATCATAGCTTCTGCTTTCATAAGGTGGGCATCTGCAAACCTGAACACGATCTCGTGACTGGCAAAAGCACCGTTTACCGGGTGATACTTAATGATCCTTACTCCGGTTCTTTCACTATTTCCGGAAAGGCCAGGAAGTTCTTTTGTGAATATCAGCGGATCTCCCGGACGATCGTTCAACGGATCTCCGTTTACATTGTACTGCTGGTTGATAAGGAATCCGTATCCTATACCAAGGTTGGTAGCATCTGCATTAGTCGCATCCGGAACCCATCCTCTTCTTTCTTCCTGTCCGTCACCTACATAGTTGCTGTTAGGTGCACCTTCGAAGGTATCGTAGAATTCTGCAAGGGTAGTAAAACCGTTCCATCCACCTCCGGTATTATCAGGAGATACCTGGTTGTAGTGCATTCCGTTCCATATTCTGTTACCTACGGAAGTTCTTGCAAACCATATGGTTTCATTATCCACACTTTCTGTAAACAGATCAAAATAACCCGCCTGTAATGCGAAACCATCGGCTTCTATTGCATCTACCGCATCGATCACTGCCTGTAGATCGGCACTATCGGGAGTATCTGTTCCTTTATACCTGTGTGCGTTCAGACGCAATTTGGCCATCAGGAAGTTACCGGCTGCTCTCGAAGCTCTGTCTGTATCGGCACTCGGTCCTGTAACCGGCAGATTAGGAATTGCTTCAGTAAGGTCCTGAAGAATAAAATCGTAAGCTTCGGAAGCCGAGAAAACCGTTGGGTTAACATCTGCACCTTCATCTGCTTCGCGGAAGGGAGCCTGTCCCCACATATCCATAACGAAGAACATACTGAAAGCTCTGAGGAACTGAGCCTCGGCCTTCTCCTGAGCAGAAGGGCTACTTCTGTCATCTATGATCTCCGTAGCACGGAAAACATTCTGGTTAAGATTGTTCCACGTGTTAAGGATGTATTGGTGTGTCGGACTCCAGGTATGAGCGTGAAGTGTCCTCCAGATACCGTTATCTCCCCAGTCAGTACCTCTGGTAGGTACGAGGGTCTCATCTGTGGAAACTTCGTTCAGGGCGAAGAAATTCGCCTGATCTCCAAGTTGTCCGTAAATATCATTGTAAAGGTTATTCAGTGAAGCTTCCACATTTTCCACTCCATTAAATATACCTTGTGCCTGGTCTGTAATTATAGAATCCGTAGCTTCGATCTCCAGATCTGTACAGGAAACTACTAATAGGCCGGATAGTAAAACCGGAAATCCTATTTTAATCAATAATTTTCTTTTCATGATTCTTTTTTTAGAATGTTGCATTTAAACCGAATGTGATCGTTCTTGGTCTTGGGAATGAGGTATAATCGATACCGAATACCGGGAGACCGTTTAATAGATCACCAGAACCTGGTGATACACTTACTTCAGGATCCAAACCACTGTAATCGGTAATTACGAATAAGTTCTGTCCTGTTAAAGATAATCTAAGCGATTTAATCGCACCCTCTCCACTTAGCGGTACATTGTAAGTAAGTGAAGCATTTTGCAGTCTTACGAAATCTCCGCTTTCAAGGAATCTTGTAGATACATCTGCTGCTGCATCCAATGATTCCCCACTTGTCAATACGTCGGGTGTTACATTACGTCCACCTCTGAAAGCCCCTGCTGTAAAGAAAGCATTAGCCGTGTTATTGTAAATATAGTGTCCGAACTGTCCACTAAAGAAGGCTGAAAGGCTCCAGTTTTTATAGCTAAAATTAGTTGAAAATCCTGTTGTAATATCAGGTAAAGCACTTTTACCCACAAATCTCTGAACATCTTCCTGAATCGGTTGTCCTGTTGTGGTGTCAAAACCTTCAAATTCCCTTAGGAAGAAGGAGAATAAAGGTTGTCCTTCCTGAAGTTTCTGGGCGAATGCCAGAGAAAGTCCCTGTCCGCGAATTGTACCTGCGTCGAACTCTCCGTCCAGCTCGTCAATAACATTATCGTTGTATGCTATGTTAAAGCTAACATCCCAGTTAAAGTCTTCAGATCTTACAACGTCATAATTGATGGCGAATTCAATACCTTCGTTAACTACCTTAGATCCCGGAAGGTTTAGGAATACAAAGGGCTGTACAGCCGGCTGAGCTGAAAATACCCTAAACAAGAGATCTGTGGTTTCTTTGCGATAAACATCGATACTACCGTTTAATCTGTCCCCGAAGAATCCGAAATCCACACCGGCACTATACTGCAGTGTTTCCTCCCATTTCAGGTCGGGATTAGCAAATGCAGCTGCTGCAATACCAGGTATGTTTGGAATTTCACCACCATCGTTAATAACATCTCCTCCTGTAAATCTTTCTCTCCTTACAAAGTTACCAAAACCTAATCCTTCCTGGTTACCGGTGATACCGAAACCGAGACGAAGTTTTAAGGTGGAGAAAGCATCTCCTACGAAGTCTTCTTCACTTAACTTCCAGGCAAATGCACCTGAAGGGAAGTATCCGTATCTGTTGTTATCCCCGAAACGTGAAGAACCGTCAGCACGGATCGTTCCGGTAAAGAGATATTTATCTGCAATTGTATAATTAACCCTTGCAAAGAAGGACTGTAATTCGTCTTTATTATTAAATGTATCTGTAAAGATCGACTGTATTCTAAGATTGTCCGGAGCTGCAATGTTATCGGTAACAGGATTTGGGAAAAGCCTGTTAACAAATACATCTGTCAGGTTAGTTGCAAAACCGTACTGCTGATAAGAACCGTCAATACTGTCTTCGATAAGATTGGCTGCACGTGCAAGATCATTTACCATCTGGTTCAGATCCTGTGTAGCAAATCCCCATCCGTTAATATTTCTTCCGCTTCTGTTAAAGTCCTGGAATGAATACCCGACAAGGGCTTCTAAATTAGAATTCTCAAACTCTTTATTATAAGTTAATGTAGCTTCTAATAATCTGTTTCTAGCGTCTATTTCATTGATCGCTCCACTACCATTACCAAATGTTCCCTGATCAAAGTTCCTTGCCAGAGCTGAAGCAACAGATCCTCTGGAAGAATCTGATTCGTCATAACCGAAATTAACTTTTCCAACCAGCTCGGATGTGAAATCGTATTCTGCCGAGAAATTAAGTAATAATCTGTTTGTATTTGTTGTACTCTGCGTATATGCAAGTAAAGTAGCCGGGCTTAAGAGACCTCCTGTTCCGTCGAAATCAGGATCTGTAGGCCAGGTCGGGTTTGCAGAATAAGCAGCACCGAGTAAATCTCCTCTAAATCCTGCACTACCACTTAATGGCGGAGATTCATCATTTACTCTCGACAAGGAAGCCTGTAGATTTAGTTTAAGCCTATCATCCAGGAAACGGTGAATTGCATTTACCCTTCCGGTGATCCTTTCAAGAGAAGAATTCTGAATTACCCCGAATTGCTCTCCATAACCGAGAGTAGCTCTAACCGAACCTTTTCCGTAATTGTTGGAGTAAGATAAATTGTGATTCTGAGAAGCAGTAGATCGGGTTACGATACTCTGCCAGTCCGTATTTCCGCCAAAACTTCTTTCAGCTACGTTAAGGCCTAATCTGGCGGATTCAGATAAGTAATCTTCTGCACTTAATAAATTGAATTCTTCGGCAGGCTCTGAATAACTCAGGGAAGAACTTAATTCCCAAACTCCTCCGGCTCCTGCCTTACCACTTTTAGTTGTGATAATTACTACTCCGTTAGCTCCACGTGAACCATAGATAGCGGTAGCGGACGCATCCTTCAGGATACTTATGCTTTCTATGTCGTTGGGATTAAGGAAGTTTAAAGGGTTTCTGGCACTACTTGTACCGAAACCGATATCTGTTCCTTCGGAGGACGTGTCGTCTCCTGCTAATGGCACACCATCTACAACAAATAGCGGATTGTTGTTAGAACGTACGGAGTTGGTACCACGAATACGAATTGCAATACCTGCTCCCGGTTCACCACTGGTCTGTGTTATCTGAACCCCTGCGGTCTTACCCTGTATCAATTGTTCGGGGGATGCAATAACTCCTCTGTTAAAATCTTCGGAAGTTACCGACGTTACCGCTCCGGTTGCATCTTTAACGGTGGTCTGACCATAACCGATAATTACCACTTCATCAAGCTGACTTGCATCTTCTACGAGTGTTACGTTAATGGTCGTTCTGCCGTTTACCGCGATCTCCTGTGTTTTGAATCCTACATAACTAAAAACTAAAACTGCATTGGTTGCAACATTATTTAGTGTATAGTTCCCATCAAAATCGGTTTGCGTACCGTTGGTGGTACCCTTTACGATAACGTTTGCGCCTGCCAGCGGACCGTTAGCGTCAGATACCGTTCCTGTAACGGTTTGTGCCTGTGTCATGCCAAAGCAAATCAAAGCTCCGAACATTAGCAAGCCCTTTAGTAGACTATTCTTCATAAATAGAAAATTTAAAGTTTAAATAGTTAGTTGAACATAGTTTAAAACCTAAAGCTATGTAAATAATTTGTTAAATTACTAATATGAGAAGGCAAAACAAATACGAAAACGTTTTCGTGTTAATAACTTTATTTGCTTGCTAATATGTTAAGGAATAATTGATTATGTCGAAGAATTGACAAAGAATGCTCAATAATTTTGTGAATTTAGGAACTAAAATGATAAAAACAAATTATCTGAGAACAATTTTTTTTTAACAAAAAAAAGTGCCCTGTTTAAGGCACTTTTCAGCGATTTTTACATTTAAGGAAATTAAGGTTTTTCCGGTTTAAAATTAAATATAGATCCAATCGCTTTATAATAATTAATAATTCTTCAGTGTTCCGATCGGGAAGATTTCCGCCCTTATCAAAGAGATTTGGATTGTTAATTTCTCTTCTCAGGAAGTCTATTTTAACATTTCACCTAAAAGTGCCTTAACAATTTGATAATCATTTAGTTGACTTTAAACTGAAATATCTCCGATTGAGACGTATTTGCCTGAGAATCTTTTGTTATCACTCTCCAGTAATAAGTTTGCCCGCTGCTTACCCCTACTTCCATAGTGGTTGAACTTGTATTTCCTTCCAGCTCAGTAGGAGGATTTACAGTTCCGAAGAGAATGTCATAAGACACTATATCATTATCTATATCATTCCCTTCCCATTCCAGTAACAGGGTCCCTGAAGCCGCATCTACCGAGGAGCCCATTTTTGGACTGACAAGGTCGGCAGGAAAGGGCGCAAAATTTTCTGTAGGTAACCCGGCATTATAGAACTTCCACTCATCACTCTGTGCTGTTTGCGTAGTAGTGTTCGATCTGGAAGTAACCGACCATGCATAAGGATTACCTCTTAAGATGGTAATCTCCAGCTGGTTTACAGTAGACGTAAGAGTACGACTGCTCCCTGTATTCAGGTCTCTTAAATTTACTTCATACAGATCGGTATTGGCCGAAGCATCCCACCTGAAAACCACGGCACTCTCGGTATCGGAAAGAATTGTACCCTCATTACATTCCGTGTTGTTTTCAGGAAAAATGAGTGTAGTTGCCTCAGGCGGATCTATCACCGGTGGTGGCGTTGGATCTCCGCCATCATCTCCGCCTCCGGAACAGGAGAATGCAGTAAGGATCAACAGGCCCTGTATGTATATATTTCTTAATACTTTCATCGTTTCAGGATTTTATAATTAGAAGTACCGGAAGCTGTTTGTACCCTGAGGATGTAAATACCACCGGGATAAGCGTCCATATTCATTCTGATCTGCCTGCCTGCCTGATTGTACACCTTGTTAAGAAGCATTTTTCCAGTGTAGGAGTACATACTTATGTTTACATCAGGATCGCTTAAAGCCGGTAAGCTGATCACAAGATCGCCGCTATTTACAGGATTCGGATGAATAAGAATATCTTCCGAAATAATGATAGTCTCTTCATAGGTTCCCTGGCAGTCCTTATCGGTAGAAACCACTAAGGTGTTCTCCTTCCGGTTTAACTCCAGCGTAATACTGGATTGATTTGTGGTTGTCAGTTTCCCGTTAAGAAGGATATTATAGTTATTCCCTCCGTTCAGGGATAAGGTCACTGTAGAAGACTGAGAATCTATAGCCGAGAATACAGATAGATTTTCCGGCTCGCTGATGTTAAGGCTGAAGCACTGTTCGTAACCGTTTATTCCTTCAACGGTGATACATACTTCATAACTACCTGCTTCCAGGTCTGTAAACAGTACATTGTTTGTGAAGGAATCGGAGGTGTTTATGCCGTTACCGCTTAATGTGGCTGTATAATTAAGGGCCTGTGCAGCCGTAATTTCAATACTTCCGTTATTGCTGGACCTGCAGGTTTCACTACTGATCTTTAATGCGAAGTTTGAAGAAGGAAGGGTGAATATCTCACAACCCGTTACATCAACCGTTGCTCCGAAAGGAGTATCCGGACAGGCATCATCTGCGTTGGGAACTCCGTCCGCATCCGTATCGTTGGGATCTATTAAGACCAGACTGGGTTGATCTGCCATGATCATATAGGCTCCCGGTGCCAGACTGATTGGTGTATCTGTATTACTGATTTCCATCGGTCTGTTATTTTCCAGCAGATTGTACCAGGTACCGGTTTCCTGAAATCCAGGAACGATCTGTTGTTCGGTAACACCGAAATTTCCGAGGATCGTGATATAACGGATCTCATCACCCGTAGCGCTCTGGTCTGTGATCTGGATCTTTTTAAGCCCGTTTGCATTTCCCACATCCAGGGTGAATTCTGAGCTTTTAAAAATGGCTTCATTTAATTTAAGCTTGATCAGATCGGACCAGTTTTCATAAAGTGCTGCCCGGTCTGGCTGATCGAGAT
The DNA here is from genome assembly GCF_010671605.1 of Leptobacterium flavescens. Taxonomy (GTDB): domain Bacteria; phylum Bacteroidota; class Bacteroidia; order Flavobacteriales; family Flavobacteriaceae; genus Leptobacterium; species Leptobacterium flavescens. The sequence goes on from NZ_JAABOO010000003.1 coordinate 494,797, forward strand.
AATCCCAGCGAATGGGCTTGGGGCTGGTCCTGCAGCTTTCATCTACCGAACCATCTTCACAATGATTGATGCTGAAATCATATCCCAGTTCTCCGAACTGCCAGATCATTTTGGGTCCGGGAATACTGAAATAAAAAGCTCCGGCCAGTTGCTGGCGTTCCAGGGCGGTAGCCAGGTCTTTTACATCATAATCTCCGTCGGAGTTTCCGAATTGCAGGTTTTTATTCATCAGGCGCTCCTCATCATGACTTTCCATATAACCCACATTAGATGGGGTACTCCATCCTCTGTTTAAATAGGAGATGGATGAGAAATTCGACTTTCCATTGTCGTGATACCCGAGAGTAGCTTCGTTATAGTTAAAATTGTGATTTCCCCATACCAGCATGCCCGAATTTATTAACTGGGTTTCCTCACTATTGGGAGCAAAGTGTTCCAGGATAACATAGGCGTCCGTATCATAAGTTCGTATTTCGTTGTACATCCTTGTCAGGATATCTATTCTTGCCTGATCGAAGGAATTTCCATCTCCGACCGTATTGGTAAAACCTTTGGTAAAATCGAAACGATATCCGTCAATATTGTATTCTTCCAGCCAGTAACGGTTTAGGCGATCCACATAATCCTGAGTGGCCTGGGAAGTGTGATCCATATCGTTAAAAAAGGAAAAGGCAGTATTCGGACTGTTAACATTAAAGAAAGGATTGTCGGCTGCAACGGCGCAGTCGTAATTCCCTCCGCATTCATTCCACAGGCGGAAATAAGGATTCTGACCTGTTGCGTGATTGTATACCACATCCAGGATCACTGCAATTCCGCGGGAGTGACATTCATCAACAAAACGCTTAAAAGCATCCTGTGTCCCGTAATATTTGTCCAGGGCCATATGAAAAGAAGAATTGTAGCCCCAGCTGATATTGCCGTCAAATTCACTCACAGGCATCAATTCAATCGCATTTACTCCAAGACTTTCCAGGTAATCCAATCTGTCTCTTACTGCATCAAAAGAGTGCAATTCATCAAAATCCCTGATGAGCAGTTCATAGATCACCAGGTCGGTGACTTCTGGCTTTTGAAAGTTAGTGGTTTGCCATACGTATTCCGGATCATCCAGACGCATCAGCGTTACCGCATGATTTGTCGATCCCGTTGGATAGGAAGGCAGGTTCGGATAGGTGGTGGCATCGATAAAAGCATCGTTAAACTCATCGAGGATCACTTCGGAGTACGGATCGGCAATCCTGATAACACCATCTACCAGATACTGGTACATATGATTTGATTGTGGTGTAAGTCCGCTGAGCTCTATCCAGAACCGGTCCTGCGAACTGTCTTTTTTCATAAGATACTGCCCGTCGATCTGCCAGTTGTTAAAATCGCCTATTACGTAAACGAATTCCTTTTCCGGTGCAAAGAGCACCAGGGTGGCTTTTGTATTATCGTTAGGATCAGGGTTCAACCCGTCCAGTAAACCTGATGGCAGGGCTTCTTCGGTAACCGTGGGTTTTACGATCACTTCAAAGCTTTCGCTCTGAGTTTCGCTGCCGTTGGAAGCATCCAGTTGAAAAGAAGTACTTTGGGTTACCGTGTAATTGTTGGTATAGGAAGTTGCATTGTTAAGAACATCCGCTTCAGTTCCGTTAGCTTTCAGACTAAAATCGGCATTTTCTGTGGTAGTAGCACTTATCGAAATGCTTTCTCCGCTATTCAGGATAGTAAGGTTCTGGGAAGGCGAGCTTAAATTAAGCTGAAACCGCCCCACATCTACGAGGTGGTCCTGAGATTTTTTGTCGCCGCTTCCGTCTTTTGCCTTTACAAGCATTCCCATCCTGGAAATACCTGTTGTATTGTAAAAAGTGGTAGGGGTCAGGGTATAGCTGTAAGTGCCATTCCCGTTATCGGTGAACTTTTGAGCCTCATCGGAATTTGTCCATTCTCCGTTTGTAGGGGAGTCACCTCCGAAATCGCCGTTGGTGTCAAAATACCAGGCCCATAAATAAATATCGTTTACACCCCATGCCGAAGGATTGACATTCGAAACGGTAATGGTGATCTCTTCGTTTTCGTTAAAGGCCGAAGGATCTATGGAGAAAGTGACGTTCTGAACCTGAGAGAAGCCAAGGGAGGAAGCTAAAAAGACTGCAAAGAGTAAAATTTTCTTCATTGCTTTCTGGTTGAAGTTAAAAAAAGACCCTGATTTTTTAATCATCAGGGCCTTTTAAAAGTCTGTTATGACTAATTCTTGGTAAGCGTATAAGTATATTGTCTCGGATTGCTGAGGTCTAAGACTACTGTATAATTTCCATCCTCAGGAACCCCGATGTTATCACCGCCGAATTCCATAATACCGTCTGCACCTGTATCTCCTATATTAATAGCCCAGTCGTCATTTGCTCTGAACTTTAAACCGTTGTCAGGAGCATCCTGTTGTACGAGGTCTATCGTAATGGTCCATACTCTGGCTACAGGATCATAGGTCATATCGGTATCCGAATCCCATCCTGTAGGAGTGGCATTTCCGATGATCCCCCACTCTGTTTTCTCCAGGGAATAGGTAAGATCTTCGGTATTTGCTCTTACCAGGTAGTAACCGGGTCCGCCTACTGTACCTGTTCCGCAGTTTCCTTCACCGTCGTCGGTAAGTACCTGTGTGTAACTTCCGTTGGTTCCGGAAGCATCTCCCCAATCTATATTACCCCATACAAAGTTTCCGTCGTCGTTGGCGCCTACAAACTTGAATTCGTTATTCAGTTCTACAAAACCTTCAAAATCGGTTGTAGTAGCAGAAGATGCCTGTAAGAAAGGAACAAATTCCACTGCATTCGGATCGGGATTCCATCCCTGGTGATCACCCGGTACTGCAAGTCTTGCCGGCTCGGGCTCTGTGGCAAAAGTAAAAGGAGTTACATTAAGCACTACCGTTTCGGTAGGAGCGGGAGCTACATTATCTGAGATAACACCCACTACTCTGATTGCCATTTGTCCTTCTTCAAAAGGAGTAAGTCCCATTCCTAAAGCGGCATCGTTTAACTGGCCTACAGTAATATTAAAAAAGGTTTCTGTTGTAGTACCGAAACTAATAGGTTCGCTAAAATCTCCATCGGCCATATCTCCCTGAACCGTATAATTTACCTGAGCGGGAAATCCGAAATCTGCGGCAGACCAGATCAGGCTCACTGCAAGATTGTTTACCGTTTGCTCTGTCAGCACATAGGTGTTGGCTCCGAAATCTACCAGAAGTTCCGGTAGTTCCTGGAGGGCTGCAACAGGCTCTCTGTCGTCATCACTACAAGACCAGTTTGTGGTCAGTGCAGCTAAAATGACTAGGGTTGCTAAAATTTTCTTCATAATTTATATTTTTTGGTTAGTAACCGGTATTCTGATTTAAGTTTGGATTGGCAATAAGATCCGTAGAAGGAATAGGATAGATATTCCTGAAAGCTTCAGACGGCGATCCTGTTTGTACTCCTCCTTTGAAAGGCCATACCAGGTCTGTAAATTGCCCGAAACGGATCAGGTCTGTTCTTCTGTGACCTTCCCAGTGAAGTTCTCTGGAGCGCTCATCCAGGATGAAATCCAGGGTAAGTTCTCCGGCAGAAATATTTCCGGAAGTATCTCCGTAAGCTCTTTCACGTATCTGATTAACCAGGTTAAGGGCTGTTCCGGTATCTCCGCCGTTACCTCCTCTTAAAACCGCTTCTGCATACATCAGGTAAGCATCGGCAAGACGGAACATGGCGAAATCGGCATCTCCGAAATTCCCTGAAGGATCAGATCCGGGCTCTCCCGCTGAGGTAAGGTTGCTGAATTTTTCTACCAGGTAACCTTCACTAAAATTAAAGGCATCTGTTATTTCCAGCGTTTGCCCGTCTGTAAAGAAGTTGGCTCTGTCGTCTGTATTTCCGGTAATGTCTGCAAATCTTGAAACGAAAACGTTGGTTGTTCTGATCCCGAACCATCCTCCGTTAATTCCGAAGTCGGCAGGGTTCTGATTTCCACCTACAGGAGCGTGAAGAAGGAAGGTCATTCCTCCGAATCCCTGCGTATTCAATCCGTCAAAAGTGATCGGGAATATGGTTTCATTCTGAGCTCCGTTGCTGTCGTTATCTGCAAGGAACAGTTCATCATAACTATCGTGCAGGCTGTAACCGGCATTTATCACATTGTTAAGAGTACCGATGGCTTCGGTATACATGGCCTCGCCGGTATATACTTCTGCATTCAGGTACAGCTTGGCCAATAACATCCATGCGGCACCTCTGTCTGCTCTTCCGTATTCATTTAATCTGGCTTCTACCATTAGAGGAGCTACTTCCTGTAATTCAGCCACCAAAAAGTCAAATACTTCCTGTCTGGATGCCTGTCTTGGAAGGAAAGCTCCCGGATCCTGATCATCCAGTACAAAAGGAACATTTGCATACATATCTATCGCATGCCAGTAGCTCAAAGCTCTCATAAACCTTGCTTCAGCTCTGTATGCTCTGATCTCATCCCTGTCGGCACCGTTAATATTTCTGGCGTCCAGCTGAGATTCCGAAGATTGTCTTATAAACTCGTTGGTAAGAGCGATCTGGAAATAAATACGATCGTACATGGCTCTGATAAACTCGTTAGAGGCGGTCCATACGTGATTGTTAAGATCGTGAATGGTTCCGTCGTTCCATGCAATAATGGCTTCATCTGTGGTTAATTCCTGATGCTTCCAGAACTGTCTTAAATAATTGGAGAAACCTTCGTCTATTCCGGAGATATCTGGATTTCCGGCAGGACCCTGTTGTCCACTTACCGAAATACCTGCATATACTCTGGCGATGAACTGACGATAGGAATCCGTATCTTCAAATAAGGAGGCAGAAGTCTGCTCCACTATGGGCTCCAGGTCGAGTTCTCCCTCGCAGGACACAAGTCCGGCAGAGGTAACAGCTCCCGTCATGAGCACCAATGCTAATTTTTTAAATCTTGATTTCATCATTTTATGCTTTTACAGTGTTTTTAAAAGTTAACATCCAAACCTAAAAGGAAGGTTCTTGCCCTTGGGAAGAAGTTATTATCGATCCCTCCGGCTACTTCAGGATCCAATCCGTCATAGTCCGTAATGGTAAACACGTTCTGAACTGTTGAGTACACTCTCAGATCTGCACGATCATTAAAGATCTTACCGAAGTTATATCCGAGGTTAATATTGTCCAGTTTCACGAAAGAAGCGTCCTGAACATAGAAATCGGAGAATAACTGAGGATTCTGAAAACCTGTTTCCAGGAAGGAAGTATTAACGTTCGAAATTACATTGGCACCGGTAAGGGCAGCAAGATTTCCTCTGTCTGAAGCTACGTTGTTGTAGTTGTAGTTTCCGAAACTTCCTCTGAAAGTAAAGCTCATATCAAACTTCTTGTATATGAAATTCGAAGAAAAACCTATGGTAGCATTCGGGTTCGGGCTTTTAAATCTCACTCTGTCGTCCGGAGTGATCTGTCCGTCACCATTTGTATCTACATAAAGACCTTCTATAGGGTTTCCTGCTCCGTCATAAACCTGCTGGAACACGAAATAAGAATTCTGCTCAAAACCAACACTGTTGATCTGGATAGTGTTACCTACACCTCCTGCAATACCTCCGGTAGGATTCCCCTGGAAGCTCGGATCGTCTGTAAGTGTTAGTTTGGTGATCTCATTGTCAAAGAATGAAATATTAAAGTTGGCATTCCATGTAAAGTCTTCCGTTTGAACAGGAACGGCGTTAATAGTAAATTCAACCCCGCTGTTCTCCAGGTTCCCGATATTGGTTACCAATGCATTGGAAAGGTTGGTTCCTGCCGGTACACTGATAAAGTTCAGTACATCTTCTACGTCTCTGAAGTATACTTCTACAGATCCGTTAAGTCTGTTGTTAAAGAATCCGTAGTCAAGACCGAAGTTATAAGTCTTAGAGATCTCCCATCTGATATTCGGATCGAACTCTTCCGGTCTGATAGTCGTAACGAATTCGTTTCCGAACTGATATCTTACCTGATCATCTCCGGTAGTAAATCTCGGAAGGTAACCGAAATCCTGATTGATCTCCTGCTGACCTGTTTCCGCATAACCTGCTCTTATTTTTAAATTAGAGAAGATATTGGAATCCTGAATGAATTTTTCATTGATCAGGTTCCAGGCTACAGATACCCCTCCAAAACCTTGTCTTCTGTCTCTTGGGTTTAAACGGGAAGAAGCATCGTTTCTATAGTTAACCGTTACCAGGTAACGATCGTCATAAGAATAGTTCAATCTTCCGAAATAAGAGATCAGAGAGTTCTGAGTTGCAAAAGGGGTCGGAGCAGTTACGGTTCCGTTCCCGTCTGTAGTTACACTTCTTCCCGAACGGAAGAAACGCTGATATGAATATCCTCCTGTAACATCTATCTTACTCTTTATAGATTCGATATCTGTAGTATAGTTTAAATAAAGATCTGCAAGACGGTTACGGTTTAAAGCATCCGATACAGTGGTCGTACCGTTTTGAGTAGTCGCCGCAGAATTCGGATCAACAATAGAAAGTCCGTTAAAGTCGTTGTAATCGAAACCTAAGTTTACGGTTGCTTTTAATCCGTCAACATAAGGAATATCGTAATCCAGTTTAAGGTTACCTGTAACCCTTCTGGTGTTTCCGGAATTATCGGTCAGTTCAATAAGCCCGAGAGGGTTTCTGGGCGAGATGGTGTTCGGGCTTCCGTCGGTATTTGTCCATTCGAAGAAACCTCCGAAGGCATCATTCCCTGAACGGATCGGTTTGGTAGGATCGAAGGCAATAGCTGCTCCGATAGCTCCCTGGTTCCCGAATTCGTCATTTACAAGTGCACCTCTGATGTTCCCTTCAATTTTAAGGCTGTTATCCAGTAATCTGTGAACATATTTTATAGCTGCAGAAGTTCTCTCAAAGTTTGTTCCTCTCAGGGTACCATCCTGATTGATGTATCCTAAAGAAGCCCTGATAGAAGAGTTCTTAAATCCTTTGGTTACTGTAAAGTTGTGGTTTGAAGTAACTGCTGTTCTGTAGATCTCATCCTGCCAGTCGGTATTGGAATCGGTCAGTAAAGCAATTTCGTTGGCATTCCCGAACTGATTCACCGTTTGTCTGAACTGTTCTGCAGACAGAACATCTACCTTATCGGTATTAGTACCGAAGGAGATATAAGAGTTGTAGTTAAATCTTAAAGGAGTCTGAGCATTTCCGGATTTGGTAGTGATCAATACTACCCCGGCAGTTGCTCTCGAACCGTAAATAGATGCAGCAGATGCGTCTTTAAGTACGGTAAAGCTTTCAATGTCATTAGGGTTAATGTAGTTAAGGGCACCCTGTCCGGTCTGATCCAGAGGGACACCATCTACTACAATAAGAGGATTGTTTCCGGCAGAAAGGGAAGATGTACCACCTCTTACGCGTATCGTTCCTCCTGATCCCGGTGCTCCACTGGGTGGAATCACCTGTAAACCTGCGGTTTTACCTGCGAGGAGTTGTTCAGGAGCTGCAATGGCACCTCCGTTAAAATCCTTGGTACTTACACTTTCTACGGCTCCGGTAAGGTCTTTTTTGGTAGACGAACCATATCCTACCACCACCACTTCATCAAGTTTAGCTGCATCTTCTTCCATTGCAACGTCTAAAGTGCCTCCGCTAACTGTTATTTCCACAGTTTTAAAACCTATATAAGAGAATATTAAAATATCCCCGGTATTCGCAGAAATCTGGTATTTTCCGTCAAAATCACTTGTGGTCCCCGTTGTTGTCCCTTTTACAAGTACATTTACCCCGGGAAGGGGAGCACCATTACTCTTTTCTGTTACAGTCCCGCTAACGGTTTGAGCAAATATTCCGAGGGGGACAAAAAGCAACAAAAAAAGAGCTACTTTTCGTAATGTTTTCATACAATGCGTTAATTTGTTTGTTTAAAATTTTTAATACTATATTTTTACTTCTCAATGCTAAACTTATGTAAAATAAAGGTGAAGAAAAAGTTGCGAAACCCTCGAAAAACCTATGAAAACGTTTGCGAAAGCTTTTGAAAACGTTTTCGTGTTGATAAAAAAATAAAATAATTTTTTTTGGCAATGAAAAGGCCTAAAAATTGACGATAATTGAAAATAGAACTATCTTTATTGATAAGATCGCAAAATGAGAAGAAGAATCACATTAAAACAAATCGCAAAGGAACTGGACGTTTCTATATCTACTGTATCCAAAGCGTTAAGAGAAAGCAAAGAAATCAGCCAGGATACCAGGGATAAAGTACAGGCTTTTGCCAAATTATATAATTACAAACCCAATAATATAGCCGTAAGTCTTAAGAACAAGCACACCAAGAATATAGGAGTGATCATTCCGGAGATCGTCCATCATTTCTTTACTACGGTGATCAGCGGGATTGAAAAAGTGGCGAATTCCAAAGGCTATAATGTTATTGTATGTCTTTCCAACGAATCTTTCGACAAGGAAGTGATCAATATGGAAACCCTTGCCAATGGGAGTATTGACGGTTTTATCATGTCGATCTCCAAAGAAACCCAAAAGAAAAAGGATTTTCATCACTTACGCGAGGTGGTAAACCAGGGAATGCCGCTGGTGATGTTCGACAGGGTTTCCGATGAGATCTATTGTGATAAGGTTATTGTAGATGATGCCAGAGGCGCTTATCAGGCGGTAGAACACCTTATTCATACGGGTTGCAAAAGGATTGCCCTTATTACTACGGTAGACTATGTGAGTGTTGGGAAGCTGAGAACGTTGGGATACAAAAATGCATTGCTGGACAATGAAATGGGAGTGGATGAAGACCTTATTATAAAGATAGAGGATATAGAGAATTGCGATAAGGAGATCGAGAAATTGTTTGACCTCGACAATTTTGACGGCGTCTTTGCTGTTAATGAGCTTTTCGCCCTGACCGCTATGAAAATTGCGCAGGAAAGAGGGTACAGAATTCCCGAAGACATTTCTTTTATAGGCTTTACAGACGGGATATTATCCAAGCATGCTTCCCCTACGTTAACTACCCTGGCACAGCATGGGATTGAGATGGGAGAGATAGCTGCGGATATGCTGATCGAAAAGATTGAAGAAGAGGAAGAAGACGAGTCTTTCAGGACCGAGATCATACGTACTTCCCTGATCCAAAGAGACTCAACCAGAAAAATTTAATAAGGCACATAAAAAAAATGTCTTATATTTACGGGCATCAAAACTTATATTTTTACTTCTCACCATAAGTTTTGATAAGTAATAACGCTTATCATAAGTATTAATTAAATACTCTTTGATGATGAAAAAGCGTAAGTTAAGTTTCTGGGAGATCTGGAATATGAGTTTCGGTTTCCTGGGGATCCAATTCGGTTTTGCTTTACAAAATGCCAATACGTCAAGAATTTTTGAAACTCTGGGTGCAGAAGTGGATGAGCTTGCTGTTTTTTGGCTGGCTGCTCCTGTAACAGGACTTTTAGTTCAACCTATAATAGGATATTTCAGTGACAGGACCTGGCATCCGAGATGGGGACGACGACGACCGTATTTTTTGGTGGGAGCCATTCTGGCATCCATATCCCTCTGTATTATGCCTAATTCGCCCAGTTTATGGGTAGCTATCGGTACACTGTGGATCATGGACTCCTCCATCAATATATCTATGGAACCTTTCAGGGCTTTTGTGGGCGATAATCTGCCCGAAGAACAAAGAACCGTTGGTTTTGCCATGCAGAGCTTCTTTATAGGCCTGGGAGCCGTAGTAGGTTCCGCAATGCCCTATATATTTACCAATGTATTTAATATAAGTAATACTGCAGCCGACGGGGTGATCCCGGATTCTGTAAAATGGTCTTTTTATATAGGTGCTATTGTATTCCTGGCTGCGGTACTCTGGACAGTTTTCAGATCCAAAGAATATCCGCCTGAAGAACTGGCGGCTTTTGAAGATCATTCTCATGAAGATACTGCCGATATTTCGGCCGATGAGAATACGGAACGCCTGGGGAAATTAAAACAGGCGGGGATATTTATGACCGTTTTCGGCGCCATTATGAATGCGGCCTTTATTTACCTGAAACTGGAAAAAGAACTCTATATCCTGTCGGGAGGTATCCTCCTTGTAGGTATTCTGTTCTTAATGGCCTATATGATCCGGAAATCTACCATTAACGGCTTTGTGAACATTATGACAGATCTTCTTTATATGCCGAAAACAATGAAACAACTTACCTGGGTACAGTTCTTTTCCTGGTTTGCATTGTTTTCTATGTGGATCTATACAACGCAGGCGGTAACAAGCTATGTTTACGGTTCTACAGATCCGACGAGCCAGGCGTATAATGACGGGGCAGACTGGGTAACCGTCCTGTTTGCAGTTTATAACGGAGTGGCTGCTTTGGTAGCCTTCTTACTTCCGGTACTGGCTAAACGCACCAGTAGAAAAACAACACACTTTATCTGCCTTGTTCTGGGAGGATTAGGCCTTATGTCGATTAGTGTCTTTAAGGACCCGAACCTGCTTATCATCTCAATGATCGGAGTTGGTGTGGCCTGGGCAAGTATACTTTCTATTCCGTATGCTATGCTGGCCGGAGCTTTACCACCTCAAAAAATGGGATATTATATGGGAGTATTTAACTTCTTTATTGTGATCCCGCAGATCGTGGCAGCTTCGGTACTTGGATTCCTGCTAAGGACCTTTTTCGAAAACCAGACCGTATATGCACTAATTATAGGTGGCGTTTGTATGATCTTATCAGGCCTGCTTACCCTAAGAGTAAGCGATACTGCTACTATAGAAATTAACGATTAACAAAAATTACCGGCTTGCGTAAAAAGGAGCAGGCATAAGAATTTCAAGAATTTAACTAACTTAATAATAGCTAATTAGAAAATTTAAGCGTGTGAAAAAGAGAGGATTTATATTTGATATGGATGGTGTTATTGTAGACACGGCTCACTTTCATTTTTTGGCCTGGAAGAAGACGGCCGAAGAACTGGGGTTTCAACTGACGGAAGCCCGGAATGAAAAGCTCAAAGGAGTGAGTAGAGTGGATTCGCTTAATAAAATTCTGAAATGGGCGGAAGCTTCCATTTCTTCAGAAGAGTTTGACAGATTGCTTCAGGAAAAGAATGAAGATTATCTGGCTTACGTAAATACTATGACGGAAAAAGATATACTCCCCGGAGTATACAATTTTATATCAGAGTTAAGACAACAGAACTATCCGGTTGCTCTGGGATCGGCGAGTAAAAATGCACCGACCATCCTTAAAAAGGTGGGCTTGCTGGATATGTTCGATACTATTGTTGATGGAAACAGCGTCTCCAAAGCAAAACCCGATCCCGAAGTGTTTCTGATAGCTGCACAAAACCTGAAGATTGCTCCCGAAAACTGTATTGTTTTTGAGGATTCCGAAGCAGGGGTTGAGGCGGCCAATACAGCAGGAATGCTATCGGTAGGACTGGGGAAAGAAGAAATACTGGGACATGCAGATCATGTATTCAGCAGCTTTGAGGAGATAGATATAAACTTTATTGAACAATTAGAAACCATATAGATGAATCAGGATTATATAGTACCGAATAATTGGTCGATCATTGAAGAAGGATTTGATCCGGACACGGTAAGGGCTTCAGAAAGCCTGTTCAGTATCGGGAATGGAGCAATGGGACAGAGAGCAAACTTTGAGGAATACTATTCAGGCCCTACTTTTCAGGGAAGCTATATTGCCGGGGTTTATTATCCCGATAAGACAAGAGTAGGTTGGTGGAAGAACGGATATCCCGAATATTTTGCCAAGGTACTCAACGCTCCCAACTGGATTGGGATCAATGTATTCGTAAACGATGAAAAACTCGACCTGTTTAAATGTAAAAGTGTTGAAGATTTCCGAAGGGAACTCAATATGAAAGAGGGATGGTATGAAAGAAGTTTCAGGGCAACCTTGCAAAACGATATTGAAGTTAAGGTGGTATCCCGCCGGTTCTTAAGTCTGGACCTGGACGAACTGGGAGTGATCCGCTATGCGGTTACACCTCTCAACTCCGATGCAAAGGTCCTTCTCAGGCCTTACCTGGATTCGGGAATCAAAAATGAAGATACCAACTGGGAAGATAAATTTTGGGATACTCTGGATGTAAAGCTACAGGGGAATCAGGCATTTATCGTGTCTAAAACGATGAAAACCGATTTCTACGTAAGCACTTTTATGCAGGTAGAAGCAGGAGAATGCAACGGTTATGATTTTGAGAGTAACTCCTTTAAATCGTCTACCTATGCCAGTATTAACCTGGAAAGAAAGGTGAAAAAAGGAGAAGAGTTCAGTATGGTGAAATACGGAGGTTATGCAACTTCCATGAACCACGATAAATACAAACTGATCAGTGCCTCCAGGAATATCCTGGATCAGGCCGTTACCCTGGGTTATGAGAAATTGCTCGAAAAGCAAAAACAGGCATGGGCCGGAGTATGGGAAATGGCCGATATTACTATAGATGGTGATGTAAAAGCCCAGCAGGGAATTCGCTTTAATATCTTTCAATTAAATCAAACCTATCTGGGTAAAGATGCAAGGCTTAATATCGGACCTAAAGGATTTACCGGTGAAAAATACGGGGGGAGTACCTACTGGGATACGGAAGCCTATTGTATTCCTTTTTATATGGCCACCAAAGATCAGAAAGTAGCGAGGAACCTTTTGACCTATCGTTACAAACATCTGGAAAAGGCTATTGAAAATGCAGAAAAATTAGGTTTTACTAACGGAGCAGCCCTCTACCCGATGGTAACGATGAATGGGGAAGAATGCCATAATGAATGGGAGATCACCTTCGAGGAGATTCACCGTAACGGGGCCATTGCTTTTGCCATTTACAATTACCTGAGGTATACCGGAGATTACAGTTATGTGAGAGAAATGGGGATGGAGGTCATGATCGGGATTGCCCGTTTCTGGCATCAGAGAGCCACCTATTCCACCGCAAAGAAAAAGTATGTGATCCTGGGAGTTACTGGGCCTAACGAATACGAGAATAACGTAAACAATAACTGGTATACCAATTATATTGCAAAATGGTGTATCAACTTTGCAATAGAGCACATAGAAAAATTAAAGGCAGAACATACCGAAGACCACGATCGTATCCGGGAGAAAACTGCTTTAAAGGATACGGAGATCTCCAAATGGCAGGAAGTAGCAGATAATATGTTTTTCCCTTATTCCGAAGAACATAAAGTATATCTGCAGCAAGACGGTTTCCTGGATAAGGAAATGGTTACGGTTGCCGATCTGGATAAGTCTCAGCGTCCGATCAATCAAAAGTGGTCCTGGGACCGGATATTGCGTTCGCCTTATATAAAACAAGCCGATACTTTACAGGGTTTCTATTTCTTTGAGGATGATTTCACCCGGGAAGAACTGGAACGTCATTTCGATTTTTACGAGCCTTTCACGGTTCATGAATCCTCGCTGTCGCCATGTGTTCACAGTATACAGGCAGCTAGTCTGGACAGAATGGATCAGGCCTATACATTTTACCTCAGGACTTCGAGATTAGACCTTGACGATTACAATAAAGAAGTACATGAAGGCCTTCATATTACCTCTATGGCTGGAACATGGATGAGTATTGTGGAAGGTTTCGGAGGGATGCGTATCAAGAATGGGATGCCGTCGTTCGAACCCAGGATCCCGAAAGAATGGAAGGCGTATTCCTTTAAGGTGAATTTCAGGAACCAGATCATAAAAATGACTGTAGAACAGGGACAGGCTTCCTTTAGCCTGGAAGGAGATAAAGAACTCGATATTCTGGTTAACGGAAAAGAGATGAGAGTTTCTCCCGACAACCTGCTGACCGTATAAAACCCGGCCCGGTGTTCCGGGCCCTTAAATCAATTAAAACTTTAGATCGATGCGAAGCTTATTTAAAATGCTTTTGATAAGCACAACGATTTTAATGCTGTCCTGTAAAAATTCAGAAACTCCTCAGGATGAGGTTTCTGTTGATACGGGATCAGTAGAGGAATACAACGATATAGCTCTGATAGAGCCGCCGAACTGGTGGACGGGTTTTAAAAATAACAACCTGCAACTTCTGATACACGATAGTAATATTTCCGGAGCAAACGTAGAGATCGACTATCCGGGGCTGTCAATAGAGAAAGTACACAAGGCCGAGAGCCCGAATTACCTTTTTGTCGACCTTAAGATCGCAGAAGCAGCAAAAGCCGGAAAGTTCAATATCAAACTTAAGTTTGAAGACGGAACAGAAAAGATCCGGACCTATGAATTAAAATCACGAGAAAAACCGGCAGAAGATTATGAAGGTTTTGACAGCTCAGATGCTGTTTATCTCATTACTCCCGATCGTTTTGCCAATGCGCAACCGGAGAATGATATAAATAATGATCTAAAAGAAACTTCCATAGACAGGAGCCTGGATTACGCCCGGCATGGAGGTGATATTAAAGGAATTACGGAACATCTCGATTATATAGATGAGATGGGCTTTACCGCGATCTGGTCCTGCCCTTTGCTGATCAACGATATGCCTCAGTGGTCCTATCACGGTTATGCAATTACCGATTACTACAGGGTAGACCCGAGATTCGGAACGCTGGAAGAATACCGGGAACTGGCAGATAAAGCCAGGGAAAAGGGAATAAAACTTATTATGGATCAGGTAGCCAATCACTGCGGATTAGAGCACTGGTGGATGAAGGACTTACCCTTTAAGGACTGGGTAAATTACCAGAAAGGCTTTGAGGAAAAGGAACAGACCAGATATTCAAACCACAGGCGTACCGTAAATCAGGATATCTATGCCTCTCAGGTTGATAAGGAAGGAATGAGTGACGGCTGGTTTGTAGATGCCATGCCCGACCTGAACCAGCGTAACCCTTTTATGGCCAGATATATTATTCAGAACAGTATCTGGTGGATAGAAACCCTTGGCCTCGGAGGAATAAGGCAGGATACCTACCCTTATCCCGATAAGGATTTTATGGCTACCTGGGCCGGAGCCATTATGAAAGAGTATCCGAATTTTAGTATTGTGGGCGAAGAATGGAGTTATAATCCCTTGCTGATAGCTTACTGGCAGGAAGGTGCTGATAATAAAGACGGATATGATTCCAATCTGAGATCGGCTATGGATTTTGCCATGCAGAGCCTTATTGTACAGGGAATCTCCGAAGAAGAGAACTGGGACAAGGGCCTTATCAAGCTTTACGAAGGCCTGGCGAATGACTTTGCCTATGCGTCGCCTAAAGATATGATGGTATTTCCCGATAATCACGACATGGACCGGGTATTTACGCAGTTTGGAGAAGATGTGACCAATACCAAAATGGGACTTAGTTATTTGCTGACCTTGCCCCGTATTCCTCAATTGTATTACGGAACGGAGATCCTGATGCAGAATTCCGCCAAACCCGGAGATCACGGACTAATACGTACCGACTTCCCCGGAGGGTGGAACGGTGATCCTGTAAATGCCTTTACGGGAGAAGGCCTGACCGATGCCCAAAAAGATATGCAGTCTTACCTTAAAAAGATATTGAATTACAGAAAGAACAGTAAAGCTATCCACGAGGGTAAAACCATACATTTTGCACCCGATAAAGGAGTGTATGTACTGTTCCGTATCTCCGATGAGGAGACCGTGGTGCATATTCTCAATAAAAATGAGGCTCCGCTCAATCTGGACCTGGATCGCTTTAAGGAGGTCGGACTGGAAGGAAAAACCCTGGAGAACATAATTAACGGAGAGAAGGTAGTCTGGAAGGATGCTTTGGAGCTTAAAGGCAAGGGAAGTGTGATGCTCTCCACAAAAACGAATTGATAATTAGAAGTGTTGAAGAAAACAACAATGACAGACAGATTAAAGAAGTCGGGAAGATTAGTAACCATATTAACGATATTGGCCTTAAGCCTGTATTCCTGTAAACAGGAGGAAAAATTGGCAACAGCACGATCGGAGATCAGCGGAATGGCAACCCCGGTCTATCTTTCGCCGGATGGTGGAGAGATCTTGCTGAGTGATTATTTTACGGATACAACCCTTATAGATTCCATTGAAAACAATGCCGGTTATACGACCCATCTCTCCGAAGATAAGCAAAAGCTTAAGATAGAACCGGGAGAAGAACTGGGATATGTATCTAATCTGCGTATCTGGGCAAAGGGTACGGTAAATGATATTCCCTTGTATAAAAGTACCCGTGAAAAAGTAAAATTTTCATTTCCGGATCCGGATAAAAAGCATAGTTCGGTAATGATAAAGGGACAGTTTAACGGCTGGGTACCGGAACGCTCCGAAATGACATACGAAAATGGCGCATGGACCTATGAAGCCGGTTTTAACCCGGGAGCGCACCAATATTTAATGGTGATAGACGGAAAGGAAAGCCTGGATCCAACCAATCCCGAAAAAGTAAGTAACGGGATGGGCGGAATGAATTCGGTCCTGACCGTTGGAAGTGAGGCAGAAAAAGCCCGTATTACTCCCCTGAAAATTAAAAAGAAAGGATTTAGCCTGAAGCTTTCTGAAGAAATAAATGAAATATTCGTTTACGTCAATAATATCCTGGCCGTACACAAAAAAGGGAAGCTGGAAAACAATGTCGAAATAGACTTGCCCTCTGCTTATGAGGGGCGTTCCCTGCTAAGGATTTATGCCTATAACGAGAACGGAAGAACAAACGATCTTCTCTTTCCGCTGGAGGATGGGAAGGTAGTTACCGATGCTTCCTTGTTGAAACGTTCTGACTTTCATACCCAGATCATGTACTTTTTAATGGTAGACCGATTTAAGGATGGAGATAAGAGTAATACCAAAGCAGTGGATAGTGATGAAATACTGCCGATAGCTAATCATTTTGGAGGAGATCTGCAGGGCGTAACCGATAAAATTAACGAAGGCTATTTTGAAGACCTTGGTGTTAATACCATTTGGTTATCACCCATCACCCAAAACCCGGAAGGAGCTTACGGACTCTGGCCAGAACCCAAAACAAAATTCTCAGGCTATCATGGTTACTGGCCCATTAGCAATACCAAGATTGATTGGAGATTCGGAGATAAAAAAGTATTTAAGGAACTGTTGAAAAAGGCACATGACCGGAATATGAATGTCATCCTGGATTATGTGGCCAATCACGTGCATGAAGAGCATCCGCTGTATCAGGAACACAAAGACTGGGCAACCGATCTTTACCTTCCCGACGGGACCATGAATACGGAAAAATGGGATAGTCACAGGCTTACTACCTGGTTCGACACCTTTCTGCCTACACTTGATTTCTCCAAACCTGAAGTAGTGGAGAAAATGACAGATTCTGCAGCCTTTTGGGTAACCGATTACGAACTGGACGGTTTTCGTCATGATGCCACCAAGCATATACAGGAGGAATTCTGGAGAACCCTTACCAAAAAGATAAAATCCAGGACCGATCGCCCGATCTACCAGGTTGGGGAAACCTACGGAAGTTATGAACTCATAAGAAGTTATATAAATACCGGGATGCTGGATGCTCAGTTCGATTTTAACCTTTACGATGCTGCGGTAAACGCTTTTGCCCGGACCGATACGGATTTTGAACAGCTGGCCAACACCCTGGAACAGGGGCTGGAATATTACGACTCCAATCACCTGATGGGAAATATAACAGGAAACCAGGACAGGGCACGCTTTATCAGTTATGCTTCCGGAGATGTGCGTTTTGATGAAGATGCCAAAGTGGCCGGATGGACAAGGGATATTGAGATTACCGATTCAACGGCTTATAAAAAACTGGAAATGCTGCATGCATTTAATCTTTCTGTTCCGGGAGTACCTTGTATTTATTATGGGGATGAGTACGGATCGCCGGGAGGGAATGATCCGGATAACAGGAGAATGATGAAGTTTGAAGGTCTTTCCGGAAAAGAGAGTGCTCTAAAAAATGCCGTAAAGGAGCTTATCGCAAAACGAAGGAATAGTATGGCCCTGCTGTATGGAACTACCGAGATCCTGCAAGCAGATGAAGCTTTATTTGTTTTAAAGCGCTCTTATTTCGGAGAAGAAGCTATTGCAATCTTTAACAAATCAGCAGAAGCGGTGAAACTAAATTACTTTGACAGTGAAGTTACCGTAGCACCGGGATCTTATAAACTGATATTTAATAAATAAAACGAAGCATAAAATTTAAACCGAACAATCATGAAAAAAATACTCCTTGTATTTATGGGCTTAAGCGTATTCTTAAGCTGTAAAAAGGAAGCAGAAAAACCAGAACAGGTAGTTGATGCGGATACAACAGCCCTTGCTCCGCTAACCGATGAGGTGATGGAAAATGCAGTGATCTACGAAGCGAATATCCGCCAGTATTCGGAAGAGGGATCATTTAAGTCCTTTACTAAAGATATTCCCAAACTAAAAGAGCTTGGGGTAAAGATCCTGTGGGTCATGCCTATCTACCCGATCTCCACCACCAAAAGCAAGGGAAGTCTCGGAAGTTATTACGCGATCTCAGATTATACAAAGGTCAATCCGGAATTCGGTAGCCTGGAAGATTTCAGGCAACTGGTTAAAACGGCACATGATAACGGCATTTACGTGATTCTGGACTGGGTAGCCAATCATACGGGATGGGATCATGTTTGGTTAAAGGAACATCCGGAATATTATACCAAAGACGAGGCTGGAAATATAACTCATACCGTGGGTACGGACTGGACAGATGTAGCCGATCTGAACTACGACAATACGGAAATGAGAGAGCAGATGATCAGTGATATGTTGTATTGGGTTAAAGAAGAAAAGATAGATGGTTTTAGATGTGATGTTGCCGGAATGGTGCCGGTAGATTTCTGGGAAAAAGCCATTAGCACGCTTAAAAAAGAGAAGCCCGTATTCATGCTGGCAGAAGCCTGGGAACCTGAATTACAGGATAATGCCTTCGATATGGGTTACGGTTGGGACACCCATCATAAAATGAACGATATAGCGAAGGGGAAAGAAAATATAGAAGCCTGGGATCACAGGATGGCCCAGATAGATAGCATGTATGACGCCGATGACATCCTGATGAACTTCACTTCCAATCACGATGAGAATTCATGGAACGGGACCGTTTTCGAACGTATGGGTGACGGAGCCGAAGCCTTTGCAGCTCTGACTTACTGTGCTCCCGGAATGCCGTTGATCTACAGCGGACAGGAATACGATATGAATAAACGCCTTCTTTTCTTTGAAAAAGACACCATTATTAAAACAAAGGGAAGATTTTATGATATCTATAAAAAACTGGGACAACTCAAGAATAACAATGCAGCCCTGAACGGAGGTAAAAAAGCCGCTTCCTATAAGAGGATATCAACCTCAGATAAGGAGCATGTTCTGGCTTTTGAAAGACAAAAAGACGGACGTCAACTTATATACCTGGCAAATCTTTCCGATGCTCAGGTGACTACCACGGTTGATCATGAGGGAGTGTTTAAAAACTATATGACCGGAGAGGAGATCAGCCTTGAAAAAGATAAAGAATACCATTTGGAGCCCTGGGAATATATCATCTATGTAAACGATTAGGGGCAATTTCCATAATCCGCAGCCTGAACGACATATACCTTGTTTAAGTTTACTTCAATAAATAGACAAATGTTCAGGGCTGCGGTTTTTATATATTTTTACAGCTTAATACCGTAATTTGCATTATGCGAAAAAAAATTAGCTGGTTTCTGGTATTGATCACTGGCTGTGTATTACTTGCCCTGGTATATCCGGGATCGAGGAGATACCTGATAAAAATATATATGACTATCACTAAAAAAGGATCGGAGCCTCTGTATACTGAAGAGGAAAAAGCAAGCTGGGAATTTGTCGGGAAACCGGTATTTATCAGAATATTCAAAGAAACTTCGGAGCTGGAACTTTGGGTACAGACGGAGGAAGGCTCTCCTTATACCCTGGCCGATACCAAGGAAATATGCAAGTGGTCGGGAAAGCTGGGTCCTAAGCTAAAGGAAGGCGACAAGCAAAGCCCGGAAGGCTTTTATAAGATTACTAAAGACCTGCTCAACCCCAATAGTTCCTATCACTTATCCATGAATCTGGGTTTTCCGAATGCATATGATAAAGCACACGACAGGACCGGAAGTTTTTTAATGATACACGGAAATTGTGTGTCCATAGGCTGCTATGCCATCACCGACAGGGAAATAGAAAAACTCTACACTTATGTGGAGGAAGCTCAGAAGAATGGTCAGCGGGAAGTGCCGGTACATATTTTTCCTTTTAGAATAAATGATGCAAAACTGGAGAGTCAAAAGGATTCTCCCTGGATAGGTTTCTGGAGAAATTTATATGAAGGATATCAGCTTTTTGAACGCGATCATATTCCTCCGGAAGTTGAGTTATGTGGAAAAAAATATTGCTTTCAGTAAATAATATCTTTGCTTTGGGCTTTTTTTAACAAGCAATTGTATTTTTGAAAAAATAAGCACCTTCAATTATGAGAAAACCGATTTTTTTCATCTTAATATTTACCTTATTGTTTTTAACGTCAAATTGTTCGGAAGGGGAAAAAGAAACCCTGATCATTGGCCATAGGGGAGCTATGGGCTATGAAACTGAAAACACCCTGGCCTCTATAGAAAAAGCTCTTGAATTGGGTGTAGATATGATAGAAATAGATGTGTTTAAGATAAAAAGCGGAGAAACCGTGGTTTTTCATGACGATCGTGTTGGCCGGCTTACCAACGGAGCGGGAAATATTGAAGAATACAATATTGTAGACCTTAAAGCACTTACCCTCGATGGCGGGCATAAGATACCCATGCTGCAGGATGTACTGAAACTCATTGATGGAAAATGTGAACTCAATATTGAATTAAAAGGAGAAAATACGGCAGAACGGGTAGATTATATCCTTGATTATTACATAGAGAAGAATTCATGGAACAAGGAAGATTTTATAATTTCCAGTTTTAATTGGGACGAGCTGAAGAAGTACCGCGAACTGGATAAGGAGATAAAGATCGGGGTTCTTACCGAAGAAGATCCGTTAAACGCTATTGAGACAGCCAAAGAATTAAACGCCGTGGCCATACATCCCGATTTTTCTACCCTGGATAAGGCTAAGGTAGAACAAATGCAAAAAGAAGGCTTTAAAGTGTATACCTGGACGGTAAATGATAAAGATGATATTCAGAAAATGAAAAGCTTCGGAGTAGACGGGATCATTACCAATTATCCGGATAGGGTTCACTAAGCAGGAACCCCGAAACAGGATGCAAAACGAAAGAAAAAAAGATGTTGTTATAGTGGGTGGTGGCGCAGCCGGCTTCTTTGCTGCCATACAGATAGCCACACAGAACCCGACCCTTGATATCTGTATCCTGGAAAGAGGAAAAGAAGTACTAACCAAGGTTAAGGTTTCAGGTGGAGGCAGATGTAATGTAACGCATGCCGAATTTGTGCCTTCGGAACTGGTTAAGAATTATCCGCGGGGAGAAAAAGAATTAATGGGGCCCTTCCATCATTTTTGTAGCGGAGATACCGTCGATTTTTTCGAAAGCAGGGGTGTGGAATTAAAGATTGAAGAAGACGGGCGTATGTTCCCGGTCAGCGATTCCTCACAAACCATTATAGATTGCTTCCTTTCCGAAAGCCGGAAACTCGGGGTTGAGGTCCATAAGAATCACACGGTAAAGGAAATTCAAAAAGGAGAGAAAAGCTGGGATATTGAGACGAATCA
This sequence comes from Leptobacterium flavescens, assembly GCF_010671605.1. GTDB lineage: Bacteria > Bacteroidota > Bacteroidia > Flavobacteriales > Flavobacteriaceae > Leptobacterium > Leptobacterium flavescens. The sequence goes on from NZ_JAABOO010000003.1 coordinate 516,531, forward strand.
CGGGCGTTTTCGGGCAGAGAAATTACTTATAGCAAGCGGAAGTAACCCTAAGATCTGGACTATGTTAAATAAGTTGGGTCATAGGATAGTTTCTCCGGTACCTTCTCTTTTTACTTTTAATATAAAAGATACGCGTATTAAAGGCCTGGCAGGTATAGCAGGGCCTGCATCGGTAAAACTGGTGTCCGGTTCTCTTTCGGCAGAAGGTCCTTTGCTTATTACACATTGGGGAATGAGCGGCCCTGCCATCCTGAAACTCTCCGCATGGGGAGCCCGGACTTTGAATGAACTCAACTACAAGTTCGAGATAAAAGTCAACTGGCTGCCTTCTTCAACTACGGAAAATGCAATAGAGACCCTGAAGGAGACCAAGGAACAACATCCTAAAAAACTGGCCCATAACATAAAACCCTTTGAGATCAGCAAGCGATTGTGGAATCGGTTATTACAGGCTGCCGGGATCTCTGAACAACAGCGTTGGGCAGATGTTTCCGCCGGTGCCATCCGGACACTGGCATCAGAACTTACAGCGGGGATATACCGTGTAAATGGCAAAAGCACCTTTAAGGAAGAGTTTGTAACCGCCGGAGGGATAGACTTGAAGGAGATCAATTTTAAGAGCTTTGAAAGCAAAAAACACAAAGGACTTTATTTTGCCGGGGAAGTTCTCAATATAGATGCTATAACAGGAGGTTTTAACTTTCAGAATGCCTGGACCGGAGCTTTTATCGCCGCAAGAGCCATTGCGGAGGAGGTATAAAGAATCGCTATCCCGCCTTTTCCTTCGACTGCGCTCAGGATGACAGGCGTGGAACATTTCATACCCTCTATTTAAAAATTCCTTCCCTTTTGAAGGGAAGGTGGTTTTAACGAAGTTAAAAGCGGAAGGGTTATTTTATTTCCAGTCTTTGCGAGCGTATGCGAAGCAAACTTTTTACTATTAGCTGTTGGAATTTGATACACCTTCGCAATGCTCCGGTGTATAAAGCTTGGAATTTGGAATTTGAAGTTTGGAATTTATTTATTGCTCATTGATAATTGTTCATTGTTCATTGTTCATTGCTTATTGAAAATCATCAATTCAACTCCCATATCTTATAATTCAGTATAGTGGCAAAGCAAACCCAGATCAGGTATGGGATCAGTAAATAGGCGGCTGCCTTGTTGACGATCTTAAACCATTTGATCGTAAAGACGATCAGGATAAGCAGGCCAAGGATAACAAAGAGTGCGGCAAGAGGTTGCCTGAAGCCGAAAAAAACAATACTCCACAAGGCGTTGAGCAATAACTGAAATCCAAAATGATACAGGGCGGTCTTTACCCATTTGTGGTAGAACCCTTTGCTCCACACGATACCTGCAGAAACTCCCATCAGGATGTAGAGTGCGACCCATACAGGAGCAAATACCCAATTGGGCGGATTGAAAGCAGGTTTGTTAAGCGTAGAATACCATTCATCTACGGAGCTTTGAGTTGCGAAACCGGATAAATAACCAATGCTCAGGCAGATAAAAACAGATATCAGGATGCGTATGGCCAGTTTTCTTCTCATAGATTGGCAGATAAGTGATTTACTAAATATAACATTTATTTGATTAGGATGATACTGAAACTAGTATCTTTGCGCAAAATCAACTACGCTAATGAACGAAAAGGATTTTATTCTGAGATCAAACGATCTGCTTCCTGAATCCGGTTCCCATAGCTGGAGATCGCCCAGTAATATTGCACTGGTAAAATACTGGGGTAAGAAGGAGAATCAGATTCCCGCCAATCCGTCAATAAGTTTTACCCTCGATACCTGTGCAACCACCACCAGCCTGGAATTTAAAAGGCTAAAGGAGGCCGGAAGTGATTTTTCGTTCGAGCTGTTCTTTGAAGATAAACCCAAGGAATCTTTTAAACCCAAGATCAGGAAGTTTTTTGAAAGGATAGAGCCCTATTGTCCCTATCTGAAGCAATATCACTTTACCATCAGAACTTCCAATTCTTTCCCTCATAGCAGCGGGATAGCCTCTTCCGCCAGTGGAATGAGTGCCCTGGCACTATGTATCATGAGCCTGGAAAAGGAGATAGACGGAAAGATGAATGATGAATATTTTAACCGGAAAGCATCTTTTATAGCCAGATTAGGTTCCGGAAGTGCCTGCCGTAGTATTGAAGGCGATCTGGTAGTATGGGGAAGTCATAAAAAAACAGAAGGAAGTTCCGATCTTTTCGGCCTGAAGTACCCCTATGAAGTACACTCTTTATTTAAGAACTATCAGGATACGATCCTGCTGGTAGATAAGGGAGAAAAGCAGGTGAGCAGTACAGTGGGGCACGAATTAATGCATGATCATCCTTTTGCTGCAAGCAGGTTTGAACAGGCACATAAGAACCTGGATGAATTACAAAATGTTTTCAGAGAGGGAGATCTGGACCGTTTTATCGAGATCGTAGAAAGTGAGGCCCTGACGCTGCATGCCATGATGATGACAAGCCTCCCGTATTTTATTCTGATGAGACCTAATACACTCGAGATCATAAACAGGATATGGGCTTTCAGGAAAGAAAGCGGTTCGCATATATGTTTTACCCTGGATGCAGGAGCCAATGTGCATGTGTTATATCCTGAAAGTGAGAAAGAAGAAGTTAATGGGTTTATTGAGAGGGAGTTAGTTGCATATTGTCAGAACGGACACTATATTTGCGACCAGATAGGCTTTGGTGCGAAGAAATTGGATCAATAAGCACCAGGCATACCATTTAGCCGGCTTTAACGTTATAAAAAAGAATTTTGTGACTGCTGTCTAAATTGATTACCTTTATAAAGATTTGAATACAATAGCGAGGCTGAAAAGCTTCACAACATAAAAAATTGATGAAAGGACCCTTATTTTATTCTAAAATCCTGCTCTTCGGTGAATACGGTATTATCAAAGATTCCAAAGGATTATCGATTCCATATAACTTTTATAACGGTGGACTAAAGTGCGACGGGAATAATTCCTCCGAAGCATTGGAGTCTAATGACGGTCTTCGGAAGTTTGCCGATTACCTTCAGGAATTGCAGGAATCTCAACCCGAACTGGTAACTTTCGACCTGGAGAGCCTTAAAAAGGATGTAGCTGCCGGAATGTATTTTGACAGTTCTATTCCTCAGGGATATGGTGTGGGAAGTAGTGGTGCTTTGGTAGCTGCTATTTACGATAAGTATGCACATAATAAAATTACCGTCCTTGAGAACCTTACCAGGGAAAAACTTCTGACACTAAAAGCTATTTTCGGGGCTATGGAGTCCTTTTTCCACGGAAAGTCATCCGGACTGGATCCGCTGAACAGCTATTTGAGTATTCCGATCCTTATCAATTCTAAAGACAATATAGAGCCTACGGGTATTCCTTCTCAGAAGCAGGAAGGAAAAGGAGCCGTGTTTCTGCTGGATAGCGGAATGACCGGCGAAACGGCGCCTATGGTAAAGATCTTTATGGATAATATGAAACAGGAAGGTTTCAGAAAAATGCTGAAAGATCAGTTTATCAAGCATACCGATGCCTGTGTGGAGGATTTCCTTAAAGGAGATGTAAAGTCCCTTTTCGGCAACCTGAAGCAATTATCACGTGTGGCTTTCGATAATTTTAAGCCTATGATCCCGGCACAGTTTCACAAACTCTGGAAGCACGGGATAGAGACTAATGATTACTATCTGAAATTATGTGGTTCGGGTGGTGGAGGTTATATCCTCGGTTTTACCCAGGATATCGATAAGGCCCGGGAAGCCCTTAAAAACTACAAGCTGGAGGTGGTATACAACTTCTAAGACTTTTTTACCGTCATGCTGAGCAGAAAGAACAAGCTGATCTTATTTAAATTTTTAAGTTTGTTTTCGGTTGTTCGTGGCTATAATCTATTGGTCATCGCTCTGGCCCAGTACCTGGCATCCATCTATATTCTGGCTCCCGACTGGAGACTGAGAGATGTGATCCTGGATGGCAATCTGTTTGCTATAGTTGTTGCATCTGCACTTGCCATTGCAGGAGGCTATATAATCAATAATTTTTACGACGCAGAAAAGGACCTGATCAACAGGCCAAAAAAGACTATGCTCGATCGCCTGGTAAGTCAAAACACCAAGCTTACCGCCTATTTTGTACTGAATTTTCTATCGGTGGTATTTGCCAGCTATGTGTCTTTCAGGGCTGTGGTTTTCTTTTCGGCTTATATTTTCGGGATCTGGTTCTATTCGCATAAACTCAAAAAGATCCCCTTTATCGGGAATTTGGTTTCCGCTTTACTGGCTATAACACCTTTCTTTGCAGTATTTATTTACTATAAGAATTTTGCCACCGTTATTTTTGTTCACGCTACCTTCCTCTTCCTTCTTATTTCGATGAGAGAGCTTATCAAGGACCTTGAAAATATAAAAGGCGATCTGACCCATAACTATCGTACGATCCCCATTCTCTTTGGGGAGCGCGTATCCAAAGTTTTCCTGACGGGACTCACCGTACTGACGCTTGTTCCCGTTTATTTGCTCACGAATCATTTCCCTATCGGATATATGTATTTTTATTTTTACGCGAGTGTTATTTTATTGCTCGTATTCCTACTATTACTGTGGAGGTCTAAGGGAAGGAAACATTATTTGTTATTACACAATATTTTAAAATTAATCATAGTAGCCGGGGTGTTCAGTATTTTACTGATAGACGTAGACCTGGTGTTAAACAGAATTCTATAAATGGCAGCAAATCATTTAAAAGTAGCAATGGCGCAGATAGCGCCGGTTTGGTTAAATAAGGCAGGAACCCTCGAAAAAATAAAGGACAGTATCCGTGATGCTGCCAAAGAAAATGTAGAACTCATCGTTTTCGGAGAATCCCTGCTTCCCGGGTATCCGTATTGGGTAGAACTTACCAATGGAGCTAAATTCAACTCTACGGTACAGAAGGAATTACACGCTCACTATTCCCGTAATGCCATAGTTATAGAAGAAGGCGATCTGGATGAGGTGTGCCAACTGGCAAAAGAGCATAAAATGGCTGTATACCTGGGGTCTATAGAACGTGCTCAGAACAGAGGAGGACACAGTTTGTACTGTTCTCTTGTATATATTGATGCAAAAGGAGAGATCCAGTCGGTTCACAGAAAATTACAACCCACCTATGAGGAGCGCCTTACCTGGGCTCCCGGAGATGGAAACGGACTCAGGGTACATAAATTAAAGCAATTTACGGTAGGCGGACTCAACTGCTGGGAAAACTGGATGCCTTTACCGAGAGTGTCCCTATACGGACAGGGAGAGAATCTTCATGTTGCTGTATGGCCCGGAAGCGATTTTAATACCAAAGATATTACCCGTTTTATTGCTCGCGAATCGAGAAGCTTTTCTATTGGAGTATCCAGTATCATGAGAGTGGAAGACTTCCCGCAAGACACCCCGCACCTTGATAAGATCCTGGAAAAGGCACCGAAAATATTGAGTAACGGAGGCTCCTGTATTGCAGGTCCTGACGGAGAATGGATCATAGAACCCGTATTGAATAAAGAAGGCCTTATTATCGAGACCCTCGATTTTAACAGGGTATATGAAGAACGCCAGAATTTTGATGCCGTAGGTCATTATTCCCGTCCGGATATAACCAAACTTACAGTAAACAGGGAGCGCCAGACAACGGTTTCTTTTGAAGAATAGAGATTGAGCTATTCTGTTTTATAGATATTTATCTCCTCTCCCACTGGGAGAGGATTAAGATGAGGGGATCCCTCTTCAAGTGCTGCTATAACACCCCTGAAGTCCCCTCAAGGGGACAATCACTAATCTAAAATCGTAGATCGTGCTTCTCGACGAGCCTGTATCGAGCGTAGTCGAGATACTCGAAGTGACACTCCTCTCATCCCGATAGCTATCGGGACTCACTACTCACTACTTTATACTTAATACAAATAGCCTCTGACCAGGCCCAATTTTCGATTTTTACTAAAACAAAAAATACGTAGATTTGAGAAACTCAATATTATTCCTCAATGCGCATACTGAAAAAGACTCTCAAAATCATAGTAGTGATCCTTGTGCTGGCCTCTATTGCAGGCTGGCTTTTTTATAGAAGCTTGCTTCCTCAATACGATGGGAATCTGGAATTAAGCGGACTTGATAATGAGGTAGAGGTACACTACGATTCCTATGGAATTCCTCACATTTTTGCAGAAGGGCAGGAAGACGCATACAGGACCCTGGGATATGTACATGCCCAGGACCGCCTTTGGCAGATGGAGGTGATGAGGCGCATTGCTCCGGGACGCCTGTCCGAGATCTTCGGATCGGCTTTGATAGATACCGATAAACTCTTTATGGGGCTCGGAATTGAAGAAGCTTCACAAAAAGCTATTGATGCCCTGGACAAAGAGAGCGATGCGTATAAATTCGCACTGGCCTATCTGGATGGAATAAATCAGTTTCTGGAAAGCGGACCCACACCTATAGAGTTTCACCTGGTGGGGATAAAAAAGGAAAAGTTTGAGCTGATAGATATGTACAATGTCTTCGGTTATATGGCATTTAGCTTTGCCATGGCACATCGTACCGATCCCTTGTTAAGCAGTTTAAAAGAAAAACTGGGAGCTTCCTATCTTGAGGACCTTCAGATAGATATTGATCCGAAGTCCACCCTGATTCACACTACCAATAAAGATTCCGTTTACGAACAAATAGCCGGAAATGTATCGGCCATTGTAGAAGGGGCGCCCTTTCCGACCTTCGAAGGAAGTAACAGCTGGGTAGTAGCTCCGGAAAAGACCAAAAACGGTAAAGTGCTTTTTGCCAACGACCCTCATATTGGGTATTCACAACCTTCTGTCTGGTATGAGGCCCATATAAAGACTCCCGATTACGAAATGTACGGATATCACCTGGCAGGAATCCCTTTTCCATTACTGGGGCATAACAGGAATTATGCATACGGACTTACCATGTTTGAGAATGACGATGTGGATTTTTACAGGGAACAAAACAACCCCTCCAATGCAAATCAGTATCAGACACCTGACGGATGGAAATCATATACCCAGCGAACAAAAACCTTAAAAGTTAAAGGAGAGGACCCGATAGAACTGAAGATTAAAAGCAGCAGGCACGGACCTGTTATGAACGATTTTATTGAAGGGATCTCCCAGGAAGAACCCATAGCACTTTATTGGGTTTATACACAATTGCCTATTAAAGTCCTCGAGTCTATTTACACCATCTCGCATGCAGAAAGTATGGAGGATGTGGAACGTGGCGCTGCAATGGTTCACGCTCCTGGCCTGAACGTGATGTACGGAGATGCCCAAGACAATATTGCCTGGTGGGCTTCGGCAAAACTCTATAAATTCAGGGATTCTCTCAATCCTAAATTCATCCTGGATGGAGCAAGCGGAAAGGATGATCCCGTACGATACCTGGATTTTTCCGAGAACCCTCAGGCCAAAAACCCTTCCTGGAATTATGTGTATTCTGCCAATAACCAACCCGATTCCATTGCCGGGATCCTCTATCCGGGTTATTATCTACCGGAAGACAGGGCCAAACATATTGTTCAGCTTCTGGAACCGGAGAATGAATGGACAAAAGAAGGTTTTTCCGGAATGATCAACCAGAATAGATCGATTGTTGCGACCGAAGTTGTTAAAGAATTTATTTCTGCGGTTCCTGCGGATGGATTTTCGGCCGAAGAACAAAAAGCATATGATATACTCAGAGAATGGGACGGGTCAAATACCATAGATGCCACCGCTCCTGTTATCTACAACAAATGGATCTATTTGTACCTGCGAAAGACCTACAGAGATGAAATGGGAGAAGAGATCTTTGATCAGTTGCTCAATACCCATTTGATGAAGCGTCTTATTGCCACCCAGATCGCTAATGAAAATTCCATCTGGTGGGATAATACAGACACCGATATGAAGGAGAGCAGAGCAGATATCCTTAAGGCTGCTTTTACAGAGGCCATAGTAGCACTTCAGGCACAATTGGGAACGGATATGGAGAAGTGGAAATGGGGGAAGGTCCATACCCTGGAGCATGGCCATGCCCTTGGAAATGTAAAAAGCCTGAAACCTTATTTTAATGTGGGAACCTTCGAAATGAACGGAGCCAGGGAAGTACTGGACAACGAGAGCTTTAGCTATGATGAAACCGGGGAATATCCGATTAAAAGCGGACCGTCCACACGGCGTATCATTGATTTTTCAGATGTGGAAAACAGCATAAGTATTATTCCTACCGGTCAGTCCGGCAATCCGTTTAGCAAGCACTATAAAGATCAGGCAGAAATGTTCAGTAAAGGAGAATTTAGAAAAATGTTGCTTAACGAACAGGAGATCAGGAATACAGCCAAATCGGTCCTGACTTTTAGTAAGAAGTAGTTAGTGTTGAGTCCCGATAGCTATCGGGATTGGTTGTTGGTTGTTGGAATTTGATGATTTGAAAATTGGTTGCCTGGAACATAACATTCAAAACTTAACATTCAACATTTCCAGTCTTTGCGAGCATATGCGAAGCAAACTTTTTGTTGTTGGAATTTGGTACTCCGTCGTTTCACTTTGGAGTATAAATATTTGGAATCTAACAATTGATTCCCGTTACAAAGTAATAGCGTATCTTTGCCAAAATTTTTCAGAAATGAGCAGAACAGACAGAAACAGGAATAGAAAAGCTTCGGGAAAACCGGGAGATGGACAGAGAAAGAAAAGCTACGGCAAAGGAAGTGCTCCTTTCAGAAAAAAGAATACATCTAAATCTAAACCAGCTGCCAAAAGCGATGATATCCGCCTGAACAAATATATATCCAATGCAGGGATCTGCTCCAGAAGGGATGCCGATATCTATATTGTCTCCGGAAATGTAACCGTAAATGATGAAGTGATAACGGAGCTTGGTTATAAAGTGAAATTAACGGATAAAGTACGCTTTGACGGGAAGCTTATTTCTCCGGAGAAAAAAGAATATATCCTCTTAAACAAGCCTAAAGGTTTTATCACTACGACGCGTGATGAAAAAGGAAGAAGGACGGTTATGGACCTGGTTTCGAATGCCAGCAAGGCACGTCTTTTACCGGTAGGAAGGCTGGACCGTGCGACTACAGGCCTACTTCTCTTTACCAACGACGGTGACCTCGCCAAAAAACTAACACATCCCAAACACGGGGTGCGTAAGATATATCACGTTGAACTGGATAAATCCCTAAGAGCTGCCGATCTTAACAAGATAAAAGAAGGACTTGAGCTGGAAGACGGCCCTATAGAAGTAGATGAGGTAAGCTATATTGATAATGCCCCAAAAAGAGAAGTGGGGATTAAAATACACAGCGGAAGGAACCGTATAGTACGCCGTATTTTTGAACACCTGGGATATGAGGTGGTAAAACTGGACAGGGTGGTTTTTGCCGGCCTTACCAAAAAGGACCTGCCAAGAGGCCACTGGCGTCATTTAACCGCTCAGGAAGTCATTAATCTGGGAATGCTGTAGTACTTTCGATCTGCAAATACAATTTCTGATTTGCACCTCAACATTCATAACTTAACATTCAACATTTCATAGGAATATTAGAGTTTTCTAAATAATTGAGACTATTCTCCTTGCAGGGTTATAATTTCAATAATTGTTTCATATAATCTTGGTTTTATTATTCCTAAACTGCATGTATTCTGCCTGTTTGGGTGATTTTGCAAGGCAAAAATTTTCACGAAATCTCAAAAAGTTTTCACCAAAACCGTGTTTTTTTCATGAAATACATAGTTGAACCCTGTCAACTATAGTTTTATTTTCTTTTTTCTGTATAAATTGTTTATAGGTTGCCTGGCCGTATTGTGTTTAGAACGAGGTTTAAAATGAGGATTTTAACTGCTTCCGTATAGATTTTTCGGGAGATACTGCGATCAATTTTTAGTAATATCCTAAATCTTTTTTGATGAAATCTAAACTAATATTCTTCTGCAGCTTTTACTTTACCCTGGCTTTTATGGTAACCTCCGTTACAGCTACTCTCTCCTATGGGATCGGGCAAATAGCCATGGCAAAATACCTCGGATATGATGCCAGCATACACTTTAACCGGGTTTACTGGGACAGGGCTTCTGTTGAAGAAGAACTGCAGGATATCTATAATGCCTATCCGTTTGAGATTGATCAGCAGATATCCTTCCCCGGAGAAGATATATATTGGGATAAAAAAGAAAAACTAAACAGAGATGAACTGTATATAACCCTTGGAGGTCCTCTGATTATATTATTTATAGGCTTGTTCGGCTATTTGGGATTAATGTTCAATAAGAAACGTATCCTGAGTTTTGGTCTGAGAATAATAGATTGGGGAATGATCTTCCTTAGCATGTTTTTTCTGAGATATGTATTTAATCTGTTCGTTCCCCGCCTCATCAGCATGCCTGAATCCTCTCCTTACTATCTGGAGGAAAACGAAGTTAAATTATCAGGACTGCTGGGATTACCTGCCGAAGGCCTCTCCGTTGTTCTGGGAACAATAGGGATCCTTGCCTCTCTTTATGTCATCCTGACCATAATACCCGAATATCTGAGGCTTTCCTTTATTTTTAGCAGCTTCCTGGGAGGCGGACTCGGACTCTTTCTTTGGATGGAGCTACTCGGTCCCGTTTTAATGCCATGACTTAAGATTTTGAATCATACGATTGCCCCCTTGAGGGGACTTTAGGGGTGTGTTTTAGTATTAAGTACTGAGTACTGAGTTTTAATTTGATAATTTGGGAATGAGTTGATTTGAAAACTCAACATTCAACATCTCTCACATCTAATATCTCAAATCTCATATCTTACCCTGGAATTTAAAAATTATCCACTGAGCACTCAACATTTAACATTCAACATTTCATTTTCAGCTCTGGTTTTTAGATAAATGTTCCAGGTATTTATCCTTGAATTTCTGGTACTCTGTTTTAAATTCGGTTTTAAAGATCTCATTGTATTCCTTAAAACTGGTCACATCGTTCTTCTGCATATAAGCATAGGCTTCATAAGCGGTTATCGCATTGTTTTTAAGGATCAGTTCAATAACCGCGCCGATGGACTTTCTGGCATCATCCTGTTTTTGCTGGTCCTGGTTGGCCGTAGCTTCCTTATAATTAATAAGCTGGAGATAGAGCCTGATCATTTGTGGTACTCCATAATCGCGTAGCGCCTGAATAGATCGCCTGCAGGCGTATTCCACACTATCCGCATAGATCTGATCCAGGGAATTCCTGTAGAGATTGAGGTTGGCCAGGGCAGCATCAGACCAGGTCTGAGCCGGGATCTTGATCCTTTTGTCATATTCCTTTACCCATTGGTTAATAGCCGAATAATCGGCATTTTCATAGGCAGTTCCTACAATCTTGGCAAAGGTATTGGCTAGTTCCTTGTCGTCTTTGGTTTGATCGAAACTCTTTTCAATGATCGATTTAGCTTTTTCTTTCTTGTAGGTAGACTGAAGCTCACTGATCTCATCCTGCAGGTCTCTCGTTTTTTCAAGAGCCACGATCCTGTTCTCCGTATCCAGGTTTTCCTGGAAGATACGCTCCAGGAGTATCCTGCTCCACAGGTAACTGATAAAGAAGCCTCCGAAAAAATAAAAGATCAGCGTAGATAGGATAATGGTAAAGCCCATTTGCGTATCCGGGAATCCCTGGGAAAGGTTTTCTGCCAGCCCGCTAACCAGTTGAAAGACTTCTTTAGATTCTACCAGGCCGACCCCTACAATGATCTTGGTAAGCCAGTCTGACAATTGTTCCAGGTTACTATTGGCTTTTACCCCTTTTTTTACGTCTTCCTGAAGGGTTCTTGGAATTCCGAAAATAAAGCCTACCAGGGCCCCAACCGAAAAACTGGCCAGCATGACCATGGTAGTGGTGGTCAGTACCACCGACCAGTGTGTACTGGAAAAAGCCGAATAAATGATCAGCAATATAAAACCCAGGATCTGTAAAATGCCGGGGATATAAAAGCTCGATCTGACTTCAAGCGGTTTGTTAATTATTTTCATTTTGGTAGATTTAATGTGTTTGACTTCTGCAGTTATTCTGAACCGCAAAAATGATTTTCAACAATGTATTTCGAATGTTGTACAATGGGCTCAATCAATTCAAAATCGGTAGCTCCACCTACATAAAAAGTCTTGTCTTTTCCTTGCATAGCGGCCAGGTCTGTATAGATTCCCATAGCAAATTGCTCAGGAGTGAAATGCTGGAAATATGTGAACATATCAAAAGTGTGCCAGCGACCCGGAGTATCGTTAATCTCCCCCTTCATTAATGCAATTAATTTCTTCACCTTAGCAATAACCTCTTCCTTAACATCCTCTTTGAGCAGAGGAACATTCCTGTCAGGGTGTACGGGACGGGTATAGAATTGAGTAAACATATTCCCGCTATCCTGAAATTGCCGTGCTACGGCCCAGGGCAAGCCTTTTTCCGGGATGGGAAGGATGGGGGCTATGGGTTGAGGCATATCCATATTATTTACCCAGAATGTGGTCATACAATAAGGATTTATATGAACACTGTTACTGATCTTTTCTTCCATTTCATTGCGTTTCAGTCCCAGCTTTTTAAAAACATCAGGAGTAAGGGGAGCAGCAAAGACCAAATAGTCATAATGCTGAGTATCTCTGGCAATTTTGATCTCATTCAGATCCTGTTCGGGATATTCGAAATCAATCCTAATGTCTTTCTCACTCCTTTGAATACTTGTAATATTCACATTCAACCGTACATTGGTTCTCCAGGCCACCCGTTCCCAAAGTCGTTGAAATCCCAACTTGAATCTTCTGGGCCATTTCCCGATGATCCAATGCACGAATGGGATACGTCCGAATATCATGGGAAAGTACGTTCTGAGCGACATATAACGCAGGGCATAGGGAGTGGCAATATCTTCCAGTTTTCCGTATCCCATGATGGTAATGGGAAATGAGAAAAGAGTAGCCAGCGCAATAAGCTTATTTTTTTCCAGCCATTCCTTAAATGGGATGCAAAGCTCCTGATGCTGATCTATGGTATCCAGATAATCGGGAGCATCTATAATGCCGCTTAACTTCCATCGGATAATAAGATAACGTATTGCTGCTACCAGGAAAGTGAAAAAAGAGATCTTTTTCCCGGTGTAAGGATTGTATAAAATGGCTTTGGTAAAGGACCTGAAGCGATATTCGGTTTCATCATCATTGATCTCCAGGGAGGTATAAGGTTTCTCTTCATAGGTATCCGCACCCAGTTCTTTGGCAATTTTCAAGGTTTCCTGATACGCCCAGGTCACATAGTTTGCCCCCAAGTCATAACTCATCCCATCTACGGTTAGGCTTTTACAAAGTCCGCCCACCCGACCCAGCTTTTCAAGAACAGTAACATTGTGAAATCCGTTCTTTGAAAGGAACCAGGCTGTTGAGAGTCCGGCCGGGCCGGCTCCGATAATAACTATCCTTGCATTTTTATCGATTTTACTCTTTTCGTTTTTCATTTTTAGGCTTTAGATGATTAAAAATGACTACCGATTGGAGCAGATTGGATATAAACTTGTTATAGGTTAAGAGGGGCTACAAAGATCTTTAGATGTAAATATTAACTGATTATCAGTGAGTTATAAAGTATAAAGTAACAAAAAAATGCTGAGAAAACCGAGGGTGTTTTTCCGGTTTTTATTTGTAAGAAGTTGATTTTGTTGTATTTACAATTGAGTGTTGAGATTGAATTGTTCGATTTGGAAATTTGTCAATTCACTAGATTGCGAATTCTGAATCTTATGTTTAAAGAGGATAGTTTTATAGCGTCAATATCAGGGGCAAAAGATCATTTTACCTTTTAACAACCAGTGTTTTGGATATCAAATCACCAACACGTTGTCTCTTGTCATTATTGTTGACAACAATGAATGCTACCAAACCAAAACACCATGAAATCTCAAAGATATCCGAAAGTCTTCTTTTTACTGTTTGCCCTAAAGTTAATTCTGATTCATTTTCGGAAATAACTTTAAGTCCAACGGTCCAATGCCCTAATGTAGATTTGAAAGCCCATTCGCTAATCGGGAAGTAAATAAACCAAAAGCCAAACGGAATGAGAGCTTTTAATCCTGATACCTGATAACCATCGGCAGTAGATTCTCCAAATTTGACAACATAAATTATTAGAAGAGACCACATTAATGTATAATCTATTATGGTTGCCAGGACTCTTAAACTTATAAACGATTCTTTAGAAACTTCTTTCATTATTAGCTGGAAATATTTAACTGATGATTTTTTGCTACTATCTCAAAAACAATATCATAAGTCCTGAGGTAGTAATGCTTGTAATTTTTATCTATTTTAAATGAATGGTCTAATTTTATGAGTTTTTTCATGACTTCAGAGCCTTTGACATAACCAAAACTTTCTATGGGTTGTCTAGTATCGAAATCTATTTCAACAGAAAGGTAATATACAACATGCGTAAATACTAAGTCGAAATTTTTGAATCCTTCAGCAGTATTCAACTCTCCTTCTAGTTTTATTTTTGTTTCTTCAATGTACTTTATGTTATTTAAATAAATCCCGTCACGACCGGTAATAACACCGAACTTTGTTTCAATTCCCGAGGTTTTTTCCATTATGATTGGTTATTGACTCTTTTTCTTATTGTTTTAAGGTTTTCGTTGATTAATAATTTACCGTCTCTAAAAACTTCTCTAAGTTCTCCATTCTTTTCTTCATTCCAGCTAACCTGATCGATTAATTTATACATCCCATTTTCTTTGATAATCTTTATTAGTCCTTTCGCAGACCTTTTGGTCCCGTCATCTGTAACCGGATCTTTGAAAATTTCTCTCCCTGTACCAGTAACTTCTCCATAGGTAGCTTTCATTGCAAAACCAAATGTATCACGTGTGTTATATTGATATGTATAGGAACCAATACCTAAAACAACATTAGTTGAAGCAAATCCCTTTTGTTTAAGACGTTCACATATTTGAATTGCTCTTTCAACAGTAATACTATCTCCATAAATAGCACCTATGTGAGAATCTAATTCTTTATATCCTTTTTTATTTATGTTCCCTCCAAAAATTTCCCACAGTATTTGAACAACTCCTTTTTTTTCTGCCTCATTCTCGCTGCAGGATTTACCGCAGATGATATCGACTGGATTCCCGCTATCCGGTCTTATAACAACTTTCCCATCTCTTGCCAATATTTCTTTCTTAAGACTAGGAAGATATTGAGTTAAAACTTTCCATAAATCCCAGGTATCAGATACTATGGAAACAATTCCATTCGGATATATTTCAGTAATTAAACGCTTAAAAGTTTCTTGTTCGCCTGAATCTGTCCCCATGCACATTACAGAATGTTCTGTTGCAGCTACGGATCCGCCAATGAGTTCCTTATCTGAATCCGCATTGTAATAAGTTTCAAGAAAATCTATAGCTGGAATGGTATCCGTTCCGGTAAAACTCAATAAGTGACCAGCCGCACTCATAACCGATGCTTCCAAGCCGGCCATTCCTCTCATGGAAAAATCATGTCCTTGCCACTCTACGAATTCCGGAATTGATGATGTTTCCATAGCGTATTTAGTAAGGACAGTTTTATATTGTTTTGCGATTGTAGCCGAATTACAGGGTAGCCAGACTGTTGTAGAGAGTAAAGTTTCAAAATAATTAGTTAACCAGAAGAATTGCGGTAAAGTATTATACATTGTAAACATAGGTACTCTTAGAGAAACGGACGTGCCTTCTGGCAAAGCTTTAAACACCATCGGGATATACCCCAGATCATGTAATTCTTCTATATGTTTGATGCCGACAGAATTTTCTCCAAGATAATTATTTATTCTCCGAGAATATTTTCGACATACTATTTCTTTTGGCATACTAAAAAAGTTCTCTTCAAACTCTTTTATGATATATCTTTTAATAAAATATTGTAACCCAAAGAAGACAACTTCATTAATTCCTTTAATCCTACTTTTTCGTGGGGTCCAATTAGAGTATACCAAAGTTGTTTTGTCGGGATATTGCCTTCGGTGATCAACCTTATAACCGTCTGTTAAGAGTAATGGGTTCATAATAGTATGTTTTACGTTAAACCGTATGTGTTAATTTTCTAACCTAGAGATTCTGAAAAGCACTCCTTGAATTCTGCATATCCTTTGACAACTTTAAATAGATAATGCTCGTGTGTAGGAATGAGTTTGGATTGTAATACGGAAATGATATCATTCCAAAATTCTCCAACAAAAAATATTCTAGGTTGATTAATTCTGTCTTCTTTCCTAATAATATCTAAAGCTAAAAATGCCTCAGATAAAGTTCCGATCCCTCCTCTTTGAACAACAAAAACCTCGGTGTTTTCTAATAGTAACTTTAATCGATCATATAAGGTTTCGGTTATAATGGTCTCGGACAGAAAAGAATTACCATTTTCAGGACCAACTTGTAGGCATGTAATACCTATAGCTTTTCCCCCTTGTTTTGTGACTCCATTGGAAACAGCTTCCATTAAACCTTCGTACCCACCATTCTTTACAGTGTAACCTTGTTTAGCCAGAAATGAACCTATCCTAATTGTTTCTTGATATTCTATACTTTTTCTATTGTTGCCGGAACCTCCGAAAAGTGCAGCGAATTTTGTTGTTTTCATTTTTTTATTTTTCAAAGTGAGACTTAAGATGCCACATCTAATGAATTAGTTTATTTTAATGTAAATTTTCCTTATATAATTCGAAATTTTCATAATCATAACAAACAAATATCACAGTGTCAATCAGGTTTTTCATTTCAAAATTTTTCACGGTATTTATCGCAATTTTTGAAGCTAAGGGTTTTGGGAAACCGTAAATTCCAGTACTTATATTGGGAAATGCTATGGTTTTTATTTCTTTTTGAACAGCAAGGTTTAAAGTGTTCAAATAACAATTTTTAAGAAGCTCGGTTTCATTGTTATTCCCTCCATTCCATACCGAACCTACAGTATGAATAACAAAATTAGCAGGGAGAAGCCCCGCATTGGTTATAACCGCCTCTCCTGGTTTGCATCCTCCCTGTGCATTACGAATAGTTATACATTCTTCAAGAATTTCCTTTCCTCCTTTTTTATGGATAGCACCATCTACTCCGCCGCCTCCTAACAAGGATGTATTGGCTGCATTCACTATAGCATCTACATGAATCTCCGTTATATCTCCGTGAACTAGCTCTATTTTCATAATATATCTGATATTTTAAGTTTATAGATATTATCTGTGTTTCCAGTGTTTTTGATTGAATCGGTAGTGAATATTTGAGTGAAGCTTTTTTTCAACTCATCGGTACCTTTGCTGAAGATACCATGACTAACAGCCAAATATAAGTTCCCTGCATTTTTGTTTTTTAACTCTTTAGCTAAACCCAGAAATGTTCCTCCTCCGTCACAGATATCATCAATAATGAGACAATCTTGTCTTTTTAGATCGGTTGAATGGACATTGAAGTGACTTAATTTTCCGGTTTTGACATCCCGTACTTTTGAGCACTCAATTACTTCATAATTTTGTAATTGTTCAGCAAGTTTATAGATCTTTTTTAATGACCCTCCATCAGGAGAAATTAATTTTATGTTATTTGGTAACTTTTGAATAACCTTCCGAATAAATTTGTGATTATTAATGGTATTGCAATTATTGAGAAGAGCGGGCGTTACATCTGAATGAGGGTCCAATATTGTTATACTGTTTAAACGTAAATTGTTTAAAATATTGGTATAGACTTTTACTGATAGTGCTTCACCCTCTACCATTAGTCTGTCCTGTCTTGCTGCCGGGAAATAAGGAATAAATACATTGATTTTTTCGATACCTATTCTTTTTAAAGCATCGATTGCTATCAAAAGAAAACCAAAATCATTAAATGAACCGATCCTTTGTGTAATTGTTACCTCTTCGTGACTTTCTGGTTTATCGAGAATTTTGATATGCGGTTCTCCTCCGGAAAATGTAAAAGATTTAAACCTGATACTTTTCCTTTCCGGATAGGGTTTGAAGTTTTGATCTAGATTTAAAATCATTTTTGTGTGATTTATACGCAAATATAAAATTTTACTAAATCTTCACAAATTTATTTGTGTTAAAATTACGCAATATTGTTTTTTTGATAACACTTCTTTGCTGTTAAAGCTTTGGATATTAGTGACCTGAAGTTGATTATTTTAATTCTAAATGAATATGATCATCATGCCTGACTGCCTGACAACCATGATATCTAATTTTTAGATCTTTTAGGTTTAACCTACTTTTTAGATGAGGCTCCAGAAAAAGCTTCTTCACTTTGGGTTGCCTGGTTATTTCGAGAATTAAATCTCTTGTTCCCCTTTCTGAGAAGCTCACCTCTTTATTAATTCGGCCAAAACTCAGATATCTGGTAAAGCTGTATTGCCAATTTCCTTTTCTTTCACATTCCGTTATTTGATCGTATTCTCCTTCTTTCGGCCCAGTATAAACCCCATAACCGCTTATAGAGGTTTTTTTATTTGTCAAATCGCCTTTTTTCGTTTGATAAATAAAGGAAATATCGATTTTCTTTCCGTCATTGTGACTTAAATGTGGGAACAAGGGAAATCCGTTTATAAATGGAAAACCGGCGTCCAGATAAACCAATTTGATTCCTTTGTGTTTTTTATCCAGGCCTTTTGCAATTTTAGCAAGTGTCACGTTCATTTCAGGCTTTACGTAATTCCGATTCATCAGAATTGTAAACATATTGTTTGCAGCTATTTTATCAGATTCTGCGATTCTTTTCCTACCAAATAACGGAGCCAGATTCGGTACAATTAGAAAAGTAGTGATAGTATATAAAATCAGAAATAACCCAATCCTCTTAAGCTTGTATTTAGCTTTTTTTCTTTTTATTATCAGAATTGAAATCAGATATACGATCCCACCAATTTGAGTGAAAATGGTAAGGATTATAATAATCAATATTAGCAGGATATATTTCAATACACTTGTGTTTTTGAACATTAACTATCTTCCCAATAACGTTTTTCAATGATCCTTACGTTCTCTGTATTTTTGATTGATACTAAGTAACTCGCAAGTTTCTGAAGCCTATTATCATCTTTATTCCCTGTGAAAGGATCAATATAAATGGCATTACCGTAGTTCTCTCTAGTTTTTTCCGGAGAATCGTCTATAATAAGTACTTTTTCAAGTTCGAAACCTTGCTTTTTAACCTTTTTAAGCCGCTTTTCATGAATATATTTATCCAAATCCCGATTTAACTTTGTTGTACAACGGCTTCGCCCCCATATAAATTGAAAGTAAACATTTTCAGGGCATATTTCCGTAACCACGGTGGTAACGTACTCATCGCCTGCAGAAGACCAGACAGCAAGCTCAAAGTCTTTATTGACAGTTTCTAAAAACCAATTTAAGTAGGGTCTTTTATATATTAAATAATCGTTATAGAAGAGATCGGCTCGAGAATCCAACTTATTTTTAGTAGCATGGATAAGAGTTTCATCCAGATCAAGTATCAGCAATATTTTTTTATTCTCATTCAACTTTACTGCACAAACTTTTTAATAATTATTCTCTTTCTTGAAAGTACTTATAAGCATACTCTTCGATTTAACCACTTAATTGGTTGCCATTTTCATCAAAAATATCATATAATTCCTGAACCCCTCCCAAAGTAGTAGCACCATCCAGGCCTAATAAGATTGAATAAAAAGCTTTAACAAATTCTTCTGTCGTCATATTAAATCGCAGTTTTTTTCTTCAAAGGCAGTAATTTTTTATACGAAAAACATCTCCAAACCCATTCCAGGAGTCCGTAATTAAAATAGCTAAGCCAAAGCTTGCTAAAGATCACCTGAAAAACAAAAGTTGCCACTGCTATGGTAAGGGTTTCGGACGGGCTCAGGCTTTCATATAATTTAAATCCAACAGAACTAAAAAGAATGAGCCCGATAAGACTATGCATGATATAATTGGTCAGGGCCATTCTCCCCACATATTTAAGAGGGTTAAAGAGTTTTTTCCAAAAGTTATATCGAAACAACCAGGTAATCAGCCAGAGATAGAAAAGTCCCATCAGCATATCGCAAATAAACATTAGCCGGTATATAAAGACCATTAGAGTTTCATCAGAGCGTAATTCTTCATTTTTCACCAAAACAAAAAGAAACAACAACCTGTAAACATTGGAAAGGATGGCAATGATGATTACCGGTTTCCGAATGCGATGTATAAAGCTGTTTATATCGTAGATGATCTTGTTTTTTCCGAAATACAACCCCAGGAGGAACATGGCAAAAGCCACGGGCATAAGGTGAGAGAACAGAAGCTGTACATTGGACAGGTATTCTATGGCCCTCAGATGGATCCCGTCTAAATAGGAACCATTGCGAATGGTGGTTACGATCCCTTCCGAAGTATAAGCTTCCAGTCGTTCCATCGGATTAAATTGGCTGATGTTTAAAATAAATTCCATCAGCCGGTCATAAAAAGGGAACAGTAACAGAACTACGGCTGTTATAAGAATAAAGCGATTGGATCTTTTGATAAGCAAGGAAGTCAGCAGGCCCAAAAGAGCATATAAATGAAGTACGTCTCCAGACCAGAGGAAAAGAATATGCGCCAGCCCGAAAAGGAATAATATAGCCATCCTGCGAATAAAAAATGCGCTGGAAAAACTGTTCTGTTCCATTTGTTTTAATGCTTGCATAGAGATCCCAAGCCCAAAAAGAAAAGAGAAAATAGGAAAGAATTTGCTGTAAAAGAACAATTGCAGGATACGGATCGCCATCTTGTCAATACCGGATGTCCACTGCGCTCCAAAGGCATCTTGATTGATAAAGAGGCAATTCATGATCTCTATATTCACAACAAAGATCCCGAAAACGGCAAAACCTCTGAAAATATCTAATAATTCAATTCTTTTTTTAGCTTTTACCGGAACAGTAGAAGTTGGATTGGTCATTTATTGGCTTTATAAACAACTTAAAGAAACAAAAAAGAATCGAAAAATAACAGGAAGTCACTTACTTTAATTTTTAGCCAACTCCTTGATCAAACCACCAAAAATAATCCCGTGTAAAGGGTAAACAGCATACCAATACATCCTTCCTATCAAGCCTTTAGGGCGAAAAGTTGCGGTTTGGTATAAACGGCCATCTTCTATTTTAAATTCCAGCCAGGCTTCTCCGGGTAATCGCATTTCTGCAAAGAGCAATAATCTGCCCTGTTCTTTATCTGCATAAAGCACCCGCCAGAAATCTATAGCATCTCCCGAAGAAATATGTTCAGGATGTGTTCTTCCCCTTCTCAGACCAACACCCCCAAAAAGTTTATCGATAAAACCTCTTAGTTTCCATAACCAGGTAGCATAATACCAACCATTATCACCTCCTATCTTCCATATTTTGCTGATGCAGAGCTCCGTGTTTTTTACTGTTCTGTGTCTTTGATCGACGAAACAACCATGAGTGGGAACTTTAAGGAATTCCGAAAGCTTATGATCAAATCTGCCACTGATAAAAGAATCTTTCCAGCTCGAAATGATCTGCAGTCGCTCAATGGCGGAAAGAGTTCTTTGTAGTGCCTCATCATATGAGATTGGGTTAATCTCCAGGATATCATTTAACATGTTATTTCTGCAGATCACTTCCACCTTCATACTGCTTACAAGAGCAGTCGCCAGTTTGTAGGAGGTAGAAGTGATAAAATACAGCCAATAAGAAGAGAGTTTGGGGGTCATTACAGGTACTATATAGATCCACCTGCCCAACCCGCGTGCTTTTGCATAACCCAGAAGCATTTCTTTATACGATAAAATATCCGGCCCACCTATATCGAAACTTTGGTTGTATGTAGCGCTGTTAAACAAACACTTTTCCATAAAGCGAATAACATCACTTATTCCGATCGGCTGACATTTGGTGTTAAGCCATTTTGGAGCTACCATTACAGGGAGCTTTTCTACCAGGTCCCTTATAATTTCAAAGGAGGCGCTACCTGATCCGATAATGATCCCCGCACGTAAAGTTGTAAAGTTATAGTTTCCCTTTGCCAGTTCATCTTCCACAGCTTTTCGGGAAGCAAGATGTTCTGAAAGCGCTTCTTCATTCACTATACCACTCAGGTAAATAACATGTTTTATTCGGGATCCTTCTACAGCTCTCCTGAAATTTACGGCTGATTCCCGTTCCAGTTTTTTATAATCGTTCGAAGACGACATAGAATGAATGAGGTAATATGCAGCATCAATATCCTTTGGAACCTTCTCCAGACTTTCGGGCTTCAGGAAGTCTGCTTCAATAATTTCAACTTTGTCTCCGAAAGCTTTGGGGAGAGGAAATCTGTTTTTGTCCCTTACACAACAGACTACATTATATCCTTTGTTTAAGAGTACCGGTAATAATCGTTTGCCAATATATCCGGTAGCGCCGGTGAGCAGTATTTTCATCTATTGAAGATAGTAATATTCATTCTTTTATAAAAGAACGTGTACCAACTTCATTTTAGATGATGATTAACTATCATGAGTCTTTGAAGAAGAAGCCACCAGCCGGTTGATCTCCTTTAATTCCCTATCTGTAAGATGTCGCCATTTCCCGACCGGAACATCCAGGGAAACATTCATGATACGGATGCGTTTTAACCGGGTTACCTCATAACCGAGGTATTCGCACATCCTTCGTATCTGACGATTGAGCCCCTGGGTAAGAACGATCTTAAAATTGTATTTACTCAGCTGCTCTACATGGCATTTTCGGGTTACCGTGTCGAGAATGGGAACACCATTACCCATTTTCCGTATAAAATCTTTTGTGATAGGCTTATCTACCGTAACCAGGTATTCCTTTTCGTGATTATTCCTTGCCCTGAGGATCTTATTCACAATATCTCCGTCATTGGTAAGGAAGATCAGGCCTTCGCTGGGTTTATCCAGACGGCCGATAGGAAAGATCCGTTTTGGATAATTGATGTAGTCGATTATATTGTTTTTTTCCACCCGCGTATCCGTGGTGCAAACGATCCCGATAGGTTTGTTAAAAACCAGGTAAACCGGTTTTTCCTTAGGTTCCGAAACAGGCTTTCCATCCACCCTTACTTCATCATGAGGCCCTATTTTAGTACCCATTTCCGGGACTTTCCCGTTAATGGTAACTCTTCCTTCTTCGATGAGTTTATCCGCTGCTCTCCGGGAGCAATAACCTACTTCGCTTAAATATTTGTTGATCCTTTTTAACTGGTTTTCTTCCATTCGAACATTTTAACCTTCAGGAAATGCAAAAATAGGCAGTCTCGGATAAAAACTGCCTATTATTTGATTAAAGCTACTCTTTTACCTTAAGATCGTTCTCACAGAACACCTGAATAGCGGCGTAGAGAAAATCTGCCAACCCTTCACGGTACTTCCCGTAGAAGGCGGTGAAGCGATCATCTTCTGTATACATTTTCCCGAGGTCGAGATAACGTTCTTTGTTCACTTCATAAAAAGTATTCATATGCCGGAAATGCATTTCAACTCCCTTTTGTACCCGGATATCATCAATCTTAAGATCCATAAGATCGGCCAGCAGCCAGTTGATCTCTTCTCCTTTCTTTTGAGTATCTTCCCAGCCTTGTTTTTCCATTTCCCTTATACGGTCTTCAACTTCCGTTATCTTATCCTCGCCCCATTTCTCAACGGCTTCTTTCCTGTATTTCGCAGCTTCCTTAGCAGGAAAACCAGCGTAAATTTCGTCATCGGTCATCATTTTTTCCTTGTTTTTTAGTTCAACAATCGTTTTATCTACAGTTTTCAATAGCTGCTTCAGGCTGCTGAATCGCTTTTTTAGCTCCTTCTTATGGCTTTCCAGGGCAACGACAAGATTGAAGGAAGGGTCATTAATAATGGCATCTATATCGCTGAGTGCGAACCCTAATTCCTTATAGAAAAGGATCTGTTGCAGTAACAGCAATTCCTTCCGTTCGTAAAACCTGTATCCCTTTTCACTCCTGAAAGAAGGTTTCAGCAAACCGATACGATCGTAATGATGCAGAGTGCGTATGCTTACTCCTGCCAGCTCTGATAACTGTTTAACCGAATATTTTGTCATGACTTTATTCAATTATGATGCAAACATAGTCTATGACCTAAGGTAAGGGTCAAGAAAAAAATGAAGTTTTTTTATTTTCAGCTCCCTGGAAGCCTGCTTTTAATGTATTTGATCTGCCCGTTGTGATTGGATTCGTGCTCACATACATGAAACCATTTACAGTAGTTATTGGTTGGACCCCAGGGCCAGCTCTTATCTACTGCCATTAACCAGTCGTCGTCTCTTTTTGCAAATTCTGTAAGGGTGTTTTCTCTAACTTCACTTAGCTTTTCCAGGTAAAAATCCAGATCGTGCCCCTTGATCTTTTTCCTGGCCTGATCGCCCAGTCGGGAAGCTACGCTCCAGTTCTTACTATCTTCTTTAGACCAGTTGCCCCATCTTTTCCCTTCGAAGGTATGGATCTGATAAAAACGCTCTGTAGCTGCTAAATGCAGAAGCATTGCGCCGATAGAATTAGAATCCCCATCGTGAATATAATCGAGATCTTTAACACTCATCCCTCTAACAGGCATGAGAATAACCCTTCGCATCCAGTTCATCATTGAGACCAGGGTCCCTATATGAGGTGAAAAACCTTCTTTAGGACCGATGATGTTAATATCGTTTTCTGTCGTCGTGGAGTTGTCTGCATAAGCCAGTTGGGGCAGGGTAAATAAACTCCCCGTTCCAATGGCTAAAAGGGAGGACTTTTTAATAAAGGACCTCCTGCTCAATGGCTCTTTTTGATCTTTCATTTTATTGGTGTTTTAAGGTGTTTGTTATCTATAAACCTATAGAAGAATTATGAAAGATCCGGGTTTAAGCCTGAATTTTATGAATAATTTGTGAGCTGAAACCCTTTGGCTTGAGGTATTTATTGTTTCTTTAACAAGTACATATTCTCATCGAGAACTTCCTCTCTGTCCATTTGTTTTTTATGAGAAGCGTATTTTGCTGCCAGTTCAAAACAGTCCATATGATCCTCCAGGCGGTAACCTTCAATATTGTGATAAAAACTGTTGCTTATGGTCTGGTATTCAAATCGCTCATTCGGCACTACTTTTTCCTCAAAAAAAGAAATGAGTTTTTTAAATGCGGAAACTTCTTCGATAGCTTCGGTATAGGAAACACTACCCACATAATCACCGCTGTTCTGGATCTTTCCAAATAGCTGGAAAAGTCGCTTGGTGTCATCCCTGTTCAGGAAGAAAAGAACACCTTCAATCAGTATAAAAGAAGTTTTGTCTTTTTTAATAGCGTTTATTTCCGAAATCAATTTCTCTTCGTAGTCTTTATTAAAATCGGTACCGATATAGTGGATCTCTCTTGATGGCAACTGACCATTTGATTGCAGTTCCTGTATCCGCTTCTTTTTGTATTGAACGATATCCGGTTTATCGATCTCTATATTTATGAGATCTTCACCGAGCAGAAAAGGATACATGCTAAAACCGCTGCCAAAATTAATGAGGACTTCTATCTGGTTTTGTTTCGCCAGTTCGCTTATTTTATCATAAAAATACCGGTTACGCAGACAGTGAAGAAAAGGATCATGCCTGGACACGGTTTCGGCATAATCGGCTATCCACTGGTCTGTTTTTTTATTGTTCCAGAGTTTTGCATAAATGTCCTTGCTGATGTTTTCTTCGGATGCCCTGTAGGTAGAAGTTACAAATGCGGTCTCATGTATTTCTATACGGTTGCTCATTTAGTGTTTATTTACAGGCAGAAAAAGAAAATCTCATTGAGATTTCCTTAATTGATCTGCCTGAAGTTTGGCGTTTTATGTTTTCTCAAGATCTCATTTTAAGTTTACATGGATGAATTTATTAAAATGAAAAGGAAAATTCGTCAAACTAGCTTATTTATTTAATATTACGGAACTGTATTCCGCCTTTCAGGTCTACAGAAACTATTTGTGATTCATCTTCAGAAATATCAAAGCTGTTTACAGAAGCTTTGTGTCCTACCCAGGTTTGAAGGAGTTTTCCGTTTTTTGCATCCCATTCCCGAATAGATCGATCAATTCCCGATGTATAGATCCTGTTATTGGCAAAACGGGCATTGAGTAATTTCATCTGATATGGGATACTTACGGTATCTCCGTTCTCCTGCAGGAATGGCCAGCTGGGGTGTTTAAGGCTAAACCTCAGAGAATCTTTCCCGGAATCGTATAAATAGAATTCGTTATGGGATAAAGCCAGAACATTTCCGTTTTTATCAACATCGGCCACACGCCCGGGCAAAGAGATCTCTTTGCGGAAACTGGTTTCGGACGGATTCCACAAGCTTACTTTTCCTGCTCCGGTTAAATAGAATACCCCCAAATTATCCATACAACGTATGTATCGCCTGGGTAGCGAATCAGGATATTCGATTGACAGGTAGTCGTTTTTAATATCCCAGATACGATTCTTCCCGCTCAGATCTATCCCCATCAGGTAATTTTCATCTTCCGAAAGAAAGAGAGAAACACACCATTTTTCCAGTTCCAGTTCCCTGTTTACTTTACCTGTCTCTGCATCCAGTATGAGGATACCGGATTGATGAGTTGCCGCAATCAGCTCGTTACGGCTTTGAGCATATTTTAGCGCATAGATCTCATCTTCTACATTAGCGAGAACCTGATCTTCAGGCTGATCTTTGATCTTTCGGATTATTCTTCCGCTATAGGTAGAAACCACCGCTGTATCTTTAGACCCCATAAAGGCTACATCTGTATAGGCCAGGGGATTGATACCCGTAAGACCATTAGCTTGTCTTTTACTTTCTTTTTTACAGGCCATTGCCATTAGTAAAATGGCTAAAATGACGAGACTGTTTTTCAGGTTACTCATCTTTCTTGAAATTAAATTTTTTCCCTTTGCTGTACAGGTCAACGGCCAGGGTATCATTATCCGTAAAAAGACTGAGCTTGTTTCCATTCCTGCTCCAAAGTATAGATGCTGCAGCACCCTGAGGTTCAGCAAGGAACAAGGCGTTTTGCTGGGTTTTGGAATCCAGGGTAAGGAATACATTCCCGTAATTATCGTCGGTTACATATCCACCTCTTTCCTGTCCTTCGGAATCAAATAAAAGGATGCCGGAAATACCGGCTCCTCCTCCGCGGGGATAACGATAACCGTGAAATGTGGGATCGGGTAGAGGTGCTCCCATCATTACACGTTCTACTCCTGAAGAATCGACTACTACAAGGCCTCTTACCTTCAGGACTTCATTGGAAAAATCTTTTTTGGTCGCATCCGAATAAAAAAGAAAGTAGCACAAAACCCCACTGAGAATGAGATTAAGCACTACTGTGAAGTTTAAGAGTTTGTTTTTCATATAATTAGGTTGTTTATATGAAAGACGAGCAAAAACTCTATGTGTAACAAAAAGAGTTGTTTTTAACAAAAAGGGCTATGGCTCAAGAAGTTCTTTCATCAGGGGGAGTACCATTTCCCATCCTTTTACCGTATCCTCATATCTCTTCCGGCTTTGAGCTACCCCGGCAAAATCTCCCTGGCTGAGCTTTAACAGGGTTCCTTCCTGATCTTCCTCCAACTCGTAGGTGAGATTTACATAGTTTTCCGGGATATCTTCGATACCCATATTCGGATCGAACATACTAAAACTGAGTTTTTCTCCCACATTAATTTCACCGATAACACCTTTAACGTAGATCACTTCCTTTCCGTCCTCTGTTTTTCCTTTCCAGAGAATAGGATCACCTTTTTTCCATGACGACAGCACTTCACAGCCAAACATATACTGTTTGGTCATTTCGGGATTGGTAAGCAGATCCCATACTTTTTCCTTTGTTGCTTTGAATAGTATTTCCTTTTTTACGATCATATCTACTGTATTTAGTGATTAAAGAGCGCAAATATGCTTATCCCGGCGGTATTCAGATGGTAGGATCGGGAGTATTTCTAATACTATTGGGAGAAACGGAGAATTCCTTTTTAAAAGCTTTGGAGAAATGCTGAGGAGAGGAATAACCGATCTCGTAGGCGATCTCCTTAGCCGACTTATCGGTCCCTAGAAGAAGTTTTTTGGCCAGGCTCATCCGATTTTTATGAATATAGCCGAAAACCGTAGTTCCGAATAATTCTCTGAAACCTTTTTTGAGTTTGTACTCATTAAGGTTAATTTGTCTGGACAGATTGTGAATGGTAGGAGGAGTATCGATACTCTGATCGAGGATCTCCCTGGCCAGGAAGAGTTTGTTTTTGTCTTTTGTTGACCATTTTATGAATTTTTCCTGCTCCTCGTCGTAAAGAGATGTCTGCAATACCAATAGTTCCATGCTTTTGGAAAGGAGAAAAATATCTTTTAAGCCTTCCGAATAATTGCAGTGAACGATCTCATCTATAACCTGGTGTATCTTAAGAGTGTTCGGTCGCCAAAGATCTGAGAGGATGGTGTTTTCCTTGTTTACGACCTTATCGGCAAAACGTTTGAGGGAATCGTTTCCGTTTTGGGCGATCTTAATAAAGGTATCCGGACTAAAGTTGATCCCGAAAGTTTCAATTCTCTCACTTTTATTGAATATTTCAAGGTCCAGCCCGTCAGAATACATGATATTATTATGAGTTCCGCGAAGTTTAAAGGACGAATTCAGTTGTTTGTAATTAAAGTCGTAATCGCCGGAAATACCAAAATGAAGCCGGACAAGGTCCGTATCGTTACTGGCAGAATAAACTCCCGGACTTTTATAATCCACAATACTGTGCACCATAGATATATGCCCCAACTCCCAGCGTTCGGAATTTAAAATACCATTATTAAACTGTGTTTTCATTAAAATCGAAACAGAATGATTCCTCTAATAACTCTTTAATTGATCATCTCTCAGATCTAAATCATCGCTTCGTACAAAGGAAGATATCTACCTGAAAAGCCTGGGCGGTAAGATAATGATTTATGCAAAAACCCTGTGAAATAAACCGGAAAAGAATGAAGGGTCCTGTTAATTCAAAGGATAGCATCTCAGTTAGGGTGAAACGTAAATATTAAAATGTAACTAATTAATTATCAGTTTTGAAGAAGTTCTTTAAAATCCCGGAAATATGATATTCGTCATAAAATGATAGGTGAAAAAATAGTTAGATTTACAAAAAAGACAAAAAGATCTTTTAATTGTAAAACAATAAACATTAATCATATGTATTCCGAACCAAAAAGAACAAAAATTAAGTCGTTAATGGCAATGGTGTCATTAATGTGTTTGCTTGTTTTTGCAACATCCTGCATAGACAACAACAAAAAGACGGTTTACGAGAATGCTGCAGACATTCCTGTTAACAGGGAAATGATCGCAGAATTAACGGCACCTCCAAATGTCCCTACTCCCGTTGGGAGAAGAAAAGCAAAAAAGTTGATCGTAAATATGGAGATCCTGGAGAAGGAAGGTGAGATGACCGATGGGGTAAGCTATGTTTACTGGACTTTCGGTGGCTCTGTCCCCGGTAGTTTTATCAGGACCAGAGTAGGTGATGAGGTGGAGTTCCACCTGAAAAATCACCCCGATAACAAACTCCCTCACAATATTGATCTTCATTCGGTAACCGGCCCCGGAGGAGGTGCAACCTCTTCTTTTGTGGCTCCTGGTCACGAAGCTCAGTTTTCTTTTAAAGTTTTGAATCCGGGGCTTTATGTATATCATTGTGCAACAGCTCCTGTAGGGATGCACATTGCAAACGGGATGTATGGTTTGATCCTGGTAGAGCCGGAAGGAGGCCTGCCAAGAGTGGATAAGGAATATTATGTAATGCAGGGCGACTTTTATACTAAAGGAGAGAATGGAGACAGGGGTTTACAGCCTTTTGATATGAAGAAAGCTGTAGATGAAGATGCAGATTATGTGGTATTTAACGGAAAAGTAGGAGCCATGACAGGAGATAATGCCATTACAGCTAATGTTGGAGAAACTGTTCGCCTTTTTGTCGGGAACGGAGGACCCAACCTGGTATCTTCTTTTCATGTTATAGGAGAGATATTTGACGAGGTAAGAGTTGAAGGAGGAGATCTTATCAATAAAAATGTACAGACAACGCTTATCCCTGCCGGTGGAGCGGCAATAGTTGAGTTTACGGTAGATGTTCCGGGAACATTCATCCTTGTAGATCACTCAATTTTCCGCGCCTTCAATAAAGGTGCTCTTGGGATGCTTAAAGTACAGGGTGAAGAAAATAAAACCATTTATTCCGGAACACAGGAAGAGGGGATCTATCAACCCGAAGGAGGAGGAATTCAGGAATTGCCGAACGGAGATCCTGAACCTGTCGCATCTGCAAAAACGCTCCAGGAAAAAATGGAATACGGAAGAGCAACCTATATGCAAACCTGTTTTGCCTGCCACCAGGCTGAAGGGCAGGGTATTTCCAATGCATTTCCGCCTTTGGCAAAATCAGATTATTTAAATGCCGATGTTAACCGCTCCATTGATATCGTTTTATTCGGTAAAACAGGTGAGATAACTGTTAACGGGCAGACCTATAACAGTGTTATGACAAAACAGGATCTGACCGATGAGGAGATCGCTAATGTTTTGACCTTTGTGTATAACAGTTGGGGGAATTCCAAACAGGATGTTACTCCGGCTATGGTAAGGAGCAGAAGAAACAATAAATAATAATACAAATGACAGCTATTTTCAGATTGGCCATAATCGCATTTTTAATTGGTTTTACGCATAGTATCTATGGTCAGTCTGAAAATGCTATGGTAAGGATAAAAGGAGGGAGTTTTATTCCCTTATACGGGACGGACTCAGCTACTGTGGTGGTAAAGGATTTTTTGATGGATGTCTATCCTGTAACCAATGCGGATTATTTAAGATTTGTAAAAGAATATCCCGCCTGGAAAAGATCGAAAGTAAAGAGGCTCTTTGCTGATAAAAATTATCTGGCGAATTGGGAAACCGATGAAAACCCCGGACAGGACCTTCTTCCTCTAATGCCTGTTACCAATGTTTCCTGGTTTGCAGCCAAAAAATACTGCGAATGCCAGGGAAAAAGATTGCCTACGGTTGATGAATGGGAATACGTGGCTATGGCCGATAAGGAAGTCCCGGACGCCCGGATAAAACCCGAATACAATCAATTTATATTAAGCTGGTACGAAGCACCGAAAAGTTATAATCAAACCATAGGGTCAACCTTTAAAAATTACTGGGGTGTTTATGACCTGCACGGATTGGTTTGGGAATGGACGTTGGATTTTAACTCTGTCCTCATATCCGGAGAATCCAGAAAGGACGTAGATAAAGACAGTAATCTTTTCTGCGGGAGTGCAGCAGTCGGAGCGTCAGACCTCATGAACTACGCGGCCTTTATGCGCTATGCGTTCAGAGGTAGTATAAAAGCAAATTATTCCATTAAAAATCTGGGATTCAGATGTGTCAGAGATGTTGAAGGTACCGTAATAAATTAAAGTAAAAAAGATGAAAAAGATATTTGTATTGCTCGTCGGAATGCTAATTTTATTAAGCTCCTGTAATAAAGCAAAGAGAGAGGAGGAAGCAGCCGTAAATAAAGAGGCTCTTGAAAATGAAGCGATTTCCGAGCTTTCCATTTACAATTTACCGGCAACCTGGACCAATCAGAACAATGAAGAAATAGTATTGAAAGACCTGAAAGGTGATGTTCTGGTCATGGTAATGATCTACACTTCCTGTAAGGCTGCCTGTCCGAGGCTAGTGGCCGATATGAGAGATATTGAGACTCAGATCCCTAAAGCCAAAAAAGGCAATGTAAAATTAATACTGGTAAGTATAGATCCGGAAACAGATACCCCTCAGCGTTTAAAAGAATTTTCTATTGAGAATGAAATGGAATCGAACCAATGGGTTTTTCTTCGGGGATCGGAAGGAGATACCAGGGAATTTGCAGCGGTACTGGCAGTAAACTATAAGAAAATATCCCCTATGGACTTCTCCCATTCCAATATTATTAGCGTTTTTGATCAGGGAGGTGAATTGGTTCACCAACAGGAAGGCCTGGGAGTTAACAATAAAGAAACCGTGGCAAAAATTATAGAACTTGCCAATTAATAGCTGAATTTATCTGTCAAAGGAGATATTTAAATACAGGATGGCCATTAAATACCCTCTTTCAAAGGCTCTGTAGCCTGTACAATTTCCAAAAGGTCATTTACGATCTCGACCCCTTTATCTTTGTTATACCAGATCTGTAATTCCCTTTTAAAGATATCATCTATTTTACCGTGTTTCTCCTTATACGCTTTTACCATTCCGGTTGCAGCTTTGGACCTGGCGCCCCAGCTGTCTAAAACCGTATGATACTTATCAGTAACAATGAGTTTGGGAATGGCCCTGGCCCCGTTTGTCAAAAAGGCATCCATCAGGCCATCATTTTCATCACGAAATACAATTTTAAGATCGATCGCAGGGGAAGCTTCGGCAATTTTGTTCAGGACAGGAAGGGTTTGGGCTCCGTCTGCACACCAGCTTTCCACTATAACCAGCCAGTCTTGTGGTGTATTTATATTTTTAAATACTTCCATAGCCTGATCGGATAGCTTTAGTGTCTTATCCAACCTCCTCATCCTGCTTGCGTTTAATTTTGTAAGTTCTATCCGCTCTTTGGTCTGCATAGCTCCGGAAGTTCTTCCTTCCGCAGCAAACTGCCCTACAAGCTCCATATACTCCTCATAGGAGATTCCCTTTAAAACACTTTCTTTAATTAACTGATCCATTTCTTTCTGAATAATGTATTTGTTCTTTTATTGAAAAATTTACGATTGATGTTTGATCTTTTCATAGAGTTTTACCAGCGATTGTAATAGTTCAACCGGGGTTGTCAGTATCTGATAATGATTCTGCCCGAACATTTGTGGTAAGTAATATTTGGCCTGGGCTTCTATGGCCAGGGCATAGGAATTAATTTGCCTGCGGTTTAACTCTCTAAGTGCCTGCTTTACGTCATTGATCCCGTATTTACCTTCATAGCGGTCATAATCGTTGGGTTTCCCATCCGAAATAAGGATCACCCATTTGTTTTTTGCCTCGCGTTCATCCAATCTCGCTCCTGCATGTCTTAAAGCAGCTCCTATACGGGTATAGCCATTGGGCTTAACAGCACCTATTTTATATTTGGCTCTTGCCCAGGGCTCGTCAAAATCTTTGGCCGTAATATAGGAAGCATGGTTCCTGGTTTTTGAATAAAAACAGTCTACCGAAAAATCGATGGAAAACTCGTTGAGGATCTCACCGAATAAAATTGAAACCTGCTTTTCCACATCAATTACCTTATTTCCTGCCGCATATCCGTCACTGGATAAGCTGATATCCAGCAACAGGAGGATGGAGAGATCTTTTTCCCTCTTCTTTTTGGACAGGTATATCTTTTCGGAGGGAGTACGCCTGGAATAAGTTTCCACAAAGAGATCGGTAATCGCATCCAGATCAAATTCTTCTCCCTGTTTCTGTCTTCGCAATTGCTGATATTTGTTGTTTACTGAGGTCAGCATTTTACGCAAACCCAGCAATGTGGATGCGTTTTTTTGCAGTGTTTTTCTATAGTAGGCACTATCGGTTTCTATTTGCGACCTGGGAAATACTTTGCAGAAATTTTCTTTGTACGCCTGTTTGGAATAATTCCATTCGTCATACGAAATATAAAAATCCTTATGACCGGCTTCCGTACTTTCAGAAACTGTAGTATTCTCCATAAAATCTGCCTGGTAAACTGAATGAGATGTGTCGTCTACCCGCACCGTGTATTTCATATTTACTTCATCCAATGCATTGGAATGGTCTTCCAATTCATCTTCTCCGTCAAGATCCCTCCAGTTCCCACCGAATTCTTCCGCGGTTTCGACTTTTTCAAATTGATGCTGAAGCACGGCATCTTCCAGCTGTTTTTCATCAATCTGGACCGAAATGATCTCCTCTACCGCTTTCGATTTTATAGTTGTTTTTATCTGCTCTTCATTTGCCGTTTTTACCTTCTCAGTAAAATTCTTCAACTTGTCTTTTTCAATGTCAGCCTTGCTGTTGCGCATCCACTTTCCATAGATAAAACTCAGATCGGCTCCCGAATCGTTCTTGGAACGGCTTTGATAATATCTGATGAGCTTTTCGTGATATTCTTTGGCCGGTGGAAATTGCCGGTTCAGGCTGTCCAGTACTGCTTCCGAAGTTTTTTCGGCCTTTTCACGGGATTCTTCCAGGTTGTGCTCCACAGCATCGGTCCAGTTGAGTCCCAGTTTTTTCTGAGCAGACAGGTATAATAACCGGAACAGATAAAAACTCACATTCTCATCGGCTGACGGAAAGCCTGCAAAAGATGAAGGAAGGAAAAAACTATTGTCTTTATAGCCTCCTTCTCTTTGTGCTTCAAAGATCTCTATAGGTTGTCCGGTAAGGGCTCTGGCCAAAATAGTAAGCCTGGCTTTCAGATCTTCCAGTTTTACGGCATATTCGATGGCTTCCTGTGACTTTTTTTTTCGCCTTTTAAGAAAGAATGCAACTTTGGTAAATAAATATTCATCCGGTTCGAACATGACACTTACTGGAATTAGATCATTAGATTACACAGGTCTACCAGGGCTTCTGTTATTTCCAGATCGTCGGTAAGAGGTTCTACAACTGCAACTTTTACGGCCAGTCGTTTGGGTAAGCCGGAGCGAATTAATTTTCCGGCATCAACCAGTAAACGTGTTGAGACGGTTTCCGTCAAACCAAGTTCCGTTAGGTTCCTCACTTTGTTGGCAATACTGACCAGTTTTTTCGAAACACTTATATCCAAACCGGTTTCTTTAACAATGATCTCTGCTTCATCGGCGGGTTTCGGATAATTAAAGGACAGGGCAATAAAACGTTGTCTGGTGGAGGGTTTTAATTCTTTAAATCCTTTTTGATATCCTGGATTAAAGGAAGCTACCAGCATAAAATCTGAATGGGCTTTGATAGTCTCTCCCAGCTTATCTATGTACAATTCTTTTCTGTGATCTGTAAGTGAGTGAATAGCAACGATGACATCGGGCCGGGCTTCTGCAATTTCATCCAGATAGAGAATAGCCCCGTTTTTAACTGCCTTGGTTAAGGGGCCGTCCATCCATAAGGTCTCGGCCCCTTTAATAATGAAACGCCCTATCAGATCTGTTGATGAGGTTTCTTCATGACAGGAAATGGTAAGAAGAGGCTTCCCCAGATGAGAAGCCATATATTCAATAAAACGGGTTTTCCCGCTACCGGTAGGCCCTTTTAACAGCACCGGTAGTTTTTCCGCATAAGCATGCTCAAAAACATCCACTTCTTTTGCGATGGGTTTGTAAAAGGGGGCTTCTTTTAATGTAGAAACCACATTGCGTTTTGTGTTATTTACTATTGCACTCATTAACTCGTCAATTTAAAAGATGGATGATCTAATTAGTTACGGGCTCCAGAGCTTCATCGGTCGGGCGTCCGTGTTTTATGAAATCTACAATGTACAATACGATCCCGGTAGCAAATAAGGAGGCGCATAAGATCAGTACAACAAAGTGAATGCTGATCTCATCCTGTACGGCCATAAAGTCCATTTTAAATTTACGTTCCAGGTATACCTGTGCTACTCCTGCCACTCCGAAAGCCACCGTCATCCCGATCATTCCGATATTGGAAGTCCAGAAGGCAGCACGCCCTCTTACTCCGTCATATAGTTTTCTTCCGGTTAGGTTAGGCAGGGAATAACTGATAATGGCAAATACGATCATGGCATAAGCCCCCCAGAAAGCGAGGTGACCGTGCATGGCGGTTACCAGCGTACCGTGAGTATATAAATTTGTCTGGGGCAGGGTATGGGCAAACCCCAATAGTCCGGCACCGACAAAAGATACTATGGCAGAACCCAAAGTCCAGAACAAAGCCATTTTGTTCGGATGTTTTTTCTCGCCTTTCCTATACATGTTCACGGCAAACAGAGCCATTGCTAAAAATGCAAGCGGCTCAAGAGCGGAGAAGATCCCACCCACGATTAGCCATATTTTGTTTACGCCTATATAATAATAGTGGTGTCCTGTACCCAGTATTCCGGATAAAAAAGTAAGCCCGACGATAACATAAAGCCATTTTTCAATAACCTCACGGTCTACTCCGGTAAGTTTAATAAGGAGGAATGACAATATACCTCCCATAATAAGTTCCCATACACCTTCTACCCACAGGTGAACAACCCACCAGCGGAAGAAAGAGTCTTTTACCTGACTGTCAAAAGGCAGCATCCCGGGAAGATAGAGCAATGCGGCAAACAGTAGTCCCATAGAGAGTACCAGGGCCGTGGTGGTTTTGCGTTTTCCCTTAAAGAGAGTTGCCAGGATCAATCCCAGGAACAACAGTACGTTTGCGACTACCAGAAAATCCAGTTGCCTGGGTATTTCCAGGAACTTACGCCCTTCCCACCAGTTAAAGTGATATCCTATAATGGCGGCCACCCCTACCAGGGTGAGTGAAATTAATTGAACGTATGCAAGCTTTACACTTACCAGTTCCCGTTGTGCTTCTTCGGGAATTATATAATATGCTGCTCCCATAAAGCCTGCCAGCAGCCATAGAACGAGCAGGTTTGTGTGTACCGCCCTGGCAGTGTTAAACGGAATAAAATCGTGCAGGCCATCCAGCCCGATACGGGCAAAACCCATGATAAACCCATAGGTTAGTTGTAATACCAGAAGTAGCATGGATAATGCAAAAAACCAATACGCTACTTTTTGAGATGTGTATTTCATTTGTTTTGTTTTTTATATATCAGTGTCTGCCCGGATTGACATGCAACAGGGCTCACTTAATACTATTGGTTAATTAGTTTTGTCTTTGGCCAACGGAGATACCACTCTGTCAAAACCGTTCAGATCTATGTCGTCTATCCAATCAAAAAAAGCGATCAGATCTTCAGCTTCTTCCTTGGAAAACCCATAGGCAACCATTTTTCGACCATTTGGAGCCCAGGGAACAGGGGTCATGAGAACAGCTTTCACATAACCTTCTCCTCTTCTTTCAAGAACTTTTGTTAATTCAGGGGCGTAATACGCTCCTTCTCCCATTATGGTATGGCATCCCATACAATTGTTCGCCTCCCAGATCTGTTTTCCCCGAACCACCTGTTCGGTAATCTCCTTATAATTGGACTGGTCCTGTTCTTCACTGAAGGAATATATGGTTAGCCCTATGAATACCAGGAAAGTAACCAGTGTTCCGCCCAGGAAGAAAGCCCGTGCTTGTTTTTTGGATAGCATATTGATGTATTTTAATTAATATATTAAGGTCTTTTTATCCTTTAATGCAAAAAAATAACTTTATTCACCCTATTCATATGATTTATATCATGTTAGACCCTGATTTTGTATTTCTTTTTGAAAAAGAGTATTTAACTGGCTCTGATCTTCCTGTTTTTGCGCCTCTTTTAACGTGTGAACTCTCTTATTTGCTACGGGCTGCCCTTCTTTCAGGTGATAATGCCTTAACTGGTGTTCCCGCTGACGCCCGGAACTGAAGCTCGATACTCTTTTTAAATAACCTATTACCCGGGTGGCGTGGTCTACATTTACCGAATTACACTTATTACAGGAATACAATGTACGTTTATCTATATGACTGCATTTATTACAGATGGTTATTTTTATGTTGAAGCAGAAGTAATTACACCCGGCAGTAGCAGTGGCATGGATCAGGCGGGTGAAACCTTTTTTATCGGGAGCTTCCTCCAGGTTGAGATGCAGGGCAGAACCCCCGTCCAGGTATTTGATGATCTCACTTCCGTGGAGTATTATCTTATCGAGGGTATTTATTTCCGTATCCTCCACCGCATAGAAATAAGAGTTATAACAATCTCTCGGAACGAACAGGCCATCCTCTCTATCCCATTTAGCGTTTTTAACCCCTAAATTTTCGGCGGGAACAAATTCGGTGTTAAACATATAACCGTATTCTTTTTTTGCATTTTTGTTCTCTTCGTAAATGACCTTTAGGTAAGAACCCACAAAATCTTTATAACGGGAGTTATTTTTTGCTTTTATTCCCTGGCTTTCGGCAGCTTCCACCATTCCGTTAATCCCAATGGTAAGGAATTGTTTGTCCAGCGAAATGAATCCGGCTTTATAAACGGGGAGCAGTCCTGCTTCCTCGTATTCTTCAATAAGTTTTCTGTAAGCTACCTGGTATTTGTGAATTTTGCGGACTTCCTCTGCAATATCGGCTTTGTTCTGAACCAGGCGGGTCATATTTAAGGTTATTACATTAATAGAACCGGTAGCAACGCCTCCTGCTCCAAGTGAATAGCTGAACGTATTGTCGCTGATCTCATTCCGCAACCGGCAGCAGGAGGCAAGACTATCGGCATTTTCGGACTGATAGATAAAAAAAGAATTCCCCTCACTTAGTTCCTCCGCACACATATCGGTAAATTCAGGATCTGCCGGTTTGCCATTTTTTACCAGCATAGCAGCGGTCACCACCGGAAAGGTAAGAATGGCTTTGGTTCGTTCTGTATTGAACCACTTCATAAAAAAGCGCTGTAGCTTCTTCACACTCTCCCAGGATGGTTTGCTCATATCGGGAAAGACAAAATCGCCGAACATACTGTTAAAATATGCGTCGTCATATAAAGATATATTCCAGAACACCGATTGATATCCTCTGGCTGCTGCGGGCTGATTAATGGCATAAACCACGTGCTGCAGATG
This sequence comes from Leptobacterium flavescens, assembly GCF_010671605.1. GTDB lineage: Bacteria > Bacteroidota > Bacteroidia > Flavobacteriales > Flavobacteriaceae > Leptobacterium > Leptobacterium flavescens. The sequence goes on from NZ_JAABOO010000003.1 coordinate 555,267, forward strand.
GTTAGCAATTAATTTTTCATGGGTTTCCAGGTAATCCTTTCCATAATCTTTAGCGGCAAAGTGATCAAAATACAATAGAAATTCCACGGTTGCCAACGCTCCTGCGAACTGAGAACTCACAGCAAATACCAGGTTTACGAATTCTCCGCAAAAACTCTCCAGATGCTGAGGTGCTTTGCTTTCTCCTCCGAGTTTGGTCAGGCCGTCAAATAAAAAGGGGTACATACTTATGGATACACAGTATGGCTTGAGGGATGTTTCATCATGTACATAGATCTCATGTGCCTCAATTTGCCTGATATACTCATTTGCCAGGTCTTCCCCAAAAAGGGATGCGATCTTTCTTTTTACCAGAGTACGGTTAACCTGTATATTGATATCCTTGTTTAATTCTGCTTCCATGGTAGCAATATTCTTGGAAGTAACATTGGCATTGGCATCTACTTTGGAACCATCGGCTGCATTGGCCGAATGAATGTAATGCTCTATAAAATCCATTTTCTTGTTCAGTTGAGAATCAGTAAGACGTATCATAAGTTTTGGTTTTTAATGAATAAATGGTTGAGTGTTTTATTGGTTTCTACTTCTGTAAATCTTTGATTGGTAACTTTGGAATCCAGGCCTCCCAGAGATGGTACCCATTTTCCGGTTTTGATCCATGTGAGTTGATCTCGTATCTCTTCGGGAACCCGGTCTTCCCCGGTGTACAGGCAGGTCTTATACGACTTTTTTCTGGCTAACTTTAGCAGACGTACCAATTCCTCTTTATGCCATTCTCCTCCCATAAAAAGGACACAACTGGCCAGATTATCGTACTGCTCCAGAACAGATTCGAACCATTCTGAAGAAAGTAAGCGCCCGTTTCCTTCCTTCCAGAGAAAAGGAGAGTGGCAGCCCTTACATTGCAGGGGACATCCCGAAATGGAAAAACAAAGACTTATTTCTCCGGGAACCTCCTGAAGGGCTATTTGAAAACTGTAGCAATACATTAAGATATTTTAAGACCTTTTTATCCTTTATAAAATTATAAAACATCTTACCTCCTTAAGATATGTGAAAAATGAGTTATTAAAAATCTTATTAACAGGAAAGAATAATTAGGATGGAAGAAAGGGAATACACTATGTTTTCTGCCGGCATATTAATGAGTTAACTGCAAAATGACAGGTTTGCCAGGGTATATAGAAGAAGATAGGAAAAGTACCTAATAATGCAAAAAGGTTTCCCCGTTCCTCACCTTAACGGCAAATGCTTCAATTGTATTATTGCTGAGCTCGTCAAACATGGTGTTCTTAAAAGGTTGTACGGAAAAGTGAATGGGACAGGGTTTGTCGTTACTGCAGTTCTTAAGGCCCAAAACACATTCTTCAAATTTTGACAGACCATCTATGTGTTCTACCACCGATATAAGTTTCAGGCTCTTGTTCTCTTCACTTAAAAAAAAGCCTCCTTTGGGGCCTTTAAGCGAGGATATAACGTTCTTTTTTGCCAGATTCTGAAGGAGTTTAGCTAAAAAAGGGGTGGGCACACCAATGGCTTCAGCCACTTCTTTAGCTCCAATTTTTTTGTCTTCGGACGATTCTACAGCTAAATACAGAACGGCATTAATAGCATACTTACTTGCACTTGATAACATCTCCATTTTTTAATATGGATTAAATCTAACTATATTTTTTTAGTTAGGCTAATATACAAAATTATCTTTTTAAAATATTTTAAGACCTTTTTATCTTTTATTAAAATTTTGTTATACCTTTGTAGTAGTAATAACAAACCTTATTGATATGAAATACGCAATCAATTTCGCGTTCCTTTTAGTTTTCGGGCTTTTGGTTATGAGTTGCGGAAAAGAAAAGAAAGAAGAAAAATCCTTTCAATACGAAAGGACAAAAAGTACTGAGAAAAAAGAGGTTACAACTCCTGCTGATAATTCAGCACCTGCTTCCTCTAAGGTAGATCTGTCCAATAAAGGAATTGGTCCGGTTACCTCTATCAGTATTGATTCGGAAATAGATCAGGCAATGGCTACGAAAGGAGAAGAAGTGTTTAAATCGCTTTGTGCTGCTTGTCACAAGCCGGCCAAAAAATTTATTGGCCCCGCTCCCAAAGGTATTTTAGAGCGCAGGACTCCTGAATGGGTTATGAATATGATCCTGAATCCTGAAGAAATGATCCAGAAAGATCCTTTGGCAAAGGAACTCCTTATAGAGTTTAACGGAGCTCCTATGGCTAATCAGAATCTTACCGAAGAACAGGCCCGGTCTGTATTAGAATACTTCAGAACCATAAAATAAAATCAAATGAAAACTCTTATTCAGTCTTTTATCGTTTTTGCCCTGATCTTGCTACTTACCGGTTGTAAGAATAAGACGGAACAGGTCGTTACCGCTTCGGAACCGGAAAAAGAGGAACTTCAGGAAAAACAGGGACAGGCATTTATTAAAGATGATGAATCCCGGCCTAATGTATTACAGATTGCCATCGGTTCCCCGGACCACAGTACTTTGGTAGCAGCTGTTCAGGCAGCGCAGTTGGAAAATTCTCTGGTAAACGCAGGACCTCTTACGGTATTTGCTCCTACGAACGAGGCTTTTGAAGCCCTTCCGGCAGGTACTGTTGAAAATCTGCTGAAGCCTGAAAATAAGGAAGCGCTGGCCAATATCCTTAAATATCACGTTACCCCCGGTAACCTGAAGAAAGATTTTTTAAAACGCTTTAAAAAACTGGGACAGGCGAATAACCAGGATGTACAGGTAAAAGTAGAAGAGGGAGAACCTCTTATCGGAGGAGCAAAGATCATTGCGAGTGTGGATGCCGGAAACGGAATAGTTCACATTATTGATAAAGTGCTCCTGCCTCCTGAAAATTAAAAAATAACCAATATTAAAATAACAATAATGAGAAGAGTAATTAAAATGACCGTTGGGTTTTTAGGCCTGGCTCTGTGTTTGACAGGCTGTAACAACGGGAAAAGCTCCGATTCTAATTCAGGCGGGGCTTTAAGCAGCAGTGCCGCAGAAAAAGTATATGTTAAACCGGGAGATCACGACGAATTTTACGCCTTTGTCTCCGGAGGTTTTAACGGACAGTTATCTGTCTACGGATTGCCATCCGGCAGATTGTTTAAAGTAATTCCGGTATTCTCGCAGGATGCGGAAAAAGCCTATGGCTACAATGAGGAAACAAAACCGATGTTGAATACTTCTTTCGGATTTGTTCCGTGGGATGATGCTCACCACCCGGATATCTCACAGACTAATGGAGAACTGGATGGAAGATGGGTGTTCATTAACGGGAATAACACTCCCCGTATCGCAAAGATCGATCTTACTACTTTCGAAACTACTGAGATCATAGAGATCCCTAATAGTGCAGGGAATCACAGTTCGTCTTATGTAACCGAAAATACCGAATATGTTATTGCAGGAACCCGTTTTGGAGTACCTGTACCGCAACGAGATATTTCTATCAAGGAGTACAAAGGAAACTTTAAAGGAGCGCTTTCCTTTATTTCCGTGGCTCCGGAAGATGGGAAAATGAACCTGGATTTCCAGATATTGATGCCGGGCTTTGATTATGATAAGGCACACCCGGGAAGAGGAGATTCTCACGGATGGTTCTTCTATACAACCTATAATACGGAAGAAGCAAACAGCTTACTGGAGGTAAATGCCTCTCAGAATGACAAGGATTTCATTGCTGCAATAAACTGGAAAAAAGCAGAAGAATATATCAAGCAGGGGAAATTTAAGACCATGCCTGCCAATTATGCTCATAATGTATTTGACGAGTCAACTCAGATGGCAACTACCAACTGGGGGAAAGAGGTAAAAGTACTGGATCCAGCAGAATGCCCCGGCCTCGTATACTTCCTGCCAACTCCCAAATCGCCTCACGGTTGTGATGTAGATCCGACCGGAGAATATATTGTAGGAAGCGGGAAACTGTCTGCCGATGTTACGGTTCACTCTTTTTCAAAAATGATCAAAGCTATTGAAGAGGAGAAGTTTTCGGGAGAAGCTTACGGCATTCCGATCATAGATTTTGAAGCTGTAAATGCCGGAAGTGTAAAACAAGCCGGTTTAGGACCCCTGCATACGGAATTCGACGATAAAGGTTACGGATACACAACTTTCTTTATTTCTTCGGAAGTAGTAAAATGGAAAGTGGGTACCTGGGAAGTGATCGACAGAAAGCCGACCTTTTATTCTGTAGGACACCTGATGATCCCCGGAGGTAACTCGAGAAAACCGTTCGGTAAGTATGTGCTGGCTATGAACAAGATCACCAAGGACCGTTACCTCCCGACAGGGCCGGAAGTAACCCAATCTGCCCAGTTATATGACATTACGGGAGAAAAAATGGAGTTACTGCTGGATTTCCCTACTGTTGGAGAGCCGCACTATGCTGCCGGTATTCCTGCCGATCTGGTGAAACCGCGTTCTAAAAAGATATTTAAACTGGAAGAAAATCATCACCCATATGTCACCAAGAGTGAGGCAGATACCAAAGTGGTCCGTGACGGTAAAACCGTTCATGTGTATATGACCACGATCAGAAGTCACTTTGCCCCGGACAATATTGAAGGTATCAAAGTGGGCGATAAAGTGTATTTCCATATCACCAACCTGGAACAGGATTACGATGTTCCTCACGGGGTGAGTATGATCGGTGCTAATACATCGGAACTGCTCATCATGCCCGGACAGACCGAAACTTTTGTCTGGGAGCCTAAACAGGTAGGTGTATGGCCGTTTTACTGTACAGATTTTTGCTCTGCACTGCATCAGGAAATGCAGGGTTATGTAAGGGTCTCTCCGGCTTCCTCAGACATTGAACTATCATGGTCCCTTGGAGAAGAGGATGAGTAATGGTGTAGGAGAGAATTTAATGTTTTCCTGAAAGGCGGGAGTTCCGTTCCGCTCCCGCCTTCTTATTTTAAAACCGAAATACAATGAAAAAATCACGCATCATAATGCTGCTTGGAGCGATCCTTCCTTTGGCTTTGTTTTTATTTCCTCTGTGGAAAATAACCCTGGAAGCTCCTCAGTATCCCACCCCTTTGGGAATGCATATCTATATTAATGATTTTGCCGATGCCAATCCGCATGATATCAAGAATATCAATATAATGAATCACTATGTGGGAATGAAGTATATTCCCGATGCTATTCCGGAGTTTAAGATCTTCCCTGCCGGAATATTGATCACTACGGTCATAGGACTCCTTATAGGCTTTAAGGCCAATTACAAATGGTTCCTGGGCTGGTTTGTACTGATGGTGTTATTAAGCGCAGCCGGACTCTACGATTTCTATCTCTGGGAACACGATTATGGTCATAACCTGGACCCCAAGGCTATAATGAAGTTCACCAATCCGGATGGATCTGTAATGGGATTCCAGCCACCTTTATTCGGATCTAAGGACATCCTGAACTTCAGGGCACATTCCTATCCTCAACTGGGTGCATATTTCCTCGGACTTGGTATAGGTCTTTCTCTGCTGGCATTTTTTATAGGTAAAAAAGAAGCTAAAAAGTCATGAAAAACCGGATTGTCATATTCATTGCTGTTTTATTCCTTTCCTGTACCCCTAAACCGGAAAAGATCGAATACGGATTGGATACCTGCCACTATTGTAAAATGAATATAGTGGAGAAGGTGCACGCTTCCGAAGCGGTTACCAAAAAAGGAAGGGTTTACAAGTATGACGCTATAGAATGTATGATAAGTGACAGCAATGAAGTTTCTCCTGAAAAAGTAGCTCTGTACCTGGTAATGGACCTAGAACTTCCGGGAGATTTTATCGATGCTAGACAGGCAACATATCTTATCAGTGAGGCTATTCCCAGTCCGATGAATGCTTTTTTATCTGCCTTTAAAAACAAAACCGATGCCCTGGAGGCAGCCAGGGAACACAAGGGTGAGGTTTTTTCCTGGGAGGAGATCAGGAACAAAAAACTCTTGGAATAATAAATCTCCTTTTTATCAGAATATCATGAAAGTAAAATTAATATTTGTGTGTTTCTGTATTTCCTTTTACGGATTGCAGTTAACAGCACAGAAGAAGGATAACTCTGCCCAAAAACAATGTCATCATTGCAAAATGATCATAAAAGACAAATATCATCGAGCTATGGCTGCTCATGAAAATGGCAAAACCTATGAGTTCGGAGCTATTGAATGTATGATCAATTTTTTAAAAACAAGTAAAGAAGAAGACTTTACCCGTCTTCAGGTGGCAAATTATTCAGGCTCCGGAGATCTTATCGATGCCAGATCAGCAACCTACTTAAAAAGTGAAGCTATTCCGAGTCCGATGGGAGCAGATATCTCCGCATTTAAAAGTAAAAAAGAAGCTTTAAAAGCAGATCCGGAAAGCAATGACAATGTTTACAGCTGGGAGGAGATCAAAGCCAGGTTTAAAGATCCGAAATTCGGGGCTGCAGATCACCATGATCATCATAATCACAACAGGCCGGATGCTCATGCACCTATTGGAGTGATGGGAGATCACCTGCACCCCAAAGGAGGCCTTATGGTTTCATTGAAGTATATGAATATGTCTATGGATGGCAATAAAGCAGGCACAGATGAAATAGATAATACAGCAATTTTCGATAATTTTATGGTGGCTCCCCAGGAAATGACCATGGAAATGTATATGCTGGGAGTTATGTATGCCCCCTCAGATAAACTAACTCTTATGCTGATGCAGAGCCTGGTGACTAAAAAGATGGATCTGACGGCGCGTATGATGATGAATGGAATGACTATGCTAAGGGACTTTTCAACCGCTTCTTCAGGCTTCGGAGACCTCAAGCTAGGTGCTCTTTACGGTCTTTTTGCCAATAACAGGTCTTCATTACACCTGAACGGAACCCTGAATCTTCCTGTCGGAAGTATAGAAGAAAGAGATGATACTCCAATGATGGAAAATGCAAAGCTTCCCTACAGCATGCAATTGGGGAGTGGTACTTTTGATATCACTCTGGGGGCAACCTTTAAGCAAACATTTCGGAATGTATCATGGGGAATACAGCAGTTAAATACTATCAGGACAGGAGAGAATGATGAAGGATATCGCTTTGGTAACCAATACAGCCTGAATATCTGGGGAGCTTATGTGCTAAGCAGGAATATCAGTATTTCCACCCGCTTCTTCGGGATAAGCGAAAAGAGAATAAAGGGAGCAGATCCCGAATTAAACCCTATGATGGTCACAACTGCCGATACGGATAATTACGGAAGTGACAGGATAAAGTCCTTTTTGGGTGTAAATGTGGCCTTTCCAAAAGATCTTCGCATTGGTGCGGAAGCCGGATTTCCGATCTATGAGCGATATAATGGAATACAAATGGATGAAGGACTGTCCTTCACCCTGGGGTTAAAATACAATATCCTGTAATAGTTAAACCGGATAAACTGAAAAACAGATGAAAATTGTTCTCAAATATTACACCTTCCTTTTTTGGCTGATGATATCGGCAATAAGCTTTGCTCAGGAAGTGGAAGTATGCAATAGCTGTACGTTTTCATCACTTGCCGAAGCCATCTCCGAAGTTGATAAAGGTGCCCGTATTTACCTGAAAAAAGGAATTTATAAGGAGTACGATGTCCTGATCGATAAACCGGTTCAGATCCTTGCCGAAAAAGGAGCTGTTCTGGATGCACAGGGGAAGGGTTATGGTTTGATCATTTCGGCCGATAGTGTCCGGATATCCGGAATTACCATCCGCAATATCGGAAAGAGTTATACCAAAGATTTTGCCGCTATCTATATTTCGAGAAGCAAACATTTTACTGTGGAAAATGCAGTTCTTGAAAAGGTGTTCTTCGGGATCCTGGTAGAGAAATCGCATCACGGACAGATCAGCAATAACCATATTTCCAGTGAAGGGATTGAAGAAGCAGGTTCGGGTAACGGGGTGCATATGTGGCATTCCTCCAATGTAGTGGTAGAGAAGAATGAACTTCATAATCTCAGAGATGGTATTTATTTTGAATTTGTAAAGAACAGTAAGGTGATCAATAACAAAAGCCATGACAATATTCGTTACGGCCTGCATTTTATGTTCTCCAATCAAAATGAATATCACTATAACACCTTTACGCATAATGGTGCAGGGGTGGCTGTTATGTTCTCCAAATTCATTACGATGACCCACAATTCCTTTAAAGAAAATTGGGGAGCGGCCTCCTACGGACTCCTGCTTAAGGAGATCTATGATGCCCGGATCGAATATAACCGTATAGAACAAAATACCGTTGGGATCAATGCGGAAGGTTCCACCCGTATCAGTTATAAGAACAACAATTTTATCAGTAACGGTTGGGCGGTAAAAATATCGGGCGCCTGTTATACCAATATTTTCGAGCGGAATAATTTTTTATACAATTCCTTCGATGTGTCCTATAACAGTAATTTGAACGATAACAGCTTCAACAATAACTATTGGAGCGCTTATACCGGTTATGATCTGGATAAGAACGGTATAGGTGACGTTCCTCACAGGCCGGTAAAACTGTTTTCCTATGTTGTGAACAGGACCCCGGAAACCATTGTGCTTCTGAGAAGCCTGTTTGTAGATATTATCAATTTTTCGGAAAAAGTATCTCCGGTATTTACCCCGGATAATTTAATGGATGACAGCCCGCTAATGAAAAAAATAAAATGATACAGATACAGGATTTATATAAAAGATTCGGAAAGGTACAGGTACTCAAGGGAGTAAACCTGGATATCGGAAGAGGAGGCATCTTTGCTATACTTGGCCCCAATGGTTCCGGAAAGACCACCCTGATCAAAAGTATTCTGGGAATGGTGGTAGCCGATAAGGGAGATATTAAAATAGCTGATAAAAGTGTTCTCCGGAAGTTCGAATACCGGAAGAATATTGATTATTTACCACAGATCGCTAATTTTCCTGCTAACCTGACGGTTTCCGAACTCATAGGGATGATCAGGAACCTGAGGGCAAAGACAAGTTCACATGAACAATTGATCGATCTGTTCGACCTTACCCCCTTCCTGAATCAAAAGTTGGGGAACCTCTCCGGAGGAACGCGACAAAAAGTAAACCTGGTTTTGACTTTTATGTTTGACAGTGAGCTGATCATCCTGGACGAACCGACCACCGGACTGGATCCCGTTTCCCTTATCCGTTTAAAGCAAAGGATAGAAGAAGAAAAGAAAAAGGGAAAAACGATTCTGATAAGTTCTCATATTATGAGTTTTGTGGAAGAGATAGCAGATGAGATCGTGTTCTTACTGGATGGAAAAATACATTTTAAAGGTACGGTTTCCGATCTGATGAAACAGACCGGGCAGCAAAACCTGGAATACGCAATTGCTAATATTTTAACCGACAACCATGCTTAAGATATTGAAATACAGTTTTTTTGACCTGATGCGAAGCAGATGGAGTTATATTTACTTTCTGTTCTATCTGGCACTGGGGTTTGTACTCCTCTTTTTAAATAATGATGTATCCAAGGCGGTCATTACCCTGATGAATATTATCGTGGTGCTGACCCCTCTTATAGGAACAGTTTTCGGGATCATGTACTACTATAATTCCAGAGAATTTACCGAATTGCTGCTTGCACAACCTTTAAAGAGATCCACTATTTTTCTGGGACAGTATACCGGACTTTCCCTCTCCCTCAGTCTGAGCCTGGTACTGGGACTCGGGATCCCTTTTCTGATGTACGGGATCCTGGAATCTGCAGCTATCTGGAACTTTGCTTCCCTGCTGCTGACAGGTGCGTTCCTGACCTTTATTTTTGTGGCCCTGGCATATAATATTGCTTTGTCCAATGAGAATAAGATCAAAGGTTTTGGTTATGCCGTACTCCTGTGGTTATTCCTGGCTGTGATCTATGACGGCCTTTTCCTGATATCGCTTATTGTTTTTGAAGAATATCCACTGGATAAGTTTTCACTGGCAGCTACGGTTTTTAATCCGATCGACCTGTCCAGGATCCTGATCCTTTTAAAATTAGATATTTCTGCTCTTTTAGGGTATACGGGAGCCAGTTTTAAAAAGTTTTTCGGTACCGGCCTTGGAATGTTTATCTCATTTAGCGCACTCATGTTATGGGTGATACTACCCGCCTGGCGTATCGTTGTTAAGGCCCGAAAGAAGGATTTTTAGCCATAAACAGAGTATCTCTCCATTCTAAGACCCTAAGGAGAATGACTTTATGGCGCCCTTAAGGCGGTCGAACAGAGAGATAGTTTTTCAGATTCTGCTTAAAGAGCCTACTTTATTTCAACTCCTTTGGAATGGTTGATCCGGTTCTTGAACAGAACTTCTCTTTTTCCTTTGCTTTTGGAGAATTTGTATTCGATAAAGCCGTCTTCAAAATAAAAGTGATCGGGAGATAAGGGAAGGATCTTAAATCTGGCATTGCTTCCTTCCCTCTGACTAAATAGCTGTCCGTTTTCTAATGTGATCGATCTGATGGCTTCATCCTCGAATTTGTATTTCCCCAACCATTTTTTTAGCTGTGATTCAGACAGGGAAATAATGTTTTCCGGTTCCGGAAAGGGTTTTCCAATAGCTAAAGCAGCTATTTTGGTAGTTACATCTCCCGGAGAATTACAGCTGCAATTGGTAAGGACCGCAACATAAACGTCCTGCCCGGGAATGTAAATACCCTGCGTGGTAAAGCCAAAAATGCCACCACCGTGCTCCCTGCTCGGGCTACCGTTAATTTCATTGATAGCCCATCCGTAACCGTAGTAAATAGGTTCTCCGTTGTTTAAAGTGTAATTGGTAAAGGCTTTTTTAATGGTTTCTTCTTTTACAAAAGTGTTGTTGTTTATGGCCTGCTGCCATTTCAGGAGGTCATTTGTATTAGACATAAGTGAACCGGCGGCATAGGGAATGCTAAAGCTGATATAATTTGCATTGATATATTCATTGCTCCTCATATAACCACTTGCCCGGCCTTTAATGAGTTTAAAGTGATTGGCATAGTAAGAAGAATTCATCCCTGCCTTATCGAAAATATTCTTTTGAATAAAATTGGCATAAGACTCACCTGACAGTTTTTCGATAATATACCCCAGCAGGATATAACCTGAATTGTTATAGCGATATGCCTCTCCCGGATCAAAATCCATAGGCTCATCCTTAAAAACATCGATAAGTTCCATGGGAGTGAGATCTTTGGTAGCAATTTCCCTTAAGACCGGCATGGAAGTATAGCTTTTTATACCCGAGGTATGGGTTAGCAGATGATGAACGGTTATGCGTTTTCCATGTGTGGGATAATCCGGAATAAAGACGGTGATCTCATCGTCCAGATTTAATTTTCCCTGCTCTACCAGCATTAAAACGGATACGGCTGTAAACTGTTTGGTGATCGAACCGATCTCGAAAATATGCTCCGGTTTCATCGGGACGTTTAATTCCAGATCTGCCATTCCGAAGGCTTTGCTGTATATTACTTTTCCGTTTTTAGCTACCAAAGCGGTGGCTCCCGGACCATCTGTTTTGTATTTTTCCTGTAATAAACGATCTATCTTCTCTTCCAGGCTTTGCCCGTGTACAGAGGGCAGAAGAAAGGACAACAATAGGGGAAATAATATGACTTTAAGGTGAATTCCTGCTTTCATTGGTTTGTGTTTGTTATAGGTTGTTGCAGGTATGACGCAGGAAACAGTGGAGTGGTTACATGAAATCCCTGCTTTTTTTATCAGTACTCAAAAGTTTCGTAATGACGTACTTCTTCTTCAAACTCTAACAGATAGTCCTTATCTTCCGGATAGTACTTTGCTTTGGTGTAGTCTTCTCCCGCAAATTTTTTGATACTCTCATAGGAATCCCATTCGGTGACCGTTAAAAAGTGGCAGACTTCGTCCTCTATTCTTCTAAGGATCTTTACCGAGAGGTTTCCTTTCACCGTTCGGTAATCTGCGATTCCGGTATTCTCAACATATTCCAGATATTCATCGGCTTGACCGGCTCTGGTACGCCCATGCCATATTCTCGTTATTTTTTTCATGATCAACTTCGCTGTTTAATATTCTCTTTGAAGTCTGATAGATCAGAAGGATCCGTTTCCCGGTCTTATCTCATGAAAAATACCGTTTATCTCCTTACTATGGATTTGTCGAATTCCTCCTTTGTGACTTCCTGTTTTTTAATGAAATAACGCTTATTGGGAACGCTTCCGTTGTGGTAGATCCAGATCTCGGAATTTTTATCCAGGTGATCTTTTTCAAGGACAAGGCGGGTTTGATCCCCGGCTTTGCGATACATTTTTTCTTTACCCATCAGAACCCCGTTCTTATAGGTCATTTCTATTTCTACTCCTCCCGTTTTAAAATAGGTAATATAGGAACCGTCATAGACATCGTCTTTATAATGTCGGATAAAACTAATTTTTCCGTTCTTGTGATAACCGGTTTCTTTTCCTGTTTTCTTTCCTTCCACATAATTCGTCTCCATAGATAAGGTACTCTTATCATCTGTATAGAAGGTTTTCTGGATCCCGTGTTTTATCCCGTTCTTATAATTGACTTTTTCAAGCATCTTACCATCAGTTTCCCGGTAATTCGTCACAAGTCCGTGAAGTTTTTGCTCTTTGTTGAACGATTTACTCTGAGAAGGGCTGCCGTTTCGGAAGTAATGATCAAAAACACCACACACCAGTCCCATACAATATTCGGCACGCATCATCAGGGTTCCACTGCTGTAATGTTCCATGATCCCATTTTTGTAACCGTCTTTATAATTACAAATGGTATAAGAAGAGTATTTTCCTGTTCCCAGGTTAACCCTGAACTTTCCGTTTAACAACTCTCCGTTCTTAAGAGTAAAAAGAGAAGGCTGTTTCTTTTCGTCGTATGAGAAATCGATATTAAGCTGATCCCGGTTTAACACAGGTATATTTTCCTGACCGAAGGCGATGGTGACGGTCAGAAGCACTAAGGCAAAAGCCATAAGATTTTTGAACATCTAATGTTTTTTAAATAATTTATTTGTTTGATACACCCCAAAAAGAGAGCGTTAAAAATAATAGAAATTTTTTAACTATCTCCCTTCTGGTCAAGATGTTTGAGATAATTATCTAAAAGACCCTGTATTTGCGCGGCTGCAACGGGATTTGCAGAATGTACTCTAAACCGGAGTCCGGACAGGTCCAGGCCGGAATCGAAAACAAGCCATTTGGCTGCCGCATATCCATCCGGAGCCAGGGTTCCGTTGGCATCCAGTCCAAGGTCGTTATCGAAACTGATAAAATCGGGAAGGCCGTTCTCCTGAATACAGGAAATAAAATCTGCACAGGTCCTGACCACTTTAAAATTATCTTCCATCTGTTTGTCGTAAACCATGTCTACGGTTCTCAGATCGTCGAGAAACAAATTATAACCCATTTGTGTCTTTCCTTTTTTCAATGCTGATTAGTACAGATCTCAGGCCTTCAAAATCGTCTGTGCCGACAAAAAAAGTTTTTTTACGGTCTTTGGAAGTAAGACGTATGGCATCTCCTCTTTTAATATTGTAGAGGACGCCCATGGGAGTGATCCGCAGACCGATCCCGTAAATAAAAGGAGGTTTTATCTTTTCTATGGAACTTGTATCGATATCTTCCAGCGCGATGCTTCGTTTTATCAATCCGAAACCGAAATAAGCCGAAAGCCTGCCTTTATCTATCTCAATAGTCAGACTGTGAAAGAGAAAGATGATACCGACAAACAATAAATTAATTCCCATTGCAGGCCAGAAAGGAATAGGGTTAGAACCCCATTGCATTACATAGGACAAACTGACCATGATAATGATAAAAACCACGATCAATACCAGCCACCATCCGCTTTGGGTTTGTTTGTATTTTAAATATTTCATGGGTAGGTGTTCTTAATTCACACTTTTATTCAAAGTTAAGATTCTATCGGGAAATCGTTTTTTAATCCCCATTCACTCCAGGAACCGTCATAAAGAATATTGGAATGATGTCCTGAAAGTTCTGCAGCCAACAGGAGGATACAGGCGGTAACTCCGGAACCGCAGCTATAGATCACTTCTTTGTTGTCGGTACCAAGACCCTTAAAGATCTCTTTTAACTCTTCCCGTGAGCGCATTTTATATTCGTTCAGAACACGGGCAAATGGAAGGTTGAAAGAACCGGGAATATGTCCGCTTCTCAGATTTTCCCTGGGCTCCGGGGCAGTTCCTGTAAAACGACCAGAGGAACGGGCATCAAGAACAGAAATACGATTGTTTTTCAGGCTGTCCAGTACATATTGTCCGTCTGCAATGAATTCGGGTTTGAATTCGGCTGTAAAATTCCCTGCTTCCGTTTCCGGCTCCTTTTCCCTGCTTTCGGAGGGGAGCCCCGCTTCGATCCATTCCGGAAGCCCTCCATCCAACACAGCTACCTGCTCATGCCCCATGGTCCTGAACATATACCAGGCTCTGGGAGAAGAATAAATACCAAGACGGTCGTAGACTACTATTTTACTGTGTTTATTTATTCCCAGCTTACGGCATTCTTCGGAGAACAGAGCTGCAGAAGGCATCATTCCCGGGAGTTCCGAATCTTTATCTACAAAAGTGTTTTTCAGGTCGAAAAAGCGTGCGTTTTTTATACGAAGCCCGGAGAGTTCCGAGGGAGCTTCAGCAGTTTTGGGCTTGTCCAGGCTGGCGTCCAGAATAACCACATCCGGATGATCGAGATGGGTTGAAAGCCATTCAATACTTAGTAAAGGTGTAGGTAGTTTAAGTTGTGACATCAGGAATTATTTATCAGGGTTAAAAATTTATTGTGGAGGTCCTGACAGGCCTGTTCACTTACTCCTTTTCGAACCACAGGCCCGGAACCCCATTTGGGAACTTCCTGCGTATTTAAGACATCAAATTTAGACGTATGCCCGCCTATGTGGTCTACACTGAGGCCATATGCAACTTCCTTCATTTTATGGTGTCTCAGTACATAAGAACACATAATGCAAGGCTCATGTGTTGTATACATAACAGATTCGGAAAGTAAGGATGCGTGTCCTTTATTAACCGCATCTTTTACTGCCAGGATCTCTGCGTGTAAGGTGATGTCTCCTGAACTCTTTCCTGCTTCTATTCCTTCACCAATAACTATGTCTTTATGAACAATAAGGGCACCTACCGGAGGGTTTCCGCTTTCCAGAGCCTGTTCCCCGAGCTCGATGCACCTCTTCATATAAAATTCATCTCTTTCCATTCTAAATATTATGTAGTCAAATAATCATACCAACCCCAGTCCGCCGCTTGCTTCGATATATTGTCCGGTTATCCATTCTCCTGCTTCCGATGCCAGGAAAACAATGACTTTGGAAATATCATCCGGTTTTCCCACCCGTTGAAAGGCGGTCATTTTACTCACCGCTTCCCGGACCTCAATATCTTTAAAGCGTTCTTTGTTCATATCGGTATCTATAGAACCCGGAGCAATGGCATTTACCGTAATTTTCCTGGGACCCAATGCTGTGGCCAGGGATAAGGTAAAGTTGTCGATGGCCGCTTTGGTCATAGAGTAAGCCCCGTATTCATACTTGGGCTTTTTAGAGAGGTAGGAGGAAATATTAATGATCCGCCCACCGTCATTAAGCCGGGAGATTGCCTGCTGCGTAATAAAAAAAGGAGATTTTACATTTACAGCAAACTGTTCATCAAACTGGGTTTCGGTAATCTCTTCCAATCCGAATTTGTTAAGGATACCTGCATTATTGATCAGGATATCCAGTTTTTTACCTTTGAGAAGCTGATCGATCTCCTTAAACAAGGCGGTGATATTTTCGAGGGATGAAAAGTCGGCTTTCAGAGCTATCGCTTTTCCGCCGAAGGCTTCTATTTCTTCTACGGTCTTAAGTGCCGCTTCTCTTTGGTTGGCATAATGCACGATCACGAATGCTCCTTCTGTAGCCAGATGTACAGCTGCCGATTTACCTATTCCCCGACTCGCGCCGGTTACCAGGGCTATTTTATCCTGAAGTTTTTTCATCTGTATATGTCGTTTGTATACTGCAGTTTTACCGGGGGGCAGTTACTGAAATCAGATAACAACAGTGCCTTTTCTTAGGACAGATAAATGTAGAAAATATTCTTAAGCAAGGTGCTCTCGAATACGTTAAAATAAAGCTTCAATTATACTTTGGAGGTTCGTAGAGTTCAGGATAGGTCTTCCTTGATATACAATTCCCAATTTCGCAATAGGCTTCACTTACATAAGAAGTGAGATTAGCTTCTTCCAGGATCTTTTCCAGTTTTATGCAGTTCCTGAAATCGACTTCGGAGACTTTATAAAAATTCCCGTCCTTGGACCCGGAAACACTCAGGCAGACCCTTCCGTCCTCGATCCAGCAAAAACAGGGGATCCTGTCTATTTTGGTATGCTGAGGCTGCTCGTATTCGGGCAGATCGGGGATCCTCAATTGTTCTATCTGAGGTTTTTTACTCCAGAAACTCTTTTTCGGAGCTTCCTCGGGGATCTTCTCCAACTTAATGGTCAAATGATCCAGGATCTCTACCAGTTCCTTTACATCTTTGTATTCCAACCAGATCTGGAAAGAATCTCCGTCTTTAGAATGATTGTTGGCGGCTCTCATAAAAAAGCCGTATTTAAGCTGACTTGCCCAAAACCGAATGTGGTATTTTGGGAAGTTCATAAAGAGCCAGTCGTCCGATAATTTGTGTGCCGCCATTTTGAATAGTTTCTAAAAGTCAGAGTAACAGTATTATAAATATACAAAATGAAAAACAAATGTTAAAAACGAACTTCAGGCCCTTTTAAAATCATTACAGCGCTTCCAGATGACAGGATTTGTCATTATTTAATAAGCCTGTCCTGTACATCATGATCTGTTCCTTTACCCTGTTTTCCTGTTTATCGGTCAGCTCATTCATCCATTCGTCATCCACATAGTTCATATAATTATGAATGGGAGCAAACTCTCCTGCATTACAGGCGTTATGCGGTTGCCCGTCTGCCGGTTTTCCGTAATTGGGCCCCGAATGTGCAGGGGTGTCCTCTACATGATCTCCAAAACCGCTGCAACCGTCCTGAAAAGTATGGTAAAGACCCAGCCAGTGACCTACTTCATGCACAGCAGTCATTCCCAGGTTAAAAGGAGCTGCATTACCCCCGGGCAGGGATTCGTCCAGAACCACCACTCCGTCCCTTACCGGATCTCCGGCCAGATCGAAAGGGAAAGTCGCCCATCCCAATAAGCCGTTCTGTAAGCCGGCGGTATAGAAATTAAGGTATTTTGTAGGATCTGAAGATAAGGCACTTTTAGCTTCGCGTTCGGCAAAACTCCCGTGCCCCATCCGGTACCAGTCATGATTATCTACCGATCGTGTAAGTTCTTCATTATAACCGAACACCAGATTAGACCCGCTAAAAGCGTCATTTAGTAATTCTACCTGCCTTTCTCTTTGCTCCAGTGAAATAAGCCCCTGGCTTCCATAAGTAAGGTGTATAAACCTGATCTCGATGTGCAAAGTATCAAATGAGACCCTTCTTTGCCGGTTGGAGAGAAGTTCTTCATCTACCCTGAACATATCTACAGGGGTAGGGATCTTGGTGGCGCAGCCTCTTCCTCTTCTGGAGAATTCCTCCATATCTGCAAATTCTTTTCCGTTAATAGTAATAGCCATAATATCTGTTTTAAGGGTTAAACAAATTTGTCAAAGCTTTTTTACAAGCTTCACTTACTAATACGTACGCATCAAACTTCAAAAGAGTTCAGTAGAAACTGTTAAAATTAAAGACTTTATATACAGGAGATTAACTTGCTTTCAGTCAATACTGCCTGAACTATCGTTTAATGATGTTAGTAAACCTTTCACGATCAGAAATTGCGCGGCAGCATAGGTCCCCATTACCCAGATATGGGAAAGAGGGATTTCTGTGAGGAATTTATTTAAGGCGAGAATACTATCAGAAGCCAGAAAGAAAAGAGCCCCCGCAAAGACCAGAAGAAAACTGTTTTTATTAACCCTGCCATAGCGTTTTACAGATGTTATTGCCATAAAGAGAATGACCAGGATATAAATAATGACCGGTAGCATTAGTGCCCCGAGTTGAGGTTTCAGTATTGAAAAGAGAAAAATACTATAGGCCAGCAGGGCCGCTATAAAAAGATTAAAGGCAGGAGGGTTCTTTAGGGCTCTCTGCCTTAGGAATGTAATACTGTAAAAGATATGTGCGGTTAGGAAAGACAGCAGCCCCAGGATAAAATAGGTTCCTGAGATCCCGTCGTACAGGAGAAAAATATCACCCAGAAGGGAAAAGCCAAGAGCCAGCATAGCGGGAAGGTAGATCTTTTTCTGAAGCTTTTTTCCGGAAACACCAAAATATATCAGAAGTGACAACAGGATCAGGGGTTTGCTGAATTGCCGGTACAGACTTAATCCGTAGGTTGTCAATACCAGATCGAGAACTACCAGAAAAAGAAAGAGCAAAAGAAAATAGTTGCTTTTTGTGCCGGATGATGTCATTCAGATCTTTTGTTTTTAATTCGGCTTCCTGCATAGGCCAGGGGAGCAAAAAGGAAAATTGTCAGTAGCTGAGACCAATAGGTTTCTGCTTCGGCCTGGGCCAGGATCGATACCAGTGCAATGATGGCAATAAGAGCACTTAAGGCTATTCCGGCTTTTTTTGCATTTTCTCTTGCAATCCCTGCAGTCAGGTAGCCTGCAAAAAAAGCGAACAAGCCACCTACGAATGCGGAGATCAGGATCAGGTTAGGAGATACTACGCGGGAATAATCTATTCCGCCAAATCCAAACAGAAGAACTGCGCTAAATGTGAAAAACACATACCCTGCCACTACGGCCAGAAGATTTCGTATCATTTTTTATCTTTTTTTTGCCCCAGGGAAAACCAGTTGCCCGAGTCGTCTTTAAACAATGCTTCATATCCATAGAATTCCTTTGTGGGAGGTTTTTTAAATTCTACTCCTTTAGCTTTTAGTTCCTCATAGGTCGCCATCAGGTCATTACATTCAAAAACGCCAAAACCGAAGGTTCCCTCACTAACCATGGTTCTCATTTGAGCTGCCGCATCACCCTTAAACATCATTCCTTCCTGGATAGACATAAGGGATATTTCCAGATCGGGTTGTTCGGGCGGACAAACCGTTAACCAGCGCATATCGGGTCCCATGGAAGCATCGGTATGTACTTTAAAACCCAGCTTATTGACGTAAAAATCGTAAGCGCTGTCCTGATCTAGGACAAATATGCTCACGTGATTCATTCTGGTAATCATACTTTTTGTTTTAGTGATTTCTGATTCAAAATTCGATGATAACTTTTTAACTCACTTATTGAAAATTGCTATTTTCTGTCCAACCCTGTTGTGAAGCAAAACAATTCGGAACGAATTTTACAGGAGTTGTAGCAATTTCCTGTTTCCTTTTTATTTTTTGCTGTTGAAAACCAGAGGGTGTAGAACCTGTATATCGTTTAAACAAAGCTGTAAAGGAACTGATGCTTTCAAAACCTACGGCAAAGCAGGTATCCGTAATGCTCATGTCTGATGACAGGAGTTCCTTTGCTCTGTCGATACGAACCCTGGTCAGGTACTGATGAGGGGTATAGTCGTAAGTTTTTTTAAACAAACGGGTAAAATGGAATTTGGAAAAGAAAGCTACATCGGCTATTTCATCCAGATTGATATTGGCGGAATAATGCTCATCAATGAATAATTTAGCTTGCACCAGTTGCCTGTAAACATATATTTTTGGAAGTTGTCCGGCCATGTCCTACTTTGATATATCGATAGATCTTTTTGCCCAGTTTAACAGCTCTTCCCTGTTCTCCAGAACTGCGTCCGGAATGGAAAAATATGGCATTCTGCTGTGCTGATGTGAACCTGCTGCCTCATATTCGGCTTTATTGGCTTTATCTGCCTTTAAATAACACTGGCCTTTGGAATCGACAATCCCGAACATTTTTCCTTCATGAAATATACCATGACCACCGAACATCTTTTTGGAAGATATACTTCCGATATCATTTAACTGTTCCACCAAGGCTTCAGCAGCAAGTACCGAAGCATTGGTCAGTTTATCTCCTTTTACACCCATGACCTGTATTTTTCCCTTAAGATAGGGGTTTTATTCTAATTCCATGACCTGCCCGATCCCGGGAAGTATCAACTCCTTATTGTGTTTTGAAAACAACTCCTCAGCTTTTGCTTTATCTATTTTGATCGGAGGAAAGGTGTCGAAATGATATCCGATAATCTTATCACATTCTATATAATCGCTGGCAATCAGGGCATCTTCATAACCCATGGTAAAATTATCTCCCACCGGTAGGACGGCCAGGTCCAGCTTAGGGCAGGTTTTGGGAATAAGCTTCATATCTTCGGTAAGAGCCGTATCTCCGGCTATATAAATACATTTTTCCTCATTCCAGATCACAAATCCACCGGGATTACCTCCGTAGGTCCCGTCGGGAAGCACACTGGAATGAATGGCATTTACATATTTAACGGTCCCGAAATCGAACTTAAACTTTCCTCCGTGGTTCATAGGGTGTCCGTTTAATCCTTTTTGCCCGAACCAGGAGATGATCTCATAATTGGAGATCAAGGTTGCTCCTGTGTTATTAGCTATTTTCTCAACATCCAGTACATGATCTTCGTGCCCGTGTGTGATCAGGATATAATCGGCTTCCAGGGCTGAGATATCTATATTTCCGGCAAGAGGGTTCCCGCTGATAAAAGGATCTATTAACAACTTTTTGCTGCCAAATTCCAGGGCTAAGGATGCATGGCCCAAATAGGTTATTTTCATTTGTTCTTAATTTTAGTTATCGCAAACCGACCTCAGAGGGGACGGAAGCATTAAAGTTAGAAAGTTTAATGAAAATAACGAAAAGCTTTATGTTTTAAGCCTGTTTAAATGAAGCGAGAATATGATCGTGATATTGAACAGCACAGAGGAGATTGCCTTCCGTATCCGTAAACTTGCAAATATGTCCCACATGGGGGATCTCGGTCTTTGGCATCAGGATAGTTCCTCCGGCTTCCTGAACGGTAGCAATGGTCTTGTTGAGGTCTTTAACGGCGATAGAGCATTCAAAACCAATTACTTTTTCTTCCAAGGGAGAATACTTTCTGTCCTGCAGCGCTCCGATCAGTTCTCCTTTTTCGGAGGCCTTGGACCTTATCTGAAGAAAATCAGTGCCTCCGTAATCGTTAAATTTCCAGTTAAACACCTGTCCGTAAAATTTTGAAGCCCTTTGAATATCTTCCGTGTATATGGCAAAATGAGTGAGTTTATGTATCATGATTAAAGTTTTTATTGGTCAGTATCTCTTGGTTTTTTTACAGAACTGTGCCCGATAAGGAATTTCCAGCTATCGTCTTCAGGGGTCAGGAGAATGGTAAAGGCTCCTTCGAGATGAAAACTATAACCTGTATTCAGCACAAAGTCCTGCTTATATAGGGAGAAAAGAGTAGCGGTATTGTCATCTATTACATGGATATTGATGCCGGAAACCGTCATATGAACAGATCGGACACTTGGGTAAAAAGCTTCAATCCCTTCCAGAAGTGCCGCTCTGTCCGGGTATTGCAAAAGGCCGTCTTCCACCCAGTAAAAACGATCGTCTTTGGAAAAATAAGAATCGATACCTTTTAATCCCTGAGTATTCAGCTGATTGACATAGGCATCAAACACCCCGGCAATTTCTTTTTTTATTTCGGCTTCCGGCCTGCTTTTGTTTTCCTCTTTACAGGATAACATCAGCAGAAAGAGGAGAAGAATGATCGGATATTGTTTCATGGTTTTTGTATTTCTATTGTTTTAAATGGTTTATCTGCATTCCAGTCTTTTGATATTTCTGTTTTAAGACTGTAGAAATTACTTTTATTACAGGAGATGATCCGAAGTTCCTGCTCGTATTTCTGAATAGCTCCCGGGGTAGTCCCTAAAAGGTCTTTATAGGAACGATTCATATGAGAATGATCCCAGAATCCGGTATCATAGGCGGTCTGGGTTAGCGACCTGCCCTTAAGAACGAGATTGAGAGAATCTACCACCTTCATCCAGAGAATAAAGCTCTGTATCGGCTGCCCGACCTGCTCTTTAAATAAATGCCTTAACCTGCTTTCGGAAAGGCAGACATGACTGGCAACATCCTTTATTTTAAATTGCTTTTCCGGCGAATTGACAATAAATGAAATGGCATCTTCAATTCGCTTATCCCTTTTGGTCAACGGCTCAATCCGGATCAGGTGCTCCAGAATAGTATGGCACCCCTTAAAAAGTTCATCACAATCCTGTTTAACCAGCAACCCTTTAAAAAAGTCATTACTGAGCCTGCGGATATCTGAATTTTTAAGGTTACTGATGCTCTTTTCATTTAGATACTTCTCAGTGAGCTTTTTGGCGTACTCACTGTCTTTATCCAGGTAAAGGAAGAGTTGTATGCTGTTATTACTGTCCAGCTGATGCATATGCGAAGCCTGGATAATGGCAGCTGAATAAGCGGTCCATTCTGTCGAGCTGTCCTTCAGAAGAAATTCTTTGTCGATGTCGAAAACAAGCTGAAGGGTATTGTGTGAATGAGGGTTCGTATGAAAGGAAGTGCCCCAGAAAACACTGAGTCCGTTCCAGACGTAAAGCGCCGATGTTTGTCCTTTATCTCCTTTTTCCAATTCTTATTGTATTGATAATGATGAAGGTACAAAAATCGAAAAGTGAAAACCTGTAAAAAGTGGCTAAGTTTCGGAGTCCCGGTATTTTTTCCAGGAACGGTAGTCTTTGGGAATATTTAGTTTTTTAAGTGTTTCCCATGCAACTATCGCTTCCTCCCGCTTTGCATCCGGCTCATTTTTCAGAAAATCGGAAACAAAATTAATGTAGCGGCCTGAGGGTACCTGCTCAAAGCTACCCTCGGCTTGATTTAGTTTTATATATTCCTTTACCAGATCGCCGTAAGTGATCTTTATTCCCTGATTCAATTGTTCTTCCCTCCATCGGTTCAGGCGGTATCTCGCCCCTGACTTTCGTTTTAGGCCAGGTACTATTTTAAGAGCTTCGGAAACAATAAAATCTTTGGTTTCCCGGTTGCTGGTATAATTTACTATGGGAAGATCAAGACGCAAACCTATCTCAATATCCTTTATTCCTTTTTTCGACAGGTTTTTTCTTTGAGAAGTCTTTATCTCTCCGGTTCTCAGAAAGTGTTTGATCAGATCTTCCAGTTCGTCCTTGCGAAGACGGGAAGTGGAGGGGATACCTATTTCTTTGGCAAAAGCCTTTATTTCGGTTGCATACCAATAAGCATTGTCGAACTGCTCTTCGGTCATGTCTTTTGATAACTTCATTTTTTAAGTGTGTGTTTAGGGTCAGGAAATTCTCCAGGGTGGATTTTTTCTGTTGTCGCCTCCGTAAAAAAGAATAAGACGGTTAGCATCGGGGTCTTTCAATCTGGCTTCTCTCCACAACCATCGCTTATCTTCGGGCAGCTCGTCAAATTCAATCCCCTTATCTATCAGCTCCTTTACTTTTTCATCCAGGTCCTCACATTCAAAGTAAATATAGGCACCTTCTCCTTTCGGAAGCTCTTTTACTTGATGGATGGAAAAAGTGGATTCGCCGTCCGGGCATTCAAAGCGTGCATAGTGAGGCAGGGACTTTACAATAAGTTTGAGCCCCAGTTTTTCATAAAAGGGGATAGATCTTGTCAGGTCCAGGGAAGGAACTGTTATCTGATTTAAATTCATTTTTCGGTTTTATTATCCGCGGAATTCTTCAATTCGATTAAAGTAGACTGAGAGGCAGCACATATTTTTTCCTTTCCGTCTTTACAGACAAAGACCTCCGACCTGCAAATCGTTAATGTCCTGCCATTTTTCAGGACGTTGGACCGGCCTATCAGGAGATCTCCATCACCGGGAGACATCAGGTTGAGTTTAAATTCTACCGTCAGGATGGAAGAAGATTCTTCCATCAGGGAAAATGCGGCATAACCTGCAACGTTATCTGCCAGACTGCCAATAATACCCGCATGAAAAAAACCATGTTGCTGGGTGAGGTTTTCATTATAGGGAATATGGATCTCACAGAAACCCGGTTCTACTTTGATGAGGCGAGCACCTATAAAATCCATAAACTTTTGGCGTGCGAAACTTTCTTCTACCTTTTGTATAAAATTATCGGACTTAGGTTGGAATTCCATGTTTAAACTTCTGTTGCCTGATAAAGCTAAGCATTTACAGAATAAAAAACTATCCTTTTATATGTGTGGAATATCAGTCCTCTATAAATTTTAAGGATAAACGGGTAAACTGATTCGTACTGGCACCTGCACCGATCTCATAGGTATATTTTCCCGGAGTGAGTTTGGTTTCCCCCACGTAATCTATGGGTTGGATGGTAAAGATCTCTCCGTTGATCTTTAATTCGATATAGGCATAGCGATAAGCAAAATCGAATGTCTTGTATTCGGAAGTCACATCAGAAGACAGGTCGCCGTAAGTATTCTCTCCGCCGCTGGTATTTACGATTATATCTGTGTATTCGACGGTACTGGCGTTCCTGATCCTGATCTCAACCTGAGATACTTCGGGGTTTGAATTGTCATCGTCTCCTGAACAGGCAGTCAGGGAAAGAAACATTCCCAGCACTGCAATTAAAACTATTTTTTTCATCGGTTTTTGGTTGTTTTAATACAGATGCAGATATTCTTAAAAGGTTGCTTCCGGCTTATTCACGGGACTTTCGAATAGCTTCGACTATATCTGTAGTGGCCTTATGCAGGCTTACTTTATGCTCAATATAGGAAGGGAGGTATTCCAGCAGAAAAGGGATATAAGAGGAAAAGACCTTATTTCTTACCATATAGAGTTCGTAATTATCGAACCCCTGTTTTTTTAGCTCTGCCTGGGTAACAACTCCTGAAAAATAGAATAAATAGGCATGCCAGAGTTGCCTGGGTGATCTTTGCCCGCTTACCTGAGAAATATCTCTGATCGTACCTCCTACAAAGCCTCCGGAAGAGAGGATAAGATGATGACTGGATTCATGATAGAGCAATTCCAGCCAGTTCCCTCTGGGAGTATCTGCTTTTCCAGAGGAGTTCATCACCACATGAGTAGGAAAGAGAGAAGTATAGGGTCTGTTCGTGAGATTGCGTTCGGAAGCTTTGGCGTAGTAACTGATGTCTACCCTTATCTTTTTATTATCCCAGTAAGATTTTGTCAGATCGGAGAGTCTTTCGGATACCCTTTTTTCCGATCCTTTTATCAGATCGAGGTTTTGCTCTAAAACTGCTTTATTGGCAGCCTGGTGATCTGCCCAGAAATATTTCCGGTATACCGCGGCAGCATTTTGAAGTTGTTCACTCAATCCGCGAAGAGATTCCGGAATATCGGTCAATCTTTCTTCATCCCTGCCGATTATCCATTGTTTAAAAGCCGACATAAGATCACTGGTACGCAGGTCTTCGTCAAGTAACTCTGTTTTGTAATATTCAATAACCGCCTGAAGTACGGACCTTTCGCCCGTTGTCATTTTATCGAGAGTTGCCTTCTCTATGACCGAAGTACCCTTTACGGAATTTATCAGGCTCTCCTGTTTAAAAAAGTGATGCATATTAAACCAGAAGTTGCTGTAAAATTCATAGAGTTCGCTTTCACCTATTTTTCCGGCCTGTATTTCCTGTGCACAGACAGAAGTGTAAAAAACGGATAGGTTGGTTAGGGCAATCAAGAGGTATAATCTGATTTTCGACATAACTACAATTTTAGATCCCGTTGAGATGGTCCCGGAAGCATAAAGCTATGAAATTAAAAGGCCTTTGCAGTAATTTAAAGTCGGATTGAGGTCTTAAAAAGAATTTTGAGATGAATTAATGAATGATCACTGCAGGTACTTCAAGATCTCAGATTCGAAAAAATCGAAATCATAGGAACCGGTAAAGTAGGCTTTAACTACCCCTTCTTTATTGATCAGGAAGGTAGCCGGACGTTCAGATCCCAATTGTACCCATTTAAATTTTTCGGTATATGCCGAGAGGGCTTCAAAAGGTTTTCTTTCGGCAAACTTTAAAAGCCTTTCCCTTTTTTCGTCGGACAGAGCAATTACGGTAAGGCCTTTGTCTTTATATTTTTCCTGTAAACGATTTAGATCGGGCATCTCCTTCAGGCAGGGAGCACACCAGGTTGCCCAGAAATTAAGTAATACCACATCGCCTTTAAATTCTTCAATACTGTGTTCCGAATTGTCGGAAACCAACTTAAAGTTCAGGGAAGGAGCAGGTTGCCCTTTTATAGTTTCAAGCTGATCGATAATAACCATGACCCCCGGTTTTATTTTTGTGATTCTCATAAATACAAGGGAACTCAGGAGGATAAGTAATAGCAGACCGACAGCACCCAGGTATCCGAAAAAACCTTTTGGTAGAAAATATCTATTCCTTCTACCGATCAAAAAAAGTAAAAACAGGGAAAGAAGAATGATTCCCGCTGTTATCAATTGTCCCCATTCTGCTATGAACTTAATGTTGTTGCCAATAAAATCTTCCATTTTAATAGTTTTAAGTGAAAATTTATCAGGCTCCACATAGAGGACGATCTTCACAGGAAGATGTTACATCAGAAATATTATCTGCTCACCAGGGTAATCCGTTCAAGTCTATTTTTAAGGGAGACATATGAGTATTTCTGCTTAACAGCATGGTATTGGCATTCCATAATTTCCTTTCCGTTCCCTGCAGAAAATAAACAGGACAATCTACCTTATACCAATTAAGGCGTTCGTAAAAAGGAAGAAGCTGGTCGGCACAAAGCAGAACTCCCAACCGGCAGGCGAGGTCCTTAAAGATAAAATCCTCGGTCTCTTTTAAGGTTTTGGAAGAAAGGCCCTTTCCCCTGAATGCAGGAGGTGTGATAACATTGTTTATTCCGGCAATCTTAAGCTTGTTGTTGTCAACAAAAATTTCCCGCTCAACAATATTGTAAAACGAAGCGATCTCTCCCTCCTCGTAACAGATGATACTCCAGTGAGGGGTTGCCCATTCTGTTTCTCTTACGATCGGAATATGCCCAAACTCTCTGTCGATATGCCCCCTGAGTTCTTTTTTAGTCTCAGGGGAGAGCATGGGATATTTCTTTATTTCTATCATCGGAAGAGCGCAATAGCTTCTATTCGTTAATGATATAGTTGATCTTATCAACTCCGGTATTTCCGCTTTCCGGATTATAAGCATATACGATCAGCTCGTATACTCCGCCGCCATCAACCTTAAAGTTTCCGGCAAAAAGATTGGGCTCTTTGATGTTGAGGTCGATCTCTCCCAGAGCTTTTCCATTTCTTTTGAGTATACCTTTTACCTCCATTTTATTGGCATCCCATAGGCCACCATCACTAATGGTACATCCGCACATCATAACCACATTGGCCTTCACTTCAATGATCCCGTCTTTGAGAGATTTGAGTGAAATAAATTGATGCGTCCTAGGATTAAGGATATCGATCACAAATCCGGGGATCTCCAATACGATACCGTCGCCCAGGATATCCTTTCCCGGAAGGACCCATATTTCGGTAGAGGCAGCAACGCTGGCTTGTTTTTTATTAAAGGGAGCCAGAACTTCAATACGTACAAGGAGTGGTTCGTCAATATCGAGTTCCGCAATATATCCTGAGGTACCATCATCAGAGATCCTCATTCCCCTCTCTCTGGGGGTGTTCATAATAAGTCCTGTATTTCCGGTACCACCCGTTGTTTTTCCCTGAGAAAGGATCTCACCGCTTATTTTATCACGGATTATAATATGAGCTCCTCCCATGGAATTACCGATAAATTTTGCATCTTTTGCTTTTACTCTTACCGTTATTTTAGTGGGGGTTGCCGAAAGGTTGAAACTGATAAACAGTATAGCAACAAGGCATAGTATTTTTTTCATTTTGTCTGTTCTTTGGTTATTGGTTTTACACAAGTTTAATTACTTGTATAAAGATAAAACAAACACCAGAAAAAAACTTTTATTTTTCATGGGAAGTCCGGTTAATCCAGAGCGTATTCCTGTTTATCAGATAATTGAGCTTATTTCTTCTTTTGTAAATAATTGTCCCGGCAATGGCTACAAAAATGGTTGAGAACCTGAAGATATTTGCCGTCAGACCACCCAGGGCATTTTGCTCATCCGTAAAGAGTTCCCAATAGAAATTCATAAAAAAGTGCAGCCCGATAGCAACCCAGATATTGTAGTTCCATTCAATAAATAACCAGGCGAAAATTGCTGCTCCTAAAGCCGTTATCATAAAAATACCCAGCATGGTTGAGGGATCATTACTCTGATATAAATGCCCCAGCCCGAAGATGAGGCTACCGAAGAGAATGGTAGGAACAAAGCCCAGTTTTGTATACCTGAAGATCTGACCGACCAGGAATGCCCTGAAAAACACCTCTTCAAAAAATGCAGCAAAAACACAGCTTATAAAAAACCTCTGCAATGTTAATTCGGGATTGATCTTAAAGAAAAAAGAATAGCCTATCAGCATCGGCAGGGTAAACAAAAAAGCAATAAAGACTCCCCTGCCAGGCTTTTGGATTAAACCCATGCTCTTTATGATCTCCTTTGGAGGATGAAGGAAAAACAAAGCAATAATTACCGGGAGCCCTACTATTAAATAGGTGAAAAAGAAACTGATGATCCGTTGCCCGATAAAGCCGTCGATATATTTTAATAGAGGTGAAAAGTAATATTCGCTTATCAGTTCGAAAGACAGGAATCCGATCAATACAATAACAATGATTTTTAATGATTTCTTCATAGAGTTTGTAACAGTTTAGATTAAATAAGAGAAGTGTGAAAAAGATGCTTTTCAGCTAAAACTCATGAACAAATAGAGTAAAGAGTGGAGAAAATCAGAAAAAAAAGTGCCGGACCGATATAATTTGTGACGAATGGTGGTGGAGAGGGGTGAAATAAACAGCTTTTGGGCTAAGATGATATAGCTGATCTTATTTTTTTATAGTAAGATTTTGAAAGGGGAATTTCGTTTGCCTCGTTTTCGAAACAGATCACTGCCTTTTGCGAATTGCCCTTAATGTTTATCACCTTTTCCAGGTTTACCAGATAGGACCGGTGGCATTTCTGAAGGAAAGGAGCTTGTTTTTCCACTTTGGTCAATGTATTTCTCAGGATAGTGTTTTGAAAGGAGTTCTCTTTTTCAAAAAATACCTGAACATAGTTCTCGGAAGCTTTGATATAAAAAATATCTTCCCTGCGAAGCT
This sequence comes from Leptobacterium flavescens, assembly GCF_010671605.1. GTDB lineage: Bacteria > Bacteroidota > Bacteroidia > Flavobacteriales > Flavobacteriaceae > Leptobacterium > Leptobacterium flavescens. Next base: position 584,522 of record NZ_JAABOO010000003.1, read on the forward strand.
TCAGAACCTCATTTTTGTTTATTCCTGATAAGGTGACCGTGCCCGGTTGATCAACAGGAGTGAGTTCTCCTAGTCTTTGCCGAATAATGAACAACAGGAGTCCGAGGATAGGGATAAATGGGAGCGTATAGAATACTACAAAGTAAACAAGACCGTAAAAGCTGATGTTCACCTTACTGATCACAATACAATTATAGAAGTACATCGTAGTTCCTGCAAAAAGAAAGAAACTAAAAATAGAGATCAGTTCATTGTAAAGAAGCCATCTGCTTTTTTTCTTTCTGTAGAATTGTTGATCGGCAGCAGCAAAGATCATATAGGTAGCCAGAATAACGATCCCGTAACCTGCCAGAAGAAGGGTTTTATTAGGGGAGGAAAAGTTGTTGGTATCAAAAGGTTCCAGAATGATCAAGACAAATGCCATAAAGAGACCGGTCAGGGATCCTATTATGAGCTGTTTGTTAATGCCGGAAGGATAACGGATCTGTTTTGATAAAAAATCAAACTTCCTTTTCATCAGTGAATAAAGATCTGTTTTTAGTTGTTTGGATCTGCAATAAAATTACATAAGATTTTATAAATAAAAGAGCACAGGACTATTTAGGAGTGCCGAACAGATACAGAATAACTCCTGGCCCCGATTTTATCCTGCCCGTCTCCCATTCAAAGTGGTCTTTATACTCCAGTTTATCGATAAGCCCGTCCATTTCTTTAACCGAATAGGTCCTGAAAGATGAGACCACTCCATCCCAGAGAACAGCTAAGGGAACAATAGGAATTAGATAGGTGAAAAGGATGCGCCCTGCTTTAAACGGCCGGATAAAGGGAGTGGTAAGCAGAACAGTGAGTGGAGAGAAAAGCATAGCCAGGACACTGGGGAAACTTCTTTCCTGAGCTTCAAAAACGGCTATCGGTGCTTCGGAATCGACGGCATTCTGCAATATTTTCTGAGCGTCCTCCGGCTTGAAATGATGGAGGGAAAGGAATTGAGTTCTCAGGCCTTTAAGGTTTTCCGGAACTGTCCTGGCATCTATCGATTCTTCGGAATAACTAAAATTATCAGCCTGGCTTTTAGTGTATTCAAAGGCACTGATATTCGGGAAATAATCGGTTAGAAGGATCTTCAGATCCGGGTATTCTTTCTTTAATTCCCCGTTAAGCCAAAGCAAACCCCCACCGCCACCCGAAGCCAGGTCTACAATCTGCCGGGTATTGCTTTTTTCGATGACTTTATGAAGTACAGGGATCGCGGGTTTGTACATTTTGGTTTTGTTGGAGAGGAACTGCAGAAAATCGGTCATGTAGTTTCGCAAAAAGCCGGGGAACCATTCCAGGTCCTCAAACTCAAATAAATGTATTCTTTTCATTTAATATCCTGTAATTAGCTCTTATTGATCGGCTTTTTTATAGATCCCGATAAAGGTGGTCTTCCATGTCTGACCCCCGTCATAAGACAACTGTATACTTTGTTTAACTTCTTTGGCCGAGACCTTTTCCAGTAATGTTCTGTCCAGAACCCTGGAGCCTTTGTACATATACTCCCCCTGAAAAACCAGGAGCTTAGCTTTCTTAAAATGAATAAGCTTCTTTTCCTTTTGCCCCCAGGGTAGTTTTGCGTTCTGAGTTACCCAGACCTGTTTCCAGTTTTTTGTGTTATTATCTACGTAAAACAGGCTTTTTCCCAGGCCTCCGCCCATATCCTGCCAGTTTTCCATAATGGCACATTCCTGCAGGATCTTGTCTATTTTATTGTGACCTACCAATACATTATTCTGATTGTATACTTCCCAATCCCCGACCCAAAAATCCATTAATTTATAGAGGGGATCATTGCCACAACTTTCTTCTTCCTGAGCCCATGCAATACCGGCAAGCAGCATACACAGGATTACAATTATTCTGAATCTCATCTCCCTTTATTTTATGCGGGATAAATTCGCTTAGAGATCCGGAGCGTAAAAATGATTTCCTTATAAATTTACTAAATCTATTTGGAAACAGGAGCCAGGTTAACCGATCCTATCGCAAATCCCGTATTTTATTCCTGAGTGAATATTCCAGCTTTAACAATTCGGTGTTTTCCGGAAATTCTTTACTTAAGCGCTCCGCTATTTCAAGTCCTTTGTGGCAATCTTTGGATTTATTTTGACATTTTGAATTATAAGCCTGAAGTAATCTGTAACTGGCATTAAATTCATTAGGGAAAAGTTGCAGTGCTTTTTTATACTGAAAAACAGCATTGTTCCAATGTCTTTCTTCATACCATTTATCTCCATCTGAAATAAAGAAAAGGTACTTGTCGTAGTTTTTGTCAAACTTAATCTTTTCCTGATATTCTGCATATGCCAGATCTTTATCGTTTGATCCGAAACTGGTATATATCAGGAAAATAAAAAGAGGACTAAATAGTAAAAGAATGAGTAAAGTATTGTATTTCTCTATTTTCCTTTCCCGGAGAACTTTTTCTCGAATACGCTTTAATAATTTGGAACTTGCTTTTTTCTCATTTACCTGCCCCCGATCTACTTTTATAGAATCTTTATTTGTATTGAGAAAGGACCGTTCCTTCTTGAACATACTTTTCCTTCGCAACAGTTTTTTATTATCACGAATACTGGTTACCATGCCTTGTGCGCTTCCTCCTGCCATCATTTTCTCAATTCTTTAAAAGATCATGTTACGATATGAACTTCCTTTAATATAAGAAATTTCCTGCTAAAAAGCAAATGAAAGTATAAATGCAAAAACTCTGTTGTGCTTCAGCTTCTTTGACTATCCGGAAGATATGATCCTGCAAGCATACAAACGATTCCAGACAGGGACTTTTAAAAAACGCCCCAGACTGTGTGCGTCTTCTATAATATAGGATTCCGCTCCGTGGTCCATGATGTTAAGCCGCTCGCCGTTACGCATCACCAGATTGATCTCATAGCTGTAAAAAGAGCCGGAACTACTGCTTCCCTGAACAAACTCACTAAGGACCTGAACGGCATAGACATCTGCCAGGGGGATCCGGGTCCGCCCAAGTGAAAAGATCCGCTTTTTGCGATCTACTTTACCAGAAGGACTGGAAGAGAATATCAGGAATAGACCTATAAGAACAAAAGGACCGCCGGAAATAAAGAACAGTTTTCCCGCCTTCCAGAAATCCATAGATACCCATTTGTCCAGAACATAACATTCGTAGAAGGTGAGGATCACATAGTTAAGCCCGATAAGTAAAAAACACCATGCAAAACTGTTTAAAACAGAGGTTCTTTTAATTCTCAGTATATCCGGGCCTTCCCGTTTCAGAATATGGGTAACAAAGTTGCTTCCTCCTTTTTTTAGCGGGGCCCAGGAAGTTTTTTCGGCAACGGCATCTCCCTCGGGATCATCGAATACGGGAGGAGTGCTCAGGCCCAGGGGAACATCTCTTTGTTTTTTGATCAGGAAGGAACCGAAACCCATAAAGGTGAAGCAGCCAAAGAGCAATATCATCATTCCCCCAACCTTGTAATAGATAAACTGCCTTTTAGTATGGGCCATTTTTCTCATACGGACCGAGATCTCCAATCGCTTGCGTTCTGCGGTCATTTGAGGGGATAAATCGCTGGTATTATTCAGATATTCCAGTCGTTTGATATCTGTTTGCAGCTTAAGGCTTTCCTGTTTATAGGTTTCAAACTGGTTTTTGATGGCAGGAGCTACCAGAAATATGGCAAAACCTATGGGAATAAGAATAAGTAAAAAAGACGAATTCAGTTTTTTTATTAGCATTGGTTTGGGGCTGTTGTTGTTTAAGTTTTTGAAAGATTATTTCAGAAACTTCAAACGAAAATATGAGTTTTCATCTACAAAACAACTACCCGAAAGCAGGAAATTTATACTGAAAAACGGTTGCAATAATATGGGGAGAAAGGAATACAATAGTAAACCTCTCTCTTTCAAATTGTTTCCGTTGTTAAAAAATATTTTAACCCGACATGGCCTGATCCATTTTTGCATTTATCTCTTTCAGACATAAATTTCCGATACTCCCCTCATGCGTGTGATCTATATCTTTTTTAGGCTGGTAATTACCTGCCTCGATATCGGTTCCCATTTTTTTGTAGGCATCCCTGAAAGGCATTCCCTGGAGTACCAGCTCGTTTAAGGTATCTACACTAAAGAGGTAATCGTATTTCGGATCTTCCAGAATATTCTGATTTACTCTGATATCTTTTAAGGTAAAAACGGTCATTTCCAGGCAGGATCTCAGCTCCTGGATCGCAGGAACGATAATTTCTTTGGTAAGCTGGAGATCTCTGTGATATCCGCTGGGAAGATTAGTGGTCATCATCATCAACTGATTGGGTACCGCCTGAAGCTTATTGCATTTTGCCCGGATCAGCTCAAATACATCCGGATTCTTTTTATGAGGCATAATACTGGAGCCCGTGGTCAATTCGTCCGGAAAGGAAACAAAATCAAAATTCTGACTCATATAAAGACAGATATCCATAGCCAGTTTAGAGAGGGTGGAGGCAATGGCACTAAGTGCAAAAGCAGTACTCTTCTCTGCTTTCCCCCTGCTCATTTGGGCGGCAACCACATTGTACTTTAAAGTAGCGAATTCCAGGCTTTCGGTAGTGTGTTTCCTGTTTATGGGAAAAGAATTTCCATAGCCCGCAGCACTTCCCAAAGGGTTCTGATCTACTACTTTCGATGCTGCATTTACAAAATACAGATCGTCAATAAGGCTTTCGGCATAGGCTGAGAACCACAAACCAAAGGAGGAAGGCATGGCCACCTGCAAGTGGGTATAGCCCGGAAGCAGTACATCTTTGTGTTTTTCTGCAAGAGAGAGTAAAAGATCAAATAATTCCCGGCTTTGCGTTTTAATTTCCTCCAGTTCCTGTTTTAAATACAAGTGTATAGCTACCAACACCTGATCATTTCTGGACCTGGCCATGTGGATCTTTTTTCCGGTATCTCCCAATTTCTGAATTAAGAGGTATTCGATCTTGGAATGCATATCCTCAAATTCATCTTCTATGGTGAATTCCCCCTTTTCGATAGTGCTTAAAATATGATCCAGTTCTCCTAAAAGCTCCTCTGTTTCCTGTTCGGACAACAAAGCTGTTTCTCCCAGCATTTGTGCATGTGCTTTGGATGCCTTAACATCATAAGCCGCAAGCAGGAGGTCCAGTTCCCTGTCACTTCCAACCGTAAAATGATCTATTTTTTTATCTGTACTGAATCCTTTATCCCAGAGTTTCATCTTCTTCTTTTTTAATTTGATTGTATTAATACTTTTTCGAGCAGGCTTATATATATCCCGATCCCTTCTTCTATTTCCCTCACATAAATAAACTCATTAGCCGAATGTGATCTTGTAGAATCTCCGGGCCCGAGTTTAAGGGAAGGACAGCTCAGCGCAGCCTGATCTGACAGGGTTGGCGAACCATAGGTATTCCTTCCGAGGGCAATACCCGCCTGAACAAGCTCGTGTTCTACCGGGATGGAAGAAGAGTTCAGGCGAAGCGAACGCGGTATGAGTTCATCACAGGGAGCTTCCTGCTGAAGAACATTTGCAATTTCCTCGTTGCTGTAGCAATCGTTTACCCGTACATCTATTACCAGATGTGTGGTAGCCGGGACCACATTATGCTGATTTCCGGCGGAAAGCTGAGTTACGGTCATTTTAACTGCCCCCAGGGTTTCCGATACTTTTTCGAACGTATAATCCCTGAACCACTCAAGGGTCTTTATGGTCTTGTAAATGGAGTTGTCGGTATTGGGATGGGCCGCATGGCTCGGGGTACCCTTTACGACGGCATCAAAAACCACCAGGCCTTTTTCTGCTACAGCCAGATCCATCAGGGTAGGCTCTCCTACGATAGCTACTTCGATAGGCGGAAGTTTCGGAAGCATACTGTTAAGGCCGTTAGTCCCCGAACTTTCCTCTTCTCCCGAGGCTACTATGATAAGGTTGTATTTCAGATCCTTACTGTCATAGAAATAAGCAAAGGTTGCCAGAAGAGAAACAAGACAACCTCCCGCATCATTACTGCCCAGTCCGTAAAGTTTTCCATCTTCAATTTCCGCTTTAAAAGGATCTCGTGTATAGCCCGAATTGGGCTTAACCGTATCGTGATGCGAATTCAGAAGCAGATTGGGCTTAGCCGGGTCGTAATATTTATTAAAAGCATAGATATTGTTTACCGATCTCTTTACAGGGATACCAAATTCTTTAAGCCAGTTTTCAATCAGTACCGCGGTTTTATCCTCTTCCGAAGAAAATGAAGGGGTTTCTATTAAATTTTTTAAAAGCCCGATGGCTTTAGCTGAAAGTTGTTTTGTTTCCATATTAAAGAGTTAATAAACTGAATGTTGGCTGTTGTTCCGAGATCATTTTTTCATTTCCGATACATACCCTGTCCACACCGTTCTCCAATGCGTGAAAACAGTTGTGCAGTTTGGGCAGCATTCCTTCGGAGATAATTCCGTTGTTTAGCAATTGCTTGTACTTCGAACTGTCGATATGGGTGATGACCGAATCCTCATTTTCCACATTTTCCAGCACTCCGGCTTTTTCAAAACAATAGGTCAATACCGACTTGTAATGCTCCGCCAGGGCGATGGCAGTTTCGGAGGCAATAGTATCTGCATTGGTATTCAGTAACTGCCCTTTCTTATCATGGGTAATAGGACATAGCACAGGACTGATACCGGCTTCTAGTAAGGCGATGAGTTGTTTTGCATTCACCTCGCTTATGTCTCCTGCAAAGCCGTAATCCAGATCGGTTACCGGTCTTTTATCTGCACGGATACAGTTTATATCTGCTCCAGAAAGCCCAAGGGCGTTACAGTTGTATTGTTGAAGTACGGCTACGATCTTCTTGTTTACCAGGCCTCCGTAAACCATGGTGATGATATCCAGTGTAGGTTCATCGGTAATTCTTCTACCGTTCACCATCTGTGCGGGGATATTTAGTTTTTCGGCCATTTCGGTAGCCAGTTTCCCTCCTCCGTGAACCAGGATCTTTTTTCCTTTTATCGCAGCAAAGTGTAAAAGAAAAGCCTCCAACCTTTTTTTATCGCCTACGATATTCCCTCCTATCTTTACAATCTGTATTTCGTTCTTAGCTGTCTGCATTTTCCAGAATTTTTTTAAGAACCAGCTGTGCTGCATAAGTCCTGTTATTGGCCTGTTCCAGTACCAGAGAATTTCCCTCGTCCAGAACTTCATCACTTACCACTACATTTCTTCTTACCGGAAGGCAATGCATAAAAGCGCCCTGGTTTGTCAGTTTCATTTTTTCTCCGGTAACGGTCCAGTTGGCCTCGGTATTCAATATTTTCCCGTAATCCGTATAAGAACTCCAGTTTTTGGTATAAATAAAATCGGCGTTCTCAAAAGCCTTCTCCTGATCGTATTCTATATCCACACCCTGAGTGATCTCCGGGTCGAGTTCGTATCCCTGCGGATGGGTGATCACAAATTCGGCTTCGGTCATTTTTATCATTTCCACAAAAGAGTTAGCTACAGCATGAGGGAGGGCTTTAGGATGCGGAGCCCAGCTCAAAACCACTTTTGGCTTTTGTACTTTCTTCTGCTCTTCCAGGGTAATGGCATCTGCCAGGGCCTGAAGAGGATGAGCGGTAGCGCTTTCCATGTTTACCACCGGAACTGATGCGTGTTTTACAAAGCTGTTCAGAACAGTTTCTGCTTCGTCCTTTTCTTTGTCTTCCAGGGAGGCAAATGCCCTTACCGCTACGATATCGCAATATTGTGAAATAACGGCAGCACCTTCTTTTATGTGTTCGGAGGTTGAGGCATTCATTACCGATCCGTCTTCGAATTCCAGTGCCCAGCCTTCCTTGTTAAAATTCATTACTATTACATCCATTCCCAGGTTCCTGGCTGCCTTCTGAGTACTTAAACGGGTTCGCAGGCTGGGATTGAAAAAAAGCAGACCTATGGTCTTGTTTGCCCCTAGCTCCTTATGAGCAAGAGGTTGTTTTTTTATATTGATGGCTTCTTCTACCCATTCGGGAAGGGAAGGAATATCTTTTATGCTGACAAATTTCTTCATAATTGCTGTCCTTGTATTGTTTCTGATAAAGCGTCTATAAAAAGATCTATATGTTCTTTTGTGACATTCAGTGGCGGAAGGATCCTGATAAGGTTCTTATTGGCAGATCCTCCGGTGAATATGTGTTTTTGATGTATGAGTTTTTTTCTAAGCGGAGCAACCGCAAAGTCGAATTCAAGCCCGAGCATGAGCCCGCGACCTTTTATGTCCTTCAGATGAGGGATATTCCGGGCCTTATCTTTAAAATAGGCTGAAACTTCCCGGGTATTTTTCATCAACTGCTCCTTTTCCATGACTTCCAGCACGGCCAGGCCGGCTGCACAGGCCAGGTGATTCCCTCCGAAGGTAGTTCCCAGCATCCCGTGTTTTGCTTCGATCTTCGGGTGAATAAGAATTCCGCCAATCGGGAAGCCATTACCCATCCCTTTGGCCATAGAAATGATATCGGGAGTGATCCCGTGCTTCTGAAAAGCAAAGAAGTCTCCGGTACGCCCGTAGCCACTTTGAACTTCGTCCGCAATCAGAAGTGTATCGTGTTTTCTGCACAGTGCTTCAAGGGAATTGTAGAAATCACCTGAAGCCTCGTCAAGTCCGCCAACACCCTGAATACACTCAAAAATAACAGCACATACATCACCTTTTGCCAGTTGGGCCTCCAGCGCTTGCAGATCACCCAGGGTTACAAAATCTACCTGATGCTGTGCATTCAGCAAGCTGTTAATAGAAGGATTGTCGGTGGCAGCAACCGCTGCGGAGGTTCTTCCGTGAAATCCATTCTTAAAAGCAACAACCTTCGATCTTCCTGTGTGAAAAGAGGCCAGTTTTAATGCATTTTCATTGGCTTCTGCACCCGAATTACAGAGAAAGAGCTGATATTCATCGCAGGCAGATATATTGCCTAGCTGTGCTGCCAGTTCCTTTTGCAAAGGGTTTTGGACCGCATTGGAATAAAAGCCCAGGGCCTCGAGCTGAGCACTTATTTTTTTGATGTAATGCGGATGTGAATGCCCAATGGAGATCACCGCATGACCTCCGTAGAGATCGAGATATTTCTCTCCGTCTTTATCATACACCCATAAGCCTTCAGCTTTCAGCGGGCTTACATTATATAGGGGATAAACGTCAAAAAGTTCCATAATCTAATTTTTTCCGATATCATTAATTTTTTTAAATGAGGAGACGATCCCTTTAATGAGGGAGGAACTCAATCCCTGATGTTCCATTTCATTCAGCCCCTCTATGGTACAACCCCTGGGAGTCGTAACCCTGTCTATCTCTTCTTCGGGATGCTTACCCGACGCTACAAGCAGACTGGAAGCTCCCATACAGGTATGCATAGCCAGCTGATGTGCTTCTTTAGAATCGAAGCCCAATTGAATAGCTCCCTGGGTGGTGGCTCTTATCAGTCGCATCCAGAAAGCGATCCCGCTTGCGCAAATAACAGTGGCGGCTTGCATTTGCTCTTCCGGGATCTCGATAGATGTACCTAACCTGTCAAAAATGGCTTTTGCCAGTTCTACCCGCTGCTTCCCTTTTTCGTTGCTGCAGATACAGGTCATGGATTTACCTACCGAAATAGCGGTATTCGGCATGCTCCTGATGATGTAATGATCTTTCCCGATGATCGATTCGATCTTTGAGATCTTAAAACCGGTGATGGTAGAGATCAATACATGCTTATCGGTTAACAACAGTTTGATCTGCTCGAGGATATTTTCAAAGTGCCTGGGTTGTACGGCAAAAATGATGATATCCGAATTGCGTATTGCTTCCCTGTTATCTGAGGTTACTTTCACTCCCTTATACTTTTCCCAGTCTTTAATGCTGTCGGCATTTCTTTTGGTCAGGTAGAGAGAGGTGGTTGCATTGCTCACGATAAGGCCCTTTGCTATGGCAAGGCCTAAATTTCCGCTTCCGATGATTGCTGTCTTCATTTTATGTTTCGTTTTTGTTTTGTTCTCAGAAAAAACTACCCTTTAGCTGCAAACCTTCTTTTTCATCCAATCCGAACATGAGGTTCATATTCTGTACCGCCTGCCCCGAAGCTCCTTTAAGCAGGTTATCAATAACACTGGTTACCAATAGAGTGTTATCATGCTTGTGAAGGTGAATATGTGCTTTATTGGTGTTCACTACCTGCTTTAACTGTATCTCTTTTTTGGAGACATGGGTAAAAGCAGCATCCTTATAGAATTCGTCATAGAGTTTGAATGCTTTTTCCGGAGAGCCTTCAAATTCGGTATAGGCAGTAGCAAAGATGCCCCTGGTAAAATTTCCTCTTTGGGGGAGGAAAAAGAGAGAGGCTTCCTTTTTCTGGAGGGATTGCAAGCTTTGCCCGATCTCTCCCAAGTGCTGATGGGTAAAAGGCTTATACCATGAAATATTATTGTTCCTCCAGCTGTAGTGTGCCGTGGAGGATAATTTCCCTCCGGCTCCTGTGCTTCCCGTTATAGCATTGATATGTACCTTATGATGAAGCATATTAGCTCCTGCCAGGGGTAAAAGCGCCAATTGGATGGCCGTGGCAAAACAACCGGGATTGGCAATAAAAGCCGCATTTTTGATCTCTTTCTTCTGCAATTCAGGAAGGCCGTACACGAAGGGCATTCCGTTAAAATTACTGTCTTCCTTTAACCTGAAATCATTGCTGAGGTCGATGATCCTGGTATGCGAGGAAAAGCTGTGTTCCTGCAGGATCTTTTTTGAGTTCCCGTGCCCCAGGCAAAGGAAAATTACATCCGCTCCGGTATTAACCGTATCTGTAAAATGCAGATCTGTTAGTCCCAGCATATCCTGATGAACATCTGAAACTGCTTCTCCTGCTTTGGTAGTACTCATTATAAAGTCTATTTCTACCTGAGGGTGAAAACTGAGGATCCTGATAAGTTCTCCGGCGGTATAACCCGTACCTCCTATAATTCCTGCCTTTATCATGAGTTTGTATTTAAATGTTGATAGATCTTGTTCTGATTGGAGAGCAATCTGATAAAACCTTTGGCATCTGCTGCGGTCCAGGCTTTGTTCATCTCCCCGTAACTTCCGAAGGAAGCATTCATCAGATCGTGCCCGGACTGGATACCGTCTATGGTAAACCTGTAGGGATAGAGACTTACAAATACATCTCCGTTTACCTTCTTCTGACTGTCTTCAAGGAAGGCTTCTATATTTCTCATCACCTCGTCCAGGTACTGCCCTTCATGCAGTAACATACCATACCAGTTGCCCAATTGCTCCTTATGGTGCTGTTGCCATTTGGTAAGCACGTGTTTTTCCAGGGCGTGATGCGCTTTAAGGATGACCATGGGAGCTGCGGCTTCAAAACCGACCCTTCCTTTAATGCCTATAATGGTATCTCCCGTATGTATATCCCTGCCGATTGCATAGGCAGAGGCAATTTCCTGAAGTTTGGAAATATTGCTTACCGGATTGCCTTTCTCATCATCGATAGCGATGAGTTCGCCTTTTTTAAAACTCAGTTTAAGTTGCTTCGGATGTGTTTCCTTTAACTGGCTCGGATAAGCTTCTTCTGGTAGAGGCAGGTGGGAGGTTAGCGTTTCGGCCCCTCCGACACTGGTTCCCCAGAGCCCCTGATTGACAGAGTATTTTGCCTTCTCCCAGTTAAGACTGATCCCGTGATCCTGTAAATAAGCTATTTCGGCTTCTCTGGATAACTGCTGATCCCTTATGGGAGTAATGATCTCTATTTCGGGAGCCAGAACCTGGAAAATAAGATCGAACCTCACCTGGTCATTCCCTGCACCTGTACTTCCGTGTGCAATAAAGGAAGCATTGATGCTTTTTGCATAATTGATGATCTCCAGGGCCTGTACCACTCTTTCTGCACTCACAGAAAGTGGGTAGGTATTGTTCTTTAATACATTACCAAATACCAGGTACTTTATGACCTTCTCGTAAAAGGATTGAACCGCATCGATGTTTTTATAAGTGGAAGCACCCATTAACAGTGCTTTTTCTTCCATTTTTTTCGTTTCTTCCGCAGAAAAACCGCCTGTATTAACACTAACGGCATGTACTTCATAGCCAAGGTCGTGCGACAGGTGTTTTACGCAATAGGAGGTATCCAGCCCTCCGCTATATGCCAATACTAATTTCTTCTTCATGATGACTTCTTTTTTAGAAACAGGTTTTGTTTAATGTTCTTCAGCCTTTTAAAGACCTTGCCGTTGTATTCGTGTTTTTGTTTTTCGTTCTTCTTTTCCGGATCGTATAGCATACCGGTGCAGAGGCACATTTTTTTATCGGTCCTGGTCAGGACATCATAATTCTTGCATGTAGAACAGCCGTTCCAGAAACTCGGATCGTCTGTTAATTCGGAAAAGGTAACAGGTTCATAGCCCAGTTCGTAATTGATCTTCATGACGGCCAGACCGGTAGTGATACCAAAGATCTTGGCATTGGGGTATTTCTTTTTGGAATGCTCGAAGATCTTCTTCTTTATTTTTTTGGCGAGCCCCTGCCCCCTGTAATCGGGATGGACAATAAGCCCGGAGTTGGCAACGAATTTTCCGTGCCCCCAGGATTCGATATAACAGAAACCGGCAAACTTGTCGCCGTCCAAAGCGATAACCGCATTACCGTTCTCGATCTTGGTAATGATATATTCGGGGGTTCTTTTGGCAATACCCGTTCCCCTCTGATTGGCAGAATCTGCTATGGTGTCGCAAATATCATTTGCATACGAAACATGCGAACTGTCAGCAATAATAACTAACATGACAAAATGATTTAATTGTAAAAAACTAAAATGAATATAGGTTGTGGAAAGGGAGCCGGACACACCTAAGCTCCAAAGCTAGAAGTACACCCTTACGGGCGACGACGGATAGAACGGGGAGAACGAAGCGCAACAACAAGAGCCGGAACAGAATTTTCCAGCTTTGAAATTGTTATGTCTAGATAATGTTGCATTCGTTTTTCTGATAGGAAAATAAAATGATCTTCCCGTTTGTGGGTACAAAGTTTAGAAAAAAAATGGAAAACAAAACAATTTTTTCTGTTATTATTTTATCAACGGGAGGTTTTTTTGTTTTTTAACTGCATTTAATTCGTAGATCAAAAAGCCGTAAACTACCAGATATTCTATCGCCAGCAGCCAATAGTTTTCCTTAAAGCCCGGAATAGAATAAGCGTAGTAACTGAGGATGATAACCAGGCTCCAGACCAGCGGGAAACGGTATTTGGTAAAAACCGAAAGTATAAGAAGGGTGGCAATATACCAGGGGTGAACCGTTGTCGAGATAAAAAAGTAAAAAGAAAGCCCGAGTAACATGGCGGTGATCAATTTCTGAGTACTGTCGTTCTTTCTGAGGAAAGCCATCCCCGTAAGGAAAAGAATAACCACAAAGGGACTGATCTTTCCAACCGTTTTAATAATGTTATATCCTTTTACTTTAAAGCCTATTTCCTTGATGATATTGTAAATGCTGGCATTGAATTCGAAGTTGGTAAACCACAACCCGATCGTTTCGGAGTAATTATTGATAAAATCCGAAGAGAGAAAAGGGAGGAACAGCAAAATATTTACAAGCCCTACAATACTGTAGTACACAACAGCTCTTTTCCATCCCAGTTTCTGAAGGAACAGGGGCAGGAATAAAAGAGGGATCAGTTTGATGGAAATAGAGCAGGCGAGAACGACTGCAGAGAATTTCCACTTTCCTGTTTGCAGAAGATATAGACTCCATACCAGGAAAAAGATCATAATACCTTCAAAATGCAGATTTCCGCTAAGCTCGGTTATGATAAAGGGGTTGAGGATATAGAAATAGATATAGTGTTTGGGAAGCTTTAGGTTTTCCAGGAGTTTCCCCCCGAAAAAGAGCGTTCCCAGATCTGCCAGAATAATAAGCAGGCGCATCACCACTACAGATCCCAAAATACTCTTTCCGGCAAAGATCCCGCTAATAATAAAACACAACTGGTTCAGAGGTGGATAATTGGTGTAATGCCGTGCACTTAAGGATCCCATACCTTCATGTAGCTCTGCAGCCTGGGCTATAGGTGCGGTACCCTCGGCAATAAGATCTTTAGGAAGATAGAGATAAGGATTCCAGCCGGCCAAAGCCATTCTTCCGTCCCAGATAAATCGGTAAAAATCCTGGGATAAGGACGGAATACTTACAATAAATACCAGTCTGAAGAGAATGGAAATTGCCGTTAGAAAACGCAGATCTGTTTTGGAGATCTGTACCAGTTTGTAAAACAAAAAGAACAGGGCTCCGTAAAGACCGATAAGCTTGACAAAGTCAGTCCGGTCAAAATCATAAGCGAAACTGATATAAAAAGCAATACAGATAACAGAAAACAGAACGGGAATCTTCCTGTATTTCAAGTATTCTGCTATCAAGCTTTAGAAGTTAAAGACTTAAAGAAAACAAATCCGAAACCTAGGAACAACATTAAATGGAATGGGAATAATCCGAAATCATTCAACGGGATAGCGCTGTACATTCCGAAAAGGAAGTACAACATCAGACCTGCTTCCAGTAATGTGTTTGCCGAGATATTCCTGCGGATGTATTTATTACCTTTCCAGGAATCTTTCAGGTTTTTTATGTTGAATTTAGGTGTTCTTACAAATTCACTTCGTTTTCCGATATGACCTTCCAGTACTGCAACAGAATTGTGCAGGGAGAAGCCCATAGCCACGGAGAAGAAAGTAAAGAACATCCGTATGTATTCCACAAATTTATCAAAACCACTGCCCTGAATATTCTTATAGGTAAACCAATAGCATACAAAAAGAATAATGGTACTTACGATAAAGAAACTGGTAACATCGAAGAACCAGGCTAAGTGACCGTAAGTGTTCTTAATATAAAGCATCGGAATACTCAAAAGAGCTACCGTAAGTACACATAGGAACATCGTACTGTTGAGTAGGTGAAGTACTCCGTGAATTTTCGTTTTAAAAGGAATGTTTTTGCAGCTCAGTACTTTCCATACCATTTTACGGAAGTTCTCCGCTCCACCTTTATTCCATCTGAATTGCTGTGAACGGGCAGCACTGATCACTACTGGTAATTCTGCAGGTGTCTCCACATCCTCCAGGTACTTGAATTTCCAGTTCTTTAACTGTGCTCTGTAACTAAGGTCGAGATCTTCGGTAAGAGTATCTCCTTCCCAGTTACCTGCATCTATAATACATTCTTTACGCCATACACCGGCGGTACCGTTAAAGTTGATAAAATGCCCTTTGGAATTCCTTCCTACCTGCTCCAGGGTAAAGTGAGCGTCCAGGGCAAAAGCCTGGATCTTGGTGAGCAGGGAATAATCTCTGTTAATATGACTCCAGCGGGTCTGAACCACTCCGATCTCCTCATCTTTAAAATAAGGGATCGTTTTCCGAAGCCAATCGCTTTCCGGAAGGAAATCGGCATCAAATATTGCGATGTATTCACCTTTGGCGTGAATTAAGCCGTCTTTAAGAGCTCCGGCCTTAAAACCTTTTCTGTTTTCTCTTCTTACGTGCTGGATATCCAGTCCGCTTTTGCTAAGCTCAGCTATCTGAGCAGCAGTTGAGGAAACAGATTCATCGGTAGAATCGTCAAGAACCTGTATTTCGAGTTTATCTTTCGGATAATCTATTTTAGAAATATTGTCGAGAAGGCGTTCTACCACATATAATTCGTTGTAGAGGGGTAATTGTATGGTTACATACGGAACCTCATTCGGATTTGTCAGATCGAATTTTGGGGCCTGCTGATCCTTCTTCTTAAAACCGAGGTAGTTGATAAGAAGATTAAGCTGCGCCAAACTATAGAAAAAGATGAGTATCAGCGCAATGCTATAAATCGTTATAATTATGAATGCTATGGTCAAGTTCATTATTTCAAACTGTATTTAAAGATCCATCCTAGTATCTTCGCGGCAGCAAAGATAGTACCTTTTACGGTTCCTGAAACTTTTGAGACACCAATTCTCTTTTTGTAGCGTACCGGTATTTCTGTATATGTTAATTTTTTCTTAATGGCCTTTAATTGCATCTCCACGGTCCAACCATAGGTTTTATCTACCATCCCGAGGAATAGGAGCTTTTCATATTTGATAGCTCTGAAGGGTCCGAGATCGGTAAATTTTGCGTTAAAAAAAATTTTCATCAGGAAGGTTGCAAGCCAGTTTCCGAACACCTGTTGAGGTGTCATGGAGTCTTTTTCCCTCAAATTTTTCCTTCGGGCCCCTATCACCATATCAATATCATCTTCGATAATAGGCTTTACGATCTTGGTAAGTTCTTCAGGGTAATCGGAATAATCGCCATCGAGAAATACAAGAATATCGGGTTTTTGAGCCTGACCGGCAATGTAATCCATCCCCTTTAAACAGGCATAGCCGTAACCTTTTCTGTCTTCCGAAAGAACCGTAGCTCCGGCCTTTTTCGCAACTTCCGTCGTGTTATCTGTAGAATTATTGTTGACAACAATTACTTCATCAACAATATCCGGAATTTCATTTATGACGTTACTTATAGAATCCTCTTCGTTAAAAGCAGGAATAATGACTTTAATTAATGTCATTTGAGATCTGATAAATTATTGTCACGCCTAAAACTCCTAAAATCAAACCACTCGTTTATTTTCTTACCGTTCTTATACTTCTGAGCGGATTTGAGTTTTTTGTTCATGTATTTTAAGCAATAACCGTTTTTTGTTCCGTTCCTGAGCTGGCATTTGTGGTCTATTTGTCCCTTATTGTCATAAAAGAGCCACCAGTTATTCATTTCATCGGCGGTGTAATGCCCTTCCATGTCTAACCTGCCATTCTCGTCGTAAAAGTACCAATAATTTTCTTTTTTGCCCTTTTTAAAATGCCCTTCTGCTTTTAGTTTACCATTGGGATAATAGAATTTCCAATAGTCTGTTTTAGCATCGTTCAGCACCCATCCTTCAGCTTTCTTTTTACCGTTTTCATAGTATTCTTTCAGATACATTTTCTTGTTTGCACCCGAGTTGAAAACCAGAAATGAAACGATAACAAGAGCATATTTAGAAAACATGGCACACTTTTTTACCTAATTTAGACGAGGATAGTCCTCTTTACTAACATTATTTACGATTTACAAGGTCCATCAGGTTTACATCGTTCCCTAAAAGAACTTCATTAGGATTGATCCTTCCTTCCTGAGATCCGTTTTCCAGTTTAAGAACACCTCTTGGGCAAACTGCAGAACAAATTCCGCATCCTACACAGGAAGCACGTACAATATTCTCACCTTTCTGAGCATAAGCACGAACATCAATTCCCATCTCACAGTAAGTAGAACAGTTACCACAGGAAATACACTGTCCCCCGTTGGTTGTAATTCTGAACTTGGAGAATAAACGTTGTTGTATTCCGAGGATAGCTGCCATAGGGCACCCGAACCTACACCATACACGGCTTCCCAGTATCGGGTAGAAACCGGTACCGATCACCCCGGAGAAAATACTACCGATTAAGAAACCGTATGTACTTCTCAGGTCGTTGGCTTTGAATAAGAATATTTTGGAATCACCACTTGTATAGTGAAGAGCTACAAAAGCAAGAATAATAACCAGGTAACCGATCGCTCCGTATCTGGCATCTTTCTTCAGCTCCTGACGCTTAAAGATCCAGATCAATGCAAATAACACAGTAAGGAATACCGATACTCCGATAAGGAAAGTATTCTTCGTAAGCCAGTATTTGCTGGTATCATGCCCAAGATAGGAATGAACCACGGCTGTTGTAGTTACGATAATAAATACGAGTACGCTATGGATCACCCATCTTTCAACCTTCCAGGCAAACTTGCTCTTATCGGAAAGCTGACGGAAAGAATCTCCTGCAGTTTCGGCAAGACCTCCGCAACCACATACCCAGGAGCAGTACCATCTTTTACCGTATTTATAGGTCAGGATAGGTGTGATGATAAAAATAGAAGCGATCCCGAAGATCAGCAGTGCCAACCCGATATTTCCGGCATTGACAAATTCTTTTATCCTGTATCCTTCAAAATTGTAATAGTTAAGGGGCCATACATTCTTCAGGTCGTAATACGGAAGTTTAAAAGTATCTGTGTTCAACCTTGCCATTAATTCAGGAATAATGAATGCAAAGGCAGTCTGGAAGAACATCACACTCCCGGTACGAATTACCTCGTATCTGTTATGTCTGTATTTCCACATAAATTTAATCCCGAAAGCAAAGATGGCTACCGTATAGAGTGTTCCGTAAACAAACCACTGACTGGCCGGATTTCCGCTTAAGAGACGACTTAAAGGATCGAAAACAGCTATAACACCTGTATTGTCACCGTCTTTTACCAGACCCAGATACTCAGGGTAAAAATAGAGAACTACATAAAAACCGGTAAGCAGGATACCTGCTATCCATCCGAGGAATCCACGGTTGGAGATAGATTTAAAAAATACTCCGTTATTCTTGATCCCTTCTGCAGTATTTCCATACAGACCATAAGAAAAGGCAATAGTACCTATGGTTATAGCCGATAAGGAAATGGTTAGCCAAAGGGCTTTATGAGGAAAATTAATATTAAATGCAGCTAGAAGAAGGATTCCTAATCCGGTTACCCCGAGAAAGGTAGCAAACTTTTGCATCAGGCTTAAATTAGTCGGCGCCGGACTTGTCAAGGACATGCTCTGTTCTACGTTATGTTTCATGACTTTTATTACTTTATTATGCGTTTGTTAGTGTTTGAGAGTTGAAGTGTTGTAAAATTTCGGCTTCATGCCTGGCAAAGAATTCCGGATCGAAATTGGCCTCAGCCAGATGGTTAATGACGTAATCCACATCTCTTTTTTCGGTTAACCATTTATCAAAGACTTCGTGACGCATGCGTATTCCGAAGTTATTGATGCCTAAAAACTCATTAGTGTCTTTATGATAGGAGATCCTGATACATTTCTTCCCACCTTCATGCTCCCAGTAAAATTGTTTTTCGTATTCCTGTGGTCTGGCAAATACCCAACCATAGGTCTGATATTCTATATCGAGGAACTTGGCAGAATTAAACCAGTGTCCCGGTTTGTATTCTGTGCGGTTCCCGCAAATGGTCTGAGCCACCGTCTCTCCCATCATTCTTCCGGTATACCAAACAGCTTCTATAGGTCTTCTCAATCCGATAGCTTCATGCTGCTGGGCACAATCGCCAATAGCATAAACATCGGATATATTGGTCTCGAGATGACGATTTACCAATACGCCTCTGTTTGTTTCGATAGCCGAATCCTTCAGGAAGTCAATATTAGGAGATACTCCGGCAGTAAGACCAACAACCTGACATTCTATAGTTTCTCCTTTATCTGTTGTGACAGCCCTGGCCCTTCCGTTCTCATCGGCAAGAATTTCCACAAGATTGGTATCCAATCTGAGGTCTATATGATGCTCGCGGATATGCCTGTTGATCATTTCCGACTCTCCGGCGGGCAGTACTCCGTTCCAGAAACTGGTCTCACGTACAAGGAAGGTTACAGGAATATTTCTCGAAACCAGCATTTCTGCCAGCTCGATCCCGATAAGTCCGCCTCCCACAATTACAGCTCTTTTGGTTCCGGGAGTGTGTTTTTCAAGGCTTTCAAGGTCCTGTTTGTGATACATTCCCATAACTCCATCCAAATCCTGACCCGGCCAGCCAAATTTATTGGGCTTGGAACCGGTTGCGATAATAAGTTTGTCATAACTCATCTTATCGCCATCGGCAAAATGAAGTTCCTTATTAGTGGTGTCTACCTGCTGAACAAAACCGTTTTTCAGTTCGATGCGGTTCTTTTTCCAGAACCAATTCTCATAGGGCTGGGTATGTTCAAATTTCATATGCCCCATATATATGTACATCAAAGCAGTTCGAGAGAAAAAGTAATCGGTTTCTGCTGAGATGATGGTGATTTTTTTATCGGACAATTTTCTTATATGTCGTGCAGCGGTAACGCCTGATATTCCGTTACCGATAATAACAATATGCTCCATAATTTAATTACAATCGTTGCGTATTAAGTCGATTCTAAAGTTAAGAACTTAATCCAATGATTTAATTTAGAATTATTATAAATAGAGTAAAATTGTAAGTAATAAATATACTTACCGTACGCCCAAACCGATCCTTAGCACCTAATTAAGAGTCTCTTAAAATTTTGTTATTATTTGTAAGTATGTTAAGAAAATCAAGACCCAAGGGGGGATAAATTACAAAGTCATGAAAAAAATCTTAACCCTGGGTTTAATCTTATTTATTAATATGAGCTTTGCTCAGACCCAATTGTTTTTTGAGAAAGCAGATGCTTTTTTTAAGACCTATGTGAGTAATGGAAAAGTAGATTATGCTTCCATTCACAAATCCCCTGAAAAACTTAACGAGATCCTGGAGATCGCTAATAAAGTAAGTGTATCCAAAGATGATGCAAATACTTATCAGGCCTTTTGGATCAACGCATATAATATATCTGTAATAAAAGGAATTATAGATAAATATCCGACAAACTCTCCATTGGCCAATCCCGGTTTTTTCGATAAGACCAAGCACAATATTGGCGGGAAGAAAATAATCCTTAACGATATAGAAAATAAACTGCTAAGAGCTCAGTTCGATGATGCGAGATTTCATTTTGTACTCGTATGCGGAGCTCTCGGATGCCCTCCGCTGATCGATGAAGCTTACCTTCCGAATACTTTGGATGCGCAGCTTACACGTCAGACGAAACTCGCTCTTAACAACCCTAACTTTATTAAAGTTAAAAAGAATAAGGTAGAGGTTTCGGAAATTCTTAAATGGTATAAAGGAGATTTTGTAAAGAAAGGACAATCAGAAATAGATTTTATCAATAAGTATCGCGATCAGAAGATACCTGCAGGTCACAAACTGGGTTATTACTCATATAACTGGACCTTAAACGCTAAATAATTATAAACCGAAATAAAACGAAAAATGAAAAAATTAACACTAATCATTACTTTATTATTCCTTGCAGTAGTTCAAACGGGTTTTGCTCAGCAAGACGATGATACACAAACCAGAAGTAATCTTATAGAGTTTACCCCTTCAAAACTGTTGTATCAGAACCAGTGGGATATCAAATGGTTCAACAATTTGTTTACTACAACTACATTTGTAAATGAAGACGGAGATAAGTTCAGTACTGGCGGACGTCAGAACTTCTTCACTTCTACTTTTGAGATCTTTCACGGAGTATCTAAAAACCGAAGAGTAAACCTCGGGGTAATTTTTGAAGTAAGATCCAATACAATTGGCGGAAGAGGTGTATTTGATGTATTTAGTTTTGACGGAGAAGACGGGACTGCCAGATCCGGTATTACTACCATCGCACCTTCTATCAAATTCCAGCCGTTTAAAAACATCAGCAACTTCTCTATTCAGAGTTCCTTCTTTATTCCGTTGATCGATAACGAGGTAGAGAACGGTGTATTCCTTGATGAGAAGAGTTTTGTTTGGCAAAACAGATTCTTTTATGACTATGTTTTCCCAGGAAATAAATTCCAGGTATTTTCTGAACTGAATACGGAGTTTAACTTCGGAGAGACCCGTGTATTCGACAATATCGGAACCAGTACTATCCAGGGAGGTTTTGCCAATGAAAGCCTTAGATTGAGTTCGGGAACATTCTTCAGTTATTTCCCATCTCAAAGACTTACTTTACAGGTATTGGTTCAGCAATTCTTTCTGATCGACCTTGGAAATAATTTTGATCAGAATTTCTCTGCGGCAGGAGCCGGAATAAAATATCAATTGACCGACGAGTTGAGTGTGGAAACTCTCTATACCAATTTTTTCAGGGCCAGAGATGCTAATACAGGCCAAACATTTAACATAGGTCTTAGAGTAATTTTATAAGTTTACCCTTAAATTAGGGGCTTTATTCAAAATTGCATATGAAGATAAAGCTCCTGATTTTCTTTGTTTTAATACTTTCGGAAACCTCCTTTTCTCAAAAGAACAAGATTAACGGAATTAGTTTTGTAGGGGGAAGGAACGTGGTTACGGAAGCCAGCATTAAACCTGTTATAAATGTAAATGCCAATTGGGTTTGCCTGATGCCGTTCGGTTTTATGCAGAGCCTGAATGCTACTCAGATATCCTTTAACCGGGACAGACAGTGGTGGGGCGAGCGTAAAGTGGGGGTCAGGAATACCTCTGCTTTGTTTCATAATGCAGGTGTTAAGGTAATGGTCAAACCTCAGATATGGATCTCGAGGGGAGCATTCACAGGTCATATCGGGATGAAAACCGAAGATGAATGGAAGCTTTTCGAATCGGTTTACGAACAATTTATCCTGGAGTATGCCGTCCTCGCCCAGGAAATAAAAGCAGAGCTTTTTTGTATAGGGACCGAACTGAACAAATTTGTAACGAAGCGCCCTCAATTCTGGGAAAAGCTGATCGCCAAAGTTCGTAAGGTCTATAAAGGAAAGC
This sequence comes from Leptobacterium flavescens, assembly GCF_010671605.1. Classification (GTDB taxonomy): domain Bacteria; phylum Bacteroidota; class Bacteroidia; order Flavobacteriales; family Flavobacteriaceae; genus Leptobacterium; species Leptobacterium flavescens. Next base: position 607,007 of record NZ_JAABOO010000003.1, read on the forward strand.
TTACCTATGCAGAGAATTGGGATACCTTTGATAAGGTTCACTTCTGGAAAAAACTGGATTATATAGGTGTTGATGCCTATTTTCCGCTAAGCGGAGCTCAGACCCCGGGAATAGAGGAAATGGAAAAAGGCTGGGACAAACATAAATCCGAAATTGCGGCATTACAGCAAAAGGAGAACAAGCCTGTACTTTTTACCGAATACGGTTACAGGAGTGTGGATTTTGCAGCGCGCCAGCCGTGGAACTCCGATAGAAGTATGAACAGTGTAAACCTTAAGGCCCAGGAAAATGCATTAAAGGCTATTTACAATAAGTTCTGGGATGAAGACTGGTTTGCGGGCGGATTTCTCTGGAAGTGGTACGATTTTCACCATAAAGCCGGAGGAACTTCCAACAGCCGGTTTACCCCGCAAAACAAACCTGCCGAAAAATTAATTCAGGAGTTTTACGGAACATATCAATAATGATAAAAAATATAAGCAGTTTAATTCTCTTTTTTGTTTGTTCTGTGCTTTTCTCTCAGGACAGGATCGTTTACGACCTGAAAGTTGAGGGAAACAAAAAGACCAAGGCATCCTTTATCCGGAAAATAGCAAAGACCCGGAAGGGAGAGGTGCTGGATTCCCTCAAGCTGGAAGCCGATATCTCCAAGCTCAAACGCTTACCGGGAATATCACATGCTTATTATCATGTGTTCCACGCAAAGGAGAATCTATACGATGTTTATTATTATGTGGAAGAGAATTTTACCGTTATCCCGGAAGTAAACCTTTGGACCGCCAGAAATCAGGATGTTGCCTATCGTTTGGCCTTATACGACTTTAATTTTCTGGGAAGGAATATAGCCTTCGGAGGCTTCTATGAAAACAATGTATTTAATTCCTATGGGATCAATTTTCAGGCTCCTTATCTGTTTTCCAACAAGGCAGGTCTGGCATTGCATCACGAGAACATTGTAAGGAAAGAACCTCTCTTTCTGGATACCGGAACTGCTAATTATCGCTATAGTAACCGGTCTATCGAAGGCTTGTTTTTATACGAGTTCAATTTCAGGAACAGTATTCAGATAGGTGGGAGTTATTTTAATGAGGAGTACCTTTATCTGGACGGGGCTACAAGTGAGGATATTCCGGAATTCCTCAACCTCAATAAATGGCTTTTTAAGTTTATCTACAATTACAATAATCTCGATTATTTTTATCAATATGTTTCAGGGATCAAGAATTCCTTTAATTTTCAGTTTGTAACTTCAAATAACGAATTTCAGCAGGATTTCTTTATCTTCTGGAATAACTTCGACTTCTTTAAACGAGTAGGAGATAAAGGAAACTGGGCAAACCGTTTTCGTGTCGGGATCGCCTCTAATGACGACAGTCCTTTTGCTCCTTTTTCGGTAGATAATAACCTCAATATACGCGGTGTTGGGAATATCATAGACAGGGGAACGGCTATGCTGGTGTTAAACACGGAATTCCGTTATACCCTTTATGAAAAAAACTGGTTTGTACTTCAGGGCAACGCCTTTATCGATGCAGGTACCTGGAGGAATCCCGGGGGAGAGCTTACCGATTTCTTTAATTCGGTAAATGCCAGGGTCTATCCGGGAGTAGGCCTGAGATTTATCCATAAAAATATCTTCAATGCTGTTTTTCGGATTGATTACGGTTATGGGATTACCAAAGACTCCAGTAACGGGATAGTCTTCGGGATCGGGCAGTATTTTTAAGAGATCACCTTCTTTTTGTAATATTGATAGAGTTCGTCGGGTCCGGCGCCAAAGAATTTCTTTAAATGGATCACGGTAAAATGATATTGAAGTTTCCAGGCTCCGTTCTTTTCGTATCTTCGGGCTGAGGTCGTTACATATTCGGGGATGACCTTAAAGGAAGCGTTTTTGTAAATACGGCTTATCAGATCGTAATCTTCGTAAATAATATAGTCTTCATTATAACCGCCAAGTTCCCTGAATTTTTCTGTGCCTATAAATAAAGACTGATCACCGCCTCTGCAGCTTTTATGATTAAAACGGGTAAACCATTGAGAAAATTTAAGTACAGGATGCCCGTCGTCGAATTTCATTCTGAAACAACCGGCATTCTCGCCTTTTTCATAAGCCTTTAGAATATAATGGTCGAAATGTTGAGGAGGGTAGCTGTCGGCATGGATAAAATACAGGATCTGACCTGTTGCATGAGCAGCTCCGGCATTCATTTGCCTGGCCCGGCCCTTTTTAGATGAGATCAGTTTAATGTCCTTAACAGACCTGACTTTTTCCCTGGTTTCGTCAATACTACCACCGTCAACGACAATAACTTCAGAGATATTTTCCGGAGATGACATATTGATAACGTACTCCAGGAATTTATCTATGGTAGCACCCTCGTTGAGAACTGGTATTATTATTGAGATTCTGGGCTTACTCATTTAGATTCCAATCATAGTCATTGTAAGATATACGAGCGTTTTTAGCTATTTCGATATCTACATAATCGTTTAAAAACGATACTAAACTACCATTTTGTTTGAAATCTTTGGCAAACCATCTGAAAATTTTAGAAAGCTTTAAGTTTTTCTCCGTAATGACATTCCTGTTATGATCTGCAAGAAAACCTCTTGTGGCCTTTGTTAGCTGCTCCTCCAGCTTAGATGCCGTAAAAGCGTGGTTTTCCAGTTTCGGACAGGAAATAGAGGCACATACAATAGCAAAATGTATACGTGGCTCATTCATTTTACGAAGGATCTGGTGCTCTACCTCATTGAGGTTGTACCATTTCTTGCCTAATTTGAAAAAGCGAATATCCCACGGATTTTTAATGTCCTTAATACTTTTAACCGGATAATTGTCCAGAATAAGTTTTACGGTATAGGCGTTGTAAACATTGATCCAGTATGCCAGCTTATCTTCTCTGGTCCAGGAGTCCTGCGGAAGGTTCTCTGCAAGTTCTTTCAGATAGACATTCAGCATGACTTTATCTCTTCTGAAACCCTGATAATCTACATTACCGGCATCGGAAACATGCTTCTGGAGAAGATTGTCCCATATATTGTGATTAAAAGCCTCTACGGGCCCTTCCTCTATAACTTCTTCTATGATCTCATCTTTGGCGGGGTCAAAGTCGACAAGTACTTTTGTTTCTTCTTTCTTTTCCTCGACTTTTTCTTCGATTACCGGTTCCGGTTTTTTAGCAGGTACTTCTTCTTCAGTCACTACGGCTACTTCCTTCTTTACCTCTGCAGGCGTAGTCTGAGAAACAACTCTCTTTCCGGGTCCGCATGCAAATCCAAGTGCGCAAAATGCCAATACAAAAAATAAAACCTTTTTCATAAGTAAGTAAGAATGTAATAAATATTGATTAGATCAGTCGTTTAAGCCCGATCCGGCTTACATGAATTACGCAATATTTATGTTAAGATCCGGAGGGTTTTTTCCATCGGATGGGATAGCTTTCCTGGCCCATAAAATCCTTTGGGAAATTTTCATCTCCTTCAAAACCCAACTCGATATCCCTTCCGTCTTCCGGAATATAATCGGTCTTAAAAATATAATCCCAGATGCTCAGGGTAAGTCCGAAATTAACTCCTTGTTTGGCATGCTCAGGAAGTGCTTTTACATGATGCCAGATATGCATCTTCGGGTTGTTGAGTACATATTTTAACGGGCCGTAGTCCCATCCCAGATTGGCATGGTTCAGATGCCCTATGGCCAGGGCAAAGAAGTGAACGATAACAACATCCTGTGCATCAAAGCCACCTATAATGGCAATCGGGATATAGAGGAGCGATTTATAGACCACAGGTTCCATCCAGTGATATCTTAAGTGAGCGGCGAAGCCCATTTGTTTGACCGAGTGATGCACTTTATGGAAGTTCCATAAAAACGGAACCTTATGAAGTAATCGATGTGTGTTCCATTGTACAAAATCGCTTATAATAAAGAATATAAATAGCCCCAATACCCTTGGAAGCCGATCTACGTCAAACAGCTGCAAACTCCCTATATGAAGGCCGAAGACTCCCAGGAGGTCATCAAAAAAGGCTGCTGTTGCATTAGATAAGGCGATAAGGACAATGAGGTTGAGAAGGAAAAAATTAAAGAACATATAAAAAGTGTCCAGCCAGAAATCTTTTCTGAAAATGGGCTGCTTCTTTCTCCATGGAAAAATGATCTCCAACAGCCATACCAGAAGAGATACGGCAATAAGCCCGTAAAAATAATTATCCCAGTCCGGGGCGGAGATCTCATGTTTAAGATAATTCCAGTATCCGGAATAAGACCTTTTAACGACTTCTATATATGATTCCTGTAATGTCATTGTTGCATTTATTGGTTACAATCGCAATATTCGTCCTTAAGATAAGTTTTTGTCTGGATCTTATCGGGATTACAGAATAATTTTTCTTTATCCCCCGATTCGATTACTTTTCCTTCGCACATAAAGATAAGATGATCGGAAATACGTTGTGCCTGTGCAATGTTATGTGTTACCAATACAATGGTGTATTCTTTTTTCAGTTCACTCATCAGTTCTTCGATCACACGGGAGGAAACGGGATCCAGGGAGGATGTGGGTTCATCCATCAGGAGAACACTGGGTTTTACTGCCAACGCCCTGGCAATACATAAACGTTGTTGTTGTCCTATAGATAAGGAATGAGCAGGTTCATGCAGACGGGAAGAAACTTCTGTCCACAAAGAAACTGCTTTTAACTGCGTTTCGGCAATTTCTAATTTCTCTGCTTTTGATAACTTTTGATGATGTTGTATCCCAAACACTACATTTTCAAGAATAGACCTGGGAAATACGCAGGGACGCTGAAATACCATCCCGATCTCTTTCCTCAGAAGGGTGAGGTCACGGTCTTTTCCGTAGATATCGGTGTTTTTAAAAGAAATCATACCGTTAATATCTATTTGATCGGTACCTTCATTGATCCGGTTGATGCTTCTCAGCAGGGTAGATTTACCACTTCCGGAAGGGCCGATAATACAGTTTACCTGCCTTTCGTAAAAGGAAACTGCAATGTCCTTTAGCACCCGGGTCTCTCCAAAGGTCACATTAAAGCCGGAAACATTAATAATGGTTTCCGTATTATTTTTTATATCTGCAATCGGTTCTTTTAATTCTTTCAACTCCATCAGTATTCGATTTTAGAAAATTTAACTCTTCTCCACAAGGCTGCAATGCTGAATATAAGCACCAGTAATAACAAGACCAGGCTTGTTCCCCAGGCGTTCTGCAAGGCTTGAGGGTTGGTAGCCTGTTGTGCCAAAGCCAGAATATGGGTGGGTAAAGCGCTTACAGGTTCAAAAAAACCTACCGGAATAGTTACCCCCGAAAAAGCCGTGGCAATAAACATAATGGGGGCCGTTTCTCCTATAGCCCTGGACAGACCTATAAGCAAACCTGTAAAGGCGCCGCTCAGTCCCCGGGGTAAAAGTGTGGTGGTGATCAATTGCCATTTTGTAAGTCCTAAAGCCAGGGCATTCTCCCTGAAAGAATCGGGAATACTGTTAATAGCCTGATAGGTAGACAGGATAATAGTAGGCAGGATCATTATTGCCAGGATTATAGAGCCTACAAACCAGGATATCCCCGTATTTAAAAGATTTACAAAAAAGATCAGCCCGAAGATCCCGAAAATAATAGATGGGATCCCGTTAAGGCCATAAATAAGGGTGTCTGTTATATTCTGAACATATGAACTTTTAACATACTCACTTTTATAGATAGCAAAACCAAGAGATAGCGGAAAAGCGATCAGGGTAGCAAATACGATCAGGAGTATACTACCGACTATCTGGTATACGATCCCTCCTTCAGCTCCGAAATTACTGGAAGGTGTAAAAAGGAAATCAAAACTGATCGCACCAAAACCTTTCCAGAACAATACCGAGATCAGAAAAAGAAGAATCCCGAAGCTTGCAGCCATAGCGGCCCAAACAAAGATCTTAAAAACGGCATTTGTCAGCTTCCTATTCATACAATCGATTACTTTTTCTGAGATAAAGCTGGGTGATCAAAGTGAGTATAATAACCAGTAACATCAGAACAAAACCCATGGTGTTCAGGGCGCTGAAATGAAGTGACCCGAAGGCACTTTCCCCGATCTCCCTTCCCAGTTTGGAGGTAATGGTCTGCCCGGGAGAGAGCACATTGTAAAAAGGAGTTGGGATCTTGTCGATGCTTCCTATCAGAAGCATTACGGCCATGGTCTCTCCTAAAGCTCTTCCGAGAGCAAGCAGAATGGCTCCTGTAATATCTTTTTTAGCAATGGGTAAAACAGTGTTCTTAATTACCTCAAAAGGATACAATCCCAGGCCTTTGGCGGCCTCTCTGTATTTTTTCGGGACATTGTTTATAGCGTCATCGCTTAAAGTTACAATGGTTGGAAGGATCATTATGGATAACAGGATACCGGCTGTAAGGATGGTTCTTCCGGACGCCAGTTCAAAAAAAGAAGCAATCCAGGTACTGAAAAAAGCAATCCCGATAAGCCCGTAAATGATAGATGGAATACCTGCCAGTAATTCTATGATGGATTTAACGTAAATGCGATAGGCTGATGGCAATATCTCCGATGTGAAAATGGCAGTTCCGATCCCCAGGGGAATGGCAATGGTCAATGCTATCACGGTTACCGAAAGGGTTCCGTACAGCATGGAAAGGATCCCGTATTCATTTTTGGAAGGATTCCATTCGAGGGTGAACAATTTTAAGCCCACCTGACTTATCGCGTCAAAGCTGTTTATAAACAATACAATAAAAATTAAAAGAGCAATCAGCATACTAATGTATGTGCTGAGCATTATATAGCCCTTTCCTATTTTATTGTACGATACTAACATATCCGTTTTGTGTTACAATATCCTGACCCTCCTTACTGAGGATAAAATCAATGAATTTTCTGGCTCCTCCTACCGGATCTCCATTGGTAACAAGCAAAAGATTACGGGTAATCGGAAAACTCCCGTTTATAATATTGTTCAGGGACGGTTCTATGACCTCACCGTCGGGCATTATTATGGAAATGCCTTTAACATCTTCATTAAGCCATGCGTTTGAAAGCATTCCGATAGCGGCATCACTCTGCACAACCGCTGTTTGTTCTTCGTTGTTGGAACCCAGAACAAGATCTGCTCCCGGGGCATCGGCTTCCTTGTCACCCATGACGATCTTCATAAAAACGTGTCTGGTGCCTCTGGATTTTTCCTTGTCGATAACAAGAATATCTTTGTCGGGCCCGTTCAGTTCTTTCCAGTTGCTGATCTCTCCTCTGTAGATCTTTGCGATCTGCTCGAGACTAAGCGAAGTTACCCCGCTGTCAAAAATTTCGGAAGAGACCACAGGAACCACCGCATCCTTTCCTATGGAATGCGTTTGAAAAGAGGTATCGGGATATTGATCTATTTCCTGAGAAGTGATGGCTCTTGAGATCATCCCGATCTCGATCTTCTGACTTCCCACCTGATTGACCCCTACTCCGGAGCCTCCTGCATTTACAATAATCCTCGTATCCGGATGCGCTTTCTTATATTGCTCTGCTGCGGTAGATACTACCGGGAGAACAGTTGTTGAACCCGCAACGGTAATCGTTTTTGTGTTTGGTTTTGAACACGCATTAAACAGTAGGATCAATGCGCTTAAAAAGAGAATATTTCTCATAAAAGCAATTTTTCTTCTTCTTAACAGTAATAGATTTAAGGGACAGATAGTGCAGAGGGTATTCCGCACTATCTGTTTTTCTTGATAGTTTTTGTCGACTATTTTTTTAGATTAGCAGCATCCGCCACCATCGTAATGCCAGGTAGATTCTGAAATAAAGATATCTTCCCTGTTTAAGGATGCTAAAGCTTCAGCTGTTTTATCACATACTGCTAAAGGCTGGTTTTTTAGTAAAACGTGCCCTTTTTTATCATCGAAATAATCTTCATCTCCAAAATAGATAGCTGCACGACCTGTAAACATACATGGGCCATCTTCCGGCATAGGATCTTTAATAGCGGCTACTTCTATAGATTCGATATAGATCAGTTCGTCTGTATCATAATTCTTAGGATCCAGGATACGATATGGCTTGCGCGCTCTGATCTCGATCGTTCCGAAACCGGCATCGGTAAGCATTTTTACATATTCCTTGATCGGTAAACTTCCGCTTAAACAAAGTGCTCTCAGGCGCTCGTCATTACGCAGATTCTCATTCATCGGTTGCTCGCAGGTAGGATCACTCATTACCAGGCGTCCGTGAGGCTTGAGAACTCTGTACATTTCGGCAATGGCTTTTTTAAGATCTTCTGCCTTGAAGATATTGAAGAGACAGTTCTGAGCTGCCACATCCACACTTTCGTCTTCCAACGGAAGGTTAAGGGCATCTCCTTTTCTCAGATCAACAAATTCGCTTTTAAACCAGTCGTTCTGAGCTTCTGCTTCTTTAAAATTCTTTCTGGATGCTTCCAGCATTTCGTCTACAACATCCAGCCCGATAACACCACCTTTCTGACGGGAGAAATATGAGAATTGCAATAATTCCATTCCTCCTCCAACTCCAACATAAAGGATCTTGGGGTTATTTACCAGGTCTCTGGCATCTACGGTGCTTCCACAACCGTAATTCATCTCCTGCATGATCTTCGGAATCTTCAAACCGGGCAGTTCCCAGATAGGATTGGTAGTACAACATAGCCCCACATCTGGTGTTAAGGCTGCTTCTCTGTAAACATCTACTGTAGTTTCTAAGTATGACATACTAAAGTTGTTTAATAAGTTCTTTAAATAAAATGATCATTTTCGGTTCTGCTTTTCCTGCTACCTCAATAATTTCCGGAACGTTAATCGGTTTGAGGTTGTCAGGGTTACACTCATCGGTCAGGACCGATACGGCAACACAAGGCAGATTTAAGTGGTTGGCAACGATAACTTCCGGAACGGTACTCATTCCCACCGCATCGGCACCAATTATTTTTAAATATCTGTATTCGGCCCTGGTTTCCAGTTGTGGCCCCACTACAGATGCATATACTCCTTTTTTTAAGCTGATATTCTGCTCGCCTGCGATCTTGCTTAAAGCATCACCCATTTCCTTATCATAAGGCTGACTCATATCTACGAAGCGCTCTCCGAATTCGGCAACATTCTTGAATGCCAGGGGAGAACCTCCCTGCAGATTAATATGGTCGTCTATAAGCATAAGATCCCCTTTTTTGAAATCGAGGTTGATGGCTCCGGCAGCATTGGAAACCAACAGTTTTTTGATTCCCAGTTTTTCCATTACTCTGATGGGGTACGTAATATCTATAAGATCATAACCCTCATAGAGATGGAACCTCCCCTGCATTACCACTACTTTTTTTCCTTCTATTTCCCCGTAAATAAGTTTTCCGGTATGGAATTCCACTGTTGCCAGCGGGAAGGAAGGGATGTGATTGTAATGCGCTTCAACAGGATCTTTTATTTCTGCTACCAGTTGCCCAAGACCCGTTCCCAGGACGATACCTATTTCGGGTTTGTCAAAACCTTTGGCGATCAGATATTCTGTTGTTTCTTCTAATTGATTTGGTGTCATATGTTTATTTTTTTTAAAAAAGGCTGAAATACTTCTTTGCCGGCAATATCTTCGTAAACATCTATATCGTTCAGGGTCTCCAGAAGATGAACCTGATTGTTGGTCAGGTCTTTCATAGTGTCCTGAAAAACCGTATCGGTTCCCCAGGCTTTGTTTTCAAAGATGGCGCGGATAGGTTTTTTAAGTCCGAGAAGGTAATAGCCTCCGTCTTCTGCCGGTCCTACCACGATTTCATTATTATCCAGTTGAGTAAAGGCTTCTTCAATATGTTCGGAGCTTATATCGTACATATCACTACCGATAATGATCACCTTTTCGTAACCGTTCTGAAACGCTTCCGAAAAAGCATTGTGCATCCGTTCACCGAGATCATCTCCTTTTTGTTCCTTCTTCTGATAAAGGACAGGGTCCCAGATGTCATTATTTATATTGCTTACCGAATAATAAGTGGCTTTGTCGGCTTTAAGGTCTTTGGTAACCTTAACCGTGTGTTCCAAAAGGAACTTGTAAATTTCCAGGGCGGCTTCATCGCCTATAGTTTTGGCCAGGCGGGTCTTTACCTTTCCGAGTTCCGGATTCCTGGTGAATATCATTAGTAAATTACTCATATACTTTTTGTCCTTTTTTTAAATAAATACCCCATTCTTTAGAAAAAGCATGTACTTTTTCTGTTGTTTTCCCTTCTGTGTCAAAAACCGGGAATCCCTTGTTTTTCCATTCAAAAATGCCTCCATACAGGTTGTATACCTCGGTATATCCCAACTTCCTGATCTTTTTGGCAATATCTTCCGAACGAACCCCCAGGCTGCAATACACGATTATCTTCCGGTCCTTAGAGATCCTGTTCTGTTTCAGGAACCGAGGATCAAAATCATTGTAACCGGAGTAAAAGGCATTTTTAAGATGACTTATGTTAAACTCCTCTTTCTCCCTGGCATCAACCAGGATCACTTTGCTCTTATCCAGTTTTGCCAATTCGGAAACGTGGATATAAGGAATGCTCTCATCGTTATATTTATCCAATACATCCCTGAGGGAATGCTGGGCATTTCCGGAGAATGTTATAAAAGCGATAAGAATTAAAAAATAATGCATTTTACAGTTGTTGGGAATGACCGTGACTGTAGATCACGGGTTTCCGGTTTTCAATATGCCTTCTGGTGGCATTGACCTGACGTTCTGGAATTTTCGGTTTATCCGAAAAGAGAAATACTGTAAATAGGAGATCCCTTGTTGGGAGAGGTATGTTGATAGATCTTTTTAAAGAATGTACTCTTCTCCTGCCGGAACTGGTCAGAGTTGCTAAGAATATGCCGGATCAGCTTTCCTAGCAAAAGCGGTAATTCTTTAATGAAATTTGACAGTGTTTTCAGATCATCTGCACTGTCTATATCGTGAAGAGTGGATAAAGTAACCACGCTTTTTGAGGATGCGGAGATCAGATCTTTAAGACTACGGCTAAGGGCGCTGTTTTGCCATGGGAGTTCCAGGAATGCATCCCGGTTGAACAGCGATCGGTGCAATCCCATAAGATAGAAACCTCCGTCTGTCGAAGGTCCCAGCACAAAATTGTTTTTCTCCAGCTGTTTCAGACTGGCAATTATATGCGAACTATTGAGCTGCGGGCTGTCGTTCCCGATGGTAATTACATTCTCATAACCTTTGGCAAAGATCTCGGAGATAGCATTTACAAAACGCTGAGCGAAGCTTGTTCCTTTTTGTTGTTTTTCCGTGTACAGGAAATAAGGAAGGCCTGTTTTTTCTGCAATCCGTACAGCTCGTTCATTCAGGGCATTAAACAATGCGAGGCCCTTGTAAATGGACTTGCGTTTCTGCTCTTCGGCAGAAGTTTGTGCAAAGATCAATATGGCAGTATTCTCCGCGCTCATTGTATTTTATGCAACGGTACCCTGACAGCTGCTTCCCGCACCGGCGGTGCAACCATAACAGTGTTGCGATATAATAATATTTCTGTTTTGAAGAAGGTCTTCGTTATATTCTGAGATGTGTTTTACTTTGGAAGCTACCTTAAGTCCCAGCATCTGGTTAAAATCGCAATCGTACAGCCATCCGTCCCAGCTTATGGAGATAGTGTTCGTACACATTACATTTTCAACAGCTGCCGGATTATAAGCCTCTACCAGAGCATACATATAATCTTCGTAATTCTCCGATGCAATAAGATACTCCAGAAACCTGCTTATAGGAAGGTTCGTAATTGCAAACAGATTGTGGAAATCGATATTGAAATCTTCTTTAAGAGCTTCTTTAAAATCGCGTTCCAGGGCTTCCTGATCACTTGGTAAATAAGCTCCTGAAGGATTGTATACCAAATCGAGTCTCAGGCTGCTGCCCTCTTTCCCGTATCCCACATCATTGAGCATCTGCAGAGCTTTGATGGACTTATCAAATACTCCGTCACCTCTTTGCTTATCTGTTTTCTCCCTTTTGTAATACGGCATGGAAGAAACCACGTGAACATTGTGTTTTTTGAAAAACTCCGGAAGGTCGTAGTACTTTTTATTGGCTCTGATGATCGTCAGGTTAGAACGTACGATAAAGTCCTTGATACCTGCTTTGGAAGCCTCCTCGACAAACCATCGGAAATCCGGATTCATCTCGGGAGCTCCACCTGTTAGATCCAGGGTATGCGCTCCTGTTTTTTTAATAACCTCCAGGCATTGCTGCATGGTCTCACGAGTCATTATTTCCTTTCTGTCCGGACCGGCATCTACATGACAATGAGAACAGACCTGATTACACATATAACCTAAATTGATCTGAAGGATCTCCAGTTTTCTAGGTTTAAGCGGAAAATTTCCTGTCTCTGCTATTTTGTCTTTAAATGTAGGGAGTTCTCCATTGGCAAAAATACCGTTGGACAAGTATTCAAGCTGTGTCTCGGTATTAGCGAGATCATCTTTTCTTGCGAGAAGAGATTTAGTAGCCATAATTTAAGTTTCGTATATCAGAAAGTAAATGATACTTTCTGAGGGTCGTTCTACATTGATAATTTATTGTACTTGTTCATCATCTGCACCCCGTGAACAAGTGTCGCACCACTTTGTATGGCCGCTCCTGCGTGTACCGCTTCCATCATTTCTTCTTTAGTGATCCCTCTTTGTAATCCGTCTTTAGTATAAGCATCAATACAATAAGGGCAATGTACCACATGAGAAACTGCCAGAGCGATAAGTGATTTTTCCCGGGCAGATAGTGCACCTTCTTCGAATACTTTTCCGTAGTATTCAAAAAATTTATTACCTAATTCTTCACTCCATTCGGTAATAGAACCAAATTTCCGTAAATCCGCCGGATCATAATATGTCTTTTGCATAATTTTAAGTAATTAAGTTGTTTGGCATTAAATATAAGGGTAATTGAAATCTCAAAAAACAATGTGCCCGATAAAATATAGTCGTTCCAAAATCTCGTCCTTACAGCTTTTTTTTATTTTTTTTGAAGTTTAACAGTATATGTAGCAATTTCTTATCCGGGCCTGAAGAAGGGTGAATTAATATTTAATTTCTTAAGGCTTTAATTAATTTCCTATTTTAGTGCAGATTGTAACCAACACAAAATGTTAGAAAACTTCGTGATGAGCTTTCTGTTCAGCTTCAAAAAATCAATTTTTTAATATGAAAAAAACACTTTTATGGTCCGTTACCGTGGCCCTGGCAGGATTTCTGTTTGGTTTTGACACTGTGGTTATCAGCGGAGCCAATCAGCCTATCAAGGAATTGTGGAACACTTCACCCTTGTTTCACGGGACTTTTATAATGAGTATGGCACTTTGGGGTACCGTACTGGGATCATTACTCGGAGGAATACCTACTAAATGGATGGGGCGAAAAAAGACCTTGTTCTGGATCGGGATCCTCTTTTTTATATCTGCGGTAGGTTCCGGCCTGGCACCAGACCCATATTCCTTTTCATTCTTTCGTTTTATAGGAGGAATCGGTGTTGGGGTGTCTTCGGTGGCAGCTCCTATTTATATTTCAGAAATCACAACAGCCAATAACAGAGGCCGGTTGGGGGCTCTGTATCAGTTTAACCTGGTTTTCGGGATCCTGGTGGCCTTTATATCCAATTATTTACTCAAGGGCTTCGACGGGGCGAATGACTGGCGTTGGATGCTGGGGATAGAAGCTATTCCCGCCCTGGCCTATACCCTTATGGTCATTAAAGTACCAAACAGTCCGCGTTGGCTGGCATTACATAAAAAAGATGATGAGGGTGCCCTGGAAGTACTCAAACATATTTACCCGGATGGCGGGGCAGATGAAAAACTTGAAGAGATCAAGGAAGATCTTAAGGAAGGAGAGAAAGCAGAACGTCTGTTTCGGAAAAAATACAGCAAATTACTGTGGCTCGGTTTTTTAATTGCCTTTTTTAATCAGTTGTCGGGGATCAATTTTGTGCTGTATTATGCGCCTCAGATCCTGGAGCAGGCAGGGCTGGGATCTACGGAATCCCTCTTTAATTCCATAGCCATCGGAGTGGTCAATCTTATATTTACCATCATCGGAATGCGACTGATAGACAGGCTGGGAAGAAGGCAGCTTATTATTATCGGATCTATAGGATATATTGTGAGTTTATTTATGGTAGGCTACTGCTTCCAGGTAGAAGCCAATCCGATCTTACTGCTGACGTTTATCTGTCTTTTTGTAGCATCGCATGCTATCGGACAGGGAGCAGTGATCTGGGTGTTTATCTCCGAGATCTATCCGAACCGGGTACGTGCCTACGGGCAATCGTGGGGGACGAGTACACATTGGATCTTTGCAGCTCTCATTACCCTGATAACTCCATTCTTTATAGATGAGACCGAAGGGATCTTCAGAAATAACCTCTGGTATATTTATTATTTCTTTGCGGGAATGATGGTACTTCAGCTAATCTGGGGGATCTTTAAAATGCCGGAAACCAAAGGAAAGTCACTGGAGGAACTAGAGAAGAAATTACTGAATTGACAAAAAGTTTATAAATAAAAAATCCCGGGGACTTCCCGGGATTTTTGCCTTTTATAAATGATTATTCAATTTCATCACAATCAAAAAGACCACCGCTAATCTGCTTTTGCTGATCCTTGCTTAAAACTTTTCCGTAGCTTAAGCTATTCTTTTAATTTCCGCAAGGCTTTAATGGCTTCCCTTCCCGCTTTAAAAGCCGGATTAAGCGCAACTGCTTTTTTATACATTTCCAGGGCTTTTGTATTTTCTCCTGTTTGCCGATACGCTTCCGCCAGGTTCCTGAGAGCTTGAAAGGACCCGGGATAATTAGCCAGGTTTAACTCAAACAACCGTATCGCTTTCTCTTTGCCGTTTTCGAGCTGCAATAAATTGTATCCCAGACGGTTTACAGCCCATTCCGGTGGTGCAAACTGACCTTTATAAACTGTTTTGTAATGCTGTGTTATCTCGCCTATCGACTTTCGGTTAAAATCCTTAAGGAGGTAGTCTTTAAAAATAAACTTTAATCCGTAATACAGGCTCAGTAATTCTACGGAGCCGTGGGTTTCATCTTCAAAGAACTGAAGTTTTAAATTGGAGGTAGAGACCCCTTTCTGCTTTAATTTGGCAAGAAATGAAAGATGGGAGTTTATGTTGTTCTCATAGATGTGATATGCCCCTTCGTAGTTTTCATATTTATCGGCTGAAGAAAAATAAAAGATCCTGTCCTTTACGGATGAAAAATCGATCTGATCAATTTGTTTTGTTATGAGCTGATCATCCCACCAAAAACTTGGATCCATGGCAATAAAAGCATCAAACCCGGTTTTGTCGGACAGGTATGTCATTCCGGCTACCAGCCCTCCGAAAGAATGTCCGGCCAGGATCTTAAAGTTGCTGGTGCGATAGATAGTGTTGATTTTCGGCATAAGCTCCTGTTCGATAAAATGAAGGAAAGTCCTGCCTCCGCCGCTTGTTCTCAGAAACCCCATTTGAGCTCCGTTCAGGCCCGTCATGCTGTGTGTTGGGGTGTAATCCCTGGTGCGATCGATATTTTTAATAGCCACAATGATCATTTCCGGAATTTGCCAGCTGTCATTCATTTCCTTTACAATACCGGAATAGGTGAGAAAGTTTTCCTCTCCGTCCAAAACCAGCATTACCGGGTATTTTTGTTTCCTGCTTTCATACCCCTCCGGTAATTTAACCATATAGGTACGTTCTTCATTAAGGATTTCGGATTGAATGGAATGTTGTGTTCCGATAACGATTTGTTCGGAAGATTGAGATAGCCCTGTTATAGTATACAGTATTAAACTTATAGTTGCTATCCATCTGCTTTTATGTGCTATTTTCATGATTACCATTTATTAATTGATGCCCAAACCAACGAAATAAGCGATGATCTTAAAACATAAAATACAGGAACGTGTTTATCAGGGGATAAGTGTTTTTATTTTCGCAAAAATTCAAGAGAATGATCCGGTAATGCTATCCTCACTTCGGAAGGGAGTACTTCGGGGTTTTTGTAGTGTCTCTTTCTTTATCCCTCCAAAAACAAAAAACCCACTCTTCTGAGTGGGTCTTGTGTTAGACGTGGTACCTCCAGGATTAACATCGTTTTTCTCGTTGTTCCTTTGGAACCAATACTGCAAATACAAGACCCTGCTGTCTGCGACAGAGGCTTTCTGTTTTCGTTGGTATTTAGAGAAGCAAGCTTCCCTATCCCTCCAAAAACAAAAACCCACTCAAAAAAGAGTGGGTCTTGTGTTAGACGTGGTACCTCCAGGAATCGAACCAGGGACACACGGATTTTCAGTCCGTTGCTCTACCAACTGAGCTAAGGTACCAGTTGCTTGATTGCGGGTGCAAATATAAATGGTAATTTGTTATTACCAAAAGAAATTTTAAAAAAATGGGTTTTGTAAATTTACAACTTTTAAATGAGATATGAACTTAATAGTAGACGTTGGTAATACATTCATTAAACTGGCTGTTTTTAACACCGAAGGACATCTGGTTTACGATAAGGCAGTTAAGGAAGAAGAGTGGAGTAAAACCATTGCCGATCTGCAGGGAGAATTTAAGGAGATAACAGATTGTATTATCTCTGATGTCGGGGGATTGGCTGAGGCTAAAATTTCGGGCCTTAAGGCATTTTATAAAGTTCATGTCCTCTCTCATGATTCCCGAATTCCTTTTGTCAATAAATACGGAACACCCGAGACCCTGGGTGTAGATCGCATAGCATTGGTGGCTGCGGCGGCCAGGGAATATCCTTTGACGAACACCCTTGTTATAGATGCGGGAAGTTGTATTACTTACGACTTTATAAATGCTAAAGGAGAGTACCTCGGAGGGGCTATAGCTCCCGGACTTCAAATGAGGTTTAAGGCACTGCATCAGTTTACGGCTAAACTTCCCTTGCTGGAAAACAGCGAGTTAAATGATTTTATCGGAAAGGATACAAATAGCTCCATGATTTCGGGAGTTCAGAATGGCATGATTAATGAGGTTGAAGGAATTATAGGGCAATATTCACAAAGATTCAAAGATTTAACAGTTATTTTAACAGGTGGAGATACCCAATTTTTGTCTAAAAGATTAAAAAATACCATATTTGCCAATTCAAAATTCATTTTGGGGGGACTTAATTACATTTTAGAATACAACAAACACTAATGATAAGAAAGATAATTGTAGGGATTACATTGCTGCTAATTTCAAATAGTTATGCGCAAAACGGTTCGAATTCTCCATATTCATTTTTTGGTTTAGGCGAACTTAGATTTAGAGGAACTGTTGAAAATCAGTCGATGGGAGGGATAAGTGTTTTTGCAGATAGTATCGCCTTTAATTTCAGGAACCCGGCAGCTTTTGGAAACCTGAGATTAACTACCTATACGGTAGCTGCTTCTTATACCAATCTGAGCCTTAAAAATGAAACTACTACAGAGAGCACCGGTAACGGAGCTTTCGAATATCTGGCACTGGCTTTTCCCTTGTCGCCGAAACTCGGAATAGGGTTTGGTGTTATTCCGTATTCTTCGGTTGGATATCAGCTGGAATCTCTTGATGAAACCCAGGATCCTAATGTTTTGGATAGGTTTTCAGGAGATGGCGGATTAAATCGGGCATTTTTATCTGTGGGGTATGCGATCACTAAAAATTTTAGTATCGGTGCTACTGCTAATTACGATTTTGGAAGGATTGACAATGATACACGACGAATTATAGAGGGAGTCCAATTAGCTACCCGGGAAGTAAATGAATCTTCACTGTCCGGGATCGATGTTAACCTGGCACTTAACTATAAAGGACGCCTTACAAAAGACCTGATGTTACATTCATCGGTTATTTATGCCCCGGAAGCAACCATTACTTCGGAAAACGAAAGAAGACTGGAAACTATCTCGACTATTACCGGAGTAGATGTGGTGGCTCAAAGTATAAATGTAGATCTTGATGCCCTGAATTTAAGAGAGACAGATCTTATTATTCCCAGCACCACTACCTTTGGTCTTGGAGTAGGGAAACTCAATAAATGGTTTGTCGGCGGGGAGTACGAAATAAAAAAAATAGGTAACTTTGAGAATTCTTTCCTGAGTATTAGTAATTTAGCCTACGAAGATGGAAGCAGATTCTCTTTAGGAGGATTTTATGTTCCCAGATACAACTCTTTTTCAAGTTACTGGAGTAGAGTAACTTATAGATTGGGATTAAGATATGAAGAAACAGGAATCAGGTTAAATAATACCCCTGTAAACGATTTTGGCATATCTTTTGGTTTAGGGTTACCAGTAGGAGGTTCTAAATTGAATATTGGGTTTGAAGGAGGAAGAAGAGGAACCACTACTGCAGGAAGAGTTGAAGAAACATATTTTAGTGTAAAAGTGAGCTTGTCGTTATTAGGCAAGTGGTTTAGAAAAGTTCAATATAATTAACCATATAAATTTTAAGTGATGGAAAAGAAGACAATAATGTTTTTGTTTGGTTTGATAGGATTTGTCGGAATGACCTTTGCTCAGGCACAAAACCCTGAGTGTATGACGAACCTGTCTATCTTTGCAGAACACGTAAAAGTAAAAAATTACGATGCTGCTTATGAGCCATGGAAAATGGTGAAAGAAAATTGTCCCGAATTAAACTCAGCAACCTACACCCTGGGAAAAAGAATATTAAAAGACAAGATCAAAAAATCCTCGGGAGGGGATAAGACGTCTTATGTGAACATGTTGATGGAGATCTATGATGAGAGTCACAAATATTTCCCTAACAAATTTAAACTTGCTTCAGTGCTTTCTGATAAGGCCCTGCTTAAGTTTGATGAAAAAATAGGTTCTGATCAGGAGATATACGATCTTCTTCATAAGGCGTTTACCGAAGACAGAGCTAATTTTAAAAACCCAAAAGCATTATATCTTTATTTTTCAACTTTAGTGAATTTGCATAATTCAGGGAGTAAAGAATTACAGTTGGTATTTGATACCTATGATAACGTAGGAGAAAGAATTGAAGATGAGTCCAAGTCTTTATCAGGTACTATCGATAAATTATTACCAAAAGAAGAAGCGGGTTCTCTTAGTGCTAAAGAGCAGAGAACTTTAAAAAGAGTAAGAACGAACTTTAACGCTTATAATACGATAAAAGGAAGTATCGACAGTAAGCTTGGAGCGTTGGCAGATTGTGCAAACCTTATCCCTCTTTACCAGAAGAGCTTCGACGCTAAAAAGAGCGATGCGGTTTGGTTAAACAGAGCTGCTGGAAGAATGGCTAATAAAGATTGTGATGACGACCCGTTATTTGTACAATTAGTGGAAGCGTTACACCAATTGGAGCCATCGGCTAACTCGGCGTACTATTTAGGTATCCTTAATGATAAGAAAGGAAACTCTTCTGAAGCTATTAAGTATTACAATGAGTCTGTAGACCTTGAAACAGATAACTTTAAGAAGGCAAAGACGCTTACAAGAATTGCCAGTAAGTATGAGAAGAGAAGACAGTATTCAACTGCAAGGAACTATGCTCAGAGAGCTATAGATATCCAACCTTCTAACGGAAGAGCGTATTTATTGATCGCTAAAATGTATGCGAACAGCGCAAACAACTGTGGAACAACTCCTTTTGAGAAGAGAGCTATTTACTGGAAAGCTGCGGACCTTGCAAGAAAAGCAGGAAGAGTAGATTCTTCTCTTAAGTCTGCTGCTGCAAAATCAGCTGCCAGCTACGCGGGTAGAGCACCTAGTAAGACCGATATCTTTAATGCGGGAATGGCTGGGAAGACAATTACCTTTAAGTGCTGGGTAGGTGGAAGCGTAAAAGTTCCGACACTATAATTAAGACAGCAAATACAGGGCACCGTCCGGCCCTGGCAAAAACAGGATAACAGATGAAATATCTATTAAAGAATATATTTTTAAGCATTGTCACAGTTTTTACTGTGACAATGTTTTTTTCATGTGAGGGTAAGATCAAGGAAATTCAAAAGCTCAGTACTTCCGAGAAATTTCCGGAAGGGATAGCAGAGGATTTTGAATTGTTCTATACCGATTCGGGAAGAGTGAAGGCAAAACTAATGAGTAAAAAGAACCTGAACTTTTCCAATCAGTCTTTTCCCTACCAGGAATTCCCCGAGGGCCTGAAAGTGATCTTTTACGACAAAGAGAACAACGAAAGTACGGTTACTGCAGATTACGGGATCATATATTCTAAAACCAATCTTATAGATCTTCAGGGGAATGTGGTTCTTGAAACTCATGACGGGAAACGCCTGGAAGCCCCGCAATTATACTGGGATCAAAAAAACGAATGGATATTTACCGAAAAAAATTATACTTTTACTGGGCCTGACACCTATATGAATGGAACCGGTATCGATTTCAATAAGGAGTTTACACTGGTAAATGCAAATGTGGATACAGGAGATAGAGTAATTGATGAATAAACACTGAGAAATGAGGTTTTTTAAATTTTTTGAGATCATATACCTGGTAGTAGCGGTAATTTCTATTAGAGAAGTAATTACCCAATGGAATGCAGATAGAAGCAGGGCTTATATTTTTGTGGCTTTTGCAGTTGTGTCTATTTTCATGTTTTTCTTCAGAAGGCATTATCGTAAAAAATTCGAAGCGAGAAAAAATAATAAGTAAATGGATTTTTCGGTCCTGATCATTATTATTTGCTTAATTCTTTCTGCTTTTTTTTCAGGCATGGAGATCGCATATGTCTCTGCCAATAAGATTCATATTGAAATTGAAAAAAAGCAGGACAACTTTCTGGCAGGCATACTGACCAAGCTTACCCGGAAGCCTTCCAAATTTATTGCTACCATGCTGGTAGGGAATAATATTTCCCTGGTGGTTTACGGTTTTTTTATGGGAGAGCTTATCGTTAAATGGTGGTGGCCTCAGCATGTGGGGATCGAGAATAAACCCTTCGATATCATCCTGTGGCAAACCATTATTTCTACCCTGATCATTCTTTTGACAGCAGAATTCCTTCCCAAAGTATTTTTTCAGATCTATTCCAATACTTTGCTTAAGATCCTGGCAATTCCGGCTTATATATTTTACGTCTTGTTCCATTTTTTATCGGAATTTGTGATCTGGATATCCGATATGGTACTAAGGGTATTTTTTAAGACCAAGGGTGATCAGATACAGCTGGCGTTTACCAAAGTGGAACTGGGCGATTATATCTCGGAGCAAATGGAAGCTGTAGCCGATGAGGACGATGTGGATTCTGAAATACAGATATTCCAGAACGCTCTTGAATTCTCTGAGGTTAAGGCCAGAGAGGTGATGATCCCGAGAACGGAGATCGCTGCGGTGGAATTACACGAAACACCGAAGAACCTGGCGAAGCTGTTTGTTGAGACCGGTTATTCCAAGATCATTGTGTATAAAGCTACCATAGATGATATTATCGGATATGTACATTCCTTCGAGCTTTTTAAAAAACCCAAAAGTATAAAGAGTATCCTCCTTCCGGTAGAGTTTGTTCCGGAAACCATGCTTATTAACGATATCCTGGATGTTCTGACGAAAAAGAGAAAGAGTGTTGCGGTGGTTTTGGATGAATACGGAGGAACTTCAGGTATTATGACCGTAGAGGACATCGTAGAAGAGCTTTTCGGAGAGATTGAGGACGAACACGATACCGTAGAGCTTACAGAGGAGAAGATCGAAGAAAATGAGTTTAAACTTTCGGCGCGACTGGAGGTAGATTATATCAATGAAGAATACAAGCTCAACCTTCCCGAAAATGAGAATTATGAGACCCTTGGAGGGCTTGTGGTAAGTCAGTTGGGAGAGATCCCGGAAAAAGGGGAAGTTATTAAAATAGATCACTATCATTTTACCGTTCTGGAAGTGAGTAATACAAAAATAGACCTCCTGCATCTTCATGTATTCGATGAAGATTAAAAAAAGCTCTTAATTAATAGGTCTGCAGGTTTTTATTATCCCAAAAAAATGGTATTTTCGCCCACTGTAATTTTATAAATAGTAATGACAGATGGCAATTCTTGAGAAAATTAGAAAGCGTTCACTTTTCCTGATTTTGGTGATTGGTTTGGCACTTTTTGCATTTGTAATTTCCGATTTATTCAGAAACGGAGGTTTCGAATCTACCAAATCTATCGTAGGTGAGGTTAATGGAGAGAGTATCTCCAGAGATGAATTCATCCAGGAGGTAGAAAGGACTTCAAGGGCTTACGGGCCTAGTGCATCTACTATACAGGTAGTGAACCAGGTGTGGAATAGAGAATTGAGAAATACTTTATTGTCACAACAGTATGAAGAACTCGGATTGAGTATAGAAAAAGATCAGATCATCAATGTCGTAAAGGCAAATCCTTCTTATGCTTCAGACCCTACTTTCCAGAATGCGTCTGGTGTTTTTGATGAAGGAAGATTTATAGAGTTTATCGCCGATCTGAAAGCTAATAATCCTATTGCCTTTGAACAGTGGAAACAGCAGGAGCAAAGCCTGGTAGATGCTGCCAAGGAGCAAATGTATTTTAACCTTATTAAAGCAGGGGTTGGAGCCACTGCAAAAGAGGGAGAACTTAATTATAAACTTGAAAACGATAAAGTGGATATCAAATACGTAAGAGTACCATATTCTTCTATCCCTGATAGCACGGTAACCGTTAGCAAAAAAGATATCCAGAGTTATATTAACGATCATAAAGACCTTTACGAAGAAGATGCTTCCAGAAGTATCGAATATGTTTTCTTTGAAGAAAAACCTTCTCTGGAAGATGATCAGGAAGTTCTCGGTATAGTAAATAAGCTTAGAGATAAGAGTGTTGAGTTCAGAGATGGGAAGAACGATACCATTGCGGGTCTTTCTACCACTACAGATGTTGAAGCTTTTGTAAATGAGCATTCAGATACTAAATACCTTGATAAATACCTTTTCAGAGCACAGCTTCCAGTTGCTGAGGCAGACACGTTGTTGAATTCTGAAGTTGGATATGTTTACGGACCATACAAGGACGGGGAAGCGTATAAAATGTCGAGAGTAGTAGCTAAAGCAAGAATTCCCGATTCTGTTCAGTCAAGTCATATTCTTGTGCGTTTCAGCGGAGCTTTGGGTGCCGGTACAGATGTTACCAAAACTGAAGAAGAAGCAAGAAAGAGCATCGATAGTATTTTAAGACTGGTAAGGAACGATAAAGAGAAGTTTGCTGAAGTTGCAGATTCCATCAACCCTGACGGTACCAAAGGAAGAGGAGGAGATCTTGGATGGTTCCTTTACTCTCAGATCACTGATGATACTTTCGACAGAGATTTTAGTGATTACCTCTACTTTAACAACAAAGGAGATATAGATGTGGTTAAGACCAAATTCGGTTTCCACATTATCAGAATAGATGATCAGGCGGCATTTTCGGATGCGGTAAAACTGGCAACTATTGAGCGTGAAGTTGAACCTTCTGAAAAGACGATCAATGATCTTTTCACTACAACTACCAAGTTTGAGATCGATGCTACTTCCAAAGACTTTGCGGAAGCGGCAAGTGAAAAGAACTACGTATTACGACCTGTAAATAAGGTTAGGGCGCTTGATGAGAATTTACCGGGATTAGGAGCTCAGAGAGGCATAGTTCAGTGGGCATTCTCTAAAGAGGCCAAGGTGGGTGACGTAAGAAGATTTAATCTTACCAACGGATATGCTGTGGTAAGACTTACCGGAAAAAGTAAAAAAGGAGTATTATCGGCAGAAGAGGCTTCTGCAAGGGTATTACCTATTATCAGAAGACACAAAAAAGCTGAGATGATCATGAGTAAGAGCAATGCCACTACACTGGAAGATTTTGCTGCGGCAAACGGAACTTCAGTTAGTGCGGCTTCTTCACTTGATATGAAGAGCTCTACGATTGCAGGGGCAGGAAGAGAGCCGAAAGTGATCGGTGCTGCCTTCGGACTTCAGGAAGGAGCAACTTCTAGTCTTATTGAAGGTGAGAACGGAGTGTTTATGGTTCAGGTAACCAAAAAGACAGATGCGGCTTCACTGGACAGTTATTCTGTTTATTTACTAAGACAAAAAACAGATAACAGGAACCGTGTTAATAATTCGGTTTTCAATGCACTGAGAAAATCAGCGGAGATAGAAGATAACAGAGCAGATTTCTATTAATAGAATAAAGCCTGAAAGAAATATAAAGAACCCTGATGTATATCGTCAGGGTTTTTTTATTGATCGATATTTAAGATCATATTGGAATAAGGAATAACGGTTTCAAACCCCTTGCTTTTAAAATAGCCGGCGGTCTCTTCATTTCCGGTAGCCAGGATAAAATCGCCGCCCCAGGCCCCAAGACTTTTTAGCTCTCCGAAATAATCCGGGAACAACTGCTCTTTAACCGTTGGAAGCTCTATCAGAGAAGAGATCAGCTGTTCGTGCTCTTTTATATGGTTTTCAAAAAGCTCTAGGGAATCACAGTCAGATAACTCACTGCTGATACGGGATACAGCAGAGATCACTTCATTTTTTCTGCTCTCGTTTTTAAAAGACCTGTAGCGGGCTATACCTTCCCTGCTGTTCTGTTTTTTGTTCAAGTGCACAAAGAACAAGCTGTCTTTAAAGGAAGGGTCAAAATTAACCGGCCTGCTGATGGCTTTTTTGCCTTCCAGGCGATAGCTGAGAGGAGTCGAACTCCTGGCACAGGCAATATCATAACCGCTCCCCGAAAAAGCATTCCAGAGAAGTGTGTACGGATCAACTCCGGCCCATTGGGCAATATTGTTTATAAGAGTTGACGACGACCCCAGGCCCCAGTTCCTGGGAAAATCCAGTTTGGTCAGAACCTCAAAACCTGAGTCCGGTTTTAGGAATTCGGGATTCAGTTTCCGGGCTTCTTTCAGGATCTTAATTAAAACATCGGCTATATCTTTATCGGTAGCGGTAAAATGTATCCCTGACAGCTCGAAGGTACCTTCAAACCAGGTTTCTCCCTTTTCATCAAGACTTTTCCAGTGAAGTTCCGGTTTTTTAACTTCCCGCAGTTTGAGAGATTGGCCATAAGTAGTGGGCAGCGCAAGACTCAGAGCCCCGTCCAGAACTACGTACTCTCCGGTGAGGAGTAATTTTCCATGGCTGTAATATTCTTTTTGCATTAGGCTTTGGCCCGTAATTTATTGAAGGCGTCCACTACCTGGCTGTGGGTAACCGTCTTGTCTTTAAAGTAATTTACAAAATAAACTTTCTCTTCTTCCGAAGCCTGCAGCTGGTTCAGGATGTTCAGGAGGTGCATTTTCATGTGGCCCTTTTGTATCCCGGTAGTGATCAATGATCTGAGGGCTGCAAAGTTTTGTGCAAGGCCTGCTACGGCCACTACCTGCATTAGCTCTTTGGCACTTGGTTTGCCCAGCATTTCCAAGGCAAGTTTAACCAAAGGATGGAGAGAAGTGAGTCCGCCTACGGTTCCCAGTGCCAGGGGAAGTTCTATCCAGAATTTAAAAATTCCATCTTCCACAGCGGCATCGGTAAGGCTTGAATATTTTCCGTCTCTGGCTGCATAGGCATGTATCCCTGCTTCCACCGCCCGGAAATCGTTTCCGGTAGCCAGCACTACTGCATCCACCCCGTTCATAATCCCCTTATTATGGGTTACCGCCCTGTAGGGTTCTACCTTGGCAATATTAACTGCATCTATAAATTTTTCGGCAAACTCCTCGGGGGAAATACCCTTGTCTTCATTCAGTTCTTCTATCGGACAGGAAACTTCTGCTCTGACCACGCAGTTGGGGACGTAATTGGAAAGGATGCTCATTACAATCCTGATCTGCCTTTCCGTTTCGTCAAAAGCGGTATAAGACCTGGCTTCTTCCGTGAAGGTTTTGGAAAATTGCTCCAGGCAGGAATTGATAAAATTCGCTCCCATAGCGTCCAGCGTATTAAAAGTACAATGCAACTGATAATATTGCTCCAGTTCTCCGGTCTTGTCTTTTAATTCTATATCGAGGATACCTCCCCCTCTTTTCTCCATATTAGCTGTAATATGGGCGCAGTCTGAAATTAAACGACCTTTTATTTGCTCAAAAAAGGCAGTTAGCTTCTCCTTGCTTCCGGAATACATAAAATGTACCTGACCTATTTTTTCTGTCGAAAGTACTTTGGCGGTGAATCCACCTCTATTTTGCCAGAACTTGGCCGCTTTTCCTGCCGCCGCCACTACAGAGCTTTCTTCTATGGTCATAGGTATGCTGTACACCTTCTCATTGATCAGGAAGTTGGGAGCAATGGCAAAAGGAAGGTAAAAATTAGAAAGGGTATTCTCTATAAACTCATCGTGAAGTTTCTGTAGTTGAGCATCTTCATTCCAGTACTGTTTCAATAGCTTGGATGCCTGTTCACTCTCTTCAAAATAGGTGGCAGTAAGCCATTCAATTTTCTGTTCTTTCGTCAGTTTGGAAAACCCTTCTATATGCTTATTCATTATTTGAATTCAATTTTCGGAAAACAAAGATAATAATTAAGAAGGCTTGAGAAGTTTTGGCTGGGTTTTTGTTGTTTGGAAAGTTCAAATTATTAGATGTTTAACGAAAAAAGTTTATTTTTTTGTGAAATTATTAGTAAACTTGACGGTTTTTTACTTAAAACTTAATCTTCATGAAGAAATATATTATTCTTTCCTTTTTAATCACTGGAATAATCACGTCGGTAGTAGCTCAAGATCAGAAAATTACTTTAGAAGAAATATGGGGAGGAGCCTTTAGAACACAAGGGATGGATGTACTGCGTTCCCTTAAGAACGGAAAACAGTATTCCGTACTGAATTTTGATCGCTCTTCAAGGAGCACATCAGTAGATAAATACGATTATGAAACCCTTCAGAAAGTAGAAACCATCGTTTCTTCAAAAGACCTGAACGGAGTGGATTTCTTTACTTCCTATGAGTTTAGCGCAGATGAGTCTAAGCTTATGTTGGCAACGGATGTTACACCTATCTTCAGACGCTCCAGATTAGGGAAGTATTTTGTTTATGATATAAAGAGTAAGTCGCTTACCCAGGTTTCGGATAATAAGATCCAGGAGCCTACATTCTCTCCTAACGGAGATAAGGTGGCTTATGTGTATGAAAACAATATTTACGTAAAAGACCTTAACAGTGGTAATACAAAACAAATTACCACCGACGGGGTGAAGAACAAGATCATCAACGGTATTACCGATTGGGTATACGAAGAAGAATTTAGCTTTGTAAGAGCCTTCGAATGGAATTCAAACGGGACTCATATTGCATTTATACGTTTTGATGAAACAGAAGTGCCTGAGTTCTCCATGGACTTCTACGGAAACCAGTTGTATCAGACTCAATACGTATTCAAATATCCTAAAGCAGGAGAAAAA
The DNA here is from genome assembly GCF_010671605.1 of Leptobacterium flavescens. Classification (GTDB taxonomy): domain Bacteria; phylum Bacteroidota; class Bacteroidia; order Flavobacteriales; family Flavobacteriaceae; genus Leptobacterium; species Leptobacterium flavescens. The sequence goes on from NZ_JAABOO010000003.1 coordinate 634,384, forward strand.
AATGCGGACGTTTCGCTATTCGTATATGACCTGGGGAATGGAAATACCGAAAAAGTAGCTCTTAATGATGCTTACTATATTCCAAGGATCAAATGGACCAACGATGCCAATGTTCTGAGTATTCAGGTGATGAATCGTCATCAGAATAACCTGGACCTGATCTTTTATGATGCATCGGCAAAGACAGCAAAGACCATTTACAATGAAACGGATAAGGCTTATGTAGATGTTACGGACAATCTTACATTCCTGAACGATAATAGCTTTTTATGGACAAGTGAAAAAGACGGATACAACCATATTTATTTATTTGATAAGACCGGAAAGCTAATCCGTCAGATCACATCCGGAGATTGGGAAGTAACTAATTTTTATGGTTTCAGCCCGAAAACGGCCCGTGTGTATTTTCAATCTACAGAAAACGGTTCTATCAACAGAGCTATATATTCTATGGGGATTAACGGAAAAGGGAAGAAAATGCTAACCAAGACGGTTGGAACGAATAATGCAACCTTTAGTGCAGACTTCACATATTTTATCAACGCTTTTTCCAATACGGACACTCCGAACCGTTACACGCTTCACAAAGCGAAGGACGGAAAGGAGATCAAAGAGATCGTAAATAACAATTCACTTAAGGATAAATTAAAATCTTATAACCTTCCACAGAAAGAATTCTCTACCATCACTATTAATGGGAACGATCTTAATATGTGGATGATCAAACCCGCTAATTTCGATCCCAACAAGGAATATCCTTTATTTATGTTCCAATACAGCGGACCCGGTTCTCAGCAGGTGTCTAACAGATGGGGAGGAAGTAACGATTACTGGTATCAGATGCTGGCACAACAGGGATATATTATTGCCTGTGTAGATCCGAGAGGTACCGGTTTTAAAGGTGCAGATTTCAAAAAAGTAACCTATAAAGAACTCGGAAAATACGAAGTTGAAGATCAGATCGCAGCAGCACAAGAATTGGGAAAAAGAGCCTATGTAGATGCTGAGAGAATAGGGATCTGGGGATGGAGTTACGGTGGATTTATGAGTAGTAACTGCCTTCTTAAAGGAAATGATGTATTTAAAATGGCTATTGCCGTTGCCCCGGTAACCAGCTGGAGATTCTACGATACCGTTTATACGGAGCGCTATATGCAGACTCCTCAGGAAAACCCTAGTGGTTATGATGAAAACTCTCCGATCAATCATGTTGATAAATTAAAGGGAGATTACCTTTTAATTCACGGTAGTGGAGATGACAATGTGCATGTTCAGAATACCATGCGTATGGTAGAAGCCCTGGTGCAGGCCAATAAGCAATTTGACTGGGCGATCTATCCTGATAAGAACCACGGGATCTTTGGTGGAAACACGCGATTACAACTTTATAATAAAATGACCAATTTCATTAACAGGCATTTGGGAGATAAGCTTCAGGAAGAGAAGAAAGAGTTGGAATTGGAAAATAAAGTTAAAGGAAAGTAATAAGATAGTAACCAATATATAGATTTATGGAAAATCAGACAGTAGCACCACAAGAACAGGAGATGTTCGGACATCCTAAAGGATTGTTTTATTTATTTTTTGCTGAACTCTGGGAACGATTTAGTTTCTATGGAATGAGGGCATTATTAACCTTGTACATGGTTAATGAAATTTTTGAAGCCCTGGCAAGTCGAGACATAGCTGCTGCTGCTGTTTATGCTTCTTACGGATCTATGGTATACGCCTCTACAGTAATTGGAGGTAGGATCTCAGATACCATTCTCGGAATGCGCCAGTCCATATTTTTGGGCGGTGTTCTTATGGCGTTAGGACACTTTGTTTTAGCCATAGAAAATAACTGGGCTTTTTATCTGGCTCTGTCCCTGATAATTGTTGGGAACGGATTCTTTAAACCTAATATTTCCACTTTTGTAGGTTCTCTTTATAAAGATGGGGATGCAAGAAAAGATTCAGGATTTACCATCTTTTATATGGGGATCAATATCGGTGGTTTTGTAGCTCCCCTCGTTTGTGGGTGGCTGGGAAATACCTATGGATGGCATTACGGTTTCGGATTGGCCGGAATTGGGATGTTAACCGGACTTATTTTCTTCTGGAGCGGAATCAAGAAGAGTGTTTTCGGAGATAGAGGTTTACCACCAAGTATAGAAGTATATGAAAGGAAATATCTGGGAATTCCTCAAAAAACACTTGTCCCGATATTAGCATTCTTATCTGCACCTGTAATTGCAATATTACTTTCTTCCTATGAAGCTATCGGAGGAGGAGATACCTTTTTCGGAGATCAGAATGTAGTTAATGTTATATTTAAGATTATCGGATTTGTGATCCTCGCGTATCTGGGTTATATCATGATCAAAGCAACTGCCGATGAGCGTAAAAAGCTTTTTATGGCAGTACTGATCACAATCTTTATGACCATTTTCTGGGGATTCCATGAATTATCGGGAAGTGTAATTACATTGTTTGCGGCTCGTAATGTTAACCTGACATATATAACGGCCTCTCAGACAAATGCATTGAACTCTATGTTTATCATTATTCTTGCAATTCCTATTTCTCTTCTTTGGACCTATCTTTCCAAAAAGAAAATGAATCCGAGAACACCTTATAAATTCGGGCTGGGACTTTTATTTGCAGGTATCAGTTTTTACATATTATCTATCAGTGGCGGTAGTGCAGATGAAAACGGGATGGTTCCCTTTTCTTTTCTGCTGATCATGTATTTCCTGATCTCTGTTGGGGAATTATTTATGTCACCGGTAGGATTATCCAAGATCACCGATCTTTCACCAAAACGTATCGTAGCCTTTATGATGGGGGTTTGGTTCCTGTCTTCGGCTTACGCTTTTCAGGTAGTTGGATTTATCGGAAAACAATTAGCTGTTGAGAGTGATGACAGTAATGTTGGAGGTCTGGAAACTTTAAGTATCTATTTAGGCGGATTTGATCTTATTGCCAAATACGCTGTTGGAGCGGGCTTGATAGTCCTTTTATTCTCACCCCTTTTAAAGAGGTTGATGGGCAACGTTCACTAAGAACAGATTATTTAATCACGTAAAAGTAAACGTATGTCATCTGCCATAAGTTTTGGAGGTTCTAAAGAGAACCAGAAAACACTTTTAGGCCATCCTGTAGGCTTGTTCGTCCTTTTCTTTACCGAAATGTGGGAACGCTTTAGCTATACCGGAATGCGCGCTATCCTGGTGTTGTTTTTAATAAGTGAGACCAGTACGGGAGGCTTTGCCTGGAGCAGAGCGGATGCATTGGTTTTATACGCTATTTATACCGGAGCTGTTTATCTTACTCCGATCATTGGAGGATGGATCGCAGATCAGTTCCTGGGGAGCAGAAACTCCGTAATTATAGGTGCCCTTTTAATGACGATAGGACATGCTATTTTGGCCCTTGAAACCGAAATGGCTCTCTATACCGGTATCGGATTTCTGATTATCGGAACAGGATTCTTCAAACCGAGTATGACCCCCATTCTGGGAGAAATGTACCCTGATAAGAATTTGATACTTAAAGATGCCGCCTACACTATTTTTTATATGGGTGTAAATGCCGGTTATTTTGTAGGGATCATTATTTGTGGATGGCTGGGAACCAATGAGAAGTTTGGATGGAGTTGGGGCTTTGGTGCCGCCGGGCTCTTTATGTTCCTGGGGATGTTACAATTCTATTTTGCACGAAAGATATTTGGTGATATAGGATCAAAACCAAACAGGAAGAAAGATGCGCCTTCGGCAGCTGAGAAATACGGAGAAACTGAAGTGAAATTTACCAAAGGTGATTCAGGTTTATTAGGCTTGAGTGTTGTTTTAGGAATACTGACCACCATAGGATGGAACGTCTTTGAGCTGGATACGGTGTGGAAAAAATTAGGTATTATCCTTCCGTTCATTATTTCTATTTTATCATTTATTATCCTTCGGTTGAAAAAATATCCGACAGTGGAGCGGAACCGGCTTACAGTTGTAGCGGTACTGTCATTTTTTATCGTTTTTTTCTGGCTCGCTTTTGAGCAGGCAGGAGGAACGATGACCATCTTTGCAGAAGATTACACACAGCGTTCTTTTACCACGGATGCATCAGCAAATACTTTCAGGACCGTAAGTTTGATATTGACCATCATCCCGATGTTGATCCTTACTTATGTTTTTATTCTTCTCAGCCGTAAAATTGCAAAGGCATATCCTTTGTCCGTTTTATTTCTGGGGATTTGTTTTGTGATCATCTGGATAGCCATGGGAGTGATCAATTATGAGAATTTCCACAGTGAAAACCTGGAAGTACCAACTGCGTGGTTCGGGACTTTAAATGCGTTTTTTATTATTTCCCTGGCCCCGCTTTTTTCTAAAATGTGGAAGGCATTAAACAAAAATAAGATCGAACCTTCAGGGCCGATCAAATTTGCAATGGGGCTTTTCCTTCTGGGAATAGGTTTTGTTATGCTGGCTATTGGAGCCAGTTCTATTCCGGCAGGAGCCAAAACGGCTTCGGTAAGTATGGTCTGGCTGATCCTGGCTTACTTTTTTCATACGGTTGGAGAATTGGCCATATCTCCTGTCGGTCTGTCCTATGTAAATAAACTATCTCCCAAGCGTATCATGGCATTGATGTTCGGGGTGTTTTACCTGGCCAATTTTATAGCGAATTTTACAGGAGGGATCATAGGAAGTTATATAGATGATATTTCCAAGTCTATTTCTCTATCCGGTTTCTTCTCTATTTTTGTTTACAGTTCTTTTGGTTCGGCCCTTCTGCTGATCCTGCTCAATAAAAAACTAAGAAAACTGATGCACGGTATTCACTGATGCATCATTCAATAATAAAAACTCCCTTTTCACCGGTATAGTGGAAAGGGATTTTTTCTTTCCGGCAACTGGCCATCCATCGCTCTACATAACTTTTGTAATTACTTCCGTCTGCAATGATCTTTTTCGGCTGGTGAAGTTTGATAAGCCTTTCCAGGTGAATTTTGGGAGAATCGCATAAAATAACATAGTCGGCTTTGTGTTCAGTGAATTGATATATACCAAGACTATCAACCACAAGAATGGAAATATTGTTTAGCTTGAACAGACGCTGAGAGTTCCGGTCTTGCGTAACGCTTAATCTTTCTTCCCTGCTGTAATTCCGGATTAGCCTTTCTTCATAGGATGTCTTGTTTGCTTTTCCGAACAGTACCAGGTTGCTGGCTTTTTGTTTTGCCAATAGTGCTTTCCGGTTCTGATGAAAGACAATGAATTTTTCTTTTTGTCCGTGATAATTCCGGAGATAGAATTCCCTGCCGGAGAAAAGAAGAGCGGTGATAACCAAAGCTCCGATTGCCGATCGGTACCGTCTTTTTTCCTGGAAGTAAACTGTAGCCGGGATTAAGAAATAAAACAGGACCAGATAAAGGGTGTCAAAATAAATATCTTCAAATAAAAAAGTTTCTTTATCGGCAACCCATGCTATGATGCGATTCATCAGAGCAATTAAACGGGTGTAGAAATCCATGATCAGGGATGGCAGGACATCTGTCAATGCGAGGCAGATGATCGTAATCCCCAAACCAAGGATAAAACCCAGGAAGGGAATAATTATAAGGTTGGAAACAAAGAACAAAGCCGGAAACTGATGAAAATAAAACAAGCTGAGAGGCAGCACTCCTAACTGGGCTGCCATACTTGCCGAAAAGAGCCTCCAGAAATAACGCGTTAATCCGTGCTGAGGGACCCATAAGCGGAAGATAAGGGGTTGGATCCATAAAATGGAAAAAACAGCCGTATAGCTAAGCTGAAAGCCAATATCAAACAGGAACAACGGATTTACACAAAGCAGGAAGAACAGAGAACCGGTAAGTAAGAGATAATTGTTTATTTGCCTTTTTCGGTACAGGCCGAAACTAATAAAGGAAAACATACCTACAGCCCTTAAAACAGATGAAGAAAGTCCGGAGAGTATGGCAAACGCCCAGAGTATCCCCAGAATTAAAATCATCTTGATCAGCCTCCCTCTTTTTCCAAGATATTCCAGGGGTTTCAGGAGGGAATGAAGCAGGAGCAGGATGATCCCGATATGTAAGCCGGAAACCGCCAGGATATGAATAGCTCCTGCCCGGGTGTAATTGTTGTATAGTTCATCGGAAATATCCCTGCGTTGCCCCAATAAGAGGGCATTTACAATAGCCAGTTCTTCTCCCTGCATCCCGTGACCTTTGAGGGAGGCCTTTATTTTTTTTCGCAACCGGGCCGTCCATCCGTATATCCCGGCAGATGTTTTTTCTATTTCAAGTAAATAATCGGGTTTTGGGTAGATCTGATGGTAAATATTCTTCTTTTCGAGAAACTTGCTGTAGTTGAACTGATGAGGGTTAAGAGGCGGTCTGATGGAATATAAAGCAGCCGAAGTATAAAAGTGTTGCCCCGGGATCAGTTCGGCCAGACTGTCTTTTCTGGGAATATTCATCAATATCTTACCCCGGAGTTTTTTATAGTTCATTTGAAGAACATCTGCTTCATAACGATCGTAAAAAGCCGTGGGCTTCCATACCTTCCTTATTTTTAATTCAAGGCCGGCTTCTCTGTCTTTCTCTAAAAAATGTGAGTAGTGGTTTTTGCGATTTATATCCTTTGCTAAAGAACTCCTGTTTATTCCAATGGTAAAAATAAGGCTGTAGCTGAGCAGCCCGAAGAGGCTTTGCTGAATAAAACGCTTTCCCGAATAGTACCATTCAATACCCAGCAAGAAGATCAATGACAGAGATAGTACCTGGAGGAGCAGGATATTCAGATCGGAATAAAAGCCCAGGCAGATCCCGGCAATATAGAAGAAGGTGATCCTTACAATAATGAAATTGTATAATTTCATATGTAAAAATACCTAAAAAAATACGAAAAAGACTACAGAATTCTTCTTGCTTCAATAAAAGCGTAATTCCAGTAACCTTCTTTGAGAGAAGAGATCAATACCCCACGTGAAGTAGTGGCGTGAATAAACTTTATTCCTTGTTTGTCTACAGTGACTACCAGACCCACATGATTGATCCTTTTCCTGCTTTTATTGGTATTAAAAAACAGGAGGTCTCCTTTTTTAACTTCCTTAAGCTTGATCTGTTTTCCCTGTTTAGCCATCATATAGGAAGTCCTTTGAAGAGGAACCGAGTGTTCCTTAAAAGAGACATAAATAAGTCCCGAGCAATCCATTCCTTTAGAAGTGGTCCCTCCGTATTTGTATCGTGTACCCCTGAAAGCAAGGGCTGTGTTTATGATGTTGTCTGCTTTTTCGAGTTCTTCAGCATCTTCACCTGTATTACTCTCTTCGACCTCCTTTTCCGGGGCCGGAGCTACAACAACTTTTCTGGGTTTGTCCTTGTTGCTTGCTTTTTTTGAAGATTTACATGCCGGAACGGCAAAAAGGATAATAATTAAAAGGGCTAGTTTTTTCATTTCGGGGCAAAGTTTACACAAATTAAATGAAATTTTTTTAGCCCGCATTGTTTTTTGGTTTTTTACAGTTTGTCGATGATCAGTCGTGCTGTATTTTCACTGGCTCCCTTTCCTCCCAGTTTTTTCTCCAGTTCAAAGTAATCCGAGAACAATTTTTCCCGGTGTTTCTGATCCAGTATTCTCCGGAGTTCCTCTTCCAGTCTGTCCTTATTAAAATCGCCTTGTATTAGCTCTGTAACCACTTCCTTATCCATGATAAGGTTAACCAGGGAAATATATTTCAGGGTAATGATCCTCTTTGCGATCTGGTAGGAGATCCAGTTGCCTTTATAGCAAACCACTTCCGGTATTTTAAAAAGAGCGGTTTCCAGGGTTGCGGTACCGCTGGTAACCATGGCAGCATAGGCCACGCTTAAAAGATCGTAAGTGCGGTTCGAAACAAAATGTACATTCGGGTTAGAGACAAAAGGCTTGTAAAATTCGTAATCCAGGCTGGGTGCTCCGGCAATAACGAATTGATAATCCGGAAATTTATCCACTACTGCCAGCATTACCGAAAGCATTTTTCTGATCTCCTGTTTCCTGCTTCCGGGAAGGATAGCAATAATAGGCTTCAACTTGTCGAGCTTGTATTCCGACCTGAACTTTAACTCGTTTACCTGCTGCCGTCCGCTAATGGCATCTATAAGCGGATGACCTACAAAATGTACTTTAAACTGATGCTTGTCTTCGTAAAAAGGTTTTTCAAACGGAAGGATGACATACATCTCATCGACATCCCTTTTTATTTTTTTGATCCGGCTTTCCTTCCAGGCCCATATTTGCGGGGAAATATAATAATGGGTACGATACCCTTCTTTTTTGGCCCATTCTGCTATCCGCAGGTTAAAACCGGGGTAATCTATAAATACTATAACATCAGGCTGGTATTCTGAAATATCCTTTTTACAAAAGGCAATATTTCCCAGGATAGTTCTGAGATTGGAAATCACTTCCACAAACCCCATAAAAGCAAGGTCCTTGAAATGCTTTACCAGGGTGCCTCCCACATTTTGCATCAGATCACCTCCCCATATCCTGAAATCGGCATTTTTATCCTGTTCCTTTAATGCCTTCATGAGATTGGAACCGTGAAGATCTCCGGATGCTTCTCCTGCGATGATGTAGTACTTCATGAATTACATTAGTTTATAGATCAGTATTCCAACAGCTGCAAATACCGTAGCCATAAGCACGCCTCTTGCCCTGAGATCTCTTTTGATCCGCAGGAAAAGGAAAAAAGCAATCACATTCATAATAGCCCCGAGAGCAATAATGCTTCCGAGATTTCCCTGTTCATAGGCCACTATAATGGAGGTCTTAAATGTGAGTTTTGTAAAATTGGCCAGGTACAGGATACAAAGGATAACCCCCAGTGTATTGGCGATCAGCCCTACCAGAAAACCTATGAAAATCTCTTTTTTAGCCATTTAAATTCCACATGTTAAGATCCTGAATAGCGTGATGAGCGGTCAGATCGTACTGAACCGGAACCACAGAAATATAACCGTTGGCCAGTGCCCATTCATCGGTATCCTGACCTTTGTCGTGATTGATGAATTTTCCGGTTAACCAGTAGTAATCACGCCCCTGTGGATTGGTCCTTTTATCAAACTCCTCCACCCAGTTGGCTTTAGCCTGCCTGCATATTTTAATTCCTTTAATTTCTTCTTTTTTGAGTTTTGGGAAGTTCACGTTCAAAACAACACCATTCGGCATCCCGTATTTAAGGGCATTTAAGGTTATTTTCTTTACATCTTCACGGATGGCATCGAAATTAGCTTCCCAGGAATAATCACATAAGGAAAAACCTATGGCAGGAATTCCTTCAATTCCGGCTTCGACTGCTGCACTCATTGTTCCGGAATAAATCACATTGATAGAAGAATTGGAACCGTGATTAATACCGCTGATGCAGATATCCGGTTTGCGATTAAGGATCTCATTCACTGCCAGTTTAACACAATCTGCAGGAGTTCCGCTGCAACTGTATTCTATCTGATGACCTTCCTCATCAATATTTATCGGACTGCAATACAGGGTAGAGTTAATAGTGATGGCATGCCCCATAGCCGATTGCGGGCTATCGGGAGCAACGACTACTACATCGCCTATCTCATTCATAATACTGATCAGCGACCTGAGCCCCGGTGCCGTAATTCCGTCGTCGTTTGTAACTAATATTAAAGGTTTTTCACTCATACGAAGAAGTTGTTTTGAGAATGCTAAAATAAACAATTTGGCAGTTAAATGGACTTTATGGGTCGTTTAACAAAAAATTAGTAACATTGTAGCATTGTGGCACAGTTTTTTCAGTATTTTAGAGCCACTGATTAATAAAATGGATATTATGAAAAGGAACCTGGTTTATATTCTTGGAGTACTGATAATCTCGGTTGCTTCATGCAGTTTTACGAATAAAACTTTTGAAAACCCCGAAAAAGATAAACTTCTTATTGAGCTTATTTCTTATGTTCTGGAAAAAGGTCATTTCGATCCCAAAGATGTAAATGACAACTTCTCAAAGAATGTATTTAAAGATTATATCAATAGCCTTGACCCGTTCAGAAGGTTTTTTACCGATGCGGATATCAAGGAATTTAAAAAGTACGAGCTTCAGATAGATGATCAGATCAAAAACTCTGACATCAGCTTTTTTAACCTGACACACAGTCGCTTAATGAAGCGAATGGAGGAAGCTAAATCTATTTATAAAGATGTGCTGGGGATCCCTTTTAATTTTAAAAAGGATGAAACCATCGATGTGGATTACGAATCTCACACCTATGCAAAATCAAAAAGAGAATTGGCGGAAATATGGAGAAGGCAACTTAAATTCTCTACCATAGACGATTATGCTTTTAGAATAGAGGATGAAGAAAAGAAAAAGAAGGAAGATCCTTCTTATGAAATGGAATCTCTGGATGCCATTGAGAAGGAAGTAAGGGAAAAGACACTGACCGCAATGGATGAGTATTTTGCTTTTACCGACGATTTAGAGAGAAAAGACTGGTTTTCTCAGTATATCAATGCCATCGTTGAGGAGTTTGACCCTCATACCTTTTATTTTGCTCCTGAGGAAAAAGACAGATTCGATATTAGTATTTCCGGGAAATTCGAAGGAATAGGTGCTCGTTTACAGAAACGCTTTGATGTGATAAAAGTTTCGGAGATTATTTCCGGAGGTCCGGTTTGGAGAGAGCAAAGTGTTGAGGTTGGCGATGAGATCCTTAAGGTAGCTCAGGGAGATGAGGAGCCGGTGGATATTGTCGGAATGCGTTTAGACGATGCTATTAAGCTTATTAAAGGTCCGAAAGGAACAGAAGTAAAATTAACGCTTAAAAGAGTAGATGGTACTGTTGAGGTGGTATCGATCATCAGAGATGTGGTGGAGCTGGAAGAATCTTATGCAAAGACCTCTATTGTTAAAAAAGGAGACAGAAAATTCGGGATCATTAACCTTCCGAAATTCTATATAGATTTTAAAGATTATAAAGAGAGAAATGCAGCAAACGATGTTGCCAAGGAAATAGAAAGACTGCGTGCCGAAGGAATGGAAGGACTTGTTCTTGACCTGAGAGGTAACGGAGGAGGTTCCCTGAAAACTGTGGTTGATATGGCAGGACTCTTTATTAAAGACGGACCTATTGTTCAGGTAAAATCTACCGGTCAGCGCAAAGAAGTGCTGGACGACAGGGATTCCCGAATTCAATGGGATGGTCCGCTGGTAATTCTGGTAAATGAATTATCTGCTTCAGCCTCTGAGATCCTTGCAGCAGCGATGCAGGATTACAAAAGAGCTATTGTACTGGGAAGTAAGCAGACTTACGGAAAAGGAACCGTTCAGAATATAATAGATCTTAACCAGTTCCTGAAAAGCAATAATGACTTCGGAGACGTTGGAGCTCTGAAAGTTACGACACAAAAGTTCTATCGTATTAACGGAGGATCCACTCAGCTGGAAGGAGTAAAGAGTGATGTAGTGGTTCCGGATCGTTACAGCTATATAGATGTGGGAGAAAAAGATCAGGAAAACCCACTGCCATGGGATAAGATAAGTGCTGCTAATTACGATGCCTGGGACGGGTATATCGATTATGAGAGCACCATCGAAAAAAGTAAAAAAAGAATGGCTATCAATGCTCAGTTGAAACTGATCGATGAAAATGCGAGATGGATAAAGGATCAGTCAGATAATAAAAAGTATTCACTGAACTATGAGGCTTATAAGAAAGAAAATGCCAAAAATGAAAAAAGGGCAGAGTATTTCAAAGCCATCTCAGATTACAAAACCAATCTGAGCTTTAATTCGCTTCCGTACGAAACGAGATTGTTTGCAAAAGACAGTGTTTTAAAGCAGAAGCGTGATCGCTGGCACAGAGATCTTGCAAAGGATGTTTATGTGGAAGAAGCGATCAATGTACTGGAAGATCTTCAGATAAGTAATATTAGAAGAGGAAAGGTTGCAGGAATAAAAGGATAAAACTTTTATGAGTAACCGGTCTACCTCATTAACTCAATTAGCGCTCCGAAAGTTTAAAAAGAACTTTTGGGGCGTTTTAAGTTTTGTCTTTATCTCCTTATGTGGTCTGATGGCCGTTTTTGCCTATGTCCTGGCACCTGATTCCTCAAGGAATGCAAATCAGATGCATTTGTCCATACATTCAAAAGCTCCGGGTTTTAAGGTAAAAATGCTAACGATCCCCTCTCAGAATGAAGCCTCCCAATCTGCGTTGGAGAAACTGATATTCGGAACTTATATTAACGATACGGAGATCCCCATATCGACCTATAGTGTGGAAGGTGAAGAGCTGGTAATTTCCGAATATATCGGTAACGGAGAAAAGGGAATGGAGAAGAAAGTGTCTTTAGAAGATTTTCCGGCAGGCCTCAGTACAGATGAGATCGTAAAAAAGTATATCTCCGATAAAAAATTCCTTCTCGGAACAGATAAATACGGAAGAGACCTTCTGAGCAGAATGCTGGTAGGGGCACGTATTTCCTTTTCTATCGGGTTTATTGCAGTGTTTATTTCCCTGCTTATCGGAATATTTTTGGGAGCAATGGCGGGTTACTTCGGAGGTAAAACAGACACTGTTATTATGTGGATCATTAATGTTACCTGGTCTATTCCTACTTTACTGCTTGTAATTGCTATTACTCTTACCCTCGGAAAAGGTTTCTGGCAGGTATTTATTGCCGTTGGATTAACGATGTGGGTAGAAGTGGCCAGGGTGGTACGCGGACAGGTATTAAGCGCCAAGGAGATGCAATACGTTACGGCAGCAAAGGCCCTTGGGTTTAGTGATCTGAAGATCGTTTTCAGTCATATTTTACCTAATGTTATGGCGCCGATCATTGTGATCTCGGCAGCAAACTTTGCTTCGGCTATCCTGATTGAAAGCGGACTCAGTTTTCTGGGGATAGGAGCACAACCTCCAATGCCAAGCTGGGGAAGTATGATCAAGGATCACTACAGTTATATTATCCTGGGAAAACCATATCTGGCAGTTATTCCCGGACTGGCTATTATGAGTCTGGTAATGGCATTTATGCTTATGGGGAACGCCCTGAGGGATGCTTTGGACGTAAAAAATTAACTTCCTGTATTTATTTAAAGTTTAAGACGCTTGCGTATTTCTATAAAGACCGAAAATGAGATCTTGCGACCCCATTTTCGGATATATACTTAACTGTTACGGTTATTAAAAACAAAACCAGCAGCATCCGCCTGTATAGACATTTCCGCCTATTGCAAAGCAATGAGCCGCATTGTCTACATTACATCTGCTAAGCCCGCCTGTGCCTCCGCAAGGACCTAACTTTATACCGCTCCCGCTGATTTTAGTTTGTTCGTTTTTGCTTAACGATTGTACTCCTTTAAGATTCTTTAATTTGTTTAACATGGTTGTAATTTTTAAATATTTATTAATAATGTTGTTTAGAAAAGTGAATTGGTAACATTTACCATATTTCTGAATTCCCTTAAAGGCCTTCTGGTTGCAGCATATGGGGTAAATATCAGAGAGTAGCTGTTACCAATTCATCAATTAAGAGCCAATATCAGGCCCTTTTAATATAGCTTCCTTAGAAACCGCAAATAGGATCAGTCCGATCTGGACATACGCAATCACAGGGTATGTAAAAGATTTGGCCGAGGTTGTTCGCACAAACTCCTAAATTTGTACTTACTCCTGCTCCATTGATGCGATTAAGCTCTTCCCTGCTTAGTTTCTGAGTTCCTTTTAGTTTTAAAATGTTTTTTAACATGATTTAAAATTTCTATGGTTTATACTCCTGAACATTTACAGACACTCAGGTTCGTGTCTTTTGCGACTAGTCAATTCTAGTGTGCACAGGGTGAATCATGTGGAAGTTCACATAAAGGAAAACTCCAGTTCCCTCCACATGCAATACAATCAGATTCATTGGTGGGCCAGGTTGGGCAGCCACCGCTAATACTCTTCTGCTCTTCTTTAGCTATTAGCTGAGCATTTTTTAATTTTAAAATGTCTTTCAACATAATTTAAAGTTTTGATGGTTTTGTGTTTTCCCGAACCTTTATAGACACTCGGGGATATGTCTGTCCTTGCAAGGATATCTTTATGTTTTTATCAGTTCGCTATTACCCTGTTTTTTTTGAGAGTCAGATGAGTATGCAGGTGGTGCTGCGATCAGCTCATCTATAAATAAACCGAGGTCCTTGATCTCGTATTCCTTAGGGAAATAGTATCCGTTTATAACCGTGGCAGGAGTGTAATTAATGCTGTTGGCTTTACACCACTCCGATTGTGCTTCCAGGAGGTGTTTGTAGGTCAGTTTTTTACTGATACCGAACTTCTTCTGCCAGGAAGCTATATTCCTGTCCTGAAACCATTCTTTAAAGGCATCCAGGCATTTTTCTTCATCTTCCAGGAAGAATTTTTCCAGCAAGCGATGGGAGATCTGAGTCCCTTCATTGTTCTCGCTTTGGTAATTGACATTAAAAACGAAGGAGATGTGTATATCTTCGGCATGTGTATCCAGAAGACTTGTATAAGTTTGAAAGGAAGCTTTGCAAAAACCGCAAAGCGGGTTGGTAATGGCTATAATTTTTAAGGGAGCTTTTGGATTCCCGAAACTTATAAGCGAACCTGAATCATAGATCTTATCGTCTTTAACAAGTGCCTTTTTTGTGAGCAAACCGGTAAACAATTCAAGGTTTCGCTTGAATTTCATAAAATCGATCCGGGCAGATCTTAAACTGTGATTTTCCTTTATCAGAGGCTTTAATCTTGTCCATAAAAAAAGCGATGCAGCAAAAGCGAAAACAAAAAAGGAAACTTCTTTGACAGGGAGATAAAAAGGAGTATTCCCGATGAGTGTTAGCGAAAACTGGGTAACTATCACTGCTGCGATCCCTAAACAGAGCAGGCACCATTTTTTTACGGAATACCACTGATAGAATACAGAGTAGATCAATACCGGCACAGAAAGTGCCCCTATACTCATTAAAATAGAATTCTGATAGCCGTTAAACAACAGAAACAGGATAAGGGTGGCAGAATAGGAGATAGCCATATCGCTTAAGGAAACCAGACCGAATAACTTTGCTCCGTTAGATTTGATCACATCAGAACAGCTCGTATTCGAATATTTGGTACAGAGCTTAACAATATTGGCTGTATTTAAACCCATTTCTTCTCTGGCGATCAAAAAACTAAGATAGGCCCCTCCAAAGGAGAGAAGATAATAGAGGACTGGGATCAGTTCAAAATTGTTCCAGCCGTACAGAAAAAGTGAAGCCACAATCAAAAGTCCACCGACCAGCTTAAAATTCGATATCCTTTTGATCTTTTTATCGAGCTCAGGTTTTTGCGGCTCTATAGCTATGATTGTAGGGCCCCATCTGGGCTCAAAATCTTCCAGTTGTATTTTTTCTTTATGCCCTTTATCGCTATATATGCGTATCCTGGTATTTGAAGGGTGTCGGCTTACCATAACCAGCTGTTTTCCTTCTTCGGTCCCTACAAGGGTCAGGAAATGCTCAGGGAGCTGATCGAGGTATTCTTTAGGTATGGAGGCCGCAATGTTTTCTATTTTAAAATAATCCAGAGTATCTGTAATCGATTTTAAAGAAGGATAATCGGGATGGGCCAGCAATTGTAATTTTAAATCCTGAGAGTCAATGTTTAAGTAATTGGACTCAACAAGATATTTCAATACGAGTTTATCCATTTTAAAAATGTTAATTGTGTGTATTAGCAGCTTTTACTGCAATCATTTGTACGAAATAAATGATTTGTTATGGTTGGAACTTTCTATAAAATTAAGAAGAGTATAGATTAAGAAGTCAAAATCATCGACAAATTACATAATATTTAACGTTTACTTAAAAGATGCCTTGTTTTGAGCTTTAACTGTATTATATTGGAATAAAAATACCGTAGTCAGAGTGTTTTTTTACCTCAATTACGGATGTTTTTTTAAACTTTTTGCAATTGGAATTTCCCATGCTATTTATAAATTTGAAGGCTAATTTATTTTAAATGAGAAAGAAATCCTTTTATTCTGTTGCCATAGTGCTGCTGACTATTTTGTTTTTTGTGATCGAGGAGTATGTGCTGACAGAACCGGAAAACAGGACTCCGGTTGAGGAAAATGACCCTGAGCCAGGAGAAGGGATCAATACTTTTTATCTTCCGACCTCTACAACACGTCAGGTAGTACATCATAATTACTACTCCCTGTCTTACGATGAAGCACATGAACAGGCAGAGTGGGTGGCGTACGAGCTTAAAAAAGCACATCTTTCCCAAAACAATATAAAACGGCCGTATTTTATCGAGGATCCCAAGCTGAGATCGCGTTCTGCAGATTGGAGGAATTACAAGAATTCCGGCTACGACAGAGGGCATTTATGTCCGGCAGGAGACAGAAGGTTTTCTGTTCCGGCTTATAATGAGACCTTTTATACCAGTAATGTAACTCCTCAGAAACACAGCTTTAACAGCGGAATATGGAACAGACTGGAGCAAAAGAGCAGATACTGGGCAAAAAAATATGACGGGATCTTTGTGGTAACGGGAGGTATTCTTAACAAGGAGCTGAAAACTATCGGAAAGGAAGGAGTATCTGTACCGGAGTACTTTTATAAGGTCTTGCTGGACAACCAGAACGGGAATTATAAGATCATAGGCTTTCTGATCCCTCATGAAGAAAGTAGTAGTTCCCTGGAAGACTTTGTAGTTCCGGTAGACAGGATCGAGGAGCTTACCGGGATAGATTTTTTTACCAAACTGGATGATCGGATAGAGGAAAAACTGGAATCAATCAATGGAAGCAGTGACTGGTTTTAGCTTATAGCCATTCATTGATCCTGTTGGCATCTAACTTAAGAAAGATAAAGAGCAGAATGGTGAAGCCCCAAAGCCCCGATCCTCCGTAGCTAAAGAACGGAAGTGGGATCCCCACAGTCGGGAGAAGGCCGATAACCATTCCGATATTGATGGCAAAATGGAAAAATAAAATAGAAGCCACACTATAACCGTATATCCGGCTAAACTGAGATTTCTGTCTTTCGGCTAAAAACAGGAGTCGCAACAGCAAAATAGAGAATAAAAGAACTACCAGAGTACTTCCTGCAAAACCCCATTCTTCACCTACCGTACTAAAGATAAAATCGGTATGCTGTTCCGGAACAAAATCTCCTTTTGTCCTGGTACCTTCCAGGTATCCCTTTCCGAAAAAACCACCGGAACCGATAGCAGATTCCGATTGAAAAGTGTTGTAGCCAATGGTTTTTCTTATCTCATCAAGTTTTTGCGGGTCTTTTTCCAATCGTAACCAAAGTCCGAAGCGGTCTCTGTGCCTTTGCTCGAATACATTATTGTAAATAAAACTAACCGAATAGGAAAATCCGATAGCCGCTATAAGTGTAATTAAATAGGGGAGAACAGAAGTCCTTTTGTTCCTTCGTTTTTTAACAATAAATACCAGCAGTACAATAGCAAAACTCCCGAAAGCAACCCAGGCGGACTGAAAGATAAGAGTAGCTACAAAAAGCAATATTGCAACCAGACCTATAAACAGGTAGAGAGGAGAAAGCCCTTCTCTGTATAGAACAAAGAAGAAAGAGGCATAAACCAAAGCACTTCCCGGATCGGGTTGAGGGATGATCAATAGTGCCGGTATGGCAATGATAAGCAGAGCCCTTAACTGATCTTTAAGCCTGTTTATACTGGTTTGTATATCGCTGAGGTATTTAGCCAGAGCGAGCGCCGTTGCCGCCTTGGCAAATTCCGATGGCTGGAGGGTCATCCCTCCGATCGCATACCAGGAGGTAGCTCCGTTTACATTTTTTCCGAAAACAAACAAGCCGAGAAGAAAAACCAGGGAAACCAGGTAAATGATACTGGAAAACCGTTCGTAGAACTTTGCTTCGACAGATAAGACCAGGATGATGAGAAAAACGCTTAGACCTATAAAGAACAATTGCTTTCCGTATGGAAGCGTAAGGTTAAAAACAGAAGTGTTCTCATCGGTAAGGGTGGTAGAATAGATATTCAGCCAGCCTATGATAACCAGTGAAAAATAAAGTAAAATGCTTAACCAGTCTATTTTTTGAATCAGCTTAGCGCTCATCTTCTATTGTTGGCTTCTCGCCATTTATGCTAATAAAATCCTTTCCGTCATTAATTCTGAAAGATTTGCCGCTTAAGGGTTTTGCGTACTCTTCCTCCAGACTGCCATTCAGCACATAATCTTCCATGTCCTTCCTGCTGATCTCTCCCTTGATGTATTTTTCTATCATCAGGCCTGCAATCCTTCCTGCCCATCGATTTCCCCAATATCCGTTTTCCACAAAAACAGCAATGGCTATTTTCGGGTCTTCAATCGGAGCAAAAGCAACAAAGATCGAATGATCTGTCAGCTGCGCTCTTTCACCGTTAATCCTGGTGAAATTCTCAACCGTTCCGGTCTTTCCGGCGATCTTGATCCCCGGGACCTGGATCCATTTTGCAGTTCCTTTATTATAAACATCATACATACCCTGAATAACAGGTTCAAAATGCTCAGGGCTTATGGTCGTGAAGTGTTTTTCCGTGTATTTTTTCGCGATGGTATCCCTTTTACCTACCTTTTTTAAGATGTGCGGTTTGATGTACCATCCGCGATTGGCGATAGCTGCCGTAATATTTGCCAGCTGGATAGGAGTGGTAAGGATTTCTCCCTGACCGATCGCATTAGAGATGGTATTCGTGGCAAACCAGCGTTTCTCTCCGTATTTCCTGTTGTATTCACCTTCACCCGGAACCCTTCCTCTCTTCCCTGTAGGCAGGTCGTAATCCAGATAGTTCCCAAGGCCAAAGCTTTTGATATGGTCAGACCATTTATTTATCCCCTCTGCCGGGCTTGGGTATTTTTCGATAACTCTTCTGTAAACATTGGCAAAATACGAGTTACAGGACTCGTATATCCCTCTGTTCATATTATTTCTGGCTCCGCTATTGCAATGACAGCCCATAAAAGAACTCCTTCCGTAACGATAACCGTGATAACAGGTAAAAGTGGTATGCTCGTTTACAACTTCTTCCTCAAGGGCAATAAGAGCATTTAATGTTTTAAAAGGCGATCCCGGAGAATACATTGCCAGCAGACCGCGATCGAAAGTAGGATTGGCGATAGAATCGTAATAGAGTTTGGTGTAGTTTCTGGAACGCTGCCTTCCAACCAGTAAAGCAGGGTCGTAGGTAGGTGCCGAGACCAGACTGAGGATCTCTCCCGTCTTTGGATCCAGAGCAACGATCCCGCCTCTTTTGTTTACCATTAACTGTTCTCCATACATCTGCAGATCCCTGTCGAGGGTCAGGTGTATATCATTCCCCTGAATGGGGAGGGTATCATAGGAACCGTTTTTATAAGGGCCGATAACCCGGTTAAAACGATCTTTCTGTATAAATTTTACGCCTTTCCTTCCTCTTAATACCTCTTCGTACTGTTCTTCTACTCCCTGTCTTCCGATCAGTTCTCCCGATTGGTAATAAGTGTGTTTTTTAAGATCGCGCTCGTTTACCTCACTAATATATCCGAGGACATTGGCGGCCGTACTCTCTGCATAATAGCGAAGAGAACGCTTCTGTATATAGAAGCCTTCGTATTTTCTCATTTTTTCCTGCAGCAGGGCGTATTCACCTTTGGAAAGCTGAGGGACAAATACCGAGGGAAGCCTGGGAGAGTATACCCGTGCTTTTCGGTATTTCTCAATAAAATCTTCCTTACTGATGTTTAAGAGCTTGCAAAACTCCAGGGTATCCAGAGCTTTTACATCCTTGGGAATGACCATGACATCATACGCCGGCTGATTGGCTACAAGAAGCTGCCCGTTACGATCGTATATGTATCCCCGTTCAGGATAATCATAGATGGCTTTTATCGCAGTATCGTCCAAAAGATTACCGGTAGGAGGGTTCCAGACCTGTAAATACGATAGCCGCCCGATATATACGATGGCTATAATTACGACGATAGAGGATAAAAGTAGTTTTCTCATGATTTGGCTTTTCTAAGAAGGGGTATGATCAATAAGCATAAAAATACGGTAAATACACTGGAAAATAACGTATTTTTTAATATAGAAAGTATATTAGAGAAGCTAAAAATTTCCAGACCGAAAAGTATAAGGTGGTGAATGAGTATCATAATGATTAGATATACCACTCTCTGGCCAATGGGAGTATTACTTATTTTAATGATCTGGTATTCGTAAATATTCCCGAATGCAAACTTAAGCACTACCGGTCTTATGTAAGCAATACAGACCGATGCAGCTGCATTGACCCCTCCGGTATCACTGAAGAGATCGACAAAAAAACCGATCAGAAAAGCCAGGAAAAGGAACTGTGCCCGGTTTTCTTTTTTAATGGGATAGAGGAGGATAAAAAGGATATAGATATACGGATTTATAAATCCAAGGAAATCTATATGATTAAACACAAGTACCTGGGCAAGGACCAGGAGAATAAAACGGACAATATTTAAGATGATATCACTGTTCATTCGTCAGGTTTTCCAATTGCTTAATTTCATCCGTATTCATGTTCTCTATAATATAAACATGCTCCAGGCTGGTCATATCATTAAACAGCTTAACGTTTATAATATAATAGTTCTCGGAATCGTCGAATTTAAAATCCATGATGGTCCCGATTGGGATATTCTTAGGGAAAATGGTAGACATCCCCCCGGTAATTATGGTGTCTCCCACCTGCGGATTTGCAAGATCCGGGATATCGGTAAGCTGAACAATATTTCTTTTTTTCGTATCCCACTCAAGAGTTCCGAAGTGAGAGGTGTTTTTTAGCTGAGCATTGATCTCAGACAAGGAATTCAGTACAGATTGCACCGTGCTGTGACCTGAAGAAGTATTGTCTATAATACCTACGATCCCGTTCGTGGTTATCACTCCGAGATCCTGCTTTATCCCGTCCTTTTTTCCTTTGTTGATCAGGATATAGTTTTTGGTCTTATTGTAACTGTTCTTGATAACGGTTGCACTCTTTATCCTGTAATTAAGGAGATTGTTAGTACTGTCTTTTATAAGAGAATCTACCGTATTCTCGCCCTGATTTAATATAAGATTTCTCAGTCTCAGGTTTTCTTCAACCAGTTTCTGATTTTGTTCTTTCAGATCGAAATAAGAACTGATATTATTCACAGATTCATAAACTCCCCCGGTTAACCAGTTAGCCGAATTAATGAATTTGCTTCTGTGATAGGAATGAGATTGAAAAGTAAAGACAAGAGATAATGACAACAATGCAAGGAAAAAGAAAAAATTCCTGTTTCTTATGAAAAAAGCAATAATATTCTGCATGTCATTTTAGCTGTCTTATCTGATAAGAATACTCTTGTATCTGTCTATATTCTTTAATGCAATTCCGGTTCCTCTTACCACAGCTCTTAAAGGATCTTCCGCAATAAAAACAGGAAGATCTGTTTTCTGAGATAGACGCTTATCCAGGCCTCTGAGCATAGATCCTCCTCCAGCAAGGTAGATCCCGGTATTGTAGATATCGGCTGCAAGCTCCGGCGGGGTTTGCGATAAAGTTTCCATAACCGCATCTTCCACTCTAAGAATAGATTTGTCCAGGGCTTTGGCAATCTCCCTCCAGGTAATCTGCACCTGCTTAGGCTTTCCTGTTAAAAGATCTCGCCCCTGTACGCTCATTTCTTCCGGCGGGATCTCCAGATCCTCCGTGGCCGCACCTATCTGGATCTTGATGTTTTCTGCCGTGGTCTCTCCAACGTATAAATTGTGCTGGGTGCGCATGTAGTAGATGATATCGTTGGTAAATACATCACCTGCAATCTTCACCGATTTATCACATACGATCCCTCCGAGGGCAATTACGGCAATTTCCGTGGTTCCTCCTCCTATATCTACGATCATATTTCCTTTTGGCTGCATGATATCAAGACCAATTCCGATAGCCGCTGCCATAGGTTCGTGAATCAGGTATACTTCCTTCCCGTTAACTCTTTCGGCAGATTCTTTTACCGCCCTCATTTCAACTTCCGTGATCCCCGACGGGATACAGATCACCATTTTAAGAGAAGGAGTGAATATCTTTTTCTTAAGTGCAGGAATATTTTTAATGAACATATTGATCATTTTTTCCGAAGCGTCGAAATCTGCAATTACCCCGTCCTTCAGTGGCCTGATCGTTTTTATATTTTCATGCGTTTTCCCCTGCATCATATTTGCTTCTTTGCCCACTGCAATAATTTTTCCGTTCATACGGTCTCTCGCAACAATAGAAGGACTGTCAACCACAACCTTATCATTGTGGATGATCAAAGTATTTGCAGTTCCCAAATCTATTGCTATTTCCTCTGTTAAGAAGTCAAAAAATCCCATTTAATTTAAGCTATTAATTAATGTTCCTGTACTTATTTGGTCTGATAAGTATCAAATGTAATAAATTTAATGTTTAAAATGACGTGTGCCTGTAAATACCATTGCCATCTTGTTTTCATTACAGTAATCGATACTTAGTTGATCCTTTATCGAACCTCCGGGTTGAATTACAGAAGTAATACCTGCATTGTCGGCTATTTCCACACAATCCGGGAAAGGGAAGAAGGCATCGCTCGCCATAACGGCTCCTTTCAGATCGAAATTGAATGAATTTGCCTTTTCAATAGCTTGTCTCAAAGCATCAACACGGCTGGTCTGTCCTGTTCCGCTTGCCATTAACTGTTTGTTCTTGGCCAGGACGATGGTATTGGATTTGGTGTGTTTACAGATCTTGGATGCAAACAAAAGATCTTCTATTTGTGAAGCATCCGGTTTTTCGTTTGTCTGAACGCTCAGGTCTCCTTCGGAATCGGTTTTCAGATCCTTATCCTGCAGCAATACCCCGTTCAGGCATGTTCTTACCTGGGTTTCCGGTAATTCAATATCTTTCTGGATCAGAATGATCCTGTTTTTCTTTCCTTTTAGCACAGAGAGTGCTTCTTCACTATAGGAAGGTGCGATCGCCACTTCACAGAATAGTTTGTGGATCTCTTCTGCCGTAGCTACATCTATTTCCGTATTTGAGATCAGGATCCCTCCAAAAGCAGAAACCGGATCTCCCGCCAATGCATCTGTGTAAGCTTGCTTTACAGTTGGACGTGTAGCTATACCACAGGCGTTATTGTGCTTTAAAATGGCAAAGGTAGGCTGGTCTCCTTTAAATTCTCCCATCAGGTTTACAGCTGCATCTACATCGAGAAGGTTGTTATATGAAAGCTCTTTTCCGTGAAGTTTATCGAACATCTCCTCAAACTCTCCGAAGAAATATCCTTTCTGATGCGGATTCTCTCCATATCTCAACTCTTTTCCTTTGGTAATACTGCTTTTGTAAACAACTTCATCACTGTTGAAATAGTTAAAAATGGCAGTATCATAGTGAGAAGAAACGTTAAATGCCTTGGCAGCAAAACGTTTTCTGTCTTCCAGCGAAGTAATGCCGTTCCCTTCGGAGATGATAGAAAGGAATTCTGCGTAGTCATCAACAGAAGCTACACACATTACATCTTTAAAGTTCTTGGCTGCTGCACGGATCAGAGAAATTCCGCCTATATCTATTTTTTCAATGATATCCTGTTCTGAAGCTCCGCTGGCAACAGTTTTTTCGAAAGGATAAAGATCTACGATAACAATATCTATCTGCGGGATCTCGTATTGCTGAAGTTCAGCTACGTCCGTATCATTGTCCTGTCTGTTCAGGATCCCTCCAAATACTTTTGGGTGCAGGGTTTTTACTCTCCCTCCTAAGATGGAAGGGTAGCTGGTTACATCTTCAACCGGAATGACATCTATTCCCAGATCCCGGATAAATTTTTCAGTTCCTCCGGTAGAATAAATAGCAATTCCAAGCTCGTTAAGTTTTTTTACAATGGGTTCTAATCCCTCTTTGCTGAAAACAGAAATCAGCGCCGATTTAGCAGATTTTGAAAGATTCATTTTTAATTGTGTTGTTATTGATTGCAAAAGTAATTTTTTGCATCAAAATCAGCACACTAAATGAAAAAAATTATAGAATTTCTGCTACTTTTTCGTTCACAAATTCCAGGAAGCGTTCATCCTCTTCCGAAAACGGATCAACAGCATGAGAATCGATGTCGATCTGACCGATATTTTCACCTTTTAAGAACAGGGGAACCACGATCTCCGATTTAACATTAATACTACATGCAATATAGTTGTCCTGGGCTTTAACATCGGGCACTACAAAGTTCTTGTTGGATACAGCTACCTGTCCGCATATCCCTTTACCAAAAGGAATGATGGTATGATCTGTAGGTTCTCCCGCAAAAGAACTCAGTTTTAATTCCTCTTTGTCTCCGTTCCTGAAATAAAAACCTACCCAGTTGTAATAATCCACAGAAGATTTCAGAAACTCACAAACTGCCGTCAGTCTGTCTTCTACAGATTTATTGTAATCTGCAATGATATTGTAAACAGGTTGTTTTAAAGATTCCAGATTCATAGTGTTAATTTTTGCGCAAAAGTATTTAAAAAATCAATTAAAAGTTGAAGCAGATTTGTATATTTTTGTTTCAAACACCTGTAAACAGTGCTTAAGACTTTTAAAAAATACAAGGCTGCTGTCTTTTTTGTCCTTCGCTTTTTTGTCGCTTATACGGTGCTGACCTTACTTTATAACGCATTCCTGAATACTTTTAATGAAGCTCCCGACAGTGTTACCAGACTGGTGGCTGAGCAGAGCAGGGTTTTTGTGGACTGGTTCGATTACAAAGTAAATACTGAGATAGTAGAGAAAGAACCTTTCGTTCGCTTTTTTATAAATGACCATTATGTGGCCCGAATTGTTGAAGGTTGCAATGCTATTAGCGTTTTTATTCTTTTTACGGCTTTTATTATTGCTTATAGGGGGAGTATTAAAAAGACCCTGACCTTTATCCTCCTTGGAGGCATCCTTATCTATTTTGTGAATATCTTCAGGGTAGGCGTGCTTACCATAGGTCTTTACCGTTTTCCGGAATACAAAGATTTTATGCATCAGATCCTTTTTCCCGTAGCTATTTACGGGATGGTATTTCTGCTTTGGGTACTTTGGGTGAATAAATATGCCAAAAAGGAATGAAGTTCGTATTGAAATATTCGGGAATTGGAATTCTGTGCATTCTGCTGATTCTTATCAGGGCATTTGAAAATGAGTTGTTCTACGATCCTTTTATCCGTTTTTTTAAGAGCGAATTTACACGTATTGCATCCCCGGACTACAACTGGCCGGTACTTCTGTTAAACCATTTTTTCAGATACGCTCTCAATGCGATCATATCACTTCTTATCATTTACCTCTTTTTCAGAGACAGGCAGATCGTTAAGGTTTCTGCCCTCATTTACGGGATTGCTTTTATACTGTTGATCCCGGTTTATTTTTATCTGTTGAGGCATCTTGAAGAGAATTACCTGGCGACTTTTTACGTCCGGAGATTTCTCATCCAACCACTACTGGTTTTTATTCTGATACCTGCTTTTTATTACCAGAAAAAGAGGCAGAGCGCTGTTAATGAAAGTATAAACAAAAGTTGATTTTTAAATTTATTAGTACTTTTGTTGGGTAAATGAAGTCATTTTTATCTAAAATATCAGCTTTTTTACTGGCACTACTGGTGTTGATGTCTACAGTTTCTTTTACTGTTCACAACCACTATTGCGGTACTTTCCTGGTAAATACTTCTGTACTTGGAGAGGCTGATAACTGTAAGATGATGATGGCTGTAAAAGACACTTCCGGCTCCTGTGCCGCAGTGGAAAAATCCTGTTGTACCGATGAGGTGCTTCATGTTGAAGGTCAGGATGAACTGAAACTTTCCTTCAGCGACCTCGATCTGGATCAGCAGCAGTTTTTAATATCTTTTGTTTACTCTTTTCAGGACCTGTTTGAAGGTCTGGAGGAAAATATCATTCCATTCAGGGATTATTCCCCGCCTCCCCTTATAAGGGATATTCAGGTACTGCACGAGACCTACCTCATTTGATTTTTAAGTATAGCGCTAAATAGAAGTTTTTCTACGGAGAAAGTATTTTCTTTGTAGGAAGTACGATTGATTTAATAAATTATAGTCGAATACTTAAAAATATAAACCTATGCTTAACAAAAGCATTAAGTTTTTAATAGAAAACAAACTGATAGCTGTCTTGCTATTGTTGCTTTTCTTCGGTTGGGGTGTTAGTACGGCACCTTTTAACTGGAAACTTGATCCGCTGCCACAGAACCCTGTTGCGGTAGATGCCATTCCCGATATTGGAGAGAACCAGCAGATCGTTTTCACCAAATGGGACGGGCGCTCTCCTCAGGATATAGAGGATCAGATCACCTATCCGCTTACGACCTCCCTTCTCGGAGTTCCGGGAGTAAAGACTATCCGCTCTTCTTCTATGTTCGGTTTTTCTAGCATTTATATCATTTTTGAAGAAGGTGTGGATTTTTACTGGAGTCGTAGCAGGATCCTTGAAAAACTCAATTCCCTGCCCGGGGGGCTCCTGCCGGATGGAGTTCAGCCGGCCCTTGGTCCTGATGCCACCGGTTTGGGGCAAATATTCTGGTATACGCTGGAAGGAAGAGATGAAGACGGAGAAGTTACCGGAGGATGGGATCTTCACGAATTGAGAAGCATTCAGGATTACTATGTTAAATACGGACTTTCCTCTGCTGACGGAGTTTCGGAAGTGGCCTCTATAGGAGGGTATATTCAGGAATACCAGGTGGATGTAGATCCTGACATTCTGAAAGAATACAATATTTCCTTGCAACAGGTAGTAGATGCCGTGAGGAAGAGCAATAAGGATATAGGCGCCCAGACGCTGGAGATCAACAGGGCGGAATACCTGGTGCGTGGCCTGGGATATATCAAGACGATCGAGGATATTGAGAACGCCGTGATCACGGCAGAAAACTTTACTCCGGTAAAGGTAAAGGACATTGCCAGAGTTAGCCTGGGGCCTGCCGCCAGAAGAGGGATACTGGATAAAGAAGGCGCAGAAGTGGTAGGAGGAGTGATCATAGCCAGGTACGGAGCCAACCCCATGGAAGTGATCAATAATGTAAAAGATCAGATAGCAGAGATAAGCCCGGGGCTTCCTTCAAAAACACTGAGCGACGGAAGGCTTTCCCAGCTCACGATCGTGCCTTTTTACGATCGTACGGAGTTGATAAATGAAACACTCGGGACCTTAAACGAAGCCCTAAGCCTGGAGATCCTGATCACCGTGCTGGTTATAATTATCATGGTATTTAATTTAAGGGCTTCTGTCCTTATTTCGAGTTTGCTGCCGCTGGCAGTACTTATGGTATTTATTGCCATGAAGCTTTTTAATGTAGATGCCAATATTGTAGCCTTGTCCGGAATAGCCATTGCTATCGGGACCATGGTGGATGTGGGGGTGATCCTCTCCGAAAATATTATCAGGCATCTCGATGAGAACACCAATGGCAAATCGATCAATACCGTAGTCTATAATGCTACTTCCGAAGTATCGGGGGCTATCATTACAGCGGTAATGACCACCATTATAAGTTTTATTCCGGTCTTTACCATGATCGGTGCCGAAGGAAAGCTGTTCAGGCCGTTGGCATTTACCAAAACAGCAGCCTTATCAGCATCTATCCTGATCGCCTTGTTTTTAATGCCACCTTTTGCGGCCTGGTTATTCGGATGGAAATCACCTAAGAAACATCTGAAAAACCTTCTTAATATCATTCTTTTGGTTCTGGGGGTTATTGGTGTGATACAGGGATTTTATATCGGACTGTTACTTGTTGCCTTTGCATTAACGGGGCTTTTAAAACAGATAGACAGTGTTCCCGCCTATAATTCCGGTCTTATAAACAATATCCTGGCGGTTATAACCATCATTGTGCTTTTAACTGCTTATTGGAGGCCTCTCGGAGTTGATAAAAGCGTATTCTATAATCTGGTCTTTGTGTCGATTTTCTGTTTCGGATTATTGGGGGTGTTTACCCTTTTCAGACGCTATTATGTCCGGATCCTTAGTTGGGCTCTGCAGAATAAAATACTTTTCCTTTCCTTACCTACGCTTATCCTGATCTTCGGAATAAGTATCTGGAGGAATACCGGGAAGGAATTCATGCCGGCTCTGAACGAAGGTTCTTTTCTGCTGATGCCTACATCTTTACCGCATGCCGGTATTGATGAGAATAAAAGGGTTGTTCAGCAACTGGATATGGCGGTGGCCAGTATCCCGGAAATAGAAACTGTTGTCGGGAAATCGGGAAGGGTGGAAAGCGCCCTCGATCCGGCACCTCTGTCTATGTACGAGAATATTATTATTTATAAACCTGAATATGTACTCGATGAGAGTGGAGACCGGATGAAGTTTAAAACAACCGAAGACGGCTTGTTTGAGACCAGGAACGGAAACCGTATTTCTTCGGGAACGCGTATTGATAAAAATGAATTGATCCCGGATAAAAAAGGGACTTACTATAGAAACTGGAGAGACGAGATCCGGAACCCGAACGATATCTGGGATGAGATCGTGAGTAATACAAGGCTTCCCGGTGTAACCTCGGCTCCTAAACTACAACCGATACAGACGCGTCTGGTGATGTTACAAACCGGAATGCGGGCTCCTATGGGAATTAAAGTAAAGGGACAGAACCTGGAACAGATTGAAGCTTTCGGCCTGGAACTGGAAGAGATCCTGAAAGAAGTTCCCGGAGTAAAAAGAGAAGCCGTATTTGCAGATCGTATTGTAGGGAAACCCTATTTGCTTATCGATATAGACCGTGAAAAAATAGCGCGATACGGACTCGCCATTAACGATGTTCAGTCGGTACTGGAAGTGGCGATCGGAGGAAAGATGCTTACCCAAACCGTCGAAGGACGGGAGCGCTATGGCGTGAGGGTGCGTTATCCCAGAGAATTGAGAAGTAATCCTGAGGACCTGGAAGGTATTTTTGTTCCCGTGCCTAATGGAAGCCCGGTACCTCTTAATGAGTTGGTAGCAATTCGCTATGAGCAGGGACCACAGATCATAAAAAGTGAAGATACTTTCCTGGTGGGCTATGTGCTGTTCGATAAGCTGGCCGAAGAGGCGGAAGTAAGTGTTGTTGAAAATGCTGAAAAAGCGATACAGGCAAAAATTGAAAATGGAGAGCTGGAAGTTCCCAAAGGAGTGAGTTATGCTTTTACAGGGACTTATGAGAACCAGATCAGGGCAGAGAAAACTTTATCCGTTGTGGTTCCTCTGGCACTGATCATTATTTTCCTGATCCTTTATTTCCAGTTCAGGTCGGTTTCTACTTCCCTGATGGTATTTACGGGAATAGCAGTAGCTTTTGCCGGTGGATTTTTGATGATCTGGCTCTATGGAGAGTCCTGGTTCCTGAATTTTGATTTCCTCGGAGTTAATCTGCGGGAGCTTTTCCAGATGCACCCTATTAATCTGAGTGTTGCCGTATGGGTTGGTTTTATTGCTCTTTTCGGAATTGCAACCGATGACGGAGTGGTGATGGCTACCTATCTTACCCAGACATTCAGGAGAAACCTTCCTAAAGATAAGGAAGCGGTAAGGGCATCGATCATTGAAGCGGGAGAAAAAAGAATACGCCCTTGTTTAATGACTACCGCTACTACCATACTTGCGCTTTTACCTATCCTCACATCAACAGGAAGAGGAAGTGATATTATGATCCCGATGGCAATCCCATCCTTTGGAGGAATGCTGATCGCTTTGATCACTTTGTTTGTAGTTCCGGTATTATTCAGCTGGAAAAAAGAATTTGAACTTAAAAAAGTTGAATCAGATGGAAAATAAAACATCCAATACCAGAAAACAGTTCAGGACATTTCTGATCTTTATTTCCGTTTTGATGAGTATTTCAACCTATTCACAATCTTTGAGAGGGTACCTGGTTGAGGCGGAAAAGAATTCTCCTGCTTTAAGGAAGATACAGCTCGAAATAGAACAGGTCTTTGAGGCTATTCAGGAGGTGGGAAGCCTTCCGGATACGGAAATAGGTTTTGGTTATTTTGTACAGGAAACCGAAACCAGAGTCGGAGCTCAAAGAGCAAGGGCCAGTGTATCTCAATCCTTTCCGTGGTTCGGGGTGCTGAAGGCAAAACGGGAGAGTGAGATCTTACGGTCGGATGCAAAAGCCAATCTGTTCAGCTATGCCAAAAGAGAGCTGTTCTTTAAGATAAAAATGGCATACTATCGCCTGCACATCCATAGGAAAAGGCATCGGGTAGTACTGGAGAACCTGGAGGTTATAAAGGCCTATGAACAAAAGGCATTACAAGCGCTGGAAACCGGAAGAGCCACTGCTTCGGATGTGCTGCTCATAGACCTGGAAAAAGATAATCTTGAAAATGCGCTGGAGCGGCATGTTAATCTGGGAGAGTCGGCCAAGGTGAGTTTTAATATTTTGATGAACAGGGAGGAAGATACAGAGGTGAAAATACCGATGGAGCTTCCCGTAGATCTGGATCTATTGAGGTATAACAAGACGCTGATCCCCAATAACCCACAGCTGGTTCAGTACGACAACCTGGAAAAAAGCGTTGAAAAGACCAGAGAAGCTGTAAAGAAGGAAGGACTTCCTGAGATCAATGTGGGAGTAGATTATATCCTTGTAGATGAATTGCCGCTGGCAGATCTGGCCGATAACGGAAAAGATATTATCATGCCGAGGGTACAGCTTTCCATACCCCTGTTCTCTAAAAAGTATAAGGCAAAGGAAAAACGCCTTAAAATTAAACAGGAGGAACTCCAGGCCACCAGGGAAGAGATGGAAAACGAACTGAGAATGCAGTACGAAATGGCTTTTTCCAGATTATCGAATGCGGTAAACAGTATCAGGACCTATGAAGAGAGTCTTGAAAAAGTAGATAGGGCAGAAAAGCTACTCCTTACCACCTATGAAACGGCAGCGATAGATTTTAAAAGCATAATAGATATTCAAAAACTAAAACTGGATTATGAACTCAAATTGATAAATGCTCAATTCGATTATTTCGAACAGCGTTCTATACTTGAGTTTATTACCCAGGACTAAAATAAAAATCTTAAACAGATGAAAACATATATAAAATATTCAGGGATCCTCATAGCCGGCTTATTGCTGGGCTGGTTGCTCTTCGGAAGAGGCGGCAGTTCGGAGGTGGCCTCGAATGCTTCTCATGAGCATACGGAAGATGAGAACGGGATGTGGACCTGTTCCATGCACCCGCAGATACAGCAGCCCGAACCCGGGCAATGCCCGATCTGTGCCATGGATCTTGTTCCTGTTTCTGCCGAAGACAGCGGAAGCCTGGAAGAGGCGCAGTTTAAATTATCGGAAAGAGCGGTTGCTCTTGCTAATATTCAGACCACCATGGTGGGAGATGTTCAAAGTACGGAAGGAGGGATTACCCTCTCCGGAAAGATCATGGAAAATGAGGAAGGTATGGTAATGCAGGCATCTCATTTTGGAGGAAGAGTAGAGAAACTGTATATCAATTCTACCGGAGAAAAGATCTATCCCGGGAAATTGCTGGCGGAGATATATTCTCCCAAACTGGTAACGGCCCAGGAAGAATTACTGACCGCTCTGGAGATCAGGAGTGAACAACCCGAATTGTACAAAGCTGTTCGAAGTAAACTGAAACTCTGGAAGCTGTCTGAAGCACAGATCCATGAAATACAGAACTCCGGGAAAGTGAAATACAATATCCCCGTCTATGCGGATGTAAGCGGAATAGTGACCGAAAAAATGATAGAAGAAGGAGAGCATGTCAGTGAAGGAGGTGCCCTTTATAAAGTAACCAATTTAAA
The DNA here is from genome assembly GCF_010671605.1 of Leptobacterium flavescens. Classification (GTDB taxonomy): domain Bacteria; phylum Bacteroidota; class Bacteroidia; order Flavobacteriales; family Flavobacteriaceae; genus Leptobacterium; species Leptobacterium flavescens. The sequence continues at coordinate 666,205 of NZ_JAABOO010000003.1, forward strand.
TACGGTCTGGGCAGTATTTGATGCTTATGAAAGCCAGATAAAGATGCTCAGAAAAGGGCAAAAAGTGAAGGTGAAAGTAAATGCCTTTCCGGATGAAGAAATAGATGCAGTAATAGATTTTGTAGACCCTGTACTGAACACCACTACACGAACGGTGCCTGTAAGAGTGGTCCTGAGAAACAGTAATGATAAACTCAAGCCTGGAATGTTTGTAAGCGGAAGGATAGTCGTAAATTTGCAGGAAGGAAGCAGCCAGATCAGCATTCCGAAATCGGCAGTGCTGTGGACCGGGAAACGTTCTGTAGTCTATGTAAAATCGCCTGCTGAGGGATCCGTATTCGAAATGAGAGAGGTAGAACTCGGGAATGCCATGAACGATTCTTATATGGTGATCTCCGGATTGGAGAATGGGGAAGAAGTAGTGACCAACGGTGCTTTTACCGTAGATGCGGCAGCCCAGTTGCAAGGGAAGAAAAGTATGATGAATAAGGATGGGGGAAGAACCAGTACCGGCCATGAGCATCATCAAATGAACATGGAAGGTGAACAGATGAACATGGAAGGCGAACCAATGAAGATGGAAGTGGAGACCGCTTTTCAGGATCAGTTAAGGGATGTGTTCTTGAATTATGAGAAACTCAAAGACCATCTGGTGGCAGATAAAGCGGAAGACGCTGGAAAATCGGCAAAAGCCGTACTGACCAGCCTGGAAAAAGTAGATATGAAGTTGCTGAAAGATCAGAAAATGCATCAGCAGTGGATGGCAATTGAAAAGGAGATCAGAAAAACATCAACCTCTATAGGTAACAGTAAGGATATTGCAGAACAACGAAAGGCTTTTAAACCATTATCAGAACATATGATCTACGGAGTAGAGCTTTTCGGGATCAATCAGAAGGTGTATAAGCAATTCTGTCCTATGTACGATAATAATGCCGGAGCTAACTGGCTTAGCCTGGAAAAAGAAATAAGAAACCCCTACTTCGGGGACGCAATGTTAACATGCGGAGAAGTAAAAAAAACAATAGAATAATTTTAAATTTTTAACTCAAATGAAAAATACAATAATAAGGACATTGGTCGTAGCAGTTTTATTTTCAACACTCTCATGCGGAAATAAAAAAGAAAAGGAGAATATTGAAGTGATCGAGGTGAATACAGGAGAAAAAGAGGAAAAGACCACTAAAGAAGAAGTGAATTACGATGAGGTAGCTCTTAATGTAAGCTTCAGTGATACCCGATATAACGATATGTATAAGGAGTATATCCGTATAAAAAATGCATTGGTACAGGCCGATGCGGCAGAAGCTAAAAAAGGAGGAGAGAATATCGGTACTGCCTTTGCTAATATAGGTGTGGATCACGAATTGATGCAGGTTGCAGCGGAAATTGCCGGTTCAGACGACCTTAAAACGCAACGCAAGGCTTTTTCCGATCTGAGCAATGCTATTACCGAGCTTGTTTCCAAAGCGCATATTGCTTCCGGGAAGATCTACAAACAATACTGCCCTATGGCATTCGATTTTAAAGGAGCTTACTGGCTTTCTACGGAAAAGCAGATCAGAAACCCTTATTTCGGAGATCAGATGCTCGAGTGCGGAGAGGTAAAGCAGGAGATCCAATAATTTACCACATATACAAAACCTGCTGTCCTGATACCAACGGATGGCAGGTTGTAAACTTTGGGGAATGAAAAGGCTGAAACTCCTGTTACTTTTACCGATCGTTTTCGGTGGATGTGCCGATCAGAAGGAAGTACATGAGGTATTTCACGAAGGAGCCCTTCAGGAAATAATGAGAGGGGAAGCAGGAAAGGATATATCGCTTTCCGTGCTGCAGGATAAAAAGCACGCTTATGCTCTCGGAGCCATTGCAGGACTTAAAGGAGAGATCCAGGTTCTGGACGGAAAGGGCTATATAAGCAGTGTAAGTGGAAACGAAGTTTTTACAGATACTACTCTAAATAAGAAAGCATCTCTTCTGGTGTATTCTTATGTGGAGAAATGGAAGAGTATTCAGGTTCCGAAGGAAGTTATAAGTAAAGAACAACTGGAAACATTTGTTTTTAAGGAAGCTGAAAAGAACGATCTTAACACAGAAGAACCTTTTGCCTTTCTTTTGGAAGGCAGCCCGGAAAGGACTGACTGGCATGTGATAAACTGGACGGAAGGCGATTCCGAACACAGTCACCGGAAACATAAAGAATCGGGTTTAAACGGTTCTCTGTATAAAGAAGAATTAACTATACTGGGATTTTATTCAAATAAACACAAAGGGATCTTTACTCATCACTCCACCAATATGCATCTGCATTTTGTAGATAAAAAGAAGAAATTGGGAGGTCATGTGGATGATCTGAAACTCGGAGAGGGAATGATCCTTAAATTACCGGAATAACAATGACACAAACATATTCTGTATCCGGAATGACCTGCGATGGTTGCAGGACCGGAGTAGAGGAAAAACTAAATTCGATAGAAGGAATTCAGGCTAAAGTAAATCTTGAGAAGAACGAAGCAGTGATAGATTCCGAAAGAGACATCAGCCTGAAAGAACTTCAGGATGCCTTGCCGTCCAAATACGCTATTAGCGAGAAAAAGGCGGAAGTTCCGGCTATGATGATGATGGAAGAAGAGAAAATATCAGATCTGCAGCAGTTAAAACCGCTGTTTATTATTTTCTTCTATATCACGGTAGCAGCAGTACTTCTTAACATTAGTTCCTGGACCGGCAGTGAGTTTATGCTCGATTTTATGGGGCTTTTCTATATAGTTTTTAGCTTTTTTAAGATGCTTGACCTCAAAGGATTCCCGGATTCCTTCAGGATGTACGATCCGCTGGCAAAGGCTGTTCCGGCTTATGCATATATCTATCCTTTTATTGAAACCGCTCTGGGGTTAATGTTCCTGATGCGAATACAGATACGACCGGCTTTATATATCACCTTGTTTATTCTTGGTATTACTACTATCGGAGTAGTACGGGTGTTACTGGATAAAAAGTCCATTCAATGCGCTTGCCTCGGAACTGCTCTTAAATTACCAATGACAAAGGCTACTTTTATAGAGAACAGCATTATGCTGGTCATGGCAGTCTTGATGTTGTTTTTTTAGTATTGAGTCCCGATAGCTATCGGGATGAGTAATGAGCAGTGAACAATTATCAATTAACAATGAGCAATTAACAACGATCAACCAGCAACCACTAACCAACAACTATCAACTAACAACCAACAACGACTAATCAACATACCCGTCAAGAAGGCTGATCAATTCATCGCAACTCTCGATGGCTTTGAGTGAACTTTGTTTTTTGATGATACAGGCACCGTAAATGCTGTTCAGGATCCTTTTCAGTCGATCCTTGTTCCCGAAGGCGGAGCCACCTTCTTTTACCCGGTCAAAATCGAGATGATCTATATAGTAGTCGGCCAGGTATTTTTTGTTGATAGCCACCTGACGTTCGTAATCCATGGAAAGCATTCTGTAGGTTCCTGAATAATGCCCTTCAATGCTGGTCTTTAGCTTAAAATCATCTATCAGTTTCATATCTCCCGAATTGATCAGGCTGAGGTAGGTAATATTGTTAGGACTGAAATCTATGATGGAAGATATGGTTGCGAGGTTTTTGGAGATGATATCTTTTTCTTCCGCACCCGGACTTAAAACAGGAAGGATCTCCCGGATTATGGCTGTCTTTTCATCCAGCTTACGTATGTTCTCTTCCAGTTCCTTTTTGTCTTCTTCCACATCTTTTTTCAGGTTAAGGAGGTATTGCTGCCTGAGCTGATTATCACTTCGGTTCTCTGAATATTTGTTGATGCTAAAGGCAATGCTGATACCTATAATGACAATGAGGATCTCCCCGAAAGCATAACGCCAATTGATTTTCTTCATATTTATATAAACGGTTGGTCATTATAAATATACGAAGAGAAGTAAAATAAGCGGGAATGGAGGGGTTGGAGGTTAAAAAAGAAAAGCGAGCCTAAGCTCGCCTTAATTTTATAAACAATGGCAGTAAGATCCTCCTCCGAGCAATTGGGAGATCCAGTGTTCACAATTCGGATGATCGGACGCTGCTCCTCCTTTTACTTCCTGTGATTGTAAGTTTGCAACCGATTTTTTCACAAGCTTTAAGCTTTTTAAATTTTGTTTTTTCATGATATAAAATTTTATGATATATAAGTATGTGTTGAAAAAACAGGATTCTTACCCCCAAAAAGTAAAAAAATAAAAAAACCGCTTTATCACTAAAGCGGTTTTCTGTATCTGTATGAATATGAATTACATCATTCCTGGCATACCTCCGCCCATTGGTGGCATTCCGCCTCCGGCAGGAGCTTCTTCCTTGATGTCTACCAATGCACATTCTGTTGTCAGGATCATTCCTGATACGGAAGCTGCATTTTCAAGGGCGATACGTGTTACTTTCTTAGGATCGATGATCCCGGCTTTGAACATGTTCACGAACTCCTCAGATTTTGCATCATATCCGAAATCGTCTTTTCCGTCTAAAACCTTAGCCGTAACTACAGAACCTTCACCTCCAGCATTCTCAACAATGGTTCTTAAAGGTTCTTCAATTGCTCTGGCTACGATCTGAACTCCGGTAGTTTCATCGTTATTCTCGGTTTTGATACCTTCCAATACCGACTTAGCTCTTACAAGTGCAACACCTCCACCGGCAACAATACCTTCTTCTACTGCCGCTCTTGTAGCGTGTAAAGCGTCATCTACACGGTCTTTCTTTTCTTTCATTTCTACTTCCGAAGCAGCACCTACATATAGTACGGCAACACCTCCTGCAAGCTTGGCAAGACGCTCCTGAAGTTTTTCTTTATCGTAATCTGATGTAGTACTCTCGATCTGAGCTTTGATCTGGTTTACTCTGGCTTTGATGTTTTCCACATCTCCTGCACCATTAACCACTGTAGTATTATCTTTGTCGATAGTTACTCTTTCTGCAGTACCTAACATTTCGATAGTGGCATTCTCTAAGGTAAATCCTCTTTCTTCCGAAATAACAGTACCTCCGGTAAGGATAGCAATATCTTCCAGCATGGCTTTTCTTCTGTCTCCGAATCCGGGTGCTTTAACTGCAGCTATCTTAAGAGCTCCTCTTAATTTGTTTACTACCAGGGTAGCCAGGGCTTCCCCGTCTACGTCTTCGGCAATAATTAACAGAGGCTTTCCTGATTGTGCTACGGGTTCAAGTACAGGAAGAAGGTCTTTCATTGAAGAGATCTTCTTATCGAAAAGAAGAATATAAGGATTGTCAAGATCAGTCGTCATCTTTTCTGAATCTGTAACGAAATAAGGAGAAAGGTACCCTCTGTCGAACTGCATTCCTTCTACTACATCTACGTGAGTATCGGTTCCTTTTGCTTCTTCAACGGTAATTACTCCTTCTTTCCCTACTTTGTCAAACGCCTGTGCGATAAGCTCTCCTATGGTAGGGTCGTTATTAGCAGAAATAGAAGCTACCTGCTTGATCTTTTCTGTAGAATCACCTACTTTTTTAGCTTGTTTTGAAAGGTCTTCAACAATAGCTTCAACCGCCTTGTCTATTCCTCTTTTCAGGTCCATTGGATTGGCACCTGCCGCAACGTTCTTTAATCCTTCTCTAACGATGGATTGAGCAAGTACAGTTGCTGTTGTTGTTCCGTCACCGGCAAGGTCATTGGTCTTGGAAGCAACTTCTTTAACCATCTGTGCTCCCATATTTTCCAATTCGTTCTCAAGCTCTATTTCCTTGGCTACAGAAACCCCGTCCTTTGTTACGGTAGGAGCCCCGAAGGACTTATCGATAATTACATTTCTTCCTTTAGGTCCTAATGTTACTTTTACAGCATTCGCTAAAGCGTCGACACCTCTTTTTAGGCCGTCGCGTGCTTCTACATCAAATTTTATATCTTTTGCCATGATCTTTGGTTATGTTTTAAACAATTGCTAAAATGTCACTTTCGCGCATAATTAAATAATCGGTTCCTTCAAGTTTTAGTTCGGTTCCTGAATATTTTCCGTAAAGTACTGTGTCGCCAACCGCAACGGTAATTGGATTTTCATTAGTACCAGGCCCAACTGCCACAACTACTCCTTTTTGAGGTTTTTCTTTTGCAGTATCAGGAATATAGATACCTGAAGCTGTTGTAGTCTCAGCTGCTACAGGCTCGATAAGAACCCTGTCAGCCAGTGGTTTAATGTTTAACTCAGCCATTTTTATACTTATTTTTTAATTGTTTATTAATTTATTCGGACTACTAATTGACAGAAATTGTGCCAATTTATTTAAGCTGACATTTCTAAAAAAAAATGCCAGCTGGAATGACAAGCTGGCATTAATATTCTTTAAAATATCGTTTTTACTGTTGGGTGGAATCCTGTGCCTGAACAGGTACTGTATTGTCTGTTGCAGGGGTGGTATTCTCTATTTGATTCCCATCAAGTAATCTGGAATCTGCAGTTCCGTTACCGGATTTAATAGTTACGTTGGATACCAGGATTAATATAATCAGTAAGGTTGCCAATGTCCAGGTACTCTTGTCAAGGAAATCCCCTGTTTTTTGAACACCTCCAACAACCTGACTTCCGCTTCCTCCAAAAGAAGAAGATAATCCACCACCTTTAGGGTTCTGTACCATGATCACTAATACTAATAAAAATGAGACAATAATAATTAGTATTAAAAAGATTGAAAACATACTCATTTCTCTGTCAATTATTTTGTTGTAATTTTTTTACTGCTCGAATTTGGTCTGCAAAGAAACCACTTTTTTCCGGATATTTCAAACTTAAAATTTTATAGGCCTGTATTGCCTTCTTGTATTTTTTTTGTTCGAGGTATACCCTGGCAAGAGTTTCTGTCATTAATTCGGATCGCTCCACCATATTTTGCTTCGCCAGGTTCACGGAAGAACCCGATTCTTTACTGGGAACGATCTTAGGATTAGAGGCTATAAATTTATCGATCAGATCGAATTTCTCTTTCTTTTTATCTGTCGTATCGCTCTCTTCTTTTTTCTCTTCCTCCTGCCCGCGATCTATGGGTTTCAGTTTGGAAAGTTTCAGCCATTCGCTAAAAGAATGTTTTTCATTCTCATCAAACTCCAGAGGTTTTCCCAATTGCAATTCATCCTCTTCCTCCTCTTCTTTTTTCTCAAAAAGAGCAGGATCCAGAACGGCATTGGCCTCACTTTTGGTTCCGAGAAAAACTTCGCGGGTCTCCATTTCCCTGAAAGAAGGAACCTCCTCGGCCTCTACAAAAATATCCTCCAGAGCTACAGACTGTTTGCTGATATTTTTAGCAATGGAATTCTGTTTAAAATCCTCGGAAGTGATAAAATCGAAAAGGATTGTCCGGTCTGCCGTATAGGCCGCCGTACATTTTAAAGCCTGATTGTACTTAAAGCTGTCCAGATTCTTTAAACCTTTGAGGTATACGGCTCTTGCCGCCTGAAAATATGGATACTCATCCAGTACTTTTTCCAGGGAAACAGAGCCCTCCAGGTCTACAGTGTCGGGTCTGTGCAAAAGCTGTATAAAATCTGAAACATTCATCTCTACCAATCGGCTAGGGAAGCGTTAAATATATCTTGTGTTAAACGGTCGAAGATCTCCTCGAAAGCCGTTTGTTCTATGGCATCTACCTGTGTGGTGGCCGGGAAATCGAAGAAGAAAGAAAATCTCCTTTCAAAATCCTTGTCGTCTTCCACATTGTTTGTAAAGCGTACATTAACCGCAATGGTTAGGCGGTTCAGGGCAGCTGTCTGATTAGAAGTTGCACTGTTAGGGGTGATCCGGTAATCTACGATCTCTCCCGCATATACCAGATCTGCGCTGGCCGTAACCAGATCCAGGTTGGTCTGACTCTGAATGACATCCTGCAGCGCCAGTGTAAACTGACGGTCCAGCCCCGGTTCTATAATAGGGGCATTGTTCTGAAAGAAATCTACCTGAAAGGTCTTGGCAAGTCCGGGGTTCCCTCCGGTAAAGTTATAGATCCCGCATCCCTGAGCTACAAACAGGAGTAACATTAATGCGGATAGTTGTTTTATATATCTTATCATCCTTCTTGGATTGTAGTAATTCTACAAAATTAAGTAATTGCTTCTTTAAAGATAGCTGCCTTAGCTACTTTGGGTTAACTTTTACATTATTTAACTGAAATTTAGTTTTTTAGTTATTAACTCTTGATAACTAAAAATCATAAATCTTCAATCGTAAATCCGAAATCCCGATCACAGATCATATTGTTTGATCTTGCGGTAGAGGGTACGCTCTGAGATCCCCAGTTCGGCGGCCGCCGCCTTGCGTTTTCCCTTATTCCTTTCCAGGGCTTTTTTTATCAGCTCCAGTTCCTTATCGTGCAAGGACAGGGTTTCTTCTTCTTCTATTTCTTCTGCAAAATGATATTTGTCTTCCTGTGTTATTTGTGGGCTGGGAGCATGCACCTGCTGAGGTATCTGTAACACTTCCATCTCATCGTCCGTATCTTCGAAAGCCACCTGTTCTTCTTCCCTGTAGATCTTTCGGATAAGTCCCTCATTCTCTTCCTGAACCTCTTTATGGTTGTCGTTCTGCATCAGCTCCAGGGTAAGTTTCTTCAGGTCGTTAAGGTCGCTTTTCATATCAAAAAGCACCTTGTAGAGGATCTCTCTTTCATTGCTGAAATCGCTTTCATTCTTCTCCTTGCTTATGACTGCCGGAAGATTGGATCCTGTATGAGGAAGATAGCCCATCAACGTGCTTCCGCTAATAGAACGATCCTGTTCCAGAACAGATATCTGCTCGGCAACGTTTCGCAATTGCCGGATGTTTCCTCCCCACCGGTGCTTCAGGAGTACCTGTATGGCATCTTCCTGCAAGCGAATGGTAGGCATTTTGTATTTCTGTGCAAAATCTGCTGCGAACTTCCTGAACAGTAAATGGATATCCTCTTTTCGGTCGCGCAGTGGAGGGAGGTTGATCTCTACCGTACTCAGACGATAATAGAGGTCTTCCCTGAATTTTTCCTTTTTAATGGCATCGAACATATTAACGTTGGTCGCAGCCACTATTCTCACATCGGTCTTCTGAACTTTAGACGATCCGACCTTCAGGAATTCCCCGTTCTCCAGTACCCTTAGCAAACGTACCTGGGTGGTAAGCGGCAGTTCTCCAACTTCATCCAGGAAGATGGTTCCGCCGTCGGCTTCCTCAAAATACCCGCTTCTGGTAGAAGTGGCTCCGGTAAAGGCCCCTTTTTCGTGCCCGAAAAGCTCACTGTCTATAGTTCCCTCCGGAATAGCTCCGCAGTTCACAGCAATGTATTTCCCGTGTTTACGATGTGAAAGGGAATGTATGATCTTCGGAATGCTCTCTTTTCCAACACCACTCTCTCCCGTTACCAAAACAGAAATATCGGTAGGTGCTACCTGGATACTCTTTTCTATGGCACGGTTGAGTTTTATATCGTTACCGATAATACCGAAACGTTGTTTTATGGCCTGAACGGATTCCATATATATTGTATTAGATTGTCTGCCATAGCCTGTCAAAAACAATACCAGGCATTTTTAACTGACAGATTCTGTTGTTTTCTTAGTTGTTCTTAGAGTAACCCACTGCTTCCCCTATTAAAGTAGCAGAGGTACAATCGGTAATCTTTACATCGACAAAATCCCCTACCTTATAATCTCCTTTCGGGAAAACAACCACGGTGTTCTGAGTATTGCGCCCCGACCAGTGCTCATCCGATTTTTTAGAAGCTTTTTCAATAAGTACCTCTTCGGTTTTGCCTAGATGTTGCTGTGTTCTGTAAAGACTGTGCTCCTGCTGCAGGTTTACGATCTCCTGTAAGCGCCTTTTCTTTACATCATCGGGAATATCATCTTCCATCTTACGGGCAGCCATTGTGCCAGGCCTTTCCGAGTAAGCGAACATAAAGCCAAAGTCGTATTTCACATATTCCATAAGAGACAGTGTATCCTGATGATCTTCTTCGGTCTCTGTAGGGAACCCGGTAATCATATCCTGGGAAACCGCACAATCCGGAATGATCTCACGGATCTTATCGATAAGCCCGAAATACTCTTCCCTGGTGTGAAGCCTGTTCATTTCTTTCAGGATGCGATCACTTCCCGATTGAACGGGCAGGTGGATATACTTACAGATATTCTCATATTTTGCCATAACGTGAAGCACATCTTCTGTCATGTCCTGAGGATTGGAAGTGGAGAAACGTATCCTCATTTTTGGTTGCGCTTCGGCCACCAAAGAAAGAAGTCCGGCAAAATCGGTAGCCGTGGCTTTCTGCATCTCGGAAGCCTTCTCGAAATCCTTTTTCAATCCACCGCCATACCACAGATAACTATCTACATTCTGTCCTAAAAGAGTGATCTCCTTAAAGCCTTTGTTCCAAAGGTCGTTAACTTCCTCAATAATGGATTGAGGATCCCTGCTTCGTTCTCTTCCGCGGGTAAAAGGAACCACACAGAAGGTACACATATTGTCACATCCCCTGGTAATGGAGACAAAAGCCGTTACTCCATTGCTGTTTAAACGTACCGGGGCGATGTCGCCATAAGTTTCTTCTTTGGAAAGGATGACATTTACGGCATTCCTTCCTTCATCTATTTCCTGTACGAGGTTGGGCAGGTCCTTATATGCATCTGGGCCAACCACCATATCTACGATCTTCTCTTCTTCCAGGAATTTGCTTTTCAGACGCTCGGCCATACAGCCCAGCACACCGACTTTCATTCCGGGATTGATCTTTTTAACTGCATTGAATTTTTCCAGGCGCTTTCTAACCGTCTGCTCCGCTTTATCTCTGATAGAACAGGTGTTTACAAGAACCAGATCGGCTTCCTCCATCTGCTGGGTAGTATTAAAACCCTCCTTGGCGAGGATCGAAGCTACGATCTCACTATCTGAAAAGTTCATTTGGCAACCGTAACTTTCAATATAAAGCTTACGCTTGTTCTCTGTATTCTGCTCTAAAACAAGGCTGTTACCCTGTTTGTTTTCATCTATGATTTTCTCCATAATTCAATCTCCAAAAAGAGAAGGCAAAGATAAATTAAAATAATGAGGTGTCAAAGTGTCAGTTTTAAGATAATCTTTATATTGAGGTAACATTAAATTTGTTACTTTGGACGTAAATTTTCAATCAAAAAAGTAAGATTGCGTTACCTCCTTTATTTTGTATTTTGTCTTTTCAGTATTCCAATACTTTCCGCACAGGACGGAGAGTACAGGAATCAGATCCTGGTAGGTCATGATAACGACTTTTTTACGAGGAGCGACCGGTACTATTCTTTCGGTACCTGGTTTAACTATTCACGTGCACTGGAGTCCGATTTTATTTTCAGGAAAGAAGACGACGGCGTCCTTCAGCTTAACTTCAGCTTGTTTCAGGCAGGCTATTCTCCCGATGAGCTGGATGAAAGAAATACGGATGTATTTGATTACCCCTTTTCGGGCTGGTTGTCTGTTTCCTCCGAGATCCTGAAAGCCAACCGCAAGAATTTATGGGGACTTCAATTGGAGGCGGGAGTAACCGGTAATGCCTCCCTGGCAGGGAAACTGCAGATCTGGTATCATGACCTTCTCGACTTTGGGGATGAACCTACCTGGGAAGCACAGATCCCCGGAGAATTTATGCTGAACCTCAAAGGACGTTATATTGCAGATTTCCGACTCTCTGAAAAAGGAGGGGCTTTCTTTAGTCTTGAATCCAATGCCTCTCTGGGAACCAAAGATATTTTTGTTCAGCAGGGGCTTACCTTCTCCTTTGGAAGAAGAAGGACACTTCATCAATCTTCTCTCTATAATATAATAGGTAATGATCAGACAGAGTTCTTTGGATATGTAGGAGCTTCATACAGATATGTAGCACACAATTCACTGATAGAGGGAAGTTTTTTAAATGATAATGCTCCCTTTACCCTGGATGCCGAAACCCATCTTTTGTTTTTTAAAGCAGGAGTTACCCTTAATATCAAACGCAGCATTTTTAAGGTAGAGTACAGAGCTAACAGTAAGGAGACGCCACTGGCGAGAAATCACAGTTTTATCTCCCTTGCATTCGGCCGTAACTTTTAAAATTTTAAACTTCAAACTAGGAAATTATTAAATTCTATTACTTTTGTATTCTCAAAAAATGAGCGTATGGCTAAGAATTTAGTAATTGTGGAGTCGCCTGCCAAGGCAAAGACTATTGAAAAATTTCTGGGAAAGGATTATAAAGTAGAGTCGAGTTTCGGTCATATTGCGGATCTTCCTTCCAAGGAGATGGGGATTGATGTGGAGAAAGATTTTAAGCCCAAATATATAGTCTCCAAAGACAAAAAAGCGATAGTTAAAAAATTAAAGGAACTGGCAAGTAAAGCAGAGTTAGTTTGGCTGGCCAGTGATGAAGACCGCGAGGGGGAGGCCATTGCATGGCACCTGGCGGAAACCTTAAAATTAGATAAAAATAAAACCAGAAGGATCGTTTTTAATGCGATTACAAAGAACGCTATTCTCAAGGCTATAGAAAACCCGAGAAGTATAGATTATAACTTGGTAAATGCACAGCAAGCCAGAAGGGTACTGGACAGACTTGTTGGATACGAATTATCGCCCGTTCTCTGGAAAAAAGTAAAGGCAGGTCTTTCTGCCGGAAGGGTACAATCTGTTTCCGTACGATTGATCGTTGAACGTGAAAGGGAGATCCAGGCATTTAAACCGGAAGCTTCTTTCAGGGTAGTAGCCGAATTTAAAAATCAGAAAGGAAAAGGATTCCGTGCCAGATTAGGTAAGACCTTCCCGACCAGGGAAGAGGCAAAGCTGTTTTTGGAAAAGAATGCAGGGGCCGAATTTACCATTGCCGATCTCGATACAAAACCGGCAAAGAAATCGCCGGCAGCACCGTTTACGACTTCCACACTTCAGCAGGAAGCTTCAAGAAAACTTTATTTCTCGGTAAGTAAGACCATGACCGTGGCACAGCGACTGTACGAAGCGGGATTGATCACCTATATGAGAACGGATAGTGTGAACCTTTCGGGAGAAGCGATCGAAGCGACGAAAAATGAGATCATAAACTCATACGGAGATAAATACAGCAAGCCGAGAAACTATACCAGCAAAGCTAAAGGGGCACAGGAGGCTCACGAAGCGATACGCCCGACAGATATTTCCAGGAGTTCTGTAAATATGGAAAGAGACCAGGCCAGATTATATGAGCTGATCTGGAAGCGGACCATCGCCTCGCAAATGAGTGATGCCGAACTGGAACGTACTAATGTTAAGATACAATCGAATACACATAAAGAATTATTTACTGCCAACGGAGAGGTATTGAAATTTGATGGTTTCCTGAAAGTGTACCTGGAAGGAACCGATGATGAAGAAGAAGAGCAGGAAGGAATGCTTCCGGAATTAAGGGTTTCGGAAGAGGTCTTCAATACATTTATAACGGCTACCGAACGTTTTACACGTCCTCCTTACCGTTACACGGAAGCTTCCCTGGTAAAGAAACTGGAAGAACTGGGTATCGGAAGACCGTCTACCTACGCCCCGACCATTTCAACCATTCAGAACAGAGGCTATGTAGAAAAAGGAGCTGTAGAAGGTGTAGAACGTAAATATGTTCAGCTTACTTTAAAAAGTCATGAGATCAAGGAAGCTACCCTCACCGAAAATGTGGGAAGCGATAAAGGAAAAATGACCCCTACCGATATAGGGATGATCGTAAATGATTTTCTGGTAAATAATTTCTCTTCCATCCTGGATTACAACTTTACCGCCAAGGTAGAGCAGGATTTTGATGATATTGCATCGGGAGGAGAAGACTGGACCCAGATGATGAAGGATTTCTACAAAGATTTCCATCCGCAGGTACTGGACGTAGAGGAAAATGCAGAGCGGGAAACAGGAGAGCGTGTCCTTGGGGTTGATCCCAAGAGCGGGCGACAGTTGAGTGTACGCCTCGGACGCTTCGGGTCTATGGTACAGATAGGTACTGCAGACGAGGAAGAAAAACCTTTGTTTGCCAGCTTACTGCCGGATCAGTCTATAGACACCATTACCTTTGAAGAGGCACTCGACCTCTTTAAGTTGCCGAGATCTTTAGGGGAATACGAGGGGCAGGCTGTAGAAGTAAATGTCGGTAGATTTGGCCCGTATGTACGCTTCGGAAAGAGTTTTGTGTCTCTGGACAAGGATGACGATGTCTTTGATGTTAGTATGGAGAGAGCCATAGAACTTATCAAACAGAAACAAAAGGCAGATGCTCCTATCGCATCTTATAAAGGTTTTGAAGTGACCAAAGGAAAAGGACGCTTCGGTCCGTTTATCAAATGGAACGGGATGTTCATCAACGTAAACAGAAAATACGACTTCGATAATCTGTCTCAGCAGGATATTGAGCAGCTTATAGAAGACAAGATAAAAAAGGAGGCCGAAAAGCTTATCCAGGAATGGACAGAAGAAGGGATCCGAATTGAAAAAGCGCGTTGGGGCAGATCAAATATCATCAAAGGGAAAACCAAAATAGAGCTTTCCAAAGATGTGGATGCATCCAAATTAAGCCTTGAAGAAGTAAAAGAAATTATTGAAAAACAAAGCCCTAAGAAAAAAACAAGAGCCAAGGCTAAAAAATAGAACCTATGAATTTTGATTTTCTCTCTCCTGTTGAAAGTGTTGTACTGGCACATAATCAATTATTGCCGAAACAGGCCCTGGGTAAGATCATAAAAATTCATTCCGAAAAGGATGGCCTTCCGGATCTTTCCGATGTTAAAATTGCAATAATAGGAGTAGGTGAGAGCCGCAATGCCTTTGTGAAACCCAAGGAGAAACTCAACCTGGGTAATATCCGCCTGGAGATCTACAAGTTGTTTAGCGGTAACTGGAGCCATGGTATTGCCGATATGGGCGATATCAGCGAAGGTGAAACGGTAGAGGATACCTACTTTGCCATTAAATCTGTTGTTGCCGAACTGCTGGAGAAAAAGATCATCCCCGTACTTATAGGGGGCAGTCAGGATATAACCTATGCTACATACCGCGCTTATGACGGTCAGAGCGATATGGTTAATATGGTATCTGTAGACAGCAAGTTCGATTTTGGCGGGACAGATGAGCTGATCTCCTCTCAATCCTATATGAGTAAGATTATAGTAGAGAAACCCAATAACCTTTTTAACTTCTGCAACCTGGGCTACCAGAGTTATTACAACGCTCAGGAAGAGATAGATCTTATGGAGAAGTTGTTCTTCGACACTTACAGGCTGGGCCAGGTAATTAACGATATTACCATCGTGGAGCCTGTTATGAGGGATGCCGATATTGTAAGTGTGGATATGAATTCGGTAAAGGGCAGTGAACTGGGCAGTGCGTACCATACGGCCCCTAATGGTTTTGACGGCAGGGAGATCTGTGCTATCTCCCGATATGCGGGTATCAGTGATAAGGTTTCTGTTTTTGGTGTTTATGAGTGCGGAAATACCCCTCAGTTCTCTCAGCTTATTGCACAGATGATATGGTACTTTATTGAAGGGGTGAACTTCAGGAAAAATGACTACCCTTTTACATCATATGAAAACTATGATAAATATATAGTCCTTATAGAAAGTGAAGAATTATCGTTTTATAAGAGCAATCTTTCAGGTCGATGGTGGATAGAAATACCAATTATTCCAAATTTGAATAATAAATTAAAAAGACATGCGTTATTACCTTGCACACATCAGGATTACCTGGATGCATGCAATGAAGTAATACCTGAAAGATGGTGGAAAGCTTATAAGAAAACGATAGTTTAAGGATTATGTTAGATAAAATACATTTATTTATCGATGAAATAGAGATTTCACAAAAAAAATTGTGTATATCGAATATATTAAATAGGTTTACAGCCTCGAATCTTAATTTTAATTTAACCTACAACGTATGAAAAAGCTATTAATATTCATAGCCTTAGGTTCACTTTTGTATAGCTGTGGTTCGAAAGACAAAGGTGAATTAGTGGGAGTAAAGGGAAAAAAATGGTACCCTGAAAAACCCTATGGTATGACTCTAATCCCGGGTGGTTCTTTCATCATGGGTAAGTCAGATGACGATTTTGCGCAAGTAAAGAATGCGCCCACAAAAACCGTTACCGTTCGTTCCTTCTACATGGACGAAACAGAAATCACCAATAGTGAATACAGGCAATTTGTTGAATGGGTAAAAGATTCTATTGTTAGAACCAAACTAGCCATTTTTGCTGACGAACTAGGTGAAGTTCCCGGAAACGGAGGTATTGGCGAGTTTGCCTTTAAAGATGCCGATACTACTAATCTATCAGAATACGATAAGTATATGCTCGACAATTATGCCGGCTTGGGAGAAACCGGTTATGAGGGAAGAGCTTTAAATAAAGAGATCGACCTTGAATGGAATACATCGGACTATCCTGATGCGTACTATTCTGAGATCATGGACTCTATGTATATTCCTTTGGAGGAATCGTACAACGGAGTTCGTACAATAGATGTGAAAAAACTTCAGTTCCAGTACTCATGGATGGATATCCAGGCTGCTGCCCGTGCTAAAAAGGGTAACAGAAAGGATTTTGTGAGAACGGAAAAAATAGAGATCTATCCGGATACTACGGTATGGATCAAGGATTTTGCATACTCGTATAACGAGCCTATGCACAACGATTATTTCTGGCACGATGCCTTTAGTGACTATCCGGTTGTAGGGATCAACTGGAAACAGGCCAAGGCATTCTGTAACTGGAGAACAAAATACAAGAATGACGATCAGAAAAGAAGAAAACGTCATAATGTAAACCAGTTCAGACTTCCAACAGAAGCTGAATGGGAATATGCTGCGCGAGGCGGACTCGAATCGGCTACCTATCCGTGGGGAGGTCCGTATATCCTGAATGACAGAGGATGTTTCCTTGCAAACTTCAAACCTCAGAGAGGGGATTATGCAGCAGATCAGGCGCTTTACACAGTTGAAGCTAAGTCTTACGAGCCAAACGATTACAATCTTTATAATATGGCGGGGAATGTGTCTGAATGGACAAATTCTTCCTTCGACCCCAATTCTTATGAGTATGTTTCAACCATGAACCCTAATGCTTATGACGACAGTAACAGGCGTAAGGTTATTAGAGGAGGTTCATGGAAAGATGTTGCGTATTTCCTGCAGGTAAGTACCAGAGATTACGAATATCAGGATTCCGCGAGAAGCTATATCGGTTTCAGAACGGTTCAGGATTATTTAGGTACTGATGCAGTCTCTACGAAGTAACCAAATTTTTATTATTAATTATACTTAACTAAAACCAAATTACTATGGCACAATCAAAGTCAACAAAAAAGCTATTTAATTTAGCTTACGGATTAGGAGCTTCTATTGTTATCCTGGGAGCATTATTTAAGATCTTACACTGGGAATTAGGTCCGTTAAACGGTGGATTCCTGTTAGCTGTAGGTTTGATCACAGAGGCGGTTATTTTCGCGATCTCTGCTTTTGAGCCTGTAGATGATGATTTAGACTGGACCCTGGTATATCCTGAATTGGCAGGAGGAGCTTCCAAAAAGAAAGAAGCTAACCAGGTGAAAGAAGCTGAAGGACAATTATCTAAGAAATTAGATGATCTGTTAAAAGAAGCTAAGATCGATTCTGAATTAATGAACAGTCTTGGAGAGAGCATCAGAAACTTCGAAGGAGCTGCTAAAAATATGGCGCCTACGGTAGATGCTATTTCTTCTACTCAAAAATACAGCGAAGAGCTTTCATTGGCTGCTGCCCAAATGGAGTCATTGAACAGTTTGTATAAAGTTCAGCTGGAAAGCGCTAGCAGACAAGCTACAATTAACGAAGAAGTTACCAATAACGCTGGTAAGCTTAAAGAGCAAATGGCTTCTTTAGCTACAAACCTTTCTTCTTTAAATGGTGTTTACGGTGGAATGTTATCTGCAATGAACAAAAACTAATTAGTGTATAACCTACTTATTTTATTAACCAAAACTAATTAGAAATGGCAGGAAATAGTTTATCACCTAGACAGAAGATGATTAACCTCATGTATCTTGTATTTATTGCGATGCTTGCACTGAATATGAGTAAGGAGGTACTATCGGCTTTCGGTCTGATGAATGAGAAGTTAGAAACTTCAAATCAGAAAACTACGGAAAATAACTTGGCATTCCTTTCCGGTCTTGAAGTGAAGGCTGGCGAGAACGCTGAGAAATATGGGCCTTTGTTCGAAAAAGCCCAAACGGTAAAGCAATTATCATCAGATTACTACACATATCTGGAAGGTATTAAAACCGCAATGACCGAAAAGCTAGAAGATAAAACGGATTACGAAACAATGGACAAAGCTGATTATCTTGATCAGAGGTTCTTCCAGGGAGATAAGTACTCTTCTGAAGGACAGGAGTTCATTGATAAAATGAATTCGTTCAGAACTGAAGTACTTGCTGCTTTAGGAGAGGATTTTAAAGATACTCAGGAAGCAGTAATGAACCGCTTTACTACCGGTGAGAACGGAAAAGTAAAGAATAGAGACGGAAGACCGGTTGACTGGTTAAACTACCACTTCGAAGGTTTCCCACTGATCGCATCGCTTACAAAGATCACTCAGATCCAGTCGGATGTTAAATCTACTGAGGAAGATGTGCTTAAAGCTATGCTACAGGGACAACTTACAAGTGAAGTTTCTTATGACAACTATGCAACCCTTCTTCAGCAGCCTAAAGCTGCCTACTACCAGGGAGAAACCTTTAACGGTGCTATCGTTTTAGGAAGAACCGATGCTACTACCAGACCAAATGAGGTAAACCTTACTTTAGACGGTAGAAAGCTTGTAGAAGGAAGAGACTTCGATATCGAAGGTGGTCAGGTTAAGCTTAAGGTAAACTCCGGAAACGCAGGAGACCATAAGATTGAAGGTAACCTTGTATTTATGCAGGACGGTGAGCCGATAGAAGTACCGGTTTTACAATCTTTCGCTACTATTACCAAGCCGAATGCGGCGGTAATCTCTGCAGATAAGATGAACGTTGTGTATAGAGGTGTTGCTAACCCTATTACGATCTCTATTCCTGGTATTCCTGATAATAAGGTAAGAGCTTCGGCTCCCGGACTTAACAGAGCCAGCGGAAGTAAGTATATCATGAACCCGGGTACAGGTAGAACTGTTACCATTACGGCTTCTGGTACACTTCCTGACGGACAGACGGTTAATTCCAGATCTGAATTCCGTATCAAGGATATTCCAAGACCTTCTGGTACGATCAGAGGTGATTTCGGTGAGGTTAAAATGCCTAGAAAGAACCTTGAGATCTCTACTGTAGGAGCAATCCTTGAAGATTTTGATTTCGACTTAAATCTTGCGATCAGCGGATTTAAATTCAAAGTTCCCGGACAACCTACTGTTGAGGTTAGAGGAAACAAACTGGACACCAGAGCCAAAAGTGCTTTAAAAAGAGCTAAAAGAGGTGAAGCTGTACAGATCTTTGATATTCAGGCTTACATAACTAATAACAGAACATACAGACTTAAGAAAGTATCTCCTGTTATTATTGAGCTTACAAACTAATAAAACTTACGTGATATGAATTGGAAAAGCATATTTTTATCTGTTGTAGCCGTACTTGTAGTACAGAGCGCGGTTGCACAAGCAAATTTGCTTAATGCGAAACGTCCCGAGGAAATCGGAGTTAAGACGAACGAACAGAAACTAGCAGATAACGATGCTCCCCTGCCTTACGGTTATGTAGACGACAGGGATATCCTCTGGTCCAAGACCGTATGGGAGGTCATAGACCTTGATGAGCGTGTTAACTTCCCGTTCTACTATCCTATTGATACTGTTGATATAGGAGCAGACAGAAGATCTCTTTACGATGTTCTGATGAAGAACGTTCAAAGCGGAAGGCTGAAAGATATCTATGTAGATTCTTATTTTACAGAAAAAAGAACCTTAGAAGACCTTGAAGCAACGCTTACCAAGATTGATACTACCGATGCCGGATATGAGCAATACAATGCGGGTGAGCCTATTTCTCCAGAGTACATCAACAGGAGAGACCTTACCGCAGCAGATATTGAAGAATGGCATATTAAAGGAGTTTGGTATTTCGATAAGAGACAAGGTGAACTTAAATATCGTTTACTTGGAATAGCACCTGCTGCTCCCGATGTGAACTTTATTGACGACCCTAACCAGCCTCCGGTAGAGCTATTCTGGGTATGGTACCCAAGTGTGCGGCAGATCCTGCACGAAGCCAAGGTGTTTAACGGAAGGAATAGTGCACGACCCTTCTCCTTCGACCACCTCCTGAATTCGAGGCGCTTTAACGGCACCATTTATAAGGAGGATAACGTTTACGGCGATAGGGAAATACAGGATTATCTGAAAGATAACGCACTTTTCCAACTCCTGGAATCTCAGAAGATCAAGGAAAATATCCGAGACTTCGAACAGGATATGTGGAGTTATTAAAGACATATCTTTTCAATTCA
This sequence comes from Leptobacterium flavescens, assembly GCF_010671605.1. Classification (GTDB taxonomy): domain Bacteria; phylum Bacteroidota; class Bacteroidia; order Flavobacteriales; family Flavobacteriaceae; genus Leptobacterium; species Leptobacterium flavescens. Next base: position 686,706 of record NZ_JAABOO010000003.1, read on the forward strand.
TAAAACAATATCATATGAAAAACGCTCACTTTGGTGAGCGTTTTTTATTTTTGCGCCATGGTAGATTATATTGTGGTTGGCCTTGGACTGGCAGGTATTTCCTTCTGTGAACTCCTGGAAAGAGAAAACAGATCCTTTGTGGTTTTTGACGATGCTTCCCAGCAGTCTTCCGGCGTGGCGGGAGGTCTGTACAATCCTGTTATCCTTAAACGCTTTACCAAGGTGTGGAAAGCAAAGGAACAACTGCAACTGGCACTCCCTTTTTACAAACAACTGGAAGAAAAGCTCGATACCACTTTCGATCATAAGATCAGGGTTTTGCGCAGATTTGTCTCCGTTGAGGAACAAAACGGCTGGTTTGAAGCGGCCGACAAGCCTTTTCTCACCGAATTCATGTCTACTACCCTTGTGAAGAACGAAAACGCCTGTATCGACGCCCCATTCGGTTTTGGGGAAGTTTTACAGACCGGAAGGGTAGATAGTGGCAAATTACAGGAGTATTTCAGAAAATATCTCGAAGCCGGAAACAGGATCCGGAAAGAATCTTTTGATCACGCTCTTCTGGAGATCAATGATGATTATATAGAGTACTGCGGCCAGAAAGCAAAGCAAATTGTCTTTGCCGAAGGTTATGGCCTGAAAAAGAATCCTTTCTTTAATTACCTGCCTTTAAACGGAACCAAGGGAGAATTACTCACCATCAAAGCTCCCGAGCTGAAACTGGATTTTGTTTTAAAGTCCTCAGCCTTTATTATTCCCATTGGCAACGATATCTATAAGATCGGAGCTACCTATGAGTGGCACGATAAGACCAACGAAACTACACAGAAGGCCAGAACCGAACTGCTGGATAAACTGAAGAGTTTTTTAAAATGCGATTTTGAGATCGTAGATCAGCAGGCTGGCATCCGCCCTACGGTAACCGACAGAAGGCCGCTGGTAGGGAAACATCCGCTAAGATCCCGTACCTACCTCCTGAACGGAATGGGCAGCAGAGGTGTGATGATAGCTCCCTATATTTCCCTGCAATTACTGGAACATATCGAAAAAGGAACCTCCCTGGATCCTGATATCGATATCAAACGTTTTGAGAAGAAGCATTTTGTGGGTTAGCCTTTGGTTGTTAGTTGTCGGTTGGTGGTTGTTAGTTTGTAGTTGATAGTTGTTGTGCCCTGTTTTTTCTAATTGAAACCAGAGTTTGATTGTTCTATTATTGTAACCTACAAATTGCAAATTTCAATCTCCAAATCATTAAATTTCCAAATTGAAGATCTAATTTCATCATTTAACATTTAACCATTAGTTGTTAGTTGATGGTTGTTGGGTCATTTAAGTTGAATTTGTCATCCTGAGCGCAGTCGAAGGAAAAGAAGAGAGATTTTTATTTAGACTCTTGCAACCGCAGTCGAAGGAATTCTTTAATCTCCGTAAATAGCCAAATCAAGAACAGCTAAAGGCTAACCGCTAATAACTAACAGCTATATCATTGGCATAATCATTGTGGCTAAATGCCCAAAATAACCTGATGAAAAAAACAAGCCTTTTACTCGTATTCTGTGTGTTTACGTCCTGTATCCCTTTACAGATCGCTCCGAACATAGATGACTATAAAATAAGGAAAGCCAGGAAATTTAAGCGTAAACTTCCCATGGGTCACGCTTTTATTTTTAACGACCCCAAAGATGCCAACGAGTTCTACCACTTTGTAAATATCAAATACCAGGCACAGGGAAATGCAGAACACAATGTTCCTTTCCATGTAGATGATAAAACCTATTATTTATCTTTTTATGAAACGGAAAAGAATACCAGCACCGTAAACCTGATACCTATTATTGTAGATGCCGCTTTGGAAGAGAAAGGACATGATCCGTATTTTGAGGATATAGAATATACACGCAGTGGAAAATGGTACCTGGCCCTCTTCGTTACCGATAGTGAACTAAACGACTGCCTTCACCCCGGTTATGAGACAAGAGATAAGATCGCTGCATATCTGGAAGACCTTCGCCAGGAATATCTGAATACACATAACTATTATGAGGCGTGGTTAAAGAAGAATGAGTAAAACTTTAATTTTTCAAAGAGGATTCTATATAAAAAGAGAGTCAAAAATCATACAATCAGTCATTTACATCTGTAAAAGGGTGAAAAGCCCCTTCCTGCTTTCAACAGCTTTTCGTTAATTTACTGGTTAACCTAACTAGTATCAAATGGATTTTAAGGAATTTGTAAAAACGATCAATGGGCATACCAAAGCCTTTTATCAGAACGACATAGACCAGATAAACGAAAACAGTAAAATTATTAATTGGTTCCTGGGCCTGGCGGGAGGTGGTTTGCTTTTTAGCTTCAATAAATATGATGAGGCCAATGGTGAAAACATACAGCTTATCACCTTTCAGGCTGCTTTGTTCGTATTAACGATCATTATTGGGATACTCCATCGTTATCTGACCAAAGTGTATAAGAACAGAGCGGTAACGATAATGAGGATGTTTGATTTTCTGGCAATAGAATTTAAGCTAGTGGAAGGGAACGAAATGGAAAATGACCTGGAAGATCCGGATGAAAAAATGGACAATATCTTTAATCGCTATGTCAATGGAGGTTATTTTGAGGATGACGATAAAAAGAACTTTAATAAACTCTACAAAAAGCAGCGAACCAATTATAATATCAATCTGGGAATGAGCATTTTTTCCGTACTCCTGGTCCTGGCCCAATTTGCCTTCTTTTTTGTGGTGGTGATTTAGTTGAATTTCAATCTCAAAACCAGATATTAGTATTGAGATCTTAGATATGAGAGTTGCTAAAATTGGGATTTGGTGCCTGGTCCCGATAGCTATCGGGATTGGAATTTCCCTTCACTTACCATATCCAAAGAATCTCTCGACTGCGCTCGAGATGATATTTAGGAAACAAACTAAAAATTAACCGCTAACAACCAAAAACCAACAACCATCAACACGCTACGAAGCTTTAGTGTAGTAGCGACACCTACTTCTTAACCGCATTTCGGTCGTACTTAAAAAAGAGATTGATCCAGATATTCCGGGAAAGCCGCATAATTAATGGCATGAAAAGCACCAGAGTACCTACAATGGCAATAAAGGAAACCATTAAACTGCTGTCCAAACCAAAACGGGAAATAACATAAGCAGCGGCGGCAAAAGCAATTCCCACCCCGTAGCTCACATACATGGCGCCATAGAAAAAAGAAGGCTCTATTTTGTATTTTGTACCGCAATGAGAGCAGTTCTCATTCATTTTCAGGGTCTTTGTAGGATCGTACATGTTTTGAGAAGTATACATGCTTTCCAGTTGGCATTTAGGGCAAGTTCCTGTTAAAATACTGTAGAGTTTCGTTCCTTTTTTTAACATTTGCAAAAAATTTATACAAAAATACTATAAACGAAAGTTTTTAGTATCAGGTTGATCAGGAAATCTATGCTGAACATTCACAATTTATCGGTTTCATTCGGAGGAGAATTTTTATTCGAGGAAGTAAGCTTCAGACTTAATGCCGGCGATCGCGTCGGACTTATTGGAAAGAACGGAGCGGGTAAATCCACCATGCTTAAACTGCTCTCCAAGGAGATGGAGGCCGATACAGGTACTATTGCCTCCGATAAGGATATTAAAATAGGTTTCCTTAAACAGGACATCGATTTTATTCAGGGGCGTACTGTTTTGGAAGAATCTTACGAAGCTTTCGAAGAGATCCGGAAACTGGAACTACAGCTGGATAAGATCAATAACGAACTGGCAGAGCGCACCGATTACGATAGTGAGGCCTATAATCAGCTGATGATCGATCTGAATGAGATTACGGGACGATATGAGATCCTGGGTGGTTACAATTACCAGGGGGATACCGAAAAAGTGTTACAGGGGCTCGGTTTTCAGCGGGAAGACTTTAATAAGCTCACCGATACTTTTTCCGGGGGATGGCGAATGCGAATAGAACTGGCCAAACTGCTGTTGCAAAAGAACGATGTTCTCCTTCTGGATGAGCCTACCAACCACCTCGATATAGAATCTATTATCTGGCTGGAGCAATTCCTGAAAAACTACAGCGGTGTTGTGGTGATCGTTTCCCACGATAAGATGTTCCTCGATAATGTGACCAATCGTACTATTGAGATCTCCCTGGGGAAGATCTACGATTACAACAAACCTTATTCAAAATACCTGGTACTGAGAGAAGAGATCAGGACCCAGCAACTGGCATCTCAGAAAAATCAGGAAAAGCAAATACAGCAAACCGAGAAACTGATCGAAAAATTCCGTGCCAAGGCCTCCAAAGCCTCCATGGCTCAGTCGCTTATCAAAAAGCTGGACCGCATGGATCGCATTGAAGTGGATGAGGATGATAACAGCGTAATGAACATACAGTTTCCCGTTTCCGTACAACCCGGTAAAGTGGTCATTGAAGCTGAAAAAGTAGATAAGAATTACGGAAGCAAAGAAGTACTTAAAGATATCAGCCTGCTTATAGAGCGGAACAGTAAAACGGCTTTTGTGGGGCAGAACGGACAGGGAAAAACTACCCTGGCCAAGATCATCGTGGGCGAAATAGAACACGGAGGAAACCTGAAGCTGGGTCACAATGTAGAGCTGGGTTATTTTGCCCAGAACCAGGCAGAGTACCTGGATGGGGAGATCACCGTACTGGATACCATGATCAATGCAGCTAATGAAGGAAATAGAAGTAAGGTAAGGGATATACTGGGATCGTTCCTTTTCAGAGGAGATGAGGTAGAAAAAAAGGTCAAGGTACTTTCCGGAGGAGAGCGTAATCGCCTGGCCCTGGCTAAAATGTTGCTGCAACCTTTTAATGTGCTGGTAATGGATGAGCCTACCAACCACCTTGATATCAAGTCCAAGAATGTGCTGAAACAGGCATTGCAAAGTTTTGAAGGCACCCTTATCCTGGTATCTCACGACAGGGATTTTCTGCAGGGGCTGACCAATAAGGTGTATGAGTTTAAAGACAGGAAGATCAAAGAGTATCTGGGAGATATTAACTTTTACCTCGAACAGCGAAATGTAAGTGACCTGAGGGAGATAGAAAAGAAAGACAAGCAAAATAATAGGCCTAAGGAGAGTAAGAACAAGCTGTCTTACGAACAGCAGAAGAAATTGAAATCACTTAACAACAGGATCAGTAAGATAGAATCCAATATTTCTCAGTTGGAGAAGGAACTTGCGGAGATAGATGTGGAGCTTGCTATTAACTACGATGAGATCACTTCGGATCCCAACTTCTTTGAGAGTTACCAGGCTAAAAAAGAGCAACTTGAACAATTGATGGTAGATTGGGAGACAGCTACCGAGGAGCTGGAGCTTTATTCTTAAGGGCATTTCTTAAATTTTTTATGAAATCTTTAACGATAGTTGCACATGCAACTATCTTGCTATACGCTAATTTTGCAGAAAATTTATAGCAATAAAGGTGCAGTACGATTTTGAAAAAACACTTTTACCCTGGCTGGGAAGGATCACCAAGGAGTTCAGCTTCCTGGCGGTAAGCGTTTTTGAGAATAATCAGATCGATCTGACCAGGCATCAGTGGCTTTTACTGAAAAAGCTGAATGACAAGGATGGCCAGCCTCAGAACGACCTCGCCTTTATTACCGATCGCGACAAAACCTCCCTTACCCGGCTGATCAATACCATGGAACGCAAAGAACTGGTAAAACGTGTTCCCGATGCAACCGACAGGAGGATCAATCTGGTTTACCTGACCCAAAAGGGCAGGGAGATCCTGGAAAAGTCCATTCCGATCATGAAAGAGCTTATTGGACAAATGCAAAACGGACTGAGTACAGAGGAGCTGGAAAATACCATTACAGCCCTGAAAAAAGTTAAAGCTAATCTCGAGAATATCCCACAAGAAAAAAACAATCGACTGAAATGAGAAATCTGACAATTGCAATCCTTAGTATCCTTATCCTGGGCGGAGCCTCCTACGGAGCCTATTCGCTCATCACCAAAAAGAAAAAGGGAAGACCCAAACCTCCCAAGGTTGTAAAGACCGTTTTTATAGATACGGTAGAGAATAGGACCGTTCCTATTGTGATCCCGGCTAACGGGAACCTTACGGCTTTGAGAAGGGTAGAGCTCTATGCGGAGGTACAGGGCGTTCTTAAAGGCGGAAATAAGCTCTTTAAGCCCGGACAGAAGTATGTAAAAGGTGAAAGCCTGCTGCGTCTGGATGCTTCAGAATATTATGCTACTGTACAATCTCAGAAAAGTAACCTGTACAACCTGGTAACTTCGATTATGCCTGACCTGCGATTGGATTACCCGGAAGCCTATCCGAAATGGCAAACCTATCTCAGTAATTTCGATATCAATAAATCGGTGCCTCCATTACCTCAGATGAATTCCGAACAGGAGAAATTCTTTGTAACCGGCCGTAACATTGTCTCAACCTATTACAATGTTAAAAACCTGGAAGAGCGGCTCTCTAAATACAGCATACGTGCTCCTTTTAGCGGAATCCTTACCGAGGCTCTGGTAACCGAGGGGACCCTGGTACGTAACGGTCAGAAACTGGGAGAATTTATAGACCCTTCCATTTACGAACTGGAAGTGGCCATCAATAAATCCTTTAGTGATCTTCTGAAGGTAGGTGAGGAAGTAAAACTGAACAATCTTGAGAATACAAAAAGCTGGACCGGAAGGGTAAGCAGGATCAACGGAAGAATAGATCAGGCCACCCAGACCATCAGCGCTTTTATTGAAGTGAAAGGTGAAGATCTGAAAGAAGGTATTTATCTGGAAGCTCATCTGAATGCGAGAAACGAAGAGAACGCCATTTCTATTTCCAGAAAACTGCTGGTAGATGAATCTCAGGTATTTGTGGTAAAAGATTCCATCCTGGATCTGATACCGGTAACACCTGTATATTTTTCCGATAAGGAAGTGGTAGTTAAAGGCCTTCCTAACGGAACACGTATCCTTTCCAGAACCGTTCCCGGAGCTTATGCGGGAATGCTGGTAAAAGTATATAGCGAAAAGAAAACCGAAACCGCAAAAGCAGAACAATGAGAAAGGTAATCAGTTATTTTATTAAGTATCCTGTTGCCGTTAATGTGGTGATCATTGCCTTTATTATTTTCGGTACCATAGGAATGATGTCTATGAGATCTTCCTTCTTCCCTCTTGTGGATACGAAGATCATAAATATTAACGTGACCTATCCCGGGGCTTCCCCTCAGGAAGTGGAGGAAGGGATCATTTTAAAGATAGAAGACAACCTTAAAGGCCTGATCGGAATAGACAGGGTAACTTCTACCTCCCGTGAGAACTCAGGAAATATTACGGTAGAGATCGAAAAAGGTTATAATATAGACGTACTGCTGGCAGAAGTAAAGAATGCAGTAGATCGTGTACCTTCTTTCCCTACGGGGATGGAGCCCCTGGTGGTGGCCAAGCAGGAAAGCGTTCGTCAGACCATTAGTTTTGCGGCCAGCGGAGAAGGGATCTCTCTGGCTACCTTGAAACAGATAACAAGACAGATAGAAAGTGATCTGAGAGCCATAGACGGGATCTCTCAGATCGATATTACAGGATACCCGGATGAAGAGATCGAGATCGCAGTTCGTGAAAACGACCTTCTGGCTTATGACCTGACCTTTCAGGATGTGGCCCAGGCCGTATCCAGGGCAAATATCCTGACCACGGGTGGAAATATTAAAACCGAAGCGGAAGAATACCTGATCCGGGCCAATAACCGATCTTATTACGGAGACGAACTCGATAACCTTATTGTTCGAGCCGATAACTCTGGAAGGATCATCCGCCTGAAAGATGTGGCTCATGTGAGGGATCGTTTTTCCGAAACTCCCAACGCTACTTATTTTAATGGGAATCTCTCGGTAAATACAGCCATTACAAGTACCAATTCGGAAGACCTGATCTCATCCGCAGAAAAGGTCAAGGAATATGTAGCCGATTTTAATGAAAAATACAATAATGTGCGCCTGGATGTGACCGACGACAGATCGATCACTTTAACACAGCGTACCCAGTTACTGGCAGAGAATGCAGGAATGGGGGTTCTTTTGGTATTGATCTTCCTTTCCCTCTTTTTAAATACACGTCTTGCATTCTGGGTGGCATTCGGGTTACCGATCGCCTTCCTGGGGATGTTTATTTTTGCTGCCGAACTGGATGTAACGATTAATGTTCTTTCCCTATTCGGGATGATCATCGTGATCGGGATCCTGGTAGATGACGGGATCGTAATTGCAGAAAACATCTATCAGCATTACGAAAAAGGAAAAACCCCTATCAGGGCTGCTATAGACGGGACCATGGAAGTAATTCCTCCTATTGTCTCGGCAATTGTTACCACGGTTCTGGCTTTTGCCACTTTCCTTTTCCTCGACAGCCGGATTGGGGAGTTCTTCGGAGAAGTATCAACCGTGGTGATCCTTACGCTGATAGTTTCACTGGTAGAGGCGCTTATTATCTTACCTTCCCACCTGGCACATTCCAAGGCACTGAGGATGAGAAACGGCAATGGAGAAGTTAAGAAAAAAGGCCTGGAAAAGGTTTTTCAGAAACTGAGAGAATTTAATAAGATAGGAGACTCTATTATGGTCTATCTGAGGGATAACCTCTATAGCCCGGTATTAAATTTTGTACTTAAGCAGAAACTCTTTTCTTTTTCCATTATTGCAGCTGCTTTGATCCTTACGATAGGTTCTATCGGAGGAGGAATCGTTCGAACCACAATTTTTCCGAGTATTGCCAGCGACAGGGTTTCGATTAATCTAACCATGCCGCAGGGAACCAATGAAAAAATGACCGATTCCATCATCACTATGATAGAAGAAGCGGTATGGAAGGTGAATGACGATTATACCGCCAAACAGACCGGAAATCGTCAGGTGGTAGAAAATGTGATCCGTCGTATAGGTCCTGGAAGTGCTCAGGCATCTTTAGCGGCTAATCTTTTACCGGGAGAATACAGGGATTTCTCTTCCCCGGAGATCACCAATGCGATCCGAGAAAAAGTAGGGACGGTTTACGGTGTAGAAAGCCTGACTTTCGGTTCCGGAGGAAACTTTGGGGGAAGCCCCGTAGCCGTTTCCTTGTTGGGTAGCAATATTACCCAGTTAAAAGCTGCCAAAAAGGAATTAAAAGACCGTCTGGCAGAAAACCCTTTATTAAAAGATATTACAGATAACGATCCGGCAGGGATCAAAGAGATAAAAATACAACTCAAGGAAAATGCTTACCTACTCGGGCTTAACCTGCAGGGAGTGATGAGCCAGGTAAGAAATGGTTTCTTCGGTTCTCAGGCACAGCGTTTTCAGCGTGGGCAGGATGAGATCAGGGTTTGGGTGCGTTACGACCGCGAAAACAGATCGTCAATCAATAACCTGGATGAGATCCGTATTTCCACTCCGAATGGACAGAGAGTACCTCTTGCGGAGATTGCGAACTATGAGATAGAAAGAGGAGAAGTAGCGATCAATCACCTGGAAGGTCAGCGAGAGATAAGGATAAGTGCCGATATGAAGGATCCGAATGAGAGTGCTACCGATATCCTGACCGAGATCAGAGAAGTGATCATGCCGGAGATCCAGTCCAAATATCCTACCGTACAACCTTTGTATGAAGGACAGAACCGCGAGGCTCTTAAGATGCAGCGATCTGCAAGAAAAGTGGTGCCGATTATTTTATTCCTGATCTACGCTACCATTGCCTTTACTTTCAGATCCTTTAGTCAGCCCCTGTTTTTATTGCTGATGATCCCTTTCAGTCTGATCGGAGTAGCCTGGGGACACTATATTCACGGTTTCCCTATTAACCTCCTGTCCTATCTGGGAATAATTGCTCTTATAGGAATTATGGTAAACGACGGCCTGGTACTTATCAGTAAGTTTAACAGCTACCTCAGGGAGGGAATGAAGTTTGACAAAGCATTATATGAGGCAGGACGAGCACGTTTCAGGGCGATATTCCTGACCTCCATCACCACCATAGCCGGTCTGGCACCGCTGATCTTTGAGAAGAGTCGCCAGGCACAGTTCCTTAAGCCTATGGCTATCTCCATCGCCTACGGAATTGGAATAGCCACAATACTTACGCTATTGTTGTTGCCTTTACTGTTATCGTTCAGTAACAACGTAAAAGTGTGGTACAAATGGGTAATCACCGGTAGAAAAGTAGAAAAAGAAGAAGTAGAGAGAGCAATTATAGAATTAAACGGAATGTCTGATGAGTTACACTAAGAGATTAATTGCATTTGCAGGAGTACTTTTATCCTTCGGCCCTTTAATGGCCCAGGAACTCCTAACCAAAGAGAAAGCAACCCAGCAGGTATTGGAAAATAACCTTGGGATTAAAATTGCTGAGAATTCAGCCGAGATAGCAGCCAATAATGCAGGGGTTCTGAATTCGGGTTATTTACCCTCCCTTACAGGAAATGCAGGAGCTAATTATGACCGTCAGAATATCGAGGCTCAGTTGACGAATGGTGAAGAGAGGTCTTCCGACGGAGTGGAAACCAGAAGATACAATGCGTCGGTCAATCTTAACTACACGCTTTTTGATGGCCTGGGAAGGTATTATAATTACAAGAGCTTAAAGGAACAGTCCGATCTTTCGGAACTGGAAGCCAGGGAAACCATAGAAACAACCATTTTACAGTTGTTTACCGTGTATTATGAAGTTGCCAGGCTAAGTGAAAACTACGATAATCTGCAGGAAACCCTGAAGATCTCAAAAGATCGCCTGAAACGTGCGGAGTATCAGTTTGAATACGGACAGAATACCCGCCTGGATTTTTTAAATGCTCAGGTAGATGTAAATACAGACAGTATTAATGTGTTAAATGCACGCCAAACCCTTCAGAATGCAAAAAGAGACCTGAACCTGATCATGAACAGGGAACTATCTATTGCCTTTGAGGTGGATACGCTGGTGACTTTTGTTCCCAATCTGTTGATGGAAGATATGGTAAGCCAGGCGATGCAAAAGAACGTAACCCTGTTACAGATAGAAAAAGGCCTGAAGATCAATAATTATAATTATAAATCTATTAAAGGTAATTACCTTCCTACCATAGGCCTTACGGGTTCTTATGGCTGGAATGAAAGTAATAACAATAACCCGGCTGCCTTTACCATACAAAATACCAGCTACGGGCTTTCTGCTGGGATCAGTTTGAGCTGGAGTATTTTCGATGGCGGAAGGACCATTACGTCTGCTAAAAACGCTAAACTTACGTATCAGAATCAGGAGTTGTTAAAAGAACAGACCGAAAAGCAGGTAGAGCGCGATATCAGGAATGCCTGGGAATCTTATAAAAACGCACTGTTTGTCCTGGAAGCACAGAAAGAAAATGAAATTACCAACAGGAATAATTTTAACCGTACTGAAGAGCGTTATAAAATAGGGCAGGCCACCTCTATAGAATTCAGACAGGCACAACTTAACCTGTTGAATGCCATTGTAGCTAAGAATCAGGCTAAATACACAGCTAAGCTGGCAGAATTACAGGTGTTACAGGTAAGCGGGGAGTTATTGAATACTGATTTCTAAACCCGACAGAACCTAAAAATGAGCATATGATCGAGCACTTTTTTCAATGCCTCCCGATAGCTATCGGGACTGGGAAGAGATCTCTATGCTCCTGGATAGTTCAATACGGGAGCAAACCTATGTGGAAGATTGTGAAGTGTGCTGTAATCCCATCGAAATAAGTCCGCTTTTCGAGGATAATGAACTTATAGCTTTTAGAGCAGACAGCCTGGAGCAGTAGGCTTGTAGCGTGTTGATGGTTGTTAAGATTGTCCCCTTGAGGGGACTTTAGGGGTGTATTTTAGTATTTAGAGGAATGTCACCTTGAGCATCTCGACTTGCGCCTCCACTGAAACTTCGGACTAGAAGATTATTTGTCATCTCGAGCGCAGTCGAGAGACGGAACTTAAAAAACAAAAAGAACAAGCAACAACACTCAACCCGAATAATAAGGCAGGTTTTGCTGCTTTGTTCTTTCTGCTTGCCTAACTAACCTAAAAAGCGGAATTTATAATTCCGGTTTTTCTTAATATTGCTCTTTATCAAACAATGCCGTTTCTCCGTTAGCGGTAAGTGTGATGGAAAGTTTTCCGCTATTATTGGCATTTACTCCGTTGATCTCATAACACTGCTCAGAACCTCCCGAAGCGGTAATTTTTAAAAAATAAAGCTCCGGACTGGTACTTTCTCCACAGACATGAGAAATGGAATAATTTGAAGTTGATACTAATTGATTCTCATAATACTGATGAATTTCTCCCGAAGAAGTGAATACCCATTTACTTTTACTGTCTTCTTCATTCACCCAGGTTGCGGTAATTTCAGGAAAAGGGTTTTCATCGGCGTATGCATTGACATTTGTTTGTGTCTGGGCTACGGTATTATCTACATAAAAGATAAATAGCAATAGAAATGCCCCTAATGTTTTTGTTACAGAACTGCTCATTTTTTTCATAATTAACTGGTTTAACAATATTATTTTCTTTACTTACTTGAAGGAATAGTAATACAAATATAATAAATATTATAAGATATATACTACAAATTTCGATGTAAATGCATTTTTTTTGTAAGTAACATTAGATTGAATATGATATGATGCATCAGGCTGTGTTTTAGTATTAAGTATTAAGAGGAATGTCATCGCGAACATAGTGAAGCGATCTCATTATGACATTGAAAGATTACCTGCCTGCCGCAGGCAGGCTTCGTCGTTTCACTCCTCGTAATGATCTAAATGAATGTCATCTCGAGCATCTCGACTTGCGCCTCCGCTGGAGCTAAGGCGGCACGCGGGCACTCGATACAGGCTCGTCGAGAGATGGAATTTGTGATTTGAAATTTATTTCCCCCTACCGAATCCATCAGAATAGAAAAAAAGTTTTATATCTTTCAAATTCAAAGCAATAAAACCTTTTAAACCGATGAAAACCATCCTAAAACTAAGCTTTTGTTTTATTCTTGTTCTGAATACGAATAATGCAGATGCACAAGACAAAAACACCGACTTCTCTGAGATTGATCCGCTTATAAATACGCTGTACGATGTAATTTCCGGCCCGGCCGGGGATAGGGATTGGGATCTGTTTAAATCTCTTTTTCATCCGAATGCCACCATGGGGTCTATCCGGCTTTCTCAGGATGGTAAAAGGGAATTTATCTATTTTGATGTAAACGGATATATTGAAAGAAGCGGTGCCTTTTTTAAGGATAACGGATTTTATGAAGAGGAGATCGGGAGAGAAGTAAAGATCTACGGAGGAGTTGCTCAGGTATTTACTGCTTATCAGTTTAAGCTTAACGATGATCCGAAAGTTGCGCAACGGGGCATTAATTGCATACAATTGGTCTTTAGCAAAGGACGCTGGTATATCACCAATATTGTCTGGGAAGGCGAGAGCGAAGCCAATCCGTTACCGGAAGCAATGGTTAAAAACAAATAAAGACTCACCCGCAGGGATGAGTCTTTACAAAATATTTTAGTTATACCTAAAATACTTCTACCGGACAAAGCATACCTCCGCTTAGGGTTCTACCCGATGTAATCTCAAGGCCCTCAAGGAAAAAACCGGGTCCGATTACCTGTGAGCAATCGGTCGCAAGCATGGCAATATTCTGCCCGTTTATGAATATCTCAATATCAGAACCAAAACGTCCCTCAGAGTCAGTACCGTTAATGGTGAACTCTCCTCCCTGAGATATGGTGGCTTCAAAAATCGTTTCGTCATCACCGGTGGCAATGCGTACGTCGGCTTCTGCTACCTCTCCAATGTATCTGAAGGAAAGGCTGACAATATCACTGTCGCAGTCAACACATCCTTCCATAGCTTCTGTTTCCAGCGAAATATTATCGATCGCTCCGGAATTGTTCATTGCAATCTCCATAAAAGCCACATTAGGTGTACTCTCCAGATCTACATTTAATTTGGAGTTGTTCCCGTTAAAGGGAAGTTCTTTACTCAGCAATACATTTCCGTCAATATCCCTTAAAGTAACCACCGTAGGTTCTGTACAATCTTCAAGATCCAGGATATCGAAGGAATGCAGGGTGAGGTTGGGGGTGGCGCTAAAATCAAAAATAAAGGATGAACCTATTACAAAAGCATCATCCGGATCACTGGAATCCAGGTCTTCCGAAAGGATAAGCACATTCCCGAGGGCAGTGTCGTTACTTTCGGTTCCTCCATCACCTCTTCCGGGGCCTCCGAAGGCCTCATTGGGCGTACCCAGGTCAAAATCATCACCTGTCGGATTGGAAGAATCAAACACCATAGCAGTATTGTTTTCTCCCAGATCGGGGTTATTCCCAAAAGCATTGGCATTCTGAAAGGGCGAAGGAAGCTCAATAACAGAGACAATATCTCCGGCATTGAAGTTCTCAAAATCAATAATAGCCGTGTGGATCACAGGAAATTCCTGTTGCAGGTCATAGCGGAATGACAATCCCGAACCCTTATCCGTATTAGCAGCTAATTCTGATGAAATCGTGTCTGGCTCGCATGAAAATAAAGCAAGTAGCGAAACCATAAGAAGTAGGGGCATTCTTTTCATGGCATATTGGTTTTAATGATTTGGCCCTATAAAGTTACGAAATTATCCCCAAAGTGCAATTTCAGGGCTTAAAACGACCTGAATATCAAATTCTTAAGCAATATTTGCTCGGGCTTTAGGAATTGGGTTTTCAACTGTATATTTGGGGTATTCAATATAGCTTTTATGCAATCTGTTCTTATTATCGGTTATGTATGGCCCGAACCGTCCTCTTCTGCAGCCGGCAGCAGGATGATGCAACTCATCCGGCTGTTTTTAGACATGGGATACAAGTTAACTTTTGCCACTCCCGCCCAGCCCGGAGAATTCAGGGCAGACCTCTCTGTTCTTGAGGTAGAGGAAGTGGAAATTCAGGTAAATGACAGTAGTTTTGACTCTTTTATAAAGGAGCTTAACCCCTCTATTGTACTATTCGATCGTTTTATGATGGAAGAGCAATTCGGTTGGAGGGTAGCAGAGCACTGTCCGCAGGCTATAAGGATCCTGGATACGGAAGATCTGCATTCCCTAAGAGCTGCAAGGTTCACTGCATACAAGGAAAAAAGAGAACTTAATGAAAAGGATCTTGCTTCCGGATTGGCCAAACGGGAAATAGCCAGTATTCTGAGAAGTGACCTTTCCCTGATCATTTCCCGGATAGAATACGATTTATTGGAGGAACACTACAAAATAGATACCTCCCTGCTGTGCTATCTTCCTTTTTTAATAGAACCGGTCCCGGAAGTTAAGTTTGGTAGTTTTCCTGAGTTCGAAGAGCGCAAACATTTTATCAGTATAGGTAATTTTATGCATGAGCCTAACTGGAATGCGGTCCTTTACCTGAAGGAAGAAATATGGAAACTCATCCGAGAGCAATTACCGGAGGCAGAGTTACATATTTACGGAGCTTATACCCCGCCAAAAGCATATCAGCTTCACAAGCCGGAAGAAGGCTTTTTTATTAAAGGAAGAGCAGCAAGTGTAGAAGAAGTCATGAAGAAGGCAAAAGTATGCCTGGCACCTCTTCGTTTTGGGGCCGGACTTAAAGGAAAGTTGATCGATGCGATGAAGCACGGAACCCCTAATGTTACCACATCCGTAGGAGTGGAGGGAATGAATGATAACTCAGACTGGTCCGGGAGCATTGCAGATGATCCCCGGGACTTTGCCAAAGAAGCGATAAAACTTTATACCGATAAGACCAGTTGGGAAAAAGCACAGCAGAAAGGGAGTTCCATCCTCAAAAGGAATTACGATCCGCAGAAATTCGCTCCTGTTTTTACGAATAAACTGAAACAGCTTGAAGAAGGACTGGAAAGCCATCGCCTTAAAAACTTTACGGGAAGCATGCTGATGCATCATCACAGTTTTGGCACTAAATACATGGCAAAATGGATAGAAGCAAAAAACAGGAATAAGGACTAAGCTGATATTTATCATATTTATTCCGGAGTGCACTTTATACTTTTGAATGAAAATTGAAAAAGATATGTGCCATACGATGATCCGGAAATACAATGTGGCGGGACCCAGATATACGAGTTACCCGACGGTCCCCTATTGGGACAATGCTGCGTTCTCTCTTAAAAAATGGAAGGAAAACCTGAAAAGAAGTTTTGAAGAGAGTAATGAAAAAGAAGGGATCAGCCTGTATATACACCTTCCTTTTTGCGAGAGTATGTGTACTTTTTGCGGGTGTAATAAACGGATCACCAAGCGCCATGATGTAGAAGATCCCTATATAACTTCTGTCATTAAGGAATGGCTGATGTATTGCGATCTTTTCGGTCGGCGCCCTCTTATCAGAGAGTTGCATCTCGGAGGAGGTACACCCACTTTTTTCAGTCCGGAGAATCTCGAAAAACTTATCCGGGGGATCCTCAGAAAATCCAATGTAGCCCCGGATGCGGAATTCAGTTTTGAAGGACACCCCAACAATACTACAAAAGAGCATTTAAAAGCCCTGTATAACCTTGGATTCAGAAGAGTAAGCTATGGAGTACAGGACTACGATAAAAAGGTACAGACCGCTATTAACAGGGTACAGCCTTTTGAAAATGTAAAAAGAGCTACCGAAGAAGCACGCGAAATAGGCTATACTTCGATAGGCCATGATATTATTTTCGGACTTCCTTTCCAGACAGAAGAAGCGGTAACAGATACCATCCTCAAAACAAAGGAACTGATGCCGGACCGATTGGCGTTCTACAGTTATGCCCATGTGCCCTGGATTAAAGGTAACGGACAACGGGGCTTTAAGGACGAAGACCTTCCCGGACCGGAACAAAAGAGAAATCAATATGAGAACGGAAAAAAACTATTGGCAGAGGTAGGTTATGCCGAGATCGGGATGGATCATTTTGCTCTGAAAACCGATTCTCTCCACAAAGCAATGACAAACGGAACCCTGCACCGTAATTTTATGGGTTATACTACTTCCGGGAGCCAGTTAATGATAGGACTGGGAGTTTCTTCAATCGGGGACAGCTGGTATGCTTTCGGGCAGAATGTAAAAAGCCTGGAAGAGTATCATCACCTGGTAAAGAACAACATTTTTCCTATTTACCGCGGACATGTCCTTAGTGAAGAGGATTGTATCATCAGAAAACATATTCTCAACCTTATGTGCCGTTTCAGGACTTCCTGGAGTGAAGACGAATTGTATTTCCCTCAGATAAAAGATATCCTTGTAAAGCTGCAGGAAATGGAAACGGACGGCCTGATAGAGATCGATACCAATGAAATACGCATAAGCGAAAAGGGAAGACCTTTTGTTCGGAATGTTTGTATGGCTTTCGATATGCTTCTGCAAAGAAACAAACCCGAGACACAGTTGTTTTCTATGACGGTTTGAGAGTTAAGGACAAAAAGAGAGTTTAGGCTCTCTTTTTAATTTGACTTTATCGCATCTACGATCTGATCTTTAGGTAATACTCCCGACTGTCTCCACAGCTGTTGCTTATTCTTAAAAAGGATCATGGTAGGCACTCCTCTTACCTGGAATTGTGCGGCCAGAGGCTGATTTTTATCTACATCTATCTTTACGATCTTCACAGCTTCTCCCAATTCTTTCTTTACATCTTTAAGGATAGGAGCCAACATTTTACAAGGTCCGCACCAATCTGCAAAGAAATCGACAAGAACGGGAACTTCAGAATCTATAATATCACTAAAACTGGCTTTCATTTCTGCTTTTTTAAGGTTTTGTATATTATTGAGTCGGATAAGAAAGGAATTAATGACATTCCATTGTAGAGGAAACCATTTCGGTAACAGGTTTGGGAGAAACATAGGGAATCCCAAGCCCCATTCCGCGAAGAATAAAAAGAAGGCCGATGATTACTACAAATACCGGAACAGCTTTGCGTATACGTTGCTTTACTGTTGAGGTCAGGAAATTACCGAGATATACGGCCGTTGTCATTAATGGGATGGTCCCCAGGCCGAAAAAGAGCATATAAAGGCTTCCTTCCAGGGCAGTACCAAAGGAAATTGCTCCGAAAACTGCCATATAAACCAAACCACAAGGTAAAAAACCGTTAAGGAAACCAATGGTAAGGAGTACATCCGGGCTCTTTTTTTTCAGTTCTTTCCCAAGAGCGCTTTTTACTTTGGAAATTAGCTTGTACAGTGGTCTGGAAATACTGTATTTACCAAAAGAATTATAAGGAAGAATTACAGCCAGGATCATAAGAGCTCCCACAAAGATCGATAGCTGCTGCTGCATTCCAAAAAGGTTAAAACTCTTTCCCAACAGGCCGAAAATAAGCCCCATGATACCATAGGCCAACAGACGACCCAGATGGTAAAGAGTGATCTGAGCAAATTTTTTCAGGCTGTTACTACGGTCTACGGGCAGCATAAACGCTATGGGGCCACACATGCCCACACAGTGAAAACTTCCTAATAGTCCCAGTATAAAAGCCGAATATATCATCAGTAAGTGATCTGATCTTTAAATAAATATGATTTTCCCTCGTATTGCCAGTCAACGGTAATGTTCCAGCGGCCACCCAACAAACGCTTATCAGGTATGAGCAAATATGTGTCGGATATCACTATTGGTAAGTTGAAATCCAACCGTTTATCAGATGGCCTGTATAGGAACACTTTTCCTTCTATTTTGCCGGGGTCCAGAGAAGCAGGGAATTTCAGTAACCAACCTTCAGCCGTTTTTTCGCCCGAAATATTTTCTTCCAGATGAACGGCATTCTGCTCCGCATCGATCTCTTTCTGAAAGCCCAGTTCCTTTTTGTAATACTCTTCAGATACCAGATCGTGATTGTATTGCTTATTGGTACTCATCGTAATTACGAAATACATGATAAAGCCTATAAAAGCTGCAAAAACCAATACTATTCCTGTTCCCCAATTAATTTTCATGATCTTTATTTTTTTTGCAATTCCTCCTTCGCTTTCGCTCTGGAGTACCGGGCTTTCGGTAGTCGCTTTTTGTTAAAAGAGCTCCGACAATACCTCAATCCCTATTGCGGGTTTAAATTATTTGGTAATATTAAAAGATCGTTTTACAATGACCTTTTACTTAAACCAGTATCTACATTCTTTGACAACCCTTAAAGCTAAGCGCTAATATTTGCAAGCTTGTCATTAACGCTTAGCCATCAGGTTATCAACTAACATCTAAAAACATTCTATTAAGAACTTTCTTTATCTTTTAATAAATCCTCCCACTACTCATCCCTCATCCCGATAGCAATCGGGGCTAAATTCCAAACTCCAAATTCCATCTCTTGACGAGCCTGTATCGAGCGTAGTCGAGATGCTCGAGATGACACTCCTCTCACTACTTATATCTCACTACTCTATACTAAGTACTCAGTACTTATTTATAACTCCTCGGTCCTAAAAAGGCAGTAGTAGTGGTCTCTATAAGTTTCTCTCCGCTGTAGATCCCGATTTTCAACCGCACTTTATCATCTTTCAGGGCCGAACTGTTAATCTCTATAAACAAGGTCCCTTCAGCAAGCTCCCTTTCGGGTATATTGAGTGTTTTATGAGAAACTACTTCTATTTGTCCCTTATGGGACATCAGCTTAAACTGTACATCTTCAATGGCGTTATTGGTCTTATTTACCAGTTTATAGGTATACACATTGCTGATGATATTCCCTTCCTTATGTTCGTACAACTGTCCGGGTAGCCTGAGGATATTGGCTTCCACATCATTTCTTAGGAATAACATACCTATAAAGACCGCTGTCAGGATCCCTAATACCACCGTATAACCTTTTAAACGGGCTGAGAACTGGAACTTCGCCTTTTTCTGAATATTATCTTCACTTGCATAGCGTATAAGTCCCTTGGGCAGGTTTACGCTTTCCATCATATGGTCGCAGGCATCGATACATGCGGTACAGTTCACACATTCCAGCTGAGTTCCGTTCCTGATATCTATTCCGGTAGGGCAGACATGCACACACTGAAAACAGTCTATACAATCTCCTTTTCCGCTGGCAACCCTGTCTTCATTCTTTTTAAACTTGGCGCGTCCCTTTTCTTTTTCACCTCTTTTGTGGTCATAGGCTACTACAATCGATTTATTATCGAGTAATACCCCCTGAAGACGTCCGTAAGGACAGGCTATAACACATACCTGTTCTCTGAACCAGGCAAAAATAAAGTAGAATACTGCCGTAAAGATCAGCAGGGAGACCAGGGTGGTCATGTGCATTGCCGGGCCATCCGTAATATATCTTATCAACCGGTCACTTCCGATGAGGTAAGCCAGGAAAATATTGGCTATCAGAAAGGAAATGATGGCGAAAATGGTCCATTTAAGAGCCCTTTTCCTTATTTTTTCTGCATTCCAGGCCTGTTTGTTCAGGCGTATCTGCTTCCCCCGGTCTCCGTCAATCCAGTATTCGATCCGCCGGAAAACCATTTCCATAAAAATGGTCTGAGGACATATCCACCCGCAGAAAATGCGGCCAAAAGCAACAGTAAAGAAGGTAACAAATACAACGCCTATGATCATCATGATCACAAACAGATGAAAATCCTGTGGCCAGAAGGGAAAACCAAAAATATTAAACCGGCGTTCCAGAACATTGAACATCAGGAACTGATTGCCATCTATCTTGATAAAGGGCGCGGAAAACAAAAAGGCCAATAGTACATAACTTACCAGTTTTCTGTACTCGTAATAGGATCCCTTTGGTTTTTTAGGAAAGATCCAGGCTCTTTTCCCCTCTTCGGTGATGGTGCCTATAGAATCTCTGAATTTTTCGTTTTCCGGTGCTTGCACGGTTTTTTTAATTAATGATCACTATTATG
Organism: Leptobacterium flavescens; assembly: GCF_010671605.1. GTDB lineage: Bacteria > Bacteroidota > Bacteroidia > Flavobacteriales > Flavobacteriaceae > Leptobacterium > Leptobacterium flavescens. The sequence continues at coordinate 707,577 of NZ_JAABOO010000003.1, forward strand.
GAGCTGATCAGGTTTTCTATTGTTTTGTTTCAGTATCCGGCTCTGTCCAGATATCTCCTTCCGGAGCCTTGGGCTCTGCAGGGGTTGTTCCCTGGAGTGTAAGGATATAACTGGCTACCTGTGCCATTTCAACGGGCTTGAGGTCCTGTTTCCATGAGATCATCCCTTTTCCATCCCTACCTCCTTCAGAAATAGTTCGGAATACATTTTTTATTCCTCCGCCCAGGATCCAGTATTCATCGGTCAGGTTAGGTCCTATACCACCTCCGCCATCGGCTTTATGACAAGCAACACAGTTGTCCATAAAAACAGTCTTTCCCGCTTGCAGGTCGGAAGCATCGGTCAGAAGGGTTACCGTATTTACATCTACAAGATCTTTAGCAGTACGTTTGTATTCTTCAATGGCAGCACGAGCCTCCGCTACTTCAATTTCATATTCCTCTGCCTGATTTACCCCGTCAAAAATATGGTAACGGGCCATGTAGATCACTGCAAAAATGATGGTGGCATAGAAGCCGTATAACCACCAGGGCGGAAGGTCATTGTCCAGCTCCTTGATCCCGTCGTAATTATGATCGAGAATAATTTCGTGTTCTTCGGAAAGAGGCTTACTCCCCAGCATTTTCTTATAAAAACGCTTTAAGCCTCCAAACTGATTGGCTTTGCGTTCTGCTTCAGCCTCCATGTACTTTTCTTTGGCTTCGGCCTTAAGTGTCCTGACAAGGATACTTCTCAGGGCTTCCACACATATCTCGGTCGCCATAGAAAATAACAACACAATTCCGAGTATGGCCCAGATTACGGGATACTTTTCAATGGCCATCTGATCGCCTGAATCGATGGTAAGCTCCATCAGCAGGAAGGAAAAGATCAGATATCCGATTATTCTTAAATAGGATGCTGTTGTTCTCATAATGGCAGTTCGTTTTCGTTATTAGTATCTAAAGGTATTTGGCTTACTTCCTCTATATGCTCTTTTTTAGCGGTAAATACCCACCAGAACAGAGCGACAAAAAAGATAAAAAAGATCAGCAGTGAGATCATGGGATAGACCTCTATCCCGGTGATCGACTCCATATGGTTTTTTACGAATTTCAACATGACTATTAGTTTTTATTGGAGGTTAATTCGTTGGCATCTTTTATCTTGATATCAGTTCCCAATCGCTGCAGATAGGCAATCAACGCAACAATTTCCCTGTCTCTCATCTCAACAAACTCTTCTCCGTTTTCCTGAGCGTATTTTTTATCTGCTTCATAGGTTTTAGCAAAATCCGGATCAGAATAAAGGTTCTTTTCTATTTGTGTTCCCTGTTCGGTCATCCATTCCTGAGCCCTGGCAATATCTTCATCCGTATAAGGAACCCCCAGTTTTACCATGGTTCTCATCTTGGCTTCCGTATCCGATTTGTCCAGCTCGTCCTTAATAAGCCATTTATAGGCAGGCATGATAGAACCGGCAGAAGTACTCTGAGGATCGTACATATGGTTCAGGTGCCAGTTATCGGAGTATTTTCCACCGATCCTCATCAGATCGGGCCCGGTACGTTTACTTCCCCAGAGGAACGGGTGATCGTAAACATACTCTCCTGCTTTGGAATACTCACCATAGCGCTCCACCTCACTTCTGAACGGACGTATCATCTGAGAGTGACAGGATACACAACTTTCTCTGATGTATATGTCCCTTCCTTCAAGCTCCAGTGGAGTATAGGGTTTTACACTGGTAATTGTCGGGATATTTGATTTGACCATAATGGTCGGAACGATCTGTACAACTCCCCCGATAAGGATAGCAATGGTAGCGAAGATGGTAAGTTTTACCGGCCTTCTCTCCAACCAGGTGTGGTATCCTTCTCCGGCAGTCCTTCTTTTGGTCACTTTTTGCAGTGCAGCAGCTTCAGCCAACTCATCGGTTACCTTGCTTCCGGATTTTATGGTCTTAACCATGTTGTACACCATGATAAACATACCAATGATAAACATAGTTCCTCCTATGGCACGCATCCAGTACATCGGGATGATCTGATTTACAGTTTCCAGGAAGTTCCCGTAAGTAAGTGTTCCGTCAGGGTTAAACTGCTTCCACATAGAAGCCTGAACAAAACCGGCTACATACATCGGAAGTGCATAGAGAATGATCCCCAGGGTACCTATCCAGAAGTGCGTATTTGCAAGTTTGGTAGACCATAGTTTGGTCTTAAATAAACGAGGTACCAGCCAGTATGCCATTCCGAAGGTCAGGAAGCCGTTCCATGCAAGGGCACCTACGTGAACGTGGGCAATAACCCAGTCGCTAAAGTGAGCGATCGCATTTACATTTTTAAGGGAAAGCATAGGACCTTCGAAGGTAGCCATCCCGTATCCGGTGATCGCAACCACCATAAATTTTAAAACAGGACTGGTTCTAACCTTGTCCCAGGCTCCTCTTAACGTTAGAAGTCCGTTAATCATTCCTCCCCATGAAGGAGCGATCAGCATTACCGAAAAAGCAACCCCCAGATTCTGTGCCCAATCGGGTAAAGCAGAATATAACAGGTGGTGAGGCCCAGCCCAGATATATATAAATATTAATGACCAAAAGTGTACAATAGACAGTCTATATGAATAAATAGGCCTGTTTGCCGCTTTGGGGACAAAGTAGTACATCAGCCCCAGAAACGGAGTGGTCAGGAAGAATGCTACCGCATTATGCCCGTACCACCATTGTACCAATGCGTCCTGCACCCCGGCATATACCGAATAACTCTTAAGAGCACTTACCGGAAGCTCCAGGCTGTTAAAAATATGGAGTACGGCAACGGTAACGAAGGTAGCGAGGTAGAACCAGATGGCAACGTATAAATGACGCTGTCTTCTTTTAAGGATAGTACCGATAAGGTTCCATCCGAAAGCTACCCAAACCAGAGCAATGGCTATATCGAATGGCCATTCCAGTTCTGCGTATTCTTTGGAAGTAGTATAACCTAAAGGAAGTGTGATAGCGGCACCTACAATAATAAGCTGCCATCCCCAGAAGTTAATATTACTGAGGAGATCACTGAACATCCTTGCTTTGAGCAAGCGCTGGGTGGAGTAATAAACCCCTGCAAAAATTGCGTTCCCCACAAAGGCAAAGATCACCGCATTAGTGTGCAATGGCCGTAAACGACCAAAACTCAGCCACGAAATACCGTCGGTGAGGTTCGGAAAGAGGAACATAAATGCCAGGAGCAACCCGACACTCATTCCTATTATGCCCCAGAACATAGTGGCATAGATAAACTTTTTTACGATCTTATTATCGTAATAAAACTGTTGTACTTCCATAATTATGATTGTTTTTCTTGACTAGCTTTAATAGTTTTATTTTCCTTATCCTTGACCAGTTCATCCTCGAACAGCATACGCACCGATGGCGTATATGCATCATCATATTGCCCGCTCCTTACCGAAAAAATAAAGGCGGCAAAAAAAATGATGGCGACAATGACGCTAATGGTTAATAATACATAGATTACACTCATACCTCTCTGTAATACGGGTCAAAAGTACCCTTGGTTATTTTCTTAAAAAATGACATTTATCAGCTTTTGTGTTATTTCATTTTCCTGCAGATCATATTGGTTGCCAGGGTGGTAAATACCACAATGCTGATGGAGCTCAAAGGCATTAAAATGGCCGCAATAACCGGTTGTAATTGTCCGGTTACGGCAAAGTATAGCCCTGTTATATTATAGATCAGGGAAAGGAGAAAACTCCACTTGATGATCCCGATCGCCTTTTTCGACGCTTTTATATAGTCCGGAAGGAACCTGAATTTGGAAGCATCCAGAATGGCATCGCAGGCAGGAGAAAAAACATTGACATCTTCTGAAATAGCCACCCCCACATCGCTCTGGGCAAGGGCCCCGGCATCGTTAAGGCCGTCTCCTATCATCATTACAGTTTTATCCTGCTGCTGGAGCGATTTTATATCTTCCAGTTTTCCGTCCGGCTTCCGGTTAAAGTGAAAGGAAGTATTAACCGGCAGCATCTGCTGCAGATATGCTTTCTCTCCTTCATTATCTCCGGACAGAATAGCCAGTTCGTATTCCCGGTCCAGGGAGTTGAACAATTCAGGTAACCCTTGTCTGTATTCGTTGTGAAAAATAAACTGCCCTTTATAATGATCGTCTGCACTGATATGTACAGCGGTATTATCTGATCCGGAATTGCTGCTCTGCTCTACAAATGCAGCCGAGCCGACTTTTATCTTATGACTGCCGGCGTGGGCCTCAAGGCCTTTTCCGACATATTCCTTATAATCGTCCAGGGTACGGATATCGTACTCTGCAAGAAGCTCGTAAAGCTGTCTGCTCAAAGGGTGATTGGATGCCCTGAGGGTACTTTTCAGCAATACGGCCTCTTCTTCAGACAGCGGATTCCCCTCGTAAAGGATATTTGCTGTATTGTTGGTAGTGATCGTTCCTGTTTTATCGAAAATGATCGTATCTACTTTTGCCAGCTGTTCGATAACGGAGGCATTCTTTAAATAAAATTTCTTTTTCCCGAGTATCCGCAGAAGGTTACCCAGTGTAAAGGGCGATGCCAGTGCAATGGCACAGGGGCAGGCAATAATAAGTACGGCTGTAAAGACATTGAGAACCTTGGAAGGATCTGCAAACATCCAGTAGAGGCTGGCTATGGCGGCAATAGCCAATACTGCTATGGTAAAACGCTTGCTGATGCTGTCTGTTAAGGTCTGGAAACGGGAAGTTTTATCTTTGCTGAATACATCATTGCTCCACAATTGGGTAAGATAACTCTGTTCTACAGATTTCAGCGCCTCCATCTCAATAACTCCCGAAAGTTGCTTCCCGCCGGCAAAAAGTTTTTCACCCGAGCTTTTTTGCACGGGATTGGATTCTCCTGTAACAAAACTGTAATCTACGAGTGCATTGCCGTTTATCAGGATCCCGTCTACAGGGATCAATTCTTCATTCCTGATAAGCAGGCGATCTCCCTGTTTAATATCGTATACCTGTATGCTTTCTTCTTTCTTGTCCGGATCGATCTTGGTAATGGCTATAGGGAAGTAGGAGCGATAATCTCTTTCAAAAGATAGAAAAGCATAGGTTTTCTGCTGAAAGAACCTGCCCAGAAGCAGGAAGAATATCAATCCGGTCAGGCTGTCAAAAAAACCACTTCCCAGATCGAAGATGATCTCTGCCGTACTGCGGATAAAGAGAACGGATATTCCCAGGGCGATAGGCACATCAATATTCAACAGGCCGGAACGCAATCCTTTGTAGGCGGATATAAAATAATCTTTTCCCGAATAAAAAACTGTAGGGACCGAAAAGGCAAACATCAACCATCGGAAGAGATGCTTGTATTGCTCCAGCCAGTATTCGTTTACTTCAAAATATTCCGGAAAGGAAAGGAACATCACATTCCCGAAGGCAAAACCTGCCACTCCCAGTTTATAAATGATATCCCTGCTGATCTTTTTACTGCCCGTACTGTAATCTTCCAGGGAAATATACGGCTCATATCCAATGCCGCTAAGTTGTAATACGAGTTCTTTAAGGGAGATCCGGTCCGAAGAAAAACTGATACGGACGGTCTTCTTACCGAAATTTACCTGAGAACTAATGGCAGCAGGATTGAGCTTGTTGAGGTTTTCCAGTACCCAGATACAGGAACTGCAATGAATATGGGGGATATACAAGTTGATGATCTGTGTTTTTCCATCATCAAATTCCAGTAATTTTTCTGTAATGGATGTATTATCGAGGAAATCGTATTTCCCTTCCACCTCCCTGGGAATGGCCCCGGGAGATTGCTGCAGATCGTAATAGCAGCTGAGATCATTTGACGAAAAGATCTCAAAAACAGCCTTACAACCGTTACAACAAAAGGTCTTCTCATCAAAACGGATCGTAGTAGACCCGCATTCGTCCCCACAATGATAACATGTAGACTTCATTTTTTATTTGCTCATAATACCGATGGCAAAGGTTGAAAATGAAGGAGTTAAAAAATATGATAAATGTCAGTTTTCATAATGTTACTTAATTGTATCTTTGTAGCATGAGCAGATGTGAAAATTGCATTATCAGACAGTTTAATTCCCTTAGGGCAATGAATAAAGAGGAATTAAAACGGGTATCTGATAGTAAGGTCACAAAAACCGTTAAGAAAGGCGAACCTATTTTTGAGGAAGGGGAAAAACTCAATGGGGTCTATTGTGTTCGTAACGGGATCTCCAAACTTTCCAAGTTAAGTCCTAACGGAAAAGATCAGATCGTTAAATTGGCTACCAGGGGAGAGATCCTCGGACAACGCTCTGTTGTGGTGGAAGAAAGTACCAATTTAAGTGCGGTGGCCGTAGACGACATGGAACTCTGCTTTATTCCCAAAGAATGTATTACCGATACGATCAGTAAGAATCCGAACTTCACCAAGGAAATGTTACGACATATGGCCCATGAGCTTAAAGAGGCCGATGATGTGATCGTTAATATGTCTCAGAAGAATGTAAAACAAAGAATGGCTGAGGCTTTCCTTTATCTGAAGAATAATTTCGGAGAGGATGAAGAAGGTTTCCTCAGGTTAACACTTTCCCGTGAAGATCTTTCCAATGTGGTGGGAACAGCTACGGAGTCTTGTATACGTATCATCTCTGAATTCAAAAAGAAAGGCTTGCTGGAATCTTCAGGTAAAAAAATTAAAATAGCTGATTTTAAGGGGCTTCAACGACTTTCCGAAAGCCTGTAATTCCAAAACCTGACATTTGTCATAGTTTATTTTCAGATCCATAGCTAGTTTTGAACTATGATTAAAAATGGGTTCCTGAGGTGAACCACAATGGAGTACATATCAAATCGATATACCTAAGTGGCTAATTGTATCAGACCTGAAAAAAAAATAAGCAGATGAAAAACGTTTTATTACCAACTGATTTCTCGAACAATGCCTGGAATGCTGTAGAATATGCTGTTCAGTTGCTAAAAAATGAAAACTGTCACTTTTTTCTGTTAAATGCTTATACACCTGCTATCGTCCACAGCAGGTTTTTTGCTGCTAATGCAGCCGATTTATCCATGGCAGATGCAGCCAGGAATACCTCAGAAAAAGGACTGCAAACAATTAAAAAGAAGATCCTCGAACAATACCCCAATAAAAAGCACCGCATTAGCACTTTGTCTTCCTTTAGTATGTTAACCGATGCCGTAAAGGAAGCCGTTGTACAGGAGGATATAGAAATGGTGGTCATGGGAACTAAAGGAGCGAGTGGGATCAAGGAAATTTTTATGGGAAGCAATACGGTTAATGTTATAAAGACCATAAAAGAATGCCCTGTTCTGGTTATTCCGGAGCATTTCAGTTACTGTATTCCGGATGAAATTGCCTTTGCAACCGATTTCACCCATTTTTACAGTGCTTCAGAATTAAAACCGCTTATCAATCTGGTAAAGACCTTTAATGCAACACTGAGAATAGTACATATACAGAAAGAATTGAAACAACTGAACGATGTACAGAAGTTTAATTTTAATACGCTCAGAAAGTATCTTAAGGAAGTGGAGTTCTATGTACATACCATTACAGAATTAAATTCGGTGTCCAAATCTTTGGAGCATTTTTCAGAAGAACTGCACATCTACCTTCTTGCCATGTTAAATTACCAGCACAGTTTTATTGAAAAAATGACCAGGGAACCCATTGTCAAAAGAGTGGCGTTTCATACACAGGTTCCGCTGCTAATTATTCCGGAGTTATCCGTCATTTCAGAAAAGACCCTGGGTCATAATGCAATGGAAAACGCTGAATAAAAAAAGCCGGAAAGAATCCGGCCTTTTCTCCCTTCAAAAAGGAATTAAGAAACTAAAAAATAAAAAAATTGCTACCTGATCTTGTTCTTAGCAAGGAATTTTAAGATCCTGGAAGCAATATCATCGCCTTTTTCCTCCAGTGCAAAATGCCCCGTATCCAATAAGTGAAAATCTATGTTTTTCAGATCTCGCTTGTAAGGGTGTGCTCCGTCAGCAGGGAAAATGTGATCGTTCTTTCCCCATACAATTAGGGTAGGAGGTTGATATTTTCTGAAATATTCCTGCCATTCCGGATATAGAGGAACATTGGTCCTGTAATCGTAGAACAGTGCCAGCTGAATTTCATTGTTTTGCGGTCTGCGTAGGTGCTGCAAGTCCACATTCCAGTTATCGGGGCTAATGGTAGATACATCTTTTACTCCATGCGTATACTGCCATTTTAAACCGTCGAGTGAGTGGAATGCTTCCAGGGGTTTCCCGTTTTCTACCTTGTAATCCTTCCAGTATTTTCGCAGGGGATCCCAGAATTCTTTTAAACCTTCTGTATAGGCATTTCCATTCTGAACGATAAGCGATTGTACTCTTTCCGGATATTTGGCAGCAATCCTGTAACCGATAGGAGCTCCGTAATCCATCAGATAAATACTGTATTTCTCGATATTAAGTTTGTCGAGGAAGTTTTCTACCACGTGGGCCAGGTTATCAAAACTATACTCAAAATCCGCCATATCGGGCTGGGAGCTTCTTCCGAATCCTGGATAGTCCGGAGCTATCACATGATAATCCTCAGCCAGTTGAGGGATGAGGTTCCTGAACATATGAGAGGAGGTAGGGTAGCCGTGTAAAAGAAGGATAGTAGGCTTTTGAGAAGAACCTGCTTCCCGGTAAAAAATTTCAAGTCCGTTTACATCTACCGTTTTAAAGCGCGTCTGACTGTCTGTCTCTGTAACAACAGTACTGGTTTTGTTGTTTTCCGTATTTCCGCTAAAGGAATAGATCAGAAAACCGATTAATACTAAAGCTGTTAGGCCGAATACTCTTTTTAAATTTTTCATTGTCGTCATTTTTATGAATTATTAATAGATTAAATTTTATTTACCGAACGTTTGGTAAAATATTAAGATCAAAAAAAACTATGAGAGATAGCTTTCTTTTATTTCTTCTATGCTTTGCTTAAATACTTCTTTGTCCTGAAGCCCGTTAGCCACAATCAGTGCACCCTGGATCTTTATTAAGGTGTTTCTGGCTTTAAGGCCGGCTTCCGCTTTATCAAAACCCAGGTCTGTTCCCAGTTTTGTAAAACTACTTGTCCACAGATCGATACTTTGAGCGATCTGTTCTGCAAATAACCGGTATCCTTCACCTACCGACAGAGCCGGAATAATACATGGAAGTCCTCCGTTTTCGTAAAACTCTTTTATATTGTCGAGTACCGACAAGAGTCGCTCGGCGACCTTTCTGTTTTCATCATAGGCGATTTCGCGAAGATTCCTGTCAAAGAAATTATCAATATGTTTCAGAACAGCCTCAGTCATCTCAGTCTTTCCGTTAGGGAACCGATGATACAGGCTTGCCTTCTTAAGGCCCGAAGCCTCCGATAATTCGGCAAGGCTGGCGCCGTCATATCCCCTGGTGCGAATAACGCGGGAAAGTACATTTACTAATTCTATGTCATCTATCTTGCTGGGTCTCATAACAAGGCAAAGATAGTTAAATTTAGTATTTTACCAAACGTTCGGTAATAAATTAACAAAATTTTACCAAAAACCAAAAGATTTGAGGTTCTTAGAATTTTTTGAGATACTCTCTCAGGTCGGTATTTTCGTCCAGAGCCAGTTTTTTCTTGATCCTGTACCTGGAGGTCTGCACCGATCTAGGATCTATATGCAGGATACGGGCAATCTCCTTGGTCTGCATGTGCAATTTGATAAATACACAATGACGCAGTTCGGCTTCCGTAAGTGAAGGATGGAGCTGATAGATCTTATCAAAAAAACCGGTATGGACCGCGCTAAAATGCTTCTTCAGGTTTTCCCAGTCATCATCGTATTCCAGCTGGTATTCCAGCTGAGAACTGATCTTGGAGAGCTTTGCTTTAATAGAAGGGAGGTCGCCTGAGGTCCCTTTTTCCAGATCGAGTTTTAATTCCTTGAGGTATTGCTGGTTGTTCAGGGAATTAAGGGAAAGGCTCATCAATTCCTGATCTTTATTACTGACCTTATTTTTCAGATCCAGAATATCCTGAGCAAGACGTTTTTCGCGTTTCTTCCCGTTTGTACAAACCAGTAGAAAAAGGGACAGGGTAATAATAAGTATGGCACTGATAATGTATGAAGCTATTTTGACCTCTCTTTTTGCCCTTTCGGCCAGATCCAGCCTCAGGTCTCTTTCTTCAATCTCCATTTTGTACTTAACTTCCTTGATCCGGGCACTGAGCTCTATATTTTTAATACTGTGTTCTTTGAGAAGGAGGGGAAGCATCTCCGGACTGTTATTCCCAATAAGTTCCAGGTTAAAAAGACAGTCTGTTGAAGCCCTTTGCGCCTGGTGTACCGAAATACTTAATGTGTTGAGTCCGTAAACAAAATCCTCGGGCAGAAGGATCTTTGTTACAAATACCTTTTCATTCCTGTCGAGTACCAGATGAGATGCTGTGGTGTTGTAATTTATCTCTCCCTCCGGCATATTGTTTCTCCATACTTCCCGTCCGTTAAGGTATACCACGATCCCGTCATCTCTTTGCACTTTTAACTCATAAGCCAGGAACTGGAACGGATTCTCCATGCTAAAGGTCTTTTTAAAGTATTTGCTAACATGTTTATTATCGGGATCTCCGCCGTAACTAATGATTGTTTCGATATGTTCATCCCCATATCCGAAGGGTGATATGCCGGTTTTCCATTTTTCATCTTTAGGAGAGCTCGTAACCCAGTTAATATGCGGAATACTGTCTGTGTCATTATACATCCATTCATCTCCTTCTCCGATGATCTTTTGCTGGCCGTAAATAATAGAAATGTTCCCCTGGAAATAAAAAGCTAAAACAAATAGAATTAAGGTATGTTTTATCATTTGGTATCGTATATAAATATGGCTGCAAAATGCTTGTAATTATTTATATAGAAATTCCATTGAACGAAAAAAAAGCCGAAATAGTAGGTTTGTCGGCAATATGAATACTGTTGTAGTACATTAATTGTAGTTCAAAAAGAGTTAAAAAGCCCACTTGGGTATACTTTTGATTCCGCCCGGCAGATTTAGTTTGCGATCCCCGGAATTTATTTTAGGTCTTTGGCTCGCAATCCGGTAATAAAATAAGAATATATACGGAAAAAAGATTTTATAGCATAAGGGCCGGTAACACTGTATAGGTAGTTATGGTTTTAAGGTTAATTGTACAGACTACTTATGTCTGATGTTACCTCGCTTACCGGAGGAGAAATGGACAAAGGTTCTGATCGTCGTTTTTGGGAAACACAGGAACCGGGGGATGAGGGGTTACCGATTTCTGGGGCTATCCCCGTCCATACTCCGGTTCGGCCTCAAAGTATTGAGTGTTTATCAAGGTGATCTGAGCAAATTTTAGCCCCCCGATTGTATGATTGCCTTGAACACTCCTCCCTAAGAAGGATCCAGCATTTTTTCAAAACATCTGCTGTCGGTAACTTCTGCATACTGTCCGTAGTTAGGAATAGAACAATAGCCGCTCTTATGGTAAAGAGCAATGGCTTCGGGTTGTCTTATTCCGGTTTCCAGAATACACCTGGAGTAATTTAGTTCTGCAGCCCAGTTTTCCAGTTCTTTTAAAACTCTGCCTGCAATTCCCATTCCCCTGTTTGCGGGAAGAGTATACATACGCTTAACTTCTACAGTGGCGGCCTCGTATTCTTTGATGGCCCCGCAACTCACGGCTTTTTCATTCTCATAAGCTATGACCACATACTTTATCATATCTATTTTGTTGAACTGGGCATAAAAGGCATGATCTTCCCCGTCTCTTTTGGCCAGATCTGCATCGAGCTGTTTTACCAGGGCAATAAAATCTTTATGATTGGAATCGGTTCGGTGTAGTTGTATCATCCGGCTTGTTTTCTGTTGTGTTCTGCGAAACTATTTATTTCTGCGGCGGATCACAAGCCCGGAGCTCAATCGGCTTTCCATTTTTCAACAAAAACCTTAAAGTTTTTCATCCATTTTTCTCCCTGTTTGCGGTACATCCCTTTAAAGAGGATGGCGATGAGTTTTGGCATGATCCAGCTGATACGGGTATATTCTACCTCTGATTCATAACGGGTAAGAGTTTCCCCAAGCGGAGTAAAAGTGCATTTAAGGGTGTTATCCATATGTTTGTGATGATAGGTGGCTTCAAAACTATGCGGCAGGCGATTGGCGGTAATGGTCTCGGTAAGCTCCATGTCCCGTTTGCCGTATTTGTAGTACATTTTAGAAACAGCTCCATCCTTGCCGGCTTCCCCGCTGATGAGTTCTTTTTTTATAAAACCCTCCTGGTATTCCTTAAGATATTTGGGGTCTGCAAAGAGTTCCGCAACAATATCCAGGCGACGGTTGATATCTATAGATCCCTTGAACTTCATATCTCACTTTGTTTTAAAATAAGAAAAGGGCGAGCCTTAAAGTTACTGATTTTAAGGGAAGTGCTCAAATAAGAGCAGATTGTGAATGGTTTTGGATATCTCCTGACAGATACAAACCAGCCGGTTTTTGATTTCCCGGCCGGTTCCGATATTCTTATTCTACGGGGATACACATATCCACAATAAATTTTTTCTCGGGGTGTTCGTTAAAGTTGTTGTGATAGATCTCAAACGGGTACCGGTCCGCTTTCCTGTATCCGTTTTCATTCATCCAGATAAAGAGGCTGCTCCAGGATTTTTCAAATTCGGAAATCCCGATCTCGAAACGGGCCACAATACATTTTCCTCCTTCCATGGAGGTAAGACCTACTTCTTCTTCGGTTTCCACTTCTTCATCCAGAATTATACAGGCGCTCATCCTTACCTTGTTACTATCGGTTACCTTAAAGCTGTCGTAATAGACCGTTGCCAGTTTCAGGTCAGGCTTTTCCATAAGACCTTTGGGCCCTGCCCATTTTATAAGTTTTTCGAAAGCTTTATCCAGGCCTTTATCTCCTATATGGGTAATATAGGCCAGGTTAAATCCCGGCATTTGTTTTACTTCGACTTTTGCATTCATTTTAATCCAGTTTTTATGGTTATCAATGTTGCAAATGTATTCTTCAAACAATGAGTCCTTTTGCCCATTCTTGCTTTCCGTTTTACATATCTTGCTATATTTTCCCGGACTCAACTTACGGAATTCGGTAGGGCTCATCCCGTAGAATTTCTTAAAAGCTCTGGTAAAGGAGGAATTACTGTTAAAGCCATATTCCATGGCAAGTTCCGTTATCATGGTACCTTTCCTTCTCATCAGTACGGAAGCCGTTTTCTCTATTCGCTTCCGGTTAATATAGGAGTTCAGGGTTTCATTGGTGATAGCCTTAAAGATCCTGTGAAAATGGAAGGGAGAATAATGAGCTACCTCTGCTACCTCTGCCAGCGACAGTTCCTGATGCAGGTGCTCCTCTATATAATGCAGCGCCTTATCGATACGCCTGATATAATCTTTAGGTATTTCCTTTTCCGTAAGGCTCATCCGGGTAACATTCTTTAGGTGGTATATTGATAGATTTACAGTTGGAAATAAATATATAATTAATTTTCTATATAAGTCCCGGAAGGAATATTAAGATACGGGAACAAGGCCCGGGATTTATTTAGTAATTTAGTTTTATGGGAATAACCGGCTATTGCCAATCAACTCTAATAGAATGAAAGAAGAAGTGTTTTTTGATTATTTGTCAGGTTTTGTAACGCTAAGCAATGATGAAAAGGAAATTTTCCGGTCAAAAATAACTTCCAGGAGATATCTGAAAGGGCAATATTTACTTCAGCAGGGAGATCATTGCAATCATATGGATTTTCTGCTTTCCGGTTCCACCCGTACCTTTCATGTTGATGAAGAGGGGAAAGAACACGTTTTCAGGTTTGCAATTGAAAATTGGTGGGCAACCGACGTACCGGCTTTCCTGGAGCAAAAAGTGTCTGCAACCAATATTCAATGCCTGGAGAATACCGAAGTTATTCGGTTAGACTTTTATCGACTGGAGGAATTATATCTGGAAATCCCGAAAACGGAACGCCTGTTCCGTATACTTTTCCAGAAGGTGGCTGTTTCCCTGGAGAAACGTATTATCGATAACCTGAGTCTTTCTGCCAAAGAACGCTTTCTGATCTTCCGGGAAGAATATCCCCAGTTCGAACAACGCATCCCTCAATATATGATAGCTTCCTACCTCGGGATCACCAAACAGTATTTGAGTGAGATCCGGAGTCAACTTGCCCGTTCTTAAAGTTCAACTAGCCGAACCTTTTTTCTTCATATACCCGATCTTTCGGGATTACCTTCTCTTTGCACCTTTGTAACCGAAATAAGATTGTTAAAGGTAGCAGGCTAATCAGTATTTGACAAGATACTGTAGCTAGGGGTTTTTTAACAAAAACTAATAATTAACAGATAATCGAAAGCCCTTTTATTTCTGCCTTACTTATCTGTTTTACAATTAAATTTTTGACAAATGGCACAATTAAATGTTTTATTCAATTTTACCAAATCTGCCACACCGTTAAAGGCCATTTTATGGTCGGGGTTGGTAGCAGGAATACTGGATTCTCTGGCGGGAGTGATCGTGTACTATATTTATTTCGGGATGAACCCGTTTCAGGTTTTACAGTTTATTGCAACGGGAGTACATGGCCCTTCCGCAATGGAAGGAGGAGTTCGGATGATCCTTGAAGGGCTTTTGTATCATTTTATTATTGCTTATGTCGTGGCAATTATATATTTCGTGGCCTACCCCAAACTGAAGGTATTGCAAAAGTTTACTCTAAGCTCCGGGCTGATTTACGGTTTAGGAATTTGGCTGGTCATGAATTTGCTTATCCTTCCTTATACCAATGTAATTAAAAGCCCATTCGATCTGAGCCTGGCCATAGTAGGTATTGTTTGGCACATGATCCTGGTAGGTGTACCCATAGCAATTATCACCGATCTGTTTTATAAGAATTTATGGAAAGATTAGGGTGTTTTGAGCCCGGAACTATTTTATAATTTGCTTTAATCACGGACAAATGCCTTTCCGGGTTTGGAATGCCTTTTCCATAAAGTTAATGTTTCACTGCTGTATAAGCAGGATTTTGGTTAATAGTAAAGCCGGGGTATAGCCCGGCTTTCTTTATTTTTTCTGATCGATCAATACATAGTGTTGGGATTGGCCGATTTTTCGGGGATCTGCTGAATGGAATCCCAGTGCTCAACGATCTTTCCATTCGGATCAAAGCGGAAAAAATCCATAGTCACATACTGATCATTGCCCGGCCAGGTCTGATGTGTATGCAAAGCAACAAGATCACCTTCTGCAATACAACGCACAAAATCGATGCTCTTTTGAGGGTACTCTCTTCGCATTCTTTCAAAATAATCTATAAACCCCTGTGTTCCGTCTGCCACATCTGGATTGTGTTGAATATAGTCATCGCCAACATAGAGTTCTATGGCTTTTTCAGGATTACCTTCATAGGCCATTCTGTAAAAGGCGATGGCATTTTCTTTATTCTTTTCAAGATCCATTCTTTTCGTTTTATCTAGTGCCTGATTACCAGGTCCAGTTGTTTTCCGTTATCCTGCGCCTTCTTGTCCATAGCACTTCCAACAAGGATCCCTATCATCATCCCCATGGGTAGCCCAATTCCCAGAAGTCCCATATTGCTCAGGCTGACGCCGAAAGCCATTCCGATAGGTATTCCGAAAGTAGCCATTCCCAATGCCATCCATTGATTGCGGTAATGGTTCTTTACAACCAGCTTTAGCTCTTTGGCTACGAACATTAGGATCTTACTTTGTGTTTTTCTCAGCTGTTTTGCCAATTCAGGGTCTGTATCCCGAAACGAGTTGATATGATCTATGGATTCATTAAGGGAATTGATCACCTTATCATTGAGTTCTTTCTGTTTCAGTTCGTTTATCAGTTTCTCAAACTGAAGATATTTTTTGCCTGACCTGCTATCCCGGCCTAAACCGGGCCTTTTTTTAAGCTCTTTAAGCTCCATATGTTTTGTGTTAGAAATAAGTTTGGTTACGGATACTAAAACTACAAAAAAGGAAGAAGAGTTAAAATAAAATCCCTGCCCGATAACGGAACAGGGATTTTACTAACACTATAAACAATCAATAAACCTAATTTAGCGTCGGGTAATCCAGATAACCTTCAATACCCGGAGTAAAAAAAGTATCGGGGTCCGGAGCATTCAACTCCAGATCATTCTCTATTTTATATACCAGGTCGGGATTGGAGATAAAAGGTACCCCAAAAGCAACTAATTCTCCTTTCTCCTCATTTAATGTAGCTTCGGCTGTATCTTTATTCAGACCTCCGTTTATAATGACATTTCCTTTAAACGCACTGCGGATGCTGTCTTTGATAGATTGAGGAACTTCCGGAGCTCCCTGAGCAGAAAGATCTACCAGGTGTAAGTAAACCAGCTTAAGCTTGTCGAGTTCACGAGCCAGGGAAATAAAGGCTTCATCTATACCTTCGTAAATCTCCATATCGTTAAAAACACCATAAGGAGACAAACGCACCCCTGTTTTATCTGCCCCGATAGCATTTGCTACCTGCTCGGCGAGTTCGATAACAAAGCGATTCCTGTTTTCGGCAGACCCGCCATATATATCGTTACGCTGATTGGAAGCAGGATTCAGGAACTGATTGGCCAGATAACCGTTAGCTGCATGGATCTCCACTCCGTCAAAACCTGCTTCTATGGCATTCCTGGCAGCTTCAACAAATTCGGCTTGTGCCTGTTTAATTTCTTCAATACTCATGGCTTCCGGAGTAGGATAAGGTTTCAACCCTTCCTGGTCGGTATACATTTCTCCGCTTAAAGCAATAGCGGAAGGAGCGAGGATCCTGGCGCCCTCTTCCATATTTAAAGGATGTGATACTCTTCCGGTATGCATGATCTGCATAAATATCTTTCCTCCGTTATTATGAACAGTCTTGGTAATCTTTTTCCATCCGTTTATCTGGCTTTGGGAATAGATCCCGGGAATACGGGCATAACCCAGGCCGTTAGGGGAGGGAGCAGTACCTTCGGTGATAATAAGACCAGCATCGGCTCTTTTGGCGTAATAGGTAGCCATCATATCATTCGGAATATTCCCGTTGGCTCTTGCCCTCGTCATCGGAGCCATAACGATCCTGTTCTTTAGTTCGATATTCCCCAGTTTGTGTGTACTGAATAATTTCATTTTTTCTGCTTTCATTTTTTAGTTTATCTTATTTGTAATAGACCAGTCGTCTTTAGTTTTCGAAAAAAAAATTAAATAATGTATGATCTTAAGAAATCCACAAACACTTCCAGGGGTTGTACCGTTTTAATTGCCTTCATTCTCAGAAGTGCTCCTTCCCAGCTGTTCAGGATAAAGTCGGCGATATCAGACGCTTTTTTATCCGATTTTATTTCACCTGCCTCCTGAGCTTCTGCAATACAATTCTCAAATACCGAATGCCATTGGTTCAGTTCTTTTGCAATGGCAAGCCTTAGTACATCGGAATTATCGGAAAGCTCAATGCTGCAATTCCCCAGCAGGCAACCCTCCGAATATTCTTTGGAGGTATAAAATGCTTTCATATCCTCAAAAAAAAGCAGCATCCGCTCTCTGGGAGATCTGGATTTATCTTCAAAATAAGACTGCAGATGTACCAGGGCACTTTTGTTATAGTGGCTGATAACCTGAAGTCCGAAGTCTTCCTTGCTTTTAAAATAATGGTAAAAGGAACCTTTGGGGATATGCGCTTCGTTAAGCACTTCCTGTATCCCGACATTGTTGTAGCCTTTCTGAGTGATAAGGCGTACCCCTATGTTCAATATGTTCTCTTTTACCTGGGTTTTCATAAAACTAAAATAGACCAGTCGTCTACAAAGGTATAAATTTTTTTAATTATAACATCTGGCAGAAGATTCTCGCCCTGTTGGTATCAGGATTTTGGTCATTGGAAACTTCCTTATAAGTTCCCGGCCTGTTAAAAAAGAAAGCTTCGAACGCGTTATGGTTCGGTTAAAATTTCTTTGAAAAATTTAGTGTAACTGATTGACATGGTGGAATTAATGTATGCGATGTTGGAAATTTTAGCTTTTATGAATTGTGCCCAGGATTGGTTATCTTTAAACTAACTCTCATCAAAAATCAAAAAATGAAATATACAATATTGTTCATCATCCTTCTTTTTATAGGGTGTAATGATCCTTCAAAAGAACAAACCAAACGTCATCAGGATGATACAGTTGCTGGATATACATTGACTAATGATAGTTTTCCGGTAGAGATCATCGAAGCCTTTGTTCCTTTTACGGGAACTTCGTTTACAGCAGATAATAAACGTAATCTGTTTTATGAATTAACGGTCTTAAATAACCGCAGGATCCCGTTTACCCTGCAGAAACTTGAAATATACGATACGAAAAAGCCGGAAGCGCCAATTGCGGAGTTTGATACGGACTATTTGAGTGTTAATTTCCAGCGTCACGGGATAGACCGGGACAGTAATACCCTTGAGTTGAAGGGAAATCAATTCGGGGTTGTAAACATATGGCTTTCACTCGATGGATCAGATACGATCCCAGGCCAGGTTTTTCACAAACTTATTTTCGAAAGAACTAAGAGTAATGGAGAAACTACCATCCATCCTATGGAAGTTGCCTTAATGGATATTCCTCCACCAACTGAAATTACGCTGGC
Organism: Leptobacterium flavescens; assembly: GCF_010671605.1. GTDB lineage: Bacteria > Bacteroidota > Bacteroidia > Flavobacteriales > Flavobacteriaceae > Leptobacterium > Leptobacterium flavescens. The sequence goes on from NZ_JAABOO010000003.1 coordinate 726,253, forward strand.
AGCTCCTTTTAAAAAGGGAAAATGGATGTACGGAGCAGCCATCCATCAGGGCTCGCGCCAGATTACAGAAGGAAAGACCAGCTATCCGCAGCGCTATGCCATTGACTGGTTAATGCTGGATGAAGAAGGGGCTTTCGTAAAAGATGAGAAGGCCAAAAATGAAAACTGGACTTCCTATGGTGTCGAGTTACTTGCTGTAGCTGACGGGACGGTAGTAGATGTAAAAGACGGAATTATTGAAAACATTCCTGTAAGCGGAAAGATGGCAGTTACCATGACCAGACAAACTATTGCAGGAAATTATATTGTGTTGGATATCGGTAATGATGTATATGCATTTTACGCTCACCTTATTCCGAACAGTTTAAGGGTTAAAAAAGGAGACACGGTTAAACAAGGCCAGGTAATAGGCCTGCTTGGAAATAGCGGGAATTCCGATGCTCCTCATTTGCATTTCCATTTGGAAACAAAAAGTAAAATAACCCTGGGAGGAGAAGGTATACCCTATCACTTTAAAGAATTCAGTCAGCTGAAAAAATTTACCAATGAAGAATTTGAATCATTACTTGAGCTGTCAAAAATTCCACTGGATAATTTAAATCCGTCAAAACGCCTTAACGAATTACCCATAGGTACCGGTATTGTTGAGTTTTAAAGTTTTATAAAGAAGAAGGTGTGGAAAAAAGCAGGTTTTTGGCCAATATAAACAGATCCTTCCATGTCTTGGAAGTGATTATTTCGGATCGGAGATACGCTTAATGAATTCGGGATCGAGAACCAGGTTGCCATTTTCTAACATTTGTGTGTATTCCTTTAATGTAAACCTGGGCGTAATATGTTGCGGACAATTCCAATCGAAGGCTTTTACATTCAATAAGATAAAACGATCTACTTTGGCATTGTACTCTTCCAGGACAAGTTTCTGGTATAGTTCTGTATTGCCGGCATCTATTATTTCTGTTTCCGCCCAGATCTTTAGCCTTCTCCTGTTGGGATAATCCATTAAAATGAGTGCTGCCTTTCCCGTAGCCTTCATATTCCCGGTTGAAATATATTGCATATTCCCTCTGAAGTCGGCAAAACCGATTTGAGTAGGTGAAAGTACCTTAAGAAATCCTTTTGGTCCGCCCCTGAACTGAACATAAGGCCAGTTATTTTCGCCAACTGTGGACATATAGAACATATCCCGGTTTTCTATGAACTCTTTTTCTCCATGAGACAGGTAATTCATTTCCATTCCTTCCATGCCGAGATAGTTATTTCTGGAACCATTAGCCCGCTGTATGTCTTTAACACTCTCCGTAAATGCGATATCTGTAAAATTCTTAATCATCTTTCTAGATTTCAATGGTTATATCGGAAGTGGGTTTTGCGCAACAAATAAAGATATTTCCTTCTGCAGCTTCAATAAAGGGCTCCGGATCATACTCAATACTTCCGCTTATTAATTTTGATTCACAGCTTGAACAGGTTCCCATTCTGCAGCTACTGTCCGGTCTGAGTCCGTTGGCTTCTGCCAGATCGAGTAGACTTCCTATCTCATGGACCCAACCAACCTTAAGATCGGATCTTGAGAATTTTACACTTATACCGGTATTGCTGGAACTGGAATAGGAGGACCTGGTCCCCAATGGTTTTGCATCTCCGAAAAACTCATAAAAAATACGGGTTTCAGGAATGTTAAGCTTCCTCAGATGATCGTACATGGCTTCCATAAAACCAGTCGGGCCACACAGAAAATAGCTTTTTTCCTCGCCAAGGGTTTTAGCCAGTGCATCTTGTGTAATGAATCCTTTTATATCGTAATCTTTCCCTGTTTCTTCTGTTTCCAGAGGAGCAGAATGAAAAATAGAAAGACTGAGATTCCCGTACTGTGCATCGAGTTGTTTCAATCTGTTAAAGAAAGGTTGTACATCTTTGTTATAACTGGAATGCAAAAATTCTACTTTTCTATGGGGCTGATGCGCCACTATATATTCCAGCATACTCATCATTGGGGTAATCCCCACACCACCAGATATGAGTACTATGGGCTTTTGAGAGTTTATATCTAAGTGAAAGTTCCCCATAGGACTGCTCACTTCAATCTCACTTCCTTCGATGAGATGATCGTGAAAATACCTGGATACCTTGCCTTGTTTTTCCCGTTTTATGGTCAGGCGATAATAGTCGTCATTAGGACTGTCTGAAAGTGTATAACTTCTGGAAATTGAGTTGCCGTCTTCCAATGCAATTTTTACATTGATAAACTGACCAGGAAGAAACTTTTCCAAATTTTTACCATTTCCGGGTTTTAAATAGAAAGAACTGATGGTGGTACTTTCTGAACGAATTTTATCTATATAGAACATATGAAACATTTTTAAGGGTTAAACGGAGAATAACTCCCGAACTCCCAATTGGCAGTATGCTGGTTTTCTGTAATGACCCACTTGGAGATCTTAAAGGTCCAGTACCGTCCGGTGCCTCCTGTTTTTGCCAGATCTTCTTCAGAGTTTTGATCGAGTAACAATTCGGCATGACCTATGAGCTGCAGTGTTTTTCTGTTTTCAAAATCAATGAATAATAAACCGGCTTTTGGATTCTGAATCAGGTTACCCAATGTATTGTACAGGCTGTTACCGTGGTAATCCGGTATTTTTAAGTGATCATCGAGAATTTCAACAAAACCGGGTTGCCCTCCTCTGTGAGATACATCCATCCGCCCTTCTCTACTGGCAGAGCCAATGAATAAAGTGTCCGAAGAAGATATCCAATGCCTGATCTCCCCGGTAAATGTATCCCCCTGTATTTTTGAAGATCTTACCGGTTTAAATGATTCCGGTTGCTTTAGCTGGCGTTGCTGAATATACTTGGGACAATTAGGGTAGGATTCTGCAATCGAAACGTCAATTCTGTTTTTCCCTGCTACGGTCGTACCATTGATACGAAATCTTCTTCTTGTGGATAATTCTATAAATAATGTACCGATCTCACTCCCGTTGGCAATATTCTGATAGAAAATATCATCCCTGTCACTGTATATCTTTTCCAGATCAAAGGACAGGGCAGTGGGGTGGGGTACTTCAACAAAACCAAAATCCCCGAACAGAACAGATGCCCAGATATTATCATCATTATCCACACTGCTAACAATAGCCATAGGCTGTTTTTCTATAAAAGGAATGGCACCTTTGATAATAGTATTCGAAATAAGCCTGCCATTATTATTTGCGGTGGTCGCCTCTCCAATCCTTTCCTGAACCTTCAGTTCGCCTTCATGAAATTTATTTGCCATCATTATAATTTTTGCAGATCAAAGAAAAAAGCTCCTGTAAATGCACAGGAGCTTTTTACATTTAAAAAGTAAGGACATTATATCCCTCGCTGTGTAATTTGGCGAAGCTGGATAAACCTGATGATCCGGGTAAAGGATTATCGGCAATTAGATCCAATCCTGATGGATTTGCTTCAAAAACCTCGGCACAGGCACAGGAAATACCTTCGATAGTATCTTCTACTGCCTTATAAAGATCATTTGCAGGATGCTTTTCTTTCTGTAATTCTTCGGGCCATCTTGTTCCCGCTCCCTGAAATATGACTTTTACTTCTCCATTAGCCTGCTTAAAATCATAAGCCGCTGCCAGTGCATTAAATACGCGTCCCAATGCTTCATCGGAACCTGCTTTTGGTTCGGAAAGAACCACAATCGCTGTTTTACTCATTTTATGTATTAAATTAAAAGTTACAAACCAAACGTTTGGTAGGTTATATGATTAAAATTTTTTATTTGTTCAGATACATTTTTTCAATGTTATTTAAGGTGTTTAAAAAGTAATCATTGGATTTAAGTCCTTTAGACACTATAAGACTACCCTGGATACCTATCAAAACCTGAGATGCCATGTTTTCGGATGTTTCTTCATCAAAACCAAATGCGAGCGCCAGTTTTTTGAAGGCACTTATCCATTTGTTCATACTTGTATTTAACTCATCGCTAAAAAGCTCCAATCCCGGATTCATGGATACGGCTTTCATTATACAGGCCTTATTTCCATCCTCGTAAATCTCCTTAATATTTTCGAGTGCCGTGATCAAACGTTGTTGCGGTGATTTACTTTCATCATCAATAACATCGGTAATATTGGCATCAAACCATTTATCCACATACTCCAGGACCGCTTGTGCGATCTCCTTCTTACCCATGGGAAACCTGTGATAAAGACTGGCTTTTTTTAAGCCTATTGCTTTTGCCAGATCGTTTAGACTGGCACCTTCATATCCATTATCCCTGATAACGGTCATGGCAGCTACAATAAAATCTGTGTCTTCTACTTTTTGTGGTCTCATGGGGCAAATATAGTAAAAATTAGTTACCGACCAAACGGTTGGTAACTATTTAAGAATAAAATAACATCAGTTGGAATGCAATTCTATTTTTGTTTTTCTGCCTTCAAGATCTCCAGGGTATATTTGATTTCTCTTGTGCATTCCATCAATAAATACTCCGGACCATTGTTTTTTCCTGTATTCTATATCCTTAACTTTAGAGTTATAATTGAATGTATAAATGATCTACATAGCGCAATAGTTTTTATATATAATGCAAAGAAAAAATATAAGGAAATATTATTGTAAATTTGAGAGGAAATAACAAAATAACAATCAGTAATTTATTTAATCTATAACAACAATGGAAAAGAATAATCAGGCAAATGTATCAACACATCCTAAAGGTGGTGATCCAGCTATGTGTCCATTTTTGAATGGTCCAATAAATCAGAGTGCCGGTGGCGGAACTTCTAACCGCGATTGGTGGCCGAATCAGTTGAAGTTAAATATACTTCGTCAGAATTCTTCTTTATCGAATCCGATGGATGAGGAATTTAATTATGCAGAGGAATTCAAATCTCTTGATCTTCAAGCTGTAAAAAAAGATCTGAATGATCTTATGACCGATTCTCAGGATTGGTGGCCGGCAGACTACGGTCATTACGGTCCTTTGTTTATCCGTATGGCATGGCACAGTGCCGGAACGTATCGTATTGCCGATGGTCGCGGAGGTGCAGGATCCGGAACTCAGCGTTTTGCACCGCTAAACAGCTGGCCCGATAATGCAAACCTCGATAAGGCGCGTTTGTTGTTATGGCCGATTAAGCAGAAATACGGAAAGAAGATCTCCTGGGCCGATCTTATGATCCTGGCAGGGAACGTGGCTCTTGAATCTATGGGCTTTGAGACTTTCGGATTTGCAGGAGGACGTGAAGATATCTGGGAACCGGAAGAAGATGTTTACTGGGGAGCTGAAACCGAATGGTTAGGAGACAAGCGTTATACAGGAGACCGCGAATTGGAAAATCCGCTTGGAGCAGTACAGATGGGATTGATCTATGTAAACCCTGAAGGGCCTAACGGAAATCCTGATCCGCTGGCTTCTGCCCGTGATATTCGTGAGACTTTCGGACGTATGGCAATGAATGCAGAAGAAACAGTAGCTCTTGTAGCCGGAGGACATACTTTCGGGAAAGCGCACGGAGCTGCAGATCCGGATAAATATGTAGGAGCAGAACCTGCAGGTGCCGGTATTGAAGAGCAAAACCTTGGGTGGAAAAACACTTACGGAAGCGGACATGGAGACGATACGATCTCCAGTGGAATAGAAGGTGCATGGACACCAACCCCGACGCAATGGGATAATACCTTTTTTGATGTTCTGTTCGGTTACGAATGGGAACTGACCAAGAGCCCGGGGGGAGCACACCAGTGGAAACCGACAGATCCGGCCGGTACTGCACCAATGGCGCACGACAGCTCAAAAAGACAGGCACTTATGATGACCACTGCAGATATGTCGCTTAAATTAGATCCTATCTTTGAGCCTATCTCCAGACGTTTTCACGAGAATCCGGAAGAGTTTGCAGATGCATTCGCCAGAGCATGGTATAAATTAACACACCGAGATATGGGGCCGGTAGCACGCTACCTTGGTTCTGAAGTACCTCAGGAAGAACTGATCTGGCAGGATCCGATCCCTGCAGCAGATCACGAGTTGATCAACGATCAGGATATCGCTGCACTTAAGAGCAATATTCTTGCATCCGGTTTATCGATCTCTCAGTTGGTATCAACTGCCTGGGCATCCGCATCTACTTTCAGAGGTTCTGATAAAAGAGGAGGAGCCAACGGAGCCCGCATAAGACTGGAGCCGCAGAGAAGCTGGGAGGCAAATAACCCTGCACAGCTTTCTCAGGTACTGGATACCCTGGAAAGAATTCAAAAAGAATTTAACGATACACAATCCGGAAACAAAAAGGTTTCTCTTGCAGATCTTATTGTTCTTGCCGGTAATGCTGCAATCGAGCAGGCTGCTAAAAATGCAGGACAGGAAGTTAGCGTTCCGTTTACGGCAGGACGCGGGGATGCTTCACAGGGTCAGACGGATGTAGAATCCTTTGCAGTTCTTGAGCCTTTTGCAGACGGATTCCGTAACTATGAAAAAGCCAAGTATCATGTTTCTACCGAAGAAATGCTGGTAGACCGTGCACAATTACTTACTCTTACGGCACCTGAAATGACCGTTCTTTTAGGAGGTTTACGCGTGTTGAATACAAACTTCGACGGATCGAAGCACGGGGTGTTTACCAACCGTTCTGAAGCGCTTACCAACGATTTCTTTGTAAATCTGCTTGACTTCGGTATCAGCTGGAAAGCAACTTCTGAAGCTGATGAGGTTTTCGAAGGGCGTGACCGTAAGACAGGAGAAGTAAAATGGACCGGTACGCGTGTAGATCTTATTTTTGGGTCGAACTCAGAACTAAGAGCACTTGCTGAGGTTTACGGATCTTCTGATTCTCAGGAAAAATTCCTGAATCACTTTGTAGCTGCATGGGCTAAAGTGATGAACCTAGATCGTTTTGACCTGGCGTAATTAACGTCGGCTTATATAAAACTGAATAATGACCAGGTGGTTTGGAAACAAACTACCTGGTTTTTTTATTTGAAAATTATATGAAAACAGATCCGAACCTTCTCGTATTTACAAACCAATAATTAAAAAACTGTGAAGCGGGAATCAGTTCAGATTCCGATATACTCCGGGGCTCATCCCGGTTTTGGTCTTAAACATTTTGCTGAAGTGCTGGGGATATTCAAATCCCAGGTCATAGGCTATTTCACTCACCGTAGATCTGCTGTTTAAAAGGATGGTCTTTGCCTTTTCTATCAGAAAGAGATGGATATGCTCCTTGGCGCTTTTACCTGTTTCGTTCCGGAGCAGATCGCTTAAATATCCCGGAGATAAATTTGCTTTTTCTGCCAAATAACCCACAGTCGGAAGACCCGATCTCTGATAGTTTTCCGGACTGTAATACTCCTTTAAGGCGGTTTCCACTACAGAGAGTACATCCTTGTTTGTGGAGGCTCTTGTATTGAACTGCCGCTCATAAAAGCGGGAGCAGAAATTCAGCAGAAACTCCAATCCCGAAGCAATGACCTTTCTGCTGTGCTTGTCTATGCGTTCCCGGATCTCTTCTTCGATCATCTTTACACAATCGGTTATGGTTTTCTGTTCCTGATCGGATAAATGCAGGGCCTCATGCACACTATAGGAAAAGAAATTATAGTCATCTATTGTTTTGGCCAAAGGCGTGTTTCGAATGAGTTCCGGATGGAAGTACAACATCCATCCATGTATCTCTCTTTCCGGTTTTGATGTCACCGAAAATACCTGCCCCGGGGCCATAAAACTCATTACCCCGTCTTCAAAATCATAAGTATTCCTCCCGTATTCCAATCCGCAACTCCCGTCTTTTAAGGAAATGTAATAGAATGAATTTGTGAACCTGACGTTGATCCATTCGTCCTTTACGACATAATTGGCCATATCGATAATACTTATCAATGGGTTCTTTGGTTTTTCCAGGTCGTATGCCTGGTGTATTTGGCTTATGGATTTTAACTCGTGTTCCATGAATATAAAGGTATTGATAATTACAAAAACAACTTTGGATTAATTCCATTTCAGAAAAGAAAATGCTCCCCGTCCCGATTTTTTATTTTCGACAGGGAGACATCTCCACTCAATTAAAAAACTAACCGCATTAATTATTTCTTAGTCCGTTCAGAAGAAAATTGTCAAATGCCTTGTCGCCGAATTGTTGACGAAGATTGATCAGAGTTTCAGCTAAAAACCCCCTGACGTATCTGGTTTCGGGCTCTTTGGTTTCCACAATCTCATTGATGAGTTCTGAAATTTCTTCCGGCTGGGATGCGGAAGTCAGGTTTAATCCTCCTTCCTGCAGTAACTTAAACATATGCCCGTAGTTGGTATCCCTGGCATATTTTTCAACATAACCACCCATCACATTGTAAAAATTAGTATTGATTATTCCCGGTTCGACAATCACCACATCAATACCGAAGTCCTTAACTTCCAGTCGCAGGCAGTCACTCCAGCCTTCCAGGGCATGTTTGGTTGCATGGTACCAGGCTCCCAGTCCGAAATAGATTTTCCCTCCCATGGAAGAAATATTGATGATCTTTCCTGATTTTTGCTTTCGCATATGTGGTAAAACAGCTTTGGTAACTCGTGCGGTTCCAAAAAGGTTCACATCAAACTGTGCAATGGCATCTTCCATGGTCACTTCTTCCACAGGAGCATATAAGCCAAATCCTGCGTTATTGATAAGAACATCGATCCTGCCTTGCTCTTTGATGATTTTGGCCACCCCTGCTTTTACTTCCTCATCTTTGGTGATATCCATATTCAGGGCATGACCCCCAATTTTATTCAGGTACTTGTTCTTTTCGTATTGGATATCCCCTCCGTAAACAATATGACCTTCTCTTATCAATCGCTCTGCATGGGTCTTACCCATTCCGTTGGCGGTTCCGGTAATCAATATCACCTTGGGCTCTGCGTTTACCGGGTTTTTATCGAATTGATAAATACGAAGACTTAACTTTTGGGTTGTAAAATCAGACTCGCCGTAGCCAACAAAATATTTGTCATTCAGATATTTATACTTGTCGGAGTTACTGGTCAGTTTCAGGGTTTCCCGATACGTGCCTTTACTTGGATCATCGGCATTCGGAACCAGGATCCCATCCACTTTAACCGCGATCTTTTCACCTGTTCTTGTAGTGATTATACCATGTACATCAATAATGGTACTGCGATTAGGTAATATCGTGATATAGTCGATTCCTTCAATGGTGCCATTGAGTTTACCTTTGGATGTTTTACCTGCAAACGGAACATCCATCCTGATGCCTTCCTCCGGAATATTTACCTGTCCGGAAAATACTTTTGCCGGATCAATACCGAAACTCTCCATTCCCGCAGGCGCTCCGTTTACTTCGTACACCAAAGTGGCCCTGGGGTCTGTATCCAAATTTTTTACATCTATCGGAAAGTTCTCATAATCTATGTGATTGGTCAGGGTATAAGGCGCGGTTTTGGTAATCAACGGATCTTCCTCAAAACCATAATGTTTAATGACCACACGATTACTGGTCCTGTCAAAGTACCCTTTGGAAAGCACGTGTAAGCTATTAAGATATTTGTATTTTGGGTGATTGGTCACCAGTTTTGTGATCTCAAATACAGGTGCCTGGTTTTCCATTGAAGCGGATACCTTGCCTGTAGAATGTACCGAGATAGTTGCTCCGTCTTTGGTTTTTATAACCCCTCTGGCGTTGATCTTTACCATCCCGTAAGGCATTGTTGTGGAATAATCCGTTCCTGAATATTCTCCTTCCAGGGTGCCTGAGACCGATCCTTTATAATTTCCGTTCATTCTAAGACCTGTAGGCGGTATTAGTCCTTTTTTTGTGAATATCTCCTGAGGGTTTACCCCGAAAGCTTCTCCTCCTGTTACAAGTACATTGGTTTCGAACAGTAGCTTTACATCTTTGTTCTTTTCCAGACTGTGGAAAAGAATATCCTGGGAGATCCCTATCATTGAGCTTAGCCCAAGTAATAGTGTTAAAATTGATTTTTTCATGTTTTTTTGTTTTTAAAGCCCGAAATTCTTTTTCATCTCCCTGACAAAGGCTTCATCACCAATGGCTTGCCTTCCGTCTAAGTATTGATGAGCATCTGCTCCGGCTCTGTATCTTAATGTATCGTTGTTATCTGTAGCAGCTTCAAAAATTACGTCGGCAACAACTTCGGGTTCTGATGAATTCTGACCTGCCTGACTAAAACCTTGCATTACGGCCCCTACAACTGGTTGATATTCTGCAAGACCTTCATTGTTCTGGAAATCGAAAGAACGACCTGAGAAGTCCGTATTGATCATACCCGGTTCTACTAATTTTACTTTGATGCCGATTGATCCCAATTCGAAAGAAAGGGATTCCGAAATACCTTCTACGGCAAATTTGGTCCCGTGGTATAAGCTACCCAAAGGAAAAGTTATCTTACCGCCAATAGAAGAGATATTAATGATCACGCCCGATCTGTTCTTACGAAAATGGGGAAGAACGGCACGGGTAACATCCAATAGACCGATGACATTGGTGTTAAACTGCCTTACTATATTTTCTCTGGGGAATGCCTCCAAAGGACCATAAGCTCCATAACCAGCATTGTTGACAAGCACATCTATCTTCCCAAATTCCTCAATTCCTGCCTGTACCGACTGGTTTATGGAGTTATGATCTAGTACGTCCAGTTTGGTGACCAGCACATGGTCTAACTTAGTAAGTTCTTCCTCTTTTTCCGGGCTACGCATAGTGGCTATTACGTTCCATCCCTGGTTTTGGAAATGTTTTGCGGTAACTTTTCCTATTCCGCTACTTGCGCCCGTTATTAAAACTGTTTTATTCATTTTTATATTTTTTTAATTGTTTAACTATGCAAATTTCCAAAGAGGCCATCCTGTTCTTGTATATATATTGACGGAGATTGTATACTTTTCCCTGATTGCCCGGATGTATTCAAAAAAACCTTGTGTAAAACCCTGTAAAAGTGAGTTTTAGGTAGGAGATATTTGGGCGATGAGTTAAAGAGAAAGGAAGTTTAACCGGAATGCATCTGATAAGGAAAAGAAAGCCTGATTTCCGGTTGAATAAATTGTCAACCGATCGACTGACAGGTTTTATGAAGTTTGACGGGCTTTGACCCTGGAAGAAACAAATTTTATATGACTACAATTCTTCCAATCGCCCTTTTATTTCTTCCAGCCGAAGCCAATTCTGATAAAAAAAGGGAAGGGTGATTACACTTTCTATATATTGAAAAACATATACGATCAGAGAAAACAAGGCCCCATACTCAAGATTAGCTGTTTGTACGGAGAGAATGATAGAGGCTACTAAAAATGCCATCAGAAGAAACCACGATATTGAAAAATTGAATACCTCTAAGTCCGATAATTTAATATTCCATTTCATCATGTTCTTTAAATGAGATTCTAACCATGTTCTGTTGTTGGTACTTATAATATTTACCTGCTTTTCAAGCTCATTGTTATAAGCGCCATTCAAATAGGTGGTTTTTTTTCTCGTTAAAAAATAAATGAGAAAAACGAAAAAAGTAGTGATAAGACCTGCAATAAATACCTTCGTATTAAGGCTGGCAATAATGATTACCACACCTAGCAACCCAATAATATTTCCAACTAATGCCGGCAGGGAATTTTCCAGAAATTCAACAATCTCATTGATCATACTCAATCTGGCGGTTTTAACGGAGGAAAGGTTTTGTTCGATTTTCATAAGAGTTAAATTGCCCAGCCTGCGATACACTTTTGCATAGATCCTGGAATCAAAGAATCTTCGTCCGCCACCAATTAAGATGATAAGAACACCCAAGCCGCCAAGTTGAAAAGCTCCGAGATAACTTCCTTTGATAGCATCATCTATTGCAAAACCAATGAATAAGGGTATAAGCAGTCCGATGATAGATTCTACAAGGATGAGAGAGAATATTAAAATAAGTTTCCACTTAAACTGTAAAAGTATCGCCCTGATCGTAATTCTCTCTATATCCGGTTCTTTTCTATCCTCGACTTTATCTATCATATTCTGTACACTTTAAAGGAGGTCTATTTTAATCGTTTCCATGTTTCGCTATCAACATAGCCCCAGGCAGAATAGCTAATGGTCAGGGTGTTGTGATCTTTTAATTTAAGCCTGGCCCTGAATTCGTATTTTTCTCCTTCATGGGTGAACATATAAGTTCCGGTGCCGCTCCCTCCCTTAAATGTTATATCTTTTATTGCGACCGATTCGTACTCCTCTCCGTTTCCCTTATCATCTTTAACAAAGACTGTATAACATTTAAGCACTCCCTGTTCTTTTCTGAACTCGTGGATTACATATGATTTCTCATTGTCTTCTTTATACTCAACTTCCCATTTTCCAATTAACGGATCATCGGTTTGGGCAGTTGCCTTTGTTAGTGATACTAATAAAATTGCCATTGCGAAAAGTGTTTTTAGTATTTTCATAATATCGTGTTTAACTGTTGGTCAAAAGTATTGAAGGCGAGGGGTAATAATGACTTTCCCTATAATACTGAACATAAAAAAAACGCCCTAGGACAAGGTCGTTTTTACTATTCGTGTTATTTTAAATTGAGCTTACGCTTTGGAAGCTTTTTTAAACTCTGTTGGAGTCTGTGAGGTTACTTTTTTAAAGGCAGTGTAGAATGCAGCTTTACTGTTAAAACCCACATCCAGTGATATGGCAAAAATAGTATCGGGTTTTGGCATCAGAAGCTTCTTTTTGGCTTCCTCAATCCGAAAACTGTTGATAAAGTCCGGGAAGCTCATACCCGCATTCTGATTAATAGCCTGCGAAATATGATGAACAGAGCTTCCTAATCTCTCTGAAAGGGTATTTAACTTTAAGTCGAAATCTAAAAAGAGCTGCTCTTCTTTTATCAGGATTTTTATTTCATTAAAAAGCTCCGAAGAATCTTTTAAGGATGATTTGGCATATTTCTTTTTTGCCTCTTCGGGCAGATCTTCAAAATCCCCGGAAAATGCAAATACAGGAAAATGCATGATAGAATAGGCAAAAATGAAAAAGAAAATTGCGATCAATAAGGATTCAAACTTCAAGGAAACTTCATAGTTGACAAAGCTAAACCCGGAAACCGTTTGATTTATAAAGATCCCGACCTGAAAAATAACAAACGTAATTAAGATTAGTTTTGCCCATTTGTATTTGAGTGCCTCGCTCTTATTTAAGACTAATGCTGTTGGGGCCTGTCTTAACCTGTAAAAAGCCAGGAAGAATAATAAAATATTGAATAAGCTTACCAGGAGGTATTCTATTAATAACCATTTATCATAATCGGAGGCCTTTAAAAATGTCAAAAAATCCTCCATATTTTCGTATTCAAAAAGAGGGTAAAAGAAAAACCATCTTAATAAAGTGATACCGATAATGATAAGCAACCATTTTTTAAACCTGATATTTAATTTTATTAAAAGCGCGATAAAATAGTAGAATAGAAAGCCCACCAAATGATAGAACATATATGATATTCCGAAATACCAGTTATTTCCGTCTTCACTTATGGTCGTATAATAATCAAAGGATACCAGAGTAAAATAAGATACCAGAGCAGCCAGAATATATCGAAGCCTTTTATCTTTCCCTAAACCGGATTTACGGAATAAAATAAACGCCAACAGAAATACTCCTACTGTCAGGCTTAATAAAGGCGTTATATTTAATATATTCATAGAGCAAATTTAACATTTAAACCCCATAAAAAAAACGGAGCAAAAGCTCCGCTTTTCTATAGAATGAATTCCTCTTTATACTTAAAACCAATGTACTGATACGATTTGAGAAATATCATTCTATACAAACAAACTGCATTATCCAAAAAAGAAAATCACAAGCGCATCTATGATGAGGATTACGGCTAAAATTAGCACCCAGCCCCACAGTTTCAGGTGAAAATTCTTGGCTATTACCAATTCTGCCCACCACCAAACAGTTATATACCCGATCCACAGCCACGTATTATCTATTTTGTTTATTAGCATAATGACCATTCCGATCAGAAAAACGATCATTACTGCCAGGAATTTTATGATGTCAACTTTCGATGGTTTCATTTGGATGATTTTTTTGCTTTCTGCTTCTGATGACATAAAATAAAGATGGGATCAGGTAGAGTGTTAATACAGTTGATGTGATCATTCCTCCAATGGTTACAATGGCCATCGGAATTCTGTATTCTGCCCCTGCATCTCCCAAACCGATAGCGTTTGGAAGCATTCCGAAAATAATAGCTATCGTTGTCATAATAACCGCTTTCATTTTGGTCTTACCCGAAAGAATAGTGGCATTGTAAATATCCATTTTCTTTTTACGCATTAACTGCTCGGTATAGTCATGTATCAGGATATCATCATTAACCACTAAACCGAGCAGGGTAATGATGGCCATTAAAGACATAATGTTCATGGTAGTTCCTGCAAAATACATGATCACAAAAACACCTATTAAGGCCATAGGAACGGTGGTGAATATGACCAGGGGCTGCCATAAACTTTCCATGAGCGAGGCCAGTAACATGTACATTAATAACAGTGCCAGTAAAAATGTAATCGTCATATCGGTAACGGTGTTGTCTAATTCTTCTACGTTACCTCCCCATTTGAATTCAACACCGGAGGGCAGGCTTATCTCTGTGAGTTTTGAATCGATCACAGACCGGACATCTCCCAGGATATAACCCGGAGCCAGGGTTGCACTGAACTCTGCGGTTTTAGACTTTTCCTTATGAATAATTTGAGCAGGAGCCTTTTCATAGGACACCTCGGCCAATTGCCCTACCTTGAACATTCCCGCCTGTGTATGAATGGGCAGCTGCTTAATGTCTTCTATAGAGTTGGCCTGAGAGACGGGAACCTTGATGTTTATGTTGTACTCCACATCATTTTCACTCATCACCGTAGCTTTGATCCCGGTTATAGCACTGCGGATTACCAATGCCAGTTCATTGACAGTGATCCCTAATTCGGCCAATAAACGCTTTTTAGGCTTGAACTGAAGTAAGGGAGGGCCGTTTCGCAGGCTTGATTCATAAGAAATTAAGCCTTCAACATCTTTCAGAAGATCTATAACCTGATCGTTAGCTTCGGATAGCTGCGAACTGTTGTTGGATTTTAAGGAGAATCCCAAATCCCCGCTTTCTTCGGAATTTGTGGTGGAGACCACCGGTTTTATTTCGGGAATGTCTTTGAGCTCATCCAGTATTTTCTCCCCAATTTGGGCATTCGATAACTTGCGCTCAACATTTTTGTTTAGCTTCAAAGAGATGTTGGTGTAATTGGAGCCGGTCGTAAAAGAATTTTTACTTCCCAGCATACTCAACACAGCTTTTACCTCCGGGTGTGTAGCGATCTTTTCTTCTACCAGTTTTGTTAACTCCCTGTTTTTTTCAATGGAAGTTCCCGGTTGCATTTCCAGTTCTATAAACAGATCTCCGTTATCGGATTCCGGCTCGAATTCAAATCCGATCTCTCCTAATAACCCCATGCTCATTATAAAGAAAAAGAACATCACGGCAAATAAGATCACAGGGTTCCGTTTTCTTGAGATCAATCTTCTGAGCGAATTTTCATAAAGCTCCTGAAGTCTTTCAAATGCCTTGATGATCCAATTCGAAAATCTGGAGGGTTTTGGATTATTCTTCAATAATATTGAAGCGAGCATAGGGGTTAAAGTGATGGAAACCAGAAGTGAAAAAATTGTTGCGAACGAAATGGTAAGTGCGTATTCCCTGAAGAATGCACCGACAATAGAATTCATGGAAGCGATAGGCAGGAACACCACCAGGTTAGTTCCTGTGGATGCCAAAACTGCTGTAAATACCTCCTGGGTACCTGTAACGCAAGCTTCTTTTATGGGCAGGCCTTCTTTTCTGAGGCGAAGAATATTCTCCAGAACCACAATAGAATTGGAGACCAGAGCTCCGATGGCCACTGCAAAACTCATTAACGACAGCATATTGAGGGATCCGTCGAAGAGTCTCATGGCCAGGAAATTAATGATGAGTGATACCGGAATTGAGATACTCACGATTGCGGTAGCTTTAATATTGTTTACAAATAGGAATAATACCAATCCGGTGATGATAATCCCAAGAATAACGTTCATCATGGCATCGTTTACCGAACTTTCAATATATTCTGAAGAGTCGAAAGGCAGGCTTAAGGTAACACCTTCGGGTAGATTCTTTTGAATTTCCGGAACCAGTTCCTTCACCGCTTTGGCAATGGATACCGCGTTGGCGGTACTGCTCTTCTGTACACTTATTCCAACAATATTATTGAGCTTTTTGTTCTCAATCCCATCGTAGAAGAAGGCATCGTTTTTGGATATACGGAAAGTGTCTTTTATCGTAGCGAAATCTGTCAGTTTCTTTTCCCCGTAGGGTGTGGAAATAAATGTGTTTCTGACCGATTCGACAGAACTGTATTTATTCCCTGTTTTTATAATGGACTCCCGGTCTCCGCTTACTATATCCCCTCCGGACATATCTACATTGTTGCCCTTTAGCTGGGTTGCGATCTCCGTAATATTCATTCCAAATTCATGGAGCCCGTTTTTGTCGACCTCTACGTGAATTTCACGCAATTTTCCTCCATTAAACTCAATTTTGGTAACCCCTTCAATACGTGAGATTTTGTCTTTGATCTCTCGCCTGGATATCTGATAGAGTTGGTTGGCATCTACATTTCCGGTAATTATCAGGTCTACCACAGAGCCACTATTAACACTAAAAGGAGCTAATAATGGTTTGGAACGCTTGCGCACAAAAGGCAGCTTGGCCTCTTTGGGCAAAAAAGAAACTACCAGGTCTATTTTGTTACGCAGTTCGGCCATTGCCTTGTCCTGATCTTTGTCCAGCTCAAACTGAACGATGATCATCGACATATCGGGCATGGAATAAGACTGCATGAGCTTGAGCCCGTTAATAGTAGCGACTTCCTTTTCGAGTAAATTGGTTATTTCGGTTTCCACCTCACCGGGAGTGGCTCCCGGATAGTCGGTTATTATAACCATGGCCGGGAGGTTGATCTCCGGCATTAAATTCACGGGAAGCTTTACATAAGACATTAATCCAAATAGCAATAGTGCTAGAAAAACCATGCAGGTTGTTACCGGTCTGGATACAGCAAAATTCGTAACTTTCATATCTATTCTGTTTATTCGACAATTAAGATCAGGCTGTTTCTCTCAACTTTTTCCGAACCCGCTGTAATTAATCGCTGTCCTTCCTTCAGGCCTTCGATTATTTGTGCTGAGGTTTCATTTCGCCGCCCGACTTTCACATCTTTTTCAATGGCTTTATCGTTTTCAATTATGAATACATAATTTCTTTTTCCTGTTTGTTTTAAGGATTCTACGGGGATCCAAATGCTCGAAAGTTCTTCCCTGGTTTCCAACTGAACTTCAGTACTGCCTCCTGCAAACAATACCCCTTCATTATGAAATGAGGCGGTTACCTGAAACGCTTTTCGTTTAGGGTCCATCTGAATAGAGGTTTTTGTGATTTTTCCTTTGATCCTTTGATCACCCAGATTCAGATACGCAATTGTTCCTATCTCTATTTGAGTAATATCCCGGGGTGTCACGTAAAAGTTTATATCGACTGCAGATGTTTCTGCCATACTGAATATAGCTTGCCCCGTACTCACTTCTTCGCCAATTTTGGCAGGAACCTGAGTAATAATCCCGGAAAAAGGCGCCCGGATCGTATTCATATTTTGCAATTGCTGAATTGTTTTAGTCTGAATATCCAACTGGGTTTTATAGGCTTCAACAGATACCCTGGAAACAGCACCGGCATTAAATAGTTCCTTTTGCCGTGTATAATCCTTTATGGTCTTATCCTGTTCAATCCTTGCCTGATCTATCTGTAATTGATGATTTAAGGGAGGGTATACGGCAATGATCTCACCGCGCTTTACTTTTTGACCGGGCTGAATATTTAGTTTTGTTATTACTCCCGGTTGTTGAGCTACAAAACTCGTCGATTTGGAGAACTGCAATTCTCCATAATAAGTTTTTGTTTGCTTATTAGATTCTTTTTTTAAGGTAACTGCCTTTACATTGATCCGTTCATCCTTAACTGATCCATGCCGGGTTTCCGGCCAATAACAAGCCGTCAGTATAGAACATGAAATGGCTATTATTAATAAACGTTTTATTGTTTTCATTTTTTGATCCTTTAGATTTTCTGATTTAACCGCTTAGTTTTTTTGACCCGTAATTCGTATGATCTGAAGCTGTGCTATATGTAAATCCAGATATGCATTGAGCAACTCCTGTTTGGATTGAGTGAGCCGTAACCGACTTTCCTTGAATTCGATTGTAGTGACAACACCAAGGCTTAATTGCTTTTTGAAAATCTCTATCTCATTTTCATTCAACAGAATAGTTTCCTTATGGGTTTGAATATTAGCTATGGCATTGTTGTAGTTATTCTCAGCTGTTTGAAGTTGGTTTAGTAAATTCTGTCTGGTTTTGGCAAGGTTAAACCTGGCTGTCTCTTCCTCGATCACCGCTTTTGAGATTTTGGCCCTGTTTCTGCCACCAGAAAAGATTGGCATACTAACGCCAAGCTGTAAAAAGAACAATTTGTTTGAATTATCATTGAAATTAAAATTATTGGCCTGGGCGCCGTAGTTATAAGTGGCTGCAAGGTTTAGTTTGGGGTACCAGAATTTCTTGTCTATACTGATCTGTTTATTGGCAATTTCAACTTCTTTTTTTAAGACCTGAAGCTGTGGTTGTGTTTCCAGATCTGATTCACTGGAATTTATAAGGCCATTTAATTTTATGGATTCAAGATCTTCCGTTAAAACGATATCTTCAATTAAAGGGATATCAGCTAATATCTTAAGGTCATTCAATAATTTTTTAAATTGATTTTCAGCATTTTTAAGGGTTGGAAGTGTTTTTTTGTAGAAAACCTCCGCTTGTTGCAGTTGTAAGTCGCTTGCTAAACCTTTTTCGTGAAGTTTCTTAATTTGCGCCAGCTGATCTTTTGCTAAACTTGAATTTTCAACAAGCACCTTAATGCTTTCTTTGGTGAAAATTGCCTGCCAGTACAAGGAAGAAGCCTGTGTGCTAATTTCATTGGTAAGATGCGAGTCATTTAGTTTACTGATCTCCTCCGTAAGCTTTACCACTTTGATCGCTGAGAAAACAGAGAGGTCAAAAAGGGTTTGATTTAATACAGCATTAGCATTTACACTGTTATTAAAGTTGGTTCTTAATCGCGTCAAGCCTCCATCAAAGTCGTTAATAAAGAGAAAATTTCTATTGAAGTCGCGTTGGTAAAACCCATTAATACTCACATCCGGTAATAATGCGGATCTGGCAATTTTGGTTTCCTGTTTTGATACCAGAACCTGGTTGGCACTTAGCTTTAAATCGATATTACTTTTTTTAACTAAATCGAGATATGACTTTAAGTCCAGTTCCTGAGAAAATAACAGGTTGTTAATTAATAAAAATGCACCAAAAAGTAAGGTGCTTAATAAGGGAAGTTTATCCTTCATTTGCTTCATTGTTTAGTTGTAAAATGATTACCAACATTTTCGAAGCAAAAGTAGAATCGCTTTATACTATATAAGACCGGCCCTATAAATCAAGACAAACTTATCTGTGGTAAAAGTGTCTTGAATCATCGGGAAGTATGTCTACAGGCTGATTGTCCGGGCAAACTCAAAAATCTCATGTAAACCTTATAAAAGTGAGTTTTAGATAAGGGGGAATACAAAAAAACCTCTTGAGAATTCAAGAAGTTTTTTGTAGCAGGAGCAGGGCTCGAAACTGTAACCTTCGGGTTATGAGTTTTTATTTAAAAACCCTCCCCGGCTTAAATACCTGATGATATATGCGTTGCTAATTCAGTTAGTTTTTCTTTTGCATTTGTATTTTCAGGATTTAGTTCTAAACTTTTCTGATAGTTTGCAATTGCTTTTTTGTCTTTTCCGTTTTTCATATAAGCTTCTCCTAAAGAATCGTATGCATCATAAGACCCGGGAAAAAATAATACCTCGAGTGTAAATAGGTCTATTGCTTTTTCATAAAACCCTCTTTTAATCATTTCATATCCTTTGGTATTCAGGTCAATTTCAGAAAGTTTGAATTTTGAATTGTTTATTAGTGCTTTAGCTTTGTCAATCCCTTCGTTTAGACAAGTTTTGATCACTTCTTTGGTAAAAAAATAATTATTCAGTTTGGGCGTAGCGCCTGAAATGGTTTTTTCTATAAAAAAACGAGCATCAAAAAAGCCCTGATCCAGGTCCTTATTGGTAAGAAGAATTGCGGTGTAATTCTGTTTTTCAAAAACCCTCCATTCAGCGCCCACACCAAAATGCCCTCCGCTATGTCCGTAAATTTCAGAACCCTTAGCTCCTGCAAATTGCATCCCGTATCCATACCAGCCGTCTTCCGGTTCTTTTTTCATTAAATCGGTATAATAGGTGTTTAAGAGTTCGTTATTTTTAAATGCACAAGCGAATTTATATAAGTCATTAATGGTCGAATATCCGCCACCTGCAGAACTGCCTTTTACGGCACCCATAAAGATTGTTTTTTGAAGCTGGTTTGGATTAACATCTGATAGCGTATAGTTTTCTGCTGCATTTTCAATACTGTGATCAATTTCAAAATTATCTGTGTTTTTCATACCTGCGATGGAAAAAATATTCTTTTTGATATAGTCTTCATATGACATTTTACTGACCGCTTCAATAATCCTGCCCAGTACAACATAGTTGGTGTTTCTGTAGGCAAACTCTTCATTAGGATTAAACTCCAACGGTTTGTCTTCATATAATTTTTTAAGGCTTTCCATTGTTCTGAATTGATCCTTAGTGGTGTTTAAAAAGAACTCTGAATGAAAGTAATTAGGCAATCCACTTCTGTGTTTTAGCAATAATTCTATAGTTACAGAATCTCTTGCGGTTTTATTTCCATAGTTGGGAAGAAATTTTCCTATAGGGTCCTGCAACGATAGCTTTCCTTCCTGAATTAACTGAAATATTGCAACTGATGTGAATGACTTTCCAATGGAAGCATAGGAAAATTTAGTTTCCGTATTGTTTTTAACTCCGTGCCCCAAATGAGCCAATCCGTATGCTTTTTTAAATAGAATACTATCATTTTTAGCAATTAAAACTGCTCCGCTAAATCCTTTCAGAGAATCAAGATAGTTGGCAATTTGGTCAATTTTAGAGTCTTTAAACGCTCCTGTCTTCTCCTTTGTACAGGAAAATAGTATAATTGATATCAGTATATAGGTTAGGTTCTTCATTTTATGATATTACAGTTTTTGGTTATCTTTTTTAGAATTTTATACAGTTGATCTAACTCTTTATCTGAAATAGAGTTCAATGCAGTTTCTCTGTTCCTTTTTATCATAGGCTTTAGCTTTTCTATGATTACTTTTCCTCTTTCAGTAATTTCCAGCTTGGCCTTCCGCTTGTCCTGATTATCTACCGTTTTCGTTAAGTAGTCTTTTCTCACCATTAATTTTACGATACGGGTCATAGATGCATAGTCCTTAAAAACAATATCTGCGACTTCGGTTTGAGTCATATCATTGCTTTCAAGTATCAGTAAGATCAATGCCTGGTCTACTGTAATATCAGGTACAATTTGAGAGATATTCAGCTGACTCAGTTTGCGATATGCTTTTATGGTTTCCTCAATAGAATAGAGTACTGTGGTGGTAGGTGTATTAAAATCCATATTTTATTTGATATATCAAGCAAAAATAAATAATTATTTGATATATCAAATAATTGCGCTGAATAATTTTAATTACATCAATTTGAAACAGTAAATTCCGGAGGAGAAGTTTTCTATTAAATTATATAAACCTGTTGTGTGGGGGTACTATAATATTATCCTTAACCAAATAAGGGTAGCAGTGTTTCTTGTAAGCTCCTATCTTTTTAAGTTATGAACTTGATTCATTGGTTTCGACATAAAGATTAGCTGCCATTTTATGCGACATTTTAAGCTGTTTTGTATTGATGTCGATATCCAGTAAACCATCAAAAGGTTCCTTATGCTGTATGGTGAATTTTGTACCAATAGCTATATGCTGTTTGTCCAAATATTGCAGAAAACTTGATGAAGTATCTTTTACACCGATAATCACACCGCTATCTCCCGGCTTGCATTTTGAGAGCAGAGATTTGTTCTTTTTCTCAAGGTTTCCGTTCTTATCCGGAATAGGATCGCCATGCGGATCATTTTTGGGATAACCCAGCAATTTGTCGATAGAGTCTATGAGCTTTTCACTTTTTATATGCTCCAGCTGCTCTGCAACCTCGTGTACTTCATCCCATTTAAAACCCAGGTGTTCCGCTAAAAACAATTCCCATAAACGGTGTTTCCTCACAATGTTCAGCGCTTGCTTTCTTCCGTTCTCCGTCAATCGTACACCATAATATTTCTGATAATCGACTAAATTTTTATCTGCCAGCTTTTTGATCATTTCTGTCACCGATGCAGCTTTGGCCTGTAATTGCTCGGAAAGATTGCTTGTAGCTACTCCTGCTTCACCTTCTTGTTCCAGGTGAAATATCGCTTTTAAGTAATTCTCTTCAGACTGTGTAAACATAAGATCCGTATAAAAACACAAAAATACATTTTATTAATTAAAATTAAATTATTAGGTTTGCCTAAATTTTAATTTTAATAACCCTTAGCTTTAATTTTAATCAATCTTTAAGCTGAGGCTGAAACGATGAAAACGCTATATTTTATTTTACTTTTTTCTTTTTCCATGCTATCAGCCCAGGAAAAAGAAGCTGTTGTTTATGGATCTATCACCTCAAAAGGAGAAACTGTTCCTTTCGCCAATGTATATGTAAAGGGAGGAACGTTGGGAACCACGGCCTCCGCAGATGGGAAATATGAATTAAGAATTCCCCCGGGTACCGTTACACTTGTTGTACAGGCCCAGGGATTTCGTTCACAAACTAAAGAAATTCATTTGGCCGAAGGCGACTCCCAAAAAATAGATTTTGTCCTGATCGAAGATATTCTGGGACTGGAAGAAGTTATCATAAGTGCTACCCGAAACCGTGTTGAACGTAAAACGGCACCTGTCGTGGTTTCTTCAATAAAACCCAAGTTACTCTCAGCAACGCAGTCGCTTACTTTAGCTGATGGGTTGAACTTTGCACCCGGAGTGAGGGTAGAGACTAACTGCCAGAATTGCGGTTTTACCCAGGTGCGTCTCAATGGGTTAGATGGAGCTTATACACAGGTATTGCTTAATAGCCGGCCGGTGTTTACTTCGCTTTTGGGAGTATACGGATTAGAACAGATCCCGGTTAATATCATTGAGCGTGTTGAAGTGGTACGCAGTGGTGGTTCTGCTTTGTTTGGCTCTAATGCCATAGCCGGTACGATAAATATTATAACAAAGGACCCTGTTTTGAACACATGGGAATTTGGGAGTAATCTCGCTTTGATAGACGGGGATGCGCTGGATAGAAATGTAAATTTCAATATATCTACAGTTGCCGATGATCTGAATAGTGGTGCAACTCTGTTTGGATCCTATCGCAATCGTGAAGCGTATGATGCAAATGATGATGGTTTTACCGAAATAGTTGAGTTACGTAATACTACCGTGGGAGGAAAAGCCTTTCTAAAGCCTAATGAAAGAAGCAGAGTGTCTGTAAATCTAAATGCCATAAGGGAGTATCGCCGTGGCGGAGATCGTCTTGACCTGGCACCTCAGTTTACTGATATTACGGAAGAGCTGGATCATGATACCTTTATCGGAGGTGCGGATTATGAGTTAAACAGTAAAGATTATTCTAACAAAATTCAATTATATACCTCGGCCTCTTTTACAGATAGAGATAGTTACTATGGTGGTCTGGGAGGCAGTCGAACACGTCAGGACAGTATTTTGGCCAACAATGCTTTCGGAACTACTAAAGATCTCGCTTTAGTGAACGGAGCACAGTTTACTAAAACATTTAAGAATAAGGATGTCCTCACCACTGGTATTGAATACATCTATACGGCCACTGAAGATCAAATACCGGGATATAACAGATTGATAGATCAAAGTGTGAATAATGTTGGAGGATATGTTCAGTACGAATGGAAACCTACTGATAAATTTATCCTTTTGGCCGGTACCCGATTGGACAATGTGGGTGTAAGCGGAGATTATACTATTGGAGGGATATCAAGGGGCGTAGATGTGAATCAAACTGTATTTTCTCCTCGTTTGACATTATCTTATCAGTTTACCGAAAATTTCCGCTTCAGAGGAGGATATGCCCGTGGTTTTAGAGCTCCTCAGGCTTTTAATGAAGACCTGCATATTTCCAGTGTGGGAGGGGAGCCGCAGTTTGTGATCTTATCTGATGATCTGGACACAGAATTCTCAGACGCATTCACAGGGTCGTTTAATTACTCAAAAAATATAGATCTGTTACAAATGGATTTTTTACTGGAGGGATTTTATACCACCCTGGAAAACCCTTTTACTTTGGTAAGCACCGGAGCAGTGCTGGAAAACGGATCTATACTGGAAGAGGTACGCAATGGTTCTGCTGCCAGGGTGTTTGGAGTTAATTTTGAAGTTGGGGTCTCACCTACCACTGAATGGCAATTTCAATTAGGAGGTACTTTACAGCGCACCGAATATAAAGAACCACAGGTTCTTTTTGAAAGTGACGGAACTCCGGGCGAAAGCGACGTTGCAGTGGATGAGTTTGTACGTAACCCCAATGTCTATGGTTATTTAAATGCTTCATGGATCCCTTCGGAAGCCTTTAATGTTGACCTGACCGGAACGTATACGGGAACTATGATCGTTCCAAGAGTCATTAGTGAAACAGGCTTTTTAGAACTCAACGATGTTCAGAGCTTTTTTGATCTTAATATAAAGTTAGAGTCCCATTTTCACTTGAATGAAAATTTGATGGTTACGGTCTCCGGAGGTGTTAAAAATATTTTTAACAGCTATCAGGATGATTTTGAAATAGGACCGACAAGAGATTCGGATTATATTTATGGGCCCAATGCTCCGAGAACGGTCTTTCTGGGTCTGAAATTTGGAAAAATACATTAAAAACTAATGAATATTTAGAGTTATGTATAGAAAACACTTGATTTCTTTCTGCGTTGTTCTCCTGCTGGGATACATTGGGATGGGGCAAGAGAAAGGCGTGAACTGGCTTAGTTTTGAACAACTTGAGGATTCCCTGGCCGTAAAGCCCAAAAAAGTCCTTATCGATTTTTATGCAGACTGGTGTGTTTACTGTAAAAAAATGGAAAAGGTGGCATTTCGTGATCCGGATGTTGTCTCCAGGTTGAATAATGATTACTATGTGGTAAAGATGGATGCCGAGACAACCGATACGATTTCATTTGGTGGTGGCAATTACCGCAATAAACAATTGGGAAAGAAAAGAAGACCGACCCATGAAATTGCGTTGCTATTGGCATCGCGAAAAGGTTATCCTTTTTCTTTACCGGCAGTTGTTATTCTCAATGAAAAGTTTGAAATAACCGCAAGATATTTTGAATACCTGTCTCCGGCAAAGCTGATGGAGGTTATAAATGAGTAATTTTTAATTACTGCTATTTTTTTGCCCATAGTTCTACTTCTACTATTAGATCTTCTCTAAGTGAGAGGCAAATAAAGCGATTGGTCATTTCGTGTATTTTTCTTTATCAGGAAATGCATCTCTCACATGTTCCCTTTAGCATTATTTCTACTGAATTTATTTGACGGTTTGAAATAGACGGAACGGGAATTTCCATAGACAGACACTCTATTGTACCACAATCCGTACATTGAAAGTGTGGATGTGTATCGGTGTGTTTGGTAGCTGAACAACCGTTACATTTTGCATACCATCGTAACCCATTGCTATCATTAAAAGAATGAACAACACCACTTTGCTCCAATCTGTCAAGAATGCGGTAAACTGTAGTTTTGTTCATCTGAGTGCTTAAACGATTGGTTAGATCAACAACAGATAAAGCTTCATTTTTTTGTTCAAATAAATTAATTAAGGTTTCAACCTTTTTAGTTTTTCTTCTGATCATGTCAATAAAATTAATGCAACTTAGTTGCATTTACAAAATTACATTACATTTGTTAAGAATTAGTTTTCTATGTCTTGTCAGACTTTGATGTATCATAATTAAAAGTTTAAATTATAAAAAATGGCATTAACAAAAGTAATTGCAAAATCAGATTGGGTAGGTATCATTGCAAGCGGACTATGTTTACTGCATTGTCTGGCAACCCCGTTTCTGTTTGCGGTGTATGCAAATGTCGGCTCCCATGAAGAGACCCATCCGTTTTGGTGGGGGCTTCTGGATATTGCTTTTTTGCTTCTCTCATTTTTTGCAGTGTATTGGTCAATACGAACTACATCCAAAGCATGGATTAAATATGCCTTCGGATTCTCATGGTTTTTGTTGTTGTTGATCGTGGTGAATGAGAAATTGGAATTATGGCATTTGCCGGAAGAAGTCATTTATCCCCTGACAATAGTTTTAATCGCGCTTCACTTTTATAATCATCGTTATTGTCATTGTGACCATAAGGGATGTTGTGTTAGCAATCAATAGATCAAATTTAAGGATCGTTAGATCCCCAGGGAAAGCTTTACAAAGAAAACCATATTTGCACAGCAAATATTGACTTTTTTGCACCCCTCATATCGAAGTGTAAACACTTCGTCTGGAAGCACAAAAAAACCTCTTGAATTTTCAAGAGGTTTTCTTTGTAGCGGGAACAGGACTCGAACCTGTGACCTTCGGGTTATGAGCCCGACGAGCTACCTACTGCTCTATCCCGCGATATCGGACTGCAAATATACAACCATTTTTAAATTTGACAAGGCATTACAGCTATAAAAATAGCTTTAAAGAGTTTTTTGTTTCTTCCTTCTTGTTTTTCAGGAATTTATAAAGCGGGAATTTTTTCATTCTTTTCTCCTCGTTTAATTTCATTACATTTAAATGCTAAAACTTAAACTTTGGAAATAATCAACGACTTTCTTAAAAGCCTGATCCCTTATGCTGAGTGGCTCATGCTTTTTTTTGTGATCGGAGGGGGGATCTACCTCGTATTTTTATCAAAAGGCTTTCCGTACCGTAATTTTGTCCACGCTATTAGAGTGGTTTCGGGAAAATACGACAAGTCAGATGATCCGGGGGCTATCAGTCACCTGCAGGCCCTGTCTTCTGCAGTAGCAGCAACAGTGGGCCTTGGAAATATTTCCGGAGTAGCCATCGCCATCTATAACGGAGGCCCCGGAGTGGTTTTCTGGATGTGGCTCACCGCCCTTATCGGGATGTGTATTAAGTTTTATTCCTGCGGCCTCTCGATCATGTACCGGGAAAAAGGAGAAGACGGGAAGTTCCTGGCCGGCCCCATGTATTATATCACTTCCGGAATGGGGAAGAAGGCAGGTTCCCTGGCTTATTTCTTCTGTATTGCCGGACTCGTTGGTTTCCTGGGCGTGTTTACCGTTAATCAGTTTACCCAGACCTTTATGAATGTAGTGGAGCCCAACAGTACGATTGCTGCCCTGGGCGATTTTAACTGGAAACTCACTATCGGGATCCTGCTTTCCGTATTGACATCGCTCGTGATCTTTGGTGGCTTGAAAAAGATCGCAAAAGTGGCAACTGCCATTGTTCCCTTTATGGTACTGCTGTATTTTATAGCGGTAATCGTTATTATGGCTACAAATTCCGAAAATATACTTCCGTCCTTTAAACTTATTTTTAGCGAGGCGTTTAATTTTAAAACAGCTTTCCAGGGTGGTTTCTGGGGACTGGTGATCCTCGGGGTGCGCAGGGCGGTATTCTCTAATGAATCCGGTTTGGGAAGTGCACCCATGTATCATGGGCAATCCCGTACAAAAGAACCGGTACAGGAAGGCCTGGTAGCTATGCTGGGGCCTTTTATAGATACCATTATTGTTTGTACCCTTACGGCTATTACCATCATTATTAGCGGGGCTTACCTGGAAGCGGAAAGCAACGGGATCGTGATGACCCTTATTGCCTTTAAAAAGTCGCTTTTCGGTTATGGGGATGTATTGCTGATGTTTATCGTAGCAGCTTTTGCGCTGTCTACTCTCTTTACATATTCCTATTACGGAACGCGATGCCTGAGTTTCCTTTCCAATGTCAAAATAGGAAAGTGGTTCAATATCTATTATGTGGCTACTATCACCTTTGCAGCCGTGGCATCTGTCGATCTTGTACTGAACCTGATCGATCTGGCCTATGCCCTTATGTGTATCCCGAATATGATCGCGGTCATTTATCTGGCTCCCCAGGTCAATGCATCGGTTAAGAGCTATGTTGCCAGGCTGAAAAACGGAGAAATCTAACTTAAGAGCCGGTTAAATGAACGGATAGTACTACCTTTGCGGCAAAATGAATATATGCATAAAGCCGGTTTTGTAAATATCATAGGAAACCCCAATGTGGGGAAATCTACTTTAATGAATGCGTTTGTAGGGGAGAAATTATCTATTATCACCTCCAAGGCACAAACCACCAGACACAGGATCCTCGGAATTGTAAATGGTGATGATTTTCAGGTGGTACTTTCAGATACCCCCGGAATTATCAAACCGGCCTATGAACTTCAGGAATCCATGATGGATTTTGTAAAGTCGGCTTTTGAAGATGCAGATCTGCTGATCTATATGGTAGAGATCGGAGAAAAAGAATTGAAGGACGAAGCCTTTTTCAATAAGATCAAGAAATCCTCCGTTCCCGTACTCCTCTTACTGAATAAAATTGATACTTCTTCCCAGGAAGTGCTGGAAGAGCAGATACAACTTTGGAAGGAGAAACTTCCCGAAGTAGAGATCTATCCTATTTCTGCCTTGCAGAACTTTAATGTGAAGGAAGTATTTAACAGGATCATAGAATTATTGCCGGAATCTCCTGCATTCTATCCCAAAGACCAGCTTACCGATAAGCCGGAGCGTTTTTTTGTAAATGAGACCATCAGAGAAAAGATCCTTCTTAATTATAAAAAGGAGATCCCTTATGCGGTAGAGGTGGAGACGGAAGAGTTTTTTGAGGAAGAAAAGATCATCAGGATCCGTTCGGTCATTATGGTGGAGAGAGATACCCAAAAGGGGATCATTATCGGACATAAAGGAGCAGCTCTGAAAAAAGTAGGGATGCAGGCCCGGGAAGATCTGGAAAAGTTCTTCGGAAAGCAGATCCATATAGAACTCTATGTTAAGGTCAATAAGAACTGGCGTTCCAATGCCAATCAGCTAAAGCGATTTGGCTATAATCAGAAATAATTTTTGCGATAGTAGGTGTACTGCTTACGAGATCTATGATTGATTTCCGTTTTTTAAAACCTCTTTCATAAAACTGTAAAGCTCCTGCATCTGGGGTTTGCCTTTGGCTTTTCCCATCCTTCCGAAGAGGTACAGTGTAAACCACATGATTACCATAAATATCATGGCAGCTACCTGAATGCCATAGGATTGTTCCAGCGACCAGTTAGAATAAGCCCAGATCCCGAAAATAACAAAGAGGGTAGCCAGCCCGAAGTGAAGGAACATAAAAAAGGTCCACAGCGAAGGATTGGGGCCAAAAAGCCCGTATAATCTGCTTCCGCCACCGTCGGATTCATTGATCTCAAGCTGAAGCTGAGGCGACCAGAAATGGGCCTTTTCTTCCCCGAACTTGATAAAAATATGATCATCTATCCGTTTCAGCCTGTAATTCTCACCTTTTGTATGCTCAAAAGCCTGCAGCACATTTTCCTTCGGATCGGAGAGCTCCAGTTGAAAGCGGGGTCTCAGGACAATATCGTTTGATAAAGTTTTCACGCCTATAAATAATTTGAGAATCAAGGTAGTGTTTTTTCTTCAGATATAAATATTACCTTTGCGCCATCAAAAAAAATGAGTATGAGTGCTATTGTAGCTATAGTGGGAAGGCCCAATGTTGGAAAATCTACGCTTTTTAATCGCCTGATAAAGCGCAGAGAGGCTATTGTAGATGCGGTAAGCGGTGTTACCCGCGACAGGCATTACGGTAAAAGCGACTGGAATGGGAAAGAGTTCTCACTCATAGATACAGGAGGATATGTGGTTGGAAGTGATGATATTTTTGAAAAAGAGATCGATAAACAGGTAGAGCTGGCGATCGACGAGGCCGATGTCATTGTTTTTGTAGTAGATGTGGAAACCGGACTTACCGGGATGGATGAAGATGTGGCACAGTTGTTAAGGCAGGCCAAAAAACCTATTTTTCTGGCAGTAAACAAGGTGGATAATGCCCAGAGACAGGCAGATGCGGTTGAATTCTATTCCCTCGGATTGGGAGAACTTTACAATATATCCAGTATTAACGGTAGCGGAACCGGAGAACTGCTGGATGCTCTGGTAGAATCCCTTCCGGAGAAGGAGGAAAAAGAAGATGACGGACTGCCGCGCTTTGCAGTAGTGGGAAGACCGAATGCAGGAAAATCGTCCTTTATCAATGCACTTATTGGAGAAGAGCGGAATATAGTAACCGATATTGCGGGAACCACCCGGGATAGTATAGATACCAAATACAACCGTTTCGGTTTTGAATTTAACCTGGTAGATACTGCCGGGATACGCAGAAAGGCCAAGGTTAAGGAAGACCTGGAGTTTTATTCTGTTATGCGCTCTGTAAGAGCCATTGAACACAGTGATGTATGTCTGCTTGTAGTAGATGCTACCCGTGGTTTTGAAGGGCAGGACCTCAATATTTTCTGGCTGGCCGAACGCAACAAAAAAGGGATCGTTATCCTGGTAAACAAATGGGATCTTGTAGAAAAGGAAACCAATACCACCAAAGCGTTTGAAGAGAATATAAGAAAGCAGATAGAACCCTTTACGGATGTGCCGATCGTTTTTATTTCGTCTCTTACCAAACAGAGAGTTTATAAAGCAATAGAAACGGCTGTGGAAATATTTAACAACAGGTCAGTACGTATCCCGACCCATAAGCTGAACGATACCATGCTGCCTATCATAGAGCATACTCCTCCGCCTTCAATAAAAGGGAAATATGTGAAGATCAAGTTCTGCACACAGTTACCAACTCCAACTCCTCAGTTTGCCTTCTTTGCAAACCTTCCTCAGTATGTAAAGGATCCGTACAGGCGTTTTATTGAAAATAAACTTAGGAAAGAGTTTGATTTTCATGGAGTTCCTATTCAGATCTATTTCAGGAAGAAATAGTTAAAGTTGTATTAAAAACAGGCGAATTATTGTTGCCTTACTTCTTTTTGAGTTACTTTTCTCACACTTAACAAACCTTAATAAGCAATGATCGATAAAGTAATACTAAAAGGAAGCCCCTTTTTCTCTCCGAAATATTTTTTGAGACAGATCGGATTTTTTTGAGTTATAAAAGTAGTTTTCGTGTCATATAAGACCCGTGTTTTGCGGACTTATAGCTGAGAAATTATTCATCAATATTATAACTACAAAAAAATGAGATCCATACTGTTTGCATTTTTCCTGTCACTCAGTCTTTTATCCTATTCCCAGGAATACAAAATAACCGGAGCAATTGCCGATAAAGCCAATAATCAACCTTTGGAAGCTGCAACCATTTACGCAGAGACCATTAAGGACAGTACCCTTATTTCCTATACGATCACCAATCAGAAAGGACTTTTTGAACTGGAATTTAAAACGGGAGAAAAGACGGTCAACCTCTTTATCTCCTTCAATGGTTTTTCTACGATCAGGAAGCAGTTAGATCTGGATAAAAACGATATTGATCTTCAGACTATTTTACTGGAACAAAGGGCGGTAGAGTTGAGCGGAGTGGACCTGGTAGGAGAACGTTCTCCCATCACCATAAAAAAAGATACCCTGGAATTCAATGCCGATTCTTTTAAGGCCAGGCCCGATGCCAATGTGGAAGACCTCCTCAAAAAATTACCGGGAGTAGAGGTAGATAGCGACGGAAAGATAACGGTGAACGGCCGGGAGGTGAATCAGATCCTGGTAAATGGGAAACCGTTTTTTGGTAACGATACCAATATTGCTACCAAAAACCTTCCGAAGGAAATTGTAGATAAGATCCAGGTGGTAGATACCAAGACCGATACGGAAAAGTTTACCGGAAAAGAAAGTGATTCTGAGAACAAGACCATCAATATCACCATAAAAAAAGATAAAAATAAAGGACTTTTCGGCCGGCTTACCGGGGGTTATGGTACGGATGAACGCTACCAGCTTAGCGGGATCGTCAATTCCTTTAACGATAAGCAGCGACTCAGTGTCCTGGCCAGTTCCAACAATATAAACAGCGCGGGTTTTTCCTTTGATGAGGTGTATGATGCCATTGGAAGAGGAGCTAATAGTGTTTCCGTTTCCAGCGGAGGGAACTTCAATATCGGAGGACTCGCTTTTGGTTTCGGGCAGGGGATCACTACTTCCTCTAATATCGGAGGAAACTATGCCAATTCGTTTAAGGATGATAAAATAGATCTCAATGCTGACTATTTTTATGCCAACAGTGACTCCTTTAACGATACGAGGACATCGAGGGAAAACATCCTTCCTGATGGCAGTTTCTTTACGGACAGTGAGACAAATTTTGATGGAAATTCTAATTCGCACCGGGCAAGCTCCCGCTTTGCATTCGAAATAGATTCAACCCTTAAGATCACCTTAAGGCCTCGTTTAAATGTTACGGATGCCAATTCGGTAAACATAAGGAATGAGACTTCCAGTGATGATACCGGAAATCTGATCAACCGTAGTTTTTCACGTAACAACAGTGAAACGGATCAAAGGGATTTTAATAACGAATTATCCGTAATTAAACGCTTTGGGAAAAAGGGAAGTTTTTTGAAGTTCGGACTTGAAAACCGGATCCTGGAAAACGAAGGATTCTCTCTTTTTAATTCGGAAAATGAGATTTTTGGAAATACCCCTTCCACGGAGACGGTAAATCAGATCACCAATACCGATGCGACTACCACAGGCTGGCAGGCCGATATTGAATACAGGCAGGCTCTGAAAGAGAATCTTTTCCTGGATATCGCCTATGCATACGATGTGAATAAGAACGATAATGAGCGCCTGGTCTTTGATTTTGACCCGAATACCAACGATTTTACCCTTTTTAATGATCAGCTGAGTTCCGATTTTAATTTTAGAAATACTCAGCAGCGCCCTTCTCTGGGAATTAATTATGAAGGGAAAAAAATCAGATTCGGTGTTACCGGAAGGTTTGTGCATACGGCCCTGGAAAATAATGACGAGCTGCAGGACACGGATTTCGAAAGAGATTTTAACGATATACTTTTTAATGCGCGTTTCCGCTACCGGAACAAAACCAAAAGTCTGAATATAAACTACCGGGCAACCACGGTCATCCCCCAGGTGAGTCAGTTGCAGCCCATAGATAATATTACAAATCCGCTAAACATCATCACCGGTAACCCGGACCTGGAACCTACCATTAATCACAGGATATTCCTGAATTTAAATAATTTCGACTGGAAGACCAGAAGCGGGGTCTTTATATACGGAAACCTGACCATAGATGAAGATAGGATCGTTACAACTACCGTTACCGATGAGAATTTTATAAGACGGACCACCTATGAAAATATAAGCGGAAATTACAGCATGAATGGAGGAGGTTCCTGGAGCAAACGGATCAAAAAAGACAGTGTTTATACGGCTCGGATAAGATTGGGAGCTTTTGCCACCTTTAATAACACCCTGAATTTTAACAACGGATTGAGGCTAAACACCAAACGCTTTAATATAAACCCCAATGCGAGTATCAATTTTAACTTTAAGGAGCAACTGGAAATAGAACCTTCATACAGGATCTCCTATAATACAACAAGTTATAATATAGATACTTTCGAGGATGTGA
Organism: Leptobacterium flavescens; assembly: GCF_010671605.1. Taxonomy (GTDB): domain Bacteria; phylum Bacteroidota; class Bacteroidia; order Flavobacteriales; family Flavobacteriaceae; genus Leptobacterium; species Leptobacterium flavescens. The sequence goes on from NZ_JAABOO010000003.1 coordinate 760,156, forward strand.
ATTTTGTAACGCATAACTTCGGGCTTAAGACCACTACATACTGGCCTAAGAACCTGATATGGGGAAATGATATTACCTATACCTTTAACGGGAGTATAGCCGATGGATTCCAGCGGAGTTCCGTATTCTGGAATATGAGCCTGGGGCTAAAAATGCTCAAGGAACAGGGAACCCTGAAGGTGCTTGCCTATGATCTGCTGAACCAGAATATCAATACCAGAAGAACGGTTACCCAGGACTTTATTCAGGATACACAAGGAACCGTACTGCAGCGTTATTTCCTTCTGAGTTTTACCTGGAAGTTCGATAAGTTCGGTACCGGTAAGAAAAGAAGAGGAAGGGGAGGAGTTAGATTCTTCTAAAAAAATACAGAGAGTCGCCAAAAGGCGGCTTTTTTGTTACCAGCCACCGCTGGCACCGCCACCTCCAAAGCCTCCACCACCGAAGCCTCCGCTAAAGCCACCACCTCCAAAGCCACCGCCGAAACCGCCTCCGGAAGAAGATCCTCCGTATCCGCCTCGGCCCAGATTGCTAAGGATGATCACATCCAGAAGAGAACCTGTCGATCTTCCGCCACCTCTGCCGTTACCGCCTTTCCCTCTGCCTCTGAAGAGGGCGATAAGGATCGCAATAAAAATAAAGATCATAAAAGGGATGATCGCTAAAAAAGGCTTAAGACTCACTTTGTTATTACGGCCACTTCCCTGATATTCTCCCTGTAACACTTTAAATATAGCGTCTGCCCCGCGGTCCAGGCCGGCATAGTAATCATTGCGCTTAAATTCGGGGATGATTTCGGTGTCTATGATTCGTTTTGATAAAGCATCGGTAAGCAGGTGTTCCACCCCATATCCGGTTGAAATAGCGATTTTCCTGTCATCTTTGGCAAGCAGGATAAGAACACCATTATCTTCTTTGGCCTGTCCTATTCCCCATTTATGCCCCCATTGGGCGCCCAGGTAATTGATGTTTTCTCCTTTGGTGGATGAAATTATGGCAACAACAATCTGGGTAGAAGTAGTATCTGAATATCTCAGAAGTTTTTCCTTGAGCCTTGCCTCTCTCGATTCATTCAGAAGATCGATATAGTCATAAACACTGGTTTGTTCCGAAGGCTTTTGAGGAATTTCATATTGTCCGAAAGCTAATTGTAAGCTACAGAGACAACTGGTTAGAAAAAGGAATAAACCTTTATTTTTTAAGATTGTTTGCATTTATCCTTTTGAAATTTCGTCAGATAATTCGTTTTGGTCGCCGTGATGCCATGGAAAGTGCTCCTGTAGTTGTTCTCCGGCTTTTATAACACCTTCTACCAGTCCGGTCTTAAAATCGCCTTTTCTGAAATGAGAAGCGATCACATCCCGGGTGCTGTTCCAGAAATTCTCCGGAACCACTTCATTAATGCCCTTGTCTCCGTAGATCACAAAAGCGCGATCTTCTACAGCTACATAAATAAGGACGCCATTGGCATCTTTGGTATTGTCCATTTTAAGCCAGTGGAAAATTTCCATAGCGTGCTCCATATGATCTTTGGAAGTACTTTTTTCTATATGAACCCGGATCTCACCTGAAGTATTGCGCTCGGCGATCCTGATAGCTTCTACGATCTCCTGTTCTTCCTTTGCCGAAAGAAAATCTTCAACTTTTGACATTTTTATTTAAAATTAAAATCGACATCCGGAGCTTTTTCAGATCCAGGATCTGCCTTATAGCGGGCCATCTCATCAAAACCAAACATTCCTGCAAAAATATTATTCGGGAATATTTTAATGTGTTTGTTGAAAATATTTACAGACTCATTAAAACGATCTCTTGCCACATTGATCCTGTTCTCCGTGCCCTCCAGTTGTGATTGCAGTTCCAGGAAGTTACGGTTGGCTTTAAGGTCCGGATATCTCTCAACAGTGACCAGTAATCTCGACAAAGCAGAAGACAATCCTGTCTGTGCCTCCTGAAACGCTGCAAGTTGCTCTGCATTGATATTTGTCGGATCTATGGTCGTAGAAGTAGCTTTAGCCCTGGCTTCTATTACCGAAGTAAGGGTGGTCTTTTCGAAATCTGCCGCTCCCTGAACGGTTTTTACCAGATTTCCTATCAGGTCGTTCCTGCGTTGATAAGCACTTTCTACATTAGACCAACTTGTTTTGGCATCTTCTTCATAAACGACGGCTTTGTTATTAACTCTGTATCCTATAAATAACCCTATAACGCCTATTAAAATAATTCCAATAATAGATATTCCCAGGCATCCTATTCCGGCTATAGCTCTTTTCTTCATGTTTGTTGATTTGTTAAAGTTGTTTTTTGATCTTAAGCAATTCGGTTTTGATACCTTCCAATTTACGAATAATCTCAAAATTAGAAAGTATTTTCTTCTTTTCCTCTTTCAGGTGTAATTTGGCACCTTCCAGGGTAAAACCGCGCTCTTTTACCAGGTGATAGATCAGTTGCAGATTTTTAATGTCTTCCTGTGTAAATTTCCGGTTGCCCTTGGCGTTCTTTTTAGGTTTAAGCACATCAAACTCCTTTTCCCAGAAACGTATGAGGGAAGTATTGACCTTAAAGGCCTTCGCTACCTCTCCAATGCCATAGTATCTCTTTTCAGGAAGCTCTATATGCATTTTTTAATCTAAAGATTGGTTTTCCTGGGTAGCTAACTGAAGCATTGCTTTAAACTCATCGGTAGATAAACTGCCGTAGTAGAAGTTAATAGGATTGATACGCTGGCCGTCCTTAAAGATCTCGTAGTGCAGGTGAGGTGCCTGAGAACGCCCCGTACTTCCAACAAACCCAATAATATCGCCGCGTTTTACTTTCTGTCCGCGTTTTACATTGTATTTGCTCAAGTGGGCGTATAAACTCGTATACCCATAACCATGATCGATACGGATATGCTTCCCGTAACCAGAAGAACCGTTGTCGGCTCTTTTTACAACTCCGTCACCCGAAGCGTAGATCGGAGTACCTCGTGGAGCAGTAAAATCCATTCCCCAGTGCATTTTTCTGGCCTTGGTAAAAGGGTCACTTCTCCATCCGAAACCGGATGCCATTCTACTGAGCTCTTCGTTACTTACGGGCTGGATTGCAGGAATAGCAGCCAGTAACTGTTCTTTTTCTGCTCCCAGCTTTGCAATCTCATCCAGCGATCTGGATTGTATGACCATTCGCTTCTGAAGGATCTCCAGGCGTTTGGTGGTTTCTATAATAATATCAGAATTGTTATAACCTTCGAGGGATGCATATCGGTTTACCCCTCCGAAACCAGCTTTACGCTGCTCTTCCGGAATAGGATTTGCCTCGAAATAGATCCGGTAAATATTGTTATCCCTTTCTTCAATATTTGTCAGTACCTCAGACATTTGCTTTAGCTTCCTGTCAAGGTGCTCAAACTGGAATTCCAGATTTTTAAGTTCACGCCTCTGAGATAATTCTCTTGGCGTACTGACAAAATTCAAATTCATCAAGGCAAGAACTATTATTGCGCCAAAAAACGCAGCAGCCGTAAGAAACAGTGCAATATTCCTTATTTTTCGGCTCTTTTTGGGCTCTATCTTCCTATAAGAAAGCGTTTCTGAATCGTAATAATATTTTACCTTCGACATAACTTAAAAATATTCTATTTTTGCAAACTCAAACAGCATTTTAGGCCGGTTTGGTATTCGGGTAACGAACAAATATAAAAATTGTTTTTTAGTTCCCCTATTTTTTTAAAAATGTTAAGCATTTATTATGAAGTCCAGTGAAATAAGAAAGCACTTTTTAGATTTTTTCAAAAGCAAAGAACATCAGATAGTCGCCTCTGCACCCATGGTGATAAAGGACGACCCTACATTGATGTTTACCAATGCAGGAATGAATCAGTTTAAGGAGTTCTTTCTGGGGAACGGTGTTCCGAAAAGCAACAGGATATCCGATACACAAAAATGCCTCAGGGTATCCGGAAAGCACAACGACCTGGAGGAGGTGGGAAAAGATACCTATCACCATACCATGTTTGAAATGCTCGGAAACTGGAGTTTTGGCGATTATTTTAAAAAGGATGCTATTGCCTGGGCCTGGGAACTGTTGACCGAAGTTTATAAAATAGATAAAGATATCCTCTATGTAACGGTTTTTGAAGGTTCTGAGGAAGACGGACTTCCTCTGGATCAGGAAGCGTATGACCTGTGGAAGCAGATCATTCCTGAAGACCGTATCATTCTGGGGAATAAAAAAGATAATTTCTGGGAAATGGGCGATCAGGGACCATGCGGCCCCAGTTCGGAGATCCATGTCGATATACGTTCTGAAGAAGAAAAAGCCAAGTTGCCAGGAAAAGACCTGGTTAATAAGGATCATCCGCTGGTAGTGGAGATCTGGAACCTGGTATTTATGGAGTTTAACCGTAAAGCGGATAAATCCCTGGAAAAACTACCTGCCAAGCATGTAGATACGGGAATGGGCTTTGAACGTCTTTGTATGGTGCTTCAGGGAGTAAAATCTAATTACGATACAGATGTCTTCACTCCGTTGATCCGGGAAATTGAGACCATTTCCGGTTCAAAATACGGGAAAGAAGAAAAAACAGATATAGCTATCCGCGTGATCGCAGACCACGTAAGGGCAGTGTCATTCTCTATTGCAGACGGACAGTTGCCCTCCAATAACGGAGCAGGTTATGTGATCAGGAGGATATTGAGAAGGGCTATTCGCTACGGATTTACATTCCTGGGGCAAAAAGAACCTTTTATCTACAGGTTGGTAGATGTGTTGAGTAAAAAAATGGGAAATGCTTTCCCGGAACTCAAAGAACAGAAACAGCTTATTCAGAATGTGATCAAGGAGGAAGAACATTCCTTCCTTAGAACACTCGATCAGGGACTGGTTCTTCTGGATAATGTAATGGAAGCTACCAAAGGGAAGAAGATCGCAGGAGAAAAAGCCTTCGAATTATACGATACCTATGGGTTTCCACTGGATCTTACCCAGCTTATCGCCGAAGAGAATAATTTTGAAATTGATGAGAAAGGCTTTGAGAAGAAGATGGAAGAGCAGAAAAGCCGCTCACGTGCCGCTGCTGAAGTGGCTACGGAAGACTGGACCGTTCTTCTCGATGATGAGACCGAAGAATTTATCGGTTATGATTACCTGGAAGCCAGTGTAAAAATTACCCGTTACAGGAAGGTAAGCTCCAAAAAAGACGGAGATATGTATCAGCTGGTGTTCAATATGACTCCTTTTTATCCGGAAGGTGGGGGACAGGTAGGAGATAAAGGTTATCTGGAAGTGCCGAACGGAGATGTGGTCTATATCCTGGATACCAAAAGAGAGAACAATCTGATCATCCATTTTGCAAAGAATTTACCCAAGCATATAGGGGAAACCATGAAAGCTGTTGTCGACAGGAAACAGAGAGAAAGAACAGCAGCTAACCACACAGCTACGCATTTGCTGCATCAGGCTTTGAGAGAAGTTCTGGGAACTCATGTGGAGCAGAAAGGTTCTGCGGTACACTCAAAATATCTTCGTTTCGACTTTTCTCATTTCTCCAAACTGACATTGGAAGAGTTAAGGGATGTGGAGAACTTTGTAAATGCAAGGATAGAAGGAAAGCTTCCGTTGCAGGAACAGCGAAATATCCCTATGGAAACCGCTATAGAAGAAGGTGCCATGGCTCTTTTCGGTGAAAAATACGGAGATACGGTAAGGACCATCCGCTTCGGGAACTCTATAGAATTATGCGGAGGGACCCATGTAAAGAATACCGCCGATATCTGGCATTTTAAGATCAGGTCGGAAGGCGCTGTAGCAGCAGGGATCAGAAGGATAGAAGCAATTACCTCGGATGCAACCAGGGAATTCTATTTTGAGAATAACCGGGTGTTTTACGAGATGAGAGATCTTCTTAAAAATCCTAAAGATCCGGTAAAAGCGATCTCCTCATTGCAGGAAGAAAACGAAAGTCTGAGAAAACAGATCGCTACCTTGTTAAAGGATAAGGCCAAAAACCTGAAAGGTGATCTGAAGTCGCAACTGGAGGAAATTAACGGAGTGCAGTTCCTGGCATCCAGAGTAGACCTGGATCCCGGTAAATTAAAGGACCTTGCTTTCGAACTGGGGAATGAAGTTGATAATCTCTTTATACTTTTTGCTGCTGAAGATAATGGAAAAGCCTTGCTTACCTGTTATATTTCCAAAGACCTGGCAAACGAGCGGGGTTATAATGCGGGACAGGTGGTAAGAGAACTTGGTAAATTCATCCAGGGAGGTGGAGGCGGACAGCCGTTCTTCGCTACTGCAGGAGGGAAAAACCCAGGAGGAATTCCGGAAGCTTTAGATAAAGTAAAAGAATATATTTCTTAAATTGAGTCCCGCTTAAGGCGGGATTTTTTATGAAACTACAAACCAATATATCATTCGGGAAAGAGCACAGGCCGTTGGATTATGATTCGAAGCTTTTGCTTCTGGGGTCCTGTTTTGTGGAGAATATCGGCCAAAAGCTGAATTATTACAAATTCCGGGAAATACAGAATCCCCTCGGTATTCTTTTTCATCCGCGGGCGATTGAACGCCTTATTTTAAGAGCTGTAAATGAAGAGGCATTCGATGAGAAGGATATTTTTTTTCTCAATGAGCGCTGGCATTGCTTTGAAGCACATTCCGAATTGAGTAATGCCTCTCCGGAATTGATGATTGAGCAATTGAACAGGGCCTTAAGACAGACTTCTGAAGGGCTTACAACCGCCAGTCATATTGTTATTACCCTCGGAACTGCCTGGGTGTACAGGCTTATTGAGACCGATAAGCTGGTGGCTAATTGTCATAAAGTCCCTCAAAAGAAATTCTTAAAGGAACTGCTTTCGGTAAATGAGGTAACGGAAAGTCTGGAAGCAACGGTCGCATTGATCAGGAGCGTGAACCCCGAAGCAACGATTATTTTTACGGTGTCTCCGGTACGGCATTTAAAGGATGGTTTTACCGAGAATCAGCGCAGTAAGGCACACCTGATTGCTGGTCTTCACCAAATAGTGGAACCTCGCAAAAAACTTCATTATTTTCCTTCTTATGAGTTGGTGATGGATGAGCTAAGGGATTATCGTTTCTTTAAAGAAGATATGATCCATCCCAACGACACGGCCGTCAATTATATCTGGGAGAAATTCAGCGGGAGCTGGATAGCCGATAATGCATTTGCCGTCATGCAGGAAATAGATAAGATACAAAAGGGCATGGCGCACAGGCCTTTCGATCCCGGATCGGAACAACACAAAGAATTTCTGAAAAAACTGGAGGTTTTAAAAGACAGGATCAGAGACAGGCATCCTCATATAGAATTCTAGGTATCCCCCGCACTGAAAAACAGATTGGAACTGCTATAGGAATCTCCAAAATTATTGGCTCCGTGAAATACCTGCGATATAGCATCCAGGAACATCTCCGCGGTAAGCTCTTTCAGGTAATGCGTGTATACAGACCATATCCTTTCGTCATAAATGGCATATTTGGTATCCAGGGCTTTGTGAAAATGGGCCTGCATGGCCTCTTTAAGCTGGTTTTTCTTTAAGTCGCTGGTATCTTTGATCGGGCAGATAATACGCATGCGATTGGCCTTCTCGTCGGTAATGATATGCAGTTGAAAATTTTCCAAAAGAATCACCCAGTAGCCGGGGTTGTCGTCTACTATTCTGATGTTGTTCAACTTAGATAATTCCGCTGCAATCTCCTTGTTATTCATTGTTTGGGGGGTTAAGATGTTAAAGATAAAAGCTATCCCAGAAATTTTCTAACTTTTTGTTACAATTTCTGCAAAGTGTATGCTTAATTAGGTCAAAAACATCTTCGCTTTTTTAATGCTGAAACGGACTTCGAATTCAGGTAGGATTTCTACTCAATTCTTTTTTGTATTTTTCAATAAAGTTTTTTTATGCGGAAAGTACTTTTTGGTGTTGTCATTACACTTTTTATCCTTCTGATCTTTCAGTACTGGATGGCCAGGAAAGAAGAACAAAAGACTGTTTTTGAAAGCACTCAACTCATTCAGGAACAGCTTAAAAACGTGGGTAAACTTGTGGTGACCGAAGGACATTTCTCCGAAGTTTACAACTATAAGGACCAGCAAACCTACCTGGGAGATTACATTAAATTTGAGAAGAAGGCCCTGGTGGTTATCAATGCCGATGTGAGTATCGCCTACGATCTGCACAAGCTGGAATATGAGATAGATGAAAAGAACAAGGTGCTCCGTTTAAGAAGTGTCCCGGAAGAGGAGATCAGCATCAACCCTACCATAACTTTTTACGATATAGATCAAAGTCTGTTCAATCCTTTTACAGGTAAAGATTACAACAAGATCCAGGAAAAAGTAAGGCAGGAACTTATGAAGAGAATAGAAGGGTCGTCTATTAAATCCAACGCACAGAACCGCCTGCTTAGCGAGCTTTCTAAATTCTATATCCTGACCAATTCTCTGGGGTGGAAACTCGAAATGAATGCCCGGCCGGTCAACGATCTCAATGAGATAGAATCAAACTGGGAATTACGAGATTAAGTTTTGATGAGTTCGTGACTCAATATAGAGATCCCATCGTTAACCAGATGCGCTATCTTCGGTCTTCTGGTCTTTACATCTTCCAGATGATCAAGAACCTCTCCTTTAAGGGAAACAAAATCTGTTTTTTCCAGTAATTCGAATATTTCAACCGTAAGTAGCCAATCGTTCGGATGATTGGTCTTCAGGGTGGTGAAAATATTTTCCAGGGCTTCTTCGGTTATGGTGTTTTCCTCCCGCATATCCCTGATGTTCTGATAAAGGCTTTCCAGTTCTATTTGCTTCCAGTCTTTTTCCACTTTGATGGTCTTGTTGGAAGAAACATGGTTAACCAGGTCGAAAGACATATAATCTGCGGCTCCCGAGAAGGCTGAAATGATCTCTTTCCCTACAGCCATGTCAAAAGTACCCCATTCCGGTCTGAACAGGTATTCATCCTTGTATTTAACCGTACAATCGGTAAATTGGATGATCATCAGTTCTCCGTAAATATTCCTCATTCCCGTAATATTGAGGCCTTCTACCGTAATTCCGCTCTCAAATTCGAATTCAATACGTTTTCCATCGTAGAAATTATAAGCTTTAAGGTCTCTGGGGCCCATATTCTCAATGGCCAGGTTAATTCCTTTCAGTTTTCCTATAGGAGAGCTGAAACCGTTCATATGTGACTTGATACCGTGGCCGATAATCTCTTTTTCGCGATAGGCAAGTGCCGTGGGCCCTTCGGTCTGGAAGAAGATCACTTCGTTGTCCTCGTTTTTGATCATCCTTGTAAAGACTCCGGATATCTGTAAGCCTGTGCTTAATTCAATGGTTCCGAGGTTTTCCGACTCAACAAGCCTGGCAAGGCCTTTATGACCACCTTTTCTCAGGGCCATGGTATTGGCAAATTCTTCCAGTACCTGGCTGAGGTATGCGAAATCGGGAGTTACGAAGAGCTGAGGTTGGGGTTTGGTGATATCAAAATCCTGAAATGCAGCATCTGCCGAATAAGGAAGCTTTTCAACCTTGTCGGTCATACACCATTCACTTTCCCCAATAGATGACAGAAGGCCTGCTCCGTATATTTTAGGGTCTTCCGGAGTGCCTATAAGTCCGTATTCTACCGTCCACCAGTGTAAATTCCTTATCTGTGACATTTCGGAAAGCTCTCCTCCCGCATTTTGTAACTCTTCTACTTTTCTTTCGGCTTCATCTATCTTTTCCTTCGGGGTTCCCGGTGCCTCCTTTAAAATAGAAAGCAGTCTCACCGCCTCGTACATTTCGTAATCTTTTTTAGAGGAAATGGCCTTGCTGCCTATTTTTCCGAAACGTCTGAGGTATTCCGCATAGTCCGGATTGGCGATAATCGGTGCGTGCCCGGCCCCTTCATGTATAATATCGGGTGCCGGAGTGTATTCTATATTTTCCAGTTGCCTGATATCCGAAGCAATTACCAGAACATTATAAGCCTGGAATTCCATAAAGGCATTAGGCGGGATAAAACCGTCTACAGCTACAGCCGCCCAACCGATCTCCTTAAGGATACGATTCATTCCGTACATACTGGGAATACTATCAATGGAGATCCCAGTCTTTTTAAGACCGTCCAGATAAGATGAATGTGCTACCTGGCTCAGGTAAGTGATATTTTTCCGCATCACATACCGCCATACCGCATGATTCACAGAAGAATACTCGTCGTAATTCTGCGGTTTTATAAATTGACGTAAGTGAGGAGGTAAATTGTCAAGTAGTTCGTTAGTTTCTATTTCCTGAGCCATAGATGCTTTTTTAGCAAAATTATAAAAATATTATCGCTATACACGCCATCCGTAATCAATAAAAACTATCTGATAATATCATTTTTTTCATCTGTTTGAACTTTTTGGATAGCTATAAACCTTTGCTTTTTCTTAAAAAAAGTTTAATTGTTTTGATGGAAGCGTAAATAATTAATTTTGATTGTGCTCATTTCATATTAAAATTTATTTTTGATCTCTGTAAGGTAAGTCGGCTTTTATTTGAAACGCGTGAAAACAGAAAACAGGAAAGAAGAGATCATCAATATATCCTCTAAACTATTCAAGGAAAAAGGATATAGCGCTGTTTCGATGAGGGATATTGCCCAGGCTATGGGGATCAAAGCGGCAAGCCTGTACAATCATATTACTTCCAAACAGGAGATCCTTTCTATCATTATCCTGGATGTAGCCGAGAAATTCACCAGAGGGATGGACCGGATCGTGGAATCTGAAGATAATGCCATTGACAAACTGGAAAAGATCATAGAACTGCACGTTAATGTGACCGTTAATAATGCGGATGCTCTCGGATCCCTGAATAACGACTGGATGCACCTGGTAGAACCTCAATTGTCCTATTTCCTGAAACTGAGGAGTCAGTATGAGGAGAATTTCAGGCAGATCGTCAAACTGGGAGTGGATGAAGGACACCTGGAACCCCTTAATGTTGAAGTAATGCTCTTTTCTATCTTATCTACCCTACGGACACTTTATCTTTGGTACTACAAAAAAGAAGGTGTGGACACTGCAGAACTGGTGGTTCAAATGAAAACAGTCCTGCTTAGAGGAGTGGTGCTGAAGCCCTAAGAAAAAATTAAGATTATTTTTTTGGTTCATAAACTAACAATTGTTAGTTTTGAGCAAAACTGAAGAATACAGTAGATAAAAATGTCGAAATTTCATAAAATAAAGCTTTCAGAAGTTTATAAGGAAACCGCAGATTGCAGTGTGTTGACCTTTGATATCCCTGAGGATCTAAAGGATGAATTTAAGTTTACCCAGGGACAGTACCTCACTTTAAAAACTGATATTGAAGGAGAAGAAGTAAGGAGGTCTTATTCTCTTTGTTCAAGCCCTGTTGAAGATGAGTGGAAAGTGGCGGTAAAGAAGATCCCGGGAGGTTTGTTCTCTACTTTTGCTAACGAGGTTCTAAAGACAGGTGATGAACTGGAGGTAATGGAGCCTAACGGAAGCTTTTTTACAGAAGTGAACGGAAAGAAAGCCAAAAACTACATCGTTTTTGCAGCCGGAAGTGGAATAACTCCCATTTTGTCGATTTTAAAGACGCATCTTGCCCTTGAGCCGGACAGTACTTTCAAGCTGTTTTACTTGAATCGCACGGCAAAATCGATTATCTTTAAGGAAGAAATAGAAGGTTTGAGAAATAAATATTTCGGAAGATTCGAAATATTTTATTTCCTGACGAAGGAACATAGAGATATTCCTCTGTTAAATGGAAGATTTACCCAGGAAAAGTTAAATGAACTTACTTCCAGGATAATTAATGTGAATAACGTTGATGAATGTTTTATCTGCGGCCCGGAAGAGATGATTTTCCTGATAAGGGATGAATTACAGCAGGCCGGCCTGGATAAAGAGAAAATTCACTTCGAGCTGTTTAGCAGCGGAAATACTAAACAGGACAAAAACCGTATTGCAAAGGTGTTGGAGCACAGAGCGGAAAACACTGAAGTAACGATTATAGATGGAGGGAAAGAGTTTCATTTCCCGATGGAAGATCATTACGACAATATTCTGGACGGAGCACTTGCTGCCGGTGCGGATTTGCCTTATGCCTGTAAGGGCGGGGTGTGCAGCACCTGCAAATGCAAGATTGTAGAAGGGACAGTAGAGATGAAGATCAATTACGCTTTGGAAAAAGAAGAAGTAGAAAGTGGTTTTGCTCTTTCATGTCAGTCCGTTCCTACCAGCAAGAAGGTTGTAGTTGATTTTGACGTGTAAAAAAGAAATAATAAAATTCGAGAATCATGAGTGAAGCGCAGATCAGGAATTTAGAAGAAATATTCGAGCAACGCATCGCCAGAGATGAAAAGATCGAACCCAAGGATTGGATGCCTGAAAAATACAGGCAAACACATATCAGGCAGATCTCCCAGCATGCGCATTCGGAGATAGTAGGAATGCTTCCGGAAGGGAACTGGATCTCCAGAGCACCTTCCCTGAGAAGAAAAGTAGCTTTATTGGCTAAAGTACAGGATGAAGCAGGTCACGGTTTATACCTCTACAGTGCCTGTGAGACACTGGGGATATCCAGAAATGAATTATACGATCAGTTGCATAGCGGAAAAGCTAAATACTCCAGTATTTTTAACTATCCGACCATCACATGGGCAGATATAGGTGCTATCGGCTGGTTGGTAGACGGAGCAGCGATCATTAATCAGGTGCCGCTTTGTAATACTTCGTATGGCCCTTATGCAAGAGCCATGATCAGGGTGTGTAAGGAAGAGAGCTTTCACCAGCGTCAGGGTTATGAGATCATGATGACATTGTGTAAAGGAACTCCGGAGCAAAAAGAGATGGCTCAGGATGCCCTTAACAGATGGTGGTGGCCTTCAATGATGATGTTCGGCCCTACGGATGATATGTCTACGCATACGGAACAATCTATGAAATGGAAGTTAAAGCGTAAGACCAATGACGAATTGCGTCAGCAATTTGTAGATCAGACCGCACCTCAGGCAGATCTGCTGGGAATAACAATTCCCGACCCCGAATTAGAATGGAATGAGGAAAAAGGACATTATGATTTCGGTGAGATCGATTGGGATGAGTTTTGGCAGGTGGTTAAAGGACATGGTCCCTGTAATAAGGAGCGCCTCTCTGCACGTGTAAATGCATGGGAAGAAGGAGAGTGGGTACGCGATGCAGCAATGGCCTATGCCAAAAAACAACAGGATAAAAAATTACAAAACGTCGGATAAAGACAAAAAAAGGACAAGATGGAAAAGAACTGGCCTCTTTGGGAAGTATTTGTTAGAAGTAAGAATGGCTTAGAGCACAGGCACTTTGGTAGCCTGCATGCTGCTGATGCCGAAATGGCTTTGGAAAATGCGAGAGATGTGTATACCCGCAGAAATGAAGGTGTAAGCATCTGGGTGGTGGAATCTAAACATATAACCGCTACCAACCCTGAAAATAACGGCGAATTGTTTGAGCCGGCTCAGGATAAAGTATACCGACATCCGACATTCTATACTTTGCCGGATGAAGTAAAACACATGTAAGATGGAGAAAAAGAATTTAGTTCAATATATATACGGCATAGCTGATAATGCTCTGATATTGGGGCAGCGTCTTTCGGAACTTTGCGGGCATGGCCCCAGTTTGGAAACCGATATAGCTCTTACCAATATTTCATTGGATCTGCTGGGGCAGACCAGGAGTTATTATCAATATGTGGCTTTGTTGGAAGGGGAAGGGAAAACAGAAGATGATATCGCTTTTCTCAGAACGGAAAGGCAGTATAAGAGTGTGCTTTTGGTAGAACAACCCAATACGGATTTTGCTTATGTAATTACAAGGCAGTTTCTTTTTGATGCGTTTCATCTGGCCCTGCTTGAGAAGTTACAGCACAGTAAAGACGATACCCTGAATGCTATTGCCCGAAAGGCGATCAAAGAAGTAAGCTATCATTTGAGATTTTCAGGTGATTGGGTTAAAAGGCTGGGAGACGGAACCGACATAAGTAAACAAAAGGTACAGGAGGCCGTAAACATGCTCTGGACCTATACTGATGAATTATTTCATCTTACCGAGGCTGATAGCGAAGCTGTTGCCGAAGGAATAGGTGTTGATGTTTCACAGCTAAAGGAAGATTATTACGGAAAAGTGAAGGAACTGCTGGAAGAAGCAACCCTGGAAATTCCGGAGAGTAAATATTTTCAGAAAGGCGGAAAACAGGGGATCCATACGGAACATATGGGTTACCTGCTGGCAGATCTGCAGTATATGCAGCGTGCCTATCCCAATATGAAGTGGTAAATAAAAGTTTTGACAATAACAGAGGACAAACATATCGATCAGAAACTGATCCCCATTCTTAAAAAAGTGTCGGATCCGGAGATCCCTGTGCTTTCTATCCTGGATATGGGAGTGGTTCGTTCTGCAGTTATTGTGAACAACAAAGTTGAAGTTATTATCACCCCAACGTATAGCGGTTGTCCTGCTATGGATGTTATAGGTGAAGATATCTCAAAAGCCCTGGAAGATGCAGGTTACGAATCTGAAGTTAAGCTGGTGCTTTCACCGGCCTGGACCACAGATTGGATCACCGAAGAAGGAAGAGCAGCCTTAAAAGCGTATGGAATTGCTCCTCCCCTTGAAGCGGAAGCTGATAAGGAAGCCCTCCTGGGAAATAAAAAAATAGTGAACTGCACCAATTGCGGTTCTTCCAATACAAAATTGGTTAGTCAGTTCGGGTCTACGGCATGCAAAGCTTTGTTTCAATGCGAGGATTGCCAGGAACCGTTCGATTATTTTAAATGTTTAAAATAGAAAGAATAGTGGATCGCCCGTCCATTATTCGGTCAAAGTAATACAGATTCAAAGGTATGAGCGAATCAATACAACTTACTATTGATAAGGGTGTAGCTTTTATAAGGCTAAACCGCCCGGAGGTATTTAATAGTTTTAACAGGGAAATGGCCCTTAATCTGCAGGCTAAACTGGATGACTGCGAGAGTAATGATGAGGTAAGAGCGATAGTGCTTTCGGGGAATGGCAAAGCCTTCTGTGCAGGCCAGGACCTTAAGGAAGTAACCAATCCCGATGAGCATCCCGGATTCAGGAAAATACTGGAAGAGCATTATAATCCCATTATAGAACGTATACGGCAAATTGAAAAACCCATCATAGGTGCGGTTAACGGTGTGGCTGCCGGAGCAGGAGCAAATATTGCCCTGGCATGCGATGTGGTGGTAGCATCTGAAGCAGCTGCATTTATTCAGGCTTTTAGTAAAATAGGCTTGATCCCTGATAGCGCGGGAACCTTTTTCCTTCCCAGACTGATAGGTTTTCAGAAAGCATCGGCGCTGGCCATGCTCGGAGATAAAATAGATGCGGTGGAAGCAGAACGGATCGGGATGATCTACAAATACGTTCCGGCAGAAAGTTTTGAAGAGGAAATACAGAAACTGGCCTTTAAAATGGCGGCAATGCCAACCAGAGCATTTGCGCTTACTAAAAAAGCATTGAATGCATCTTTGGTAAACGATCTGACTGCACAACTGGCCCTGGAATCCGATTTACAGATCCAGGCGAGCGAAACCCATGATTATAATGAAGGGGTAAACGCTTTTGTGGAAAAGCGAAAACCAAATTTTACCGGAAAATAATAGAAAAAGTAATAAATGTAAAAGTTAGCAAACAAGCTTCTTTTACATTTTTGATTTAAAAGATATATGATCAAAAAGGTAGGAATCATCGGTTCGGGAACAATGGGAAGTGGAATTGCCCAGGTAGCAGCAACCGCAGATTGTAGTGTTAAGGTGTTTGATACCAACCTGGATGCTTTGGACAGGAGCAAAAATGTCCTGGAAAAAGTATTGACAAGGCTGGTGGAAAAAGGAAGAATTGATACGGAGGAAAAACAAAGAATACAGGGCAATATCAGTTACGTACATACCCTGAAGGATCTGGGAGATTCTCATCTGATCATCGAGGCCATCGTAGAGAAACTGGATATCAAGCAAAAAGTCTTTTCAGAACTGGAAACATATATTGCTCCGGACAGTATTCTGGCGTCCAACACTTCTTCTTTGTCCATAGCTTCTATTGCCGCAGCTTGCGACAGACCGGATCGGGTAGTAGGGATACATTTTTTCAATCCTGCTCCACTGATGAAACTGGTAGAGGTCGTTCCTGCCGTACAAACGAGTGCTGATGTGCTGGACAAAGCGGTAACGACCATTAAGGAATGGAAAAAAGTGGTAGCGGTGGCTAAAGATACTCCCGGGTTTATTGTAAACCGTGTTGCCAGACCGTTTTACGGAGAAGCTCTGAGAATATATGAAGAAGGATTGGCAGATTTTGCAACGATTGACTGGGCTTTAAAGACAAAAGGAGGCTTCAGGATGGGGCCTTTTGAACTGATGGATTTTATCGGGAATGATGTGAATTATACGGTAACGGAAACCGTATTTACAGCCTTTTATTACGATGCGAGGTACAGACCTTCCTTCACTCAAAAACGCTTGTCTGAAGCGGGTTATCTCGGAAGAAAATCAGGAAGAGGATATTACGATTATACAGAAGGAGCGGAGAAGCCGGAACCTGAACAGGATGAAGCTTTGGCTAAAGAGATATTTGAAAGGGTACTTGTAATGCTGATCAATGAAGCAGCCGATGCGCTGTTCCTGAATATCGCATCCGCAGAAGATATAGATAATGCCATGACCAGGGGAGTGAATTATCCGAAGGGGTTACTCTCATGGGCAGATGAAATGGGGATTGATTGGTGTGTAAAGACATTGGACGGACTCTACGATGAATATCATGAAGACCGATACAGGTGCAGCCCGTTGCTGAGAAAAATGAATCAAAAAGGAGAAACTTTTTTTAATTAATATATGATCAAAGGAGAAGCTATTCCACATAAGATGTTAAGTCTTGATCCTTTCAGCAGATGGCTGGGGATTGAAATTCTGAGTTGCGAGATAGGAAGTTGTAAAGTGGGAATGACAGTCAGAAAAGAAATGCTTAACAGTATGGGAAAGGCTCATGGAGGGATCAGTTATGCCCTGGCAGATACCGCCTTTGGATTTGCAGCTAATACGCATGGCAAATATGCGGTTTCTATTGAAACTTCAATTAATCATATAGAAGCACTGGAGGAAGGCGATTATATCGTTGCCGAATCAACTATAGAAAAAGTAAAGAATAAATTAGGTTTTAATATTATAGAAGTTAAAAGAGGAGACGAGTTGATAGCCCTGTTCAAGGGAATAGTATACCGTACTGCTAAGGACTGGGAGGAATAAATTTTAGTAAGGAAAATGGGAAGCTTTTTTAAGACAAAGATCAATATTGAAAAAATAATGGCCTTTCTCGCTTTTGTAGTAAGTATTTGCACGCTCTACCTTTTCTTTCATCAGACTTCGCTCATGAGAAAACAGCAATATGCTAGTGTACTCCCATATCTGGAAGTCGGAAATACCGAAAATAACGGTAATTACGGTTTTGTTTTGAATAATAATGGAATAGGCCCTGCTTTTATTGAGGAAATAAATATTCATTATAAGGATTCGGTATATCGCAATACGGATATTAATGATTTTTATGTCAAAGTGATGGTAAAGCAGGACACCCTGTTTAAAGGATCGACTGTTTTTCATTCCACGATCAGGAAAGGAATGCTTGTTCCGGAGAGGGAAGTAAAGTATATGCTCGGATTAAGAAAGGAAGTAAAGAATTTTGAGATACTGCATCAGCAATTGCGGGAATGGTTGAATAATAAAATTAGAGTAGAAATAAAATATTCGTCAGTCTATAAGGAAAAGTGGCGTATTATATACCCGGGGCAGGACACTCCGGAAAAAATTAAATAAAAGAAAAAAGCAAATAAAGGATGAATGTGTTGATAGTGAGAAGAAGTTTCAGATTCAACATTTAGCATTCAAAATTCAACAATAGAATGAAAGAAGCATTTATCATAGATGGAATAAGAACAGCCATCGGAAAATATAAAGGAACCCTGTCGGCCGTAAGGGTAGACGATCTGGGAGCCATTGTTATTAAGGAACTGATGAAGAGGAATTCGGATGTTCCGGCAGAGGCCATAGATGATGTGATCATGGGATGTGCCAATCAGGCGGGAGAAGATAACAGGAATGTAGCGAGAATGTGCCTTTTACTGGCAGGATTGCCCTGGTCGGTACCCGGAGAAACGGTAAACAGGCTTTGTAGCTCGGGAATGTCGGCAATTATACATGCCAACCGGGCGATAAAGGCCGGAGACGGTGATGTTTTTATAGCGGGAGGAGTAGAGAATATGACGCGCGGACCCTACGCTATTGCCAAACCTTCTTCAGCCTTCGGAACCGATGCCAAAATGTACGATACCAGTTTCGGATGGAGGTTTATCAATCCTAAGATGCATGAACTCTACGGGACTGACGGAATGGGAATGACAGCCGAAAACCTGGTGGATAAATTCAATATCTCCAGAGAAGATCAGGATAAGTTTGCTCACTGGAGCCAGGTAAAAGCCACTAAAGCCCAGGAATCCGGCAGACTTGCTAAAGAGATCGTAAATGTGGAGATCCCTCAGAGAAAAAAGGATCCGATTAATTTCAATTCGGACGAATTTATAAAACCCACTACCACTCCTGAGATCCTGGCTAAACTGAGACCGGCTTTCAGAAAAGAGGAAAAAGGAGGTACGGTAACTGCGGGTAATGCTTCCGGATTGAATGACGGAGCGGCAGCTACCCTGATCGCTTCCTCGGATGCAGTAGAAAAATACGGATTGAAGCCTATGGCAAAGATCGTTTCATCGGCAGTCGTGGGTGTGGAACCCAGGATTATGGGGATAGGTCCTGTATTTGCCAGTAGAAAAGCCCTGGAAAAAGCCGGATTGACATTGGATGAAATGGACATCATTGAGATAAATGAAGCTTTTGCAGCGCAGAGCCTTGCCTGTACAAGAGAACTCGGATTGGCAGATGACGATCCGAGGATCAATCCTAACGGAGGAGCTATTGCAATCGGTCACCCATTAGGAGTTACAGGAGCAAGAATAATGCATTCGGCTGCTTTAGAACTGCAGGAGAGCAATAAGAAATACGCCCTGGTAACCATGTGCGTAGGTGTCGGGCAGGGATATGCCACTATCATTGAAAATGTAAATGTAGAATAACGAATATGGAATAATGAAACGAATGCTGAACTTCAGAATTCAACATTCAACATTCAAAATTCAAGAATAAAGATCCGATTCATTATGACTAAAATAGGAAATTATATTACCGGTAAATGGGTAGATGGTAAAGGAGAACATACTCCAGTCTATGATTCTGTCACTGGCGAATTTATAGCGCATTCTACCACAGACGGCCTGGATATTCCGGAAGTGCTTCAATACGGAAGGACAACGGGAGGGGCTGTGCTTCGTAAAATGACCTTCCAGGAAAGAGGGAATATGCTTAAAAAACTGGCATTGTACCTCACCAAACGCAAGGATAAGTTTTATGAATTGAGTTATAGAACAGGAGCAACCAAAATAGATAGCTGGATAGATATAGAAGGAGGATTTGGGAATTTGTTTGCCAATGCTTCTTTAAGAAAACTCTTTCCCAATCAATCTTATCACGTAGAGGGAGAACCGATCGACCTGTCGCGTGGCGGACGCTTTATGGCACATCATATTATGGTTCCCAAAAGAGGGGTAGCTGTTCATATAAACGCTTTTAATTTCCCTGTCTGGGGGATGCTGGAAAAATGTGCGGTAAACTGGATGGCCGGAATGCCGGCAGTGGTTTTACCGGCACCGCAAACCGCGTATCTGGCAGAGGCTGTGGTAAAAGAGATCATCGATTCAGGAATACTTCCCGAAGGAGCCCTTCAGTTACTGAGTGGTCTGACAAAGAATATCCTCGATACGGTAGGATCTCAGGATGTAGTGACTTTTACGGGATCGGCAAGTACAGGAAGATTACTTAAAGCACATCCGAGGATCGTTCAGGAAGCAGTTCCCTTTACAATGGAAGCAGATTCCCTTAACGCATCTGTTCTCGGAGAAGATGCCAAACCGGGCACACCGGAATTTGACCTTTTCATAAAAGAAGTAAGAAATGAAATGACGGTAAAATGCGGGCAGAAATGTACCGCTATACGAAGGATCATTGTTCCTGAAAACCTCATGGAAGATGTACAGATTGCTTTAGGAAAACAACTGGACAAGGTAACCATCGGAGACCCCCGACTTAAGGAGGTAAGAATGGGAGCCCTGGTAAGCAGGGATCAGTTGGCCGAAGTAAAGAACAGAGTTAATGAAATTGCCAAAACGGCACAGATCGTATATGGAGATCTGGACAAGATAGAAACGGTTGGGGCAGACGCCGAAAAAGGAGCGTTTATCAAACCTATCCTCCTGAGAGAGGACGATCCGTTTAAAAATACTGCAGTACATGAAACGGAGGCATTCGGACCTGTAAGTACCATTATGCCTTATAAGAACCTGGAAGAAGCTATCGAACTCAGCCATATGGGTAAAGGTTCCCTGGTATCTTCCATAGCTACTTATGATGATAAAGCTGCAAAGGAATATGTAGTAGGGGCAGCCAGCCATCACGGACGTATCCTGGTATTGAACAGAGAAAATGCCAAGCAGAGTACGGGGCACGGATCCCCGCTTCCGAACCTGGTTCACGGAGGACCCGGAAGAGCAGGAGGAGGAGAAGAAATGGGTGGAATGCGCGGTGTGAAGCACTATATGCAGCGTTGCGCAGTTCAGGGAACCCCGACAACATTAACCGAGATTACCGGGATTTATCAGGCTAATGCCAAGTATAAAGAAGCAGAAAAGCATCCTTTTGCGTATTACTGGGAGGATATAGAGCCTGGAATGTCCATTAAAACACATAAGAGAACGATCACAGATTCAGATATCATCAACTTTGCAAACCTGACCTGGGATCACTTCTATGCACATACAGATATCACTTCCCTTAAGGGATCTATTTTTGAAAAGCGTACCGCTCACGGATACTTTATCCTGGCAGCAGCGGCAGGTCTTTTTGTATACCCGAACAAAGGTCCGGTAGCAGCAAACTACGGTTTGGAAGAATGCCGTTTTTTACGTCCGCTTTATCACAACGATACTGTTTATGTGAGATTGACCTGTAAACAGAAGGTAGACAGGGATTCCAGAGGAAAAGAACTGCCAAGCGGAATTGCAAAGTGGTTTGTTGAGGTCTTCGACCAGGAGAATGAACTTGCAGCGGTGGCAACCATCCTGACCATGGTTCAGAAAAGATCGCCTTTTGAAGAGATAAACCGCTCCAATATTGAAACCTATCTCGGTAAATTAACCGAAGATTCCAAAGGAGCCTGGGGAATACTGACACCACAGCATATGATAGAGCATCTGGAGAACAGTCTCAGAATTGCAAGTGGAGAGATTGCAGGTATTGAAATTGCAACCCCGGCAGAATACCTTGAGAAGGTACAGGAGATGGTATACAACCATAACCCAATGCCAAAGGAGTATGCACATCCCTTACTTAAAAAAGGAGAGCTGGAAGAGCTGAGACATGCAAACCTGGAAGAGGCAAAAGCCAAATTCCTGGAGGCTTATGATCAGTTCGAAGCTTATTTTAAAGAAAACCCGGAAGCTATTACCATAGATCCGGTTTTCGGGGAAATGGAAAAATTTGAGTGGGATCTGCTTAACAAGAAGCATTTTAATCATCATTTTTCACAATTCGGATTGCTATCCGAACTGTGAAAAATTCCCATGAAAAAGGGAAACCAAAAAATTAAAAAGAAAATCCTGATAGGAAGGATTTAAACAGTGAATTAAAGTAATATTTAAAATGAAAAGATTTCCACTTTTGTGGAAACACTAATAAGATGACAAAACCATACGTACATATAGATATACAGGATGGGATCGGGACAATTGAATTTTTTCACCCAGCCCATAATTCCCTGCCTGGTGATATTTTAAGCCAGCTGGCTAAAACCATAACCGTAGCCGGAGAAAATGAAGATATAAAGGTAATTGTATTGAAAAGTGGAGGCGATCGTACATTTTGTGCAGGAGCCAGCTTTAAAGAACTGATAAATATTAATGATGAGGCTACAGGAAAGGTGTTCTTTTCAGGTTTTGCCAATGTTATCAATGCCATGAGAAAATGCCCTAAATTCATTATCGGGCGCGTACAGGGAAAGACTGTCGGAGGAGGAGTAGGTATTGCATCGGCAATGGATTACTGTATGGCTACCAAATTTGCCTCTATTAAACTCAGTGAGCTTAATGTGGGGATAGGTCCTTTCGTGGTCGGGCCTGCAGTTGAACGTAAACTGGGCTTATCGGGAATGTCACAGATTGCCATAGATGCCAATACTTTTTATCCGGCTTCCTGGGCTCAGGAAAAAGGATTGTTCACTCAGGTGTTCGACAGTACGGAAGAATTGGATGAAGGTGTAAAAGCCTTTGCGGAAAACCTGTGCAATTACAACCCGGAAGCAATGAAAGAGATGAAAAAAATGTTCTGGCAGGGCACAGAGCACTGGGATACCTTACTGGCAGAAAGAGCTTCTATAAGCGGAAGACTGGTTCTGTCTGATTTTACGAAGGAAACCCTGAAGAGGTTTAAATAAAGAATTAGGGACAGAATTTGAAAAGCAAAAATGGTTAATTATCATAACAGAAAGTTCAAAGCTGTCAGGAATACGGAAAACGGAGAGACATCTGAGGAAACGATCTTTCATTATAAGCAATACGGAAATATCGTAAGCTCAGATTATTCGGGAGGAAATATTGTAAGGGGAAATCTTATTGGGATTGTTTCCTTAAACGGAACCATAGACATGAGATACCACCAGGTCAATATAAAGGGAGAGCTGATGACAGGAACCTGTACCTCTATCCCGGAGGTGCTTGCCGACGGAAAGATAAGATTGCATGAAAAATGGCAATGGACCAGTGGAGATAAAAGTGAAGGATATTCAATAATAGAAGAATTGTAAATATGATCTATTCATTTAAAGGATTTATACCGGTAGTTCACGAAAGCGCGTTTATTCACCCTCAGGCGGCGGTAACGGGAAATGTGATTATCGGAAAAGATGTTTACGTCGGACCCGGAGCAGCTATTCGCGGCGACTGGGGAGAAATTGTTATTGAAGACGGATGTAATGTACAGGAAAATTGTACCCTGCATATGTTTCCCGGAAAGAGTATGAGGTTAAAAGAAGGAGCTCATATAGGCCATGGAGCTATTATTCACGGGGCCAATATCGGAAGGAATGTATTGGTGGGAATGAATTCGGTACTGATGGACGATGTGGAAATAGGTGATGAATGTATCATCGGGGCCCTGGCTTTCATTAAAGCAGAGACCGTGATCCCGGACAGGAAACTGGTAGTGGGGAATCCGGCTAAAATTATTAAGGATGTAAGCGATGAAATGATCGCATGGAAGACCAAAGGTACTGCCTTGTATCAGAAGTTGCCGAAAGATTGTTACGGATCCCTCCGAGCTGTGGAGCCGTTGAGGGAGATACCTGAAGACAGACCTACCCAGGAAGCTTTTTACAAAACTCTGGAGGAATTCAGGAAAAAATAAACGTATTATTATACTAACAAACATTAGTTAACTAAAATGTCAGTTGTAGAACTTAGAATGCCCAAAATGGGTGAAAGTATTTCAGAAGCAACCATAATCAACTGGTTGAAAAATGTTGGAGATACGATCGAAGAAGAAGAAACCATCCTGGAAGTGGCCACAGATAAAGTAGATTCAGAAGTTCCGTCTCCCTGTAACGGGGTGATCAAGGAAATTCTCTTTCAGCCTAACGATGTGGTTCCGGTGGGAGAGGTACTGGCAATTATCGAGGCTTCCGGAGAACTTCCTAAGAAGAGGGAACAAACCGAAGCGCCTATTGCAAAGCCATCGGCTGCAGGAAATACAAAAACGGCAACCGCTGGGAAGAGCAGTTTTGAATTGAGGAATTCGCCCAATCCCGATGCTTTCTTATCTCCTTTGGTGATAAGCATTGCACAAAAAGAAGGCCTTTCTATTGAGGAAGTACAAAGTATTCAGGGAACGGGAACAGACGGAAGGATACGCAAAAGCGATCTGTTTAATTATCTTAAACACAGAAAGTATCCGCTTCCGAGCAGGCCACAACCTCAGGTTACAACCCCTGCTTCTTCCTATAATCCCCCACCGATCAGTTTTACGGAAGGAAAGGACCGTATTGTGGAGATGGACAGGATGAGGGCGATGATAGCAGATCATATGGTGTACTCCAAGCACACCTCACCTCATGTTACCTGCTATATAGAAGCCGATGTGACTACTATTGTTAACTGGAGAAACAAGGTGAAAGCAGATTTCCAGGAGAAATACGGAGAGAAACTCACCTTCACACCCATTTTTGTAGAGGCTGTATCCAAAGCGATTGCCGATTTCCCGATGATCAATGTGTCTGTAGACGGGAAAAAGATCGTGGTACACAGCGATATTAATGTTGGAATGGCAACTGCACTGCCCAACGGAAACCTGATCGTTCCGGTGGTGAAAAATGCAGATAAAAAGAATATGGAAGAACTTGCCGGTGAGGTAAATCACCTGGCCAACAGTTCCAGAAATAATGCTTTGAAACCCGATGAGATACAAGGGAGCACGTTTACGATCTCTAATGTGGGAACATTCGGAAGCTTAATGGGAACTCCTATTATCAACCAGCCCGAAGTGGCTATTCTGGCACTGGGGATCATTAAGAAAAGAGCAGAAGTGATCAGTACCGAGAAAGGCGATGAGATAGCCATCAGGAGTATGATGTATTTATCACTCTCATTCGATCACAGGGTGGTAGACGGATACCTCGGTGGATCTTTCCTGAGAAAAGTAGGTGATTATTTGGAAGAATTTGACGAAAACAGACAGATATAAATAAAAAGAACAAAGGTGTTATGACGAATGATATAAAAATAAACAGAGTGGAGAGATCTAAAATAGATCAACTCGACTTCGATAATATCCCGTTGGGGAGAGCTTTTACAGATCATATGTTTATCTGTGATTATGAAGATGGAGAATGGAAAAATGCCAGGATTGAACCTATGGGGATGATCCCTATGCACCCTGCGGCTATGTCATTGCATTACGGGCAGGCAATTTTTGAAGGCTTGAAGGCTACCCTGAATAAGGAAGGAGAACCTTTGCTTTTCAGACCTGAGCAAAATGCCAGACGTTTAAATTTCAGCGCCAGGAGAATGGGAATGCCCGAAGTACCGGAAGAATTGGTACTGGAAGCCCTGGATATTCTGATAGATATGGAATCTCAGTGGATCCCACGTGAGGAAGGGAGTGCGCTTTATATTCGCCCTTATATGTTTGCCGATGAAGGTTTTATCGGGATGAGAGCAGCCACTTCCTATAAGTTTATGATTATTTGTTCTCCGGCAGGACCTTTCTTCAGCAAACCGATCAAATTGTATGCGGAAACCGAGTTCATCCGTGCAGCTGTGGGCGGAACGGGAGAAGCAAAAGCCGCAGGTAACTATGCAGCAGCTATTTTACCTACGGAAAAGGCCAAAAGAAAAGGCTATGATCAGGTTTTGTGGCTGGATGCCAAAGAGTTTAAATACGTACAGGAAGTGGGAACTATGAATATCTTCTTTAAGATTAACGGTAAGTTTATCACTCCGGCCCTGGATGGAGCCATCCTTGAGGGGATTACCAGAAGTAGTGTGATCACGCTGCTGAAGGACAAGGGGTATGAAGTAGAAGAAAGAAGGATAAATATAGAAGATATCATAGCCAGTGCAAAAGACGGCTCCCTGGAAGAAGCCTTTGGAACGGGAACAGCGGTAGCTATAGCAATGATAGAGGAAATAGGATATAAGGACGAGCGTATAAAGATCTCCGATAAGCATGAAGTAGGGCAATGGGTCATGGACACCCTTAACGGGATCAAATCGCAGAAAATAGAAGATCCTTACGGTTGGATGAGACCGGTAGGAGGAAAATTAAAAGTTTAAAATTAGATACTGTTTTGAAGACAAAGGAGGCAATAGATAAAAAGGTTTTAAAGAAGGGATATTCAAATCTTTGTACTGCCAAGGCCATGGCGATCCTGTATGAAGATAATTTTAAAATGGTATCCAAATACGTGCACGCAACTTCAAGAGGGCATGAAGCAATACAGACGGCCCTGGGAATGCAGTTGCTGCCTCAGGATTATGCATTTCCTTATTACAGAGACGATGCCATGCTCCTGGCCCTGGGGATGCAGCCTTACGACCTTATGTTGCAGTTACTGGCAAAGAAGGACGATCCTTTTTCAGGAGGGCGTACGTATTACTCCCACCCGAGTTTAAGAGATGATGATAAACCCAAGATCCCGCACCAGTCTTCAGCAACAGGGATGCAGGCAATTCCGGCAACCGGGGTAGCCATGGGATTCTGGTATAAAGAGAATACGGGAATTGATGAAAAACTCGAAGATAAACCTTTTGTGGTTTGCTCGCTGGGAGATGCTTCGGTGACTGAAGGAGAGATTGCCGAAGCTTTTCAGATGGCGGCTCTTAAGCAATTGCCTATTATGTACCTGGTACAGGACAACGGATGGGATATCTCTGCAAATGCCGAAGAAACCCGTGCTCAGGATGCATATGAATACGCTCAGGGATTCCACGGACTGGAAGCTATTTCCATAGACGGAGCAAATTTTATTGAAAGTTATATTGCTGTCGAAAAGGCAATTAAGATCATACGTGAGGAAAGAAGACCGATCCTGGTACATGCCAAGGTTCCGCTTCTGAATCATCATACCTCGGGAGTTCGGATGGAGTGGTACAGGGATGACCTGGAAGAAGCCAGATCCAGAGACCCTTATCCGGTACTGAAACAACAGCTTTTGGACCACGGTTTTTCCGCGGAGGAAGTAGATGCTATAGAGGCGGAAGCTGTGCTGAAGGTGAAAAAGGACTTTGAAGAAGCTCTGAAAGCGGAAGACCCTAAACCTGAGGACTTGTTTACCCATGATTTTGCACCGAGTCCGATAACTGAGGAAAAAGGAGAGAGAGCTCCTGAAAATGCCGAAAAAGTGGTAATGGTGGATTGTGCTCTTTTTGCGGTTGAAGAATTAATGAAAAACAATAAAGAATGCCTGCTGTACGGACAGGATGTAGGAGGGAGACTTGGAGGCGTATTCAGAGAAGCAGCTACCCTTGCACAGAAATTCGGAGATGAACGGGTGTTCAATACCCCGATCCAGGAGGCATTTATTGTAGGTTCAACCGTGGGAATGTCTGCGGTTGGCTTAAAACCCATTGTTGAGGTCCAGTTTGCCGATTATATCTGGCCGGGACTAAATCAGTTGTTCACAGAGGTGAGCCGATCCTGTTACCTGACTAACGGAAAATGGCCGGTATCTATGATCCTCAGAGTACCTATCGGGGCTTATGGAAGTGGAGGACCTTACCATTCTTCATCTGTAGAATCGGTAGTTACCAATATCAGGGGAGTTAAGATCGCCTATCCGAGTAATGGTGCCGACCTGAAAGGATTAATGAAAGCTGCTTATCATGATCCCAATCCGGTGGTCATCTTCGAACACAAAGGCCTATACTGGTCTAAAGTTCCGGGAACTGAAGCGGCCAGGACGATAGAACCTGCGGAAGATTATGTGCTTCCTTTCGGAAAAGCAAACGCGGTAAGGGAAATATGGAAACAGGATGATGAAGAAACCCTAACGGTAGTAACCTATGGTATGGGAGTACATTGGGCCTTAAATGCTTCGGAAGAATGGAAAGAGCAGGTAGAGATCATCGATCTGAGAACTCTTTTCCCTCTGGATGAAGAAGCTATACTGGCATCGGTGAAGAAAACCGGAAAATGTCTGGTGGTAACCGAGGAACCCGTAAATAATTCTTTTGCAAGGAGCCTTGCCGGAATGATACAGGAAAAATGTTTTACCTATCTGGATGCCCCGGTAATGACCATTGGGTCTGAAAATATGCCTGCTATTCCGCTTAACAGCACTCTGGAGCAAACTATGATCCCGTCGGCAGATAAAGTGAAGAAGAAAATTGAGGAATTACTCAAGTATTAAAAAACAATTAGTCTGAATACTAAAAAGGCTGCCTGAAGAGGCAGCCTTTTTTAATTCTTATCTCCCGTTGGTGTTTCCGGGAGGATATTGTGACAGTATTTCTGTTACGAATTCATTGATTCTTTCTTCTTTCTTTTCAATACTGGTATTGGTCAAAAAGCCTGTCCCTTTTCCTTGCCAGATCAGTTCTTTGGTCCTGGCATCTATAATATCAATATACAGAGAGCCTTCTACACGTGTGCTGACGTTGTTGTAGAATCCGGGTCCGAATCCCCAGTAAGGATTGTAAAATCCGTAACCGAAACCGAAGCCGTATCCATAACCAAATCTGTTATACACATCTACACGTTGGTTCTCTTTGGTAAAGATGCTGATCAGCAAATCGGGATCATCCGACTTGGCGAAGCCTTTATCCACTAATTCATTATTGATGGCGCGCAAGATCCTTTTCTTATCTATATCTGAGATCTCAGCTTTATCGATCCCGGGTTTAAAGAAGGCAAAAGACTTGTACTGGCCAAAGGTGGCTTTTTTGTCGTAGTCCGACACAACTCTAACCGATACGCAGGAACTTACGAAAGCTGCTACCAGTAAGAGCAACAAGAGTGGTTTAAATGTTTTCATAGAATGTAGCTTTTTGAGTTAATATTCATCTAAAACGTGTTATACAATTTACAAAATTCTGCTGTATCTAACGTCTTTAGCTCTCAAAATAAGCTCTCGTCTACTTTATTAGGAAGCGTTACTTTTAGATTTGGTTCTGCTTCCATAGCCCTTTTAATGGCAAAAATAGCTTCATCATTACGAGCCCAGCTTCTTCTGGCGATACCATTGTTCACATCCCAGAACAGCATGGATTTAAGACGTTTAGATGCCTCATTACTACCATCAAGAACCATACCAAAACCACCGTTTATTACTTCTCCCCATCCAACTCCACCTCCATTATGGATGCTCACCCAGGTGGCTCCCCTGAAACTATCTCCTATAACATTATGGATGGCCATGTCTGCTGTAAACTGGGAACCGTCATAGATATTTGAGGTCTCCCGATATGGAGAATCGGTCCCACTTACATCGTGGTGATCCCTTCCGAGGACCACATAACCGATCTCCCCTTTTTCGATCGCTTTGTTAAAAGCTTCCGCAATTTTTATCCTTCCTTCGGCATCGGCATATAGGATCCTTGCCTGGGAACCTACAACCAGTTTATTTTCCTGAGCCCCCTTGATCCATCTGATATTATCAGCCATCTGCTGCTGTATTTCCGCCGGGGAGTTTTTCATGATCTCCTCCAGAACTTCACAGGCAATGGCATCTGTTCTGGCCAGATCTTCAGTTTTCCCGCTGGTACATACCCATCTGAAGGGCCCGAAACCGTAATCAAAACACATAGGTCCCATGATATCCTGTACATAGGAAGGGTATCTGAAACTTTTTCCGTCGGCAGCCATTATATCGGCTCCCGCTCTGGAAGCTTCCAGGAGAAAAGCATTCCCGTAATCGAAAAAATAAGTTCCTTTTGCCGTGTGGTTATTGATAGAGGCTGCATGACGCCTTAAGGTTTCCTGTACTTTCTCCTTAAACAATTCGGGTTGTGAAGCCATCATTTCATTACTTTCCTCATAACTCAAGCCTACCGGATAATATCCGCCGGCCCATGGATTATGCAGGGAGGTCTGATCACTTCCCAGGTCGATATAAATATTTTCAGTATCAAATTTTTCCCATACATCTACAATATTCCCCTGATAGGCAATAGAGACCACTTCCTTGTTTTCTTTTGCTGTTTTAACCCTGCCTGCCAGTTCATCCAGATCGGAGATGACTTCATCTACCCATCCCTGAGAATGCCTGGTTTCTGTTGCTTTGGGGTTTATTTCTGCACAAACCGTAATACATCCCGCTATATTCCCGGCTTTTGGCTGAGCCCCGCTCATTCCGCCTAATCCTGCAGTTACAAACAATTTTCCCTCCAGACCTTCGCCGTTTTTGGAGATCTTTCTTCCGCCGTTCAAAACGGTTATAGTGGTACCGTGAACAATTCCCTGCGGCCCTATATACATATAACTTCCGGCAGTCATCTGTCCGTACTGTGTAACCCCGAGGGCGTTGAATTTTTCCCAATCGTCCGGTTGTGAGTAATTGGGGATCATCATTCCGTTGGTCACGATTACCCTGGGAGCTTCCTTATGAGAAGGGAAAAGCCCCATGGGGTGACCTGAGTACATGACCAGGGTTTGCTCGTCATTCATTTCGGCCAGATACTTCATGGACAGCCTGTACTGGGCCCAGTTTTGAAACACTGCCCCGTTACCGCCATAGGTGATCAACTCATGCGGATGCTGAGCAACGGCATAATCCAGGTTATTCTGTATCATCAGCATAATAGCTGCAGCCTGTTTTGATCTTGCCGGGTATTCATCAATAGGACGGGCGTACATTTTATAGTCGGGCCTTAGCCTGTACATATAGATACGGCCATATTTTTCCAGTTCCTCCCTGAATTCAGGCAAAAGAACGGCATGGTGCTCCTTGTCAAAATAACGCAAAGCGTTTTTCAAAGCCAGTTTCTTCTCATCCTCCGAAAGGATCTCCTTTCGCTTGGGAGCGTGATTAATATTAGGGTCATAAGGTTTAGGTTGCGGTAATTTATTAGGGATCCCTTCTAAGATTTGTTCTTTAAAAGTCATTGATATATGTTTTTTGTGCTGCCCGGAGGCAGTATTCGGTTATTATTTATTTGAATTGTCCTTATAGCCCGGATGCGGGCTTAATAACCAAATCTAGGGATACCTGATATCCGCCCGGTGATAGGCGGTAAAAATAGTTCTCTTGTATTTTAAAAGCTTAAAATCCATAAACTATTTACGGTTTTTTAAATGTATCTTTCTTTTTATCATATCCATACGGGCAATGCCTGCATCCGTTGGTGCAACAATACCCTCTTTTAAGGTGATATTGTTCGGTAAAAACTCTAAAACCTTCCGATGAAAGGTAAAAATCGCCCTCTTCAACGGGAATAATCTTCTTCATAAAGATTTTTTTATATGTTTACAAAGATAATCCAAATTAGTTTGGATTTGATGAATCATTATAATATGATTTTTACTTTTAAACATATTTTGCCCAAACGGTATATAGCATTAACTCTATGGCCGGTAATCATACTCAAGGATGAAAAGCTTCGCTGTGACCCTGTATTGCTGAATCACGAAAAGATCCACCTAAAACAGCAACTCGAACTGTTAATCCTGCCTTTTTATGTTCTTTACCTCGGTGAATGGCTGTTCAGGCTTTGTCTTTACGGAGACCTTCATAAAGCTTATAAAAATATAAGTTTTGAAAGAGAGGCCTATCAGAATGAAACCGATATGAATTACCTGCAAAAACGAAGAGCCTGGAGTTTTTTGAGCTATCTTCGTGCCGATGTTTGATTTCTTAACGGAGGAAATACCCAATCAAGAGATAGAGCTACCCGCACTGGCGCAGAGGAATATCCGACTTTCTGTAAAAAGAGAGGACAGGATACACCCCTATATTTCCGGAAATAAGTACAGGAAACTCAAATACAATCTTCTGGAAGCAAGAAAATTGGGGAAAGACCATCTTCTTAGCTTCGGAGGGGCCTATTCCAATCATATTGCCGCAGTAGCTGCAGCCGGAAAAGA
Source organism: Leptobacterium flavescens (assembly GCF_010671605.1). GTDB lineage: Bacteria > Bacteroidota > Bacteroidia > Flavobacteriales > Flavobacteriaceae > Leptobacterium > Leptobacterium flavescens. The sequence goes on from NZ_JAABOO010000003.1 coordinate 791,949, forward strand.
AGAAGGCTTCAGAACAACAGGTGTTATAAGAGGAGAGGAACTGGAAGGGAAGATAGAGGAGAATCCCACCCTTAGTTATGCTGCTTCCTGCGGGATGAAATTTAAATTCATCAGCAGAACTGCCTACAGAGATAAGACTTCAGATAAATTTTTACAGGCCCTGAGGGCGGAAACAGACGATTTTTTCCTGATCCCGGAAGGCGGGACCAATGAGCTGGCCGTTAAGGGATGCGAGGAAATATTGACTGAAAAAGATGCTCAATTTAATTATATCTGCAGCAGTATAGGCACCGGAGGTACCATTGCCGGTCTTATAAATTGTTCAAAACTCAGTCAACAAGTTTTGGGTTTTCCGGCTTTAAAGGGTAGTTTTTTACAGGAGGATATTCGTAAATTTGCTTCTAAGGACAATTGGAAACTCATAGATTCTTACCATTTCGGGGGCTATGCCAAAGTAAATACCGATCTGGTACAGTTTATGAATGATTTCAAAACAGCAACCGGCATCCTTCTGGATCCTGTTTATACCGGCAAAATGATGTACGGTATACTAGATCTTGTAAAAGAAGGTTATTTTAAAGAAGGAAGCAGGATCCTGGCTATTCACACCGGGGGAATTCAAGGGATTCCCGGAATGAACAGCCAGCTTGTAAAACGTGGATTACCTATAATCGAAATATGATGCGTAAAATTATATACCTACTTATTGCAGCTTCATTCCTTGTAGGATGCGGGGCCAAGAAAAGAGCGCTCAGAAAAAAAGCGGAAGAAACCCGTAAGAATACGGAAGTGATTGCTGAGGAACGGGAAGAGAAAGAAGCTGAAAAGGACGAATTCATAGTGTTTACTATAAATTCAACCGAAGAATATATAGAGACTTTTAAGGAAGTAGCCAAGCAGAATATGCGTGTTTACGGAATTCCGGCCAGTATTACCCTGGCGCAGGGGATCCTGGAAAGCGGATCGGGAAGAGGAGAACTCACCCGAAAGACCAATAATCACTTCGGAATAAAATGCCATAAAGGCTGGGAAGGAGACCGCGATTATTACGATGATGATGAAAAAGGAGAGTGTTTCCGTAAATACAACCACCCTATGTTCTCCTATAGAGACCATTCCCTGTTCCTTACTACCAGAAGCAGATACGATTTCTTATTCGACCTGAGACAAAACGATTATAAAGGCTGGGCAAGAGGCCTTAAAAAGGCAGGATATGCCACAGACAGAAAATATCCGGTAAAACTGATTTCACTCATAGACCGATATAAACTGTATCAGTACGACAGAGAAGTGTTAAAGGAAACAGGAGAGCCTGTTGCAGATACCGATCCGGTTGAAGAAAGCCATGAAGAAAGAATGTATACGGTGGTAAAGGGAGATACCCTTTATTCTATTTCCAGAAGATACGGCCTGAGTGTAGAACGATTGATGAGATTAAATAAACTGAACAATACCAATATTTCTATTGGACAAAAACTTATAGTAAAACCTTCCAGATAACATGATTTATAAGAGAAGCAGTGCGTTGTTTGCAGAAGCATCTGCAGTCATTCCCGGTGGAGTGAATTCACCCGTAAGAGCTTTTAAAGCCGTAGGCGGAGAACCGATTTTTGTAAAAGAAGCCAAAGGAGCGTATTTGTATGATGAAGACGGGAACCGCCTGATCGATTATATCGCTTCATGGGGGCCAATGATATTAGGGCATGCCTATGAGCCGGTTATCAGCGCAGTGGTGGAAAAGGCCAAAAAAGGGACTTCTTTTGGGATCCCCACCGAAATAGAGACTCAAATAGCACGCCTTGCGGTCTCTATGGTACCCAATATAGATAAGATCAGGTTTGTGAACAGTGGAACGGAAGCTTGTATGAGTGCTGTAAGGCTGGCCAGAGGTTTTACCAAAAGAGAAAAGATCATAAAATTTGCAGGTTGTTATCACGGGCATTCCGATGCCTTCCTTATTCAGGCAGGTAGTGGTGCCGTTACCTTCGGAAGTCCGAATAGTCCCGGTGTTACTCAGGGAACAGCCAAAGATACCCTGCTTGCCAGATATAATGACCTGGAAAATGTAGAACAGATCGTAAAGGCCAATAAAGATGAGATTGCGGCCATTATTATAGAGCCGGTAGCCGGAAATATGGGATGTATCCTGCCTGCAGATGGCTTTTTGGAAGGCCTGAGAAGTATTTGTGACCGGGAAGGGATCCTGCTCATTTTTGATGAGGTGATGACCGGTTTCAGAATGGCAAGGGGAGGAGCCCAGGAATTACTGAATATTAATGCGGATATCGTTACTTTCGGAAAAGTAATCGGTGGCGGACTCCCGGTAGGAGCCTTTGCAGCCCGGGATGAGATCATGAATTACCTGGCGCCTGTCGGACCTGTATACCAGGCGGGAACTTTAAGTGGGAATCCGTTGGCAATGGCAGCAGGACTGGCTATGCTGACCACGCTTAACGACCAGCCGGAAATATTTAGCAATCTGGAAGAGAAAACCGCTTATCTGCATGAAGGAATAGAAAAAGTGTTGAGCAATACAACACTGGATTATCAGATAAACCGTCTGGGATCTATGATATCCGTACATTTTACGGATACTCCTGTAGTAGATTTCGAAACAGCAGCCAAAGGGAATAACGATACTTTTAAGAAGTTCTTCCACGGGATGCTGGCCGAAGGTATTTACCTTCCGCCCAGCGCGTTTGAAAGCTGGTTCTTAAATGATGCACTTAGCTATGCCGATCTGGACAAGACCATTGAAGCTATCGAAAAAACCGTAAAGAAACTTTAGGAAGCTTACTGTACGTTAAGAATATTATCTTTCTTGGCGTAGAGCTCTTCCAGTTGTTTCGGACTCAGTATTTTTTGAAGTTGTTTGTCCAGAGCAAGCTCCATTTCTGCTTGCTTGTTCCCTCTTTCTTTCTTATCCATACGGGAAGTAGTGAGGGTGCTCAGTTGTGTGTGATAAGCTAAAAAAGCCTCATAAACACTGCTTTCCTGAGCGGTGCTTAAAGTAGTTTTTGCTTTGATCTCCTGGACTTTTTCCTTGGCAGAAACATCGGCAGCTTTAAATCCTGCTTTTTCCTGTGCAACGGCAGATTGCATGCCAATACATGCAAATAGCATAACGAATAATAGGCTAAACTTTTTCATTTTATTTGGGGATAAAACGTTAATTTCAAATCAAATATACGTATTTAATTAGTAAACAGCTTTTTTCTCATTCTATTGCTTTAGGGAACAATTTATTTTTAAATGGGAGGAAAGAAGCGGAAAACGGGCGGAAAATCAAGGTTGATTACCATAAAAAACAATCAAAAACCCCTCCGTTTTTAGGAGGGGCTGCAAAACTATTGGAGTTGTTTTTTATTGGTGTCTGTTATTAATAATTGCGGAATGTCTACTTCTTTGGCAGGGTAGAATTTTAGTTCTATTTCCTTTTTATCCCGTACCACTTTAAATTCGGCTTCGATATCAGGGTTGCTGTAAACACTGCGGTAAACCACTCTGTCTCCGATCCTCATACCTGCTTTGTAGGCATTTGAACTTTCATCCAGAGATACTACTTTATGAGTTTCAGGATCTATTTTATAGCCTTTGTAGAAGGCTTTTGCCCCGTTTTTATATTCCAGGCCGTTTTCATCAAAGATCGCTCCCAGATCGAATAATTTACCCTCTACCATATGCTCTTCAAAGAAAGGCTTAAGGTCCTCTTTAAGGTATTTATTCGCCATTTCGATAAAATAAGAGTGATCTATCCTTTTATCTTCTTCCACGGCATTTTTGAGAAAGTCCCGCATCAGATCGTCCAAACTGTGTTCTCCATCGCTTTCCCGTTGTATTTTCAGATCCAGGTAAAAAGCAAATAAAGCTCCTCTCCTGTAGGGCAGTTTTTCATAATCCCTGCTCGACCAGAAGTTGTCGTAATTAATCTCGCTATTAGGTGCGTCTTTTACGGGTGAAGTGTAAAGCAGGCGGATAATATTATTGATCTCCTGTATAAAAAAAGCTTCGTCCTTATCCAGGATCCTGTTTTTCGAGATATTCTTAATGGTGTAATAATCGGTAAAGCCTTCGCTGAACCAGTAATGCTGCTCTTCCTTTGAAATATATATGCTGTGACCAATCCAGTTGTGCATCAGCTCGTGGTTAAAGAGCATGGCAAGCCCTTCCACCTGAATGAGATCATTATTGCTTATCGAGGTGGCAAAAGAATTGGTAAGCCCGGTTCCCTGGAACGAACTTCCGTTTTCCTGAGGAAAAGGGATCATGGTAACCGTAAAATACTCCTGGCTGTGGTCATTCCAGAAATTTCGTTGTGCCCTGATGGTTTTGGACAGCAGATCGACCATATCCTTGTCCTTAAAAGCAATCCAGTCTCCCCTGCTGGCCAGGTACACCTTGTTGTTCTCTATTTCGATCGGGTGTATTCTGAAATCTCCTCCTGTAAAAACAGCTGAGTGAAATCTTTCCTCATCAATATCGCTTATCTTCTGTACTCTTTCATTACTTCCGAAACTGTTGTGCACCGCATGACCTTCGGGTAGATCCCAGTTGATCTGAACATCGAAAAGCTCAGATTTGTCTTCGGCAAGGTGCCTGGGAAGCATAAACATATTGTGTGAGTACAGATGAAAGTACTCCGGCTGGATAACAGGCCGGTACGTAGTTTCGGTATTAATAGGGCCTTTGGTATCCTGGGTCAAAGTATATTCAAATACTATCTCCTTAAGGTCTTTGGGATGCGTGATCTCTATAAGGTTACTGTCCCTTTTCTGAACAATACTCCCGTGCTCCGATACCAGTTTAAGATCGGAAAGGCAGTCGTATAGTTTTTCCTGTCCCCAGGCGTTGTCCTGGAAAAAAAGCCTTGTAAAACCTGTAGGATCTGCTTTAAAACTGGCCCTGATCTTTAAAGAGGGAATACTGTCTTTTAGTACGGAACTCACTTCGTAGGTCAGCTTCTCCGTCTTTTCGGAACTGCAGGAAACAGCAGTTATCCATACGCTTATTAAGATTAATATTAGTTTTTTCATGTTGTTTTGATTGATTGTTAATTTAATAGTTTAATTGCACGTTCCAGGGCTTCCTTGCCGGTTGCAGTCCTGTTTTCAGGGACAAAATCTTCTCTTGGAGTTCCGTTTATATGGAACAGTTTTTCTATGGGGAAACATACGCCTATACCGGTCTCCGGAAGTGGGGAGCACTCAATAGCACCCAAAAGACCCGCCATGGGTGTACCCGCTAAGCTAGCCCTTCCCATTCCTTCAAAACCAATAGCCAGTCCTTCGCCCATACTTCCGGTCCATCGGCCTACCAGGACCACCAGGGGCTTCGTGTATACTTTGCCTTTGGGAGATACGTATTCCACCCAGCTGCGTTTTACCCCGTATGCTTTTTCTTCTCCCGGAACAGAATGCTTCTGATACGGCCTGTCCGTTTTGATGAATTTCCCCATAATGGCCCTGGCAACCGTTGTATTTCCCCCCGATGACGTTTCCCTGAGGTCGAGGATCATGGCTTTGGTAACCGATAATTTATCGACTGTTTTACCGAAGGCATCTATCAGTTCGTCTTTGAATAATGAATTGTTGATCTTTATATAGGCAATATTCCCCGGGAGAACATCCGACTCCAATACTTCCTCTTCTTCTTGTATCACCTCTTTATCCGGATAGAAATCCAGCGCCTTCCCACGATATTTTACACTGATCTTCCGCGCTTTATCATGAGTTCCGGCCAGGAGCATATTAATAGCATAATCATAGACTTCCTTGTCATAATCCCTGAATGACTTCGGAAGGAACTTATCTATGGCTTTTTTTACGGGAACATCATTAAAATGAGTAATGTGCATTCCCGTTTTAAGCCCGGATAAATCTGCTTTATACCCTTCCCGTATATCTGTAATGACAAATTCGTTTCCCGAATATTCCGCCCACAGGTCAGATCCGCTTGGAATAAGCCTGTTGGAGGACGGAAGGTTCACTCCCAGGGAAATGTGTCCGTTGTACAATTCGTTAAGCACATTTTCCAGGACCCGGATAAATTCGTCTTCATCGGATACCCGGTCTACAATGGGTTGATAAATGACCCTGACTTGCTCCCAATCTGTTTTCCTGCTATCGAAATAGGCAAACTGAGCATCGATAGATTCCCATAAGACAGAGAAATCCTTTTGATATTTGGTTTGTGCCTTGGCGGCAAAAACAAAGCAGAAAAAAAGAAGTATATAGCTGTGATTTTTCATTTGTTTTATGGATGTAAAAGCCCTGATGAGCCTTGCTTAAGGTCATTAGATGGTGTTAAATAATAATGTGATTTAGAAGTGAGAGAGGGAGATCGCTCTATCAAAAAGGCCTGTTATCGGCGCCTTCTGTCCCTCTTTTTAGAACCTGATATGAGCTCTGAAACTTCTTCTCCCATGCCTTCAAACAATCGAATGGTAGATTCCGATGCCAGTTCTTTGTCTAAAAAGATCTTCAGGCGACCATTGCTCAACCGGATAAGATATAGTAATTCGTTATTCTCTTCTTTTTCCCATTCATGAGAACTCCCTTTAGCACTGTGATTCTTAGTGCCAAGTTCGTCCATGAGAAAACTCTTTACTTTTTCGGTTTTATGTTTGTCAAAGCGTGCCGTAAGATGATAGCTGTCATTATCAGAGCTGACGGATATGGAGGTCGAAGACCTTGATTGCCCGTTATTATCTGAAATGCTTACAGACACTGAGCTTTTATTAGAAGAACTACTGGTACTTACCGAGGTTTGTGCCTGTGTAATCAGGCTGCCGGCTAAAAATGCAACGGCTATTAAAATTTTTGATTTCATTTTTGTTCGTTTAAGATTGTTTTTCAATTTTGAATTCCAAACCGATACCCCGTACACTTTTAATACTGATATCGGGATCGTTCTTAAAATATTTCCTCAGGCGGCTTATGAAAACGTCCATACTCCTTCCCGAGAAAAAATCGTCATTTCCCCAAACGTCTCTGAGGATGTGATCACGCTTTACCAATTGGTCTTTTCTTTCAAACAGGTATTGAATTAAGTGAGCTTCCTTTTCGGTTAGCCGCTGTAATTCATCCTGATGTTTTAATGTATGATTGGCGGGGTTAAAGGTGTAAGCCCCTATTTGAACCGTGCTTCCGGCACCCGCAAAACGCTGTCCCCGCTTAATTATATTGTTGATGCGTAAAACCAGTTCATCAGCTTCAAATGGCTTTACGATATAGTCGTCTGCACCTAGTTTCAAACCTTTTATCTTGTCTTCCTTCATTTTTTTTGCCGTGAGGAAAATAAAAGGGGTTTCGGGCTTTTGTTCGATCACTTTTTCGGCCAGGCTAAACCCGTCCATCTTTGGCATCATCACATCAAAAACACAAATATCCACCTCCTGTCCGGTCAGATAATTAAGAGCATCCTCCCCGTTTTTTGTCCAGGTTACATCAAACTGATGCAATTCGAGGTATTGTTTCAAAATACTTCCAAAGTCAAAATCGTCTTCTGCCAATAGTATTTTTTTCATTTTGGAATGCTGATTTTAAATGTGGTTCCTTTTTCTTCCCCGGAATCCAGTTCAATACTTCCGTCATGGGCTTCCACGATAAGTTTGGTATAATACAACCCCAGGCCTAATCCTTTTACCGTATGTACATTTCCTTCCGAAGCCCTGTAAAACTTGTCGAATACCAGAGCCTGACTTTCTTTGGGGATCCCCGGCCCGTTATCGCTTATACTTACGATATAGAGAGGGTCGTTTTTATGTGTTTCTATCAGGATCTTTATTTGATCACTCCCGTATTTTACCGCATTTTCCAGGATATTGAGCAGGGCAGTGGTAAAATGGAATTTATCGATACGAATACGATCGGGAGTGCTGGATTGACGATATTTTATATCGATCTCTTTTTCGGTAACCGAAAGACGGAAATCGTTTACCAGATTGTTGAAATACTGAGAATCTTCAACCTCTTCCTTCTGTAATTCGATCCCCTTGCCCACCAGACTGTTTTCCATGATCTGATCCAGGAGTTTTTGCAGCCTGTTGTTCTGACGCTCTATGGTATTTAGTGTGCTGTTAAAGACATTGGATGCCTGTTCCTGTTTTTTCAGGGTAGCAGTAGCCAGTCCAAGGGTTGCCAGGGGAGTTTTGAACTCATGAGTAATATTATTGATGAAATCTGTCTGGATATCGGTAAGCTTCTTCTGCCGGATCAGGGACCGCAGGGTATAGATAAAAATGATAATCACCGTTAAAATAGACCCGATAGCGGCAATCAGGATAAGGGACATTCTTCTCAGAACAATGAGTTCCCAGTTGCGGATGGATATAAAAAAAGAATGTACCGTAAAATAATCCCGGAGCCCGTCTCCTGTTACTTTACCGGTATTTCTTCTGGTTTTAAAGGTGTTGTCTAAAGTATTGAGCGTACCGAAAATTTTTGTGTTGATATTAGATTCCTCAAAATTGAGGATAGTATCCCCGACCTGGTTTTCCGGACTGAAGAGAATAAATTGATCCAGGGTTTGGGCAAAGCCCACATTTTCGCCTTCGAAAGTCTTTTTTAGCTCTTTTTCTATATGAGCCGTAATAAAGTGCTGGAGTTCATTTTCCTTAACTTGCTTTATTATGTTAGCACTGTCTATTTCATTTTTGAGATACTCTTTTCTCAGTTTGCCGTAGAGCGTATCCATCTCGGAGATCAGGGAATCCGTATAGGAGAAATCTGCCGTGATCTTTCCGGCCTTACGCTGGATCTCTTTCCTGAATTCCTGTACTTTATAGTCATAGGCTGTTTTTACCAGATAGTATTCTATACCGGAGAGGGTACCTATGGCTATAAGTGAAATAATGGTCAGGATGGTTATCTTTCGCTTCATACAATGTCAAAAATAGTACAAAACGAGCGTTTCCGGGGCCGAAATAGTACTGTTAACCGATCATTAACCTTGAAGCTTGGGGATTCCTCTTTAACAGAGGGTTTCTTCTGCTGTGTTAAACGGAGGTTGATGAGTCCTTCGGGTTTACCGTTAACTGAGCATTAACTTTGGGAAAGTCCCGGACAAAAAAAAGAGAGCTTTTATTGCCCTCTCTTTTTGTGATGTTGTGCTTTTTTTCTTTTGATGTGTTTGCCTTTTCTTTTCTTCATACTCTGCCATTTCTCATATTGCTCGGCATTGAGGATCTGTTTCATTCTCTGTTGCACCTCATATTGAGCATCCAGACGTTCATTGGCTAAGGCATAACGCTCATCTTTGGAAAGTTCCTCACCTTTTTCCTTTTTCGCTCTTAAAGCTTCTGCTTTCTGTTTTCTCTTTGTCGCCAGCTCCGTATTGAGTTTAAGAAGCTGATCCTTCTGATTTTCATTCAGGTCGAGGGCAATAGCCATTCTCTTGGTCTGCAATGTAGCTATTTCTTCCGGGCTCAGATCTTTAAGGTAGGCTCTTCTGTGCTCCCGTCCTTTTCGTTCTGTTCTTTCCTTTCGCTCACGCCTTTCCTGTTTTTCCTCTTGTGCCATTACCGGAAGCGCAAAGCACATCACCAGTAATAAACCGATTACTTTTTTCATATTATAAGTGTTTTAAGATTTTGATAATAAGACCCTTTTATCGGCACAAGGTTTAATAGGGAATGTCGATTTGTGAGTTTGTTAACAAAAACGGATAGGCGAATCTCAGGAAATAGCCCGTATAAAGCCATTGGCAGGATTCTGTACCTGTTGAGGTACAAAATTCCGGTTCAGCGCATTCAGCATCTCGTATTTTATATCGCTATCGAGCTGACCGTTTACGGAGGAGAGCTCATTACAGGAAGGATCGAATGAGTACTGATGTTTCCATTCGGAATGCTTCCTGGCAAGTTCGGCTATACTTTCACTTATAAAATAGATCTCTTTGTCGGTCATGGTGGGGTGAAGGGACACCCTGATCCATCCGGGTTTGGAAGAATGATCTCCCTTATCTATCTTATCGGTAATCTGTTTAGAGTGTTTAGGGGTTACGTTAAGCAGAAAATGCCCGTAAGTTCCGGCACAGGAACATCCTCCCCTGCATTGTATGCCAAACTTATCATTGAGCAGTCTTACCCCCAGATTATGGTGCAGGCCGTCAATATAGAAAGATATTATAGGCAGGCGGTTTCGTTGTTCGGAAGCAAGAATATGCAGATTAGGTATTTTCTCCAGTTTGGTCCATAACAGATCGAGCAAATGCAGCTCACGGGCAAGAATGTTCTTTATGCCCATTTCTTCCTTAAGCCTGATGCACATGGCGGTTTTAATGGTTTGCAGAAAGGCAGGGGTTCCCCCGTCTTCCCGGGCTTCTATATCGTGGGTGTATTCGTGTTCTCCCCACGGATTGGTCCAGGTAACCGTACCTCCACCCGGATTGTCGGGAACTTCTCTGTTGTACAGTTTTTTATTGAAAACCATTACCCCCGAAGATCCGGGGCCTCCAAGGAATTTATGAGGAGAGAAAAAGATAGCGTCCAGATGGGCTCCTTCTTCTTTCGGATGCATATCGATGGGCACATAAGGTGCAGAACAGGCAAAATCCACAAAACAATAACCATTTTCCTTATGGATAAGCTGAGCGATCTTATGATAAGGTGTTTTTATACCCGTAACATTTGAACATGCCGTTACCGATGCGATCTTTAAGGGCCGGTCTTTGTACTGTTCCAGCAATTGAATAAAATGATCGATATCTATCAGGCCGCTTTCAGAAGGCATTATGATCTCTACATCGGCATCGGTTTCCAGCCAGCTTGTCTGATTGGAATGATGCTCCATATGGGTAACAAAGACGATCGGCCTTTCCGAGGCCTTTGCCGACCGGTTCCCTTTTATATTTAGGATCCGCTGAAACTTGTTAACCAGCCTCGTCATTCCGGAACCCGCCGTAATAATAACATCATCCGGACCGGCATTTACGTGTTGTTTTATGATCTGCTGGGAAACGTGATAGGAATAGGTCATTGCGGTACCTGTAGAATTGGTCTCCGTATGGGTATTTGCCACTAATGGCATTATTTCCTTTTGAATCCTGGATTCAATGGGCTGATAATTTCTTCCGCTGGCTGTCCAATCGGCGTAAACAATTTTCTTTTTACTACCATCTACAGCCTGGATTTCTTTATTTATACCGATGATCCCCTTTCGGTATTTCAGAAAATGTTCTTCCATTTTCATCAATAAATTATACTCAACTGGTTATGTAGGTATAATAATTTAGATTTGGTTTTCTAATTATTTATCAGCTCGGGTGTGTTTTGTTGTTATATAAAGATAGGAAAAAGTTGCTTACGGCGCTACGTGGCTTTGCTTCCTTTTTGATGCGGATAAACCACAGTAATAGATCAATAGCTTAAAAATGAGGTCTGTAGATGTGAAAAAAATGTTAAAATACTTTATCGCTAATTGAGTAAAGTCAAAGAATTTTTTGAATTAAAATTCACTCTTTATGTTTTTACCGTATTATGCCCGGGTAATATACTTACTTTTAAAGTCGAAACATGGGTGTTTTATTTAACCACTACAGCCGTTAGCTCTTTAAAATGCCCTTATCAGATGAAATATTAGTGGTTTAATTTATCACCTCAATACTCTTCAGAGCTTCCAGATATTCGGCAATATGTGATAGCGGAACGGGCCCGAATTGAGCCGAAACCATATTCCTGATCTCCTGTACGCTCCTTTTACCATCTACCAGGTTCAAAACCTCGTAAGCGTATTCCCCGCCGGAACCCCAAAGACCATTGTAGCCGAAGATCGCAGGTGCTTTTTTTGCCGGATCGTAATGATCGGTAAAGTAGTTGTACCCGAAAACAGACATGGGCCCCTTAATATTTGAATTCCGTTTATATACGGTTGATCCTTCACCCGAAGCTTTAATCTTCTTCCCGCTACCGGTATTAGCTTTTAGATTGGAGACAAATGCCGTATAATCCGAGCGGTGTTTTTTAGTGATATCAGCATATGGGGCCATAGAGTTAAAGCGTTCCATTTCGGTGACCCAAAAATAATATTTGGTGTTTTCCTGTTCGGCCGGACTCAACGATGACATGCGTTCCATCAGCTTGGAGGTACGCTGAAGCAATTGACGTTTTAGCAGATCGATGGTTGCTGTCAGGTCCTTACTTCCGAAATTTGCCAATTCTAAAGCACTTGCCGCTCCTATAAATCCGGCGCGTTTTAATTTGGTCGGATCTATATTTGCAGGTACATCGTAGTTCGTGTGTATATATCTATCAGGCCAGTCGTGAAGGTAAATGGAAGGGATCTTAAAAGAACCTTCACTATACACCTGAAAATCGCTTCCCATATGAAATTCGCCTAAAACTGCCTGAAGAGCTTCTTTTCCTCCTTCCTTAGAAGCCAGGGGAAACATGACCTGCTGCCCGCTGGCATAAGCGTTGGAACTCTGGTTGACAAAAGAACCAAAGGCTTCCGCTATATCATTGCTAAAACTGGACACACTTGCAGGGCCCCTGGAAACATGAAAAAGAGCCTTGGTTTCGGGACTTCCTCCCACCATATCCATATGTATATTGAATTTAGTTTTTCCAATGTATTCCGGCTTGTAGCTAAGGAGAGCCATGGTACCCTCTATTTCGGGAGACCAGACAAATCGTATGGTCCTCGCCGGACGATCTATCTTCCCTTCATCGATCAGTTTTTTTATGGTCCGGGCAACCTCAAGGATGGCCATGCATCCGCTGGCATTGTCATTTGCTCCGGGCCTTGGATGATCCAGGTGGCAGCTAAAAGTAATCTCCTCTTCTTTTAATTCGGGATCGGCACCTTCAATAATGGCAGTCAGTATATCGTAATATCCCGGATGCTGACCGGCTTTAACCTTTGCGTGCAGGCGAATATCTTCTCCTTTTTCCAGCCTTTCCTGAAAACTTCTCGCCTGTTTTAAGGACACCATAAAGGCAAATGTTTTGGTTTTTGCAAAAGTTGACAAATGCCCCCAGCGAATAAGGTTTTCATTTTCTTTCCACCAGGCAGTAACCTGGTTCTGTGCATAACTAATGATCCCGACAGCGCCGTATTTTTCTATGGCTAAGGGTACTACGCTCTGAGGTTGGGAAGAAGTCAGTACCAGCTTGCCTTTCAGATCCTTGCCTTTATAATCTGCTTCGGAGGTTCCCTGACCAATATCTACGAGGGAAGCAGTTACCTCGCCGCTTTCACTGTCCTGTGCTAATACCAGGGGAATGGATTCCCAATCGGCAATTTTCGTTTTATGGACCCAGATATTGCCCGTATTCTCAACTTCCCAGAGTTCGGCAAACTCAACATCCCAGGCGGGCCTGGACTTCTGAGTTCCGTACATGATCTGTCCGTCGGCCGGGATTTTTATCAGTTCGATGCCTTCCAGACCGTATTTTTTCAGCTCGGCCTGGATAAAATCAATAGCTTTTTGATAATCCTCGGATCCCCTCATTCGATGAAGACGGGAAATGAATTCCAGGTTCCTTTTGGCAAGTTCTCCCGACAACTCCTGATCCAGGTGTGCGATCAATTCTTTTTGTCCTAAAGGAATATGTTGGGCATATCCTTCAAACATAAACAGTGCGAAAACAAAGGACAGGATCATTGTCCGAAATTGTATTTTGATTTTCCCCGGGATCATCTTTTATTTTTTAAGGTTTGAAGTTGTGTTTATTACTCTTTCCCCTGAAAAGACCTGAACGCCTTCGGGCAGAGGGTTTCCTGCCATTCTCCTCCAGCTCTTTACCTGCCCCACGTGCGTAAGGGCATCAGAAATATGTCCGTTTAAAACAAACCAAAAAGGGTATTCTGTTTTAGAGTGACTCCTTCTTGCCTTAAAGGACGATAATTCCTCGCAATCCATTTTCTTAAGCCTGTTGCTGAGTTCGGTATAAAGCTCCAGGGTTGACCTTCTCATGGCCTCAAAAGATGCGGGAGTGCCTTCCAGTTCACTTCCTCCACCCAGGGTCCTGTTGGCCGTTGAGGCGAGAATATGAATGTGTTTAAGTACTTCCAGGATATTCATACTTGATTCGCAAGGCCTGAATTCCAGTTCTTTTTCGGTAAGGCCTTCCGTAGCCCAGTAATAGCGAAAACCCAATCCGTCAACAAAACGGGCAATCACATTAGATGCATTAATCTCGTCAGGAACATGGGGAATGGAAGAGTAGGGTAGATCGGTCATTTTAGAAATATTTAGTTATTTGGAATGGGTAAATTGTGCTGCCTTAGAAAAGACAGTTTATCCCAGTAACCTCTTTGAAATTTTATTTTGTTATCTATCACCTGGAAAAATCCGCAGCCTCTCAGACCCATGGGGTCTTTCCATTCCAGGATAGCCCAGTTGCCATCCTCGAAGATATTTTCAACGATACAGTGCATATCTGCCTGGGAAAATTCATTTTTAAACATTTCCCGTATAGCGCTTTTCCCTTTTACCGGTGTATTGGCTACCTGATGGTTAACAGCGTCTTCATGATAGAGCTCTGCCAGTTCGGGAGCTTTCCCCTCATTAAAAAGCGTAACCCATTTCTGTATAAGTTCTTTTGGTTGCATAATTAAACGATAGCGGAAGTAATGATTGAAAACGATTTTAAAGATAAAGAAAAAGTATGTAGGAAATACATTTTGAATATCTAAATAAGCTGTAGCAAATAACCCAGGAGTGCACCGCCGATCACGATCCACATAGCGTTTATTTTTTTAAACCCGAAAGTGAGAATAAAGCTGATAAGTGCAATGATAATCCCTTCCCACCCTGTTAGTGTATCTTTTCCCATTTCGAAGAGTACGGCAAGCATCACGGCAACAGCCGCAATATTAACCGAATCCAGAAAGTATCCGAGGAGTTTTGATTTTCTCATTCTGGGAAGTAATGGATTCAGAAGAAGTACAAAGAGGAAGGAGGGTAGAAATATCCCAAGGGTAGCAGCTATAGCTCCCCAGAAACCTTGCAACTGATATCCGATAAAAGTAGCCGTAGAAAGTACAGGGCCCGGAGTGAACTGTCCTATCGCCACAGCATCGATAAGTTGCTGCCTGCTCAGCCAGCCTCTCATGACCAGTTCTGCATCCAGATAAGCGAATAAAACATAACCACTACCGTACAGAACCGCTCCGACTTTAAGAAATACCCAAAAAACTTTAAGTGAACTCAGGTTGGAAGTCGAAAACACAGGAATTTGTATAAACAAGAAGGGGAAAATCGATTTTACATTTTTTGATGCCCCAGTCTTGATGTAGAAATATAGTATCCCAATAAATCCTGCACCCAGGAGGGCGAGTATTTCGTTTAGCCCGGACAGACTTGCCAGGAGTACTACCAGCCCCAAAATTCCCAGTTCCCATCCTTTGAGGGCTTTTTTACCCAATTTGAATACGGCTGCTGCTATAATTGCCAGTACCGCCGGTTTGATCCCGTAAATGAAGGGTTCTACTTTTGGCAGTTGCCCGTATTCTGCATATAGCCATGCAAAAATACCTGTAATCACTACCGCAGGGAAGATAAAACAGGCTCCGGCTACAAAAAGACCGGCTTTTCCTGCTCTTTCATGACCGCAATGCATGGTCATTTCCGTTGAATTAGGCCCGGGAATTAAATTAGTTACTCCCATAAGGTCCAGGAAGTGCTGCCTGCTCATCCATTCTCTTTTGTTTACGATTTCCTCCTCCATCATTGCTATATGAGCAGCAGGGCCTCCGAAAGCAAAACAACCTAATTTAAAAAATACAATAGCAACTTCTTTTAATTTTTCTGTTGAGGTCATATGGTAAATGTTAGCGACAGGAATTGATATTCTTCAGAACATCATTATAGCGGTCTATCAGTTGAAGATCCAGCTGATGCAGGAACCTCAGGACACTCATCAATTCTTTCATTTTTCCTTTTTGAAGGGCTTCTGCAGCCTTATTTACTTCGTTAAGGACCCTGTCCTGCAGATTGTACATACTTTCCAGGTCGTACAGGCATTCATAATCGAATTCGTTGGTAATATTGATAGATTTTGTAGTGTCCCATGCTATTTTGTTGAGTACGGGTAGTTCCAGTTCTATATGGGTTCCACCCAGATAGAGGTATTTTTTATCTGTAGTTTTTGTAGAATCGGTGTGAGTAAAGAAACCCGGGTACTTTTTCTGCAGCATATTAAACTCCTCAGGACTGGCAAGGACACGGGAAGAAGTTCCTTCATATATTTTTGTGTATTCTGAAAAAGCTTCCGTCACCAGGTGATAGCTTTTATCTGCGAACTCCAGTTCCGACTTATTGTTCTCGATTTCTTCCCTGATCTTGGCTATGATCACTTCCTTGTCCTGCATCGACTTTTTGGAAGTGTTCCAGTTGTTGAACCAGATAGCCAGGTTGATCCCGATAAAAATAAGCAGGACCTCCCCGATAATGTATTTCCAGTTAAAGTTATTTTTTAGTTTAAAAAAGCGCATTTTTATACGTTAAATTCCGACTTGTTTTCTGATAATGAATCTATTAAAACCAGGAATTCTTTTTTTAAATTGTTTAGTTTTTTCTTTTCAACGCGGTAAAATAGAAAAAAAGCACCAATCATTAGCAAAAATAACCCAGCGCTTGCAAATATGGATTCGGAATCACCAGGATCAAGAATTGATGAGATCATAAAAAAGTTAAAAATGAAAAAAAGGAGTAACATTAAAAAAAAGCCTCCTATAGGTATTTTGCTTACGACCTCAATTTGATCCTTTGTCTTAAGAACTGCAGTCGCTCTGACGGGAATTGGAGTCGGAATGTGATTAAAGTCAAGCCAGGGCTCCCTGGGTCTGAAGTGTATTTTTCGAGAATTAGTGAATAAATATTTACCATATGATTTCTCAATAAAACGATTTACGGGAACTTCAAGATTATCTGTATTTATGCTAAAGATCTCTCTTTTCACAGGAATTCCAAGTTTAAGTAAAAAAGGAATAAAAAAGTAGTACCCAATTAACTCAATGGCATGAAGAGTTGTAAACAGACCAATAAATGACCAGGCTAAGAGTAGAACAAAAAACAATTTCAATCGGTTTTAGGTTAAGTAAAGAAACAAAAAAACGATTGAAGTGAAAACCTATTCTTCCTTTTAATACCCCTTTTGAAGGGAAACCGTGTTCAGAAGCGGCTTTCCTTCGAGGAAATTCCGGTAATTCTCAATTACCTGATCTGCGGCCGAGTTTATATTGGTAAGACTAGCTATATGAGGAGTGATCTGAATTTTAGGATGCTCCCAAAAACTGTGACACTCAGGTAACGGCTCCATAGTAAATACATCGAGCAGGGCTCCCGAAAGATGCTCCCGGTCTAAAAGATAGGTCAGATCGTTCTCTACCAGATGCTCACCGCGACCCACATTGATCAGATAGGCTCCTTTCTTAAGCTTCTGAAGGTTTTCGCGGTTTAAGATGCCTTCGGTCTGGTGTGTTAAGGGTAAAAGATTGATAAGAATATCTGAATTCGCAAGAAATCCATCTAACTCTTCCGCTCCGGTATAAGCCTCAACTTTAGGGATGCTTTTTTCAGAAGCCGACCATCCTTTTACCTTAAATCCAAGCCGGGCGAATTTTGCTGCTACCAGTCCACCCATTTTACCCAAGCCAAGAACGGAAACCGTTGTTTGGTCTACAGTCCTGTATTCCTTTTGCTGCCAAAGCTTCTCCTGTTGCTGCCTGGAATAATGGGAAAGTCCTTTCAGATGCTGCATTACAGCGGCAAGCAGGAATTCCCACATATCTTCGGAAAGACGCGAATCGACGATCCGGCTGATAATAATATTCTCATTCAGGTTCTGAGTACGGGTAATATGCTCTACGGCGGCACCGACCGATTGAACTACACGTAGGTTAGGGAAGCGATCCAGAATATCCTTTTCCGGTTTCCAGCAAAGTACAAAACGAACTGTAGCCGGGTCTTTAACCTGCGGAAATATGCTGACATCTGCCTGCATCAGCTTTTGCTTTAATATTTTCTCCCAGGGTTTCGGATCTTTATTGTTGAATACGATCAAAATACTCATAGCGTCTAAAATTAAAAAGAAAAACCATCAAAAGTAAGCTTCTGATGGTTTCCTTATTAACACTTGTTTGGTTGGAAAGTGTTTCCCTAGGGAAACGGTTTTATTTAGGATCTAAAATGTTATTTATACGCTGAAGAGCATCCTGTAAATGATATCTGCTCAACCTGTCTGAAGTTCTTCCGATAGCACTTCTGATGCTGGATCTTAGTGTTACCAGTTCTCCTCTTACAACAGGTCTGATATCAGATTGACTAACATCTACCTGGGTTCCTGCAAATCTTCTGAATCTTGCCGGAACGTTTGGTTGCTCATTATTCATAAGGAATTCCATACGCTCAATATATGCACGCTGAAGATTTCTTCTGTACGTATCTATCTTTCTTCCGGAAGCCAACTCACTGAAAAGTCCCCTTCTCAGGTCGCCCATCATGTTGATAATGGTATAAGCTTCGTTACCGTTAAGCGTTTCGTTTTCAATTAAACGAGCCATTCTTCCGAAATCAAGGATATTGTTCAATGCTCTAACCTGTGTACCTCTTAAACGTTCTACACTACCGGCACTTTCAACTTTATTGAAAATATTTTCATCAATTAACCATTTAGGTGTTTTAAACAGTTCGTTTTGCATAAAGTTCATCGCTTTTTTCTGATGAGCTTTACTTACGTGTGTATAAACGGCTCCGTCCTGGTCATAAGTTTTATAATATTCGTAAACTCCACCGATGTTTGAAGCAACATGCCCCATATATCTGTTGTACTGACCTAGTACCTGTCCGTACATGGTTTGCAGATCGCTGTAATCTTTACCGTCTTCTGCTGTCCATTTGATCAGGTTAGGAACTATTCTCTTAAGGTTGGCAATACCGTATAAACTGGCTTTTACCGCATCATCTCCAAGATCTTCTGTCTGAGAGCTAGGATCGATCACACCAAACTGCTGTCTTCCGAATCTGTACATCGGATCATCTGCATGATCAAGGATCCACTTGTCTAGAGTTTCTTTTTCGTCTTTTGCAGACTTGTCAAGAATAGGACGGTATCCCCAGTTGATAGCGTGCTTGTCATAGATCCCGATATTAGGCATAAGAGCTACTCCTTTATCTTCCGGTTGTGCCACGTAGTTAAAACGCGCGTAATCCATGATAGAAGGTGCTGTACCGTATTTTTTGGTAAATGCAGCAGAACGCAGAGAATCTACAGGGTAAGCAACACTACTTCCCATATTGTGAGGTAAACCTAAAGTATGACCTACTTCGTGAGCAGATACAAAACGGATAAGGCGTCCCATGATCTCATCTTTAAACGCAACACCACGTGCATCAGGGTTGATAGCAGCAGTTTGTACGAAGAACCAGTTACGTAATAAAGTCATTACGTTGTGGTACCAGTTAATATCTGATTCCAGGATCTCTCCGGAACGAGGGTCACTTACGTGAGGTCCGTTTGCATTCGGGATCGGAGAAGCCAGGTAACGTACTACAGAATAACGTACGTCTTCAGGGCTCCATTCCGGATCTTCTTCTACAGTTGGAGGGTCTTTTGCTATAATAGCATTTTTAAAACCAGCTGCCTCGAAAGCTACCTGCCAGTCCTCAATTCCTTGTTTGATATATTTACGCCATTGTTCAGGAGTAGCACGATCTATATAATATACGATCTGTTTTTTAGGCTCAACAAGTTCACCTCTTTTAAATTTGGCAATATCTTCATCTTTAACTTCAAGTCTCCATCTGTCAAGATAACGTACCGTTTTACTTTCCTGAGCGTCCAGACCATAGTCTACCTGTCCTCTTGCGAACCATCCGACACGTTGGTCAAAATAACGTCTCTTCATTGGAACTTTAGGAAGAAGGATCATAGAGTTGTTCATTTCCACAGAAATGGTTCCTGTACTTCCGTTAGACGGTGGTCTTCCGGCAGCATATGTTTTTACATGTCTCGCTTCTATGTTACGAGGATAACTCTTAACAGATTCGATAAACGATTTAGTAGCGTCTAAACGTGTAACTCTGTAATTTGTTCTTTGTCCCTGAGGTAATCCAAGAGCTTTTACATCTTTTTGGAACAGATCGGTAACATCGATTACCGTAGAAGTAGAATCTTTACCGAAAGCTTTGATCGGGAAAGTGTATAGCACAGGCTCGAAGTTAGAATTTACAACCGCTTCCTTAACAGGAAGGGAATCTGCCGCATATACATTGTGAGAAACTACACGTAGAACTACCTTTTTGTCTTTTTTCTGCCAACGCAGTACCTGAGTGTTGGTCTTTCCTCCACCGAATCCGTTTCCGGAAGCTGTTTTGGCAATTCTGGTTACCATCAGCATCTCTCTTTCGAAAAGAGAATCAGGGATTTCATAAAAGAATTTTTCATCTATTTTATGAACGTTAAACAGACCTTTATCGGTCTTTGCATCTTTGGTAATTACTTTGCTATAAGGTTGGATAGCACCCTTTTTTGGTTTTGGTCTCGGAGCTGGTGCAGTAGGTGCTCCTTTCTTGCTTTTCTTTTTTTTGCGTTGTGCCTCAGCAGTATGGGAAACCGAAAAAACTAAGAACACAACAAGAAGTTTAAGCAGTATCTTTCTTGTCATAAGTTAAAAATTTAGTTTAAAATGCCCTCAAATAACCGCAAATATTATGGTTTCCGCTGTTAAGGTTTTCTTAAGGTTATATACCTATTATATGTATAAGTAGAAAAATCACAAAAAAAGGCGATAAACGTTAAAGATTTCACAAAGAGCGTAACATTTTGATTTTTCAGTAGTCTTATTAATAAATCAAAAAACGAAAAACCATTTAAAATGAACAAACTATTAATTATTTGTGGATTGCTTTTCCTTCAGGAAGGTGCCACGCAGCAAGATGAACCAGAACCCATTGGGTTGCAAGAGGTATCACAAACAACGGAACTAGTAGCTTCTTTGCCGGCAGAAGAAGATTTAACTACTTATTATTTTTCACTTTTCAGATTTAATGATTTAACAGAGAAGGAACTCGATATCAACAGTATTGAGTATATAGAGGAGGAAGAGGAAATCGACCTGGGCTTTGACCCGGCTCTATATTTGCCGAAGGGATTTGATCCATATGTAGCATACTTTGACATAAACTCAGTAGAATACATTGAAGATGAAGAGGAAATAAACCTTGGATTTGATCCGAAACAGTATTTGCCAAAGAATTTTGATCCATATAGTAAGCCTTTCGATATTCACTCAATAGAGTATATCGAAGACGAAGAAGAAGTAGATTTAGGATTTGATCCTAAGCCATATTTACCAAACGGTTTTAATCCGAATGAAATATATTTCGACATTCATACGTTAGAATATATTGAGGACGAAGAGGTAATAGACCTTGGGTTTGATCCCAAAGAGTATTTACCAAGCGGTTTTAACCCTTATGAAGTTTACTTCGATATTCATTCGATAGAGTATATTGAAGAGGAAGAAGAAATTGATCTGGGATTCGATCCCAAAAAATATTTGCCAAAAGGATTTGATGCTTACGCAAAGCCATCGAACCTGTAAGATAAAATAAGGATATCAACAATTTAACTTTGTTTGATGGAATTATTTGAATTAGCTAGAGGAAACTCCGCCGAAAGGCGGAGTTTTTGATTCGAAACGGCAATTTGCATTCGAAGTACAGGGGAAAAATCCCCTTTAAATACTGGGTTATTACTCTGCCGTAAACAAGGCACAAACAATATATTTGTCATGTAGACAAATCTTTATTTAAATTTTGGTTAGTTAGTTTTGAAAATGGGTCGTCCTCGTACGGTCCATTTTTTTTTGAAAAACACGTAACATTTTTTCATGCCCTGCATCCAAAGGGAAATTTAAAACTGTAAATCATGAAAAAAGTAATTATTGTCAGCGTGTTTTTATTATTAACTACTCTGGGATATTCTCAAAAATCACCATTTAAGGCAGAAGTAAAAGGGAAAGGGAAAGCAGTATTGTTCCTGCCTGGCTTTTCCTGTACGGCCGAAGTATGGAAGGAAACTGTGGAAGAACTTTCCAAAGAATACGAATGTCATGTATTTACCTTTGCCGGCTTTGGGGATGTTCCAGCTATAGACAGTCCCTGGCTGTCTAAAATAAAGGAAGGTCTTGTAAACTATGTAAAAGAGAACAAATTAGATAAACCCATCGTAGTAGGGCATAGCCTGGGAGGGACTTTAGGTTTGTGGATGAGCAGTTCCGAACAGGAGCTTTTTGAAAAACTGATCGTAGTGGATGCCCTGCCTTCCGTAGGCGCATTGATGATTCCCGGATTTGATGCATCAACCATTACATACGACAATCCTTATAGCAATAATCTGCTCTGGATGGGAGAAGAGGATTTTAAGGCCATGGCTACTCAGACAGCGTCTTTTATGAGCCTTAACAAGGAAAAACACGGTCAGATCAGGGACTGGATCCTTAAAGCAGACAGAAAGACCTATGTGTACGGTTATACAGATCTTCTTAAATTGGACCTCAGAGAAGATGTTAAAAACATAAAAATCCCCGTAGTTTTACTGGCAGCGACCTATCCGAACAAAGAAATGGTAAAAGCCAATTATGAAAAGCAATACGCTCTTTTAAAAGGCCTGGAGGTTTTTTATGCAGATGATTCGGCGCATTTTATCATGTACGATCAGGCGGAGTGGTTTATGACACACCTTAAAGAACAACTTAACTAGAAGAGAATTGGAAAAAGAATTCGGCGAGATATACAATTCACACCATCAAAAAGTGTATCGGCTTTGTATGGGATATTTTAAGGGAAACACATCCCTGGCCGACGAGGTAAGCCAGGAGGTCTTTATAAAGATCTGGGAGAAGCTCAGGAGCTTCAGAGGCGAATCGGAAATATCTACCTGGATCTACAGGATCACCGTAAATACATGCCTTATGCATATCAGGTCTGCCAACAAAAAGAAAGAGGTTCACCTGGAGTTTGTTCCGGATAGTGTGGAAGAAAACCCGGAAGGTGAAAAAGAAGAACAATTAAAAATGCTGTATTCCTGTATTTACAAACTAAACGAATTGAACAGGATAAGCATCCTGATGGTACTCGAAGGAGTTCCCTATGAACGAATAGCAGAAGTGACCGGATTGTCGGAAGATACCCTTCGGGTACGGATACACAGGATCAAGAAGAGTTTAACCCAATGCGTAAAAAAAATTAACGGATGAAAACATTTGAAGAAATAGAGTCTTTATGGAACCAACAGGGAGGGGGTAAGGCCCAGGCACCTGAAGAATTTATCGAAAAAGCCAGGAAAGTAAAGAAAAAGGTAATTCGGGAACATTTATGGACACAGGCAATCCTGGCAGTAACAGTTCTTGTTTTAGTTGTGTTTTTTGTCTCGGTATCGGTTGCTAATTTTAATCAGAGTCTTTTAGGAGCATCCCTGATGGCCGGAACCTTAGTGATACGTATCCTGATGGAAGCGGTTAGCAAGGCGAGGTTTGCCAAACTGGATGAAACAGAGAACTTCCGCAGTTATACTTCAAAGGCCGTTACCTTTTACAACTGGAGAAAAAAGGTGCATTTTGTCGCTACTCCTGTGCTTATCGGACTTTATGCAACGGGCTTTATTTTGCTTCTTCCTTATTTTAAAAAAGGGGTCTCCACAGGCTTTTATAACTACATAATATTTTCGGGGATTGCTTTTCTTGTGTTTTTCTGTATCCTTATTTACAGACAGATCAGAAAGGAGCTGGAAATGTTGAAGTACCTGAAAGGAAGTGAAGGAGAGGGTTGATCATTGCTCCTGTAATGCTTTTAATTCGGCTCTTACGTTCTTAACGAATTCCCGCTTTCGCTTGGAATAGATATCAAATTGCGCGGCATCCAGAACCTCACCGAGCTGTTTGTCGCGTTCCTTATCCAGTTTTTTTATTTTCTTGAGTTTGGAGAGTTTATTTCCTTCCGCACGGACAATTTCATCCGCTTTTTGGGCGTGTGCGAGGTTAATGCCGGAAACAAGCTGCATTTGCTCCTCGTTAAGATCCAAAGCTTTTTCAAGCTGAGCAGAAAAAAGGGAGGCCCGTTTTTCCGGAGTGGAGTTTTCCAGTTCTTTAAATGCCTGGGCATTCAGGGAAAGAGAGGTTGATATAATAAGTAAGAATAAGATAAAAAAGCCTCTCATGATCAGTCTTCCGATGATAGATTAACCGTACACATGGCTACGCTGCTACCGAACCATTTGATCCTGTTCCTGGAAGCGATCGTATAAATACCGTCTCTGAAACTTCTGGGAACCAGGCTTAATATTCCGGCCAGGGTTTTCCATTTGCGCATTTTCGACATGATCCTGAGAAAACCGTCGGAATGTGTATACATAGAATCTCCTTCAAAGAGAATAACGGTATCCAGTCTGTGGGTTGGGAAATTATTTAAGGCCAGTAATTCCTGCCCTTTTCTGGATTGGAAAGGAACGAATTCAAACTGGTCACGGGAAGTGTTTTTAAACACCCATCCAACGACACCATTGCACAGGTTGCAAATCCCATCGTAGATGATAATATTTTGACTTTGAGTTGTTTGCATGACTTCTTATTTATCTTAATTCTCTAGATTAAAGTCGCAGACTCCCGTCTATCATTTCATAAGATTTGTTAGAATTATTATAAATTTTGTCGTCATGTGTAGCAATTGCAACAGCTGTGTTCCTTGTTTTACAGATATTTTGGAAGAGTTCGAAGATCATTTCCGAGTTCTTTCTGTCGAGGTTACCAGTAGGCTCATCAGCGATGATAAGTCCGGGATCGTTAATAAGTGCCCTTGCAATGGCTACTCTTTGTTGTTGCCCTCCTGATAGTTTATAGACCGGATATGATAACCGGTCTTCCATACCCAGTTCTGTTAGGAGCGTCCGGGCTTTTTCTGTCAGCTCGGCCCTGCTGTGTGTGTTGAGCTTTAGTGCCGGAAGCAAAACATTCTGAAGTACATTAAATTCGTTCAGGAGATAGTGGGACTGGTAAACGAAACCTATATTCCTGTTCCTGAATTCGGATAAAAAAGATTGTGATTGCCCTTTTATTTGAGTGCCGTTGATAAGCAGTTCTCCTTCAAAATCGGTATCCAGGGTAGAAAGTATATAAAGCAGGGTGGATTTTCCGCTCCCGGATTTCCCGTAAATGGATACCAGTTCTCCCTCAGCCACCTCAAAAGTGTTGTTTTGAAGTACATAATGCCTTTCCGGCTCGTAGAATTGCTTCCCGAGAGCATTGGCTTTTAATATGTGAGCGGCTGCTGTCATATGTCTCTTATAATATTTACCGGATCTGTTTTCGATGCTTTCCTGGAAGGAAAATAACCCGCAAATACGGTGGTTAAGATCCCGAAGAATATACCCAGTATATAATAAATGCCCTTAAAATTCA
Source organism: Leptobacterium flavescens (assembly GCF_010671605.1). Classification (GTDB taxonomy): domain Bacteria; phylum Bacteroidota; class Bacteroidia; order Flavobacteriales; family Flavobacteriaceae; genus Leptobacterium; species Leptobacterium flavescens. The sequence continues at coordinate 817,349 of NZ_JAABOO010000003.1, forward strand.
CGGGATAGGTATCTACAATGATAAAATCCTTGGCCTGTAATGGTGTTACAGAAATAAGGTAACTGATGGCATAGCCGAAAGCAGCTCCCAGCAGGGCTCCTATTATTCCGATGATCAGCGATTGGACCAGGAAGATAAATACGATATCCGTGTTTTTGTAACCGATCGTCTTTAATACGGCTATGTCTTTCCTTTTCTGAACCACGGTAATATTCATGATATTATAGATGCCGAAACCTGCTACCAGCAAAAGAGCAAAGGAAACAGACCAGGTAAGGACATCCCGGACCTTATTCCCTGCTACAATAGTCCTGTTATTGTCTTTCCAGTCTTCAACCCCTATTTTGCTTACCCGGTTGAGAAGTGTTTCTTTGATCTCTATATTGTTCCTGTCGCGGAGTTTTACATGAAGATTGGTAATCAGTTCCTCCTGTTCCAGAAGAGAGCGCAGGGTTTCTGCCGGAGCATAGGTCCGTACATTGTCGATGGTGGTAATACCAAAGCTGAAGATCCCGCTTACGCGGAATTGTTTTTCGTTCCCATTCGGAATAATGATCCTCAGGGAATCTCCGGTCTTTACCATAAGTTTTTTGGCCAGACTGGTTCCCAGTACAATATTTCCTTCTTCCGAAAAAGATTCAAAACCCCGGCCGGAAAGGATCCTTTTATCAAGGTCGTACAGTTTCTTTTCCTCATCCGCTTCTATCCCGTTAATGGCTCCCGGTAACTGTACATGCTGACTGATAAAAATAGCCGGAGTGATAACCTGTTTGGAATAAGCCCTTACATTAGGTGACGCCTCCAGGATATCCTCTATTTTATCCAGATCGTAAAGCGGATTCAGCATGAGATCCAGGTCCAGATCATCCATCACCTTGTTGAGGTCCGGTTGCGGACTGATGGTAATATCCGGACTTCCTTCAAATACGGCGGCATCCAGAAAATCGTTTACACCGGTCATAAAATTTACCATCACAATAAAAGTGGTTACCCCGAACAAAACCCCCAGCATAGCCAGAAGACTTTGTTTTTTTCTGGCTGTCAGGTACTGTAGCCCGATAAAAAGGTTTGTTTTTATTGATTTGATATTCATAGTTTTAACAACCAATGCTAAATAATGGCATAATAGTCTTTATTCCACCCTAAAACTGACAAAATTAATTTTAACATTTCCGGGAGGATTGAAAAAAGAAAGTTATAAAATTGTAACGATATAGAAATCAGGAATAAATTATATCTCTATTTCATATTTTTGAGTAGCTGAATTTTAAAGAAATTAAATGAGAAGAGTATTTAAAGCAATTGGTTGGTTCCTTCTGGCTTTGTTGGTATTTACAGTAAGCTTTTTTCTTTGGGCATCTTCTTCGGTATATCCCGAAAAGGATTATGCCAGCTTAAAGAAGTATAAGGAAAGCGGTTTTTCTGCTGAAGATTCTGTGATCACGGTAATTTCCTATAATATTGGTTATCTGAGTGGCCTGACCAATAACAAAGCGGTAGAAAGCCCCGAATCATTATACGAAACCAACCTGGATCGTACCAAAAGCGTATTTGGCCGGATACAACCTGATATCATTGCTTTTCAGGAAATAGATTTCAGGTCTGCGAGATCTTATGAGGTAGATCAGCAGGAAGCACTAAGCGAACTCGGGTTTTCATATGGTGCCGAGGTAGTTAACTGGGATAAAAGATATGTTCCTTTTCCATATTATCCTTTTTCACGTCATTTCGGAAAGATGCTTTCCGGGCAATCAGTTCTGAGCAATTTTGAAATAAAAGAGCAGGAGCGTATTGTTCTGGCCAGGGTAGAGGGAAATCCGTTCTGGAGAGATGCTTTTTACCTGGATCGCCTGGCACAGGTACTCAGCCTGGAAATAAATGGGAAGGAGCTTAAAATGATCAATGTGCATCTCGAAGCTTTTGATAAAGCAACAAGGGATATTCAGATAAAGAAGATCATTGAACTGGTATCGGGCATCAAAGATAAATACCCGCTTATCTTACTGGGCGATTTTAACAGCGATCCCAATAATAAAGATGCGAGTATCCTGGCCTTACTTGAAATGGAGGGGATAAAAAGTGCGGAAGACAGTTTTCTGCAGAAGACCTTTCCTTCGGATGCGCCCAGGACCAAAATAGACTATATTTTTTACAACCCTGCCTTTATCGAAAAGATCGACGCTGGAGTGGTAACAGAAGTTCAGACTGCTTCCGATCATCTTCCGGTATTTATGGATTTTGTCCTTAAGGATACTGAATAAAAAAAGCTGCCCGAAAGCAGCTTTTTCCCTATTAAATATGATTTATTCACTACAAGTTGAATAGATCTCACAGAATTCAGTGAGGCTTTCCGGAGTGTTCTTAAATTCCTTATTCTTTACTTTTTCGATAAGGGACGGACATCCTTCAGCCAGAGCGGTCAGTTTCTTCTTGAAACCGAACAGATAACCGGAAGACATAGTAGATTTTCCTTTTTCGTCTTCAGGCTTTTTAATTACAACTTCCTTGTCGTTAAAAAGGAACAACTCGATCTTATCCGATCTGTGCAGTACCTTTACGAATTTAGGCTTGGCACCTGCACCCAGTTTTCCTATATCTACAGCACCGTCCTTTAAAGAAGATTCCTTAAAGTTGATCACCTCATACAGATCTCCGTTGGCAAGAGCCAATGCTTTACAGTTTTCGGCTTTATAATCGGTTACGCTCTCATTTCCGTCTGCATCCACTACCTTTAATTTGGCGCTGAATGTAATGCTTTTCAGGTCGGAAGCACTGATCTTAGAGGTAATAGTATCATTACTCTTGGTAATCAGGTAAGCCAGTAAAGCTTCTTCTTCTACAGGCTCATCCTCTATCTCTTCCTCGCTGATCTCTTCACTTCCGGTAAGGTCTTCCGAAACAACCTCGAAGTGTCTGGAAGTTATCTGGTTCTTCTCCAGACGCTCCTTCAGGCTTTCGGCTATTCTTTTAAAATATTTTCCGTCGCTTTTGTCATAATCGTTTTCGATCAGCTTTTCTGCATATTCAATGGTTTTATCCGGCTGATCCAGGTAGTAGTATATTTTAGCGATATTGTAATAGCTTGCATAACGTACCTTACGCATTCTCTTTTTATCTCCCACATAATTAGGGATGATACTGTTGAAATATTCAATTACGGCTTCTGCCTCCTGAGCGATCTCCTCCGTAGGTTGATTAGATCTCATCTTTGAAAAGATCTCCTTTAACTGTTGATGTGCTTCCTTGTGCTTCGGAGTTTCAGGATGCTTTTTAGAAGCCAGGATCCACAGGTGTTCTCCTTCTGTAGAATATGGCCTGTAACCGTAAGTAGTGTTAAGATTACCATTCATACTGGCTACCGCATCGTTAAAAAATGCGCTTCTGAAACGGTTTCTAAGATTGTAACGGTTATTGTTGTAATAATCCTTGGCCTTGGAATAAGACTTAAAGGATTCGCTGGTGAACGTTTTGCTGTCGGAGTAAACTTTGGAATAGGAAGTGCCTTTGTCGTTATTGGATACTTCCATGGTAGCATAGGTCTTGTAAGGAACCACTGCGTTATAAGTACGTGTAATGGAAGTTACTTTTCCATCCTTGTCTTTGTTCTCCTTTTCGGTTTTGGTAATGGTCACATCTCCAAGCTCTATATCGCTGATATCGATATTTACCTTGATGGTAGCATTGGAGTTTACCTTAGAAAAACCCGAGATATTTATTTTGTTCTTGGTGACTTTTGCTCTTGAGGGACTACGCATGGCATTAATGACATTTATTTCGTAGGTCCGTTGCTTATCTTCCAGAACCGGATCGGACGGAAGTTTTACATAGGAAACCGGAATGTATTCCCGGTCGAGATTCGTGCTTTGTGCCTTGGCAAATGAATAGGACATTACCAATAGCATGGTTAGTAGGATTTTTTTCATAATATAATGTTAATTTTGCTCGTCACGAATATATGTTTGCAAAAAGGAATCTAAAACTTTTTGTTGTAAACGACTACAAATTGTAGGTGAATATGGTAATTAATCTAGTAAACATATAGGTTGATCTGATTTATCCTGAAAGCTTCGCAAGGAAAAATCCCCTTTATTAACCAGTTTTAGCCTCTGTTCCTGCTTTTTTAATCCTTATATATTTGAAACATAAATTATTAGGAGATGTCGAGTATTACATTTTTAGTGAGTTCGTGCAAGATAGATAAAAGCAACAGAGAGGTATTCTGGGAGGGAAGAAGGATCCAGACAAGAGGGCATTTGATCTGCTCCGGAGAGGATCATCGTTTTATCGTTTATTTTGTTGAGCCCGGAAATGAATTACCAAATCCTACCTACCTGAAAAGTTATAAGCTGGGCGCTATTTTTGTCCCGGTAAATGAGATGGATGCATACCTGGGACTGGCCAATGAAGAGGAGCCGGTCTATGCTTACCTGAATGCAGCAAGACCCGAGTTAAATTCCATTACCGTAAATGAGCCTTTACGGGAGGAAATATATCAAGGCTATTAATCAATTTATATACAAACCTTTTAAAGGACGAGAAACCGCATTTATTCAATGCGGTTTCTTGTTTACCATTGCCAGTACAGTGTCATACGGATCTTTCTTGTTTTGTTTTGCTTTGAGCCAGGCGTAGAAACTAAGGGTAAAAATATCTTCATTCTCATTGAGGTCGGGTATCCGGGCCGGATTCAAATCGGAAGGAAAGAGAATTGTTTTGTCCAGTACGGAAACGAAATTCAGGAGATGCTTTTCCTTTAAAGCTTTTAAATAATCGAGATACCTTCTTTTAAAACTCTGCATCCTGGAAACGCATAGTTCGATATTTTCCAGTTCGAGATGTAAGATCAATTCCATCAGGTTCTTTTTGATGGCCCACTCTATTCCCACTTTCTTTTCATACCAGTTATCCGTATGGTAAAAACCCTTAAAAATACCTGATACCTGCCTGAAATCGGTTTTCTGAAAATAGTATAAAGCCAGGCTGAGCCTCAGATCAAAAATTTCTGCCATGTCATGCTGATAGGAGGTTTCCAGAACTGAAGACGTAATTTGAATGGCGGTGTCAATTTTTCCTGAATAGCAATGATTCAAGCTGGATAACAAGGCGTGTTTGGGAACAAACCTGTTGTAGTACTTATAGCGGTTTTTCTGCATTTGTTCCTCCATTTTCTCCGTGTATTCCATAGACTCAGCAAATTTCCTGTTCCGGAAAAAGACATTTGCCATAAAGTATAAAATGTAAATGTGGTAATAAAGGTGCTTCCCGGTCAGACTCTCTTTTTCAATAATATAATCATAACTCTTCCGGAGGAAGCTTTCTATGGAATGGTATTCCTTGCTTATAGCCGCATACTCATTGGTGATAAACATGATCTGATAGAGGGATTTAAAGGTGAGGACTTCCTTTAAAGAGATCTGCAATTGTTCTATCGTATTTTCTATCAATTGCTGAAGGTCAACCACCTTTCCTTCAAATTGAAGTTTTTTCAGTTCTTCTCTCAGAATAGCATAGCCCATATTTAAGCGTTGCTCATTCAGGACTCTTTTTTGGTTGACCCTGAACTTCTGAGTGATGATCTTCAATGGAGTATCCGAATAGAAATGTGAAAATTGTATCTGAAGATTATATATATCGTTCAATACACTGAATAATTCCAGTTTTTCGGCTTTTTTTTCTGCTTTATCCAGGGTTTTGACCCCAACCTGATACTGCTTCTGTTCAAAGAGGTAGTTGGCTGCCAGTATCAGTTTTTGAATATCCATTTCTTCCGATTTGTCCCGGCTGAAGTTTTGTTGGGCAATAAAGTCGATAAGGTTTTCAAAAAGCCTCTTTCTGAGGGAGTGATAGGCAGGTCCGTTCCCGTTTGTATAAAGTTCGGTGCTGAGGTCTTTTTTTCTCTTTTCAAGAAGCCTGAATAAAGCTATGTTTTTAGTATCCGCTCTCTTGTTTTTCTGCCTGAGATAAAGTACAAAAGACTTTTTCTCCTCGTCGGACAGAGAAGGGATCATTGATTCTAATAAATTCATATCGTTATTTAATATACTATCAAGTAATTGATTAACAGTATTTAATGTTTAAATATAATTAAAAAATATCGTCAGTTTTTATAAAATATTATCTTTTTCCCTTACCGGAAATGCAGGAGGTTTGTAACAGGAATTCTAAAACTAAAAATCATGAGTTCAATGTCAACAACCAATCTTAAAGATGAAAGAAAAAAAGAAGAACTGATCAAGGAGCTTTTTGAGAAAGATCCTTACAAACCCACAGATGCCTTTGTTGCCGCCTCGTGGATGGCTCTTTTTATCGGGATGGTCTCTTATTGTGTCGGATTGTGGAATGCCGATATGTTGTTAAATGAGAAAGGCTACTATCTGGCGATTTTATTATTCGGGCTCTTTTCGGTGGTTTCTGTTCAGAAAAGTGTGCGAGACCGGATAGAAGGTATTCCGGTAACCGAGATCTATTACGGGATCGGGTGGTTTGCAGCCATTATTTCTATTCTGCTCCTTGTTATAGGTTTGTGGAATGCCGATCTGCTTTTAAGCGAGAAAGGTTTTTACGGTATGGCATTTACCCTTAGTTTATATGCTGCCATCGCTGTGCAAAAGAATACAAGGGATATTCATTATTTAAAAAGGACCAAGTATGATAAAAGTAAGTAATAAGTTATTGTGTTATTCCGGTCTTTGGGTTTCAGGATATTTTACATCCTTTTACACACTTTACCTTCTAAGGATCGATGGAGCAATCATTTCTGCCTTCAGGGAATTGCTAACCCTTCCTGCTTTCGGTATTGCCGTTACAGTTTTTATCCTCGTCTTGAGGAATATGATACGGGAAAGAAAAGTTTTTGATAAATGGGTAGTAGCAGGACTTGTACTGGCTGTAATAAATCTAAGCTTTGTAATATTGAGTTTCCTGAATGTGCTTTAATAAAAAAAGCCTCCCATTCCCGGGAGGCTTTTTTGTTCTTTATCTCTAATCCAAAAAGTGCAGATTTCCCGGAGTATAGGGAGCTCCTGCAGTTTTAAGCTGTCTCCTCAGGTTTTCAACCTTGGTTTCCAGAAGGCTTTTTGCCCTGGAGTAAAGCGGTTCAAATTCCTCTTTGGCTATTTTATAACTGTCAATATGAGTCTGCGTAGGGTTTGAGGTTGAGTGTAATTGCTCAAACACTAAGAAACCTAATCGCTGACTGATGGAAGGCGGCCTGCCGATATCAAGTCTGGCAGCTACCCGGTCTCCGTTAAGTCCTTCATTTATCTCATAAATATCCTTCTGGATCTCATTGTAGAGTTTAAGTAACTGTGCTTGCGCTTTTGGTGTTTTGTCAATAGCAGCTTTTATATATCTCATTTCCGATCTCAATTCGCCTAAAGCATTCTGAACACTGCTTACTCTTCCGCTTAGCAGGTTGATATCCTCCTGAAAGGATGCAAGAGCATCTCTGTCAGTTGCGGGTAAAACAGTATTGTTAAGTGGTCGCAAGTCAAAACTCACCGGCTTGCTGAGTGGAGTTTCCGTATCGCCTTCAATTCTAGACATACTTACCGTATATCTTCCGGGAGGTACAAGAGCTCCTTCGCTTCCTCCTCCGAACGGATTGTAGAAGGCAGGAGTGGAAAGATCTACCGGATCTTTGGCTGCAGATCTCAGGTCCCAGTTCATTCTGTGAACTCCGGCCGATGCCGAACTGAACAGTTTTCTTACGATCTCTCCCTTGCTGTTCGTTATGGTAAAAACAAGTCCGGGTTTGGATGCGGTAGTTTCCTTTTTCAGTTCCTCATAGGAAGGGTAGTTATTATTACCTCCGTCCTTACGAGTCTTCTTTTCCCTGTCTTTTCTCTGGTCGGCTGTTGTCTTAATTCCTTCTTTGAGGTACCAGCTGAAAATAACTTCGGAGCCCAGGTTGTCTCCTATGTAGAAAGCGTCACCCATAAAAGCTTTTCCTGGTAATCCCAGCGGATAAGAAGCTTCAAAAAGATAGCCCTGTCTCACATCAAATAAAATGGCATCCTCATTAAGCCTGGATCCTATTTTTCTGAGGGGAGAATAATCATCCAGTACATAAAAACCGCGCCCGAAAGTGGCGAGTACAAGGTCGTTATGCTCTTCCTGGATCGCCAGGTCCCTTACCGCTATGGTAGGTAGTCCGGCCTTTAATTGTTTCCATTCGCTTCCTCCGTTATCAGAGAAAAAAGCTCCGAATTCAGTACCGACAAAAAGGAGTTGCGGATCTACAAAATCCTCCTCAATAGCGTATACGGACCCTCTGTCCGGCAGGTTGGAAATAATAGGGCTCCATGTTTTTCCCTTATCATTACTTCTGTATACATATGGTTTGAAATTCCCGTATTTATGATGGTTAAAACAAGCGTACACCACATTTTCATCATGTTTGGATGCATAAACTGCATTTACATAGGTTCTTGAAGGTACTCCCGGGAAATTTTCGGATTTTCTCCAGGTATTTCCTCCGTCTTCGGTAATCTGTATAAGGCCGTCATCGGTTCCTACAAAAAGCAGATTTTCATTTAAAGGAGATTCAGAAAAGGCAACAATGGTACCATATGGTGAAGTGGACCTGTTTTTAGCAACGGCATCAACACTCCATATCCTGCCCATTATCTCCAGTTTATTCCTGTCGATATTTCTTGTCAGGTCATCACTGATCACCTGCCAGCTATTCCCTCTGTCGTCGCTTTTAAACAATTTATTGGCGGCAAAGTAAATTCGCTGCGGATTGTGCCTGCTTACCGATAGGGGTGCATCCCAGTTCCAGCGATAGGCATTCTCTCCCTTTCGCTCTTTGGGTTGTATTCCTTTTTCTTCTCCACTTCTTTTATCGTAACGTACCAGTACCCCGTACTGAGATTGTGCATATACGATATCAGGATTGTCAGGAGCTACCTGCGATTCGAATCCGTCACCACCGTGTGTTATGAACCAGTCGTGGTTATTAGGTCCGTTATTGCTTACTGTTCTTGACGGACCTCCCAGGCTGAAATTATCCTGTGTTCCTCCGTAAATATTGTAAAAAGGTTTGGCGTTGTCTACTGCTACCTTGTAAAACTGGGTTACAGGCAAATTGGCCTTAAAGCTCCAGTTTTTCCCGGCATCCCAGGATTCGTATATCCCACCGTCATTTCCGTTTAAAAGGTGATCGGTATCTGCAGGGTCTATCCAGAGAGAATGATTATCTACGTGTTTGTAATCTTCTCCTACATTCCTGAATGATCTTCCTCCGTCTACACTTACCTTCATCCAGGTATCCATGGCATATAATTTATCCGGATCTACCGGATCGGCAACGATCTCCTGGTAGTAGTTCCCGCTGGTAGAATAACCTCCTCTTTTTTCCCAGGAAGCCCCGCGATTGGTGGAGATATAAAGTCCGCCTTTATTAAAAGCGGCTTCCACAATGGCGTAGATATTTTCAGGATTGGCAGGTGAAATAGCCAATCCGATACGCCCCAGGTCAACATTTGGAAGTCCGTTATTTATCTTTTCCCAGGTTTTTCCTCCGTCTTCGGACTTGTGGAGTCCGGAACCGGGGCCACCGCCCAGATAGGTAAATACATGTCTTCTTCTCTGGAAAGAGGATGCGTAAAGTACATCCGGATCTCTGGGATCCATGACTACCTCATTGATCCCTGTATGCTTATCGATATTCAGAATATTGTTCCAGGTTTTTCCTCCGTCTTCCGACTTATAGAGTCCGCGGTCACCTCCTTCACTCCAGAGCGGGCCAATTGCAGAAACATAGATGACCTTTGAATCTCTGGGATCCACAATGATGTTTCCTATATGCTCCGAATTTTTAAGCCCCATATGGGTCCATGAGTTTCCGCCGTCATTAGAGCGGTAGATCCCATCGCCATAGGCAACACTTCTCTGGTTATTGTTCTCTCCGGTCCCAATCCAGATCACATTGGGGTTATTCGGGTCTATGGTAACACAACCGATAGAATAACTCCCTTCATTATCAAAAACAGGCTTGAAAGTATTCCCGGAATTGATGGTCTTCCAGACTCCTCCCGAAGCTGTAGCCACATAGTATTCTTTGTTGTTCTTCGGGTTTACTGCAATATCGGCAATCCTTCCGGAGGTAAGTGCGGGACCTATACTCCTGAATTTAATCCCTGACAGGGATGTTTTTTCCAGTAAACTCTTTTGTGAAGTTGATCTTTTTCTTTTTTGCGCCTGAACGTGGAAAGATAGGGCGCATATCAGCAAGAGCGTAATTAATTTTTTCATGATGTTGAAATAGTCGGTTATGGAATAAAAAAACAGCGGAAAGTGCATTTTCAAAAAGTAAAAATGCACCCTTTCAAATATACTAAAAAAAGGATGTGATATTATAGGGCTAAACCGAACTAACAATACTTGATAAAGATGTGAAAAAAGGTGAACCTGAGAACTTAATTCAATTTTTCCAATACCTTTGAAAGAGTTTCTTTTTTGGAAATCAATTGTTTAAAAAAACTATTATGAAATACCTGTTCAATATTCGTTTTGCACTGTACTCTTTAATGCTGATACTTAGCTTTTCCTGTAAGGGCAGTGGAGAGGAGGTAAAATCTGCTGATGCTCCGGCCGCTGTAGCCAAGGTTACACTTCAAAAACATACGGTTATGTCTGAAGGGCATCCGATGGCTGTATGGGAGAAAAAGGCCTCCGATGCAAAAGGAGTGATCCTCTTCGTGCACGGACGAACCTGGAGCGGAGTTCCGGATTTTGACCTGCAGGTAGAAGGAGAGGAACTTTCCCTGATGGACGGAATGATAGAGCAGGGGTATTCAACTTATGCAGTAGATCTGAGAGGTTACGGAGGAACTCCCAGAGACAGTACCGAATGGCTTACCCCGCTTAAAGCGGCAAAGGATGTAAACGCGGTCTTAAAGTGGATTGCGGAAGAGAATGATGATAAAGTACATCTGTTCGGATGGTCGATGGGATCTACGGTTTCCCTTTTGGCATCCCAGCAAAGCTCTGGATATATCAAAAGCCTGAATCTGTTTGGTTTCTGGATGGACCTGGATACCGAATTCCCCGTGGATCCGGAAGATAAAGAGCTGGAAAAAAGAATAAATACTGCAGAGGCAGCTGCCAGCGATTTTATCACTCCCGGAAGTATAAGTCAAAAAGCTATCGACACCTATGTGAAGATGGCCCTGGAAGCAGATCCGGTCAGGGTAGACTGGAGAGATATGAAGGAATTCGAGGCTATAGATCCCGCGACTATAGAACTTCCTGTATTATTAATTCAGGGAGAATTAGACCCCATAGCTCCCACAGATCGCCAGGCAAAGTTGTTTAGCCGCCTAAAGACCGCAGATAAAAGCTGGGCAGTAATTTCGGGAGGAGATCACGCAGCATTTATGGAAAGCCCCAGGCCTCAGTTTATCAGGGTTTTTACCGATTTTATTAATAGATTCAATAAGTAAAGATAAACTTTAGACTAGTCGTTGAATTTTAAAGTTTGAAGGACATTTGCCAACTCTTCTTTTTGCTCATCGGTTCGGTAAGAGTAAATAAAACTCAGACTGAATCTGTTGATGACTGTGGAAAAATAGCTCTGCTTTACGATCATTCCACCTGCCTGTATCCCGATATCCATCCGGTAAAAGTCCCGGCCTCCTATTTTAACAAGCTCAAAAGTATCGCTTACAAATTCCAGTTGCATCTGTGAGCGCTTGAGCAGGTTCCTGGAGTGAAACAGATAATCTTTCCCGCTTTTTACACCGGGTGCGTGTTTTATATTTTCCGCCAGCAGCATAAATGCCGGATTGTATTCTACCGCTGCACCTAATTCGTGTTTAAATACGGTCAATAGCTGAGCGGAGTTTACTTCGGAGGCTTTTATGACCCTCCTTAAGCTCTGATCATCTCCGGCAACCAGGTCTTTCCCTAATTCCATTAGTTTTTCACTTTGCTCTTTGCTTTGCACGACCCAGTTTTCCGGAAGTGATAGCCGGAGTTTAAAAAAATCGTTGCTGTAAATATTGTTTTCTATGCTACCGTAGTCAAAATCTTCGGTTTGCGTGTGCCCCAGAGTTATACTCAGGCAGAAACAGAGGAGTATTAGCTTTTTCATTTGGATAGGTTTATCCTAAAGATAAGTCTTTAGGACATAAAAAAAGGAATTACCTGCCGTAATTCCTTTTTCTTGGATATGCTGTATTTTTATAAGCTATCCGGCAATCTCAACAAAAAGACCCTCTTCGGTCTTATTTACCTTTGCCAGATTGTTTTTAGTCAATTCTTTAATGGATTTATCCCATTTCTTGTTGGATAAGCCCGATTGTTCCTTTAGATCGTTAAGAAGGAGCTTTTCGGCTTTCTTCAACGTGTCCAGTACACCTTTGGCTTCATCACTTATGGCAACCGCTTTGCGTTCCGGCCTCATCTGAGGGAAGAATAATACATCCTGAATAGAGGCATTATTGGTCATAAACATGGTAAGCCTGTCTATTCCGATCCCGATCCCCGAAGTAGGAGGCATTCCGAATTCCAAAGCACGAAGAAAATCGTGATCTATAAACATGGCTTCATCATCTCCTTTCTCCGACAACTTTAACTGCTCTTCAAAACGTTCGCGCTGGTCGATAGGATCATTTAATTCCGAATAGGCATTCGCCAGCTCTTTTCCGTTCACCATCAACTCAAAACGCTCTGTTAAGCCTTCCTTGCTACGGTGCTTTTTGGTAAGCGGACTCATTTCTACCGGATAATCTATGATAAAAGTGGGTTGGATATATTTGTGTTCACATTTCTCCCCGAAGATCTCATCGATCAGTTTTCCGATCCCCATGGTTTCATCAACTTCTATCTCCAGTGCCTTACAGGCCTCTCTTATTTCCTCCTCGCTCTTCTGATACAGATCATAACCCGTGTGCTCCTTGATAGCATCCAGGATCCCGATACGCTGGTACGGCGCTTTAAAATCGATCTCCTTATCACCCAGCTGTACTTTACTGGTACCGTGCAGCTCCATGGCTACTTTTTCCAGCAGTTTTTCGGTAGTATCCATCATCCAGTTGTAATCCTTGTAAGCGGCATACATTTCCATTACCGTAAATTCCGGATTATGGGTTCTGTCCATTCCCTCATTCCTGAAATCCTTTGCAAATTCGTATACTCCGTCAAATCCGCCTACTATAAGACGCTTCAGGTACAATTCATTGGCAATCCTCAGATATAAAGGAATATTCAAGGCATTGTGATGTGTAACAAATGGCCTGGCGGCTGCACCTCCGGGAATAGATTGCAGAATAGGTGTTTCTACTTCCAGGAAGCCCATTTCGTTGTAAAAATCACGAATCGTATTCATGATCTTGGTACGCTTGATAAACACTTCCTTTACCTGGGGGTTTACCACCAGATCTACATATCGCATCCTGTAGCGAAGCTCAGGATCATTAAACTCGTCAAAGGTGTTTCCATCCGCATCCACCTTTGGCAGAGGCAGAGGGCGAAGGGTTTTACTCAGGACCTTAAGATCTTTGACCATCACCGTTTTTTCTCCTACCTGAGTGGTAAAGAGTTCACCTTCAATTCCAATAAAATCCCCTATATCGAGTAGCTTTTTATAAACTTCATTGTAGAGGGTCTTATCATCTCCCGTACAGATCTCATCCCGGTTAAAATATACCTGAATACGCCCTTCAGCATCCTGCAATTCGGCAAAAGAAGCTTTCCCCTGGATACGTCTTGACATCAGTCGTCCGGCAATAACCACCTTCTTACCTTCTTCAAAGTCTTCTTTTACGTGTTTGGAAGTATGACTTACCGGGAATAAATCTGCCGGGTAAGGATCGATTCCGAGTTCACGTAGTTTTCCAAGTTTTTCTCTTCGGATGATTTCTTGCTCTGAAAGTTGCATATTCATTTCAATTTTAAGGCTGCAAAGATAGTTACTATTGCATAATGTATCAATTAGATAGGGAGAAAATATATCTCAGGGCTTTTTGTAAATCGATTTTTACAAACTGTAACAATTTACTTGTATATTGCGTCCAATAGATACATCAATCAAAATAACTTAAATCATATGAGTATCTGGAGAGTTTTGCTTGCAATCATTTTTCCACCATTATCGGTTCTTGACAAGGGTTGCGGCTCAATATTAATTGTGTTTATTTTATGGATCTGCGGTTGGATACCGGGAGTAATAGCAGCGTTAATCATACTAAATAACCCTAATAGATAAATCTGATGAGAAAAACCCTTTTTCCCCTCCTGGGGATGTTTTTGATCCTTTTTAGCAGTTGTAACTTTTCCGAAGATCTTTACATTAACGAAGATGGAAGCGGAAAAATATCTCTTAATTTCGATGGTTCCGCACTGATGAAAATGGGAGGAGGAAATTTAAATGAAACTATCGATGAAGAAGTTCTGGATTCGGTAATTTCCTTCAGGCAATTGTTAGCGGAAAAGAAAGACAGTATTGCCAACTTATCTCCGGAAGAGCAGGAACGACTTAAAAAACTGGAGCGTTTTACCATGAGAATGGTCGTTAATCAGAAAACCGAGGAAATGAAGATAGATATGTACACAGACTTTAAGAAAGTCTCTGAACTCACAGATGTCTTTGGTGCTCTTCAGAATGCCGGAGCTCTTAATGCCAAAGGAGAAGATGCACCGGAAAACCCTCTTGCTCTGGGATCAGATGCCAGTGAGGTAGAATATTCTTTACAGGGAAATACCTTTAGACGCATAGGGAAAGTAACCAATAAGGAGTTGCTTCAGCAGGCTGTAGACAGCCTTGGGCCTATGGAATCTTTTTTCGGTACTTCTACTTATACGCTTAACTATCACTTTCCGAGACCGGTGAAATCGGTTTCCCAGAAAGGAGCATTGTTAAGCCAGGACAGAAAAACAGTTACCTGGAAGGTTCCCTTCCTGGATTATATGAAGGATCCGGAACTCCTGAATATAGCTGTCATACTTGAAGATTAATTTATTAAAACATCCGCTTCTTTAGCGGATGTTTTATTTTCGAGCTTATTGTACCTTTGCAATATGAATAAAAATGTTGAGGTACAGGACCTGGGAGTTAAGGATTATAAAGAATGCTGGGATTTTCAGGAAGTACTTTTTAAGAAAATACTAGAACTCAAAATAAAGAACAGGAGAGAAGAAACAGATCTTCCTACTCCTAATCACTTCTTATTTGTAGAACACCCTCATGTATATACCCTGGGAAAAAGCGGGGATAAGGAAAATCTGCTGGTCAATGAAGAAGAACTGGCAGCCAGAGGAGCTACCTTCTATAAAATTAACCGCGGGGGAGATATAACTTATCATGGCCCCGGGCAGATCGTGGGCTATCCGATCCTGGATCTGGACAATTTCTTTACCGATATCCATAAATACCTTCGCCTGCTGGAAGAAATGATCATTCGTACTCTTGATGAATACGGATTAAAATCCAGCCGCTCTGAGGGAGAGACCGGTGTCTGGCTCGATGTAGGAACCCCGTTTGCCAGAAAGATATGTGCAATGGGCGTACGGGCATCCAGGTGGGTAACTATGCACGGCTTTGCTCTGAATGTAAATACAGACCTTGGGTATTTTGATCATATTATCCCATGCGGGATCAGAGGAAAGGCGGTTACCTCACTTAATGCAGAACTGGGTGTAAAAGAAGTGCCCCTGCAGGAAGTAAAAGAAAAATTACTGCGTCATTTTGCAGAACTGTTCGAAGCAGAACTAACAAAAGAAGATACAACCGTGTAGTCTTAGTTTATTTTATATACCAGGATAACATTCTTATCACCCTGAACCACAAATTCCAGTTTACGGTCATTATCTATATCGGCCATATCGATGGCTGAGATCCCGTAAACCGGGAAATTTTCTATAATCAGGGCATTGCTGTCATAGAGATAGATCTTTTTCGCCTGTGTATCCGTTATAGCAACATAGATCTTGTCGTTTATATAAAATATCTTAGGACTGGTGTAAAAGCCGAAATCGAGCTCTACCTTCTGGTTTTTAATACTCAGGATGTTTTCGGAGATGCTGGCCAGGGTTTTGATGGTGGCATCTATCTTGTGATTATTCCTGAGCCCGAGACTTTGTTTAGCAATCTTTCCGCTTTTATCGACCTGAATAAGTGAACCCTGATTATCGGTAGTGGTAAAGGTGCTGTTGTACAGGAATACTGGATTGCCGGAAAAATCTATGGTCTCGTTTACTTTAACCCTTGTGTTACCCCTGCGGTCCAGGATATGAAGTTTTCCGTTATCTTCCGTAAAGACCAGGTAATCCTTACCGTTCTCCCGGATATGCTTGGGAGTATTACTGATCTGTCCTGTAGTTTTTGTAAATGTAAATCCGCCTACAATACTCCCCAGCCTGTCATACATTTTAATATCGCTTCCCTGACAAATGACAAAACGGTAATTCTGATTTTTATCATAATCGAAAACAGCCAGAGGCTGAGTGATCTTTTTATCCATTTTAAGAGGGAAGGGCTCAACTTCATTCCCGTTCCTGTCCAGGATCTGAAATTGATCATCCGTTACAAATGCAAGTTGTAACCTGCCGTTCCTGTAGAGGTCTACCTGCTGGATATCGCCCTGGATCGGAGAATCCAGCTTTTTCTTCCAGAGTATTTTCCCCTTGTTGGAGATCAGATAAAGATTGTTCTCTACATCCTGAACCACGATCTCTTTTTGTTTGCTTCTGTGATTGGTTACAAATTGTGCCTTTGTCAGGATATCGGCGTCCAGGCTAATATTGAGTAATTGAGAAATGCTTCCCGCCAGGCTCTGTTGTTTTACTTTTTTGATCAGCCCGTTGATATGGGTAAAACCGTTATCCGAAACGAGCTGCATTGCAAAATGAGGATATTCTTTTGTGTTCAGCGCATTCAGATCTTTTGCATATTCCTTTTTAATGCCCTGAGAAAGGAGCTCCCTGAATTCGGGGTTGATCCCTGCTATGAGGATGGTGGATGCATCATTAAGATCTTTAGTATATTCTTTATAGGTAGGCGAATTACCCAGGGTTGACTTACTTTGGTAATTGGCTATAATCACCTTTAAGTTTTCGGATTTGTCTGAAAAAACAAGAAAATCATCCAGAATAGTATAGAAATTAGAAGCGCTATTCTTTATTAAAGGAGCATAAACCGATGCCAGTACCTTAAAATTGCTAAAACGGTAAATAGGAGTTTGCCGGTATTCATCAACTTTTGTCCGTTCATTTTCCAGCTCCGTTCTGGCAGCTTCGATATTTGTATAGTGTACGGCTACAGATTTTTCATCGCCGTGATAAATGATCCCTACTTCATTGGAGGCATCAAAAAGAGCCTTGTTCTTGTCCTTGGTGATTACCTTATTATTATAGGTATTGATATTTTGATACAGCAACTCCCAGTCGGAATAGGTAAATGAAACAAAACCTTTGGCATTTACCGGAGTAATAAAGGGGGTGCGATTGGTTTCCGGGCTGTTCCTGTCAAAAAGAGGGAGCAGGGTTGAGGCCTGATCCCCGGAAAGGGCAATTCCGTTAAATGTGATCTCATCCTGTCCTGCCAGTATATCAAGGGCAGACCAGGTTGCCAGATCCTCTATAATATCGAAATCCTTATCTGGGAATAGCTCCCCGAATAATGAGGAGAAGCCTGAGTTTTTAATAATAATGGTAGCGGAGACATCGTTTCCGCTGGTTTCGTATACCTTACTTAATGTTAGATCGCCTTCCCTTCCTTTGAGTTTGGATTGCCGGATACTGTTTTCAATGATCAGGCGGGAGGATGAAAAAATAACCACTTCATTTAATTCGGTTGAATATGCGGTTGCATCCTTCAGGCTTATTTTTTGAATAGTACCTCCTTCGTAAGGGAGGCTTTCGATCTTTCTGTCGCTGATGGAGTCGAGTTTAAACAGATCTGCCGTTTTTCTGCTGATAAGCGTATACTCGAAATTCCCCGCACCAACCTCCGAAAAACAGAACAGGAGTTCTTTTTTAGTGTCAAGATGTTCCAGGGGACTTAAAAAATCATTCAGATCTGCTTTGAGTACCGAACCGTCCAGTTTCTTTATAAAACCGTTGTTCCTGATACTGCTCTTAAAATCCTGGAGATCGTTAACCTTTATTATAACCGAAATGTCCTTTGGAATATAGTTGAGAAGCAGGGGTAATTCATTCTCTGTTTTCTGACAACTTAACAACAGGAGGCTGAAGATTACAACAAAGGTTTTTTTCATGAATCATTGATTTACTACAAAAATAATAAACTGAAAATTCCGGCTTCTATTATTCGAAAACTAATGTTGTGTTTTTTCTAAAAAAACAAGCTGAAGGATGAGAATAAGACAAAATAAGATACCGGTAATTCAGAAAGTTTCAAATGTTGGGTTTTTCTGCAAAAAAAGTATCAAAGTTAAATAAATCTAAAAGTGTTGGTATTTGCAAAACTATACGACTTTAGATATGTCTACAGACGTTATCAGAATCTTCTTTAACATTTTTATGTTAAAATAGTATAGAAAATTAACAAAATATACTCACCGCGCCCTTCCTCACTTTATTTTTTAACATTCCCATTTTTAAGTTTAATAAGAATACTACGATTAAAATACGATTTTTAACAAGTAATATCACGTTAAAACTCTTAAAATGTTAGAAAAAACCTTACGAAGTTGTTTGTTTGTGATTTTTAACAGCGCCCTTCCGACTTTAACTCTTTTCGGCTTCAACTCTTAAGATTTTATTGAGACGTTTGTTTGTGATTAAAGCAAATTATAAAATATGAGATTAAAGTTTACATGGATGTTAACGCTATTTATGGCGTTGGTCTTTCAGTCTTCTTTTGCACAGCAGAAGACTGTGACGGGTACTATTACCGACCAGGACGGCTTACCGCTCCCGGGCGCTAATATTTTAGTTAAAGGAACTACTAGAGGACAACAATCGGACTTTGATGGGAATTATTCCATTCAGGTATCGGTTGGTCAGGTTCTGGTATTTTCTTACATAGGACAATTAACAGTAGAGCGCACTGTAGGTGCAGCGAATGTTATTAATGTGCAATTACTTCAGGATGCAGAGGTCCTGGATGAGGTTGTGGTATTAGGTTATGGAACAAAATCGGTGGCTAAGGTTTCGGCGGCAGTTTCATCGGTTTCTTCCGAACAGATCGAACAGGTTCCTATTGCTTCTTTCGAGCAGATCCTTCAAGGTAGGGCTCCGGGTCTGGAGATCAGATCTGGAAATGGAGCTCCTGGTTCGGCTGCAAGGGTTAGAATTCGTGGATCGGCTTCTATTAACGGAAACAACGATCCGCTGTATATTATAGATGGGGTTCCTGTTGATGAGAACAGTTTTGCATCATTCAACCCTAACGATTTTGAAAATGTATCTGTACTTAAGGATGCTCAGGCATCTTCCCTTTACGGATCCAGGGCAGCTGCCGGGGTTATCGTAATTACTACTAAAAAGGGTAGAAAAGGACAGAAAACACAATTTTCTTACAGAAGCCAGATAGGTTTCTCCGAAGTGCCAGAACCTAACTTCGAGGTGCTTTCTGCGAGACAGTTCCTTGAATTGGGAAGAACTATCGGAGCTAACAACCTTTCTGATGCAGAGATCGATCAGCAGGTTGCTGCTGCACCAAGAAACCTTAGAGATGAGGTATTCAGAACTGGTACTACTCTAAGCCAGGAATTCAGTGCCAGAGGTGGTAGTGAAAATATATCTTACTTTGCTTCTGCTAATTATTTTGAGCAGGAAGGTATTGTAATTGGTTCTGAACTTCAGCGTTTAACCACAAGATTAAACCTTGATATTCAGGCAAGTGAGAGATTAAAGTTCGGGATTAATACGAGTTTAGGATTTTCCAGAAGGGATTTCCTTGTAAACAATGCAGGTGTAAACCTGAATAACCCTGTATTGGTTCCTTTCATCGCAAACCCTCTTGTTAACGTAAGAAATGACGATGGAACTTTCAATACCGGAGACGGATTATCCTTCCTGGCACCTAACGTTGTAGAGCGTACACAGACAGGGATCAACGAATCTGAAGAATTTAAACTTGTAGCCAGTGGTTACTTAAACTACAAATTCACTGATTTCTTAAGCTTTAACTACACATTAGGTGTGGATTTCGAAGATGATTTCGACGTATTTGCTACCAACCCTAATTCTGAGTTCGGTAGAGATGCAACTCCAGGAAACGCAGGTAACCAGCAGGAAACCAGCAGACGTGATACGAGAATTGTTTCTACTGCACAATTAAAGTATGAAGATACTTTTGCAGAGAAGCACTATGTAACAGCTTCCGGTTTTGTTGAATACATTAAAGGATTCTTCAGAAGTAGTACTTTCCAGGGATTCGGAATTGAGCCGGAACTATTCGGTTTTGCTAACTCTATTACTCCCGGAACAACAGATAACGGTCTTATCCCTACAGTTGGAGGTGTTACTACCGAAAACGGTCTGTTCTCAGTATTCGGTACTGCAGGATATGAATACGATGGGAAATACGGTATCGATGTATCCCTGAGAAATGATAAATCTTCAAGATTTGCACCAACAGAGAACAGCGCTACTTTCTATTCTGTAGCTGGACGATGGAATGTTGACAGAGAGAAATTCCTGGACAATGCAGAGTGGATCACTTCTTTAAAACTTAGAGCTAGTTTCGGTACTTCAGGTAACGAGCAATCTATCGGAGACTTCCAGTTCCTTCCTAACCTTGGAAGAACACTTTTCCAGGGAGAGAACGTACTTGTACAGGGAGCGGTTGCTAACGAAGGTATCAGATGGGAATTTACCGAGCAGTTTAACGTAGGGGTAGATTTCGGTTTCCTTAATAACAGAATTTCCGGTAGTGTTGATTACTACAACAGAGAAACATCAGATTTGATTATTCCTTTTAACCTTCCGGCTGCATTCGGAGATAACTCTGTAAATGCAAACGCAGGATCTTTGGTAAATAAAGGTTTTGAGATCGCTGTATCCGGAGATGTTTGGAGAAGTGAAGATGCAGTATTAACTGTATTCGGTAATATCGCATTTAACGATAACGAAGTTACAGATCTTGGTCAGGTAGATCAGTTCGAGCAGGGTACCAGTGTTATCCGTGTAGGAGAAAGATTAGGTTCTCACTTTGTAACTGAATTTGCAGGTGTAAACCCAAGTAACGGAGAGCCTCTTTACAGAGATCTTGACGGAAACATTACCAATGTATTTAGTGATGCATTCAGAAGAACAGGATTCGGAAGTTCTGAGCCTGAGTATACTGGAGGTTTCGGACTTAATTTCAGATGGAAAGGATTTGAAGTTTCTTCTCTTTTCTCATTTGTTGGAGGATTCTTCAGATTCAACAACGTTTCCTTCTTTACAGAGAACTTTAACTTCTTTAACGCAGGTCTGAATCAGGATGTGAGATTACTGGATGTATTCCAGAATCCTGGAGATATTACAGATATCCCTGCACCTCAGTTCCAGAGACAATTCTCTTCTCAGGATATTGAAGATGCATCCTTCTTAAGATTTAGGAATTTGACTGTTGGATACAATGTATCAGGAAAAGTACTTGAGAGATTGTCTCTAACCGGATTAAGAATATATGTTCAGGGTGTGAACCTTGCTACATGGACTAAGTTCAGAGGCTTTGATCCTGAAGATAACAACAACATCAGTAGCTTCGAATTTCCAAACCCAAGACAATTTACGCTTGGACTAGATCTTAACTTTTAATTAAAATATCATGAAAAAAATAAAATTATTAATCCCCGTATTCTTAGCTTTTTCATTGCTTTCTTGTGAAGGGACTATTGAGATCGACCCAGGCTTTATCCTGTCTGAGAATTCGGTAAATACTATACAGGAAGTAGAAAGTACTCTATTGGGTGCTTATGATTCCAACAATGCTTACTTTAATATTATCTCCTTTAACTCCCTGCATACTGCCGATGTTAGAATAGGTTTGGGTAACAGGGGGCAAGGACTTCAGACGCACTCTTTTCAGATTAACTCCGGAGACGGATTGCCTACAGGGCTTTACTTCTCTGCCTATGATGCAATAGATCAGGCTAACAGAGTTATGGAAAGAGCAAATGAAGTAGAATTGCAAGCAGGAGAAGAAGCTTTAAGAGATCAGATCATAGGAGAAGCTTTGGCCTTGAGAGCCTTTAACCATTTTGAGCTTTTAAGAGCCTTTGCTCCTTCTTTCGATCCAACCAGCCCAGGTGTACCTCTATTAGACAGAGTAGTACGTTTTGGAATTGATGATACCAATCTGCCAAGAAATACGGTAGAAGAGGTATTGGCCGGAGTTAATGACGATCTTATCAGAGCGCTTACATTAATCCCTGCTTCTGCAACTAATGTAAACAGATTTACTCAGAACGGAGTAAGAGCTTTACAGGCAAGGATTGCGCTTTACGTTGATACTCCTGCAAGTAACCAACAGGCTATCGACCTTACTACAGATCTTATTGCTGCTATTCCTCTTGCAGATCCTCAAAATTACCAGGATATGTTCTCTATAGATGATTTGGTAGGTTCTGAAGTGATCTTCCAGATAGACAGAGATCAGAATAACGGTAGGATCGGTACCATATTTACAGATGTTAACAATGATGTTTTCTTTTCAGCTTCTGTAGATCTTGCAAATCAGATCACCATGACGGATATCAGAAGAAACGTGATTTTCGATCTTGAAGATGTAATTAACGATCAGATGGCAGATTTTACTGATGGTGGAGATCTTATCATCGGAAAATATCTGGGAAGAGAAGCAGCTTTCCCTGCGGTAAACAATATCAAGGTTTTCAGAACCAGTGAAATGTTGCTTATCCGTGCGGAGGCAAATGCTAAATTAGGAAACTTAGCAGCGGCTCAGGCAGATATAGAAGCTATCAGAGCAGCCAGAGCAAGTAGTACTATTACTCCCGACTATACTAGCCAGGATATTGCACTGACCGATATTCTTGCAGAAAGAAGAATTGAATTGGCTTTTGAAGGACACAGAGCATATGACCTTAAGCGCTTCGGTCTTGGAATAGACAGATTACCTGAAGATTTCTCAGGAGTAGGAGCCAGAGCAGAAACAACTCAATCACTTCCTGCAGATAGTTTCAGATTCACTTTACCGATCCCTCAGGATGAGATTTTTGCAAACGACGGTATCAGTGATTCAGATCAGAATCCAGGTTATAATTAATAGTTAAAAGATATTAGAAATGAAAAAAATTAAATTTTGTTTTTTCCTTATAGCAAGTGTTCTTTTCCTGAATTCTTGTTCTGAAGATGATCGTGTTTTCCTGGATGTTACTGATCCGGCCAATTCTATCGCCCAGTTCAATACCGGGGAGATATTGGTGATAAACCCATCGGCAGATACACAAAATAGTATAATCGTTGGTGTTTCAACAATTTCAGATTCAGATCGTGTGATCACTATTTCTGTGGATGCGTCCAGTACTTTAGATCCGTCTTTTTACCAGATAGAATCCTTAACTCCGGTAATTCCTGCAGGACAGGTAACAGGAGAGGTGATCGTTACCACTTTTGCAACCGATATTTTTCCTGATGGAGGAGATGCTTTGGTGTTAAACCTTGAATCTGTTGAAGGAGCTACTATCCTCGATTCAAGTGTTAGTCAGTTAAGCGTTGGTACTACGGTTGAATGCCCTTCTGTTGATATTGCTGCAGTGATCGGTGACGGAGCTAATGTATTGGCTAATGAAATTCTAACCGGTGGTTTTGGAGCGCCTTTATCTGCAGGTGGACTTACAAGGTCTGTTTTAGCAGGTCCGGGTGAGAACCAGGTTACTATCGTTGGTGGAGTAGGATTTAACGGTTCTCAGGACCTTGTGTTAAACATAGATCCTGATACGGGAGCTGTGTCTTACGGAGGAGAGGATAATGTTACTTTCTTCGAGAACGCAGGTACTCCTATACCATATACAACTGTTACAGGTCAGGCATTAACCTGTATAGGATTGATAGATATTGAAATAGCGGCGCCTTTTGCAGCACCGTTCAATGCAAATACATTTACTATTCAGTTCTAGAAGATTTATTTTTAATTAATTTGATTTAGTCGTCCGAATTAATTGTATAAGCATGCCCTTCACGGGCATGCTTTTTTATACCTTATATATATAATGTATAGTTAGGTGTAAATAAATAGATCTGTGAACTGAAATTGGATCGGGATTTTTAAACCTGTAAAAGTTAAAGATCCAGAGTGTATTGCTCGGGGAGTAAACGGAAGCTTTTCCGATGGTATTTCGTAATACCGTACTTCTTTATGGCTTCTCTGTGTTCCTGCGTGGGATATCCTTTATTCTTTTTCCAGTTATACATAGGATATTCTTCGTGTATCTTCTCCATATAGGCATCCCTGTAGGTCTTGGCCAGGACCGAAGCAGCTGCGATACTTAAATATTTACCATCTCCCTTAATAACGCATTCATGAGGGATGTCCTGATAATTCTTGAATTTATTCCCGTCAACAATAATATAGCCCGGCCTGGTGCTTAACTGGTCTAAAGCTCTGTGCATTCCCAGAATGGATGCGTTTAATATGTTAATTGTATCGATTTCTGTAGGATCTATATGGACTACTCCGAAAACGAGGGCTTCTTTTTCTATAACAGGTCTTAGGAGATCCCTCTTTGCTTCCGTTAATTGTTTGGAGTCGTTTAAGATCTTGTTTTCGAAATCTTTAGGTAGGATCACGGCGCCCGCCGTTACTGGCCCGGCAAGGCAGCCCCTCCCTGCTTCATCGGTTCCGGCTATAAAAATATCTTCTTTTGGCTTGAATCTTATTAACATGAAAAAAGTGTCAGTAAAAGGCTTCTCAAAGTTAGTCGATTGTTAAAGAAAGTTCAAATTTTCACATTTATTTGTGAATTTTAACAACAAAAACGGCTAAATAACTTGATTTATTAATAATTTATTAAGATGTTTGCTGCGACTAAATCAAATTAATTAAATATGAGATCAAAGTTTACATGGATGTTAACGCTATGTTTAGCGTTCGTATTTCAGTTTTCTTTTGCACAAGAGAAAACTGTGACAGGTACTGTGACGGATCAGGATGGATTACCCCTCCCTGGTGCTAGTATCGTGGTTAAAGGAACTTCAAGAGGACAACAAACCGATTTCGACGGTAATTACTCGATTAGAGTTTCTGTTGGTGAAATTCTAGTTTACTCTTATGTAGGACAGAAGACTGTAGAACGTACTGTAGGTTCTGCAAATGTTATTAATGTTCAGTTGGATCAGGATGCGCAGGCTCTTGAAGAAGTAGTTGTGCAGGGTTATCGAAATGCAACTAAGGAGAGATCCAGTATTGCATCGACAACCATTTCAGCTGAAAAGATCGAATTAAGACCAAACGCATCTTTCGCGCAGACCTTATCAGGTCAGATTCCTGGTCTTAACATTACTACCAACACAGGTCAGCCTGGTGGTAACAGTACCATTAACTTAAGGGGTATTACTTCTATTAATGGTAACTCGGAGCCTTTATTCATTATTGATGGTGCTCCTGTAGATGAAGATAACTTCCGTAGTTTGAACCCGAATGAAATTGCTTCGGTTTCTGTACTTAAGGATGCCGGTGCAACTGCAATTTACGGTAACCGTGGTGCGAACGGGGTAATCATCGTAAAAACTAAGAAAGGTAGCTTTAACAGTGGGTTAAAGATTAACTATCAGGGACAAGTAAGTTTCTCTGAGCTTCAGGACAACGATTACGACCTGACAAATGCACAAGAGCAGTTAGAGTTAGAGAGAACTCTAAGTAGAGGTGTTGGTAACGGACTTACTGATGCTGAGATTGCTGCTTTCACAACTACTCGTTGGGAAGAAGTATTCTTCAGAACTGGTATTTCTCAGAACCACACGCTTTCTTTATCTAACGGTGGAGATAACGTAACTTCATTTACTTCTTTCGGATATAGTGATACTGAAGGTATCCTTGTTCAGAGTTCCTTGAAAAGGTTCAACGTAAGAAGTAACATTACTGGTAAATCTAACAACGATAGATTTAACTACTCTACAAACCTTTCTTTGAACTATTCAGAGTCTGATGAGCCAAACAACATTGGTGGAGGTGCAATTAACAGGAACTTAGTATTAGGTGCATATCAGTCTGTACCTTATATCTCTCCTGATGAGTATACAAACGGTGCGGCTTTATTATCTCCGCTATTATTCCGTAACACTCCTTTATTCTTATTAGATATCATTGAGACATTTACAAGAGAAGAGGCAGAGGTTAGGATTATTGCGAGTGCAAACGCAAGTTATAAGATTACTGACGATATCACCGCTAGTATTACAGCGAGTGGGGATTACACAGATGAGCACTTAACAAGAGCTGAGGGACCTGAGTCTTTCAACGCACTTCTTTTCGCTCAGACTGGAAACAATACTCCTGGATTCCAGGATCAAAACACTACAAGAACCTTTAGTTTTAACGCAGTTACATCTTTAAACTGGAATAAGACTTTTGGTAAGCATACTGTAGATGCTTCTGTATTTACAGAGTACTTTAGAGCATACTTAAGAACATTCGGATTCTTCCAAAGAGGTTTAAACCCAGCTACTTTCTCTCCTGGAGACGGTGCAGGTTTTGTTGCTGATAACGCTGCAAATGACTTCTTTATAGATACTGCAAGAGCACAGCGTAGAAATGCTGGTTTATTCTCTTACTTCGGACAAGTTGATTATGACTATGATTCTAAGTACGGTTTCACTGGAACAATCAGACGTGATGCTTCTTACCGTTTCGCTGCTTCTAACAGATGGGGTACTTTCTACTCTGTAGCAGGTAGATGGAATATTCATAATGAGCCATTTATGGAAGGTTCTATTTTCAACCTGTTAAAGCTTAGAGCTTCTTACGGTGAAACTGGTAACCAGCGTATCGTTGATGCAGGAGCTGGAGCATTAGCTTTCTTTGCTGCTCCTGATTTAACAGAGAACTTCTTCGCAACTGGAAACGGTTATGGAGGTGCTAACTCTCTATTCCTTAGCCAGATTGGTAACAACTCTCTAAGATGGGAGACTGTTAAGCAGGCTAACGTAGGTATCGATTTCGAAGTTTTCGACAGAAGACTTAGAGGATCTATCGATGGATATATCAGAACAACTGAAGATCTATTCCAGGATTCACCTGTATCTGCTATTACAAGTCAGAATGTCTTGAGAGCAAACGTTGGATCTTTAGAGAACAGCGGTATCGACCTTACATTAAATTATGACCTTATCAGAGGTGGTGCTGAAGGATTCAATCTTTCTTTGAACTTGGTAGGTAACTACAACAAGTCTGAGATCATCGACCTTCCTGGTGGAGTTGAGTCTATCAGAAACGCAAACAACAACGATTTACAGCTTCGTGTAGGTGGACCTATTAACGAGGTAACTGTTTACAGATTTATCGGAGTTAACCCAGATAATGGTAACTTATTATTCTTGGATGCTAACGGAAACGAAACTGAAAACCCAACAGATAACGACAGGATCAATACTGGAAAGAACATCGTTCCTGATTATCAAGGTAGTTTCGGATTCAATGCAGATTACAAAGGTTTCTTCTTAACTACTCAGTTTAACTACGTAATTGGTGTAGATAGATTTGATTTTGACTTAAGAGGATTCCAGAATCCAAATAACATCGGTCAGTTTAGAGCAACAAGAGATCTTTTCAGAGCTTGGCAAAACCCAGGTGACATTACAGATATTCCATCACTTACTGTTACTAACCGAGTTTTAGGAAATGATTCAGACAGAGATCTATATAGTTCAGACTACTTGAGATTACGTTTTGCAAGTTTCGGATATAACTTCCCAGCAAAATTCCTAGAGAATACAGGATTAACATCGTTCAGAGCGTTTGTTAACGGAGAGAACTTATTTACTGTTACTGATTGGAGAGGATTTGATGCAGAAGCGAGTTTCAGTGGATCTAGACAGTTCCCAACTCCAAGAATATTCTCAGTTGGTGTTGAATTTGGATTTTAATAATAAAATAAATAGTTAATGATGAAAGTTATAAATAGATTATTTCTGGTCTTTTTGCTGATTTCACTTAATGGGTGTAATGATGCAATTGATATAGATCAACCAGGACGTTTGAGCGCGGAAAATGCTTTTAGATCAGTAGCAGATTTGAACTCTGGTTTATTAGGAGTATACGCTCAGTTAGATTTGACACTTGAGATCCGTATGGGAATGTTGTTAACGGATGAGGTGACAATCGGATTTGATAGTGGTGGACAAGGTACTGCAGAATATGCGTACAATATTAATACAAACACAGGTAATGTGTTGGCAATCTGGAACAACCAGTACAGATTGATCAACTTTGCTACAAGAATTATTGAGGCTGCGGAGATCGTTGTTCCTGATGGGGCTGCTGAGCAAGCACAGCTTAATAATATCGTAGCTCAGGCACATGCCTTAAGAGCATATGGTCACTTCAGACTAATAAATCACTTCTCAACAAATTATGAGGATGATAGTGCACTAGGTGTTATTGCTCTTGACGAAGTTCCTGGGATCCAGGATCAACGTCCAAGAAACACAAATGGTGAAGTATATGCTTTGATCAATTCTGATTTGGATGCTGCAGCTGGTCTGATAGATCCTACTTTCTCTCAGAATGATCCTACCTTTATCAATACTAACTTCATTACTGCAATGAGAGCTCGTCTTGCTGCATACAGAGGTCAGTATACTCAGGCAGATAATTTTGCAGCTCAGGCGTTAACAGCTGTGCCACTTGCAGGAAGAGATGACTTCCTTGATATTTGGACAGATGCTGGAAATGCTGGGGTGATCTTTAAAGCAGAGCGTGCAGACGGAGGTCCTTTCGATAACCAGGCTACCGGTGGTGGTGGATGGGCAGGAAGTTTATTTGCCTTCGTAAACGCTACAATTACAGGTTCTCCATTTATGGAAATGGGTAGAGGAATTTACAATGGACTGATCGCTATTCCGGATGATATCCGTGAAGAGGCTTTCGTAGCTCCAACTTCTGTAATCGATCCTGATTACCTAACTAACCTTCAGGATGATATTGATATCATCGTTACTCAGATCTATCCTGGTTCTGAAGGTCAGCCACTA
The DNA here is from genome assembly GCF_010671605.1 of Leptobacterium flavescens. Taxonomy (GTDB): domain Bacteria; phylum Bacteroidota; class Bacteroidia; order Flavobacteriales; family Flavobacteriaceae; genus Leptobacterium; species Leptobacterium flavescens. The sequence goes on from NZ_JAABOO010000003.1 coordinate 846,458, forward strand.
TTGAATGATCTTAAGATCTTCAGAGCTGCTGAGATGTTATTCATCAGAGCTGAAGCTGCTGCAGAAGCAGGTAACTTAGGTCAGGCTGCTGCTTTTATTCAGCAGTTAAGAAATGAGAGATACCCAGTAGCTCAGCCGCTACCTAACTATGCAAACTCTCAGGAAGCTTTTGCTGATATCCTTCACGAAAGATCTTTAGAGCTATTTGCTCAGGCTCAGCGTTGGACTGATATCAAGAGACTTGCTGTTAGAGCTGGTATCGCTGGTGTACAAAGAGATCCTGCAGATTGTGATATTAACGGTGTATGTGCGGTTCCTGTAACGGATTTCCGTTTCACACTTCCAATCCCACAGGCAGAAATCAATGCTAACTCGGTAATTGCTGAACAGCAGAACCCAGGTTACTAAGATTGATATAAATATTAGATTAAAGGCGCTTCTGAAAAGAAGCGCTTTTTTTGTTAACAATTATTAGTGATTTTTTTCGTTCAAAAAACATACTTTTGCTGTTAAATCATTTTATTGCATGGGTCGTAGGTTATTTTTGATTTTCCTTTTATGTGCTTCAGCTGTCATGGCTCAGGACCAAAAGAATAGAGAAGAGCTCAGAGATTCTATTTCTTCTAACAGGATCAGGCAGTCAAGGGAAGGTGCTAAAAAGGAAAAAGAGAAGGAAGAGTTGACTATAAAAGATTATAAGATCATATCTCATCTCAGCGATACTACCCATTTTGATACCACCTTAACAGTTAACAAAGAATACAACTTCAATTATTTAAGAAGGGATGAGTTTGAACTGCTCCCTTTTTCCAATGTGGGGCAGCCCTATAATAAACTTGCATATGATATGCATGAAACCGACTTGTTCCCTCAACTGGGTGCAAGGGCCAAACATTACAATTACTGGGAGGTGGAAGATGTGTATTATTATAATGTACCGACTCCGACTACAGAGCTCTTTTTTAAGACAGTTATGGAGCAGGGACAGTCAGCCGATGGTTTTTTTACCTTAAATACTTCCAGAAGGTTTAACTTTTCAATTGCCAATAAGGGTCTGCGTTCTTTAGGAAAGTATCAGAATATTAGAACGAGCATCGGGAATTTCAGGCTTACTGCTAATTATTCAACCGAAAACGGAAGATATGGGTTTAAAGCTCATATAGTGTCTCAGGATGTGGAAAATCAGGAGAATGGGGGGATAACCAACCGGGACCAGTTCGAATCAGGAGATAGCGAGTTTACGGATAGATCACGTATAGATGTAGCGTTCCAGGATGCCGAAAATCTATTGGTTGGAAAAAGATATTATTTAGATCACTACTATAATATATATGATAGAAGGGATTCTTTATCATATTCCAGGTTGCAGCTAAAACATAAATTCAACTACGAAACAAAATTTTACAGGTTCGACCAGACGAGTGCCAATAGTTTTTTTGGCGATTCTTTTCAGAGCGGAAGCCTGATCGACCGGGGGCAATTGCGATCCATGTTCAATCAGCTAAGCCTGAACTATTCAAATAATATAATTGGTGCTGTTGAGGGGAAAGCTATAGCATATCGTTACAATTACTTCTTCAGGAGCGTGCTCTTTACCGATCAGGGGGTTATTCCGAGTAATCTCCGGGGAGAAGAATATGCAATAGGAGGAAGCTGGATAAAGAATATCGGGAGATTTCAGTTAAGAGGAGATTTTACCACTAATGTTTCCGGAGAGCTGGGGGGTACATTTATTAATGCTTCGGCTTCTTACGATCTGAAAGATAAAGGATACCTGAGAGCTAAAGTGTATTCTACTTCCAGGATGCCCAATTTTAACTTTCTGCTCTACCAGAGTAATTATGAGCAGTACAATTGGAATAATACAGAGGTTTTTGAAAATGAGGAGAAGAAAGGTGTCGGTTTGGATATCCGTTTAAATAAATGGTTTGATCTCGAAGCAGAATATTCCATTCTGGATAATTATTCCTATTTCGGATCTTCCCCGCTTTCGCCGGATGATACAAACCCACAGATCGCTCCTTTTCAGAGCCAGGGTACTATAAACTATCTGAAGGTTAAACTCAATAAGGAATTCAGAGTGGGTAAATTTGCGTTGAATAATACAGTAATGTATCAGATGGTAGATCAGGATGAGAATATTTTGAATGTTCCTGAATTTGTGACCAGAAATACCCTTTATTTTTCGGATCACCTCTTTAAAAAAGCATTGTATCTTCAGACGGGAGTTACCTTTAAATACTTTACTGCCTATTTTACCGATGGCTATAATCCGTTGATTTCCGAATTCTACAGCCAGGACCAGGAGGAGATAGGGGACTTCCCTTTAATAGACTTCTTTATTAATGTAAAGGTGAGGAGGACCAGGATCTATCTTAAAGCAGAACATTTTAATTCTCCTTTTACCGGGAACAATTTTTATTCGGCTCCCGATTATCCTTACAGAGATTTTATCGTTCGCTTCGGATTGGTGTGGAATTTCTTCATTTAAGAGGCCTGTATCCGGAGAAAATATTCATGACTTCTTGGGTTTGTTATAGCTGATGACAGCTTCTTGCCGAATTTTTTTTATTTGTAAATGATTGATGTTCAAAACATATAAAAAAAGTTGAAAAAAATATCGCTGAAAAATTAGAATAAGAAGAAAAAGCATTTATATTTGCACCCGCTTTGAGACACAGAGATGTAAAACAAGGCAAATAAGTTCTAAAAAATACTGGTGTAAATAGAAGAGAATCAGGCGTTTGAAAAAAAATAAAAATTTTTCAAAAAAAAGCGTAAAAAGATTTTGAGGGAAGAGAAAAGAGTTTATATATTTGCACCCGCTTTCGAGAGGAAGTTTAGAGAATAAGAAACAAGAGTTCATTGACATAATGTTAACAGCACAGTTAGATAGAGGCGACTTTATCTAACGGTTAAAAATTTTAAGCAGAGTCATTCTAAGAGAGTTTAGGGTATTGATTTTTTTGATTGTTGATTTTAA
>NZ_JAABOO010000004.1 GCF_010671605.1 Leptobacterium flavescens
GCAACAGACGATTTAAGGTGGTTATAGCGATGGGGCTCACCTCTTACCATTCCGAACAGAGTAGTTAAGCCCATCAGCGCAGATGGTACTGGGCAACCGGGAGAGTATGTCGCCGCCTTCTTTGAAAAGCGTTTATCTTTGGATAGACGCTTTTTTTTTGGATAAAATTAAGCTTTCCGACCTATCCCGAAAACTTTCCTTCCTATATTTTCAAAACTTTATATTTTAGATCATATTTTTATATGAAATCTAAAAACCACCGGAATGAACACAAAAAAATCCAGGCGAAACTTTATTAAGAGATCTGCCATAGTGGGAGCAGGGATATCCGTAGCTCCAAGCCTGACCTTTGGAAATATCAATAGTAATAAGAAGGATAAGCTCAAACTGGGGCTGATAGGCGTAGGACTAAGAGGGACTAATCATTTAAAGAATGTCCTTTTAAGAGATGATGTCCTGGTAACAGCCATCTGCGATATAGATCCTGCAAGAATAGATATCTCTCTCAAGGCTATTAAAGAAGCCGGAGAACCGAAACCGGAAGTATTCGGGAAGGATGAATACGATTACAGGAATCTTCTGGAGCTGAAAGATGTGGATGCGGTTATTATATCTACTCCCTGGTTGTGGCATGCCCGTATGGCTAAAGATGCAATGGAAGCAGGTAAATACACCGGCCTGGAAGTTTCTGCCGCTAATACATTGGAAGAATGCTGGGACCTGGTGAACGTTCATGAGAAAACAGGAACTCATCTGATGATCCTGGAAAATGTGAATTACAGGAGAGATATCATGGCGGTCCTCAATATGGTAAGACAGAATGTTTTCGGAGAACTGGTACATTTCAGGTGCGGATATCAGCATGATTTAAGATTTGTAAAGCTCAACGACGGAAAAACAGCCTATGGAAAGGGTGTGGAATTCGGGGAAAAGGGAATTTCCGAATCAAAATGGAGAACACAGCATTCCGTATCCAGAAATGCCGATGTTTATCCTACTCACGGCGTGGGGCCGATCGCTACCATGTGCGATATTAACAGAGGGAACCGTTTCCTGTCGCTTACCTCTAATGCCACCAAGAGCATAGGCCTTCATAATTATATTGTAAAGCACGGAGGAAAAGATCACCCCAATGCCAAAGTAAAATTCAAGCAGGGAGATGTTATTACTTCTACCATAGAGACCGCTACGGGAGAGACCATTATCGTGACCCACGATTGTAACCTCCCGCGCCCGTATTCACTCGGATTCAGGGTTCAGGGAGCAAACGGACTCTGGGAGGTTGATGGAAACCGGATATATATAGAGGGGAAATCTGAGCCTCACAGATGGGATGCAGCAGACGAATGGCTCAAGAAATATGACCATCCTTTATGGCAGAAATATGGAGAGCATGCTACCGGTGCCGGACACGGAGGAATGGATTTCTTTGTGATCCATGCTTTTGTCGAATCTGCAAAACAGAATATTGCACCACCTCTGGATGTATACGATGCAGCAGCCTGGAGTGCTATAACACCGTTGTCGGAACTCTCTATCGAAAATAATGGAGAACCTCAGGACTTCCCCGATTTTACAAGGGGACTATGGATAAAACGCAAACCGTATAACTGGATCAAAGACACTTATTAAAAGTGTAAATTTTACAACTGCCCATGAATAACAAAAGCCGTATACAGGTCCTGGCTCCCGGAAGAACCTGTTTGTTCGGAGATCATCAGGACTATCTGGGGTTACCGGTTATAGCTTGCGCTATCGATAAATACATCAGCTTAAAAGCAGAAGAGAATGAAACATCCCGGTTCAGATTGGACCTGCCGGATATCAACAAAAAAAGAGAGATCGATATAGATCAGACCTTTGAGGTTTTGGAGCATCGCGATTATTTTGCTTCTGCCCTCAAAGTACTCAGAAGGTACGGTTGTATTCCGGATAAAGGCTATGATATTGAGATAAAAGGAGACTTGCCTATCAATGCAGGAGTATCCAGTTCCTCTGCAGTGGTCATGGCCTGGATAGCTTTTCTACTGGAAGCTTTTGGAGCTGATAGGGAAATTACTCCATCATTAACAGCAAGAATTGCCTATGAAGCCGAAGTTCTGGAACACGGAGAACCGGGAGGCCTGATGGACCAATATGCCATTGGTTTAGGACATGTGCTGTTTATCAATACCGGAAAAGAAGCTTCTTTTGAAATTATCGGCGATAGTATGGGCGGTCTTATAATAGGAGAGTCAGGGGTTAAAAAAGAAACTATAGGAACTTTAGGAAACCTGAAATCCCTGGCGTTAAAGGCAATTGATCATATTAAACAGAAAAAAACAGGATTTGAGATCATTAATTCGGATTTCAAACAGTACGAAGAACTTTCCCAATATGTTCCGGACGATCTGAAGCCCTATTTGTTTGCGGCCTTGAAAAATTATTCGATCACAAAAGAAGCCCTGGAAGTATTCGAAACCGATAAACCGGATATGAAAAATATAGGTCGCCTTATGAATGAACATCATGCCATATTAAAGGATATATTGAAAGTAACGGTGCCGCGTATAGATAAAATGGTTGAGAATGCCTTGAAAGCAGGGGCATACGGAGTAAAAATAGTTGGTTCCGGAGGTGGAGGGAGTATTGTTGCTCTGGCTGCTGAAGATAAGCAGGAAAAAGTTATACGAGCCATAATGGATGCCGGAGCCAGGGCGGCATATAAGGTTAATGTAGACCCGGGGGTAAGAATTTTAAAATAAGAAAAATGCATCAGGATCTGATAATACTCGCGGGAGGAGCATCTTCCAGAATGAAGAAAAGCAATATGTCTGCACCCGATGAGAAACTGGCGGCCCAGGCCAACAGCAGGAGCAAAGGTTTAATCAGTATTGACCCGGATGGCAGACCGTTAATGGATTACCTTCTGTACAATGCTAAACGGGCAGGTTATACCGATGTTTATATTGTTATAGGGGGAAAAGAACAACTAATACAGGAGTTCTACGGTGAAAAGAAAAAAGCCAATAATTTTCACGGACTAACCATTAACTATGCTGTTCAGTATATTCCGGAAGGAAGGGAAAAACCCTTTGGAACTGCCGATGCGGTGAGTCAGGCTGTTTCCCAATATCCTGAGCTGAATAACAGGACGTATACGGTTTGCAACAGCGATAATTTGTATTCGGAATCTGTACTTAAGGCGCTGAGAATGACACAAAGCCCGAATGCCTTTATTGCATACGACAGGGATGCTCTTTTATTCAGTACGGAGCGGATAGCGCAATTTGCACTTGCTTCGTTGGATAAAGATGGTTTTCTGGTAGATATTATTGAAAAGCCTGATCCGCAGAAAAGCAAATTGTATAAGGATGATACGGGAAAGATCAGGGTGAGTATGAATATTTTTAAATTTTCAGGACCCATGTTCAATACCTATGTAATCAACTGTCCCGTCAACAAAAAACGCAATGAAAAGGAATTGCCGACCGCACTGCTGAATATGGTGCAAGACCACCCTTCTTCGGTTAAAGGAGTCCCGGCATCAGAGCATGTTCCGGACCTGACCTCTAAAGACGATATCGAACGAATGAAAAATTATATCGATACGCATTACTCCGGATTAAAATGGGATGAATGATCAGGCAGCCGGAAGATCTCCTTCCCCTTTTAGCGGAAGCTCTGAAGTTCCCATCAGATAACGATCTACATAATGAGCTGCTTCCCTGCCTTCGGAGATGGCCCAGACAATCAGGGATTGCCCTCTTCTCATATCGCCTGCTGTAAAGATATTCGGAATATTGGTTTGATAATTATTGCTGTTTACATTACTTCTGTTATCTGTATTTAACCCTAATTGTTCCACCAGTGTTTTTTCAGGTCCTGTAAAACCCAATGCCAGGAGAGCGAGATCGCAAGGCCAGATCTTTTCCGTTCCCGCTTTTTCTTTTAACTGAGGGCGCATTCCGTTTTCACTTACCCATTCCACTTCTATAGTCTTCAAAGCGATCAGCTGATCGTTTTCATCGGTTACGAATTCCTTGGTGGCAATACTCCAGTTCCGGTTACAGCCTTCCTCATGAGATGTACTTGTTTTTAGGGTAAAGGGCCAGAAAGGCCATGGGTTTTCTTTGGTTCGTTCTCCCGAAGGCATAGGCATGATCTCAAAATTAGTTACCGAGAGTGCACCATGCCTGTTTGAGGTCCCTACACAATCGGAGCCTGTATCCCCTCCACCGATCACGATAACATTTTTTCCTTCAGCCGAAAATTTATCTATGGGTTCCTGAAGACCATCTATCACTTCGTTATTATGCTTGAGGAAATCCATCGCCTGAACCACTCCCCGGGTTTCAGAACCGGGTATCGGAAGGTTTCTTTTGTTGGTGGCGCCTCCGCAGAGAACCACGGCATCAAATGCTTTTAGTTTTTCCGCTTTGTAATTCACCCCGACATGAACATTGGTTTTAAAAGTGATGCCTTCTTCTTCAAGAATGGCTAACCTTCTGTCGATAACCGATTTCTCCAGTTTAAAATCAGGGATGCCGTACCTCAATAGGCCTCCCGGTTTCTGATCTCTTTCAAAAACCGTTACAGTGTGCCCGGCCCTGTTCAGTTGCTGCGCTGCAGCCAGTCCTGCCGGACCGGAACCGATTACAGCTGCCTTTTTACCTGTTCTCCTTAGCGGCAATTGAGCTTTTATCCATCCTTCTTTAAAGCCTCTCTCAACGATATATTTTTCAATCAGCTCGATAGAGACCGAAGGTTTTATAATACCCAGGACACAGGCCGATTCGCAGGGAGCGGGGCATAACCTTCCGGTAAATTCAGGGAAATTATTAGTGGAGTGCAGGATCTCCAGGGCTTCCTGCCAGTTGTTTTTGTATACGGCATCGTTAAAATCCGGGATCAGGTTCCCGAGTGGGCAACCACTATGGCAGAAAGGTAACCCGCAATCCATACATCGGGCTCCCTGTTCATTCAGTTGCTGTTTGTTTAATTCTATGGTAAATTCCCTGTAGTTCTTTACCCGTTTTTCAACCGCAATGGTACGTTCTGCTGTTCTTTCAAATTCTTTAAAACCTCCTAATTTTCCCATGATCTAAGCTGATATTAATTCTGTGTTATTCGCGTCTTTTTCGGCAGCCAGGATCTCCAGCGCTTTTTTGTACTCCGTCGGCATTATTTTGATGAACTTTTTATGCTGTTTTCCCCACTCACTCAATATTTTCTGAGCTTTTTGGCTGGAAGTATACCGGTAATGCGCAGTTAGCAGAGTTTTTATTTCTTCCTTGTCCTCATCGGAAAGTGGCTCGAGCTCTATCATTTCCATATTGAGATTACTCTTGCTGTAATCGTTTTTCTCATCAAAAATATAAGCGATACCCCCACTCATCCCGGCCGCGAAGTTTCTCCCTGTTTTACCTAGGATAACCGCTATTCCCCCGGTCATATATTCACATCCGTGATCCCCGATACCTTCCACAACGGCTTTGGCCCCCGAATTCCTCACACAGAAACGCTCGCCTGCTATTCCGTTAATATAAACCTCTCCGGAAGTTGCTCCGTATAAAGCCACATTTCCCGTAATGACATTTTTATCTGCGCGTATGGATGCATTTTCCGGGGTTTTGATGATGAGTTTCCCGCCCGAAAGTCCTTTTCCCAGATAGTCATTGGTATTACCTGTTACTTTAAAGGTGAGTCCTTTAGTGGCAAAAGCACCGAAACTTTGCCCTGCAGAACCGTGGAAATTCAGATTCAATGTATCTTCGGGCAATCCCTTTCTTCCATGGATCCTGGAAATTTCATTACTTAAGATCGCCCCGGTCGTCCTGTCGGTGTTTCCAATGGTAAAATCCAGAGACATCTTCTCTTTTCTGTAAATAGCAGGATGCGCCTTTTTAAGGATCTTAAAATCCAGGACTTCCGCTAATTCATGATCCTGCTCTTCGCAGTTGTATAAAGCGGTATTTTCCTTTACCATCGGTTTGTAAAGAATAGCAGAAAGATCAATGCCTCTGGCTTTATAGTGTTCTATGGCTTTGTTCATATTGAGTTTCTCACTTTTCCCGACCATCTCGTTAATGGTGCGGAATCCTAATGATGCCATGATCTCCCTCAGCTCCTGGGCAACGAAATACATAAAATTGATAACGTGTTCCGGACTGCCCTTAAAGTTCTTTCGGAGTTCGGGATCCTGAGTAGCGATCCCAACAGGGCAGGTATTAAGGTGACAGGCTCTCATCATAATACATCCTGAAGCCACCAAAGGTGCTGTTGCAAAGCCAAACTCTTCGGCTCCCAGCAAACATGCAATAGCGACATCTCTTCCTGTTTTTAACTGCCCGTCACATTCTATGGCTACCCTGTTTCTTAAATTATTCAGGACCAGGGTTTGCTGGGCCTCTGCAATCCCCAGTTCCCAGGGAAGCCCGGCATGTTTCAATGAAGTAAGGGGAGAGGCTCCGGTTCCTCCATCGTATCCGGAAATTAGTATGACATCCGCTTTGGCTTTGGCAACACCGGCTGCAATGGTACCTACTCCTGCTTCCGAAACCAGTTTTACGTTGATCCTGGCTTTGCGATTGGCATTTTTAAGATCGAAGATCAATTGGGCCAGGTCTTCAATGGAGTAAATATCGTGATGTGGCGGCGGTGAAATAAGCCCTACATAGGGAGTTGAGTTTCGTGTTTTGGCAATCTCGTGATTTACTTTAGGGCCTGGTAATTGACCCCCTTCTCCCGGTTTGGCCCCCTGGGCCATCTTGATCTGGATCTCTTCTGCACTACTCAGATAATCTATGCTTACTCCGAACCGGCCGGAAGCTACCTGCTTAATGGCGCTGTTTCTCCAGTTGCCATCCAGGTCTTTGTTAAAACGTCTGGGATCTTCACCTCCTTCTCCCGAATTGCTTTTGCCTCCTATTCTGTTCATGGCAATGGCCAGATTTTCATGGGCTTCCCTACTGATAGAACCAAAAGACATAGCCCCCGTTTTAAAGCGTTTAACGATTTCCGTCCATGGCTCTACTTCCTCTATGGGAACAGGGTCCAGCTCCCTGAATTCAAACATTCCCCTTAGGGTCATAAGCTTTTTGCTCTGTTCATTGATCATTTGAGCATACTGCTGATAACTCTCTGTTTTATTCTGCCTGACGGCTTGCTGGAGTTTTGCAACGGTAGAAGGGTTGAACATATGACGTTCTCCTTTTCTTCTCCATCGGTAATCCCCTCCGATGTCCAGCTTTAATCCCGGATCGGATGAATTTTTATAAAAGGCCTGCTGATGTCTTTTCCGTATTTCTCTTTCAATTTCGTACAAGCCGATTCCTTCAATACGGGAAGGGGTATTGCAAAAATATTTGTTGACAAATGCTTTGCTCAGCCCTAGGGCTTCGAAGATCTGAGCTCCCCGGTAGGAGTGCAGGGTTGAGATCCCTATTTTGTTCATGATCTTGATCATGCCTTTGGCAATAGCTGTATTGAAGTTGCTGATTGCCTCCTCTGTATTTAACCCTCCGGTTTTGTTTTCTTTGGATAATTGCCCTATAATTTCATTCACCATATACGGGTTTACTGCACTGGCTCCGTATCCGAAGAGAGCAGCAAAATGATGAGGCTCTCTGGGTTCGGCCGATTCTATTACGATGCCGATGGCAGATCTTTTTTTACTTTTCCTAAGGGCGTGATGTACATAGGAACAGGCAAGAAGGGCCGGGATAGGAGCATTTTCACGATCTGTATTCCTGTCGGAAAGTATTATAATATTACAACCCTCATCTACCGAGCTGACGATTTCAGATACCATCTCCTCCAATCGCGCTTCCAGGCCGTTGAGACCTTTATCAATACCGTATAGAATAGAGACGGATTTTGCCTTGAAATCGGGATGTTCTATATATTTTATTTTATCGAGATCTTCATTGGAGATCACGGGGTTTTGTATACGAAGTTTTTTACAGTGCTCAGGCGTAATGTTAAAGATATTCCGGTCTTCACCTACGGATAAACTGGTGTCGGTGATAATCTCCTCACGTATACCGTCAAGAGGTGGATTGGTTACCTGGGCAAAAAGTTGCTTGAAGTAGTTGTATAGTAATTGAGGTTTATCCGAAAGTACGGCCAGAGGAGTGTCTGTCCCCATAGAACCTATCGCTTCTTTGCCTTTAGCAGCCATCGGACTTATAACAGTGCTGATGTCCTCCAGGGTATACCCGAAGAGTCTTTGCCTGCTTAGAATATCTGTTTTTTCAACAGGGGTTTTATTCCCGGTATAAGGAACAGACGATAAAGGCAATAAATGTTCGTTTAACCATTCCCTGTACGGATGTTTGGAAACAATGCTGTATTTCACTTCTTCATCTTCAATGATCCTGCCTTCATTCATATCTACCAGGAACATTTTTCCGGGCTCCAGCCTTCCATGGAAAATAACATTTTCCGGTTTGATATCGATGACCCCGGTTTCCGATGACATGACCACATAACCACTTTTTGTAACAGTGTAGCGTGAAGGGCGGAGCCCATTCCTGTCCAGTAGCGCTCCGATATAATTCCCGTCTGTAAACGGAATGGAAGCCGGACCGTCCCAGGGTTCCATGATACATGCATTGTATTCATAGAATGCTTTTTTCTCGTCCGACATGGATTCGTGTTTTTCCCAGGCTTCGGGAACCAGCATCATCATGGCTTCGGGCAGGGATCTGCCGGTTTGAAGCAATAGTTCCAGGACCATGTCCATAGATGCCGAATCGGATTTCCCTTCAAGGACTACAGGAAGTATTTGGGAGATCTTCTCCCCGAAAAGTTCGCTTTTAAAAAGCTCTTCCCGGGCTTTCATCCTGCTAAGGTTGCCTTTAAGGGTATTGATCTCCCCGTTATGACACATATACCTGAAAGGTTGTGCCAGATCCCAGGTGGGAAAGGTGTTGGTGGAAAAGCGTTGATGTACCAGGGCCAGTTTGGTAACCACTTCATCCCTGGTAAGATCTTTATAGTATATACTTATATCCTGAGGCTTTAAGAGGCCTTTATAAATAATCGTACTTGTGGAAAGACTGCTGAAATAAAAATAATCTGCTTCCGAATATCCGGAGCCAAGAACTCTGTGTTCACAGATCTTTCTGGCTGAAAAAAGCCTGGCATTGAATTCGGAATCGGACAAGGAATTATCTTTCTTACGAATAAAAACCTGTTTTATCCGTGGTTCCGACCTGGATGCGATCTCTCCCACACAATCATGATCTACCGGGACATCCCTCCAGCCTATAACTTCCAGACCCTCTTCCGAAATATGAAGATCGAACCATTCCATAAAGATACAAGCCTGATTTTCAGATTTGGGAAGAAAAACCATTCCCACAGCGTAATTTCCGGCTTCCGGTAATTCGAATTCACAGGAATCTTTAAAGAACCGGTGAGGGATCTCAATGAGTATTCCGGCTCCGTCTCCGGTCTTCCCGTCGGCACTTACGGCTCCTCTGTGTTCAAGGCGGACTAAAATATCAAGCGCTTTATGGATGATGTCATGAGTTTTTTCTCCTTTCAGGCTGCAAATAAAACCTGCTCCGCAATTGTCATGCTCAAATTCAGGTGAATAAAGTCCTTGTTTTTTCAGTCTCATATTTTGAATAATTTCAACAAAACTATTTAAAAACATGATAATTATTTAATGAATTTTTAATTATGTTGAAAGAAATTCATTATTATCAAAATAACGTTGTTAAAAATTCAAAAAATGAATTTTAGAAGGCGAAATTTGAGAATTTGTTAAAAAAAGAAGGATGTGCTCTTAATTAAATGGAATTTGATAGGGGGTAAGGGGTCGAAAGAGAAAAAAATAAGGTCAATATGGTGTTTTAATAGGGGTGTGTCTTCTGAAATCCGTTTTTTAATTGCTAAAAGAAATAAAAAAAAGGAGCAATTTTAAATTGCTCCTTTTTATATGATTCTGATCGTATTATTAATCTCTTAATACACTTCTTGAAATTACGATTTTCTGGATCTCGGAAGTTCCTTCGTAGATCTGAGTAATCTTGGCATCTCTCATCAAACGCTCTACGTGATACTCTTTTACATATCCGTTTCCTCCGTGGATCTGTACGGCTTCTACCGTAGTATCCATTGCTACCTGAGAAGCGTATAATTTGGCTACGGCTCCCGAAAGATCATAGTTGCTACCATTGTCTTTATCCCATGCTGCCTTTAACACAAGGTGTCGAGCTGCTTCTATCTGGGTGTGCATATCTGCAAGCTTGAAAGCAATTGCCTGATGATTGCAGATCTCTGTTCCGAAAGCCTTTCTTACTTTAGAATATTCTCTGGCAAGGTCATAAGCTCCGGCTGCAATACCCAATGCCTGAGATGCAATACCAATTCTACCACCCGATAGCGTTTTCATGGCAAACTTAAATCCGAAACCATCTTCCCCTATTCTGTTTTCCTTGGGAACTTTTACATCGGTAAACAATAGAGAGTGAGTATCCGAACCGCGAATCCCCAGTTTTTGCTCTTTAGGACCGATCTCAAAACCAGGCATACCTTTCTCTACGATCAGAGCGTTGATACCTTTATGGCCTTTTTCAGGATAGGTCTGGGCAATAACTAAATACACATCGGCAGAACTACCGTTAGTGATCCAGTTTTTAGTACCGTTCAATAAATAGTGATCACCTTTATCTATTGCGGTTGTTTTTTGCGAAGTAGCATCACTACCTGCTTCAGGTTCAGAAAGGCAGAAAGCACCTATCACTTCACCCGTAGCTAATTTTGTCAGGTATTTTTGTTTTTGCTCTTCAGTTCCGAAGTTTTCAAGTCCCCAGCATACGAGGGAATTGTTTACACTCATTACTACAGATGCCGATGCGTCAATTTTAGAGATCTCTTCCATGGCAAGGGCATAAGAAACGGTATCAAGTCCGCTTCCTCCGTATTCCGGTGAAACCATCATCCCAAGAAAACCAAGCTCTCCCATCTTCTTTATTTGTTCGGTAGGAAACTCCTGCTTTTCGTCTCTTTCGATCACTCCTGGCAGTAATTCTGTCTGCGCAAAATCTCTTGCCGCCTGGCGAATCATCAATTGTTCTTCGGAAAGATTAAAATCCATAAGTTGCTTTATTTACAGTTTTTTTAAAAAAGGAGCTCAAAGATATGCTTTTAATGCGAATTTTTCAATCAAATCCAATTCTTTCTGTGAATATGTAAAAAACTTTTTCGGGAGGCGTTTACATTATTTCTACAAGATATTTAAAAAAAGTTAAAATATTTTTCCACAACATCGAAATTCTGAAGAAAAAGCAGGGGACAATTTTTTATATTTGTCGCTACAGAAATGATTTTAATGAAAGATCTACTTAAGAAGTACGAAGATAAATCCCCAGAAATAGTTTTTAATTGGAAAGATCCGGAAACGGAAGCAGAAGGCTGGACAGTCATTAATTCGTTGAGAGGCGGTGCTGCAGGAGGAGGAACCAGAATGCGCGAAGGTCTTGATATGAATGAAGTAGTTTCCCTGGCAAAGACCATGGAAGTGAAATTTACAGTATCCGGCCCGACTATTGGTGGAGCCAAATCAGGGATTAATTTTAATCCCAGAGACCCTCGTAAAAAAGGAGTCCTGGAACGCTGGTATAAAGCAGTTTCCCCCTTGCTGAAAAATTACTACGGCACCGGAGGCGATCTGAATGTAGATGAGATCCATGAAGTGATCCCAATTACAGAAGATTGTGGAGTATGGCATCCGCAGGAAGGAGTTTTTAACGGACATTTCAAACCAACGGAAGCCGATAAGATAAATCGAATCGGGCAGTTGCGTCAGGGAGTGATCAAAGTAATAGAGAGTGATGAATACTCTCCCGATGTTCAGAGAAAGTATACCGTTGCCGATATGATCACCGGTTTTGGGGTGGCAGAATCCGTAAAACACTATTACGATATTTACGGAGGAAATGTTAAAGGAAAACGTGCTGTCATACAGGGATTCGGAAATGTAGGCTCAGCTGCCGCATTCTACCTTTCCCAGATGGGAGCTAAAATTGTTGCGATCATCGATATAGGGGGCGGACTTATTAAAGAAGAGGGATTTTCCTTTGAAGAGATAAGAACGCTTTTCCTCAATAAGAACGGCAATGCCCTCAAAGCCGACAATCTTATTCCTTTTGAAGAAATAAACAAAAGGGTATGGACCTTACCTACAGAGATATTTGCCCCATGCGCAGCTTCGCGCCTTATTACCAAAGAACAAATATCTCAAATGATAGATGCAGGCCTGGAAGTGATATCCTGTGGAGCTAATGTTCCGTTTGCGGATAAGGAGATCTTCTTTGGTCCTATCATGGAATACACGGATGAAAGAGTAAGTCTTATCCCTGATTTTATATCGAATTGTGGTATGGCAAGGGTCTTTGCATATTTTATGGAACGAAGAGTATCTATGGAAGACGAAACTATTTTCGAGGATACCTCCGATATTATAAAAAAGGCATTGACCAATTCATTCAGGCGTAGTGCTTCCAAAACAAGGATAAGCAGTACCGCCTTTGAAATAGCACTGAAACAATTAATTTAAAGAAAAATAAAACTATCCAAACCTTATGGAAACTATAGTAATCATCGTGTTTGTTCTTGGTTATTTGGCAATAACCCTCGAACATAATCTGAAAATTGACAAATTGATCCCTGCACTTGCCATGATGGCTTTATTGTGGGCTATTATTGCATTGACTCATATGCCGGTTTTTGAAGTGAATGCCGAATTAAAAGAGCTGGAACCGACCCATCTGGATGAGATCCTGCTCCATCACCTCGGAAAGACGGCCGAGATCCTGGTCTTCCTGCTCGGGGCAATGACAATAGTTGAGATCATTGATTATTTTAACGGTTTTGCGACCATTAAAGGTTTTATAAGGACCAGGAGTAAAAAGAAACTCCTGTGGATCTTTACCATTTTAGGTTTTATCCTGTCTGCTATTATTGATAACCTTACTGCTACTATTGTACTTATTACCATATTACAGAAGGTCATCTCAGACAAAACAGTAAGGCTGTGGTATGCCGGACTTATTATTATTGCAGCAAATGCAGGAGGAGCCTGGTCGCCTATTGGAGACGTTACCACTACCATGCTTTGGATAGATGATAAGGTTACCACGATCCAGCTTATACTTCATGTTCTGTTACCATCGCTAGTATGTTTTGCATTACCAACTATAGTGGCGTCAAGATTAAAACCCTTTAGTGGAAATCTGGAAGAAAGCATAGAAGACGATAATGAGAAGAAATCTAAGTTTGGAGGAACCATGCTTTACCTTGGTTTGGGAGCAATTGTTTTTGTTCCTGTTTTTAAGACCATTACCCATTTACCACCATATGTGGGAATGATGCTGTCTTTAGCATTGGTAGCAACTTTTGCAGAGATCTATAGTGGAACCAAATTCAGTGTTTCTCATGTAGATGAAGAAAGTGACGAAGCTGCACATCATAGCCCGGTACATTCTTCATTATCCAAGATCGAATTACCGAGTATCCTGTTCTTCCTGGGGATCTTAATGGCTGTAGCGGCCCTGGAATCTCTCGGACAGTTATTCCATTTTGCCGAAGGTCTTAATGAAGCTATCCCGAATACAGATATTGTAGTGATGCTGCTTGGAGTTGGTTCGGCAATCATAGATAATGTTCCTCTGGTAGCTGCCAGTATGGGAATGTTCTCGGAGGGTATTGATAATCCGCTATGGCATTTTATCGCATATTCTGCCGGAACGGGTGGTAGTATGCTAATCATCGGTTCTGCTGCCGGAGTTGTAGCTATGGGAATGGAAAAAATAGACTTTTTCTGGTACCTTAGAAAAATCACCTGGCTGGCATTTATAGGATTTGCTGCCGGAGCCGTTGCTTTTATATTACTCAGAGATTTTGTACTGATATAATTTAATCCCCAATCTGTCGTTATTAATAAAACTTTTGACCAATAGCTATGTTATTATTACAAGAAGAAGCACAAGAGTTGCTTGAAACACTTCCTGAAGAGAAAACACTTTCCGTAGCCGACCTTATCGTTAATGGTGGTACGGGAAGTATGATTATTATCGGAATATTGTTCGTGCTGTTATTTGTGGCACTTTATATTTATTTTGAACGTACTTTTGCCATTAAGGCAGCGTCAAAGATCGATAAGAATTTTATGAATCAGATCAGGGATCATGTATCTTCCGGAAAACTGGAAGCTGCTAAGATCCTGTGTGCTCAAACAGATTCTCCTGTGGCCAGGCTTACCGAAAAAGGGATCTCCCGTATCGGAAAACCCCTTGACGATATCAATAAGGCCATTGAGAATGCAGGAACACTTGAAGTGTATAAACTGGAGCGAAATGTTAGTATTCTGGCAACAGTAGCCGGAGCAGCTCCTATGATCGGGTTCCTCGGAACAGTAATTGGTATGATTTTAGCTTTCCATCAAATGGCAAGCAGTGGAGGACAGGCGGAAATGGGTTCTCTGGCATCAGGGATCTATACCGCAATGACTACTACGGTAGCCGGTCTGGTGGTTGGTATTATCGCCTATATCGGATATAACCACCTGGTGGTTAGAACGGATAAAGTAGTTCACCAGATGGAAGCAAATGCTGTGGAATTCCTGGATTTACTTAACGAACCTGCTTAATGCATCTCTATGAAATTAAAAGGTAGAAATAAGGTATCTCCCGAATTCAGCATGTCATCCATGACAGATATAGTATTTCTGTTACTGGTTTTCTTTATGCTGACTGCCAATTCGCCCAATGCATTGGACCTTTTGCTACCAAAAGCCAAAGGAAAATCGACCAATACGCAGAATGTGGCCGTAAGTATAAATAGAAACCTGGATTATTATATAGACAGTCAAAAGGTTAATCCGGAATTTCTGGAGATCGAATTAAAAAGAAAATTAAAAGGAGTAGATAAGCCTACGATCATTTTAAGAGCTGAAGAGAGCGTACCTATTGAAAAAGCGGTAAACGTTATGGATATAGCAAAGCAAAACGACTTTAAAGTGATCCTGGCAGTAAGACCTAACTAAATGTCATTTTTAGATACAAGACATAAGAAGAAATCATTTACGTTAACTACGGTATTGTTAACGGCACTGATCATTCTGTTGTTTTATTTCGGTCTTAAGTATCTCGATCCACCGCCGGAAAGCGGAATATCTGTAAACTTCGGAACTACCAACTTCGGTAGTGGAAAAGTACAGCCCAAGGAAAAAATAAGGTCCAAGCCTATTCCCAAACCTATTCAGGAAGAAACCAAAAAGGAAGAAGTCCAGGAAGAAGAGGTAAAACCTGAAGAAGTTGCAGAACCGGAAAAGGTAGAGGAAAAAGCAGAAGATGTGCTTACGGAGGATAATGAAGAATCCATCCGTATTAAAAAACAGAAAGAGGCACAGCGGAAAGCGGAAGAGGAAGCCAGAAAAGCAAAAGCTGAGGCAGAGAGGAAAGAAAGAGAAAAGAGAGAAGCTGAGGAGCGATTAAAGCGGGAGCAGGATGCCAAAAGAAAAAAACTCGATCAGTTAATGGGCGGGTTAAATAAATCTGATGGCGATGCTACCGGTAGTGAAGGAGACGATAACAGACCGGGCGATAAAGGAAATCCTGATGGAGATCCGTATGCCAGTAGTTATTACGGAACTCCCGGAAGCGGAGGAGGTGGCGTAGGTTACGGCCTCAACGGTCGCTCTCTGGTGAGTAGAGGAAAAGTACAGCAGGAATGTAATGAGTCAGGAACGGTTGTAGTTAAAATAGAAGTAGACAAATCTGGAAAAGTAATAAATGCGGTCCCCGGAGTTCGGGGAACTACCAATAATCATCCCTGCCTTTTGGAGCCTGCTAAAAGAACTGCTTTTATGCATAAGTGGAATTTCGATTCCAAAGCTCCTTCACGTCAGATAGGTTTTGTTGTCGTGAACTTTAAGCTGGGAGAATAAACTTCATTTACCCCATGAACTATCAGGAAACTATTAATTGGATGTTTGGCAGGTTACCTATGTACCAACGTCAGGGAAAAACTGCTTTTAAAGCAAAACTGGATGGTATCCAGGGATTTTCTACCTACCTGAAGCATCCCGAAAAGAAATTCAAATCAATTCACGTGGCGGGAACCAACGGAAAAGGTTCTACCAGCCATATGATAGCCTCTGTCCTGCAGGAAGCAGGCTATAAGGTAGGTTTGTATACTTCTCCGCATTTAAAGGACTTCAGGGAACGGATAAAGATAAACGGGAAGGAGATACCCGAGGATTTTGTAGTGAACTTTATTAAGGATCACAAAGAGTTCCTGGAGCAGCATGAACTTTCCTTTTTTGAAATGACTGTCGGGATGGCCTTCGATTATTTTGTAGAAGAGGAGATCGATATTGCTATCATTGAAGTGGGGCTTGGCGGTCGCCTGGATTCTACCAATATCATTATGCCGGAATTATCGGTTATTACCAATATAGGGATGGACCATATAGATCTGCTTGGAGATGACCTCTCTCAGATTGCCCTGGAAAAAGCGGGTATTATTAAGCACAGGACCCCTGTGGTCATTGGAGAATATCATCAGGAGACGTTCCCGGTATTTGATGAGGTGTCCAGTATAAATGAAGCTATGATGATCCTGGCAGAGGATATCGAAAAAGAAAGCTATCCGACAGATCTTACAGGGAAGTATCAGCAAATGAACAGCAGGACTGCAGTAGCTGCGATCCGTCAACTGGAAGGATTTACCATTTCGGATGATCATATAAAAGAAGGGCTTCTTCACGTAGTCAGGAATACAGGACTTATGGGAAGGTGGCAGTTATTGAGTATGCAACCCAAGGTTATTTGCGATACAGCACATAATAAAGAAGGCCTGAAATGGGTGATGCAGCAGCTGGAAGAAGAATCCAGAGAAGAGCTTCATGTGGTTTTGGGAGTAGTAGGTGATAAAAACCTGGAAGATATCCTTCCGTTATTCCCGAAAAATGCAAAATATTATTTCTGTACACCGGATATTCCAAGAGGACTTAAGGCAGTAATTTTAAAAGAAAATGCATCGGTTTTTAAGCTGGAAGGAAGTGTATTTGATTCGGTTGCAGAGGCTTATGAAAACGCCTTGAAAAACGCGGCAAAAGAAGACCTGATCTATATCGGAGGAAGCACTTTTACAGTAGCCGAAATTCTTTGATTTTTTTTGCTTTTTATTTTGGTTGATTGAAAAACTGTCCTATATTTGCATCCGCAATCACGCAAGAAGGGCGATTAGCTCAGTTGGTTTAGAGCACCTGCCTTACAAGCAGGGGGTCGTAGGTTCGAATCCTACATCGCCCACATCACAAAATCCCGTTAGAAAACTAACGGGATTTTTTTATGCCCGAACCGCAGGTTTAGCTGCAGGGTGAAGGGCATAAAAAGTCCAGGCAAACAAGGTTTGCCCTGGGATTTTGGATGAGCATTGCTCCTCCCAATGGTAAGGATCTATGCTTTACACTTCACCACGCTTCCAGTCGCAACGAAATTAGCAGTAATGTGAAAAGTCAGTTGACTAACCAAAATAAGTATTTACTCATTTAAACTTTTTTAAAGATTAACTAAATTAGATTTGAATTTTAAACAGAGGATTTTGAAAAAATCAATGAAACATATTTTTCTGATCATATTTATTTTCGTGTTTTTGGGTTGTGATTCCAAAAACGGTAATGCGAGTTCAAAAATTTGGAATGAGAATCCAAAGAAAGAGGTTAAGAAAAAACTAAGTGGAAAAGAAATTGCGGTTGAATTGGAAAAATTAGATTATTTCAACTTAACTGACGAATCTGAATTGGATGTAGTTAAGACTGGCTTTGAAAAATCGTACACGGATTTGAATTTCTTTCAAGGACCAATGAGAGAAGAAACATTTAGTTTTATGGATTATCGCTATCATTGGGTGGATTGTGAAGAGCTTTTTGAGATAGGTGGATTGATAAAATATTTAAATCAAATCAAACCGACCTTCGAAAAACTTGGACTCGAATTAGAATTCGGCAACGAAAAGAGTGAGCAAAGTGAAAATAGCTGGAAGCACACCATCGAATTGAATGGAATTGAATATATAGCATTTGATGGACAGTTTTCTGACCTTGATTGGGGAATTGCCTATATTAATTTCATAGAGATGTTGAACGCTGAGCTAAGGAGACAAAATTCAAACGAGCAGTTTTATCCAATAAATTGTGGTAATGATGGAATGTTTGTTTTGTTAACACTAAAACAACTCAACTTTATAAATTGGAATTATCCAATTGACGATGAACATCCTACTACATTGAGTGCTTGGAAAGCTAAAAATGGATTATAAGAACTGCTACTAATCATGGCTGAAATGTTGTAACCTATTAAATTACCAACACTGTAACAAATCATCAATCACATTGTCTTTAACACTGAATATCTAAAGTCAATATGCGATGAAAAACTTCTTCTTTTACCTCTCTATTCTGCTGACTCTTACCAATTGCTCCAACCAATCGGAAAAAGATAAAAAGCTCTTGGAGGAAAGAATTCTTAGGCTTGAGAATGGCCTCCAGCCCAATCTTCAAATACATAAAGACAGTATACAGGAAATACAGCATTTTAATATTGAAGACAGGATGAAAGAATTAGGGGTTAATGGGTTGAGTATTGCAGTAATTAATAATGGAGTTATAGAGTGGGCTAAAGGCTATGGGGTTACAGATACCACTGAAAATCGAAAAGTGACTACTGAGACCATGTTCCTGGCAGGATCCATTAGTAAACCTGTGGCTGCTACAAGAGCCCTTCAGCTTTATGAAAACGGAGCTCTTGATTTGGATGCCAATGTTAATGACTATTTGGTGAACTGGAAATTACCCGATAATGAGTTTACATTGGAGGAAAAAGTTACAACACGCAGGATATTGGACCACTCTGCAGGTTTAACTGTATGGGGATTTCCGGGCTATGAAAGAGGAGAAGATATTCCCAGTACTCCTGAGATTTTAGATGGTAAAGGAAATACAGATTCTGTTCGTGTCTACAAAAAACCTGGAGAAAGTTGGCGGTATTCCGGAGGTGGTTATACCATAATGCAACAAATGATAGCCGATATTGAAGAAAGACAATTTCATGATGTTATGCAGGAGCATGTGCTGGATCCATTGGGAATGACAAAAAGTACATACGAAAATCCACTTCCTGAAAAGTACCACGATCTTGCAGCAACAGGATATTATACTGACGGATCTCAGGTGAATGGAAAATGGCATGTATATCCGGAAATGGCAGCAGCAGGATTATGGACAACTCCTTCTCAATTGGTGATATGGGCAAAAGAGATTATGGAAGTTTACCAATCACAGGAAGATGGATTAATAAAGGCTAAAACAGCAAATGAAATGCTCACACTCAGCACAGATAATTACGGTTTGGGGATTGTTGTTGAGGACCACACCTTTGTTCATTCTGGAGCAGATGCAGGTTTTAGAGCTCAGCTAGTAGGTTGGAAAGATCATCCTGTAGCTTATGTAATAATGGTAAATTCAGAGAACAGCGGTGCTATTTTTAGAGAAGTGTTACTAAGTATTGTTAAAGAATACGAGTTACCCGGAGTAGAGCCCAGGACCAGGATCATTAGAGAGCAAACTACAGATAAACTCAAACAATTTGAAGGTACATACGATTTTCCGGAACGTGGTGTTGCAACGCTAAGCGTGAATGAAAATGGGGATGGATTACAGTTTACAGGAGGTCCTTTTGAAGATAGGATAATACATTTACTCCCGGAGGAAGACTTTAAATTCTTTAATAAAAATTCGGGGGTTTATTATACTTTCCGGCATAATGGAGATGAAATTACAGGAGTTGAATTTTCTATTCTGGAAGGCAAAAGGGTTAAATAGGTTTCTTAAATTAAAACAATATTATAAAACTCCACACCTGGTGAAGAACCACTCAGGAAAGTACCTCTTGGTTATAATATTTTACAATATCAGGAATAGATACTAGCGCATTAAGGGGTTAGTTTTTACTTAAAAAAGCACTATTTTTATGTTAAACAGAATGAGGATATGGAATTTTCACTATATCCAATAGTTGTATGTCATTAACAAAACAGGTGTTTAAAGTGAAAACAGTTGAAGTCAAAAAAGGACAGATCTTACAGCACGCAGGAGACACAGGCAGTTTGGTTTATGAGGTTGTTTCGGGATTGCTGAGGAGTTATACTATAGACCAGAAAGGAAAAGAACATATATTTATGTTTGCGCCGGAGGGCTGGATTATTGCTGATGCAGTTCAAACGAACGAACCTTGTGAGTTTTTTATTGAAGCACTTGAAGATTCAACCATAATAATTAGAGATAAAGACCTTGGTCAAGCAACATCAAATATACAGGCGATCGCTAAACGTATGTTGGTTCTTCAAAGACGTGTTATTATGTTAATGAGCTATTCTGGTTTACAACGCTACGAGCATTTTATACGAACATATCCCGATTTAACTCAGCGAGTTCCTCAAAGAATGATTGCTTCTTACCTAGGCATAACACCTGAAGCCCTAAGTAAGGCTAAAGGAGATAAAATCCGATCTTCATCGTAATCCTTAATATTTATTAATGCACAGGACTGAGGTCCAAAATACTTTTGTCTTATTAATAATTAATAAAACAGAAGTCATGAAAGCATATATGCTAGCATTTGTAAGAGTAAACGATTTAGAAACTTTTAACCGGGAGTATATTGAGAAAGCTGTCCCGATAGTCGAACGTCACGGAGGGATAACAGTGGCAGTTGATGAAAATCCGTCTACTATTGAAGGAACTGTGCCTGGTGGACGTGTTGTAATTGTTGAATTCGATTCAAAACAAGCTGCGGAGAATTTTTACAATGATCCCGATTACCAGCCAATTAAGGCATGGCGTCAACAGGTTAGTGAGAGTGATTCAATCATTTTTGAAAAGGGTTTCTAATCTGGAAACGGTATACAATATTGTATAAATTAATGACGGTTTGGGTGTTATCCCGAACCGTTTTTGCTTAAAAAAAGTACTATTTTTATACCTGTATAATTAATCATATTTAGAAATATAAAACTGCTATTTCAGGTAACGGCATTCTTTACCTGGATGGTTCCCAAACCCAAAGAAAAGGAGTTAAAATTGATGTGGAGGTAAAACCAACAATAAACGTGCTTAGGCAGGGAAGAGATGAAGTCCTGGAAAAAGCAATTGAGTTACTGTCCGAATAAATAGGAGGCTTTATATTCTGACCGAGATAGAAAAGAGGTTGTAATAGATATGTAGCTATATTTGATAATCAAATACAATTGCAGGAATTAATGTCAAAATCAAGGATAAATTTTATAAGAAGATCTCTTCTCTTATTAATGATCTTAATCGTTTTTCAAGGATGTGTATCCGATAAAAAAACATCATACAGCTTTGAGTCTGAAATTTTAAAGCTCAAACAACTGGATAAAAACCTCTTTACACACATCTCCTATTTGAAGACTGATGATTTCGGAAAAGTAGCCTGTAACGGAATGGTGTATTTTAATAAGGATGAAGCCATCGTTTTTGATACGCCTACAGATGATGAAGGTTCTGCAGAACTGATAAAATGGATTGAAGAAAAACAGAAAAAGAAGATCAAAGCAATTGTGGTCACCCATTTTCATAATGATTGCCTGGGCGGGTTAAGGCAATTCCATAATGAAGGAATAAGATCCTATGCCAGTAATAAAACCATAAGCACGCTAAAGAATAATAAGGAAGAAGTATTGCCCCAACAAGGTTTTGATGAAAAGTTGGAAATCGAAATCGATAATAAAGTTGCTTATGCAAGATTCTATGGAGAAGGCCATACCAAAGACAATGTGGTGGGTTATATCCCTGATAAAAAAGCACTGTTTGGTGGCTGCCTGATC
This sequence comes from Leptobacterium flavescens, assembly GCF_010671605.1. GTDB lineage: Bacteria > Bacteroidota > Bacteroidia > Flavobacteriales > Flavobacteriaceae > Leptobacterium > Leptobacterium flavescens. The sequence continues at coordinate 21,904 of NZ_JAABOO010000004.1, forward strand.
AAATCCATGAAAGCAGGTAAAGGCTACCTGGGTGATGCCAATACAGCCGAATGGTCGGAAACCGTTAGCAGAATCCGAAAAGAAATACCCGATCTGAAAGTTATCATTCCCGGTCACGGCAACAGCGGAGGGACAGAACTACTGGATTATACCATTCAAATGTTTGAGGAATATTAAGCTTTTTACCAGACCGGATAGCTCACAATGGTCTTGTTAACCACATTATATCCTTAAATTCACGATTACATTTTACGTAAAACTAATGTTAAACTACTCACGGTATTTGTTTATAATTGATATATCAATTATTTTTGTATCAAATAATAATATATGGATTTACCTTCACCCTCTGCAACAGTCTTTCATGCTATTGAAAGCACCATAAAAGAATACAGAAAGTTTTCGCAAAAAAAACTCTCGAATGCAGTTAGTGATATGACAATAGATCAGGGACTCGTACTGGCATTTCTGGACAGATATCCCGAAATGTCACAAAAGGAAATAGCGGCACTGGCCTTTAAAGACAATGCCTCCATGACCCGTATGATCAACTTAATGGTAAAAAAGGAATATTTAGAGCGATCGATCAACAAATTAAACCGAAGGAGGTATAAACTCGAAATAACTCCCAAAGGTAAAAATGTCCTTAAAACTTTAACTCCTATTGTTCTCGACAACAGAGAAAAGGCCCTGGAAGGAGTAACAGAAGAAGAATTAATTCAGTTAGAAGCAACCTTAAAAAAAATAAAGTCAAATTGTAATAAACCTTAAAATGAAAAAAATCAATTCATCAATCATCATCTTATTTTCATTACTTCTCTGGTCAAGCGGGAACTTATCAGCCCAGGAGAACAATACCGGCCTGAGTTTAAAACAAGCGATCGTTATTGACTCTATCGGGAGCATACTTCAGTCGAATTATGTCTTTCCTGATGTGGCGGATAAAATGGTCTCAAAAATGAAGAACAGCCTGAAAAACGGATTGTATAAGTCGATTAAAGACCCCCGGAAACTTGCAGATAAACTCACCGAGGACCTCAGATCTATCAGTCATGACAAACACCTTCGGGTTATATATGATCCTGCAAGGGTTGAGGCCCGGAAAGCGGTAAGAACAGCTCAGGACAGTATTGAATTTATGGAAAGAAGAGTGAACAGAATGAAGCGCGAGAATTTCGGTTTTAAAGAAGCGAAGATCCTGGATGGCAATATAGGCTATCTGAACCTTAAGGCTTTTATGGACCCTCAGTATGCCGGAGAAACCGCTGTGGCAACCATGAATTTTTTAAGCAATACGGATGCTTTAATTATAGATCTCAGGCAAAACGGAGGGGGATCTCCGAAAATGATCCAGTTAATCACCAGCTATTTATACGGACCTGATCCGGTACACCTGAATAATTTTTACTGGAGACCGACAGATACTCATACACAGACCTGGACCTTACCGCATGTAAGCGGAAAAAGAAATCCCGATGTACCGGTGTATGTCCTGACCAGCGATTATACTTTTTCTGCTGCCGAGGAATTCAGTTATAATCTGAAAAACCTTAAGAGAGCTACCCTGATCGGAGAAACTACCGGTGGAGGAGCACATCCCGGAGGGGTTGTTAATGCTTTGGAAGGGTTTATGGTATGGGTGCCTTCCGGAAGAGCGATCAACCCGGTTACCAATAGCAATTGGGAAGGAACGGGAGTTACTCCTCATATTAAAGTTTCATCGGACCAGGCCCTACAGCTTGCGCAAATAAAAGCCCTGGAGCACTTATCTGAAAAAGCCAAAGATCCTGAGGCAAAATTCGCATACGACTGGAGTTTAAAAGCTCAGAAAGCCATGATGGAACCGGTAAATGTAGAACAAAGTATTCTCCGGTCTTACACAGGTAAATACGGAGAGCGCCAACTTAGTTTTGAGAATGGAAAATTGTATTACAAAAGAGGCTCCGGAAAAAAACATAAGCTTACACCTCTTAGTCAAAATGAGTTTATGGTAGAGGGGATACCTTACTTCAGGCTGAGGTTCTTATCGGAAGATAAGCAGGTGGTGGCTGTTGAAGGACTCTACGATAACGGCAGAAAAGATAAAGACCAAAAAATAAAATAACCATTTATAGGGTCTTATGTGAAAAAGGAATCCATTCAGGGTTCCTTTTTTTTATTTGTAAAAGATTTTTCTGCATTATTGAAAATAATATTTTAGCTTCCAGTATCCGAATCTGCAGAAGATGAAAAAACAAACAGTTGGGAGGAAGTTGGGTAAAATGCATTATGTGCATCGGTCTGCCGTTTCCTATTTGGCGAAAGAGCAACGGGGAACCCTGACTAAAGCCCTGCAATTAATACCGGAAGATACCGAATGGAACCTGGCTAAAGTCTCCCTTTTAAATGATAGCGTATCACTATTGTATTACAAAGGCTTCGATACCGAGCTCTTTCCGGTCCTGACCTCTTCTCTTATCATAAAGTTGGATAAAAAAGAGGTGAAAAGTATTGATTATGAAAAAAGAGAGAACCCTCCGGTACTCCACAGAAAAGAACTCTTCCTGCCTCCGGATGACCCCAGGATTGGGGAACTTGCCGCTGTTACATGCTTTTGCGAAGAAAAAGGTCTTTTTAAACAGGCTTCTTATATCGGTACGATAAGGAAATGGGAACAACGGTTAAAAGAGTATAACTACAAGGTGGAAGGGATGAGAATAGTGCTGATTGGGGATTAAAAGAGAAATAGGAAGAATCCGATTAGGAATTCTTTGGAGGTTTGATGAAATAAACAATGAGATTTGTCATATTTTAAAATGCGAAAACAAGGTACTTTTGCCGGCTAATTTAACCGGAAGTTATGACAAGTACAGGCAGGATAGAGTTGATGGCGCCGGCAGGGAATTTTGAATCTCTTCAGGCAGCAATAGATAACGGAGCCGATTCTGTTTATTTTGGAGTAGATCAGTTGAATATGCGTGCCCGGGCAAGCATTAATTTTACTATTGAGGACCTGCCCGAAATAGCACGCCGTTGCACGGAGAAGAACGTACGCACTTATCTTACTTTAAATACCATTATTTACGATCATGATCTGTCTATTATAAAAACACTTCTGGATGCTGCTAAAGCTGCCGATCTTACTGCGGTAATAGCTATGGACCAGGCGGTAATTGCCTATGCCAGGCAAATAGGAATGGAAGTACATATCTCTACTCAGATCAATATTACCAATATCGAGACGGTAAAGTTCTATTCGCTTTTTGCCGATACCATGGTAATGAGCAGGGAGTTGAGCCTGAGACAGGTGAAGAAGATCTGCGAACAGATCGAAAAAGAACAGATCAAGGGGCCTTCCGGGAATTTGGTGGAGATCGAGATCTTCGGACACGGTGCCCTTTGTATGGCAGTCTCCGGAAAATGTTATCTGAGTTTGCATTCTCATAATTCGTCTGCAAACAGAGGGGCCTGCAAGCAGAACTGCAGAAAGAAATACAGTGTTGTTGATCAGGAGACCGGTTTTGAAATGGAACTGGATAACGAATACATTATGTCGCCTAAGGACCTGTGTACATTGGATATCCTGGACCAGGTAATAGATACGGGGGCAAAAGTACTGAAGATAGAGGGTAGGGGCAGGGCTCCGGAATATGTGGCAAAGGTTATCAAAACCTACAGAGAGGCCATTGATGCTTATGAAGAAGGAGCCTACACCGAAGAAAAGGTGGGGCTGTGGATGGAAGAACTCAAAAAGGTGTACAACCGGGGTTTCTGGAATGGTTATTACCTGGGGCAGAAACTGGGTGAATGGAGTGATGGCCCGGGATCTAAAGCTACACAAAAGAAGGTGTATGTCGGTAAAGGAGTTCATTTCTTTCCAAAACCGGGAATTGCAGAATTTAAAATTGAAGCCTACGACATTAAACTGGGAGATACGATCCTGATCACCGGCCCGACTACAGGTGTGGAGGAATTCGAATTAAAGGAGATGATGGTCAATGACGAACACCTGGAAATGGCCCAGAAAGGAGATTCCTGTACCATCCCGACCGGGTTCCGTGTGCGTCCTTCCGATAAATTGTATAAAATAGTTCAGGAGTAATGGTGGTTGTAACTCTTCAGCGTAATAAATGTATAGGCTGCAACTACTGTGTGGAAGTGGCTCCCGGGCAATTCCGGATGTCCAAAAAAGACGGGAAATCAGTATTGCTGCACGCTACCGAGAAAAAGGATTTTCACACTTTAAAATCTCCCGATAATACCATTTTTGATGCCTGTTCTCAGGCGGAAAAAGCATGCCCGGTAAAGATCATTACTTCCAAAATGGTCTGATCGATCCTTCGTTTTATCAACCCTAATTAACATAAATCCCGCAATTTGTGAGGATTAAAGCATTTTTTTAACGATCCGCTTTTTAATTAATTTCTATATTACATCAGAATTTAAAAAAGTGTTATGAAAAAACTGGCCTTGCACTGGAAGATCCTGATAGGAATGGTATTGGGTATTATTATCGGATTGATCTTTGCAAAACTGGATTGGGGTCCGCAATTTATCAAGGAATGGGTAAAACCCTTCGGACAGATATTCATTAATTTACTGAAGCTTATCGCCATTCCGCTGGTGATCGTTTCCCTGGCCAAAGGGATTACGGATCTGCGAGATCTGGCAGCGCTGTCACGGATAGGAGGAAGGACCATCCTTATTTATCTGATGACCACGGTTACCGCGGTGATATTGGGGTTGTTTCTCGTGAATTATTTTCAACCCGGTTCTAATGTAAGCCCGGAAACACTTACAGAATTGTCTAAGGATTATACTTCGGATATGAGCAGGAGGCTGGATGTGGTGGAAAGCCAGGAGCGAAAAGGACCACTTAGTTTTTTAGTAGGCCTGGTGCCCTCTAATGTGATTGGAGCGGCAGGAAATAATGCCAATATGCTTCAGATTATTTTTGTGACCGTGTTTTTCAGTATCAGTCTGTTGTTGCTTCCTGCAGATCGTCAGAAACCTATGAAAAAGTTAATAGATGCAGGAAATACAGTAATGATGAAAACAGTAGATGTCATTATGCTGTTTGCGCCCTATGCGGTACTGGCGTTGCTTGCCTCTCTTATAGTAGAAACTACGAATGGAGAGTTGTTTGTAGCTTTACTCAGCTATTCCGCATTGCTTATGTTCGGAATGCTGATATTGGTACTACTCTATGCACTGATCGTTAAATTATTTACCAAAAAGCCTTTCGGTTTTTTCCTGAAAGGAATGTTCCCGGCCCAATTGGTGGCCCTGAGTACGAGTTCCAGTATGGCTACCCTTCCGGTAACCATGGAATGTGTGGAAGATAACCTGGGAGTGGAAAAGGAGATCAGTAGTTTTGTGTGTCCTGTCGGGGCAACGATCAATATGGATGGTTCCAGCCTGATGCAGGCCATTGCTGCTGTTTTTGTCTGTCAGGTGCTTGGACATGATCTCAGTATTGCCGATCAGCTGACTATTGTCCTGACCGGTACCCTGGCCTCCATAGGAGCCGCCGCAGCACCGAGTGCAGGAATTATTATGCTGGTGATCGTTCTGGAATCTGTAGGTTTCCCATCGGAAAAGCTAGCAGTGGCCCTGGCCATGATCCTTTCGGTAGACAGGCCTCTGGATATGGGGAGAACGGTAGTAAATATTTCGGGCGATGGTTTTGTGTCTGTTCTGGTAGCTAAGTCGCTTGGGAAATTAAAGAAAATAAAAGCTTAAAAATACGAACATGTCTGGATCTAAGAGAGTAGGTTTTACTGCCATGAAAGAAGGAACAGCGGAGGATTTCAAGATCATTGCTGCCAACGATCGGGAAACGGCAGGAGAATTACCCGAACGGCTGATAGAGCATCTGAGGGAAATGGCTCATGATGATGGAGCTTACCGGATAAGCAGGTTGGACCATGTACTTCAGTGTGCTACCCGTGCCTATAGAGACGGGGCTGAGGAAGATTGGGTGATCGCTGCGCTCTTTCACGATATCGGGGATGTGCTTGCACCTTTTACACACGGACAGGTGGCGGCAGAGATCATCAGGCCTTTTGTAAAAGAAGAAGTAGCCTGGGTGGTACGTAATCACGGAACTTTTCAAATGCACTATAATAAAAGTCTTTCAGAAGAAGAGCGCAGGAGCAGGGATAAGTTTAAGGATCATCCTTATTATCAGCTGGCAGTTGATTTCTGTGAAAAATGGGATCAGAACTCCTTCGATCCGGCCTATCCGACCGAAAGACTGGAATTTTTTATCCCGCTGATCAAAAAAGTATTCGGAAGACAGCCTTTTTCCAGCTGAGAACGAGCTTAAAAGAACTACTAAAGTATATCTAAAATACGCTCCAGGGCCATCCCTCTCGATCCTTTAATGAGGATAGTTGAATTGTCGGGAACCCTGTCCTTCATAAAATCCCTGAGTTCCTCGTAGCTTTTAAACTTCCTTAAAGAAGTATTTGTATCAAAGAAATTGACCCCGACCAGGAAAACTTCTGTGTTTTCCAGTTTTTCGGCCATCTCGGCTATCTTTTGATGCTCTTCTGCTGCAGAACTCCCCAGTTCGAACATATCGCCCAGCAAGGCTGTTTTTTTAGTTCCCGACAATCCTGAAAAATTCTCCAGGGCAGCATTCATACTGCTGGGATTAGCATTGTATGCGTCCAGGATGATTTTGTTGGAATTCTTATTGATGATCTGTGAACGGTTATTCTGAGGAGTATAGGACTCTATGGCCGCTTTGATCTCCGGCAGGGGAATATCGAAGTAAGTCCCTATACAAACGGCAAGGGCAATATTGTTGTAATTATAACTCCCGATAAGGTGAGATTCGATTATTTCGTCTCTCACTTCCAGTTTTACAAAAGGATCCGCACTCAGAAGAGAAATATGAACATCGGCCTGACCTCTGTGATCAAAACCAAATTTTCTGGAAATGTCTTTTAGTTTTTCACTTTGGATGGGATCGTCGTTATTGTAGAATACAAAACCGTTTTCATTTATTAAATGATCGTACAGCTCGCTTTTTCCACGGATCACACCTTCCACACCTCCAAAGCCTTCCAGGTGTGCTTTCCCGAAATTGGTGATACAGCCGTAATTGGGTTCGGCAATACCGCATAGAAATTCAATTTCTTTCTGATGATTCGCACCCATCTCCACAATCCCGAATTCCGTAGTCTTGTCCATAGACAATAGGGTAAGAGGTACTCCGATATGGTTATTCAGATTACCCAGAGTGGCCGTAGTTTTGAATTTTCTGGAAAGTACGGAATTGATAAGCTCTTTGGTGGTGGTCTTACCGTTACTTCCGGTAAGGCTCAATATTGGGATGCCCAGGTGTTTTCTGTGAAAATTTGCAAGTTGTTGTAAAGCGGTCAGAACATCATCAACAAGCAGGATCCTGTCTGAGGTCTTATACTCGGCTTCATCGATCACAGCATAAGAAGCTCCTTTCTCCAAAGCCTGCCTGGCAAAGGTATTACCGTTAAAATTCTCGCCTTTAAGCGCAAAAAAGATGGTGTTTTCCTCTATCTTCCTGCTATCTGTCGATATGGATCTTTTTTCGAGAAAAAGAGAATGTAATCCTTCTGTATTCATAGAGCTAAAAGTATAAAAAAAAGCCCTGACGTATCAGAGCTTTTTTTAAATATTTTATCGCAATTTTATCCTCTCGGACTCTTTCTTTTCTTGGCTTTGGAACCTACTCTGGACATGGCGCATCTAAATCCTATGTAATCTGTTGCCATATACTGAGGAAGGTATCTTCTCTGTGCCGGATCTAACCAGTATGCACGATCTCTCCAGGAACCACCTTTATACACTCGAACCTCGTCATCAATTAATGTCGTTCTGGCTTTCTGATCGTACTCTCTTACCAGGTTTCCTAATGAATCCCTGCTTACCTTGTGCTTAGGAGAGTTATACATACGCTTGGTATCCTGAGACTCATCTTCTTCGTCAGCAAATCTGTCGAAGTATCTTGTAGAGCTGTAATCTCCGTCTCTGAATCCTCTGTTATCACTCTGAGAGAAGTTAGGACGTAAATAAGCATCTTCTTTAGTGATCGCTACAGTTGCAAGCTCTCCCGGAAGGTCTCTGGCTACAATTCTACCGTTTGGCAGGGTATCGTAAACAATAGAATCTCCCGAAACGATAGCTACCTTACCGTCTTTTCCGATAGAGGTCTTTGTATAAACGTTTCCTCTATAGTAGTTAAAGTCGTTTGCTTCGTCATCTACTATAGGACGATATACATCGGCAACCCACTCGGCAACGTTTCCTGCCATATCGTAAAGACCAAGATCATTTGGAGGATAGGACTTTACCTGAGCGGTAATATCTGCACCGTCATCAGACCATCCTGCAATTCCACCGTAATCTCCTTTTCCTTGCTTAAAGTTAGCAAGCTGGTCTCCTCTGGAAACTCTTTTTCCGGAACGGGTATATTCTCCTTTCCACGGGTATTTCTTTCTACCTCTGTAGTTGTTGTATTCTCTTTGTCCTGCCTGAGCCTGAGCTGCATACTCCCATTCTGCTTCTGTAGGTAGTCTGTAGTCCGGAAGAATGATACCGCTGGTCTGCTTGGCAAAGACATTAGTTGAATCGTTTTTAGAACGTGCTTTCCCCTGTAAGGAATCTATTTGCCCGCTATAGGTAGCACTCGGATTCTGTAAATATGCTCTGGTACTAAACCCGCTTCCTTCAACATCACCTTCAAGTACGGCATATTTTGTTCCTGATTCTATATAACCTTCTCTTTCGAGTACCGCCTCGTTTACACGGTCAGTACGCCATTCACTGAACTGAACCGCCTGTACCCAGTTTACCCCTACTACAGGATATTCTGCATAAGCCGGATGGCGCAGGTAATTGTTGGTCATTACTTCATTATACCCTAAACGGTTTCTCCATACAAGGGTATCCGGTAATGCACCATTATATATGTTCTTGTATCTTGGGTTTTCCGGTGGATATACTTTTTTAAGGTAATCCAGGTATTCCAGATACATTACATTAGTAACTTCTGTTTCATCCATGTAAAAGGATTGCACGTGTTGTTGTGTAGGTGTATTGTTCCAATCGTGCATGATGTCGTCTTGTACCCTTCCTTTTGTAAAGGTACCCCCTTCAACAAAAACAAGTCCCGGAGCCGTTTCCTGTTCTTTGAAGCTCGTGTTGTATTGAAAACCACCGTCTTTGTCGTTGATTTTCCAGCCCGTTGCTCTGGATGTGTTCTTGGAAGTAGATTTTTTACATCCTACTACGGTTGCGGCTACCATCACGAATAGCAATAGCTTTCTAATTGAATTAATTTTCATAGAATTAAGATTTGAGTGTCTAAATTTGCGACGCAATATAGCAATTAACAGCATAATTTCAACTTTTTCACCTGAAATCTATAGCAAACGCTCTTTAATCAGGACGAATAACATGCTAAGAACGCTAATTTTTGCACTTTATTATCCTTGATTTAAAAAATAAGACCGCATTTTAGTTAAAGCCCTCTTTTTAAAATAATATAGTTTACTCCCGATCGTTTAGTAAACAAAAAGTAGATCAGTGGCATCAAATGGAAATTGATCGAGAATTGAAGTTAAGATGCTTGCAGGAAAAAAAGAAAAAGATATATTTACACAAGAAAATTGTTAAAAAATCGTTAACCTAATTATTGTATTCTCGGGATTCTGTAAAGAATCCTGCGAAAATGATGATTTAAGTTACAGTCTAAATCTAAATTCTTACATGAAAAAAATACTATTTTCATTTGTTTTGCTTGCTTTGGTAATAAATCAAGCCCGGGCTCAGGAAGAGCAATCCAGAGTAATAACCACAGCTGTTCCCTTTTTGCTTATTGCAGGTGATGCAAGAGCATCAGGAACAGGAGATGTTGGAGTTGCTACTTCGCCTGATGCTTACTCGCAGCAATGGAACCCGGCAAAATATGTTTTTGCAAAGAAGCAGATAGGAATAGGAGTGAGTTATACGCCTTTCCTGGCCGAACTTGTAAATGATATTTCTTTATTACAGGCTAATTTTTACAAAAGAAACGAAAGAAGTGCCTTTGCGTTTAGTCTTCGTTATTTCGGTTTGGGGGAAATCGAACTTAGACAAAATGCCAACGATCCCGGAGAGATCGTAAAGCCTAATGAGTTTGCTTTTGACGGATCCTATTCCCTGAAATTAAGTGATCGCTTTTCCATGGCGGTAGCCGGACGTTATATACGCTCGAACCTGAGATTACAACAGGTAGATGCCAATGCACAGGCGGGAACCACTTTTGCAGTGGACGTTGCAGGATACTATCAATCTGAAGAGATTGCCTATAATAATTTTGACGGAAGATGGAGATTCGGATTCAATATATCCAATATAGGTCCCAAGATCAGTTATGACGAAGGTGGACAGGAAAACTTTATCCCTACCAACCTGAAATTCGGAGGTGGTTTTGATTTTATTTTTGATGAATCGAACAAACTGGCCATTTCTACAGAATTCAATAAACTACTGGTACCTACTCCGCGGGATTTTGACAACGACGGAGATATCGATGCCGAAGACAATGAGGAATATCAGAATATCAGCTTCTTTAGCGGTATTTTCGAATCCTTTGGGGATGCTCCCGATGGTTTTAGTGAAGAATTAAAGGAATTTACATGGGCTTTAGGTGCAGAGTATGTATATCAGGATGCCTTTGCCTTAAGAGCAGGTTACTTTAACGAAAGTGAAGATAAAGGGGCAAGAAAATTCTTTACCCTTGGTGCAGGTTTTCAGTTTAAAGCCGCTACTATAGATGTTTCTTATCTGTTCTCTTCATCAAGTGTTAGGAATCCTTTAGAAAATACTTTAAGATTTTCTCTTACCTTTAACCTCGGAAACGATTTTCTCGAGTTTTAAAATTATAGATGAAAGAACTTAAAATAACAACTTCTTTTACCGTTTATGAGCAGTTGGAAGAATTACCGGAAGAGATACTTTCGCTAATGCAAAAAGCGGTAGAGTCAAGACAAAAAGCTTATGCTCCTTATTCTGAATTCAGAGTGGGAGCAGCTTTGCTTTTAGACAATGGGGAAGTAGTACTGGGAAACAACCAGGAAAACGCCTGCTATCCCTCCGGTCTGTGTGCAGAGAGAGTTGCTATATACCATGCCGGAGCCATATACCCGGATGCCAGGATCACCGCAATAGCTATTACTGCGAGCTCAGATAATTATGAGGTAAAAGATCCGGCACCTCCTTGCGGTGCCTGCCGTCAGTCGATTGCAGAATACGAAATAAAACAGAAACAACCCATCCCGATCTACTTTATGGGAAAAAGCGGAAAGATACTCAAATCGGATTCGGTAAAAAATTTACTTCCGCTTACCTTCGACAGTTCTTTTCTGTAAGGACTTTTGCCTTTCAAACCCTTATTCTATCAACGCTTTTAAAATTTTAACAAAAATAGATTATAAAAATCTGTATTCGTTTTTTCACTTTTATTTAAAGTGTTACTTTTGTTATTCGTGTTTTTAAATAATGAATTGATTAACCTTTGTTTTGGCCGGTAAGGTGTGATTTTTATACAGTTGAAAATCACTGGATTGGCGGGAACAACATCTAGCACCTAAACAAAATTGTAGATGAAAAAAGTTACTAAAGAGGTTTACCTTAAATGGTATGAAGATATGCTCTTCTGGAGGAAGTTTGAAGATAAGTTGGCGGCTGTGTATATCCAGCAGAAAGTAAGAGGGTTTCTTCACCTGTACAACGGACAGGAAGCCGTACTGGCCGGTTCTCTTCACGCAATGGACCTTTCCAAAGATAAAATGATCACCGCTTACCGTAACCACGTTCAACCTATCGGAATGGGAGTAGACCCCAGAAAGGTAATGGCTGAGCTTTACGGAAAAGCAACGGGAACATCTCAGGGACTGGGAGGATCCATGCACATCTTTGCACCCGAAAACGGATTTTACGGGGGGCACGGGATCGTAGGAGGACAAATACCTTTAGGTGCCGGACTGGCTTTTGCCGATAAATTTTTCAACAGAGATGCCGTAACCCTTACTTATATGGGAGACGGGGCAACCAGACAAGGATCGTTACACGAAACCTTTAATCTGGCTATGTTGTGGAAACTACCTGTTGTTTTTATTGTTGAAAATAACGGTTATGCGATGGGAACCTCGGTAGAGCGTACAGCTAATCATACGGAAATATGGAAACTCGGACTCGGTTATGAAATGCCATGTGGTCCGGTAGACGGGATGAATCCTGTTAAAGTAGCCGAAGCCGTTAGCGAAGCGGTAGAAAGAGCAAGAAGCGGAGGTGGACCTACTTTCCTCGAAATGAAGACCTATCGTTACAGAGGACATTCTATGTCTGATGCACAGCACTACAGAACCAAGGAAGAGGTTGAAGAATACAAGAAAATAGACCCGATCACTCAGGTACTGGATATTATTAAAAAAGAAAAATACGCTACGGATGAAGAGATCGCAGTGATCGATCAGCGAGTGAAGGATCTGGTAAAAGAATGCGAGAAGTTTGCAGAAGATTCGCCATATCCGGAAAAGAATGTCATGTATGACGTAGTATACGAGCAAGAAGATTATCCATTTTTACCTCATAAATTATAAATATCATGGCAGAGATCGTAAATATGCCGAGATTAAGCGACACCATGGAAGAAGGTGTGGTGGCAAAATGGTTAAAAAAAGTTGGAGATAAAGTAGAAGAAGGTGATATCCTTGCCGAGATCGAAACCGATAAAGCAACGATGGAATTCGAATCCTTTCACGAAGGAACTTTATTATATATAGGAGTTCAGGAAGGTGACGGAGCTCCGGTAGATACACTTTTGGCAATTATAGGAGCTGAAGGAGAAGATATTTCCGGGCTTTTGAACGGAGGAGCATCTGCCGAAGCACCCAAGGAAGAAGCAGCTCCTGCTGCGGAAGCCAAGGAAGAGCCTAAGGCTGCACCTCAGAAAGCGGCAGTAATACCCGAAGGTGTTGAGGTTGTGAAAATGCCTCGTTTAAGTGATACCATGGAAGAAGGAACCGTTGCCAGCTGGTTAAAGAAAGTCGGAGATACGGTAGAAGAAGGTGATATCCTTGCCGAGATCGAGACCGATAAGGCCACGATGGAATTCGAATCTTTCTATGCGGGAACCCTTTTACATATAGGAATTGAAGAAGGAGGAACAGCTCCGGTAGATGATGTACTGGCTATTATTGGCCCTGCAGGCACAGATGTAAATGCTGTATTGGCTGCAGTTAATTCCGGAGGAACCAGTAGTCCGGCAGTTGCAGAAGAAAAAAAAGAAGAAGCACCGAAAAAAGAAACAGCGGCAGTAGCACATTCAGGTGGTGGTGGAACAGGAAGTAGTAGCGGAGGAAGGATCTTTGCCTCTCCTCTGGCTAAAAAGATAGCTGCCGAAAAAGGAATAGATCTTTCTCAGGTAACCGGTAGCGGAGAAAACGGAAGGATCGTTAAGAAGGATGTAGAGAACTTTACACCGAAAGCACAACCTGCAGCAGCACCTGCAACGGAAGCACCTAAAACAGAAACGGCCAAGCCGGCTGCCTATGTGGCTCCTTTTGTACCTGCAGGAGAAGAAAGCTTTGAGGATGTTAAGAATTCCCAGATGAGAAAGGTGATTGCCAAGCGTTTGGGAGAATCCAAATTTACAGCACCTCACTATTACCTTACTATCGAAGTAAATATGGATAATGCAATGGCTTCCAGAAGTCAGATCAACGCATTGCCGGATACCAAAGTGTCCTTTAACGATATGGTGGTAAAAGCATGTGCCATGGCACTTAAGAAACATCCGCAGGTAAACACTACCTGGAACGGAGATTCTACAAGATACAACCACCATGTAAATATTGGTGTGGCGGTTGCAGTAGATGAAGGCCTGGTAGTACCTGTACTGCGCTTTACAGATCAGATGAGCCTGACCCAGATAGGGGCACAGGTTAAGGATCTTGCAGGAAAAGCCAGAAACAAAAGGATCACTCCGCAGGAGATGGAAGGAAGTACTTTTACGGTTTCCAACCTGGGAATGTTCGGGATCGTAGAATTCACCTCAATTATCAATCAGCCTAATTCGGCTATCCTTTCTGTGGGGACCATTGTTCAGAAACCTGTGGTTAAGGACGGACAGATTGTAGTGGGGAATACGATGAAAGTTACACTGGCGTGTGATCACAGAACAGTAGATGGTGCCACAGGGGCTCAGTTTTTACAAACCCTGAAAGCTTATCTGGAAAACCCGGTAACCATGCTGGCCTAAGAATGATTATCTAAAAGTTAATTCATATATAAAGCATCCTGTTTATCGGGATGCTTTTTTTATCTTTAAGCGTTTTAATAACCAATAAAATTATACCCATGAAAAAAATATTTCTCCTTTTGTTGATAGCGGTTGTCGGATGTAAATCTACCGATGTGGCAGTTTCCGACTCTGCAAACAATGCGGTTAAACAAGGATCGAATAAAGCCGTTGCGAATTTCTCCAAGGAATCCTCGGTAAAAGCAATTATGGAATTTCTGGCTTCGGATAAATTAAGCGGACGGGATACAGGTTCTGAAGGAATTGAGGAAGCTGCTGCTTTTATTGAAGGCAAATTCAAAGCAGCCGGAATAAAGCCATACTTCGATACCTACAGGGATAATTTTGAGGTAAAGGGAACAAAGGCTTTTAATGTAGTGGGGTATCTTGAAGGGAACGATCCTCAGCTTAAAAACGAATTTATCGTTATCGGAGCACATTACGATCATATCGGAAAAGGTAAGGAAGTAAATGGCGATGTTATTGCCAACGGAGCCAATGATAATGCTTCCGGTACTACGGCAGTTTTGGAACTGGCTTCTTATTTCGGTAAGAAAAAAGGAAATAAAAGGAGTATCATTTTTGCGCTTTTCTCTGCGGAGGAAAAAGGTTTACTCGGATCTAAACACCTGGCTAAAAAATTAAAAAATGAAGGTTTAAACCTGTATTCGATGGTTAACTTTGAAATGATCGGAGTGCCTATGGTCGGAAAAGATTACCTGGCCTATGTAACCGGTTATAAAAAATCGAATATGGCCGATGAATTCAATAAGTATGCAGGTAAGAAACTAATAGGTTTCCTTCCTACGGCTGAAGGCTATAACTTGTTTCAGCGTTCCGATAACTACCCGTTTCACGCAGAATTCAACGTGCCTTCTCAGACCGTATGTACTTTCGACTTTACCAACTTCAATCACTATCACCAGGTAGGCGATGAAGCTTCCTTAATGGATTTTAAGCATATGGCACATGTTATCAATGAAATGATCCCCGTATTGGAAGGGATGGATGCCGAAAAGACCAAAACAATCCGTTATAATTAATAAATAGACCTAAGTGAAGAATATTATTGTTACCGGGGCCAGCAGAGGGATAGGTTTTGAGCTGGTAAAACAGCTTGCAGATGCCGGACATAAGGTACTGGCACTCTCCAGAAATGATAAACCCGTTAATGAACTGAACCATCCTAATATCAATTGCTTTTCCTTTGATATCTGTGATCCGGAGGATATTGCGAAACTAAAAGATTTTATCGATCAGCAATGGAAGCAGGTAGATATCCTGATCAACAATGCAGGAAGGTTATTGTACAAAGCTTTTGATCAGATAAGCCCGGCAGAATTTGAGGAGGTGTACAGAGTGAATGTTTTTGGGGTGGCCGAACTTACAAGGCAGTTGCTTCCCTATATTCCTCAGAGCGGGCATGTAGTAAACATAAGCAGTATGGGAGGAGTACAGGGCAGTGTTAAGTTTGCAGGCCTGGCAGCCTACAGCTCATCCAAAGGGGCATTAATAACGCTTACCGAACTCCTTGCAGAAGAGTATAAGGAAACCGGCCCGGCTTTTAATGTACTGGCCCTGGGAGCCGTTCAGACCGAAATGCTGGAGGGGGCTTTCCCCGATTATAAAGCCCCGCTGAGCGCAGAAGAAATGGCAAATTATATTTTTGATTTCGCATTGAACGGAAATAAGTACTATAACGGAAAGCTACTGCAGGTTTCCAATAGTACGCCTTAATCTTTCAGCTCAATGCAGGAGATCCTTTATAAATACCTTCCGGAAAGAGCTGTAAACCCCAGCTTCGAACTGATAAAGACAAACCGGGTCCATCTGAAGATCGTTGACGACAGGGTAACCAGGCATGGCGATTACAGAAGAATGCCGGACGGAATGCATCAGATAACCGTTAATGCTTCCCTGAATAAATACAAGTTTCTCATCACCCTGGTGCATGAGATAGCTCATTTGGTGGCTTTTGAAAGATATGGTCGCCACATTAAACCTCACGGCTCCGAATGGAAAATGACCTTTCAGTTGCTGATGTTACCTTTTATCAATCCGGAAATATTCCCTTCGGATCTTCTGCCTTTGGTGGCCAGTCATTTCAGAAACCCGAAAGCCAGTAGCGATACCGATGCGGTCCTTGCACTGGCACTAAAACAATATGATCCTGAAAATGATAAAAATTATATCTTTGAGATACCCCCTGGCAGTTTGTTCCGGCTTTACAACGGGAAAATATTTAAAATGGGAAATAAGCGGGTAAAACGCTATGAATGCATGGAAGTATCTACAGGTAAAATTTATTTATTTAACCCCAATGCTGAGGTAGAGCTTTTAAAAGTAGAAGATCATTAGTAAAAACCAAACAAACTAAACAGTTAAAAGATGAACAAGAACTATTATGCTATACTTATGGCAGGAGGAGTGGGATCGAGGTTCTGGCCTGTGAGTACTTCAGATTTCCCCAAGCAGTTTCACGATATGCTGGGAACCGGAGAGACCCTTATTCAAAAGACTTTTCATCGCCTTGCCAAATTAATCCCCGAAGAAAATATTTTTATCCTGACCAATGAAAGATATAATGATCTTGTTCTGGAACAATTACCAGGAATTTCTCAGCGCCAGGTAGTCCTGGAACCGGCAATGCGAAATACTGCTCCCTGTATCCTGTACGCTTCCCTGAAGATACAGAAGGAAAATCCGGATGCGGTTATGATCGTTGCACCAAGTGATCACTGGATAGAGGATGAAGAAGCTTTTAGTAATAATATCAAAACCTGTTTTGATGCCTGCCAGCAGTCTCCGATCCTGGCTACATTGGGTATTCAACCTACCTTTCCGAATACCGGTTATGGATATATAGAATATGAAGACAGCGGGGACGAGGATATAAAAAAGGTAAGCCAATTCAAGGAAAAGCCTACCTATGAAAAAGCAAAAGAATATCTTGAACAGGGGAATTATCTGTGGAATGCCGGGATCTTTATGTGGAGTGCATCTACCATTGTAAACGCTTTTAAAGAGTATCAACCTGAGTTATTTGCTCTTTTTAATAAAGGAATGGACCTCTACAATACAGCCGATGAGGCTGATTTCATCGAGGAAAATTACCCGAAAGCCGAAAATATTTCTATTGATTATGCTATTTTAGAGTTTTCCAAATCTATTTACGTACTTCCTGCTTTGTTTGACTGGAACGATTTGGGTACCTGGGGCTCCCTTTATGATAAACTGGATAAAGACAGTGATAAGAACGCTGTTGTAAATTCCAGAATTATCGCCGATGATGCCCGGGGGAATATGATACGCACGTCTAAAGACAAGATCGTAGTTGTTGACGGGATTGAGAATTATATCATTGTCGACAAAGAGGATGTATTGCTTATCTACCCGAAATCTAAGGAGCAGGACATTAAGAAGGTCCTGCAGAATGTGAAGACAACTTTTGGAGATCAATACACCTAGGCATTATGGAAGAAAACAAACCGATAGACAACCAGCAGGATACGAATTCAAGTGAAAATGTAAAAAAAGACCTTTCCGGTTTGGTAGGGAGTTTGAAAACCTTTTTTAAGGAACTCCTCGATATCAGAAAAAATACAGATCAACAGGCAACCATTGCATCCATAGTAGATGATATTCCGTTTAAAGGGCATACATCCTGGATCCTGATCTGTTCTATTTTTATTGCCTCCGTTGGTTTGAACGCCAATTCTACCGCGGTAGTGATCGGAGCGATGTTAATTTCCCCACTTATGGGCCCCATTCTCGGAATGGGAATGTCTTTGGCCATCAACGATATTGATACCTTAAGGCGCTCTCTGAAAAATTTCGGGGTTATGGTGGGACTGAGTGTCCTGACAGCATTCTTGTTTTTCAGGTTTTTCCCCTTAAGGGATGAATCCTCGGAATTACTGGCCAGAACAGCTCCCGATATCAGAGATGTTTTGATTGCCTTTTTCGGGGGATTGGCACTGGTAATTGCCAGAGCTAAAAAAGGAACCATTGCCAGTGTTATTTTCGGAGTGGCAATTGCCACGGCCCTGATGCCTCCTTTGTGTACCGTTGGTTTCGGGCTGGCAATAGGGAACCTGGAATATGCAGGGGGTGCGATGTATCTCTTTATTATCAATACCATATTTATAGCCCTGGCTACTTTCCTGGTGTTAAAACTCCTCCGGTTTCCGATGGTGCGTTATGCCAATTCTGCCAAAAGAAGACTTATTGCCCGGATAGCTTCTCTGGTAGCCTTTGTGGTAATGATCCCTGCCGGTTATACCTTCTATAAGGTTTTTCAGGAATCCCTTTTTAAGAACCAGGCCAAACAATTTATTTCAGAAAATATCGAGACCTATCAGTTTGCTGCAGGAGGAAGGTTCCTTGAGAACTTTACCAGTATGAAGTACACAAATAATCAGGATTCTTCTGTAGAACTTGTGTTTATGGGAGATGAAGCTATTCCGGATAATGTGATAGAAACCTGGAATGCGCAAAAGAATGCCTATTCCAAACTGAAGAATACCGAATTGAAGATAGTACAGGGGGGAAGGGATGACTCCGAAGAGAAATTTAATTTTGTCAGCGAGCTTTACGAAACCAAGAAGGAAGAACTGGTAACCAGGGAAGCACAGATAAGAGTGCTGGAAGAAGAGGTGGCCAAGCTGAGCAAATTGCCCATGAATAAGATCCCTTTTGATGAAATAGCCGGAGAAGCCAGGATCAATTATGTAAATCTGAGGAAAATAGGATTCTCATCGGTTATAAAAACGAATTTTAAATCGGTTGATACCGTGGCGGTCTTTTTAGTAAAGTGGTCCGATAGTATTCCTGACAAGGTAGTTACGGACGATCAAAAACGACTAACCGACTGGTTAAAGCTGAAACTGGGTACCGATAAGATACAGATAGATAAAATGGAAGATTAATTGCGGTCTTCTTCCTGATACATGACCCTTACCTTTTTAAACAGTTCTGATGAATACACAAAATTGGTAACGGCCTCATTATCGGTCTTAAAGATCTCCTTATTACTGCCTTCCCAGGCTTTGTGACCGTCTTTAAGGAATACGATCTTCTCTCCGATCTCCATTACCGAATTCATATCGTGGGTATTGATGACCGTGGTAATATCGTATTCTTTGGTAATTTCCTGGATAAGATTATCGATCAGAATAGCTGTTTTAGGATCCAGACCCGAGTTGGGCTCATCGCAAAACAGGTATTTGGGATTGTTAACAATGGCACGGGCAATAGCCACCCGCTTCTGCATTCCTCCGGAAGCTTCGGAAGGGAATTTTTTATGTGCATCGGGGAGGTTAACCCTTTTAAGTACAATATCTACACGTTCTTCCATCTCCTCCTTAGACATATCGGTAAACATCTTAAGGGGGAACATCACATTCTGTTCTATGGTCATAGAATCAAAAAGTGCACTTCCCTGGAATACCATGCCCATTTCTTTCCGGAGATCCCGTTTTTCATCATCGGTCAATTGCGAATATATTCTGTCGTTATAGCATATCTTTCCTTCTTCAGGCTGGAAAAGACCTAAAAGCGATTTCAGGAAAACCGTTTTCCCGGAACCACTCTGCCCGATAATAAGATTGGTTTTCCCCTGATCAAAACAGGTAGAGATCCCTTTTAAAATATGGGCCTCTCCGAAGGACTTATGTAAATTTTCAACCAGAATCATTAGCCTAACAACATTTGGGTTAAAATATAATTCAATATAATGATCACAATACTCGTCCACACAAAGGAAGTTGTACTTGCTTTACCTACTTCCAGGGCTCCCCCTCTCATAAAATAACCGTGAAAAGAAGGAATCGTTGCCAGGATAAAGGCAAAGACAAAGGTCTTTGTAAAGGCGTAGAAAACGTGATACATATCAAAATCGCTTTGCAGCCCCTGGATAAATTCGGCACTGGTACTGTAACCGCCGAATACCCCGGCTACCCAACCTCCCAGGATCCCGAAAAACATTCCGATAGAGATCAGGAAAGGATAAATTAGCAAGGCGATGATCTTTGGAAAAACAAGGTAGTTTATAGAATTTACTCCCATCACTTCCAGGGCGTCTATCTGTTCGGTTACCCTCATGGTCCCGATACTGGATGTAATATAAGATCCTACTTTACCGGCCATAATGATGGATGTAAAGGTAGGAGCGAACTCCAGGATGATAGATTGCCTGGTAGCAAAGCCTACAAGGTATTTGGGAATTAATGGATTATCGATATTTAATGCGGTCTGTATGGCGATTACTCCTCCGACAAAAAAGGAGATAAAAACCACAATCCCCAGGGAGTTAAAAATAAGATCGTCAATCTCTTTAAGAATGAGGTCTTTCATGATAGACCACTTGGTAGGTTTTCTAAAAACCTCTCCGATCATTAAAAAATAACGGCCAATGTTTTCCAGGTAATTCATGTAATAAAATAGAGCCACTAAAGTATAAAAAATTATTATAGTGTTTTTAACCTTGAATTAAAGTTTTTCATAACAGAATCAATTACATTTGCTAAAACTTGAAAACAGAAAATCCGCATCTCTTTTTGGCGGATACGCATTTGCAATAACAAAAAACAAACTGATGAAGAAGTATTTTTTAGCATTTTTCAGTATTGGGATATTTGCTGTAGGAATAGGGCAGGAGAGAGTATCACTCATAAAAGAAGGAAGAAGAGGTTCCGAATCGGGACTGGAAACTTATTCCAAGGCTAACAGGCCTAAATTGGTAGTGGGAATTGTTGTAGATCAGATGAGATATAATTACCTGACCCGTTTTTGGAGTAAATATGGTAATGGCGGATTTAAAAGGCTGATCAACGAAGGCTTTAACTGCAAGAACAACCATTATAACTATATCCCGACCTATACTGCACCGGGGCATGCTTCGATCTTTACAGGAGCTACTCCGTCCTCTCACGGGATCATTTCCAATTCCTGGTATGATAAAACTAAAGATAAAACCATCTATTGTGTTGCGGATGACAACTACAATCCTGTAGGAACCGATTCCAGAGCCGGGAAAATGTCGCCGGTAAATATGACTACCACTACTATTACCGACGAATTAAGACTGGATACTCAAATGAAGGGAAAGGTAATAGGAGTTGCTATTAAAGACAGAGGAGCTATCCTGCCGGCAGGACATGCAGCCAATGCGGCATATTGGTTTCACGGAGAAGACGAAGGTGCCTGGATTACGAGTACTTACTATATGAAGAACCTGCCTAAATGGGTAAGGGACTTTAATGCTTCGAATGCAGCTGAGAAATACAAGAAAGACTGGACCACTTTGTACGATATCGATACATATGTGGAGAGTGGAGCAGATAAGAACAATTTTGAAGGTTTGTTCAAGGGACAGGAAGCAGCGGTGTTTCCGCATAAATTACCGGAACTCTGGAAAGAGAACGGAGGCTTTGATATTGTTAAGTCCACGCCTTACGGAAACAGCCTGACCACAGATTTTGCTATTGCAGCTATTGAGGGAGAGCAACTGGGAGCCGATGAAATTACCGATTTCCTTACGCTAAGCTATTCCAGTACCGATTATGTAGGCCACAAATACGGAGTGAACTCCAAGGAAGTTCAGGATACATATCTGAGACTGGATAAAGACCTGGAGCGCCTGTTAAAAGAACTGGATAATAAGATAGGTAAAGGAGCTTATACTGTTTTCCTGACCGCCGATCACGGAGCCGTGGAAGTTCCGTCATATCTACAGTCGGTAAAGATCCCCGGAGGATACTTTGACGGAAGGGCTTTTTACGACAAAGTAAAGACCTTTGCAAGTGCCAGATTCGGAAGGGACGATCTTATTAAGAATGTTTCCAACGGGCAGATATTCCTGAATCATGAAGCTATAAAAGAACTAAAGCTAACCGCCACCGATGTGGAGCAGGTAATCGCCGATGAGATATTGAATTACGAGCATATCAAAACAGTTTATACTGCTCACCAGCTGTTGGGAGCGGGATATACGGAAGGACTTCCTCTCCTACTACAAAACGGATTTAACCGTAAAAGATCGGGAGATGTGCTTTTTGTACTGGAGCCTTCTGTAATTTCTTATTCCAGAACGGGATCCACCCATGGTTCGGGCTTTAGTTACGATACTCATGTTCCACTGTTGTTCTTCGGAAATTCTATTCCAACCGGAAGCACAGCACAGAAAACAACGATAGATGATATAGCTCCGACCCTGGCTAATCTACTGGGAATTTCCTATCCTAACGGAATAACGGGAGATCCGATCTATCAGTTGACGGATGAACATTAAGAAAGAATAATTCAAAAAAAAGGCTGTAACTTGAAGTAATTACAGCCTTTTTTATTTTCAGGAGAGCTTATTTCTCATCCTGATTATAACCGTAATTGACCATCCACTGGATCCCGAATTTATCGGTAAACATACCGAAATAGGCATCCCAGAACGTTCGCTCCATGGGCATGGTTACTTTTCCGCCATCAGAAAGCCTGTTAAACAGATCTGTAGCTTCTTCTTCACTGTCGGTATTGATGGAAATAGAAAAGTTATTTCCCACCACAGTAGATTGCCCGAAAGCTTCCGAACTGTCACTTCCCATTAGTACGGTATCCTTTCCAATAGGAAGGGAAACATGCATTATTTTTTCTGCTTCGCTGTCCGGAACGGGATATTCCGAAGGCATTTCTTTAAAGCGGCCCATGAATTGAAATTCACCTCCGAAAACCGAGCGGTAAAAGAGGAAAGCTTCTTCACAAGTACCGTCAAATGTCAAATAAGGATTGATAGCTGCCATAATATTAGATTTTAAGTGTGTTTATACTGTTGATGAACTTTACATTGATATAGATCTTATTTTACATTTCCCTGTGCATCCAGAGGTAAATAAGGGTTAAACGCAATTTCCCATAAGTGACCGTCGGGATCTGCAATATAACTACTGTAGCCTCCCCAGAAAACCTCCTCCGGCCTTTTAACGATCTTTACGCCTTTAGATTCCAGTGAGGCGATTAATGAATCAACCTCTTCCTTTGTCCGGGTATTGTGCGCCAAACTAAAGCCTTTAAAACCTTCTCCTCTGTGATCTACCCCTGCATCTTCTGCAAGCTTTTCGGTAGGGTAAAGGGAAAGGAGAATTCCGTTTAATTCAAAAAAACTGATACTCTCATTACTGCTGTCTGTTTTTTTCCATCCGAGTTTTTCTTCATAGAATTCTGTGGATGTTTTCAGATCGCTGACCCCCAGGCCGACAATCGTTAATCTTTGCTCCATCGTATGATCTGTTATTGGTTATATTCTATTTTTTAAAATGTAGTTTCATCCCTTCATGTGAATCGGAAAAACCAAGTTTTTTATAAAATTCCAGGGCTTTGGGTCGTTTTTTATCCGTGGTCAGTTGCAGGAGGTGAGCGCCTCTTTCCCGGGCTCTCTCAATGGCCCATTTAAACAGTTGTTCCCCCAATCCCCGATTTCTGTATTCTTTTTTTACACGTACAGCTTCTATCTGTGCCCGTACCCCGCCTTTGTAGGTCAGATACGGAATAAAACTCAGCTGCAATGTTCCGATAACGCCATTCTCATCAGCCTCCACAACGATCAATTCCTGATTGTCATCTTTGTTTATCCGGTCGAAAGCTTCGTAATAAACTGCCGGTAGCGGTAAACGGAAATCTTCCCGCTGTTTTCCCAATTCGTCGTCTGCCAGCATGGCAACGATATGAGGAATATCTTCTCTGTTCGCTTTTCTGAATATCATCTCCATTTATTTTGTAGCAGATCTCCCTGCCCTGTATCCATATGCTATAGACCTCGGGCCTCCGGACCAGGCACCGTAATATCTGTATCCGATAGGGGAATGCGGATTAAAATCGGAATATTGGGTCCCGATCTGATAATAACCTCCGCCCCTGTATCCGAATCCGCCTTTTTCATCATCGCTGTCCGGCCAGTCGGGATTGGTAGCATGCCCGAAATCCAATCTGCCATCACCATGACTCCCTTTAAAAGCCCTTCCGATAGGATTTCCTATGGTAATGACCTTTTCCCAAAGGCTTCCGCTCAAATCCATTACCCAATAATAAGAAGCACCGAAAACAGCTCTGTTCTCATCATTCATCGAGCTTTCATCAAAACCATTGGCCATGATCAATTCGGCTTCAGGAGTAACATATCTTTCCAGCAGATCGTAATTATTCGTTCCCCATACAAACTCTGCGGGAACAGGCTTTGAAGGTCCTCTTGCCGCTTTTTCATATTCCAGCTCGGTTAGAGGCCGGAGTGCAGCCCAGTCGGTATAGGCCAGGCCATCGGTAAAACTCAGATAGTTCATCGGCCTGGAAGGGTTGTCAGCTTTGTACTTCCCATCCTTAAGTCGTATCCCTCCCCGGTGCTCGTAATAAGTGCGTCCGCCAAGAGGAGACCTGGTATAGGTCCAGCTTTCCGGAAGCGTATTTAGAAAAGCGGCATACTGCCCCTGTGTAAGCTCGTATTTCATGATATAAAAGGCATTGAATCCTTTAGGGAAATCGGCAGGAACGGGTCCCTTCTGATCTCCGTTATAAAGTTCATTTTCACTCCAGTAGTAGAGTGCGTTTTGTTCCGGTGCTACTGGAATGGCACTTTCCGATGATATTTTGATCAATCCGTTGGGATTACCACTTGCATCACTTTTGTAAAAAGCGGCTTTTTTAAGAGCAGCTTCATCCGGGCTCCCTAAAGTGAAGGCACCTTCCGGAATATAGACCATTTCGATGGCATGAACTGAAAGCCCGTTTAACTGGGTATTGTTGATCTTCCTGTCTCCCGAATCGATCAGGATCTGGAGTTTGAGGTCTATATTCCCCCTGTATGTTTTTGAGGGATAAATAAAAAAGCCCAGCCCGTTTTCGGAAACCTCAATAAGCGGAGACGCCGCTGTATCTGTTCTGTTGAGAAGTATTTTATGTCCGGACGCCTTTAACTTTACATGATTGTTCCAAAAGCCTCCGTATTTCATAAATACCCAGACGGCATCGTGGTTCTTCCGGTTGTTCCAGGAGTTTTTCCATTTGATATCGAAATTTACGCTGAGGGGAGTAGCAAGGACATCCGGCCGGTTCACTACCCTGATATTTTCTATGGTGAGATCGGATGCTTTCAGGTGGCAAAAACACATCAGAGTGAATGCTACCGGAATAAGAAACCTGATTTTCATATTCGTACTTTTTGGTATAGTTGTTTGTTGATATGATCTCCACTACCCGAAAGGCAGTTGATCAAGATCCTATTAAAGTACAAAATCGATCAGCTTTAACCTGATAAAGCAACGTTAAATTTCCCGCTAGTTTTCCAGCGACTTTAAAAAAGCGCCTATTCGCCCGAAATACAACTCGGGTTGTTCCAGCCATCCGTAGTGAGCGGCATCGGGCAGGAAAACAAGTTCGGAGTTCTTAAAGACCGAATGAGAGAGTTCACCCACGCTCTTATGGATGATGTCATTTTCACCCTGAATAATGAGTACGGGCTTTGAAAAGTTCTTCAACTGTTCTTTGCAATCAAAATCCATACTTCTCAGATCTTGCCAGATCAATTGATTGATCCTTGAATTTCCCTGGGTCAATCTCTTTGCCACAGCGTTAACAAAAGACTTGTCATAAAGATAGGCCGGAGCCAGGTACTTTCCTCTTTGCAGCAGGGCATGATAGGTCGTATCGCCCCGGGCTATCCTGCCAGCCCAGTAATTAAGGGAATCGCGTTCTTTTGAGGACAATCTGGAAGTAATATTCAAAGTAGAAAGCAGGCTGAGGTCCACCCCGCCTGAAGAAGACAGGATAAGGCCTTTTACGTTCCCAGGATGCTTAGAACTGTAATAGGAAGCCAGCATTCCGCCAAAAGAATGCCCTAGGATGACCCATTGATCGATCTTAAGATGTTTTCTGAGGATTTCCATATCTTCTACCATCAGATCCATGGTAAGGGTACTCGTATCTGTTTTGGCAATTTTCGATTTTCCCGTGCCTCGCTGATCGTAAATAATAGCCATATTGGAATTTCCTATTTCACCGGCCAGGGAAACAAATCCTTCACTGTTCATTCCGGGTCCTCCATTGATAATAAGAACGGGTTCCCCTTTTCCAAAAGTTTTAAAGTGGATAGTATTTCCTTCAGAGACGATATTGTATCCGTTCTGAGAGAATGATTGATACGGAAAAAGAAAACCTAATATTATTGGAACAACTATACCGGAAGAAAATTTAAATTTCATCTTTTATGCTTTTTGAAGTAAAAAGGTAATTTGCGCCAGGTGATGATCGTCGTGCTCTGCCACAAAATACGCCAGATCTGTCATTTTCATCGGAGTGCCCAAACGCGGATGCAGAGCTACCTTATCCAGATCGACTTCTTTCAGCTTTCTCAGAAAACTTACGATCTCTGCACGGGAGGAACTGAATTCGTCTATCAGATCGGGAATAGTTCTTTTATCATGATCGGTTTGATGTGTCCTGGTATTTTCCAGATCGGCACCCACCAATTCCTTTTCTCCGGAACATATCTGTTCCATTCTGCCCATCCAGAGGGGCTCCAGATCTATAAGATGACCTATCTCCTTTTTTATGCTCCACTGCTCCGGAGTACTGCTACCGGTATCCTCTTTTACCTCTTTAAGCTTATGAGAGAGACGCGCAGGAGTTCCTTCCAGTCGCTCGATTATGGTAGGGAGCAGGCCGTTATCTTCTATACGGGCAAATTTCCGTTCAAACCATTTTGTTCTTTTCATCTTTTTTAGCTGATATTATTGTTCTTTAATACAAATTACCATTCGAATCTTTGCGTTTGACCTTGTAATTAACTTTAAGCTTTCGCAACTGCTCGGAACGCTCCTGATCTGAGATATTCTCTTTTCTTTTGAGTATTCTCAGATTTTGTAAATGTTCTTTTAAAGTTGCTTTTAAATGCGCTTTTCTTCCTTTTGAATGTAAATTAGTTTCGGGCATAATTATTTTAATATTATTCCTCAAGCCTGCCATCCAGCCAATGGATGATATTGAGGAGAAGTTGATAATTCTCGGGAGCGATCTCATTGTTCATTCCCATTTTTCTTCTCTGTGGTCCCGCCAGTTGAGCGGAAAACATAGCTGCTTCCCCAAAAGCAACAACCTTTCCCTTTCCGAAAATCTTAAAGGCTCCCTGGGACCATCCTTTTACACTCTGCCTCCGGGTCCTTTCGTTAAAGACCCAGGCGGTATCGGGTAAAAAATTAACGTAGTTTTCGTCTAACAGCAGAATAGGCTTTGCATCTTTGGGAATCTTAAACGCCTGGCCTGTAAAACTCACTACCTGTTCCAGTTTTTCTTCCTTATTTCGTCCTTTGGTGATCACATTATCTGCCAGTGTTCCTCTTTGCCTGCTGAAAAAACCAGGTCCTCTGGAAACCGTATCGAAAGCAAACCCATTGGTGAATTCAAAATCAAAAGCAGCGGCAAGGTCCTTGGCTGCACCTCCCATAGGCATATGATCGGCAATCAGGAACAAGCTTCCACCCTCGGCTACCCATTGCTTTACCGCTTCGATCTCCGCCTTACTAAAAGCAGAGGGATTGGGTAAATACCAGTTACGGACATTAATCTCATTTAGGGCATTAGATATAACGAGGATCTTTCCTTTGGAGAGCTCCTTTTTGTTAAATGCTCCTTTGTAAGCTTTGACCTTATAGCCATCTCTTTCCAGAAGCCTGGAAAAAGCCGTGTAGCGTCCGTCTTTGGTATGAAAATTATAATGCCCTTCGTCTATAAAAACCACCGGGCCTTTTTGTTTTTGATATTCCGTTTTGTGAATAGGTGGATTATAGGTAGTATCAGCTACCTGCTGGGCATGGATACTGCTGAAGAGAAAACAACAGATCAGGATCAGGATTGGTTTTTTCATTATTGTATGCTTAGGTTGCTGTAAGTTAAAAATTTATTCTCTGGCCGGAATGACAATTAACTCTTTGTTAGGGATATACCATATATCTTTTTTAAGATCGATCCCGCCTTTCATTTGTTCCTGTATCACCCGGTCAATAACGTATACACCCTTTTTTGCCATTTCGGGAAAACTGTCCACGCCTTTTGGAAAGTTTTGTCGTGTTCTGTGAATATTGAATTTTTCCGAAAATTTCCTGTCAAAAGCTTTCTCCACACCTTTCTTCCCATGAATAAATCCCAATAAACCTCCCCAGGTAGCAGTCGGATTATCGGAATCCCAGCCTGCCAGTGTTCCGATGCGGATCGTTTCCTTTATATCTCCTTCCCCGTAAAAAAGACTGACAAGACTTGCAGCAAAATTGATCCCTGCAGCAAAACAACCGTTGCAATACAATTTCCGGGAGCTTATATCATAACCATCTGCCTGTTCCACCTGATATCTCTTATAAATTTCATCTCTTAATGTTTCCCAGGGTAGACCGGCATTATAAGCTTCCTTAACAAAATCGTACATCGCGGCGGCATAGGAATGATCAGGCAGGCGTTTACGGGCTATATCTGCCAGGGACAGGATCTGATCCTTTAATTTTTCATCCTTGTTTATATCCGGTGCCAGGGAATACATGATCACATAAAATTCGGATATCCAGGCAGCATTTTCCCGGGCTGATGTGCGTATGGGAAGATATGCCATTTTTAAGGCAATATCCGGGCGGGTCGGAGCAAAGAAACCAAAGATCTCGGTAGTAAGCTGAGCATCTATCATCTCTGTATTAGGATTCTTTTCCGGATCGGCTGTTCCGGGCGGGAGAGTACCTTTCCTCATCAGATCGAATGCGGCCTGATTGGAAACCCATAAATAATTTTCTTCCTCCGTTTTAATGTGTTTTAACCAACCATCACGTATTTGCTGAGGTGTTAGAATGCTTGTACGATACGTGTATAAAAGATGCTGATACATATATTCTATATCGGTATCATCATCAGCTCCCCATAGCTCGTTTTCGTCTTTAAAAACAAAATCGATAACAGGAGATATTTTACTGGGTTGACCTTCACCCCAGATACTCGGTTTATCGGCTTTGCCCCAGTCTTCCCTGGTGTAGAAATCGCCGGTTTTGATCTCTCCGATATTCCCTATTTTATCCATTTCTGTTATCAGACCCGTCCAATTGGCTATACACTGGCCCAGCCAGAAACCCTCGAGCTTGTCCAGATATTCGCTTCTGGAGATCTGCCGATCTGAAGTTTTCGGAGTGTATTCGTTGTATTTCAGATGAGGGTCGAACAGGGCATTACCCGAACTTAGCGGATCTTGTTCCTTGGATTGCTGCTCGCAGGAAAACAAAAAAGGGAATGCCATAAAAGCCATTCCCCGTAAAATATATTTGTATTTACTTTTTTTCAAACCGGTTGCTTGTCTGGTTGAAGCTATTTAAGGATCGCAACAATCCGTAAAGGACCTCCCGATCCTCCTTTGATCTTGATCGGCAGGGCGATCACCTGAAAATCATTTTCGGGTAGTTTGTTGAGGTTGGTCAGGTTCTCAAAAGCCGGAATATCCTGTGTCATCAGGCTTACATGGCTTTTAAAAAACTCGGATTGACCGTAATCTATGCTCGGGGTATCAATACCGATAGCGTTTATTTTCCTGTTGTTAACCAGCCATTCGGCTGCTTCCGGATCCAGGCCGGGGAAATGAAGAAGCTTCAGGGCATCGGGTCCTCGCTGATCTGTTCCCAGGTACTTTACTTTATCCGGATAGAATTCCGAATAGCCCGTTTGCAGCAGGACAATACTTCCATCCGGGATCTGAGAATTGTGCTTGGCCTCCCAGTTTTTAAAATCCTCGATGCTGATAAGATAATCCGGGTTATTCTTAGCCTGAGCACTTACATCTATTTTTATAGCGCTTCCGATGAGTTTTTCCAGGGGGATCTCATCAACCGACTGACGGTTCTCTGCAAAATGAATAGGCGCATCAATATGGGTTCCGCCGTGTTCTGCAGTAGCAAAATTATTGGCAGAATAATAAAACCCTTTATCGGTTTGTCCTTTGGCAACCACATCCAGTTCAAATTCCTTGGCCGTTACCCAGTAAATAGTCTCTTCGGAAAAAGAGTGAGTAAGATCTACGATCTTTCCATCAAGAGAAAGGGTAGGAGTTGGTGGTAGCGGACGCCTGGCCTCTTCCGTATTGCTGTTACATGCTGTTAACAGAACCAGACTTATTAGACTACATACAGTTAGTGTTTTCATATTTTAGTTTTTTGGTTAATGAAAATTATGTGTAATTAACATTGAGATATTTATTTTTCTGTTTGGGTACGTAGAATTCCCTCCTTCTGATAAAAATACGAATTTGCAGAATAGCTAATGGAAATTTAACGCTAAGCGAGGATAAAATCTCGGAGCTCAATATTGTATGTCTGATTATTTTTTATTGCGCCGGCTTAGCGATACCTTCCGATCTTCCTGACTAATCTTTTTTCGAATTGTTTTATGGCCTTTTCCCTGAAATCCTTATCCGAAGTCGAACGAACAAATTTATATACATTTACTAATCTTAAAACAGACTCCTCCTCATTTCCCATAATCTGTATTTCGGCAAAAGAAGTTTTAAAACTGATGGTATCCTGTGTTCCTAATTTCCGGGGATCAAGGATCAGGGCAAGAGTATCTGTCTCTCCCTTGTAATGAAAGACATTAGATTCTTCGTTAAAGTCGATCAGTCCGTTATATTTATTAAGCCGTCTTATTTCCTTTAACTGTACCATATTCAGGCGGGAGATCAGTTCCCGTCTGGAGAAGTCAAAATGGTATTCCTTGTCGATACCTACGTATTTTTTCGGATGACGGGGAAGTGCAGTTGTTGCCATAAATGCCAGGCATGAAACAAACACAAGAGCTTTGGTCAGTATAGGTTTTAAACTTATCTGAACTTCTTTTTTTAATAGATGGTAGGAAAGAAGAACAGAAACAAGAGCAATAAGGTCTGTATAGTCCACGGTCCTGTAAAGAGGAATTCCCCAATAATTTGCGGAATCAATAAAAGCTTGTGAAAATTCGCTTTTCCACCAGATAAACAACAAAACTGTAAATATGTGGATGTGTCTGGTAAAACGCGGAAAGAGTAAACTGAATAGAAAAGGAAAGGCAAAAAGCCCTGCAAAATCCGAAAGTTTTCCGGTAACCGCATTGTGGAAATAATCTTTAAAGACCCAATCGTTAAGAATGAGTAAAAGCAGGCTTGTCAGGAATACGGGGTTTGCAATTTTACTGTTTAACTTTTTCAATCTTATACGTTTAAAGAAATTAAAAGTACTAATTTCTGAATTTATTGAGGAAAGACCTGACAATATCCCAGTTATCTTCAACCGTATTTCCTACGCGCTCCTCTACCAACATAGAAGAGCCATGGACTCCGTTTTCCGCAGCATAGGTCTGGTGGCCGTGTTGATTGGCAAGGTCGAACTGGGCTTTTACGCTTTCTATTTCCATTTCCCCCGGAGGCCTTAACAATAAGAGAGGTGTTTTTAAACTTTCAAAATAGGCATCAGGACGGCAATCTTTTAAAGGGCCTCCCGAAGCAGGTGAAAAAGCCAGTACACCACTTATTTTATCCTGATTCTCATGGGCGAGTTTAATAACCAAAGTACCACTATAACTACTTCCCCATACAATTTTACTTCCTGTATATCCGGAACCTTCAATAAAACTCAGAGCAGCTTCCAGATCGGGATAAGCATCGCAATAGCCATAGTTGTTTATAGAAATATTAGCCACGGTCCGGTTATAACTACCGTAGGTCTGTCCTCCCCGTCTCTGATCGATCGCTAAAACATTAAAGCCATCTTCCAAAAGGACCGGAATTATAGAATTGTATTCTCCTCTGGCATTGGAACCTCCCTGATGGAAAAGCATAATGACCGGAGCTTCTTTATCCGATCCGTACAGATCTCCTGCTATTTTAAGGCTGTCAGCAGTGTAAAAACTGATCTCCGTACTGCTTTCTTCTTTACTCTGTTTTTCAGGCTCAGCCTGTTTACAGGATACGAGGATACAAAGGATCCCGATTCCGATAAGTACCGTATTTTTCATCATAATTTAAGTATTGAATTTAAGTTTATTGTTGTAAATAAGCTTCCGGATTGCTACGATAAGGAGGATTGATCCCAGTCCTCCCAAAATATAAAGCCAGATGGCTTCTATACTATTATTTCTCTCTTTCCGGGTATCAGGCCTGTTTTCCGAATAAGCGTCGTAATCAAACAATATGCTTTTGTTTCCGGATTCATCAACCCTGGTTATTCTTGGGCCGTTATTCCCGTTCTTATTCTTATACTCCAGGATATAGGCATCACCTGCAAAAAAATCGACCCCCGTAGGAAACCAATCTCCTTCAGATCTGTAAAAGGTTTGGGTTTGCCCGTTTTCAGTTATTTTAATAATACGTTGCCCGGCCAGTTCGGCTACATACATATATCCGTCACAACCTTTGGTAAGACCCAGTAAAACATCATTATGAAAATCCCTGGGTCTGTCCAGTCTGGAGATAAGGTCTCTTGCCATAATTTCAGCTTTCCCACTCTTATCGATCTTCAGAAGGATCCCGTTATCAACACCTTTGTCAGGAACATATATATTTTCCTCTTCGTCAACATAAAGGCTCTGAGCGGCTTCCAATCTGTGATTACTGTGTTTGACGATCTTTCCGGCAGGATCGCGTTTCCAGATATACTTTTGATAATTGAAATACACGTTCCCGCTAAGAGCGACATCACAATTGACTGAAAATTTACTTCCGTCTTCCGTTCGAATCAGGGTTTCGGTTCTCCCGTCCGGATAGATACGAATAAGAAAACCCTCCCGGTCACCTTTCCCCACGTATTCGGCCAGGAGATTACCTTCCTTATCCAACATTACCTTATGACTATGGGTGTCTTTTAGTAATGCGGTCAGCTTTCCGTCCTTTGTTAATTTCCATATGGTCCCGTTCCCGTTGTGAGCGAGATCGGCAAAGTAAATATTACGGTGTTTGTCTACTACTATACTCCATGAAGGATGCGCATAAAGCCC
This sequence comes from Leptobacterium flavescens, assembly GCF_010671605.1. Classification (GTDB taxonomy): domain Bacteria; phylum Bacteroidota; class Bacteroidia; order Flavobacteriales; family Flavobacteriaceae; genus Leptobacterium; species Leptobacterium flavescens. The sequence goes on from NZ_JAABOO010000004.1 coordinate 55,235, forward strand.
CTGACTTAAAAACAGTAATCCGATAAATATCTTAACGATTGTATATTTCATATTTGGTTTTTAAGTTGAAGTAAACCGACATATCTATTTCTCAATCCAGTTTTAGTTCACATATCTCATAATTGCCGTTCCTGAATGCCGTGATCAGTAGTTTTTTACCGTCAGGCGACCAGTTTGGCAGGGTGTCACCGTCATTGTTGTAGGTTATTCTTTGCTGATTGCTTCCGTCGGAATTCATAATATAGATCTCCGGTCTGCTGTTTTCCATAGAAGTCACATAGGCTATTTTCTTCCCGTCTGCAGACCAGGAAGGACAGAAATTGTGTTTTGGCCAGTTGGTCAGGCGTTTTTTACCCGAACCATCCAGATTAATGCGGTAGATCTCATCGTCTTTGTTATCGGTTTCATGGCGGGAAAAGAACAGCAGGGATTTGGCATCGGGAGACCACCTGGGGTATAAATTTCGATGCGGATAAATGATCAGAGCTTCCAGGTTCTGCCCCTTGTTGCTTACAATACGGATATCGGAAGTTCCATCACTTTTACCAGATGAAAAGGCAATATATTTTCCATCAGGAGAATAGCTTGCAAAGATAGGTTCTCCTTCCATTTCAGGAAGCTGCAGCTTTGTGATTTTTCCTGTTTTGGTTTCAAGTTCAAAAAGCTGAAAACGTCCGTTTTTATTGGACTCAAAAAGGATCTTTTTACCATCCGGATGCCAGAAAGGTCTCCTGTCGTCATGAGTATTCGAAGTCAGGCGTTGAAGATCACCTCCGTCAGAAGCCATAAGATATAGCTCCCAGTTCCCGTCCCTGTTGGATTCGAAAATAATCTGTTTTCCGTCAGGAGAGTAGCTGGCATAGCGATCATCGGCTTTATGATGAGTAAGGATCTTTTCCTTCTGAGCAGTGGAAGAGATCGTACCCATAAAAATTGCCAGATAAAGAAGAAGGATCTTCATTGCCGCTTATTTTAATGGTTCAGGTTGACTTAAAATTAGGTATTCCTTTTTAAAAAGAGCGTTAAAGGATTGCCAACAACTGTCAAAACCCTACGGAAAGATCATGATCCTTTTAATAAGTTTCAAAATGTCTGTTTTTAAAAGAAAGTGATTAAATTGAATATGATGAGAAGTTAACTTTCCAGAAAATCTTTAAGGTTTCCGCTTATAAAATACTTCCATCCGTTTAAGCAACTATCCCTGTTAAATTCGGGAACATCCGATGTGAAGTCCTGAGTTACCCTATGTGTTAACCGAAGTTTACTTCCTCCTTTTTGTTCAAATAATTCGAAGCTTACAAAAGAATCGCCTTCGTAGCCTTCATATTTCCAGTTATAAACGATCTTTCTGGGAGCATCGGCTTCGGTGATCTCCCATAAATGAAGAAAATCCCGTCCCTCACTATGTACATTGAATCGTGTTGAAAAACCGACCTCGGCTTCAAACTCCTCAATATTTTCAAAAAACCATTGCTTCATAAGGGGAAGCTGAGTTATGGAATCCCATAGTTCATCGATGGATATTTTGAAAACCTGTTCCACAATTACCGGTTGATCAGTAGTTTTCATAGGTTTCTGAATTTAATATTAGATTGAATAATATCAATATGAAGCTTAAAGATACTAATTCGGATATGGAATTTTAAATGACGGCTTTACTTTTTTCAGGATTTTGAGAGTTGCATTACACAGATTATCTTCAGTAAGGATATTTTATATGTTTTAGAAATTTATTCTTGTAGACTTTCCCGACAGGTAAAGCTTCATCGGAAATGAACACCTGATTCCCTGATATTTTATCTATTTTATCAGTGTTGATGATGTAAGAGCGATGTATCCTCACGAAATTTAAATCGCTTAGTTTCTCTTCCCAATTCCTTAAACTGTCCAAGATCAGAATAGATTTTTCCGGAGTCACCACTTTTACGTAATCTACTTCAGCTTTAAGATAGAGAATATCATTTGTCGAGATCTTATGAACTGCTTTGTCTGCATATAAAAGCAAGCGTTCTTCCGGTTGTTTTCCTTCCATCCGAAGCATGTCGCGGGCCCGGCCAATGGCTTTCAGGAAACGCTCATAGGAGAAGGGTTTTACCAGATAGTCAAGAACATTTTCTTCAAAGGCCGGTACGGCATAATCGGAATAGGCGGTGGTGACAATTACCTTTGGCGGCCTGGCAATAGTCTTTAAATAGGACAAGCCGCTTAATTCCGGGAGTTGAATATCGAGAAAAAGAATATCTGCCTTGCGCAACAGTTCATAGGGAATATCCAGTCCGCTTTCGTAAACCCCTATACAGCTTATAAAGGCAGTCTTCTCAATATAGGTTTGTAAAACCTCCTGTGCGGATATTTCATCTTCTAGGATCAGGCAGTATATCATAGTTGTAATTGAAGTGTTACTCTGAAAATATTTTGTGTATCATCTATGTTGAGCTTGTGCTTTTCGGGATAGAGGAACTGTAATCTTTTTTTGGTATTTGAGATCCCGATCCCGCTTTGCTCCCAGTTTTTATCTATGTCTTCAGCCGATTTTTTACTGAACGGATTTTCACAATAAAAATAGAATTGCCTGTTTTTTAAAGTTACACGGATCTTTATCGGGTGCCCGGAACCTTTTAGAAGGCTGGTGTATTTAAATGCATTTTCGAGGAATGAAATGATCAGGAGCGGGGCTATCAATTGTTCATCATCATCCAGTTCTATATTCAGATCTACAGCTATTTTACTGGCAAGCCTGATCTGCTGCAGGCTGATATAATCTTTAATATGAGCGATCTCCTTTTTAAGGGGAACCCGTTCCTTTTGTGTCTGTTGAAGGATATAACGGAAATTATCCGATAGTTTCAGGATCATTTCCGGGGTTTTATCATCCTTTTTCAAAGCGCTTGAATATATGGTGTTTAAGGTGTTAAAAAGGAAATGAGGGTTGATCTGGGCCTTCAGTCCTGATAATTTAGCTTCCTGTTCTTTTCTGCCTGCTTCTTCCAGGGCCTGTTGAGTTTTATAAGTGTCTTTTATTGCAAAGAGCACAAATGCAAACAGGGAAAGGATAATGTAAGTGGAAATATAGCTGAGAGAATAAGTCCAGTAAGATGCCGTATGGGTACCTCCGAAGAGATAGTTGTGAATACTGAAATTGAGGTAACCGGTGGCGCAAAAGAACAGAAGGAGAAAAACCATTGTACTCCATTTTTTTCCGAGGGGAAAGAAGAAAAAATAGGAACCGTAAAAAACGATCATACCAAAGAACAGATCATTTAACTGACTGTATAAATGAAAAGGAGAATTTGCCGGGCCAATCGACTTTAAAAAGGGGTACAGAAAATAAATTAGCCAGAAAGCAATATGAAGAAAGGGCTCCCGCATGAATACGCTTACCTCCGGATTATTCCTGTAATTAATCGATCGGTGCTTCATTATACCTTCTGTTTTTCCTGTTCCTTGATCTCAGTTTACTTTCAAACAATTTATAATTTATACTGACTAAAAAGTTCCGCCTTTGCAATTCGATATCCCATACGGTATGCTGACTAAGGTTTAAGCTCCTACTATTGTTTTCAAATACATTCCTGTTCAATACATCTACCAGCCTGAAAGCTGTTGAAAGCCTCTTTTCAAAAAAGCTTCCCTGTACAGCCAGATCCAACCGGTTCCTGGGCGCCAAAAAATTAAAAGCCCGCTGTTGCTTAAAATTATAAAGATAAGTGATATCTGCAGTAATCCTCTTTCCGATATTGAATGTGTTTTTAAACTGAATGTTCGAAGAAAAAAGATCATGCCAGCTAACATTGATGTTCCGGTTAATTTTTGTGTAATAGTAATTGGAAGTCAGCCTGGACCTCCAGAAAGGGGCTATTTTGTAATTAAAACTGCTTTCAAATCCCAGGGAATTGAAATTTCCTGCATTTTCATAGCGGAAGACTTGCCTGTTGTTTTCTGAGGATTCAGTCCACAGAATAACATCTTTCCGATGTCTGTAAAAGACTGTGAGGTTCAGATTGAGTTTTTTAGAGTTCTTCTGATAAGACAATTCAATATTATCACTGAATTCAGGAGTTATCCCGGGATTGTACTCCCATATAAAAAGAGGGCTTACGATCTGAAATGCATTTAACTGATGGAAATCAGGCCTGGATACACGTTTGCTGTAACTGAGGTTAAGAGTGTTCAGATAATTGATCTTATAAGAAAAATGAAAGGAAGGGAAAAGATTGACAAACTTTTGCTTGTTTCGAAACCCTTCAGCCCTGATCTGAGAATCCGAATAAAAGTACTCAAAACGCAGACCTGTTTGAAGGGTGAAATTTTTATGAGCCAGTTTTAGCAAGCCATAGATACCCCATAATTCTTCATCATAACTAAAACTATTGTCTGAGGCGCTGCCATTGGAGGGATCTAATAAACTTCGGCTGTCCAGTATCTGAGAGCTCCTTACCACTCCGGCTTCTGCGAGAAGTTTACCGTTTAGCGGAAGCTTATAATCGGCTGCTATAGACTGGAGGACAAAATCTTCTGTCAGGAACTGATCGAACTGAAGGATACCGTCTTCAAGATCTCTTATGGGATAGTCATTGTTACTAATGTTGGTGTGGTAATCCAGCTCTAGAAAGTGATCTTTTTTGTCAAATTTTAACCGGTAATTAGCATTGAGGATAGTTATATAATGAAAATGACTGCTTTCTCTCAGATATTCATAATCATCGCGATCGGTTACATCAGTATAAGAAGATAAGTTTGAGGAGGTATGTGAATCATCTGTAAAGTTGAATTCTACCGAGAATTCATGCCTGTCTTTAACAAAGAGATCAAGACCGGACGAAATCCTGTAAATAAGCCCGTCTGTTTTATAGGGAGTGAAAATATTTTCGGTGTTCCCGTCATTGAACAAGCGCCTTATAGTTTGGTTATTGGTAATGTCGCTTTCCGCCCGGGAGAGACTCCATCTGAAATTAGCAAAGGGAAGCCTGTAATTTCCATCTGTACTCGTTCTGAATCTTCCCCCTGTCCCTGCAGAGCTGTTCAGGCCTAAACTCAGCCCGGGATCATTTTGCTTTTTTAGCTTAATATTAATGATCCCCGATAAGCCGTCAGCCCTGTACTTTACGGAAGGCGATGTAATGATCTCCACACTCTCCACAAGGGATGCCGGGACCTGTTCCAGCAGTTCAACTGCATTCAGGGAGGAAGGTTTCCCATTGATCAATAGACGAACATTGTCATTCCCCCTTAGAGATAAAGTGCCGGTACCTATATCGGCCTGTATTTCCGGGATCTGATCGAAGGCTTCCAGAGCATTTACTCCGGACTGCTGAATATCGCTCCCCAGGTTGATTATTTTCCGGTCTGTTTTAAACCGGGTCAGAGTACGCTCTCCTTTAAGTACAACTTCATCAAGATTATTTATATCGACTTCCAGTGTAAACAGAAGATGGAGCGGGTCTTTAATTTCCGAAAAAGGAAGCTTTAAACTTTTATAACCCAGAAAGCTAAGTTCCAGGTGAGTAAAAGGAGCAGTTGTTTTAAGCTGAAAATTACCTTCCTCATCTGTGGAAACTCCATCTATAAGCCTTGTGCCGTTGTAAATGGTTACGGTGGCATAGGCAATTGGCTCCTGATCCTGCTTATCGATTACCTTGCCTTTTAAATGGGTTTTCTGGGAGAACAGAGAAATGCTTAGGAGGAAGAACAGTAAAAAAAACAGGGATTTCATTTTGATCGTATTTTGATTGAATACTCAAAAATGAAACATAGGGGAATAGGATAGAATTTTAATCTGTAAACATACCCAACCGATCTGTTAAATGATTTTTAGTCGAAAGCTGATGCCTCTAAGGATTTATTTACCTTGAAAAAATAATTATAAAGAGGATAATTATATAGAAAATGACACCAAACATACGTGCTGTTGTCATTTGCCACAACTTTTTGTTAAAACCGTACTTTTTAAACCTTTCCGATTCCATATCAATATGATCTTTAGATGGTCCCATGCGGTGATTAAAACCTACAGGTAATAAAAAGTAAATGATCCATTCATCCCATGCGAGAAGTTCATTTTCTCTTTTCTCCTTTTGCTCAAGAAATAGCTTATACTGTTCTTCAACCTGCTCCAATTCCTGATCCTTTAAATTTCGTGTGGAAAGTTCAGATTTTGCCCTTAAAACCTTAGAATTATCTTTTGAATTTTTTATGACGTATAGTAATTCGACGTTGGAATATCTCTGAATTTTCTTTTCCCTCATAGGTAGTGATAATGCTTATTGAAAGTTGAATAAACCTTACTTTTTAGTTAACATTTTTCCTTTATGGGTAAGCCCCCAGATGGTCTTTCCGTCCTGGCGGGTCAGTCTTTTGGCAGCTCCTTCTTTTTCCATTTCCTCGAGGAGAGATCGTACGACTCCAGTGGTGGATTTTAGCTCCTTGGTAATGCCTTCAAGCGTTCTGAATTTATATTTCCCGGTAAAAGCATTGACCACCCCGTCTATTTGATCCTGAGCATCATCATCGGCCATTTGGTGTTGCGACCTGAAACCGGCCAGATCGATCTGAGGTTCTGTTTGTACCTCTTCTTCTTCAATTTCTGCCTCGTTAGATACCAGCAGATCTACTTTCTCTTCATTTTCCTGTACCTGGCTTAACGCCTGGTCGGCCTTATTTCTGGTGTTCTCAATATCTTTCAGGATCTTATCGCCTATGGTATTGATAAAGCGATCTGAAAAATACCCGGCCACAAAACAAAAACCGGCAAAGACAAAATAATTGATAGGATCGTAATCGTCTGTATGCCTGATGAGGTCGCTGGACATCATATTCAACAGAAGAGGCACCAGAATAGCAGCTCCGATCCCACTGAGCAAATGCCGGAGCACCTCCCATTTTTGGGTGATCATTCCTTTGTAATACAGAAGAAGATAGTTGGTAAGTCCCGCCAGCCCTCCGATAGCGACTATCAAAACGATAAGGATAGAGATATGATTCATAGCATTTATTGTTTTAGGTAAGGAGGGGAGTACTAATTTAAGGATTATTTTGCTTTATCACTTTTTAAGTAATCCAGACTCTGGTTAAAGTATTTTAGCATGGATTTGTTTAGAAACTTTTTGTACTCAGTATTTTCTTTTCTTTCAACAGATAACCAGGCCATGGCATATGCAATTATCTGTTCAGGCAAGTATCCCTGACTATTCATTTCCCAACCGAATCCGGCTCCTCCTGTATTTGTTGAAAAATTGAATCTGGAATTACCCAGAAAAACACCAAACCCATAAAATATAGCGGTCAGATCGGTTAAAAACTCATCATTTTCTTCAATTCGATTCTCTCCTAACAGAATTTGATGAGCTAGTTCATGGGAGATTGTTGAGATCATTGAAATAGGATTTTTAAGTTGCCCTCTTTCGAGTGAGATTATTGTTTCTTTTTTGTTTTTTTCAAAAGTTCCCGAAGCACTTTTCCATTTACCGTTTATATCTGCAGGAGTAGAGAGAATACTACCATCCTGCATTTCTATTGGTTGATCTGAAAACAATTGCAGTTTTATATCGACATCCCGAATATCCATTAATTCCATAGTGACTTCTAGAATAAACTCGGCATCTTCTTCAATTCCGGTAAAGGCTCTATCGTAAAAATCAATAGTTGGTGTAACAGTTCTGATTTCCTGAAAATGATCTTCACCAAATTCAGCCCGAAGCCAATTCAGATCAAAATCGATCCACTCCTTATCTTCTGCAGTAATGGGTAGTTTAGTTTTTTTGCTCCAAAACATTTTCATGAATAGTTTAGATCTTATCTTCTTTTATATTAATCCCAGATCAAAGGCCGTTTAACTCCCAGTGTTCTGAGGTAAGCAAGCATTTGACCTGTATGAACGGCTTCGTGATAGGCAATTCTATTAAGGTAATCTCCCAGTTTTTTGTTTTGATTGACTTCACTCCGGTCGATCCGGATATTCTCCAGATCGGTTTCATCTAAACTTTTTATCATCATAAGGAATTCCTCCCGGTAGGATTCTGCAAAGTCCAATTCGTTCTTCAGGTCGCTGTATTCCAGATTCTCCCAGGGAGAAGGGTAATCACCGAGGTTTCCTCTCTTTTCAATGATCTGATGAAAGAGGTGTTCTCCCTCCAGGACGTGACGTATCATTTCTATAACAGACATGGCTTTCTCGTCGGGTTTCCAGTGATAATGCTCTTCTGGAATCCCTTCCCACAGTTTAATACTTCGTCTTCTGATCTCGGAAAAGTTAAGCAGGATCGTTTCTATGGCGTTCATTCAGTTTACTTATTTTAAAGGTCTTTTTTTGATCATGCCCCCTTTTGCGTCTTTTATACTATGCATGACAATAAATGCATCTTTATCTATCTTATCGACCTCGGTCTGTAGCTTGGACAACTCAAGTCTGGTAAGCAGGGTATATACGATATCGGTCTTTTTTAAAGGCTCTCCTCTGCCTGCAAACCCTTTTTTCCCGTAATACAAAGTACAGCCTCGGCCCATTTTTTCTATTATGGCAAGCCTGATCTCCTCGCTTTTTTGAGAAATAATGGTCACTCCCACATATTCCTCAACTCCCGTAACTACAAAGTCTACCGTTCGCGATGCTGCCAGATAGGTAAGGATGGCATAAAGTGCGATCTCCACAGAAAACACATAAGCGGCGACGGCAAAAATAATAATATTGAAGATCAATATGACATCCCCAATGGTAAGGATGGTGATGCGCCCCACAAAAACGGCAAGAACTTCAGTACCATCAATAACAGAACCTCCCCGAACTGCCAGTCCTATACCCAGACCCAGGAAAAAACCACCGAAAAGGGCGATAAGCAATTTATCGTCGGTTACAGACGGAAAGGGAATAAAATGTATAGCGATAGCCAGGAGAATAATGGCCACGATGCTTTTTATAGCAAACAACCGGCCAATTGTATAGAAAGCCAGCGCAATAAAAGGAACATTGATAAGGACGATCAGAATGGAAAGGGGTATACCGGTCAATTCGGCTGCGATCAGGGAAATTCCGGTTACTCCGCCGTCGAGAAAAGAATTGGGAAGTAAAAAACCGTTTAATCCGAAACTGGCCGACAGTATTCCCATAGAGATCATAAAACTATCTGACAGAAAGTGCCTGAGTTCAACTTTGGTGTTCTGGATCTCCTTTTCAAACTGTTTTGAAGAAGGTAATGTGTCCCGTTTTTTAAACTGTCGCTTGACTGTTTCCGTAACGATATATTTAAAAATCGGATTCATTTTATCTTTTAGTATTATCAGAATTGGAAAATAGAGACAAATCTAAATGGAAAGCTCTGGGATTCCGGAATCAGCCCGTTGTACTTAAAGATAAGATTTTTATTTGAAGTTCGTGCAAAGTCTGGGTTAGAGCGATTCTTTCTATTCAATATATTACGGCGGGAGTTTTATGAATATAAGTTTTCTCTCTTAGTATTTTCAATATAAAATGTGCTACATCTTTTCGTGAGATCATTTTAGTCAGAACATAACTGCCTAAATCCGGTCCGTGGCGGTATTTTGTTCTTTTCTTCCCATTGGTGAGCTGACCGGGACGAAGGATGGTCCATTCCAGATTACTTTGCATAATTAATTTTTCCTGTTTGGATTTATCTCTGAAATAGAAAAAAAGAATAACAGGGATTACAAACAAAGTATAGTACAAACCAAGCCTGAACCTGCTATCTCTAATCCCTAAAGAGGTGATGCAGATGAATCTGCTAAGCTTCTTTTTTTTCATTGCAGTAATGATATTTCTTGTCCCTTCAGATAAGATGGTAGTTTTAATAAAAAATTTTTTATGCCCCAGTGCAGATAGTACAGCATCCTGTCCTTCGACGGCAGCTTCCACATTTTCAGAATTCAGAACATTCCCTTTTAATACCTTTAAGTTGGGATTTTCGAGCTTCACTTTCGCAGGATTACGGACCATTGCCGTAATACAATGACCTTCTTCAAGTGCCTGAGCTATCAACTGACGCCCTGTTTTCCCTGTTCCGCCAATGATTAGAAGATTCATTTTATTAAAATTAGGATTCTAATGCTAATCTCATAAATTTTAAAATACGATAAAATGTATTTTGACCGAACTGTTGAATACTATGGATAGAATGTAGCTAAGAACTATGCATGTTTTACTTATCATTCTATTTCGGACTGTGTTTCTATATTCCAGAACATTATCTCCACCTATTAACCCTTTCAGCTTTGTCCTGAAACTGGGAAGCAAGTGAATTTATCCTAGATTTAAGAAGTAATTTACGTCCTTCTATTGTTCTGGTATAGATTAATTCGCAAGGTCCTACTATCTGTGACCATTGATCTCTGAAATATTCTGAAGACCGTTTTTTCTTTCCTATGATTTCCGGTACCGAATGATAATCTCTTTGTGAGAAAACCTTCAGGAAAAAACTTTTTCGAATTATTAAATATCTGGGATTGTTGGGAGGAGCTATTATTTCCTGTAAAGATTTAATGAAGACCGCTTTCTCATAAGTGGTTCCACCTTCCAGATGACAATAGATAGCTCCCCAATCATCAATATGAGAAACTACGGTAAGCTTAGATCGATTTGTCCGAATAGCCCGGATGGCAGTTAAAGATTTCAGAAGGCTTTTTCCTATTTGACTAATATCTTTAGAAATATCCCTATACTTAATATACATTCTTAATGTCGTGTAAAATAATCTACCAAAGAGCAAGGTAGAAAATACACCAATGATGAAGAGCCAGTTAAAAAGTTGATCAGGATTTTTAATATGTCTTGTTAAGTGAATAAATTCTTCAAAAAGTGTTTCCCCGTATGCCAGAAGTAGTGAACTTAGTATAGCTACCATATTGGCAATAGTTTTGTTATAATACATGGATTTTACCTTGTTATAACTCTGTTCTTCCGGGAAAGGTACTTTTATTTCTTCTATGAGGAGAGAACCGGTTTTTAAAGCTTCTTTCCATTTTTCCTTAAGTAAATCTCTCCTTTCTGCGTTAATAAACATTTTATTATTTATCTCTTCAATTTCTTGTATACCTGTTATTTTGTCCGGAAGTTTGAGGCGTCCAATACCATTTTCAATTCTCGCTTCTTTCTCAAAAGAAACTCCAACGAAAGCACGGAATCGTCTCTTTAAAAGTTGAATGTCATTTCCTCCGTCGAAGACAGTAGGGTCAACACAAGCGAGATGCCAGATGTTGGCTGCTTTATCCATATTTAACCTGTCTGTACGTATGGCTCGCCCTCTCATTTGATTAGACTGCACATAAGATCCCACAAAACTGGCTAGAATAAGTGAGTTAATAGAAGGCGCATCCCAACCTTCTCCCAGCAGTGATTTTGTTCCGGTTAAAACTTCTATATAACCTTTCTCAAACAATTGGGTGATGATGTGAACAATATGATGTTTGAATTGATCAGAAGAATTAATAATTAAATACTTCTGATCATAGGAAAGTGGATTAGCGGAAATTTTACTGATTCCATATTTGCTGGCTATTTCTCTAAAGGAGGCAAGAGCTGTTTCTGGAATAATAACCAGAGATCCTGATAATACTCCAAGCTTTATATGGAGAGAATTGTTTCTCCGTAATTGCTCAAAAATGGGGACAACTCCGATCTTGTCTAATTCAATTTCACTTTCAGGATGTTGAACCAGATATTCTCTTCTGATATAATCGGTGAGAATAACCATTCTCAGATTTTGCTTGAGTTGATTATACTCAAAATCAACAATCGTCTTAATACTTTCTAATTTGCTGATACTGGAGCTTAAAAAACTATTTATTTTTCGATTATCAGTAAAATTTACGGTACGTCTTTCCAGTACACCATTTCTCTTAAGTTTATTAATAAGTGCTTGTTGATGATCTTCGTACTTACTAAAACTTTTTGGAGAATTAAAGAGATAAAAGGTGAGAAGAGTTTCCATCCACTCATAATTCAGTTTGGGAACGGAGAATTTTGCGCTACCAATAATTTCCAAATGCTCCTCTCTCAATTTTGTACCGGCTGCATGGAGAAAAATGAGTATGGCTGAATAAGATTCAAGATTGCTGTAAATCCACTCAAGATGTTGATCAGGTATTTTATAAACTTCGTATTGTTCGAGTGCCTCAATGAGAAGTTGATCTGTTTTGATCTCATTGAATAATTTTTGAGCTCTTTGCCGATGAATATCTATCTTCTGTACTTCTACAACTGTTGGCTGAGAGAAAAACACGTAATCCTGATGAGGACAAAGATCATCTTCAATCACTAGTTCCGGAACAGATATTTCAGTATCAACAGGGCCGTTGAGATCAAGGTAACGTTCCCATTCAGAATAGGAAACATCATAAGGAGGAGTAGCTGTCAATCCAACTACTGTGGGTTTTAATTCATTTTTGATTGCGTTAAGTGAGTTCCACCATGCATTTTTTAAATGATGAGCCTCATCTACAACTATGACTCCTAAGTTTTGAGATTTAAACCGCTCAATAACTTCCCGGGTTTTGAAAAGGGAACTTCCATTACCGTTCTCTTCATTACCATTTTCTTCCTCGTTCTCCTCTTGTTCCTGATCGGGATCTTTTCCAGTACAAGCTGCATGGAGCCCTTGATAGGTTGCCACAGTGAGGAATTTAGGATTGTGAATATCCTTTGAGATCCAATCAGGTTTTTGATCAACTTGTATGAAGAGTTCACAGAAGCGTTTAACCCATTGATTCCTAATGGCAATTGTTGGAGCTAAAATAAGAGCAGGTTTATTAAGTCGAAGAGTAACTTCCAGCCCCAGAACTGTTTTTCCTGATCCCGGAGGTGCCACTATATGAAGATGATCATCACTAAGATGTTCTTCTAATTCATCAAGTACTCTTTTTTGATATTTTCTCCAGTTATATTTGAATTTTATGTCGGAAGGAAACTGTTTCAAGCGAATATTTTTTATTAAGAAGTTCTTTTTAGAGATCTGATTGCCAATATCACATTTATCAGAAAGATCAGGATAGAGAGGACATATAACAGAGTCCAGAAATCATATGCATAGGAATAAAATCTTATGGAAAATAAATAGACAATAAATACGATCAGTTGTAAAACAAGAAGAAACGGATTGATCTTTAATTTAAAAATAAATAATATCATATAAACCAGTATGATAAGTGGCCAGGTAGCCCAACTTGCCCACCATAAATAATTGGTAATATCCCAGGCCCATCCTACTGTTTTATTGATCCCGTAAGTCCCAATGTTTTTATCGATCAGGATACTGAGGATAAAGAGGAAAAGAAAAACTAAAATTGTTATTCCTCGTTGACTTTTTTTATTCTTTACCATTCTATTTCCGATCGGGTTTCTACATCCCAGAACATTCCGTTTCTGAAATTACTGATTACAAAATCGAATATCCCTTCTGCCGATTCTTCGGGGGAAAGCCTCCCGCTGGTATCGTCTCCGGAAATCATGGTCCGTACCCAGCCGGGATGAATAACTGCAACTTTGTATTTGCCTGAAAAGCGATTGGTAAGCAGTTTTGTATACATATTCAGGGCTGTTTTGGACATTCGGTATGCCGGAGAACAGGACGAAACACAGGGTCCTATCGCTCCCATTTTGGAAGAAATATTGATCAGTTTGGCTGAATCGTTCAATAGTGGAATAAGGGCTTCCGTTAAAAAGATGGTCCCGAAGAGATTGGTTTCAAAAGTAGTTCTCAGACTTTCTTCCTCCGGAAGCATATGGTTCAGATCAGGCCCTATACCCGCATTATTGATAAGGAGATCTATTTGCAGGTCCTTGCTGATAAGAAGGTCCTTAAAACTCTGAATGCTGTTATTTTGAGTAAGGTCAAGTTTATAAGCCTGAAAGGCTTTATCCGTAATTCCGTGAACTTCACCATTCCTGCTTGTTCCGATGACCTGATAATCGTTTTGTAGAAATTTTTTTGCCAGGGCAAGACCAATACCCTGACTCGCTCCTGTTATAAGTACGGTTTTTTTCACTGTTTCTTCTGAATTAAATGTTTAAGATCTATTGCGATATTTCCTTTTTTATACCCGCTTTCCACATAACGGTGTGCTTCGGCCGTTTGTTCCAGGGGATAGGATCTGTCAATGACTGCTTTTATTTTACCTTCCTCCATTAGCTGTGCCAGGTAATCCAGGTCTTCAACTTTGTATTTTGCCAATTGAGAAATTACCTTTTTATCTTTTAAGAACATCCCTTTTATCACTTTGGAAAGTACAGGTGTTGCCATGATATAGCGCCCTTTGACTTTTAGTGCCCTGATACATGCCGAAAAGGAACTTTTGCCCACCAGATCAAAGATAATATCATAGGTTTCCTGCTTTTCGGTACAATCTTCCCTGCTGTAGTCTATAACGTGATCTGCGCCAATAGAGCGCATCATTTCCAGTTTTTCGGCACTATCGACTGCTGTTACTTCCAAACCGAAATATTTGGCCAGCTGAATGGCAAAACTGCCAAAATTACCTCCTCCACCAATGATAAGTATCTTTTCTCCTTTTTTTGGGTCTGCTTTTCTCAGGTAATGCAATGCATTGAGTCCGCCGGTTGGAATAATTGCGGCTTTGTCAAAACTGACTTCTTCCGGTTTTAAAGCGATGGTTGCATTGCCCGGCAGGCAAATATATTCTGCATAGGCTCCCATTCTAACTGTGGTTGCCGCGAAGACCGGATCGCCCGTTTTGAATCCGTTTACTTTGTTACCCACAGCTTCAATCACTCCGGCCAGTTCCTGCCCGAGGACCTTTATCCTGGGTTTAAAAAAACCGAACATAAGCCGTAAAGGAAGCCAGTATAAGAGAGGGAATTTAAAAGCACGTATTTCACAATCGCCGGCAGTTACCGTAGTGGCATGCACCCTTATAAGCACCTGATGCTCTTTGGGAACAGGCTTTTTTACCTCTTTAAGCTGAAGTACTTCCGGTGGCCCGTATTGGTCAAAAACGATTGCTTTCATCAGGTTGAGGTTGGTTGTATTAAAGGTTCATTTAAACCTGATGTAATTTATAAAATTAAATCTCAGAAACCTTGAAGCTTAGTAAAGTTTATACATCCTTTATAAAGCACTTTTAAAATTTGATAAAGGAGTAACTTTGATTTGATAAATCTTTTGTTGGATTTGTTAATGATTTGATTATTAATTAATGGTATTCGTTCTTAGTCATTGAGATCCTTTAGCTTTCTTTCATCACTGATCTCTCCTTCAATATTGTAATAGGCCACGATCTGCTCTATGAGTCCGTCTTTTGGGAAATACCATTCGCTTACTTCCAGTTTAAAATCGCCCTGAACAGCTGTATATCGTACGCAAGCCCGGTCCTCGTCGTAGATCTCATCGTGTAATTCAAAGCGATGACCCAGGAATTTATCCCTGTTTACTGCTACCAGATCGGTATATGCCTTTTTGCCGTCGATGGTGCCATACGGACTCGTATGACTAAAATTTTCTGTGATGGGAAGATTGTAGAAATCGCCTTCTTCCCAGGCTTTAAACCATCTTTTTACTAATTCCCGAAGTTCCATTTTTGACAGGTTTTTGTTTTTTAAGTTAGGGATAAAATTTTAAAGGATTGGAGATGATAAAGCATTTTTTGATATGTCATTTAGATTATTTCTTTTTCCTCACTACCCTAAACCCGATAGAAAATCCCCATAATTGCGGTTCGTGCTCCCTGCGGGTAGAGGAGAGAGCATTCCCAGCCCCGTAATACCAGCTTCCACCGCGAATAATTTTTGATATTCCTTCGGAAGGCCCGATAGGATCCGTTACTTCAGTTACCGGATAAGGCGCATACCAATCGGATACCCATTCCCAAACATTGCCGTGCATATCGTATAATCCCCAGGAATTGGGTGGGTAGCTGCCTACCGGCATAGGATGTTCCACATATTTCCCCTTTGCAGAGTAGTCCGATGCGATATCGGCATTATAGCTGGCCAGGCTATCCGAAATACGTTCCCCGAAGGAAAAAGGGGTAGATGTTCCGGCCCGGCAGGCGTATTCCCATTCGGCTTCTGTTGGTAACCTGAAATGATCGGTTTTGGATAAGGTATTAAGTTTTTCGAGGAACCCCTGTATGTCATTATAGGAAATACTGACTTTAGGATATAGCGGGTCTTTAAGATGAAAAGGGGAGGGCTTTTCGGGATGAAGTTCTACAGTACCCATTATTTCCTGCCATTGCTCCTGGGTTACTTCTGTTCTGCCTAACCAGAAATCATGGGATATATTTACTTTATGAAGGCTATCGACAGAACCGGCTTTTCCCATATAAAAATGCCCTTTTGGGATCTGTACAAATTCCATTCCCGTGATGGGTTCGGTCCATGTAAATTGTGTTTTTTTCTGCTCATAACCACATGCCGTAAGAAGTAAAAAAAGAATGTAAATAGATCGTCTCAACATATTTTTCACCATATTATAGACAAAGCACTGTCAGAGGTAAAAGAAAGCATTTATAGTAAAGGGCGGACATATTAAACATCTTCTTTCAGATATAACATCCGTCCTTATAATCCAAAGTTAACCAATTAAGCTGAGCCCCTTATCTTAATCATTATCACTTTCTAGGGAGTGACTCTTCATTGCCCGATATATTTTCTAATTTTTCAATAACCGGCAGGATGTATTTTTCATATCTTTTTATTCCGATCTTCCTGGCAAAATACAAAACAGCAAAAAGAATAAGCGTGGACAGGTGTGCGGTTATTTTTACTGCTAATGTATCATTATTTAAAGCACCCAAAAAAGCAATGTTAAAAGCAAGGGTCAACAGTATTATAAATATGAGCATATACCTTTTAGGAATGAGCAGTTTTCTCTTTAATTTTTTAATATGCCATTGAATAAAACTCTGGTTATTTATATTGATCTTCTCATTTATCAGGGGGAAACTGCTTAAATAGAGCGGAATTAGCAGGAACAGGACTGCAATTATAATAAACAGCACGGATAAGAAATTGTAAATATTGCCAGAGAGGCGAGTTATCATCGAAAACAGTGCAAAAGCAAAAAGAAGAGGCACAAAAATCCTTTGAAGGCGAGCTACCTTTTCCATTTTATTCAATTGGTAAATTAACCTGTCGATGTCCAAGGGTTTAGGATTCTCTTCCTGCCATATTCTTTGCCAGTTTTTTATTTCTTTGTCCATAATTATTTCATTTTTTTAGACAGGGCTTTTTTTATCCTGTTAATCCTGACCCCAACATTAGAAGTGCTTATTCCAGTAATATCTGCTATTTCCGAGTAACTGTTTTCCTCTAAGAGGAGACCAATAATTATCCTGTCTATTTCCTTTAAGGAAGATATTGCTTTATACAGGCGATTTACTTGTTCTTCATGATCGGAATATTCATGTTCTGCATTTTCCGTGATAATGTTCTCGGATTTTAAATCTCTGCGAAATTTATCTGACCTGTTTCTTTTATGAAGATACTGAAGCGCAGTATTTGTTGAGATCCGATAGATCCAGGTATTTATGTTGCTTTCTTTTCTAAAAGAATTGAGATTATTCCAAACTTTAATGGTGATCTCCTGAAACAGATCATCAGCATCGATATGATTTCCTGTAAAACCAAGGCAAATGCGATAGATCTTATCTCTGGATTCCTGATAAACTTGTTTAAAATAACGCTCTTTTTCATTCATAAATTCCAACAAAACTACCTTTTTAAGGCTCTTTTACAGAATTAATTTTTTGAAACCTTATGAGAACCAAAATTAAAAGACCAATACCGATCCCCGAGAGGGAACCATATAAAAAATCGGGAATTTCTGTATAATACCGGACCATTTGCGCAAAAGAAACGAATAAACTTCCTGAAATAAAAAGAATGAAAGCATTTCTGTTTTGTTTTTTCATTGTATAAAGAATTACTTTAACCTTTAGATCATGGAATCTTAAGATTATTACACTTTACGGAAGTTTTATTTATTAATTGTTTTCTTTTATGCTTCCAATTCTTTAATGTCATGTTGGAGATACGGTAACCATTACATGGATCAACCCGAAGAGCACAGCTGCGAGTAACAATCCCTAACCAAAACTCACACTTCCGATATTAAACACCTTCCTTAAAATTACATCAACCAATGGGTTTACGGGTGCTAATAGCGATCCTGTTCCAGGAATTGATAGCTACAATGGCCATTATGATCTGGGAAAAGTAATGCTCATCAAATTGTTCCATAGCCTTTCGGTAGGTTTCATCGCTTAATCCGTTCTGGTGAATAAGCGTTACCTCTTCTGTCATTTGAAGGATGATCCTTTCTTCTTCGGTAAACAGGCCGGATTCCTTCCAGGCTTCCAGTAAAAAGATACGTTGAAGGTCTTCTCCGTATTTCATGGCATCTTTGGTATGCATATCTATACAAAAAGCACATCCGTTAATCTGGGAGGCCCTGATCTTGATAAGTTCGAGGTGGGTCTTGCTCAATTTACCCTGTTGCAGATAATTTTCCAGGGCATACATAGCTTCATAAGCAGATGGCTCTGCAGCATCTATTTGAATTCTTTTTTCCATTGGTGTGTCATTTGAATTTGATACAAAATTACCTTTCGTTCAGCCAAAAAAACTTAAGCTGGTTTAAGAACGCTTTTTGTTTCTGATTTCACTAACGTATTCGGGGGTTAACCCAAGGAAGGAAGCGATAAGATACTGAGGAACCCTTTGGGCAAATTCCGGGAAGTGTTCGGTAAAATGAAAATACATTTCCTCTTTGGAAAGGTCGTGTATATACTTCATTTTCATCAGGGAGGAGCCATAAGAGATCTGGTAGATAATTCTGAAATATTTTTCGAGCTGTGGAAATCTGATCAGAAGCTCCTGCTGTTTGTCATGTGTAATAGACAGGACTTCTGTTTTCTCAACGGCCTGGATATAGAAATCGGTTGGGGCTTGGCGAAGATATGCCAGATTATCTGTTATCCACCAGTTTTCAATGGCAAACTGAACGGTTCGTTCCGTGCCCTTGCTATTGATAAAATACATATGGAGGCAGCCGCTTAAAACAAAATGATTGTACGTGCATTTAGTACCGGCCTCCATCAGGATCTCTTTTTTGCCGAGTTTATGAAAGTCAAAAAATGTCATTATTTCTTCAAGGTCATTCTCATTGACTTCCGTAAACTTGCTGAGATGCTCAAAAAATTGTTTTGACATTTTGTATTCGATATGCCTGACCAAGATAATAAGTATAATGCTATTTTGAACCAGGACGGCGGGAGAAAATAGTCAACCTCCCACCATTCCTGATCATAGCTGTTGATTTACAAGACTCCCTCTTTCTTAACGGCCCTGATACACATAAATGAGGGGAATTCGTTTAATTCGGCATAATGTTTCGGGTCCAGTTTTTCGAACTCCTTAAGGGGTTTGGGTTCTATGAACTTTTCGATATAAAAACCGTTTTCCAACAAAGGAGCAATACACTGTTGTAAAGGTCTTCTGTAGCTGTGTACTTCTACGGGTTTTCCAAAGCCCGACCAGGTGCATTTTACCGGTTCGACCTCAAAGTATTCGGTCGATTTGAAATAGAGGTAATTGAAAAACGGATGCTCCATAGAGATAACCAGCTTTCCGCCGGGTTTTAAAAGCCTGCAGAACTCTTTAATGGTCAGATCCCATTCTTCAATATAGTGCAGCGCCAGGGCACATAATACCATATCAAAAGAGGCATCGGAAATCATCCCGATCGGATCGCTCAAATCGTGCACGAAGAAATGTCCGGAGCCTTTATTTCTCTCCTTGGCGTATTTTATCATTTCCGGACTGATATCGAAACCGGTTACGTCTGCTCCCTGCGATATCAGTATCTCTGCATACTTCCCGGGACCACAGGCCGCATCGAGGATCCTTTTGCCATTAATATCCTCCATCAGTTTTAAGGTATTCGGGCGATCGTAATAGGCATTATGAGGCTTGTGATCGATCATGGAGTTATAACTTGCGGCCAGATCTTCATAAGCCTGTCTGATCTTTGCTTTGCTCATATTATTCAGATTTAATTAGGTAAAATCCAGCGGATAAGATCCAGGCAGCCAGGCTGAAAGTAAATATCCTAAAGCCTGTTAAACTGGTAAAAACAAAACCTGTCAGGGCACCGATAGCGGCAAATACCAGAATGAGGATCCCAAAATATCCTATCCATTTCGGAGACCTGCTTTTACTTATTAAAAGTACAGAATATATTAAGATAGCCAGACAGCAACCGGCGATAAAAATATAATCCAGGGAAGTGTTTACCGCAAAACTAAAACTGGATATAGGTTTTAAAACCTCAGCCTTTTCCTCCAGGCTATTCGAATATTTACCGAGGAAGTAGGGGAGTGCCAGACCATTTAGTAAAGCGGCGAACATAGCAGCGATCAGGCTGAATGCCATGATGATAAATGCGAGGATTGAAACTCTGGAACTCTCCATCAATTTGTTAGTGAGCCCGTAGAAGCCGAAAAGAACGATGGGAAGGCAAAAGACCGCCAGAGAATGAGCAATCGTAATGACTCCAGTGATCTCAACAATACGTTGAAGGCTACCTCCCGAAGGATGTAATACCATGGTGGCGATGATTAATAAGGAACCGGAAATAAGTGAAATTCCTGTGCTTTTGTGGAAATGATCTTTCATTGATTTTCTTTTAGGATTGAAAACCAAATATCAAAAGTTTTTACAGCAGCAGCACTTGATCCAAATCAAGAAATCCTTTAGCCTTTTGAAAAGCGATTCCTTACCCTGCTCAGGGTTTCGGGGGTTATTTTCAGGAAGGAGGCAATAAGTTTTTGAGGGAATTTGCGTATCAACTCAGGTCGGTTCTCCATCAGATGAAGGTATTTTTCATCCGGAGTGTATTTACGATCAAAGAAGTCAATGCGGGAAACCGAATGCTCCAGGATCTTACCCATCTGGAGGAATGTCTGGGAGAGGGCGATAAGCTTGTGAATAGATTCTATCGTCAACTCATAAACAGATGTGTTTTCATAAGACTGGATATAGTACCCGGAAGCTTTTTGTAATGTGAAACTCTTATGATTCAGGACCCATTCATTGGCGACGTTCAGATCGATGATATTTTTGTTCATATCCGAATCGATCTCATATTGATATAGCGCCCCGCTAATGATAAAACACAATGAAGAACACACTTCTCCTTTGTTCAGCAGGACCTCGTCTTTTTTAAGCTCCCGAAGCCGGAGTTCTTTCTCGAGGAATACCAGCTCTTTCTCCGAATAGCTTCCGGTCCTGCTCAAAGATTCAATAAGGGGATTGTGCATCATTTTAGACTATAATTCTATTTATCTGATAATTCATCAACTTTCTCCTGTATAATTCGGAGCAAAAGATCCATTTGCTCTAAATGGATCCTGAAGATCACCACTGCCACCCGTATCCAGAAAATACCATCAACCGTAGTTGAAGAAAGGAATATACGGCCGTCTGTCTGTATGGCCCGGATCAGTTTTTTATTAAACTCATTGGCATCTCCACCGGAAGGGATATATCGGAACATAGCCACTGAAAGTTCCGGTTCCGGCCCTACTTCAAAGCCTTCGGTCTGTTTAATTTTATCGTAAAAATAACGGGTTAGCAATAACTTTTCCTGCAAGGCCGCCCTGAAAGGTTTTAAACCGAACAGTTTCAGAGGTAACCACAATCGCATTCCCCTGAAGTGTTTGGTAAGCTCGGGAGATATATCTGCGGGAGAAACTTCTTCAATCGCATCGACCGTATCCTGCATATAATCTGCCAGGTAATGAAATGCTTTAAACAGTTTTTCTTTGTTTTTTATGAGGATACACCCTGTTCCGAAAGGCAGAAAAAGGGTTTTATGAGGGTCCAGGGTAATGGAATCGGCTTTTTCTATTCCGCGGAACTTAGGATCCATGCCGGCTACCAGTTTAAAGAAACCTCCGTATGCCGCATCGACATGAAACCACAGATTGTATTTCTCTGCAATTGCCGCAATCGGGTCTATAGGATCTATGGCTCCGGTATTGGTGGTACCAAAAGATGCATTGATAAAGAAGGGTTTCAGGCCTTTTTCCTTATCGCTCAGAATAGCTTTTTCGAGTTCGGTTACGGAGAGCCTTAACCCTTTATCCAACGGAATGTATCTTAACTGCACTTCGGAGAGTCCGGCAATGCGGATAGCTTTCTGAATGGAATGATGTGCCTGTTCCGAAAGATAGATCACCGAGTTTTCGATATCCCTGGCCTTAATGCCATAGGCTTCTCTTGCTGTAACGATGGCAATGAGATTAGCAATGGATCCTCCCGATGTTAGATTCCCAATGGCATTTTCGGGATATCCCATCAGCCTGCACATCCAGCGAATAAGCATATTTTCCAGGCGTACTGCCCCCGGAGCCGTAAAAAATGCACCCGCATAGCGATTGCTGATAGCCGCTATATAATCGCCAAGCGCCGATGGATAGAGTCCGCCACCCGGAATATACCCCATATGTCCGTTGGAAGCCGGGTTGATCCCTACCAGATCGATATTTGCCTTTGTACTTTCCAGGAGGGAGGTAAGGTCTGTTGCCTCTTCGGTAATATCCAGTTTATAAAGACTTTTTCCGTTTTCTTCGGAATGATAAAAGGCTTTGGATGTATCCAGTGTATTGATAAAAGTATTGGCGTAATCTAAAACTTCGGAATTCCATTGGTCTCTCTGATCCTGACCGGGATCCAGAAGCTGTGATGTTTTTTCAAGTTCTTTGATTTTATCGATCATAGTAATATGAAGGAATTAAAATAATAAGGTTCCATTGCCGGTGAATGCATTTAATTTCAGATCGTTCACTTTACAAACATATTCAGAATATCGGATAAGTCGGTATTGTTGCCATTAAGCCTCCTGAAATTGTCGTAATAACTATCGGTTATGGGATAGAATTTTTCTGCCTGTTTGGCTTCCGACCAGCCATCTTTTATAGATTGCAGGGCTTCCGGGTTCTTTTCATGCAAGCTTAGAAACAGGTCTGAGATCTTTTCTCTATCTGCTTCGGTTAATTTGTTATTGATCAATACAGGGCCCAGGGGGATCTCTTTGGAGATCCAGAGAAGCCTGGTTTTGTTTAAAAGGGTCGAATCGGCCTGAATCTGTTTAAAATATTCATTGCTTCCTATGGCACAGATATCGGCTTCTCCTGCTGTTAGCTTATTGAAGGTGGAGGTATGATTGCCTCCGTAGCTCACTTCTTTAAACTGTTTGGTGGGAGATTTTATGCCAATGGAGCTTAACAGCAGCCTGGGCACCAGATTCCCGGAAGTGGACCCTTCGGTAACAAACATCATTGAAAGGCTGTCAGCATGTTCTTTCAGGCCGTTCAGATCGGTTATATTGTCGCTATTGGTTAGCAATACGGTCTTATAATTATCAACTGCATCCTGTTTAACTTTTAAAGTGACTATGGGCTCCATATTCTTATTATCGAGGGAGAGCAGCAGATATCCCAGAGTATTGATCAGTGCAATATCGACTTCATCCGATTTTATCCCTTCAATAAAGGAAGTGACATCCGGATAACTCTTTACATCAACCGGCTGATTCAGTAAGTTTTCCAATTCTACGGACAGGGGTTTCAGGTTATCGATCCTGTTGTTTGTTGCATAGGTATAGGTAGCAAGTGTGAGCGGTTTTTTATCGCTTTTGCAGCTTGTCAAACCAATCAGGATCGCTATTAAAAAGATGATCTTGGCTTTATTCATTTTGTTTATTTATTGGTACTAAGTTAAGATGTTATTCCTTATCCGGATCTATGCTCCCAACAGCGGGAGGTGTTTTATTTTGTGGTAGGACAGCGCCATGGAAATACAGTGTTTTAGTTCTTTTTCCGGGATCGTATCTTCCAGTTTGAGCACAATTGCCCTGTTTCTCTCAAATTCCAGTATATCATTATAGATCGTTCTAAAAGTAGGGACCAGCCTGGAAGTACATTGAAAATATAATGCGTATTGATCGGGTTTGTTTTTTTCCAATCTATTCTGATAGTGCTTCCTTTTTTTACAAGGAAACTGGGTTCTCCCCATTTCAGGGTTTCCTCTATATCTGTTATTCCTTCTGCTTCTCCTGCGGTTTCCAGGATAAGCTTTCTGAGTTCAAGCATTTTCTTCCGAACCGGATCGGGATAATTCTCGAAGATCGGTTCAACTTCAGGGCTTGTTTTTATACTCAGGTTTTTCATGGAATCAGATTGTGCAATTAACAAACAAAGCGCTTATTAACGGATGCCTAAAGCTAGTCATTATTTTGAGTAGTTATTCCGTATTTTTTTGGACTCTATAAGTGACTTAATTTTTGATAAGGATTCCTTTATTTTTCCATGGTTACTTTTTGCATTCATTAAATCAATCTTCCGTTCCATTTCACTAAAATCAGCATCAGGATAAAGCTCAATTAGTTGTGAGAAGTATATATCAATTCCTTCAGCAAATAATGTTTTCCCTTTATCAGAAAAAGCTTCCTCATTGATTGTTTCGTCCAGATAAATGTTATAATTACCTATTAAGGTCTTTACGTTGAAATTAAGCCTGTTTTGTGTTATAGTTGAATTAGGATCATCTGAACTGGCTAGGATGTTATCATTTCCAAGTTTAAAGTATCTCAATTGCAAGCCTAGCCCAAAATGCCATACTTTTAGTAATTCTATATCGTATAGATACTTGTCCTGAACATCTCTTATCCTATACACATTATTCATGTCCTTCCATCGGTCAAAAAACTCATCTGCTACTTTATTTCTGTGCTTAAGACCTAATTCTTCATCGTTTAAAACAATTTCATAGTTCTGGTGATCGGTCAGCTTTTCTACAATTATTCTGGTTTCCGGATCACTTATGGAAGGAAGTTTTTCATCATCTTCATAACCATAATTCAATTCAAGTGTAATTGTTCTATAATCATTAACATCCCAAAATCTTTTCTCCAATGGGAACTCATGTTTTTCTGATTTACAACTCAACACCATAAAACTGATAAGAACAGGGATAATAGTTTTCACTTTAATCATTTAATGTAATTTTTGGTTCTTTAAATTCCGAAAGTAAATTTAATAAACTATCAACAGTCTTCTGATACTTTTTCTGTTCACTAAAAACATAGCTATGAAAGGTGTCATAGTCATATTTTTCTTGAAACTTTCTTTCCTCCAACCAAGTAGATGATATTAGCTCCCGGATTTCATTTTTAGAAGAATGTTTTAGATTAGAGATCCTGTACTTTAGTTTCCGTGCGTACAGTTCTGTGATCTTAAAATGATAGATCTCATGATCAAGTAATTGTTTGTTATTTGAATGTGTATCATAAACAAAAGACCTGGAAGGATGAAATAAAGCCTGAATACTTACGGAATCGTCATAAATTTCACTCTTAATTGTTGTTACAACGTATGCAAATCGTTTATTCCCATATAAAGACTTTTTAAAAAACTCAAGCCCTCTAAAATTTTTGAATGTTATTTGATCTACTCTATCATAAGTAATCGGGCTTTCGTAGTTTAAAAAATTAACTCTAATAAGGATCATGAAGGCAATGGCAAGAGGGAGAAGTATCAGAAAGCTATATTTAAGGAATTTTTTAAACTTTTTGAGCGGAGTTTTATTGCCTTTCTTATTCTCTTTAATGACAATAACTAATTGGTATAAAACAGGAGAGAAATAAAGTCCTAGAAATAAAATAACAATTAAGATATCTTGCATTTAGCTTATTGGTTTATAATTACCCATATCTTCCTGGTTAAAACTAATCATTATTTTCTGAAAATTCTCATACAATCATAGTTTTTGTAATCTTTTTCTTCGTTTTTTGGTTTTTGGAAAATTATAAAACCTTTGTAGCAAAATGCTTCAACCCATACCATAAAAAAAGCGCAAGTCCCTACACTTGCGCTCTTTAAGCTGTTTTATATAAATACAATTGCTAGGCTACAGCCACTTCCGGTTTGTGCAAACTGACAACAGTTAATACTGCCGCTCCGTTGATCCAGTAGTAGTAAGCATCCAATCCTTCAAATCCGAAGGCAAAAGGAGTTATTATAAATACTATCGCTACCAAAAAGTCTACCAATAGGTGGATTTTATAAGGAATAACGCGAATTACTCCGGTTTGGTGGTCAGTTAACAAGGTTAAAATAAATGCTGCAATTCCCGTTCCTACGGATAGTTGTAATGCTAAAGGGTTAGAAGTTCCCAATCCCAATAGGAAAGGAAGACCGATTAAGGCCACTGCAACAGGATAATCTAAAAAAGCGTGTATCTGTTTTGTTACAAATTTCATGATATTAAATATTTAAATTAATAATGATTGATTTTTTAGTGGTTTATATGTGATTATTCTGCGTCAAAATATTCTTCCTGTATCACTTTTCCTTCTTCATTCCATTTTCTGAGGATGATCTCATGCCAGAAAATTTTGCTCCCGTCTTTCATATTGAAATCAAATGTAAATTCCGAAGCAGACATCCCGCCGTCTACTATAGAATTGTGATGTGTGATACCGTTTACGGAATCGATTGCTCCAAGGAACCCTTCCATCTTTTCAACCATTTGTGATTTGCCGTTTGTCGTTACCCTGCGATAATCGGATGTGGTAGCATCTTCTGCAAAGTATTCCTTTACGGCATTCACGATATCTCCCTGTGATACCATCTTGTCTATCCTTTGAACCTGTTCCTTAATATTCATTGTGCACGATGTTTAATTTGACAATGCAAAGATGGGAAGAGGGATCGGGGAAGGAGCTACAAAAAATGCCCTATTAATTGTACTTTTTGACCAGAAAGTCGGAAGGTGTCTGTTGAGTGTGATTTTTAAAGAAGGAAGAAAAATGGTTGGCCTCTTCAAAGCCTAGCTGATATGCGGTTTCATGAATAGATTGACCCTCACCGAGTAGTTTCTTACTCGTTTTGATGATCTGCTGCCTGATAAGCTGGCCAATGGATATCTGAAGCTTATCCCTCACCTTTTTGGAAAGGGTCTTGTTGGAGATATACATCTTTTCGGCGTAGAAATCCACATTACGCTGACTGGCATGAAACTCCCGGATCAGCAAAAAGAGTTCGTTCAGAAAAGTATCTTCCACCTCAAAGGCCATATCTTTCCTGAATTCAAAAGGTGTCTTTCCCGTATTCTGTTTAAACAGGCGGTTAAAGTAAGCAGGGTCCTTATAGCCGAAATCATAGGCAATTTCCTGAATGGGCTTATCGGTAAAGGCGATATCTTTTTGTATCTGAGTGAGCCTCTTATTGGCCAGAAGGCCTTTTATGGAGAGCCCGACCTTATCCCTTACCAGGGAATGAACGTGCTTACTGCCCGCTCCGATCAGGGAAGCGATATCCTCATTGGAAAGGTGGTTCTTGTATTGCTGATCGATAATGTCTTTGGTGTCAAAAATGATCTGATATTCATCTGCACTGGCGTTAAATGGATTTTGCCAGTACCATTGGTCGGAAGAAATATCCAGGATGTTCTTGGGCTGGTCTATGATCGTATCCCTGATATATCTCTGGCAGTCCGAGCATTCGGAGAAATTGATATACCCCAAAGAGATCATATGCTTAAAAAGAACACGAACACTCTCATTCTTAAAGAGATCTTCATTTTCGAATTCAATTTTCCGGACCAGGAAATCATCGGAGAGGAATTTGATGTATTGGCCCTTTTCCAGAAAGATCAGGCGGTCGTCCCAATCGTCGTAGTTCTTAAAATCGACCTGTATGGCTCCGTTTCCCTTTAAAATATGAAGCATGGTGTACTGGTTGATGAAGTACACTTTATTTAATTCCGGTATGAATTTATCTACCATGCAACTATTATTTGCTAAGGGTTTTTAGATTGGTCGTTATCCTTAACTATTTCTTTTTCAAATTCTTCAAATTTACTCTTTAATTTTTTGAGTACCCCCGATTTATCATTTTCCACCAGGAAGGAATAGCGGATCGAATTAAAAACAATACTTTTGATCTCCTCATAGCTAATATCGGGTACATATTCGATTAACAGCATGTACTGATTAATAAGATTGGTCCTTAGTACTCCTTCATCATCCGAAGAAATACAGATAGGGACATTGTATTTTCTGTATGCGTTGATCGGATGATCCTTTGTGTTGGTTTCCAGGATGACCTCATTACTTTCCAGGTTGATCTCTACCGCACGTCCATTCTTATTCATAAAGCGAAGGACCTCCTCGTAATTATCTTCCCCGGTGATATCCACTCCATGTCCTATCCTCATTGCTCTTGCCGTTTTTAAGGCTTCATTTATATGAAACTTCAGATCAGACTCTTTTACACTTCCCTTTCCCGGAACCAGTTCTCCGGCATGCAGGGAAATATTAACCTGGGGATATTTCTCATGCAGAAAGCCGAACATTTGCATATGGGTGCTGTAGTTTTTCAGGGCATTGGCATTATCCTCCGGAGCTACAAAGTTCACTCCAACCACATTCTCCGATAAGGTGGCTGTTTCGAATGCCAGGATCAGGCTTCCGAATATTTTTGGCTGGTTTGCAGAGATCCGGAGTCCGTATGTCTGAAATTTCAGGTCAATTCCGTGTTTATTGGTCCGTGTGTAAAAATTATCCAGAGAATCTGCATTGGCCTTTGCCCATTTGCTGATATTGTTGTCTTTAAAGTGAGTGTAAAGATCTGCCAGTTTTGTAAGGAGTGCCCTGTTATCGGAATCCCATTGACCTGCATCGGCAAATTTTGCAATACTGTCGTTTATATTGGGAGCTGCTATCATGGTCTCCAGATAGGAAATATTATCTGCAGCTGCCCTTCTGCATATTTCGGAAAGCAATTCGGATTCATAACCGACAAAGGCGGGATCGAATTTGGTAAAGGTGCTGAAAAACAGGTCATGCCCGTCCCTGTTATTTTCCTTATAATTTCGGACGGACCAGTTATCGATGATGGAATCTTTTTTATCCGGCCTGTTCTGCAACAGCGTATTTATAAGTACAGCGGAAGTATCGCCTTGTAGTATGGCTTTTTCCCTGTTAGAATAAAGCTGATAAGTAAACGGATTTATATAGCAACTATCGTTAATTGCATTCTGGATAAATTCCTCTGCATAGGGTGTTCCGTTGGAGTGATGGTGAATATCACCTCCTTTGGGCATTTTGGTGAAAAAATGCTTTAATTCTGATGGATCGTCTTTTATACTGTTAAAATAAATTCCTGTTTTTTCGGAGAGTTCCGATACAGTGAGATCTTTCTTTTCAGCACATGAAAAAAGTATCAGGCTGAGGATAAGAGTTAGTATTTTCTTCATGATTGCATTAAAGCTAATCAATATTTATGGAATAAGAACTTCTCAATATCGGATGTTTGCAATTTTCTTTATGAATCAATTTTTCGTTTATAATTCTGCCCACTTTTAAATGCACAAAACACAAGCCATATTAATAATACCAGTTGAATGATCATTAGAATGTCAAAAGCATTATTCCATCCGTTTCCGGTATTTTCAACAGTCTCATTGTTTAAGGAATGTTTCATCATTCTTGCGGATTCTCTAAGAGAGCTGATATAGGAGATCAGATAGCTTAAGATCAGGATCAGGCTAAGATTGGAAATCAGGAAAATAAGATTTGCAATCCTGTTTTTAAAATTCCGGCGTAACATTCTGATCAGGTAGACTCCAAAAAATAACAATGTTCCAATAAAAATCAGAAAGTAACTGTTTGCAATAACAAAATAGGTGTCGTGAACATTTATGTCTAATGTTGAGCTGGGATGGAGATCATGGATGCCAAATACCAAAATATCTAGAATCAGTATCAGGATCAGTACACCGATCAGCCAAAATATTTCTTTTTTATTCAAATCCTCTTTGTTATAAATTTTTTACTCCTTTTTTATCTCATAGGTCAGTTCTACCATCCCATCTTTGTAGGCCGTAACATCTCTTAGGTGTAATAGCTGTTCCTTCCCCACATGGTCGAAAAACAGGATTCCGTCCCCCAGAATTACCGGCATCATGGAAATAACAATATCATCTGCCAGGTTTAAGCGGATAAAATCCTTGGTAAGTTCGGCTCCTCCAACCATCCATATATTCTTATATCGTGGTTTTAAATGTTTGTTTACAAGATCGCTCAGATCACCTGTATAGAATTCTACACTTGTCTTGTCGGTAGTCAGCTTTCTGTGGGTCAGTACCACAACCGGGACCTCTCCGTAGGGCCATCCGAGTTCCAGGGCATGTTCGTAGGTTTTGGAACCCATCACATAACAATCGATGCTGTTAACAAAGTCGGTAATTTGCTCCTGAGTAAGGGTAACACCCTTCTCATAGGTGTCAGTCGATTGCATCCAGGAAACATTCCCGTCTTTTTTGGCAATAAAGCCATCGAGACTGGAAACCATATGGATCGTTATTCTGGAAGTGTCTGTTTTCATCTTTAGTTACTTACTTCTACATTCCTGATCTCTATTGCATTTTTGTTGGGTAGAATTTCATACCCTAATTTACGGCTTATCACCTTAACAAAAGATGCCCCAAGAAAGATAATTTGGGAGGTGTAGTACACCCAAAGCATCAACAAGGCTAAAACACTTGCCGAACCAAAGGTGGTGGAAATATGACTGTGGCCGATATACATTCCTATCCCGATCTTCCCAAAAAGAAATAGCAGGGAAGTGAAGGATCCCCCGGCCAGTGCCACTTTCCAGTGCACTTTGGCATCTCCCAGGAATTTAAACATCAAAGCAAAAACAACGCTAAAGAGGACGAATGACACTATATGTTCATAGATATACGATAGCTTATAGGTACTGTGGAGACCGGCAGTATGCTTTATTAAAAAGCTGTTTACCGCAGTACTGCTCAACATGATAAATACGAGTACTATCAAAAGGATAAAAGATGTCAGGTGTTTTGAGAAGTATTTCAGAACACTGCTTTTAGGTTTTGCCTTAATATTCCAGATACTGTTAAAGGAATTGTGTATCTGACTGAACATTCCGGAAGCACTGAGCGCCAGGGTTACAAACCCTATAACGGTGGTCAGGATATTGTTGTGATTTGTATGCTGATTTTTAATGATATCCTGTATCTGCGCCGCAGCATCGCTCCCCAGTGTGTCTTTTAACTGACCGAATATTTCCCCGGCAACAGCCTGTTTCCCGAAAAACAAGCCCAGAAGGGAAATGATAATAACGATCATCGGTAATATGGAAAACACCACATAATAGGCTAATGCTGCTCCTTTCTGAAAGGTGTTACTGTTAAAAAAATGACTGAAGACTGCTTTAAAAAGCTGAAGCATATAAGATTGTTTATTAAAATTAGTATTATTTTTTATGTTCCAGGGATGCTTAATTATTTAATTTTCCTGCTTTCGGTAAACCAATCTGAGATATAATCAACCAGTTTGAGTATTTCCGGGATATCCGATTTATTATCCAATCTGATCAGATCATCAATTCTCTTTAAATGGCTCTTAATTTCAGAGCTTTCATTTTTTATTTTACTCAGGCTTTTTTCCCATTCAATTCTATATTGTGTTAATGAAAACTCTTGATTGGGGCCACCATAAACTTTATCTGCATCGCAATCATCCTGTCCGTCATCTTCCCAGAAACAAATTACACAAATATCCCAGGCGCATCTTTCCGAAAGTGTTGGATATCCACAGGAGGGACATGTATTTCCAGGCCTTTATAATTATTCCTTCTATCTGCACCCTTTAGTTTTGAAAGGTGTTTGTTAAAATACGTTCTTCGTGTAAATAAATTTGTCATTTATCCCTTTTGGTAAATTCCATGGTCCAGTTGGTTTCCCATTCGTTTTTGCGTTTGTCATAATAAGCCTGTTCCCATAATGCTGTATCCGGGCTATGTTTTTTCCAGCGAAAGCGTAGTTTGTACTCTTTTCCCTGATAGTATTCTTTTCCGAAGAACTCTCCGATCCCATCCTTAAACCCACCGACTACCTGTTCCTTCAGATAGTTTTCAGGACTGGCAGTGTCGGCCCAGTAAATAGTCCAGATATTTGTTTTGGGATCGACCATTCTGATGCTTAGTCCGATAAATTCATCCCCGAAATGGGAGGATTTCATCTCGTCCATCAACCCTAATCCGTTAAGAATGGATTTTGTTTCCATTTCGGCGGTAAACTCGATCCACTCCGTACAATCACTTAACCGCTCTTTTAATCTTTTGTTCAGGACAGACCATTTTCCAAGCAGGAAATTAAAATCTCTAATCTCTATAACAGGTGGGTTTGGTTTTGCACTCATACTTATATGCCGGTATTAGCCTTTATTGTTTTTCATCAGAACTTCCAGGAGTTTTGATGTTTCTTTTGTCATAACCTCGTACATCTCACTTTGAAATTCAAACAGTTTTAAACTTTCTACCAGGGAATTGTGGAATATCCTGAATTGATCTGACTGAAGATTCTGATCATAAGGTTTTGAACCGGTGATCTCTTTATTCGATAAACCGTTTAAGTTCAGCAGATCGAAAGTCTTTTTTATTTCCTGCTCGTAGAGGGCCACATCTTCAATTGTGGAAGTTTCATAATACAAATATTGATCGTGTATATTTTTAAGCTGTAGTATAGCGGCTCTCTTGTGTTCGGGGAACAGAGCAAGGTTCCCGGTGGTGATCAGATCCTGAATGGTATAGGCATTTGTGTAGAAGATCCTTTTTGAGACATTCAGGGTCTCTATTTTCTGGTTCAGAAGTTCCGGGTCCGAACTTGTCGAGTTGTAATAATCGATATAGTCGTAAATCAGTTTCTTTTTTAAATTACCCGTGCTATCGAGCGATCTTAGCTTTGACAAATCGATCCTAAGTTCGCCGATAAGTCTTTTTTCATATGCTTGCTGTTGAGCTACCTCTTTCCTGTTTTCATTCCAGTTATTGACCTGAATAGCTATTAAGATGCCGATAACGACAAGAAAGATCTCACCAACGGCGTAAATAAGGTATTTTGTGATTTTGTTTTCAGATAATAGCTTTGATCGTATTTTTCTAAAGAATGTTGCCATTTTGCAATAGTTTTATATAAAAGCTAACGACCTGGTAAATGGCTCGTCGCGGGATCTTCAGGAAATATTCTATTATAATTTAAAGATAGTAAATTGACCGGAATTCCGTTTATCCCATATCATTGTTTGACCTGTCTTTTATTTCCCGGGCTGAAAACTTTTATGGTTCCAGGCTGGCTCTTATCAGCTCTTCCAGTTTTTTATCGCTTGGCCTGGGGGCATCCTCGTTTATTATTTTTCCAGCCTTGTCAAAAAGCAGGTAACGCGGAATTGTCTTAACCTCATAGTTCTTATAAAGATTGGATTTTTCCCAGTTGGCAATGATATAACTGTGTTCTTCATTGGCCAGCTTTTCCATTTTTGAAGCCCTTTCCCAGGCAGCATAATCTTTATCGATCGAAATTTCAATGATCTGCAATTCGTCTGTTCCGAATTTCGATTTCAGATCTTTCAGATATGGCATCTCTCTCCGACAGGGAGAGCACCAACTTGCCCAGAAATCAATAAGAACTACCTTGTCTTTGTGATGTGCCAGGATCTCATCGAAAGTAAACTCGCTGTCACTCACCAGATTTGTCAGGATACCGATATTTCTGTTGGACCGGTTTAGCTTCTTTTTGTTTGAATTAAGACCGGATAAAACAGCAGCCCATTTATCTTTGATCTCTGTATTTGTGTTGATGGAATTAAACTTGTTGAGATAGCCTTCAAATTTGTTTTTCTCTACAAAAAAGATGCTTCTCAGGTAAGAGTCCAGAACAGCCAGTTTACTATCTTCCTCTAAAAGTGTTTTGTTTTCCGCGATAAAATCGAACTGAACAGAATTCGGAACTCTCTTTTGCTGTCTGAAATACTCATAAAGAACCACAGCTCTCAAATAACCGATATATGCTTTATTCTTTAGCTGTGTTTTATCATTTAAGCTTAATCCCAGACTTTGGATATCCAACTTTTCGTTTTTGTTGTTAGCTTCCCTCACCTTAGCTGTTGCCAGCTTTATTTGCTGATTTAAGCGGGCGCCGGTGTAAAAGTCGCTGGATATTTCCTTTCTGTTTTTTAGGCTGTCCAGGAGCTCCAGGGAATTATCGTATATTTTTTCAGGATCCCAGCCGGCGGGTGAAAAGCTTTCGGAAGAACTAAATTCAATAGCCTTATTACTGATGTTTTTCCGGTAAAGCAAATAATCAAAATTGAGCTCGGCCCATGATCTTTCGCCATTGGTGATTTTAAACAGGGGATAATCTATTTGTCTTGATGGGCTGATTTGCAGTTTTTCTACATCGATAAGCATGCTATCTCCTTTTTGAAGCTCTACTTCATAATAGAACAAAGTAAAAGGGTCACCGCCTACAATTTTTACCGGGCTTTCCGTTGGGATCGCGGTAAAGGTCTTTTTGTGCTCTTTTCCCAGATAGATCATATCGGGTTTATCCTGCATCTCATTGACAAAAAGGTTGGTGAAAAATGATTGCAGGCTGTCATTTACGCCAATTACCACCTCATTATTCTTCTTTGGCTTTTCTTTTTTTGCAATGGGCAGGTCGGGAGTACTTTCTTTTTTGTTTTCCTCTTTGCAGTTAGAAAGGACAAGCAATAATAATAGCGGGAAGAGTTTTTTCATTGGTTTGTATAATGATGTTTAATTTTTTGTAATTATAGCTTCATCCCCTGTATCCAATATTTTTTCTCCTTATCTCAAATTCTTCACAACAATAAATTTCCTGGACAAAACTATCAGCTTTATTTAATTTAAAGAACTCAAGTTTGTTTTTAACTTTAACATATTCTTTCTTCTGATTTTTGAAGCACAGCATATCTCCAAATATCGTTTTCCCATAAGGGCTATAATCCGAATAGTTACATCCAAAACAGTTGTTAAATCTGTATCTGGGCGCTATTTGTTTTTGAATTTCATTTGCCGCGTCTTCAAAATCATAATCTACTGCAACAAATTTTTTGCCAAACATGTTCAAATTTAAAGACACTTGAAGGTCTTCAATCATACCGTTTCCTATATTTTTTCCTATTTGGACCTTCATTTCAAGCTCTTTCTGAAGAACTTCCTTTGTTTCAACATCCCTCAGGAATAATGGAAAATAAACAGTTATACTGCAATCACATAATTCATAAACAAATCCCTGACCAGAAGAAATCTTATTTAATGAAAACCGTTCTAATTCAGCTTTTGAATAACTATCATAATCTAATAATTCAAAGTCATCAAAAGAAGTACCTTCAAATCTAAATGAACCAAGTTCAAAACTCAGGTATTTAAAATCGTTTTTTATAACAATTTGTGATAAGCCAAATTTGTTTTCGAAAACCCCATTGTAGGAAACTTGATTTTTCATTTTCAAATGGTTATCTGCAAATTTACAGATGCCTGTTTTTAAGTGATTCGTACTTTATTTTTTCAATTCCATATGTAAAATAGGATATGGTTTTCCCAGAGAGTCCAGTTCGGAGCGCTTTATTGTTTCAAAGCCGTAGTGATGATAGAAGCCTACTGCCTGTTCATTCTGCTCATTGACATCTACCTTATTTACCTCCATGTTTTTAATGGAATAATCCAATAAGGACCTCCCGATTCCCTGTCCGCGATAATCAGGATGTATAAAAAGCATTTCCAGGTTCTGATCGGCTACCCCAAGAAAGCCCATAATTTCTCCTGCCTTATTTCTTATACACCTTAATTCAACAGCATCCAGATATTTATTCAGGATAAGGGGTTTAAAATATTCAATATCCCCTTCCTGTAAAAAATCATGAGTAGCCCGAACCGAAGCTTCCCAGACATCTACTACCTGCGGGTATTCGGTTTTATTGATCGTATCTATTTGGTGATTCATTGTTTTAGTGAGTTGTTTAAAACTATACAATTCCCGTTACAAAAGAAAATACTTCTTAAACTTTGGAGTTTAGATAATTGTAAGTGTCAGCTTTTTATTTCGTTTATCAGATCTATTGTTTCCTTTATAAAATCAGTTTTTCCTAATACGTAAGCTCCCCGGTCATTTTGGAATTCGGAAGCTAATTGAAGTTTTAATTCTTCGTATTGCCTGGCTCTTTCTCTGTTGCTCTTTAGATAATCCCGAAAGTATATTTGATCCCACATAACATTTTCTTTGGGGCACATATGTATGTGATAGATCTGCTCCTTTTTGCCTTCCAGATTATAACCTTTTCCAAAAGACATATACGCATCTATATTTTCCCGCTCAGGGACCTTGAAGTAAGAATATCCCAAATCTTCGAATGGCTTGATAACACTTTTACTAAATAATAACTCCTTGGGGATCTCTATCATGATATCGATATATGGTTTGGACCTGATTCCCGGGATAGAAGAACTTCCAAAGTGTTCAATTCTTAAAATAATTTCCTTCTCTACATTAGAAATAATCCTGGTTTTCTCCTTTTCATATATGCCTGTCCAATCAGGATTATGTTCTACCAGCTTAATCGGAAACAACTTATTCCATTCTTCTCTGGTAAGGTCTTTTAAAGTTCGTTTCATAATTAATTTTACTATTATGTTTTGCTGCTATTACTCCCCGTCAGTTTTTGGCTTTTTAGCAAGGAATTTTTTAGCCTTTAAAACAAACTCTTCCTTATTTTCACCTTCATGGGCACCGTGGGAAACATCGGGTAGGATCCAGATATCGGAATTACTAAGGTTCTTCTTTAATCTGGCAACTTCGTCGAAATCCATCCCTTCATCATCATCGCCCATCATGATCAAAACCTCCGCCTGTATTTGCTGAATCTCTTTATCGCTTAGATATACCACATAATTCTGGAACTGATGCAATATCCCTCTGATATGCGCATCACTTGCATGCAGTTCTTTTAACCAGGGAAAGTCATCCAGGTTCTCATAGGTATAGGTTTCCAGGTAATGGGGGAAGTCATTGACATTCCATGTTCCGACTGCTCCAATGGTTACCATGGATTCTATCAGGGCAGGATTGATCAATGCCAGCTGATAAAGGACATCCCCGCCAAAACTAAATCCAATAGCTTTGACCTTCTCCAGTTTTAAATACTGAATTAAAAAGTTAAGGTCTTCGGCAACAGCTTTTATAGATAAGTCTTCTTTAAAAACTTCCGATCTCCCGTGCCCGGTCAGATCGATCAGATATACTTCGTATTCCTTTTCAAAATCGGAGACATAGGACTTCCAGGACTTCGATGACATACTGTAGCCATGAAGCAGGAGTAAAGATTCTCCTTTTCCGTATACTTCGTAATAGATCTTTTTTCCGTTCACCAGGGCAGATTCCGATTTTTTAGGCGCCTGGGAGAAAATATTAGTTGACATAAAAATTAAAATTATTAAAAAGGTATTTTTTTCATTTTGGTTGTATCGATATTTATTTCTTCGCCCCTTCATAGACTTCCAGGCATTCATTTAAGCTCCGGCCTTCCGTATGGATGCATTCGCAAAAATTGAGTCCGGCCGTTTCATTTTCAGTGCCGATAAACTGCTTCTGGCATTCAGACTGAGAGTTTCTGGGCATTACCTCATGTCCGTAAATAAAAAAGAGAATAACAGCACCAAAAGTGGCTGCAACTCCTGTAAAGAAGAGAAAGGGGAATTTATTACTGTATTTTTCAGGCTTCCCGAGGAGAACAGGCTCGGAAAACTTTTTAAAGGGTAAGATGAATTTTACCCGGTCGTAGTTCCAGAGGAGAATATACAGATTGGCAAGCACCATTAAAGGCGAAGTAACAATAGAGCCGTCAAAACGAACTGCAAATGAAAGAATACAGATATTCAGGATAATTGGAAGATATAACATGGCTCCCAGGACCACCGTTCTGGGGATCAATAAAAGAATGGCCGCACCAAGCTGAGCAATTCCGATAAAGGTGTAATAATAGGATGTATCATGCAGAGCTTCCAGATAATGACCCATCGGGTGATTGGCAGACAGGCCGCTCGCAAAGCGTTCGCCTATAATTTTGGTCAGGCCGGAAGGAATAAAACCGAGTGCCAGTGCAAACCGACAGAAAATGGAAAAGTACCAAAGCCATCTGTTTTGCCTGGCTTGTGAGTGGATCTGATCAAGCTTGGATGAAATACTCATATTATTGGTTTGTTTTAGCCGTTTGCCTTTTTGATGATGAATTGTGTTAGCGGATTATCTTCCTGCCCTAATTTATGAACTATCTGGTAATGATTAAGCTGTTCGTATTCATAGTATTCTAAAGGAGCCTTTGAGTTGTTTTGAGTGTATAAACTCCTGGATTGCTCAATAAAAAAATCGGTTTCTGCCGCCCCTACACTTAAGAGGACAGGACATTGCAGAACAGATAGATCCTTGTTTGAAACGCTGAACGCATCCACATCCTTTTCAGATAAATTCAATACTTCGTTTAAATAGCTATTTCTAATAGGATCTAAATCGAAGATACCACTTAAACTGCAAATTCCACGAATACCGGTTCTCAATCCCTCATTCATTAAATAAGCCATTAAAGCCAGATGCCCGCCAGCAGAGTGACCCGAAAGGACCATGGCGTTGGGATCTCCGTTGTATCGTACCGCTTCTTTTCGAATCCAGTTTATAGCGCTTGTTATATCGCTCAGAAGCGTTTCCATGTCCACAGTTGGGATAAGCCTGTAGTTAACAATGCAGACAGTAATATTGCTCTTTACGAAGGGCTCTGCTACAAAACTATAACTTTTTTTGTCTAATGCCCGCCAGTATCCTCCGTGTATAAATACGTGGATGGGAGAATCGCTGACATTGGACGGGAAGATATCCATTGTTTGCAATGCAGCTTTTCCATAGTGCCGATCTAAATGATTGCGGTAGCTTTTTTTGACCCTAACGGATTCATTCTCATTAAAGTCCAGAAATTCCTGAAAATCCGGATGGCGTGATCGAAGTTTTAACTGGTTATCAGGGGTCATCATTTTTTAGCGGATTGGTAATGGTTTTAGGTGTGATTATTTTGTAAGATAATAAAGATTCTGAAATAGAATATACTACCTTAAAAAATTGATCCTGGGAATATATACCACATCTTTTTCATTACTGATCCTAAGTGTGTTTATCGATATGTAAAGTAAATTTATAAAATACATTACTCCAATAATGCGAAGAGTGAAGCTGATGCTCAGATCCTCTATAAAGCCGGTTTTTGTAAACAGAAACAGCAAAAAAGGAATAAAAAAGAGCATTATTGTCCAGCTTATCTCAAAATTGATCAGATCCCTTCCCAGCTTGTTGATGTTCTTTATTTTACCTTTCCTCGATGTCCATAAAATAAAAGGCACTAAGATCCCGAGTAGTGGGAAAAACAGAAAAGTCAGAGCGGATAAATTCAGGAAAACCAGATATTTTTTATCCTCTTTTATTGCCCAGTCGATCAGCTCATCAGGATTTACGTTCAATGCATCTGATAACCGTTTTAAGGTATCTCCGCTTGGCCTGGTCTGATTATTTTCAACCCTTTGGATTGTTCGCAGGCTCAAGCCTGACTCCTCGGAGAGTGCTTCCTGAGACATTCCTTTCCGGATTCTTAACTCTTTTAATCTTACGGCCAGATTATTGTTATCCATTTGTTCCAAATATAATTATACGGTTACGGGTTTTCTGTTTTTCATCACTGCCAGCGTTATTGAGCCTATTAAAAAGCCCGGGATGATCTGAACGAGGGCTCCGTAAATCACCTGATTCAACAGTGCCTGTGTCCAATGATCAAAATAAAGACCGTAGTGAGTTCCGATTTCCCACCTGGTATCGATCCACCAAAAAACAAAGACCGGAAATCTCGAAACCGGTGAAAATATGATCAAACTCAAAAGCAGTATCAGGTATGATCGTTTTTCCCTGTATAATTGAACTCCCCAATAAACCGCAAATGCCAAAGTTAGCCAGAGAAGTCCGATAATGAAAATGACATTTTCGGGAAATCCTGCAAGTTCCAGAAAAAAGCGGATTGGAGTGACGAAGAAGGAAACAATAATTGCTTTTTTAGCAAGACCAAAAGCGTGTTTATATATTTTCCCCCGGCTTGATGATTTTTCTTCTGTTTTATCCAATGTACAGGTGTTTTAATTGTTTGAAACAAATGTACACCGGGCTCCGGACATTGATGACGTCATGTGGGTGACAATTTTATGACATCTGCGCCAGGGATGATAGAAACTGATAAATAAGCCCTCTTTTGCTGCTGTGGAAAGTACTAAGGAGTTAGTTTTGTTAGCAGTAATTTTATTTTGGCTCCAGGCTCATTACATAATCGTAACTCTCATCCAGGAGTTTTGCCACATTGTCTGCATCTTCCATCATCTCATTAGTGATCAAAATATACCCCTGCATTACAGAATTATAGGATTTATAGATCGTGGTGTTATACTCTTCCATATATTTTTTCTGCACTTCTTTTGAAAACCGTATCCCTATCTCACCGGCTTTATTGAATAGTGAAAACATATATCCGTTGGCTGAAGTAAAAGGCATGGTTTTTCCCTTGCGTTCAAAACGCGGGCATTTGGACACCAATTCGTCGTATACTTTTAGTTGCTCTTTCCACATAATTGTTGTTTTATTATTATTCTACTCCCTGGCCGAACTGAAGCAAATATCCATTACAATCGGTAATGGCAAATTCCCTCATACCATAATCAAAGGTCTCGATCGGATACGAAATATCAACTTTGTCTTTTAACTCTTTCCAAAGGTCATCAACCGGATTAGTAAAGATGTAAATACTACCGGTCATGACCGGTTTTTGATCCTTACCTTGCCCAAAACGACCAGAGAACATTATAGAAATATCATCCCGCTCAACACGGGCCCAGTCGTCATTCATACGCGATTCGCATTTGAATCCCAATACACTCTCGTAATACTTAATAGTATGGTCCATGTCGTCTACCTGAAGCATTGGGGATAATCCTTTTAGTCCCATGTTATTATTGATTTTATATTATTTGCTATTGCGCCTGTTTAAGGTTGATGATCAGATCTGTATTTCTGCCAAATGTCTTTTCGTATAAGGCTTTTGTCCTAATCCGTTCGATATTCATAACCAATACAATCGATGCTATAATTTTCCTCATATCGTATTTCCAAATTACTGCCAGGGGTTAACAGAAGAGCAGCAGCGGGCAATATGCACTTGCTTTCAGATAACAAGATACTTAATTAAACACAAAAACGGCCCGGGCAGGCACCCAAGCCGTTACTGTTTTTATAGATTACAGAGCGTTCTGTTTAATTCGGGGAATGTAAACCGATCCTGTTCCCTTCCGTATCCAGAAACATGGCAAAGTTGCCGTTTTCTTCATCGATCAGGGTTTTGGGAACCTCAATTTTTCCGCCGTTAAGCTCCACCTTATCCAGGATAGGTTGAAGATCATCTCCTCCATTAAGATATATAATTACCCCGTCGGCTGAGGGTTGATAGCCGTCTCCCTTAACGATCACTCCCGAAACCATCTGACCTTCGGATGGGAATATCCCCATTTTTGTACCTTGCATATCGATCTCTTCAATTTTAATGTCTAAAATTGTTTGATAAAACCCGACGGCTCTTGAAAATTCTATGGCGGGTATTTCAAAAATGGAAATAAAACTTTTCATATCATTGGTTGTTTGCTGTTCGGTTGAGTTAAGTTTTTGTGTTTCTGGATTAACTTTATTCGGCTTGTTGCAAGCCATAAAACTAAAGGCAAGCAGTGTGGAAGCAGTTAATAGTATTCTTTTCATTTCCTCCGGTTTAAATTGACAATACAAAATTAAATTACCGGTGAGGGGTGAAATTGTAAAAATGCGACACTTCCGGTCTATTTGTAGAAAAGGGAGGAAAGGGTCATATTTTCATTATCCAAAAATTCTTTCGGATTAATTCCTGTAAACTCCTTAAAATCTTTGATAAAATGTGCCTGATCGTAATATTCGCTTTCATAAGCAATATTGGTCAGGTTTTCTGTCTTTTTGTTGAGTAGCATTTTTAGGGCGCTTTGTAATCGGATCACCTTACCCAACTGCTTTGGACTAATACCAATTTGCTTGGTAAACTTTCTTTCGAGTTGCCTTCTTTTGGATAAGTCTTCTTTGAGAATTGTATTTATCGATGCACTTCCTTTGGTAAGCAACAGGGCATCGATGGTTGTTTTTACAATATTGTCAATAGTTGTTTTATCATTCAGTTTAGCTAAAAGAAAACTTTCTATGATCTCTATTCGCTGACTGGTATCTGCTGCCTGAATTATTTTTTGCTCCAGCGCTTTGGTAGTTTTTTCTCCGAACAATAATTCTATAGGTGTTTCCTTATCGGCCAGGCTCTTAATAGGTATAGTTACAAAATTGGCAAAGCCGTAAGGGTAAAAGCGAATGGCAAATGTATTGACATATCCTGTAGGTTGGATATAAAAAGGCTCTGTAATTTGCCCGAGTACCATGGAACGGGGTTGCAGGATAAATTCATCTTCGGAAGTGAAACGTTTTATATCATCGCCCAGAATAAAGGCCATCTCAATACATCCATCCGGAATGATCCGTTGTTTTTGTGAATCATTTTCGGCGGGAACTTCTAAAATCCAGTAACAATTGACAAGCGATGCCAGATCCGGATGAGGTTGAAATGTCTGATAGTTCATTTATTATGGTTCTTTAACAGTTAGACTCTACGCCCTGCGTAGTGCGCAGCAACTGGTTTAAAGATATAATATTAATCTGTGATTGCCGGAAGTATGTATTCTCTAAGGATGTCTCTTGCCTGATTTCCTTTTCCGTTTTTGATACGGGCCCAAATGGAAAATCCTCGAGGGTTATACCGACAATAAAGGCAGTCTCAGCCTAATTGATGCTGTCTAACGGCTTAACTCATCTTTAATTAACTTCATTACATTATTAACCTGATTTTGTGCATACTTATAATTTTTAATATGCCGGTCGGTTTCATTAAGGGTGTATGCGCAATAATTCTTAATCTCAATGCCATAGAAGTAATCGGGATCTGTTGTCCTTAATTCTGTCATATCAACCTTTGAGATCAGCATGGGGAAATAATTCTCATCCAGGGCCTGGAGAAAGTTGATCTGCATATTATCGATCGATTCATACATTTGGAGCAATCGCATCAGTTCTCTTTTGGTTTGTTCAGAATCGATCAGTTTAAGATCGCCGCTTTGCAGCAGGGAAGTCAGGGTGAAATTGTCCGGTTTGAAGAAATCATAACTTCCGATCTCCAGGATATGACTTAATACACTGTCTATAGGGGCGGTTCGCTTAATTAGTTCCAGGGATCTATACAGAGTTTCACTCTTAATTTCATTGTTTTTAATATTGTTGACCAGCTTTAGACTATCGGTTTTCAGGTCATTTTTTATATCAGTCAGATAGGCTATTTTCTGCTTCCTGTTTTTAATCGTATCTGCTAAATTGTTAAACCAGAACGCAATGGTAATCCCTATAATTACGATCAGAAGTTCTATAAAATAGTTAGCCCAGCGTCGTTTTGTTTTCTTTTTCATATCCTGTGCATTCTAATTTGATCCCTTTACCTGACTCAGGTCATAACGTTTATAGAATTCATGCTGTTTTTCTAAAAGATCCAGATACGATTTGCCTTTTATGTAATCGCTGTTATCACCAAAAAGAATAATGATACCTTCCAAAGGCTCATCATAAGGATTGTACAAAACATGCTTTACGTAGGGGCCTATAAAAACACTCATCCCGGGTTTTAGCTCCACTTTATCGTCTCCCAGCTCGGCACGGCCTTTCCCTTTGGTAATAATAAACAGATTAGGTACCTGCCCTTTATCGAGTCCGCGTTCGGCATTTGCTGCCTGTTCGGGTCCGATACTGAACCATCCGATCCTTTTATCTTTCATAGTGTACAATCCAACGTGATCCACACCATGAGTGGGAAGGGATCCGTCTCTGTTAAAGTAGGTGATCTCGACAGCATCTTTTTTCCAGAAATGCTCCATGACCTCATAGGCCAGTGCATCCTCTCCAATGTCACTTCTATGACCCTCCATATCGCGTATATTTAAACCTACGATATCCGATCCGTACGATTTAGCTGAAGCGGAGGCAGCGGTCCATACTTTGTTGTAGATATTGAGCAGAACCTTTTTATCGGCAAAATGAAAGTACCATGTCAGGGAATCCGGCTTGCCTTTTTTTAGAGTTACCTCATGCGGCCCGAAGTTATGAAAGGTATATTGTTTGTTTTTACCGACGAGATAAGCCGATTGTTTTCTTTTAGAGCTTACGTGCCACCAATCATCACCTATCCTGATACCAAAACTTACACTATGGGCCATATGATCTGTTTTATAGGATTCTACAAAACTCTGCAGAATATCATGAGTGCTTTCATTTTGAGCTTTAACCCCGGAAAGACAGATCAGGCTAAAAAGGGAACAAAACAGTATAGTTTTTAGCTTTAAAGAAGTTATAGTTTTCATTGTAATTATGATTTTAGATTAAGGAAATTTTAAAATTGTTTTCAATAAAATAAGCTCATAATTTTCTCCTGAGAGCCATGTAAACAGGCAATTGTGGTGAAAATCTATAATTTGTGGTGAAATCAGAACCTAGCCAAAATTCTTTAGGTCGCGAAGGGTTTTTAAAACGGAATTTTTATAGGATTTTGAAACAGGAATTACCGTATTCGACGGGTCAAGGAACAGGCTCATTTCCTGATTTGACCCCTTAATGGCATTTACATGAAGCAAGTTTATCATATAGGACCTGTGGCACCTTTTAATTGCATCAGAATTGATAGAATCTACCAAACTGTGAAGGGAAGAACGTATTAAAAAGGTTTTTAACTGGTCTTGTTCGAGGAAATGGAGTTCCACATAATTATCCTGAGCTTTTCCGTAAAGAAAATTAGAAGCGGCCAGGGTGATCTGATCCTTACTGCCCT
The DNA here is from genome assembly GCF_010671605.1 of Leptobacterium flavescens. GTDB lineage: Bacteria > Bacteroidota > Bacteroidia > Flavobacteriales > Flavobacteriaceae > Leptobacterium > Leptobacterium flavescens. The sequence goes on from NZ_JAABOO010000004.1 coordinate 100,150, forward strand.
GCCCCTTAAAACTGATAAGTTGCCCGGAACCGACAAACTCCTCTTTTGTGGTTAGAATATGCTCTATTTTATGCTGTAACAGGCGATACTGAAAAAAGAAAAATGTGCCTATTATTGGAAAGATCAATACAGCAGAAGTATTGACCAAAAAACCCAGGTAACTCTGTACTGAAAAATCATGCCAGTTCCCCAGAATGTTATAAAGAAAAAAAGTTACGGTGCTTAGTAATAAAAGGGTCCAGATGCTCCAGAGTATAATTCCTTTACGATCTACAGTCCTGAGAAAAAAGGAACGCAAAACAAATTCATTAAAAACAGAAAATATAAAAACCGCGATCCCAAACTTTGAGATCTCAAATAAAAAAGCCAGGGTATATTCATGGTTCGGGTTGTAATTATCGATACCAAAAGGAAGAAAAAAAACGAGAAACAAATAAAAAAACACAGCTATGCTAATACATAAGCTGAGTTTATATTTTGAAGAGTTGTAAAAAGAAAAATCGTTTTGGTTCATTGCATTTTACCTGATCTTTTAAAAGGTAGAGGTGTTTTATGCAACTAATTTAGCGAATACAAACTCAAATGGAAAATCTTTCAGACGGATCAACAGTTAGTTGGCCCCCGGACAATCTCAATAAACCGGATACATAATTCACTCTACTTTTAACAAGGAACCTATCTGACCATCTTTATTGATCACCACCTGGTTTTTAGGATCCAGCAGAGGATATCCGTCAACCATAAACTGATACGAATAGTTACCGGGCTCCAGCTGTATGGTAGTCGTCCAGACCCCATTTTTCTTAAGTAGGGGAGTACTGGAGGAACTCCAGTTATTAAAAGACCCGATAACAGAAACCGATGAAGCCCACAGATAATCACTAAACACAAAGGTTACATTCCCCGTAAGTTTATCGGAAGTCAACAGGTGGATCGTATTTAAGATATCCTTGTTTTCAGGATCTATGGTTAAAGCTTTTTTATAATACTCAATGCCTTCTTCCTTATATCCATGCCGTATGCAATGGGCAGCATAGCTTTTTTGAGCCCTGAACGATTTCGGATAAGCCAGGGCAATAGCTTTTAGCAAGCTTTTTTCTTCAGCAAATTTTTTTCTCCATTTTAATTGCATCGCAACAAAACTCAACTGCCCTTCATTTATAAGCGATGTGTTTATTTGGGTACTATTCGGAAAAAAGAACGCTTTAGCACCCTCTTCATAACCGTTCTTTAATATTGATAGCATTAGTTTTTCATCGGCACGGGTTCTCATACTGTTTTTAAGCATATCGAATTCCGGAATAGTGTCTTTAAACAGATAGTCAACCAGTTTGGGAAGAATACGAAGCCCTTTGTAACTGTTGACAAAGAAGACCATTCCTTCATTTTTATCAGGATATATCATGGCAAAAGCTTTAAAAGTACCGTTATCTCCCCACTGCCATAAATACTTTCTCCTCGGCGACTTTTGTATTCCCCAGCCCAATCCCCAGGATAAGGAATTACTTATTTCAATTTGTGGCTTCTCCATTTGCCTGTAAGTGCTTCTTTTGAGCCCTTTTCTTTGAAGAATGGCCATCATTAATTTTGCATAATCCGTAGCCGTTGTCTGCAAAGAAGAAGCAACCACAGGTTTTTCGGGACGCCAATTGGGTTTGGAAGATCCCGTATAATCATGAGGAGAGGCGAAGTTTGTTTTAAAACGGTCCTCCCATGTAAAACCGGAATGATCCATGCCCAAAGGCTTAAATACCAGGTCTTTCATAAACTCATTTACCGGCTTTTGCAGAATATGTTCAATCACTCTGGCCAGGTACACATAACCTTCTCCCGAATATTGGAATTTAGTTCCCGGATCGTGCATCAACTTAAGTTTTCCTCTTCTCCAGTTAGGTAATCCACCGGAATGGCTTAAGATCATTCGGGCGGTAATTTGTTTATGCCTCTCATCATCTTCCAGATCCTTATTTTTCAGGTATCCATATAAGGGTTTATCCAGGTCTATTTTCCCTTGCTCTACCAGTTTCATAACGGCATATGCAAAAGCAGGTTTGCTTAAGGATGCGGCACCAAATACCGTATTGAGCTTTACAGGAGTTTTAGTGTCGTTGGATGTGACCCCGTGATGACTCAGATCTACTTTCCCGTCTTTTATCACAGCGATAGACATGCCGGGAATAGAATATTCTTCCAGTAAATTATCGTAAAAACCGGTATTGTTAGTTTGCGGAAAAACAGAGATCGCTGCCAGAAAAAAGAAAGAAAAGAAAGATGCTTTTTTGGGAGAAACAGAAGTTAAAATCATAGTGTAAAAGTTTTTTTTCAAAGATGATCAAATAAGCTCTTAGAAACAGGAAATCCCTGTGGTAACAATTCCCAATGGAAGAATTGGGACTATTTGTCGAATTGTTTTTTATAGCTGAGGGGAGTTAAACCGGTTTCTTTTTTAAAAACCCTGTAAAAGCTGCTCTTGGAACTAAAACCGCATAAACTGCCAATCCCGATAATGGAGTACTTTTCCAGTTCTTTCGATCTTAAATTTTCCCTGGCCTCGTTTACCCGGTGTTTATTGATCAGATCGTAAAAAGAGACATTCAGGAAATTATTTAAAAAATGTGAGAGAGTTTTTTCTGAAGTACCCAGTTTTTCAGCAAGATCACTTAGGGTCAGATTTGGGATAAGATAGGGTTTATCAGTTTCCAACAAGGACCTCAGTTTTTCATTCAGTTTGTTAAAGTCCTCCGAAGCACCGGACAGCTGTTCTTTATCCTGAGTCAGGAATTCCGGAATGAACAGGGTGATCTGCCTGATCCCGTAATAAGCCAGATAGAACATAGAAACGATAAGTAAGATCACCGTGATATATCCGTCCCACTCAACCCTATAATTAAACAGGAACTCACTTAGCGTAAAAATAAAGTCGATGACGATCACGCCGAAAAAGGTAAACAGGAAAATATTCAGCCATAAAAAATGTCGCTGACCCAGGTGAGAATAAAGATGCTTGAGTTTCTTTTGAACCTTGTGGAGCAAAGCCAGGGAGAGGATAAAGTACAAAACCCCGTAAGAATCTTTAAATAAGGTGATCATAGTCAGATTGGCACGCTTAACATAGTTAAAAACATCCGGATCTGTGAATAGATTGATCAGGTTGGGGAGGGTGAAAAAAACAAAATAAATAATGGTGGGAATAAAATGCCAGATATTTTTCCTGAAAAAAGAACGCTCGTAAAAGAAGATCGATTTTACATAGAGAAAAACCAATACCGGTAAAAACATCTGAGAAATGTTGATAAAGGGGTAATTGAGAGAGGAGAGGAGTTTCAGCTCGTTTAAATTTCCGTAAAAATGAAGAAAAACGGCAAGTATAAATACCCAAAAGGAAATTAATATCCTCTGCGGAAGCTCATTTTTTTTGGTTCTGATCAGGCTGAAAATGATAAAGCCACAAAGAACAACCCCAACAATTAAAACAAAACTGATCAAATGCTTCATAACAGAAGGTAATAATTAGAAATCATCATTAAAGAGCAGTGATACAACATTTTGTTACAGTTTAATAAAAAACTAAAAAATCTCAGAGAGATTGTTATAAATATTATTTCTCCTCTCAGAGATACTTCTGCAGGTTCCTTTTAAAATAATTAGCGCTGAATGCAGCACTTTTTAATGAGTTTTCAGTATAGTTGCCTCCCTGTTCTATATAGTAGAATTGAAGCCCCGAAACTGTAGGGTCGGGCATAATCTTATGGTAATTGATAGAACCATTTCCTAATTCCGTATAATCCCTGGATTCTTTATGCATATCCTTAATATGCCACATAACGAAGCGCCCCGGCTGTTTTGCTATTATTTCGGCAGGAGTTGAATTCGAGGAATGCATCACCCAGTACATATCCAGTTGAAGTTTTACCAGCGAAGCATCGGTCTCTTTCATCACTATATCATAGCCGGTTGTTCCGTTCAGATCGTCAAAATCAAATCCGTGATTATGGTAGGCCAAGGTGAGTCCGGCTTCGGAAATTTGTTCACCTATCAGGTTCAGCTTTGATGCGGTGCGTTTAAACCCGTCAACCGTCCTTTGATCCGGATCAAGCCACGGCCAGGTTATATATTTACTGCCAAGAGTTAAGGCACCTTCGATACATTTTTCCGTATAGTGTTTAATTTTATCATCCGACTGAAATAAATAGTCCGAAAAGGCGTAATGCCCGCTACTGATACTTAGCCCGAGATCGTCCAGAATGCGTTTGAATTCTGAGGCTTTAAAACCGTAATAGGTTCCTTTTTCCGCATCGAATCCGTAATGTTCAAAATCTTCGTAGCCCATTTTCTTCAGGGCTTTTAAGGTGGCAACCGGATCTTTTGCCATTTCATCCCTGATAGAAAAAAGCTGATAGCCCAGTTTAAATTTAGGGGAGGAGGTAAAAGATAAGAATGAAAGTGGTAAACAGCTTTGTGCTCCGACTGTTCCGCTTATTTTAATAAAGTCCCTTCGAGTCATATTAGAGGTTGTTTAACGCTAGTCTGAGCCTGTCCTTTTGTAAGCTTAGCTCTTAAAGTTAACAAATAGAAAACGAATGGGAAGAGTTCTTTAGGTTATATAAAGAACAGATAATTACAGGATGTTTTCCGCTCAGATAATTTCTTTAAGATCTTTAAAACTATCAATTATGTAGTTTGGCCTTTGTTTTTCTAATTCTTCTCTTGTATTGTTTCCATAGGTAACACCACATGTATCCACATGGGCTCTTTGCCCCATTTCGATATCAAAAACGGTATCACCAACTACCAAACATTCATTTGGTGAGTAGTTATATCTGTTCATTATTAGATTGACAATGTCGGGTGCAGGTTTTTTATTTTTTGCGTCTTCTTCACCGCCGACGAATGAAAAAATATCATAGATGTTTTGTCTTTTAAGGATCCTGACTAAAGCTTCTTTTCCTTTGCTTGACGCAACTGCCAGGTTTATTCCTTTTTGATGAAAATCTAATAATGTGTCTTTAACATTGTCAAAAAGAGAAATAGTATCCAGGACAATTTCATTGTAATGTTTGCGATAAACCAAAGTTGCTTCCTGAATTGAACTGTCATCGAGTAAAAGAGCTTTTTCGAAAGTGGTTTTTAAAGGTAAGCCGATCAGACTCTCGATTAGTTTTTCATCAAAGTCCCTGATGTTAAAACTATTGGCTACAAACCTCATTGTTTGCAGGATACTTTCTTTGGTATCGGCCAATGTGCCATCAAAATCTAAAATAAGAGTTCTGTATTTCATTTTTACAAATAGCGTAGAACGATGAGTGGCTAATTTAATAAATAAAACTACGGATGATTACTGATCGACATGCATAGTCCTGTAGTATGTCGCTTTAGTTAATATTTTTATTATTCATAAAACGTTAATTGCTTATTTTATGCATTACTATCGCTAAACATTATTTTAAAGTTACCTTGACAGAGTACTCCTTTTAATTACGTCTTTCTTCTCTTTGCCTTTTAAAGAGATAAGTGACTTCAATTCCGATCCCTATACTTAACTCGTTAAAATCATTCACCTTATAATATTTCATAAACCCATATATATTTCTGTATTGCCTCTTTATTTCTGCATGATACTCGCTTAGGTTTTTATATACAGAAGTCTTAGCAGAAACAGACATATAAAAAGGCGGCCCGATCCATGCCTTCAAACCTAGTGTTACTCCGTAAGAATCTATGATTTTTTCGGTGCTCATAAAATCAATCGAACTAAAACCAACAATTGTGCTTATTCCATGAAAATTTAAACTTGCTTCTATTGAGTATGCTGATAGATCTATATTATTATTAAAATCCAGGTTGCGATAAGAGGTATTAATATCAGCGTTAAAGCCACAACTCACAAATAGATGATGTAAATTGAGATGTACATTTAAAAACCGATTGTCCCTCAAATTTGTTTGATAACTGATCTCACTTTTTAAAGTAGGAAGGTTAAAAAAATCGGGAAAAGTAAAAATGAATTGTCCACCAAGCGGATTATTTACAACTCCGCTATTTAAATAGAACCCTATGTGTTGCTTATCAAACCAATGTATAGTACAGTCCTCTTTTAATAAGATTTCCAGTTTTCGTTCAGCTCCAATTTTATAATTTACCGTTTGAAATCCTAAATATGAAATGGTCAAAATATTTAATGAATCAGGAACCGTGATTTTAAAATTTCCATCAAAATCTGTTTGAACCCCTATTTTGGTTCCCTTGACAAGCACAATAGCTCCTGGAATCGGTGTTTTATCACTTTTGACCTTAACTGTTCCATAATATTCTTTTGATTGACTGAAAGTAATACCTGTTATCATTAACACTATTAGAAGTAGAATTTTTCTCAAAATAGATTGGTTTTAAAGTTACCCGAAACTAGGTTCAATCTGAATTTTAAAAAAACTACATTGAGTGAAGTATGGATTTAAATGAGTAAAGAAGATCTTATACGTTTGAATTCTTTTGTGTACAATTCTTAAGCAAAAACAGATTCCTTCTTATCTAATATTGAAACCCTCGTTTTATTCAGTTCTATTTTTTAGATATTCTGAAGGTTGTCCACTCCAACCACATCTGATACATTCTTCATCGTCAAATTCATGCTTGCAATAGGAATATAAAGCTCTTTAATATTCATTTTCCATCGTTTTGTCGATCCAGTCTATGAAGTTTGTCCAATTATAATTTGGGTCTGATTCGATGTCGTTCGAGTTATGGTCAAAAATCACGACGGGAAATTCAGGTTCGGGACTACGATTATCAAAACACCAAAAATCACCATTATCATATCTGAATGGTGTTAGGTGCTCAGGAAATTTTAGATCGGAATAATCTTTTAGGATTTCCTCTAAATTCAGATTTGGCCCTAGTTCCTTATTCGCCCAGCCAAATCCATCAAAGGAAAAATCACCTAAGGGAACCTCACTACAATATTTCAATTGAAAGTCAATAAATGATTTCGGGAATTTACAATTGTATTTTTTGATCAAATCATTTAGATCCGATTCATTCGGTTTTGGTAAATGATCTGGGAATGCAGGTTCTCGTTCAGAATATTTTGCTTTTATATCTTCAAATGTCATTTTTTAGATTACGGTTAGAGTTTGATATTCCAATGAGTTCTGATAAATGATTAAGACTGATTGTGTACTGCTGCTGTTGATAATTTTTTGCTTATAAGTGTATATATAACTAACCCAATACCTATAACGCTCATGGCAATCATTCCGATTTTGAGTGCAAGTATTGGTTTGGAATAAAGCTCCTCGCTAAACAACCCTACCAGAAAAGAAAAAAGACGGGTAGGAACAAATGCTAAACTAACAATTATTGCCAGGTATTTTGGATTGGTATATTGAGTGAGAATTGAATGGATTATTGGTGCAATATGAATTTCCGAAATACTTAAAAATAACAATGATATCATATAGATAATTAAATGTTGCTCAGAAGGTGTTTCCGGAATCAAAAAGAGTATTCCATAAGAAACAGCCCCAAAAAGAAAGCCAATTGTCAGCTTTACGAATTGATTGTTATAAAAATAAGACCAAAGGATAATCGCAATAATACTTACCGGGATGGTAAAGGCTGAGTCTAATGCAGACAAAACACTTTGTGAAATATTCAATGTTGAATATTCACTAAACTTCTCTTGCAGGTCAAAATACCTGGCATAAGACACTTCGTATAAGGCCCAAAACAATGCAACAAGAACAAAAGCGATTGAGATCTTTATTATTCTTTGACCAATACCAATATGGTTCTCTGTTTCCGGTATTTTATCTTTATCCTTTGATAATAAAGGGAAAATGAGGGAAAGTAACATTAACACTCCCGCGATCATGAACCCTATATTCCAACCAAACATCTGACCGAGATATCCAATCAAAAAAACACCTAAAAAACTTCCAATATTTACGGCTAAGTAAAATATAGTAAATCCGGAATCTAAAAGTTTAGTCTTATTTAAGTAGAGTTTTCCAAAGTGAGAAATTATGTTCGGGGTATAGAACCCTGTACCTAAAACCACAAGTGCAATTCCAAGATATAATCCGGCTGTTGATGGGATACATAAACAGAAAGTTCCCATTGCCTGTAAAATACCACCTATGAGTATTGATTTCTTATTTCCAATGACCAAATCGCCCAGTAAAGCGCCCAGGATCTGTGAAAAAACAATTGAAGCCATAAACCAACCATAAACTTTTAAAGCTTCTCCTGTAGACATTTTTAAGCTTTCTCCAATCATATAGAGAACAATCAGGGAGCGTAATCCGTAGTATGAAGCTCTTTCAAATAACCTTGAAGATGAGTATAGAAAAGTATATTTATTGTGAGATTGATTTACGATTCTTTCCATATTGTTTTATTATCTATTATGTGCCCTATTGCTGTAGATTGTAATTAAGCTTCATTTTACTCTCTACCTGTTCTAATATTTGGGAGCTAGCGGGAGTTTCCTCCAGATAGTTGTCCGCATCCTTAATGATCTGTTTCAGATCCTTTAGGCTGAGGTAATCCGGATGATAGACCTCTGAAATTACGGCATACTGATATTCCTCGTTGTTTTTTGCAATATGGAAGCCGTAGATATAGATCGCCAACTCAGACGGAGCAATACCACCCATAAGTTTATATACCTCCGAAAACTCATTTGAAGGTGAAATTTTGCCTACATAAATACTCTTCTTTTTAATTTTCCACTGCTGTTGTTTAAAAACAGCGCCGATAGACTGACCCTGCAGGATCTTTGTATGCTCTTTTAGAAAAACACTATCTACGGCCTTTGGATAATGAACCACTGCAAAAGTCCTTGTTGTTTTTTTATCGCCTTCAGTGCTATACAGGTCCGATACTCTTATTTCAGCATTGTTGTTAAGGACCTTGATACCGTAGCTTCCGAATTTCATTTTAATTCGTTCACTGTTAAGTAATCCGGGAGATAAAATAGAGTCCTGGGAAACCGTAGAAGGCTCCGGCTGACTGTTTTTGTACTTGCAACTACTTAGCCCGAAGGTTACAGTAAGCAGCAGGGCAAGTGCGAGTAGATAATGTTTTCTTTTCATTTTTTTAGGTAACAGCAGTGGTTTTCAGGAACTAAAATGAGCGTTCCTGTTTTTTTATTCTTAGATCCATAAAAACCCCGATCCCGATAATCAACAAGGCAGCCGAGAATACTCCGATCTTGATGGTGTAATCTATATTAGCCTGAACAACAAAACCAAAGGCAAATGCAAGTGCAAAACCTGCAGTCCGGGTGGTGTAATAATTATTTGGTACAAAATGCAATTTGTTTTTCAGGTATTTTCCGAATTTACTTAATTTCTGTTTGAATAATTCGTTGCTAAACGACGGTACTTTTTCCAGCTCTAAATACTGAATATAGCTTTCAATTGCCTCAATCTGCTGGGGGTTTAAATCCTTTTCTTTTAGTTTCTGTAAAAGCGCTATAAAATTTTCAAAGGTTTTAATTTCCGAACTTTCAATGGTTTTGGAAAGCTTTTTTTTCAGAAAGATTATAGTTGCCTTTAAATCGCTTGTTTCCGTAACCGAATTCGGTCCGATCAATTCGGTCAACTCTACATCTAATGCATTTGCTATCCTTTTTATCGTTTCGCCTGTTGGTTCCGATTCATTGTTTTCAATTCTCTGGATCGTTCTTAAACTTACCCGCGATTCATCAGCTAAATATTCCTGAGACATACCTCTGACCGCTCTTAATTCCTTTAATTTTTTTGCTAAATCTTTTGTTTCCATTTCAAATAATATTTATTGTTTCAGCAAATGTATTTCGGAAACATACTTTTATGTTGCGTCAGCTTAACGTCACCTTTACGTCATGGGTTATAACGGTTTTGTAAAGCTACTGATTATGCGTTTTATACGTTGATTTATGCCTGCCTTCCGAAAGGTAGGGTTTAATCACTGACCTTTATATTTTTCTTATTCATTAAATAAATTACCCTTCCAAAATACATAATAAATGGAATCCCGGAGCCAAATGTTATTGCAAACAGAAAGCTGTCATATTGTATGGTAGAATAAACAACTCCAATAAATGCAAGTATTATTAAAACAAGCCCGAAATAGATCATTGGTTTTTTGTCCGATATTTTTTTATAAAAGAGGCTAACAATTAAAATCATTTTCCCGATTAAGGAAATTACTGCAATCATTATAAAGCCAATCTCGAAAGGATATTCACTATTGATCTGAAAACCATTTTTTATCAGATATGGAATGCTAATAAATTCAAACATGGCCATAATTCCGTAACCGTGCCCATCCGGCACACCGATCAGGATTAAAGAATTCAGGATGATGGTTATTATTATGGCTTTTTTTATCAATTTGTTTAGTTTTTTGGCTTGTGGATAACTACTTTTTCAACTTGCTGCCCAGAGTATCGACATTAATTCATTAAACAATTCTTTAGGGGGGAAGTCAAATCTACTGGTTTTTTTGAAAAAAGCCCTGGCGTTTAGATCACTTCCATTTTTTATCAATTCAAATGCTGTTGACTTATCGATTTCATAAATTTTGGAATCAGACACTACTTTTATTTGATTTCCTGCATATTCTATGTCATTCAATTTTAGAATTTTGCTTGGATCAATATGGGAGTTGATGGTTAATTCCATTATTTCGCTCTGATCTAAATCAATTACCTTTTTACAGCTTTGTCTATATATTAATAGAATAACGGAAAACAATATTGAACCACCGCTGACAAAAACACTGATCGCATATAGGTTTTTAATTAAAGTATTGTTCGGAAACCAAAATGAAATAAAAAACAGCAACATAAATAATGCGAAAATCAACAGCGATAAGTTTAAATACCGGTTTGCTTTTTTTAATTCGGATGTAACTATGTTGATTTTCATAAAACTTTTTCATTTAACTTGTTTCCTAGCTCAAATATATCTTCCATTCTTGCAATTGAGACTACCCAGTATTCCGGAATTCCGTTCAGTCCATAATAGATCCCTGCTAGCCCTCCTGCAATTGCAGCTGATGTATCGGTATCGTGTCCTAAATTGATAATTGATAATATGGTATCTTCATAACTCTCTTTTTTAAGAAAAAACCAAATACTTGACTCAAGTACTTCGATTACGTATCCCCCCGATTTCAAACTATCGACGGGTACTTCCCTAATATCATTTTGGATTATATTCACAAAGTGCTCTCTTTCTTGCCCGGAAAATTTCATTTCCTCCCAGAATCTTACAATTTCAATCCTCATCTCTGAGTAGGCCTCGGTTTTCTCTTTTCCTTCCAGTAGTTTCTCTGCAATCTTCAGGTATATTAAACAACTCATAGCTGCTCTAATATGCCTGTGTGTTAGTGCTGAGACCTCCCATATAATTTTAAATTGCTCGGTTATAGGCCGGTCTTTTATATAAAACAACAAAGGAAGGATCCTCATTAATGAGCCATTTCCATTATCGTATTCATCCCCATAGTATTTTAGCATTTTTAATTCCTGCAATTCGCCATCTTCGATTATCTTTTTTAATCTTGAAATAGCTCTTGAGGTTGTCATTCCAATATCGAAGACTTCACCTCGTGCGGACCAATATGCTTCTTCCTTCCATTTAATGAACCTTTTTGAAATGTCTTGCAAATCGTAACCATGTAACAATGATTCTGCCAGGCAAAATGTCAATGAACTGTCATCAGACCATGTTCCTTCGGGCTGATTATAAGTTCCATATCCGACCATTCCTTTTGCGGGATTTGAAGCCATTTTATCTCTGGAGCTAAATTCAAACGGAACCCCAACGGCATCTCCGATTGCTACTCCAAACAATGCATCTGTAACTTTATTTGATTCCATCTTTTATTTGCCCGATTAGTAATATTATAAAACTTGAAAGCCAAAGTATAAAACCAATCCCAACAATAACATCGGCATTTAATCCACCCTCGTGAACGGGAACTTTTCTGATTCCGATCGTAAATAGTCCAAACGTAATTGTTAGAAATGATATTCCAGTTTTCAGTTTTAGATTTATTTTTCTAAAGATCAAATTTCCAAAATAAAGAAAGTTCGCAATCCAGGGAAGTCCCAAAAAAGGGTTAAATTCAAATACTCCAACTATACCAAATATGAGCCCAAATACTCCAATTAGCCAACTCCCAAAGAATATTGGAGTTATCAGGGAGATTCCATATAGAATCATTGATTTTTCTTGGTAGGTCAATTTTGTATATTTCTTGAACAAATTATTTGATTTTATTATGATTCCAAAAAGGTGCTTTCCAATAACCATCAGAACCACAATAAATAGTAATCATGGTTGTACACGGTACTTTTACTTCCAAAACTCCCACCATTTTTTTCGAGGCTTCTACATCTGTTCATAGACTTTTTCCCATTTCATTTGCTCCTGTTCCGCAGTTCCATTGTCATGATAACAGTTCCAGTGATTAAGTGATTCCTCCGCAAGCCCAATCTTCACGACTCTATCTTTGTGCATCATTACTCCAACGCCATGTTCATTATCCCAGGAGCAACCTAATTCAAAACCAATGTATGCATAACCCTCTTTTTCACTATCCATTATATGCAAGAAAGCAACTCCCAGATTATTTTTATAATCCTCTACACTATTTATTTCAGGCATGAAATCCTCGTAAATTTCTTTTGCATTCGGATAATCGCTTAAAAGCCCGTTTAATAAAGAATCACGAACCAATTCCGAGTTCTTTTTCAAAAACTTAATGGCATTGAACTGCGCTTGAGATAAAACATGAGCAGAATCTGCAGATTCTCCAATTATATGAGTTTTGATTGTTCCATCAGATTCTTTTTCAGAGTCTTTTGAGCCATAAAATCCATTTCGACTTTCAAACCCTCTCCAGGCGGATAGATTTATCCAGCCATCATAATCTTCACCAATAATAGTATTTGGTTGTATTTCTGTGACTTCTTGGCTCATTTCTTAAATTGCTTACAACGGTTTCATGCCCTATTTTTTTCTGACTTTAAAGACAACAATTTATAGGAAATATACTATGTTTATTTGCCTTTGAGTTACCCATCTATTGAAACTCCTATCTGTTTATTGTTTTCGAAATAGACATTAAAATAATAGTTCTGCCCTTCTTTTTCCTGAAAAGTCAGTTCAAATCCGTTTTCCTCGACAGAAATTGCTTTTACATCAAAATGATCTTCAATGGATAGAAATTCCATTTCTGCATTGTCATATTGCTCTTTGAGCGCCTTTTCTGCTTCAGATCTTATTTGTGTTTCGTTATTTAAAGCATTGAGTAGAACTTGCTTTTGAGTTTCTGAAATCCCATTTTGATCTCCTTCAATCAGGATCTCAATATCGGAGCCTAGAAATTTTCTGAGGACCTGCCAGTCAACTTTATTCCCCCGAACGCTAACACTCTCTATTTCTCCGAAATCCGGATCGGTTATTTTTATTTTTTTACTGCCAAATAGTTTTCCGAATATCCCCATTAAGTTATCTTTTTAAAGATTGCATTTTTCTTTTAACCTTCTTATCGCCATAGGTACCTGTTCCCGGTCATACATTTTAAAAAGAACATTATAGCTATCTTCTCGGGTAGCTATTTCGATACTGCCTTTTTCCTTTTTCCATTGCCCAACGCCGTGACCTGTCAATAAATCTATGATTGCGGTAATTAAGCCCGAAAACCATGGAATTTTCCCTTTATTGAATTTAATTTCTTTGACTTCATCATACTTCATTTTTTTAATCATGAAGTTCTGTTTTCCATTAATTTCAAACTCTTCTTCCATGAATACTATTTCAATTCTTGGTGATCCCTGAAGGATTAAGGTTTCATTACTCATTGTTCCCATTTTGCAATTAATTCAATCACACCGTTCTTAATTCCGTCATAGTATTTTTCTTTTCTAAATTCGGGGATCATAATATTATCGATGACACTTTTACATATCTCATCAGTCAGGATCAGTTGAGTTCCGCTGCCTGTCGAAATTCCAATTTTCCTTTCAGGTTTGCTTAATAGAATTACAAGGCCATTATCTTTTTCGGCAGTCCCAATTCCCCAATAATTTCCTAAATCCGTGGCCATTTTTTGTATATCGGAATAGGGTTTTATGCTATGGATTGTTACAACAACTATTTGACGCGTTGTTTTTAAGTTATAATCATAAAGAATGTCTGATAGCTCCTTTCGCTGCCCGGGACTGAATATGCTGTCATAGTCATTAACTATCTGACCTTTAAGCTTCGTATTTCGAAATTTCTCAACTCTTGAGAAATCAAATTCAATAGTGGATGATGCTTTGGTTTCTGTTTCCTGAGCAATACCCTTGAAAGAAAGCAGGTTTAAAGCCAAAAAAAGGATTAATATTTTAGTTCCGGTTTTCATTTTGCGTATTGTTGTACAGAGTTATTCTTTGTATAATTCCAGATTCTCAATATCAAGTAGTAAATATTCTTTGATTCCCTTTATAAAATCGAAAACAAAGGCCTTTTCAATGCATTCCTCTTCATCTGGTGTACAAAAATTCATTTGCACTCGAACAATATCGTAGTTCCCCCTTTTCATTGCATAACTATTGGTAATCACAAATGTAAAATCAGTGTCAGCACCTCTGGTTGGAGGTTTTAATTCGTGGCACTTATTTATCATTTTTTGAATAAAATTAAAATATCGATCGTTCTTTTCGTTTTCCGATCCTATTTTTAAATCAAGATGCGTTTTAAGATGTCTATTACTGTCTTCTCCGTGATATGTAATTAATTCGGCAAAGACTTCTTTGTTTTCAGTCTCAACCAAATGTAGTAAATCCATAACCTGGATTTCGGCATCATCATATTCGTTAGAGTTAATTTCTTTGTCATTTAGATCATCTCTGCCATATATACTCATTTCATAGAGCATAACCGCAAGTATAATGATGATTGCAACAACAGCGGCGATAGTCATTATTAAATTCTATTTTAATTTGTAAATACTGTTCCAAATATTATTATCAAAAATCCACTTAAAGAGAAAATATAGTCCGCCGGTCTTAACTTTCTTCCATCCTTTGGGTCAATCCGATTCGGGTCAAGTCGTAAAGAAGTTACTATAAAATTATCACCGTAGATCCTTTTATTTATTAGATTAAAAATGAATGACGTTAAAACTGTCAATGGCAGGGCTTTTAACCATATCAAATCATTTCCATTCACTGCTTGGATTTGAGGTAAATCATGATAATAATAGTAAACAATTGTTTGAATAAGCCCTATAATTCCCCAAATCAAAAGTACTTTGTTATTCCAAAGTCGTTTATGGTAAATGTCGAAAATTAGAAAAACAAAAATAAAAGGGATTATAAAATAAAAATCTTGAATCCATTCTCTATCATACAGGTTTAGCGCATAGACTACTCCAAGAATTAAATGAATTCCGAGATATGTAATTAATAATATCCAGTCTATTTTTTTCAAATTCGATTGTTCAATATTATCTACAATAGTTTCGGCCATGATTTCCTAGTATTGCTATAAATTGGATAATATTATTCCGTACAACCATAAAAGACCATAGATATTGGCAATTCCGAAAATAATTCCGAAAATCAACTCCTTATTGATTCGATAATTTTTCAATTCCGAGCTTATTGTTTTTAAATTTTGTGTTTTTTCAACTCCGATTTTAGTTTTTGCGATCCGATCTCCAATTCTTCGTGAAGGACTTAAAACAGTAATTAGTGTATCAATAGGAATAATCAGTAAAATATTCCGAAACGAACTTTTCCATTCTGATGCTTTTTTACCTTGTAGATTTTGTACTTGAATTCCAAAAAGTCTTTTTCCAATACTTTTTCCATTCAGAAAATCCTTATTCATTGTGATTGGATAGACAATTAGCATTCCCAGAAATAGATTGTCAGTTAGCGTTACAATTAGAAACCAGATTATCATCATAATCAGGTAATCAACAATAAATGCTTTTGCTCTATTTTCTAATATCACTTCCGAATTTTTTATAGTTCTCGTTCCAACACTTTTACTTCCAAAACTCCCACCATTTTTTTTGAGGCTTCTGCATCTGTTCATAGGCTTTTTCCCATTTCATTTGCTCGTGTTCTGCGGTTCCATTGTCATGATAACAGTTCCAGTGATTAAATGATTCTTCAGCAAGCCCGATCTTCACAACTCTATCTTTGTGCATCATTACTCCAACGCCATGTTCATTATCCCAGGAGCAACCTAATTCAAAACCAATGTAAGCATAACCCTCTTTTTCACTATCCATTATATGCAAGAAAGCAACTCCAAGATTACTTTTATAATCCTCTACACTATTTATTTCAGGCATAAAATCCTCGTAAATTTCCTTTGCATTCGGATAATCGCTTAAAAGCCCGTTTAGTAAAGAATCACGAACCAATCCCGAGTTCTTTTTCAAAAAGTCAATCGCATTGAACTGCGCTTGAGATAAAACATGAACAGAATCTGCAGATTCTCCAATTATATGGGTTTTGATTGTTCCGTCAGACTCTTTTTCAGAGTCTTTAGAACCATAAAATCCATTTCGACTTTCAAACCCTCTCCAGGCGGATAGATTTATCCAGCCATCATAATCTTCACCAATAATAGCATTTGGTTGTATTTCTGTGATTTCTTGGCTCATTTCTTAAATTGCTTACAACGGTTTCGGAGGTTATATTTTCCTGACTTAAAGATAATAATTTGTAGGAAATATACTAATTTTTCCAGTATTCCTGTTTCATTGATCTGAATATTAAGTTGAAAGCTTTAATTTTTATCGATAAGCTCTTTGTATTTGTTGGAAGTGATCTTATGATACTCTTGTTTGGTAACATTCTTTCCTTCTCTGGGTTGTTCAATAACAATATCCCAGTCGGGATTGACTTTTACAAAACTTAAGGTATAGATCCTTCGGCTATCTTCTTTTAATTGGAGAATAAGGCCGGGAAGTCCGGTATAATCTTTGGGTCCCAGCGGGAGAGGAATTTCCGGAGTATACCAGGCAATAATTTCCAAAACCGTTGTTTTTCCACTTCGATCCTTTACACTTTTATGACTGATAGCCTTCAGGCAATGATAACCGTTAATAACCTTAGTCTCCTCCAGTAACTTCCATTTATAAGAGATGAATCCTGAAGTAATATTATAAATAACCCCTTCATTTTCGGTTTGCCTGATCAGGGCGTTTTTCTCAATATCTGTCAGGTAACGGTCATTAAATACATCTGCAATGATCTCTGCTATTTTGCGATTGAGTTCTGTTCGGAAATCCAGACCCCAGGTTTCTCTGACTTTAAAGGAAGACTTTCCGTTATTGTATAGAAGATCCATTTTAATATGATCTACCTGCTGAAAGATCTGATCGATCCTTAACGAATGTCTGGAAGGTAGCCTGTTCTTTTTTCTGTTTACCTCTACTTTATAAGTGGCTTCCAGTTTCTTTACCTGGGCGGGTACCGGGCCGACAAAGAAAAAGATAACTGTAAACAGGAATAAAATGTAATTTGTTGAAGACATACATTTTTGTTTAGATAGCGGACAATCCTTACCAAAGAAGCTTAATTCATATAAAATTAAGCATTCCCTGGTTTCAAAGGTTTTGACTTTATGTTAATGTGCTTAAATCCAGCAATTTCCATTGGCTACACATTCACAGGCAGCATATTGTTCGTTTAAAACAATTGTAGCGTGTTCATCGGATAACATGAACCCCAGATCTTCTTCAAGTTCTTCCAGGAATTCAATGGCATCCAGAAAACAATCCACATCGATCAAAAAATTGGAAACACCCATTGTAATGGTAAACATGAAGAGGCATGTAAGAGTTAAAAATGATTTTTTCATTGCTAATAGATTTTTAATTAAACAATCCTGATTAATAGCAATAAAGATGACATATATGTTTACCCCAAATGCTAATATATAAATTATTATTGACATATATGTCAATCAGCAAGGAAAGAATACTGGAGTACAAAAAGAATTTTGGTTTAAGAGTCAGGGAGTTACGGGAATCCAAAGGGTTTTCTCAATTGGACCTGGCTTCAGAAATAAATGTAGAAAAAACCAGTATTTCCAGGATAGAAAACGGAAGGACCAATGTTACCCTGGTTACTGCCGTAAAACTAGCCAATGCGTTAGGAGTAGAGTTAAAGAACCTTTTTGAATTTTAGGAATATCAAGAGCTTTTAATTTTTTTATTAGAATAGGTTTAAAGTGCTATTATAATCCTATCCAGGAGTTAAAGGATGCCGTATTGTTCTGACTCGTCTTTAATGTATGTGATTTTATATGAATGGCTACCGTGTTTTTGGTGTAGCGACTTATTTTTTCAATATGGTCTTTGTTGACCAATTCACTTCTGTTGATCTTAAAGAACTTTTCCGGGTCGAGTATCTTTTGTATTTCTATCAGAGAGGTTTGGTTTAACAGGTGCTTTTTGTCGTTCCTGTCGTAGGCGAAAATAACACCGTAATCCGACTGTATAAAGAGAATGTCCTCTACTTTTAAAAAGTAAATACCGCTGTTCGATTTTACGGGAATGTACTCTTTGTATACCGGTTTTAGATCTAATTTATTCCGGTAATAGGTGTCCAGTTTACTAAAGATATCACTGTAATTAACCTCCGTTTTGTTTATCAGGGAAGTATACTTATTCCAGGCTTTTTCAAAACGATCATAGGTATAAGGCTTTAACAAATATTCGATCCCGCTGGTCTCAAAGGCATTCATCCAGAACTGGTCGTAGGCAGTAGCAAAAATAATAGGAAAGTCAACTACTATTTGATTATACACGTCAAAAACATTGCCGTCCCGTAATTCGATATCCGAGAAGATCAGATCTACATCAGGTGACGTTTGAAAAAATGACAGAGTTTCATCCACAGTCTCAATTTCTTTTATGATCTCAATAGGCTCACCGATCTTCTCCAGATAATTTTTGAGTTTCTTTCTCGCGGGAGCTTCGTCTTCTATAATTACTACTTTAATCATTGTTGTTCATTTTAACAGGGGGTAAGGTAACAGCAAAGCTATCCTCAGATTCCTGAATAGTAACAGGGCTATTCGTAAGTAGCTCAAATTGTTCGTTTAGGTTTTTTAAGGCTACACCATTGCTTTTATTCTTTCTGCTTTGCCTGATCCTGTTATTGGAAACTTTAATTCCGTTTTCTGCCGTAATGGTTATCATCACAGGATCCTGTGCTGTTCCCAGGTTATGTACAATGGCGTTCTCTACCAATACTTGAAGACAAAACGGAGGAACTATGGTATTTGAAGTTTTAATGTCATCCGCTATAACTAACCGGTAATATCCCTGATATTTGGTTTGCATTAATTCAAAGTAATTTTGAGTAAATGCCAGTTCCTCCCCGATAGTGATGAGTTCTTTTTCGGAACTTCTCAGGGCATAGCGATACAATTCTGAAAAACGGCCTAAAAAATCGGAAGCTTTATGCCGGTCTTCTTCAATAAGCTGATCTAATATATTCAGGTTATTAAAAAGAAAGTGCGGATTTAACTGCGCCTTAAGTTGCTGTATTTTGCTCTTAGAATTACTGATCTCATATGCACTTAGCCTTTTTCTGTAATTTCTGTTTTCCCTGGAATATAAATAGGCTAAAGAGAAACCGCCGAAGATCATAAAATCAATAATCTGACTGAAAAGCCTGTAGGTTACCTGATAAGAGGAACTATAGTTTCTGGAAAAGTTGTTAAAAGCTATCGAAACAAGAACTCCGAATACATTTGCGATAAGCATATAGCAGATAAAACTTATCCCGAAAAATTTTAAATAGATCCATACAGATGGGGTTTCCTTTGCATTGTTTTTTTCAACGCTTCTTTTAATAAAATCCGTTAACAAAAAAATGAGGAAGGCGTCTATAAAAACCCAAAAGGGAGTGTCGGGATGGAAAACAAAGTCGTTCCAGGAACTCGAGATCCCAATCTTATTTTTAAGGGTTAATATCCAGCTGAAAGCAAACAGAAAAAGGACAAAAGATCTGTTTTCTTTTAAGTAGTTGATGTATGTTTTCATATTAAAGGCGTAAATATATGTATTTGCAATCAAGGAAGCGGCCCTTTAATTGCAAATACATTTTTAGTTAAAAGCTTTACTTTGGCCAGGAACTAACTACGTTTCCTTTCTCATCATAAGCTACAAGTTTTACGTTGTTGTCTTTGTCTATACAAAACTTGGCTCTTGGTTTTCCCTGGTCGTCAAACAGGAACAATCCGTTTTGTTTTCCGGGTATCTGCCCCAGAGCAACCCTTTTAACCGAACCAAACACTCCTTTATCCCAATATTCTTTATACTTTTTCTGGCGTTCTTTCGGGTCTTTTATAGCCTCTAATTCCTTTGCTACCTTATCCATACTTTCTTTTGTTTCATGATCACCACGATCGTTAAAGACAAGGTATCCGGATTTACGTCTTGTATTCTGCTTCTTTTTATCGGTAGTTATCAGTTGCATTACCTGATCTCCATCGTATTGATCGAATGTTAGGGAAAGGCCAGCACTATGACCGTTTTCTGTTTTGGCACCATCGTAAATAAAGCCACCGCATTCTTTTCCGTCTTCCGTAAAGAACAGCATTCCGGCACGTTTCTTACGATTGTGATAAACTCTGTTATTTATGCTGTCTCCGGCGCCCGGGAAATGCTTTGCATTGGTGATAACCATTTTAACAGTGCCGTCATTCTCTACAACGTTAATACGTTCTACATCGATGGTCCCGAATTTCTGATTTCCGGAACGTTTAAAAGCAACTGAGGCAAATGTCAGGATTCCCAGGGTCATAGTAAGTGCGAATGTTCGTAAAAAAATTAATTCCCTTTTTGTGTTTTTCATAAGAAATAGATTTAATGATTTAAGATGCCCCAAAACTACAGGGAGCACCGTATTCAAAAAACCTGTTTCCGATGAATGCAGGAAAAATTAAATAGAACTAAGGAAGAATAGGGAAGAGGGAAATAAGACTAAATTGTTTTTGAAGTATTTGAGCTAACGATCCTGGCTATGATTTTATGACATTGCAATGAATTATAACCATTATTACCGGTTATCTTCTTTTATCTTGTCTATGATTTTCGTGCTTACCCAATAGATATCCTGATTACTTGTATAGAACAGGTATTTCCCGTCTTTGGTTACAAAAGGGCAGTATTCATAATTCTCCGAATTTATTTCTTTACCCATATTGATCGCTTTTGACCACTTATTATCAGATCCCCTGAAACTGATATACAGATCGCCGCGCCCAAATCCGTTATCACGGGTTGAACAAAAGATCATATAGGATCCATCCGGTGAAACAAAAACATCTGCTTCATAACCCCTGGTGTTTACAGCTTCGCCCAGGCGTACAGGTTTTTGAAATGCCCCCTTGGTAAACTTCGAATAGTAGATATCGTGATCTGTTCTTGTGGTATCCCTTCGTTTATGACCGTTGGAGGCAAAATACATTGTTCCGTCCTTCGTAAAGGAGATATAATATTCATCTCCGCCCGTATTAATATTTGTTCCGGCATTAATGGGTTCGGACCATCCGTTACCAGATCTTTCCACATACCATATATCGACATCCTTAATTTTACCGATGCCGTCCAGGGCCCTTTTAGAGATAAAGTACAGCCTGTTCTCATCATTTGAAAGAAAGGGGTCATTGTAGCTGTACCGTTCGTGCGAGATGATAGTTTTTGGTTTACTCCATTGTTTTCCTTTCAATCTGGAATAACGGATCTCGTTTCTTCCGTTTACATCCACACCAAAATAAAACTCCGTTCCTTTGGAATTAAATACGGAGCCAAATTCCTGCTCTTCGGTTGAAATAAAGTTAGGTGCAAACATTTCAGGGCTGGTTTCAGGAGCTTTCAGCCCCATATATTTTCCTTTCATTTTGAATTTGCGCACAAGGTTTTTATCCGCTCCCTGCGAGATCAGAAATTCGGAAATATCTTTGGCGCCAATTCTTTGTGAAATTTCCAGGGCGGTGCTTCCTCTTTTGTTTTTGATGTTTATATCAACCCCGTTAGCGATCAGTTTTTCGGTAAGTGTTTTGTTTTTATTCAGTACCGCCAGTTCCAGAAGTGATGCTCCATAAACAGACGTCCAATCGTTGTCGGGTTGTAAGTTGACCAGATGATCAAAATACTCTGTATTGTTAAACTGAACGGCAACGTGTAATGGTGTTCTTCCCTGATTATCGGCTCCGTTAATGGTTATACCTTTCCGGATCAAAAGATCGAATATTTCTTTTTTCCTGCAGGCAACGGCCCAGTGTAATAATGACCTGCCACGATCGTCCGGTACATCAATTGAGGTGTTTACAAGCATACTGTCCAACCTTGCCAGGTTTCCCCGGCAGGCCGTACGATATATGTTCTGGGCAGACAGTTGGGGGTGAATCAATAAATAAAATGTAAGTATCAGTAAGGCTCTCATTCTTGTTCAAATTGTGGCTAGCGTTCAGTGTAAAATGCGTTTTTACATTTTGTTGTCTGTTGTTTTAATTCTTTTTTGATTTTAGCTATACTATCAATTTAGAATCAATATATCTGCATCTCAACTCTGGTACATGCCCTGTAAATTTCTTATAAATGAAAAAATAAGCATTGTCAGAATTTATTCTGAAAGATTAAGTTGCCATGAAATACCATATTTATCTTCACACCATCCGAATTTTTTACCAAAGCCATAATCCCCTGAATCGTAGTTGTCAAGAGGAACCATAATCCGGCCTCCGTTTGAAGAAAGCTTTTCGAATAAAACCTGTATCTCATTTTCAGAGTTACATTCAACGAACAGTGATACTCCTGGTGTAAATGACCAGGCGTGATTAAAATTACTTTCGGAGACCATGTACTCTGTACCATTTAATGTAAATACCCCATATTTGATAAGCTCCGGTGTCCCTCCGGCTTCTCCTTCCGTGTATTTTATTATGCGATTAACTTCCGAATTCGGAAAGATAGAAGTGTAGAAATTTATCGCTTCTTCAGCCTTTCCGCACTGATCACCTACAAATGTTAGAAATGTTGTTGTTTTCATTTTTTCTGAAATTTGAGTTCAAATCCAAAATTGTCAGCTAGATAATTAACTTGCTTCCCGTAAAATTTTCTCCATTTTGCGACCTCTTGCCAATTCATCAATCAACTTTTCCATGCGCCTGCATTGTTTATACAATTCAAATTCATCCTCTATTTCTTCAATTCGATACCCGCAAACTACGCCTTTAATAAGATGTGCATTCGGATGTATTTCTGCCCTTTCAAAAAATGTTTTAAAACTTACTTTTTCATCGATCAGCTCCTGTAATTTAGATTCGTCAAAACCGGTTAGCCATTCTATCACCTGGTTGAGCTCTTCTTTTGTTCTGCCATTTTTCTCTAATCTATTCAGGTAAAGAGGATAAATGGATGCAAATATCATTTTTCCGATTTTTTCATTTTTTTCAGCTGTAACTTTCATTTTGGTTAGATTTTAATTCTGAATTAACTAGTGCTAACGTGTTCGCATATGGGTTGCGGAACAAGTATAAGTTCTATTCTGAGAAACTAAGATATGAAATTGCAGGGTTTTATCTGCCTTTTAACCAGTCATGTACAGTATGAATTACTATGCCAGGTACAGGTTTTTTGATCATTTTTATTCAACAATTATTACTTCTCCATCTCTAAGGGCCTTAAATAACCATTTGTTATCTATACATCTTTGAATTTCTTTTCCAATTGCTTCCGATTCAAAATGATCTGAATCATAGTGTGGCATGAATGAATAATTAAAGACTCCTAATCCTTCATAGATCGGTTTATTTATTCCCTTATATGGGAAATTATTTGGGTCATCAACAATATCGATCGACTTTAAAGAGTCTGATAAAATGCAAATTCCGGCACTATAACCACCATAAAGAAAGTCATTTCTGGTTATCAATTCTTTGAAAATCCTATCAAATCCACTTAACTTCATTGCCATCCTCAATACAAATGTATTTCCACCGCTTACCCAAATTCCTCCTAATGAATTAAGTTTACTCTTTAGTTCTTCAGTTTTATTGAAGTATTCTTTTAAATCTAAGGGTTCGGCTTTAAATCCGATTTCATTTAGTAACTCTATTTCCTCCTGTTGATGTTTATTTACTCTTTCAGGATCGGCGCCAACCCAATCTCTTGAATTGTTGATATGACCAATTTTATTGTTTTGAGGGATTAACCTCTTTAGCTCTTTAATCTGATTACCGAATTTATATGAAGACAAATAATATTTCATCTTTTATTTTTAATGATGACGATAGATACTCCAATTATCTTCTCTAAAGAGAATTTCCTTTTCAAAATTAGCTCCGATTGCCAGGGCAAGTTTGATGGAAGGACTGTTCTTTGAGTGTATTAAACTTATTAAAGACATTTCCGGGAGGTATTCTTTTGCAACCTCTTTTACCTTTCTTGCGGCCTCACTTGCATATCCTTTCCCCTGAAAAGTTCTGGAAAGTCCCCATTTAATTTCAGGTTCGGGCCAATCTGCCGGATACCACAGACCCGACACTCCAATAATTTTACCCGATCCTTTTTCCTCAAGCGCATAGGGCCCATAACCCCTGATGGACCAATGCCCAACCATACTGGCAACAGTTCTCCACGTCTCACCTTCAGATAAAACCCGGCCAAAAGTATATTTAGTGGTCTCCGTATCCGAATAATAATCGTGCAGGTCCTTCCAATCGGTATCATTAAAGGTCCTGATGATCAACCTTTCGCTTTCAAATTTTTGTGGCATTAAATATTTCATAGGTTTTTGTACAAAATATTCGTGTCTTTATTTTATCGAATTGCGCCTGACGTTTAATATAACAAGCTATATATTATACATTACTACCCAACATTTTTATTCCATTTTCAATTTTTTCAATCCAATTTTCGTCAGTCGGTTCAACAATAATTGCATTAAAGTTATATCGTTCAGATTCCATTCCAACACCTTTTGAGTCGTCAATGTGAACGTCAAACCCGAAAGCTGTGGGATACTTTGACGAGTTAATATTTCGAGATTTCAGGACACGTCGATTTTCTTTTTGGGTAACAATCCGCTCAACTTTTATTCCGTAATATCTTAACGTTCGCCTTATTTTTCCCTTTGTCCGAAACGAGGTTGTATAAATATGAATTTTGTGCCCTTGATTTTGTAATTCAGTAATTAATTCACGCGTTCCTTTTCTTAGTTCCTCAATCCCGAACAGCTTTGCAATTCCGCTCCTTTTTTCGGTTTTAAATTCTCTTCCATTTGGAATTAATGTACTATCGAGGTCAAAACTGATGTTCATTTTAAATGTTGAGTAATGATCCGGTTATGATTTCGTCATTACTTTAAAATATTTCATATTCTGTTCCAGAATTTGCCCTACTTCAACCTTTTTGTTATTAAACACGATTGATTTAAAATCATAATTACCAGTATCAGCAACTTTACGTATCAAATATTCACACCTTTTTTGTACTGGTAGCGAGAATATATTTTGAATTTTCTTTTCGTGCATTTTATTTACCTAATATTTTAGAAATTGATTCCCTATCTACTTTTAGTGCTTTTAAAATGTACTCAGCATAACTTTTATTTGATGTTTTATATTTATCAAATTCATTCATCAAATCAGCAGCAAATAATCTCTCATTTACAGTCATTCCAGCAATCCCTTCAACTTTCGAAACTCCGTCCATTACTTTTCTTTGTAGATCAAACCAGGTTATTTGTCTATTAATCCTGTTTAGAATCTCCTTATCGTCATCATTATGAATATCTCTTAATGTGTATTTTGGATTTCCAGGGTCAGTAACCTTTTGAAATTCGTTAATACCTAAATTGAATATAGCTTGTCCGAATCTCTGCTCCGGATTTTTTTCCAAATAAGATTTTATTAACTCAATTATTTTACGGTGTTCGGGTTTCATTCAAATTGTAGACAACGGCCTCGTGTATAAATCGGTTTATTTACATGCTGTTTCAACAAAATCCTCCTTCTTATCATCGTATACAAGGCATTTCCGCTCAATTAAGACCATTTCGTTATTGACAACCTTGTAGGTTGCATTTATATGGCCTTTTCCTGCACAACACTGATTGTGTTCGTAAATAAGTTTTGAGTCGTTATCAAATTCTAAAGAAGTCCCGTTAAAATTGCTTTTTAGGTACTTTCCCGAATCCGGATCCCTTAAAATGTAAATGCTTGAAGTATTGGGTCCGGCATAGCTGGCTTCAAAAACAGAAAAATCTTCAATTCCGTCAAAGTTATAATCCCCGACACTTACATTATCTATCGCCAGGAGTTGACAATCCAGCTTTATGGCCTGAATTAATTTGTCCGTTCCTTTTTCAAATACTTTTACACCGGATACTCTGGCATCAGCACCCGTTTTTTCTTTGGTGATTACGGTTTTAAAATAATGTTCTTTTGTGGAGTTTGACTGGATTAATTCTTTGGTTTTCCTTTCAGCATTATCTCCGTAACTAATGTCGAAATCCTTTTGTAGTTTGATCTTATACGTTCTTGTAGCATCGGCACTGATCCATTCTCCATTAATTTCCCTGTTGTTTTCTTCGAACTTTTCAAAAACTAAAGTGGCAGAAGTATTTCCGTCCTTATCTTTTTCAAAGAGTGTTAATTCTCCGTCTTTAAGATTTCCGTTTATGGTTATCGGGCTATCGTATTTATCGTAAACATAATACGCCTGTGAAACGCCGTCACTGTAGTGATGCATAACCAATGTAACCGGAGAAGTTCCTACATGGCCGGAGTAGCTTGACTGACTTTTCCCGCTTATTGAAAACAGGAGGAATAATATTAAAGCGCTTAATCTCATTTTATCTAATTGGTGTTAACAGGTTGACCATGATCTCTCAATAAGATCAGTTTTTTCTTAAAGTTAAGAAAAGTTTTTTCTCTTAGCCAAAATATGGCTGATATACACAGTTATTTTTTTGTTAATTGTGCATTGTTGTAAGTTGTTATTTTTCTATTTCAGCAAACTTTTCAATATTACGTTCTATATAATCAGCTACTTTTTTATGGACTATTTTTTTAAATTCTTTATCGTAATAATAATCCTCAATTTTTTCAGTGGATTTTAATTCCTTGTATCCATCCGCGAATGAATTCCACCTTTTATTCCAACTCTTAGATTCATCGTTAAAAACTGATTTCAATTCTCCGATTTTAGATATTTTTCCTGTCAATTCAGTCAATACAGCATTGTAATCTGTCTCTAACTCTTCAATTCCTAATTCTTCCCAGGCTTCAGCAGTTGCAATTATAAATTCTGGTCGATTAAAAAGAAATTGATAGACACCACCATTGTTAGTATCTCCATTAAAAGATAGAAATACCCAAAATAGTTTTTGTTGATGAGTTAATTTACTCCACAATTCGTCATAACTTTCAATTTCACTTTGTTCAATGGTCTCGTCAAAGAGTTTATACATATACTCCCACATTCGATTGTCGTATTCGTCAAATTCGTTCCAATCGTATTTAGTTTTTATAGACTCTAACCATTCTTGACTTACTTTTATTGATACTAAAAGTTCGTTTTGATTTCCGTCATTTAGCGAATATAATTTGCTCGGTAATTTTGATTCTTCACTTTGTTCAGAATTTGAGTTTTTCCTAATGAAAAAGAAAATCACAAGCCCAACAATTATTATTCCTATTAATATTTTCATTTTAAATGCACTGTAGTGGTTTCAGCTATAATTTTATCTCGCCAAGGTACGATGAATTGTGGCTATTGTTAGCAACTGGTTTTAATCCAGTTCAGAAGTAATTTCATAAACAATTCGTTTACCAAAGTCACTTTGTGCTAAAAAATCCTTGACT
Organism: Leptobacterium flavescens; assembly: GCF_010671605.1. Taxonomy (GTDB): domain Bacteria; phylum Bacteroidota; class Bacteroidia; order Flavobacteriales; family Flavobacteriaceae; genus Leptobacterium; species Leptobacterium flavescens. The sequence continues at coordinate 128,040 of NZ_JAABOO010000004.1, forward strand.
TTTTGATTAATTATATCAGATTCAGACTTAAGAGCCATCCAAAAGTCCCACTGATCATCAAATAGGTCAGCATGCCCCTCATTCCGAACTAAGTCCACAGTTATTACATTGTCCTTTAATCTAAAGTACTGACCATCTCCATAGTGAAGTCCGTCATGTTCAGCCAGATTTGATCCCAAATTTTTAAATTCAGAGTCACTACGTTGAAATTCTTTAGAAACAAATTCAACAAAATCTACAAAATTCATTTCCGTTCTACATTTTATATACTCAGTCATTTGCTTGCTGTTAGCGGCCCCGGCTATGCTTTGTATCGCGAGGGCGTGATGGATTATTTTATTTTTTAATAGTCAATTATGTCGTCGTTGTGCTTTTCTTTCAGATATTCATTGACCAATTTATTATAACATTCCTTTTCGGCTTGAATTAAACAACCCATTCCAAAAGTTTCAATATTGTATTTATCCTTTAGTTTTTTCGCTAATTCTGTATCGTAACCAATTCCAAACTGAAAATATTTGATTTCTCCTTTTTTTAAGTCAGTCGCAAATCGTTTTTCCATTTCTTCGCAACTTTCTAATTTAGAGTATTCCGCGAATCGATTTTGGAATTGTATGCCTTTATAATTTTTAGCTATCAGATAAATGTTTAAAACTAAACTAAGACTAAACATAACTGTCATGACTAATGTTAATCCTTTATGCCAGTTTTTATTGAAATAATATATCCCTGCACACAAAAGTCCAATTCCAAAAAATATTTTAGCATATTCCAATTCAACAGGACCATAACTGGACTCCGTTAAAATATTATTCTTGCTGTATATGGACAAGACTAAGGCTGAAATGCTCAGGATCAGAAGTATATATTTTGTTCTATTGTTCAATGTTTTGTCAAATGTTAGATGGCGTATAGATCATTGCCATTGTTATCCAACGTTTTTATTTAGGTTTGTTGGATTATTAATCCAATTGAAATCAGAATAAAGTTAATCAGTAATGCTCTTTTTATACTTATTTTTTTATTTATCAGATTAAATCCAATTACAATTCCGATAATCGCAAATATGGAATTCATTATTAAAACCCAATTAGGAATATAAAAAGTAGGATTGAATTCAGTGAAATGATACCTGTACAATAGGTCAAGACTGAACCAAGTCCAGAATAAATTCAAAATGATAATTAGAATTCCAATTAATTTATTTTTTATTTCGTTTCGTACCAATTTTTTTGATCTAAATATTTATCATAATCCTCATCGTTCATTTTAAACAGAATCTTAGAATAATTACGAGATTCTGTAATATTCTTTTTTTCAAGAAAGTCAGTTATCAAATAATGAATAAAAGGATGCTCAATATCATCCATTTTCAAAGTCGAATATCTTTTACGAGACTTAGGGTACTGTTTCCAGAATCTCTTATAGTCGCTATAAATCTTTTCTGTTACCTGGGAGATTATCTGATTCAATAATTCTGTTGGTATTTGATTGTCAGAAATTCCAATGTAGTAATTTTTGATTTTCGAGTGGAATTCTCGTTTAGGTTCTATTCTATTTTCAGTTTTCCAAAAAAGCATTTATTTCAGCTGTAATTCAATATTCTCGTGTTCTTTGATAATTTCAATTATTCGGTCATAATATTTTAGTTCGGATTTACTTTTTTCGCTTCGATGCCATTTTAAGATATATTTCTCTTCAACATCGTGAACTCCAAATCCACCGTACAAAACATCATTAAATGCATTGAGATTCCGTCCAATTTTCCAATTCAACCCGAAAGTCATTTTCGATTCTATCTCTCGATAAAATCCTTTCATATTTGAAAATTTATTCCCGTTTATCTCTATTATTCTCATTTTGGTAAATCTAATTATTAGTAAAGTTCTTAGGGTTATGTTTTCCTGACTTAAAGATAAGAATTTGTAGGAAATATACTAATTTTTATTTGTACCGGAATCTGTTTTTTCCTTTAAAACAGTAATAACAAGCTTGTTTTTCTTTTGCACCACTTTTATTTCTTTGCCTTCCGTAAAACCCAGGGCTGCCAGCCATTTACCCTGAAGCCGTATTTCCGGAACACTTATCGTATCCCAGCTACGGATCCTGAATTTACTATAGATCTTTAGTTTTCTAAAGGTGCTCATTTGTCGTATAATAATATGACAATGATAATAAAAGAAAATGAGTTGTCAAATAACTGTATGACAAAATTGTCATATTATTAATTGACATTTGTTTTATGACCAAAGACGAACTAAAAAGGAAAATAGGGAAACGTATCGTCGAGTTACGACTGGAGAAGGGCTGGAGCCAATCCGACCTGGCACGGGCCTGTGAAAAGGACCGACAAGCCATCGAAAAGCTCGAGAACGGCAAAGTAAACCCTACGCTTTATTCGCTTTTGGAGATCTCCAAAGCTTTAGAAGTACCTTTAAAAAAATTGGTGGAGTTTTGACTTTTTTATCATAGTTAAGTAATCGCGTACAATGTTTGATATAAGATTAGTTAAGCGTTTTAAGAAACTAATTTAATAATACAACAAACTAAATAGAAAATTCATCAAGATTTTCATGATTATGCTTCTCTAGTGATCAATTTTTTGTGATTTCAGTAACGGACTTCTATGTATATGTCTTCCAAACATTCATTAAATTTTTCAATATTTCTATTCGCGAAAACTTAAATAATTGCTTATTCATAATCAATCTGTCAAAAGCAATAAACGTAACAAAGGATTGAATTATAGCTGTATTCAGGTCGTTATTATCGAAAATTTCAATTTGATTTAGTCTGGTAAATGAGAATATTACTAAACTGATGAAAAATGATAAATAAATTATATATTTAATTATCCCATTATTTATCAAACTTAATGTAAAATCAATTTGTTTTTCTTTTCTATTATTCGGTTTGTCATTATCTTGAATTAATATTACTCTTCTCATTATTTTTTCACTAAAGCTTACTACCACAATTGACCATATGGTCAGGACTAGATATAGTTTTGTCGCAAATAATAAATCAACATTAAATAAATATTCAGGAACATAATGTATGAAAATAGTTATAGCGGCTAAAGGGCCTAAAATTCCATAGATTGATGCATATAGAAATCCGAAAAACGGCATCAAGAACATTAAGATCAAATAAGGAACTGCTAGTATAATCTTAATAATATTAAAAATCCTATTTTTAGGAAGCGTCCAACTAAATATGGAAATTCCCATATATAAAAAGAAATAAGCAAGGTTATTTAGTCCTTTAAACGACTCTTCCGAGAAAAAAACAAACGCTAAGAAAATTACAACAAGGGAAATTGATATAATTAAGGAGAGTGAATTTTGCTTAATCCAGTTTGTAAATTTCATTGATAGATCGGTTTGTTGCTAATAGCCTTGTAAAGAAACGTTGCCATCTTATAAGGCGACTATGATTTTTTAGCCTTTGTTAATTGTTGAATTTCTTTATCTATTTCTGTTTCAATTTGTGGTTCAGTTATTTCTACACCTAATTCAATTTGTTTGTGCACTACATTTTTCACTTTTTTAGAAGTCGACCTTACATTTAAACTTGATGAATTCAAATCTTTGTAAACAATACTAATCAGTAAAAATCGACAAATAGTTTTTAGGTTGTCATATTCTTCAATGTCCTCTGTCAATATTGTTATGGAGTGATTTACGTATACAATATTTGAATCCAAAAGAAACTCATTGATTGCTTTCTCAACAGTTTTAGTTATTGTAAACTTGGCATCATCATTAAGTTTTAATTTGAATATTTTATGTTTAGTTATTGACATATTTTTCAATTTTACTGAATGATACTTTTATTTTATTAGTTAATTTAAAAATATTCGATAGGACTTCCTTTTGTTCCTTTTCTGGGAACTTATCAACTGAATCTAGAAGATGTCTAATTACATCTTGTTTTGTAATACTCGCTTTGCTATCTTCTGGTAAAAAAGATTTAAAATGAAGAGAAAGAGTATTTATGATAGGGGTCTCAATTTCTTCTTTATATTCAAAGGCCTCATATTTTTTACTAAAAACATCAAGAGAACTTAATGATTCACAATACTCATTGAACGCATTTACATAGTTTTGTTGTGGGAATAAATCTTCAAATGTTCTATCTTTTTTGTCGTTGAAGATTGTATTGATTTCAATTTCTTCCCAGTTAGGATCCTTGATATTATTTTTGTAAGATTTGTTTTTCTTTATGCCTTCAGCCTCACTATCGCTGTCCAATATTACAATTCCAGATAATTTCAAATTGTTTTTACCAAGATAGTTAATTGCTTGAGGGATATTTGCAACTCCATCCGCATTATAAATATTCATCCATTCTAAATCTTGATATTGTTCAAATTGAAATATTCTATGAAACCCCAATTTTTCTGTATTCCCCTCAACGATTAAGTTTATGTCTCCAATTAAGAAACTATCATTTAACATTATCCCTAGCTCTTTACGTAGTATTTGATATTTGTTCAAGAAAGGTTTTTTATTGATTTTTGTTCCTACGGTAGCTGATTTATTAATAAATAGCAGGGAGTCAATACAGTTTCGTACAGCTAAAAATGGATTGTGAGTGGTGTATAAAATTTGCGATGATTCTGCAATTTCATCAAACGACTTTAATAAATCTTTAGCACCTTTTGGATGAAGACTATTGCCTGGTTCATCCAACAAAATGACAGTATTTCTCCCTTTGTTTAATTCTTTCGAATAAAGCTTGTTAACCAAAAAGGAAAAGTAGTATTGAAAACCGGGACTTCTTTCACTAATGGAAAAACTCTTGCCAGAATTATCTCTAATTATCAAATTAAGCCGATCTCCAAAAGTAGGAGCAATTTTAATATTTATACTTTGATCTTGCTTATAGTGTTTCTTGAAAATCGTATTAAGTTTTATCTCAATATCAGATAAAAATGTAGTGACAAAATTAATATCAGGATTATTTAAATCATTAAAATCTTTGCACCCACCAATTAACAATAGTTTTCTAAAGGTTTCAAATTTTTTATCGTTACCTAGTAACTCATTAATTGTTGATGGTTCGATGAGTAAATCTTCATTTTCATAGTATTGAATATCGGGGTATAACTTCTCAAAAAATTGATCGTAAAATGTCGCTAACCCCTCTATGTTTTTTGATAATTCAAAACCAAACTTATTTTTCTCGATAATACTCAAGGAAATATTTAAAAAACCATTTCCCCATCTTTTTAATTGTAAAAGGCAATTTTCTGAATGCTTGGGTAAGTTCGCAAATTGATCATCCGTTAATAATGGTTTAGAAATTTTTAAAAGCTCCGAATAGTCAGATTTAGATAATTCAAAGATTCCTATTACAACAGGTAATCCATTAGGGTAATTATCCGAGCTTTTGTTTAAAAGAGTTGACTTAAGTTCGGTATCTAAAACATTCAAATATTTTGTAGCTAGAATTAAACTTGATTTTCCACTTTCGTTCTTACCTACAAAACAAAGTTGATTAGTGTTTATCTCAATTGTTTCACTCTTTATTGACTTAAAGTCATGTATTTCAACAGATCTTAATTTCATACTATTTTGGATAATAGGTGAGTAGAATTGTTATCATAACGTACCCATTATTTCCATTCCATGGGATAATTTTAATATCCTCATTATCAATTTTCCCAATTTTAGATTCATTTGCCATTAACCAAGTATCTCTTTTGTCTGTGGCGGTTTTTATTGCAACGTCTAACTGCCCAATTTGATGATTTGTCCCAGTGAAATAAATTGTTTTTTTCATTTATATTTTTTTATACTTCTTATTTATTTTCAACGAGTATTTAATCGTGGTTAGCGTATTCCTTATGAATCGTAATTTATCAATAAGCGACTATGATTTTAATTCTCGTTTTCTTTTATTTGAGTTATTAACTTAACAAACTCCTTAATCTTTTTCTCATTTATATTATTCGTTTTATTATAGAATCCATGTATCAAATTATTCCGTTGATGAAAGCTATTCTGTAGGAAATTATACTCTGCCTTATTTACGATTCCATAACTAAACAACTCTTTAATAAGACTCTCAATATTTGATTTGCTCTGTTTTTTGTAAGTAACAAGTTGGTTTCTTGAAACGGCTTCAAAAACCACCCAGGCATATAAAAAAGCTGGTTCTAAGAAATTAGCTTGGATAAGTTCATTTATTTCATTAAGTCTTCTATCAATTTCCTCAATTTCTACAAAATTGCTCAATAAGTGTTCATTAGAGATTTTCTTTTTTGGATTTGTTAGTACTAATTCAAATTTCCATTCTTTTTGTCTATTAATTAATTCTATATAATTTGTTAGTTTATCAGAAGATTTTATAGATGATTTTGATTTTACTTCAATTATTAGTTTTTCATTTTCACTAATTGCGATCAAATCTGGTTTATAATCATCAAGGAACGGTGGTACATTTTCCTTAGAAGGGTATGTATATACAAGATACCCTTTCTTTTTATATTCGTTTGCTAGCTCTCTTACCTTTTTTTCTTCAAGTTCTATATAATAATCTTTCTGCATCATAAGTCATTTTGATTTGTGTACTGCTCTACTCTAACGTGAAGAAAATCCACACCATTAATAAACCCCTCAACCACTATTGGTGCTGCGTTTCTTATTCTGTAAGAACCATTAATATCCTTTTTCCTGCTTTTTGTTTCCTGAATTTGATCATCATCTAGATAGACTAAACCTACCAGTGCATCTTGGATAGGTTTTATTATGTTATCCACATCTGGACTGTGCGTATCATAGTAGTATGTTACCGAGAATGTCACATCATTGGCTAGAGGCTGGACTCCATTTGGTAAAACAGCTTGAGCGGCCTGTCTAACTTCTGCTTTCCAAGCTTGAAGCCTACCTCTATTTCTAGTTTGTAAGGAAACGGGAGGGCCTTGAATAGTAAATTCTACTGGTAACATTTATTCATTTTCATTTCTAATGAGATCTAATTAGTGAGTAAACGGACTGCATTTACTCATCCCTAAAACTACCGATTTTTGAAGAAAATTCAATACTTCTTGACGGTTTTTCGATTAATAGTGAAGGAATTATGGGAAACCATAATTTACGTATGGAAGAAGGGAGCTACTATTTTTTCCCGAAAAGCTTTCCAAAAATACCCTGCATCCGGTACTGCCGGATAAAAGCGCCTTCTTCCGGAGTGACGATAGGTGTATCTTTTCTTTTGGCTGAGATGGCATAACCCCTCAGGCAGTGAAAAAAGGCTGCAGGCTTCTTTTGTTTTAAAGCCATTTTTAAAGCAGCGATAAAGGTGATCGTCCGGCCGTAACGCATTTTATACATGGCTTCGCCCTGGGCGTATCTGGCTTTTTTATTATAGGATTTCCCGGTAGGGCGCAGGTGTTTTACTTTCAGGTCGGGGTCGGTATAGATATCAAAGCCGTGGCAACGCGCCAGGAGCTCATCTACCGTGTCCCAGCCCATAGAGCTTTTAAGTCCGCCGATGGCCGTATAACAGGCCTTGCTATAGGCTTTAAAGGCCCCGCGAACATGGTCTTTGTTCATAGGGTGGTTGAGTTCCCAATTACCATTTGTGGTTTCCTCATAGGCAAAGCCTCCGGCAATCCCCGTTTTGGGATGCTCCTTAAAAATAGCAGCCACTCCTTCAAAATAGTTGGGAGGGAGGATGAGGTCGGCATCCAGTTTTACAATAAAGTCGTAGTGCTCATCCAGGGCAGCGTAACCGGTAAGAAAAGCATTTACTACCTTACTGCCGGGCAGGTGCTCTCCGGAGGAGACCTTGTTTATCTTTTGTATCCAATCGTTTTTGGAAGCATAGCTGTCTATAATGGCTTCGGTACTGTCTGTAGAATTATCGTTAACGATCACCACTTTTTTAGGGAGCAGCGTCTGCTGCAACAGGGAATCCAGGGTCAGGGAAATAAATTTCTCTTCGTTGTGGGCCGGAATAACGATATAGTAATTCAATGGCAAGGCTTTTTCACAAAAATACTAAGATTTTCTTTCCGCATAAACGATATAGTAGCGAGGGGTAAAAGCCCGGAGCAACGGACGCAGCCCCAGCTTTTTTACAGGGTTGGTCCATTTTTTTCTGGCCTTGATCTCCCAGCCTGCCTTTTCCAGCAGCCAGTCGAACTGCCAGTCCTCAAACTCGTGGTAATGGCGGTCCCACATATCGGTCTTGCTGCGGTAGGCCGGAGCAAACCACAAACGCAACGGCACACTGGCCACCAGTTTGTTAGCTTTTATTTCCTTTAGTACGTTATAAGGCGCTATAAGGTGTTCAAAGATCTCGAAGGCGGTTACCACCTCATAATCTTCTTTTGTCACGGCAGAGACGTCCTCATCCAGATCCTCGCCGGTAGTATTGCTTACCGTATAACCCTGCTGCTCCATGATCCCGGAAAAAGGGTTCCTGACCCCCAAGTCCAGAATAGCGGACGGAGGGTTTATATGGGTCTTTAAAAATTGTATGGTTTCTTTATAACGCTTGCTCGGAAAACTGTTCTCGTACATATTAACATTTGTAGACCACGGCATTTATATTCATACCCGCGCCTACGCTTGCAAATATAACAACATCTCCCTTATGTATTTCCTGATCCTCCAGTTTTCCGTGTTTTACCATGTCAAAGAGGGTAGGCACGGTAGCCACCGAACTGTTCCCCAGTTTATGGATGCTCATCGGCATGACGTTTTCCGGAACTTCCCTGTCGTACAGCCTGTAAAAACGCTTCAGGATGGTCTCGTCCATCTTTTCGTTGGCCTGGTGGATAAAGATCTTTTTAAGGTTATCTATAGATTCCCCGCTTTTGTCCAGGCAATCCTTAATGGCCTGGGGTACCCGGGTAGCCGCAAATTCATAGATCTTGCGCCCGTGCATCTTAATATAGCGGGTATCCCTGCAGAGCTCCTTGTTATAGGAATTCCCAAAAAAGAGATAATAAGCTTCATCATAGGTAAAGGAAGCGGTCTCCGAAGCCAGGAAGCCTCCTTCTTCATTGCTGGCCTCCAGCACCACAGCACCGGCCCCGTCTGAATAGATCATAGAGTCGCGGTCGTGCTTGTCGATCACCCTCGAAAGGGTCTCAGAACCGATAACCAGGCATTTTTTTGCCATCCCGCATTGGATATAGGCTTTTGCCTGAATAAGGGCCTCTACCCATCCCGGACATCCGAAAAGGATATCATAGGCCACGCATTTTGGGTTTTTAATTCTGAGGGAATGTTTTACCCTGGAGGCAAGGCTGGGAAGCAGGTCTGACTGTACCGTACCGTGACGTACATCGCCGAAGTTGTGGGCCACAATAATATAATCCAGCTCTTCCGGATCGATAGCCGCATCTTCAATGGCTTTTTCCGAGGCAAAGAAAGCAAGGTCGGAGGAAGTGTAGTGATCTTTGGCATATCTTCTTTCCCCGATCCCGGTAATAGCTTTGAATTTTTCAATAATAACATCGTTGGCATATTCAAACTGACTGCCGTCATTGTTTAAAAATTCATGCTCAATAAAATTGTCGTTGTGTTCTACCAAGGCGGGAACATAACTTCCCGTTCCTGTAATTTTGATACTCATATAAGGTGTTAGTTAGGTTAGTTGCGGGTAAATATAGGTTAAATAAATTGGGGTCTCTATGCATGCATAATAATTAATACGATGGTCAAACTTCTAATGAAACGCAGAATGTGAGAGGAATAGTATAAAAGGAAATAAAGAAAAAGCCTTCCGTTTTAGATGGAAGGCTTTGTTATATAGGTGTTTAGCTTCTTTTTTTAAGCTTCTGCATAGGCCTCAATAGGGGCACAGGTACAGATCAGATTACGATCGCCATAAGCATCATCTGCCCTTCTTACCGTAGGCCAGAATTTGTTATCGGCAATATAATCAAGCGGATATGCAGCCTTTTCCCTGGAGTATGGGAACTCCCAGCTATCGGCCGTCAGCATCGCCAGGGTATGCGGTGCATTTTTAAGCACATTGTTCGGATCTTCGGCAGTTGCCGCATCAATTTCCTTACGGATAGAGATCATGGCATCGCAGAAACGATCCAGCTCCTGAAGGCTCTCACTTTCGGTAGGCTCTATCATAATAGTTCCTCCCACCGGGAAAGAAACCGTAGGCGCGTGGAAACCGTAGTCCATTAAACGCTTGGCGATATCTATTACTTCAATTCCGTTCTTTTTGAACGGACGGCAGTCTACGATCATTTCGTGGGCAGCTCTTCCGCGTTCTCCCGTATAAAGTACATCGAAATGCCCGTCCAGCCTGTTCTTGATATAGTTGGCGTTCAGGATAGCAAATATGGTAGAGTCCAGAAGACCGTCTGCACCCAGCATGCTAATGTATCCGTAAGAGATCAGGCAGGCCAGGGAGCTTCCCCATGGTGCTGCAGAAATAGCAGAGATGGCATTTTCACCTCCTGTACCCACAACCGGGTTGGAAGGAAGGAAAGGAACCAGGTGCTCTGCCACACAGATAGGTCCTACACCGGGTCCGCCACCACCGTGAGGGATAGCAAAGGTCTTGTGCAGGTTCAGGTGACACACATCGGCACCAATAGTAGCCGGATTGGTCAGTCCTACCTGGGCATTCATATTGGCCCCGTCCATATATACCTGTCCGCCATTCTCGTGAATGATCCTGGTAATTTCTCTGATCGAGGATTCAAAAACCCCATGAGTGGAAGGATAAGTGACCATCAGTGCAGCAAGGTTGTCCTTGTACTGAACCGCTTTTTCACGAACGTCCTCCACGTCTATATTTCCGTTCTCATCGGTCTTGGTAACCACTACCTTCATTCCTGCCATAACCGCAGAAGCCGGGTTGGTACCGTGGGCCGAAGCCGGGATGAGACAAATGTTTCTTTCAAGATCGCCCCTGGACTGGTGGTAAGCGCGAATTACCATTAATCCGGCAAACTCACCCTGTGCCCCTGAGTTGGGTTGAAGGGAAGTTCCGGCAAAACCGGTAATTACATTTAACTGATGTTCCAGGTTCTTTAAAACTTCCTGATATCCTTCAGCCTGATCAAGCGGAACAAACGGGTGGATATTTCCCCACTGTGCCCAGCTAAGCGGAAGCATTTCGGAAGCGGCGTTCAGTTTCATTGTACATGACCCCAGAGAGATCATAGAATGGTTAAGCGCAAGATCCTTACGCTCCAGTTTTTTGATATAACGCATCAGTTCGGTCTCCGAATGATAGGAATTAAAGACCTCGTTCTCCAGGTAAGGAGTCCTTCTTTCCATTCCCGCAGGGATGGCTTTCAGCTCTTTAAGTTCTGTAATACTGATGGCATCCTTTCCGGCAGCTTCAGCAAAAACCGCAATAATAGCGTTGATGTCCGCCACCGAAGTAGCCTCGTTCAAGGCAACAGATACGGTATTTTCATCTATATAGAGGAAGTTGATCTCCTGCTTTTCGGCAATCGGTTTGATCTTAGCTGCATCAGCCTTAAGGGTGATAGTATCAAAATAAGCCGTATTTGCCTGGTAATAACCAAGTTTTTCAAGAGCATCCGCCAGGGTAGTGGCAGAGCTGTGTACTTTACCTGCAATATATTCTATCCCTTTAGGACCGTGATATACGGCATACATTCCCGCCATCACCGCCAGGAGTACCTGGGCCGTACAGATATTGGAAGTAGCCTTATCTCTTTTAATATGCTGTTCCCTGGTCTGAAGGGCCATTCTTAATGCAGGGTTACCGTTGGTGTCTTTGGTAAGCCCGATGATCCTTCCGGGAATATTTCTTTTGTATGCTTCTTTGGTAGCAAAATAAGCTGCGTGGGGTCCGCCGTATCCCAGAGGGATCCCGAAACGCTGAGTGGTTCCCACTACCACATCGGCACCGAGTTCTCCGGGAGAGGTAAGTGCCGCCAGACTAAGGATATCTGCCGCCATGGCTATTTTGATATCGCTTTCTTTTGCCTTGGAAATAAAACCGCAGTAATCGTGTACCTGCCCGTATTTTCCGGGATACTGAAGGATAGCTCCGTAAAAGTCATCCCCGAAACCAAACTCTTCATGATTCCCCACTACCAGTTCTATATCCAGGGGAGTAGCCCTGGTTTGAAGTAGTGAGAGGGTTTGCGGAAGGATCTCCTCAGAAACAAAGAATTTGTTCACCTTGTTTTTCTTCTGATCCCTGCTTCTTACATCATACAGCATGGTCATAGCTTCTGCAGCAGCCGTGCTCTCATCCAGAAGGGAAGCGTTTGCCAGTTCCATTCCGGTAAGGTCGCATACCATGGTCTGGAAATTTAAAAGGGCCTCCAGCCTTCCCTGGGCAATCTCTGCCTGGTAAGGAGTATAGGCGGTATACCATCCCGGGTTTTCCAGGATATTCCTTTTAATGACCGAGGGCGTAAAACTCTCGTGGTACCCAAGACCGATATAGGATTTGAATACTTTGTTCCTGTCAGCTAATTTGTGAATATGGGTAAGGAATTCATTTTCGCTTAAGGCCTCCGGTAAATCCAGTTCGGATTTTAAACGGATATCGTCGGGGATCGTCTCATAAATGAGTTGATCCAAACTATCAACTCCCACAGTTTTAAGCATCTGCGGGATATCACTTTCTCTAGGGCCTATGTGGCGTAAAGCAAAAACGTCTGTTTTCATTCTAATGTATTGATAATAGTTCTATTAAAGTTCGCAAAATTACATATTATATTTATTAAAAATAAGCTTTTCCTATAGCGGAATTCTGCAAAGTTTTTAACTAAAAAACAGAATTATGAACAGTTTGCATATTTTTGTTTGATGCGACTCATCAAAAATGTATTTAACTTCTACCTGAATGCCAGTATTCATGTTGCTTTAGCGGTGTATGCTCTGGTTCAGGTAACTTTTCTGAACTTCGGCCTGGCCTATGATCCGGCTTTGAGTTTTGTTACATTTTTTGGCACGATTGTTACATATAATTTTATCAAATACGGAAGCCGGGCAAAGCACTATGTTATTGTAGAGCAAGATCAGGATAAGATAGTACAATACTTTAGCGTGCTCTGCGGCCTGGCAATGCTGTATTTCGCATTTCAGCTGCCTCTTGAGATCCTGATCGGTTTCGGGCTGCTGGCCCTGGTCTCTGCCCTCTACGTTATTCCGGTATACTCCAATAAAAAGAGCATCCGAAACCTGCACGGTATCAAGATCTATATCGTGGCCCTGGTATGGAGCGGAACCACCGTTTTCCTTCCCATCATAGGAGAGGGGAGGGCCATCAGCCATGATGTGATAGTAGAGGGGGTACAGCGTTTTTTGTTTGTCCTGACCATCACCCTGCCTTTTGAGATCCGCGACCTGGCGGTAGACAGCAGGGAACTGAGCACCATTCCTCAGCTTATAGGGGTTAAAAGAACCAAAATACTGGGGGTTATATTAATGATCATCTTCTTTTTCCTGGAATTCTTTAAGGATGAGTTCAGCCTGGAGAATGTGGTAACTTTAGGAATAATAGAAACCGCTGTAATTTTATTTCTACTATTCTCCGGAAGGGAACAATCTAAATATTACAGCGGCTTTTTTGTTGAGAGCCTGCCCTTAATTTGGTGGGGGGCTAAAGTATTTTTTATTACTTATCCTTAGATTCGGATAATTGCTTATTAAGCATGTCTTTTAATTCGTCTTTCTTTTTATCATCCATTACCTTCAGGTCTGCCATTTCGCAGAGCGAAGTTAATTTGGTATTCTTACGTGTATATTCGTTAGTTATTCTACACCACAGAAGTCTGAAATTCAGCTTTACCCTTTCCCAAAAGGTAGCCTCCCCATACTGTAATTTGTTACAGATATGCTGAGCCTCTTCATAGGTGATAAAAAATATACTCTTCTTGGTTTTCATTTGCTTTGTCTTGTCTTAATTTTTTATTTAAAACCAGTTTTTCTCAAGGCATGCAGTTAATGCAGTCCTTGCCCTGTGTATTATTACCCATAGGTTAGACGGAGTAATATTCAATTCATTACAAATTGCTTCCGTTTCATAACCTTCAATTGTTTTCATTTTAAAAATCTGAGCTTGTTTAACAGGAAGCTTACCCATACATTCCTGTATTGCTATTCCAAGCTCTTCGTTTTGCATAGAATCTTCTGCGTTCCCATCGTAGGGATCGGAAATACGTTCCTCCATCCAGTTGCCTTCTTCTTCGCTATCCGTATTATAACTCATTCTAACTTCTGCTTTTCCCTTTTTGGAATTTATCTTTCTGTAATAGTCGATAATTTTCCTTTTCAGGATAGAAATTAGCCAGGTACGCTCTGAAGCATCCCCTTTATAATTGTTTGAAGATTTCAAAGCCGCTAGAAAAGTTTCCTGCACAAGATCTTGTGCGGTATCACTATCGCTTACTCTGGAGACCGAATAATTATATAGATAATCTGCATAATTATCGATCCACTTCGTAGGATCTAGGGTGTTTGTTGACATGCCATTACTTTTTCGATTTTCAAAAGTAAAGGAAAAAATGTTAAAAAAACCCCAAGACATTATTTAATTGAGGTTAATTATTCCTCAGGATGGCTCAAAAAGACATATTAGGAGGCTGTATCAGCGCTGTTTAGGTGCGGCAAGCAGATCTTTCAACGCGCTTTCCAGCGAAGGATATAAAAAATAAAAGCCTTTTTGTTGTAATTTTAGTGGTATTACATTTCTGCTTTTTAATATTAACTCGGTTTCCGTATTAATGACCCGTGCTCCCAGCTTGAGGAACCCTTCATTTAGCGGAAAACCAAAGAACATTCTTAAATTCTTTCGCACCGATTCCATAAAAGCTTTATTCTTAACCGGTTTGGGAGCAACTACATTGATAATTCCTTCTATGTGTTTATGGTCGATGATAAACTCTACGGCCCTTGCAAAATCGGTTTTATGTATCCAGCTTACCAGTTGATCTCCCGTTCCCTGCCTGCCGCCAAAACCCAATTTGGTCAGTTTGAGAATGGGAAGTAATGCACCTCCCTGCTTTCCCAGTACGATGGAAGTTCTTATAGCGACTTTCCTGGTTTCGGGTAAGGATGTGGCAAAGAAGGTATGCTCCCAGAATTTTGCTACATCCATAGAAAAATCAGAGCCTATTTCTCCGGAATATTCATCCATCTCCTTATCGGTAGAATGCCGGTAGATCGTTGCTGTAGATGAGTTGATCCATAGTTTAGGGGGATGGGATAACCGAAGGATAGCCTTATTCAGAACGTTGGTGCTATCCAGCCTGGAGGACAGGATCAGGTCTTTGTTTTTCTGATTGTATCTGCAATCCACAGATTTACCTGCCAGGTTGATAAGAACGTCAGAATTGTTCAGATAATTTACCCAACTTCCAAGCGTTTTAGCATCCCATTTTACAAATTGAAGCTTCCCTTCGGTATGCGTTTTGGACCGTGATAGAATGATGATCTTATCGAATTTGTTTTTAAAATATTCAATAAGGATGTTTCCGAGGAAACCACTCCCTCCGGCAAGAACTAATGTTTTCATTGGAATAATTTTTTTAATTGATATGTGATAAACAAAAAGTAAAAAGCCAGTATGCTCGAAACTCCCCATAAAGTCATCAGAAATGTATCCGGATCCAGGAAGGTGGCTGATAGCAATGATATAGCAAGAACACCATAAATAATACTGTGAACCTTTAAACTTTTGGTGAGCTTTTTAAACCGGGATAGTATCATAAAAAAGCAAACTAATTGAATTACACCGAGAACTATTTGCGCCAGGATACCAAACCAAAAGGTTATATATAAAATTATGGTTAGTACTATAAACCATAAGTTGACGGGAAAGAGATTTTTCATAAGCTCGTTTTTAAATATTTGTTTTTATATTTTTAAACTTTCAGAAATAATTGAAACTTTATATTAAAAAAATTATGTCATTAACTTATAGATGGTCTTGGTGATCCAGTTTCCTTTTTGCTCGGTAATTTTATCCAGCATATTGTCTGCTCTCAGAATAAAATCATAAAGCTCGGAGGTGGTTTTTTTAAACTGTTCGGCATCCCCGCTTTGATCCTCAACATCACTGACCTCCTTTAAAACCCTGATGGCAGGCTTTATTTCCCTTCTGCTTCTTTCCTTTGCTATTTTACGGGCCAGTTCTTCGATGCTTTTTTCCGAACTGAAAAACTCCCTTCTTTCACCCGCTTTGAATTCCTTAAAGACGATACCCCAATCTATAAGAGAACGTAGATTCATACTGGCATTTCCCCTGGATATATGAAGCTCTTCCATGATATCTTCCATAGATAGGGCTTCTTCCGAAATAAGAAGCAAGGCATGGATCTGTGCCATAGTTTTATTGATACCCCATTGAGAGCCTAATGCCCCCCAGGTTTGTATAAACTTTTTTTTCGCTTCGTCCAGTTTCATGTTTCAAATATAGGTAAATTTCTGAACTTTCAAAAATAATTGAAACTTTTATGTAAGGAAAGATAAATTTTAACCCTCTTTCCTTAAATTTTAATTGGCTATTAACCCGGCTCTTCGCAGTAATGCTTCCGGTTGAGGCTCTTTACCTCTAAAGCGTTTGTAAAGCGTCATAGGGGCTTCAACACCGCCTTTGGACAATACATTTTCCTTAAAGCTCTGCGCAACTTCCCTGTTAAAGATCCCTTCTTCCTTAAAGAATTCAAAAGCATCGGCATCCAGTACTTCCGCCCATTTATAACTGTAGTAACCGGCAGAATATCCTCCCTGGAAAATATGGGAGAAGGCCGTGCTCATGCAGGTTTCCTCAACAGCGGGATACAGTTCGGTAATTTCAAAAGCTTTTTTCTCAATGGCCTTTACATCCTTGTTTTCAGGAAGCGGTGCCCCGTGCCAGCTCATATCCAGAAGTCCGAAACTCAATTGTCTCAGCGTTTGTATTCCTTCCATAAAAGTAGAGGAAGCCTTGATCTTTTCTACAAATTCCATCGGAATAAGTTCGCCGCTTTCATAGTGCTTTGCAAAGAGCTCCAGGGCTTCTTTTTCATAACACCAGTTCTCCAGTACCTGACTTGGCAGCTCAACAAAATCCCAGTACACATTGGTACCGCTTAAACTGGGGTAAGTGGTATTGGCCAGCATCCCGTGAAGGGCATGCCCGAATTCGTGAAATAAAGTGGTTACCTCGGTAAAGGTCAGGAGGGAAGGCTTGGTTTCCGTGGGTTTGGTAAAATTACACACGATGGAAACATGCGGCCGTTCGTTTTGTCCGTTCTTTACGAACTGTGGTTTGTAAGAGGTCATCCAGGCGCCGTTCCTCTTTCCGGGCCTCGGGTGGAAATCGGCATAAAAGACCGCTACCAGCTCGTTTTCCTCGTTCAGTACCTCATAGGTCTTTACCTCTTCCTGGTACTTATCTATATTACTGATCTCTTTAAAGGACAGGCCAAAGAGTTTTTTGGCAACCGTAAAGACCCCGTCTATTACGTTCTCAAGCTTAAAATAAGGCTTAAGCTTTTCATCGTCCAGGTTAAAGAGTTTTTGTTTTAGTTTTTCGGTATAGTAGGCGCTATCCCATTTCTGAAGCTTTTCTATACCATCGGTCTCACGGGCAAATTCCTGAAGGCGATCGAATTCCTTCTGAGCTGCAGGCTTTGCCTTTTCCAGCAGTTCTTCCAGGAAAGAAGATACTTTTTCCGGGGTCTCCGCCATGCGTTCTTCAAGGATAAAATGAGCATGGGTCTGATAGCCTAACAGTTTAGCCCTTTCATGACGAAGAGCAACTATTTTCAGTACATTCTCCCGGTTGTCCAGCTTATCTCCGTGAAAACCTTTGCTGCCGAATGCCATAAAAAGCTCTTTTCTCAGGGCCCTGTTTTCGGCATACTTCATAAAGGGAATATAACTAGGGTAATCCAGGGTAAAGACCCAACCTTCCTTCTCTTTGCTTTTTGCAAGGGCCTTAGCAGCTTCTACAGCTCCTTCCGGAAGTCCTTTCAGATTACTTTCCTCGGTTATATGCAATTCGTATTTATTGGTCTCTGCCAGGACGTTCTCCCCGAACTTTAAACTTAGTTTGGAAAGCTCCATATCTATTTCCCTCAGGCGGCTTTTATCCTGTTCGTTCAGGTTGGCCCCGTTTCGGGCAAAACTCTTGTATTTCTTTTCCAGAAGGGTAGACTGCTCAGGACTCAATTCAAGTCCGTATCTCTGTTCGTATACGGCCTTGACCTTTTTAAACAGGCCTTCATTCAGGCGAATATCGTTGGCAAATTCAGATAAGAGCGGCGATACTTCCTGTGCTATTTTCTGGATCTCTTCGCTGGTCTCGGCACTATTGAGGTTAAAGAACACCGAAGTAATGCGGTCCAGTTGCTCCCCTGAATATTCCAGGGCCTCGATCACGTTCTGATAGTTCGGATCTTCCGGATTATCTACAATAGCATCGATCTCCTTTTTGGTTTCCTCAATTTCATGTTTGATCGCAGGTAAATAATCCTCGTTTTTAATTTTTGAAAAGGGAGCAGTGTTATAGGGAGTATTAAATTTTTCAGTCAAATTCTTCATTTCTAAGCTTTTTGTTTAATTATATCGGCAATTAAATACTTTTTATCGATTTTTCCCGATTAGGGATCCGCATTTTGCCCGTTTTATCTTGGTCGGCAGATATTTGTACCGGTTTACATAGTTTTAGTTACATTTTTATATACACTTAGCCTTAATTGATAGCTAAATAGTTTTAGAGAGATCCTGAGTTCAATTCCCCCTGAGCCTCAGGATCTTTTCGTTTTTTATCGAAAAAAGAATACTTTTTAACGAAACAGATGAACCAAAAGCAGGGGTTGAAACGTATATCCAACAACCTTATCTAATGAAATTGATTTGATGTAAGTACAGCAAAGTATATTCTGATACCTACTTAAGTTAATTATCTAAATAGTTATAAAGTTTATTTAGTATAATTTTTTGATTAATAGCTGATAAGGACCTCTGCCCTGAGGTCCTTATTTTTTTACGCTCTTGGCGCCTTCTATAACTTTTTGCTTTAACCCTTCCTTGTACATCACAACCTTATCCAATACACATTTGTCCTGCGTTCCAATGATCTGAGCCGCAAGTATTCCTGCGTTTTTGGCTCCGTCAAGAGCTACGGTGGCTACCGGTACCCCGCCTGGCATCTGTAAGATAGAAAGGACAGAATCCCATCCATCTATCGAATTGCTGCTTTTTACCGGAACCCCGATCACCGGAAGGGGAGATAAAGAGGCGATCATTCCCGGCAGATGAGCTGCACCCCCTGCACCGGCAATAATTACCGAGATCCCTCTGGTATGGGCCTCTTTCCCGTAAGAAAACATCTTTTCCGGGGTCCTGTGGGCCGATACAATATCTACTTCTACCTCGATATCGAAACCTTTCAGAATATCTATGGCGTCCTGCATAACGGGAAGATCACTGGTGCTTCCCATGATAACTGCTACTTTTGACATATTATTTGCTTATAACTTTAATCAGTTTTTTTACTTCTCCTGCCACTTCCCTGGCACGGTCCAGTTCTTCATGAACAATGGTTACATGCCCCATTTTCCGGAAAGGTTTTGTTTGTTTCTTTCCGTAGATATGCGGAGTAACCCCTTCAATCTTCATAATATCTTCTATGTTCTCATAAAAAACATTACCCGTATATCCCTCACTTCCTACCAGGTTTACCATCACCCCGCCTACTTTACTATCGGCCCTGCCCAGAGGCAGGTCCAGAATAGCCCTTAAGTGCTGTTCGAACTGGTTGGTGTAACTGGCTTCTATACTGTAATGCCCGCTGTTATGCGGTCTGGGAGCTACTTCATTAACAATGATCTCATTGTCCTGAGTAAGGAACATCTCTACGGCCAGTAAACCTACATGCTCCAGGGCTGCAGAAACTTTTAATGCTACGAGCTGGGCCTTTTTTGCAATTTCGATATCTACCCGTGCCGGACAGATCACATATTCCACCTGGTTGGCGGTGGGGTGAAATTCCATTTCTACCAGGGGATAGGTTTTTACTTCCCCGCTTACATTCCTGGCAACAATAACCGCCAGTTCATTCTTAAAAGGCACCAGTTCCTCCACAATACACTCGGTATTGGGAAGTTCATCCAGATCGGAATAGGTCTTTACTATTTTAACTCCCTGCCCGTCATAGCCGAATTGTGCGCTTTTCCAAACAAAAGGAAAGCTCAGGCTTTCATTCTTTACCGCAGTAAGGATCTCGTTGGTATATGCAAACCTGGAAAAAGGAGCTGTAGGGATATTGTTATCTACATAAAAAAGCTTCTGCTTGGCCTTGTTCTGAATGATCTTCAGGCTGGCAGAGGAAGGGTATACCTTAACACCGTCCTGCTCCAGTTTTTCAAGAGCTTCTACATTTACATGCTCGATCTCGAAGGTGAGAACATCTGCTTTTTTCCCAAAGTTATATACGGTGTCGAAATCCATAAGATCTCCCGTAAAGAACTCATCACAGGCAATCCTGCAGGGAGCTTCTTCGCTGGGGTCCAGAACGAGTGTGTGGATATCGTACTTGCGGGTTTCGTATAAAAGCATTTTTCCTAACTGGCCTCCGCCTAAAATGCCTAATTTGAAATCGGAAGAGAAATAGTTCATTTTTGATATTTGTACAAAAATAAAGGTTTTAACGAAAAGAGATTTAAAATTTTAATGCATAAAACAAGTCTTCTTAATTTAAGTGCCAAAAGCAGATAAATTATCTCATATCTAATGCTTATCTTTGCCGTTTATTAATTTTTTGAGCGTTTGATAAAACTGTACGATAAATATTTTTCTCCCTTTATTCAGGCATCGGAAATCGATGGTATTGTGAGTCAAATGGCAGCTAAGATCCATGCCGATTTCAAGGATGAAACCCCTGTATTCATAGCCGTTTTAAACGGCGCATTTATGTTTACTTCAGACTTTCTCAAGAAGTATCCCGGAGAATGCGAAGTGAGTTTTATTAAACTGGCTTCCTATGAAGGAACATCATCTGCCGGGAAGGTAAAGCAATTGCTCGGCCTGAACCAGGATCTGGAAGGAAGATCTGTTATTGTACTGGAAGATATCATAGATACCGGAAATACCCTGGAAGAGATCGCAGGTATTTTTTCGGAGCAGAAGCTCAAACAATTGAAGATTGCAACATTATTTTTCAAACCTGAAGTATACAATAAACAAGTACCGATAGATTATATAGGTAGAGAGATTCCCAACAAATTCATCGTAGGCTACGGTCTGGATTACGACGGATTGGGAAGGAATCTGCCGGAAGTTTATCAATTAAAAGAAAAAAAGATGATCAATTTAGTACTCTTTGGAAAACCGGGAGCGGGTAAGGGAACACAAGCTAATTTTTTAAAGGAAAAATACAATTTAATCCATATTTCTACCGGCGATGTTTTTCGGTACAATATGAAAAACAATACCGAGCTGGGTGTCCTGGCAAAATCTTATATCGATAAAGGAGACCTGGTACCTGATGAGGTTACTATTAATATGCTTCGCGAAGAGGTGGAAAAGAATGAAGATGCCAGCGGCTTTATTTTTGACGGTTTTCCTAGAACTACCGCACAGGCAGAAGCCCTGGATGATCTGTTGAGACTTAAAGGGATGGAGTTAAATGCAACCATTGCCCTGGAAGCCAGAGATGAAATACTTATAGATCGTCTGTTAGAGCGTGGTAAGGTGAGCGGAAGAAGTGATGATCAGGACGAAGAAAAGATCAGGAACCGATTTGAGGAATACAATGAGAAAACAGCTCCTCTGATCGCTTACTACAAAGGCAAAGAGAAATTCTACAGTGTAGACGGGATTGGAAGTATTGAAGAGATCACTTCCAGACTAAGTACTGTAATAGACGATATTTAAACAGGGAAACCACCCTGCGCAATCTGAAAACGAATTAAAATGACTGAGGGGAATTTTGTAGATTATGTAAAGATCCATGTGTCTTCCGGGAACGGAGGTAAGGGATCTACGCATTTGCACAGGGAGAAATATGTGGCCAAAGGCGGACCCGACGGCGGAGATGGCGGGCGTGGCGGACACGTAATCGTTAAGGGGAACAAGAACCTTTGGACCCTGCTTCATTTTAAATTTAAAAGACACTTTAAGGCCGGCCACGGAGAACACGGAAGTAAGAACAGAAGTACCGGGGCCGACGGAGATGATGTGTTTATGGAAGTACCCCTGGGAACGGTAATAAGAGATACGGATACCAACGAGGTATTGTTTGAAATTACTGAAGACCAGGAAGAAAAGATCATCATAAAGGGAGGCCTTGGCGGAAGAGGAAACTGGCATTTCAAATCGCCTACCAATCAAACCCCGCGCTATGCGCAACCGGGTCTGGAAGGGGAAGAGAAGAATATTACCCTCGAACTTAAAGTCCTGGCCGATGTGGGCCTTGTAGGTTTTCCGAATGCGGGGAAATCTACCTTGCTTTCGGTGATCACTTCGGCAAAACCTAAAATTGCCGATTACGAATTTACCACCCTTAAGCCCAATCTGGGAATTGTTAAGCACAGGGATTACCAGACCTTTGTAATGGCCGATATTCCCGGGATCATAGAAGGGGCGGCCGAAGGTAAAGGCCTGGGGCATTATTTCCTTCGCCATATAGAAAGGAATTCCAGTCTGCTATTCCTTATTCCGGCAGATAGCAATGATATTGCCAAAGAGTATGATATCCTGCTTAACGAATTAAAAAAGTACAATCCCGAATTACTGGACAAGGAACGCCTTATAGCCATTTCCAAAAGCGATATGCTGGATGATGAACTAAAGGCCGAAATGAAAGAAGAACTCGATAAAGACCTGAAGATCCCTTATATTTTTATATCTTCAGTAGCCCAACAGGGAATACAGGAACTCAAAGATAAACTCTGGAATATGCTCAATTGATGAGAGAAAAGCTGAAAAATATTGTTGAAAGTACAGAAAGCCTCGGAGGCCGCATATTTTCAATAATTATTCAGCTGCTTATCATTACTTCCATCGTTTCTTTCTCCATAGAGACCATTCCGGACCTCCAACCGCAGACACGAACTGTTTTAAAGTGGATAGAGATCTTTTCTGTAGTTGTCTTTACCGCAGAATACCTGCTGCGTATTTATGTAGCCGATAGAAAGTCTGGTTTTATTTTTAGTTTTTTAGGGATCGTAGATCTGCTGGCTATTCTGCCGTTTTACCTCTCTTTCGGAATAGACCTGAGATCGATAAGGGCTCTGCGCCTTATACGCTTGTTCCGCCTGTTAAAACTGGTGCGCTACAACAATGTAATATCCCGATTCAGCAAAGCACTTAGATACGCAAAAGAGGAACTTATCCTGTTTTTCTTTATTACCATTGTTCTTATTTACCTGTCTGCCGTTGGTATCTACTATTTTGAGAACGGAGTACAACCAGAGAACTTTTCTTCGGTATTTGACAGCCTGTGGTGGGCGGTTGCTACCTTAACAACTGTAGGTTACGGAGATATCTATCCGATAACGGCAGGAGGCAAGGTGTTCACTTTTTTTATTCTGCTTCTGGGGCTCGGCATCGTTGCAGTACCCGCAGGCATTATTTCATCGGCCCTGACCAAGGCTATAGATGATGAGAGAGATAATAAATATAGCTAAGAATTTTTCCGGCGTTCTATTTTTGGGTAAATTGAGGTAAAATTAGCGTGATGAAATGAGCGTAAAAACTTTAAACGGATGAAAAAATTAGGTGTACTTTTAATTCTTTGTGTGGTGGTTTCCTGTGGTGTGCCCAGTGTAGTCTACGATTATGACAAAAAAACGAGTTTTGATCAGTACAAAACCTACGGGATCTTCCCCGATATACAGACCGGTTTAAGTGAACTGGATAATAAGCGACTTTTCTTTCAGCTGGATTCCGTATTGCAATCCAAAGGCTTTAGAAGATCGGTAACTCCCGATTTCCATATCAATGTGGTAGCCGAAGAGTATCAGGATGTAAACAGGAACTCCGTGGGAATAGGTATTGGAGGAACCGGAAGGAATGTAGGTGTAGGGGTCTCCGGAGGTATCCCTATCGGTGGCTCGAGGCTAACACAACGTGTGGTATTCGACCTGATAGATGTAAAAAGGAACGAGCTTTTCTGGCAGGCATCTGCTGCCGCTCCGGTACGAACAAAGACCACTCCGGTTCAGCGGGAAGAACACTTCAGAAAGATGGTTGCAAAGGTGTTTGCAAAGTTTCCCCCGAAAAAAAGAAAATAGAAATACATGAATTCGATTAATTTAACGTTTTATTTAAAAATAGATTTGAAATGAATTCGTTAAAATAACGACCCAAATTGAGCTAAGCTAAATTATTGTTTTTAGAGTTTATGAGAAGATTAACCCTACTTGTCTTTTTATTTCCATTTTTTGTGTTTTCGCAACTCTCCATTGTCGATAGCGCACAGTCATTAATTGATAAGAAACAGTATAAACAGGCGGAGCAACTCCTTAAAACAGAATTATCTAAAGATCAGGAAAATCTGGAACTCATAGAGAAATTGGGTGATGTATACGGGCATCAGAAAAAATGGGATGATGCCATTGTCTACTATGAGAAATTAAAAGTAGCGAGACCAGGTGTGGCTAACTATCACTATAAATACGGAGGTGCCCTGGGGATGAAAGCCCTTGGAGTAAGTAAGTTTAAGGCGCTGATGTATATCGGGGATATTAAAAAGTCCTTTATAAAAGCAATAGAACTGGAGCCCGACCATATAGATGCGCACTGGGCCCTGATAGAATATTATGTACAGATCCCGGGAATAGTGGGGGGAAGTAAGCGAAAGGCCATAGAATGTGCCAATCACCTTCAGAAAATATCTGCAGTAGACGGTTTCCTGGCAAAAGGTTATATCTACGAGTATAAAGACGATCCGGAACTGGCAGAAGTAAATTACAAGATGGCGATAAAGGTTGGCGGTTCCTTAAATTGCTTTCAGAAGCTGACCGATCTTTATGAAAACAAGACCAAAGAACCGGAAAAGGCAATTGCCAATATAGAAGCTGCCCAGAAAAAACACGAACGCAATGCCCTGCATTACCAGATAGGTAAGGTATGTGCAGATTACAATATTCAGCTGGATAAAGGTATCTATTGCCTGAAAGAGTATATCGATAACTATACCGTGGCAGACGGAGTGCCTGTAGAATGGGCTTACCTTCGCCTGGCGCAGATATACAGACTAAAAGAGAATAAAGTAAAGGCTACGGAATGGGTAAATAAGGCGCTTGCCAAAAAGGCTTCATTTAAACAGGCCAAAGAGGAAAAAGCATTGATCCAAACCCTCTAAGCTCTTAACTTTCTTTTTATCTTTACAGCCTAATTAAACCTTCTACATGAAAATTCATTTTATAGCAATAGGTGGAAGTGCTATGCACAATCTTGCCATTGCCCTGCATAATAAAGGATATGAGATAAGCGGAAGCGATGATGTTATTTTCGAACCTTCGAAATCCAGGCTGGAAAGCCGGGGATTATTACCCCAAAGCTTCGGATGGTACGAAGAGAATATAAGCCCGGACCTCGATGCGGTTATTCTTGGAATGCATGCAAAACCGGATAATCCCGAATTGCTTAAAGCGCAGGAGCTCGGTCTGAAGATCTACTCCTACCCTGAATTTTTATACGAGCAATCCAAACTTAAAACGAGGGTGGTTATAGGGGGGAGCCACGGGAAGACCACTATTACCTCTATGATCCTGCATGTACTCAACTATCACGATATAGAGGTAGATTATATGGTAGGTGCCCAGTTAGAAGGTTTTGATACCATGGTGCATCTTACCGAAGACAATGAGTTTATGGTACTGGAAGGCGATGAGTATCTGTCATCACCCATAGACAGAAGACCTAAATTTCATTTGTATCAACCCAATATAGCCCTGCTTAGCGGGATTGCCTGGGATCATATTAATGTCTTTCCTACCTATGAGAATTACGTAGAGCAGTTTAAGATCTTTACAGACAGTATTGTGAACGGAGGGATCATGGTCTATAACGAGGAAGACCCTGAGGTGAAGACTGTGGTCGAATCTTCGGAGAACAGCATCAGGAAGCATCCGTATACCACTCCTGAGTACCAGGTTATGGACGGGCAAACATTTCTGGAAACTCCGGAAGGCGAAATGCCGGTGGAGGTTTTCGGAAAGCACAACCTGAACAACCTGATGGGAGCCAAATGGATATGCCAGCATATGGGGGTGGATGAAGCCGATTTTTACGAGGCCATCGCCAGTTTTAAAGGCGCATCCAAACGACTTGAAAAAATAAAGGAAAGCAATACGGCTGTAGCGTTTAAAGATTTTGCTCATTCTCCGAGCAAAGTGAAGGCTACGACCGAAGCGGTAAAAGAACAGTACAGGAACAGAAGATTGCTGGCCTGTCTTGAATTACATACCTATAGCAGTCTGAATGCAGAATTCCTTAAGGAATATGAAGGAAGCCTGGGAGCGGCAGATACAGCCGTGGTATTCTATTCGCCTGAAGCAGTCCAGATCAAAAAATTAGAGGAGATCTCCTCAGAACAGATCGCGGGTGCCTTCGGAAGGGATGATATCGTGGTGTATACCAATCCTGATGAATTTCGTCAGTTCCTATTCTCGCAAAAACTCGATGATACCGCTTTACTCCTGATGAGTAGCGGGAACTATGGCGGACTTGATTTTGAGGAAGTAAAAGAACTTTTATAAGCTGCACCTATAGCCCGAACTGCCTCAGGTGATGGTCCATATGTTTGTATTGCATTTTACCCCATTGTTCGGGCGTAAACTTGCCAAAATACGGATGTACGATCCAGTTTTCCTTGTTTTTAGCCTGATGAAATTCGGTGATCAGAGCCGATAGCATATCTTTTTCTTTATGAAAATCCCGGTCATCATTTATAACAAATTGCCTGGCCGTAGGCAGACTCTGTTTCCATGGTCTGTCATTATACAGTGAAGAGCGAACAGCCCTGAACAGAAGGCGTTTCAACAGTCCCGGACGGTTGCGAAGCGCTATTTTTTCCAGCCCAACATTCAACGGCCCCTGGCAGTGGGCACACATCTGGGCGGCATTCATTTTTCCCCAGGTAGGCTGCGTTTTTTCATCCAGTTGTTCAAGCCTGTTCTGTAGTTCCTGATAGCTTGATTCTTCGAAAATTGACTTCATATTGATTTATAAATAACGTGGAGAATAAAGATACGACATCTTTTAAAGTTTAGTATATTTGATATTCATAATGAAGGAAAAATCAACCAATATCTCCATAAAAAACTGGCATGAAAAAGACAGGCCCAGAGAAAAGTTCCTCAATATCGGGAAAGATGTTCTCAGTGATGCCGAGCTCCTGGCTATTTTACTGGGAAGCGGGAACCGGAATGAAAGTGCGGTCCAGTTATCCCAGAAGATATTGAGATCGGTGAGTAATAATCTCAACGAATTAGGAAAGCTCT
Source organism: Leptobacterium flavescens (assembly GCF_010671605.1). Taxonomy (GTDB): domain Bacteria; phylum Bacteroidota; class Bacteroidia; order Flavobacteriales; family Flavobacteriaceae; genus Leptobacterium; species Leptobacterium flavescens. The sequence continues at coordinate 155,458 of NZ_JAABOO010000004.1, forward strand.
CGGTTACGGAACTTATGCAGTTTAACGGGATAGGAGAAGCCAAAGCTGTTGCCGTAGCTGCCTCTCTCGAACTCGGAAGGAGGAGGCGAAAGGAAAAGGTCATGGATAGAAAGAAGATTACCTCCAGCGCCATTGCCTACGAATATTTTTACCCGATAATCGGGGAATTACCCCATGAAGAGTTCTGGATCGTCTACTTAAATAATTCCAACAAGGTCATACAATCCATACAATTGAGCAAGGGAGGGATTACCGGAACTCTGGTCGATATTCGCCTGGCATTGAGGCATGCGCTGGAGATGCGGGCCACCTCATTGATACTGGCACATAATCACCCTTCGGGTAACTTAAATCCGAGTAAGTCTGATAAGCAACTCACCCTTAAATTAAAAAATGCGTGTGAAAGTTTAGATATAAAAGTTTTGGATCATATCATTGTTGCCGAAAAATCTTATTTTAGCTTCGCTGATGAAGATTTGTTGTAATTGCCCTGCAAAAATGTGCATACAGATATGCTCTTAGTATACACCCATAAGATTACACCCAGACTAACTTATATCATGAAGCATGTTTTTACAAAGATGCTTCAGATAGAGGTTGCCTTTACCACAAAAGTTGAGGATTTTATAGGACATACGGGTGCCAAGATCACTTATACGAGGCAGCCGCTTCAGAATGAGTTTTTTATAAAAAGTCATGAATTGCTTTTTGAACAGGGAGTGCGGGATGTTGAGATACACATCCAGCAATGGGATGATATTCCCTGCTTTTTTCCGACTTCCGAAAAGAGCGCTGTTCCCTTCGATGTTTTTGCGGCCAGTTTTTATATGATCAGCAGGTATGAGGAATACCTTCCTTATGTAAAGGATGTACATGGCCGTTTTCCGGCAACGGAAAGCCTGGCATATCAGAATGACTTCCTGGAAATACCGGTGGTCGATATCTGGGTCAATAAACTTAAACTGGCCCTTTTAAAGCGCTTTCCCGATCTGCAAATTGTAAAAAGAGAATATGAACACCTGTCTATAATAGATGTTTCGGTTTCTCACTGCTTCCGGGAAAGAGGGATCATAAGATCTCTGGGCGGGATGCTTATCGACTTTTTTTCACTCAAGATCGGGAGGATGATTACCCGTCTGGCAGTTTTACTCCGTATTAAAAAGGATCCGTACAACAACTTCCAGGAACTGATAGAAATGCACAAGGAATACGGTACCAGGGCTATTTTCTTTTTTCTGCTGGCAGATTATTCCAATTATGACAAGAATATATCGATAAACAATCCGAGGTTCAGATCGCTGGTCAAATCGGTGGCAGATTACAGTATCGTGTCCCTGATGGCTTCCTATAATTCCTATAACAATCCTAAAATACTCAAGAAAGACAGGGCCCGGCTTATAGAACTGATCCGGAGGCCTGTAAAAAGGGTTCGCCTGAGATTTAACAGGGTTAACATACCTGAAAGCTATAAAACAGTGGTGGAAGCCGAGTTTAACGAAGATTATTCTATGGGATATACTTTGTTTCCCGGGTTCAGGGCAGGTACCTGTACGCCTTTCTTTTTTTACGATATAAGCTTTGAGGTGCAGCTACCCTTAAAAGTAACTCCTTTTTGTGTGGAGGATTACGGGCTGACCCGTTATAAGAACACTAAAGAAGCGGTACAGGTATACAGAAGGATCAGGGAACAGGTAAGGAAAGTGAACGGAACCTTTGTGACCGTTTTTTCCAATGAGATCCTGGGAGGAGCCATGAAGCAACCCTGGAAAGATATATATTACGAACTTTTAAAAGACAAACATTGAAAGATAAGATCACCGATATTTTCTTCGACCTGGATCATACCCTCTGGGATTTTGACAGGAACTCCAACCTGACCTTCGGGAAGATCCTGAAAACGAATCGTGTGGACGTGCTCCTGGAGGATTTTGTAAAAGTGTATGTTCCGTTGAATGCCGAATACTGGAAACTTTACCGGGAAGAGCGCATATCCAAGGAAGAACTGAGGTACGGAAGGTTAAAAGACACCTTCGACCGTTTGAAAATGAAGGTGGAAGACGAATTGATCCATCGTTTGTCCGATCAGTATATTCAGGAACTGCCGAATCAGAATTATTTGTTTGAAAATACAACCGAGATCCTGGATTACCTCCGTCCGAATTACAAACTTCACATTATAACCAACGGATTTGAAGAGGTACAAAAAGGAAAATTAAACAATTCTAAAATAGGCCATTTTTTTACCCATATTATCAATTCCGAAATGGTGGGCGTTAAAAAGCCCAATCCCAGGATCTTTGAATTTGCCCTGGAAAAAGCCAGTGTCAGTCCGGAAAATACGGTAATGATCGGAGATAATCTGGAAGCAGATATCCTCGGGGCTAAAAATATGGGAATGAATACCTTGCACTTCAATTCTAACAATGAAGAAATACACGATCACAGTATCATTATCAATGATTTGTTAGAAATAAAACAATATCTCTAAAATAAGACTTCATTTACAACCGTTATACTATTTACCCGATTGGTTTTACCAAAGGGGTATTAAAGGGATAAGAATTAGTAGGGGTAAATGATAAAGAACTTTCTTTTGGTTTTAGGTATAATGCTGTTGGGGTCTTCCTGTGTTAAAAATGTAGATTTTGACCAGGCCGATGACCTCCGGCTAACTCCTGTTGTAGATGTAAGTCTGCTCTTTTTTGAGGAAACTCCCGATCGTTTTCTGATCAATGGAGTGGAGTTGACCAATGGCTTTATTTCCGATACCACAGATATTCAGGTCCTGGACGATAGCTTTATTGTAGAAAGCCTTATCCGGGCCGAACTGGAGTTCGAATTTACCAATAGTGTAGACCGGGCATTCAGGGCAGAAGTAGTGTTCCTGGATACCGATACCACTCCTATACATTCTTTCGATATAGATATTCCCGCAACCCAAACCGAAATAACCGTTACCCATACAGAGAACTTTACCGAAGGAAATATAGATACTATAACAGCAACGACGCAGATGGTAGTAAACTTTTTTCTTTTACCAGGTGGCCAACCGATAACAGAAGAAACTCAAGGTTCCTTAAAACTAAGATCCAAAGGAACTTTTTACCTGCTTGTTGAATAATGAAGAAAACGCTGCTTATTATATTGTGCTTATGGGGACTCATTCCGGGATATACTCAGAATAAGCAACTGCTGTACGATTTTAACGAGATCCCTCAATCCCTGATGCTAAATCCGGGAGCGGAGACCTTGCATCGCTGGCATGCCGGTATTCCCTTTCTTTCGGGAATATATGCCAATGTTGGGGTAAGCGGTTTTACCCTTAATGACCTTTTTGCCGATAACGGGGTGGATTTTAATGAAAAGGTGCGCAACCTTTTGTTCGGGGTGTCGAGAAACGATGTGATCAGCCTTAACCAGCAATTAGAGATCTTTAATATCGGATTCAGAAAGGACGGATGGAGGGGAAGGACCTATTATTCTTTCGGGATCTATGAAGAAATAGACTTTTTTAGCTACTGGCCCAAAGACCTGGCAATCCTTGCTTTTGAAGGGAACAGTAATTTTATCAATTCACCTTTTAATCTGGGCGACCTGAATTTCCGGGGAGAATTCCTGACGGTATTTCATTTTGGGATCAACAAAAAAGTAAGTGAAAAGTTTACCTATGGAGTCCGGGCAAAAATATATTCAAGTATTTTAAACTTCAGCTCTGTCGGTAACAGGGGAACTTTTATTACCGAAGACGGACAAAATAATTTTTTCACCCACAGGATACAGGCAGATCTGGAGCTAAAAACTTCCGGCTACGCCTCGCTCAGAGAAGCAGGGTCCGATGCCTTTGTCAGTAACCTCAGGAAGCGTGCTTTCCTGGGAGGAAACCTGGGGCTGGGCTTTGATGTAGGTTTTACCTATAAGCCGGAAGAGCAGTGGACCATTACCGGGAGCCTTCAGGATGTCGGGTTTATAAGGCATTCAAAAGATACCGAAAGTTACAAGCTTAACGGAGAGTTTGAACTGGAAGGGATAGAACTATCATTTCCGGAGATCGTAAACGGAGACGGATTGAATGACTACTGGCAGGAACTCCTGGATGATCTTGAAGAACAGGTGCCTTTCGATACGATCTCCAATAAATACACCACATTGAGGCCGGTAAAGCTCAACGGATCTGTAAAATATACTTTCGGACGTAAAAAGCCTTCAAAAAAGGAGTGTAATTGCGAAGCTACAGATCGTGAATATCGCAATGCTGCGGGGCTTCAGCTTTTTGCCGTTGGCAGGCCCAGATTACCCCTTATTGCATTAACAGCATTCTATCAGACCAAATTAACCAACTTCCTGGATGTCAAAGCTACCTATACTGTTGATAAATTCTCGTTCCGGAATCTGGGATTAGGGTTCTCTTCTGAGATTGGTAACGTAAATTTTTATATATTGGCGGATAACTTGCTGGAGTTGCAAAATCTGGCTAAATCACATAATCTTTCGTTTCAGCTGGGCTTTAATATAAAGCTCCCGGAAACGGAAAAACCTTATTAATACGACGATGAAGAAAATATCTCTCCTGTTATTGCTTCTTAGCTTTAGCATAACAACATTTGGACAAAACAATATTAATAAATATAAATACGTAGTCGTTCCGAGTAAATTCGATACGTTTAAGCATGAAAATGAATATCAGTTAAATGCAATGCTGGAATTCCTGCTTAAAAAGAACAATTTTAATGCTCTATACCAGACATCTCTGCCGGAAGATTACCTGAGGAATAATTGCATCGGGTTAAAGGCAGATGTAAAAAATACCTCCGGTTTACTGACCAATAAGGTTATCATAGAGTTTAAAGACTGTCAGGGAAATGTGGTTTTCGCCTCCAAAGAAGGAAAAAGCAAGATAAAGGAATTTCAAAAAGGATATCAGGCAGCTTTAAGGCAGGCTTTTGAGTCGGTAGAATTCCTTAACTATAAATACGAGCCTTCTTCAGAAGCCGAACAAAATGCGGTGGTAGTCCGCCGTGAGGAGCCAACAACAGTACAGCCCGAAGTAGTTAAGGAGGTAAAGGAAGTAAAGACCGAAACAACGGGTACGGTACAATCTACTTCAGGAACGGTAAATACCGTTCAGACCGGAACAGTTAACACCAATGTCCTCTATGCCCAACCTATAGCCAACGGTTTCCAGCTGGTAGACAGTACACCTAAGGTGGTGTATATTTTACAGGAAACAGGAATAAAAGACGTTTTTCTGGTAAAGGGGATCGATGGTATCTTCTATGTGAAAAACGGTAAATGGATCGTTGAATACTACAAGAATAACCAAAGGGTACAGGAAGAAGTAAACGTTAAATTCTAGTAACCGTACTTATTTTTCCATCTTTTTTTCAGGAAATCCCGAAGGGCGTTTTCTCTCTGATTATTTCCGGGCTCATAAAAGGTTTTATTGCTGAGTTCATCCGGTAGGAATTCCTGTTCTATAAAATTGGCATTAAAGTCGTGAGCGTATTTGTAGTTCTGACCGTAACCGATATCTTTCATGAGTTTAGTGGGAGCATTCCTCAGATGCAGAGGAACAGACAGATCTCCTGTTTCCTTAACCGCCTGTGCAGCTTTTTTGATGGCCATATAGGATGCATTGCTCTTTGCAGAAGTTGCCAGATAAACGGCGCACTGACTCAGAATAATACGGGCTTCCGGATAACCGATGGTAGTTACCGCCTGGAAAGTATTGTTCGCAATGACCAGAGCCGTGGGATTTGCATTTCCTATATCTTCTGATGCGAGGATAAGCATTCTCCTGGCAATGAATTTTACATCTTCACCACCCTCAATCATACGTGCCAGCCAGTATACGGCTGCATTCGGATCACTTCCTCTGATCGATTTAATAAAAGCCGAGATAATATCGTAATGTTGTTCTCCAGTCTTGTCGTAGAGGACCGTGTTTTTCTGGATCTTTTTCATGACCATCTCGTCGGTAATGATCACATGATCGCTTCCCTCGGAGTTGATGACCAATTCAAAAATATTGAGCAGTTTTCTCCCGTCTCCTCCCGAAAGCCGGAGAAGTGCTTCGGTTTCCTTTAGTTCGATATTTTTCTTTGAAATAAGCTCATCCTCTTTCATCGCCCTTTCCAGAAGGGTTTCCAGGTCTTTTTTATCAAAAGGATTTAAAATATATACCTGACAGCGTGATAAAAGTGCAGGAATGACCTCAAAGCTGGGGTTTTCGGTAGTGGCCCCTACAAGGGTTACCCAACCCTTTTCAACCGCCGCCAGCAGGGAGTCCTGCTGCGACTTGCTAAACCTGTGAATCTCGTCTATAAACAGGATAGGGTTCTTGGCTGTAAAAAGACCGCCGCTTTGTTTGGCTTTATCTATAACTTCCCTTACATCCTTTACCCCGGAGCTAATGGCACTTAGCGTATAAAAAGGTCTTCCGGATTCTTCGGCTATAATATTGGCCAGGGTGGTTTTTCCCGTTCCCGGAGGACCCCAGAAGATCAGGGAAGGGATAATACCCTGCTTGATCTGATTGGTAAGAGAACCGGTCTCTCCAACCAAATGACTCTGACTGATATACTCATTTAATGTTTTCGGGCGTACTCTTTCGGCTAAGGGTTCATTCATGTTGTAAAAATACTAATATTTGCATGACAATTTATCACCCCGGCCTTTTTGGTAACCTATTTGCATTGCTATTTTTATAAATTTATAAAATGAGTCGCAAGGAAGCTTTTAAATTTGATTCGGGCGTTGTTCTATACCCCTTTTTATTCGGACTGACTATCTGGTTGGTGTACTGGTTCGAACTGCGTTTTGGTTTCGATTTTACAAGCTTCGGTGTTTATCCCAGAACTTTAAGCGGCTTAAAAGGGGTTGTATTCAGTCCTTTTATTCACAGTTCTATAGAGCATTTGTACAATAACACTTTTCCGTTATTAATACTCTCTATGGCTCTGTTCTATTTTTACAGCAATGTGAGCTGGAAAGTGATCCTCTACGGGATGCTGAGCTCCGGAATACTTACCTGGATCATCGGGAGAGAGGCCTATCATATTGGGGCCAGCGGTATTATATACATGCTTAGCAGCTTTATTTTCTTCAGGGGTATATTTGCCGGTTATTACCGCCTGGTGGCCGTATCGCTGATCGTGGTCTTTCTCTACGGCAGCCTGGTGTGGTACGTTTTTCCGGTAGATAGTTCCATCTCCTGGGAAGGGCACCTGGCCGGGTTCCTGACAGGTTTTGTTTTTTCCTTCTTCTTTAAGGAAAAGCTTCCGGTTAAGAGGAAGTACCAATGGGAAACAGAAGGTTTTAAGGAAGAACAGGACCCATTCCTGAAACATTTTGACGAGGACGGGAATTTTGTCCCTACCAGCGAACTGGAAAGACGGATGAGGGAGGAAGAAGAAGATCAGACTCCTTAGATCCTTTGTCTCAACGCCTCGTATAGAAAAGCTCCGCAGGCAACAGAAACATTAAGAGAACCTATTTTTCCTTTCATGGGAAGCTTTGCCATTTCATCTGCAATTTTTAATACGGAAGCTGAAATACCTTTGTCTTCAGCCCCCATAACCACGGCTACGGGTTCTTTAAAGGAAACATCATAAATAGTATTTTCTGTTTTTTCGGTGGCTGCAATCACTTTTACTCCCGAAGACTGTAAATAATAAATAGCGTCTTTTATGTGATCTACTTTACAAATCGGAACGTTAAAGACAGCTCCTGCCGAGGTCTTTACGGTATCTGCGGTAACCGGGGCTCCGCCTTTTTTCTGAATAATGATCCCGTTTACACCGGTACATTCGGCAGTTCTGATAATAGCACCAAAGTTCCTGGCATCAGAAAGCTGGTCCAGCAGAAGGAACAAAGGAGTTTTACCCGATTCCATAACTTCCATGACCAGGTTGTCCATATCGTAAAAGTCTACCGGGGAAATATTGGCAATAACCCCCTGGTGATTTTTTCTGGTAAGGCGATTGAGTTTCTCTGCCGGAACAAAAGAACTGCTTATATGATGGGTTTGAATAAGGTGATTGAGTTCGGAGAATAGATTTCCCTTCAGGCCTCTTTGAATAAAGATCTTATCTATGGTCTTTCCGGCCTGAATAGCTTCAATAACAGCCCTGATCCCAAATATTTGTGTATTTCCTTCCATGGGGGCAAAGGTAAATAAATGTAGATGTTAGGCAATAAAAAAAGCCCTGACATTATATGGCAGGACTTATGTAAACCAGAATCATAATTAATGTACCTGTTTCATCGGTTGTAATTTATCGATTCGGAAGGAGGGGATGGGAGTGTGAGGGTAACTGCGTATCTGAAAGGAGATCTGAAGAAAGATCCTCCGGTAACCGTACTGTTGGCATTTCCCGAACTGAACGTCCGTCCGTCTGTTAATACAAGTTCAAAACGGAAAATAAACTGATCTCCCTCAACAAACTCACCCTCCTTTAATTTAGTGGCTTCGATAGCTTCTTTTAGGCTAACGGAAACATCCAGTAAAGGGAGCCCGTTTTCACTGAGACCGAAACTGGAGGTAGTAAAAGTGTCCATGAAAAACTCTTCCACCTCAAGATCTTTTTCAGTTTCAGACTTATCTGAAAAACTGATATAGAGATTAACTTCAGAAAGAAGAGTTCCATCCTCATGATCAGATTCTTCCAGTTGAACCCTGAAAACACTGGAAGTGTCCTCCAGGTTATAGGTTTTAGTGGCGTTTATGGTCCTGAGAATAGCCCCTCTGGTTATCCCGTCAAAAACATCGTCGATAACCTTTTCGCTTTCGCATCCGTTAAAAACAGTTAGAAAGGAAAGTAATAGTAAACTATGAATTGATTTTCTCATGATTAATATTTTTTAATTAGCGATCGGGAATCCGGTCTCAGGGTTGGTATCCCAGAATACTCTATCCGTTACTCCGCTCTTTTGAGTTACATTAGAATTGTTATTCGCGAGGTTTCCGGGATAGAAGTGCGATCTGATGAACGCTCCCGGATTGGGTTCAAGGTTTGGCTGCAGATCAAAAGGTGCTCCAACTCTTCTGTAGAAGTTGTAAGCATCGATTCCGTTACCGAATAGCGTTACAAAGAACTCATTGGCGAGAATATTCCATTTCCCGTTAGTATCGGCAGCGTCGAACAACTCTCCAACTTCGGCCATATAATCGGCATCATCACTTGGCGGAGCTGAAGTAGAAAGGTCTGCACTTGTATCCAGAGTTCCAAAGCTTCTTACTTTAGTAAAGGACTTGGCAATTCCTGCCAGCATAAATGTTCTTGCGTCAACTGTGTTTTCAGCTACCATCGCTAATTCTGCACGGATAAAATCGATGGTCGAGCTCAGGAAGACGGGAGTAATACCTGCTCCTCCGCCTCCAATTCCCTGATCAACTTCCTCAAAAGTATTATCGTCAAAACGACCTCCGAAAGGATATACACCCCATACGGTTCTGAGTAGTCCGTCCGGTGGAATACCGTCATCGTCTCCGTGATCTCTCCCCCAGTATCCGTTGGGCAGATTGCAGAAATTAAATCCACCTGCCACATAATGTGGTGGCGGTGATTCTACACTACAGCTTAAACGTTGCTGATTAGGGCGGGCACCTGCTGCTCCGGGGGTGGTTGCATTCTGACGGTAGAAATAATATCTGATCCTCGGATCCATTTCTTCAAAAGTTGCCGAAGCGTTCCCTACTTTATCAGACATCATATAGTTCATTAGACCGTTAGACATATATTCAGCGGCACCTGTGTTGATGTAACTCGCAGTATACTGAGGGGATCTTGTGTTGGGATTGGCCAGATTGGCTCCCCATCGGAATTGAAAATCCTCCGAACTATCGGAAATATAATTGCCTGAATCAATAATGGTGTTGATCTTGCCGGCTGCATCAGGATCTACCAGACGGGTCTGTGCGTATATTTTAATGCGTATGGAGTTAATGGCCTTTATCCAGGCTTCGATATCAATATCACTGTCGGACTTTATTCCGTAAAACAGATCGAACTCCGGCTGAAAAATAGGCTTTGGATCTACATTAAAAGCAGTTTCTGCCTCTGTCAGGAGTCTGAGTGCCGTAGCGTATATTTCCTCCCCTGTATTAAGTGCAGGGTTAAAATTATCGAGCCCCTGAAGTGTTTCCGTATACGGGATATCTCCGAAGAAATCTACCAGGGTTACAATAATAAAAGCTTCCAGTGTACGACCGATCCCTGTATGGTAGTGAAGATCTCCTTCTTCCGCAAGCGGATAAAGACGGTTCAGATCTGAAAGTATCTGCGAATAAGCCATTCTCCATTCATTGTTAAAACTGTCGGCAGAGTAATTCTGATTGTACTGCCTCCCGCTCATATAATGTATCCTGGTAAGTTCGGCTCCGATATCTCCCAGGCCGTTGATGCCTCCAATAAGCCTGGCAAAATCCAACTGAGCTGAATTTAAAAGAAAGTCGGCAGAGACTTCCTCCTGATCCAATAAATTGGGATTTTCTGTGAGATCGAGCTCTGTAGATTCACAGGAGAATAATAAGCCCAATACCAGCATAATTACTTTAGATTTAAAATTGAATATTTTCATTTCTTTTTGATTTTATTTAGAATGTTGCTTTAAGAGACATACCATATTGCCTGGCACTGGGGCCATTCAGGAATTCAAACCCTAAACCGTTACCTACTCCTAATCCCAGCGCATCTGTGTCGAAGTTTGTACTATCCGGCACTCCGAATGACTTGAACCAAAGGTTCTGTCCGCTTAATGTGAGGACAATATTGCCGAAAGGAGTTTTTTCCAGGATCGTTTTAGGAATAGAATAAGCCAGGGAAACTTCACGTAATCTCAGTACACTTCCGTCGTATACCTGAAGTTCTTCAGGGCCGAAGGCTACGTTACCGAAGAAGAAATCGGAGTTGTTGATCTGAATATCATTGGGTGTTCCGTCTTGCTTAACACCCGGAAGAACGAAAGTAGACAGACGATCCACCGTATCTTCTACAAGACCCCTACCGATAAGTGTAGAAACGGTGTTGGAGTAAATATCACCTCCGTGTCTGTACGCCCAGCTCATATTAAAGCTAAACCCTTTGTATGAAAGTGTATTGTTTACATTCAATCTCCAATCCGCATTCGGATCTCCAATCTCAAATAATCCTTGCTCTTCAATGTAGCTACCTGTACTGTTTACTACAAAGTTGTTGTTAGCATCACGCTGAATTCTGGTACCTAACTGCACACCGAAAGGTCTTCCTTCCACTGCATAGTTACCTAATCCACCACCGAAACCGGCAATCTGGATGTTTTCTGCGTCCTGCCCAATATCGTTTACTGTAGACTCATCTGCTGTGAAGTTAGCATTAAGACTCCAGTTGAATCCGTTGTCATTTCTGATGATCTGAGCTGCCAGATCAATCTCTACACCCTGAACCTGAACTTCTCCGATATTTGTGCGGATAGAGGTAAATCCTGTTGAAGGGTCCAGCGGGCGGGAAGTAATAAGATCTGTTGTAGTCTTGTCAAATATGGAAAGATCCAAAGAGACCCTGTTATCCCAAAATCTGGATTCAACACCTATCTCAATCTCGTTAACCCTTTCCGGTTTCAGGTTAGGGTTACCTAATACGCTGGCATTATTTCTGGCGGCCCCGGAAATGGTGGGAACCAAAGTCCCGCCATGAATGAATTCTCTGGTATTGAGGGTTAAACCGTTAAATACCGGAAACCCTCCTGCAAAACCTGCGGAAGTACCGTATCCTGCACGCACCTTTAAGAAGTTTAACCCGTTCTGGCTGGTAAGTTCATCCCATACCGCAGTGGGTATGAAGGAAGCACTTGCAGAAGGGTAGAAGATACTTCTGTTGTCCTGAGCAAAGTTAGATACCCAGTCATTTCTACCTGCAAGGGTTAAGTATGCAAATCCTTTATATCCGAATTCTGCTTGTCCGTATGCTCCGACGATATTCTGGAAAGAGTCGAACTGAACAGGAAGCTGATTCTGGAAATTAAACTGCCTCAATACTCCGAATACCAGCTGTTCTGTGCTGGTTACCCCCTGACGTGAAAGGGTTGTTCTTCTGGAGGTCAGGCCGGCATTAAGAGAGATGTCGAGATCTTCCGTTAAGAGGTAAGCTCCGTTTAACTGTAAAGTGTGATCCCAGATAGTGTTGCTGTTGTCGAAGGTCTGGTAGAAACCATTTACATTACCTTCCGCACCACCTTTGTTCTGGGCATTTTCGTTTCTTTCCACAAAGAAGTCAATTCCCGTTCTCCAGAAAACATTTAAGTTATCTGTGATCTTGTAAGATGCCTGTAAGTTACCGAATACCCTGTTGGTAAATTGGCTGCCGAAGGCGTTGGCTACGGTCCACCTCGGGTTCTGAATATCATTCCCGGCCCTGTAATAAATAGTACCGCCGGTTAACGGATTCTGGAAAGGAAGCCCGGTAAGGTCGATACTTCTCGGGGTAAAGAATACGTGCCCGAAAACCGACGAACCTGTACCAAAGGCTCCGTTACCTGTACTGGCAGCCACGGGAGGGGAGGTGAAATCGGTTCTCGCGTAATTCAGGGTACCGTTAATGGTAAACTCATTGCTTAATTCTGCTTTACCACCAATACCTATTGTATTTCTTCTTAAGGTGTTTCCCGGGGTAAATCCTTCGTTATCCAGATAACCGTAATTGATATTGTAGCTTATCTTTCCATCTGCCGAACTTCCTCTTGCATTGATAGAGGTACTTGTAATAATTCCGGTCCTGAAGAACTCCTCTACATTATCATAAGGCTGATACCTGTATCCTACACCAGCAAATTCGGGGAAGGCAATTCTCCCGCCCGAATTAGTTTGAGTAGGGTGCGTAATTAATGGTACTCCGTCTGTGTCGAAACCTATAAAATTAGATCCGAAGTCATCCGGATCAGTACTGCTAAATGAAGGTCCGAAGTTACTGAAGAAGAACCCGAAAGCCTGGTCAAAACCACCCCCGAATTCATCCTGATAATCAGGAAGGGAAGCAATTTCATTGAAGAAGACCGACTGGCTGAATGTAATTTCAGACTTGGTTGGTGCCCCACCGGAAGCTCCACCTTTGGTAGTGATCAGGATTACCCCGTTTCTACCGGCTGTACCGTAGAGGTTGGCTGCTGCCAGTCCTTTCAGTACGTTAATGCTTTCAATGTTGTTGGGGTCGATGTCAAGGAAACGGCTGGAACCGTTGTTACCATCTACGAAGTTCCCCTGCTCATTGGTGTCGCTACTAAAAGGAACACCATCTACAATAAACAGTGGCTGGTTACTTCCGGAGATGGAAGTATATCCCCTGATAATGATGTTGGTAGCGGAACCGGACACTCCGTTGGTAGCGTTGATCTGTACCCCGGATGCCTGTCCGTTAAGAACACGGGCCACATCTCCCTGGGATTTTTGCTCCAGATCTTCAGAGCCTACCGTACTTACAGCATATCCTAAAGCTTTCTTTTCTCTTTGAATACCCTGGGCGGTAACAACCACTTCTTCAAGTGCCTGGGCATCGTCTTCCATCTGTACATTAATGACATCGGATGCTCCAACTACTCTTTCCACATCCTTTAGTCCCAAATACGAATAATGTAATGTTTGACCAACATTGACGGATATAGTATAGCTCCCGTCAAACCCTGTTTGTGTTCCGCGAGTGGTACCCTTTATCAGGATATTTACCCCGGGAAGCGGTAAACCGTCAGAATCGGTTACCTTACCAGTAATTGTTTTTTGGCTGGTAAAGGACAGATTGATGATCAGCACCAGGAATAGTGCTGAAATTCTTCCAATTTTTGATCTCATTTTTTTTGGATTATAAAGTTTAAACGAAACAACATTGGCGGATAATAGGGGTTGTTTCACCGGATAAATTTCAGGCAAAAAAATGCGTGGATATGATTTATTTCATGTAATGCGAGCCTATTTTCATGAAACTTATATAACTATTTTAAAATCAATTATTTGAGAACGAAATAGTAGTTTTTTGCTTTATGAAATTGAAAGAATAATAGTATAACTATAACGAAATAGTAGGGTGAAATTATGCTTCAATTTAAAGGAAATGGAAAGGTGTTATTTGCCGGAATATGCAATGATGAAGATATGCTTACAGGAGGAAAAGTATACATTAAAAGTTTCTGCTTCTGCTATGGAAGTTTTATAGGGTGGATTGAGCCTTTTTAAATAGAGTTTATAAGACTGTTAAGTGGGGATGGTAAATACCATATAGTAAAAAAGCCCTGGCAATTGCCAGAGCTTTTAATAGACTAAATTATTTATTAAACATTTAATTATCCATTACAGATATTTAAAGTGATCGGTCCGGGTGTTGGGCCAGGGCCGTCTTCAGCCGCGGTCTCACCGGTGGGAGCTGTAATAGTATAAGTGTGCTCGCTTTCAAAGTTACCTGGGGTATATTCGAAAACCAGTGAAGTAGTACCCATAGGAACATTCACTACAAAAGTACCTGCACTTCCACTGTTAATGGTTATATCCTGGCTGGTTCCGTCAATAGTTACAGTTATAAATGCACCATCCCATCCGTCACCAAAACTGTCTTCAAGATCTATAGTATAATCTCCTGGTACCGGAGCAGGTGGAACACATTTGATAGTTACCGTATATCTGAATGGGGATCTGAAGAAAGATCCTCCGGTAACCGTACTGTTAGCATTTCCTGAACTGAATACACGACCGTCTGTCAGTACAACTTCAAATCGGAAGATAAACTGATCTCCACCAAAGAATTCACCATCGCTCAAACCAACAGCAGCAACCGCTTCGGTTAGCGAAATAGAAACATCTATCAATGGAAGTCCGCTATCGCTTATTCCAAGCTCAGAAGCAGCAAAACTATTGAAAAGCTGCTCTGCAACATCACGGTCTGTGCCATCGTCCTGATTGTCTACGAAGCTGATGTAAAGATTTACTTCAGAAAGAAGATCTCCGTTCTCAAGATCGGATTCTTCCAACTGAGCTTCAAAGGCACTGGTGGCATCAAAGATATTATATGAATTATTAGCACTCAGGGTTCTTAAGATCGCACCTCTGCTAATATCATCAAAAACTTCATCAATGGGTTGACTCCCCTCACACCCATAAAAAACTATGGAGAGTGTTGATAAAAGAAATAATTTATGAATTAATTTTCTCATGATTAATATTTTTTAATTAGCGATTGGGAATCCGGTCTCAGGGTTGGTATCCCAGAATACTCTATCCGTTACTCCGCTCTTTTGAGTTACATTAGAATTGTTGTTCGCAAGGTTTCCAGGATAGAAGTGCGATCTGATGAACGCTCCCGGATCCGGCTCAAGGTTTGGCTGCAGATCGAATGGTGCTCCCACTCTTCTGTAGAAGTTGTAAGCATCAATTCCGTTTCCAAACAATGTTACAAAGAACTCTGTAGCCAGGATGTTCCATTTACCGTTGGTATCAGCTGCGTCGAACAACTCTCCAACTTCAGTCATATAATCGGTATCATCACTTAGCGGAGCTGCAGTAGAAAGGTCTGCACCTGAATCCAAAGCTCCAAAGCTTCTTACCTTGGTAAAAGACTTGGCAATTCCTGCCAGCATAAATGTTCTTGCGTCAGCTGTGTTTCCAGCTTCCATCGCTAATTCTGCACGGATGAAATCGATAGTCGAGCTCAGGAAGATAGGTGTAACACCTGCTCCACCTGCGCCGATACCCTGATCAACTTCATCAAAAGTACTGTCGTCAAAACGACCTCCGAAAGGATATACACCCCATACGGTTCTAAGTAGTCCGTCTGGTGGAATACCGTCATCGTCTCCGTGATCTCTACCCCAGTATCCGTTAGCCAGGTTACAGTAGGTAAATCCGCCATCTACATAATGCTGTGGTGGCGACTCAACGCTACACTGAAGTTCCTGCTGGCTAGGCGGTGCTCCGTCTACCCCTGGAGTCATAGCATTCTGACGGTAGAAGTAATATCTGATCCTTGGATCCATTCCTTCAAAAGTTGCTGAAGCGTTTCCTACTTTGTCAGACATCATATAGTCCATCAAACTGTTAGACATATATTCAGCTGCACCTGTATTGATGTAACTCGCAGCATATTGAGGAGATCTTGTATCCGGGTTAGCCAGGTTGGCTCCCCACTGGAACTGGAAATCTTCTGAACTATCGGAAATAAAATCACCTGAAGCGATAATAGTGTTGATAGCGGCAACAGCTCCCGGATCAACCAGTCTTCTCTGGTTAAGGATCTTAATTCTTAAAGAATTGGTCAGAAGTTGCCAGTTATCATAATCGTTGTCATAGAACAGATCGAACTCAGGTTCATCTGAAGTATCTGCAGTAAAAGCTGCATCTGCCTGGTCCAGTAATGCAAGTGCCGCATCGTAAATACTGGCTCCTGAATCTACAGAAGGGTTAAAGTTACCCTCTGCTCCCTGAAGAGCTTCCGTATAAGGAATGTCTCCGAAGAAATCTACTAAAGTTACAATAGTAAAAGCTTCTATAGTCCTACCGATTCCAAGGTGACGCTGCAGGTTGGCTTCTTCGGCCAATCCGTACATTACATTAAGGTCGGCAAGGATTCCTGCGTATGCAGAAGACCATTCGTTATTAAAACTATCGGCAGAGTAGTTTTGGTTATACTGTCTTCCGCCCATATAATGAACTCTGGTTAACTGAGCTCCTATATCCCCAAAACCGTTAATACCTCCAACTAATCTACCAAAATCTTCCTGCACAGCATTTAAGAAGAAGTCAGCAGAAGCCTGTTCCGGGCTCAGTGCATTTGGACTCTCCGTTAAGTCCAACTCGGTTGACTCACATGAGAATAACAATCCCAGTACGAGTACAACTGCTTTAAATTTAAAATTAGATATTTTCATTTTCTTTTGAGATTTTATTTAGAATGTTGCTTTAAGAGACATACCATATTGTCTTGCACTAGGACCGTTCAAGAACTCAAATCCTAATCCATTACCTACTCCTAAACCTAGCGCATCTGTGTCGAAGTTTGTACTATCCGGCACTCCGAATGACTTGAACCAAAGGTTCTGACCACTTACTGTTAAAGTAAGGCTTCCGAAAGGAGTTTTCTCAAGTAGCTTTCTGGGAACAGAATAAGCCAGAGAAACTTCACGTAATCTCAGTACACTTCCGTCATATACCTGAAGTTCTTCAGGACCGAAGGCTACGTTACCGAAGAAGAAATCGGAGTTGTTGATCTGAATATCATTCGGTGTTCCGTCTTGCTTAACACCCGGAAGAACGAAAGTCGATAAACGATCTACAGTGTCTTCTACAAGACCCCTACCGATCAGGGTAGAAACGGTGTTGGAGTAAATATCACCTCCATGTCTGTACGCCCAACTCATATTAAAGCTAAACCCTTTGTATGAAAGTGTATTGTTTACATTCAATCTCCAATCCGCATTCGGATCTCCAATCTCAAATAATCCTTGCTCTTCAATGTAGCTACCTGTACTGTTTACTACAAAGTTGTTGTTAGCATCACGCTGAATTCTGGTACCTAACTGCACACCGAAAGGTCTTCCTTCCACTGCATAGTTACCTAATCCACCACCGAAACCGGCAATCTGGATGTTTTCTGCGTCCTGCCCAATATCGTTTACTGTAGACTCATCTGCTGTGAAGTTAGCATTAAGACTCCAGTTGAATCCGTTGTCATTTCTGATGATCTGAGCTGCCAGATCAATCTCTACACCCTGTACCTGAACTTCTCCAATGTTGGTTTGTGTAGAAGTAAATCCTGTTGAAGGATCCAGCGGACGGGAAGTAATAAGATCTGTAGTGGTCTTATCGAATAATGAGACATCAAGAGAAATTCTGTTGTTAAGGAATCTGGATTCGATACCTACCTCGATCTCGTCAACTCTTTCAGGCTCCAGATTAGGGTTACCTAATACGTTGGAAGCAGAGTTAGAAGGAACGTTGGTTCCACCGCTCTGGAAGTCACGAGGATCTAAGTTTAGTCCGTTAAATACCGGAAATCCTCCGGCAAAACCTGCGGAAGTACCGTATCCTGCACGAACCTTTAAGAAGTTTAACCCGTTCTGGCTGGTAAGCCCGTCCCATACCGCAGTTGGTACGAAAGAAGCACTCGCAGATGGGTAGAAGATACTTCTGTTGTCCTGGGCAAAGTTAGATACCCAGTCATTTCTACCTGCAAGGGTTAAGTATGCAAATCCTTTATATCCGAATTCTGCCTGTCCGTATGCTCCAACAATATTCTGGAAAGAGTCGAACTGAACAGGAGTCTGGTTCTCGAAGTTAAAGTGTCTAAGTACTCCGAATACTACCTGCTGAGTACTTGTAACACCTTGCTGAGAGAATACTGTTCTTCTGGAAGTAACCCCCGCGTTGAAGGAGATATCAAGATCTTCCGTTAGAAGGTAAGCCCCGTTTAACTGTAAAGTGTGATCCCAGATAGTGTTGCTGTTGTCGAAGGTTTGGTAGAAACCATTTACATTACCTTCCGCACCACCTCTGTTCTGAGCGTTTTCGTTTCTTTCTACGAAGAAGTCAATTCCCGTTCTCCAGAAAACATTTAAGTTATCTGTGATCTTGTATGATGCCTGTAAGTTACCGAATACCCTGTTGGTAAACTGGTTACCGAAGGCATTAGCCACGGTCCATCTCGGGTTCTGAATATCGTTACCTGCACGATAGTATGCTGTACTTCCGTCCAGAGGGTTCTGGAAAGGAAGCCCGGTAAGGTCGATACTTCTCGGTGTAAAGAATACGTGCCCGAAAACCGACGAACCTGCACCGAATGCTCCGTTACCCACACTGGCCGCGATAGGAGGAGAAACAAAATCGGTTCTTGCGTAATTCAAGGTACCGTTAATGGTAAACTTATTGCTTAATTCTGCTTTACCACCAATACCTATTGTATTTCTTCTTAAGGTGTTTCCTGGGGTGAACCCTTCGTTATCCAGATAACCGTAATTGGCATTATAACTTATTTTTCCGTCTGCAGAACTTCCTCTTGCGTTGATAGAGGTACTTGTAATAAGTCCTGTTCTGAAGAATTCTTCTACATTATCATAAGGCTGATATCTGTATCCTACACCTGCAAACTCAGGAAATCCAGCTGCTACATTAGAGTTGGTCTGAGTAGGGTGTGTAATTAATGGTACTCCGTCTGTATCGAAACCTACAAAGTTAGTTCCGAAGTCAGCTGGGTTAGTACTGTTAAATGAAGGTCCGAAGTTACTGAAGAAAAATCCGAAAGCCTGGTCAAAACCACCCCCGAATTCATCCTGATAATCAGGAAGGGAAGCGATTTCATTAAAGAAGATCGACTGGCTGAATGTAATTTCAGACTTGGTTGGTGCCCCACCGGAAGCTCCACCTTTGGTAGTGATCAGGATTACCCCGTTCCTACCGGCCGTACCGTAGAGGTTGGCTGCTGCCAGTCCTTTCAGTACGTTAATGCTTTCAATGTTGTTGGGGTCGATGTCAAGGAAACGACTGGAACCGTTGTTACCATCTACGAAGTTTCCTTGCGCGTTGGTGTCACTACTAAAAGGAACACCATCTACAATAAACAGTGGCTGGTTACTTCCTGAGATGGAAGTATATCCCCTGATAATGATGTTGGTAGCGGAACCGGACACTCCGTTGGTAGCGTTGATCTGTACCCCGGATGCCTGTCCGTTAAGAACACGGGCAACATCTCCCTGGGATTTTTGCTCCAGATCTTCAGAGCCTACCGTACTTACAGCATATCCTAAAGCTTTCTTTTCTCTTTGAATACCCTGGGCGGTAACAACCACTTCTTCAAGTGCCTGGGCATCGTCTTCCATCTGTACATTAATGACATCGGATGCTCCAATTACTCTTTCTACATCTTTTTGGCCAACGTACGTAAATAAAAGTACTTGACCTACACTTGCCCGAATGGTATAATTACCATCAAAATCGGACTGGGTACCGTTGGTAGTCCCCTTAACGACGATATTTACTCCGGGAAGCGGCAGACCATCAGAGTCTGTTATCTTACCTGAGATCGCCTTTTCTTGCGCGAAAGATAAGTGCGCAATTAACACCAGTAATAGTGTTAAGAATCCACTAAACTTTGTTCTCATTTTATAAATTATTTGAATTAGCTACCGCCAAAAATCTTAAATTCATGTTAATTATGCAATTTTTTTCTGCAAAAAAACTGGCCCATAGTTATATTTTTCTCAAAAAAAATGCTAAAGTGTTAAAAAAATGATACTATTTCACGGGTTTCTTTAAAAGAAGAAATATTACAAAAAAAGTGTTAAGAAATTTTAACCTCAATGATAACGGAACTTCCTTTGTGAGTGAGCTTGTGAAAATCTGTCGATCTGAAGCCGGGGAAAAAAAATTTGTCTGCAGAAGGCAAAAAAGAAGTGAAAGTTATAGTAAATTAACTTCTTATATATATTATGGTGTAATCGAGTAAAATAATAATGGTTTTACCGTAATTCATGTTTTTTGGATAATTATATTTGCACCGTATTTTTTTAGATGAGAATACCGGCTTTTTTAATGGTGAAAAAAAGCTTTTTTAAATAAGAAATTCCGGGTTTGAGATCTCCTATAATATATATGTATATATAATGGTAAAACCGGAGTGAATTATCTGCAGTAAAATCCGGTTGTAAACCGTGCTGTTCAAAGTGGAGAGAGTTAAAAAAATCAATCAACTTGAAAATTAATCTTTTAACGTTTGAATAGTTTAAAATTATTTCTACCTTTGCCACCCTCTAAAAAGAGGGATTTTTAATTTAAAACAAATTATTGTAATAGTAAATTATGCCAACAATTTCACAATTAGTACGAAAAGGAAGAGCTACAATTACTAAGAAGAGTAAATCGGCTGCTTTGGATTCGTGTCCTCAGAGAAGAGGAGTGTGTACGCGTGTATATACTACTACACCTAAGAAACCTAATTCGGCCATGCGTAAGGTTGCGCGTGTTCGTTTAACAAATGGTAACGAGGTGAACGCATACATTCCAGGAGAAGGACATAACCTCCAAGAGCACTCGATAGTATTAGTAAGAGGCGGAAGGGTAAAAGATTTACCGGGAGTTAGATACCACATCGTTCGTGGTGCTTTGGATACCGCAGGAGTTGCGGGAAGAACACAGCGCAGATCTAAATACGGTGCAAAACGTCCTAAGGGCAAAAAGTAATCTAACAACGTTAATGTAAAGACATGAGAAAAAGACAGGCGAAAAAAAGACCGCTTTTACCGGATCCAAAGTTTAACGACCAATTGGTTACTCGTTTTGTGAATAACCTGATGTGGGATGGTAAGAAGTCGATAGCATTTAAAGTGTTCTACGATGCAATGGATATTGTAGATCAAAAGAAAAACGACGACGAAAAAACTGCTTTAGAACTGTGGAAAGATGCTTTATCTAATGTAATGCCGCACGTAGAGGTGAGAAGCCGACGTGTTGGTGGTGCTACTTTCCAGATTCCTATGCAGATCAGACCAGATAGAAAAGTATCTATGGCTATGAAATGGTTAATTGGTTACGCTCGTAAAAGAAACGAGAAATCAATGGCTCAGAAATTAGCTGCCGAAGTATTAGCTGCTGCCAAAGAAGAAGGTGCTGCAGTTAAGAAAAGAGTTGATACTCACAAAATGGCTGAAGCAAATAAAGCATTCTCTCACTTTAGATTTTAATTTATTGTTATAGTATAAAAATGGGAAGAGATTTAAAATATACAAGAAATATAGGTATTGCTGCTCACATTGATGCTGGTAAAACAACAACTACGGAGCGTATACTTTTTTATACAGGTGTAAGTCACAAAATTGGTGAGGTACACGACGGTGCTGCTACTATGGACTGGATGGAGCAGGAGCAGGAGCGTGGTATTACCATTACATCTGCGGCAACTACATGTACATGGAATTTCCCAACTGAAAACGGGAAACCTACAGCAGATGCCAAGGGATATCACTTTAACATTATTGATACCCCCGGTCACGTTGACTTTACAGTGGAAGTAAACCGATCTTTAAGAGTACTTGATGGATTGGTTTTTTTATTTAGTGCTGTTGACGGAGTAGAGCCTCAGTCTGAAACCAACTGGAGATTGGCAGACAACTACAAGGTTCCTCGTATGGGATTTGTAAACAAAATGGACCGTCAGGGGTCTAACTTCCTTAATGTATGTAAGCAGGTAAAAGAAATGTTAGGTTCTAACGCAGTGCCTATCGTTTTACCTATCGGTGATGAAGCAGATTTTAAAGGAATCGTTGACCTGGTTAAAAACCGTGCAATTGTATGGCATGAAGAAAACTTCGGAGCAACTTTTGACGTAGTGGATATTCCTGCGGAAATGGTAGACGAAGTTAAAGAATACAGAGCTGCATTAATTGAAGCTGTTGCTGAATATGATGAAGCTTTAATGGAGAAGTTCTTCGAGGATGAGAACTCTATTACTGAGGATGAGATCCACGCTGCGCTTAGAGCTGCGGTAATGGATATGAGTATCATTCCTATGGTATGTGGTTCTTCATTTAAGAACAAAGGAGTTCAGTTCCTTTTAGATGCAGTATGTAGATACCTTCCTTCTCCAACAGATAAGGAGGCGATCGTAGGTACTGATCCTAATACTGAAGAAGAGATCTCTCGTAAGCCTGATGTAAGTGAGCCTTTCTCAGCTTTAGCATTTAAGATCGCTACAGATCCTTTCGTAGGTCGTCTGGCTTTCTTTAGAGCGTATTCAGGTAGACTGGATGCTGGTTCTTATGTGTTGAACAACCGTTCCGGTAAGAGAGAGCGTATTTCCCGTATCTATCAGATGCACTCAAACAAGCAGAATGCTATTGAGTATATCGAAGCTGGAGATATAGGTGCTGCTGTTGGTTTTAAAGATATCAAGACGGGTGATACTCTTTCTGATGAGAAATCACCGATCGTTCTTGAAAGTATGGTGTTCCCTGATCCTGTAATCGGTATCGCGGTAGAGCCAAAAACCAAGGCTGATGTAGATAAGTTAGGAATGGCGTTGGCTAAACTTGCAGAAGAAGATCCGACATTCCAGGTAAAAACTGATGAGGCTTCAGGACAGACTATTATTTCTGGTATGGGTGAGCTTCACTTAGATATTATCGTTGACCGTCTTAAGAGAGAATTTAAGGTTGATGTAAACCAGGGACAGCCTCAGGTAGAGTACAAAGAAGCTATTACTGCCAAGGCAGATCACAGAGAGGTGTACAAGAAGCAGTCTGGTGGACGTGGTAAATTTGCGGATATCGTATTTACTATGGAACCTGCTGAAGAAGGTAAGTCTGGTTTAGAGTTTGTTAATGAGATTAAAGGAGGTAATATTCCTAAAGAATATATCCCATCTGTAGAAAAAGGATTTAAAGAGGCTATGAAGAATGGTCCTTTAGCCGGATTCGAGATGGATAGTATGAAGGTTACGTTGAAGGATGGATCTTTCCACGCGGTGGATTCGGATTCACTTTCTTTCGAACTGGCTGCCAAACTAGGGTACAAAGGTGCTGCTAAAGCTGCCCGTGCCGTATTGATGGAGCCTATCATGAAATTAGAAGTGCTTACTCCTGAAGAAAACATGGGAGATATTGTAGGTGACCTTAACCGTCGTCGTGGACAAGTAAACAACATGGACGACAGAGCAGGGTCTAAAGTAATCAAGGCAGAAGTGCCGTTATCGGAAATGTTTGGATATGTTACTTCATTAAGAACATTGTCTTCCGGTAGAGCAACTTCTACTATGGAATTTTCTCACTACGCTGAAACTCCTTCGAATATTGCCGAAGAAGTTGTGAAAGCTGCAAAAGGAGTAACCGCTTAAATTTTAGGAAAATGAGTCAAAAAATCAGAATAAAACTAAAATCATACGATCACAATTTAGTAGATAAGTCTGCTGAGAAGATTGTAAAAACTGTAAAAACTACAGGAGCTGTTGTTACCGGGCCAATCCCGTTACCAACACACAAAAAGATCTTTACTGTTTTGCGTTCTCCTCACGTGAACAAGAAGTCAAGAGAGCAGTTTCAGTTGAGTTCTTATAAAAGATTACTCGATATCTACAGCTCGTCTTCTAAGACTATCGACGCTTTAATGAAGCTTGAATTGCCAAGTGGAGTTGAAGTAGAGATCAAAGTGTGATGATTTTAATGTCGGGAAGCAGGCCTTTCCGATAACATGTCCTGAGCGTTTCGCGAGGGAAAAACGGAAAAAATACATTCAGGGTTGAAGTATTTTGACCCTGTTTTTTTAATAAATAAGTAAATAAATAATAATAATTATGTCTGGGTTAATTGGAAAAAAGATCGGTATGACCAGCATCTTCGACGAGAACGGGAAGAATATCCCTTGTACCGTTATTGAAGCTGGGCCATGCGTAGTTACCCAAGTCAGAACCAGTGAGGTTGACGGGTATGAGGCCCTTCAGCTTGGTTTCGATGACAAGGCAGAAAAACGTGCAATAAAGGCCGAAGCAGGTCATTTTAAGAAAGCAGGTGTTTCTCCTAAGAAGAAAGTTGTTGAATTCCAAGGGTTTGAAGGAGATTACAAACTGGGTGATACTATTTCGGTAGATCACTTCGAAGAAGGAGAATTTGTTGATGTATCAGGTACATCAAAAGGTAAAGGTTTCCAGGGTGTTGTAAAAAGACACGGTTTTGGTGGTGTAGGTCAGGCGACCCACGGTCAGCACAACCGTTTAAGAGCACCTGGATCTATTGGAGCATCGTCTTACCCTTCAAGAGTATTCAAGGGAATGCGAATGGCTGGTAGAATGGGAGCAGAAAGAGTAACAGTTCAAAACTTAAGAGTGTTGAAGGTAGTTCCTGAGAAGAATCTTTTAGTTGTTAAAGGATGTGTTCCGGGACACAAGAACGCTTATGTAATCATTCAGAAGTAATGGAAGTAGCAGTATTAGATATTAAAGGAAAAGAAACAGGAAGAAAGGTGAACCTTTCTGACGATGTTTTCGCTATAGAGCCTAATAATCATGCTGTGTATTTAGATGTTAAGCAATACCTGGCAAATCAGAGACAGGGAACGCACAAGTCTAAAGAGAGAGCAGAAATTGCAGGAAGTACACGCAAGATTAAAAAGCAAAAAGGAACAGGAACTGCAAGAGCGGGAAGTATTAAGAATCCTTTGTTTGTTGGTGGAGGTAGAATTTTTGGTCCAAGACCGAGAAGTTACTCTCAAAAACTAAACAAAAACCTTAAGAGATTAGCTCGTAAATCTGCCCTAAGTATTAAGGCAAAAGAGCAATCAATTTTGGTTGTTGAGGATTTCAATCTGGAAGCTCCGAGAACAAAAGATTTTACTAATATTTTGAAGGCTTTAGGGTTAGAGAGCAAAAAGTCTTTGTTTGTGTTGGGCGATTCAAATAATAATGTATATTTGTCGTCACGCAATTTAAAGAGCTCTGAAGTTGTAACTAACTCAGAATTAAGCACTTACAAAATATTAAACGCAAACAATATTGTGCTTCTTGAAGGTTCTTTAGAAGGAATAGAGTCGAACTTAAGTAAATAAGAAACCAGATGAGTGTGTTAATAAAACCTATTATTACGGAAAAAGTGACAGCTGATAGCGAGTTGAACAACCGCTATGGTTTCATTGTAGACTCTAATGCAAACAAATTGGAGATTAAAGATGCAATAGAGTCTGCTTACGGAGTTACTGTGGATAAGGTTCGCACAATGAACTACGGTCCTAAGAGAAGAACTCGTTATACGAAGGCAGGAATCCAGCACGGAAAAACAAATGCTTTTAAGAAAGCAATTGTTCAGGTGGCTGAAGGAGATACTATTGATTTTTATAGTAATATATAAGTAGAGACAAAAAATGTCAGTTAGAAAATTAAAACCAATCACTCCTGCACAGCGTTTTAGAGTAGTAAACGGATTTGACGCGATTACTACTGATAAGCCGGAGAAAAGCTTGCTTGCTCCGTTAAAAAAGTCGGGAGGTAGAAACAGTCAAGGTAAAATGACTATGCGCCATAGAGGTGGTGGTCATAAAAGAAAGTATCGTATCATAGACTTTAAGAGAAATAAAGTTGGGGTAGACGCTACTGTAGAGTCGATCCAGTACGATCCGAACAGAACTGCATTCATCGCTTTGTTGAAATATACAGACGGTGAGAAAAGGTATATTATTGCTCAAAATGGTCTTCAGGTTGGGCAAAAACTGGTTTCTGGTTCTAATGTAGCACCGGAGATCGGAAATGCAATGCCTTTAAGTGATATTCCATTAGGTACAATTATTTCTTGTATAGAGTTACGCCCGGGTCAGGGAGCTGTTATGGCTCGTAGTGCCGGAGCGTTTGCTCAGTTAATGGCGAGAGACGGTAAATATGCTACCATTAAACTTCCTTCTGGTGAGACCAGATTAGTACTTACAGGTTGTTATGCAACTGTAGGAGCTGTATCTAACTCAGATCATCAGTTGTTAGTTTCAGGTAAAGCAGGTAGAAGTAGATGGTTGGGTAGAAGACCAAGAACAAGACCAGTAGCAATGAACCCTGTTGATCATCCGATGGGTGGTGGAGAAGGTAGAGCTTCTGGAGGTCACCCAAGATCTAAGAATGGAATACCTGCTAAAGGTTTTAGAACACGTTCTAAAACAAAAGCAAGTAATAAGTATATCGTAGAACGTAGAAAGAAATAAAAGAAATTAAAGATGGCACGTTCACTAAAAAAAGGACCATACGTTCATTATAGTTTAGAGAAAAAGGTTCAGCAAAATGTTGAGTCTGGTAAGAAATCAGTTATCAAGACCTGGTCAAGAGCATCTATGATCACTCCTGATTTTGTAGGTCAGACGATTGCTGTTCATAATGGACGCCAGTTTGTTCCTGTATATGTTACAGAGAACATGGTAGGGCATAAACTAGGAGAATTTTCACCGACAAGATCTTTTAGAGGTCACGCTGGTGCAAAAAATAAAGGAAAAAAATAAGTAAGCCATGGGAGTTCGTAAAAGAGAAAGAGCAGAGCAAATAAAAGAAGCTAAAAAGAGTTTAGCATTTGCAAAGTTGAATAACTGCCCTACATCTCCGAGAAAAATGCGTCTAGTTGCGGATTTAGTAAGAGGAGAGAAAGTAGAGAAGGCGCTTGCTATTTTAAAGTTCAATCAAAAGGAGGCATCTCGTCGTCTTGAGAAACTGTTGTTATCGGCTATCGCTAACTGGCAGGCTAAGAACGAGGATGCTAGCATTGAGGATGCAGATCTTTTTGTAAAAGAGATCAGAGTAGACGGAGGTACTATGCTTAAAAGACTTCGTCCGGCTCCTCAGGGTAGAGCGCATAGAATTAGAAAACGTTCCAACCATGTTACATTGGTGTTGGGAACTAATAATAACACACAAAGCTAAGATAGAGAATGGGACAGAAAACAAATCCAATCGGAAATCGCCTTGGTATTATCAGAGGATGGGAGTCTAACTGGTACGGAGGCAACGATTACGGCGATAAATTAGCCGAAGACGATAAGATCAGAAAATATGTTTACGTTCGTCTAGCTAAAGCTAGTGTTTCTAGAGTAATTATCGAGCGAACCTTAAAGCTTGTAACCGTTACTATCACCACAGCCCGTCCTGGTATCATTATTGGTAAAGGCGGTCAGGAGGTAGACAAGCTAAAAGAAGAGCTTAAGAAAATTACTGATAAGGAAGTTCAGATCAATATCTTTGAAATTAAAAGACCAGAGCTGGATGCGAATTTGGTAGCGGCAAGTATTGCTCGTCAGATTGAAAGCAGAATTTCATACAGACGTGCTATTAAAATGGCTATTGCAGCTGCTATGAGAATGAACGCAGAAGGTATTAAGGTGCAGATCTCCGGACGTTTGAACGGAGCGGAGATGGCGCGTTCTGAGTCTTACAAGGATGGTCGAATTCCGCTATCAACCTTTAGGGCTGATATTGATTATGCACTTCACGAAGCTCATACTACTTATGGTAGATTAGGAGTTAAAGTGTGGATCATGAAAGGCGAGGTTTACGGGAAAAGAGAACTTTCTCCGCTAGTAGGTATGTCCAAAAAGCAGGGAAAATCCAATACCGGTAATGCATCAGGAGGTGCGAGAAAAGCTCGTCGTAGAAAGTAATTTTTTAAAGTAAAGAAAAATGTTACAGCCAAAAAGAACCAAATATCGTAAAATGCAAAAAGGCCGTATGAAAGGGAACTCTCAAAGAGGGAACCAGCTTTCAAACGGTATGTTTGGTATCAAATCTTTGGATTCTTCATTCATAACAGCACGCCAGATTGAGGCGGCTCGTGTTGCAGCAACCCGTTATATGAAAAGGGAAGGGCAGCTATGGATAAAGATTTTCCCGGATAAACCGATCACCAAAAAGCCTTTAGAAGTACGTATGGGTAAAGGTAAGGGTGCACCAGAATATTGGGCAGCCGTAGTAAAACCAGGCAGAATTATGTTTGAGGTTGGTGGTGTGCCGCTAGATGTTGCTAAAGAAGCATTACGTCTTGCAGCTCAAAAACTTCCTGTAAAAACTAAGTTTGTTGTAGCAAGAGATTTTGCAGCTTAATTTGTACAAATATGAGACAGTCAGAAATTATAGAATTATCTACTGCTGAGCTACAAGAAAAGCTTGGTGAACTCAAAAAGAGTTATGCAGATTTAAAAATGGCTCACAGTGTGACACCTCTTGAGAATCCACTTCAACTGAGACAAGTAAGAAGAACGGTAGCCAGAGTGGCCACAGAGCTAACTAAAAGAGAATTACAATAATTCGATTCTGCTTAAGATGGAAAAAAGAAATTTAAGAAAAGAAAGAGTAGGGGTAGTTACCAGTAATAAAATGCAGAAATCTATCGTGGTTTCTGAAGTTAAACGTGTAAAGCACCCTATGTACGGTAAGTTCGTGTTGAAAACAAAGAAATATGTTGCACACGACGAAAAGAACGATTGTAACATTGGAGATACCGTAAGGATTATGGAAACTCGTCCTTTAAGTAGAACCAAATGTTGGAGATTAGTTGAAATCATTGAAAGAGCGAAGTAATTATGGTACAACAAGAATCTAGATTAAAAGTAGCAGATAACACCGGGGCAAAAGAAGTTTTGACCATACGTGTTTTAGGTGGTACAAAAAGAAGATATGCTTCTGTTGGTGACAAAATTGTCGTTACCGTAAAAGATGCCACTCCTAACGGAAACGTAAAAAAGGGGCAGGTATCTACAGCAGTAGTTGTTCGTACCAAAAAAGAGGTAAGAAGACCAGACGGTTCTTATATCCGTTTCGATGACAATGCATGTGTATTGTTAAACCCTACGGGCGAAATGAGAGGAACTCGTGTTTTCGGTCCTGTTGCCAGAGAACTTCGAGATAAGCAATTTATGAAAATTGTATCATTAGCACCTGAGGTGCTTTAATACATGTATTAAGATGATAAAGCTAAAGATAAAATCAGGAGATACGGTAAGAGTGATTGCTGGAGACCACAAAGGGTCGGAAGGTAAGATTCTTAAAGTAGATCGTGAAAAGAATAAAGCGATCGTTGAGGGTATCAACATGGTTTCAAAACATGAGAAACCAAGTGCTAAGAATCCTCAGGGAGGGATCGTTGAGAAAGAAGCTCCTATTCATATTTCAAACCTTGCTTTAATAGATCCTAAGTCTAGCGAAGCTACCAAGGTTGGGTATGAAGAGAGAGATGGAAAGAAAGTGAGAATCTCTAAGAAGTCTAAAGAAGTAATATAATTATGGCTTATATACCAAGATTAAAACAGGAGTACAGAGATAGAATTATCGCTGCCCTTAGAGAAGAGTTCGGATACGACAACATTATGCAGGTTCCGAAACTTGAGAAGATTGTTATTAGCCGTGGAGTTGGTGCTGCAGTTGCCGATAAAAAACTAATCGACTATGCTGTTGATGAGTTAACTAAAATATCAGGTCAGAAAGCAGTTTCTACAATATCTAAAAAGGACGTTGCGAGTTTTAAACTTCGTAAAGGAATGCCGATCGGGGCTAAAGTTACCCTAAGAGGTGAGAGAATGTATGAGTTTTTAGATAGATTAATTACTTCTGCCTTACCACGAGTTAGGGATTTTCAAGGAATCAGAGCTACTGGTTTTGACGGGAGAGGGAATTATAACCTTGGAGTAACAGAGCAGATCATCTTTCCTGAGATCGATATCGATAAGGTAAACAAGATCTCCGGAATGGATATTACATTTGTTACTTCGGCTCCTACCGATAAGGAAGCAAAATCATTATTAAGCGAACTAGGATTACCTTTTAAAAAGAATTAAAGTATGGCTAAAGAATCAATGAAAGCCCGCGAGGTTAAGAGACAAAAATTGGTTGCTAAGTATGCTGCTAAGCGTAAAGCTTTAAAAGAAGCTGGCGATTATGAAGCACTACAGAAACTTCCAAAGAACTCTTCTCCGGTACGTTTACACAACCGTTGTAAGCTAACAGGAAGACCTAAAGGGTATATGCGTACATTCGGAATTTCTCGTGTTACGTTCAGAGAAATGGCTAACCAGGGATTAATTCCGGGAGTTAAAAAAGCAAGTTGGTAAAAGTTTAAAAGGATAATAAGATGTATACAGATCCTATAGCAGATTATTTAACGAGAATTAGAAATGCCAGTAGTGCTGGACACAGAGTGGTTGAGATACCGGCTTCTAAACTAAAAAAGGAAATTACCAAGATCTTATTCGATCAGGGGTATATCCTAAGTTATAAATTCGAAGATAATTCGGTGCAGGGTTCTATTAAAATAGCTTTGAAATACGATAAGCTTACCAAAGAACCGATTATTAGAAAAATACATAGAGTAAGTAAGCCTGGTCTACGTAAGTATGCTGGTTCTACTGAGCTGCCTAGAGTGTTAAACGGTCTGGGAATAGCTATTGTCTCTACTTCTCACGGAGTAATGACAAGCAAGCAGGCGAAGCAGGAAAATGTAGGTGGTGAAGTTTTATGTTACGTTTACTAAAAATTAAAGACAAAGAAAATGTCAAGAATAGGTAAAAGTCCAATAAGTATTCCGGAAGGTGTTACAATCACCGTAGAGAACGACATCGTTACTGTAAAAGGTAAATTAGGTGAGTTGTCTCAGGAGGTGAAAGGCATTACGGTTAAACAGGAGGACGGACAATTAATATTGGAAAGATCTGACGATTCCAAGCCTCAGAGGGCTAGTCATGGTTTATACAGAGCTTTGTTAAACAATATGGTTGAAGGTGTTTCTTCTGGTTTTACTAAAGAATTAGAGTTAGTAGGTGTTGGTTACAGAGCTAGCAACCAGGGACAAAAATTAGATTTGGCCCTAGGATTCTCTCACAACATCGTTTTTGAGTTGGCTCCTGAGATAAAAGTGGAAACTATATCTGTAAAAGGTAAAAACCCAATAGTTAAACTAACCTCACACGATAAACAATTAGTTGGTCACGTAGCAGCGAAGATTCGCTCTTTCCGTAAACCTGAACCTTACAAAGGTAAAGGAGTTAAGTTTGTGGGTGAACAATTAAGAAGAAAAGCAGGTAAATCAGCTTAATAATTAGCAAAATGGCATTATCAAAGACTGAAAGAAGACAACGAATAAAGAGCAGAATCAGAAAAGTGATTTCTGGAACGACTGAAAGACCTAGATTAGCGATTTTCAGAAGTAATAAAGAGATCTATGCTCAGATTGTGGATGATACAAAAGGTGTTACTTTAGTATCTGCTTCATCCAGAGATAAAGAAATAAGCGAGTCTAAAGGTACTAAATCTGAAATAGCTGCCCTTGTTGGGAAAGCTATCGCAGAGAAAGCTTTAAAGGCCGGTGTGGAAACTATCTCTTTCGATAGAGGTGGATATCTGTATCACGGAAGAGTAAAATCATTAGCTGAAGGAGCCAGAGAAGGCGGACTTAAATTCTAAGAAATTATTATGTATCAAAATTATAAAAACGTAGAACTAGTGAAGCCAAGCGGTCTTGAATTAAAAGATAGATTGGTTGGTGTTCAAAGAGTTACTAAAGTTACTAAAGGAGGTAGAGCATTCGGTTTTTCTGCAATCGTGGTAGTAGGTGATGAAAATGGTGTAGTGGGTCACGGTTTAGGAAAATCTAAAGAAGTTGCAGATGCTATCGCCAAGGCTGTTGAAGATGCAAAAAAGAACCTGGTTCGAATTCCTCTTAACAAAGCTACTTTACCTCACGAACAAAAAGGTAAATACGGTGGAGCAAGAGTATATTTGCAGCCTGCTTCTCACGGTACCGGGGTAATTGCCGGTGGTGCTGTAAGGGCGGTATTGGAAGCCGTTGGTGTACACGATGTACTTTCTAAATCGCAAGGTTCGTCTAACCCTCACAATGTTGTTAAAGCAACTTTCGATGCTTTATTAAGACTACGTGATGCCAGAACTATTGCAGCTCAGAGAGGTATCTCTTTAGAAAAAGTTTTTAAAGGATAAATCACAAGGATAAACAATGGGAAAGATTAAAGTTACACAAGTACGAAGCAATATTAAGCGTCCTCAGGATCAGAAGAGAACCTTAGAGGCACTTGGGCTTAGAAGGATAGGTCATGTGGTAGAACATGATGCTACACCTGTAATCCTTGGTATGGTAAATAAAGTTAAACACTTAGTTTCTGTAGAAGAAGCTTAATAACAATATTATGAATTTAAGTAACTTACAACCAGCAGAAGGTTCAGTTCATAAAGACGGTAAAAGAGTCGGTAGAGGACAAGGTTCCGGTAAAGGTGGCACTGCTACAAGAGGTCACAAAGGAGCTAAATCACGCTCTGGTTACTCTAAAAAGATCGGTTTCGAAGGTGGTCAGATGCCACTTCAGAGACGTGTTCCTAAATTCGGTTTCAAGAATATTAACCGTAAGGAATATGTTGGGATCAATCTTGGAAAATTACAAGAGATGGTAGATAACGGTATCATTACAGATACAGTTGATCTTGATACTTTAGTGAATAACCGACTTGCTAAAAGAACAGAACTAGTTAAAATTTTAGGAGGCGGAGAATTAAAAGCTAAACTAAAAGTATCTGTTCATAAATTTACTGCTAGCGCTAAAGCAGCTATTGAAGCGGCCGGTGGTGAAGCGGTAACTTTATAATTAAAAAACACCATGAAGAAATTTTTTGAAACACTTAGCAATATTTGGAAGATCGACGAACTTAAGAACAGGATCATTGTTACTTTAGGTTTGTTATTGGTGTACCGTTTCGGTGCCCATGTCGTGCTTCCTGGTATTGATTCGGTACAATTGGCAGAATTGACAAGCAGAACCGATGGAGGAGGATTATTAGGAATACTTAACGCCTTTACAGGAGGAGCATTTGCAAATGCCTCTGTTTTTGCATTAGGGATCATGCCTTATATCTCTGCATCTATTGTTGTTCAGCTTATGGGAATAGCAATTCCTTATCTTCAGAAACTACAGAAAGAAGGTGAAAGTGGTAGGAGAACCATTAACCAGATCACCAGATGGCTAACCATTGCTATCTGTGTTGTTCAGGCACCTGCTTATCTTTACGGTTTGGGAGCTTTAGGAGTGCCGGACAGCGCTTTCCTTTTAGGAAAAGGTCTGGACTTTATTATTCCTTCTGTCATCATCCTTGTTACCGGAACTATCTTTGCTATGTGGTTGGGTGAAAAGATTACCGATAAAGGAATCGGTAATGGTATTTCACTGCTCATCATGGTAGGTATCATAGCTCAAATGCCATTGTCATTTATCCAGGAATTCGTTTCAAGGGTATCTGAGAACAACGGTGGTTTGATGCTGATATTAATTGAAGTAATTATATGGTTTGTTGTAATTCTTGCTTCTGTAATGCTGGTAATGGCTACACGTCAGATCCCGGTACAATACGCAAGAAGAACAGCTTCCGGAGGCTATGAAAAGAATGTTTTCGGATCCAGACAATATATTCCTCTAAAGCTTAATGCTTCGGGAGTAATGCCAATCATCTTTGCACAGGCTATCATGTTTGTACCAAGTGCATTGGCCAGCTTGTCTGATTCTGAAACGGCAAAGTCTGTTCAGGCTGCCTTCGGTGATATTTTCGGACTGTGGTATAATATTGTATTTGCCTTACTGATCATTGTATTTACATATTTCTATACGGCAATTACAGTACCGACCAATAAAATGGCAGACGATCTTAAAAGAAGCGGTGGCTTTATTCCCGGTATCAGACCAGGAAAGGAAACCTCAGATTACCTTGATAAAATCATGTCCTTAATTACATTCCCGGGATCTGTATTCCTGGCCCTTATAGCGGTTCTACCTGCTGTCGTGGTTAAGATTGTAGGGATCCAGCAGGGATGGGCATTGTTTTACGGAGGAACTTCGCTTCTGATTATGGTTGGGGTTGCCATCGATACAATGCAACAGGTTAACTCATACTTGTTGAACAGACATTATGATGGTTTAATGAAAACTGGTAAAAACAGAAAAGTAGTTGCATAAATTTCGATATGGCAAAACAAGCAGCAATAGAACAAGACGGAACCATTATTGAAGCATTGTCTAATGCAATGTTCAGAGTAGAATTAGAGAATGGTCATGTAGTTACGGCTCATATCTCAGGGAAGATGCGTATGCATTATATTAAATTACTTCCCGGGGATAAGGTAAAACTTGAAATGAGTCCCTACGACCTTACTAAAGCTAGAATTACATATAGATATTAAAGATATAGTTAGATGAAAGTAAGAGCATCACTAAAAAAGAGAAGTCCCGAGTGCAAAATTGTGCGTCGTAAGGGGAGATTATACGTAATCAATAAAAAGAATCCTAGATTTAAACAAAGACAAGGGTAAGTTATGGCAAGAATCGCAGGA
Source organism: Leptobacterium flavescens (assembly GCF_010671605.1). Taxonomy (GTDB): domain Bacteria; phylum Bacteroidota; class Bacteroidia; order Flavobacteriales; family Flavobacteriaceae; genus Leptobacterium; species Leptobacterium flavescens. The sequence continues at coordinate 190,282 of NZ_JAABOO010000004.1, forward strand.
GTAGATATACCAAAGCAAAAAAGAGGGGTTATTTCATTAACCTATATTTACGGAATTGGTAGAAGCAGAGCTCAAGAAATTTTACAGAAAGCTCAAGTTAGTGAAGATACTAAAGTATCTGATTGGAATGACGACGAAATAGGTCGTATCCGAGATGCGGTCTCTTCTTATACAATAGAAGGTGAATTGCGTTCTGAAGTTCAGTTAAACATCAAGCGTTTAATGGACATAGGATGCTACAGAGGTATTCGTCACAGAAGCGGACTTCCGCTAAGAGGTCAGAAGACCAAGAATAACTCTAGAACTAGAAAAGGTAAAAGGAAAACGGTTGCTAACAAGAAAAAAGCAACTAAATAATAAGTAGCGTAATATGGCAAAGTCAAATACAAAAACTTCTAAGAAACGTAAAGTTGTAGTTGAATCTGTTGGTGAAGCTCATGTTTCCGCGACTTTTAATAACATCATTATCTCCCTTACAAACAAAAAAGGAGATGTTATTTCTTGGTCATCTGCCGGTAAAATGGGATTCAGAGGATCTAAGAAAAACACACCTTATGCTGCTCAGATGGCAGCCGAAGATGCTGCTAAGGTAGCTCAGGAGGCCGGATTGAGAAAGGTAAAGGTATATGTTAAAGGTCCAGGTAACGGAAGAGAATCTGCAATCAGAACTATTCACAATGCAGGAATAGAGGTTACAGAGATTATAGATGTTACTCCATTACCACATAATGGATGTCGTCCACCAAAAAGAAGAAGAGTTTAATTATTTATTTGTTTAAAAACAGGGTTAATACGATTATCGAAGGATAGCCTTAATTCATGATCAACCCTATTTAATTTTTTAAAAACATGGCAAGATACAGAGGTCCAAAAACAAAAATCGCTCGTAAATTCGGGGAAGCTATTTTTGGAGATGATAAATCTTTTGAAAAAAGAAATTATCCTCCGGGACAGCACGGAAACAACCGAAGAAGAGGTAAAAAATCAGAATACGCGGTCCAGCTAATGGAGAAGCAGAAAGCTAAATACACTTACGGTATTCTGGAACGTCAATTTAGAAATATTTTTGAAAAAGCCAACCGTAGCAAGGGAGTTACCGGTGAAGTTCTTTTACAGTTATGTGAGTCACGTCTGGACAATGTGGTTTACAGAATGGGAATTTCGAATTCGAGAAGAGGAGCGCGTCAGTTGGTATCGCACCGTCATATTACCGTTAATGGTAATATTGTTAACATTCCATCATATTCTCTTAAAGTTGGCGATGTAGTAGGAGTTAGGGAAAAATCTAAATCTTTAGAGGTAATAGAAAATTCATTGGCAGCAAACAGCGCTGTTTATGAGTGGATTAGTTGGAATGCAGATAAGAAAGAAGGAACATTTGTAAGTATTCCCGAAAGAATACAGATTCCTGAGAATATAAAAGAACAATTAATCGTCGAGTTATACTCTAAATAATAAACCAGACAGCAGTCATACTATGGCAATATTTAATTTTCAAAAGCCCGATAAAGTTATAATGATCGATTCTTCAGATTTCGAAGGGAAATTCGAATTTCGCCCTTTGGAACCTGGATACGGATTGACCGTTGGTAACGCTTTGCGAAGAGTCCTTCTGTCTTCATTGGAAGGTTTTGCAATTACCTCTGTGAGGATTGATAAAGTAGAGCACGAGTTCTCTACAATCCCAGGAGTGGTTGAAGACGTTACTGAAATGATCCTTAACTTAAAGCAGGCTCGTTTTAAAAGACAAATAGAAGATATTGATAACGAAACTGTATCAATCTCGGTTACCGGTAAAGAACAATTAACTGCCGGCGATTTTCAGAAGTTTATATCTGGTTTCCAGGTGTTGAATCCCGATTTGGTGATCTGCAACATGGAAGCTGGTGTGAGCATCAACATGGAGATCACTATCGAGAAGGGTAGAGGATATGTTCCGGCTGAAGAGAATAAGAAATCTAATGCTCCTCTAGGAACAATTGCTACAGATGCTATTTTTACACCTATCAAAAATGTAAAATACAGCATTGAGAACTTCCGTGTAGAGCAGAAGACCGATTACGAAAAACTAGTTTTCGAGATCGTAACAGACGGTTCTATCCATCCTAAAGATGCCTTGACGGAAGCTGCTAAGACACTTATCCACCACTTTATGTTATTCTCCGATGAGAGAATTACTTTAGAGGCAGATGAGATTGCTCAAACAGAGACTTACGACGAAGAATCACTACATATGAGACAGTTGCTTAAGACTAAGCTCGTAGATATGGATCTTTCTGTTCGTGCGTTAAACTGTTTAAAGGCTGCAGAAGTAGATACTTTAGGAGATCTTGTATCTTTTAATAAAAACGACTTAATGAAGTTCCGTAATTTCGGAAAGAAATCTTTAACTGAGCTTGAAGAACTAGTAAACGTTAAAGGATTGAATTTCGGAATGGATCTTTCAAAATATAAATTAGATAAAGACTAAGCAAGTTGATTGCTCTTGTCTAAAAGAATGTAACAATGAGACACGGAAAGAAATTTAATCACTTAGGAAGAAAGACTGCACACCGCAAAGCGATGTTGGCTAATATGGCGTGCTCCCTGATCGAGCATAAGCGCATAAATACAACAGTAGCTAAAGCAAAAGCATTAAAGCAGTTTGTAGAGCCGTTAGTAACTAAATCTAAAGAAGATTCTACTCATAACCGAAGAGTGGTTTTCAGTTACTTGAGAAACAAATACGCAGTTACCGAACTTTTCAGGGAAGTAGCTGTTAAAGTTGGAGATCGTCCCGGAGGATACACAAGGATCATTAAACTTGGTAACCGTCTTGGAGATAACGCAGATATGGCACTTATCGAGTTGGTTGATTACAACGAAACTTATAACGCAGCCAAACCTGCCAAGAAGAAATCTACTCGTAGAGGTAGAACTAAAAAAGCTGAAGCTACCGCAGAAGCACCGGCAACCGAAGCCCCGAAAGCGGAGGCTCCGAAAGCAGATGATAAAGAAGCTTCAACAGACGAAAATTAATGATCAGATTTCATTACATACCAAAAGGATAAACGTTTTAGTTTATCCTTTTTTTTATGTTATTTTGTTAAACTTTTTAAATAACGATTACCTTCGATGAAGTATCAGACACGCAAGAAAGCTTTAATCCTTTTAGCAGACGGAACAATTTTTCACGGAAAGGCAGTTGGCAAAGACGGAAGTGCCTTTGGTGAAGTATGTTTTAACACCGGAATGACCGGTTATCAGGAGATCTTTACAGACCCTTCCTATTTCGGGCAGATCATGGTTACGACAAATGCCCATATCGGGAACTACGGGGTAAATGAGGAAGAAATGGAATCAGATTCGGTTAAAATTGCCGGCCTGGTATGTAAAAATTTCAGCTACGAGCATTCAAGACCTGCAGCAGACGATTCTCTGGAGACATTTTTTGAAAAGAACGATCTTTTCGCCATCTCAGATGTAGATACCAGAGCATTGGTTAGCTACATTCGTGATAACGGGGCAATGAATGCCGTGATCTCTACAGAAGTAGATAAAATAGACGAACTAAAGGAAAAACTGGCTCAGGTGCCCGATATGAACGGACTGGAGCTGGCTTCTCGAGTATCTACCAAAGAACCTTATTTCTTCGGAAATGAGAACGCAAGCCATAAAATAGCAGCCCTCGACATAGGGATCAAAAAAAATATCCTCAGAAACCTTGCTAAAAGAGATGCCTATATCAAGGTCTTCCCTTATAATGCATCCTATGAGGAAATGAGCGCCTGGAACCCTGACGGTTTCTTCCTCTCTAATGGTCCCGGCGATCCGGAACCTTTGAAAGATGCTCAGGAAGTTGCTAAAAAGGTAATTGCAGACAATAAACCCCTCTTCGGGATCTGCCTGGGGCATCAGGTTATAGCATTGGCTAACGGAATATCTACCTATAAGATGCACAACGGGCACAGGGGAATAAACCACCCCGTAAAGAACATGCTTACCGGGAAGGGAGAGATCACTTCTCAGAACCACGGTTTTGCAATAAACAGAGAAGAGACCGAAGCGCACCCGGAGGTAGAGATCACTCACCTTCATTTAAATGATGACACAGTGGCCGGAATACAAATGAAGAACAAGAATTGCTTCTCGGTACAATACCACCCCGAAGCAAGTCCCGGGCCACATGATGCGTCTTATTTATTTGATCAGTTTATAGAAAACATAGCGAAACATAAATAAATATTATGAGTATTATTGTAAACGTACATGCACGACAAATTCTGGATTCCAGAGGAAATCCAACAGTAGAAGTTGATGTGATTACCGAAACCGGAACGCTGGGACGCGCAGCGGTTCCTTCGGGAGCATCTACAGGAGAGCACGAAGCGGTAGAACTTCGTGACGGAGGCGCATCCTATATGGGAAAAGGAGTTTCCAAAGCTGTAGAGAATGTTAATCAGATCATTGCAGAAGAATTGTTGGGAGTATCCGTATTCGAACAGAATATGATAGATCAGATGATGATCGATCTTGACGGGACACCCAATAAGTCAAAATTAGGAGCTAACGCCATTTTAGGGGTTTCCCTGGCTGCCGCCAAAGCCGCCGCTAACGAATTAATGATCCCTCTGTACAGATATGTTGGAGGTGTTAGCGCCAATACCCTGCCGGTTCCTATGATGAATATCATTAACGGAGGTTCGCATTCCGATGCACCGATCGCTTTCCAGGAGTTTATGGTTATGCCGGTAAAAGCAAAAAACTTTACCCATGCCATGCAAATGGGAACCGAGATATTCCATCACCTTAAAAAAGTATTACACGATCGTAATCTTAGTACGGCGGTTGGTGATGAAGGTGGATTTGCACCGACCCTCGATGGTACCGAAGATGCACTCGATACCATTCTTAAAGCGATTGCCAATGCCGGATATACTCCGGGCGATGAAGTAATGATCGCACTCGATTGTGCTTCTGCAGAGTTTTATGTGGATGGAAAGTACGATTACACCAAATTTGAAGGAGATAAAGGAGCAGTAAGGACATCTGAAGAACAGGCAGCTTACCTGGCAGAGTTATGTGCAAACTACCCGATCATCTCTATCGAAGACGGAATGGATGAGAACGACTGGGAAGGATGGAAGATCCTAACCGAGAAAGTAGGAGACAAGGTGCAGCTGGTTGGTGATGATCTTTTTGTAACCAACGTAGAGCGTTTATCCAGGGGTATCGACAACGGTACTGCCAATTCTATTCTTATCAAGGTAAATCAGATTGGAACCCTTACCGAAACGATCGCAGCTGTGAACATGGCACATAATGCAGGTTATACTTCCGTAATGTCTCACCGTTCCGGAGAGACCGAAGATAACACCATTGCCGATCTTGCTGTAGCCCTTAATACGGGACAGATAAAGACCGGTTCTGCTTCCAGATCGGACAGGATGGCCAAATACAATCAATTACTTCGCATTGAGGAAGAATTGGGAAGTGTGGCTTATTATCCTCAGGATAAAGCCTTTAAAGTGAGCTAAAATCATTTTTTTATATAGTAAAAGGCCCTTAATTAACTTAAGGGCCTTTTTTTGTTATATAATTGTAATGTTGCTTTCCGCCTTGCGACTAAAGGGTATTGAAACCAGCCAATATGTCGTTCAAAGAATTAATTCCAACCTCCAACTTCAAGATAATTTGGCTTAAAAGCGGATGGGGATCCTATCAGATAGACTTCCGTGATTACGTATTCTCTTCCGGTATTATTCTTTTTATAGAACCCGGTCAGTATTTTAAGATCCTGAACGGCGAGATAGAGGTGGAAACGATTTCCATAGAAAAAGAACATATTGCAAATAACAACAGGTTCAGGTACCTGTTTAAGCACCTGGTTGCAGCAGGGCATATTAGTGTAGACCCGCTCAATTCCCTTTACCTGGAAACCTTCTTTAAGTATAAGCACATACAGGAAGACATTCAGGAGTTTTTAGAGGACATGGTGGTTCGCTGGTTATCCCAGAACCCGTTCGGAAGCTCTGAAGACCGTTTAAACATTCTTTTCGATACCAAAGACATTATTGATGATAAATTCAGGCTGCATACCGCTATTTCAGAAATGACAGGCTACCTGGATATGGATCCGAGGAAACTGAATAGGGTATTGAAAAAAACACTTAATTACACCCTTTCTCACTGGGTAAAGAAAAGAGTATTCCTCGAATCGCAGAGAGAGCTTATTTTTAGCAGTAAATCTATTAAGGAGATCGGGTACGACCTCGGTTTTAACGACCCTTCTCATTTTAATCACTTTTTCAGGAAGCATACCACAGTAAGCCCCAATAACTTCAGAGAATCCTATGATTACCGTAAGGAAGATATTGTACTGAAAGATTTCCTGGAACTGCTGGAGGTACATTACAGGCAGGAGCACTCCGTGCATTTTTACGCCGATAAATTAAACATTTCAGAAAAGACGCTCTCGCGTAAACTCCAGAAAGAATACAAGAAAACTCCCAAGAAAATCATCGTGGATAAATTGGTCCTGGAGGCTCAATATCTCCTTAAGGAAACGGTCGGTATTAAGGATGCCGCCTTTGAGCTTGGATTTGAAGAAGCCCATCATTTCTCTGCTTTCCTCAAGAAACACACAGGGAAAGTCCCCTCGGCATTTAGCCTGTAATATTCTACAATTCATTGTCCGTTTTTTGTAGGCATCACCTCTTCATGATGCCCCATCTTTGCATTGTAATTAATACTAAAAACAAGAAAGATGAACTTAAAGGAAAATTTAATAGCAATGGATAGCCTTGTTCAGCAAGGTCAGATCCCACAAGCCGTTGAGCAGTTTTTTGATGCCTGTGCAAAGAGTAAAGATCACAACGGAGCTATAACAAACTCAAAAGCAGAAATGCTTGACAAAATGGACCAGTTTCTGGGAGGTATTGCCAATGTAAACGGTATTACCCTTCACAATCAGGCCGTAGGTGAGAATGTTACCATGAGCGAATACACTTTCGATTTCGATATGAAGGATGGAAGCAAAGTTCTATGGAACGAGATCATCAAAAGAGAATGGGAAGGCGATAAGGTAGTTAACGAATCTTACTTCCTGTTATAAATCAAAAATTAGTTATTTAAAATTAAAAATTTAAAAGTAAAAAATGAAAACAATGAAAAAGTTTGTAGGAATTGTAGCAGCTTTATTTATGACCTTAAACATGGCTGCTCAGAGTCAGAACCTCGATGACACTAAAATTGCTTTACAGGGGTACAGTCCGGTTTCTTATTTAGATATGGGATTAGCTCAGAGAGGACTTAAAGAATTCAAGAGTGAATACCAGGGAGCCAAGTACTACTTTACAAGTAAGGATCAAAAGAAAAAGTTTGATGCAAATCCAACTAAATATGTACCACAATACGGAGGATACTGTGCATTCGGTGTATCTGTAGGAGGAAAATTCAGAGTAGATCCTAACAAATTCGTAGTTCACAACAACAAATTATACCTTTTCCTAAATGATGTTGAGGTTGATGCACTACAATTATTCAAGGATAGCAATGCCAATCAGACGATTGCTAAAGCTGACAAGAACTGGAAGACGTTAAAGACTAAATAAGTTTAATTGTCAGGGAATTAAACCCGATCCGATAGAACAAAATAATTTTAATGTTTTTGTTCATGCTGAGTGGATAAGGGCGGCCGTTTACGGTTGCCCTTTGCTGCAATTGTATAAATTTGAATACTAAAACCAAAGAAATGAAAGAATTGCTTGAATCGATCAGGAACTGTACCGTTTGTGAAAAACAGCTGGTAAACGGGGTTCGGCCCATAGTTTCTGTAGAAGAAGACTCCAAAATCGTCATTATAGGACAGGCTCCGGGTTCTAAGGTACACCAGACCGGGGTGCCGTGGGATGATCCCAGCGGACGCCGTCTGAGGCAATGGCTGGGAGTTTCCGATGAAGATTTCTACGATGCTCATAAATTTGCACTCATCCCCATGGGATTCTGTTATCCCGGAAAGGGAAAATCGGGAGATCTGCCTCCCAGGCCCGAATGTGCCCCTTTATGGCATAAGAGCCTCCTTGACCGGCTTAAAGACGTGAAATTGGTTATCCTGATCGGGCAATACGCTCAGAAGTATTATCTGGGAGAAAAGTCTAAAAGGACCCTTACCGAAACCGTCCGGTCCTTTGAAGATTATTTACCACATTATATCCCACTTCCGCATCCCTCACCCAGAAATCAGATATGGATGAAAAAGAATGAATGGTTCGAAAGAGAAGTGCTTGACGTCCTGGAAAAAAAGGTAAGTAATATCCTTTCCTGAAGTAGCTTTAAAAGAGCAAAATCGGTTGTTTAATGCCTAATAATTTAGGGACGTTTCGTAATGTTAAAATTTTGAGACCGACCAATGTAAAAGTTAAACCAAAAGTTTTGTGAAGTTTTAGCGAAGAATGTTGAGAATGTACTAAAAAACGAGGCCTTATAAATTTAATCTTAACACTAAATTTCGTATTTTCGCTGAACTCACAAAAACCGAAATAAATCACACAAATATGTCAGACAAAGCGTCATTAGAATATAATGGGAAGAAGTTCGAATTCCCGGTAATAAAAGGAACAGAAGATGAATTGGCTATCGATGTAAAAACCTTACGCGGAGCCTCTGGAATGATTACCATTGATCCCGGATATAAAAACACCGGATCTTGTGAGAGTGGTATTACGTTCCTCGACGGAGAAAAAGGAATATTGAGATATAGAGGATACTCTATTGAAGATCTTGCCGAAAAAGCAGACTTCCTGGAAGTAGCCTATTTGCTTATCTTCGGAGAATTACCATCCAAAGAACAATTAGAGAAGTTCGATAACGATATTAAGAGTAAATCTCATGTAGATGAGGATGTAAAGAAGATCCTGGACGGATTTCCTAAGACAGCTCACCCGATGGGGGTTCTTTCTTCATTGACCAGTGCTCTTATTGCATTTAACCCAACCTCGGTAAATGTAAGCTCTGAAGAAGAGATGTACAATGCCATTGTTAAGATCATGGCTAAGTTTCCGGTATTGGTGGCATGGGCAATGCGTAAGAAAGAGGGATTACCTTTGGATTACGGAGATAACAATTTAGGATATGTAGAGAACATCCTGAAAATGATGTTCAAGAAACCAAACCAGGAATATGTTCAGAACGATATTGTGGTTAATGCATTGGATCAGTTACTGATACTGCATGCAGATCATGAGCAGAACTGTTCTACCTCTACGGTACGTATAGTAGGTTCTTCACATGCAGGTTTATTTGCATCACTTTCTGCAGGGATATCTGCACTTTGGGGACCGCTGCACGGAGGTGCTAATCAAGCGGTAATTGAAATGCTGGAAGGTATCAAGGAAGATGGAGGAGATACTAAAAAGTATATGGCCAAGGCGAAAGATAAGAACGATCCTTTCCGTTTAATGGGATTCGGACACCGTGTATATAAGAATTTCGACCCAAGAGCAAAGATCATTAAGAAAGCTGCCGATGAGGTTCTGGGAGATCTTGGTGTAGTAGATCCGATATTGGATATTGCTAAGGGACTTGAAAAAGAAGCATTGGAAGATCAGTACTTTGTAGATAGAAAACTGTATCCGAATGTAGATTTCTACTCAGGGATCATCTACAGGGCATTAGGTATCCCAACCGAAATGTTTACAGTGATGTTTGCATTAGGACGCCTTCCCGGATGGATTGCCCAGTGGAGAGAAATGCGCTTGAGAAACGAGCCTATCGGTCGTCCGAGACAAATATATGTTGGAGAGAACCTGAGACCTTTTAAAGACCTGAACAAAAGGTAATACATAAAAGAACAAACAATAACCTCATAGTTACTCTATGGGGTTTTTTTATAAATAACCTATTTAATGAGTACCATCAAGATTGTTAAGAACAGATCCGATATAGGAGCGGGAACACGCGGTTCCGACATGGGGATCGATGCGATCGAGATTGCCGCTATTAATGGTAAGAACGATTACTTTAACCGATTTGATTTTGAAGATGTAAAGACCGAAAACGAATCTATCTATAACAAGGTGAATAATTCCTTTGCCAAAAGGATAGAGCATGTTTTTTATCAATGTTCAAGGCTGGCAGACAGTGTAAAACGAAACCTGGAAGAAGATCATTTTCCCCTGGTGCTTTCCGGAGATCATTCATCAGGCCTGGGATCTATAAGCGGTATCAAAGCCGCCTATCCGGATAAACGCCTTGGAGTGGTATGGATAGATGCCCATGCCGATCTGCATTCACCTTACACATCCCCTTCGGGAAATATTCACGGAATGCCTTTGGCAGCAGCTCTGGATGACGATAACCTGGATTGCCAGATAAATGAGGTGATCGGGGAGACGGAAAAATACTGGAATGCCATGAAGAATATCGGGCATTCTTCAGCCAAAATTCAAGCCGACGACCTTGTTTTCTTCGGAGTCAGGGATACGGAAGAGCCGGAGGACAAGCAAATAGAAAAGCTGGGCATCCGCAATTATATGGTAAACGAAATTCGCTATCGCGGCCTGGAAGCTTGCGTTAACGAAGCGATCGAAAGACTATCTGTCTGCGATATTATTTATGTTTCTTTTGATGTGGACAGTATGGACTGCGATCTGATCTCTTACGGGACCGGTACTCCTGTTCCGAAAGGATTTGACCAGTATGAGGTTATTGAGATCATTAATCGCCTTATAGAAACAAAAAAGGTAGCCTGCCTGGAGTTTGTGGAAGTAAATCCCCTCCTGGATACCAAAGGGAACAAAATGGCTGAAACGGCCTTTGAGGTCCTCGATGCAGTGACCAAAACCCTCGAAAAAAATATCTGATCAAAAAACTCCTGAGAATTCAGGAGTTTTTTGTTATACGACTATCCGTTCCGGCTTAGAATAAACCCTTCCGTCTTTAACTTTTGTCATAAGCAAATCTGAAACCGCGAATCTAAAATCGTAAATTATATACACCCCTCTTGTTTTCTCCCCTCAAGGGGAGAACAAAATCCTCAAGGGACAATTTTTATAACTTGAAATTACCTGTATACTCCAGAACTTCAGTGTAGGAGTACTAAAAACCATCAACGAACCACTAACAACCACCAACCACCTACGTGCTCCGAAGTCTGGACGTAGGAGTAACAACCCATGTGCTCCATAGCGTTGCAAAGGAGCACCAAATTCCAAATCCCCCCTCTCGACGAGCCTGTATCGAGCGTAGTCGAGATGCTCGAGGTGATAAACTAAACGCTAACAACCATCAACTGACAACTAACAACCACCAACTATCAACCACCAACTAACAACCAACCTCAAACCTTCTCAAAGAAATCAACCATTTTCCTTCTGGTATTCTCATCCGGAAGCTTACCGTGACCCGCCATCATATTATCGACCAGATGATGAGGTTTTGAAGTTCCCGGAATAACACAATTCACCGCTTCATGAGAAATAAGGTATTTAAGAAAAAACTGCCCCCAGCTGTTAATGTCGTATTCTTTGCACCACTCCGGCAGTGACTTTCCCTTTACCTTCCGGAACAGGCTCCCTCCGCTATAGGGCCTGTTAATAATAACCGCTGTCCCATTCTTCCGGGCGGTTTCCAGGAGGTTTTTTTCGGCATGCCGGCTGTTAATGGAATAATTAAACTGTACAAAATCTGGCTTTTCACTCCTGATGATCCGGGCCAGGCTTTCATGAGAGGAATCCGTATAATGAGTAATTCCCCAGTACCGGATAAGCCCTTTTTGCTTCCAATCTCTAAGCGTTTTACTATGCGTCTTCCAATCTACAAGATTGTGTATTTGCATCAGATCCATGGTAGATCTCTTCATTTTCTTCATAGAGTTTTTCATCTGATCGATCCCTGCCTGTCTTCCGTTGGTCCATACTTTAGTGGCATAAAAGAAATCCTGTGCAATTCCGGCCCCGCTGGTAAGATCGCCCACCACGGCTTCCGAACTGCCGTACATGGGGGAACTATCGATCAGCTTTCCGCCATGCTCCTTCATTTTACGTAAAACATCAGTGAGTTGTTCTCTTTCGGCCCTGTTGGTTCCCACATCAAAGGTTTGCCATGTTCCCAGGCCTACCAGGGGAAGTAATTCTCCCGAGGAAGGTATTTTTCTATGCTGCATACTCATTGTCTTAAATGATAATAGAGATGGGAGTAATATACCTGCTGCTGAAGCGTAGAATACAGCTTTTGCAGCTTCACGTCTCGAATACTTTTTCATTTGGTCGTTTTTAAATTAAGAAGTAATTGTTTTTCGGATGCTCCCTGCTTCTTACCCAGCAGAAACCCGGTATAGGCCCAGACGGCCACAAGCGGAATAGCTATTATTGCTATTATAGACAGGCTCAATCCCATAGAGATGAGCCCGGCAAAGATCCATCCGGAGAGGGAATCCCCGCCCCGGTATACGGCAGTATCAATAAAGTTTTTTGCCTTGTATTTTTCTTCCCTGTTGCTTATCGTGAACAGGATCTCCCTCCCGGGACGTAAAAATATATAATTCCCGGCCCTGTGTAAAATTAACACAATTGCAATTACTGTCAATATCGTATAATTACTTAATACTGCAAAACCGAGTCCTACCAGTACCGGAATGGAGGTCAGAACAATGGCAAGCCCATATTTTCTGATTATTCTGGCAGTGAGGAAAAACTGCCCGAAAATGGTAAGCGCATTGGTAATAAGGTCCACCATAGAGAAATACCGGATCCTGTCCGATCCCGATTCAAAAGCCCTTTCTACAATATGTGCCTGCTCAAAATATAAGAAGGTAGACACGGCAGTATAAAGAAGAATAAAAAGGGAAAGACCGCGGAGATAGGACGAATTTATGACCAGACGTATGCCCTCCAGGAGGTTTTTCTTCAAAAGGCGATTGTTTTGAACATTGATCGGGCTCTTTACCTTTAGGCCGATCTGTTTTTTCTGTATGGATAGCAACCGGGATAGAGAGAGAATAACTAACAAAAGCAGCCCGACAGAGGCGAGAAATAAACTTTCAAAACCAAAACTTTCAGACAGGAAAGCCGCCAGTATTGGCCCCAGGATGGCTCCCAGGCTTCCACCGGCAGAGATGATCCCGAACAGGCGTTTTGACTGGGTACTGCTAAAAATATCGACCATAAAACTCCAGAAGAGGGATATGGCAAACAGATTAAATACACTGAGCCAGATAAAGAAAACAATCGGAAGGATATGTAACAGGATCCCGTTCTTAAAAAGAACATAGAAAAGCACTATGTTAATGGTAAAAAAGATATAGGAAATAAGAAGCAGGGAACCGGTTCTTAACCGGGAACTGAGGTAGCCGAATATGGGAACCACGATCAGCATGCTCAAAAAAGTACCGGTAAATAGCCATTGCATATTGGCAGCTCCGTTTACGATACCCATTTCATCCCTTAAAGGGCGAAGCATAAAATAAGAGGCCAGCAGGCTGAAAAAGTAAATAAAGGCCCAGAATACAATTCTGAACTCCGGTGTTCCGAAGGATCCGGGCAGATACCGGTTTGTGAATTTGCTGTTTGTCATCTTCTGATTTTAATACAACAGCAAATTGCATTAAAGAAGATATTTTAGCTAAGTGATTCTTAAATACGCCTGACGTATTTATAAATCGATAAGAAGTTAAATGCTCTTTTTGAATTCCGAAGGGGTGCGCCCCACATGTTTTTTAAAGGCCTTATTAAAGGAGGATAAACTGTTAAAACCACATTCATAGGCGATCTCTGAAATTTTGATACGATCGTATTGCGGGGACATCAGCTTTAGTTTCGCTTCTTCGATCCGATATGAATTGATAAAATCCGAGAAATTGGTGTTAAACCCCTTGTTGATAATATGAGATGCCAGATAAGAGGGTAATGTTACAGATCTTGAAAGCTTATCCAGGCTGAATGCAGGATCCAGATAGGGTTTTTCATTTTGCATAAGAGCAGCTATCTGTATCTTGGAAGTGTTGAATTCCGCATCTCCTATCTTTATGTTATTGTATCTTGAGGAAAACGCTTCCTTAAAGAGTACTTTTTTGTTGAGCAATCCGAAAAGGGCTATAACGTAAATAAAAACAGCATAGATCACCGGTCCGGCCAGATAGGGTGTAAGCCCGAGGATATAATTCGAGAAATATGCTATTTGTATACTGCCGGCTCCCGCTAACAGGAGGAAAAGCCACCATCGATCTTTTACATCCATTCCCGAAGTATTCTTTTTGAAAAGAACATGTACAAATAAGCCAATAGCTATCAACGTATATATCAACTGCTGATAAAGCAAGGCGGAATAACCCCCTCTGTACCAGAAATTGCTTTCATTAATGTTGAATAAAAACAATAGCAGGAGCAGGGCAGGAACAAAATGTAAAAAATGAATAGGGTTCCATGGCCTCGGATGTATATAATGCAGGAAATACAGTAACAGTATAGGGCCGGAAGCCGTATGTGCTGCAAATCCCAGGTTTAAGAACCAATCCGGGACAAGATCCAGGTAGACCCATAATAAAGACTTAACGATCCGAAGTGTGATCAGCAAAAAGAACAGGCTTAGCAGAATATTTTGAATGTTCCTTTTGCGATGAAAAAAAAGATACGTACTCATAAATAAACTCTGAAAAGCACCTATGCTTCCCATGAGCACCTCTATTTCTTTTGATATCCGTAAAACCTTCATTTTCTGCTAATTTACCTGAAAGATATTAAATAAATACGATAATAGATAACCCATTCCCGTCTCTCAATTCTGAATAATAGTGTAAATTAGTAGGATAATAATAGCTAATTCTAAAACAGATACCCATGATATTTTCAAACAGATATTTTCGCCTGCTCCTTTGTGTTATTTGCATGGCAAGTACATTTACCCTATCAGCACAAAAGCTAAGCGGAAAAGAAAAGAGAATCCTTAAGACCATTGAAAAGAACAATGATGAAGCTATTTCCTTTCTGCAAGAGGTAATCAACCTTAACAGCGGGACCAATAACCTGAAGGGAGTAAAAGAAGTAGGGATGGTCTTTAAAGATGCTTATGATAATATCGGTTTTGAAACCAAATGGATAGATATGCCGGAAGAAATGAAGCGGGCAGGACATCTTTTTGCCGAGACAAAGGGTAAAAAAGGCAAAAAGCTGCTGCTTATCGGGCATCTGGATACGGTATTTGAAGAAGACAGCGAATTTCAGGAATTCAAAAAAATAAACGATAGCATTGCCTATGCTCCCGGAGGAAACGATATGAAAGGAGGAGATGTTATCATGTTATACGCCCTGAAAGCCTTGCATCAGAATGGCCTCTTAAAAGATGCGCAGATCATTGCAGCTTATACTGGAGATGAGGAAAGTACCGGAAAGCCTTTGAGCATTAGCAGAAAGGATCTGATAGATGCCGCCAAAAGAAGTGATATTGCGCTGGGATTTGAAACTTCTACCGGATTTAATTACGCTACCGTGGCCAGAAGAGGTTCTTCAGGCTGGAAAGTAGAAGTTAAGGGGAAACGAGCACATTCATCGGGAGTGTTCAGTAAAAATGTCGGAGCTGGGGCCATATTTGAATTGTCCAGAATATTAAACGCCTTTTACGAAGAAGTGAGGGGAGAAGAATACCTGACCTTTAATCCCGGAGTTATCCTGGGAGGTACCACAGTAGATTTTGAACAGGGACTGAGTAAGGGAGATGCTTTCGGAAAAAGCAATGTAGTTTCGCAAACGGCGGTAGTTACCGGGGGAATGCGTTTTATTTCTGATGAACAACTTCAGAGGGCAAGAGCAAAAATGAGGGAGATCGTTGCCAGAAGCCTGCCTCATACCGAAGCTACCATCAGTTTTGTAGACAGCTACCCGTCTATGGGACCTACAGAAGGCAATCAGAAATTACTGGAAGTACTGAACCAGGTGAGCGAGGACCTTAAACAGGGTGGTGTAAAAGCCTACGATCCGGGAAGAAGGGGAGCGGCAGATATTTCTTTTGTGGCGGAGTATGTAGATGGGCTTGATGGCCTGGGAACCATGGGAAGCGGAGCACATACACCTAATGAGACCGTAAACCTGGCTACTTTTGAAGAACTGACCAAAAGAGCGGCTATCCTGATCTATCGTCTGATCAATCAATAAAGAAGAGAGCCGGCCTGAATTTCTTTATTAATAGGACTGCTGATCCAGGGTTTTGGTGATCTCAGAATCCACATCTCCTGTATGCTTGGTAGTTTTGCTCTCAATAAGCATGATAGCACATTCTTCTTCTGAGGAAACCCTGTGATTCACTCCCTTTTTTACAACAAAAAGATCGCCTTTATTCATGATAAATGCATCCTGACCTTCAATTTCCATCAACAGGGAACCTTCAACAATATAGAAAAGCTCATCTTCATTTTCATGGTTGTGCCACGGCACTTTATCCCCTTTGATCTTGGCAACTTTTATGTATTCGTTATTCACTTCCCCAACGATCTTGGGAGAGAAATACTCCGTAACGTCCTGTAATGTTTCTTTTAAGTTCATACGCTGCTTTTTAAAAACACTAAATTAATCAGTACAAATGAAATTCATAGGCTTGAGGCCATCTAATTTAACAAATAAACTAATGTTTTCCGTCTCATTTTGTTACAGTGGTAACCATTTTAATATCAAAGCGATTATTTGGATATATTTGATTAGGAAGTTTAATAAAAATCAACCAAATAGTACACTAAAATGCATATTCTCAAAGAAGTACTGCTTCCGGCCAGAAGCAAATACTTTACCCTTATTGTATGTTTCCTGTTGAGTTATTCTTATGCACAGGAAAAAGATTCTCTTAGCGGCCAGACCAAATACAAGGACCTTCCACTAAAAACAGGGCAGGTTTTAAAGTTTACAACTACCGAAGGAACCTGGCTGTCTCTGGATATCAGCCCTGACGGAAGAACCCTGGTTTTTGATATGCTGGGCGATTTGTATACCATCCCTGTTACAGGAGGTACTGCAACGCGTATTACCGATGGCCTGGCACTGGATACCAACCCTCGTTTCAGCCCGGACGGGAAAAGTATAGTTTTTACTTCAGACAGGAGCGGGAACGATAATGTCTGGACTATGAACCTTGCTACAAAGGAAACTTTACAGATCACGAAAGATAAAAAAGGAGAAGCTCAGTCTGCAGATTGGTCTCCGGACGGCGATTATATTGCAGTTTCCAAAGGAAAGAGGAATTTAAAACTCTATATGTATCACAGAGAAGGAGGCGGCGGAGCTCAGCTGATAAAGGAGCCAGCCAACCTTAAGGTGGTAGAGCCTGCTTTTAGCCATGACGGCAGATATATTTACTATTCCAGACGTTTTGGTGGCTGGAACTACAACGCTCAGTTGCCGCAGTATCAGATCGGGACTTATGACAGGGAAAACGGAGAGACCAGTGTCATTACTTCCAGATATGGTTCGGCATTCAGCCCTACCTTATCCGGAGACGGTAAATGGATGGTTTACGGAACCCGATATGAAGAAAAAACAGGTCTTGTGCTCAGAAACCTGAATTCAGGAGATGAAAAATGGCTGGCATATCCGGTGCAGCGAGATGAGCAGGAATCTGTAGCTCCGCTGGGAGTATTACCTGCCATGACCTTTACTCCCGATAATAAGGAAGTAATTGCATCCTATGGAGGAAAGATCTACAGAATACCCGTTTCGGGAGGAAATGCCACGGAGATCCCTTTTAAGGTTAATGTGGAACTCGCAACAGGACCGAAACTGGAGTTTAAATACCCTATTTCGGATGAGAAAGAGCTAATTGTAAATCAGATAAGGGATGCAAAGCCTTCACCGGATGGAAAACAACTGGTGTTTAATGCATTGAATAAAATATATGTGATGAAACTCCCCAACGGTAAACCCAGAAGGCTTACCAAAATGGATATCATAGAAACTCAACCTAGCTGGTCGCCGGATGGTAAGGAAGTAGTGTATACTACCTGGTCCGAGCAGGATGGCGGACATCTGTACAAGGTAGGTGTTGCATCAAACTCAAGACCTGTTAAACTTACCAGGGAGTCGGCTCTTTACGGAACACCGGCCTGGTCTGCAAAAAAGAACAGGATCGTATTTACAAGAGGAAGTGCCCAGAGTTTTAAAAACACCTATTTAAGAGCGGCTTTTTCCGGAGCGAGAGATCTTTACTGGATTGCTCCTGAAGGAGGAGAGATAAATTTTATTGCAAAGACCAACGGGAGAAGAAACCCGCATTTTGTAGAAGGCAATGACCGCATTTATCTCAGCAGTGCCAGAGGATTGAGTTCAATACGATGGGATGGGACCGATGAGAAAAATATAATAAGTATTACCGGGATCGTAACTTTTGGTAATGCGGTTCACGATCACGATCATTCTCACCTGGATGATGTAGATTATCCGGAAGAAAATGCACAGGGATCCAGACCGGCACAAATATACATGGCACCCAGGGGAGATCAGGCCATGGCCATGATCAATAATGAAATATATGTGGTTACCGTTCCGAAATTAGGGCAAACACCGAGAATTTCGGTGGCTAATCCTAAATCATCTCAATTCCCATCAAGGAAGTTGACTCAGATTGGCGGAGAGTTCCCGGCATGGTCTGCAGACGGAAAAAAAGTACACTGGTCCCTCGGAAATGCACATTTTATTTACGACCTGGAGAAAGCCGAAGCTCATGAAAAGAGAATAAAGGCAGAGAAAAAAGCCAGGGAAGAGGCATTGTCTAAAATGTCTGAAGAGAAGAGAAAGGCCGAAAAAGAAAAAGATAAGAAAAAGAAGAAAAAAGATCAGGACTTTGAGGCGGATGAACTCAAGATCAAAGTAAAGGTGAACAGGGATATCCCCAAAGGAACAGCTTTGATCAAAGGTGCGAGGATCATTACTATGAAAGGTGATGAGGTTATTGAAAACGGAGATATCCTTGTGGTGAATAACCGTATCAAAGGAGTCGGGCCTTCAGGGAGCCTGAATGTTCCCGGAGGAGCTGAAGTGATAGATGCCAGCGGAAAGACAATTATTCCGGGGATGATAGATACACATTCACACTTGAGGGTTTATGCCGGAATACATAAAAAGCAGGTATGGTCCTATGCGGCAAATTTAGCTTATGGCGTAACAACCTCAAGAGACCCTCAGACGGGAACCACCGATGTACTGACCTATTTCGATCTGGTAAAGACCGGAGAGATGTTAGGCCCCAGAGCCTATTCCACAGGCCCCGGACTGGGATCATGGGCGTATAACCTGAAAAGCCTCGACCATACGAGAAAAGCCCTCAAGCAATACAGTGAGTATTACGATACCAAGACCATCAAAATGTATAATGTAGGGAACAGGCAGCACAGGCAATGGGTAATTGAAGCGGCAAAAGAACAAAAGCTGATGCCGACTACCGAAGGCGGCCTGGACTTTAAGAAGAACATTACGGAGATCCTGGACGGTTATCCGGGGCATGAGCATTCATATCCGATTACCCCGCTTTATAAAGATATTATAGAAGCTGCGGCACAATCTAAAATAGCATACACTCCAACACTGTTGGTTTCTTACGGAGGGCCCTGGGCCGAAAATTATTTCTATTCCAGAGAGAACCCCTATGATGATAAGAAATTGAGCTATTTTACTCCTTATGCAGACCTGGCACGAAAAACCCGAAGAAGACCGGGATGGTTCCGCGATGAAGAACATGTATTTACACAACATGCAGAATTTGTGGAAGATCTGGTAAATGCAGGAGGGCTTGCAGGAATTGGAAGTCACGGACAGTTACAGGGATTAGGTTTCCATTGGGAATTATGGGCAACTGCTTCCGGAACATCTGTGATGAATGCGCTTAAAATAGCTACTATCATCGGGGCAAAATCGATTGGTCTGGACGGCGATCTGGGATCTATAGAAGAAGGAAAACTTGCCGATCTTATTATCCTGGAGAAGAATCCTCTGGAAAATATCAGAAATACGAATACCATCCTTCAGGTGATGAAAAACGGAAGGTTGTATGACGGGAATACACTTGATGAGGTATATCCGAGAAAGCAAAAAGCCGGACCGTTCTGGTGGCATGAAGAAAAGCCTTCGGGACTGCCCGGAGTCAGAAAATAGAAGATGCTGAAAATATAAAAGGAACACCCCTTCTTCACCAAAAATGAAAAGGGGTGTTTTTTTGTGAATACTTTTATTTAAGTACCATGCCTTCCTTAGAGAACTGCCGGATGCTGGCCATTAATGCCATGACCGCTAAAACGATCAGTGAAAGTACGATAGATGCGTACATAGGAATAGAAATGGTTCCTGCAATGATCTCTTTGGTTGCCAGCGCAATATTCAGGATAGGGATCCATACGGTCTGCCAGTTAAGGCTTACTCCGGGTATAAGGGCCAGCATGGCGGGAATGATCACCAGAAAGGTCAGAGGGCTTACGTAACTCTGGGCTTCTCTGAAACTCTTTGCCCGAACTACCAGTGCAGAGAGGGTACCCGCAAAGAACAAACTTAAAGGAACCAGCATGGCAATAAGCATAAGAATAAACTTGGCTCCGAGTAAATTGCTTATAACTTCCAGGAAATCTTCCGGAATATTGGGCAGGAATTTCAATCCGGCTACCATTCCCAGCAGAGTGATCAGCGATGCCGAAAGGCCTACCATGGCAATAGTGATCATTTTTCCAAGAAGGATCTTAAAACGCGATGCCGGAACGGTTAAGAGGGTTTCTATAGTCCCGGATTCCTTTTCTCCTGTGATCAGGGCCGTTGCCGGAACAACACACCCCATAAAGCAGAAAAGGATAAACATATAGGGTAAAAACCCACCGATCCTTCTCCCGATCTGCTCTTTTGGCGGAGCCAGGTCGTTCTCGGAGATCTTTAAAGGCTGAATGGCTTCCGAAGAAATATTCAGTTTCTGCATCCGTTCCTGAAGCAAAACTTCTTCAAAGGATTTGACTTCTTCCGAGACCCTGTCGTATGCAGTTTCATTAGTGGATTTGTAATATATATTCAGATCTCCGGGTTTCAGCTGGTCGATCTGTTGAGAAAAATTACTTCCGAAGGCAAGCATAGCATCCAGGCTGTCGTTTAGAATTGCTGTTTTCCCGTCTTCCAGATCAAGATCCATAAATTCAAAGTTCCCCTTACCGAATCCCGATTTTAAGGATTCGGGAGCCTGAATAAAGGCAATCTTTAACTTCTTACCTTCTTCTTGATCGGATAGCTTTACTCTAAGCTTGCTCACTCCCACGATTAACAAGGGAAAAGCCAGGGCTGGAACAAGAATGGCGGAGATCAGGGTTCTCTTGTCCCTGAAAATATCTGTAAACTCTTTTTTTATAACTGTAATTATCGTTTTCATTTTTTGCTTTTAAATGAGTTGAGGTTTTTTATCGGCAACTATATCTATAAATGTGGCGGTCAGCGATTGCCCGGAAGCTTCTTCCCTGAATGCATCCATACTGTTGTTATAAATAAGGCTTCCTTTGGAAATAATGGCCAGGTCATCGCAGAGGAGATCTACCTCACTCATTATATGTGATGAGAATATTACGGTCTTTCCTTCCTTTTTACAGTCCCTGATCAGCTGAATGATGCTATTGGCGGTAATAACATCCAGACCGGAGGTGGGTTCGTCAAAGATAACTACCTCCGGATCGTGGATCATGCTCCTGGCAATAGAGACTTTTTGTTTCATTCCGGTAGAAAGCTGTCCGATACGCTTCTTTAAAAAATCATTGATCCCCAGGCGGGTGAATAACTCCTCTTTCCTCTGATTGAATTCATTCTTTTCCATCCCGTACAGATCGGCAAAGTACTTTACGATCTCCCCGGGAGTCAGTCTATCGTATAAATTGGTAGAACCGGTTAGAAAACCTATTTTTCTTCTCACTTCCTTTGAATGGCTTACCGTATTAAAACCACTTACTTCAATATTCCCGGAACTGGGAGTTAAAATGGTTGCTATCATTCTCAAAAGAGTAGTTTTTCCGGCTCCGTTGGGCCCCAGTAGAGAAAATACCCTGCCCGGTTTACAACTGAAACTCACGTTGTTTACAGCTGCAACGGTATTTGCTTTGATCCGGAGCTCTTTTTGCTGCTTCCTGTTTAAGGAATATTGCTTGCTTGTATTTTTTACTTCAATCATATCGGTTGATTTATGCTTTCTTACTATAGGTTAATGACTTCGCTTCAGAATTACAGAATTCAGCTAATTTATTTCAGACGTTCCAGGATCCACCCGGAAACCTCATTTAATGCAATTGGAGAAAAGGTTTGTTCTATCTTCTGATATTCGTTCATAGCTCCCGTTTCACATTCCTGGAAGAAATGATTCAGCCCCGGTAACTCCAGGATCTTAAAATCCGGGTTTTTACCCTTCAGAAGTGCTTTTCTGAGTCCTTCCTGATTTATTTTAGCTTCTACCTGGGTGTCCTTACTTCCGTTAAGGGAAAGTACAGGGCAATTCAACTTCGCATATTCATCGGCTGGATTATACTGATAGAAGTAACGGGACCATTTGGAGGTTCTCAACCCGATGATACCTTCGATTACCTTATTTAATTCTTCTTCAGATGTAATGAAGTTCTTCAGAATAGGAACGGTGGTCTCTGCGTAGTGTGCTCTTAGTTCTTCTTTTATAACTGATATTTCTTTGTCAGATACTGCAATCTCAATGGCTTTCCTGACCGCTTTTTCATAAGCTTCTTCATCCGGTACGGGAAAAGGACGTAAGGTTCTGGATTGAATAACCGATAATTCGGTACCTGAGATCCCTGTACCGGCCAGGGAAACTACAAAAGCAATATCTCCCAGCTTGTTTGCTGCCAGGGGTGCAATAATACCACCTTCACTATGCCCTATAAGCCCGATATTATTACTATCTATATCATCACGCGTTTTAAGATATGCCACGGCACTCATTACATCGGTAGCAAAATCCTCTGTAGTAGCCGCACTGTGATCTCCGGTAGACTGGCCGAAACCTCTGTCGTCGTATCTCAGAACTGCAATTCCCTGTCGGGTGAGGTGGTCCGCAAGTACCAAAAAAGGTTTATGCCCGGAAATGGTTTCATCTCTGTCCTGTGGCCCACTCCCGCTGATAAGTATTACTGCGGGATGTTTTTTACTCTGCTGAGGCAAGCTTAAGGTACCCGCCAGGCTTATTCCTGCTCCCGTATTCTCAAAACTCACTTCTTCTGCTTTATACGGATAGGGCTTAACCGGTTCCTGGGGCCTGTTATTACGGGGTTCGGATATCTCAATATTTCCTCTGCTGAGGATCAGTGGAAAGGAACTGGCTCCTTCGGTAACCTCACCCTCAAATTGCTCCTTGTCTTTGTTATACCTGCCCTTATAATTCATGCCTACGTTGGTAATATCTACTATAAGTTCTCCGTCTTTAAAATGTGTGGCCTTAGATTGTATTCCCGTTACTCGTTGAGTGGGAACGTCAACTACGGTATGGTAGCCAGTGTCCTTCTTCTCGATCTTAAAAATAAAATTGATCTTTTTGTTGGCACCAACCTGAATGGCGCCGTTCCATACACCGCTTATCTCCTGTGAATAACCGATGGTGCTTAGAAATATGGTGAATAATATGATGCTTATACGTTTCATTTTTTTGTTTTTTAAATCTTTAATTTTTGATAATAAGATCCCTTCCGGACGATCTCCGGCTTTTTTTGTGAATAAAAAGATGTTAAATGATGAGTCTCTTAGATGGGATTATGACCTATTCATCTTCTTCCAGTTTTAGATCTTCCAGTAAGTTTCCGGCACTTCTAATGGTTTTTCCATAGTACTTCATAACAAAATAAGTATATATGATCATGAATAGTATCCCAAAAGGAAGTGCGTATAATACTCCTTTAACCGAATCGGGATCGGTCAGGAAATCCTTTCCGCCCATAAGTTTCAAAAAAACGGGTAATACAATGATCATCATTCCTATACCAAGAAAATAACTGAACTTTTTAAGCTGAGAGCTTTTCTTCTTGAACTTTGAAAAATCTATAAGGGTTTGCTTATAACTGTTCTCAACCAAATTGATACGGTTTGCTCTTCTGACCCACCAGTAAGAATAGCTTACGGAACCTATAAGAACTATTAGAGTAGTAATACCGCTTGTAAGAGTTAACCAGCTATCCAGTTTATGAAAGTTAACCAGAATATAGATAACAGTGGCTGCACATATTATACCTCCTATAAATTCGGAATAAACAATTTTGTTTATTTTCTTTTTATATTGATCCTGTGTCATTTTAATAATAATCTCGTTCGTTAATTTTTTCTGTTTTTCCAGTTGGTCACTCATGTCCGACCATACTGCTTGCATTTCTTCTAAATCCATTAGACTGATGTTTTTTCGGTTATTTGTGACTTTAATTTTTGCTTTATCCGCGATAAACGCGTTCCTACGTTAGAAGCTGATAAACCGGTTATAACAGCAATTTCTTCGTATTTCTTGCCTTCCAAAAGAAGAAGAATAAGTCCTTTTTCCAGTGCGTTTAATTTCTTAATATGCGCATACAAAGCTTTTAAACGCTCTTCAAAAGTTGTATCGTAATATTCTGTTTGTTTAAGAACAACTTTATCTATGGAAACCCTGTTTCCCTTTCTCTTTTCTTTTTTTAGGTGGGTAATAGCGGTATTCAATGCTATACGGTACATCCAGGTGCTTATTTTAGCTTCACCCCTGAATTTGTCATATGATTTCCACAATTGATATACAATATCCTGATAGAGATCCTTCTGATCGTCTTCATTATTGGTATAAAAAGTGGTTATCTTAAATATAACACCTTCATTATCCTTTATTACCTGAGCAAACTCATCTTCTTTACTCATTCAAAAAAATATTTTACCCATTAGTATGCAGGGGTATAATAAAAATCACAAAAAAAATTGAATTTTTTCTATTTTGATTTTAAATACTTGATAATGAAGTGCTTGAAAACGAAGATTTTAAGGGAGATTATTCATGACAAAGTCGACCATTCTGTCACATTTGCCAAATCTGAACTCAAATATATTCCTGGTAGTGGAAAGTTCGTATAGTTCTTCCTTCAACATGGACTTTGCCCTGTGCAAACGGACTTTTACGTTGGAATTGGATAGTTGAAGGCAATCGGCTATTTCACTGATGCTCATTTCCTCGATCTCTTTAAGAATGTATACGGTTCTGTACTTTACACTCAGGTTATCGATGGCTTTTTGCAATACCTGCTTGGCCTCTTGCTGCATTAAAGCTTTCTCCGGGTTTGATTGTTCTGAATCTGGCATTTCAAGGATATTATTCTTAGTAGGAAGCTCATTTTCGGATGTGTAGATATCGATATATTTACCTTTGCTTTTGAGTTTTGCAAGCGCTTCGTTAATACCGATCCTGATCAGCCATGTAGAAAAGGAGGAATTGTGTTTAAACTGATGCAGTTTTTCATAGGCCTTGAGATAGGTATTCTGCATAATATCTTCAATTTCATTATGATCGTTGATATAACCCCGGATCACTCTGAAGAGTTTTTGATTATTCCTTCTTAACAAGATTTCATAGAGTTCCTTTTCCCCGGAAATTACTCTTTTTACAACATTAGAGTCGGAGATTGTATAGGTTCGATAGTCATTTATCCTAAGTGCTTTCATAGCTATGTTTATGACTTAGATAAAGATAATCCAAAAAAGTTACAAAATTTTGTAACCAATTTTACTTTCACTTATCTAAAGACCCAACAGAAACTTAAAATTATAAAAAATGAAAATTGCTTTTGAAATTCTTAAGTACACTTATGGTATTGTCCCCATTGTTGCCGGTTTTGATAAGTTTACCAACCTTCTTACCAACTGGGAGCAGTACGTATCTCCGCAAATGACTTCTTTATTACCCTTTGAAGCCGGGACATTTATGATCCTGGTGGGAGCGATTGAAATAATAGCCGGAGTATTGGTATTTGTTAAAACTCAGATAGGAGCCTATCTGGTTATGGGCTGGTTGTTATTAATTGCCCTCAGCCTTATAGCAAGTCTAAGTTACCTGGATGTAGCTGTACGGGATGTTGTTATGGCCATTGGCGCATTTACACTGGCAAAACTGGCAGGCCCCGCAAAATAAACGCACTGTATTGACCAACCAAAATTTAAAAACCGGGAATCAAATATTCCCGGTTTTTTTGATCAGGCTTCCTTAAACTGATGTATGGATTTTTTATACCAGAGATAAAAGTAAAAGGGAAGTACGCTTATTGAAAAAAGTAACATACCAGCCATGGCAACCAGGCCGGACGTATTTGCGTCCAGGATCCCCGGCAGGTAAAGTGCAATCGACAAAATAATGGTGTATGCACTGAAATAACCCATGATAAATACAATTTTTCGTATCATAATTTCACGATTTACGGTTAATAAATAATTCAGGTCTTTTTCTATTTGTAATGCTCCATCGGGAGCAATGCGATCTCTTGCCATATAGAAGGCATCCTCAAACGCTTTCCCGTCTCTCATACATTCTTCTATAACACAACCAAAATGATCCGTAAGGTCATCTCTTAACTGAACGTTGGTAACTCCTTCATTCTTTAGAAAAGTCTTAATTGCCGAAAGTTGATGATTGTCTATTCTCATGAGAGGGCGGTTTTTAAGTTGAACAATTTATCCAGGGTTTGAGAAAAATCCGTTAACTCCTGTATCACCGGACTCAGTTGTGTCTTCCCGTTATCGGTAAGACTGTAGTACTTTCTGATCCTGTTTCCCATCATTCTTGACTCTACAGTCAAATAACCCTCTTTGGTAAGGGAATGTAAAGCGGGATATAAAGACCCCTCTTTTATCAGGATCTTATTATCGGATATATGCTTTACCGTCTGTACGATCTCATAACCGTACATTTTATCATTCTCCGAAAGAAGTTTTAAAATAATCGGTTTTAAGATGCCTTTTAATAGTTCTCTTGAATACATAGTACAAATATACATCATAATTTGATGTATCAAAATATTATGTACACTTTTTTATAAAAAAATCCCCTGCCTCCATGTTTTCTATCATCCTGAAAGAGAAGGAGCAGGGGAGAATAATATTCTTAAAAGTGATTATTCGGGCTTTATCTTAAAACCCAGAATAGGATCTTTTTCGGAAAATAAAATAAGATGGGAATTCCTGTGCTCGTTATACTTTATACTTAACTGAAACTTATTGTCACTGGTCCTGTTGATCCGGGAGTGATTCACGTATTTGTCCCCGGCAAAGACATAATATATCTTTTTGTCTTTGGGAAGGGAATCGAAAGAAATGATGATCTTTTTACTATCGGCCCCGGTTTTAAGGACCCCGATATCCGAAACAGAGAGTTTAAAGTTGTTCTTGTAATAGTCGGGAAAGAAGATCGGCGTGGCAAAGAAACTGGCTTTAGTGACCTTTTTACTGTTCAATTGCCATTTTTCCTGTATAGGAAAGTGGCTTGTAATGAACTCGTCGGGATCGGTAAAAAAATAGAAATCATCAAAAGCCGATATAAATTTGTTCGTTTCTATATCAAAATAACCTGCCGCCCAGGTTACATCTACGATCTTCCATTCGCCTCTGATCTGAACGACATTCCATGCGTGGTCTTTGTAGTAACGATCTTTATCTCCTATATCCTTGATACCTGTTTTGGTATATCCTTTAATTACATTTACAGGGATCTCCATTTTCCGGCATAGTTCACGGAATATCAAAGAATACTCCGTGCAGGTACCTTTGCCATATTTCAGTGCTTTTTTAACCTTCCGGAGATCTCTTCTGTTTCGTTCCCATATATAATTGGATTTGGAGCTATAAACGATCCACTCCATCTTCGGGACAAAGGGGCCGACCTTCTCCACATCGTATTTAATATTGGTAGCAATCCAGGTAAAAATAGCCCTTACCCTTTCCTCATCGGATAGAAAATCATTCTTGATCCTGATGCTGAGATCATTTAAAACATCTTCAAATTCCGGGTAGCTTTTTACCTTTTTATCTACCAGGCCAAAATTCTGTGAATAAGTAAAGTTGAATACGAATAAAAACAAAAGAATTCTCCAGTTCATAAAAACAATTTTTAGAAAAAAATACATAAGTCTGCTTTATAAATTTATATAATTTTGAGGAATATTTTAAATAAGCAGATATCATTTCAGGAGATGAACCAGATTACAGATACTATTTTAATGGTGCGCCCGGCAAGCTTCAGGGCAAATGAACAGACAGCTGGTAATAACTATTATCAGAGATCGCCGGAAAATGTTTTACCGGAAACATTATTGGCCCGTGCCCGTGCCGAATTCGATTCTTTTTCGGGAAAACTGAAGGAGGCGGGAATTAATGTGATCGTAGTAGACGGGGAGGCTTCTGTCGATACTCCGGATGCACATTTTCCGAATAACTGGATCTCTTTTCATCAAAACGGAACAGTTGCTTTATACCCGATGTTTGCCGAGAACCGAAGATGGGAAAGACGGGAGGATATCCTGGATATCATAGAAGAAAAGGGCTTTGAGATAAATGATGTAATGGATTATTCTTCTGCCGAGGAAGAAGGAGTTTTTCTGGAAGGTACGGGGAGCCTTATTCTGGATAGGGTAAACAGAATAGCCTATTGCGCCTTATCACCCAGGGCAGATGAAGATATCTTTATAGAATTTTGTGAGGATTTCGAATTTACCCCGGTAATTTTTGAGGCCATGCAAAGTGTAAACGGCAAGCGATTACCTATTTACCACACCAATGTAATGATGTGCCTCGGAGAAGCTTTTGCCGTTATCTGCCTGGATAGCATCGACGATAAAAAAGAACGCAAAAATGTAATAAACCATTTAAAAGGATCTGGGAAAGAGATTATTACCATCAGTGAAGAACAAGTGACAAGTTTTGCCGGAAATATGCTGCAGGTTGTAAATAATAATAATAAGAAGTATATTGCCCTTAGTTCTGCTGCATACAATTGCCTGACCGAAGATCAGCGCAGTGCTCTGGAGAAACATGGAGATCTGATCCACAGTTCTTTGGAGCTTATAGAAACCTGCGGAGGGGGAAGTGCAAGATGTATGATGGCGGAAGTTTTTTTACCTAAACAATAACACCATGCTTTCGAAGCGAACAAAATACGGATTAAAAGCACTTACTTACCTGGCAAAAAAAGGCAAAAACCAGCCTGTCCTTATTTCTGAGATCGCAACGGAAGAAAATATTTCCAAAAAGTTTTTAGAAGCTATTCTGCTTCAACTAAAAAAGAATGGTTTCCTGGCCTCCAAGATGGGAAAAGGAGGAGGCTACTATCTGATCAAGGATCCGGAGAAGGTTTCTATCGCTTCCGTATACCGTATTCTGGAAGGACCTATCGCTATGCTTCCATGTGTCAGCCTGAATTATTATGAGAAATGTGACGACTGTAAAAGCGAGGAAGAATGCAGCCTGCACAGCATTATGATTGAGGTTAGAGACAATACTTTAGAGGTGTATGAAAACAAGACTTTATTGGACCTAATCTAAAAAATTAAAATTTTTTCTTAAATATTCTACTTATTCGATAGACTTATAGTATATTTGATCCCAGAAGTAAAAAAAGTCCACTATGATTATAGATTTATTTAGGTCTGAAAAGTTAAAAACCAAACCTGACAGTCATAAAGTTTCTATCCTTAAAGCAATATCCTGGAGAATTATCGGAACCTTAGATACCATGTTAATCTCATACGTATTAACAGGGGATTTGAAGGTGGCCTTTGGTATAGGAAGTATAGAAGTCGTATCGAAGATGTTGCTTTATTATTTGCATGAGAGAGCGTGGACAAAAATTACAAAGACAAATGAAGCTGAATATTCAAAAGATAAATAATACACTAAGGGATAAATCTCCGGAAGAGATCATCGAGTGGGCATTGGGCGTGGCTAAGAAACCTTTAGTCACTACCAATTTTCGTCCTTATGAGGTAAATATCCTTCATGCCTGCGTTAACCTGAAAAAAGATATTCCGGTAATATGGTGCGATACGGGTTACAATACTCCTGACACCTACAGACATGCCGAATATCTGATCAAAGAGCTGAACTTAAATGTTCACCTTTACGTTCCCAGGCAAACGGCATCACACAGAGATGTGGTAATGGGGATCCCGGATATCGACGCTCCCGAACATGCTGTGTTTACGGAGCAGGTAAAACTGGAACCATTCAGAAGGGCTATGGAAGAGCACAAGCCTGACGTGTGGTTTACCAACCTTAGAAAAGGGCAAACAGCTTTCAGGGATTCCCTGGATATTGTTTCCAAAGGCAGTGACGGCATTTTAAAAGTGAGCCCGTTTTTTCACTGGACCGATGAAGCCCTGGACGATTATTTGAAAGCTTATGGGTTGGAGAATGAATTTAAATATTTCGACCCGACAAAAGTATTGGAAAACAGAGAATGCGGATTGCACCTGGCAACGGAATCTAAAAAATAAGAACAAAGAATGTCAACAAAAAATCATATTCAAACATTAGAGAACGAGAGCATATTTATTATGAGGGAAGTGGCGGCACAGTTTGATAAACCGGTGTTGCTGTTTTCAGGAG
This sequence comes from Leptobacterium flavescens, assembly GCF_010671605.1. GTDB lineage: Bacteria > Bacteroidota > Bacteroidia > Flavobacteriales > Flavobacteriaceae > Leptobacterium > Leptobacterium flavescens. The sequence goes on from NZ_JAABOO010000004.1 coordinate 220,839, forward strand.
GAAAAGACTCCATAACGCTGGCACATTTGGCCAAAAAGGCTTTTTACCCGGCTAAGATCCCATTTACGTTTATGCATATAGACACCGGGCATAATTTTCAGGAAACCATAGATTTCCGGGATGAACTTATTGCCGAACTGGGAGTGGATCTTATAGTTCGTTATGTTCAGGATTCCATAGACCAGAATAAGGTAAAGGAAGAAACCGGAAAATACGCAAGTAGAAATTCCTTGCAGACGGTAACCTTATTGGATGCTATTGAAGAGTTCGGATTTGACGCTTGTCTCGGTGGAGCAAGAAGGGATGAAGAGAAGAGCAGGGCCAAAGAGCGTATCTTTTCGGTAAGAGATGATTTCGGTCAGTGGGATGCTAAAAAGCAGCGCCCGGAACTCTTTCAGATATTAAATGGAAAAATAAACTTCGGAGAGAATGTCCGTGCGTTTCCGATCAGTAACTGGACGGAAGAAGATGTATGGACCTATATCCTTCAGGAGAACCTGAAATTACCGAGTATTTATTTTGCACATCAGCGAAAACTGGTAAAAAGAGATGGTTCTTTCCTGGCGTATTCAGATTACCTGAATATTGTTGATACCGATGAGATCGTAGAAGATGTAGTGCGTTTCAGAACTGTGGGTGATATGACCTGTACCGCCGCACTTATTTCTGATGCCGATACTGTAGAAAAAGTATTAAATGAGAATAAGGCGTCCAAACATTCGGAAAGAGGAGCCAGAATAGATGATCAAAGGAGTGAATCTGCTTTGGAACAACGTAAAAAAGGAGGATATTTTTAAGATGGATTTATTGAGGATAAGTACAGCCGGAAGTGTTGATGACGGAAAAAGTACACTGATAGGAAGGTTGTTATACGATACCAATGCCCTAACCAAAGAACAGGAGCAATTAATAGAAAAGAAAACAGCAGAAAAGGGATTGAAAGATCTCGATTTTTCTGTAATTACAGACGGACTCATCGCAGAGAGAGAACAAGGAATCACTATTGATGTGGCTCATATATATTTTTCTACGCGAAGCAGAAAGTTTATCATAGCGGATAGCCCGGGTCATGTTGAATATACAAGAAACATGGTTACAGGAGCTTCCAATGCGGAGGTTTCCATTATTCTGATAGATGCGAGAAAAGGACTGCTGGAACAGAGTTACAGACATTATTTTATAAGTCAGTTGCTGAGACTGGGTACAGTGGTGTTTTGTATTAACAAAATGGACCTGGTTGATTACAGCGAAGATACTTTCCTGCAAATTGCAGCCGATGTTAAGAAGATGGTAGACTCTTATGAGTTCAGTAAACCGAATATTGAGATCATTCCTATCAGCTCATTAAAGGGTGATAATGTGGTAAACACATCAGAAAATACACCCTGGTATCAGGGAGCTACCCTGAATGATATCCTTCACAGTATCTCTCCTTCGAATAAGGGAGACAGAGCTTTCAGAATGGATGTACAACAGGTATTGCACGTTCAGAATGAGGAATTTACCGATTTCAGGGGTTTTTCAGGAAGGATCTCCAGCGGAAACATCAAAATAGGCGATACGCTTACCGTACTTCCGTCGGGAAAAAGCTCTACCGTAAAAGAAATACGTCAGTATGAGAATGTTCTGGAAGAAGCTCATGCAGGAGACTCGGTGATCATCAGCCTTAATGATGAGGTAGATGCAAGTCGCGGATCACTACTGGTAAAACCGGAAGAACAACCGGAAGCATCTAAAAGTCTGGATGCAACCCTGGTGTGGCTTAATGAAGATGCAGCGCATCTGGGAGGACGATATATAATTCAGGCCGGAAGCAGGCAAAATCAGGTTAAATTACAACAGATCCATTACCTGACCCCGCCGGAAAACCCTGAATTGAAACTGGAGAGTTCAAAACTGGAATTAAACGATATAGCTAAGGTGGAACTCCGCCTTGCACAAGCTGTTTTCCTGGATAATTACAGGGAAAATAAGGCAAATGGAACATTTATACTTATAGACCCACAGACAAACAATACATGTGCCGTAGGTTTTGTGGGTTCTTAAAATCTTCTCTCTGGAGAAGTTATGACAATAACCAAGGATTGTTATGAGAAAGAGGGAAGCCCTGACAAAATATTGTCAGGGCTTTTTAAATGGTATATTTGCTCTGCTTAAAAAGAAATAAATTAATGAACAGTACTCAAAGAAGGAAAGCGTACTTTCTGTCCGGGACCATGTGTGATGAAAGATTATGGACAAAGACGTGGGAAGCCCTTTCAGATCATCTGGACCCTCATCATATAGAAATACACGATTGCAGGGATTTTGATGAAATAAATGACCGGATACACAAGGAAACAAAAGAGGAAAAGGCATTGCTGATAGGCTTTTCACTCGGAGCCTATTCGGCCATGAACTACGCCCTTCAATATCCGGGAAATATAGAAAGCCTTGTATTAATAGCTTCCTCGGCAGAAGGTTTAAGCCCGAGGGAACTCAAATTAAGGAAGGATTATATCTCATTTCTGGAAGAGCATAGTTACCTGGGGATATCCCAAAAAAGAATAGAAGAGTTTTTAGGATCCCGGCATGTTTCTAATAAGGAGATCGTCGGAACGATCAAGGCAATGGACAGGGATCTTGGAAAGGAAGTCCTTATCAACCAGCTTACGGCCACATCATACCGCACTTCACTCATCGATCGGCTAAGCGAAATAAAATTCCCTTTGTTGCTTATCGGAGGGGAAGAGGACAATGTCATCAAAACAGAGGATCTGAACAGTATACACGCTGCACTTCCTGATTCCGATCTGTCCTTTGTAAAGAACTCAGGGCATATGATCCCCCTGGAACAACCGCAGGAACTGGGGAGGTTGATACTGAATTGGTTAAGCTAATCTGTCCGGATCTAATAAGACAGCCACCTTCTTTTTATGATATATACAACATCTTTTAAATAAAATGTGTTAAAGAGGTGATATAAGCAATGATAAGGTGTAATTATCGACATTATCTGAACTTAGTTGAGTATTTTTATAGGCCTAAAATTGCAGCCACAAAACAGAAAAAATGTCGAAGAACTATTATACCCATCTGGAGTGTCACGAATGTGGGACCGTATACGATAAAGACAGCAGGCATACCTTTTGTCCTGATGACCATCAGCCTTTAGTGGCCAAATACAAACTTGATAATTTCTGGTCGAAGGAAAGTCTGAAAGACCGGCCTGCCAATATGTGGAGGTATAAGGAAGTATTACCCGTAGAAAAGGAAGAGAACAGGATCTGTTTGGGAGAAGGTTTTACTCCCATGTTAAAACTCAGTAAGCTAGGTGGAAAAGTAGGGCAGGGCCGTTTATTGCTTAAAGACGAATCTGCCAACCCTACCGGTTCCTTTAAAGCCAGGGGTATCAGTATGGCACTTAGTAAGGCCAAAGAACTGGGAGTAACCGCTATGTGTATCCCCACGGCCGGAAATGCAGGAAGTGCACTGAGTGCATATTGTGCGAAGGCAGGAATGGAAGCGCATATCTTTATGCCCGAAAAAACCCCTCATGTGTTTCAGATGGATTGTGAGATCATGGGAGCCAAGGTAACCAAGGTAGACGGCGATATTTCAGATGCCGCAGCTTTGATGCAAAAAGAGAATGACGGTTCCTGGTTTGATGTGACTACCCTGAAAGAACCTTTCAGATTGGAAGGGAAGAAAACTATGGGCTATGAAATTGCAGAACAACTCAGATGGGAACTCCCCGATGTGGTCGTATATCCGACAGGAGGAGGTACCGGATTAATTGGGATCTGGAAAGCATTTCAAGAAATGAAGGACATGGGATGGATAGATAAGATCCCTACCCGTATGGTAGCGGTACAGGGAAGTGGCTGTGATCCTGTGGTACAGGCATTCCAAAAAGGCATGGACCATACGCCCAAATATCAGAACCCGGCAAAAACTATAGCCAACGGATTAAGGGTTCCAAAGGCTTTCGGAGATAAACTTATCATGAAGACCCTTTACGAAAGTAAGGGAACCGCAGTATCCATTACTGATGAAGAAATGAAGGAGGGACTTAGTGAATTTGCAACCCAGGAGGGGGTATTCCTTTCTCCGGAAGGTGCCGCCGTATGGATGGGCTATAAGAAACTGAGATCGGAAAACTGGATCAAGGAAGATGAATCCGTAGTGCTGATCAATACCGGATCGGCCTATAAATATGTGGAGAACCTATATTAAATTATTGATTTACCTTTACGGTTTAAGCTGCAAAAGATAAATGGATAGCACAGCCAATGAATTAAAAGAAATGGCAGGGATCGTCCTTGAACGGTTAAGCGACTTTCTCTCCCAAAGCCAGTCGGGAAATACTAAAGTTCTGATCCAGCGACCTCCGGCAGAAGTTGCCGATAATCTTGAGTTGGAGAAATTTATACGTAACGGAACCCTTTCGGCCGGAAATATTGATGAATTACTAAGTAAATACCTCGATAATACCCAGCATTTACATCACCCTCAGTTTATAGGACATCAGGCGGCTGCTCCTCATGTGGCTTCGAGTATATCCGATATGATCCACGGAGTAGTTAACAACCCGATGGCCATTTATGAAATGGGGCCTGCAGCAGCAGTGATGGAAAAAGTAGTGATTAACTGGATGCTGGAAAAAGTAGGTTGGTTCGGAGCTGAAAAGTTAAGCGAGACCGATCCCAGAAAAACCGGAGGAGGAGGGATCCTTACCCATGGAGGGTCTATGGCCAACCTAACAGCCATGCTTGCCGCACGGGCCAAAGCAGACCCGGATGCCTGGACCGACGGAACTTCCAATGACCTTGTGGTTATGGGACCGGAGGTTTCTCATTATTCTATTTCCAGAGCTATTTCCATTATGGGAATGGGATCTAAGGCAATGGTGCCGATCAAGGTAAACGAACAGGAAGTTCTGGATCCCGATAACCTTTATCCGGTTTATAACCGACTGAAAGAAGAGGGAAAAAGGGTAATGGCTGTCATTGCTAACGGATGTGCTACTTCTACGGGCCTTTACGATCCTATTGAGGAGGTTGGGCAGTTTTGCAGAGAAAACGACCTTTGGTATCATGTAGATGGGGCTCACGGAGCGGTAGCTTTGCTATCTCCGAAGGAAAAACATCTGTTAAAAGGCGTGGAACTTGCAGATTCCCTGACCTGGGATGCGCATAAAATGTTGCAGACTTCTGCTCTGTGCGCTGCAGTACTGGTAAAAGATCACAAAAACCTGGACAATACCTTCCGCCAAAAGGGAAGTTATATTTTCTTTGAAAAAGAACAGTTGGGAATTGATTCTATTTCCAATGCGATAGAGTGTACCAAATCCGGTCTCGGAACTAAACTTTTCTGGGCCCTGGCAGGAGAAGGAGAGGAAGGGATGAAGCAGTTCATAGAAGGCCGCTATAACGTAACAAAGGATTTTTACGAACTGATACAGGCGCATCCCGATTTTGAATGTCCCTGTTATCCCGAATCCAATATCCTCTGTTTCCGATATACTAAATACGGGCTGGATAATTCTTTTCAGCTGGCCCTGAGAAACGAACTGGTAAAGCGAGGGGATTTCTATATCACCACGGCAGTAGTTAATGGAGAGCGGTATTTGCGCCTATCGGTAATGAATAAACATACGGCAGTGGAGAATATCCAAAAACTAATGGATGAGGTTGAAGGAATAGCTGAAGAACTCTCTAAAAAGGGGAATTAGTATCTTTTCTTTTTTTACTTTGCAGGACTATAGAACAATATTATTAGCTCATGAAATACCTGCTTGACGGCGAGGAAACGGAAAGGCTTTACTTCAGGAATGTCGATGTAAGCCAGTTTGAACAATGGCTTCCTTTTCACCAGGATCCGAGATCTTCAGAACATTGGATAGCCGATATGGAAGCTCCCGAAATAGAATGCAAGAAATGGTTTAAGAAACAGGATTTCCGTTATAAAAATGATATGGGGGGAATGAATGCCCTTATAGAAAAGAAAAGTGGAAAGCTGGTAGGTTATTGCGGACTCCTTGTACAATCTGTAGATGGGCAAACCGAATTGGAGATAGGGTACTCTATCCTTCCCGAATTCTGGAAAAGAGGCTTCGCTTCCGAGGCTGCCAGAAAATGCAGGGATACCGCTTTTAAAATGGAGTACACAGATTCTTTAATCTCTATTATCAGCCTTAGCAATACCGGTTCGGCAAAAGTTGCTCTTAATAACGGAATGCAAATAGAGAAAACCACGATCTACAATGAGAATCGGGTAAATATCTTCAGAATACACAAAAAAGAGTGGGAAAAGGTCACCGATAATTCCTGATTGCCAGTCACCTGAAATTAAATTATCAATAATTTAGGTTGTATATACAACTCACATTGCATACCTTTATCTTATGAAAAAGGAAACGGATATTTTAGACAGTTGCGACCCGAGGCAATGTATCTCTATGAAAATGCTGAAATGCAACAGGATCATTTCTCAGATCTTCAGGGAGCATTTAAAGGAGTTCGGGATCACCAATAGCCAGCTAACCGTACTGTTTATCGCATCTAAAAGGGAATATCTTAACCAGGCTATGCTTTCGGAAATGCTTTACCTCGAAAAATCGACCATAAGCAGGAATATGAAGCGGTTGTTTGACAAAGAGTTTATTTCCAGGGAAGAATTCCCTCAGCTTAAAATAACAGAGAAAGGAAAAGAATTCCTTCGTCTGGTCATTCCCAAATGGAATAGTGCTATGGAGGAGGCAAAGGCTAAACTAAAAGAAGAGGGGCTGCAGTCGTTGGACAGTTTGCTCTATCAACTGGAAAATTAAAAAATTTAACCAATAAGTTGTATATACAACTTCTAAATAAACAAACATGCTGGAATTATTTTTTTATCTCTTGTTACTCGTACTGATCGGTGTCATTTTATATGTGTACCATTTTGCTCTTAAGAAGACAGGAACAAAAAGGAGAAAGGTGAAAATTGTCAGAGTGCTTTCGGGAATGGCAGGCTGGTTTTTATATCTTTTTCTGATGTCTAAAAGTGGTATTCTGGACAATTTTGAATTACCGCCCAGATTTCCTTTACTTATTATTTTACCCCTGTTCCTCTTTATCGGGATCGTGTTATACAGAAACAGGAATCACCTTTTACTCATGGCTATCCCGGCATCCTGGCCGGTTTATTTTCAGAGTTTCAGAATATGGGTGGAACTTCTTCTTCTAGGCACATACCTAAAAGGGTTTACACCGGTAGAAACTACCTTTGAAGGCTACAATTTTGAGATCGTTTTTGCAATTACAGCTTTGCTGGTCGGCTATCTTGCTTTTAACAGAAAGCTTCTTGGGGGGAAAGTCGTTATTGCCTGGAATTTCCTGGGGCTGGCCATGCTGGCGACCATTGTCTTTATTTTTATGACTGCTATCTTTTTTCCGACCTTCTGGAATAGCGATGTTCCGCTGGTAGGGCCGGAGTTTACCCAATTCCCTTATATTTTTGTGGCAGGGTTTTTTATGCCCCTGGCTGTTTTTGTACATCTTCTTTCCATTATTCAGCTTAACCGAAAGAAAAATATATAAAATAAAGGCAGGCTTCTGCGTTATAGGGATATGAAGAAATTCATTTCCCTTTTTATTATTGTTCTTTTGTATCAGTTCGGAACTGCGCAAAATTCTTTTTCCGAAAAACTATCCGATGCGGGGCTGGAGCTGACAAGACAAAAAGTGGTTTACGATCCGGCCTATTTTAGTATAGCTTACCCCAACGGAGATGTTCCGGCGGGCAAAGGGGTCTGTACCGATGTAGTGATCCGGGCATACCGAAAGTTGGGGATCGACCTTCAGAAAGAAGTTCATGAAGATATGAAAGAGCACTTTGATAAATACCCTAAGATATGGGGCCTTAGCCGGCCGGATACAAATATAGATCACAGAAGGGTACCCAATCTGATGGTGTTTTTTAAGCGTTTTGGACTGGTAAAACCGATTAGCACGAAAGCATCCGATTACCTTCCCGGAGATATTGTTTGCTGGAGCCTCGGAGGCGGACTTACCCATATCGGGCTGGTTGTCAACAAAAGATCTTCAGATGGGAAACGCTACCTGATCGTTCACAATATTGGCGGGGGACAGGTATTGGCCGATTGTCTCTTCGATTATAAGATAATCGGGCATTATTCTTACTCCAAATAAAGCCGGGGTTTAAAAAGCTTCTCCTTTCATTTAAAAACAATACTTTTACCTTCTTTTAGATCAAAGATGGGGATACACATCAGAAAAGCAGATTTTAAAGATTACGATCAGATCTGGGAGATCTTTCGGGAAGTCATCCGTTCGGGAGATACGTATGTATTTGATCCGGATACCCCAGAGGAAGAACTGGAAAAGCACTGGTTTGCTCCTTATATGGAAACTTTTGTTGCTGAAAAAGAAGGGGAAATACTAGGTACTTATGTCATCAAACCTAATCAGATAGGCCTGGGGTCCCATATTGCCAACTGCAGCTATATGGTACATCCGGATGCACACGGACAGGGGATCGGAAAGACACTTTGCGAACATTCGATTGATTTTGCGACAGGTGCAGGTTATAAAGCCATGCAGTTTAATATTGTGGTCAGTACCAATAAGGCGGCACTCAAACTCTGGGAGAAATTCGGCTTCAGGATTATAGGAACCATTCCCGAAGGGTTTAAGCATCGCGAACTGGGCTATGTTGATGCCCATATTTTATACCGTAAATTATAGATAACACAGTTTAACAGAAAAATAAAACACTATGGACGTAAAAGACAGTAACGGGAATATATTGAACGACGGAGATTCCGTACATGTAGTAAAAGACCTTAAAATTAAGGGGATGTCCAAGACCCTGAAGAGAGGAAATATAATAAAGAATATTCGCCTGACCTCCAGTCCGCAGGAAGTGGAATGCAGAGTAGGAAAGAGTCACGTTGTTTTAAAGACTCAATTTTTAAAGAAGGCCTAAACATTTACTCTCGGACGTAAAAAGTCCTTAAGGAATATAATGGTCATCACTACCATAAATAAAGAAAAAGGCAAAGAGGTGATGATCAGCAGCTTCTGAAGGGCAGTAAGCACACTGATCTCCGGTTTTGCATTCCCCAGAATAACAATAGCTACTGCAAAAACAGCTATAAAAACAGACCAGATAAGTCTATGCCGTTTACTCGGAAGTTGTTTTCCCTTATCGGTAAACATACTGAGAACGAATACAGCCGAATCTACCGAGGTAACCAGAAAACTGATCAGCAGAACAATGGTAGTTCCGTTTACCAGAGCCTGGAGCGGATAACTCTGAAAGAAGATAAAAATAGAATTAAAAACATTCCCGAATTCATTGTTATAAGCCCCCCATTGTTCAAGAAGCTGAAAGGCCGATTCCCCGAAAACAGAGAACCAGAAAAAAGTACCCAGAGAAGGGATGATCATAACTCCCAGCAGCATTTCCCTTAATGTCCTTCCTCTGGAGATCCTCGCAATAAAAATACCGGTAAAAGGTGCCCAGGCCAGCCAGAATGCCCAGTAATAATAGGTCCAGTCTGTCAGGAATGCTTCCCCCGGGTCGTAATCTCCGTAGGCAATACTCATAGGAACAAAATCTATTATATATTGATACAAGGCTGTAAAAAAGGAACGGAAGATCTGTAAAATGTCACTTTGAATAAAAATATAAGCCAGCAATATCAGGGTAACGCTTATGTTTAGCTTGGAAATGACCTTTATACCCTTGTTTACCCCTTTCCATACCGAAACAAAAGCTATGAGGGAGATAAGCAGGGTGAGAAGAACGGTAGTGGTAACCCCAAACTCTCCTTCCAGTAAGTGATTTAATCCGCCATTGATCTGTGTGGTTCCCAGGCCTACTGCGCCGATAAGACCAAAAACAGTGGTAATAATTGCCAGAACGTCTATTCCCCAAAGGGCCGGAGTAAACCTGATCGTATCTTCAATACTCACACTTACCAGTACCTTTTTGTTATGTACAAAGAGATAATAGCCGATGATCATTGCAAAGAGTCCGTAAAAAGCCCAGGCGGTAAATCCCCATTGATAGAAAGTATATTCCAGGGCCATGATATCGGGAGAAACCCCTGTTTTAAGCGGAGGGTTTTGTTGCATATAAACAGGCTCCTGTACAGCCCGTAACAGGATCCCGGCTCCCATCCCGGCACTGTAAAGCATGGAGATCCATGCCCAGCGCGAATGTTCCGGCTTTTCATCTTCCTTTCCCAGCCGGCGCCTCCCCAGGGGAGAAAAGGCAACTACAATAAGAAAAAGTACACAAAACAGGCCTAACCAGAGATAAAAGCCTCCGAACCATTCCCGTACCCAGACCGAAGAGCTTTCAATAAACTCATAAAAGCCTCTGGTATAAAAGAAAACAAAAAGTGAGAAAAGGAATAAAACTCCTATCGAACTGTATAAAAGGGTATTTTTTTTAAAGTTGTTTAGCAAAATTCTGTTTTTAGTACGCTTCCTGTTACAATAATACAAAATGATCTGCCCGGTTCAGGGATCAGGATCGTACTATTTCTGAGGGTCATCAAAATTAGCCGGACTGTTATCCGCTTTTAATTCCAGGAGCTTTTTAATAAATACATTTAGCCGGCTTCCTCCCTTGATCTTTACAAAATACCGGTCTCTGTAAATGGTGTATTCGGATGCATTGCTTTTGTAAATAACCAGCTTATACCAGGGAATGATCAGACCATAGGTTTCCAGTAAGGAGCGGAATCTCAGAATAATTCCCCCGGGTCTTAATTCAATAGAGCCGCTGTTAATATTATTGTCCAGTATAAGAAGGTTATTGATCTCCGTACTGGAGTCGGTGATAAAGATCTTTGGAGAGCCGATACCTCCCATCTTAAAACGCTCTTTTATACCAAATGCCTTCCCAACCTCGACCTCGGTTTTTTCTTTGATCTGCTTATCGTTATAAGAAAGGTTTAAAAGCATCTTTAGTGTTGTAAATATTCCCCGAATTTAATGAGGTTCCCGTCCAGGTCCACAATGGCAAATTCCCGTATTCCATATGGCTTATCCTCAATGGCGCCTCTCGGATGTACAACCTCTGCAGCCTGCATTTCTTTGTACAAGGTATCTATATCCTGTACCCTGACATAGCAACTGGTATTTTCCGGATGGATCTTATCGTCGCATTTCCAGAAATGGATCTCTACCTTATCTCTCGCGAGCACCGCATAATTCTCGTCCATGTATCCCTGTTTGTCAAATCCCAGCTTGTTCTTATAAAAAGCAACGGTCTTCGCTATGTTAAGAGAAGCCAGTACGGGGATCCCTCTCTGCAAATGTTTCATAGGCAGTGTGATAGTTTTAATTTTCACTAAAATAGTGTTTTCCGTTTTTTTAGCCATAAAGGGGTTCTAAAACTTTGGTGATAATCTGTATCTTTGCAGCTTCAAAATGAGATTCATGGATATTCAGCACTTGTTAAGCGCAAAAGTAAAGGAAGCTTTTTCGTCAATTTTTAATGCCACTCTGGAAACTGTAGAGTTTCAACCCACACGAAAAGATTTTGAAGGAGATATCACGGTTGTGTTTTTTCCAATGTTGAGGGTAGTTAAAGGAAACCCGCAGCAAATAGGGCAGCAGTTGGGAGAATACCTGGTAGAGCATGTTGATGAAGTTGTGCGTTTTAATGTGGTAAAAGGTTTTCTGAACCTGGTGATTGCCGATGAATTTTATTTGAATTTCTTTAATGACATTAAAGACGATGCGGATTTCGGGTCTGTAAAAGTATCTGACGATTCAGATGTGGTTATGGTAGAATATTCTTCTCCCAATACCAATAAACCCCTTCACCTGGGGCATATCCGGAATAACTTACTCGGGTATTCCGTGTCTGAGATCCTGAAGGCAAGCGGAAAAAAAGTATACAAAACCCAGATCATTAATGACAGGGGAATACATATCTGTAAGTCCATGCTGGCCTGGCAAAGGTTCGGAAATGGCGAAACCCCTGAATCTACAGGTTTAAAAGGGGATAAGCTGGTCGGGAACTATTATGTGGCTTTCGACAAGGCCTATAAAGCCGAGATAGAAGAGCTCGTTGCCGGAGGAATGGATAAGAAACAAGCCGAAAAAGAAGCTCCGATCTTACTGGAAGCTCAGCAAATGCTTAGAAAATGGGAATCCGGAGATGAAGAGACCGTAGCTTTATGGAAAAAGATGAACCAGTGGGTATACAATGGCTTTGAGGTAACTTATAAGAACCTGGGAGTTGATTTCGACTCTTATTATTACGAGAGTAATACCTATCTGCTGGGGAAGGATGTTGTGGCAGACGGACTTGAAAAAGGGGTATTCTTTAAAAAAGAAGACGGGAGTGTATGGATAGACCTTAGTGACGAAGGCCTGGATGAGAAGATCGTTCTCAGGGCAGACGGGACTGCGGTTTATATGACACAGGATATAGGAACTGCAATTCAGCGGGTAAAAGATCATCCCGATATCAACGGAATGGTATATACCGTAGGGAATGAGCAGGATTATCATTTTAAGGTTTTGTTTACCATCCTGAAAAAACTGGGATATGACTGGGCAAAACAACTATATCACCTTAGCTACGGAATGGTGGATCTTCCGTCCGGAAAGATGAAAAGCCGTGAAGGGACTGTGGTAGATGCAGACGACCTGATCGTTGAGATGGCGAATACAGCCGGAGAGATATCGGAAGAACTTGGGAAACTTGAAGGTTACTCGGAAGAGGAAAAGCAGTCACTGTATAGAACCATAGGCCTGGGGGCTTTAAAATATTATATCCTTAAGGTGGATCCAAGGAAACGTATCCTCTTTAATCCGGAAGAATCTGTAGATTTTCAGGGAAATACAGGGCCGTTTATTCAATATACTTACGCAAGGATTCAATCTATTCTAAGAAAAGCCGGATTTGATCATTCTCAGAGGATATCTTCGGTTAAGGTTCATGAAAAGGAAAAAGAACTGCTAAAACAACTGCAGTTATTCCCGGAGATCATTCAACAGGCTGCTGCTAATTACAGCCCCGCGCTGATCTCAAATTACACCTATGACCTGGTAAAGGAGTTTAATTCTTTTTACCAGAATGTCTCTATTCTGGGAGCTGAGGATGAAACCGAAAAAGTATTCAGGGTACAACTGTCCAAAAAAGTAGGGGAGGTTATTCAATCTGCTTTCCGTTTACTGGGAGTGGATGTTCCCGAGAGAATGTAGGTCAGAACCGTATTCTGAAACTGAGATTGGGAGTAATTCCCAGTGACTGGCTGTTTACTCTTTGCACACGTTCGTCGGTATCGGTAAGACGGAAATAGGTGTTTATGGTATTTTCTTTATCCAGGACGTTTAAAACCGATGCACTCAGTGTTGCCTGGACATCTTCACTTAACTGGAAATCATATATTGCCGAGATATCGGTTCTTAAAAAATCATCCAGGTTTTCCGCATTGGGGGCTTCGTAATTAATAACCGATGGCACTACTCCTTCGTTTACAGGATCATCCCTGTCCGGAAGGGTAAACGGCCTACCGCTCCTCCATTTGAATCCGACAGCCAGTTTCAGGTTCCTGATCGTATAGGTCCCGGCAAGACTGAGGGAGTGCCTGATATCGGCATTATTCGGAAAACTCGAAGGTACCAGCGTTTCAAAGGTATAATCGTTTTTACCCAATGTGTAACTGAACCAGGTACTGAAACGATTATTCTGTTTGTTAACGAGAAATTCGATCCCCTTTACCCTGTATTCCCCGACCGCATTCTGAAACTGGTTCTGATCAAGAAAACCCTGGCTCCTGGTCGTTATCCCCTCTACTTGTTTGTAAAAGGCATTAGTGCTGATATACCAACCCTTGTAATTATAATCCAAACCTATAGCTCCCTGCTTACTGGTAATAATAGGGATGAGGTTTTCATCAGCGAGGACCCATCTCCTGGTATCTATCCCTAAAAAATCTTCCTGAAGATCGATGATCTGTGAAGTGAATTGACTTTTAAATTCGCCCTGCAGATTGGCAGACAGGGAATTGTTGAGTTTGTGGTTAATATTCAACCGGGGTTCTACGATAAAACGATTGAACTTTTCTGCGTAATTAAGGCGGACCCCTCCCCTGATATAGGTTCGGTTCCTCTTCCAGCTCAATTCGGTAAAGAAGGCATGATTATCCAGCACATCTTTATCCGTCTCGAAAAAACGAGGAAGGTTGATATCTACGGCATTGGTAATCCCGACTTCATAAAACTGGTATCCGCTGTTCAGGAGCAGGAAATCACCGAGCTTCAGCTCTGCGTGCACCTTAAAACCAGTTTCCAGAACCTCATTGTTCTGTTCCAGCCGCTGACCCGACCTGATATCAAAATTTACCGCATCTATATTGTAACGGGTAAAGTAACCGAATACCGAGGTGGTAAAGTTTTCATTCCACTTGCGGTCCCAATGCCCGCCCAAAGCAATATTTTGCTGTTCCAGGGTACTGGTCCTGGTATCCTCTTCTTCCAGGCCGAATTCTTCATAGGACAATTCATTTCGTACATTGATAAAGCTCAGCCTGAGCTCATCTTTGTCGCTGGCATCGAATAATAATTTAGCCGCATAATCGTGAAAGAAGAAATTCTCGTTCCCGGTAACTTCCCGGTCTACGTTAACTCCCTGTTCGGTGATCTCCGTATCCTGGAAGGAACGCTCGAAATACTGGTTAAAGGTGGGGGTGTTTAAAAAATCGGTTACGGATCTTCTTGCCGAAAGCTGGGCGGACCATTTTTCGGCTATAGGGATCTGTGTATAAAAATCGGCACTGATGAGGTTAAAACCGGCGCCTCCCGAAAAAGAAGAGGTAACCTCGTTCTTTGTCCTTATGTCTATAGTACTGGAAACTCCGTCGTTAAAACGTGCACTGGTACCGTTCTTAATAACATCTATCTTCTCGGTCAGATAAGGATTAAATGCCGAAATAAGCCCGAAAAAATGGCCTGTATGGTACATTTTTATTCCATCCCAGAGGATAAGGTTCTGGTCGTGCGTACCTCCTCTGATATTAATATTGGAGATGGTCTCATCTATACTTTCCACTCCCGGAAGGGCCTGAATGGTCTGAAGGATATCCGGATCTGAAAGCCCGGGGAGAATACCGAAATTCTGAGGATAAACGGCAACGGTCCCGTCTACTTCCTTATTGATACCCTGGGTAAGATAATTTACCAGTACCACTTCATCCAACCGCTGGATCTCCGAGATCATAAAAATAATAGGGCAACCTTCTCTTTCGGCAAACCTTCTTGCAGGGACATTAATGGTCTCATAACCGAGGAACTTAATTCGCAACTGCGCATCCAGCGGAACTTCCTTAAAACTAAAAGACGCATTCTGATCGGAAATGGTCCGAAGGGAAGTACCTATCACTTCTATGGAAGCCCCTTCCAGGCCGCTATTGGTGTTAAAATCCTTTATGGAACCGCAGACCTCCCGCAGAATGGTTACCCTGCTAATGGCAATAAAGCGTTTGTCCAGGATACGGTAATCCAGAGAACTTTCTTTTCGCAGGAAATTAAGGGCTTGCTTTAAGGAGCCGAACTGCTCCCTGTTTGTAACTAGAACATCATTAATATCGGCATCCTGATAGGAGAATTTAACGTCGAACTGCTGTTCAATTTTTTGCAGGACGTCCCTTAAGGCTATCTTTTCCGATTTGGTTTGTGAGAGGATTGAGGAAGAAGTCAGCCAGGTAAAAATGAAAAAAAGAGTTTTTAACCTAAGGCTATTCACTATATAAAGTTACTGATTTTTCCTCAATATTATATTTTATTCTAAGTGGTATACAAATCGATTGTAATGCCAGTTCTAAATTGTTATGGGTAAAGCCTCCGCTAAAAAGAAGGTCTTCGTTAATCCCTTCTTTTACAAGGGAAATATCGTATTGTCTTTCCAGTTCATCCAGCACGAACCTCAGCGGAATGCTTTTAAAAGTACTTTCTTTATTTATCCAGTGAGGGGTCATTTCGGAAAGGTCGTTTTCCTGGAACAGTTCGCCGTCAAACATTTTTACACCATCACCTACCGTTAGGGTATTCTCCATATTCCTGTGTATTACCTTAACAATACCTTCGTAACAGCTTACCTCAAAATAACCTTCCCTGCTTTTTACATTAAACTGGGTGCCAACCACCCTTACGATCCCTGAAGAAGTTACGACATCAAATGTTTGTCCTTTAGCTACCTTAAAATAGGCTTCTCCTTTTAGTTGGACTTCCCGTTTTTTATCCCAGGTACTTTTACTGAAATTCATAACGGATTTGGCGTTCAGAATAACTTCTGAATCATCGGGTAAAAGAAAGGTCTTTTGCTCCGCTACCTTGGTAACTATTTCTGTTTCTCTCTGATTTAAAAAGTAATAAGACCCGATAACAATCACAAAAATGGCGGCAACCCTCATCAGTAATTTAACCGGCCGGAATTTGACGACCTTGGATTCGGATTGAGCGGGGATCTTGTCCTGAAGCTTTTTAAACTCTTCCAGTATATTGTAATCAGGACTACCGAGCTTATCCATATGCTCGACAATTTTTGCATAAGAATGGTACTCTTCAGTCTTTTTAAACTCCTGAAGTTCCTGCTCACTGAGTGAGCCTTCCATCCATCTCGCTAAGAAATTTTCCTGATCCATTTTCTTTGACTTTCAATTGTATAACAGCTTAGTTTTAAAAAACCCTACCCTGAGAATTAAATTTTACCGATTTCTTTTCTCAGTGAGACCAGTGCTCCGTGGATCCTTTTTTCTACTGCCTTTACCGATATATCTAAGAGTTGTGCAATCTCCGAGTACTTTTTTCCATCAATCCTGTTAAGTAAAAATGCTTCTCTCTGACCTTCGGTAAGGCTGTTTATAGCGCGTTGCAACTTCTCATCATACTGTTTTTCCTCCATTAAATATTCAGGATTCTCATCCGTATGTGTTCTTTGCGGGCTGTTTTTATAGTTTAAAACCACTTTCTGATGTGCCACTTCATTTAAAAAGAGGTTATTTGCTACTGTATATAAAAATGATTTGGATTTTTCAAAAGAGACGTCTCTGCACTTCTGCCACAACTTGATAAAAGCCTCCTGAACTATGTCTGCGGCTTTATTCTGATCTCCACATTTGTAATAAATAAAATTACGTATGGTAGTAGCATGTTCCATGAATACAGACTGGAAAACTTTTTCTTCACAAACATGCTCTTTGTTGTCTTGCATAAATGGCGTCTAAATCTACTCCTAACAAATTTATTTAAAAAAAAGTTAATATTTAGGTAGGGTTTTTTAATTGTAAACTGTTTTGTTAACAAAAGCATGTTAAACCAAATTTAAACGTATCATGAAAAATGTCATTAAAAATCTAGTGTTAAGTGCCCTATTAATACTAATTACATTTACTTCTTGTCAAGAAGAAATAGACGTAGTAGGTCCGGATACAACAACAGAAGAAAACATACAGGCCAGCTCTGAGACTGCGCAATTGATCACACAAACAACAGCTAATGACGGTTCTTTCGATAATATTATCGACGGATCCAGTTGTATTAATGTTGTTTTCCCGATTACGGTTACCGTAAACGGATTGGAAATTATAATAGATTCACGTATGGATCTTCATATCATTGAAGAGATCTTTGATGAATTTGAAGACGATGAGGATCTTTTGGAGATCATTTTTCCTATCACGATCGTTAACGGTGAGCACGAAGAGATCACTATTAACAACAGAGAAGAATTAGAAGATGTGATCGAGGAATGTATTGAAGGAGGAGATGATGATGATATTGAGTGTATAGACTTTAAATACCCTCTTACTTTCTTCACTTTTGATACCAATAACCAGCAATCCAACAGAGTGGTGGTTGAGAACGACCGTCAGCTTCACAGGTTTTTCAGATCACTGGAGCCCACAGATGTGGTAAGTATTCAGTACCCTGTGACTCTTATACTGTTTGACGGTTCTGAAATTGTAGTAGACAGTAATCAGGAACTGGCACAGGCACTTCGCGAGGCAAGAGAATTATGTGATGAAGATGATGATAATGACTTTAATGATGACGATTTTACCAAAGAACGTCTGGATGCCCTTCTCGTAGAATGCCCATGGGTAGTGAGAGAAGTGAGAAGAAATGATCAGGACAACACCGATCAGTACAGAGAATTTGTAATGTTCTTTAATGAAAACGGAAGTGTTGTGGTTCGCGACAGGAACGGGAATCAGATAGACGGAGAATGGTCTACAAGAGTTACAGACATGGGTGCTCTGTTAACACTGGAGTTTGATGAATTGGTAGACTTCAACCTTGAATGGTTCGTATACGATATCGGAGAAGGAAGGATCAAACTGTTTACCGAAGGAGGAAACAGGATCGTGATGAAACAAAACTGTGATATTGACAATATATCTGTAGAACGTGCCAAGGCATTTTTACAGGAATGCTTCTGGAGAGTAGCAAGACTGGAGATCGATGGAACTGATATGGAGGATGATTATCTGGGAACTCCGTTGAAGTTTGAAGAAGAAGGTGTTGTGAAACTGAGAGTGAACGGGGAATTTGTTACCGGTGAATGGGATGTGCTTCAAACCAATCTTGGATTTGTACTGCAAATGACCTTCGAAGGCAGACCTGAATTGAATCTGTTCTGGTTGATCATCGTCCTTGAAGAAGACAGGATTGCACTGGTAAACCAAAACAGTCAGTTATTACTCAGAAGATTCTGTCCGGATGACATTGACGGAGATGTTAATGAGATCAATGAGATCCTTAATGACGGAGAATGGGAAGTTGCCCTTTACAGTGAAGGTGATCAGGATATGACCGAGGAATTTAACGGATTTGTTATAGACTTCCTTGAGAACGGTGGAGTGTTTGTAGAGGGAAATGGTCAGATCATAGACGGATCCTGGCTGGTTAGAAGAGATGATGGAAAACTGAAGCTTGAATTGAACTTCGGACTGGAACCACCTTTTGATGAGTTGAACGACGACTGGAAGATCGTTGAGGTGAGTGCCAACAGAATTGAGGTGAGAGATATAAGCGGAGGTGACGGTACCGAGCAGGTATTAGTATTCGAGAAATTGTAAAACTTCATATATAGTGTTTTAGGTTTAGTTAGGTTACATTAAACCCCCAAGCCGAGGCAGCTTTTTCCAGGAAAAGCTGCCTCTCTTCTTTTAGGTTAAATGATTGGTATATTGCGATCTAGGGCCTGAAATCAGTGCTTTTAAAAGTCTTTTTACTCTGAAAAAATTAGATAGTTAATCGATTTTTACTATATTAGTGCAGCTAATTCCATTAATTTAAAGCCCTCCAATTATTATTTTTAGCCCCCCATCAGGATAGTTTAACCTAATGCGATTCGCTATGACTCTTAAAAAAGGCCTCCTGATTTTAGTGTTCGCTATTCCTTTTAATCTGTGTAGTCAGGTGGGTATAGGAACCTCAACTCCCGATCCGTCATCCATATTGGATATTAACTCAACAGACAAGGGACTCTTGATACCAAGAATGTCCGAATCTCAACGAAATTCTATTACCAGCCCCGTTGCCGGTCTGATGATCTACCAAATCGATAACAGCCCCGGATTCTATTATTACAACGGAAGCGGCTGGTTCTCTGTTGCTTCTTCCAGCGGAGATAATCTCGGAAACCATACAGCCACACAAACCTTTGATCTATCCGGACAGCAGATCACCAATGCCTCTTCTATGGAGCTTATGGGAACAAGTACTACCGTTTTTGGCTTTAACCGCTTTGATGCAGGAGATACGGCAAACGACCAATTCCGGCTTACCGCCAACGGTACGACCGTTTTCGGGATACTGGGAGATGGTAGGGTAAATACCAGGGGTAATATCCTTATGGTAAACAATGCTACCGTAGATAATATTGATCTATCTGAAATGATTGGTATAACGGGAGCAAATCTCGGTACCTTTTCAGGAAGCACCCTGGCAGACGGCTTGTCGGTCAAGGAAGCCCTGCAGGTGCTGGAAAATGCGGTAGAAGCTGTTTTGCCATCCCAGATCAATGATGAAAGCAAGACCATCGGTAAAAAAAGTCAGACTGCGGCAGAGGCCGAAATAAATACACCAAAATTCTCTGTATACAGGGAAGTAGACCTGAAACCCGAAGCCACCCGTTCTGATGTGGTGGTGAATTTTGACAAAGTAGAATTCGATACTGCAGGAGCTTATATTTCTTCCAATAATAGCTATAAGATCCCTTTTTCGGGCACTTATTTTATTCAGTTTCAGTGCAGAATGGATTATTCTGAGCTGGAAGGGATAGAAGAAGTAAAAAATACGGCTTATCTGAAGCTTTTCAGTAACGGTCGTGAAATATCAAAATCTCCTATTTTGTTTACGCTTTCCGGAGGGGATGCGGCTATTAACCTGTTCAGATCCTTTGAGGAAGGAGACCTTATACAGGCGGTGATCAACATAGGTAGCAGGAATATCCTTATTACCGGTGGCCCAATGAGAAATCACACAACATCTTTTAGCGGATTTATGGTAAAATAGGAGGCAGATATGTCACTTCTCCTCCCTGTTGAAATCCCTTAAAATAATATTCGTTAATACGCATCAAATCATTAAATTTGCACTTTCCTGCCAGAAAGGCAGGGTATTCAGAAAAAGGCAAAGAATATGTTTGATAATTTAAGTGAAAAGCTGGATAAGGCCCTTCACGTTTTAAAGGGGCACGGGCAGATTACCGAGATCAATGTTGCGGAAACGCTCAAAGAAGTACGTAGGGCATTGTTGGATGCCGATGTTAACTTTAAGATCGCCAAATCTTTTACGAACAGGGTAAAGGAAAAAGCTCTTGGAGAAAATGTACTGACTACGCTTCAGCCTGGCCAGTTAATGGTTAAGATCGTTAAGGACGAACTGACCGAATTAATGGGAGGAGATGCTGCCGGGGTAAATTTATCCGGAAATCCTTCAGTGATCCTGATGTCTGGTCTTCAGGGATCGGGTAAAACCACTTTCTCCGGAAAACTTGCCAATTATCTGAAAAATAAAAAAACAAAGAAACCTCTTTTGGTTGCCTGTGATGTTTACCGTCCGGCGGCGATAAATCAGCTGCATGTTGTCGGGGAGCAGATAGGAGTGGAAGTATATTCCGAAGAAGGTAATCAGGACCCTGTAGCTATCGCCAAGAATGCGGTAGCACACGCCAAAAAGAACGGATGCAATGTCGTGATCGTCGATACTGCGGGACGTCTGGCTGTAGATGAGCAAATGATGACGGAGATAGCCAATATCCATAAAGCGATCTCTCCGGAAGAAACACTGTTTGTAGTAGACTCCATGACAGGTCAGGATGCTGTGAATACGGCCAAGGCCTTTAATGATGTCCTGAACTTTGACGGGGTGATCCTTACCAAACTGGATGGTGATACCCGCGGGGGAGCTGCCATATCTATTAAATCTGTTGTAGATAAGCCGATTAAATTCATAGGTACCGGTGAAAAGATGGAAGCAATTGATGTTTTCTATCCTTCACGTATGGCCGATCGTATCCTCGGAATGGGAGATGTTGTTTCCCTTGTGGAAAGAGCGCAGGAACAATTTGATGAAGAGGAAGCCAGAAAACTGCAGAAAAAGATAGCCAAGAACCAGTTTGGCTTCGACGATTTCCTGAATCAGATCCAGCAGGTGAAGAAGATGGGTAATATAAAGGACCTGATGGGAATGATCCCGGGAGCGTCCAAAGCATTGAAGGGAATGGATGTGGATGATGATGCATTTAAAGGTATTGAAGCCATTATTTACTCTATGACCCCGGATGAAAGAAGTAACCCAACTGTCTTGAATGCAAGCAGAAAGAAACGAATTGCCAAGGGAAGTGGTACCAGCATACAGGAAGTAAATCAGCTGTTAAAGCAATTCAATCAGATGAGTAAGATGATGAAGATGATGCAAGGCGGCGGAGGCAGAAAGATGATGCAGATGATGAACCGAATGGGGAGATAATTAAAAAAAGCTAACGGGGACTGTACAAAATACTGTTTTGTATTGTCTGCAGAAATCAGATTATAATGACCATTTTAGACGGGAAAAAAATATCCAATCAGATCAAGGATGAAATAGCAACCGAAGTTGCCAAAATGAAAGAAAGAGGTGAAAAAGTACCTCACCTGGCAGCTGTGCTCGTTGGTAATGACGGGGCCAGCCTTACCTATGTAGGGAGTAAAGTAAGAGCCTGTGAGCGTGTTGGATTTGAATCGACTCTGGTTAAAATGCCGAATACCACGTCGGAGGTGGAACTGCTGAATAAGATCAAAGAACTAAATGAAGACGATAATATAGACGGCTTTATAGTTCAGTTACCATTACCTCCTCAGATTGATACCCAACAGGTGCTTATGGCTGTCGATCCTGATAAAGATGTTGATGGATTTCACCCTACCAATTTCGGAAAGATGGCTTTGGATATGAGTACTTTTATCCCGGCTACTCCTTTTGGGATCCTGGAACTTCTGGACAGATACGGAGTAGAAACCAAAGGAAAACATACGGTGGTTATCGGAAGGAGTCATATTGTAGGCCGACCGATGAGTATTCTGATGGGAAGAAAAGGATTCCCCGGGAATTCAACGGTAACCCTGACCCATAGCCACACCAAAAATATTACGCAGATCACTTCTCAGGCAGATATCATTATTTCGGCTTTGGGAGTACCTAATTTCCTGAAAGCAGAGATGGTAAAGGATGATGCGGTAATCATAGATGTAGGGATTACCCGTGTAGCGGATGATACCAAAGAAAAGGGATACTGTATCTGCGGGGATGTAGATTTTGAGAATGTAAGCAAAAAAGCAAGCTTTATAACGCCTGTTCCGGGAGGAGTAGGGCCGATGACTATTGCAATGCTTCTGAAGAATACGCTCCTGGCAAGAGAACGCCATCGCAGTAAATAATATTGATAAAAAAAACCGGAATGTGCATTCCGGTTTTTTTATGCGCTGAGGTGACTCCCTAATTGATAGGAACATCATCTACCCTGGATTCCAGTGCAGCCTCCACAGTGTTGGATATATTTTCAAAAAGATCGTAACCGGTCAGATTCTCAATGGCATCAACAGAGGTTCTGAAACTGCTCCAGGAAGTGCTTATTCCCTGATCGTTGGGAATATTAACGGCAATTACCCTGGTGGAAGTACTTACTCTGTTAATATCGTTGGTACCGTTAGGTAGTACAAGAATGACCTTCCAGAAAGAATCGGGAACTGTTATGTTTCCGTTATCTATAGTAGAGCTGAAACCATTTCTACCGGTACCGCCGCTTCCTGCAACTCCCGAAATAATATGTAATTCATTCCCTTCACGAATAAGTTCTCTGCAGTAATTCTCAAGGCTGGCCCAGCTACGCTGGTTGTTATCCGGAGCCTGAGGCGCAATATTGGTCATAAAAAATGTATTGGCATTTGCCGCATCGCTATAGGTTCTGTCTGCAGAAGGACAAATATGCCCTCTGTCGAAACCGGATCCTGTATAATCGCTGGTTGTTGCTCTGAAGAAATTAGAGGGGAGAGAAGTATCCTGTCTGAAACAGTTACATCTCGGGCTGTCGCCTGTCCAAGCTGTGCTGAGATGCCAGCTTACCCAGTTGGGTGTTCCCCTGCTATTGTTATAGGAGAGGGTGTAGTCATCTCTGGATAAAAAGTAATTATTGGAATTGGAAGTTCCCGCATCCGAAGGATTTCCAAAAGTAAGATTACTGTCCTGTGCCGCTGTTCCCGATCCGCCACCCGATGAGGTTGTGATCTCTATGTTATCGATATTGATCCTGTTGGATCCGCCACTGGTTTTGTAGACTCCGTAACGTACCGCACGGGTTTCATTTACTTCAAAAGTTACGGTATTCAGGGTAGTGGAAGTTGTGTTTACAGTTTCGCCCACATAATACCAGGAAGCGCCGTTATCAAAAGAAGCAATCAATCTCCAGGAAGAAGAACCATCGCTCCCGTATTTGGCATGTCGTACACTTACCGAAGTAGCTCCGTTATCCATATTAAATTGCATAATGGCATAACCTGTGTTCCTGATCCTGGAAGAATAGGAACCGAACTTTCTGTCGTTAGACAGAGAACCAATTAAGGCATCGTCCAGATACCAGCTTCCGGAAGAAAGATTTACGGATGCTCCGGCATAGGAAGATTTAGATCCTGTTTCGAAAGTCTCTGTAAAACCTGTCGATCTCTCCGTGCTGTGGTTGTGGTCGTGAGGCCCCTGGTTGTCATAATGCCTGACATCAGAACTGATGCTGCCCTGAATACTGATTGGATTGACTCTTGCTTCCTCTTCTGTAATTAACTCGTTGTTATTACTACAACTGTAGATAAATACCAATGAGAAAACATAAAAAACTACTGTTTTTAGTTTAATAAATTTCATAAGTTGATAATTTGTGTTAGTGATAACACAAAGCAAATGAATTTGATAGAGAAAGAGATTAATTTAAGGTTATGAAAATAAACATAGGAAATAGCGAATTTTCAACTCCCTGATTCAGAGGGAACAAGCTTATTTTGCAAATAATTGATCCATATTTTTGAAGGACTTGAATTCAAGGGCGTTACCTGCCGGATCCAAAAAAAACATAGTAGCCTGCTCTCCGGGCTGACCTTCAAAGCGAATATAAGGTTCAATAACAAAGGAAATTCCTTTAGACCTCAGATCATCTGCAAGCTGATAAAAAGTTTCCCATTCCAGAACCACCCCGTAATGAGGTACGGGAACATTTTTTCCATCTACTGCATTGTGATGTAAGTCTTCGGTTTCGGACTTCGGTTTGTAGTGAATGACCAGCTGATGTCCGAAAAGATTAAAATCTACCCAATGATCACTGCTCCTTCCTTCTTCACAACCCAGAACTTCTCTGTAAAAGCTACGGCATTCATCTAAATTATGTACCGGAATGGCAATATGAAAGGGAGAGACAGTATTCATGATCTATTGGATTTACAGGATAAAAATAGTGAAATCTGCTTAACAAAAACAACCGCTTTTATGTTAAAACAAACAACCGGCCAAACGTAAGGAATGCGTATGAGCAAGGACTATTCTCTTGATATCAGGTTTTTTATGATGAATCGTATAAAAAATATTGTTTTGATCCTTTCACTTATGGGACTCTTGAATTCCTGTAAGCTGGCGGATCTTCGTACTGCTGAACTCAGGAGCGCAGAAAACGAACATATATCCAGAGAGGAAAAGGGAAAAAGTTTGCTGGAAAATGCGGTGATAAAACACGGTTTTGACAAACTGGCCGGAGCGGAGACCTATGAAGTAATAATGAAGGATAGGTGGAAGGGCTTTGCCGGAAAACTGGGAAATGTCTGGCCTGTAAATAATAAACGTATTGCTTTGCGATTTACTCCCTTGAGCTTCGATGGTCAGATAGAGGTGCTGGAAGGAAGGAAAAAAGGAACCATATGGGGGCTTCAGTCCTGGCAGGTATACAAGATTGACAAGGAAGGAAAAGTATTGCTGAAAAATAAAAAGAGGGTGGCTTTCGGTCTGGCTGCATTTCATTACCTGTTTGAAGGACCTAAAAGATTGAGCAATGCACCCCTGATCCGCTATACCGGAAAAGGAAGCTTTAACGGGAAAGATTACGATAAGGTATTTGTATCCTGGAGCGAGGAACCCAGCAAAGAGCATGACCAGTATGTGGTCTGGATTGAGGAAAAAAGCGGCCTTGTAGGCCTGATAGACTATACCGTAAGAGATAATTTTCTTCCGTCTCCCTCCAATATCTATGCTACCCTGGTTTTAGATGATTACCGTAATATAGACGGAATAGTATTCCCTTTTAAACAAACTGCTCAGTTAAACGGCCCTAAAGAAAACCCGAAACGTTTTATACATCAGATGATCGTTGAAAAACTGAGTATAAATACATATCCGAGAAAAAAACTGTATCCGATAGAACACCTGAAGGCATCCGGAGACAGTAAACCCGATCAGTAAAATTTTATTTGAAAATAGCAGGCGGTTTCCTGGCGAAATCTGCTGCTGTGATCTCGTTTCCGTTAATGGTAGTGGTATCCCAGTCCTGGGTTATTTTCCATTGTCCGTCCACTTTTTTCAGAACAATATGGAACTGGCCGTAAACAATGCTTTCCTTTCCATTTGTACGAAACCCGATCCGGTAAAAACCTACTTCATAGGAAGTGTCTTCATTGGTATGCCTGCTGTCAAACCAGAAATCGAGTTTTATCTCAGTTCCGCTCTCCTTATTTTGCCTGAAGCGGGTAAGGTTCTGGCCTTTAAATTCATTACCCGTATCTATTTTCTGAGGAGTAACCCTCAGTACTTCTTCTGCATAGGTGGCGTTGAGTTTTTCGGCATCGGCATTTTCAAAAGCTTCTTTAAAAGGCTTCCACACCTGTCGGTCGATCTCTTTCTGGATGGTTTCAGTATCCTGTGCTCTTAGAGAACACAGGCTTAACATTGCTGTAAAAAGGAGGAAATATCTTTGCATTCCGTATTTGATTTTAGAACTCAAAGATATAACGCAAAAACTTTAATCTTCTTTTCTGGTACAACTAATTTTCCAGGTTGGGTATACAATGGTTTCATCGGTACTTACCCATTCCCCGATCCATTTATAACCTTTGTTACTGATGTCGTAAAATGTCAGGCGGTAAAAACCTTCCATCCCGTTCGGAGCTTTCTGCTCCCGGTAGAGTACGATACTGCCTATATCTGTTTTTCCTCCTTCCCATGAGGGCAGGTTATTGACGGCAGATACAGACGAATAATAGTGTACATACCATTTTAAACTGTCGGTATTGAATTGCCGGATACTGCCCGAATGTCTTCCGTCATCTTTGAGGGTTTCATCCTGAACAGCCATTCCGTTCATAATATATTTGAACCTCCAGGTCATTTTACCAGGTCCATTCCAGTTACCGTCTGCTTTTCGGGTTTCCGAAATACAATCGCATTCTCCGATCAGGGGAGCAAAATCTTTTAATTGCTCCGGAGCTTTCGGGTTCTTCTGCCCAAAAGGAAATGCTTCCGAGGCTTCATAAGAATAGTTTTGAGCACTTATACTGCCAATGATAAGAATGGCAAGGATACATAAGAAATAACGTTTCATAGCTTGTATATAAATGATTGATAAAGGCAAATAAGAGATAAAGTGCAGCTAATCCTAGGGTTTTGCAGGGAAGCTGCCTTTTTTTGCAGTAAATTTTATGGGTTATGCCCGGACAGCCTGATCCTTGTTCGAGGAAAAATAATTTTTGATTTCTTTTATACGGCTTTTGGCAATATCTATTTCATCCTTGTAATTCAGGATCAGCCTTGGCGGCTCCGAAAGCTTTAGTTCGGTAACTTTATGCATATTTACAACCGCCTTGCGGTGCACTCTTAAAAAGCCGTCAGAGCTCAATTGTTTTTCAAGTAATTTGAGGGAACTTCGCATAGAATAGGCATGCTTTTCTGCGGTATGGACCTTTACACAATAATCATCGGCCTCGATCCAGTGGATATCCTCCAGGGGGATGATTTTAAATTTATTCCCCACTTTTACCTTCAACACACTGGTATTATCACTAAAAGCACGGTGCTTTAATTCGTTGTACAGATTCTGATGTTCTTTTTTAAAAGAGCTTAGCTTAAGCACTTTGGTCTCCAGTCGTTGTTTTATTACTACGAGGTGGGCGCAAATGGTAATGGCAACATAGGCCAGTGTAAAAACAGGGGCTTTCTGAAAAATATAGAAAACAATATGTTCTCCGAACAGTTCCCATGAAAATGCCTGCCCGCTCAATAATATCTGTACGAGCGAAATGATCAGGATGTTGAGGATCACTAATCCGAAAATACAGGCCGAATAAAAGAGGAACAACCTTATTTTCAGGTCCTCGCTTCTCAGGGATGTTTTTGCAATATGGGAGAGTAGGGGAATGCTTAGTAAAAGCCAGATGATCCACCGGTATAACTGTCCTCGTAATAGTAACCAGAAAGATACCTCTTCTCCGTCTGAAAGGTCAAAATACGCTATGTAGAAATCCTGTTGGAAAGCCTCAAAGATGATGAGGAAAGCAACAGTACCGAAAAGGATACTCAGAAAATATCTGTTCTTTAAAATTTCCATAGGATCTAAATTGAAGCCATTGAAAGTTAAGGGAATAAAAGCAGATTTTAAAATTCCCTGGCCTAAATGTGAGCTTCTATAACTTTATGCGTGAACCAGAAAATCCATGATATGATCAAAAACTTCCTGATGCTGAAGGGAATGATCGGATTTTTCTGTTTTGATAAAAGTTGAGTTTTCCCAGTTCCGGTGAATAGCTTCCGATTCACTTACCGGAGCAATGGTGTCCGTAGTATCGTGAATGATCAACCCTTTTTGTTTTACCTGGCGGGCAAAAGACGCTACCGAAAAACCTTTAAAGTCAAAACCGAAACGTTCGAAAAACTCACTTTCAAGTTCTTTCATGATCCTGGGCTTGAGATTCAGGATATCCTGATAGTCGTTCATGATCCGTGATAATTCTGAAGGAGCTCCCAGGATTACCAGTTTTTTTACCGAAGGATCAGGAGAACGGTACTGATTGTAAACCGTGGTCATTCCGCCTATGGAATGCCCGATAATGATCTCAGGTTTATACACCTCTATAGCTTCCAGGAGGCACAAATGGTACAGGGGAACGTTGAGGTGCTTTCCTTCCGAGTCCCCGTGGGCAGGAGCATCTATGGAAATAATATTGTAGTCCTCTTTTTTGAGTTCTTTAATGAGTTTTCTCCAGCGAAAACTATTGCTCTCCCATCCGTGAACCAGCAGGATGGTCTTGTTTTTACCATTCCACCGGTAAGTTTGTATCCTGAATTTTTCCTGAGACAGTACCTGGTCTTTAGCTTCTTCCAGAAAAGGGCTCTGATGCGGTAATACATTTCCTTTCCTGGGTGTGCAAAAAATATAAAAAGCCTTGAGTACGGCCTTTTTCGGAGAAACCAGAGAAAGCAGGTTGAGATATTTACCGACAATAACCGGCAGATAACGATTGATCAGCTTTTTCATTCGGCTTCCCGGTTTACGGATTCTATGGAAAAAGCCGGAAGGCATATGGCAATATATTCACATTCCTCATCAAACGGGTTAGAGTATTGTACCCGGGTATCTTTTTCTATTTTGATAGATTCTCCCGCCTGAAGAACCACGGTCTCTCCCTCAATGATGAATTGTTTTTTTCCTCTGATGATCACGGTGTACTCTTCAAATTCAGGCGTCTGAAAAGGTTCACTCCAGCCAGGGGGAGCAACCATATGTGCAATACTGATCTGACTGTTGCCATCGGAAGCCCGCCCGAAATGCTCCTCAATAAGTTTCCCGTCCTGGGTCGGAACTACAAAGGGAGATCTTTGGATGTGAAATTTTTTGCTCAATATTCCTAGTCTTTTTACTATTCGACATTTTCCCAGCCCAGCATAAAATATTTAATCTTGGCATCATCGGGGATTTGAACCGCTTCAATTTTAGCGCTGAGATTAAAGCGAACCTCTCCGGGAAGTTCCTCGCGATCTATAGTGAAATAAGCATCTATCTCATTCACAAAAACAATTACATTGTTTAATGTACCTTCTATCTTGGAGATCTTATAATTGCCCTTTATATCCTTAAAAGTACTGTTCAGGGAAACTCCTTTTGCGGTGGTATACCTCTCATCATGAATAATGATATTCCTGGGGGTTCGAATACTGTCTTTGGAGGAAGAGGGAGTAATGGTCAGCAAGTGTTTGCCTCCCTTTTCGAATAATTGATATTTGTCGCTGTTTGCAAACTGATAATCTCTTCTGCCTTCTTCTTTAACCAGAGAATCTGTGCTGTAGAGTTCTTCCAATGTACTTACGTCTGTCTCAGTTGTTAAAGCCCCGACCTGTCCTTCGGAAATTAAAAAAGGATCCGGTTTACTGGAACAACTACTTAATATTAGGGCTCCCAAAACAAAAGATAATGTATACTTCTTCATGTAATTCTATTAAAATATATAGTTAGGTTTATTTCATTACTTTATTTAAAATACCGAGTACTCCCCGTATAAAGGTAGCACTGGTAAGTACTTTTACCACCGGGTTCATCCTGGTACTCCTGCGCCTGGAAGTACTTCTGGTCCTGGTGCTTCTGCGACTTTCCTTTTCCAGTTTTTCGCGCTCCATCCTGGCTTTTTCCTTAGCCTCTTCGGCTTCGGCTTTTTCTATCTTTTCATTCAGCATTTCGTAGGCACTCTCCCTGTCTATTATCTCATTGTATTTTTTGATAAGGCCCGATTTCCCGATGGTTTCTTTTAATTCTGCATCGGTCAATACGTCCATTCTGCTCATCGGAGCTCTCAGCATGGTGGCTGCCAGCGGTGTTGGCCTCCCTTTTTCATCAAGGGCAGAGATAAGCGCTTCTCCTATTCCCAGAGAAGTAAGGATCTCGGTAGTATTGTAATAGTCGGAGAGCGGATAGTTTTCAGCCGTAAGTTTAATAGCCTTTCTGTCTTTGGCCGTAAACGCACGAAGCGCGTGTTGTACCTTAAGCCCTAACTGAGATAATACGGCATCCGGAACATCAGTAGGGTTCTGGGTTACAAAATAGAGCCCAATGCCCTTAGACCTGATGAGTTTTACAATGCTCTCTATCTGATTGATCAATGCTTTTGATGCTTCCTTAAAAATAAGATGTGCTTCGTCTATAAATAAGATCAACTCCGGCCTGTCACTGTCTCCCTGTTCCGGAAAAGTAGAATATATCTCGGCAAGCAGGCTCAGCATAAAAGTAGAGAATAGTTTGGGCCTGTCCTGAATATCCGTCAGGCGGATAATATTGATATAACCTCTTCCATTCTCGTCAATCCGTACCAGATCGTCAACATCAAACGATTTTTCTCCGAAGAAAAGATCAGCACCTTGCTGTTCCAGCTCGATGATCTTTCTCAGGATAGCTCCGGTAGAAGCTGTCGAAATACGACCATAAGACTCTTCGAATTCCTTTTTCCCTTCGCTGGTGGCGTATTGTAGTATTTTTTTAAAATCCTTCAGATCAAGTAAAGGCATTTTATTGTCATCACAATATTTGAAGATAACCGCCAGAACTCCTTCCTGAGTTTCACTGAGATCCAGGATGCGGGATAGCAGTACCGGGCCGAATTCGGAGATAGTAGCTCTCAGACGAACTCCTTCCTGTTCGGACAGACTCATTATTTCTACAGGAAAGTCTTTAGCTTCGAAAGGAAAACCGATCTTCTCATGCCGCTCATCTATTTTCGGATGCCCGGGGCTCGGTTTTGCAATTCCGCTTAAGTCGCCTTTCAGGTCCATTAACAATACGGGGATCCCCTTATCGGAAAGATTCTCTGCAATAACCTGAAGGGTTTTGGTTTTTCCCGTACCGGTTGCTCCTGCAATAAGTCCGTGCCTGTTAAGGGTTTTAAGAGGAACTTTTACATATGCATCGGTAATGGTCTCCCCCTCCAGCATGGCGGCTCCCATGGTAATAAAATCACCTTTGGTAGCATAGCCTTCGTTAATGTGATCGAAAAAAGCTTCTTTTTGACTCATCTGTATTAAATTTGGATAAAAATAAGTTAATTTTAGTCAACATGAAAAGTCATATTAAGAAATCAAAGTTTAAGTTTTCAGCCTTTTTAGCAGCCCTTTTACTGATATCCTGTAACCCAGCTCCCAAGGAGATCGTATTTCATCCCTCTCATCTGGAACAAAAACAAAACGCACCTTTTAGCGATGCGGTAGATGCTAACGGATTCCTGTTCCTTGCAGGTCAGATCGGATTTGATTACAACAAGAACAGTCTGGCAGAAGGTGGAATTAAAGCAGAGACAAGACAATCCATAGAAAATATAAAAGCCGTCCTGGAACATCATGGCCTGACTCTGGACCATATTGTAAAGTGTACGGTGATCCTGAGTGACATTAATGATTTTTCTGCTTTTAATGAGGTATACACTCAGTATTTTACCAAAAAACCTGCAAGAACGACTTTTGCAGCAAGCGGCCTGGCAAGAAATGCCAAAATAGAGATAGAAGTACTGGCTGTCAGGCAATAAACAGCTTCAATAATATTTTGAGATTTGTTTTTTATTTCGGGAAATCCGTTACGGATTTCCCTTATTTTTAAGAAAAAAAATAAAAGACTGTCAACAAAAAAAGAATAATTATAATTCAGTAAAATGAAGAAATAATTGCATAAAAATCAAAAAACCTTCTCTTTTTAGAGAAGGTTTTCAATAAAATAATATAGGGGGGCCATAATATTTTATTTTTTTTAGTCTATCTAAATTCAGGACAAATCAATTAAACGAGGATTTAATTTCCAAATTTTTTCTAAAAAAATCGATAAAGTGAACATTTTTTAGATAAATAATATTAATCTGTTTAACAATGAAGTAAATAGATTATTTGAAAACATCAACGGTATTGAGGTGACAGATTTTTCTTTTAATAGAGGGTTATTTGTAGTATAAAGCAATATTCAAAAGATGGGGCTAATGAAAAATATCATTGTATCTTTGCCGAATGATTAAAGAGGAAGTACTTGCATTGGTCGATAAGGGAGAAATGCTCCCCCTGATGGAAGAATTTTATACCATTCAGGGAGAAGGATATCACAAGGGAACAGCAGCCTATTTTATAAGAGTAGGTGGCTGCGATGTGGGATGCCATTGGTGTGATGTTAAGGAAAGCTGGAATGCCGATACACATCCGCCTACTTCTATTGAACAGATCTCGAACAATGCAGCTGCTTATTCCGATACCATCGTAATTACGGGAGGAGAGCCGCTAACCTGGAATATGGATCCTCTTACCCAAAGTTTAAGAGATAAAGGTTTAAAAACGCATATAGAGACTTCCGGAGCCTATGAGCTTAGCGGAGTTTGGGACTGGATCTGTCTCTCTCCGAAGAAATTAAAGCTTCCGCTTCCGCGGATCTACCGGGAAGCGAACGAACTGAAAATGATCGTGTATAACAAGAGCGATTTTAAATTCGCTGAAGAACAGGCCGCAAAGGTAAATGAGGATTGTATCCTTTACCTTCAGCCCGAATGGAGCAGGTGCGATAAAATGATCCCTGAAATTGTTGAGTATGTAATGAAGAATCCGAGATGGAAAGTATCATTACAAACGCACAAGTACCTGAATATTCCCTGATCTTTTTTGTTACCTTCCACCGTTACCTCTCAGATCAGCAATACAAAGAGGATCGAGTAAAGGTACCCTGTTACCAGCCATCATTTCCATCATTTGATCAGCCGTACCAAATTCAAGAGAAGCTCTCATTAAACAACCGGGTACATTACAATGACCTCCGTTTTCTTCATCCAAGTGATCGGAAAGTAAAGGAGTACCCACATCAACCAACCCCATAATATGGGCATATTCGTGATGCATCACGGCAGTTTCAACTGTAGTCAGACTGATGCCCAGATTATTGTTAGTCCCTAATCTTCTTATAGTTCTTTCGTAAAAGACCAGTGAAGTATTTCTGTAAGCTGTTCCCAGGGTAACACTTGTATCCGAATCGTTAACGGAAGGAGCATCCGCAAAGAACATAAATACAGCTATTTCATTTCCGTTGTTAAATTGAGTTCTCACCTGGCCTTCTATTTCAGCAATTTCGCGGACAGAGTATTCGTCATCTTCATTATCCGGCGGAGCGATCTCTCTCATAACAACCCTTACTCCATCCGGTTTAAAAGTGCGTTCTTCAATAAAATCAACTAAATTCTCAACCGATTGAGCACTGGGAGCAAAACCTCTTACCGAAACAATTTCCACTACTACTCTGGTAAAATTCTCGTCAGATAACAGATCGCGTGCAGATTCGCCAAGTCCCTGAAGATTGGGTGTCCTGTCTACCCGTTCGTTATTACCCGCATCTTCGTCAGCTACTTCTTCGGAAAGCGGAGTTTCTTCTATTGAGACGGAATCATCATCATTTGAACAGGCAGTTATTAGTATAACCAAAAACAGGCCCCACAGAAGGGCTGAGACATATTTCTTCATTTCCATAATTTCTTTTTTTTATTACCGGGACAGCTTATTCTGTCCTATTAATATTAACGAAATAAGTTTTTGGTCGGTTTTAAAAAAGATGGAAAAATAAGAGGGAATTATGTAATTTCTTTATAATTATTTCCCTCCGTTAGCCTGCAAATCAGCTATGCAAAGTGCATCGAGTACCGGAACTTCATCACCGGTCATCATGGTCATTGCACCTGTTGCAAAATCTATCTGAGCCTCCATCAGGCAATTAGGTACATTGCAGTGATTGCCGTTTTCGGCATCCAGGTGATCCGACTGCAGGGGAGTGCCTAAATCTACAAGACCAAACAAATGGGCCATTTCATGATTAAGGACACCGGTCTCTATAGTTGGAATGGTTACCCCGAGATTGTTATTGGAAAGTTGAAGGATACTGCTCTGATAAATAACTATGGATGTATTTCTGAAAGCAGCACCAAGGACTACCGAATTACCACTGGAATTTTCAGATGGCGCATCTGCAAAGAACATGAACATTGCCAGTTGATTTCCGTCGTTATAGAGGCTTCTGTGTTCTTCTTCGATGGCAGCAATTTCCTGAATGGTAAATTCGTCATCTCCCGTATCAGGTATTTCGGTAAACTGCACCTCAATACCACCGGGTTTGAAGGTACGTTCATCAATAAAATTTATAAGATTGTTAATGGAAGTTTGAGAAGGTCTGAAACCTGTTACAAAAACAATATCGATAACGAGGCTGTTAAAATTTTCCTGGGTAAGGAAATCACGGGCCGAGCTTCCCACAGGTTGAAGATTTGCGGTTCTGTCTACACTTGTGTTTGGTGTGTCGGCCTGATCATCACTTCCTGAACATCCTGCCAGTAGAAAAACAAATAAACAACTTAGTAAGAAAACAATCTTTTTCATAATGCATTTTATTATAGGTTAAAGCTTTAGACGCGTTTTGTTTAATTGTATAACAGCTTAAAAACGAAAAACCCTAAAATAACGTATAATTTATGAGTAAATTAAGAGTAGAAAATAGTTATTCAACGGGTTGTAACCTGGCCAGATAATCGTAGTGCTCTCCTTCCAGGATCAATTCGCAATTAAAACCATTGGCCACAGCTGCATTCTGGAGGGTATTGTAATCTATATATAACCATGGAAAGGGATCGCTTTTTTCTCCTTTATAACTCATTCTGAACTCCAGTTCCCCGTAATATTCCATATCGGCAGGGATCCATTTTCCTCCTTCCTCATCTTCATCATACATATAAATGATATCGGATGAATCTAACAGGATCTGACCTCCCTTGTTTAAGATGGACCTGAGGTGTTGCAGGAAAGAAGTGATATTTTTCAGATATCCGCACATTCCGGCTCCGTTCATTAAGAGAAGAAGTGTATCGAACTTTTCGTTTTGAAGCTGTTGTATATCCGTATGTCTGGCATCTGTTATACCTCTCTTTTTACAGGCTTTTATAGCGCCCTCCGAAATATCGATGGCACTTACTTTTAATTTCCTTTCTTCCTGCAAATACAGGGCATGGCTCCCGGCTCCGCAACCTATATCCAGAACATGGCCTTTACACAATTCAAGGGCTTTCTGCTCGATTTCCGGCATCTGATCATAACCTCTGAAGAGGTATGGAACAGGGAGTACATCTTCTTCGGATATGGAGGTTTCGGTAAGGATATCTTCTGTGTAATTGCCTTGCTGGTAATCTAAAATGGCTTTGCCGAAAATGTCTTTCATTTAGTATAGTGTTTGAAGAATGTTGTTTGGGTCATTGTTTCTGAATAGCTTTGTACTTCCTTTTTGATTTAATGCAATATACATGGAGAAATTCCTGAAACAACTTCCGCAACTGGCTAAAGATAAGTATAACGAGAATAAAAAATATCTCGCAAAACTAAAAAAGAAGCCACCCAAAGATCTCGACTACAGAATGCGGGAACTTCATGAGGAAGAATTCGCCGAAACCGATTGTTTACAATGCGCCAATTGCTGTAAAACAACCGGACCTCTTTTTACCAATGCAGATATTGAACGCATCTCCAGGCATTTTAAATTAAAGCCTCAGCAGTTTATCAATCAGTATTTAAAACTCGATGAAGATAGCGATCATGTTTTACAGGAACTTCCCTGTGTATTTCTGGGCTATGACAATTATTGCTCCATTTATGAAGTGCGACCCAAAGCTTGCAGGGAATATCCGCATACCGACAGGAAAAAATTCTATCAGATCAATAAACTCACCCTGAAAAACACAGCTATTTGCCCTGCTGCATATAATATTGTAGAGAAAATGAAATCCAACATCAAGCTCTGATCCTCTCTATTTATGTGATTCCCGTAGCCGAAGGAGATGAAAATTACAAAAAATCAGGCGCCTGAAAGCTTACTTTTAACACTCTATCATCTGTTTTGTTAAAACCGTTTCGAAAGGAATGGTAATAGATGCCTTATACCGCAAGGGATGGGCAATTTATTTAACATTTGGACCAATGTTAATTTTGAAAGTGTTAGAAATCAATCATATATCTTTAAAACACCTAATGAATAGAGAAACACCACAAAAAAATTCTTGCAGGAATGGACATAAACCCAAGTGTCCTTAAATGTTTGGGAACTAAATTTTTAAAAATTAAACTATGTTACAAGACATTTTAAAATTAAAAGGTGTTACCGAATTAGGTAAAAAACAACAGGGAAAAGTAAACGGCGGCTTCGGATGCGCAATTTTTTGTATAGATGATAGCGATTGCGGGGACTGCGGACCCACATACAGATGTACCCCCGGCGGTGGTATATGTCAGCAAGTTCACTAGATTGACTGTACCTTTGAAAGGGACTAATTATATATCAGATATTTAGCCCTTACTTTTTTGAATTTTTTCAAATCGGCCCTCCAACTTTTTCTAATTTCCTCTTCACTGAGACCTTCTTCTATCTGTTTCTGAAGCTTTTCAGTACCGGCGTGTTTTGTAAAGGAATCTGTGTTGAAGAATTTCTCTCCTTCGGGAGTATTTGCATAAGCACTGATGATCCATTTTAAACTTAATTTGCTTAGATCCTCCTCTTTCCTGAGATCGGTTCCGAAACATTGAACATCCTTATGTTTAGGGTATTTGGCACCTTCATTGGATTGAGGAGTATAAGTATATATATTATGTGTCTTGTCTAAAAAAGGCGCTCCGTATATCTGGAACTGATAATCGGTTCCTCTTCCTGCATTAATGGTAGTACCTTCAAACAAACCCAGACTTGGATAAAGATTTATAGCCTTATCGGTAGGAAGGTTGGGAGAGGGCTTGATAGGAACGCTATAGGGACGCGAATGATCATAGTTTTCCATCGGGATGACCTCCAGCTCACATTGTATACCATTTTCCAGCCATTTTTCTCCATTGATCATTCCGGCGTACTCCCCGATGGTCATTCCGTGAACCAGCGGAATAGTATGCATTCCTAAAAAACTCGTATGCTCTGGCTCCATGCTGGGCCCGTCTATATAGTGCCCGTTCGGGTTGGGGCGATCCATTACCATGACCGGAATATTGTTTTCCGCACAGGCTTCCATTAGCAGGTGAAGTGTTGAGATATAGGTGTAAAAGCGAACCCCGACATCCTGTATATCGAAAATAACGAGATCCAGTCCTTCCAGTTGTTCTGCTGTGGGTTTCCGGTTTTTCCCGTATAAAGACGTAATCGGGAGTCCGGTTTTGGTGTCCACTCCGTCCTTTACCTTTTCTCCGGCATCTGCTTTTCCTCTGAAACCGTGTTCGGGAGAGAATACTTTTTTCAGATTTACTCCCAGCGACAGGAGGGAATCTACCAGGTGAGTGTAGTGCTCCCCGGCTGTAAGCTTTTCACCTTCTTTACGATCTTTTTTATAGATAACGGAAGTCTGATTGGCGACAACCCCTACATTTTTGCCTTTTAACAAAGGGAGATAAACTTCGGTTCTGTTTGCCCCTGTAACTATGGCTTCTGTGGTCTTATTATCTTCTTTCCCGTCATTATTTTCGGCTGTGGTAGCGGCATTTTTATTTCCGCAGGAACTAATTAAAAAAAGAAGTAATAAAAATGTATTTTTGAGGGATATAAAGAAAGCCATTAAATTGAATTTAGAATATTTTATTGCCAAACGTATTATTAAGGGGAAACAGTATAAAAGTAGTGTTTCGGCCCCAATAATAAAAATAGCTATTGCAGCTATTGCAATAAGTATTGTAATGATGATGATAGCTATTGCCACCGGCACGGGACTGCAGCGAAAGATCAGGGAGAAGGTGGCAGCTTTTAACGGGCATATCCAGATATATAAATACGATACCAATAACTCGGATGCTTCTCTGAATCCGGTTTCAAAGAATCAGGAATTTTACCCGGAGTTTACTTCGGTAGACGGGATAAACCACATTCAGGCCATTGCCACAAAAAGCGGGATCATACGTAATGAAAAAACGTTTGAAGGGATCGTTGCCAAGGGAGTGGGTCCCGATTACAAATGGGATTATATGAAGGAATTCCTGAAAGAGGGACGCCTTCCGGATTATACAGGGAAACTTAATGAAGAGGTTCTTATCTCCGACTATCTGGCCAAAAGGCTGGAACTTAATGTAGGCGATACCTTTTATACCTTTTTTCTGAGGGATAGTAAAAGTCAGAAGCCCAATCAGAGGGTTTTTAATATCGTGGGGACCTACGACAGCGGCTTTGAAGAATTTGATCGCCTTTATATCTTTTCGGATATACGGCATATTCAACGCATTAACCGATGGGAGGAAGATGAGGTAGGGAGTTTTGAAGTGTTTATAGACGATTTTTCAAAACTTAGGGAAAAGGGGAATGAAGTGTACGGAAAGACACTTTCTACTCTTGATTCCCAGACCATTGCTGATGAGTATTTTAATATTTTCGACTGGCTCTCCCTCTTCGATTTTAATATAGGGATCATTATCGGGATCATGGTCCTGGTGGGAGGAATAAATATGATCACTGCTCTCCTGGTGCTCATCCTGGAGCGGACTCAGATGATCGGGATCCTTAAGGCAATCGGTAGCAGTAACTGGAGCATCCGTAAAGTATTTCTTTACAATGCAGCCTATCTTATCGGAATTGGTTTGTTCTGGGGAAATCTTATCGGGATAGGGCTTCTCCTGACCCAGAAGTACCTTGGACTTATAAAATTAAACCCGACTACTTACTATGTTTCCGAAGCTCCTGTTCATATTGGCCTGGATTATATCCTGATACTTAATATCGGTACTCTTCTGCTCTGTGTATCCATGCTTCTGATCCCTTCCTATATTATTACCAGGATCTCTCCCGTAAAGGCAATTAAGTTTGAGTAAGCTTGTTAAAGTTGCTTCTTTCTAAATTCGCAATTCAATAAATTAAACTGTACCTTTGCCCCCTCAAAATACGAATATGAAATACGCTGAGAATATATTGGAAACCATAGGGAATACCCCTCTGGTAAAGATCAATAAACTTACGGAAGAGGTTGATGCCCTTGTATTGGCTAAGGTGGAGACCTTTAACCCCGGAAATTCGGTAAAAGACAGGATGGCCCTTAAAATGATAGAAGATGCAGAGACCGACGGAAGATTAAAACCCGGAGGTACCATCATTGAAGGGACATCAGGGAATACCGGAATGGGACTGGCCCTGGCTGCCATTATTAAAGGATATAAGCTTATCTGTGTAATTAGTGACAAGCAGTCTAA
This sequence comes from Leptobacterium flavescens, assembly GCF_010671605.1. Taxonomy (GTDB): domain Bacteria; phylum Bacteroidota; class Bacteroidia; order Flavobacteriales; family Flavobacteriaceae; genus Leptobacterium; species Leptobacterium flavescens. The sequence goes on from NZ_JAABOO010000004.1 coordinate 260,597, forward strand.
GGAAAAAATGGATATTCTGAGAGCGGTAGGAGCAGAGGTTATAGTGTGTCCTACCAATGTAGAGCCTGAGGATCCGCGTTCCTATTATTCCGTATCCAAACGTTTGTCTACGGAGATCCCGAATTCCTGGTATGTAAATCAGTACGATAATCCTTCGAATGCAGCTGCTCATTACGAGCAGACGGGACCTGAAATATGGGAGCAGACCGAAGGTAAAATAACCCATTTTATTGTAGGAGTGGGAACAGGAGGAACCATTTCGGGTGTAGGTAAGTATCTGAAGGAGAAAAATCCGGATATCAAAGTATGGGGGATCGATACCTACGGATCGGTCTTTAAGAAATACCACGAAACCGGTGTTTTCGACGAAAATGAGATCTACCCTTATATCACAGAAGGGATAGGAGAGGATATTCTGCCTGCCAATGTAGATTTTAGTGTGATAGACGGTTTTACCAAAGTAACCGATAAGGACGGTGCCATTTATACCAGAAAACTGGCCAAGGAAGAAGGGATATTTGTCGGGAACTCTGCCGGCTCTGCCATAAAAGGCCTTTTACAGCTTAAAGAACACTTTGGTCCGGACGATGTTGTCGTGGTCTTATTTCACGATTCGGGAAGCCGTTATGTAGGGAAGATGTTTAATGACGACTGGATGCGCGACCGTGGTTTCCTGGATGAAGAAATAACCAAGGCAGAAGATCTTGTAAAAGATCATATAGATAAGCCACTGGTAACCGTTCTTACCGAAGAATTGGTGTCTCACGCCATAGAGCGAATGAAAAAATATAAAATATCTCAGATCCCGGTTAAGGATATTAACGGTTTTGTCGGTTCTGTAGATGAAACTGCTCTCTTCAGGGCATATGTAGAAGATAAAGAACTGGCCAATAAGGCGGTTAGAGAAGTTATGCAGGATGCTTTCCCTATAGTAGAGAAAGATACTTCTATAGATAAAGTTTCCAAGCTGATTAATAAAGACAATCAGGCGGTGCTGGTTCATCTGGGAGATGGAAAGCATCACATTATTACAAAGCACGATATAATCAGTGCTATAAACTAAAACAAAATGGAATAAAGGAGAAAGGCGCAGGTCTTTCTCCTTTATTCATACACTTCACTTCATCGATTAATTCGTTATCCTCGACAAGAAAATCCCTCAAAAACAGGGGTTTCTGGATTATTTTTCGTAATTTTAGGTATCCAAAATTAATTAACTGCCCCTTATTTTTATTTCTATTTGCCCCAAACAGAATAGAGTATTCATATCTTAAATTATATACATATGGGGTCAAACATTGAAAATAGTACAGGCTTCTTGGTTTTTATGAAAGTAGTAGTCTTCCTTTTATTATCTGTAATTGGAGGAGTTGTCTTTATGGCTTTACTTAAATTAGCGGGGCTTATAGGATAAAAAACTACTTTTTTAAACATTCCGGCATTATATAAAGCAATCATTCAGATGATTGCCTGGATATTTATGGCCATTACTGATTATAAATAAAACTGCATCTGCTTTAAGTTTGATGCAGTTTTATTTGTTTGATATCTTCGCATTGCGTTTCTTGTTCTCAACTTATATAATCGAAAAAAAACCAAAACCGGGATCCTGGCAAAATTTTTGACGGGATGAGAATAGGATATTTAAATTCGAACAAATGAGAAAACTATGTATCGTTCTGATCGGTATTTTGTGCCTGGGAAACCTGAGCGCACAGGAAGCTTATAAATTTATTGAAGAGGTATATGCAGATACCGTTGTGGAGAAGGTAAGGCTTAATAAAGACTTTATGAATATCCTGACCGACAGGAGGCAAAAAACTTTGTTTGAAGATGATTTTGTCTTTGGGGAATTCTGGGCCGGTGGAAAGACGGATAGTATTCCTAATCTGGAATTATTCAAGGAGAAGATAGGGATGACAGATTTTCTTTCTTATATAGATACGGATTTTGAAAACCCCGACCTGAAGATCAATTTTGAACAGCTCAGCAGTAAGTTCGAAGAAATAGAGGACCCGCAAGCTTATGTGGAAGACCATCGCGATCAGAGAGTGGTGTATATTTCAAAGCCTTTTTTCAATGCATCGGGAGACTGGGCAATGATCCTGGAAGCGCGAGTGTGGTACGGAGAAGACGGAGATAGTGGGGATACTTTACGAATTTTCAGAAAACTCAACGGTAAGTGGCAGCTCTTTCACAACCTGACCCTTTCCTTTTTATAAGGTTTAAGGGAAAAGATTTTTCTTTTTACAGAGCTTAACGGCCTGCCTTTTACCTTCAATCAGATAGTATGAATTAATAAGCTCTACTTCTTTTACAAGCAGATTGTTATTCTTATTAATCCTGAGACCTGCGTCCAATCGCTTACGTATCTTCAGCATAAATTCATTGATCTCATTCAGGGCAGCATCACCGGAATTATCGGAGGAAGAACCGGAGATCTCTTCTTTAAAGATCAGGTATTCTTCATTAACAACAGAATAAGCCCATTTTTTGTATTCTTCAATTTCTGTCATGCATTAAATATACTATAAAAGATTTGATACACTTAAAAATTATTTCCCGTACGGTTCAATTTATCGTTGAAAGGAAATTGAGTTTTGGAACTCTGCAGGTGAATAATTGTTTTTTTAAGGAGTAAATTGTCGATAATTATGTAAGCTGCTTAACGCTTTTTAGTCGCCAATTTGTAGTATTTTTGTTATAACGACCAGATTTATCCATTTAAATGAAATTAACCATGAAAAGAATCAGATCAGGTAATAGATATTTGCTTTTGATACTGGGGCTTGCACTTGTACTGAACAGTTGTGTCAATCTCAGATCTGTAAACAGTTATTCTCTTAAATCTACGGAAAGCCTGAAAAAATTTGAAGAGATCAGTTACAGTTTTGCCGAACATTGTCTGGACCGGTGTCAGTTTGAATCTGTACAGGATTTTAGTATTAAAAGGACGGCAGAATGCGATTGCAAGCTCTATGAAGATGCAGACAAGGCAGCGACGACCATTTATAAGAGGCTCAGAGGTTATTTTGAAGCACTTAGTGCCCTGACAAATAATGAGCTCACCGATTACAGCCTGGATGCCTTAAAAGAGCCGTTAACCGCAGGAGGATTTGGAAGTATAGAAATAGAAGCAGCAGATGTGAATGCAGCTTCTCATATTGCTACCATTCTTCTCAGGGCAACCACCGACCTGTATCGTAAGAATAAAACAAAGACGTATGTGGCAGAAGCGAATGCCGATATCCAGATCCTCCTGAAAAAGTTCAATGAAATTACCAGGTCGAACCTCTCAGGTCTTTTAGATTTCAAGAAGGAACGACTTTTCAGCTACTATAGAGAGCTTTTGGTAGATACCAGCTTAAGTACCTATGAAAAGGCACAGGCAGGCAGGGAATACTATCAGGAACTATCGGCAATAGATACGCAGCAAAGGCAGATAGAGGCTTTTGCCAGAAGTGTTGACCGTATTGCCAAGGGGCATCAGGAACTTTATGAGAACAGGAATAAGATGACCGCTAAAGAATTTAAGGAACTGATCAGGGGTTATACCGGTGATCTCAGGAATATTATTTCGGAATTTAACGCATTAAAAAGATAAAAGTGGCAAAATTAACATCCAAACAGGCACGTGAACTGGCACATAAATTCCTGGGCCTCGGGCAGGCCATAGGGGATTTCAGATTTGATAACTGGGATGAACTGACAAAATCGGAAAGCCAGAAACTAGCCAGTTTCCAACGATCGATCCTCAATTCCGGTGAGGATATGCTGGCACTGTCAACTACTCTGGTACTGGACGATGTGGAAGCTTCCCTAAACAGAATAGGAACCTTGACCACAAAAGTCAAAGACACGGTTAAAGGCCTGCAGAACATTCAGAAAGGAATTAAACTTGCAGCTTCTATTATGACCCTGGGTGCGGCCATAATCAGTAAAAACCCTTTTTCTATTGTGGAAGCTATCGGTGATCTGGAGAAAGCAGTAAGTTAAAAATAAAACTCTCCGAAGCTTTACGCGAAGGAGAGTTTGTAAATCATGTGATTGCTTTGTCTTACGGACAAGGAGTACAGGTCAGAAAGCAGGTCACAAAACAATTAGTAGCACATGTCCGGTCTGTAGGACATGCCTGCAAATCGGATTGACATTCTATGTTTAGTGACATGTCTCCATCTATTCCTGCCTTGATTTTGTCAAGGCGTGAAATAGCTTCTTTTTTTAACGCTAACTTTTTTAATTCTTTTTTCTTCATGATGTATAGTGTTGATAGTTAGTTAAATATAGGTATTTGTAGGTAAAAATCAAACAGAAGAGCGCTATATCAGGGCCACTTTTAACAGAAAAATCTTAAAAAAACAGGAAAAGATGTAAACTCAACCGTAACTTTTGGAATGTGAAAGCAGTCTAATAAAGCCAACAACCAAAAATATTCAGATGTCTTCAGAAAATAAGCAGGTTTCCGGTGATATAACTAAAGAAACCAATTACAAAGGGTTTTTACTGGACCTGGTCATTTACTTACCGATAATGTTTTTAATCCGGGAAGTATCCATCCCAAACACCAGTTTTATTGTTACCGGCCTGTTTTGGTCGTTCACAACTTTAGCAGTTGCCAGTTGGAGAATGAAAGTCAGGAACATTAGCTGGAAAGAATTAGGTTTAAGGAGGCCTCAAAACTTTAAAAAAACACTTTTAGTTGCCGGTTTAATTCTGGTAACAACCATTATCTGTTTATTGGCCTTTAATATTATAAAAGACCAATTGCCTTTCTTTGCAGATCAGATATCGGAGCCGGAAGCATCAACAAAACCTGAAGGATCTAAATTTGGGAACCTCAAAGGTAATTGGGGGCTTTTCTTTGCAATAATGCCCATGGTTCTGATTGAATCCTGCCTGGAAGAGTTGCTAGACAGGGGGTTCCTGATCAATTGGTTTGAAAAAGTATTTTCAAAAACCTCTTTTGCCACACTCATTGCGGTAGTACTTCAGGCGGCAATTTTTGGCTTCAGGCATTCATATGATTTATCCGAGAGGTCTATAACAGTCGGAATAATCGGGTTGATCATGGGGATAGCATATGTAAAGTCAGGGCGAAATCTATGGCCTTTGATCATTGCTCACTGTGTATTGAATACTATGTCTATGATTGACAGGGTTGTTTGATGCCCTTGGTTTGTTCTTATGCCAAACCGGCTTCCATAGTATCTGAATGCTTCCATGGCATGGCATGCCAAAACCAATAGTTCAGCCTGTAAATACAGATAAGAAGTAAATGATACTTTATATAATGCTGGCCTGTTCTTATATCTACTTCCAGAGAACATTCCGGTAAATGTTCCTCAAAGTCCAGTCCCTGGTCCTTAAATGCAGTTTTTACATTTTCCAGATGATAATGCGGTATTTGTTCTATTAAGATCATAAGACGAAATTATGATCAAAATACCCAAACACATAATTTTCAAGCTGTTATCTACTGCAACTACGGGAATCAGATATTTTATAGTGATACGTCGTCGTCTTAGAAAAACCGTAAGGGATTTAAGGGGGTTTAAAACCGGAAGGATATTAACTTTTTTAAAACATAAAGAAGTTATCTTGTTGGTTTTTAGCATTTTACCTCAAATTTTATGATTTGATTACCTGATAATTGAATTGTTTTTTCTAAATTGCCTTTTATTTTCTATGTAAGAAATATTGACTAAAATGAAAAGCAAAACTTTACTGACACTCTTATTTTTGATCGGTTTTACCGGATCGGTCTATACTCAAACAGAGAATACCGAATGTAAAAAGAACCTATATATTTTCGTGGAACATGCTAAAGTAGGAAATTATGATGCTGCTTATGAGCCTTGGAAAATGGTGAGAGAAAATTGCCCTGAATTACACTCGGCGATCTATAGCCTGGGAGAGAAAATATTAGAAGATAAGATCAAAAAATCTTCAGGAGGAGATAAAACGTCCAATGTGAATTTGTTGATGGAGATCTATGATGAGGAGCACAAATATTTCCCTGACAAATTCAAATTAGCTGTAGTACTTTCTGATAAGGCATTATTGATGTTCGAACAAAAAATTGGTTCCGATCAGGAGATATACGACCTTCTTCATAGAGCATTTACCGGAGACAGAGCTAATTTTAAAAACCCGAGAGCACTATATCTTTATTTCTCAACTTTAGTGAACCTGCATAAATCAGGGAGTAAAGAATTACAGTTGGTCTTCGATACTTATGATGATGTAGAGGAAAGGATTGAGATTGAATCCAAATCTTTATCCGGTACGATCGATAGGTTATTACCAAAAGAAGAAGCCGGTTCTCTTACGTCAAAAGAGACAAAAACTTTAAAAAGGGTAAGAACGAATAATAATTCATATAACACAATCAAAAATAGTATTGACAGTAAGCTTGGGGCATTGGCAGATTGTGCAAACCTGATCCCTCTTTACCAAAAAAACTTCGATGCTAAAAAAGGGGATGCAGTTTGGTTGAACAGAGCGGCAGGAAGAATGGCTAATAAGGATTGTGATGACGATCCGTTATTTGTACAATTGGTGGAAGCATTGCACCAACTGGAGCCATCGGCTAACTCAGCATACTACTTGGGTATCCTTAACGATAAGAAAGGAAATTCTTCGGAAGCTATTAAGTATTACAATGAATCTGTAGACCTGGAGACCGATAACTATAGAAAAGCCAGAATACTTACTAAAATTGCTGGGAAGTATCAGAAAAGAGGACAATTTTCAACTGCGAGGAACTATGCTCAGAGAGCCATAGATATCCAGCCATCCAATGGAAGAGCGTATTTATTGATCGCAAAGATGTATGCAGACAGCGCAAACAAGTGCGGGACAACTCCTTTTGAGAAAAGGGCCATTTACTGGAAAGCTGCAGAACTTGCAAGAAGGGCCAGAAGGGTAGATCCTTCTTTAAAATCCATAGCAAACAGAGCAATTGAGGGATATGAAGGTAGAGCGCCTAGTAAGACCGATATCTTTAATGCGGGAATGGCCGGGAAAACAATTACCTTTAAATGCTGGGTAAGCGGTAGTGTTACTGTACCTAAGCTATAAGAAGGTAAGCCTCTCTAAAAGCGGGAAAGGAAATAAAGAGTAAAAGAAAAGCGAACCGAAGTTCGCTTTAAAGATTTTATGTTAATTGCATAACTCCGGAACCAAAGTATCGCAATTTACTTTACATACATAGGGCGTTACCGAAGTTAGCCCGGGTCCTGTCGAACACGGATAAGTAGCTCCTCCGGTTATACTTAAACTTTTAAAGCTTGAAACAACTTTCCTGTTGAGCGTTAACGATTTTAGATTTCTTTTTTTCATGATTAGTGTTTTTAAGATTAATAATGTTTTTGCATAACAAAACCGATATTAAGTAACTGGTCCTAATTGGTTATTGATTAATGAGTTATATCGGTTTGTGTACTTACTCAAACTTAATCATAAAAGGCTGGAATTTCTGATGGTTCCTACGCAAAATGAATATGGATTCGCCGTAATTTAACTACGTGTATTTTGTTGGAAATGAAGTGATTGAAGAGGCGTTGTTAGTATTGCACCTTTTTTTAAGCCTGTTGTTTAATTGAGTTATTTCTTAGGAGAGTTGTTTATTTGGGGATTCCAACTTTGCTCAATAACCTTGATAAATTAGGTTATTTCCAGTTATTCTTGCAATGTTCTCTAAGTTCATGATCCCGTGTTTTCAGTTTTCAATACTCATAAAGAAAGTAATTTTTACAAGATTTAATTAACTATTTAACATGTTATGTAAGATATTCCTGTTCTTTATTGTTAAATTTGATTTATTATTAACCATCAATTATGTATATTATGTTAAAAGACATTTTAAAATTAGACGGTATTATACAATTGGATCGTAACCAGTTAAATTCAATCAAAGGTCTTGGGGTGGCATCTATAAGTCAGGCATGTCATACGGTTACCTGTACTTTTAGTGATGGACTGGACTGGATGATCAGCACAAATGACAGCTCTGTCGCCAATAGTTTTGAGGATAGATGTGAACAGCAGGGAGGTACCGCCGATCAACAGATTAATTGTGCCTGATCCGACAAAATAATAATATTACTATGTTATTAAGCGGACGAGTTCCGCTTTTTTATATAATTGACTTTTTCTGATTACCTGGAATAACCTCTTTTAGTATATCCTGTAAATACAAACGGATAAGATCTTCAATAATTTCAGTATTCTTAACTGAGTTATAAGAGGGGGAGATTAGAGCAAATAGAATTAGGGCCAAACTTATTATATTTGAGAGAACAATCGTTTAAAGTAAATAATGACTGCAATCTCAATGATAATTAATGTTCTAATTGCTTATGGAACCTGCCAGGCATTTTTTATAGCATTTATAATATTAAGATCAGACAGAACACTGTTTAAAAAACTGTTTGCAGCTCTTTTGATCATTGAGGGAATTACACTTTTTGAAAGATTCCTGGTAGAAACAGATCTCATTACTTCAGTGCCGCATTTGTTGGGAATCAGTAACCCGATAAGTTTTATAAAACCTCCTCTGATGTTGTTTATGGCAATGGCAATTACCATTCATCATTTTAAGCTGATCCGTAAACATTACTGGCATTTTATTGTTTTTGCTTTTATGCTGCTCTTAAACCTGCCGTTTTACTTTTTAAGCGGTACTGAAAAAATAGAGACCGTAGAGGTATTTATGAATAAAATACCTTCTTATAGCAGTTTTGAGTTTTATTTTACGTTGAGTTTTTTCGCCTACATCGGAGTTTATATCTACATAAGCATTAAAAAGCTAAGGGAATTCAAAAAGCAGGTAACCAACAATGCCCTGGTAAACTGGCTTCACAATGTGTTGTTGGGTTATTCTTTGTTTTTAGTGTTACATCTTATATACTTTGCTATTCAGCCTATCGGGAAATATAATTTTGCTCTGATCAATCAAATAAGTATGCTGGCAATGGCTTTTATTATTCAATCCATTGCATTTAAAATTATTGACAAATCAACCATATTCAATAGCAAGCCACCCAATTTAAAGGACCCGCTACAAAGAAAAAAGGACGAAAATATCATTTTGGACAAGCTGGAAAACGGCAAAGTGTATTTGAATGATAATTTAAACCTTACTACTTTTTCCAGATCTGTTGAGCTCTCTTCAGCATATGTATCGGAAATTATAAATCAGAAATTTAATTGCTCTTTTAAAAAATTACTCAATCACTACCGGCTGGAGGAAGCCAAAAAGAATATTCATAAAAACAAGGATAATAAGATAAAGTTAATCGATATTGCCTTCCAGTCAGGCTTTAATAATAAGGTCTCCTTCTACAGGGTTTTTAAAGAAATTGAAGGAATTTCCCCTTCCGAATACCTCGAAAAAATAAAAAAAGCATAAAAATGCGGTTACAAAAGAGTTCTGTAACCAAACCAAATTCCTATTTCCTTAATTTCCCTCTCAAAGCACTATTCAGCATAGGATAAGCAGGTGCTTGATTTTAAACAAAAATCAAAAAGACATGGCAGGAAAAAGAAGGATCTCTAAAATATTACGAGCTGTACTCTATATAATCCTTATCGGGATTTTGGGAGTAACATGTTATTATACGTTAAAGTATATGCATTGGTATAGTAAATCACATGGTTATGGTGAGCTTTATCAGATAGAGGACGAATATCCTTTTGAGCCCCTTCCGGACAGGCTTTTAGCCGATTCCTCATGGATTAATATTGCAAAAGACACCAAAGGCGATGGAGACATACTTAACTGGCCGGATGCCAAAGAACTATCCGTTCTTCATTCCAAAGACACCATATGGGTAAAGTTTACCCTTTTCAATAACATAGATATTAACGAACCAATGGTATCGCTTGCTATTGAGGATAAAGAGAACGGAAGGGATTGGTATGGTTCGGTAAAGGACTATAAGTATGGCGATATCATAGCAACCGGATATGTTAGAAAAGGGAGCAGCTATTTCGGATATAATTTTGTTCAGGACAAAAAAGGGGCCTGCAAACTATATTATCAATTACCGCAGAACAGCCTTGTTATTGGAATTCCAAGAGTGTATTTAGAGAAGTATAAAAACAAACGCTTTGTAGCTTCCGTTGGACACAAGGCTTTATGGAACGATGATTTTAAGGATATTCTGGAGGTCAATGACCTTTTAACCTCTCCGGAGAAATGATAGCGAACATCATAGTGTTGAGGTTTAATAATGGACCAAAAAATGCTGATTTTAATTTTATAAACCAACAATTAATATTATGAAATACAGTGGCTCAATTGAAATTGAAAAACCGGTAGAACTGGTAACCAGGCTTTTTACAGATCCGGAAGGCATGAAAGAATATCAGGACGGCTTTATTAAAAAAGAACTGTTAAGTGGTCGTGAAGGAAATGAGGGAGCAATATCCAAAATGTATTACCAATACGGGAAACGCGATATGATATTAACAGAAACAATAGTCTCTAATAATCTGCCCGATTCCTTCGAGGCAACCTATCACCATAAGCATATGGATAATACTTTTAAATGCAGCTTAATCGAATTAAATGAAAACAGAACCAGGTACGAATACGCATATGAGTATACCCGAATGAGCTTGATTCCAAGGATAATGGGGATTTTATTCCCGAAAATGTATCGGCAGCAAGGTGAAAAATGGATGAAACAGTTTAAGGAATTTGTAGAAAGACAATAGTTATGTGGGAAAAGAAATTAAAGCTTTACGATACTATTATCGATAAATGTGAAAGATTTGAAAGGAAGGGCAAAACCATGCCGTTCACTGCTGCTAACGGATATATGTTCACTCTCCTGAACAAAGCCGGGGAGATCGGGATCAGGTTTTCAAAAGAGGTCCAGGAGAAGTATATTCAGGAATTTAATACAACACTTTATAAATCCTATAATGCGGTAATGCAGGGATATATTTTAATACCGGAAGAAATGCTGAAAGACGTGGATAATGTTGCAAAACTTATGGATGAAAGTTATGATTATGTAATGAGCTTACCACCGAAATGAAATTAAACGGATTTTATACACCAACCTTAAAATACGCATGGGATGTCAAGTGTATTGAAATCAAAAAACCATGCTGAAATGTTGTTTGACATATGTTAAAAACAATGATTAATATTCAAACTGGTTAATGGCAAAAAAGTAAAATAATAGAAAAGAGGAAATAGAAATAAACATAGCTATTTTTCGATATGGATTAGACCTCTTTTTAAGCCAGTTATTTAAAAGAATGTTTACAATTAAGAATATGATGAAGAATAAAAGATCTGCCATTTGTTAAAGTATCGAGAGATGGAGATTGCTTAATTTACTTTAATGACCATTTTTTACCAGATAATTTAGTTTCCAGGATTTAGAAATACTATCTATTTCTTCCTCGCTCAAATCTACAGTATTGCGTGGCTCAGAATTATAATAAAAGAATTTTCCATCTCGATCAGAAACAGAATCTCCGGTTACGGTACTATAAATATTCAATTGCATGACCCGCCCGTTTGAGTCTCTCTTTCTGAATGCATCCATTTCCTTACTTAAAATTGAATTTTCTTTTTCAGAAGGAGTAATGTTTTTCCAGACATGTAAAACTTCATCATCTTTAGGTTTTTTTCTCCAGGATTCCCATCTAAACATATTCTGTCCATTCATATAGTTATCAATTACAGGAATGTTCAGAGATTTTCTTAGCGGATTTGATTTCGCTCCGTATTCTAAATTGTCAATTTTATTTTTTGTGTCAAAATAATCGTAAACCCAATAGATTCCATACCCGAGAATTATTATTAAGAAGAAATTATTTTTAATCAGGTTTAGAATTTTCCTAAGCATATTTCAAAAATAAAAACGAATCATCTAGGTTTAGTAGTAGATCCATAACCGGTTACTACAACACCGCCAACAATTTTATTTGTGTTTTGCACTTTATACTTCTCGAATTTTTCTAACATAACAAAGAGTTTTTAATTTTTGATTAAAAATAAACCAGATAAATGAAAGTAGCAAGCCTCGCGTTTATGGGAAGTAGATTTATAAAATAGAACGAGACCAGGGAGAGATTACCTTCGGTGATCTCCCTATACCACGCCCTGTAAATGCAACCGGCTGTGCTTTTATATCAACCTTTTATTTCTAAAAGCTTTTCCCGAACCGCCTTTTAAGTATCGTTCGTAATCACAAGCTTTTTTCTTATCCTTGAATAAAGATAAGTGTATTAGGGTAACGGGTAATTTATCTTTTGTATAATGAACTTCTTTATTATTATGGGCCTTTAGTCGATTCTTAATATTGACTGTAAAACCGGTATAATAGGTGTTGTTCGTACATTTTAGAATATAAACGGCATAAGGTAATTCCATGATTCAATATATTGAGTCATAAATAAAAATAAGAAAAATATTACAACTTCGCTTTTTCGGTATCTCCGTTACCTCAAAGCTTCGTTGTACGAGTGAAATTTATGAATTGAAAAAGGACGAGTCCACCGAAGCCCGGCAGACTTTTATTGATCTTTGCAGAAGATATTATAAAGTCCTACTTCGCTTTTCGTTACCTTAAAGCTTCGTTGTACGAGTGAAATTTATGAATTGAAAAAGGACGAGTCCACCGAAGCCCGGTAGACTTTTATTGATCTTTGCAGAAGATATTATAAAGCCCTACTTCGCTTTTCGTTACCTTAAAGCTTCGTAGGGCGTAGGTGGAGTCGGGGAGATTCGAACTCCCGTCCAAACAAGCAATTAAAATGCTTTCTACATGCTTAGTTTCCGTTTGATTTTCGATGAGTAACTGACCGGAAACCGCCCATTACTCACTTAGCTTCTTAGAGTTTGAAATTACGACGAAGCTACGCAATTCCTATGTTGACTTTTATGGTGCCTCCGGAAAGATCGCCGTCAACAAGGGCTATCAGGAGACATCTTGCTTCCCGACCTGGTCGGGACTAGGCTAAGACTTACTATAATTCAGTCGATTAAGCAGCTAGAGCGTAGTTATTCTCGCCATTTAAAAAGTGTGAAATATGATATTAACGAGCTGTATCTCAGCGCTCGACATGCTTACATTCCAATTAGACTCGCTGTCAAATCCAGTCGACCCCTTTTCAATGAACTTTTTATTCAGGACAGCAAAGGTAACACAATATTCCAAAATCTTTGCTCATTTGCCAGTATCCACGTATTTTTAGCGCAAAATTTATACCGTTTTTAAAAGTGTCAGTTTTCTTATGACATACTTTTAAATACTAACCAAAAAATATTAGAATCACTTAATTCTGAAAATGAATATGAAATTCGGACTGATCAAGGAACGTAAAAACCCCCCGGACAGAAGAGTTGTATTATCTCCCTCAGCATGTAAAGAAATTGTAGGTACTTATGCAGATGCCGTAGTGGTTGCCGAAAGCTCGGATATACGGGTGTTTAAGGACGCCCAATACGAAAAGGAAGGCATCCCGGTAGTAACCGATGTAAATGATTGCGATGTACTTCTGGGAGTTAAAGAGGTACCGGTTGAAAACCTGATCCCGAATAAGAAATATTTTTTCTTTTCCCATACCATTAAAAAACAACCTTATAACAGGAAATTGCTAAAAGCCATCCTGGAGAAGAATATAGAATTATACGACCACGAGGTGATCACCGGCGAGAACGGACAACGCCTGGTGGCTTTCGGAAGATATGCCGGGATTGTGGGTGCCTATAACGGTGTCAGGGCATACGGGCTGAAAACCGAACTTTTTAAGCTTCCAAAGGCAGAAACTTTACCCGATCAGAGAGCGTTGATAGATGCGCTGAACAGTATTGAATTACCGGCTATAAAGATCCTGCTTACCGGAAAGGGGAGGGTAGGAAACGGTTCCAGGGAAATGCTGGAAGCAATGAATATAAAGGAAGTCTCAGTAGAAGATTATTTGAACAATACTTTTGAAGAGGCTGTATATTGCCAGGTAGATGTTCTTGATTACAATAAGCGTAAGGATGGAAAAGTACTGGACAGGAACGATTTTTATCAGAATGCGGAAGAGTATGAATCCGATTTTATGCGTTTTGCAAAAGTCAGCGACTTCTATATTGCCGGACACTTTTACGGAGACGGAGCACCTTATCTCTTTACGAGAGAGGATGCAAAGTCGCCTGAATTTAATATTAAGGTAGTAGCCGATGTGAGTTGTGATATAGACGGACCCGTGGCATCGACTATCAGAGCATCTTCTATAGCTGATCCTATCTATGGATATGACCCGCAAACCGAGGCAGAAGTATATTTTATGAACCCTGCAGCGGTTGCTGTAATGGCAGTTGATAACCTACCTTGCGAACTTCCCAAGGATGCCAGCGATGGTTTTGGAGAGAGCTTTGTAAAATATGTGATCCCCGCTTTTTTTAATGGCGATAGCAACGGTGTTCTGGAAAGGGCCCGGATGACGCAAAACGGCAAATTAACGGAGCGATACGCCTATTTAGACGATTACGCAAACGGAGATCACTAAAAGATCTCTATTTACCTGCGTACTTTCGTCGATAGACCAGGGCGTTGAACAAGAGGTAACATATAAAAATAAAAAGCCCGAAACTCAGGGTAATACTCCAGGTTTGCTGTGAAGATACCGGTAAAAACATCCGATCTATGGCATTGCCAAGAACCAATCGGGGGTGACGAAGGGCATCCCAGCTGTTGTATCTGGCAAATCGCCCCAGGTATATTCCGAATCCGCAGAGAAAACTAACGATCATCATCAGGAGGTTTATTTTTTGTGCCGGTATCCTGTTCAGGAGCAGCCTTTTCATTTCCAGCATGGATAGTATCCCCAGAATTAGTCCGTTCCAGGCAAAAGAAGCGATCAGAAGTACATCAAACCACAATTTTTCAGAAGACAGATGAGCCAGATGCATAAGATCGGTAATGATATAGGGCGCATTCGGAAGGAACAACAACCATAGAAAAAAGGCAGATACGGTTAAAAACCTGGAGCCGGAAATAGTTCTGCTAAGCCGCATCAGATAAACAATAAAAAACGGAATTGCAGCTAAGAACAGATTCCAGGCCAGGAAAGAGTATGTAAGAGAATGCGTTTTCTGTATCCTCAGGAATAACAGAAGGAAACTGAAAAAGAGGGAGCTGAATAATGCTATCGAAAAAGCAATATTGCTATAGGAATATATTTTTGAACGGATCATAGTAAAAGACAAGGTGTTTAATGATGTACGGATTTGAATAACTTATAGGATTTCGACAGTTGCGAAAAAACCACCGAACAAAGGAATACTAACAGCCATATGAGTAGATTGATAAGAATAACAGCGATCAAACCATATAGAGTAGTGCGTTGATTGAGCGCTTCCTGATCTTTTCCATATAACAGAAAAAGGATCAAAGCAGCGGAAAAGGAAATACCTGCAAAGTATTTCCCAATCCTGCTTAAAATATTTATCAATACCAAAAGAATCTTTAAACTAGTCATGACTCCAGTCGATTTTCCTTGATGCAAACATGACAATAGCCAAAATGCCAAACAGACCAATACTTCCTACAAGGAGCGCGTAGTTCTCCAACTGAATGATCACATAAATAAAGGTATACAGACTACTTAAAGACGCACAGATAAGAAGGGGAAATTTTAGTTTGCCCAAAATGGTTTTGGAATAGGTCGTTATAAGAACAACCACTGCAGAAGCCGCTATAAGATAGGCTTTTAAGAATGTACTGTGTTCGGAAATAGAGATAAGCAGCGTATAAAACATCAGCAGGGCCAGGCCTATCATCAGGTATTGAAACGGATGAATATAGATCTTGCTCATGGTCTGGATAAGGAAGAACACCAGAAAGGTAAGAGCAATGACCAGGTAACCGTATTTGGCCGAGCGTTCACTTTTCTGATATTCGTCTATAGGCATGATCAGGTCTACTCCGAATGCGTATCCGTCGAGATTCGGAAGCCTTTTGAATGCCTGCTGGGAAAATGGCCTGTTTACCTGAAGGATCTTCCATTCGGCTTTAAATCCGTTCTCGTCTATGACCTTGGTTTTATCATCGGGCAAGTAAGTGCCGGAAAAGCTCGGACTATGCCAGTCGGACCCTATCTTTACTTCCGTGGTTCGTCCTATCGGAATAAAACTCAACCGCTCACTCCCTTTGTATTTAAGTACAAAAGAAAAATCAATCGGCTTGTCAACGGGAAGGTCGCTTATACCAATGGTACTGCTTTCCAGGGTATCGAGGATAAGCCCGAAATTGTTGTTTCGATTGCCGGAGAAGATAGGTTGGAAGGAATAGTTGCTCGTACCCATCTGCAGACTTAATTCGTCTTTTATCCCCTTGAGATTGGAAGTTCTGATGAGAATGTTTGCCTTTTCCCAGAGGATATCTTCATCCTTAATACCTTTTGGTTTAAAATCGGGGATGTTGAATTGCCCTGAAACATTCATATCAGCGGTGTACACTACTGTTTCAAAATTGTTTCGATGCAGGAAATCGGAATCCAGACGCACTTCATTTTCTATTTTTTCAGGAAAAAAGTAAGCGTATTCCAGGATCACTTTCTGTTCGCGCTTGGACTCCTTGCCCTCCTTATCCAATACGATCTTTTCTTCATAGGTTTTATACGGAACCCTTAAGATGGGACCGTAAAGCATAACCTCTTCTCCCCATTTTTCATTGATCTCATGAACCACGCTTTGTTGGCGACTGGCCCGTTCATTGATCAGGCTTCTGACATAAGTTAAGGGAATTAGAAGAGTAAGTATCAACAGACCGATCATCAGCATACGGGCTGAGGTGGATCTAAAAAAAGAGTTTTGTTTTTTCTGTGTGTTCATATTAAAGTTATTTAAAAGTACTTTGAATTTCAAAGTATATTGATAAAAAAATTATTGTTTTTTAATTAGTTTTTCCAAAGCATCGATATGTTTTTGAAAGGCAATACGCCCTTCTTTGGTAGCCTTGTATTTGGTATTTGGTTTTCGTTCAACAAATTGCTTTTCCACCATAATATAAGCCTCTTTTTCAAGCGATTTTATATGACTGGCCAGATTGCCGTCGGTTGCTCCCAGCAGCTCCTTCAGCATCTTAAAATCGGCATATTCATTCACCATTAAAACCGACATGATCCCCAGCCGGATCCTGTGGTCAAAAGCCTTGTTGATATTGAGTATTATATTTTTCACCTAAGGAATTTAAGCTTTGTTCTTTCCTTTTCTATTTACTGTCGTACTTAAAATGCATCAAAGCTCCGTAAATTATATGTAAAAACCCAAAACCAATTACCCAAAGCCAGAATCCGTATCCCGGAAGCAGGGCACAGATAAGACCCAGAATGATCTCCGTAATACCCAGGTAGCGAATATAACCCAGCGTGTATTTGGAGGCGTTTACCAAAGCGAGGCCATAAAAAATAAGCATCAGAGAACCTGTCAACCCATAATGGTTGCTCTGGAGTTTTATAAGAATGTAAATGGCACCGGTTACAAGGGGAATTAAAAAATTGATCAGCAATCGCCTGGAAGAAGTATCCCAGATTTTCTCCCCGTTCTTCCTGGCCTTTCGTATGGATAATATAATGGCAGTTACCACACTCAGAAAAGCAATCAGAAAAAGATCGAGCAGAATAAGATTAAATATTTCCCCGTCGAGGATCAGATATCCTCTCGGGCTGTTATGTACCAACCTATAAGCTATAAAAGCTCCGATCAGCGCATACACTCCTGCCAGTATTCCCGAAAGCCCGCTTAGGGAAATAAAACGGGAGGAGCGGTTCATCATATCTTTTATCTCACTGATGTCTTTTAAGTAATCTTTTGATTCCATTTTAAAGTACTTTGAAAAACAAAGTAAGTATAAAAAAATATAACATCAAAATTTTTTGACAGTCTTTCAAAATTCATATTGAAGATTTTTACCATAATTATAGAGTTGATACCTATCAATGGAATAGTTTTTGCGGAGTGAAAGCAAAAGCTTTTAATACTAAAGCTTTCTTAATAAAACACTAAAGAAATAAGAAAATTCAGATAAGGATTTGTTAAAGCCGGATCGAACCGGCGATAAATACTCTTTATTTGTTTTGAGATCAGTTCCCCCCTCAAGGGCGTTTTTGTTGAAACTACCTTGGCCTGAAAACCTTTAGTAAGATTAAAATCAAAGTAAAATGGCTAATTCTACACTTCGATTACTATCTGATATTATAAGGCTTAGCTGTGTCTTGTTCTTCTCTTTTACCTCTTTTTCGTTTGCTCAAAATCAGGAACCGTATTACACACGTACCTTACAGGAATGGAAGGATGCATCCTATGGTGAACTGGTAACATTCCTGGAAAGGCCCGAAGAAATTAAAAGTACTGAGGAAATCGGGGCCATAGCCGATCTGATCCTGAAAGAAGCCTTTAAAAAAAACCGACCTGAATATCCTGTCCAGAGCTATCACCTCCTGGCCAGGGCATATCAGTACAAGGAAAGTTATGAGCTGGGCATTAATAATATTAACCAGGCGATCCGGCATGCCAACCGTCATCCCCGATATCAGGACAAAGCGCCTCTCTATCTTACCAAAGCACTTCTGTTATATGACCTGAAAGATTATGAAGGAGCCATGAAAAATAACCTCAAGGTTCTTTCTTATGCCAAAAAAGAAAAGAACCGGAGAATTAAACTGAAGGTAAATTACAATATCGCTCTGATCAAAACCCGCATGAATAATTTTACAGGGGCTCTGGATATTCATCTGAAAAACTTAAATGCTTTTAAAAATGAGGGGCTTACTGCCTTAAGTAAGGACCATCAGGTGCTTTTCCTTCATACCCTCATTGCCATTTCGAGGATACAAACCGATCTGGAGAACTATAGTGAAGCCAATGAATACTGCAATGAGGTTATAAAATACAGTGAGATCCTGGGGCTCTATAAATACAAGGCCTATGGCTTCCTGGGGCTGGGAAATTTGTATTCCCTGACTTGCAAATATTATAACGCCCTGCAGAATTTAGGTAAGGCAGAGCGTACGGAATTGTATGAAACGGATATTTATTTTCATTCTCAGGTGCACCTATACAGGGCCAGGACCTATTTTCATCAGAAACACTATAAGAAGACGATTAAAGAACTCCATAAGGCTGAAGATTATTTCGACCCCCGTTTTTTTAATCCGCGGGATTCTCATGAGATAAATGTACTCTACGCCAGATCTTATCAGAATTTAGAGGACCTGGAGAGTGCCTCTCGCTATTCCAATAATGCTTTCGACTTCTATGAGAGTAACAAAAGAAGATTGAATGTCATAAATACCAGCCTTACCAGCGAATACGATATGAGTTTTTTAAGAGAAGAGATCGATGAGCTCTCTCTAAGATCTAAAATACAGCGCAATAAATCCTATACTGCCCTGACAGCTCTTCTCCTGGTATCCTTTTTCTTTCTGATCTATTATCAGAAACAACAGGCGAGAAATAAAAGGATATTCGATGCTCTTATTCTTGATCTGGATGCTCAAAAGGATATTACCGTTCTGGAGCCTGTTCGAGTAGCTCAAAAAGAGATAGTACCGAAAAAAGAGGACCGGAAATTTAAGGAGTTACTGGAAAAAATAACGATTTTCGAAAAGGAGAACGGTTATCTGGATAATCACTGTACCCTGAATGAAGTAGCAAAACGGCTAAAGACCAACACCAGTTACCTTTCTAAATTCATCAATAACTACAAAGGGGTTTCCTTTACCAAATACCTCACGGAATTGCGAATAGATTATGCGCTGAATCGTTTAAAGAACGATAAACAATTCAGAAAATATACGATCAAATCCATTGCCCAGGAAGTTGGGTTTAACAGCCCCGAACCCTTTGCCAAGGCCTTTAAGAAGAAAACAGGGATATATCCTTCATATTTTATAAAAAAACTAGGATAAAACTTTTTGCATATTCAGGATAAACCTTACAAAAACAGTTAAAATAAGGGACTTCCCTAAGTTAGTGCCTAATTTTTATTAGTTTGTTACCTCAAATGGTGTTACAAAATAAAGAGTCAAAAAGTGACATACTATCTGACAACTAGTTCTTCCTCTAAAAAAATATTTCTTCTGATCTGTTTTCTTATGTTCAATACTAATGGTTTTACCAGAACATTCGATAATCATTTTTTTGAAAACGGTTTGACGAACTCAGGAGTGAATTACACTTTTATAAAAAAATTTCAGGAAAACACAGATATAGATAGCATCAAAACTTTAGCATCTCATCTTGAGAAAGCAGATCTTTTGAGCTCGGAAGGCAAATATAAAGATGCTATAAAGTATTATTTAGAGGCTTTTAAGGAAGCAAAGAAAGAAAAGGACTGGCTTACTCAGTTAAGAGTAAAGGAAGGAGTTGCCTATATTAAAAATCAGATTAGCGATTTACAGGGCGCTTTAAAGATCCATCAGGAGAACCTGGAATTCCTGGAAACAAAAAAGAAACTCAGCAAAGCAGAACAGAGTCTTTATATGGACATCCTGTTTAATCTGGGAAGAGCTTATTTATATCTTAACGAGTATGAGAAAGCCGAATTTTATTCAGGTAAAATGCTGGAATATTGCCAGGCTCATAATGATCTTTTAAATGAGGCCAAAGCTTTATGCAATTTGGGCGGAACTTATTCTTTTGTGGAGAAATATGCAGATGCTCTTGAAAACCTGAATAAAGCAGAAACCTTAATTTCAAACAGTGAGAATGAGTTTTTAAGAGAACTCATTAATCTTCATAAGGGTAGAACCCTATATGAAATAGGTGAATACGAAGAGGCGATCTCCGAACTACTGAAGATCAATGAAAACAAAAACCCTCTTTTTGGCTATCTGGATTATAAAGAATCATATTCATTATTAGCAAAATCTTATCAGGAAATAAATGATAACGAAAAGACAGTGACCTATTTTGAACGATCTATGGATGTTCTTACGCTTATTGATCAGCAGCGACTGTGGTTGAAATCGGAATTGATAAACGAATTCAATATGACCCTGGCCAATGATCAGATACGCACTTTGACAGGTATTACAACAAGAAAAAGAACTCAATTATATATATTGTCTTTTCTCGGACTGTTTTTACTAATAGGTTTCTTCATTCTGCATCGAAGCATCAGGTTGAGAAATGAAAAAAAGTACCTTGCTTTGATTGAAAAGTTAGATCGTCAGAAAGTGAAATCCAAAGCTGTTAAAAGTAAAAACACTGAAAAAAAAGGCTCGGGTTTAACGGATGATAAAGTAAATGAGATCCTTAGTAAGCTGGAAAAATTTGAAAGCAGTGAAGAATACCTTGCAAATAACCTTACCCTTGCCGAACTGGCAAAAAAACTAAAAACCAACACCACCTACCTGTCAAAAATAATAAATATAGAAAAAGGACTTTCCTTTTCCAGGTACCTTACTGAATTCCGGATTAACTACGCGCTGAAAAGGCTTAAAGAAGATCCGAAGTTTAGATTGTACAGTATATCATCTGTTGCACAGGAAGTAGGGTTTAAGAGTGCAGAACCTTTTGCTAAAGCTTTTAAAGCTAAAACCGGGATCTATCCGTCATATTATATTAAAAAACTACAGGAAGAAGATGTCTGAGGGAGAATCAAAAACTGTATTATTTTAAAGGGATAGAAAATCCTTTTATTGAGAACACAAATTATTTATATCTATGATTAATGTCTCCAGCCCGTCAAGGCACAAAACGACAATGTTATTAACCCTGTTTCTGGTTCTTTTCTTTTCTCCGCTTTCAGGCTTTTCGCAGGAAGACCCAAAGAAAAGCTATGAAGTAATGAAGGAAGAATGGGAGGATAAAACCTATGATGAATTGAATTCTTTTTTTCAGAAAAGTTTTAATTCCAGGGATACTATTGGTATGGGGGTAGCTGCCGATTTAATTCTGGCTTTGGGTGAAAAGGAAAATAAACCGGAGTACACAACCAAAGCCTATATGTTTTATGGCATTTTAAGCTGGGAGACTGATAAACATGAGGATGCGATTGATAAATTGAATATGGCAGTAGCTAACCTGAAGTACTCTGAAAATTATAGGAACAAGGCAGGGATCTATTTTTTTAAAGGAAACTATAATAGAATTCTGGCGAAATATGAAAATGCATTAGAGGATTATCTGGAAGGTTTAAATCTGACTATAATAGAAGGGGAGCCTTATGCAAAAAATTTAGCGTTCTCTTTTAAAGTAAATATTGCTTTGGTTAGAAGTTTGGTCTATGATACCAAGGAGTCCCTTGAAATGTATTTTGATATACTCAGGGAGTTAGAGGCAAAAGAGAATGAAAACATTCGGAATTATTACCTAATGGATATTTACATAGGAATTGCCAAAGCTTATTCAGATCTGGAAAATTATGAAGAGGGAGTTATATATTGTCATAAGACGCTCGAATTTTGTAAAAAACAAAATATAATTGGTGGGCAGATCCTTAGTTTAAATGGTCTGGCAAATATTTATTCCTTAACCGGTGAATATGACAAGGCACTGCAATACCTAAAGGAAGCAGATAATATTCAACTACCCACAGGTAGAGATTATTTTACTTCAGGAACTCATTTATACAGGGCTCGGACATACTATTATTTAAGCCGTTATGAAGATGCTATTTCTGAGCTCAGAAAACTGGAAGAGCTAAATTTAGTAGATAATTATGGCTACTTTTTTCTACAGGAGACATTTGTAATCTATGCGAGATCATATCAGGGACTGGGAGATAAGGAAAACGCAATGATATATTTAAATCAAGGGTTGGAGATCCTGGAAAAGAATGATGAGCGCAAAAATAAAATAAGCAATATTGTTTTTCAAAGGTACAATATGAGTTCTATTCAGGATGAAATTGACCAATTAACCAACGATTCTAAAAAACAACAGGGTAAACTTTATTTTCTTCTTGTGGTTCTGGGAGTTTTATTTGTTGCTTTTTTTGTTTTCTATAGACAATATCAAAGGAAAAACAAAAAGAGATTTAAAGCTTTAATAGATCAGTTAAATCAGGATCGTGTGAATACGGAAACTATTCCGGAAGCGCCGGATCAGGAGAAAAGCCTGAAAATAGAGAATGATAAAGTACGGGAATTGCTGATCAAGCTTGAAAAATTTGAGAAGGAAAAAAAATACCTGGATAGAAATTCTACTTTAACCGAGGTAGCAAAAGATCTGAAAACAAATACTACTTATTTATCCGGGATTATCAATCAATATAAAAACAAATCTTTCAGTAAATATCTGACCGAACTTCGTTTGGATCATGCTATTGATAGAATACAAAAAGATCCGGGTTTCAGAGCTTATACGATAAAAGCGATTGCCCAGGAAGTCGGCTTTAACAATGTAAATCCCTTTGTTAAAGCTTTTAAAGAAAAGACGGGAATTTACCCTTCTTATTTTATCCGCGAACTGAATAAAAAGGAGTCGTAATTTATGAATCGTACTATTTTTTGGTTGGAATGCAATAAAGTAACGGATACTTTTGAAATTGAATTTTAATAAAAATTATCGATGAAGAAAATTAAAAAGTTGGCCCTGAAAAAAATGACTATTGCTTCCATTAAAAATAGCCATAAAATTATTGGAGGAACCGGAACTGATGGTGTTACATTAGCCGATACCGATACGAATGTTGTACCAACAATAACCTGTCCCCATCCGGGATATGATACCTGTCCTGATACTTCCCTCGCGCCGGATTGTGATTGCACACCGACCACGACGCAAGATACAAACACTGGAGCAAATGATTCTATTGGTTGTACCGGTATTTGCTAATAAATAAACATTCTTTGAGAACTTAAAAACATACAGAAGTCATAAATTGTAATACAGACTTTTGTTAATACTTGCTTAAGGAAGAAGAAAAGGAGGCTTTTGACTCCTTTTCTTTGTTTTATGATAAACCTACCACCGTTTTCCTGATCGCTACCAGGTTGGTCAGTAATTTCTCCAGATGATCCAGGTGAAGCATATTCGCTCCGTCGCTTTTAGCATTGGCAGGATCAAAATGTGTTTCCATAAAGAGACCGTCAACTCCCGTTACTATTCCGGCACGGGCTATGGTCTCGATCATATCCGGACGCCCTCCCGTAACTCCGCTCGACTGATTGGGTTGCTGCAGGGAATGGGTAACATCTAATACGGTCGGTGCAAACTGTCTCATGGTCGGGATCCCTCGAAAATCAACTATCATATCCTGATAACCGAACATGGTCCCTCTGTCTGTGATCATGGCCTGCTCGTTCCCGGAATCCGAAACCTTTTTTACAGCATGTTGCATACTTTCAGGGCTCATAAACTGCCCTTTCTTCAGGTTAACTACCTTTCCGGTTTTGGCGGCTGCCACTACAAGATCGGTTTGACGTACCAAAAAAGCAGGGATCTGCAGTACATCTACATAAGCTGCTGCTTTTTCCGCATCCTCAACCTCATGAATATCCGTAACCGTAGGTACATGAAAGGTTTCCGAAACCTTGCGCAGGATCTTAAGCGCTTTTTCATCGCCTATCCCTGTAAAGGAATCGATACGGCTCCGGTTGGCCTTTTTAAAACTACCTTTAAACACATAGGGGATCTCCAGCTTATCCGTAATGCCTATTACCTTTTCGGCAATACGCAGGGCCATATCTTCACCTTCAATGGCACAAGGACCGGCCAAAAGAAAGAAGTTATTACTGTTGGTGTGTTTTAACTGAGGGATCTTGTCTAATTGCATAGGTATATTTTAAAAGTGCAAAGATAGCTGTTTTTGCTTTCAAAAAAGTAATTAAAAAAGACAGAAGCTGTATTCCCGGCAGAAGTGACAAAGCTTATTCAAATAAGAGAATCGAACTTTGCTTTTCTGATACTGTTTTGTTGTTTTTCTGTTGATGCTAATGCATTGATAACTAGTGTTTAATGGTGTTTTAGTGTTGCCCCATTAAATTTTGCATTTAAGTGATGCTACTCTCAAAATTAACTGTACCTTTGCCGACTTAAAACGGAAATGCATGGACACTATTAAGAACATTGCCATTATTGCACACGTAGACCACGGTAAAACAACCCTGGTTGATAAGATACTGCACCATTGCGAATTGTTCAGGAATAACCAGGAAACCGGAGAACTCATCCTGGATAATAATGACCTGGAAAGAGAACGCGGGATCACTATCTTGTCTAAAAATGTTTCGGTGAACTATAAGGGCACTAAAATTAATATTATTGACACTCCCGGTCACGCCGATTTCGGTGGGGAAGTAGAACGTGTCCTTAATATGGCAGATGGGGTATTGCTGTTGGTTGATGCTTTTGAAGGCCCTATGCCGCAAACCCGTTTTGTATTGGGAAAAGCTATCTCTATGGGATTAAAGCCCATTGTGGTTGTTAACAAGGTAGATAAGGAAAACTGTACTCCTGAAGAAGTTCACGAAGCGGTTTTTGATCTGATGTTCGAATTAGGAGCTGAAGAGTGGCAGTTGGATTTCCCAGCGGTTTACGGTTCGGCCAAGCAGAACTGGATGTCCGAAGACTGGCAGAAGCCTACAGATTCTATCGAACCTTTATTAGATATGGTTGTAGAGCATATTCCTTCTCCTAAAATTGAGGAAGGATCTACACAAATGCTGATCACTTCTCTGGATTTCTCGTCCTTTACCGGACGTATTGCCATTGGAAGATTGCAAAGAGGTGTTTTGAAAACCGGAACCAATGTTTCCCTTGTTAAACGGGATGGAACCATTACAAAATCGAAGATCAAGGAACTGAATATATTTGACGGACTCGGAAGAAAGAAGGTAGATGAGGTAAAAGCAGGTGATATCTGTGCCGTTGTCGGACTGGAAGGTTTTGATATCGGAGATACGATCGCAGACTTCGAAAACCCGGAGGCACTGCCTACCATTGCCATAGATGAACCTACCATGAGTATGTTGTTCACCATAAACGATTCTCCTTTCTTTGGAAAGGATGGTAAGTACGTAACTTCACGTCATATCAAGGAACGCCTGGATCGAGAGTTGGAGAAGAACCTGGCTTTAAGAGTGGAGGAAACAGGAAGTTCGGATAAGTTTATGGTCTTCGGAAGAGGGGTATTGCACTTGTCGGTACTGATCGAAACCATGAGAAGAGAAGGCTACGAACTGCAGATCGGGCAACCTCAGGTAATTATCAAGGAAATAGATGGCGTAAAATGCGAACCTGTTGAGGAATTGACCATAGACCTTCCGGAAGATGTTAGCGGAAAAGCTGTGGAAATGGTTACTCAGCGTAAAGGTGAGATGCTGAGCATGGAACCTAAGGGAGAGCGTATGCTGATGAAATTCAATGTTCCTTCCCGTGGAATTATCGGTCTTAGAAATCAGTTGTTAACTGCTACTGCGGGAGAGGCGATAATGAATCACAGATTTATAGAGTTCCAGCCGTTTAAAGGAGAAATTGCAGGAAGGATTGCCGGTTCTCTGATCTCTATGGAAAAAGGAACAGCCATTCCGTATTCCCTGGATAAACTACAGGAGAGAGGGAAATTCTTTGTTTTCCCCGGAGAGGAAATATACACCGGACAGGTAATCGGTGAGAACAGCCGCCCGGATGATATGGTGGTAAATGTTACCAAAACCAAAAAATTGTCCAATGTACGTTCGGCAGGTGCTGATGATAAAGTGAAACTGGCTCCGCCGATCAAATTCTCACTGGAAGAAGCCCTGGAATATATCCAGAAAGACGAATATGTAGAAGTAACCCCTAAATTCCTGCGTTTGCGTAAGATCTACCTCGATGAGAACGAGCGTAAGCGAATGGAAAAACAAATGGGATAAAACAATAATAACACAAATAGAGAACGGGCGATATTTATCGCCCGTTTTTATTTTGTCTGTGGTCTTAACTTAATTACTTTGTTGTTTGGCAAGTTTTACCGGAACCGGTTTTTTACCGTATTCATAGAGATTTCCGTCCAGTAATTTTCCCTCTTTTGTTTGCAGTTCCAGGGTACCGGAAGAATTCTTCTTTTTGTTGAATACATTGCTGAAACTCTCTATCTGCACATCGAATTTCAATAGGTTGTGATCTACATAACCTCCGTTACCCGTTAACTGTCCGACGAGTGTACCTTCGGAAAGGTAGTCGATACGTATGGACCCGTCTTTGGAGTTCATACTGATAAAAGCATCACCAACCCCCTTGTTATTGATATAGAATTTATAATCGCCCGAAGTATTTGCCGGGATCAGGATATCGTTGTAAAAACTGTAAGTAGACTGGATCCGTTCTGCAAGCTCTGCTTTTACAGGCTCGTAGTCAGGAAGCTTATTAATACAGAAAACAGCGGTATCTATGAGTTTGTTCCCGTTTTCCTTATTCTTTAAATGCGTGTATTCGTCAATGGCCCAGGATTCATAAAGATTGATCAGATTAATATACCTCTCATTACCTGTGGGAGCAGCTTTGGCAATATCGATATCCTGTTGATGGTATTTCCGGCTCAGGTCCGGACTAAAATGATCGGAAGAGGGAATGACGTGTATATTGGCCAGCGACCGGAAAGAATAGGCCAGGGTAATACTGTCTTTAGCTTTACCGATAACATATTCCAGGATCTTTTTTGCTTCCCCCGGCTCTCCTGTCATATCCAGGTGACGGGCATAATTCATAAGCAGGTTAGGGTCGAAAGCATCCAGATCTTCCTCTGTAAATTTGGTTTTGATCCCGTCTATGAGACTGGATGACTTTGTTTTGTACAAAAGAGAAGCGTTCTGCTTGGTAGCCAGGTCGGCAGCCGAACTGGAAGATACCTGCAGGTACTGGGCTTCTTCCTGGATCATCTCTTCAATGGCATTCCTGATAGATGCCAGGCGAACCCTTTCGTCTTCGATGATCTTTTGTTTTTCTTCCGTCTCTTTAATGAATTTATTTTTTGAAGAAATAACATTAAGAGACACAATGCATCCAATTAAAAGAAGTCCGATAATTGAACCGTAAATGATCCTTTCCTTTTTGATCCTGGATTTTAACTGCTGCTCCGGCTTTTCCGTTTGTTTTACCTCTTCAGCAGGAATTTCTTCTTTGGCCATATTTAATAGACTTTCTAATCGATTTCACTAACGCTAAGATAGGAAAATCATTGTCGTGAGATCTAATCTTTTATTGCAAGTTCAACTTTTAATTGTGCTTGCTCCGGGAATCTTCAGTTTATTCAATTTTTAACCGTATCATTGCACAAAATTTTACAATATGGAATTTCTGGGAATTTCTTTGACGGAATGGGCAGGCTATGCAGCTTCTGCAGGGGTTTTGATCTCATTCTTAATGAAAGATCTGCGAACCTTGAGGATCGTAAACTCTGTTGGATGTATGTTTTTTGTGATCTACGGTTTAATGCTGAATTCCATCCCCGTAATAATTACCAACCTGGCCATAATCGGAATTAATTTCTATTATCTTTTCTATAAAAGACAACAAGCTACCGGTTAGACACTTTTCTGAACCACTTCAAAAACTTTACTTCCGTCGCATTTCAGGGTTTTGGAAGGGAATTTTAAAAGAAGTGCATAATCGTGAGTCGCCATCAGGATGGTCTTTCCCGCTTTATTGATCTCAAGAAGTACATTCATTACCTCTACACTGGTCTGAGGGTCCAGATTTCCGGTAGGTTCATCTGCCAGGATAAGTTCAGGATCATTCAGCAAAGCCCTCGCAATGGCAATCCGCTGTTGTTCCCCTCCCGATAGCTGATGCGGGAACTTAAAACCTTTTGTTTTCATTCCTACTTTTCCGAGTACCTCTTCTATTTTAATATCCATTTTTTCCTTTTCGGTCCACCCGGTGGCTTTCAGGACAAAGAGCATATTGTCATTTACCGTACGGTCCGGTAACAGTTTAAAATCCTGAAAAACGATCCCCAGTTTTCTTCTCAGAAATGGGATCTCCCTTTCTTTCAGGGCTCGCAGGTCGAAATCTACAATGCTTCCCGATCCCTGGGTAAGAGGCAGATCGCCGTAAAGGGTTTTCATAAAACTACTTTTCCCGCTACCCGTTTTTCCGATCAGATATACAAATTCCCCTCTGTTTACCTTGAGGTTGATCTCACTGAGGACAAGATTTTCTTTCTGATAAATGGCAACGTCTCTAAGTTCTAAAACGGTTGTGTTCATGTATAAAAAATAATGATAAAGGTACTAACTAAAAACAGGAATCTAAAAATATGATTATTTAAGTTATCAATCATTTTTCCAATTCATATAATTAACGCCAAAAAGCTTCGTTATTACTGTATCGGTTAATTAATTTGAAGTTCAAACAATCTAATTATCATGCGTAATTTTTTTAAGATCAGCCTTGTTGCAGGCTTATGTTTCTCATTTTCAGTGACTGCGCAGGAATCAAGGATCTACACCCATGCCAATAAAGACTATCAGGAGGCTCTCAACCTCTATAACAACAAACAATATCAGGCCGCACAAAGTGTTTTTTCCAAGGTAAAAGAGCAAACCTCCGATTATGAAACGGAAGCAAATTGCGCTTATTATATTGCCAATGCAGCTATTCGCCTTAATCAGTTAGGGGCAGATAAACTGATGGAGGATTTTGTCGAGTACTATCCCACGAGTACCAGGAGGAATTCGGCATTTATAGATGTAGCCGATTATTATTTCGAACACGGAAAATACGCCTATGCCCTGAAATGGTACGATAAGGTGGAGGACCAGAATATGAGCAACAGGGAAAGAGAAGGCTTTAATTTTAAAAAGGGATACGCCCTCTTTACCGCCCGGAAATACAAAGATGCCGAAAGGTACTTTAACCAGGTGGAGACTTCTCAGGAATACGGTTCCCAGGCTAAGTACTATATCGGATATATGGCCTATCAGAGAGATAATTACGACAGGGCCAGTGCCTATTTCGACAAGATATCCAATGAAGAAGAGTTTAATGAAAAACTGTCCTACTATCAGGCAGATCTGAATTTTAAACTGGGGAATTTCCAGAAGGCCATAGACCTGGCCAAGGCTCAGTTACCGAAATCGGACAGGAAGGAGATCTCAGAACTCAACAAGATCATAGGTGAAAGTTATTTCAATCTAAAGGAATACGAAGCTGCCATTCCTTACCTCAGAAAATATAAAGGAAAAAGGGGCAGGTGGAACAATACCGATTTTTATCAGTTGGGTTACGCTTATTACAAGCAAAAGGATTATGAAAATGCGATCGGGCAGTTTAATAAGATTGTGGGCGGAAAGAACAAAGTTGCACAGAATGCCTATTATCATCTGGCCGAATGTTATTTGAACACAGATAAAAAACAGCAAGCGCTGAATGCATTCAGAAATGCTTCTCAGATGAATTTTGATGAGCAGATCCAGAAGGATGCATGGCTTAATTATGCGCGTTTGAGCTATGATATCGGAAACCCCTATCAGAGTGTTCCGGAAGTACTTACTTCCTATCTGGAAAAATATCCGGATTCCGGGTATAAGGCAGAGATCGAAGAACTGCTGGTAGATTCCTATATCACTTCCAAGAACTATGAGGCGGCACTGGAAGTTCTCGATAAGAACAAGAGTTTTACAAGTAAGGAAGCTTACCAGAAAGTAGCTTTTTACCGAGGTTTGGAATTATATACCGAAGGTGATTATCAGGAAGCAGTGGAATTCCTGGATAAATCCCTTAAAGAGCCTCAGGAACCTACCTATACCGCAAGGGCGATCTACTGGAAGGCAGAATCGGATTATCTGCTGAATAATTTTGATGAGGCCCTTATTGGCTATAAGCAATTCGCACAAAACAGCGTGGCACAGGAAACGGATGAGTATCAAACTCTTAACTATAACCTGGCCTATACTTATTTTAAACAAAAGGATTATCCTCAGGCAATTGAATATTTCACCAGTTACATAAATAAGAGTAAGGACGATGAGGTGAGGTTGAATGACAGTTACCTCAGACTCGGAGACAGTCATTTTGTATCTGCAAAATACTGGCCTGCCATAGAAGCTTATAACAAATCTATTGCCCTTAACGGAAATGATGTGGATTACGCGAGTTTCCAGAAGGCTATCAGTTATGGCTTCGTAAACAGGAACGAACGTAAAATAGAAGAGCTCAATAAATTTATCAGTGCACACAGGAGATCTCCTCTGAGAGATGATGCCATGTATGAACTTGGGAACTCCTATGTAAATGATAATCGTACAGCCGAAGGTCTGGATGCCTACGATCAGCTGATCAGCAATTACCGCAGGAGCTCTTATGTGTCGAAAGCTCTTCTAAAGCAGGGATTGATACATTACAATGCCGGAAGCAACAACCTGGCACTTGCAAAGTTTAAAACGGTGGTTCGCGATTTTCCGAATACGCAAGAAGCATTGCAGGCAGTATCTACGGCAAAACTTATTTATGTAGATACCGGTAGGGTTGACGAATATGCAGCCTGGGTAAAAGACCTGGATTTTGTAGATGTTTCCGATGCCGAACTCGATAACGATTCTTTCGAATCTGCGGAAAGACAGTACGCTCAGAATAAAACGGATGCGGCCATCAGGGCTTTTGAAAGCTATTTAAAGCAGTTCCCTAACGGGCTTCACGCACTAAAAGCACATTTTTACCTGGCTCAAAGCTATTTCTCCAAGGATCAAAAGGAAAATTCTCTTGATCACTATATCTATGTAACATCCAAAGAAAGAAATGAATATACGGAGCAGGCTTTGGTACGCTTAAGTGAGATCTATCTCGGGCAGAAGAGTTACAGGAATGCCATTACGGTTCTGAAGAGACTGGAGCAGGAAGCCGATTTCCCTCAGAATATCACTTTTGCACAATCCAATATTATGAAAGCGAGTTATGAACTTCGTAACTATCCGGAAACGGTTACCTATGCGGAGAAAGTTCTTGGAACCGCTAAAATTGATAACAGGATCAAGAGTGATGCTCAGGTTATGATTGCCAGGTCTGCCATTCAGACCGGCGATGAGGACAGGGCCAAGGCGGCTTATGCCGAAGTACGAAAAATAGCTACCGGTTCCCTGGCAGCAGAAGCACTTTATTACGATGCCTATTTTAAGAATAAGGAAGGTGATCATGAAGGGTCTAAT
This sequence comes from Leptobacterium flavescens, assembly GCF_010671605.1. GTDB lineage: Bacteria > Bacteroidota > Bacteroidia > Flavobacteriales > Flavobacteriaceae > Leptobacterium > Leptobacterium flavescens. The sequence goes on from NZ_JAABOO010000004.1 coordinate 292,691, forward strand.
GCTTCCGTACAGAAACTGGCAAACGATTATTCCGCTTATAAGGAATTCGGTGCTAAAGGCCTTATCATTATGGCAAAGAATTTCTATGCCCTGGACGATGCTTTTCAGGCCACCTATATCCTCGAAAACGTTACTCAGAACTTTACGGATTACCCGGAGATCGTAGAAGAAGCTAAAAAAGAACTCAATACCATAAAAACTGAGGAGTCAAAACGAAATTCTTCCGTTGACCCCGATAATAACAATTAAAACATCCTAACGATATATTTGAGAATGAACAGACAGAATAATAAACACATGTACAGACGGTTTGGACAGATCATTTTCTTTGTGCTTATTCCCCTGACATCGGTATGGGCACAGGATAAAAAGGAAGATGAGAAAAAAAATATCGGGACCGAGGTAGTGAATGTGGTAAAATCCTATACCCCGACTATTTCAGATGCTTTTAAAGTAAAGCAGACCCCGAAGTTGAACGACTCGGTTACTACTCGTAAGAAGAAGGTAAAATACAGCATTTTCTCTGTTCCCGTAGCATCTACTTTTGTTCCGGCCAAGGGGAAAGCCACCGGAGTGAAAAAAGCCAAGAGAGAGGTTCTTTACGACAGTTATGTGTCGGTTGGCCTGGGGAATTTTACCAATGCTCTCGTAGATTTCTATACCAGCAGGGCGTTGAACAGGGATGAAACCCTGGATATTTCTTTTAATCACCATTCATCTCAGGGTGGGATAGACGGAGTGGTCCTCGACGATAACTTTTTTAATACCCGCCTGGAAGGAGCTTATAAGAAAAGAACAAGAGACCTGAACTGGGGACTGGAAGGAGGAGCACAGCACCAGGCATATAACTGGTATGGCCTTCCGGAGCAGATTACCTTCGATCAGCCTACGCTGGATGGCATAGATGAAAAACAATCTTACCTGACAGGCTTTGTAAAAGCCGATCTGGAGATCAAGGATTCCTATTTTAAGAATGGAGAAGCCTTAATACGTGGTTTTTTTGATGGTGAGAGCAGCAGTGAGTTCAGAGCATATATAAAACCTACTTTCGAAATTCCGATAGCAGATGAGCTGATCACCACCAACTTTGCGATAGATTATCTTAAGGGAGGTTTCGACCGAAGCTTTTTCAATGCCGATCAGGAACTCAATTACAGTTCTCTTATTCTTGGGGTAACCCCCAATCTGGTAATACTCAGAGATGACCTGACTGTAAACCTGGGAGCGACGATCGTCTACGCTCTGGATCCGGAGAATAGCGATAATGATTTCTTTATCTATCCGAATGTTACGGCTTCGTACAGGCTGGTAGATGAATATGTGATCGCCTACGGAGGGATTGAAGGAAAACTGGTGCAGAATACTTATCACGGTTTTGTAGAGGACAATCAGTTTGTATCTCCCACACTAAACGTTACGCCTACAGATCAGCAGTACGATGCTTATGTGGGGGTAAAAGGACGATTGCATTCCAATGTGGGTTATAATCTCCGCGGATCCTTTAAAGCAGAGAATAACAAAGCCTTGTACAGGTTAAATCCGGTAAATTTCTTTAGCGATCCTCAAAGCGGTTTCGCCTATGGAAATTCATTCGATATCGTTTATGATGATGTAAAGACAATCTCTGTTTTCGGGGAGTTGAATATTAACGTAAACAGGAATTTTACACTGGGGATCAATGCAGAAGTTTTTGAATATACTTCAGATGATGAGCAGGAAGCCTGGAATTTACCAACCATTAAAGGTTCTCTTTTCGGGGATTATCAGATAGATGAGCACTGGTTCCTTGGGGCAAATATCTTTTATGTAGGAGAAAGGGAAGATCTGTTTACTCCGGATAATCTGGGGGATCCTCTTGCAGTGGTACCTACCCAGCAAGTTACCCTTGACAGTTATTTTGATGTAAATGCACATGCCGGTTACCGCTTCGGCGATCAGTTAACAGCCTTTGTAAAAGCAAATAACATTAGCGGAAATGAATACGCGCGATGGGCAAACTACAGAGTACAGGGCTTCCAGGTACTTGCAGGAGCTACCTATAAATTTGATTTCTAAAAATATTTAAAATACCACATCAATTTCGAATGGTCGAAATCGGAAAGCATCTGGCCCAGTGTCAGGTGCTTTTTGTTTTAGAATACACATAAACTCCTAAATCTGTGCGGGAAGAAATACCGAGAAAGCTTATTTTTACGGAAACATTAACTGGAATAATATTATTAGCTAATCAAAAAATCTTGAAAAATGAAGAGATATATTCTTTTGTTATCCGTTTTGATTTTTTCCTGTAACACCAAACAGGAAGCGGATATGATCGTGATCAACGCAAATGCATATACCGTCGATGCCGATTTCGGTAAAGCGGAAGCGTTTGCTATAAAAGACGGAAAGTTCCTGAAAATAGGAACTACCCAGGAGATCGTGGACAATTACACTGCAGCCGAAGTGATTGATGTTGATGGAAAGACAGTTGTCCCCGGACTTATCGATGCACACTGTCATTTTTACGGCCTTGGCCTCAATATGCAGGTAGTGGATCTGATGGGAACGACAAGTTATGATGATGTACTGGAGAAAGTAGTAGCTTTTCAGGAGGAAAAGCAAGCGCCTTTTATCACCGGAAGAGGATGGGATCAGAACGATTGGGAAGTAAAGGAATTCCCCACCAAAGACCGATTGGACGAATTATTCCCTGATACACCCGTTGCCCTGAAGAGGGTAGATGGTCATGCTTACCTGGTAAACCAGAAGGCCCTGGATATGGCAGGAATAACCGCAGCTACCAAAATAGCCGGGGGAGAAGTGGAACTTAAGGACGGAAAACCAACCGGGATCCTGATAGATAACCCTATGCGCCTTGTAGATGCTGTGATCCCTGCACCCGATATGCAAACCAGTATTCAGGCGCTGATGGATGCTCAGAAGACCTGTTTTGACTATGGTTTAACTACGGTTAACGATGCAGGTCTTAACAAATCGACCATCGAACTGATAGACAGCCTTCAGAATGCGGGAGACCTTAAAATGAGGGTTTATGCAATGATCAGTAACAACAAGGAAAACCTGGATTATTATCTGAAAGAAGGGGTGATCAAAACAGAAAAACTCAATGTGCGATCCGTAAAAGTATACGGAGACGGAGCTTTAGGATCCAGGGGAGCGGCTCTAAAAGAACCGTATTCCGATAAGGAAGGACATTTCGGAGCGCTGGTAACTTCAGTTGCCGATGTACAGGCGCTGGCCGAAAGAATAGCAGCATCCGATTACCAGATGAATACACATGCTATCGGGGACTCTGCAAATGCCGTGATCCTCAGAACCTATATGGAAGTATTAAAAGATAAAGGAGACAGACGCTGGAAGATAGAACATGCACAGGTAGTTGATCTCGACGATTTTGATGCATTTTCAAATGGGATCATTCCCTCCGTACAGCCAACACATGCCACCAGCGATATGTACTGGGCAGAAGACAGGGTAGGACCGGACAGGATAAAAGGGGCCTACGCTTTTAAAAAGCTTTTGAATAAAGCCGGAACCGTGGCTCTGGGAACAGATTTCCCCGTAGAAAGAGTGAGCCCGTTCTTAACTTTCTATGCAGCAGTGGCCAGACAAGACCTGGAGAATTACCCGGAAGGAGGTTTTTTACCGGAAGAAGCACTTAGCAGGGAAGAAACCCTAAAAGGAATGACTATCTGGGCAGCATATTCCAATTTTGAAGAAGATGAGAAAGGAAGTATTGAAGAAGGAAAGTTTGCAGATTTTATCGTTCTGGACAGAGATATTATGACGGTTCCTGTAAACGAGATCCCTGAGGTAGAGGTAAAAGAGACCTTTATTGGAGGGGTTAAAGTAAAGTAATCAGAGAAACAATAAATAAAAAAAAGCCCTGACAATTATTGTCAGGGCTTTTTTTGTTAGAATTATTAAAATAATAATTTCTTACATCTTAATTGGGATTGCTACTCTTGTTTTGTCCCATCCTAAAACCAGGTTTACACCTCCACCGGCAGGTGCATAGGCAATAGAAAATGCTTCCAGAGACTCATCTCCAGAAGAAGCAGGAACAGTAAATTTAGCAACGTCCTTAGACGCATCATGCTGATAAGCTCCCCATACGTTTAGGTTGGTGTTCAGAATAACTGTCCACTCTTTTTCACCGGGAATAGTATGTAAAACATAAGTTCCGGCTTTTAATTTTTTTCCTCCTACAGTAGCATCTTTGTAAAAAGTAACTTCTGTAGCTTCATTGGCTCCTGTTCTCCAGATCTTTCCGTAAGGTGCAAGCTCGCTTCCAAGCTTTCTTCCTTTTAACATTGGTCTTCCGTAAACAGTTTTGATTAGTGCTGGTGCACCTCGTTCTGTTCTGTAAATGGCAATATCAGCAGGACTCTTATCCAGTGCAGGGAATTTTTGTGCTGAGATTTCGTTTGAAAAAGTAAATGCCGCTACGAACATTAATAGTGTGATGATTCTTTTCATTTTTGTTAAAATTTTGAACTGTAAAGCTATAAAATGATGTTCTTATGCTTTTGTTAAAATTTAACAATTAACTGTTAAAGTAATGCTCTCACTTACAAATCGTCGTTTAATCCTTAACGATGATATTTTACGAGTTTCTATTCGATATTAAAATATGATTTTATATTACTATTTAAAACTATAATTGCATATTATGTTTTTAAATTAATACATATAATTAATATTTGCTTCGTATTTGAAAAACTAAATTTTAATTATGTGTGGAATTGTTTGTGCTTTCGATTTAAAACAGAAGGGAGAGGTCCTGAGGCCTCAATTATTGGAAATGGCTAAAAAGATCCGGCACAGAGGACCTGATTGGAGCGGAATATTCAGCGAGAAGAATGCCATTCTCGCCCATGAAAGATTGGCTATTGTAGATCCTGCTTCAGGAAAACAGCCTCTGCTGAGTGCCGATGGAAAACTGGTACTTGCCGCTAATGGAGAGATATATAATCACCGCAATATCAGGAAGCAATTCGATGGGGAGTACGACTTCCTCACTCACTCAGACTGTGAAGTGATCCTCGCTTTATACAGAGAAAAAGGAATAGATTTTATAGATGAGCTTAATGGTATTTTTGGCTTTGCCCTTTACGACGTGGAAAAAGATGAATACCTGATAGCCAGGGATCATATGGGGATCATTCCCTTATATATTGGCTGGGATAAGTTCGGGACTTTCTACGTGGCTTCGGAATTAAAAGCCCTGGAAGGTGTATGTAATAAAATAGAAGTTTTTCCTCCCGGACATTACCTGTCCAGCAAGTACGGAGAGCTAAAAAGATGGTACAGGAGAGATTGGATGGAATACGAAACGGTTAAGGAAGCAGAGACGCAGGTAGAAGCGCTGAGAGAAGCCCTGGAGGCTGCAGTTCACAGACAACTGATGAGTGATGTTCCCTACGGAGTGTTACTTTCCGGCGGACTGGATTCTTCTATCACATCTGCGGTGGCGAAGAAGTACGCTCAGAAAAGAATAGAGACCGACGATCAGGCAGAAGCCTGGTGGCCGCAACTGCATTCATTCTCTATAGGCCTGGAGGGCTCACCCGACCTGGAAGCTGCCAGGAAAGTAGCCGATCATATCGGGACGGTACATCATGAGGTTACTTTTACTATCCAGGAAGGTCTGGATGCCATAAAAGATGTGATCTATCACCTGGAAACCTACGATATCACTACCATCCGTGCATCTACACCTATGTATCTGATGGCAAGAGTGATCAAGTCTATGGGGATAAAGATGGTGCTTTCGGGAGAAGGAGCCGATGAGATCTTCGGGGGCTACCTGTACTTTCACAAGGCACCCAGTGCTGAAGAATTTCACAAGGAAACCGTAAGGAAACTGGATAAATTATATCAGTATGACTGCCTCAGGGCTAACAAATCACTGGCTGCCTGGGGTATTGAAGGAAGAGTGCCTTTTTTAGATAAGGAGTTTATGGATGTGGCGATGCGCATCAACCCACAGGACAAAATGATCAACGGCGAGCGTATGGAAAAATGGGTGCTTCGAAAGGCTTTTGAGTCTTATTTGCCAGAAAGTGTTGCCTGGAGGCAGAAAGAACAGTTCAGTGACGGGGTTGGATATAACTGGATAGATACCCTGAAAGATGTGGTGGAGATCGAAGTAAGCGATGAACAAATGCGTAATGCAGCCTATCGTTTTCCGTTGCAGACCCCTAAAACAAAAGAAGAATATTATTACCGTTCTGTTTTTGAAGAACATTTCCCTTCGGATGCGGCTGCTTTAACGGTGCCTTCGGTAGCCTCCGTGGCCTGTAGTACACCTGTAGCCCTGGAGTGGGATGAATCCTTTAAAAACATGAATGAACCTTCCGGAAGAGCGATCTCAAAAGTGCATGTCGATGCCTATTAATACGTGCTTCGTATCCGGAAGAAAAATAAAGATCAGCTATAGTGAAATTCGTCCTTTTTGGATGCAAAAAATATGAGAAAAGTGTGATTTATTTTTAGCTAATTGCTTTGATCTTAGAGCGTTGCCTTCGGCAGCGCTTTTTTTTGCTGTTTTTTAACAAAATTTGTTAATAACTTAACAGCTTCAATGCCTGCTGAGCACCTGATTTTATTATGGGTTTGTTATATTTGTCTGTTTACTGAATATTAAATTACAACCTACGATTTATGAGTGAAGAATTGAATAAAAATAACTACTCGGCAGATAGTATCCAGGCACTGGAAGGAATGGAGCACGTGCGTATGCGTCCGTCGATGTACATTGGAGATGTTGGTGTAAGAGGATTGCACCACCTGGTGTATGAAGTAGTGGATAATTCTATTGATGAAGCCCTTGCAGGACATTGTGATACCATTGAAGTGATCATTAACGAGGATAACTCCATTAGCGTACAGGATAATGGTAGAGGGATCCCGGTTGGTATTCACAAGAAAGAAGGGGTTTCAGCTCTTGAAGTAGTAATGACAAAGATCGGTGCGGGAGGAAAGTTCGATAAGGATTCCTATAAGGTTTCCGGAGGTCTGCACGGAGTTGGTGTTTCCTGTGTAAACGCACTTTCAGATCATCTGCATGCCATTGTGCATAAAGACGGTAAAGTGTGGGAGCAGGAATATGAGAGAGGAAAACCTCTTTATCCGGTAAAATCTACAGGTGATACCGATTTTAACGGGACGATCGTACATTTTAAACCGGATCCTACCATCTTCCAGTTAACTCTGGAGTACAACTACGATACCCTGGCAGGACGTATGAGGGAGCTTTCATTCCTGAATAAGGGAATAACGATCTCTCTTACCGATAAACGCCATAAGAAAGAAGACGGAGAATATGAAGGAGAGACTTTCCATTCCAAAGAAGGTCTGAAAGAGTTTATCCGTTACCTGGATGGTAACAGAGAGCCGCTTATTGCCGATGTGATATCCATGGAAGGAGAGAAGAACGATATACCGGTAGAGGTTGCCATGGTATACAATACTTCATTTAATGAAAACCTTCACTCCTATGTGAATAATATTAATACACACGAAGGAGGTACTCACCTTTCCGGTTTCAGGAGAGGATTGACCACTACCTTAAAGAAATATGCAGATGCTTCCGGCTTACTGGATAAATTAAAGTTTGAGATCTCCGGAGATGATTTCCGCGAAGGTCTGACGGCTATTGTTTCCGTAAAGGTTGCGGAACCTCAGTTCGAGGGGCAGACCAAAACCAAGTTGGGGAACAGGGAGGTTACTTCTGCTGTATCTCAGTCGGTATCGGAAATGCTGGAAAACTATCTGGAGGAGCATCCTAACGATGCCAAGACCATAGTGCAGAAAGTGATCCTGGCAGCACAGGCACGTCATGCGGCCCGTAAAGCAAGGGAAATGGTACAGCGTAAGACCGTAATGAGCGGTGGCGGGCTTCCCGGAAAATTATCCGATTGTTCGGAGCAGGATCCTGAAAAATGTGAAGTATTCCTTGTCGAGGGAGACTCGGCGGGTGGAACGGCCAAACAGGGACGTGATCGTAACTTCCAGGCCATCCTTCCTTTGAGGGGTAAGATCCTTAATGTGGAGAAAGCCATGCAGCACAAGGTCTTCGAAAATGAAGAGATCAGAAATATTTTTACGGCTCTGGGGGTAACCATAGGAACCGAAGAGGACAGTAAAGCACTGAACCTGGAAAAGCTGAGATATCACAAAGTAGTGATCATGTGTGATGCCGACGTCGATGGATCTCACATTTCTACCCTGATCCTTACCTTCTTCTTCAGGTATATGAAAGACCTTATAGAGAACGGTTATGTGTACATTGCTACTCCACCTTTATACCTTGTTAAAAAAGGAAGTAAGAAGGAGTACGCATGGAACGATAAAGAACGGGATATTTTACAGGAATCCTTCGGAAGCGGTGCAGCAGTGCAGCGTTACAAGGGTCTTGGAGAGATGAACGCCGAACAGCTGTGGGAAACAACCATGAACCCTGAAAACAGGACCCTTCGTCAGGTAACTATCGATAACGGTAGTGAGGCAGACAGAGTGTTCTCTATGTTAATGGGGGATGAGGTTCCACCACGTAGGGAATTCATCGAGAAAAATGCAGTTTATGCGAATATAGATGCATAGAATATATTGTTAAGATTGGAAAAAGCCCTGGCGATCGTCGTCAGGGTTTTTTATTTGCCGGTATATTAAAATAGCCGGAAATACTATAAACAGAACTTTTTCGTTTTACTTATTTGAGAATCATGATGGGTATTTAACCCGGTTTTGCTAATACTCTGACCATAAGGAGTAAATACATAAAACTGATGATTTTCTTTATTTTTTAACTAATTTGAAGCCCTCAAATCATTAGAAACTATGAAAAAACTACTGTTTATTGCTGTTTTTTTTCTGGGATGGCAATCCTATGCCCAGGAAAATATTGATGACCTTCTGGCGTCCGGAGTTAACGACGCAAGGCGTTTTACGCAATCTTATCTTGATCCTGCAACCGAAGGGATCGTTTACAATCTTAACAACGGATGGTTTAACAGCGGAAAGGCGAAAAAGCTTTTTGGCTTTGAGATCTCTATTGTAGCCAATGCATCTTTTGTAAAGGATGAGAACAAGTCCTTTGTTCTGGATGTGAACGACTACGAGAACCTGAGATTTCAGGACGGAAGTACTTCCCGAGAAGTGTCGACGGCTTTTGGTGATATAGAAGGTATTACCGTGGTTGCCGAAGGGCCATTACCGGGTGCTGTAGACGATGCGGTTTTTGAATTACCAACCGGACTCGGATCGGCAGATATTAATTTTGTTCCCAGTGCCTTTATTCAGGGAAGTATAGGCCTGATAAAAGGAACAGAGTTAAAAGCTCGCTATTTTCCTAAAGTAGAGACCGACGATGTGAATGCAGGTTTGTTTGGTTTCGGGATACAGCATGAAATTACTTCCTGGTTGCCGGCAGATAAACTGTTTCCGGTAGCGATCTCCGGTCTGATAGCGTATACGAACCTGGATGGTACTTACGATTTTACCAGTACTAGTATTGTGAGCGGACAGGACCAGCGATTGGAAAATTCTACTTCTACCTGGTTGTTCCAGTTAATAGGATCTACAAAACTTCCTGTTTTTAATGTTTACGGAGGGATCGGATATATAAACGGTAAATCCGAAACCGACCTTAAAGGAACCTTTAATGTACAGTCGGGAGTTCTCGGAAACCAGACCCTGGTCGATCCTTTTTCCATAGAAAATAAGGTAACAGGAGTACGGGGAACTGTGGGAGTGCGATTAAAACTAGGTTTTTTCAGGATCAATGCAGACTATACATTGGCCGAATACGATAATGTTTCCTTGGCGTTGAGCTTTGGGTTTAGGTAATATTTGAATTTTTTTTAAGTATAGGGAAGCGGTTACGACTAATTCTTTAATTTTGTGGAATTCATTATCTAAACTAAAAAAAACATGAAAGTTACCGTTGTAGGCGCAGGTGCTGTTGGAGCAAGCTGTGCAGAATACATAGCAATTAAAAATTTTGCTTCTGAAGTAGTATTGTTGGATATCAAAGAAGGATATGCTGAAGGAAAAGCGATGGACCTGATGCAAACAGCTTCGCTTAACGGATTTGATACGAAAATAACAGGAACTACGAATGATTATACTAAAACTGCAAACAGTGATATCGTTGTGATCACTTCAGGAATTCCGCGTAAGCCGGGAATGACCAGAGAAGAATTGATCGGTATCAATGCGGGAATTGTAAAAACGGTTTCTTCCAGTTTGATCGAGCAGTCTCCGAATGCTATCATGATTGTCGTGAGTAATCCTATGGATACCATGACTTACCTGGTACACAAGACTACAGATCTTCCTAAAAACAGAATTATCGGAATGGGTGGTGCTTTAGACAGTGCCCGTTTTAAATACAGATTGGCAGAAGCTCTTGAAGCACCGATCTCAGATGTAGACGGAATGGTGATCGGAGGACATAGCGATAAAGGAATGGTTCCTCTAACCAGACTGGCGACAAGAAATAGCGTACCTGTTTCTGAATATATTTCTGAGGAAAGACTGGATCAGGTTAAAGAAGATACTAAAGTAGGAGGGGCTACCCTTACCAAATTGCTTGGTACTAGTGCCTGGTATGCACCGGGAGCTGCAGTGTCCGGATTGGTTCAGGCAATAGCTTGCGATCAGAAGAAGATATTCCCATGTTCGGCTCTGCTGGAAGGAGAATACGGATTAAATGATATTTCTATAGGAGTTCCGGTTGTTCTTGGAAGAAACGGAATAGAGAAAATTGTTGAGATTAACCTTAACGATGCCGAAAAAGCAAAAATCCAGGAAAGCGCCGAAGGGGTTAGAAAAACCAACGGACTTTTGAATTTGTAGTAGAATATTTACAAGCATAAAATAAAAGCAGCTCATTTGGGCTGCTTTTTTGTTGTGAAAAAAATAAGGCTCCAGGCTCTTAAAATTAGCAACAAACTTCTAAAATATATTGTTAAATCACTATGGAAATTATATATTTGCTCGTTTTTTAAATGAAATATTAAATACAAAAAGTAATGCAGAACAAGGGACTTATCAGGCTGTTTGCTATTTTATTCGGGATCGTTAGTATCTATCAGCTCTCGTTTACCTTTATTACAGGTAAAGTAGAGGATGAAGCAACAACGTTTGCCACTAACAAAATAGCTGAAACGGAGCCTAACTATGTTGAAAAGCGAGATGCAGAACAGGCCAGGTACCTGGATTCTATTGGTAGTCAGACGGTTTATGACTTGGGTTTTACAAGTTTTACCTATAATGAAGCCAAGGAAAAGGAATTAAACAAAGGTCTGGATCTCAAGGGGGGTATCAATGTGATCCTTCAGATTTCCGTAAAGGACATTTTAAAGGGATTGTCTAATAACTCCAAAGATCCTGTTTTCAACAGGGCACTTGCAGATGCCGATGAGGCTTCCAAGAGCAGTGATAAGATCTATCTTGATTTATTTTTTGATGCCTTCGACGCAATTAAAGGAGATACCAAACTGGCTTCTCCAGATATTTTTGCCAATAAGACATTAAGTGATGAGATCAATTTCCAAATGGCTGATGACCAGGTTCGTCCGGTGATCAGAAGAAAAATTGACGAATCTATTGTTTCTGCATTCGAAGTACTTAGAAAACGTATCGATAAGTTCGGGGTTACCCAGCCTAATATTCAGCGTTTAGGTACTTCCGGTCGTATTCTTGTAGAATTACCGGGAGCCAAAGATGTAAACAGGGTTAAAAAACTTTTACAGAGTACAGCTCAGTTAGAGTTCTGGGAAACATTTAAAGCTAACGAAGTAGCACCTTTCCTAATTGCTGCTAACGATGCTGTAAAAAGTATTGTGGAATCGGAAAAGGAAGAAACGCAGGAAGAAGCAACTTCCGAGATCGATTCACTTTTATCAGATATCAACCAGGATTCACTGGATGTAGCTAATCAGGTTAATCCGATTTTCGACCTTATCGTAGGCGGAGGGCAGACAGGTTCTCCTGTAATTGCCACTTTTGCGATCAAGGATACAGCTGCTATCAACTCTTACCTGAATAGCAGAGAAGCAAAACAGGTATTACCTTCAGAGCTTCAGTTTGCAAGATTCCTTTGGAGTAAAGTTGAAGGAGATGCACAGACAGTAGATCTTTACGCTATAAAATCTAACAGAGAAAAAGAAGCACCATTAAGTGGTAGTGTGGTAGTAGATGCCAGCCAGTCATACGATCAGTTCAACAAACCTTCTGTTTCCATGCAGATGAATGGTAAGGGAGCTAAGATCTGGGAGGAAATGACAGGAAAAGCATTCAGGGAGCAGGGAAATATCGCGATCGTTCTTGACGATATCGTTTATTCTGCACCCGGAGTATCCAGAGGAGCGATTGCCGGAGGAAACTCAGAAATATCAGGAGAGTTTACACTAAATGAAGCAAATGACCTTGCCAATGTATTAAGAGCTGGTAAATTACCTGCTTCTGCAGATATCATTCAGTCAGAAGTGGTAGGGCCTTCATTAGGGCAGGAAGCTATTAGCAGCGGTCTGACATCTTTCCTTATTGCAATGTCACTTGTACTTGTATGGATGATCTTCTATTACGGAAAAGCAGGTGGATTTGCAGATATCGCATTGATCTTCAATATTCTTTTGATCTTCGGGGTACTATCAGGTCTTGGAGCGGTACTTACCTTACCAGGTATTGCCGGTATCGTATTAACTATCGGTATGTCGGTGGATGCGAACGTACTGATCTTCGAACGAACGAAGGAAGAGCTCTCCAAGGGTAAAGGAATGAAACAGTCGGTTGCCGACGGATTCGGAAATGCATTGTCGTCTATCCTGGATGCCAACATTACTACCGGTTTAACGGCATTGATCCTGTTGGTATTCGGTACAGGACCTATTCAAGGTTTTGCAACTACCTTATTAATTGGTATCGGTACTTCCTTATTTACAGCAATATTCGTAACAAGATTACTAATAGAGTGGTATATCGGTAAAGGAAGAAATTTAGACTTTACTACACCTATCACCAAGAAATGGTTCACCAACCTTAATATCAGCTTCCTTTCAAAACGTAAGACAGCCTATGTTGTTTCTGCGGTATTGGTAGTGATCGGTTTAAGTTCTCTTTTCTTTATTAACGGACTTAACCAGGGTGTGGATTTCGTAGGAGGAAGATCGTACCAGGTGCGTTTTGAGAACGTAGTAACTCCGTCGGAGATCGAAACAGATCTTACGGAAATATTCGGAAGTGCCCAGGTAAAAACTTTCGGGGCTCCGAACCAGGTGAAGATCACCACAAAATACAAGGTAGATGTAGAAGGAGCTGAAGTAGATGAAGAAATACAAAGAAGCCTGTTGGACGGACTTAAAAAGCACCTTCCGCAGGAGATTACATATGATGAATTCGTAAACGGAAGTGGAGACAGAAAGATCGGAGTATTACAATCGATCAAAGTAGGACCTACGATTGCAGATGATATCAAAAAGAATGCGGTTTGGGCGATCCTCGGATCCCTGGCAGTAGTATTCCTTTATATCCTCTTGCGTTTCCGCAGATGGCAATTCTCACTTGGTGCGGTTGCAGCGGTATTCCACGATGTACTGATCGTATTGGGTATCTTCTCGCTTACCTGGAAGTTCATGCCGTTTAACATGGAGATCGATCAGGCATTTATTGCGGCCATCCTGACGGTAATCGGATACTCGCTGAATGATACGGTGGTAGTATTCGACAGGATCAGGGAGATTGTCGGTGATAAAGGATGGAAAGATGGTGAGAACATTAACCTGGCACTGAACAGTACCTTGGGAAGAACATTAAATACCTCTTTAACAACCTTAGTGGTGTTACTGGCAATATTCATCTTCGGTGGTGAATCGCTGAGAGGATTTATGTTTGCAATGATCATAGGTATCCTGGTAGGTACATATTCTTCATTGTTCATCGCAACTCCTGTAATGTTCGATACATTGAGGAAGAGCATGGGTAAAAAAGACAAAAAGAAATAAGCTATATAAAATAGTGTTCAAATATTAAAACACCCCTGACAGTCAATGTCGGGGGTGTTTTTTTATACCCGTATGGTAGCTGCGGAAAGATCCCGTCGATATATAAAAAAAACATCGGCGATATTGAAGATATATGTCGACGTTATTTAAAACATATATCCAGGTTGTTCAAAATGTATAACCAGGTTATTTAAAATATATAACCAGGTTGTTTAAAAATTATATCTATGGGATTTTTAAAAAGCATCGGAATTACAGGGCTTTTGAGAAAGTAAAATAGGAGATAGTTAATTTTCTATCCATTCTTTGGTGATCTTCCATAACGGATCCTCAAATTTAGATCGGAAAAAACCAAAATGGCGTACATCATCTATACCCATCTCTTCGGGTATCAGGTGCCTCCGGTCTATACGGGCATTCTCATATTTACCCGCCAGCCAGTCGGTGGCAGCTTTAGGTGCATAGATATCCCTGGGGAAGCCCAGGACAAGCAAAGGACACTCTATTTTGTCAAAAAAGGCCTTTTCTGTGTCTATATGGCCAAACATATACTCTTTGTGCCGGCCCCATTTTGCCCACTCATAGACCATCTTTTTAGGAAGGTTCTCAAATAAACCCAATTTCTTTGCAGGGAAATACCCGTACAAGGGAGTTAGTACCGGGATCATAGCGTTCCAGAACAACCACATCTTAGGATAATGCAGACCTTCATAATACCGCCAATAACCACTTTGAGGCGATACCATGACTATTTTATCCAGAAGATGATAAGACGGGTTAAAACCCAGTATTTGACCTCCTATACTGTGTGTAATAAGTGTTAGGGGAGTGGAGGGAGACCGTTCTTTGGCCATTTTTAATACACTGGCCTGATCGTTACTGCCCCATTGCTGTATGCTGAGGTCATTCTTTTTAAGATCCCTGATATCAGAAGAGGAGTTTCCTATTCCGTAGTAATCGAAAGTGTATACCCGATATTGATGATGACTCAGGAACTGAGCAAATTTGGCGTAATATTTTTGAAGTACCCCTGTAGCTGAAGAAATTACAATAATGCCTTTGGGTTCCTCTCCGGCAGGACCGAATGAGGAAACGTGAATCTCATGCCCCATAGGGGTTTTCAGGTAAAATTCTTCGGCATTAAAAGGCATTTTAGCTTCTTGTAAATTCTATAGAATCTCCCACCTGAATATTCCATTTTTTAATCAGGCCGGCATTCACTTCCAGTACGTACTGAGCAGGCTCGTTGGAAGGAAGCGAGTCTTCATTAAAAGGTTCTGCATTCTCAATAAAACTCACTACTTTGTTTGCAGAATTTATATAGATAATATCAAGTGGTAATACGGTATTCTTCATATAAAAGAAACGGGGTTGCTCGTCCTTAAAAATAAACAGCATCCCCTGGTTATCAGGCATGGATGTCCTGTGCATCAATCCTGTTTCCGTCTCATAGTCATTATCTGCTATCTCTATATCGAGTTGCTTGATAAGGGTTCCATCCGCCTTAAAGAGTTTTAGTTCCCCCTCTTTTTTAAAGCTGATCTCCCTGGGTTTGATATCGGTATTCTTATTATCCTTCTTACAGGAAACCATCAGTGCAGCTCCGGTAAAGACGATTAAAGCAATTTTTTTTAAACGATGCATGATCAGGCGGTCTTTTTTGAAGGTTTGAACATAAAATAAAAACCGGCTATGATAAATGGAATACTTAACCATTGCCCGGTCGATAAAAGATTGCCAAGCGAACTTTCAAAACCTCCCTGGCTTTCTTTGAGAAACTCTACAAAAAAGCGAACCGTCCACAACAGCACAAGGAAAAGCCCGAATAAAAAGAATGGCTGTTTTCTCTTTTCTGTCTTCCAGTATACATACCAGAGGATCAGGAAGACAAAAACATAGCCAAAGGCTTCATATAGCTGAGCCGGATGCCTGAAGGGTACCGCATTGAGTATATCTGCAAACTGAGGATCTTTGGCAATAAGATTATAGGCTTCCGAAGCTGTTTTGGCTCCGGTTTCCTGAATGGCCTGCCGTTCACTTATAGCGTCCTGTATAAAGCGCACTCCCAGCGGGAATGACTCATCCGTTACTTTTCCGTTTATTTCGGAGTTCATAAAATTCCCCAGTCTAACAAAAATAGCTCCCGAAGCAACCGCAATCACGATCCTGTCCAGGATCCAGGCCAGGGTTAGATCAGGGTACTTCTTTTTGTAATAATACATGGCTATCAGCACCCCAATGGCGGCTCCGTGACTTGCCAGCCCGGTAAAGCCGGTAAACTCAAATTTGGGAGAGAACCGGAAGGGGAGGAATATCTCCAGCAGATGTTTGCTGAAATAATCCCAGTCATAGAAAAAAACATGTCCCAGTCGTGCTCCAATCAAAATGGCGATCACCATATATACGAACAATGTATCCAGTTTTTCCAGGGGTTGTTTTTCTCTGTTGAATATTTTTTTGGTGAGATACCAGCCCAGTAAGAATGCAATAACAAACATCAGACTGTAATAACGAAGCTGAAAAGAACCTATCTCGAGCAATGCTTTGTCGGGGTTCCACGTAATACCTAATAGATACATTGATTTGTTTTAATGAATTTATTTAATCGTAAATATAGGGATTTGAATGCTAATAATAATTTAAAAAAACAAAATCGTCAGGGTACGGGATCGTAACCGCTTCCTCCCCAGGGATGACAACTGAAAATGCGCTTTACGGCAAGTTTTCCACCTTTAATAATACCGTGTTTTCTCAGTGCTTCCAGGGAATATTGAGAGCAGGTAGGGGAATAACGGCAGGTGGCCGGCGTTAAAGGCGATATTAACACTTGATACATCCTGATAAGCAGGACAAAAGGTGCTATGAGGATCTTTTTTATCATGTTTTTCAGCTAACGGAAAAGCTGGTTCCATCCTTCCCGTCCTTGAGCTGTATACCCATGGCCAGGAGTTCGTCCCTGATCTTGTCTGAAGTAGCAAAATCTTTGTTTGCTCTTGCTTCTGCCCTCAAACGGATAAGTAGTTCTACCACTCCGCTCAGTTTATCCGTATCGTCCTTATCAGCTACTGCATCTACCAATCCTAAAACCTCAAATACAAAAGCATTCATGGTCTCTTTAAGCGTATTGAGGTCTTCAGTAGTGATTGAAGCCTTCCCGTCTTTTATCTGATTGATCTGCTTTACAGCCTCAAACAATTGCGCTATCAGGATAGGGCTGTTAAAATCGTCATTCATGGCATTGTAGCAATCCTGCTTCCATTTGTTCACATCAAAATCGGAAGAACCGGAAGTTTCAAGCTGATCCAGGCAATTCATGGCCTCCATCAGTTTGTTGAAACCTTTTTCGGAAGCAAGTAATGCATCATTGCTAAAATCAAGGATACTCCTGTAATGCGCCTGAAGAATGAAGAAACGCACCACATTAGGCGCAAAGGCCTTACTGAGTATATCGTTGTTCCCGGAGAATATCTCATTCGGAAGAATGTTGTTCCCGGTAGATTTTGCCATCTTTTTACCGTTCAGGGTAAGCATATTGGCGTGCATCCAGTAATTTACCGGACTATGGCCATTGCAGGCTTCTGCCTGGGCAATTTCACATTCGTGGTGAGGGAACTTAAGGTCCATTCCACCTCCGTGAATATCGAACTGCTCTCCCAAGTAT
Organism: Leptobacterium flavescens; assembly: GCF_010671605.1. Taxonomy (GTDB): domain Bacteria; phylum Bacteroidota; class Bacteroidia; order Flavobacteriales; family Flavobacteriaceae; genus Leptobacterium; species Leptobacterium flavescens. Next base: position 310,367 of record NZ_JAABOO010000004.1, read on the forward strand.
TTGGTGCTCATGGCAGTACATTCCAGGTGCCACCCCGGGAAACCGTCACTCCAGGGAGAAGGCCATCTCATAATGTGCTGAGGCTCGGCTCTTTTCCATAAAGCAAAATCCTGAGGGTTCCTTTTTTCTGTCTGCCCTGATAATTCTCTGGTATTGTGTATCAGGTCTTCTATGTTCCTTCCGCTCAGCTTTCCGTAATTATTGGTCTCATTAAACTTCAGGACATCAAAATATACGGAACCGTTCACTTCATAGGCCAGTCCTTTATCCATGATCTCTTTAATGATCTCTATCTGCTCTATAATGTGTCCGGTAGCGGTGGGTTCTATACTTGGAGGGAGGAAGTTGAATTTCTGAAGGATCGTATGAAAATCCACGGTATAACGTTGTACGACCTCCATCGGTTCTATCTGCTCCAGGCGTGCTTTTTTGGCGATCCTGTCTTCTCCTTCATCGGCATCGTTCTCAAGATGGCCTGCATCCGTAATATTACGAACATAGCGCACTTTGTAGCCAAGATGTTTCAGGTAGCGAAAAATAACATCAAAAGACATAAAGGTCCTTACATTACCCAAATGTACATTGCTGTAAACGGTAGGGCCACATACGTACATTCCGATATGGCCTTCGTTTATGGGTTTGAAAATATCTTTTTGTCCGGTAAGTGAGTTATAGATCTTTAATTCCTGGTCTTGGTACAGTTGCATTTTTCTGTTGCTGGTTTATTCGCGGATTGAACTACATATTTTCAGGGAGGGTTCCTCTAGAATTCCGTATCGAGCTTTATATAATCCAGAAGCTCTCTTCGCACGGCAGTTTCTTTGAACCTTCCACCAAATTCGGCAGTAACCGTACTACTTTCAATATCTCTGATCCCTCTGGAATTAACACATAGGTGTTTTGCATCGATCACACAAGCTACGTCTTTAGTTCCAAGTACTTTTTGTAGCTCCTGAACGATCTGCATGGTCATCCTTTCCTGAACCTGAGGTCTTTTGGCGAAATAATCAACAATTCTGTTCATCTTGGACAGTCCTACAACTTTTCCTTTGGAGATATAAGCAATATGTGCTTTTCCAACGATAGGCAGGAGGTGATGCTCACAGGTAGAATATACGGTGATATTCTTTTCTACCAACATTTCGCCGTATTTGTATTTATTTTCAAAAGTAGAAGCGCTCGGTTTTTTATCAGGACGAAGGCCTCCGAAGATCTCTTTTACGAACATTTTAGCAACCCTTCTCGGAGTTCCTCTTAAACTGTCGTCTGTAAGATCGAGTCCGAGAGTTTCCATGATGCTGTAAACATCCTGTTGGATACGCTCTATTTTTTCGTCATCAGATATTTCAAAGGCATCATCTCTGAGCGGGGTCTCCGCTGCAGAAGAAGCGTGATTATCGCCTATTTCTTCAAATTGCTCTTCTAATATTTTGTCTATTTTCATCTGTTTTTCTTTTTGAGTCGGATATTCGAAAGAACATTTCAAAATTCAGTCAAATAACACCATTTCACAGCAAAAAATTATTACAAGGCCACAAAGATAAGTAAATAATGGAGAAGAAAGGCTATTTAACAACATCTTAAGTATTTGCAGGTTGTATAAAAAAACCGGGGATAACCCCGGTTTTTACTGGCTTGTCGTAAATTGTTATAGATTGAAACTTACAGATAAAGTCACGTTAGAATTTGTGTTATCGATATTTGCCTGGGTGGTCAGACCCGTGTCAAATAAAGCTTGATTAATATCCCGTTGTGATTGGCTGAATGCGAGGTCTATTTTGGTAGGGCCAAAATTATAACCCAAACCAACGGAAAAGGCCGTAAGGTCTCCAATGGTATTCTCATTTTCGTACGGACTTTCCTCAAAACGGTAACCGCCTCTTAAACTCAGCTGCTTTATCTTGTATTCGCCTCCGACCCTGTAGGTGGAAACGGCTTTTAACTGACTGCTTATAAAATTATTTTCGGAAGCAAAGGCCGGATCTGAAGTAGGTCTTAACTCAGCATTTGAAAAATCCTGATAACCGTAATCAAAACTCAAAAGTCCTTCCTGCCCGAATACAAGGGCAATACTTCCGGTTGCTTTAGCAGGGATCTGTATCCTGTATGTCGGGAATACATTTATCTGCGAGAAATTAATAAAATCGATCTCATTATCAGCCAGGTTGGAATTGATCCTTTGCGACAACTCATCCTGGAACCTGTACCATGTAGGCGATTGGTAACTTGCACCTATTCTCACCACATCGTTTACTTTAAGGATAGCTCCCACATCAAAGGAAAATCCATCTCCGAAAGTACGCTGTAAATTATCGAAGTTAACGAATTCCAGTGCTGATCCTGCATCATAACCATCCTCATCAAAGAGGGTAAGTTTTTCAAAGTTCACATCATAGAAATTAAGAGAAGCTCCCAGGTACAGACGACCTCTGTATTCTGTGGCAAAGTTTGCAGTGAATTTGCTGTTTTGCCCACTGGTTATCTGAAGGAACTCCTGATTTACATTTGTGAAAGTAGCATTGGAAACGTATTGTGTATTTGCATCGTCATTAGGATCTACCGGATCTATTACACCTCCGAAAAACCCTAGAAATGCCTGTTGCGGACCGAAACCGAGATCGGAACCTATATTCAGGTATGCTTCCTCGATTAATTCTCCGTCCTGAATAAGGATGGGCCCGAGGGCTTGTCCCTGTGCAAAATTCAGAAAATATTGATCTATCGATTGATTGGAGGTTCCCCTGGCCAGGAATTCATCGTCATAATTGTTAACGATCTCATAGTTAAAGGCCAGTGTTATCTTTCTCCAATCCGAATCTTCGTTACCGTCTTTAAATACCAATACGCCTCCTGCCTGGTTAAGTTCTACGTTATCCAGATCAGTCTCGGTAAACCCGTTAAAATAGGAAGTTTGATTGTTCCTGTGATAATTGGTAGCCGAGAACGTAATGTAATTGTTGTTGAATACAGCTGTTCCCGCGGGATTCACATTGATGGCCGAAAGGTCTCCACCAAGGGCTCCGAAAGCGCCGCTCAGGGCTCTGAAACGAGCCGTTCCCTGTATATCTTCCAATCCATAACGAAGTACATCGTTTATGTTTTGGGCATTAGTTTCCACTGCAGTGGCAAGCACCGCTAAAATCAGTAATATTTTTTTCATAGGTGTTTAGATTGTAGAATTGATGAATGCTTTAGTTTCTTCTTCCTCTGCCTCCTGAAGATCTGCTACCCGAAGATCTTCCTCCCGAAGAACTTCTGATCGAAGCTCTTGAAGAGCCTGAACTGGATGGCGATCTGTATGAACTGGATTTACTGGACGAATTCGATCTGTAAGAACTCGACCTTCTTGAGGAGTTACCCGAAGATCTGTAGGAACTTCCGGAACGATTACCTGAAGACCTGTAAGAACTTCCGGAGCGATTACCTCTATATGTAGAATTGCTCCTGTTTCTGTACGAAGAATTATTTCTGTATGAAGAATTACTTCTGGTTCCCGAATAGGTAGACCTGCGTCCGTAATCTGTTGTTCTGTATCCGGCTGCACTTCTGTCTGCCCTTATTCTTGCGCTATTGTTATAGCTTCTGTACCCTCTTCTGTTTGCAATGCTTTGTCTGCCTGTTGCAGATGTACCTACATTTGACCTTCCTCTACGGGCCACTGCAGTACGTCCGTTAACAGAAGTGACACCTCTGTTGTTGCCGTAATATCCTCTTCTGCTGTTTACTCTGGAATAAGCCGAAGCTACCCTGCCGTTTACATAGAATCTTCCGAAGCGGTTAAAAGGCCTGCCATAGAATCCTCCTCCGTAAAAGGCGAATCCGTAGCCTCCGTATCCGTAAAACGGATAATAGAAAGGATCGTAGAATCCTCCGAAGCCAAAGAAAGGGCTCCCGTAAAAACCAAAGAAAGGATCTCCGTAAAAGCCAAAACCAGAACCGTAACCAAAACCGTAAAAAGGATGTCCGAATCCGAATCTGCCGAATCTACCGAACCTTCCAAAACCGAAGCCTCCGAAAAACGGACTTGAATATACGTTTAGGGAAATACCTTCAGGATTTTCTCCCCATCCCGGATTTCCGTAGCTGTATTGATTTGAATATTCTCCAACAATATCTAAACTGTCCTGAACTACAGTACTGGAATAAGCATCGATATCTGTAAATACCGCTCCTTCTTCACTCAGTATTTCTTCATACTCCTGGGCTTTCTGCCCAAAATAACTTTCATACTGAACTGCATCTTCATCTTTGACAACTACCTCCTCTTTCTTTTTGGTATACGGAGAACTGTCGTCATTATATATTCCGTCATTATCGTAATAAGAAGCCTGCTGATAGGAACCACATGCAGTTACCAGAACGGCAACAAGCGGAATCAGCAAGAAGATTCTGTTTCTTGAGAGGTAGCTAGAAATTTTCATCATTACAAGTTTTTATTGTTGTACATTACAAAAATAGTTAGTTTTGCGCAACTATTTTTTTATTTAACAAAGTCACAATATTTGTGCCAAACTATTGATAATGGGTAAGAAATTGACCAAAAGAGCTGAAGATTATTCAAAGTGGTATAACGAACTCGTTGTAAAGGCCGACCTGGCTGAGAATTCGGGAGTTAGAGGTTGTATGGTGATCAAACCGTACGGTTTTGCAATCTGGGAGAAAATGCAAGCCGAATTAGATAGAATGTTTAAAGAAACAGGCCATCAAAACGCTTATTTCCCCCTTTTTGTCCCTAAAAGTTTGTTCGAAGCCGAGGAAAAAAATGCCGAAGGCTTTGCTAAAGAGTGTGCAGTTGTAACCCATTACCGATTAAAAAATGATCCGGATAAGGAAGGAAAGCTTATGGTGGATCCGGAAGCTAAACTGGAAGAAGAGCTTGTGGTTCGTCCTACCAGTGAGGCTATTATCTGGAATACCTATAAGAACTGGATACAGTCATACAGAGATTTGCCTATCCTCATTAACCAGTGGGCCAATGTTGTGCGTTGGGAAATGAGAACAAGGTTGTTTTTGAGGACAGCCGAGTTTTTATGGCAGGAAGGGCATACGGCTCACGCTACCAAAGATGAAGCTATTGCAGAGACTGTACAAATGAATGATATATATGCCGAATTCGTTGAGAATTTTATGGCGGTACCCGTAATTAAGGGGGTTAAAAGTGAAAGCGAACGTTTTGCCGGAGCAGAGGATACTTACTGTATTGAGGCTCTTATGCAGGACGGGAAAGCACTTCAGGCAGGAACATCGCATTTCCTTGGACAGAATTTCGCTAAGGCATTTGATGTGAAATTTGCCAATAAAGAAGGGAAGCAGGATTATGTATGGGCAACTTCATGGGGGGTTTCTACCCGTTTAATGGGAGCTCTGATCATGACGCATAGCGATGATAACGGTCTGATACTTCCTCCTAATCTGGCGCCAATACAGGTGGCCATTGTTCCGATCTATAAAGGGGAGGAGCAGCTGGATGCTATTTCGGAACGAATCGCACCATTGGTAAAAGAATTGAGAGCAAAGGGAATTTCAGTTAAATACGACAATCGCGATACGCATAAACCAGGATTTAAATTCAATGAGTACGAATTAAAAGGAGTACCTGTAAGACTGGCGATCGGTCAGAGAGATATGGAAAACGGGACTTTTGAGGTAGCCAGAAGGGATACTCTGGAGAAGGAAACCGTTGCCGAAGCCGATGTAGTGGCCAAAATAGAGGAGTTGCTTGAGGATATTCAGAAGAATATGTATAAAAAAGCCCTCGATTACAGAGAGTCGCATATTACAGAGGTAAATGATTTTGAGGAATTCAAGGAGGTGCTGGAAGCTAAAGGAGGTTTCTTATCGGCGCACTGGGATGGTACTGCCGAAACCGAAGAGAAAATAAAAGAGCTGACAAAGGCAACTATACGTTGTATTCCTATGGATGCCAAAGAAGAGGCCGGACAATGCGTTTTTAGTGGAAAACCCTCTAATCGTAGAGTGTTGTTTGCCAAGGCTTATTAATTTTTTTCAAAAAAATATTTTATAGCTATTGCAATAGTTAAAAATAGTTGTATTTTTGCATCCGCAATATGAAAAAAATGGTCCGTTCGTCTAGGGGTTAGGACGCCAGGTTTTCATCCTGGTAACAGGGGTTCGATTCCCCTACGGACTACAAAAGTTCATTAAAATACAAAATCGGTAATTTTTTTTATATTAGTTACTGATTTTTATGGTCCGTTCGTCTAGGGGTTAGGACGCCAGGTTTTCATCCTGGTAACAGGGGTTCGATTCCCCTACGGACTACAAGATTTACAATTAATAAGCGGAATGAAAAGATGATGTCCGCAAGAAAGTAGTAAAAAGAAGAAAATGGCAAATCACAAGTCAGCATTAAAAAGAATCAGAAGCAACGAGACAAAAAGGTTGAGAAATAAATATCAGCACAAAACTACTCGTAATGCTATCAAAAAATTACGTGGTACGGAAGATGCTAAGGAGGCTTCGGCTTTATTTCCAAAAGTAGCTTCTATGATAGATAAGTTGGCAAAGAGAAATATTATCCATGATAATAAAGCAGCTAACCTAAAAAGTAGCTTGGCTAAGCACGTTGCCAAATTAGCGTAAACAAAGTTTAGTGAAAATATATAGCGGAGACGCCTCACGAAAGTGGGGCGTTTTTGTGTTTTTATCTTTTGATGAAGTTGCGATCGCACCTGTGGTTACTTCTGTAGAAATTAAATCTTTATCTTTAGGTAAAAACCAACCAGATGAAAAAAATACTTCTCTTTGTATGGGTAGTCGCTCTTTTGGCTTCCTGTAAGACAGAAACCTCCGGCCTGACCATTAACGTTTCTTTTTCCGATTCGGTGAGTACTGAACCACTGGACGGCCGTCTGCTCTTAATGTTATCTGACAACGATACAAACGAACCGAGATTTCAGATCAATACAGGTTTGAACACACAGCTTATTTACGGAAAGAATGTGGAAGGTATGCAGGCAGGCGATCAAATAGGTTTTGATAAAGAGGTTTTCGGTTATCCCATAGAAAGCCTGGCAGACCTTAAGCCGGGTGAATACTATGTTCAGGCTTTATTACATACCTACGAGACTTTTGAGCTTTCTACCGGGCATACGGTAAAACTACCGATGGATAACGGGGAAGGACAACAGTGGAACCGCTCTCCCGGGAATCTTTACAGTAAAACGGTTAAAGTGAATATCGATCCGGGAAATCCTTCGGAGATCAATATTGTAATGGATCAGAAAATACCGGAGATCGTGGAGCCGGAGGACACCCAGTGGATAAAACATATTAAGATTAGATCTGAGAAACTTTCGGAGTTCTGGGGAAGGGATATGTACCTGGGAGCACATGTGCTTTTACCCAAGGGATTTGATGAGCATCCGGAAGCCAAATATCCGTTAATGATATTTCACGGGCACTTTCCATCAGACTTTGGCGGATTTCGGACCACACCTCCGGATCCTGAGCTGAAACCCGAATACTCAGCGCGCTTTGACCTGGAGGGTTATAATATAATCCAGCAACAGGAAGCCTACGATTTTTATCAGCGTTGGATAAGTGAAGAATTCCCCAGATTCCTGATCATTCAGATCCAGCACCCCACCCCGTATTACGACGACTCCTATGCGGTGAACTCTGCCAGTCAGGGGCCGTACGGCGATGCTATTACCCACGAACTTATTCCACATATAGAAAAGGAATTCAGGGGGCAGGGTGAAGCCTGGTCACGATTCCTTTACGGAGGCTCTACAGGTGGCTGGGAAGCATTGGCGGTACAGGTAAAATACCCTGATTTTTATAATGGTTGTTTTGCGGCTTGTCCTGACCCGATAGATTTCAGAGCGTATTGTCTGACCAATATATATGAAGATGAGAACGCCTATTATTACGATAGCGATCACAGGAAAATGGAAGTACCTGCCCGCAGGGATTATCTGGGGAATGTTTCCAGTACCCTGAGATCCATGAATCACCTGGAGCTGGTGCTGGGAGATAGGTCCCGTTCCGGACAACAGTGGGATATATGGGAAGCTACCTATTCGCCACAGGGAGATGACGGTTACCCTAAGAGATTATGGGATAAATACACAGGAGATATAGATCATGAGGTTGCGGAATACTGGAAGGAGAACTACGATCTGCGGCATATCATGGAAAAGAATTGGAACGAGCTCGGGCCCAGGCTGAGAGGGAAGATCCATATTTATTGCGGAGACATGGATAATTACTATCTCAATAATGCGGTGTACCTGATGGAAGATTTCCTCGAAAACACCACTAACCCCTATTATGAGGGAGAAGTTGCCTATGGTGACAGGGCTGAGCATTGCTGGAACGGGGATCCTGAGCAGCCCAATCATATTTCCCGCCTGCGATACAACAGTATGTATGTACCCAAGATCATGAAGCGCATTGCCGAAAGCGCACCTAAAGATGCCGATCTGAACAGTTGGCGATATAAATAGAAATACAAAAAAATCCCGCTTCTGGCGGGATTTTCTAATATATGGAAATAATATATCCTTATTGATTCATGGTCATCAGGAACTCTTCATTGTTTTGAGTTCGTTTAATTCTGTCTTCTATGAATTCCATAGCTTCTACAGGGTTCATATCTGCCAGATACTTTCTCATGATCCACATACGCTGAAGGGTGTTTTCATCCAGCAGAAGATCGTCTCTACGCGTACTGGAAGATACCAGATCGATAGCAGGGAAGATCCTTCTGTTAGCAATTCTTCTATCCAGTTGAAGCTCCATGTTACCGGTTCCTTTAAATTCTTCGAAGATCACTTCGTCCATTTTAGATCCGGTTTCCGTAAGAGCTGTTGCTATGATAGACAGAGATCCACCTCTTTCGATATTCCTTGCAGCACCAAAGAAACGTTTTGGTTTATGAAGTGCATTGGCATCAACACCACCACTTAATACCTTACCACTGGCAGGCTGTACGGTGTTATATGCTCTTGCAAGACGAGTGATGGAATCCAGCAGGATTACCACATCGTGACCGCATTCTACCAGGCGTTTTGCCTTTTCAAGTACGATATTGGCAATACGCACATGCTCCTGAGCCTCCTTGTCGAAGGTAGAAGCTACTACTTCTCCGTGTACATTACGCTGCATATCGGTTACCTCTTCAGGGCGCTCGTCTATTAGCAGTACCAGTAAGTATACCTCAGGATGGTTTGCTGCAATAGCATTTGCAATATCCTTAAGTAACATGGTTTTACCGGTCTTTGGTTGGGAAACGATCATTCCCCTTTGTCCTTTCCCGATAGGAGAGAAGAGATCCATGATCCTGGTAGAGATAGAACTTTGCTTTTCGGCTAGTCTGAATTTCTCATCCGGGAAAAGCGGTGTTAAGTGCTCGAAAGAAACCCTGTCTCTTACTACCTGCGGATCGAGGCCGTTAATTTTACTCACCTTGATCAGCGGGAAGTATTTTTCACCTTCTTTAGGAGGGCGAACATTTCCGAGTACAGTATCTCCCGTTTTTAACCCGAACAGTCTTATTTGCGACTGAGATACGTAAATATCATCCGGAGAAGAGAGGTAGTTGTAATCTGAAGATCTCAGAAAACCGTAACCGTCCTGCATAATATCGAGAACACCTTCACTCTCTACGATTCCTTCAAACTCAAAATCCGGATCCCGGTATCTGTTTTTCTTTTCCTTGTCAAAATTATCGCGGTCTATGTTCTCATTCTTTTGCTGCCCCTTTACACTACCGTTCTGGTGTGGCTTGTTGTGATGCTGCTTTTTAGAAGAATGATCCTGACGCTCCTGTTTCTTATGACCGTCTTTAGGTTTGCGTTCTTTTTTATCACCTGAAGCCTCTTCGGCTTTTGGTTCTTTCTTTTCCGCTTTTTCGATTGATGGAGTATTACTTTCAGCAAATAGCGTAGGTGATGAACCTTCCTGCTTGTCCTTTTTTACCGGATTCTGACCGCTAACACGCTTACGCGTTCTTTTTTGTTTCTTTTCCGGTTGGTTGGTATTTGTTTCCTTGCCAGAAGTAGCGGCAGGAGCAGCCTTTTTGGGATTGGCCGCCTGATGGTCAAGAATCTGGTATACCAGGTCCATCTTCTTGAGTGATTTGAATTTAGGGATGCTCAAATCTTTGGCAATCCCTTGTAATTCAACAAGTTTCTTTTCCTTTAAATCTGAAATGTCAAACATTGATATAACAATAAATTAAAAAATTAGGTTAGTGGTAAAATTTGCTATTGATAAATTGAAAATTTTATTTGAAGTACAAACGAACCCGGGTAATGAGTTGGTTACGAATTGATAACGCAATAATACAAATTTATTTTCAGAAATAGGTATTATTTTTAAAAAGAACTCTTATTTTTGCTCTACTTTTTTAGAAAAGCATGTTACAACGTATTCAGTCCATATATCTTTTATTGGTAGTACTTATTTCAGGGGGACTTCCCTTCCTGTTAAGTTTATGGGTGAATAATATTGGAGAAGACGTATTTGCTAAAGATAATATCTTATTTTTAGTTATATTTATTGGCTCGGCTGTATTAGCCGGCTTTACGATCTTTCTCTTTAGGAACAGAAAATTACAATTTGTGCTGAACAGATTGAATATGATATTAAATCTTACTTTACTAGGAGTATTCGTGGTCAGGTCGCTAAACATATCCGGAGAAAGCGCTATTTCTGAGAAGGGTATTGGGATGCTTCTCCCCATTATTTCTATCGTATTTTTAGTGTTGGCCAATAAGGCCATCAAAAAGGACGAAGATCTCGTAAAATCTGTGGACCGGTTACGATAAACCTAAAATCTTAGTAGTATTAGTGCGTAAAAGCCCTGGCAGTAATGTCGGGGCTTTTTTATTTCTAACTTACTTATACAACTAACAACCATCAACGTAGACTGAAGCAATAGTGCAGGTGTAACAACCAAAAATCCCACCTCTCGACGAGCCTGTATCGAGCGTAGTCGAGATGCTCGAGGTGACAAATCAAATAACCAAACTTCAAATCCCAAATCCCAAATTCCAAGCTAATAGCTAAATGCTAACAACTAACAACCACCAACGTACACCGAAGCAATAGCGTAGGTGTAACAACCAAAAATCCCACCTCTCGACTGCGCTCGAGGTGACAAATCAAACAACCAAATTCCAAATCCCTGGCTAATAGCTAAATGCTAAAAGCTAACCGCTAACAACTAATAACTAACAACCAACAACCATCAAACCCTCTCCTCCAGTTCTATGATCTCCAGGTCTTTTATCTGATCTTTATCTATCACAAAACGAAGCATGGTCCTTACTTTATGGAAGCCGTGTTTCCCGGCAGCTCCCGGATTCATATGCAGAAGATTTAGTTTCTTATCGAATTGTACTTTAAGGATATGGGAGTGACCGCAGATAAATAATTTAGGCGGATTCTTCCTTATTTCTTCCCGGACCCTTATGTTGTATTTTCCAGGGTAACCTCCTATATGGGTGATCCACACATCAACTTCCTCACAAAAGAACCTGTTGTTTTCCGGGAATTCCATCCGGGCTTTATCGTTGTCAATATTACCGAATACTGCCCTCAGGGGTTTGAGCTCTTTGATGGCATCGGTTACGGCCAGATCGCCGATATCTCCGGCATGCCATACCTCGTCTGCCTGTTGTGCATATTTGAGAATGCGTTCGTCTATATGACTGTGGGTATCTGATAAGAGAAGGATTCGGGTCATTTTTATGTTTTTGAAAGCTTATTTGGTTGCAGATCCGGTGAAATAAAAGCACTTGTAAGCTGCAGTTTATCCGTGAATCCGAAACTATATTTAGTTGTATCTTTGTGCTCGCAAACAAAATTAGCATATTCTCTTGAGATATTTTTTGGAATTTTCATATGATGGTAAACAGTATCACGGCTGGCAAAAGCAGCCGAATGCTATCTCGGTGCAGGAAACCATTGAAAATGCTATCTCACTTTTACTGAGAGCGGAGATTGAAGTGGTCGGAGCGGGCAGGACCGATGCCGGAGTGCACGCAAGACAGATGTATGCTCATTTTGATACTGATGAGATCGAAGACAGAAAACACCTGATCCATCGCCTTAATTCATTTTTGCCTGGAGATATTGCAATACACAATATTCATCCGATGGAGGAAAATGCGCATGCCCGTTTTAATGCAACCTCAAGGACCTATGAATATTGGATAATCGATAAGAAGGATCCTTTTTTAAAAGAATATACCTATCGCGTAAATCAGAAACCCGATATAGACAGGATGAATGAAGCAGCCGAAGTACTTTTCGATTATGAGGATTTTCAGTGTTTCTCCAAATCTCATACGGATGTAAAAACCTATATCTGTAAGATGATGAGGGCGGATTGGCAATATGTGGATGGTAAACTGGTATTTACCATAAAAGCAGACCGGTTTTTGAGAAATATGGTAAGGGCGGTAGTAGGTACCCTTTTGGAAGTCGGGATGGGTAGGATTTCTAAAGAAGATGTTAAAAAAATTATAGAAAGTAAAAATAGGAGTAAAGCCGGGGCTTCAGTTCCCGCACATGCATTATATTTGACGCGTGTTGAATATCCTAAGACCTTTTTCACAGAATAAATGAGCAAAGAATCAGGTAAAGCATTTGATTATAAGCTGTTTAAGCGCCTAATGCAACATACAAAACCGTATAAACTTGTTTTTTACGGGGTTGCTGTTGCTGCTATTTTATTGTCCGCATTCTCTGTCGGGCGTCAGCTTCTCTTAAAGGAAACCGTAGATAATTACATTCTTCATAAAGACAATGAGGGGCTGTTAATTTTTATAGGTTTGATGGGATTGACCCTTCTAATGGAAGTAGTGAGCCAGTTCTCTTTTATCTATTACGCCAATTGGCTGGGACAAAGTATCATCAGGGACGTACGTATAAAACTCTTTAAGCAGATGATGCGTTTCAAAATGAAATATTTTGACAACTCCTCTGTTGGTATTCTGGTAACCAGGGCGGTAAGTGATATGGAACGTATTGCAGAGATCTTTAGCCAGGGTTTCTTTGTTATTGTGGCCGATCTTTTAAAGATGACGGTGGTGGCAGTGGTTATGCTGGTAGTTAGCTGGAAACTTTCCCTGATCGTTTTTGCTATCCTCCCTGCTATTTTGTACGCTACCAGACTCTTTCAGAAGGCCATGAAGGTTGCATTTATTGAAGTAAGGGCTCAGGTATCGAACCTGAATTCGTTTGTTCAGGAGCGTATCACCGGGATGAAAATACTGCAGATCTTTAACAGGGAAGATATAGAATATGAAAAGTTCAGTCGCATCAATAAAAAACACGAAAGAGCATGGGTTAAGACCGTATGGTACAATTCTATCTTCTTTGCGGTAGTGGAATTATTGTCGTCTGTAACTGTAGGTCTTATAGCATGGTATGGTGGTTTACAGGCCTTGATACCCGGAAGCGGATTTGAAATCGGGACCATAATTATGTTTATCCAGATGTCACAGATGCTGTTCAGGCCCCTGAGACAGATAGCCGATAAATTCAATACCCTTCAAATGGGAATGGTGGCTGCGGCACGTGTATTTAAGATCCTGGATACCGATAGCTTCATAGAAGATAAAGGAACACAGAGTGCAGAGCATGTAAAAGGAGATATTGCATTTAAGAATGTACATTTCAGTTATGTGGAAGATGAAGAGGTATTGCATGGCATTTCCTTTGAGGCAAAAGCCGGAGAGACCATTGCAATTGTCGGGGCTACCGGAGCAGGAAAATCGACTATCATTAATCTTCTGAGCAGATTTTATGAGATCAACTCCGGGGAGATTGCTGTAGATGGAGTAAACATCAACAAATACAGTCTGAGTTCGCTTAGAGGATCTGTGGCAGTAGTACTTCAGGATGTATTTTTATTTGCAGATACAATCCTTAATAATATCACCTTAAAGAATCCGGATATTACCGAAGAAGCGGTTGTTGAAGCCGCAAAACAGATAGGTATACATGACTTTTTTATGAGCCTGCCCGATGGGTACCACTACAATGTTAAAGAGAGAGGCGCCATGCTATCGAGTGGTCAGCGTCAGCTTATCGCTTTCCTTAGGGCTTATGTGAGTAACCCAAGTATCCTTATCCTGGATGAGGCAACCTCTTCCGTAGATTCGTATTCGGAGCAATTAATACAACAGGCTACCGATAAGATTACCGAAGGAAGGACCTCTATTGTTATTGCTCACCGTTTGGCCACAGTTAAAAAAGCTTCCAGGATCCTGGTGATGGAAGCAGGAAATATCGTAGAAGAAGGCACACATAAAGAGCTTCTTAAAAAAGAAGACGGGCACTACAAAAATCTTTATGAAGTGCAGTTTATGGCTGAGGAACAAACAGTTTAAGGTCTATCACTCCAACCACTGCAAGAGCAAAAAGCAGAATAAACCAGAGTATCATTATTACTACCATAATAGCAAGGAAAAACAAGGTTTTGATCAAAAACTGTATCAAGTTCAACTTAAAAACTCTTATAAGCACATAGCAGAAATATATAAAGTTTATTAAGATCAAAGCCATAATATGATATCCATAGAGGGAAGGGTCAATTAGTAGAATACCTAATGACCCAAAAAAAGTTATAATGGCATATTCTGAATAAGTGTATAAGTACAGGATGATATGCTCCGTAAAATTGTATTTCCTGTTAAAGAAAACAATCCATGATATTATTGCAAAAAATGGGATGGTCACAGAGGTGATAAGTGATGTGTAATTGGTTGTAAAATCAAAAGTTTTATCCTGGAATTCTTTGTTAGTACCATTATCCAGAGGGCCGTAAAGAACGGAATTATCGAAATAATTTGTAGTTATAAAACCTATCAGACCACTTAGTGTCAGGGAAATGGCAAAAAAACTAACAGGGTTCATATATCTTTTCCGGATCCCCTGAACATAACTTCCGATGACCACTTCCGGACATTTAATTAAATGTATCAGGGTCTTTAATAACCTGTTGTCGTAATTGAGGAATTCCTCGCTTAACTGGGTCATCAGGTTTTTTAGGGTTAATCGGTTCCTGATAACTCTCGCCCCGCAGTCATGACAATAGTCATTGGTTTCGGCTATAACCGTCTGGCAATTCTTGCAGTTCATTTATTATACGAGCGCTTTTTTGATCATAGATCCCAGTTCGTTAAGATCTCTGTAGAGAACAAACTCCCCGTTCTTAATATAAGATATCTGCCCCGTCTCTTCACTCACCACCAGTACCAATGCATCTGTCTTTTCGGAGATCCCGACCGCTGCCCGGTGCCGAAGCCCGAAACGGGAAGGGATATTCCGTTCATTAGATACCGGTAAAATAACCCGGGTGGCTACAATAGAATTTTCTACAATGATAGCGGCCCCGTCGTGAAGCGGACTGTTCTTATAAAAAATACTTTCTATGATAGGTTGTGTAATCTCAATATTCATCTTGTCTCCGGTATACTTTACGAAGTCAAGACTATTGTTTCGCTCAATAACAATGATGGCTCCCGTTTTGGTAGATGCCATTTTTTCGCAGGCAGCAATGATCGCATCCACATCGGTTTCCGTACCCAGAGGATCCTGCTTTAAGAATTTAAAATGTTTGATAAACCGCCTTTTTCCGGTAAAATTCGTAGAACCGATCATCAATAAGAACTTCCTGATCTCCTGCTGGAAAACAATGATAAGTGCAATAAGACCGATATTCATAAAACCTCCCACAATACCACTAACCATCTTCATCTGAAGGGCAACGGTAAGTTTCCACAGAAGGTACACTACAACGATCCCGATAAAAATATTGATAGCCACAGTTCCCTTAACAAGTTTGTATATATAATAAAGGAGTGCGGCAACAAGAATGATATCGACGATATCTATGATCTTAACATCTAAAAAATCGAATAGTTCCAAGCCGGATGGGTTTTTGTAAAAATATAAAAAATAGGCAACAATGTATAAGAGATTCCTTTCAGTCTTTACAAAAGATCATTAAAGTCCTAATGCATCGACCAAACGGACACATTCTACGGCTTCTTTAACGTCGTGTACCCTCAGGATAGCAGCTTTTTTTAACAAGGCAACCGTGTGCAGGCTGCTGGTACCGTTCAAAGCTTCTTCCGGTCCGATTTCCAGTAACTTATAGATCATCGATTTTCTGCTTACCCCTACAAGAAGGGGGAGTTCCAGTATATGAAACAACTCCAGCTTACTGAGGATCTCATAATTGTGTTCCAGGGTCTTTCCGAATCCGAAGCCGGGGTCGATGATCAGATCGTTGATCCCGAGCTCACGGGCATGCGCTATCTTTTCCGAAAAATAGAACAATAAATCTTTTACAACATCGTCATATTGGGCGAGGTCCTGCATGTTTTCGGGAGTCCCTTTCATATGCATCATAATATAGGGAACCTGTAATTCGGCCACTGCCTGCATCATAGCTGTATCGAGATTTCCTGCAGAAATATCATTAACGATGCTCGCTCCTGCTTCAATGCATTTTCTGGCAATACCACTGCGAAAGGTGTCTATAGACAAAATGATCTCCGGGAATTTTTTTATGAGCAATTCCGTAACGGGCAGGATCCTTTGCAGCTCCGTTTCCTCGTCAATATAACTTGCTCCCGGCCTGGAACTATAAGCACCAACATCTATAAAGCTGGCTCCGTCTCCAAGCATTTTTTCTACCTGTTGCAGAATGGAGGCTTCATCTTTATATTTCCCGCCGTCATAAAAGGAATCGGGTGTGAGGTTGAGGATCCCCATGATTTTCGGAGAACTGAGATCGATAAGCTGTCCCTGGCAATTAATGGTCATTCGGTATAATTATTTAACAGGCTTTAAAAAAACTAAGAAGTTTAAACCCTGAACTTTGAACATTTGGAATTTTTAAGCGAAATTTACGCAAAATAGAACCAACAGCATGCAAAATACCTCAAAACAATATGACGAAGTTATTACAGCTTGTCGTGACTTGTTTGTTAAAAAGATGAAAGACTACGGAAGTGCATGGAGAATTCTAAGACTTCCTTCCCTTACAGATCAGATATTTATTAAAGCTCAGCGCATCAGGAGCCTTCAGGAAAATGAAGTGAGAAAGGTAGATGAAGATGAATCTGCTGAGTTTATCGGGATCATCAATTATTCCATCATGGCTCTTATTCAGATTAAAGAAGGGATTGCAGAACAACCCGATCTCTCTGTCAAAAAAGCTACGGACCTATACGATACTATGCTTGCTGAGACCAAGGCTCTTATGGAAAGAAAGAATCACGATTACGGAGAGGCCTGGAGAGAAATGCGAATCAGTTCCCTTACAGATCTGATCCTGCAGAAACTACTCAGAATAAAGCAGATTGAAGACAATAAGGGAAAAACCATAGTGAGTGAGGGTATTGATGCTAACTATCAGGATATCATTAATTACGCTGCATTTGCACTCATCTTAATGTTAGAATCCAAATAAAATTTTAAACACATGAAAATATTAGTAGGCATTTCCAGAGTATTTGTCGGGATACTTTTTATTATCAGCGGATTTATAAAACTGAATGATCCGGTAGGCTTTTCTTTTAAACTCGAAGAATATTTTAGCCCTGCCGTTTTAAACCTTACCTTTCTGGAGCCCCTGGCTCTGGCTATTGCTATTTTTGTAGTGATCTTCGAAGTGGTATTGGGAGTAATGCTATTGGTAGGTTTTAAACCCAAGTTTACGGTATGGAGTCTGCTGCTGATGATCGTCTTCTTTACCTTTCTAACTTTTTACTCGGCTTATTTCAACAAGGTAACCGATTGTGGTTGTTTCGGAGATGCGGTTAAACTGACGCCCTGGGAATCTTTTACCAAAGATGTGATCCTGCTGGTGCTGATCCTTATCTTATTCTTCGGACGCAAACATATAAAACCGCTGATCTCCAATAAAGTTGCAGTATACAGCAGCTTAATAAGTCTGGTTGCCTGCGTGATCTTTGCGAACCACGTGTTGAACCACCTTCCTTCTATAGATTTCAGAGCTTACAAGATAGGATCCAATATCAAGGAAGGAATGAGTATTCCCGAGGATGCACCTAAAGCTATTTATGAGTACGCCTGGAAATTTAATGTAAACGGGGAGGAGCAGATCATTAAAACTTTCGGGGATTACCCAACTGTAGACGGAGAATTCATCGGAGTGGAAACCAAAGAGATCCAGAAAGGTTACGAACCTCCTGTTCACGATTTCACGATCGAAAGAAATGACGAAGACCAGGCAGCTGCTTTCCTGGAGGAAGAGAACCTGATCGTGGTGGTGGCATATGACCTGTTCCGGTCTAAGAAGGAGGCCTTTGCCGTAATTAAGAAAGTAACGGATGATGCGATTAAAAAAGGATATAAGGTCATCGGGTTATCGGCTTCCAATGAAAATGAAATAGATCCTCTTACAAAAGAATACGGATTGAATTTTGATTTTTACTTTACCGATCAGACCACTTTAAAAACTATTATCAGATCCAATCCCGGACTGGTTGAATTGAATAAAGGAACGGTAATGCAGAAACTGCATTATAACGATGCGGAAGATCTGAAACTGGAAACCCTGCCCAATGCAAACCTGAATATGGACCTCGACCTGAAGAGGCAATTAGACAGTGTTTTAGAGTTGGATCAGAAATACAGGGCGTTACTGAGCACTGCTCAGACCAAAGCTGAACTGGATTCGCTCTGGGGACTTCAGCATGCAGTGGATAAATCCAATACGGAATTCATAGAAAAAATAATTAAAAAACACGGATATCCGGGCAAGAGTCTGGTAGGAGAATCGACTAACAAAGCCGCATGGTATGTTATACAACATTCCGACAAGATCCCGGACTATCTGGATCTGATGAAGGAAGCCGGAAAGAACGGAGAATTACCGTTCAGGAATGTTGCAATGATGGAAGACCGTTACCTGATGGGAGAAAATAAAGAGCAGATATACGGCACCCAGGGGATGACCTATTATATTGATGGAGAGGAAGTCGGGTTTATGTGGCCGATAAAGGATGCAGAAAACGTAAATCAGCGTCGTAAAGAGGTCGGTTTTACACAGGATATAGAAGAATACAGCCTCGAGCTGGGGATCACCTATAAACCGGTGACCCTGGAGGAAGCAGAGAAGCTGAGGCAAAGAATGATTAACAGTAATAAAAATTAGTGCCGGGATATTTTTTAAATAAGATCTTTTATGCCTGCTTTACTTTGTTCGGAGTAGTCAGCGTTATTTTTGTTTTGTTTACCATCCTCCCCGGAGATCCTGCCCGTATGATGCTGGATCAGAAGGAAGACAGTGAGCAACTGGCTATTATTAAGAAGAAGTACGGCTTTGATCAGCCCGTAGGCAAACAATACCTCTATTATTTAAACGACTTATCTCCTTTGTCTTTTCATTCGCAAAATGAAGACGATTATACTTTTTTCTCCGAAAGGAAATATTCGGGCAAAAAACTCTTCAGTATCGGTAATACTTCTGTGGTGATAAAATTACCCTACCTCAGAGAGTCTTTTCAGAAGAATGGAAAAAAAGTAACCCAGGTAATCAGGGAAACCCTTCCTAACACTGTTGTACTGGCAGTTTCGGCAATTTTTATCGCCCTCCTGCTGGGGGTTTTACTGGGTATCGTCTCGGCAGTTTTAAAGAACAGCTGGGTAGATAAACTTATTCAGGTACTGAGTACGCTGGGAATGAGCGTGCCTTCCTTTTTCAGTGCCATTATTTTTGCCTGGTTATTTGGCTTTGTATTGCATGAATATACCAATCTCAATATGACGGGAAGCCTTTATGAAGTGGATGATTTCGGAGAGTCTGTTCGCATACGCTGGAAAAACCTGATATTACCGGCAATCGTACTGGGAATAAGACCTCTGGCAGTTGTTATTCAATTAATGAGAAATTCTTTACTGGAGGTATTTAATCAGGATTATATCAGGACGGCCAGGGCCAAAGGATTGGGGATGATGGCTGTCATCCGTAAACACGCTTTAAAAAATGCCATGAACCCGGTTATAACGGCAATTTCAGGCTGGTTTGCCAGTATGCTGGCGGGAGCTGTTTTTGTAGAGTATATCTTCGGATGGAACGGCCTGGGGAAAGAGATCGTCGATGCCTTGAATACACTGGATCTTCCGGTAATTATGGGTTCTGTATTGGTTATTGCCACCATGTTCATTCTAATTAATATTTTTGTGGATATTATTTACAAGTGGCTGGACCCGAAAATTAAATAGAAATAAAACGAAACATTTATATATGAGAAAGAAAATCGTAGCGGGAAACTGGAAAATGAATAACGATCTTTCACGTACACAATCGCTCATAAAGGAGCTTAAGGAGAGAGAGAACAGTACCGAAGTTAAGGTAATGATCGCCCCTGCATTTACCAATCTGGAAAGTGCCGGCAAAGAACTGGAGAATAGTTCTATTGAAGTAGTGGCGCAAAACATGCATTTTGCAGAAAACGGCGCATATACGGGAGAAGTATCTGCGGAAATGCTTAAAAGTATCGGGATACAAACCGTTATTTTGGGACATTCCGAGCGCCGGGCATATTTTGGCGAAGATGACGCACTTCTGGCCAAAAAAGTAGATGCCGCCCTGAAAAACGGAATGAAAGTTATTTTTTGCTTTGGTGAAGAGTTGGAAGACAGGAATTCGGGAGATCATTTTATGGTGGTTGAAAGCCAGTTAAAAAATGCCCTTTTTCATTTAGATGCCGATAACTGGAAAAATATTGTCCTTGCGTATGAACCGGTTTGGGCCATAGGAACAGGAGAGACCGCTACTCCGGATCAGGCACAGGAAATGCATTTCTTTATCAGAAAGACCATAGACCAGAGATATGGGGGGCAGGTAGCCGATAATGTATCGGTGCTTTACGGAGGAAGCGTAAAACCCGGAAATGCTAAGGAGATCTTTTCTAAAAGCGATGTTGATGGCGGACTGATAGGAGGAGCTTCTCTGAAGGCAGACGACTTTATGGCCATTGTGCAAGCTTTTAATTAATGGATCTAAGCAAAATAGTTTTAAGGGAAGTTTTGACAGGAGAGGTTGATGCTCTTCGGCAAATAAGCATTGAAACTTTTACAGATCAGTTCGGGCCGGATAATAATCCCGAAGATTTTGATACTTATATTGAGGAAGCTTTTAACCGGGACAGACTGCTGAGGGAGTTAGAAGACCCTGAATGTATTTTCTATTTTGCAGAATGGGAAGGGAACAATATCGCCTACCTCAAACTCAATACAGGAAAGGCGCAGACCGATATAGGAGAAGAAACAGCCATGGAAATTGAGCGCATTTATGTGCGGAAAGAATTTCAGGGACATAAACTAGGGGCCCTTCTTATGGATAAAGCGGTTACGGAAGCTACTCAAAGAGGCTTTGAATACTTATGGCTCGGAGTATGGGAGCACAACCCCAGGGCCATCAGCTTTTATGAACGTAAAGGATTTAAGGCCTTCGGAACACACCCTTATGCTATAGGGAAGGACATTCAGAATGATATTTTAATGAGAATCACCATTTCTAATCTCAAGTAAATGAACAAAATATCAGTTTTAGGAGTTTTATACGATCAGAAATCGTCTTTTTTAAAAGGACCTGCACTGGCACCACCGCTTATCAGGAATTACCTTCATAACGGTGCTTCCAATCTGTATGCCGAAAATGGTATGGATATCGGGAACGCATCTATGATCGTGGATGCAGGCGATTTTTCTACCGAAAATTATGCGGAGATCGAAGCAAAAGCCCTGGAACTGATCTCCGAAGAATCTAAATTGTTTACCCTGGGAGGGGATCATTCCATCTCATATCCTATTATAAAAGCACATCATGCGGTTCATTCCGAAAGCTTTGATATTTTGCATATCGATGCGCATTCAGATCTTTACGATCAATATGAAGGCGATGGTTTTTCTCATGCCTGCCCCTTTGCCAGGGTGATGGAGGGAAAACTTGCAGAAAGGCTTGTACAGGTGGGAATTCGGACTTTAAATCAGCACCAGAAGGAACAGGCAGAGAAATTCGGGGTAGAGATCATACAAATGAAAGAATACGAACTGTCTGCCATTCCCAAATTTGAAAGACCTATCTATCTTTCTCTTGATATGGATGCTATAGATCCGGCCTTTGCACCCGGAGTATCGCATCATGAACCGGGTGGTTTTACATCAAGAGAGGTCATACAGATCATTCAACAGATAGATGTGCCCATTATTGGTGCAGATCTGGTAGAATACAATCCTATTCGGGATATCAACGGAATTACAGGAGCTCTGGCCGCAAAGCTGATGAAGGAGATCCTGTCTAAAATGTTAAGCTAAAAAATCCTATGTCTGCAATATATATTGAGTATAAATTTAAGGTGAAACCACTGAATCCCGGCAGGGAGATCCTGATCGCCGAATTGGGGTATGCCGGATTTGAGAGTTTTGTCGAGACCGAAGATGGAGTTACGGCTTATATTCAGAAAGGAGAATGGAAAACCGATATCCTGGGAGATATAGATCTTCTTAACAATGATCTGTTCGAGATAAGTCATGAATTTTCAGAAATAGAGCAAGTAAACTGGAATGCCGAATGGGAAAAGAGTTTTCAGCCCATAGTGGTAGAGAGCAGATGTAGTGTGAGAGCCCCTTTTCATGAAAAACCCGATACCGAATTCGACATCGTCATAGAGCCCAAAATGAGCTTCGGTACAGGGCATCACGAAACCACCCATATGATGCTGGAGCATATGCTGGATACCGATCTGGAAGGGAAAAAAGTACTCGATATGGGGTGCGGAACCGGTGTTCTTGCCATTTTTGCTGAAATGAAGGGAGCAAAAGCCGTAGACGCTATCGATATTGACAATTGGTGTTATCTCAATTCGCTGGAAAACGTAGAAAGGAATAGCTGTAGCCATATAAATGTTTATGAAGGCGATGCCGGTTTGTTGAAGGGAAAGGAATACGATGTGGTTATTGCCAATATTAACCGCAACATTCTGCTTAATGATCTTCCGGTCTATATAGATTGCCTTAATAAGGGAGGGATATTACTCCTGAGTGGTTTTTACGAAGATGACATTCCACTGATAGATGAAGCCTGCAAAAAGTATGGCCTGGAATTTGCTGAAAAAAAAGAAAAGAATTTTTGGGTTGCAGTAAAATATGTAAATTAGCACTGTAAAAGTTTGTATATGAGCACAGAGGAAAAAAAATCGGAAGATTTATTGCTAGAGGAAGAGGTGATCAAACAAAATGAAATTGTTTTGTTTAATGACGATGTCAATACTTTTGACCATGTCATTGAAACACTTATCTATGCTTGCGACCATACTCCGGAGCAGGCAGAACAATGTTCTATTATTGTTCACTACAAAGGGAAGTGTACGGTAAAAACAGGTCCTTATGAAGACCTGAAACCTCGTTGTTCCAAATTACTGGAAGCAGGTTTAAGCGCCGAGATCGTATAAAATATCTTCCTGTCTTCGCTTTTGATTTATGAAATCGATAAGCAAGGTTGTTTTTTGTTGAAAATAACTATACAAAAACTATACAACGCCTGTCATTTAATCAATTTCTTCACATTTTAAATGAATAAACCATTATATTAGTTGCACAAAAACTATAAACATGGCTATTCTCTCTTTCGTTGGCTTTACCTTATTGGTAGCAGTCATATCTTATTATGCAACCCGCAAGACAGATGAACGTTCCTCAGATGGATATTTTTTAGGTGGCAGAAGCTTAACTGCCGGAGTTATAGCGGGTTCCCTTTTGTTAACCAACCTTTCAACCGAACAGATCGTCGGCCTTAACGGCCAGGCATATACCGAGGGTATTCTTGTAATGGCCTGGGAAACTTTAGCTGCCATTGCCATGGTAGTTACCGCCGTTTTCCTGTTGCCGAGATATCTTAAGGGAGGGATAACAACTGTACCTCAGTTCCTGGAAGACAGGTACGACACCACAACAAAGACCATAACTTCAATTCTGTTTTTATCGGGTTATGTTGTGGTATTTTTACCTATTGTTCTTTACTCAGGCTCCCTGGCAATCGTGACAATGTTCGACGTGCCTGCCTTATTAGGCGTCTCGCATAGTACCGCTATCTGGATCTGTGTCTGGGGGATAGGGATCATCGGATCTATATATGCAATTTTCGGAGGATTAAAAGCCGTGGCGGTTTCGGATACGGTAAATGCAGTGGGATTACTCGTTGGTGGTATCCTGGTGCCTATCTTCGGACTGATGTTTATCGGAGATGGGAGTGTATTTGAAGGGATCTCCACACTGGTGAAAACGAATCCTGAAAAATTTAATTCTATAGGAGATAAAAATGCATCGGTTCCTTTCGGTACCATTTTTACCGGGATGATGCTGGTGCAATTATTCTATTGGGGAACCAATCAGGCTATTATTCAAAGGGCATTGGCCGCCAAGAACCTTAAGGAAGGTCAGAAAGGGCTTATGCTGGCAGCTTTTATTAAGATCCTTGGGCCCCTCATCGTTGTTTTACCCGGAGTGATCGCCTTTCACATTTTCGGGAACAATCTGGAAATTCCGGATCAGGCGTACCCTAAACTGGTTAATAAAGTGCTTCCGCTTTCGCTTGTAGGCTTTTTTGCAGCAGTACTTTTTGGTGCTATCCTGAGTTCCTTTAACAGTGCCCTGAACAGTTCGGTAACACTATTTGGTCTGGACGTTTACAAAGAACATTTTAATAAAGATGCATCCGAAGAGACAGTAGTTAAATACGGAAAGAGATTTGGTATTGTTCTGGCATTTTTGTCCATGCTGATTGCGCCTTTAATTGCGAATGCGCCGGCTGGTTTGTTTGGATATCTGCAGGAAGTGAATGGTTGTTATAGTATACCTATTTTAACGATTATTGTAGTGGGGTATCTCACCAAAAGAGTGCCGGCCATTGCTGCCAAGATCGGGATCATTTCCGGGGTAGTGCTGTATTCGATCAGTCAGTTTGTTTTAAAACCTTTTGTTTTCGGAGAAGAAAATTACCCGCACTTTTTGCACATCATGGCCATTTTATTTGTCCTGAATGTAGCGATCATGCTTCTTATAGGTGCTTTGAAACCGAGAGAAACGGCTTTCGAACTACCTTATACGAAACAGGTGGATATTGTTCCTTTTAAATATGTAAAACAGGTAGGACTGGCTATAGTTATTATAGTTATTTCTATCTATATCTATTTTTCATAATGTATTTTGTGGTATAGGATAAGCTTCATAGTATTTTTTATGGGTTTTCTGGGAATTTCCCAGGAGCTGCCCCCTATTTTGAAGTATCCTCCCGCCGTTTATAACGGAGCTAACCAGAACTGGATGTTAAGCCAGGACGGGGCCAATTTTATCTATGCCGCAAATAATGAGGGTTTACTGGAGTTTAACGGAGCGGAATGGATCGTATATCCTTCTCCCAATGAAACCATAATCAGAACGGTCAGGGTAATAGAAGATCGGATCTATACCGGTTGCTATATGGAGTTCGGCTTCTGGAAGCGCAATCCCCGGGGAGTACTTGAATATTTTTCACTGACCGATAAGATCAGGGACAAACTAATAGAAGATGAGCACTTCTGGAACATTATAGAGTACGACAAATGGGTGCTGTTCCAGTCCTTAAACCAGATATACATATACAATTCCGAAGACGATAGTTTTAGGGTGATCTCTCCCGAAAACGGAGTCCTGAAGATATTTAAAGTTGGGAACGCCATTTACTTTCAGACTTCCGGGGAAGGACTGTACGAAATAGAGAATGGTGTTCCGGAGTTAATGGCCAATACCCCCGAATTTAACGATATAAGAATAGTAAATATTTTTCCTTCGGAGGAAGGTCTGATCATCAGCACCCAGAACAGCGGTTTTTACCATTACATTAATAATACATTGACCAAGTGGGAAACCCCCGTAGATGATATGCTGAAACCCATTAGTGTTTACAGCAGCATTCAGCTCAGGAATAAGGATCTCGTGCTGGGAACTATTTCCAACGGGGTAGTGATCCTCTCCCCCCAGGGAGAATTGAAGTTTCATATAGAACAGACAGACGGAATAAGCAATAATACCGTATTATCTGTTTTTGAGGACAATCATTCCAATATCTGGCTGGGCCTGGATAACGGGATCAACTGCATTAATATGAATTCCATGATCAGGACCTTCAGTGATGACAGAGGTGTTCTGGGAACGGTGTATAGCTCTGTTGTGTATGACGGCAAGCTTTATATGGGAACCAATCAGGGCTTGTTTTTTAAGAAATTTAATTCTTCCGAGCCTTTCCGGTTGGTAGAAGGGATCAATCAGCAGGTATGGTCCTTATTTGTGTATGACGACCGGCTGTTTTGTGGTCATAATTTAGGGACTTTTGTCATACAGGATGACCGTTTGGAACAGATCTCCTTTGTTCCCGGAACCTGGAAGTTTGAAACAGTCCCCGGGAGGACCGATGTTTTACTGCAGGGGAATTTTGTGGGCTTGAGTGTACTGATAAAGGAAGGAGGGCGATGGAAGTTCGGGAACCAGATCGAAGGATTTGACTATTCTGCGAGGTTTTTTGAGTTAAGCCGCGATCTCGATCTGTTTATCAGTCATGAGTACAAGGGCGTTTTTAAAATGAAACTGGACCCTTCTCTCTCCTCGGTTTCAGACCTGGAAAAGATCGAGAATCTGCCAAAAGCCAAGAATGCAGGCCTGGTTACCTATAAAGATGATATTCTGTATGCTTATAAAGAAGGGATCTTCAGAATGGATAAGGAGAAAGGAACCTTTGTCAGGGATTCTCTTTTAAGTTCGCTCTATGATGAAACCAATTATGTTTCCGGAAAGCTTACGGCCGATGATCAGAACCGGTTGTGGATCTTTACAGGAGATAATATCAACTATATCAGTTCGGGAAAACTAACAGATAACAGGATCATTCATCAGATCCCCATAGCACAAAAACTGAGAAAATCTCTTTTGGGATATGAAAATATTGCTGCCCTGGGAGACGATCACTACCTGGTGGGAGCATCCGATGGCTATTTTACGATCGATCTTAAAGGCCCGGATTTCGATTCCTATAGTGTTTATATCAATTCTGTCAGGAACCATAGAACGGATGGCGGACATTTGAGGAATGCCCTGAATACAGACGGGAATTATAAGTTTAATGAAGCAAACCTGGATATTTCCTATTCCGTACCGGTCTTCAATAAATATTTAACCCCGATCTATCAGCATAAACTGGAAGGAATAAATGAAGAATGGAGCGACTGGACCTCAGATCCTTCTGCAAAATTTGAAAACCTGCCTTATGGTGAGTATACTTTCTATGTCAGGGCAAAAGTGGGGAATTCCTTTTCCAGGAATGTAGCATCCTATACTTTTAAGGTAAACAGGCCCTGGTATTTCTCCAATACGGCAATTGTATTGTATATCCTTGGCTTTTTATTGCTGGGGTTTTCTATGCATACACTTTACAGGAGATATTATAAGAAACAACAAAGAAAACTCATCCTGGAAAATGAAAAGCAGTTGGCTATTCAGCAGCTGGAAGCCGACCAGGAGATCATGAAGCTTAAAAACGAGCAATTAAAGCAGGATGTTGAGAGTAAAAGCAGGGAGCTTGCCAGCTCTACCATGAACCTCATCAAAAAGAATGAATTCCTCACTCAGATCAAAGATCAGCTGAAAAAGGAGGAAGATCCGTCCAGAGCCATAAAAAGCGTGGTCTCAACAATCGACAGGAATATCAGTGAGGAAGATAACTGGAACTTTTTTAAGGAAGCCTTTAATAATGCGGATAAGAACTTCCTGAAGAAGGTTAAAAAGCTTCACTCTTCCCTGACACCCAACGATCTGAGATTGTGTGCTTACTTAAGGCTAAACTTGTCTTCCAAGGAAATAGCTCCTTTGCTTAATATTTCGGTCAGAAGTGTGGAAATAAAAAGATACCGCCTGAGGAAAAAAATGGGCCTTCCTCACGAAAAAGGACTTGTTGAGTATATTCTGGAAATATAGCAAACTACATCAAGAGGCGTTTTCACCTTAACATTGCCTCAACATTTATCGTATTTTCTTCTTCTTAAGCATCTTAGAGAAAAATTTTTCCATTTTCCGAAATCGCTGATAAATCCGCATAAAACCTGAGATTTTGTTGAGAAATATTCATGTTTTTAATATTTTTTGTGTGATGTATATTTTTTATAGAGGTCGGTTTTGAGTTTTTAAAAACGCATAAGGCTAATTTTAGAATGTTCTAAACAAACTAATATGAAGTCTTATTTATTTTCAGTCGTTTTTGCATTTTTAACAGTGACTGGGTTCGCTCAGGACCTTACGATAAAAGGTGTTGTAAATGAAGCGGGAAACAGGGCCCCTCTCCCGGGAGTAAATGTTATAGTTAAAAATTCAACTAACGGGACAACCACAGATTTTGACGGAAACTTTACTTTGGCGAACATTCCTCCGGGATCGGTCATCGTATTTTCCTATTTGGGTTTTAAGACTCAGGAGATCACTGTTACCAACGCAGACTTTATTACCGTTTTTCTCGAGGAGGATGCGGCAGCCCTGGATGAGGTAGTGGTAATAGGTTACGGAACCCAGACTAAAAAAGAAGTTACCGGTGCTGTTTCGGTAGTAGGATCGGAAACCATAGAAAGGCTGAACCCCGTACGGGTAGAACAGGCATTACAGGGGCAAGTGGCCGGGGTGAATATTACCTCTCAGTCAGGCTCTCCGGGAAGTGCCTCGACTATAAGTATCAGGGGGATCACGACCAACGGGGATAACAGGCCTCTAATTCTGGTAGACGGGAACGTGATTGAAGACCTGAGTGTGATCAATCCCACAGATATAGAAAGTATTAATGTATTGAAGGATGCCACCGCCGGTATTTACGGAGTAAGAGCAGCTAACGGAGTTATACTTATAACCACCAAGTCCGGAAAAAGAAATACGGAGCTCAGATTTGAACTGGACACTTATACCGGTTTCCAGGAAACCACACGTAAGATCCCGGTGCTTAATGCCACCGAATACGCCTTACTGGTTAACGAAGCTTTTGCAGCCGGAGGTGAAACGCCGCCTTTTACAGATATAGCATCTTTGGGTACGGGAACAGACTGGCAGGATGTGATCTTTCAGGATGCACCTATAACCAATGTAAACTTTAATGCAACCGGCGGGGGAGAACGATCTACCTATTCTGCCGGAGTATCTTACCTCACCCAGGACGGTATTGTAGGCGGAGACGCTGCCAACTTTAACAGGCTCACCGGAAAGATAAATTACAATCTCGATTTCCTTAAAAATTTCAAGCTGTCCACCTCTGCTATTTATACGCAAACCAATAGGAATAACCTTCTGGAAAATACCCTGGGGTCTGTATTGTTTAATGCACTCAATATGGCACCTACTCTAAGCGTACGTGATGCCAATGGCAATTTTACCCTGGCGGAAGGCCTGGGGAATGAGGTGATCAACCCGGTGGCCCAGATCGCCAGTACTTTTAATAATACACAGGTAGACAGAATTAGCGGAACTATCGGTCTGAACTATAAATTCCTGGAAAAGTGGACTGCAGAATCCAGGTTTCAGTTTAACTATTCCGAAGTGGCAGGAGATGTTTTTTCTCCACAGGCCTTTTTTGGTTCCGGGAAAGTATTCAACGTAGAAAGAAGCAGTGTAACCGAATTCAAAAACCTGTTCCGCGATTTTACCTGGGATAGTTTTGTTACCTATACCGATACATTTAAAGAAGATCACAATGTTAAGGTACTGCTGGGGATGTCGGTGTTTAAAACTACGGGGGCGTTTTCAAGCTTTACCGGTTTTGACGTAGGCCCGAATTCGGGTATCGATAATGCTTCCGATGTGGTAAACAATTTTATAAACGGAGGTAACACTTTCGATTCCAGATTGCTGTCTTATTTTACAAGATTGCAGTACGATTATAAAGGAAAATATTTATTCTCTGCTGTGATCAGAAGAGACGGTTCTACAAAATTCGGCCCTGCAAACAGATTTGGATATTTCCCTTCGGCTTCCCTGGGATGGATCATGTCTGATGAATCTTTCCTGGAGAATGTAGATTGGCTCAATTTCCTGAAGTTAAGGGCCAGTTACGGTATTATCGGTAATGACCGTATTCCGGATTTCAGGTTTGTATCCCTCCTCAACGGAGAAGGAGTGTATGTGATAGATGACGAACTCGTTTTCGGAACTGCTATAGGGGCGCTCGCGAATCCCGAGATCAAATGGGAGAGGCAAAAGACCTTTGATATTGGTTTTGATGCCAAGATCGCTAATAACAAAGTAGATATTACCGTAGATTATTTTAAGAAGAGAACAGAAGATCTCCTGGTAGTTTCGCAGGTATCGGGAATTTTGGGAGTAGCAGCTCCCGGTTCTTCACCTCCGGTCATCAATGCGGGGATCGTGGAGAATAAAGGGGTGGAGTTCCAGATCGCGTACCGCGATGAACTTTCAGATAATTTTAATTTCAATATCAGCTATAATTTTACGACGCTGGAGAATGAGGTCCTCTTCGTAAACAGTGATAACGGTTTTATTCCCGGAGGATCTTTCGGGGTAGGACAGGAACCCCCTGCCCGTATGGAAGTGGGGCAACCCATAGGTTATTTCTTCGGATTGAGAACCAACGGGATTTTCCAGAACCAGGCAGAAGTGGATGCACATGCTTCCCAGTTAAATGCTGCTCCCGGCGACCTTCGTTTTGTGGATATTAACGGGGACGGACAGATAAACTCTGACGACCGGACTTACATAGGAGATCCTATTCCCGATGTGACCATGGGATTGAATATCGGCTTTAACTACAAAAATTTCGATTTCAGCAGTTACGCATTCGCATCCATCGGAAATGATATAGTTCGCAATTACGAACGTAACCAGCCGCTAACAAACAGGAGTGTTAATTTCTTAAACCGGTGGACAGGAGAAGGAAGTACGAATTCCTTCCCAAGGGTAACTACCGGAGCTAATTCAAATAGTTTATTCTCAGACTTTTTTGTAGAAGACGGCTCGTATTTAAGGATTCAGAATATACAATTAGGGTATACGCTTAACAACCCTACCTGGATAAATACAATGAGAATTTACCTCTCTGTTAATAATGCCTTCACCTTTACAAAATACAGGGGGTACGATCCTTCGGCTTCTACGGGAGCACCAATCGGTGGAGGAATAGATCAGGGCTTTTACCCTGTTCCGAGAACATACTTACTAGGACTAAACATCAAATTTTAAATAAATGAAGATGAAGACACATAAAATAAAATCAATAGTATATGCTGTAGTACTCCTTCTGTTATGGGCATGCAGTGATGATTTTGTGGAGGTAGCTTCGGAAGATCAGAATTCTGAAGATTTCTTCAACTCGGAAGAAGATTACCAAAATGCCCTCATAGCAGCTTATGATCTTCTGCAATCTACCTATCTCAACGTAATGTTGGGAGAAATTGCATCCGACAATACCCTGGCAGGAGGAGAAAGTGCAACTGATGTACCGGGAATTCAGGAAGTGGACGATATGATCCATACTCCGGTCAATCAACAGTTGAGAGATATATGGAACTGGATGTTCTCGGGAGTCAACAGGGCAAATTATATCCTGGAGTTCCAGGATAAGACCGACTTTCAGGGAAGGAACAATGTTATCGGGCAAACCCGCTTTTTAAGAGCGTACTACTATTTCGAACTGGTAAAATGGTTCGGTGATGTACCGCTGGCCATAGATCAGCGAATCCAGTTCGGAGATCAGTTTTCCATAGACAGGACTCCGGCTTCCGAAGTTTACGCTTTGATTGAAGCCGACCTGGAATTTGCAGTAGCTAATTTACCCGCCGTTCAGGCAGAAACAGGAAGGGTTACCAGGGGAGCCGCTCAGGCCTTACTGGGGAAAGTTCTCCTGTATCAGGATAGATTTACAGAAGCCGCTTCTGTTCTGGATGAGGTTATTGCTTCAGGGCAATACGACCTTGTACAAGATTACACCACCATCTTTGAGCAGGACGGAGAAAATAATATAGAATCAGTCTTCGAGATCCAATATACGGATCAGGAAGGCGCAGGATTTGGTTGTTTACAATGTAGTGAAGGAAATGTGGCCGTTGGGTTCAATGGCATAAGGAATTACAATGGCCCCATTTTCGATTCAGGATTCAGCTTTAATGTTCCTACTCAGGAGGCTTTCGACGAATTTGAGGCCGGAGACCTGAGAAGGGATGTGGCTATCCTGGATATCGATGCTTTTGCAGCACAGAACGGAGCAACCTTTGTAGAAGGCTTTGAGCACACAGGCTACTACAACAGAAAGTATATTCCCCGTCAAGGAGACCTGAATACGGGAGATGCCAATCTTACCAATCCGAATAATTACAGGGCTATCAGATTTGCCGATGTCCTCCTGATGGCTGCTGAAGCACATAACAGGGGAGGTTCGGGAGATGCAACTGCTCAGCAATACCTGAACAGGGTGAGGATGAGAGCCGGACTACCCGATGTAATGCTTACCGGATCAGCCCTGACAGATGCTATTTATCATGAAAGAAGGGTTGAACTTGTTGGAGAAGGACATCATTTCTTCGACCTGGTAAGAACCGGAAGAGCTGCCTCTGAAATAGAAGGCTTTACAACAGGAAAAAATGAATTATTCCCCATCCCGGCAATTGAAATACAATTGGCAGGGAACAGATGGGAACAAAACCCGGGATACTAAGCTAAACTTAAAAGGATTCGGTTGAGCCATAGCAGAAAACCAACACATAGGTTTAATGGCAAATTGAAGATGTATAAAAACAATAAAAAACTGAACAAATGAAATATATCAAGTCACTATTTGTAATGTTCCTGTCAATAGCTGTCTTTAGCGGCTGTGAGGATGAAGAAGTATCATTCATTTTACAGGATGTTTCTGCCCCGACCAACCTGACGGCTGTTTTTGATGTTACTCAGGACGATACCGGAATGGTATCGGTTACACCGTCGGCAGAAGGTGCTTCTTCCTTCGAAATATTTTTCGGGGATGTTGAAAACGAAGAGCCTACCGTAATCTCTCCCGGAGAAACAGCCACACATACCTATGAAGAAGGTAATTATACGGCTCGTATTATTGCCAGGGGATTAACGGGACTTACCAGTGAATTGGTGCAGAGTATTACTATTTCTTTCAGGGCACCTGAAAACCTGATGGTAGATATTACTCAAAACTCACAAAATCCTGCAGAGATAGAATTAATGGCTTCGGCAGATTTTGCAACTGTTTTTGAAGTATTCTTCGGCGATGTGGAAGATGAAGAACCCACTAATGTAATGCCGGGAGAAACTGTAATGCATACCTATGCAGAACCGGGAGATTATACCCTCCGCGTTATTGCCAAAGGAGCAGGAGCCGCAACGGTAGAATTCAGTCAGGTGATTACGGTGCCGGATGCAAATGATCCGGTTGCGCTGCCAATTACCTTCGATTCACCTACGGTTAATTATGCCCTTGGGGTATTTAATGGAGCCAGCTTTGAAGTAATAGCTAATCCGGAGCTGTCCGGATCAAATCCTGATGCTTCCAATGTTGGGGCGATCACCAATTCGGGAGTTAATTTTGAAGGTGGAGCCTATAATCTGGGAACCCCGGTAGATTTCAGCGGAACCAATAAGACCATAAAAATGGATTTCTGGTCAGATGTGGCAGTACCGATATTGTTAAAGTTTGAAGGCGGAGTTAACGGAGAAAGACAAAATGAAGTAGTTGCCAATCATGGCGGAACCGGATGGGAAGAGATCAGTTTTGATTTTGCTACGGATGCAACCAAGAGTTTTATAGACGGAAATCAGGGCGTAGGAGAACCTTTTGTTCCTACGGGACAATATGCAACCCTGGTGATCTTTGTAGATGGCCCCGGAACGACCGCAGGTACTTTCTATATAGATAATGTTGAGCAGGAGGAAGCTGTTGTAGAGATGATCGCTTTACCACTGGATTTCTCGAATGATAATCAGGCTTTCGGAACCTTTAACGGAGCGAGTTTTGCCATTGCAGACGGACCGGTAGATAGTAATAACCGTGCGGGAATGATAACCAACTCGGGGAACCAGTTTGAAGGAATAGCACTCGATCTGACCGAAGCGGTAGATTTTAGTGTCAACAAAATGATAAAGCTGAGGTTTTATACCACAACTCCAAATAATGCGATCTTACTGAAATTTGAGAATGGTACGGCAGATCCGGTAGAGGTTGTTCAGACAGCAACCGCAACGGGCTGGCAGGAACTTACATTCGACTTTTCGAATGCCAATCTCAGTTTCCCGCTTAGCGGACCGATAGATGCCACAGGTGCTTATAATACCATTGTATTATTTGTGGACGGACCTGATTTTACCCCCGGAACTTATTTTATAGATGATGTTGAACAGGTACTTCCTGCGCCGGTATCCTTACCGCTTGATTTTTCCAATGATAATCAGACCTTCGGCACTTTTAACGGAGCGAATTTTGCCATTGCAGACGGGCCGGTAGATAGTAATAACCGTGCGGGAATGATCACGAATACAGGTAATCAGTTTGAAGGGATCGCCCTCGTGTTGGATGATGCGGTAGATTTTAGTACCGATAAGTCAGTACGGGTCAGATTTTATACCACCACACCGAATAATGATGTTTTACTGAAATTCGAGAATGGTACGGCAGATCCGGTAGAGGTTGTTCAAACCGCAACCGCTACAGGTTGGCAGGATCTTATTTTCGATTTTTCGGACGCCAATCTGAGTTTTCCACTTAGCGGACCCATAAATGCGACCGGTGCCTATAATACCATTGTATTGTTTGTAGACGGACCCACGACTACTCCCGGAACTTACTTCATTGATGATATTGAGGTGCAACCTGCATCATTACCTCTGAACTTTTCAAATCCCGATCAGACTTTCGGAACCTTTAACGGTGCAAGTTTCTCCATAGCGGATGATCCTGTAGATGCAACGAACAGGGCCGGAATGATCACAAATTCAGGGAATCAGTTCGAAGGAATTGCACTGGACCTTGTGGATGCAGTAGATTTTAGTACGGACAAGATCATAAGATTAAGATTCTATACCACAACACCGAATAACGCTGTCTTACTGAAGTTTGAAAACGGTACGGCAGATCCGGTAGAAGTAGTACAGACCGCAACCGCAACGGGCTGGCAGGAGCTTACATTCGATTTTTCGAATGCCAATCTCAGCTTCCCGCTTAGCGGACCTATAAATGCAACAGGTGCCTATAATACCATTGTGTTATTTGTGGACGGACCCGATTTCACACCGGGAACTTATTTTATTGACGATATAGTTCAAACGAATTAAAATAAACAGATGAAAAAGATAAAGCATTTCATTGTAGTTTTTATACTATTAACGGTATCAGCTTGTCAGGAAGATGATGCAGATTTTGGAACGGTAACGGTACCTACCAACCTTCGGGCGGAAGCAATAATAGCCGATGACCAATCGGGAAATGTCACGGTCACTCCTACAGCAGATAATGCGTTAAACTTCCATGTATTCTTTCAACAGGGAGGTGATCCTGTTGTTGCTTCACCCGGAGAATCTGTAAGCTTCAGATATACTCAATCGGGCCAGTATTCGGTGGTTGTTACCATTGTGGCTTTTGGTACGGGGGGAGCAGCGAGTTCTATCAATATCACCCTCGACCTGGATGTACGTCTATTTATAGACACTGAAACATTACAGCTTATCGGAGGAGATGGTACCAAAAGATGGGTGTGGAACCAGACAGAGTCCGGACACTTCGGGGTAGGAGATCCCAATGCGGATTTCCCCAATTTCTTTAGTGCGGCACCCGATCAACTGGATCCTTGTTTGTATGATGACGTATTGGTATTCAATTATGATGATAACGACAATTATACCTTCCAGCTGGAAACAGGAAATAACAACGAGACCTTTATCAACTGGGCGGAGGTAAATCGCTTCTTTCCGAACGCGAGTCCGCAACAGTTTGTTGATGAATGTAGAGACATAACAGATCAGATAGCTACCAACACAAGTTTTGTAATAATTCCCGAAGAGGGAGGCAGACGTACACTCGATGTAGAGAACAGTACCCTGTCTTACTGGTCGGGGGCTATGGAGTATGAGATCGTAGAACTTACCGCAGACAGATTAACGGTAAGAGGACTGCAGACCCCATTTCTGGGAGGAGGCCTGCTGGCCTGGTATCATACCTTTATCCCCGAAGGTTCCACTCCCGGAGGAGGTGGAGGCTCCGCTTTTGAGAACCTGGTATGGGAAGATAATTTTGACGTAAACGGTGCTCCCGATACCGCCAATTGGGATTACGACCTGGGAACCGGAGATAACGGCTGGGGGAATGGTGAAGAACAATACTATACCGACAGACCGGATAACGTTATTATTGAAGACGGAATTCTCAAAATAACCGCCAAAAGAGAGAATTTCAATGGAAGTCAGTTTACTTCTTCCAGGATAAAAACGCAGGACAGGTTTGAATTCCAGTACGGAAGGGTAGAAGGAAGGATCAAACTGCCAACAGGAGGAGGAACCTGGCCGGCTTTCTGGATGTTAGGTGCCGATTTCGAGACCAATATCTGGCCCGGTGCGGGAGAAATAGATATTATGGAGCATGTGGGGAATCAGCAAAATACCATATTCGGCTCCACGCACGACCCCAATAATTTTGGAGGAAATGCAAGAACCGGAACCACTACGGTAAGTGATGCATCTACAGAGTTTCATGTATATGCCGTGGAGTGGAACGAAACTGATATACGCTTCTTTGTAGACGATCAACTTTACTTTACAGCTTCAAACAACGGAAGCCTGCCATTTAACAAGGACTTTTTTATAATCCTTAATGTAGCAATGGGAGGGAATTTCGGAGGAGTGATCGATGGAGGATTTACGGAGTCTGTTATGGAGGTAGATTATATCAGGATATATCAATAAGTTCATACATGTGTTTTTCATTTCAGATTGGGAAGGCTGGTAAATGCGAGGCTGGCCTTCTTAAATCTGATACATATTAAAAAAGTCTGCAGGATCAGAATTATTGTATGTAATTTTATGATTTACAGATGATTAAAAGTTTTAAAGGATGAAAAAACTCAAAATATACGGAGGAGTACTTGCTGTGTTAATTCTAACCGCATGTAATCCGAAAACCGGGGATAAACTAGCTAATTCAAATGAGGATGAGCTCAGCAGGAAAGTAGATTCTGTACTTTCCCTGATGACCCTGAAGGAGAAGATCGGACAGATGAATCAGTACAATGGTTTCTGGGATCTGACTGGTCCCGCTCCCAGTGATGGAGAGGCAGCTAAAAAATATGAACACCTGAGAAACGGACTGGTGGGATCTATGCTCAACGTAAGAGGAGTAAAAGAAGTAAAAGCTGTGCAAAAAGTCGCAGTAGAGGAATCCCGTTTAGGGATCCCACTCGTTATTGGTTTTGATGCGATACACGGTTACAAGACCATCAGTCCTATTCCTCTGGCCGAAGCAGCCAGCTGGGACATGGCGGCCATTCAGAGGTCGGCAGAAGTATCCGCTGCAGAAACAGCCGCCAGTGGTATTAACTGGACTTTTGCCCCAATGGTTGATATTTCAAGAGACCCGAGATGGGGAAGAGTCATGGAAGGTGCCGGAGAAGACCCCTATTTGGGAAGTATGGTGGGAGTGGCCCGTGTTAAAGGCTTTCAGGGCGATGACCTGTCGGCTGTACACACCATTGCAGCCTGTGCCAAGCATTTTGCAGGATATGGCTTTTCCGAAGCCGGAAAAGATTACAATACCGTAGATGTTAGTGAGTCCCTGCTTCAGAATGTTATATTCCCGCCTTTTAAAATGGTGAAGGATGCAGGGGTACGCACTTTTATGAATTCCTTTAACGACCTGAACGGTAGTCCGGCAACTGGAAACGCATATCTTCAGCGAACTGTACTGAAGGGAGAATGGGAGTTTGACGGAATGATAGTCTCCGATTGGGGGTCTATTGCAGAAATGATAGCACATGGCTATGCAGAAGATGGGAAACACGCTTCGGAAATGGCAGTAAATGCCGGATCCGATATGGATATGGAGTCCTATCTCTATATAGAACACCTGGAAGAACTGGTGGCAGAAAAAAAGGTAGACGTAAAACTTATTGATGATGCCGTGAGAAGGATATTACGCCTGAAATTCGAATTGGGGTTATTTGATGACCCGTATAAATATTGTGATGAAGAAAGAGAAAAAGAAGTAATAGGAAGCGAGGAGCATAGGGAAGCTGTACTGGATATGGCTAAAAAGTCGATCGTATTACTTAAAAACGAAAATAATTTACTTCCGCTAAAGAAAAGCGGGCAAAAAATAGCTTTAATAGGTCCGCTGGCTGCCGATAATAACAGCCCGTTAGGAAGCTGGAGGATCGCTGCCGACGATCATACGGCGGTTTCCGTTCTGGACGGGATGAAAAAATATGAAGGAAATAACCTTATTCATGAAAAAGGAGCGGAGCTTGTAATAGGAGATCCGGCTTTTGTAATGGAAACAAAGATCAATACCACCGATAAAAGTGGTTTTGAAGCGGCAAAAAATGCAGCGCGTGGAGCAGATGTGGTTGTGATGGTTCTCGGAGAACACGGTTTTCAGAGCGGTGAAGGGCGTAGCAGAGTTAATCTGGATCTGCCCGGAGTGCAGCAGGAATTGTTAAAAGAAATTTATAAGATCAACAAAAATATTGTATTGGTATTAATGAACGGCCGCCCCCTGACTTTAAATTGGGAAGATGAGCATATTCCCGCAATCGTGGAAACCTGGCATTTGGGAACCGAGAGCGGGAATGCAATCGCCCAGGTCCTTTACGGCGATTATAACCCCAGTGGGAAACTCCCGATGACATTTCCCAGGAGTGTGGGGCAGGTTCCGGTTTATTACAATTATAAAAATACCGGGAGGCCTGTTATCCCGGCCCCCAACCTTGTATTCTGGACACATTATATAGATGAACAGAATAGTCCTTTATATCCTTTTGGACATGGATTGAGCTATACGACTTTCGAATACGACAATCTTCAGTTAGATGAGAACTCCTTCTCTTCCGGAGGAAGTATAACAGCTTCTGTAGATGTAACCAACACAGGCGATCTGGATGGAAAGGAAGTCGTACAGTTCTATATACGTGATCTGGTTGCCAGCACTACCAGGCCTGTAAAGGAGTTGAAGGGCTTTGAACTCGTAGAGCTTAAAAAAGGAGAAAAGAAAACGATCCGCTTCGAGATCGATGAGGAAACCATAGAATTCTTTACGGCGAACCGAAAATGGGAAGCCGAGGCGGGAAACTTTAAACTATTTGTCGGAGGGAGCTCTGTTACAACCCTGGAAACCGACTTTAGGTATGAAGATTAAGCTTATGAGAATTTGTGTTCTTTTGTTTCTGTGCTTTTGCTGTCTGGAGCTTTCTGCTCAGGATAAGGAGTGGAAACTGGTTTGGGAAGAAGATTTTAACGGTACCGAACTGGACGAAAGCGTGTGGAACTATGAACTGGGTGATGGTTGCCCCGGGCTATGTGGCTGGGGAAATAACGAAAGCCAGATCTATACAAAAAAGAACCACAGATTACATCAGGGAAAATTAATTATAACCGGCAGAAAGGAAGGCAGTATTTACACATCGACCAGAATCACCACTAAAGCAAAGAAAGAGTTTAAATACGGAAAGATAGAGGTCAGAGCACAATTACCCGTGGGTAAAGGGCTGTGGCCTGCCTTCTGGATGCTGGGATCGAATATAGATGAGGTTAAATGGCCCAATTGCGGCGAAATAGATATCCTGGAATATGTGGGTAAGGAGCCCGGGATGATCTTTACTTCCCTTCATACCAAAGCCAGCCATGGAAATACCCTTAATACAAGGAAGATGAGGATAAAGGGGATAGAGGAGGGCTTTCATACTTATACTGCACAGTGGACCAAAGACAGTATTAGTTTCTATATAGATAATGAACTGGTCTATACTTTCCGGCCGGAGCAGAAGACCAAAGAGACCTGGCCTTTTGACCAGCCTTTTTATCTTATTGTCAATATGGCCATCGGAGGGAATTTCGGAGGGCCGGAGATCGATGATTCTGCGCTTCCTCAAAACTTTATAATAGATTACATAAAAGTCTATCAATAAACTCCATTCTGACTTTTTTTCTGATTTTTTTACTTCATTTTACCGGATGTTAAAGAGTAGAACGGCTACGGTTTTAACGTAGATGCGTATTATAGTATTTTAACAATTTTAAGAAATTTTTAACGTGCATTTCATCGATAAAACTACGCTGTACAACGATTTCAAGCGATTTTTTAGATTATCAAATCATCAAAAATTTTTTTAAAAAAGTAAAAAAACATATGAAAATTGTTAAAATTATTACGAATTCTTAAATATTAAGAAAATTTTAATAATTTTATTCCGAATTAAATAAATCATTAGTATATATAGTAGTTAACTATCAAAATGATTAATTTATTAACACTAACTATCAAATCTTTACAAATGAGAAAACTTAGATTAAGAGTTGTACTTTCTTTATTAGGAGTAGGACTTATTCTCGCTTCATGTAGTAATGAAGAAGACAATGTTGTTCAGGATGAACAACAGGAAATTCCACAGGAAATTATTGATCAACTGTCTTCTTTTGCGATCAACACTAAAAACCTTCAAAGACAATCGTATGAAATTCCCGGTGGGGGAACTTTAGACCGTATTGTTGCTGAAGGCGATATTGCGTTTGATCCTAGTACAATAGCAAGTTTGAGTCTTTATGGAGGAATACAAGAAGAACAATATAGAACATTCAATTTAGTAAGTTCACCAAGAACACTTACTGTTATCGGTTATACCGGTGGCGGAGGTTTTGGCCTTTCCAACAGTATGAGAACAGGCCTTCAATGGGCTATCAATAACTACAACAGGCTTAACCTGGAGCTGAATTTCCAGTTGAGTTTTGCTGCAAGCACTAATGCAGATATTGTAGTTTTCAGACAGAGAAGCCAACCTGGAGCAGGTGGAGTTGCCGGCTTCCCTAGTGGAGGTGACCCGAATAAATTTGTTCAATTGTTCACCGGTTTGGATAACGTAGATCCTAATGTAAACGAGCACGTAGCTGGTCACGAGATCGGACACTCAATAGGTTTCAGACACACTGACTGGTTCAGCCGTCAGAGTTGTGGAGAAACTGGAGAGAGTGCCGGAAGTGTCGGAGCTGTTCATATTCCTGGTACACCAACAGGTTTTGATCCGACTTCTATCATGCTTGCCTGCTTTACCTTTGGTACGGACGGAGAGTTCAATCAGAATGATATAACTGCAATGAACTTCCTGTACTAGTACCGGAATATTTAATTTATTTTTTTCAAATTATAATTACTGTATATACTGAAAAAGCCCCTGACAATGCTGTCAGGGGCTTTTAATATTCTATTTTATTGATAGATCAGGCAGAACAGCTCGATGCTGTTTTGGGAAGGCTTGTCTCTTTCAGAGCTCCATAACCTCCTGCAATATCTATCAGCTTGTCAAAACCTCTTGCTTTCAGAATAGAAGCTGCAATTACCGAGCGGTATCCTCCGGCACAGTGCAGATAATATTCTTTGCTCTTATCGATGCTGTGCATATGATCATTTATAAAATCGAGAGGAAAGGTTTCTGCGGTTTCCAGATGTCCCGCTTCAAATTCTCCCGGCTTTCGCACATCGAGGATATTCAGCTTGTCGTTATAATTCTTTTCAAACTCTGCAGCATCAATAGATACGAGACTATCTGTTTCTTTTCCTGCTTTTTCCCAGGAATCTAGTCCCCCGTCAAGATAGCCAAGGGTATTGTCGTATCCAACTCTGGAAAGACGCGTAAGGGCTTCTTCCGATTTACCTTCGGGAACGATCAACAAGATAGGTTGTTTAAGATCGGTGATCAGAGCTCCTACCCAGGGGGCAAAAGACCCGTTCAGGCCTATAAAGATAGAGTTGGGAATATGCGACTTTATGTATTCGCTCTGAGGACGAACATCAAGTACCAGAGCGCCTTCACTATTGGCCATGGCTTCAAATTCTTCAGCCCCAAGAGGTGTATCCCCCTTACTTAATACATCGTCGAAGGCCTGGTAACCTTCTTTATTCATTAAAGCGTTCTTCGCAAAGTACTGAGGAGGAGGCAGGATCCCGTCAAGAACCTCTTTTACAAATTCCTCTTTAGTCATATCTGCACGAAGCGCATAATTGGTTTTCTTTTGGTTTCCGAGGGTATCTACCGTTTCCTTACTGAGGTTCTTACCACAGGCCGATCCCGCACCATGAGCCGGGTATACAATAATATCATCTGCCAGCGGCATGATCTTGTTTCTCAGAGAATCGAACAACATTCCTGCCAGATCTTCTTTACTGAGATCGGATTTGATTGCCAGATCGGGTCTTCCTACATCACCTAAAAAGAGGGTGTCTCCCGAAAAAATAGCATGTTCCTTCCCGTCTTTATCGATAAGAAGATAGGTGGTCGATTCTAAGGTATGTCCGGGAGTATGCAGGGCCTTGATCCTGATATTCCCTATTTTAAACTCCTCACCGTCTGTGGCGGTGTGAATATCGTAAGAAGTGGATGCACCAGGGCCATAAACTATTTTAGCTCCTGTCTTAGCTGCCAGATCGAGGTGACCCGATACAAAATCGGCGTGAAAATGCGTTTCAAAAACATATTTGATCCTGGCATTTTCCGAAAGTGCTTTATCTATATAAGGTTTGGTTTCTCTTAAAGGGTCTATAATGGCGGCCTCTCCTGCAGATTCAATATAATACGCTCCCTGCGCCAAACACCCTGTATATATTTGTTCTATTTTCATTCTAAAATCAAATTAGGTTTCGAATTAAAGCTCAAAGATACATAACAAGATCTTTATTAATCCTGATAAATATCACAATTTAAGAATTGAGGATCTCTTTGCTGATAATATAAATGGCCATAACAAGGATGAACCATCCGAAGCTTTTTTTAAGGCTCTTGTTGGAAACGAATTTGGAAAGATAGCCTCCCAGCAATATTCCCATAATAGTTATGAAGGTAAAGGGGAGAAGGAATGACCAGTCTACTTTCATCTCCTGAAGATCGCCGGTAAAACCTATAAGCGAATTAATAGCTACGATAATAAGGGAGGTCCCTACTGCTTTTTTCATGGGAAGATTGGTCCAGAGTACCAGGGCCGGTACGTATAGGAAACCACCTCCTGCGCCTATTATTCCCGTAATTGTTCCGATAATGATCCCCTGCATAAATATAAAAGGGTAAGAAGGTTTGGAATGTTCGGTCTTCCCGTTTTCCTTTTTGGGTTTTATCATCGCGGTTGCCGCAAAGAGCATAACAACGGCAAAGAAGAGCATCAGCCCCATATTTTTGGTAAGTGTAAAACCTCCTGTGCTGAAAAGCACATCGGGAATTCCGGGAACCGCATATTTACGCGACAGATAAACAGCCAGGAAGGATGGAAAACTAAAGAAAAGCCCTGTTTTTATATCCACTACTCCCTTTCGGTATTTTTGTATGGCTCCGGCAACGGCCGATGCCCCCACTACAAAAAGAGAATAAGCTGTTGCCACTACCGGGCTGTAGCTGAGAAGATATACCAGAAGAGGTACGGTTAAGATGGAGCCTCCGCCTCCAACAAGTCCCAGAACACCTCCAATAAAAAGGGCTCCGATGTATCCCAGAATATTTTCTATTTCCATA
Organism: Leptobacterium flavescens; assembly: GCF_010671605.1. GTDB lineage: Bacteria > Bacteroidota > Bacteroidia > Flavobacteriales > Flavobacteriaceae > Leptobacterium > Leptobacterium flavescens. The sequence continues at coordinate 354,157 of NZ_JAABOO010000004.1, forward strand.
CTTAGGAATAAAGTACTCATTTAAAGGCCCCAAAGATACTGTTTAAAAATGACTGATTTAGTGTCCTAACTAACATTAGTTTTATTTGTATTAAGACAAAATAATTATCCTTTTTAGTCCATCTACCAAACAGATTTATAGACTATATGCTCTTTATCCTTTAAAAATGAAGATGAACGATTTTTTGTAAAAAGGCCCCTTTAAAAAGAAGATTCTGTACTTAAGCATCTAATTTCACAGAAGAAAACTCAATATGAGTTTACAGAACTTAACCTTATTATGCCAGGGGTATAAATATTCAGATAGCCCCCGGTCGGGGAGCTGGTTTTTTGTTTTTTAATAGTTGTATTGGTTGGAAGCCTCAAATAAGAAAAGCCCGGATCCGGGCTTTTCCTGTTTATTCAAAAGATATTTTTAAGCTCTTTCCCACAGCTTTGGGAATTTCTCGGGAAAATCTGCTTCATCTACTTCTTCTCCTCTTAACTCAAAATTGATCTTTGCTACAGGTAACATTTCATTCGTCTTTGATTCATAAGTTTTACCAATTGAAATAGATAAAGGATATCTGTCATACTTTCTGTAGTCCAGATCCGCTAAGTTATCCGGATTTGAAAGAATATCGTAAAACTTGGTCCGCCCCTGGCAAATGACCCATTGTTTTAAGGGGATAAATAAATCAGTGGAGTAACCTCCAAATAGGATGGAAGCAGCTGCCAAATGCTCATAAGAATTGAGTTTTTCACTATAATTCATTAATCTATTATCAAGCTCAATTAATTGTTCCGGACTAAAATCTTTGAAGGATTTAATTAGTATTTTTTGCTGGTCCTGGTAAAAACCGTTGGATTTTTCAAGAGAAAAGTCAATGAGTTCCCAAAACTCCTGCTCGTCCATCATGTTTGTATTGGTTCTTTCCTTTTTGGTTTTTGCAAACTTTAATCTCTCTTCTTTTTTCTTCTTTCTAATATTTTGATCTCTGGTTTTGGAATAGACCATTGAGATTACAAAAAGTACTGTAAAGATAATTATACCTGTACCCATTTATTGATAGTAGTTTATGATGATTTTTTACTCCTGGCCCTTACTTTTCTTCTGCTGTATAAACGAAAGGAACTGGCAATTTTTTCATAGGTAGATTTATATCGCTCACGCCTGTCCTGAAGGGTCCAGGCCATAAGCATATACAATTTTTCCTTCCCCTCTATAAAAGTCAGGAAATACGCTATATCATAATCCACTCCGTCCACTCTTCCGTCCATCTCAAATGCCTCGGCATCGAGTCCGTTGATGTTCAAAGATCGGAAATCGGATTCATAGCTGGTCACTATATTCTCATGGATCGAGCTAAGCTGGATATCCCGGTAATTCTCAACAACCGAGAGGGAATCGTTGTATTCTCCCAGATCTTTAAAAGTCGATATCAGATCTTCTTTAGATTCGTCTATGATAACCACATAGGTTTCTTTAAAGATATTCTGATACTGAAGAGAAGCCTCATCATTCAGGTCGGAGGTCTTATCCATATATTTCGGGATCTTGATCTTATACTCGTTATTTATTTCCACTTCCGAAAAGTCCCTGTCCAGCGAAAGATTTTCATCCTTATCTCCGTTCACATTCAGGCAGGACGTCATCGTTAAACATAAGAGAAGGAGAAAAGAGGGTTTGAGTAAAAGTTTCATAATCTGTTTATGGCCGGGTTTAGACTGCCTGGGAATAAAGCTACAAAAATAAAAGCCACAGATAAAAATATTTTGATCTGCAGCTTCTGCCTTTTTATTGCTGCCCCCGGAGCCATCCTTCCGCTTCAGCCGTATACCAGTTCCTGGAAAAATTCGCATTGTTCACAATGTGTTCGAAATGTGGTTTGGCTTTTTCCAGATCACCTTTTCTATCGTAAAAAGTACCCAGGTATGTATGAAGATACGGATTGTCCGGGTCTTCCGATAACAATGCATTCCCGATGGTCTCTAACTGCTCGTCAAAAACATTAAAATCGCCCAGCTCCATAAAAAAGGCCACGTCCTTTAGGAAGGAGAGATTATGCATAAGAGAAATGTCTGCATAGGTCTTATAATCGGGGAATAAGCTAAATGTCTTTTCAAGTAACCTGGCACTGCTTTGTACTTTCCCTGTATCAAACCTTGCCATAAAGGATTCGGCCAAAGCCTGTGCCAGAAGTTTTTCCCGGTAAAAATCGGAAGTAATGCTTTTATTTTCCGCCAGGGATGCCTCCGTTTCCAGAAGGGGCATGTCCTCTATTTCGAATACGAAGTTTTTAAGGAAACTCATAACAAAGAGGGAAGAGAGGGCATCACCATAGATCAACCTGGCAGGGTCGCTCATCAGGTTGTTGTTAGCCAGAAGAATAAGGGTGATCTTTTTTGAAGGCACTTTAAGGAACAAGCTGGAATAACAATCATACTGCCCGTAACCCCAGATCAGGTTTAGATCATTAAACTCCTGATGAAAAATACCATATCCGTAGGGAAGCTCCTTAAAAGCAGAGAACATCTTATCCCTGGAAGCTTCGGAAATAATAGTATTGGCATCCATAGCCCTGTCTAAAACAGCCAGATCCTTAACGGTCGATACCATCCCCGCAGAACTGGAATATCCGTAATCTATAAACCCGTCCTGTATTCCATCATCCAACATGTAAGGGCGGGCCATTTTTATATCTTTTTGCGCCAGCTGAAGGGAATCCTTCAGAAGAAAACTGTTTTGCATCTCCAGAGGGGAGAGGATCAGGGTTTCGGCATATTCCGCAAACGACATTCCCGAGGCTTTTTCAATAACCTTTGTCAGCCATCCGAAACGGGAGCTGTAATAAAAATGCTTTCCTATATCTCCCTGAGATGTATGAGACAGGACATGCTTTATCTGAATGGAATCGTCGATCTCCGCTTCCGGAATATATTTTTTTATGGGATCTTCCGGTTTTAGTTTCCCTTCTTCTGCAAGTTTCATGATCATGAGTCCGGAGAAGATCTTGGTAAGAGAAGCAATGGGGAAGGTAGTGGAAGCATCCAGCTGACTTTGAGTTGCTGTTTCGGAATATCCGAGATAATCTTCATAGAGGGTTTCACCTTCTTTTTGAACCAAAACAGCCATCCCCGGGATCTGGAAATATTCTTTAAGTTCTTTTAATTCTGATGAAAAGTTATCTACGCTGTTAAATTTTTGTTCTTTTTCCGAAGAACAACTGTAGGCCAAAAGAAGTAGGATGGCCAGTCTGCTTATTAATTTCATTTCAGGTTGTTTTTATTATAAGATAATGCTATTGCATAAATGTTACAGCTCGAAAAAAAGAAATTTGGATCAGGCTTTCTTATTGGCCTGTAAAAGCTTTTACGATCTCTGCCAGATCCTCCAGGTCTTTTCGTTCCTTCAAATGATCATCAATCCTTTTATCCCCCATATTCTGTATTCTGTAATCGGGCAGGAGTTCTCCGAAACTCAGCCAAACAAATGTATCAACGATCCTTTCTTTTAAGGGGTGAGGAACTTTATACTCGGCCATGATAGAATTTTCCATTCCGATATGAACTATCTCGTGAATCAATGTGTTTACAGGATTATCGTATTGTTTAAACCTGCCATCCAGTGTGGTGAAAATAAGAATGGAGCCATTGTCGGGATCATAGCTTCCGCCGGGACCATACAGTGTGAGGTTAACCTGGTATACATCATATTCCTTAAAATCCCAGTTTTTCCGGCTTTGACCAATGGAAGTAACCATCTTATTCAGCAAGGGAACAACCTGTTCTATTTTTTCATACCCCATTAAATAATCAGACTTTTTATAGGCCCTGGTCTTTACGAACTTTTTTAAAGACTCGTAATCATTCTGCGAAAGCCGGTTGGCTCTGGATTTTTGTTTCAGATCATCTATAAGTTCATTTTTCGGAAGGCTCAGCTGATAATTGTGTTTTTCAAAAAAAGCGATATCTCTCAGCGTTCTCCATATCTGATCAGCTTCCTGTTCCGGTGTGGGAATATTGATAGTGATCCTGTTCTGTGCCTGAAGCCCGTTAATGGAAAAAAGAATGCAAAATATTAAAGTGATATACCTGTACATTGTATTTGATATTAATAGTATTTTTCAATTCCGCCAAAACCCCTTATGAGTTTATTTTCTTTGGTTTTTTCTATAAAATTTAAAAGCCTCTTTTGAAACTCTTCAGGGCGTTTTCGGGCAGCAACAATGTAGGCGACCCTGATCCTTTTATAGGGATCCGATAGTTTTTGGTAGTTCTCCCATGCTACAGGCTCTTTTCTTATTTCGGAAATTATGTCTTTGGGAAACTCAAAAGCCTCCTTCAGTACATCTTTTACCGCCGGTAGAACGGAAGGGTGTATCATATTCTGCGCTTCCAGCCATTTTAAACGTTCTCTGTTAGCCTGTGAAAAAGAGCTTTTAGCTTTTCTTGGGGTGAACCGCTGTATGGTGTGATGGGGATCCAGCGATTTAACCGTGCTGTCTATCCAGCCAAAACAAAGAGCTTCCTCTACTGCATCATTATAAAGGATCCTTTCTTTTCCTGCCGATTTTTTGGGATATACCAACCAGATCTCGGGCTTGCTTTTAAAATGATCCTCCAGCCATGTACGCCATTCCTGTCTGTCGGTAATATAAATTGTTTCGAGCTGATCTGTTCCCATCTTAAGTGTAGCTAATCAGAATGTACATTCCTGTAAACGAAATAATTAAGGGTTTTGGTGTATTAAAACACTATTTTGTATTATGATCCCATGCCTTTTGAACAATTTCTTCCAGCACCTCCAGATCAATATTCTCCAACCTTGTAACATAAAGGCAGACTTTTCCGGTTTTGTATTTCCCCAGTTTCTTTAACAGCTCTTCCTGTCCTTTAAAATTAGACAGTACATACAAGACCTGGTGTTGCTTCCTTGGAGAGAAAGCTATTAAGGGGGCATCACCTTCGTGCCCGCTGTCGTATTTGTAATGATAAGATCCGAAACCTATGATAGAAGGCCCCCATATTACAGGCTCCAGCCCTGTAATGCGCTTCATCATATCCAGGATAAAAAAGCCGTCTTTTCGCCTTGTTTCATGCGGAATGGCATTAATAAAATCGGTGACATTCTGATCAGTGGGTTTTGTCTTTGCCATAAGAATGGTTTATTGATTTCGGAACGATTATCCATTAAAATTACTAAATAATGAAATAGAGCAGATACTCTTCTTATGCTATTTTCAATCAGTACTTCCAAAAAGAAGAATATCATTGCCCTGAAAATTGCAAAAATAAATATCGGTCTTCCCGTCCCCGTTAAAATCGGCAAGCTGAAAGTCAAAAGCATAACTGTTTAAGGATGGGAAATAGGTAGTGGTTTGGTCGCTAAAACTTCTGTTTCCATCATTGATCAGTACCAGGTTCTCACGACTGTTAAAACGATTTCCCGAGATCAGATCGATAAAACCATCATCATTAATATCGTAAAAGATGGCGCCGACTGTCCTGAAGTTACTTACGGGCAGGGCTGAAGAGGTGATCTCCGAAAAATTCCCGTTTCCGTCATTGAGCAGCATCCTGTTTTGCGGGTTACCGATCCCTCCGAAATCCACATTGGCAAAAAAGATGTCGAGGTCGTTGTCGTTATCTATATCTGCCAGTTCTACCTCCCGTGTCTGGTCGTTAACAGGGGGGAGGCGGGTAGCAGTTTCATCTGTAAAATTCCCGTTCCCGTCGTTGATGAGTATCCTGTTTGAGGTTTCGTTGGCCTCTATAATATCAAAATTCCCGTCGCCGTTAATATCCGCCAGTTCGATATCCTGGGTGGTACTGTTATCTACGGGCAGGCGTGCAGCAGTTTCATCTGTAAAACCTCCCGCCTGATCATTAATAAGAATGATATTCTGACCCCGGTTCCCGATAATAAGATCAGGATAGGTGTCGTTGTTAAAATCGGCGGTTTCCACTACGTTGGAAGTTCCGCTTACGGGAAGCAGGTTACTCACATCTGTAAATACCGCCTGTCCGTTATTCCTGTAATATTCATTGGTCTGATCATCTTCACTCACAAAAACAATGTCGGGATCGTTGTCTTTGTCAAAATCTGCGATGGCAATATCTTCCGAGTCGTGTACCTGGTTCGGAAAACGGTTGTTCGATTCGTCGGTCAGGCGTCCCTGTCCGTCATTGATAAGGATAATATTTCTCCTGAACTCCATCGCCAGGATCATATCCGTATCCCCGTCATTATCAATATCTATGGCCACTCCGTCCATAGAGTTGTTTCCCAGACTGTTACTTATAAGATTGGTCCCGCTTACATTATTAAACTCTGTATTGGGTTGAGGTGTAAGGTCTTGATCTCCGGAAGGACTATTACTGTCGCCGGAACAGTTAAGCAATAACAAACTCAGAGGTATGATGTTAAAAAAACGGCTGTTGAAAGAGTTGAACATAGGTATCGTATTAACTCCTAAAAATTAGGGATTTATATGCAAAAACCACTAATGTTTAAGAAAAATTTAGATAGAGGAAGATTCAGGTTTGTTGTTATATAACTCTTTTTTAATTGATGATTTATGCATTTTCTAAAGGTTTGAAGATGTTTTGTTATAAAATTAGCGTTACTTTCATAAAAAATAGTTAAACTTTGCTTTTTGATAGTATTACTATTATATTTGTAAAGCAGTAATGAGAAATTTACCGATCCATATAGCTATCAGCCCCGATCTGTATACTAAGAACCCGGACTCTTCCGATCTTGGAAGAAGGATTGTATGTACGAGTATAGAAATGATCGATGAATTGGGTTTTGAAGCTTTCACATTTAAAAAACTGGGAAGTCGGATAGGTTCTAATGAAAGTTCCGTATATCGCTATTTTGAAAGCAAGCATATGCTACTGCTTTACCTGATCAACTGGTACTGGAGCTGGACGGAATATCAATTGGCTTTTGCAGTGCATAATATCGAGTCGCCCAGGGAAAAACTGGAAAAGGCCATTCGCATCTTTACACAAAAAATAGATGTAGATAATTCTTTCTCCCATATTAACGAGGCTATTTTAGGGAGGATCATTATTGCAGAATCTTCAAAGGCCTATCACACCAAGGACGTAGATAAAGAAAATGAGAAAGGTTTTTACAAGACCTATAAAAGGCTTGTAAAAAGAGTTAGTGAAATGATCCTGGAGATCAATCCGTCTTTCGAATTCCCTCATATGCTTACTACCACGGTTATTGAAGGTGCGCATCATCAGCGGTATTTTTCTGAACATCTGCCTGCCCTGACCGATTTTGAAGAAGGAAAAAATAATATAGTAAGGTTTTATACAGACCTGGTTTTTAAAGCGATAGAGAATAGGTGAAAGAATTTAATAAATATCAAACCCTTTTTGCTTTAAAACAGCTGATACTGATTGCTGCTATCTATACGATGGTCGTTCAGCCTGTATATATTGCTTTCGCTCCCTTTTCTGAAGGAAACTACGAGTTAGTGGATCTCCTGGAGGGTAGTGATGAAGACTCTGATACCGAAGAAACGGAAGAAGACGGTAAAAAGGAAAAGGTCGAATTACAGATCAGCAGACCTAACAGTCAGTTTATTGCCTTTACCCGAAATTCTTCCGATATCGATAATCAAAATTTACTCCAGGACCCGAACCTGGAGATCCCTATTCCACCTCCGGAATCATAATTTTCGGGGATACCTATGTCTAATTGTGACATCAGGCCCCCTCGTCGCTCCTTTTTTCAGGGAGCAAAATTCAAAATATTTATTAAGTAAAGTCTAATTATTAAGACCTTTTAAAATGACAGGTCAAAAAACAATTTTTTGTAAAAAAATAAGCTATGAATAGTTCCAACCTATTTAAAAATGTAAAAGCCGATTTACCGGCTAGTATCGTCGTATTTTTCGTAGCGCTTCCTCTTTGTTTAGGAATAGCGCTGGCCAGTGGTGCCCCTCTGTTTTCAGGTTTGATCGCCGGAATTGTAGGAGGTATCGTTGTAGGGGTCATCAGCGGATCCCAGGTAGGGGTAAGTGGCCCGGCTGCAGGTTTGGCAGCCATTGTTCTCTCAGCTATTGTTAGCCTGGGAAGTTTTGAGAATTTCCTGCTGGCTGTAGTGCTTGGAGGGATCATACAACTCGCTTTCGGTTTGCTTAAAGCGGGAATTATAGGGTATTATTTCCCTTCTTCTGTTATTAAAGGAATGCTTACCGGGATCGGGATCATTATTATTTTAAAGCAGATCCCACATTTCTTCGGATATGATGCGGATCCTGAAGGAGATTTTGCCTTTTCCCAGTTAGATGGTGAAAATACATTCTCCGAGATCCTGCTTTCACTTAACTCTATCAGTTTAGGGTCTACACTAATTGCAGTGATCGGTTTAGTGATCCTTATTCTTTGGGACAAGGTCCTTACCAAGAAGGCAAAAATATTCCAACTGATTCAGGGACCCCTTGTTGCGGTTGGTTTAGGAATCGTTTATTTTGTTGTTGCCGGTGGAAGTTCTTCATTGGGAATATCAGCTAATCATTTGGTAAAAGTACCTGTACCTGAAGATGCAGCTTCTTTCTTCGGGCAGTTTTCACTACCTAATTTCGGAGGGATCACAAATCCTGAGATATGGGTAACAGCCTTTACCATTGCTTTGGTTGCCAGTCTGGAAACTCTTTTATGTGTGGAAGCTACCGATAAACTGGATCCGCAGAAACGCGTAACGCCAACCAACAGAGAGCTTATAGCTCAGGGAAGTGGTAACATTTTATCCGGACTTATCGGAGGTTTACCAATTACACAGGTAATCGTAAGGAGTTCGGCTAATATCCAGTCTGGAGGAAAATCAAAATTATCCGCTATCATTCACGGTTTACTGTTATTGATCTCGGTAATACTTATCCCAAGATTATTAAATATGATCCCATTGTCCGTATTGGCAGCTATACTGCTTATGGTAGGTTATAAACTGGCAAAACCGGCATTGTTCAAACAAATGTACAAGATGGGCTGGAAGCAGTTTATCCCTTTTACCGTAACAGTAGCGGGAATTATTTTTACCGACCTTCTGATCGGAATCGGAATGGGATTAGGAGTAGGGATCGTTGTGATCCTTATCAAGAGCTTCCAGAATTCGCACTTCCTGCATATTGAAGATCAAAGCAACGGAAAGCACAAGATTAAAATGACTCTTGCAGAAGAGGTAACATTCTTTAACAAAGGTGCTATCCTTAAAGAACTTGACGGACTTCCAATAAACACATCCCTTGAACTGGATGTAAGGAAAACGAGGTATCTGGATAACGATATTGTTGAGATATTGGAAGATTTTTCAGAGAAAGCGACGAACCGGAATATAGATATTAAACTTATTTCGGAAAGAGGGGTTGTTCATAATCCCGGGAGTTTTATTGAATTCTTCAGGCTGCGACCAAAAAGTGCCTGATACATCCATTTAAAACCAAAAAAATGAGAACAAAAAAATTAAGAGCAAAATATAGTTTACTGGTACTTACCGATCTTTCGGAAGTCTCTCTTAGGGCTTTAAAGAGTGCCGTTGGTCTTGCAAAGCTTATTGACGGAAGCATAGAGGTCTTTCATGTTAGTCCTTCAGTAAGCCTGGCTGATCATGATAATCAGATCTCGGCAATGCGTTCTATAAAGGAAGCTGAAATTGTGGCCAGAGGAACGCTACAGAGCCTTACTGATGAAATAGCAGATGAAGAAAATTTAGCGATCAGCTATGACTTTGCCTTCGGAAACATAAAGAAGGAGGTAAAAGACCATATTGAGAAAGTAAACCCGGATATCATTGTACTTGGGAAACGGAAAAATAAACTTCTGAAATTTGGCGGGGATAATTTAACTCAGTTTATCCTCAAAGAATTCCCGGATAACGTTTTTGTTGCCGGAAGGGAGAAGGAGTTTAATGCCGGCACCGATATTTCACTTGGATTTTTGGGGTATGTACCCGAAGCAAATGAAAAGGGAATTCCGTTAGAGCTGAATAAGAATGCAGATGAAGCTGTTACTCTTTTCAGTGTTCGCTCTTCGGAGGGAACTCAGACGGAAGAAGAAATACCGGTAACCGAACGATCTAAGGGAAATTTCCGCAAAACTGTGGCTTTTGAATTTGAGCAGGGAGCGGATATATACGATCGCCTCAGTACCTATGTTGCCAAAAGTAATATAGAGCTGCTTTGTATGAGAAATACAAAAAGGAAGAAGGATGGTCAGCAACCCTATGATGCCATAGAGAACAATATGGAAGAGGTGGTTCAAAAGCTGGATATTCCCATGTTGATCCTAAGTGAAAAAAGCTATTAAATAATCGGATAACAATAGAGGGTCCGGGAATACCGATAAATTTCGGTTCTTCCGGATTCCGATTGCCCCGGTAGGCTCTTCACCACATTTTTGATTGTTTTTCTGCCGGTTTTTAAACCGCGCAGGCGTGATCTTTACCCCCTGTTTTTTTTATCTAAAAAAGACGGGAGTGGTAAGTATTGACTAAACTCAAATCATTTAAACTTAATGATGAGCACTAAAACAATGACTCCCTTACAGCGTTTTTTCAGCTTATTGCAGCTGGACAAGAAAGATATCAGGCAGATATTTTACTACGCTATTTTTGCCGGGCTTGTGGCCCTTTCCCTTCCTCTTGGGATCCAGGCTATTATCAATCTGATCCAGGGAGCACAGGTGTCTACCTCATGGATCATTCTTATTGTAATGGTGACTTTGGGGGTAGGGTTTCAGGGAATTCTTCAGTTTATGCAGATACGTATCCTGGAGAACATTCAGCAGCGCATATTTACAAGATCTTCTTTTGAGTTTGCCTATCGCTTTCCAAAGATCAGAATGAAGGAATTGCAGAACTATTATCCGCCGGAGCTGGCTAATCGTTTTTTTGATACGCTTACCATTCAAAAGGGTCTGTCCAAGATCCTTATCGATTTTCCGGCAGCTTTACTACAGGTACTTTTTGGCCTGATCCTTTTATCTCTTTATCATCCGTTCTTTATCATATATGGCCTTCTGTTACTGTTACTGGTATATGTAGCGTTTAAATTTACAGCACAGAGGGGTTTGCAAACCAGCCTTGAAGAGTCGAAGGTAAAATACAAAATAGCTCACTGGATCCAGGAAGTTGCCCGGACCATCGTTAGCTTTAAACTCTCTGGGAATACAAGGCATGCGCTGCATAAAACAGACCAGTTGGTAAGTGATTACCTGGATGCCAGAGAAGGGCATTTCAGGATCCTGGCCGTACAATTTATGCAGATGATCGCTTTTAAAGTCCTTGTTACTGCAGGTTTATTGGTGATCGGAGGTGTTCTGGTCTTGAATCAGAAGATGAATATAGGGCAGTTTGTAGCTGCAGAGATCATCATTTTACTGGTAATAGGCTCTGTTGAAAAGATGACTCTCGGACTTGAATCATTTTACGATGTCCTGACCTCTCTTGAAAAGCTCGGGCAGGTAGTAGATAAGGAACTGGAGCCGCAGAACGGAGAAAGGCCCGAACAAATAGGGAAGGACTTTGTAGTTGAACTGGATGAGGTGCATTTCAGCTCATCCCTGGGTAAAAAAGTGCTGGACAATGTATCTCTTACTATAGAGCCCGGTTGTACCATACTTTTGAACGGAAGTAACAATTCGGGAAAAACCACCCTTCTTCGTATGATAGCCGGTCTTATAGAACCGGAAAAAGGAGCCATTTATGTAAATAATATTTCGCTCAGTTCTATCAGCCTTAACTATTACCGTTCTCTGATCGGACAATCCCTTACCGAAGAATCGCCTTTTGAAGGAAGTATCCTGGAAAATATCACCTTTGGGAATCCCAATATATCTGAAGCCGATGTTTACTGGGCAATAGAAAAGACCGGGCTTACCTCCTTCGTAAAAGAGCAGCCTAAGGGATTGCATGCCATCATCTACCCGGAAGGCAAACAAATATCCTATACGATCTCAAAAAAGATCGTGCTTGCCAGGAGTATTGTACATAAACCCAAGCTTCTGATCCTTAAAAACCCACTGGATCAGTTTGACGGGGATGAGACCAGCAGGATCATCGATTTTCTGATAGATCCTTCAAACCCATGGAGCCTTATTGTGATCAGTAAGAATAAGGAGTGGATCAAAAAATGCGGAAAGATAGTTACGCTTGAAAACGGACGGATAACTAAAAAAGGTTGATCATGCTCAATATTTCAAAAAATAAACTCAACAAAACCGTTGATCTTGGAGAATATGATGCCATCAGGAAACTGAATAGGATAGGGCATTATAAATATTTCAACAGGTTTCTGATTGCTTTTACAGCTATTGCTCTTGTGATCCTTTTTCTTCCCTGGACCCAAAATATACAGGGGAGAGGCTTTGTAACCACCCTGCAACCCGATAACAGGCCGCAGACCATACAGTCGCCAATTCCGGGTAAAATAGAAAAATGGTTTGTCCGGGAAGGAGATTTTGTAGAAAAAGGAGATACCATCCTGTTTATCTCGGAGGTCAAAGACAAATACTTTGATCCGGATCTGCTGGAGCGTACTCAAAAACAACTGGAAGCAAAGAACTTTTCCATAGGTGCCTATGAAGAAAAAATAAAAGCCCTGGACGTACAGGTCTCTTCACTGAGGAGAGAGCGGGAACTAAAACTCAGCCAGGTAGAAAACAAACTGAAACAGTCCTATCTGAAAGTAAAAAGCGACAGTATAGATTACGAAGCGGCAAAGACCCTTATTCAGATTGCCGAGCGGCAGTATGAGAGAACAGAAAGCCTTCAGCGGGAAGGTTTGAAATCGCTTACCGAACTTGAGATGAAGAAGCTAAAGCTACAGGAAGCTCAGGCCAAACTTATATCTCAGGAAAACAAATTGCTGGCCAGTAAGAATGAAGTGATCAATGCCCGGGTAGAGATCAGCAGGGTAAAAGCTTCTTATACTGATAAGATATCCAAAGCTGAAAGCGAAAAGTATACGGCTATGTCCGGACAATTTGATGCCGAGGCACAGTTCACCAAACTGGAAAACCAATACACCAATTATGAGCGGAGGAATGAACTTTATTATGTGAGAGCTCCGCAAAACGGTTTTATCAACAAAGCGATCAGAGGCGGGCTTGGCGAAACATTTAAGGAAGGAGAGCAACTCCTGAGTATCATGCCTGCAAATTATGAGCTTGCCGTAGAGACTTATGTAGAGCCTATAGATCTGCCGTTAATACAGATTGGAGCGGAAGTGAGGGTACAGTTTGACGGATGGCCCGCCATTGTTTTTAACGGTTGGCCCAATGCTTCTTACGGGACTTATGGCGCCAAAGTGGTAGCCATCGAGACATTTATCAGCGATAACGGTAAGTACAGGGTTTTGCTGGCACCGGACCCTGAAGATCATCAATGGCCGGAAAAGATACGTGTCGGATCCGGGGCAGCTACGATCGCATTATTGGACGATGTTCCTATCTGGTATGAAGCATGGCGAAAACTCAACGGTTTCCCTGCTAATTATTATCAGCAGGAAAGTGAAAAAGAAGAAGCCGTAAAAAAGTCGCAGAAATGAGAAGCTTTATCCTGATATTGTTTTGTAGCTGGTCTTTTCTTTTAAACGGACAGGAAGTAAAAAAAGAAATAAATACAATCCTGAGCTTAAAAGAATTTCTGGAACTGGTGAGAAAATACCATCCGGTAGCGGGCCAGGCCGAATTGACACTTAAAAAAGCTCAGGCGGGAGTGACCAGGGCCAGGGGTGAATTCGATCCTAAACTCGAATTTAGCTATGAAGGCAAGGAATTCCTGGGTTCGGATTACTTTGATATCCTCAAGGGTGGAGTTAAAATACCAACCTGGTACGGGATAGAATTCAATGCGGGTTATGAAGATACGGACGGATCTTTTTTAAATCCCCAAAATTTTATTCCGGACGATGGTCGTTTGTTCAGTGCGGGAGTAAAAGTGCCTCTGGGAGAAGGACTTTTTATTAATGAAAGAATGGCCACACTAAGGAAGGCTAAGATCTTCAGGGAACTTTCCGTGGCAGAGCAGAAGATGCAGATCAACAAGGTCCTAAGCGATGCAGGACTGAGTTATTTTGACTGGCTTAAAGCTCACAGGGAGTTTGAATTGTACGATGAGTTTTTAAGGAATGCTGAGGTACGCCTGGAAGGAGTCAAAAACCAGGTGATAAGAGGTGACAAGGCTGCTATAGATAGTGTAGAAGCCGGAATTGTGGTGAAAAACCGAAAATTAGGACTGGAACAGGCAAGACTCAACTATCTGAAAGCGCAGTTAAAACTATCCAATTTCCTGTGGACTGCGAATCGCATCCCCGTAGAACTGGAACCTCATGTAGTTCCTCAAGAGGATATATCGGGATCTGTAGATGAAGTACTGGAGATCAATATGGGGATAGACGATGCTTTTGCTCTTGAGCAACATCCGAAGATCATCACCCTGGATCAGAAAATAAAGGTACTGGAGGTTGAAAAAAAACTAAAGGCCGATAAGCTAAAGCCCCGTTTGGACGCTTACTATAATTTTTTGTCGAGTGATGCCGAACGGATCAATACTTTTAATACACGCGATTTTAAAGCGGGCTTTAAGTTTAGCCTTGGCCTGTTTTTGAGAAAGGAAAGGGGAGAAGTAAAAATTGCCAAGTACAAAATCCAGGATGCAGAACTGGATTACAGGTCGGAATTACTTCGGTTGAAAAATAAAATTACCTCCGAATATAATGAGACTTTATCTGTAAATGAACAATTGATCATCCTGGATGAGATAAGAAAAGATTATGACCTTTTACTTAAGGCCGAAGAACGTAAATTCAGCCTGGGTGAAAGCTCTGTTTTCCTGGTCAATCAGCGGGAGAAAACACTTTTAGACACGGGTCTGAAACAAATAGAGGTTGAGAACAAACTCTTCCGGGCAAAGGTCCGGCTATTCAACAGTTTGATCATTACCCCCGGCTTGCCTTAAGGCCGGGGATATACTGTCTGAAAAAGGAGGAAATATATTATTTGCCTAATTCTGCTCTGAAGTTTTTGGCAACATCTTCGCCCTGCAATTCCCCGAGCAGGTTCAGGAATGTTTCGGTGTCCTTTTTTTCATAGGTAAACCATTTGTTCAGAAAGGCAAACAAAGCCTTTTCTCCTATCATCTTTTCCAGATGGTGTAACTTACCAACACCTTTTCTGTACATAACAGCATGTGGCGGAGGTCCTGTTATTTCCGGCTTATATACGGGAGGAAGCTGCGGAGCCTCCTTTTCTATACGGGATAAAAAAGTACTAAAGGCGTCTGCATTGTATTCTTTTTGGATGTATTTAAAGGCGATGTATTCTGCAACAGATTCGTCCAGCCACCTGTGAGCGGTTTGCGGATTTGCTCCGCTACTCCAGAAATGAGCGAATTCATGAGTAATGAAATTCACAAAATGCAGGGTGTCATTTACGGAGATGCTATTGCTAAGTACAATAAAGTTCTTTCTTGCATAACCGCTTTCATTTCGGGGAGCAATAGCCAGTTTAACTTCCGGTAATTCTTTTGAGCTCCCGAAATTCCGGTTGAGCCACTGATGACTTTTTTTACTAATGTCAGACATAAATGCCGCTCTCCCGTTATCTTTCTTATGATCGTAAATAGTGGTGTTTTCCTGATCGTTCCTGTAAAAGCTATGGCTGCCTATCAAAACAAGATCTATCTGGGGTACCGTATTGTGGATCTCGAATTTGTTTTTAGCTGTTTTTTTGCTGCTCCCACTAGAGATCAGCTCCAGTTCCTTTTCCGTCTTCAGGTCTACCTCCATATCTGCGGTAAAATAAAGATCGAAAGAAGAGAGTACAGGTAACCAGGCCGAATTAACACTGAGCTCCACCCAGTTTTCCGAAATTTTATCAATACCCCATGGAGCATCTTCTGCTTTGAGCTGAGAACTATATTCCAGTTTAATATCGAGAGGGGTATTTAGTTCGTTCTTAAAATAGAGAGTAAGGGTCTTTACCTTGTTAGGCCCTGGATTTTCCTCAAATTTCAGGAGTCCACTGGCCTCACATTTCTTTATCCGGGCGTTTTCGTGTATAAAAAACTGCAAGCTGTCTGTGGGAGTCGAATAGTGTGGAGTATAAGCTATCTGTAGGTTAACGTCAAAAGTTTGGCTGGGAATATCTATCGATACCTGGCCGGAATAATTGGTCAGGTTCCTATTTTCTTTTTCTTTAGTGCAGGAAAAACACAGAAGCAAAAAAAGCACTATAACTGGTAGTTTTGATCTCATAGATATGAAAGTTGTTGTTTTTCAAATAGATGAGAGAATCCGGCCTTTGTTACAGTTTTTACAGAATGGGCAACTACTTTTCAGATGGTGACAACCACTTTTCCCTGGACTTTTCCTTCTCCCAGATGCCAGAGAGCCTGAGGTAATTGTTCCAGTTGATAGGTTCTATCGACGATGGGAACTACCTTTCCCGAAGCGATCAATTCCAGCAGGAATTTCATATGCTTATTAGGTTCATGTACAAGAATACCTAATTTCCTGCCTGACAGGCGGGAGATCAACGGCCCCAGGAATACAAGCTGAAAAATAAGAGAGGCTGAACCTCCTACCATCCGGTACACCCCCTTTGGATTTAAAACTTTTTTGAGTTCGAAAATCGAATGCTTCCCCACGACGTCTATGATAAGATCGTATTTCTCTCCTTTTTTGCTAAAATCTTCCTTCTTGTAATCTATACAATGATCTGCTCCCAAAGACCGGAGGAGATCGAATTTTTCTTCCTTGTCCACTGCGGTTATTTCCGCACCAAGATGCCTGGCCAGCTGAACTACGATAGTTCCCACACCTCCGCCTGCACCATTTACCAGTATTTTTTGTCCAGGCTTTATTTTTATTTTATCGTAAAGGCTTTGCACGGCCATAGCGGCTGCCTGAGGAAGGGAAGCGGCAACTTCAAAAGTCATTTCAGAAGGTTTGACAGTCAGGGAATCTTCACTTACGCAGACATATTCTGCAAAACCACTCCATCCGTTTCTCGAAATATCACCGAATACCTGATCTCCTTTTTTAAAAGCTTTGATAGTGCTTCCGGTTTCTTCTACCACTCCTGCAATGTCGCATCCGAGAGCAGTGATTTTGGGTTTACGCCAGCCAAACATCATGCGGTTTACAAGAGGGGTTCCCTTCAGCAGGTCCCAGTCCCAGGAATTGACAGAACAGGCATGTACCTTTATCAGAAGCTCATTGTCTTTGGGTACCGGTTTCTCTATTTCTTTTAACTTCAATGTTTCAGGAGAGCCGTATTTCTGAAAGGCCATTACTTTCATACAGGTGTTTTTAGAGTTGATCATGTAATGCTTATCCATAAAAATACACAATTGTACCCTATTTCGCTTTTTTACAATACAATGCCTCATCGGAAGGCTAATTTTATAAAATATGGCCTCGATTGCATCAGAATTGCAAAAAACGGAACAAAATGAATAAATTTATGAGGTATCTGCCCTGCGTTTGATGATCATTGATTGTCATAAAAACAAAGCTGAAGAGAATGCTACGATATCATATACAAAAAAAGAAACAGTTATGAGCAATACCACACCCAAAGTAACAGGAATAGGCGGGATCTTTTTCCGCGCTAAAAACCCGAAAGAAATAAATGAATGGTATGGAGAGAACCTTGGCCTGGCCATAGACGGTTATGGTTCTCCCTTCGAATTCAGGAATGCCAACCGGCCAGAGGAGATCAATTATCTCAGATGGGGGCCTTTTGAAGAAAAGACCGATTATTTCGATCCGTCAAAAAAAGAATTTATGATCAATTACAGGGTACAGAATATCGAAGGCCTGGTGGAAAAACTCAGAGAAAACGGTGCTGTAATATTAGATGAGATCACCGAATACGACTATGGGAAATTTGTTCATATTATGGATCCCGAAGGAAACAAAATAGAATTGTGGGAACCCATAGACAGTTTTTTTACTCAGATGGGCGGACCTACTACCAAATAAAGATGTCTTATTTCGTTAAATGATATAAGAAGCAAATCGAATTGAGAAGGAATTTGCTTATTTTCAACTTAAATAATCAAACCGTATATCATGGCTGTACAAAGAACCGGTTATTCCGGAAAACCCCTGTATCAGAAACTTGGGATCAAGGAAACACATAAAGTCCGTTTTTACAACGAACCCGATGCCTATTACGAATGGCTGGAAGTTTCTTTTCCGTTGATAAAGACAGACGAGAAGGAGAATGCAGATATGGTACATATCTTTTCCCGGGAAAAAGCCGAACTGCAAAAGCTTTTAAAGGAAAGCGCAAATACTATTGAACAGAACGGGATGATATGGGTGTCCTGGCCCAAAAAGGCTTCCAAACAACCTACCGATATTACTGAGAACACCGTAAGAGAGCTGGCATTTCCACTCGGGCTTGTAGATGTAAAAGTATGTAGCGTTAGCGAGGTGTGGTCGGGCCTGAAAGTGGTAATAAGAAAGGAGAACAGAAAATAACGGATTACTTCCGTTCTCCCTTAACAGAATAAGGATGATATTATTCCTTCTTTAAGATACCGATTTGCTGTCCCTGCTGAACATTTACAGCGCTGAAAGTACCTTTTTGAAAAATAAGCAATACGGTTGAGCCTCCGTAGGCAAAATAACCTACTTTTTCCCCTTTGTATATTTTTTCAACCTCTCCATTCCGAACGCTTTTGAACCGGTCTTCAAACACTACGGAGCCAATAGTCTGTAATCCGATCGGGATCATACCTATATAGCCATACTTTTCAGTCTTAATGACCAGGTATCCATGTTTAAAGTTCTCAAAAACACTGTAATCTTTATTATAGGCAATATTTCCGTTATTGATGATATCCGGAATATCCGGCATTCCGAACAAACGATCTCCCACAGATTCTTTAGCTTCCACAACAAGACCGGTAATGGGGGAATGGTAATGATGATAATTATCGGGTTTTAAAAAGACCGCCAGAGCCGTACCTCCGACAAATTTTTCAGCATATTCGGAATCCCCCAACAGAGCGTTGAGGTTTAGAGTACTTCGGCCTTTGGTCGGGATCTGAGTATCCAGCTTTAAGTCGTTGTTGATCATATTAATTACCCCGTCTGCAGGCGATACCAATACGGATCCGTCATCTACACCATCTATTTTCCGGGCTCCGGGTTTCAGGTCTCTGGTAAAGAAATCATTAAAGGATGTAAACCCACCCTCTGGCAGGACAAAGTCGCCGTGCTTGATAGAGGTATCTTTAAACCACTCACTTATGCCTTTTGCAGATTCCGGACTGTCCATAAATTTCCCGCGCTCCTCTATAAAATAAAACGACCAGCTGTAACCAGGTTCCTCAAGGATAAATTTCATTCCGTGCGGATTGTGATAGTACAACATGGAAAATTCAAGGATCTTATCCAGTCCGTTTTTGGTATTAGGCAAAAAGTAAAACCAGTCGTTGAGAAAAGTGTATATATCATCTATGTTCTTCCCTTTCCAGGGGTTAGGCGTGCCATCCGGAAGGTCCTGAAGGTGATCGAACATTTCCTTTACTGTTTTTTGAAAGGAGGGGTTTGCCGAGTATATTTCCTTTAATTTCTTTACCGGGGGGCAATCGGCCTGTGCCTGCAATGAATTAACGGTAAAAATCAGGATCAGGGAACAAATAAATATTCTGAACTTCATAATTATTGGTTTTTAGGTGTGTTTATATTTCATTTTACAACTGAGATAACGCTCCTTGATAATATTAAAATGCCTTAACTCATGACCTGCCAGATGATATGCAATACCCCGTACTGTTCTTTTATTTACAATACTTCCGTCGCTATCAATACCCGAACCGCTCCTGGTCATACTTTCTTCAGGCAGATAACTAAAAAGGGCAATCGTAGATCTTCTGACGATTTCGTATTCGTGAAAGATACTTTCCAGATCCCGCTCGTTGGCATTGGAGTATCTGGCATATTCATTTTCTTCGAAACCGTGTAGGGGGGTAGTATCGTTCCTAGCATAACGCAGGGCCCGATATGAGAATATACGTTCGTCATCTATCAGATGGATTAGAATTTCTTTTATGGTCCATTTATCTTTAGCATATCTGTAGTAGAGAATATCTTCCGGCAGGCCGTAAATGAACTGTTTGATAGCCAGGAAATTCTGCCATAGATGCTCAAGCACTCTGCCATCATCTTCCAGCAGATCCAGATAGATGCTGGAGTAGGGAGGGTATTCGCCTTCTATCGGTTTCTGAATGTATCTCATGACTTGTTATTTAAAATTCTTTGCCCATATTTTAGCCCAACTCCCCAAAGGTTCTATTAATTCATACAATTCCTTTCCCTGTTCGGTAAGAGCGTAGCCGTTTACCGTGCGTTCTATCAGATAAGAATCCTTAAGCTCTTTGAGCCTTTTATTCAGGGTGGTCGGAGAAATGGATTCGCAATAGTCCTGGAGTTTTCTAAAGGTACTTGGGCCGCTGTATAAATGCCAGACGATTCCCATTGCCCAACTACGCCCTAACAGATCGAGAAGGGCCATAATGGGAGCTCCTGTTTTGGAACCTCTTACGGGTTGCCCGGGGATTGGTAATTTCATGTCACTACGTTTTTTGTAGCAAAACTACATAAAGTGTAGCAAAAAAGCAATTTTCATCCAAGTGAAGCAAAACAAAAGGTTAAAAAGTAAAACTATTTTGTCCGGCTTCAGGTATGTGAACAGCCGTGTAGAAAATAAACGGTTATCCCCTGCCTGAAGGAGAAAGGACGAAATTCAGGCCAGGGGAATTGGTTAGGATCACTGTTTGTGATGCGGACTGTTCTCGAGGTGATCTTTAAGAATATCCGCTCCGAAATCATTGCTCTTATTCCTCCAGATGGAATGGATATGATTCCTGTGATTATCAAATTCAATAATAAAAGTAGGTCCGTGGATCAGGAAATACTGACTGTCGCTTCTTTCGACCGGGCCGATCCAGGCAAAATACACTTTATCAAAACCGGCAGCTTCTATCTGTTCCATTTCCTCATGGGCCAGACTGTGTTCCAGGTTATGAACATATTCCTCGACAATATATCTGAGGAGTTTCTTTTGCTCCTTATTTAGTTCGCCGGCTTTTATTCCCCAGAATTCGGTCAGCCGTTGTTCGGAGTTGGGATTGGTCAGAATATCGCGGGGTACGGAGCAATCTTTAAGAACAGCTTTTTTCTTTTGTTCTTCATCTAAACTGTTCAGGAACAAAAAGCCCAGGTCTTCTTCCTCTCCCAGGACTCTCCAGCCTGCATATTCGGTTTCCCTCACCTCGGCAGGATCTGTACCCAGAAACAGGGGAGTGGTGGCTACAGACATATTTGCATAAGTGAAATTGAGCGATAGATGATGCCCTTCCAGTTTAAAACCCCATTGCCCTTTTAAAGAAGGCTCATTCCAGAAGGCAAAATAATACTGCTTATGGCTCCATTTAAGATTGGGAACATTAAAATGCCTTTCCAGAATATTATCCAGATGCATGATCCCTGTTGTTTTCAAATACCCCCGGGAGCTCAGGAGTTCCGATAGGAGTTTCTGCATTTTTATACGTTGCGTATTGCTCATCTCTCCAATACTTACTCCTTTACGTTGAACGATCCCGACAGGAAGATTGGTCCATTGCGTTCTTGAATCATTTTCAAAGGGAATTACCACCCCGGACCCATCATCAAAGGAATTCAGAAGATCTTTGGCCCTGGAAAGAATACGGGTCTTGACATCTTTAATGCTTTCAATATTTTCCGTTTGGATAACCGGCTCCGTGCTATTTTGTGCTCTGGAACAGGAGGAGATCATAAAACCGGATAAGGTGATGATCAGAATTTTTTTCATAATCGCGTTTTTATCGAATTAGAAACAAAAAGATAAAAGGGAAAATTAGCCCGATGGATGCCAGGATCCAGCCCCTTTTTTTGAAGCTGTATTTCCCTTTGGAAATAAACATTCCGGTAATAGCGATGGTAAGCATAGCCAGACCGAAAATGTCGGAGAACCAGACCCACCATATATTGGTGGTCTTATGTAAGATAGTCATTTGTCCCAAAACGGGAATGGTCTGTACGTATTCTATTTCTCCTTTTCCGGTTTTCAGGTTTAGAGAAGCGAAGGCATCTTTAAAATACAATCTGGCTTCGCCTCCTCTTTTACGGTTTCCTCTGTACTCCTCATCGGAGATAGATCCGGCTGCTTCCTTCAGGAAATCATCGGTTATCTGTGTCGGATCTGCCGGGAGTTCCAGTTCAAATTTTTCGGTTTTGACCGTGTATTCCTGCGGATCGAAATCGGTGCGATGATTAAGTGCAATTCCCGATATGGAAAAAGCGATGATCAACCCTACATAGAAAAAACCGATATCCCTGTGTAAGGACCTGTTCCAGAATGCTCCTGTTTTCTTTGCCATTTTTGGACTACTGTTTTGCCATTTCAAGATTGATCGTCACTTCTACTTCTTTTCCGATGGAAGAGCTTCCAACCCCGATACCAAACTCTTCACGCAGGATAGTGGTAGTGAGTTTAAGTCCGGCTTTTTCTCCCCGGTCGTTTTTCAGTATACCGTTTAGCTTCCCGTTGAATTGTACCTGTTTGGTAACTCCTTTAATGGTGATATTACCGCTCACAGTAAAAGTTTTTGCACCCGTTTTTTTGTATGTGGAGCTTTTAAAAGTGATAGCCGGATGTTTTTCAGCTGCGAAAAAATCGTCCGCTCTCAGGTGGTTATCCCTTCTTGAATTTTTGGTATTTATACTGGCGGTTTCAATAGAAACAGTGAATTCCGGATTGCTGAATTCATCACCGGTAGAGGCTTGAATATCGAATTTATCGAAAGACCCTGTTGTTTCTGAAATAACGAGGTGAGACACTGCAAAATTGATAGATGAATGTCCGGCATCTACTTTCCATGTCGATTGTGCGTTGATATATGCCGAGGCTAAAACAAATAGAATTAAAATTGACTTTTTCATGATTTTGATTTTTAAAATGAATTTTGGATTTATTGTTTTTACTTATTTAAAATCTCTTTTGTCCGGAGAATTCCATGGCTTCTCCTTTTCCGAAGCCATAGCTGATCCCGAAGGTTACGAATCGCCCTCTTTGCCCTCTGCTACGAAGGAAAAAGTTAGGTTGTGAAGTCTCATTCAGGAATACACGGGAAGCAAAGACATCTCTGACACTTAAGTTTAAAATGGCCTTCCCTTTGAATATTTTTTTCCGCACTCCCAGATTAGCGAAGATGTTATCGTTTACTTCACTCTGAAAAGTGATAAAACGCGAACGATAATTTCCGGAAACCTCAAGGTCTATCTGTGCCGGGAGCTTAAATTTGGCGGTCATTCGGGAACTCCACCGGTCTCCTTCAAAATCAAAGGATGTATTCTGAAAGTCTCCTTCCCTTTTAAAGTAGTTATAGTTGAAGTCTGTCGTAATTGTAGCCCAGTTTACAGGGGTGTATTTGGCGTTGAACTCAACTCCGGTCGTATTATTGGTCCCGATATTAAGGGGCATACGTGTGCTTACATTATCCAGAAAAGTAATGACGTCTTCAATAACATCTGTGGTGTAGCGGTGGTATACCCCAAAATTAAGGGATGCGTTTCTTAGTTTATAGATGGTGGTTATTTCATAGGAATCCGTAAACTCCGGGTCCAGATTGGGGTTTCCGGTAGAAATATTAAAATTGTCCCTGATGGTAAAGAAAGGGTTGAGGTCCCATAACCGTGGTCTGTATATCCTTCTGGAATAACCTGCCTGCACCGAAAGATCTTCGGTTAGCTTATATGAGGTGTGTATACTGGGAAAAAGATTGGTGTAATTCTGATTGTTTCGTGCATTGGTAGTACGTAACAAAGTCTTAAGATCGGTGTTTTCAAGGCGAAGCCCTGCTTTTATTCCCCACTTATCTGCTTCGTAAGCCGCAGTAGTATAAACCCCCAACACATTCTGATTGAAATCGAATATATTGGTGAAATCGGGGTTTGCCACAAAGCCTCCGTTTATAAAATCGCTTACCTCATAATCGTTGGAAACATCGTTAAGGACGTATTGTGCTCCGGTCTCTATAGTGTATTTTTCAGCAAACGGATGGGTGTAATCCAATTTAAAAGTATAGCGGGCTTCCTTAAAATCGGTTCGGGTTTGTTGCATGAAATCCTCTCTGATCCCAAAAGTGGTCATATCCTGAAAAAGAGAGGACTGATCCTTTCCGAAGAAAGATCCCAGGGCACTGAACAGGAGATCCTGATCTTCATGCCTTTTGAAATCTCTTTTGTACTGAAGCTCGTATTGCCATTTAGGGTTGGTGGCCTCCGTGCTTTCACGACGGGTCCATTGCTGGCTCAAAACATCATTTTCAGAAAAACTATAATTATTTTCCGAGCTTTCACTCTCTTCTTCAAAGGCATAGTTCCCGGAAAGAGTAATAATATTGCTATCGTTGATCAGATAATCAACTCCAAGGATGAGGTTGTAAAAAGTCTCGTTTTTCTCCTCTTCACCAAAAGCACTTAGAAAAGTATTGTTAACAAGATCTCTGTTGATGGTCTCTGTATCTTCAGGAAAAGTCCTTCTTCCTATCCCCAGCTGACTGAAGAGGTTGAATTTTTCCGTACGCTTATTCAGGCTCAGACCCAGACTGTGGTTATTGGGAACTCCTGTATTCAGGGTTACCGATCCGTTCAGGCCCCGGCGCTCCTCTTTTTTAAGTACAATATTGATGATCCCGGAAGTCCCTTCCGCATCGTATTTGGCAGACGGATTGGTAATTACTTCTATACGATCGATAATATCTGCGGTAATGGTACCCAGGGCATTTCCTCCGTCATTAGCCAGAACAGAAGGCTTACCGTTAATCAGGATCTGCACGCCCTGACTTCCTCTTAAGCTTATCTGTCCTTCAATATTAACGTTTACCGAAGGAACATTGTTAAGTACTTCCAGGGCACTGGCTCCGCTGCTGCTCAGGTCTTTCCCTACATTGAATATTCTTTTGTCCAGTTTGAACTGTGTCTGCGATTTTTCGGTAACCACCGTAACCTCGTCCAGGTTTTGTACGTTTTCTTCAAGCAGAATGTCTCCCAGATCGATCCTGGATTTACTGCTGTCAATTTCTTCAACCTTGACTGTTTCAAAACCTATAAAACTTATTTCGATATAAAAATTCCCCCTATCTATCTCGATTGAAAATGTTCCGTCCTGAGTGGTGGTAATTCCGGTGATGGCTTTCTGGCTTTCCTTGTCACCGATCAGTACAGTGGCAAATTCAATGGGTTGTTTACTTTGCTTTTCCAGTACTCTCCCGGAGATCTCGTAACGCTGCTGTGCTTTAACGGTTCCTGCCGACAGTAAGGAAAACAATAAGATAAAAAGGATAGGTCTGATATTCATTTTTAAGTATTTTAATACCACAAATTTGTTTTCTATCTCTTTGTTTAAAAAAAAGAATCCGCAAACGTCAAAAGTTTTACCGCGAACGCCCAAAAGCTGTTGAGAGGAGGGAAAATGTCGTTGGCCCGGTAAAAACTGCCGAATGCGTTTTTATGGGTATTTGATAGGATATAATCTTTAGTTTTGCTTAACTATTGAATTTAGAACCGATCTGATTTGAAGCAATTTCACAAAGAAATATTATTTCAGGGGCTGTTAAGCCTTGTGCTGTTTACCTTCCTGACCTTCGACAAGAGAAGGCCGAGTGTTCATTGGTCGGATATTGCTTTTTTCTCCAACTACCTGATCGTTTCTTTATTTATAGGGTATCATCTACTACCTGCATACCTGTATAAGAAGAAATACTATCATTTCTTTTTAGGCTTGCTGATCGCCATAGCCGTCGCTTTTATTGTTGAAGAGTTTGTGGTGGAGCAGATCTTTTTCCCGAACACCAGGGGGCAGTATGTTTCTGTTCTTTATACCCTGATAGACATATTACCTGTGATTGCGGTTTTTGTCGGGTTTAAGTTTGGCTGGGATGCCCTGAAGAAACAGAGAGAACTGGATAATTTAAAGCAGATGGTGCAGGAGAGTGAACTGCAATTCCTGAAATCGCAGATCAATCCGCATTTTCTGTTTAACAATCTGAACAATCTTTATTCTTATGCCATAGAGAGTTCGCCTAAAACCCCTTCCATTATCCTGGAGCTGTCGTCGGTACTGAGATATATGCTATACGATTGCAGGGAGCCTTTTGTTCCCCTGCAGAAAGAAATAGAGCATCTGAAGCACTTTACTGCCCTGAATGAATTGCAGATAGAACAGCGGGGTGATATTCAGTTTAATGTAAAGAACGGTTCGCAGGCGTTCAGGATCGCTCCCCTGATACTGATCGTTTTTGTAGAGAATGCTTTTAAACACAGTACGGCGAGTCAGTCAGAAAACATCAATATCAGGATCTGTATCAAAGTAAACGATGACGGAGTACTGAAATTCCTTTGTGAGAACAGCTTTTTACCAAATACGAATACCGATAATCTTTCGCATGGGATCGGGCTTGAAAACGTAAAAAAACGCCTGAATTTGCTGTATAAGGATGCCTATTCCTTAGATATCAGTCAGAAAGATGATATTTACAGGGTTTATCTTGAGCTTAACTTAAATGAGTCTGTCAATGATTAGTTGTGTTATCATAGAAGATCAGGCACCGGCCCAGAGAATTCTGCAAAAGTATATTGCCGATGTGGAAATACTGGAGCTGAAAGCTACGTTTGCCGATCCGCTGGTAGCCTTCGAATATCTTAAAAATAACCCTATTGATGTTATTTTCCTGGATGTGCATTTGCCCAAGATATCGGGGATAGATTTCCTGGAGATCCTTCCGGAAAAACACCAGATCATTTTAACTACTGCCTTTTCCGATTACGCCTTACAGGGGTATGAACTCAATATTGTGGATTACCTGCTAAAACCCTTTTCTTTTCAGCGCTTTCTAAAAGCCGTAACCAAAGTAACGAGCCATAATCCGGGAACTTTAAAAAACATAACAGAGTCTACCGATACTAAGGCCAAGGATTATATTTTTATCAAATCGGGGCATGAACATTTAAAGATCGCTCTGAAGGATATCCTGTTTATCAAATCGGAATCGGATTATACGGAGATCCATATGCTTACCAAAAAACACCTGGCTTCCTATTCACTCAAAACATGGAGCGAAGCTCTGCTGAATGCCGATTTTTGCCAGGTGCACAAGTCCTATATTATCAATACTGAAAAGATTACCAAGGTTTCCGGAAACCAGGTTTTTATTGAGGATAAGGTCATACCTATAGGAAGGGCCTTTAAAGACTTCTTTCATGAGAACTATCTTAATGACCTTTCCTGAATCTGAAGATCAAAAGACTGCAGCTTGCTGAAGCATTTTAGTAAACACTTCGGCTTTTATGTCCTCTTTTGTTGAGATCTTGATATGCCTCATCTGTTTTCCTGTTCCTCCCAGGAATCCTTCCGGGTCTTCGACTTTCTCAAAGTTGAAGAATCCCAGATTGATGTGATTTTTTGCCGTTTTTAAATAGCAAAAATCCTTATCTGTCGCATAAACAGGCCTGCTCCATTTAAATTGTTCCCTGGCTTCGGGAACTGCTTTTATGATCAGATCTCTTAAAACAGTGAGCAGATTCTGCTGTTCCTTTTCTGCGTTTTTAATGAATTCTGTTACTTCCTTATTCTTGTCCATATGATAATTTTAAGCGTTTTTCCTGGTTTTTAAGAACAGGCTTATCAATACAGAAAAAGCCAGTCCTGTGATAAGGTTGCCGACAAAGGAAAATTTAGCCTGAACCGAGGTACTGTAATACTTTGTCTGCTCTTCTACTTTTTCCCTTATTTCTTCCGTGCTGAGTTGCAGGGCTTCCATCTTGGCAGTAATTACTTCTGTCATTTCCGGGTTGTAGGAGGGGTAGATCAGCTCGTAAAAGATGATCGTAAAAAGTACACTGAATACTGCAGCAGATAAACTTGTTACTAAGCCGGTCTTCATGGCTTCTGCAAAAGTCAGGACGTCTCCGTTTTGTTTTTTCCTTCTTTTCAGGCTGATAAATAAACCGATAAGGATAAATACGTAAAGGGAAATAAATAAGACAGTACCCCCGTACATAAGTTTATCGCTTTCTACAGCTTGCGGTCCTACCAGGCCTAAAGCGAGAAGTAACAACATCAGTACAGTTCCTGAAAGTGCTATCCCCAAACCGACAAGGAGGGGGAAGGTTAATCTGTTTTTCATCTGAATGGATTTAAATGTTTTGACAAAATTCTCTATTTGTCCGGAAACTATCGCAAAAGAGGGGGGTGGAAAAAAGGGTGGAAATTGATTAACAGATTGTTCTTCAGTTTATTGATCTTTTAGTTTTTCTGTTAATTCCCTTCGGTTTTTAACCTCTGTCTTTTTGTAAATATTATTGATATGCGATTTTACCGTTGATAACTCAATAAAGAGCAGAGCTGCAATATCCTTGTTCTTTTTACCGCTCAGGATCAGATGGGCAATTTCCCTTTCCCTTTCGGTAAGCTCAAAAGCCTGATCTGAAATTGCAGTTTCAGATTTTGCAGAATTCCCCAACAACATACCAAAGGAGAATATCAGGGCTACGAATGGTATCAGAAGAATTGAATTGATATAGTTAACCTGAACAAAGCCGTAATAAGCCGAAAAATAAAAGACGTTAAAGATGAGTACACAGATAACGATCATCAGCGTAAGGCCGATCAATAATTTTCTACTGTTTATTGCTCTTAAATTCATTTGATAGTTACAAAGATGGTATTGCAAAATTACAAATAGAAATTGTTTCATGACATTTTTGATTACCATACCAAACTCCTGGTCTTTTTTTAGCTGTGAAGCTGAAAAAATAAAAGGGAAATTTTAAGTTGCCTGCAAATTTTCAGTTTGGGGATTGTTTACGATTTCACCCTAATTTATTTATTTTTGAACATGAAAAATAACGGATTAAAGAGGTCGGACTATCAGGTATTAGGATTGTATTTTATACTCTCTGTTATCGTTATTGTTGTCAATAATACCTATGGCGGTCATAGTATAGGGAAAATCGTACTGGGCCCTCTTCCTTATCTGGTTACTACAATCCCACTGGTAGGGATCTTTTATCTTTGGCTTATTCCGAAATATATAGTTAAAAGTCAAAACTATATTTTGTTCTTTATCCTTACAATTACCAGTCTGATCGTTTTTGGTTATTTATATCTATCTCTTCTGTATTGGATGGAATACATTAGCATTAAAAATTACCCTCTGTTCCCCAATGCCATTCTTAAGAGCCTGGATGCTGCTGTAGATGGTGTAGGTCTCCCTCTGGGGATTCTTTTGGCTAAAAAACATTTTGAAAACGAAATACTTATCGGGAACCTGCGGGAATTGCAAAAGAAAAATGAAGACGAATTAAGTCAGGCACAGGTAAACTCTGAATTATTATTTAAAAATCTCGACTTATTTAAAAGCATCAAACAAACAGTATTTTCCAAAAAAAGAGACTACAAAAAACGCTTTGTAATTAAAAAAACAACCGGACTACTATTACTGGATTCATCAAATTTAAGTGTGGTGGAGGCTATGGGCGATTCTTGCAAGCTGATAGATGTCGAGGGGAAAGTACATTTATTTTCTCAAAATATCAGTAAGGTACTGGAGACTTTAGATCCGAAAGACTTTTTCAGGATCAACAGAAGTCAGATCATTAATATTGATCATATAGTAAATATTGAGAATCATTTTAAAAACAGACTTTTACTGCAGATGAAAGGTGTGTCGGAGAAGATGATGACAAGTTCCAGTAAAACTTCGGATTTTCGACTTTGGTTAGAGGAACATTAAGCTGTTAATACCTATTCAGGCTCAAATTAACATAGAAATACCTCTCATTAATCTGCTTTTTCAACCGATTCGTCGCCATTTTAGCCTTAGTTAATATTCTTTGTTTTTCATTTTTAATCCACTTCAGGACTTTTGCCAAATTAAAACTTGATAAACTTTTAAATATGTTAAACAGATTAAAGGAAGTGTCTTCCTTGATAAAGAAAAACTCAACAATTTTTTCCTTACTTGCCATAGCGGGCATACTATATTGGAATTATTATACTTCAATGCCACAGAGCTACAGTAAACTGGATACCGATACAACCGAGTTTTCCACTGAAAGGGCCTTGAAGCATCTTAAAATAATTTCTGAAAAACCTCATTATGTAGGATCTGAAGCTCATGCTGAGGTCGGAGAGTATCTCATCGATCAGTTAAACGAATTAGGACTTAAAGCCCACACACAAGAGGGATATAATATAAACGCAAGAGGGGTTTTTAATAAGTCTATTAATATTCTGGCCCGTATAGAGGGGAGAGAGAAGGGAAAAGCATTACTGCTTTTAAGTCATTATGACAGCGGAGCAAGCACATCTTTAGGTGCCAGTGATGATGGGAACGGCGTGGTAACTATTCTGGAATCTGTGAGAGCTTTTTTGGCCAGAGGAAAGCAACCGAAAAATGATATTATTATCTTATTCAGTGATGCTGAAGAGCTGGGATTGAAAGGAGCACAATTATTTGTAGATGAACATCCCTGGGCCAAAAATATTGGTTTGGTTATTAATTTCGAAGCAAGGGGAAGCGGAGGACCGAGCTATACGCTAATGGAAACCAATGATGGAAATAAGGAGCTTATAAAGCATTTTTCCAGGGCCAATCCGAAATATCCTGTCGCAAACTCCCTGACTTACAGTATTTATAAAATGCTTCCAAATGATACCGACCTTACCGTTTTTAGGGAAAATGGGGATATTGAAGGTTTCAATTTTGCATTTATTGATGATCATTTCGATTATCATACTGCTTTTGATAGTTACGATCGTTTAGACAGAACAAGCTTAGAACATCAGGGAACATATCTGATGCCTCTTATAAGCTATTTTAGTGAAGCAAACCTGTCTGAGCTAAAAAACAAAGAAGATTATATCTTTTTTAATCTTCCGGTTTTAAAACTGATCTATTATCCTTTTTCATGGATATTTCCTTTACTGATCCTGGCATTTGTGTTATTTTTCTTTTTGGTTGGATATGGTCTCAAAATGAAGAAACTGGTATTTTCCAAACTATTTCTTGGGTTCATTCCGCTTCTTATCTCGTTAATTATATGTACCGTAATCGGATATTTTGGCTGGGGAATACTTACCGGAATTTACCCGCATTACAATGATTTTAGGCAGGGCTTTACCTATAACGGTTACTTGTACATTGGGGCATTTGTAGCTCTTTGCCTGTCTGTTTGTTTCTGGACGTATGGCCGCTTTAAACATATAACGACAGAAAATCTACTTGTGGCTCCCGTATTAATATGGTTGATTATTAATACTTTGGTTGGATTATATTTGAAAGGTGCTGCCTATTTTATTATCCCCGTTATAATAACACTCATAGCATTTTATATACTTATACATCAGGAAAAACCGAATAAACTGTTATTGTTTTTATGTATTGTTCCGGGCTTGCTCATTCTTACCCCTTTCTTAAAAATGTTTCCTGTTGCCCTGGGTTTACGTATGATGGTATCAACAACTCTTTTTACGGCTCTGATCTTTGGAATAAGTTTGCCTGTTTTTGGATATTTTAAACGGCAAAAACTAATAGGAACGATAGCGTTTGTAATTTCTCTGGTTTTTTTCATTGGAGCACACTTCAAATCCGGATTTAACACAACCGACAGGGCTAAGCCGAATAGTTTAGTATATATTCTGGATGCAGATCAGGAAAGAGCAATATGGGGAACCTATGATACTCAATTAGATGATTGGGTTACTCAAAACATGGGCGATCAGATCAAAGATAGAAGGACTATGGACCCTGAATCCGTTATAGGAAGATACGGCCCCGAAATCCTTAATTATATGTCGGATGCTCCTTTTAAAAATATCCTCCCTCCAATTATAGAAATAGAAAAGGATACTCTTATAGAGGAGAAAAGATTGCTGAAAATAAATATAAGCTCGCAACGAAATGTAAACAGACAGGACCTTTTTATAAACAGGGATCTGAAAATTTACAGAGCCAGTGTTAATGGAGTACCCTTTTCAGAAGATCATTTAAAAAATCATAGAGGGAGGTTACTTTCTCATATTATGAGTAATAACAATAGTGTAGTATTGGAATTAGAGATCCCGAAGAAAAATGATAATGTGGAGATGACACTTTATGAATCATCCTATGATTTGTTAGAGAACCCACAATTTTCTGTTCTTCCAAGGCCAAAAAACTCCATTCCTATGGCTTTTAGATTGAATGATGGAATAATTGTGAAGAAATCAATCCCTGTTAAATAAAACAAACTAAAAAAAGAGCCATGCCTAAAAGCGTGGTTCTTTTTTTAAAAGTTCTGTTGGTTTAAGTTCCGGATTATAGATAAGCCCGACGATCTGTGCGATTTCCTTTAAAGTTACTCTGGAATTTTTTTGCAAAGCTTCCATAATTTTCCAGCTTAAATCATCAATCCTTATTTATTAGGTTTTATATATTACAAATAATCAAAAATAAGTTAGATAATTAAGGATACGTTATTTGCTAATTTTTATTTTGATCAAACTCCGGTAACTTTGAAGTGTTAAAATTTAATGCGGGAGAAATATAAATCCCTGAGATAGGGAAGATTAAAACTAAATACCGACAAACAGAAAAATATTAGAGGGTAGAAATACCCTGAAGGATCGAATAAGGATATCAACATTAAACGGTTCGATTGAATTATTTGAATTAGCGAAGAAAACTCCGCCACCCGGCGGAGTTTTTGATTCTACTATATTCTAAGAATGTGATAGATTATGCTGTTTAGATTTTGGAGATATCCGCCTTTAAATTTCCTGTTGCTTTTTGAGCAAGGCCCGGGGAAGAATAGATAAAGGGACTATTAAGTCAATTTTAAGCATTTATCCAAATCGCTTATGAGGTCTTCAGCAGCTTCGAGTCCGACAGAAATCCTCATATCTCCCAGGTGAATACCCATCCCGGCAAATTGCTCTTCGGTCAATTCTTTCAGATAACTGATAGCCGGAGCATAGATAAGGCTCTCATGACCGCCCCAGCTTACCCCGATCTGAAAGAGGGAAAGGCTGTTAAAGAACTTTTTTATTTTTTCCAGATCGCTTGTTTTTAGCTGAAAACTCATCAAACCACTAAAACCGGACATCTGTTTTTTACCCAGTTCATATTGAGGAAAACTCTCCAGGCCCGGATAATATACTTTCTCAATCTTTGGATGATCTTCCAGGAAGCGGGCGACCTCCAGGGCACTTTTTTGATGCTGGTCCATCCTGATTTTCAGGGTTCTCAGGCTGCGCAATAATAACCAGGCCTCAAACGGAGCTATTTTAGCTCCCAGCAATTCAAATTCTTTAGTGAAAATACTGTCGATACCGGCCTGAGAACCAATCACCACTCCGGCAACCACATCGCTGTGACCGCCTATGTATTTTGAACAGGAGTGTATTTCCAGATCCACCCCAAAACTCAGGGGTTTCTGAAAAACGGGTGAAGCCCAGGTGTTATCGATAATGGTCTTAATGCCTCTGGGTTTGGCCAGTTTTACCACGGTTTCAATATCCTGTAAGCTGAAGACCACAGAGGAAGGGCTTTCCAGGTAGATCAGGGAAGTGTCTGCCCGGATGGCATCTTCAAATTCTGTAATATTGGTCCCGGATATATAAGTGATATCGATATCGAATTTCGGTTTGAAATAATTCTGCAATAAGTTATTGGCGGGGCCGTAAATATTTTTCACGGTAATTATATGACTCCCTTTTTTGATACAGGACAGAATAGCAGCACTTATAGCTCCCATTCCCGAAGCAAAGAGTTTAGCAGATTCCCCTCCGCAGATCTCCGCAAGTTTTTCTTCTACAATCCGGGCTGAGGGATTATTTCCACGCGAATAGATATAACTGTTTACCCTGTCATCGAAAGTTTTATCGATAGCATCCCAGCTTTCCATAGTAAACAGAGAGTTCTGATAAATGGGAGGTACCACTGCCCCTTTGCTATGTGCTACCTTGCCGTCATGAGTCAATAAGGTTTCTATATTCAGATCTTTCATTTTCAAATGAGTTTATGCATTTTTAGTTTTCTTCTGTTCTCCGTAAAAACAACCAATACCGGTAATGGCCAGGAGGGGAGCAACGAGAATATTTAAGATAGACAGCAACTGCCAGTGCCAGTAATCGGCATAACTTACCCCGAGGGTAGCAACCACAAACAGGGTGGAGGCGGTCCAGGGTATCAGGGTCTCTATCATGGTTCCGTAATCTTCTATGGATCTCGACAGAACTTTTCGGGGTACTTTGAGTTTATCATAAGCCGATCTGAACGCATCACCAATAATAAAACTGGTGGCACTCTGATTGGAAGTAAAGGCATTGGTAACGGCTGTGGCGATCAGGGAAGAAATGATCAGAGCCCATCTTTTCCTAACTCCTTTAAATACGATGTTTACCAGCGTTGGCATTGCCTTGACCATATCGAGGATGCCAATAAATATAAACACCATAAAGGTAAAAAAGATAGCTTCGTTAAGTGCGTATAAACCTCCTCTGTTAAATAGAACGGCAACATTTTCGGGTACCGAACTTTCCCAGACGGCCATGTTTACATTATATCCTTTTAACAGGGTTTGTACAAGATCCTGAAGGGAATAGCCCTGAAAGATAAGTGCTAAAAAACAAGCTGAAAAAGCCGAGAGCAACATAACCGGAACCGTAGGTTTTCGCTTGATGGAACCGTAGAGTACAATAAGCGGCGGAATGATCAGCAAAAGGTTAAAATTAAACAGCTTATTTATGGAAGTAAGGGTTTCCTCAGACATTAGAGCACTGTTTACCTCGGTAGCGGGAGGGTAAACAAAAGACAGGGAGAAAAAGATAATGGAGGCAATAAGTGCAGACGGGAGGGTGGTATACATCATGGAATGGATATGACTGTATAATTCTACTCCTGTAGCAGCCGATGCCAGGTTGGTGGTATCTGAGAGAGGCGACATTTTATCGCCAAAATAGGCACCTCCTACAATAGCTCCTGCAGTAATTCCCAGATCAACTCCTGCCAGGGATGCAACCCCGATAATAACCACTCCGATGGTGGCTATAGAACCCCAGGAAGTACCTGTGAGCAGGGAAAAAATTATAGGCACAATAAAAGCTATTACATAAATATAGCTGGGATTGATAAGTTTAATACCGTAGTAAACCAGCATGGGGATAGTACCCGAGATCATCCAGGAACCAATTAAGATACCAATAGAAAAGAAAATAAGGATGATGGGAAAGCCCTCTGCTATTTTCTTTACGATAGCATTTTGAACCTGATGCCATTTGTAACCGAGGATCATTAACTGGGTAGCTGAAAAAACAGCAGCCAACAGAAATATGACCTCCAGGGGAAACGGTTTGAGATCAAAATAAACCGGGCCGATGACCAGACCAAAGCTTATAAGTACAAATAGAAAAAATACGGGGAGCAACAGCTGATAGGTCTTCAGATCGGAATGTTTCAAATAGCAGAGTGGTTTACGGTTGAATGATAAATATAAGGATAGTTATTTTAATTTTTTGGTTGTTGGTTGTTAGCGATTAGTTGTTGGTTGTTAGTTGATGGTTCAGGTATTGTCCCCTTGAGGATTTCGTTCTCCCCTGGAGGGGAGAAAACAAGAGGGGTGTTGATATAAAATATTAAGAACAGAGTAAAAGGTATTTTTAAAACTAAATTCAACAATCAACAATCAACAATCAACAATCAACAATCAACAATCAACATTCAACATTTATCATTTCTTCATTTGTTTTAAGCTGCTTTCGTATTCTTTAAGCTTTGGATCCCTGTTTTTTCTGGCATATTCTACCGCTTTATGATAATGATATCTGGCCTGTTCGTCGTTTCCGGTTGTTTTGTAGTAGTCCCCAACGGTATAATGAACGTCTGCCGATTCGGGGAAAGCTTTCAGGCCTTTGTTCAGGATGTACCATGCAGATTCAAAATCTTTCTTTTGCATGCAGTAACGTGAAAACCTTCCCGGCCAGACATCCAATCCTCCGCCGTTAAAATGACCTTTAAATTCATTTAAATACTGCTTGAATCGCACATAATTGTCTTCATTCATCGCGTGAAGCAGGAGAAAATGCCGGGTGGTCTTATGAACTTCGGGAGATACATCATAGCGCTCGCCTCTTTTTTGATAATAGGCTTTAATAGCGTTGAGGTCGCCAAAACCGTCGTATTCCTTTAAGGAGAAAAAACGCAAAGTGTTATAATCCCTGAAATATATTTGAAGTCCGTTATGAATGGTTTTTGCCGGGGTAGTGTAGTGATCTTCTCCTTCCAGATCATCCAGCTTCCAGTCCAAACCTGATACTGGCGCATTCTTAAAAGCAGTGGCCAGCTCGTTAAATGCCCTTTCAGAATATGTCTCGTCAGGAGCTTTTGTAAAATAGAAAAAGCTTTTTAACGTGTCTTTTTGAGCAAGGGCAGCTTTAAAATCTGCTAAACCTTTATTGTTTACTCCGGTCGGACTTGCTATAAGAAAAGCGTTGAAGAGGGCAGGAGTTTCCATAAAGACCTTCAGTGCCATCCCTCCGGCCATTTCCCAGCCGAAGTAGAGGCGTTCGCTGTTTTTCAGGGTTCTGTAGTTCTTATCAATATATACGATCATTTCTGACTGCAGAAAATTGATAAAAGCCTCCGATCTTTCTGCATACCATTTTCTTCTGATCTTCCTGTCAGACCGGATCCCTACCACGATAAAATCAGGCGATTTGTCCTTAAAGCGCAGCATCTCCTGATAGGCAACCGGGTGGAGGAAATATTCCTGGCCGTCCATAATATACATAACCGGGTAGTTTTTGGCACCGGAAGCCTCGTAAGAAGGAGGAACATAGATATCAATCAGGATTTCTTCACCCAGATACTCCGAATTAATACTTGTTCCTGAAATTAAACTCGCTGTTGAACTCTTACCCTGGCTCATGCATAGAGAGAGGAAAGAGCAGTACACAAAAACGAACAGATATATATTTTTCATAAGAGCCTGTTTAGTTTTTTTACCAATATTCCATAATGCGGGAGATCTTCCCGTCTCTAAACTCAAAGAGTGTCATCTGGAGCTCCCCTTCTTCAGTTTCACCACGGGCATTGCCGGTGATATACCTTCGGGAAACCGCTACACAATTCAGACCGATGATCATGTTCTCAACTCTCACATCCTTAACACTCCCATCGTAGCCGCCATTTTTCTGATTGTTGACGTAGCCACGGTACAGGACATCCCTGGTATACAAGCCCCCGTATTTTGGGTGATTGTACTCAAAATCGTCGGTAAATAACTCGAAAATAGCATCGATATCTTCTTTGGTAGAGTTCTTTTGAAATACCTTTATATTTAAACGATAGTAGGCTTCTACCATGGTTTTAAGAGAGTCTTCCTGCTTTATCTGATCAGAAGGTTTGTGATTGCCGGTATTCATTGGCGGGTACACGAAAAAGAAGGAAAACAGAATCGGAATGAAGTGTTTCATAATAAGGTTGTTTTGTTTTCCGCTAAATTGGGGAGAGTGGCGAGAACAGAAAAGTTTTATCTACGAAGGGATATCGCAACTCTGCGAATGCCATAAAACTATTAAGACCGGATGGACTGTATAACCTGTGCTTTATGTGTTTTTCCGATGGGAACTTTAAGATCATTCCCCATAAAGATCTGATTCCCGTATACCTTGGAAACCTTGTCTAAATTAACGATATAAGAGCGATGACATTGAAGAAAATTAAAACCTTTTAATTTTTCCTTCCAGTTCCTTAAACTATCCAGGACCAGGAAATCTCTTTCTTCGGTAACAATATTGATATAGTCGGCTTCGGCCTTGAGATAGAGGATATCATCTATACGGATATTATAAAAGGTCTTATCTGCGTAAACAAATACATTTTTGCTATGTTGTTCTTTAGTTGCAATCTGATTCCGGATCCTGTCGACAGCCTTAAAGAAACGCTCATAGGAAAAAGGTTTTAGGAGATAATCGACCACTTCCTCTTCAAAAGCCTCAACCGCATAATCGGGATAGGCTGTGGTTACAATTACTTTAGGAGGATCTTTTAATGTTTTAAGATAGGAGAGCCCGTTAATTCCGGGCAACTGTATATCCAAAAACAAAAGCTCGGCACTCTTAAGGGCCTGTAAAGGGATGTGTAATCCGGATTCGTACAATCCCTGAAAATTCAGGAAAGGTGTCTTGTCTATATACTTTTTAAGTACTTCCTGTGCCGGTTTTTCATCTTCTAAAACAATACAGTTTATCATAATTGAATGCTTAGATCTACCTTAAATTTATAATCCTCTGAATTAATCTTCAATTCATGCTTCCCAGGAAACAGCAGTTGAAGCCTTTTTCTGGTGTTCTGCAGACCAATCCCGCTTTCTTTCCAGTTTATTTCCATTTCGTCATGATAATTCTCCTTAAAGCTATTCTCACAGTAAAAACGAAAATCCTTTTCCTTCAGAACTATTTTGATAATGATCCTGTGCCCGGCGCCGGTTAATACACTACTGTACTTAAAAGCGTTTTCTACAAAAGAGATCAGCAGTAGGGGAGGGATTTGCTGTTCATAATTGTCTATATCTTCTTTCCAGTCTACCTCGACCTTATCGGATAATCGTTCTTTCTGCAAATTGATGTAGTCTTTTAAATGACGGACCTCTTTTTTAAGGGCCACCTTATTCTTTTGCCCCTCGTGAAGTACATAACGGAAGCTATCTGATAATTTCAGGATAAGATCCGGTGTTTTTTCTTCCTTGTCCAGCGCACTGGCGTAAATGGTGTTAAGAGTGTTGAATAAAAAATGCGGATTTATCTGCCCTTTTAAAAGCCGTAGCTGTGCCTGCTGTTCCTTATTGGCAATCTCATCTATTTCTTTCTGCTTCCTGAAAAGTTCTTTAATAGAGTAGAGAGCAAAGAAAGCCAGAGAGAAACTCAGATAACCTAATATTTTAATAACTGTGGTTCTGACCAAGACTATATTGATAGGATAAGGGTTTTCTTCGTGGAAAAAGCTATCAAAATACATATAGAGGAAAGTATTGATAATAAACATCAATACCACCGGAAGAATAAACCTGCCTTTGTTTTTCAGTGGAAAAAACCAAAAATAGAGGATATAAACAGGAATGGCATAGAAGACAATATCTACAAGGGCATGCCAGATGGTGCTATCGTAGCCTCCTTCAATCCCGATAAATTTTAAATAAGGGTAAAAAAGAGCCGCACTCCAGAAAAGAATATGGAGAAGGGGTTCGTATTTTATAAGTCTTTTATAAGATCTGTCCATACCGGGTTGCGATGCTAAAATAATTAGCAGATTGTAAATCTAACCATAAATTAAACAACCGTAAAGGTGGATTTCTTCTATAACAACAACAATTTTAATCTGTAAAGGGCTACCGGGAGTCTTTGAATGAATAAATACTTAAAAGGTAGTGCTAACGAGCGACAATTTAACGTGTTCATTTGCTTATTGGATCTGATTATCCTCAAATATTTAGTGGATCCTTTAAACAGAAAACTCGACAGAGCTGAAATAACATCTATCGTTTTTTACCATATATTAAGTAATTTAATGATGATTATGATGTTTTTAATATCTTTTCCAGGTTAAAACAAAAGCTTTCGGTTAATGTCAGTTACTCATTATAATGATATCAATGATTTTTTACGTGATATTCGATTACCACAGCTTAAGCATGCGGATTTTTATATAGGAAAGTTTAAAGAAACAGATCATAGCGAAAATATGCCTGAGGTTTCCTATGTACACAACTACTTTGAGATCTCCTTTGCTATGGGTTATGATGCACAGGTTTCTATTAATGACAGAACTGCTAACGCTTTGGAATATAATTTGTCTTTTGTTTCGCCGGGACAAGTGGTTAGTTGGAGTGTATCCGATATCGACAGAGATCCGATAAGTTTTATAATACTTTTCAGACCGGAGTTTTTGCCTTTTGCTTCCAACGTTTTTAATCTCTATCGCAATTTTCCGTATTTTAATAATAATACACTGTCCAGTTTCGCTCTAAATCGTCAACAACAGGAGCTTTTTGTGAGTTATTTTAAGAATATATATCACGAATATCAGCGTGGGGCAGAAGATAGCCTCGAAATGATCAGAGCGTATCTAAGCTTGCTTTTATTTCAAGCCAAAAGAGAAATGGCCTTTAATGAAGGGATATATTTTACCAGAAACCGCAGTGAGGAAATCACATATTATTTTGAGAATTTAATTCAGCAAACCCCCCATAAACATCAACCTATTAAATATTATGCCGGGCAACTGAATATCAGTTCTATCTACTTATCAGAATGTGTAAAGAGAGCTACGGGAAAAACGGCAAAACAGGTCATAGATGAGTATTTAATTTTGGAAGCTAAATCCTTGTTGCAACAGTCCTCCGCTTCTATATCTGAAATTGCTTTTGACCTGGGTTTTGAAGACAATTCGAATTTTGTAAAGTATTTTAAAAAGCACACATTACTCACACCAAGACAATTTCGCAATAAACCTTAATATTCACCATTATTACCTTGTATTAAGTATTTTATATGGTTAATTAGTTGGTAATTTTGCATCCTGGTAATACGAAAAGCATCAACTAATTAATTTATAAAGTAAAGAATGAGACAATTATATCCGGATTTATGGCAATCAGAACAAGGCAGTCATTTCGGTATGGATATGAGAACCTATTTACTTGCTACGGATGATGGCAATGTATTGCTGTATTATTCTAATGCTCCCGACGAAATTGCCCATATTAAAACTTTAGGGAGCCCAAAGTATCAATATATCAGTCATCACCATGAGTTTATGCCCGCAATGTTTGCTAACCTATCGGATTTTGATGCAATTGTATGTATTCACCGGAATGCGGTATCTTATTTAAAACAAGATGTAGATGATATGGTGATTTTTAATGAAACAACCCAGCTCTCATCTCGCCTAAAAGCAATTTTTACACCGGGTCATACCGATAACAATATGTGCTTTTACTACCGGTCGCCTTTTGGAAAATCCTACTTATTTACGGGAGATACCATTTATCTGGATAACGGGAAATGGAATTTTATCGTAATGCCACATGACGGAGGGAATTATAGCGATTTAAAGCAAAGTTTAATGACCCTAAGACAATTAGAGGTAGATGTTATAATGCCCAGTGTTGGTGTAGGAGGAAACAGGGCGGTAGAAGTCACCCAAAAAGAATGGCATCAAATTATCGATAAACTTGTGGAAAGACTGTAATCTGCACCCCGTTTTTTTCAATTACCGGTTATAAATCATCAATGAAATAATAGTTAAATAGAATTTTTCTATGAAGTGTATTTTTATTAGTTAGGAATCCTAACTATATTTGAACTCTAATTCAAAAACAAATACAATGAAAGTTCAAAAAAATCAATTAATGTCACTTCTGTTAGGGCTGTTATTTGTTTCCTGTACGGCCCAGATAAAGACAAATGAAGATCCCGGATTCAGATCGTCCGATGATCTGAAGATTACATCCGTAAAGGTTACCTATGACAGCGATCTCGAGCATCATATTTTTGATATCCGCGTTAAGGGAAAAGCGGGTGAAAGTACGCCAAAGGCAGTGGGGAGTGTAGATGGAGCACCCGTTCTGGGCTATGTATTCCCTACAAGTTTAAAATCTTCTGATATAGGCTTCTCTCAGGTTGAAGGCATCGTTGCTATGGCTTTAACTTCCCATCCCGATTTTGATGATACCCCGTTATGGGATGAAGATATGGATGGCGATCCTACCAATACCGCAGAGGGTGTTATCTGGCATCCGCATTGGGTGGTTCTGGTACAGGACGAGAGAGTTCCCGGAGGCTTAAGTGTAAAAAGCCTTGATGTGGATAACAAAGACCTTAAACGCCCTACAACCTTTCCGGGCATGCCTATTTACCTGGATTCTCCCGGGTTTAATGTCGTTACAAAGGGAAATTCGATAAAAGTGGTGATCCCTACATTCAGAATGAAGAATGTTACCGAATTTTCTTTTGACGGTGTTGCAGCGTATATGCAGGTGAATACCGGATGGAAAGAAAAAAAT
The DNA here is from genome assembly GCF_010671605.1 of Leptobacterium flavescens. GTDB lineage: Bacteria > Bacteroidota > Bacteroidia > Flavobacteriales > Flavobacteriaceae > Leptobacterium > Leptobacterium flavescens. The sequence continues at coordinate 396,302 of NZ_JAABOO010000004.1, forward strand.
ATGCCTATGCTGGGGGTATATGCAGTTTACAGCGTGGCATCCGGAGATCTATCTCTTCCTTATAAAGTTGAAAAGAAATAAACGTCAAATTTTAATTAAAACTAAATCATGAGTAAATCAATTTTTTATCACGCAGGATGTTCGGTTTGCGTAAGTGCTGAACACGATATTGTTAATCTGATCGGGAGCGATAATCTTGAGATCGTAAACATCGGAGAGATCAGAGGCCGAATAGAAGAAGCAGAAAGAGCAGGAGTTGAATCCGTTCCTGCGCTTGTAACGCCTAACGGAAACGTATTGCACATCAATTTTGGTGCGTCCATGAAAGATGTAAGAGGGTAGTTGATCAGGTAATGTGTGCGGGCAGTGCCGTTTTGGTGCTGCCTGCATTAAAAAATAATAATTATGAAAGTTTCAGTTTACGATACATATGTACCAAAAGATGAAAGTACAATAATGCATTTTGATATCTTAGTGGAAGATAATACAGATCTGGAAGATGTTTATTCCTATGGAAAAGCCTATCTGAATTACAAGGGAATTTCCGATTATAAACTCACGACCAAAGAATGTAATTTTTGTCATATGGAAACGGCTCCCGCTCATGTGGAAAAGGAAATAAGGGAGAAAGGATTTTATATTATTGAAATGGAGAATTGCAATTAGATGAAAAAACTTGAATTATATTTTGACGAGGAACTTCAGGGAAAGTTCGAACTTAAAAAATTAAACCTTCTACTGGTGTTCCAGGTAAACTGTCCGGGATGTTTTTCCTATGCGTTGCCCGTATTCAACAGGCTATACGAACAATGGAATAACGGGGATATATCTTTTCTGGCACTATCGACCGCTTTTGAAGATTTCGACAGAAATACGGAGGAGAATACACAACGCCTGGTTAAAGAGGGCTTCCTGGTTGGGGAAACAAAACGGTTTATGGCACAGCAAGGCTTTGAAGAGCTCCCGTACTCCCTGGACTTTCCCGTAGCAATGGATAAGATAGAAAAGGAGTTGCCCGATCTTGACAGGATCCTAGACAATATCTGTAGCAGTACTCCCGGATTTGATACGCTACCTGAATTTGAAAAAGTATCCTACAGGAATAGAGTTGCCGCTTATCTCAATTCTCTGGAGAAGACAGCATTGACCTTTACTCTGAACGGCCTCAGGGGAACTCCCAGTTTTGTATTGTTTAACTCGGATTACGATATATTATCTCACTGGTTCGGGCATGTACATTATGAAAATATCGAGAATGCGATAAATAAGTTCAGCGAATGAAGGGTGTTTAATAAGGATTACTAACTTTGGGTGAAAGATTAATTGATGATATGAATTTGAATACAAAAATTATTGCGGGTTTAAGCAGGATCTCAGAAGTGTTTAAAGTGCTTCTCTGGGAGCAGGCCAAAAACCTGAAATTAAGCCCGATACAGATACAAATTCTCAATTTTATCACCTACCACAAACAGGAATTATGCAATGTTAGTTATCTGGCAAAAGAATTTAATGTTACAAAACCGACGATCAGCGATGCAATACGCGTACTGGTAAATAAAGAGTTATTGATAAAGGACTTTTCCTCCGAAGATAACCGGAGTTATACTTTAATGTTATCCCTCAAAGGAAGGCAAATTGTTAATCAGACAGAAAATTTTGCCGATCCGATCAAAGAACAACTGGACAAGATCGGCGAAGAAGATCTGGAATCACTTTACAAAACGCTTGCTACACTGATCTATCAATTAAATCGCTCCGGTATTCTGGATGTACAAAGGACCTGCTTTGGCTGTACATTTTATAAAGCTGATGGGGGAAGGCATTATTGCCATTTTCTGGAAAAGGAACTCCTGGATAGTGATATAAGACTGGACTGTCCCGAATATGAGGAGGCCCGGGTGGGGTAGGTTGAAATTCCAACCTCCAAATTCCAATACTCCTACGCTTAGGCTTCGGAGTATCAAATTCCAAATCTCAATACTCTGTACTCAATACTTTGTACTCATCCCGATAGCTATCGGGACTCAATACTTCATTTTAGGATGATAATTCCCTCCGTTTAGGACCTGATATACCTTTCCGTTTTTATCCCGCTTAAAGACAATCTCTTCATCAGAGCCGATTAAGCGAAAAGTATCGTTCCCCTTATGCTCGTAAAAATACATGGAGTCAACAGGGTTTTTTGCCGGCAAATACAAAGCAACCAAACCCTTGCCCCACCTGGAGATATAGTATTCACTGTTCCACGGATTTAAATTATAATAGCCCGTATATTCTTCCAGATCAATGTTTTTAGCATCATTCTTTGAGATCGACCCTGCTTTTTTCATAATACCCATTATGCCATTTATTAATTGAATGGCATTGACCCTATTGGAGTTTACCATAAGACCATACCCCATTTTATTGGTCAGGTTCATTTTTAAATAGGAAACGTAGCCGGGGCAGATCCCGCCGTGCGACACCCATTTATTACCCGATTTATCACTAAAAACCTCGAACCCGAAGCCCCAGGTCCTTGAACCGTTTTTACTTTCGGATTGTACTTCATGCATTTTTCTCAGGCTTGAAGGGTTTAGTACTTCTTTGACCGAAGCATTCCTTAACCGAAATTGCCAGGAGGCGTATTTTGCAAGATCTAAAATTGAGGTTGAAAGCCCTGCTGCCGGACTTATGGCCTTTGTTTGATATAAATTTGCGCGTTTTCTTATCCCATTCCTGTTAACCGCCGTATAGCCAACAGCATGCTTATTTCCGTATAAAGATCCTTTGATTCCCACATACGAATCAGACATTTGTAAAGGGATCAGGACATGTGTTTTAAGGTACTGCTCAAATGGCATTCCGGATACCTGTTCAATTATCTGCCCTAACAGGGCATATCCGAGGTTACTATAGCTGAGGTTAGCTCCAACCGGGCTTTCGGTTTCCAGTTCTTTTAATACGGCATTCAACTCATTTTCTGAAGGAAAAGGAAAATCGGGAGCACTCCAGTAATTGTGGCCGGAATCCCTGGGTAATCCGGAGGAATGAGAAAGCAAAGAACGAATAGTGATAAAACCTCCATCAGGATACTTTTGTACGACCTTGAAATGAGGAAGAATATCTTTGACCTTGTCATCTAATTTGATTTTTCCTTCATCAACTAATTTCATTATTGCAACTGCTGTAAACGTCTTGGTTATTGAACAGATACTGCAAAGAGTTGATCGCTTAATATCTGTATCCTGTTCAATATTGGATTTTCCATAAGCTCCGCTCCAGACCAGATCCTGATCTCGAACTACCATGGCTGTTATTCCCGGAATAGCTTCGTAATCCTTTTGAGACTCCAGCCAGACATCGATTAATTTAAAAGCATCGGTGTAATTTTTGTTGTCATTTTGTGCCTGACATATGGACATAAAGAGTCCTATTAGTAGATAACTAATGTTTTTCATGGTTTTTTGATTTAAATGAATTTATACGGATTGGACTCCTCCAAAGCGAAGAGACTCTAAAGAAAGTGCATTCGTGTGATTGCTTGTAGTTCGGTGCTTGTCGAAATATTACAGGTCTTCCAGATTTTTAATTTTCAGGTCCTCCCAGGGGATATCATAGATCTGCATGACGCTGGCCAATGCCTTGATATCTACATATCGCTCCTTATTTTTTAACGGAGCATTTTCCAGGATCTTTTCCGAACGGTTTCTTCCTGTTTTTAATGAATATTTTTCGGGATGTATAAGCCTGGAATCAGTTCCTCTGTAATATAGATTATAGGGGGCATCCGGCAGCTTTACCCACACTTTTTTACTGTCCACCACATCGATCTTAGCATATGTGATGGATGATGAAGCTTCTATATTGAGCATTTTAAAGTTTCCCGAAGCGTCAATACTTTTTGTAACGGCATCAACAGAAACTACCGATGAGTTTGAGGTTACCGAAAGCTGATCTGCCCGTTTGATCAGAGCAAAACCTGAAAAAGCTACATCCAGTTTACCTGCCTGCCAGTGACCGATCTCAAAATTTGAAAAAATACCTTTTATTCTGGTTTTACTGCCACTTATGGTTTCTGCTTCGAGGAGGGCATGCTTCAGTTCTGCCCGGATATCTGATATTTGATTGTGCAATACAAGCTTTCCATGTTTCATATTAATGGACAGGCCAAGCTTTTTGGGAACACCTATTTTCAAAGTTTTTTTAATGACCGTTCGCTTCTTTAAAGGACGAACATTGGCGGATGGGAGTCGGTTTTTCCCGGATCTGGCCTCCTGTTGGATCCTATGAGCTATGTCTGATCTTTCTTCTTTTGAAGACTTTGATCCTTTGGAAGGCAGATCGCTCTTTGCAGCTTTTACACCTTTTAGCATAGCTATACGCTCTTCCCGGGTTTTATTGAACCATCTCCTGCCGATCTTTTCATTGTTCTCTTTTTGCCATTTTAATAAGTAGGCGTCTCCTTCATTTATATATGCTTCCTGATCGAACTTCCCGGTGTTCTGCGTATTTGATGCATTTTTCTGTTCGCCGGTAGACTTAGCATTTTTATGAGTTCCGATTTCATCGGAAATGGCTGTTAACTGGGTTTCATCTAAAAAATACCCTTCATAATAACTATGTCTTTGCCAATTGGTATTTGTAGCATCATTCAGCAAAGAACTCAGCACCACTTTATCATTTTTGTGATCGGCTACAACTTTCCATTTTTTAAAGTACTTCTCTGCTTCCTTTTGGGAAAGTCCATCAATCTGCATGACGGCTTCTATTACAATTTCGTTGCCTTCGGTCTGCTCGAATTCAAGATTGGTATAGCTACTGATCACTTCTATAGTGGTAGTGTTCCCAACAGGAATTCTATGTTTCTTTGATTTCGTAAAACTTTGACCATTGACACCTATTGTAAATATTAGCGCTAATAATCGGAGTAGTACGGTTTGATATTTAAATGATTTCATAATTTTTGTTTTTTGATGATGTGATTTCTCTGTTTAATTCTTGTAAAAGCTCCAGCTGCAATCTCAGATTATTGATCATAGCACTTACGTTAAAAGTGTTAGGTCCTTCTTCTTTTATTTCAGAAATAAGAATTTCATATTCTTCCTGTAAGATGGACAAACGCTGGAGATAACGACCCTCAAAGCCCCTGTTTTCTTTATTTTTTTCTATCTGCGTTAGAATGATCTCAATATTTGAGGTGTAGTAGCTTTCAACTTCCTTTAATTCAGGTGATAACTGACTCAGACTAAAGTTATTCGCAGAGCCCGATCGAGGACTCAACAAGGAATAGGAAGCAGCTGCAATCCCTATCAGGAATACAATAGAAGCCGCAATTTTGAGCATAAGAGGAGAGGACTTCTTCTTATTTGGCAACTCTTCATAAAGCCTTTCTATAAATCTGGCTTCATGATCGGGTTTTCTGGGATGGTCTACCTGACGTTCTATTTCAAATAATTCCTTAAGATCTTTCTCCATAACCTCTTAATTTTAATGCTTTTCTCAATTTTATCTTACCTCTCATAAGCTGTGTTTTTGATGCAGCGACAGAAATATTCAGTATTTCGGAGATCTCCTTGTGATCATAACCCTCGATAAGATATAACATGACAACGTATCGATACTTTTCAGGGAGTACATTGATCATCTCCTTGACATTCTTCAAAACTACTTCTCCGCTTAACGTCCAGTCGCTCTGCTCTGTTTCCATATAGGTATGATCGGTTTCATCAATATCAACTACACTTAATTGATTTTTTTTTAAATGATTAATGCTCTTGTTTACAACTATTTTTTTAATCCATGCACCAAAAGTGACCTCTGCTTTAAACTGATGTATTTTTTTAAAGGCACTTAGAAAAGATTCCTGGATTACATCTTCAGCATCTTCCGTATTTCGCAATAATCGATAGGCGACGTTGTACATAGCTTGATTATACCTGCGATAAAGCTCTATCTGGGCCTTTTTATCATTTACTTTACAATCTGCAATTAATTTTGATTCAATCATATTGAAAATACTCCTTTATGGATCTTCAGCGCTTTGTCATTTATTTTTAAAGACAAAGGATTTTTTGAAGGGTTGCAAAAAAGAATGGCTTAGAGTAACAATTAGGATGGGAGGGATGTAATTTTTAAATTGCAATTATTGATTTGATCTGGCTTTTGGAGCTTGATCGAAGATATAGGTTTTCATTGTGTTTTTATATAGGGTAAAATGGAAGAAAAAGAAAAACCCAGACTTTCGAGGTTAACAGCTATAATAACTCAACTTCAATCCAAAAGGATTGTTACGGCAAAATATCTTGCCGAAAAACATAATGTGAGTGTCAGGACTATTTACCGGGATATTCGTACCCTGGAAAAATCCGGAATACCCATTGTAACTGAAGAAGGTAAAGGATATTCTATTATGGAAGGCTACCATCTTCCTCCCGTTTTATTTACGGAAGAAGAAGCGAATGCTCTTATAACTTTAGAGCAGATAGTAATTAAGAATAAAGATCAGTCTCTGGTTGAAAATGCTTCCAGTGCCATTGAAAAAATAAAATCGATCTTAAGGTATTCACAAAAGGGAAATGCAGATCTGCTGGCCGAAAGAATATACTTTGGAGGCAATAACAAACAGGAAAAAACAAGTGACAATCTGATGCAGATCCAATCGGCGATCATACATTTTCAGTTAATAAAGATTGAGTATCATTCTTCCGAAAAAAAACAAACTTCCCGAATTATTGAACCTTTTGCCATTTATAGTATCAACGGGAACTTTCTTCTTATTGCTTTTTGCCGGCTAAGAAATGATTTTAGGAATTTTAGAATTGATTTCATCAAAGCACTTACCGTTCAAAACGAAACATTTACCCCACATAATATGACCATGCAAAAGTATTTTGAAGAATATGTGCAAAATCAAAAACACCCCTGACACATCTTTGTCACAACTCCATTTTATGTTTGCCTCAGAATATTAAAAACATTACAAAATGGAAATTATCAAAATCGTTATTTTATCATTATCAGGTCTTTTATTACTCTTTGTCGGTGCAATGAGATTAAGTAACCCTATAAATGCCTTTTTAAAGAATTCAGGAATTAAACTTGAAAAAGAAGTTAACCTGTTAAACGAAATCAGAAGCGTTAGTTCTGTTCAGTTATTTGGCGGTATAATTATTTTACTGGGGACATTTATCCCTGAATTAACCTTTACATCATTTGTTATTGCAATTCTGATCTTTCTTGGATTTGCAGTTGGTAGATTTATCGGTATAGCTGCTGATGGAAAACCGAATAAACAAATAATCCAGGGGATCTTCTTTGAGCTTTTTTTAGGTGCAGCAAACGTCTTTGGGCTTTTATTTTTAAATGATCTCTAATGGTTGATGGTTGTTAGTTGATGGTTGTTGGTTGTTGGTTGATGGTTGTTGGGTTTGTCATCTCGAGCGCAGTCGAGAGATAGGATTTAAACTGAGCATTTAAAATTTAACCTTCAACATTCATAATTTCTAAATCGTAAATCGTTGTTTTAGTCATTAGCCATTAGCCATTAGCCATTGATCATTGATTATTGCTCATTGTTTATTGCTACGCTTTACAGGCATTTTTTCTAATTCAAACTTCTATATTCACTGGGACTTATTCCGGTCTTTGCTTTGAAGGTTTTGGAAAAGTGCTGAGAATATTCATATCCCAAAGCAAAAGCTATTTCACTAACTGATTCGGAAGAACGCAACAAGCGATTTTTAGCTTTGTTTATCAAAAAGTCATCAATATGATTCTTTGCGCTCTTGCCTGTTTCTTTTTTTAACAGGTCACTTAAATATTTGGAAGACATATGAAGTTCTTTTCCGCAATAGTCCACGGTGGGGATTCCAATGCGTAGCTGATTTTCGTCGGTGTAATAATCTTTCAGTAAATTCTCAAATTTTGCCAAAACGTCTTTGTTGAGATTGGTACGGGTATAAAATTGACGGTCATAATAGCGCGTGCAGTAATCCAATAACAATTCAATATTAGAGATGATCAGCTTTTGACTGTGACGATCAATAAGTTGGTGGTATTCTTTTTCAATTTTAGTTACCAGTTCATTGAGCGATTGTTTTTCTTCATCAGAAATATGAAGAGCTTCGGTTATATCGTAAGAGAAAAACGAATAATTATCGATCGATTTACTCAATCCGGATTTCCTGATAAGATCCGGATGGAACAACAAAGCCCAACCGGGGTCTTCGGCAGAAGATTGATGTCCGTCATAGCTTAGAACCTGTCCGGGCTTTATAAACAGCATGGAACCTTCATTAAAGTCATAGGAATTTCTGCCGTACCCCATACTCCCTTCAGTCTCATTCTTAAGGGTAATACAGTACATCCCGAAAGAGCAACGTATATGATGATATTCTGACCTGATATCAGCGTCTTTGAATCGGATGACCGATACCAACGGATGTTTTGGCTTGATCAATCCGAAGACATCATGCATATCTGAAATGCTTTCTATATGTACTATTTCTTGCACCGGTTTGGATTTATCAGGAATAAACATACTGTTTTTTTTAAAAATTTGCACTAGATCAAAAATGATTGACCTGTCATCTCTTCCGATAATTGCCAAAGTTTTTTAGCTACATCTTCCCTTTTTGAATAATCACTGCGTTTAGCGAAGCCTACTTTTCCCTTAAATTCATTGAAGCCCTGCGGACCAAGATATTCACCTCCTTTTATATCTGAGCTTAAAGCTGCAAAAAGAGAAGGTTTGGCAGCGGAAGCATTCGAGTTTAAAATGAATGGAGATAGGATCTTAAATGTATAATACTTCACTTTGGACATTTCGTCAAACAGACCTGAATCAGATCCACCGGGATGTACGGCAAGCGCGACTGTTTTTTTACCAGCTCTTTTTAGCCGCCTGTTCAGTTCATCGACGAACATTAAATTGGCCAATTTGGACTGACCGTATGGAGCATCGGGATCGTCCGTTTTTTCACAGTTTAGATCATCAAAGTGGATCTTTGCTGCCTTGTGTGCCAGACTACTCAAAGCTACTATACGGGATGCCGAACTGTCGGGCATTAACCCGATCAATAAATTGGTCAATAAGAAATGCCCTAAGTGATTGGTGGCAAATTGTAATTCCACTCCAACCTTGTTCTTTTTGCCAGAGTACACCAAAACACCTGCATTGTTAATGAGCACATTCAACTGCGGGTATTTGCTTTTGAAATTTTTGGCAAAAGTTTTTACACTTTCCAAATTGCTTAGATCCAATTGAAGGATGTCCAGGTCAGCAGCCGGGACTTTACTCAAAATTTCGGTTTTAGCCTTTTCGGCTTTGGCGATATTCCGACAAGCCATAATGGTCTTAAATCCATGCTTTGCCATCGCTAATGTAGTTTCAAAACCAATACCGTTATTGGCACCCGTAACGATGGCGATCCTGCCCTTTTGCGAAGGGACATTTTTCAAATTAAAATCCATAATGTTGAGTTTTAGATCCGTTATGAAGTAAATCTTCGCTCCACCTCTGCTTTAAGATTTCGGTTGAACGCCTGATAACCTTCCGCATATATTTTTGATAAGTTACCACCTGCCAGCCAGGTAATCCCTTTCATAATTTCATCAGACTGGATAAATCTGGTTTTTCCATCACCGGTCGATTCCACTTTGAAGTGGTGATTGTCTCTTATACCTCCCGGGCCTTTTTCAGCCCAGTAAAATTCTTTCCCCTCATTTACCGAAATCGTATGTTCGATAGTAGTTAGTTTCGTTTTCCTGGGATTGATCTGAAAAACGACGGTTATTTTAGTTTTGTCCTTGATCTCACCTTGAATATCTACCAGAAAAACTGCCCAATCCCTATAGGAGGCCGTGTCGGTTAAAACAGACCACACCTCTTCCGGTGTTGCATCAATAATGATATCTGTATAAATAGTACGGTGTGAGGCGCTCAGCTTTTCTACCTTGACATTTTCATTATAGGAAGTACTCATAATTTGAACTTATTTAGATTTTAGGTTAAAGAATACTGATCTCTGATGATGGCAACTTTATTTTTAAGTATCGGATTGCTTACACTTAAGGAATTAAATCTTCTTTAACCGTTTACTGAAGTCAAAATTATAACCCGTTAACTCAGCTCACGTATACATTTGTCTGAAGCTTGTATATATTTTCCAGTTTTGAGAAGCGGGCTGGGATCGTTTAAAAGTTTTATTACTTAAATCACATTAAAATGCCGTTTTTGGCTGTTACCGGAAGCGGTATTTCTTTTTCTTCCAGCATCTCTCTCAGATCAATTTCAATAGTTCGGCATAATGAAAGCATGGGAATATCATTAGCCATTCCCTGAAAAGGATTTTCGGAGTAATCGCCGATGACTTCCATCATTACATATGTCCAACTAATTAAGGCTGTAATAGGGATGGACAACCAGAAGCCCCAATCCCCTAATTTCATTAATTCGGGAATCATGGTAAACGGCAAAAGGAAAACAAAAATTCCAACAAAAACCCGACTCATATTTGCATAATTACGGGGGAGTGGAAATTTCTTGATGCGTTCGTTTTTCCCCTGAAGGGTATAAAAGCTTTTGAGGACATTTTCCATTTCCATATGGCGAAAATCGTCAATAAACCCCTCTTCCCGCAGCATTTTTAAATCCCTCGATTGCTGATTGATTATTTGTGTAGCTGTATTGGTATAATTGATCAATCGGTCGTGCTCATCTTCTTGCAGGAAGAGTCGTAGTTCGGTTCTGGTTACTTCATCATCTACCAGTCCAATACCAAATTTCTTTTGATAGTGTCTGGCTGTTCTGGCGACGCGCCCTCCCTGGCTGACATGCTCCCACGGTGTAGCTACCAATAATTGACTACGATGTGCATATAACCATGCTATATGCCTGTGGATTAGCCGCTTCTTGATTTGGTGAATTGCCGATTCACTTGCTTCGGATTCTCTGAAAAGATTGGAAATATACCCATCGACCATCATTCCCCAGCTTCGACTGTCATTAACAATACCTCCCCAGATTTTTCGGGCTTCCCACATACGGTCATAAGCACTATTGTTTTTAAATCCGACATAAAATGCAACGGCAGTACCTATAACAGAAACAGGCAACCAGGGAAGCGATACAGGAATTATCTCAAAAGCATATAGGAAAGCAATAAAGCCTGCTACAAAAAGTAACCACAAAATATGCTGCCATGTCCAAATGATAATTTGTAATGGTGTTATATTCTTATTGACCAACATTTAGATTCAATTTTATTTCATTCACCCTGGAAAGATGTTTAAGCATATTCCAGGATATCTCTATTTTCTAAAATTTCACTTTTCGCACCGTTTAATCCGACTTGAAACATAGCAGCTGCCAGTTCGGTCGACTTAATACTGCTATTAGATCCTGCTAATCTTAGCAATGGATAGAGTATTCTTAAGATGCGGTACATTAAATTGGGTTCTTTACGGGGAGTTACCGGATAAATGTATCCCGGCCTGAAAGTGTGAAAGTCCAATCCCAGTTCAGAGATCAGAATTTCGGCCATCCCTTTATATCTGGCAAAGGAGGCACTACTTTTTTCGGTGCGATCTGCTCCCGCGCCACTTAAAAAACAAAGCCTGGCATTTGGATTGCCTCTTTTTACAGCTTCTGCAAATGCGATAGCATAGTCAACGGTTATTTCCCTGAATTTTTTGCCAGGTACCTGCCCGGTATAAACCCCGATACAGAAAAAGGCAATATCTACGCCATGAAACAGATCTTCCTGCCGGGAGTAATCTGTAAAATCACTGATGATCACTTCGTTTAGCCTGGAATGTTCCTTGTTCGTTCTTGTACGGGCCAAAGAAGTCACTTCAACAATTTCTGAAGAAGACAGACAGTGTTCCAAAACCAAATTACCTGTCATACCCGACGCACCCGCTATAATTACTTTTTTCATTTAAAATTGATTAATGTGAAGACAGAGACAAAAACAACCTTTGAATTTTTGCTGACAACTCCATAATACGAAAATAAGCCGCATTGGTTAGATGAATGTATACATTTTTCGGAAGCTTGTATATATTTTCCAGAATTGTGTCTTTAAGATAAATAAATTAATAAAGATTAAGTTTATTGGAGTGTGGTTGTTGGTTGCTGGTTGCTGGTTGATGGTTGTTGGTTGTTGGTTGTTGGTTGTTGGTTGTTGGTTGATTGTTATTAGCGGTTAGTATTAAGTATTGAGTACAAAGTATTGAGATATGCTTGTTTGATTTGTTGATTTGGAGATGAGTTGATTAAGGAATTTGGAATTTGGTTGCTGGTTGTTAGCTGTTAGTTGTTGGATTTGTCATCTCGAGCATCTCGACTGGCGCCTCCGCTAAAGCTTTTGCGGCACGTGGGCGCTCGATACAGGCTAGTCGAAAGGTGGTATTTAAACTGAGCATTCAAAATTTGACATTCAACATTCATAATTCCTCAATCGTAAATAGTTTTTTAGCCATTAGCCATTAGCCATTAGCCATTAGCCATTGTTCATTGTTCATTGATCATTGTTTATTGTTCAATGTTCATTCAAAATCCCTTTTATGAAGATCAGTAACAATTAGGATCGGAATAATCTAATTTTTAAATTGCGTGCATCGATTTGATCAGGTTTTAGCGACTGATCAAAATATACTGTTAGCGACCATATAGCATAAAATGGAATTTGAAGAAAAGGTTATAAAATATAAAGATCGAATTGTTTTCATTAAACTATCAATGCCTCATTTTGATAGAACTTTGAAGCAATATGTGGAAGATGAGGCATGCTTTATGTTTGTTAACAGGGGAGAGGTCTCCATTCGCTCTCAGGAAGATTATATTACGCTAAACAGAAATAAGGGCTTACTTGCCAAATGCCTTAATTATTTTTTTGAGCCCAGTGAAGATCAAAGCAAATGTGATGATGGAATAGAATCGGTCGGAATATTTTTGTATCCGTCATTGGTGGAGGAAGTTTTTGAATTCGATATTTCGAAATCAAATTATTCACTCGATTTTAACCTTAAACAAATAGAAATTGACAGATTGCTGGAAAATTATCGTGAGAGTATCAATATTCTCCTGGATAATCCTGAGCTGGCAGATGTCCATATGATAAAAACAAAGTTGAAAGAATTTGTTTTGCTGATGACCAAATCGCAACAGGCTCCTTCTCAATTGGATTTTTTGGCCGCTTTGTTCAAGCCCAATGAGGTAGCCTTTAAATCGACGATCCGTCATAATTTATATGCAAACCTGTCATTGGATGAATTAGCGGCACTTTGCCACCTGAGTACTTCTTCCTTTAAAAGAAAGTTTAAAGAAGTTTTTAATGATAGCCCCAAAAAGTACATTACAAAAAAGAAAGTCGAAAAAGCAGCTGAATTACTGAAAGCAAATGATCTGCGGATTTCCGATATCGCATATGACGTCGGATTTGACTCTTTGGCTACTTTTAACCGGAATTTCATCAGTTTGTATGGAAAATCACCTTCGGAATATCGCTTGAGCTAAAATGAGAAGCCTTTGAGCTGAAACGAGATAATGCACCTTCCTCTTTTCATGACTTTTGTTCCTGTAAAATTAAAAGAACAAGATCATGAGAAATTCAAAAGTATTAAAGACCTTTTTGGTAGTTTCGGGATTACTACTCACTTTTATTGGTAGCGCCACACTTTTCATGCCTGTGGAAATGAAGGGCGGTTCCGGAATCGATATTACCGGAAATATCAGTGTAATAAACGATGTCAGAGCCTCCAGTGCGTTGTTTCTTGCTATAGCCGTGCTCACAATACTGGGAGCATTCTTAAAAAAACTGACCTATACATCCTCCCTGGTTTCATCCCTCCTGTTCCTCTCCCTTGGAGTTGGCAGGCTCATTAGTATTCTGGTAGATGGAATGCCCGTAGATGGCTTGGTTAAAGCTACCGGATTAGAGTTCATTCTCGGGATTACCGGGGCAATTCTCTTTGCAGTATATCGCGACAGAAATTAATAAAACTTCATATTTAAAATAAAGTAGCATGAAAAAATCAAATATTAAAAACAGAGTTATAATGATTACCGGTGCCAATGCAGGTATAGGTAAGGATACTGCCCGTCAACTGGCATTGTTGAAGGATACGGAAAAGATCTATCTGGCCTGTAGAAACAGGGCAAAGGCTGAAGCCGCAAAAAGATCTTTGGAAGAATCTACAGGGAGAACAATTTTCGAGATCCTGATCATGGACGTTTCAGATCCCGATTCCGTAAGGAATGCAGTTAAAGATCTGGATGAAACTATAGATGCTTTGATCATGAATGCCGGAGGAATAGGAGGTAAAAATCCGGAAAAACTGACAAAAGATGGTGTTACGAACATTACGGCTGTTAACCTCCTGGGGCATGTTGTATTGGTTGATGAATTGCTGAAAGCAGATAAATTAAAGAATGTAGCACTATTCGCCAGCTCGGAAGCAGCAAGAGGTATTAAACAGACAGGAATGAAACGCCCTGATCTAAAAACTTCATCGGTAGATGAGTTTATTAAGTTATTTGACGGATCCTTGTTTGAAAATAGTTTTGACCCCATGCAGGTATACGGAGCTATAAAATACGGCGGTACATTATGGATGTCGTCTATGGCGAGAAAATATCCTGACATTAAATTCGTAAGTATGAGCCCGGGAGGAACAAGAGGTACGGAAGGATTTAACGATTTGCCGTTTATTAAACGGATCATGTTCAAATATGTGGGAATGCCCATCATAATGCCTTTAATGGGTTTATCTCATAGTTTGGAGAAAGGAGCTAAAAGATTTGTTGACGGGATCAATGATAATTCTTTGGAAAGCGGTGTTTTTTATGCGAGTAAGGAAAATGTACTTGTAGGACCCGTAATAGATCAAAGTACTATTTTCCAAAATTTAAAAAACGAGATCTATCAGGACAATGCCTATGAAGCAATTCATAAATTTATCTGATACCTGTCAGGCCTGCCTGCTACCAGCAGGCAGGTTTTTAATTAGATCACCTGATTATTTACATCAGGTGAAAAAAGAATGCATATTAAAGCCTGCTATTTAGAAAACTCAAAATGAGTACCTGTACTTTCAGTAGCTCTGCAGTATTGAACAAACACTATCGATATCAATCCGGTGATAAAGAAACCCGCAAAAAGCGGAAGTGCTGTCGTATCCATAAAACTACCTATAAGTGCAGCTATGGGAACAGCTATGATGGTGGATACAAAACCACTGATAGCAGATCCGATCCCTGCAATATGCCCCAATGGTTCCATGGCCAGGGCAGATAGGTTCCCGAACAAAAAACCGAAAGTGAAAAATTGGAGGACAAAGAATCCCAGAAGGGTATAAACACCAGGGTTTGATGAGCTGTAGAACAGAATAAGGTAGACTAATGGAACTAAAGTAAAAAAAACGGAAGATATAATAACCATTTTTTTCATTCCGTATTTCACTACGTAGGAACCATTCAAAAAGGTAGAAATCCCCACTGTTAAGGCAATTGCCGCAAATAGGTACGGAAACTCATCTGTCATCCCGTATTGTTCTCCGAATATCTTTTGGGCGGTGGAAAGGAAGACCAGAAAAGAGGCCGTTACAAAACCGAGAATTAATGTATTGACCACTGCCTGTTTATATTTAAAGAACTCCTTAGTACCCTGTGAAAAGAGTTTGATATTGAACTTTACCTTGTTTTCGGGCTTTAAAGTCTCTTTTTGCCTGATGGCAAACCATATTACAACTATTACGGAGATTGCGATTTGGGTGTAGAAAATGGATCTCCAGCCCATGGTGTCTAGCAGGAATTTCCCCAAAGCCGGTGCAATGGCGGGAACCAGGATGAATATAACAGTTACAAAAGACATTATCTTGGCCATATAATCCCCGCTGAAGCTATCCCTTACAATAGCAACGCTTATAGTTCGTGGTGCTGAAAGACCTATTCCCTGTAGTATCCTGCCCAATATCATAATTTCCAGACTTGGAGCTGTTGTGCATATGATACTGGCAATTATAAAAAGGCTAAAACCAAAATAGATGACTGGTTTTCTTCCAAAGCTATCGGATAGAGGCCCCGATAACAACTGGCCAATACCCAGGCCAAGAAAGATCATGGTAACCAGTAATTGGTTGTCGTTCGTATCGGTGATGCCAATAGTATCACCTATAATACCCAGGGCAGGTAATAGTGCATCTATGGCCAATGCTACCAGGGACATTAATGAAGCCATCAGGGCAATAAATTCCAATTGTGATTTGCTGTGTTTTTCCATCTTATCTTTTGTATTAATATGGATAAAAGAGTTTTAAAGGGATCAATAGACTTTCTACTGCCTTTGCTTTTTATTTACTGTTCTCGGAAATTGTTTTTCTATCCTCCGTGGATGATGTCGAAAGCCATTTTTTGTATGTATACCGGAAGGTCGCTATAATTTTCCCAATCCTTGTACTTTGGCATTTTCAAGGTTTCTTTTAATTTGAATATTCCGGGTAATAGCCCATGAGGATCATCGCTGTTAAGACTTTGGATCTTTGGGAGCAGTTCACTATAAAGGTCATTGAGAAAAGCGGCCGTGCGCTCCAATGGCTCCGTATCGGTTCTGCTGGAATGTACATTTACGGCATGGTTGAGGTTCCATGAGACAAGAGTATTCAGAATATGCCGGGTACCCAACAAATTGGTATGACTTAAGAATATTCCGGGATTCAAACCCTGATCGACATACATATCGGCCGTTACTGCTATTTTTTCTCTTGGAAGGTATATTAGTGCAATTGCAGCTCCGTCACCGGCACCTGGATATTTCAACTCTACAGTGGTCGTACCCATATCCAGTGTCAGGTTCTGATCAAAAAGGATATCCACCTTGTCCGGGAACATATCCAGCGGATCCAGCCGCTTTAGATTCATAACATTCTTCTGTGCAATTATCCGGGCTTCCGTAAATACTTCGGAACCGCCGGTATGATCAAAATGTTCATGAGTCAACACGATTTTGGCGATCGGTTTATCGGTCAGTTTTTCGATCTCTTTTTTGAGGAGGGTTGCCCTGTGGGTGTTCGCGGGATCGGTTATCAGTACATCATTTTCTCCTTCCACCACCAAACTGGTATATCCCAAAAGACTGATAGCATATACATTCTTGTCGAGGTTAAGAACTTTAGCCTGTTGTGCGGAAACGGTAGTGATTACCATTCCCGCTACAAAAGCTATGATCAGTGATATTCTATTGTATTTCTTCATTTTTTTCAGGCTTTAGTTTCCGTGCCAAATTGAATACGCCATACGATCAACATTATCCGGAAGATTCTCATAACCTCTCCAGTGTTTAAATTCGGGTAATTCGATTGTATTCCTGAGCTCCTCAACACTTTTACCTTCCTGCAGGCCTGCCCAAACGGCATCAAACAATGCCTGGTGGAACCTGTAATCTTCTTCAAAGGCCTCCGGTGATGATTTTGGAGAATGAGAACTGATCACGGTATCGAACTCCAGGCCTTTATCATATACAGCTTTGAAAGTGTTTAACTGACCAAGCATATTACGGGCATACTGCCTGTGGTAATCCAACATTGTCCCCGGAAGATGCCAATCTGCTCCCAGTAATAAGCCACCGTCCTGTGGCATATGCACAACACTCATACAGAAGCTTTCGTTTGGCCCCAAATAGTGAAGATCTATGTATTTGCCCCCTAATTCGATCCTATGGTAATCTCCTTCGTACATTACATCCGGCAGTACAACCCGCTTTTCAAGATCCCTGTTCAATAGATCGGAGCAAAGCTGATGGGTGATAAACTCGGCACCTTCTTCCTTGAAGATCTGTCCGCCGCGGGCATGATCAAAATGGTCATGTGTATATACTACTTTTACCACGGGTTTGTCCGTTATCTTCCTGACCTCTGCCCGCATATCGGCAGCACGTTTCTCATTCACCGGATCCACTACCAGTACTCCTTCATCTGTTACGACCACCAAACTGTTGGTAAAGAACTGGAAGTATTGATATACACCGTTCTTTAGCTCTGTCATCATGGGCTGTGCAGGGTCAAAACCCAAACTTTCCTGTGCATCCTTCCCGCTCTTTTCGGCACTTTCTGTTTTTTCGGTCTTTTTATCGTCTTGATTTGTTTCGTTGGTAGCTCTGTCCTTACAGGAGGATATTGTTACCAACAAGACCATTGTAAATAATGCTGTTAATTTTTTCATTGTATCTGTATTTAATGTTTCTGGGTGTATACAACACCGAATTTCTCTTCGATTAATTTCTGGTCTTGCTCTCCGGAGTGATTCTGCCTTGAAGTTTCGGCAAAAAACTCTTCGGCCCAGTTTCCCGGGAATATGTAGCTGACAAGCCTCGCATTGACTTTTCCATTGTTCTCTATATAATGAGAGGTTCCTCTGGGACAGTGAACCGTATCACCAACATTCAAGTCAAACCAATGTTCACCGATCTTTGCCCGGACCGAACCCTCTATGACATGAAAGGTCTGATCTTCCCATTTGTGGTAATGATCAGGTACAAAACCTTTCGATTCTATAATTCCATCCGTTATCACATATTCGTTATTGGTTTGTTCTGCATTAACAATAATGTTGGTATACTCACCTTTGGACATCCAATACTTAGGGCTATCGTCTTTTTTACTTATCACCAGAACCTTGTTACTATTCTCTGTACTTCTTGCCATCTTTTTGCCTTTTAGTTGTGTTGAAAGCGTCTGAAACAGACCTTTCTTTATCATTATGGTACAAAAGTATTGAGCATGAATCATAGAGTTATGATCATTTTATGGGGAATAATGATGATTTTTCACTATATTGAAGAATTATGAAATTATTTGATGATCTGAATACATATTATCCCAGATTGAAAAATGGCCCGGAACCTTTGTGCGATGATTTTATCATATTCCGGCTGGAAGACATGTTAGCGAGTACAAATATGAAGGAGTTGTCCAAATATGCTGTACCGCACAGAAGAAACTTTTTTGAGATTACAGTAGGACTTAAAGAACCTAATGCCGCCCGTATTACGATCGGAAATGAGGGATTCACCAGTGCCAGCAACAATTTGGTGTTTGTTTCACCCACACAGGTATTCTCAATAGATTTTAAGGAACTGGAAAAACAAAATTTAAATGAGGGGTTCATCATTGCTTTTAAACCTTCATTCCTGATAAAGAAGAAGAGGAGTTTCGAAATTATAAACAGATACAGGTATTTTCATTCTCATACCTTTCCGCAGTACATTTTGGATCCGCAGCAACTGAATCCTGTTATAAGCTTGCTTGATAATATTTATCAGGAGTATACGAATGATAAAATATACGCGAAAGAGATCGTTATGGGGTTAATGGATGTTCTCCTTCATAGCTTTAATCGTGTTTTGAGCTTTAATTCGGATACTTATACATCAAATTCATCTGAGGGGATCGCGGCCAGATTTGAACAAAAGATAGTTGATGATGGTACCAGCCTGTCCTCGATTGCCCGGTATGCTTCGGAGCTCAACATAAGCCCGAACTATTTGTCTGAATCTGTAAAGAAAGCCACCGGTAAAAATGCAAAGCAGGTATTATTGAGTCACAAACTGATTATTGCAAAAAGCCTCCTGCAGCAACATGAAAAAAGTATTGCTCAAATAGCGGATGAAATGGGGTATTCCGAACCGACTAATTTTACAAAGTTCTTTAAACAACTCACAGGGATCACACCAAATCAATTCAGGAGTAAAAATCAATATTGATCATTGTTCAATGTTCATTGTTAATTGATCATTGCCCAATCGTAAATAGTTGCATCAGCCATTAACCATTAGCTGTTAGCTGTTAGTTGATGGTTGTCAGTTGTTAGTGGTTGGATTTGTCATCTCGAACGCAGTCGAGAGATAAGATTTAAAGGGAGCATTCAAAATTTGACATTCAACATTCATAATTCCTCAATCGTAAATAGTTGCTTTAGCCATTGCTTATTGATCAAATTGAAATTGGTTAAAAGCAAGAAAAGATAAATGATTCATATTCAAAAGTGATAATTTAGTTTAATAAGAAGTGTTATCCATTTGAAAATTAATAAAATACGTATATTCACCTGGATGAAGATTTTCCAGGGGATAATGGAATAGACAGTTTGTAATATTAAAATGAATAGTAGTATGTTATCAAAAAAAGTAGCGTTTCTGATCTTAGTTTTAATGACTTTTTCAACTAAGGCACAAGGTGAAATTGAAAGCATTAATAAAACTATATTAGAATATATTGAAGGTACTGCGAATGGAGAACCTGACAGGGTTAAAAATGCATTCCAACCGAATTTTCAATTATTTTTAATTTCAGCCGATACGCTTCGAATTATTGATGGTAAACAATACATTGCCAATATAGAAAAGGGTAAGAAGTATAACCGAATCGGCCGTGTGGTTTCAATTGATTATGAGAACAATGCCGCCTCTGCAAAAGTGGAAGTTTTTTTTCCGGAAACCAATCGTTTGGCAACTGATTATTTATTGCTGCTGAAAACTACGGAGGGATGGAAAATTTTACATAAAGTTATCAATGTGACTATTAAGAATGAGGATGATTTGAATGCCCTTCCGATAGAAAATGAAATTCAAAACATTGAGAAAACCATTCATCATTATTTTGAAGGAACAGCCCATAGTAAGGATGATCGTATTAAAATAGCTTTTTGGAAAGACCTAAATCTGTATTCTGTCAAGGAAGGTAAGATTAATGTTTTGCCGGGAGAAAAATATTTGGAATACTTCACCAAAGGGAAAAACTTCAACCGAATTGGGAAGATACTCAATATCGATCTCGAAAAGGATGCGGCATTGGTGAAACTTGAAATAAAAATGCCGGATCGAAATAGAATAGCCATTGACTATATGTTGCTTTTAAAGATAAATGATAGTTGGAAGGTAATCCATAAATCTTTCACTGATAAAAGTTTCTAAGGTTGATGGTTGTTAACAGTTAGTATTGAGTACAGAGTACAAAGTATTGAGAGATACGCTTGTTTGATTTATTGATTTGGAGATGAGTTGATTTAGGAATTGGAATTTGGAATTTGGAGTTTGGAGTTTGGGATTTGGTTGTTGCTCTTACGCTGAAGCTTCAGAGTATCTGTGTTGTTGGTTTCAAGCATTGTCCCCTTGAGGGGACCTTAGGGGTGTTACTCCTACGCTATTGCTTCGGTGTGCATAGGTGGTTGAGTTTGTCATCTCGAGCATCTCGACTGGCGCCTCCGCTAAAGCTTGTGTCTCCACTAAAGTTTCGACGACATGTGGATTGCGGCACGCGGGCGCTCGATACAGGCTAGTCGAGAGACGGGATTAAACTGAGCATTTAAATTCAACATTCACCATTCATAATTCCTCAATCGTAAATGGTTGTTTTGGCCATTAGCCATTGTTTATTGCTCATTGCTTATTGGTAATTGATCATTGTTAAAATTTATTTTCTTCTGAATTTCCTTCTTGTCCATTTTCCGTAGTATTATCAGACCTATAATGAACAATGGAAGGAAAATAAGGACTGTTGATAAGGAAGAGGATATTTGTTCGGAGAGAGTTGGATCCCCTACAGATTCTGTACCCGAACTCGTGGCGTCACCAAAACCCGGAAGCGAGCCAAACAAGAAGAAGAAATTGATTAGTCCGTGTGTAATTGCCAGTGGGATCAATTTATTTGTTTTTAAAAGGGCTACTCCAAAAAAGAATCCGATAAAAATTGCATAGATAGATTGTGCAATCACCTGGGGAATGTTATCGTTAATTGTCAGGTTCAGCAAATGCACTGAACCAAAAAGAATAGCAGGAAGCAATACTCCCAGGAAGATGCCATTTTTATTCGAGTTGTATTTTGTTATAAAAAGAGGCTGCAAGAACCCCCTGAATACAAATTCCTCTGCAAAACTAACCAATGAGCAGGCAAAGAACAACAGCAATACGTTATAAATGTTTATTGACGACAGGTCTTTGCCTATAAAAGTCGAAATTCCAAGCGCAATGAGGTAGAAAGGAATAAGATTTATGTATTTAAAGGACCATTTGTATTTTGAGCTTAAACCGGATAGTGCTTTCTCTGTTAGTTTATAGGTAAGTATCAGGCCCATGAGGAAAATAAGGGACATTCTTAAGGCCAAAGTCAAATATTCAATCTGAAAAGTGGAGAAGTATGATTCCTGAAAAATCATATCAAAAGGTGTTTTTATGATAATGGCTATAGCTAAAGTTATTATGATCGCTAAAGCAAATGAAGGGATTCTTTGTATCATCTTTTAGTTACGTTTAGAGAGACGACGAATAAGCCTGATGATTGTTACTCTTACGCTGAAGCTTCAGAGTATCTGAGTTGTTGGTTTCAAGCATTGTCCCCTTGAGGGGACTTTAGGGGTGTTACTCCTACGCTATTGCTTCGGTGTACATAGGTGGTTGGATTTGTCATCTCGAGCGCAGTCGAGAGACGGGATTAATCTAAGCATTCAAAATTCAACATTCACCATTCATAATTCCTCAATCGTAAATCTAAAACCGTAAATCGTAGATTAGGATTACCTGTTGGTGATCCAGACAGTGCTCCGTAGTCTAAATGGAAAGCTGCAAACCCCTGGTTTGTTTGCTTTTTTTATTTTTATTTCGGGTTCCTGAGCAAGCTCAGACCTCATTCAATAAAAAAAGCCCACCTTCAGTGAGCTTTCCATTCTTAAGTGACCTCGGCAGGATTATTTTATGATCACTGCAAAGCTCCGCTTTGAAAATAGTCCAAACAAAAAAACGCTCAAGTAAACTTGGCGTTTTTTCTAATTGAACTATTTATTTGTGACCTCGGCAGGATTCAAACCTGCAACCTTCTGAGCCGTAATCAGATGCGCTATTCAGTTGCGCCACGAGGCCGTTTTTTAATAAATGCGGGTGCAAATATATTTCATTTTAAAACTTTAAACAAAATAAAACAGGAGAATATTTTAAAAGAAAAGATTTAAATATCCTTTAATCAGGGCCTTCCCAACCTAAACCGAAGAAAGTGAATAAAATAGGAGAGAAGAAGTACCCGTATGGAGAAAATGTGCTGACTAAGGAATTTAATCTTCAGTACCAATACCCAGAACTTTGTTCTTGTATTTAAGATCTTTTTCGGCGGCTTTTTTCCTCTCCAGATATACATCGAGAATGGCCTTTTCTATCCGTGGATTCTGATACCTACCGTTAAATACATGACTGATCATTTTATCGCTGTAAGGCGTTCCCTTTCTGGAAGTAACGCCTGCTACGGCAAGCTTGCGTTGCACATCTGCAATATAATCTCTCCTTAGTAGTTTTTTCAATTTATTTCTTTGATCGTAACTAATCATTTTTTAAAACGAATCTTACTATTAGTTATATTATAATTATTAAATTGCGAGATAATATCGATACTAATTTATAAATTATAATCTACAAAAGCAAATTTTTTGTCGATTAATTTAGATTTCTTATGAAAATAGTTGATAGAATAAAGCTATTCATAGAATATAAAAATGTCAGCCTCCGTAAATTCGACGAGTCTATCGGTATGAGTAAAGGTTATATGAGTCGTCAGATAAAGTCCAATGCATCGGTGGGAGGAGATGTATTGGAGAAAATAATCGACACTTATCCGGATCTTAACCCGATCTGGTTACTACAGGGAAAAGGAGAAATGGTCCTTCCTCCTAATGTGATCAACGAGCAGGGTATAGGTTACAGTTCGGCTTCCGATGCTTTTGCAAACACCCTGCTTCAATACTTCGATCACCCGGAGATCCGTAAAAAAATAGGCGATATTATCGACCAGCATCTGCAGGATAAACAGGATTGATTTCCCAATCGTTAAATCTTATTAAATTACTTTTCATTACAGTTTTATATTGTGTTATTTGCAGTATGGACTTAGAAAATTTTATCAGAGATATAAAAGATTTTCCCAAAGAAGGGATCGTCTTTAAAGATATAACTCCGCTTCTGAAGGATGCGGAAGCACTAAAGAATACAAAGGAAGCCCTGCTTGAACTTCTTCAGGGGCAGAAAATCGATAAAATAGTGGGAATAGAGAGCCGTGGTTTCTTTTTTGCCACCCTGCTGGCCCAGGAACTCAATGCCGGATTCATTCCGGTCAGAAAACCCGGGAAATTGCCTTACGACCGTATATCTGAGTCCTATGAACTGGAATATGGTACCGATGCCCTGGAAATGCACGCAGATGCCATCCAGAAAGGAGACAGAGTGCTTATCCACGACGATGTCCTGGCTACAGGAGGAACGGCAGAAGCGGTGTGTAAACTTGTTGAACGGCTAGGAGGAGAGATCGTACAATGTAATTTCCTTATTGAACTCGGCTTCCTGAACGGAAGAGAGCGTCTTCCCGGGAAAGATGTAAAAGCCTTACTTACTTATTAATCCAAAGCATTACGGGTTACATAATAGCGCCATCCGATGATGGCCAGTTGTAATTTTGAAGCTTTAGACAGATCCAGCCTCCTTTTGGTATAGGAGGGGAGGATGGCCTTATTTATAACCGAAAGTATCCTGAACAGGGTTCGTTTCATTCTGGGTTGTTTTTACAAAAGTATTTAAAAAGATCGGGACCGGAATAACCGGCCCCGATTTATATGAACTATGCTGTATTTTTGGCTTGACTTCGGTATATGCCAAAAACTCCGGAATCCTCCGGAGTTCATTGATTACTCTTTTTTATTGAGCATTTTTTTGGCCAGTTCGGCCCCGATAAGCGATTGAAGCAAATTGGCTTCCTTCACATCCTTATCCTGTCCCTGGATATAGATCTCAGGTAATCTCAGATCCTTTAACTCCCTGGCTACATAAACGGCAGTCTTGTATTCCCACTCTGCACGCTCCTGTGGAGTTAAACCGGCATTTACCAGTTTGGCGTTCTCATAAGCCTGTGCATCCGCCAGTGTTTTTTTGGTCTTTGCCTGATACTGGGCTACTTCGTATTTCTTTCGCTCTTCTAATAAGGTTGAACTCTGCCACTTTGGCCTTGGTCTCTGCAGAAATGGTCTGCTCTATTTGCTCTTTTTCCAATCGGGCGCGTTCCTGTGCCTTATTAGCTTCACCTTTGGCTTTCTCCTTC
Source organism: Leptobacterium flavescens (assembly GCF_010671605.1). Taxonomy (GTDB): domain Bacteria; phylum Bacteroidota; class Bacteroidia; order Flavobacteriales; family Flavobacteriaceae; genus Leptobacterium; species Leptobacterium flavescens. The sequence goes on from NZ_JAABOO010000004.1 coordinate 421,409, forward strand.
TGAGCTCTGTAAAACTCGCGCTCAGCCTGTTGTTTTTCCAGCTGGGTCTGTGCCACCTCTTCCTTCTGAAGAGTGAGGCGCTTATCGAAGGTATCCTCCCAGTCAATTTCGTTAACCACGGCTTGTACAACCGTGAGTCCGTACGACTTTAAAGAATTCCCCTTAACCCTTACGATCTGCCCTTCCTCGCGTTTAATACGAAAGCGCTTCTGCTTACTCTCGCTATTTATCACTTTACGCACTGTGGTGCTGTCGCCAATAACTTCCGGGGTTTCGTTTATTACATACTCTTCCAGAACATACATTCCGTTCTCCAATTGATCCTGGAAGTATCTGTCGAAGTCTGCGGCCTGACCGGAAATATAATCCTGGGCTGCCATCAGCTTACAAGTGTTTTTAATAGCCTGGTCGATGTTGGGAATGATCCTCGAATACACCAGGTTACGCTCGGTCTTGTTGCGATCTGCCACCGAAAGGAATTGCGAGGCATCCGTATTGTTGATGCTGATCACAATAGAAGTGGCGATCTTTCCTTTTACCGCATCGTTAAACTCCCAATGCCTGGCTTTATCCACATAGGCGTATTTGCTCTGATCTCCCAGCTCGCCCTCCCCGTTAGGAATGACATACTTGATGGGTAGTTCAAACTGGATAGGGATGAGGCGTCCCCACATTTTGGTCTGTATTCCCTGGCGGAATACAGCCTTTTGCCCTCCCCACGGGTATTGCACTGCATAGGCAGTACCCGGCTCAGCGTAAAAGAACATACCCGAGACGATGCTCATTGCAAAACCTCCCAGAATGAACTGAAAGCTCCTTCTGGGGGTGAACCATTGAAGTGTACTATGGTTCTTTATAAATGGCCTCGCAATTAAGCTTAAGATACCGAAGACAATAATTAAAATTCCTAAAAATGTTAGCATAGTAATAGTTTTTTAATGTTAGAGATAGAAAATAATAGACAACAAAAATGTTATCAATACTTTGACAAGCGTGATCATTTTTTAAATGGTTTACGTTACTAAATAATTTTATAAATACTTTTTGAAGATGTAAGAATGTTCTATCGGCCGAGGAAATAGTCAAACTTTCTTAACTGCTTTTTGAAGTATGTCTATTTAAACTACAAAATTTATGGATAATTTCCAAATATGTAGTATTTACAATATCTCCGGGGCGATTTTATATACCGGGATTGTTTTTGAGCGTTTTTTAAAGATACTTTTTTGGTAGGATTTTGTAACTTTTCAGAGCTTCATATAAAGAATATATTGTAGTCTTTTATGGGCGATATTTTGACCGGATTTCAGAGAGGATATTCAGACTGATAAAACAAAAAACCGGCTGCGTTTCCGCAACCGGTTTTGGTCTGTTAATTTATAACACAGCTTATTTTTTAGAGAAGAGAAGAACAACTCCGTTCTCGCCTCTTTTACCGTATTTTAGATTGGTACCCTCTCCTTTAAGAACTTCTACCTTATCAATAGTATTCGCATCAAGCTTAAGAGCTTTTTTCATAGAGATCTCTTTTCCGTCCAGGAAGAATAGAGGATCTCCCTCTCCAAGAGTTCTGACCCGTATTTTTTCACCTCCGTCTCTTCCGATCTCGATAATTCTTCCATGTTCCTGATCCCCTTCTTCAGCTACCGCTACTTCAATAAGCACGGCTTCATCTTCTTCAATATGCTCTGCTTCATCAACTTCAACGAGGACCTCGTGCTCATCCGCCTCAACATGCTCTGCTTCTTCATGCACTACTTCCACATGCTCTTCATGCTCTTCTGCTTCTTCATGTTCTACTTCTACATCCTCGTGTTCTATATCTTTATCCTTGTGCTTACCTTTATTCTTGGAGTCTTTATGCTTCTCCTTGTTTTTGGGATCTTTATGTCTCTTTCTGAATTTGTAATAATATTTTTCTCCATCCGAATTGGTGTGGGCTCCGTCAAACTGGCTGAAGCCGGACCGTACCACTTCTCCTTCATCTCCCAGAACCAGGAAGTATACAAAGGGGCCGATAGGATCGGATTGATTCCTTACGATATCTACATTCCCGGTATTGCCTACCTTATCCTTAAAACTGGCCTGAATGGCAGTGATCTCGCCCTTGTTATTTGTTTTGATATTAGAGAATTTTAATTCTACCCCGTATTCTTCCTTAAATTTTTTAGCTCTTTCCTTAAGATTTTTATAGGTCGAATTTTTATCAATAATAAATTCTATGATCTCGTTATCCTGCTCCGCGGAACTTTCCTCAACCTGATAGGAAAATGTTGTTTCACCCGAAGAGATCACCGCATTATCTTTAGCATTGTCTGCTTTAGGGTTTTGAGGCTGTGATCTTTTCTCAGTCTGAACTTTATCTGCCTTTTCCTGTGTACGGTTAATATTATGGGAAGAAGGCTCGTTCTGTTGCTCCGGTGTTTCCTTAACGTCTATATTAATTCCATCCGATTTCAGTTGAAAAGTACTTTCCGAATCGTGCTCACGGACGGTAAAAACTCCTGTTTCCTCATCAAACCAGATAGAAAATGTACTTATAGGGTTTTTGTTTTGGGATCTGAGACCAAGGTTTTTGTAATAAGGTTTGTCACCGTATTTACTTTCAAAAGCTATCTGATAGATCTCTCCCTTTTCATTGCGTTTCAGGTCGCTAAAACGGATATGGGCGTCAGCCGGTCTCGTATCGAAATATGAAACGATGGCTTTAATTTCCTGATCAGTGGTTTTACTGTCTATAATGAATTCGGTTTGAGAAAGCGTTCTCACCTTTATCACTTCCCTCACGTTAAAACTCATGAGGAAAACGACCAGTAAAGGCAGGATTGCCAGGTATTTCCATTTTTTGTAATTGCTCGATGTTTGTTTTTGTAACATAACTATTCGTTTTTTGATTAATGAATTGAAAAAATTATTTGTGATGGAATACTGATGCGGGTGCATAGCCACCTTTAGAAGGGTATGCTGATAGTCCTTCAGGTTGTTTGATGAGGCAACCGTATGATTATCTGCAATGTATTCCAGATTTTGTGAGATACTCTTTTTATAGGCCCAGGCCAGGGGATTTACCCACATAAAAATACTGTAGAGGTGGGCCGCAATGATATCGAGGGAATGTCGTTCCCGGGAATGCGTCTTTTCATGCTGTATAATTAACTCAAGGTCCCTGGCATTATGTTGTTGCGGGTTGTAAACGATATATCTGAAAAAAGAGAAAGGCGATACTTCATCGGTGGTTTCTACAAAAGTGTATTTCCCTTTCCTGATCAGGCTGCTTCTTCTGATCAGTACATATAAAGATGCAAGTTGAATGATAAAACGTCCCAGGAACAGGCCAAAACCAATAAGGTATACGATCCATGCAACCTGCCACCAATCTATGCTTACTCCCACTGTTGATACAACAGGATTGGGAACATAAGCTGCATTGACAGGAAGAGTGGAGGCTGTATTTAGTACCGGGGTAGAAACTACAGGCTCTACCCATTTTATTTTTGTAAAGACAAGGAAGGGGAGCAGAAGGGTTGCAAAAAGCCCGCCTAAAAGAAAGTAACGATTCCCTCTAAAGAAGGTTTCCTTCCGTAACAAAGCGATATAAGCGGTATAAAAAATGATCAGAATACCGCTGCATTTTAACAGGTATATAAATAGTGGTTCCATTATTTTTTCTTTTCGATAAGGTCAATGATTTCTTTTAACTCTTCCACACTGATCTTTTTCTCATCGGCAAAAAAAGACACCAGGTTCTTATAGGAGTTATTGAAGTAATCCTCAATGGTATTGCTGATAAATCGCTTCCTGTAACTCTCTTTGCTTATTACCGGATAATACCTGTGTGTATTGCCGAAAGCTTCATGAGCCACATAGCCCTTATCTTCCAGGTTACGGATAATGGTAGAAAGCGTATTGTAATGGGGCTTTTCCTCCCCGAATTCGCTTAATACCTCCTTTACAAAGGCTTTTTCAAGCCTCCAAAGAACTTTCATTACCTCTTCTTCCTTGTTTGTTAATTTCTGCATGATCTATTCTTTTTTCTGATATCGTTCCAAATAAAATTTATCCTCTAAATATTCCTCCCTCCAGTCCGGGCGTATCTCATCGAGTATCAGGCCCTCGGCCATTCCCACCGAATAAAAGCAAACTCTTTTCTCCTGTTCCAGTTTCAGGGCAGTAATATTGTTCAGTTCATTAGCCAGCATCCGGGAACTGAGTTCGCTAAAGGGTTCGTAATCCTCCATAGCAGCAACTGCAGCAGAGGTTTTGTGATCTTTAAGCAACTCCAGTAACCTGATCTCGGTATATCTCGCAATTCCTTCCTGCCATAGCTGAAAGGAAAAGTAACGGTACTCATCCGGGCTAAGCGAGTTTTTAAATTGCTTTCTCGCTTTCCTGTATTTTTTATAATAGGCTTTAGCAGGCATTTCTCCCGAGGCCATTTGCTTCAGGACTTGTGTATAATCTGCATAAGCATCGATGGTCTTTTTGCTGGAGTAAGGAAACGGATAGTTGAGCATCCACATTCCCGACCTGTCTCCATTGGAAAGATTTAAACCCTCCACGCTTTTATAGTAATCGGGTTTTGAATATACATATTGATGGAAATGCTCGTGTAAAAGGGTAATGATCCATTCGGAAGAATTCCGGTTGGTGTTTTCGGGCGTTCCTACTACTATACAGTTTACTCCGTTTACAGCGGGAAAGGTAGCCAGGAAATGCTTGTTAAATACCGTTTTTCTGTAATATATATCGGTGTTGAGCAGGGCATCGTGCTCCAGTAATTTAAAATCTTCCGTCGGTTTGGAGTGATAGATAAGGTATTCGTAATCATCCGTAACCAGAATGATAGAGAAGGGAACTTCGTTAAAACCTTTCCAGAGATCATCTCCGTATAGTTTGGAGATCCTTACGGCTTCGGCAATACGTTCCTTATCTTCCGTACGCATCCCCGGCTGGCTTAAAGCCGGCTGAAGAAGGAATAAAAAACAAATTATAGAACAAATCTTTGCCATAATACGGAATAATATGAGATCAAATATATAACTATAAATCTAGTTACGCAACTATAAATGTAGTTATTTAACTATTTTTTTAGTTTTTTGTAAGTGTAGTCTTAAGATTTTTAGCCTTTTAAATCTGCATATCTCCTTAGGAAATCCCAAATCTTCTCTTATCTTCGCAAAAATTCAAATTGCATGAATATTCTTTTTATTCTCCTGGGCCTGGTCCTGCTGATTTTGGGTGGAAACTGGTTACTTAAAGCGGCAGTTGCTCTTTCTTTAAAGCTTCAGATCCCTAAAATTGTTATAGGGATGACCATAGTGTCCTTTGCTACTTCAGCTCCCGAGCTGATCGTTAGCGTGAATTCGGCTTTGGACGGGTTTCCGGATATTGCCATGGGGAATGTGGTCGGTTCGAATATTGCCAATCTGGCTTTGGTACTGGCTATTACTATTATCCTTTCGGGGATACAGGTGGAAAAGAGTTTCTATAAGACCGACTGGCCGGTTATGATGATAGCCTCCGGTCTGTTATATGGTTTCATTGTTTTTGATGGAGTCCTTGAACAATATGAGGGGATCATCCTGTTTTCATTCCTGGTGATCTTCCTTATATATCTGTTGAAGTTCCAGAAACCTGCGGTAGTAGGAGATCTGGATGAAGATGATGAACCCCTGGCGCTGTATCTGATCGTATTTTTCCTGGCAATAGGAGGGGTAGCTCTATGGGGTGGCTCCGAACTATTGATCAATGGAGCGGTCGGACTGGCCAAATCCTTCGGGGTTAGCGAGCGTATTATTGCAGTGACAGTGGTTTCGGTCGGAACAAGTATTCCCGAGCTGGCAGCTTCGATCATTGCAGTGATGAAAAAGGAAAAAGCTATTTCCCTGGGAAATCTTATAGGTTCCAACGTATTTAATATCCTGGCTGTCCTGGGGATCACTTCCATGATAACACCTATCCGTATTGTGGATGAAGGTTTACTCAACAGCGATATTTTCTGGATGCTGGGGATATCCTTCCTTATTTTACCTTTGGTTTTCATGCCCAAAGGGCTGCGTTTGGGATGGAGAGACGGAATAGTACTTCTTACGCTTTACGCGATATTTATCTATCTTACAGTAATATAGGAATATGAAAAAACGCTCTCCGGAGTGTTTTTTTATGAATATATTAAAAAAACAGACCTAAAATTATGTTTAGGTTAAATTTTAGGGGGTCATTCTGAAAAAATGTGAATTTTTATCGATTAATATGGTTTTTTATGGGGGTTTGTTTTTTAAAATATACATTTTTGTATATTTGACCCATCAAAATAAACACACGACACATGTCTACAATCAGATTTAATGCGATTAAAGAAACATTTAACAGAAAACCTGTAGTAATTGACGAACAGGGGAGACGTTCCGAACTTTTTGGAAGCAATGTCTTTAATGAGAATGCAATGCGTCAGTTTATGACGAAGGACGCTTATCAAAGCGTAATGGATGCCATTGAATTCGGCACTAAAATAGACAGAAAAATTGCAGACCAGGTAGCTGCGGCTATGAAGGACTGGGCACTTGCCAAAGGAGCAACACACTACACCCACTGGTTCCAACCTCTTACCGGAGCAACTGCAGAGAAACACGACGCCTTTTTCGAGCCTCTGGGTAACGGACAGGCCATGGAGAAATTCGGAGGTGGACAATTGGTGCAGCAGGAGCCGGATGCTTCAAGTTTCCCGAACGGAGGGATCAGAAATACTTTTGAAGCCAGAGGATATACTGCATGGGATCCTACTTCTCCTGCTTTTATTTACGGTACTACTCTTTGTATCCCTACTGTATTTGTAGCATACACCGGAGAAGCCCTGGATAATAAAGCTCCTCTCTTACGTGCATTACAGGCAGTAGATCATGCTGCAACTGCCGTAGCTAAATATTTTGATAAGAATGTAACTAAAGTAAATGCTACCCTCGGATGGGAGCAGGAATACTTTTTAATAGATAAAGCCCTTGTATATTCCAGACCCGATATCGCATTGGCCGGAAGAGCATTGCTAGGGCACTCTCCTGCAAAAGGACAGCAGCTTGATGATCACTATTTTGGATCTATCCCGAACAGGGTGATGAGTTATATGCGTGACCTGGAGATCGAATGTATGAAGTTGGGAGTACCGGTTAAGACCCGTCATAACGAGGTGGCACCTAACCAGTTTGAGCTGGCACCTATCTTTGAAGAAGCTAACCTGGCAGTGGATCATAACTCCCTTTTGATGGATGTTATGGAAAAAACGGCAGACCGTCACCATTTCAGGGTACTTTTCCACGAAAAGCCTTTCGCGGGAATCAACGGTTCCGGAAAACACAACAACTGGTCGCTTGCTACCAACACAGGAGTTAACCTTTTAGGACCTGGTTCCACTCCAATGAAGAATCTTCAGTTCCTTACCTTCTTTATCAACACCATTAAAGCGGTACACGATTACGAAGAACTGGTAAGAGCTTCTATTGCTTCTGCAAGTAATGACCACAGGCTTGGCGCCAATGAAGCACCACCGGCAATTATTTCTGTATTTATCGGGGAGCAGCTGACGAGAGTACTGGATGAACTGGAAGATGTTTCCAAAGGAAAACTGTCTCCTCAGGAAAAAACAGATCTTAAGCTCAATGTAGTTGGTAAGATCCCTGATGTATTACTGGATAATACGGACCGTAACAGAACATCACCTTTCGCATTTACAGGAAATAAGTTCGAGTTACGTGCGGCAGGTTCCAGAGCAAACTGTGCTACTCCGATGACCGTATTGAACACCATCGTAGCCAGACAGTTGAAGGAGTTTAAAAAAGAAGTGGACACACTTATAGATAAGAAGAAACTTAAAAAGGATGAAGCTATCTTTAATGTGTTGAGAGAATATATTAAAGCGTCCAAGAAGATACGTTTTGAAGGCGACGGATATAGCGATGCCTGGGAAAAGGAAGCTGCAAAAAGAGGTTTGAGTAACAATAAGACCACTCCGGTTGCCCTTAAAGCCAAGGTTTCTGAAAAATCTATCGAACTTTTCGAGGAGATGGGAGTTATGAGTAAGGTTGAGGTGGAAGCACGTCACGAGATCGAATTGGAAGAATATGCACTGCGTATCCAGATAGAAGGAAGGATCCTGGGAGATATCGCAAGAAATCACGTGATCCCTACTGCTGTACGCTACCAGAATACCCTTATCGAGAATGTTCAGGGATTAAAGGACATCTTCGGAAAGGACTTTAAGAAAGTAGCCAGCGAGCAGATGGATCTTGTAGAAAAGATCTCTAATCACATCGCGATGATCAATACCAAGGTTAACGAAATGATCGAAGAGCGTAAGAAAGCCAATGTTATTGAGGATGCACAGCTGAAAGCTGATGCTTATTGTGAAAAAGTGAGACCTTATTTCGAAGAGATCCGTTACCACTGTGATAAGCTGGAAATGATGATCGACGATGAATTATGGCCGTTGACAAAGTTCAGAGAATTACTTTTTACAAGATAATAAGCTTAACGACAAATAAGAATCCCGCGAAGGCGGGATTTTTTGTTTTAAAAAACTAAATTTGCAGCACAACACAACAATTAATATTTATGAGTTCATCGGTAAGTAAGCGATACAGTCAGAGAGGGGTTTCCGCCTCCAAGGAGGATGTACATAACGCTATTAAAAATGTAGATAAGGGCTTGTTTCCCAAAGCTTTTTGCAAAATAGTGCCCGATTATCTCACCAATGATGAAGACTATTGCCTTATTATGCATGCCGACGGGGCCGGAACCAAATCTTCCCTGGCTTATATGTACTGGAAGGAAACGGGAGACCTCTCGGTATGGAAAGGAATTGCACAGGATGCACTTATCATGAATATAGATGACCTTCTTTGTGTCGGGGCGGTAGATAATATTACCCTTTCCTCGACTATTGGAAGAAATAAGAACCGTATTCCGGGTGAAGTGATCTCTGCTATCATCAACGGAACGGAAGAACTCATCGAAGAATTAAAAGGCTTTGGTGTAAATATCTATTCAACCGGGGGAGAAACAGCAGATGTAGGAGACCTGGTAAGGACCATCATTGTAGATTCCACTGTTACCGCCCGTATGAAAAGGGAAAATGTAATAGATAATGCCAATATCCGCGAAGGCGATGTGATCGTCGGCCTGGCTTCTTACGGACAGGCAAGCTATGAATCCGAGTATAACGGAGGAATGGGAAGTAACGGACTCACTTCGGCAAGGCATGATGTCTTTTCTACTTACCTGGCTGAGAAATACCCGGAAAGCTTTGATCCGGAAGTACCGGAAGAACTGGTGTATTCGGGAAAAGTAAAACTAACCGATGCTGTAAAGGACTCACCAATAGACGCAGGGAAACTGGTCTTATCGCCTACACGCACCTATGCACCTATCATTAAAAAGATCCTCTCAAAATACAGTCCCGAAGATATTCACGGGATGGTACATTGCAGTGGAGGAGCTCAGACCAAAATACTTCACTTTGTAGATGAGCTACATATCGTAAAAGACAATTTATTTGAAGTACCTCCACTTTTCAGGCTTATCCAGGAGCAATCCGGTACCGACTGGAAAGAGATGTATCAGGTGTTTAACTGCGGACACCGTATGGAAATTTATGTGAACGAGGCCATAGCCGAAGACCTTATTGCTATTTCCCAATCTTTTAATGTAGATGCAAAGATCATTGGTAGGGCAGAAGCTTCAGACAAAAAAAGGCTTACCATAAAAAGCGAATACGGGCAATTTGAATACTAAGCGATTCCCGCAGGTATTTTCTCTTTGTCAACCCGGTTGCTGAATTTATTTAGCAACAGGCTTAGTTTGGGATTGATATAGGTTTCGCAGAAGGGTTTTTCAGGATTTTTATAGTAGTAATTCCGGTGCTCCTCAAGAGAGGCTTTGAATTCGGAAAAAACAAGGATCTGAGTAACCAGCGGGGCATCAAAATCCTTTTGCAGTTGTGGCAAAATGTTTTCAACCTCATTCCTTTGTACTTCTTCAAAATAATAGACGGCAGAACGGTATTTCCTGCGCATGGAATGGTCTGCAGTAGATTTATGAGTATGCAGGTGTATGGCGATCAGATCTTCAAGAGCAATTTCAGACGGCCTGAAATGAACAATAACGGCTTCCGAAAAAGTGTTGTCCGGAGCCTGGGATGATATCCATCCCTGATCAACCTTTTCTACCCCTCTAAGCGATAGAAAAACAGCCTCTGTACACCAGTGGCATCCGCCTCCAAATCCTATTTTTATTGTATTACCCATAACAGCTTAGACGAAACTTTCAACCCTAAATAACATCAGTAAACACACTTGCTGTTATCTTCTTTTACGTAATAGGACTTGTAGTTCTTCGCCTTGGAGTCCTTGCATCCGCAGAGGTCCAGGAGTTCAATATTTTTAAAATCAACGGGATGGCTTTCCGCCTGAAAAGCGATGTATCCTTCCTTTAAAGCTTCTCCTTCCCGATCTGCCCATTTTTCAGCATCTCTCACTCCGAATTCCTTCCAGTGTGCCAGTCGGTCTTCCCGTTTTTCCGATCCGCTTCCTATCTGAGGCTTGCGATATATCAATACCGTATCTTTTTCGGCAATATGAATGATCTTTTCATCTCCGAGAACGATGACTTCCACATGTACCCATTCATCACCTTCATAGGTAGGAGCATTCGAATTCAGACAGTGATCCTTTATCAGATCTCCTTCGTGTTCTATAAGGGTTCCCGGAGTACAAACATTAGCGGTAGGTCGGTTTCCGTCTCCCAGCCCTCCCAGGGTCTGGAACTCTATAGAAACCGGAAAATGCTGCTCTTTTTTCATGCTTTCTGCAGATTGGGAATGGATCATTACCCCACTGTTGCGAATAGCCCAGGAAGGCCCTCCGTCCAGCTGATCTCCGTGAAAACGATAATCGAATTTCAATTTGTAATAGGAAAAAGGCTCTTTAAAAAAGAGATGCCCGAAAGCATTGTTAAATGTATCGTACTTTCCGTAATTCACCCGTATCATACTGTCTGAAACCGTAAAGGTGGAACCGTAATTATCATCCGGTTCATACCCCGCAATTTTTATATGCCAGTTCTTGAGATCCTTCCCGTTAAAAAGGGAAACCCATTCTTCTGTCTCATTTTTTTCAGGAGTGGGAGATTTACAGGAAGCCAGGATCAAAAGTGCTAAAAAAAACAAAAAGTTAGTTTTCATGGGAAACAGGATCATATTGAATTGGCTCTAAGTTAAACCTAAATATTTAAGTGTCAAAGCTCCCGCTCTACGGATTCTCCTTTTCTCCCATATCCGTCAAATTCGGCGAAAAATGCTAACTTTGCAGCCGCTCATTACTTTAAGGGTTTAAATTTTAGGAGAAGACCATGTTAGATAAATTAAATATCGTAAAGCAACGTTTTGACGAGATCTCAGATCTGATCATCCAGCCGGATGTTATTTCAGATCAGAAACGCTATGTACAACTCAATAAGGAATACAAAGACCTTAAGGAACTTGTAGACAGGAGAGAGGTGTATAAGACCCTGGTTGAAAATATTGCCGAAGCGGAAGAGATCATCGAAGACGGAAGCGATGCCGAAATGGTTGAAATGGCAAAGATGCAGCTCGATGAAGCCAAGGAGGCTTTACCTCCTCTGGAAGAAGAGATCAAGTTTTTGCTTATCCCTAAAGACCCTGAAGACAGTAAGAATGCTGTAATGGAAATACGTGCGGGTACCGGAGGAGATGAAGCCAGTATTTTTGCCGGCGATCTTTACCGTATGTACACTAAATTCTGTGAAGGTAAAGGATGGAAAACCTCGGTAATGAATTTTAGCGAAGGAACTTCCGGCGGATTTAAAGAGATCGTATTTGAGGTTAACGGAGAAGATGTATACGGAACCCTTAAATTCGAAGCTGGAGTACACAGGGTACAACGTGTTCCGCAAACGGAAACACAAGGTAGAGTACATACATCTGCTGCTACGGTAATGGTACTTCCGGAAGCCGAGGAGTTTGATGTGGAACTGGATATGAAAGATGTTAAGATCATCCGTACCACCTCTACAGGACCTGGTGGACAGAGTGTAAACACTACCTATTCTGCTATTCAACTTACCCACATCCCGACCGGGATAGAAGCGCGTTGCCAGGATGAGAAATCCCAGCATAAGAACCTCGAAAAAGCTATTAAGGTATTAAGATCCAGGTTATACGAAATGGAGTTGGCCAAAAAACAGGCCGAAGATGCAGCCAGAAGAAAAAGCATGGTTTCATCTGGAGACCGTAGTGCCAAGATTAGGACCTATAACTATCCTCAAAGTAGGGTTACCGATCACAGGATCGGCCTTACCCTTTACGATCTGGATAATATCATTAATGGTGATATCAACAAGGTTATCGAGGAATTAAAACTTGCGGAAAATACCGAAAAACTAAAAGAGGCCAACGAAATTATATAAGACCTTTTATTAGTTTTCCTCGTAAGCGATCAGCAATACACTTTCTTTATCAGAACGGATCTCTGAAGCATTGACTTCCAGGATATGCCCTTCGGAAACAGGCTCTCCGTCGGCAATGATATCCCCTTTAATAACATATACCAGAGACCTGGGGCCTATATCTATCTTTTGAGTATCCTCCAGGTAAGCGAGTTCCAGTTGTGTGCTGTTGTTGTCTTCCTGTCCGTAGACCTTTATTCTTTTTCCTTTTTCGGCTTTGTAGATACGAAAGGAAGCTTCGGGTTTTTCTTCCTGGGGAAGCACCCACATTTGCAACATTCTGGTCGGGGTATCTCCCGTGTTCTTTTCGTTGTGCATAAAACCTTCCAGGCCGGCTTTCTGAACCTGAAATTCCATTGTATTGACATTTACGCCGTGTTCCAGAGAACCCTGATGCGCCAGAGCCCCTTCTGCAACAAAAGTAAGTACATCTATATGCCTGTGCGGATGCAATCCGGTTTCCACTCCCGGATCAAAATAAGAATCCGATAGATACACCAGGTTCCCGATCCCGGTCCATGTACCTTCCCGAACTCCGGCCCCCGGGCCGTAATAACGATGTACGATAAGTCTCTTTTGCCGGATCCCGTTAAAACCTCCGCTTTCTATATCTTCTTTATTGAGTTTTCCTGTTACTGCCATTGCTTTTTTTATACAATTTAGTCCTTTTATTTTAAAAAATCTTTCACAGAAAAGTATTTAATATCTTTGCGGAGATTTTTCAAATTAAGATAACCGAAAATGAGCATAAAAGAGCTGGTTAAGCAGATTAATGCCAAGAAATCATTTCTCTGTATCGGTCTGGATGTAGACCTCAATAAGATCCCCGAACATTTGCTAAAGGAAGAGGATCCGATCTTTGCTTTTAACAAGCAAATTATCGATGCAACTCATCACCTGGCAGTAGCCTATAAACCCAATACTGCTTTTTATGAGGCTTATGGGATAAAGGGATGGGAATCACTCGGGAAGACCATCAGTTATCTTAATGAAAAATACCCTGAGATCTTTACGATTGCTGATGCCAAGAGGGGAGATATAGGAAATACCAGTGCGATGTACGCAAGAGCCTTTTTTGAGGATATGAATTTCGATTCGGTTACCGTAGCTCCGTATATGGGGAGTGATTCCGTAGAGCCTTTCCTTTCTTTTGAAGGGAAGTTTACAATTCTTCTGGGGCTGACCTCAAATAAAGGAGCTTTCGATTTTCAGACCGGGATCTCGGACGGGAAGGAATTGTATAAAAAAGTCCTCGAAAGATCCAGAGAATGGGAGAATAGCGAGCGTTTGATGTATGTAGTTGGAGCTACCAAGGCAGAATACCTGGCAGATATCCGCCGGATCATTCCGGACAGTTTTTTACTGGTTCCCGGAGTAGGGGCACAGGGAGGAAGCCTGGAGGAAGTCTGCAAATACGGAATAACGGAAGATATAGGCCTGTTGATCAATTCTTCGAGAGGGATCATTTACGCTTCTTCCGGTACTGATTTTGCTGAAGCGTCCAGGGCCAAAGCCGAAGAATTACAGAAGCAAATGGAAGATATCCTGAACAAGCGATAAGGAGCATTGACAAATGAAAGTGATAAAGGATCAGATCTCCAGAACCGTAGAAATACCCGAAAACACTGAACGGATCGTTTCCCTGGTACCTTCTCAAACCGAACTGCTGTATGATCTGGGCCTGGAAGACCGCATTGTGGGGATCACCAAATTTTGTGTACATCCCTTCCACTTCAAGTCTACCAAAACTATTGTTGGCGGAACCAAGCAGGTAAAAGCCGATCGTATTAAGGAGCTAAAACCCGATATCATTCTTTGTAACAAGGAAGAGAATTCCAAAGAAATAGTGGAAGAGCTGGAGAAAATAGCTCCGGTTCATGTTTCGGATATTTTCAGTATTGATGATGCGACCGACCTGATAAAGGTTTACGGCGATATTTTTGATTGCCGGGTTGCTGCCAATAAGATCATCGACAAGATCCGTTTTAACCTGGAGGATTTTAAAAAATTCATGGAATCCCGCCCTTCTCATAAAGTAGCCTATTTTATCTGGAGAAAACCCTGGATGGCCGCTGCAAGGAATACCTTTATTCAGCACCTTCTGGAGCTGAATAAGTTTGAAAATGTCTACGGAGATCGCGACCGTTATCCGGAAGTGGATATTAGTAAAATACGAGAGGAAGGTGATCCCGAACTTATCCTGTTATCATCCGAACCTTTTCCGTTTAAGGACGAACACGCTTTTGAAGTTGGAAGATATACTCATCACGGGAAGACGGTCTTTGCCGACGGCGAATTCTTTAGCTGGTACGGTTCCAGGCTCGTAAAGGCTTTCGATTATTTTAAACAGCTGCATCTGCAGCTGTAAGTCAGTCCTGTAAAACAAAAAACCGATTAAAAAATCGGCTTTAAACTAACTAACTCAAATAATTTCCTGTGGATCGCGAACGACGATGCAAAAGAACAAAGATTGTTTTTTACCCGTGTTAATTTAATATTAGGAATAGATTAATTTACTGTATTTCAGAATAAAAAAAGAAGCTGCCTTAGACAGCCTCTTTGGGTTTAGAATATATATAGGATTAGTTAGATACAATATTTGGGTTAATGAAACCTCCGCACCATAAATGCGAAGGTATCGATTCTAAAAATTGCCCGGATTTTGAGTGATGTTGGGATTGTTGGTTATCTCGTCATCAACTATCGGGAAAATAACCTTATCAGCTCCCGGAGCGGTTGCTGCCCCGCCTCCCGGACGTAAATTCAGGTTATTTCTCAGTAAATCCATTCTCCTGTGACCTTCAAAACAAAGCTCCTTTCTCCTTTCAAGAAGGATCGCATCCAGGTCTACCGAACCCAGATTGGCAAGACTGGCTCTGTTTCTCAGTAAATTGATATCGTTAAGAGGTGTGTCGCCTGTAGTGGTTCCGCCTCTTAGATTAGCTTCTGCCCTGATGAGGTACATTTCGGTAATTCGAAGTACCATTCCGTCGGAAGCATTATTGGTGATATCGGGATATTTGGTGGTAAAGAAAGTATCATTACCTCCCGCATCGGTTGCGGGTGCCGATAAATCATCAAAACGCCTGTCTCCCGGCTCTGCAGCAAAGGCATCTAACAGATCCTGGCTGAAAGGAGCATCGCCCCGTCCACCCGGAGCCGGATTATAGAAATTTACATAAACTTCATCAGAACCTGCAGGCTCCTGTGGCCCGTCTGTAGGAGTATTTACCACTACAAAAACATGCTCCGAAGAAGTTGGGTTGTTATCGTAAAAATCGTAGTTGGGCGCCAGTGAATATTGTCCGGACTGAATAACCTGATTGGCAAAATCTGCGGCCTGAGCCCATTGTTCTCTGTAAAGATATAACCTGGCCAGTAATGCACGGGCAGAACCTGCTTCCGCACGAACCCCGTTATTTTCAGGCAGATCTGCTATGGCCTCCATAAGATCCTGTTCTATCTGTGCATGCACCTGATTTACCGTAGAACGCTCCAGCTGGAACTGAGAAATATCTCCACCTTCAAAAGGTTGCAGTACCAAAGGTACTCCGAGGTTGGTTCCTCCTGATATCTGAAATGGCTGCGCAAAAAGGTTCACCAACTGAAAATAGGTGACAGCTCTTAAAAACTTGGCCTCAGCAACAAACTGGGTCTTGTCCTCTTCGGTTAAGCCACCGGTTACATCGTTAATATCTATAGGCGGTAAATTAACGATCACATTATTGGCCGCTCCTATAAGCTCATAGGCATCCAGCCAGATATTATCTATAGATGTATTTGTGGCCAGCGTTTCAAACTGATCTACCTCCTGAAGGGAAGGGAAACTACCCACGAAATTCACGTTATCCGACATAAAATCGGACATGAGTTGTCCCATTCCGTTCAGGTCTCCACTCTGGTTTTTACTGTATATTCCAACTACGGCACCGTTAATGGTAGCCCTGCTACTGAAAACAGTATTTGTTGCAACATTGTCTTCCGGTATCACATCCAATTGGTTTTCACATGAAATAAATGCCAGGATGCTTACGAATAGAGTTATTATTTTAAATTTTTTCATCGTTTGCTATTTTTTTAATTAAAATGATATTCTGGCACCAAATAAAAATGATTTAGACTGTGGCGCAGTAAAAAATGATTCTCCCTGGAACAACGGATCTATATCGTCTGTTACCTCCGGATCGATACCTCTGAGCTCACTGCCCTTAATAGTAAACAGATTGGTGGCTGTAAGGTAGAATCTGATCCCTGAAACAACATCGCTAAATCCTTTCAATGCATCTTCCGGCAGGGTGTATCCGAGCGTTACGTTCTTCAACCTCAGATAAGACCCGTCTAGTTGTTGTTGTGAAGAACGCTGATTGAACAGGTTAAAAGTAGAACTTGTCGGACTGGGTAAGAACGCATTGTCTCCCGGTTGTCTCCAGAAGTTCAGGTTTTGCCTTCTGATGTTTACTATACCACCAATGGCATCGTTACCATCGGCAAAACGAAGCCCGTCAATAACGATATCGTTCCCGTACGAGTAGTTCATTAATATATTCAGATCAAAATTCTTATAGCGTATGGTATTGGTAATACCTCCCGAAAAATCCGGTAACGGACTTCCGGTCACTACACGGTCTGCACTACTAGGATTGGTAGTAACATTACCGTTTACATCCAGCCATTCGGCATCACCGGTTTGAGAATTTACCCCGATAAAGCGTATCAGGAAGAAATTGTTAAGAGATTCTCCTTCAATAGCTCTTTGTATGGGCCCGTCAATAATACGCCTTCCCTGAGCATCTGTGGCTGCATCATCATTAAGCCTTAACAGCTCATTATCTATAAAAGCAATATTAAAACTGGTGGTCCACTCAAAGTTGTCATTCCGTATGTTTACGGTATTCAGGTCGAACTCCCATCCCGAATTCCTCATTTCTCCGATATTACGGCTAATAGATGCGAAACCGGTTTGTGGCGGAAGGACCTGGTTAAGGAGCAGATCACTGGTCTTCTTATTAAAATAATTGACATTAAAACTGATACGTCCGTCCAGGAATATCGATTTGATCCCCACATCAATGGTCCTACTCTCTTCCCACTTAATATCCGGGTTTTCCGGCTGATTGGGAATTACCCCGGACTCTCCGTTATAATCTCCGATAGCACCGGCGGAAAACAGACCCAGAGACGGGAATGTCCCCAAACGATCGTTACCTACGGTACCTATACTTCCTCTGAGTGAGAGATAGTCAAAGAACTCAAGGTCCTGGACAAAGGATTCCTGTGAAAGTATCCATCCGGCAGCAGCCGACCAGAAATAACCGAAACGATTATTCGGACCGAACCTTGAAGAACCATCCCTTCTCAGGGAACCTTCAAGGATGTATTTCCCCTGGTAATCATAGGATACCCTTCCGAATAGACCGTATAATTTAGAGGGGAATCTGTCGCCGTTAAGCACGGTAGGAGTGGAACCTGAACCGAGATTCCTGAGGTCATCCGTAAGGAAACCTGTAGATGATACATTAGAACGTGTTCTCAGGGTCTCTTCGTAGTTTAATCCTATAAGCGCTGTAATATTGTGATCTTCGGCAAAGGTATCCGTATAGGTAATGGTCTGATTGGTTAACCACCTGTCCTCATTAACAAATATCTGCTGTGCGAGTCCGCCTGGAGTATTGAATTCTGCCTGTCGGACAAATTCTTCCAGGTTGAGTTTATCTA
Source organism: Leptobacterium flavescens (assembly GCF_010671605.1). GTDB lineage: Bacteria > Bacteroidota > Bacteroidia > Flavobacteriales > Flavobacteriaceae > Leptobacterium > Leptobacterium flavescens. The sequence goes on from NZ_JAABOO010000004.1 coordinate 439,637, forward strand.
CCCCGATTTCGGAGCGCCAGGTTAACTTATCGAATAATTTTACCTCTAAAAAGGCATTTCCGATAAGCCTGAAGGTCTTGAGCTCATCTGAGTTAAGAGCTACACGTGCAAAGATGTTCGGAATAAATGAACCCGACTGGACAAAGTTACCTTCGTCATCAAATGCACGAACTACCGGACTCTGTAAAAAGGCTGTTGTGAAAGGGGCATTAATATTGTTCTCCACTCCAACACGATTGAGTCGCTGATTGGTTACTCCCAGATTCATTCCCGCGCGTAACCAATCATTGATATCGCTATCAATATTAATACGTGCTCCTGTTCTCTCGAGAGTGTTACCAATAATAAAACCTTCTACATCCTGATAGTCAGCTCCGAAAAAGAAAGAGGTTTTCTCTCCACCACCCCGGATCCCCAGGTTGTAGTTCTGAGTAACTCCTGTTCGTTGTACGCCTCCCAGCCAATCGGTTCCGGGATCTCCGATAGCTCCCAGACCAAGCGATTCGGGAGTAACGGTAGTACCTTGCTGAATGGAAGCTACTTCTGCTTTAAACTGACGGAACTCATCGGCGGTTAAGATGTCCGGAACATCGGTAGACTCAGAAAACTGAGTATTTATGTCCAGGTTAACCGTAATTTTAGAGTTCTTACGTCCTTTTTTAGTGGTGATAAGGATTACCCCGTTTGCACCACGGGCACCATAGATGGAGGTTGCCCCTGCATCTTTAAGCACTGTTAACGATTGTATATCGTTAGGGTTGACATATGAAAGGGGGTTGATTCCGGTATTTCCCCCGCGATTTAGTGTATTTGTTTCAGTATCGGTAATAGGTACGCCATCTATAACGATTAAGGGTTGACTTCCCGAGTTAATTGAGTTTACTCCCCTTACCCTGATCACCGCTGCTGAACCCAATACTCCGGATGCATTCACTATCTGGGTACCTGACGTTTGCCCCTGCAATAACTGATCTGCAGAAACTACCTGCAGGTCTTCGATAGCTTCTTCCTTAATAACGGCAACATTCTGAATGATCTTTTTCTCCTGCTGATTTCCGTATCCAATTACAACAACCTCTTCAAGAGCTTGTGCATCAACTGTCATTTGAACATTAATGGTATCGGCTGCACCGATAACACGTTCAGTTCTCTGAAACCCTACATAGGTAAAGACAAGCGTTTGACCTACACTGGCAGTGATGGTGTAATTCCCATCAAAATCGGTTTGAGTTCCTACCGTAGTTCCCTGAACTACAATATTAACACCGATCAGCGGCAGGCCCTGGTCGTCTGTTACGTTACCCGTAATGGTTTTTTCTTGTGCGAATGCCGATGTGAAGCAAAAAGCTATCAACAGCAACACCCCAGTAATTTTTCTCATAGATTAAATTTTAATTTGAAAATTATTTTTGAGTTAATGCAGTTGGGAAAAAGGCAGGCAAGAAGATTCGATAGCTAATCAAATAAATCCAGACTAAATGAGATCAAAGTTTAATGGATTTTAAGGTAAATTTTCTTACGCTGCCTTCATACAATTGCAACCTAAAAAAAGTCAATTTACCTTGCTTTATGGGTGCTTCCTATAATAGTTTACTATCCCCGAAAAAGGTTTACGCAATTTTTACGGATTCCTCGCTGGAGAACTGTTCTATATACTGGGTAGGAGTAAGGCCGGTCTCTTTTTTAAAGGCCTTGTTAAAGGTTACCTTGTTGTTGTAACCTATTTCATAAGCGATATTTATGATGCTGAAGTTTTTATAATGATCGCTTTCAAGAATAGCTTTTGCCTCCTGGATCCTGAATTTATTGAGGAGCTCAAAGAAGTTCATTTTAAAGTGTTCGTTAATCACCTGGGAAGTATTATGCCTGGTAGTGCCCAGTTTTTCGGAAAGGATATCCAGGGTAATATTATTTTCCCTGTATATCTTGGCCTCGTTGAAAAGCGATATCAGGTCGTTCTTTAATTCCTGCGACAGGCTATGGGTAAGCCCTGAGTTCTTATACTTCGGAAGCACGGGAAACGAACCTTCTTCCGAAAGGATAAAGGGTTTGTGAAAGATCCCGGGTTGTACATAGGCAGAATAGCCCACATAAAGTACCAGTAAGGACATCGATATAACCTGCGGATGTATGAGGTAACTGTTATTGATAACCCCGGTAATGATAAGACCGTAAACTATATAGAAGAAGATATAGCTCGTATTAAAGATGATTATATTCTTCTGCCACTTCAGGTTCTGTGCATTTATCCTTTTATGATCCGCCCTGGAAGTGATCTTCATGTAGGTCTTGTAAATAAGATAGCCGTAGACAATCAGAGAGATAGCTTTGGTAACGGTAATGCTTATCAATTCTATATAACTCCTTTCTCTGTTAAGGAGGCGGTTTAATTTTTCTTCAACCGGCAGGGCATAGGCCGATGGGATCATATATGCCAGGAACAATACAAAAGGTAGCAGATGTAAAAGGTCTGCCTTTTTGAAACGGTAGTTTTCCGCAGTACGTTTAAAATAGAAATACAGTAAGGGGCCATATAAATAGGAAAAAGTGGCTGTTATTCTTAATGAATGCGGAAAATTATATTCGAAATGGGTTAGATACAGGCTGATATGAATAATGAAGAGGGAATGCAGAAAAATAAATAAGCCGATCAGCAGATTGGCAATTCTGTCAGTTTCTCTTTTCAGATTGAGCACCAGAGCAATAAAAAGCCCGATAAAACCGGTATACAGATAAAGTAGCGTCCAGATATCGAAGCTGGGCAGGTATCTATCTGCAACTTCCTTGAATTCTGTGGTTTCCTTTATTGTGTCGAAGCGTTCGTTGAAAATAAAGGAGGTATTGTATTCTTTTTTCAGGTACTTTTCCAGAAAATCGGAAGCCAGCGGAGCATCGTTAATAGACGCATAACTCAGCGCTATTTTTTTGGTAGCTTCTATATGATCGGGATTCTTCTGATCGGTCTCCTGAGCCACCTGGGAAAAAAGTTCTATGGCTTTGTGATATTCTTCGCTCTGAAAAAACTTATTTGCTAAAATGAAAACCTCTTTGCTGTCGTCTTGTTCTGCAAACGGAATAGTAAAAGCATTACAATATGAGCAGACAACAATAAGTAATAACCATAAGGATGTTATTTTATTTATTGATCTCATTTTAGCTGGGTTATCTATAGGAAAGTTACTAAAAAAAGAAAAAAAGAATCTTAATGTTATCTTAAAGCCGTAATGCCCGATAATAATTTACTCTTGTTTTTAAAAAAATATGTATATCGAATTAACTGCTTGATAGCCAGTTCTGAAAGGATAGTTTTATATTTTATTAACGTAGATTGATACTTTTTTAACATTTGTAAAAAACCGCGAATATGCGCCTTAAAATTATTGTGCTGTTTACTTTTTTCAGCTCTTTTTTAGTTGCTCAGGATCAGAAATGTAACTGTTGTACCGATAAACATACCGAATTTGATTTCTGGAAAGGCGATTGGGAAACCTATAATCCGAATGGTAAACTGGCGGGAACGAATCTTATAGAAAAAATACAGGGAAACTGCATTCTCAGGGAAAACTGGGTAAGTGTCAATGCCGGATATACCGGTACCAGCTATAATTTCTACAATATGCAATCCGATCAATGGGAGCAGATATGGATAGATAATCAGGGGCAAAGCCTTCATCTTAAAGGGAATCTGAAAGGTAAAAAGATGGTGATGCTCAGCGACAAGATCCCTCAGGCCAATGGGAAATTCACAATTAACAGGGTAAGCTGGACTCCCAACCCGGATGGAACGGTACGTCAGCTATGGGAAACATCCGAAGACGGTACTAACTGGACGGTGGCCTTCGATGGCCTTTATCGAAGGAAAGCTAAGGATAAGTAATGTTCAGGAGAGCATCTGTGTCTTTACTGTCCTTAAAAACATCAAAAGTCTTCCCCTGGGTCCTTAAAGCACCGAGGATATTCGCATACTGAGCAGCTTTTACCGGATCTTTATAGCGAACAAATCCGTAAGCAAGCCCTCCAGCAAAAGAATCGCCGCAACCGGTGGTATCCACTACATTATCTACCTTCATAGAAGCTACAAAGTGTTTTTTTAACTGTCCTTTTTCCATGCTGTATACCATGCATCCCCGGGAATCTAGGGTAACATACAGGAAAGAAACTCCCTTCTCAAGTACATAAGCAGCAAAATCATCGAGATGGGAAGTGTCGTTCTCATCGTAAAGCTCATCTTCTTCATAGGAATAATCCCTGTCGTACCAGGAACACTGCGATTCTTCCAGGTTCATTTTTAAAATATCGATATAGGGCAGCCATTCATCCTTATCACTCCAGTATTTTCTAAACCTCTTTCCACCTTCATTTACAGAAGTGGTGGGGCCATGTGCATCAAAAATAACCCTGGCTTTACTCTTTTCCTTAATGAATTTTAAGGTATCGAGGGAGATCTCAAAATCGGTAATTGGGACAAAAACAAAAGCATCAGAATCCAGAAAAGCTTTTACATCTTCTGGCCCTATCGACTGCATTTTGGAAAGTTGTTTTTCCAGACGGTTATTCTGATCGACGAACTTTAATTCTATGATCGTTCCCCTGTCATTCTCACTGCTGATACCATTCTGATTAATATTCCCGTAGCCGTTAAAAAGCGATGATATCTCTTTATGATCTGCCTGATGTACATGAGAAATAGGGATCACTTCCCCTTCCTTGTCCAACAGCCTGGACAGCGCTATTGCAGGGTGAGTAACACAACCATACTTCCGGATTATTTCATCCCGGTGAGTAATGATCGTATCCCGTGGGATAGGACCTGCTATGGCTATCTTATAAAAACTCATTATCTGTGATCCTGTAATGCAAAAACTCTTCGGAGCAGATCGGTCGTCCTTGAAGAAACTTTATTTCTTATTTGTTTTTCTTCAACCGAGATCATGGTAAATACTCCTTCCAGAGCTTCCGTGGTAACATAATCCGTAAGATCGGGATTTACTTTGTTAAATACAATGGGTAAATTATTATAGCGGGTAATCAGGTTCTTCCAGATCTGATCTGCACCGACTTTTGTAAAAGAATTTTCTATAACCGGATGGAATTTGTTGTACAGCGCCTGGGTAGTTCTGTTCTCCAGATAAAGGGTAGCGGCATTATCATCTCCCAAAAGAATGTTTTTTGCATCTGCAAAGGTGATCCCCTTAACAGCGTCCACAAAAATAGGCGTTGCTTCCTTAACGGCATCTTCCGCCGCCCTGTTAAGTACCTTCAGGCCTTCATCTGCTAATTTACTCAAACCTACATCACGCAGGGTTTTATCTACTTTCTTAAGCTCTTCCGGAAGCAGGATCTTTACCAGTTCGTTCTTGAAGAATCCGTCTTTCTGGGTCAGTTTGCTTACTTGCCTGTCAATTCCTAAGTCAAGTGCCTGTCTTAAACCTGAGGCTATTTCTTCATTTCCAAGCCCGCCCTGGGGCAACTGATTTACCACATTCTGCAATTCATCACAGGAAGTAAAAAATAAAAGAGCGAAAACAATGAAAATCTTTTTATGCATATTTGGCTTATATTTAAATGTTGATTCAAAATTAAGCTTTTATGTTAAGAAAATCCTTTATGAGCCTGGCTTTTTGTGTGTTCTGCCTTCTGTGCAGTTGTCAAAAAAAAGAAGCGGAACCCGAAACAGCTGAACTTCCGGAAGGGCAGTATCTTGTGGTACTCGGAATAGCTCAGGATGCCGGTTTCCCTCATATTAATTATCCCGAAGAATGGGAGGATGTTTATAAAGGGAACAGGAAAAGACAACTGGCAACCTGCCTCGGTCTTGTCGATACAAAGCAAAAGCAAAAATGGATCTTCGAAGCCAGCCCCGATATGCCGCAACAGTTGCATAACCTGGAAGCAAGGCATCTCAAAACCGAAAACCTGACAGACGGAGTGTTTCTCACTCATGCTCATATAGGACACTATACAGGTTTAATGCATTTTGGAAGGGAAGCTATGGGAGCCAACCGGATTCCCGTATATGCCATGCCGAAGATGAAAAGCTTCCTACAGGAAAATGGCCCCTGGAGCCAGTTGGTAAAGCTTAATAATATTGAGATCAGGGAGCTTGCAGATGAAACCCCTGTAGAACTGAACCAAAGCCTGAAGGTAACCCCATTTCTGGTACCGCACAGAGATGAATTTTCAGAAACGGTCGGATACAAAATAGAGGGCAGGGAAAAAACAGCGCTCTTTATTCCCGATATCAATAAATGGAGGATCTGGGAGAAAGATATCCTTGAGGAAGTAAAAAAGGTAGACTATGCCTTTCTGGATGCAACCTTCCTGGAAAACGGAGAAATACCTAGAGATATGAATGAAGTGCCTCATCCTTTTATAGAGGAAACTGCCAAACTTTTTGAAGATCAGCCTGCTGAGGTAAAATCGAAAGTGGTGTTTATACACTTCAATCATTCGAATGGAGCTCTGAACGCTTCAAATCAAAAAAGAAAAAGCCTGGAAAAGCAGGGATTTCGCTTTGCAGCGGAAGGCGATATTTTTGATTTGTAAAACATTAAAAGATATTTAAAATTCTACCGATTTCATTGCTAATTTCGTAAATTGCACCACCAAAAAAGAGACTTCATTAACAATGGAACAAATAAAACCCTATAAGCCTAATAATAAAGTAAGAATTGTAACTGCAGCATCGCTTTTTGACGGACATGATGCGGCCATCAATATTATGCGAAGGATCATACAGTCGACCGGAGTGGAAGTTATTCATCTCGGGCATGACAGAAGTGTGGAAGAAGTGGTTAACACGGCTATTCAGGAAGATGCAAATGCCATTGCCATGACCTCTTATCAGGGAGGGCACAATGAGTATTTTAAATATATGTATGACCTGCTTAAAGAAAAAGGAGCAGAGCATATCAAGATCTTCGGAGGAGGAGGAGGAGTGATCCTTCCGGAGGAGATCAAAGAATTGATGGATTACGGGATTACCCGTATCTATTCTCCGGATGACGGAAGAGAACTGGGATTACAGGGAATGATCAACGACCTGGTACAACGTTCCGATTTTCCGATCGGTGACCAGTTGAACGGAGCAGTGAACCACCTGGCGGAAAAGAAACCTTCGGCTATTGCAAGGCTGATCTCATCGGCTGAGAATTTCCCGGAAGTTGCCAAAGATGCCCTGGAATCCATTCATAAGAAAAATAAAGATTCAAAAACACCTGTGCTGGGTATTACCGGTACGGGAGGAGCTGGAAAATCGAGCCTTGTCGATGAATTGGTAAGACGTTTTCTGATAGACTTCCCTGAAAAGACCATCGGGCTTATCTCTGTCGATCCTTCCAAAAGGAAAACAGGAGGAGCATTACTTGGAGACAGGATACGTATGAACGCCATTAATAACTCAAGAGTATACATGCGTTCCCTGGCAACGCGCCAGTCTAACCTGGCTCTGTCTAAATATGTTTCTGAAGCTGTTGAAGTACTGAAAGCTGCAGAATACGATCTGATCATTCTGGAAACTTCCGGGATCGGGCAATCGGATACCGAAATTTTAGAACACAGCGATGTTTCCCTCTATGTAATGACACCCGAATTCGGGGCGGCTACACAGCTGGAAAAAATAGACATGCTGGATTTTGCAGATCTGGTAGCCATCAATAAGTTTGATAAAAGAGGATCTCTGGATGCGTTAAGAGATGTAAAGAAACAATACCAGCGAAATCACAATTTATGGCATTCCGATCCGGAGAGTTTACCGGTTTTCGGCACCATAGCTTCTCAGTTCAACGATCCGGGAATGAATACGCTTTATAAGGCTATCATGGATACGATTGTTGAGAAAACAGATGCAAAACTGTCTTCGGACTTCCATATTTCCAAAGAAATGTCCGAAAAGATCTTTGTGATCCCTCCAAGCAGAACACGTTATCTTTCGGAGATCTCAGAAAATAACAGAGCTTATGATAAGACCGTGAACGCTCAGGTAGAAGTTGCCCAGAAGTTATACGGGATCTGTAAGACCATAGAGTCGGTTACAGGAGTTGTCCCTCAGTTAGACAAAAGCGGAATTACCGCAAATACGGAGCAAGCCGAAAATAAGGACCTGGTAAGAATGCTGCTGGCCGAGTTTGACAGAGTTAAGTTAAATCTGGACCCCTATAACTGGGAAGTGATCATCGGTTGGTCTGAAAAAGTAGATAAATATAAAAATCCCGTTTACAGTTTTAAAGTAAGGGATAAGGAAATCAAAATAGAAACACATACGGAATCCCTTTCTCATACGCAGATCCCAAAAGTGGCTTTACCAAAGTACCAGGCCTGGGGAGATATTCTGAGATGGACCCTTCAGGAAAATGTTCCCGGAGAATTCCCGTATGCATCCGGACTTTATCCGTTTAAAAGAACAGGAGAGGATCCTACCCGTATGTTTGCTGGGGAAGGAGGACCGGAAAGAACGAACAGACGTTTCCACTATGTAAGTTTGGGAATGCCGGCCAAAAGGCTGTCCACGGCTTTCGATTCTGTAACTCTTTACGGAAATGACCCGGATCACCGCCCTGATATTTATGGGAAAATAGGAAATGCGGGAGTATCTATCTGCTGCCTGGACGATGCCAAAAAACTGTATTCCGGTTTTGATCTGGCACACCCTATGACCTCGGTGAGTATGACCATAAATGGTCCGGCACCGATGTTGCTCGGTTTCTTTATGAATGCAGCGATCGATCAGCAATGTGAGATGTACATCAAGGAACACGGGCTGGAAGCAGAAGTAGAGGCGAAGATCAAGAAAATATACAAGGATAAAGGAATAGAAAGACCAACCTATAACGGAGAATTACCGGAAGGTAACGACGGTCTTGGGCTTATGCTTTTAGGTGTGACTGGAGATCAGGTGCTCCCTGCAGAGGTATATCAGGAAATAAAGACAAAGACCCTTAGCGCGGTAAGAGGAACGGTTCAGGCCGATATCCTGAAGGAAGATCAGGCGCAGAACACCTGTATTTTCTCTACTGAGTTTGCCTTAAGGCTGATGGGAGATGTACAGGAATATTTTATTGAAAGGAATGTAAGGAACTTTTATTCGGTCTCTATTTCGGGTTATCATATTGCAGAAGCAGGAGCTAATCCGATAACGCAGCTGGCACTTACACTGGCAAACGGCTTTACCTATGTGGAATATTACCTGAGCAGGGGAATGGACATCAATAAATTCGGTCCGAATTTATCTTTCTTCTTCTCTAATGGGATCGACCCTGAATATGCGGTAATAGGTCGCGTAGCGAGAAAAATATGGGCTAAAGCGTTAAAATATAAGTACGGGGCCAATGCCCGTGCTCAGATGCTGAAATATCATATCCAGACCTCGGGACGTTCGCTTCATGCCCAGGAAATCGATTTTAACGATATAAGAACTACCCTTCAGGCACTATATGCCATTTACGATAACTGTAACTCTCTGCATACAAATGCATATGATGAAGCCATTACCACACCTACCGAAGAAAGTGTGAGAAGAGCAATGGCCATACAGCTTATTATAAATAAGGAATTAGGGCTGGCCAAGAATGAAAACCCAATCCAGGGATCCTTTATTATTGAAGAACTGACAGATCTTGTGGAAGAAGCTGTTTTGTCTGAATTCGACAGGATCACGGAAAGAGGCGGAGTATTAGGAGCGATGGAAACTATGTATCAGCGTTCCAAAATACAGGAAGAGAGCCTTTATTATGAGACCTTAAAGCATACCGGAGAGTTCCCTATTATTGGGGTAAATACTTTCCTGAGCTCCAAAGGCTCTCCAACGGTGATCCCTGCTGAGGTGATCCGGGCAACCGAAGAAGAGAAGCAATTCCAGATCACTACCCTGCAGAATTTACATAAGGCGGGAGCAGATCAGACGGTTGAAATATTGGCGAAAGTTCAGGAAGCTGCCATTCAGAACAAAAATATCTTTGAAGTTCTGATGGAAGCTACCAAAATATGTTCTTTAGGTCAGATCACTTCTGCTTTATTTGAAGTAGGTGGTCAGTACCGAAGAAATATGTAGAGAAAAAATAGACTACAAATATCAGGTTCCAAACTCCAAAAGTATGATCATTACGTACACGGAGTTTGGAATTTCTATTTTTTGGATGGTATGCACAAAAAGAAACCCTGACATTTCTGCCAGGGCCAACCTTTACTTACTTTATGAAAAAACGGTTATTTAGTTACTTTCCCGGAGAAACCTGAGTGGATTTATTCATCCATTCTATAAATTGCTTTCTAAACAATTTGGTTTCTTTTCTCAGCATATTTAAAAAAGCCACCTCTTTAAGTTTACTGCGTTCGAGTCGATCACAATTTTCCAGGATATTAGCCACTACTTTTTTAATGAGCTGGCTTCTTTTTAGTCTGAGTCTGTAAACATTCGTGTTGGCTGCTGCTGCTACATTTGAAGTAAGCATTACAGCATCCGAAATCAAATAATCTGCATAATAATCTCTAAGGGCACTCTGCTTGTCATAAGACGGTTCTTCCTTATTTTCAGATGTATAGGAAGCCAGAGAGCGACATAATTTAAAGATCTCAATTGACTTGAGATATAGTGGCATCTGCCTTATATTATTTTCCTTAGAAACTATCATCACGCTTTTGAATATTCAAATTTACATCGATTTTAAAGCTATTTACCTTTTAATTTTAAAGTAAAATGATATTTTTACTATTAAATTTAAATGGAAGATTATTTTATTTTTTAAAATGCAAGTATGGATCAGTTAAATTGGCAAATATTAGAATGTTTGCAGGAAAATGCACGTCAATCTTTTGCGGAAATCGGTAGAAAAGTGGGACTTACGTCGCCGGCGGTTGCAGAACGGGTAAAAAAAATGGAAGATAACGGTGTGATCACCGAATACAGAGCTTTTGTATCCCCGATGGAAGTTGGGTATCAATTGAAGGCTATTGTAACCCTGAGCGCATTTATGGGAAGGTTAAAACCTTTTCTGATCAAAGTAAAGGAATTCGAAGAAGTCATTAACTGTTACAGGGTAACCGGAAATGAGAATGTGATCATGGAAGTGGTACTGAAAAATCAGTTGCACCTGGAAAAATTTATTGACGAACTGCTTCATTATGGAGAAACCAAGACTCATATCGTACTTTCCGACGTGATAACCAATAACGCGGTGAAACGAAGTAAGAGCTAAGCATCTCTCCTGTAAAAAAGATTTTATTACTTTTAAAGCAAAACCAATTATATGCTGAATACAATAGAATATACGGTTACGGCCATAGTCTGCCTGATCACGGCCTTTGTTATTCAGCGTATTTATTTTAAGGAAAAGAAAAGGAATGCCACTGCCGAATCGGTTAAGGGAATTAAATGGTTTGGCCTTGCTATTTTTTCCTGGGGAGCGGGAGCGCTTCTGAATTTTATCCTTGTGGCGCTTAACGGAGTTGCCGCCGACCATAAATTCATTATTTATTTCGGGGTACTGATCTCCCTTCTAAATTCCCTTTTTATCCTTCTTTCTATTCCTTCCATAGAACACAGCAGAAAAAGACATATTGTTATCCGTATCATAGAACGTTTTTCTGAGCGAGAGGTCTTTCTCATTTTCGGGAGCATACTTATGATGATCGCTTTTGTGTTCGTAGCAGTTTCCTATGTAAATGAAACGGCTAATAATTCCTATATCTGGCTGATAGATATCCCTATTTCTCTGGTAGTTGCCTATGTATTGCTTCAGGAGTTGAATAAAGCCTTCTCCAACAGGAAAATGCGCTTTATGTACCTACCTTCCTTCGGATTGTTCCTGCTGATAGTCATTGCAGTAACCCACAGAATAGTCCCTCAGGAAGAAATAGAAGGTTTTCTGGACGTGGGTATATGGAATCTCATTGGGGTGATAACAGCGGTATCATTTAAATTCTTGTTTATCCTGCTCTTCTCGATCCTCCTGTACAGTTGGAAATTCCTTTCCGAAAAGGAGCAGCAACAAGGCGAATTGGAACGCCTTGGGAAAGAAAACCTGGAACTGGCCGCCAGCAGGGAGAACAATCAACTTACTATTGAAAGTCATCTGGATACCATAAAAAGCTTAAAGAAGAAACTTTCCGACAGTGAAAAGGAGGTAGAGAATTTAAGAGAATCTTCAAAAATTGAATTTTCAGATCGGCAAAAAGAAGTGCTGGGCAACCTGGGGCTATGCGGAATGCAAAAATCCTATACGGAGATCGCCGAGGAGATGCATATCAGTGTAGACGGTTTGCAGGCGCATATCCATCAGATCAAGAAACTGCTGAGTATAAGCGGAGCAGGAGGGAAAGAGCAACTTATAGCTTATGCAAAGAACAACGATCTTCTGCGTTTTGCCTCTATACATTGCGAGGATAAATAAAAATACTTTCCTTCAGTACTTAAGTATATGTTTAATCATTTTGCTTAAAAAAAACACCTATGCTTAATCTTTGGTCTTAAGCAGATTAGTGGAATCTTCGTCCGAAACTAAAAACTTTTCAGGATGAAGAAATTAGCATGCCTGTCCGTTTGTTTGTTATTCTCTTTTACCTCCTATGCACAGGAGACGAATACTCTGGACGATCGTATTAATGAAAATTTCCGGGCAGCCACTCAGTGGTTTGTCGATGGCATTTTTGCCGAAATACCCATTACTAACAGTGTTGGGATCCCCTGGGTTCTTATTGTGCTTATTTTGGGGGCCAGTTACTTTACACTTTATTTTAAGGGGATCAATTTAGGAGGATTCAGGACTTCCGTCAACATCATCCGCGGAAAATATGACGAACTGGAAGATGAAGGAGAGGTAGAGATCTCTGAGGATGTTATTTCTGCTTCCGGAGACCATCCCGATACTGTGAGGGTGGAAGGTCATCACGGAGAGGTGAGTCATTTTCAGGCTCTGACTGCTGCTTTATCGGCTACTGTCGGTCTGGGAAATATTGCAGGGGTTGCTATTGCATTATCTATCGGAGGGCCCGGAGCTACCTTCTGGATGATCCTGGTGGGAATGCTGGGAATGGCTTCCAAATTTGTAGAGTGCACCCTGGGAGTTGCCTATCGTGAGATAGATGAGAACGGAGTGGTTTACGGAGGCCCGATGTACTATCTGAAGAAGGGTTTAAGGGAAAAAGGGTTTGCAAAACTGGGAAAAGTACTGGCCGTGATCTTCTCTATAATGTGCATAGGAGGTTCTTTCGGGGGAGGGAATATGTTTCAGGTAAACCAGGCTTTTAAATTATTCGAATATGTGACCGGAGCAGAGGAGAGTTTTATTTATGGTAAAGGATGGCTGTTCGGTCTTCTGATGGCCATTTTCGTGGGGATAGTAATTATAGGCGGAATAAAGAAAATTGCAAAAGTTACAGATAAGATCGTACCGGCTATGGTGGTCATGTACGTCATAGCGGTACTCGTTATTCTCGGGGTCAATTATCAATCAATACCGGATGCTTTCCGGGCGATCCTAAATGGTGCTTTCAGCCCGGAGGGTATTGCCGGTGGTTTTGTGGGAGTATTGATCCAGGGATTTAAAAGAGCGGCTTTTTCCAATGAGGCCGGAATAGGCTCTTCGTCCATAGCCCATTCGGCCGTTAAGACCAGGTATGCTGCCAGTGAAGGGCTGGTGGCACTCCTGGAACCTTTTATAGATACGGTAGTCGTATGTACGATGACGGCCCTGGTACTGATCATAACAGGACAGATAGAGATCGGCCGGGTTATATCCGATGAGCAGGGTGTCATCCTTACTTCTAATGCGCTTGCCAGCGGGATCTCCTGGTTTCCGTATCTGCTCACTCTGGCGGTGGTGCTCTTTGCTTTCTCCTCTATGATATCCTGGTCTTATTACGGGTATCAGGCCTGGTCCTATCTTTTCGGAAGGGGTAAGCGTACCGAATATACCTATAAAGTAATTTTCTGCCTCTTTGTAATTGTAGGTGCTGCGGCGAGTTTAAATGCAGTAACAGACTTTTCCGATGCTATGATCTTTGCTATGCTGGTACCGAATATGATCGGTTTGTTTATCCTGACGCCCAGAGTAGCTCAGGAATTGAAAAAATATAGAAAAGCAATTAAGGTCATAGATTGAAAATTTTGTAAATTTATAAGTAGGAAATGCATCTTTTTTTCATTTGCTGAGTCTTATATATGAACACAAAAAATTTGAACAAATGAAAAATAAAAATTGTAACTGCACCTGCTCCTCCTGTGTGGAAGGACAGTGCCAGAATTGTAGTTGTGTTGAATGCAGCTGCTCAGGATGTAATTGCTAAAGATTAAAATAAAACAATTGAAGAACAAAGCCGCTTTTAGTGGCTTTGTTTTGCTTGTAATACGAGATAGTTATGACTACTTCAGCTATTTGGGATTCTTATGCGGATGATGTGAGAAGGTTTATTCTGAGCAGGGTTGGAAATGAAAGCCAGGCAGATGATCTTCTCCAGGATGTTTTTACCAAAATTCACCTGAAGGCAGATCAGTTAAGGGATGATTCCCGGATGAAATCCTGGATATTTACCATTGCAAGGAATACCGTTTATGACTTTCTGAAGAAAAACCGCTTTGAGGAGGAATTACCCCAGGAACTACCCGATGAAGTGACTGAGGAAAAGAACACCCATACAGAAAAGGATTGCCTGCCGGGAATAATCAGGTCCCTTCCAAAGAAATACAGGGATCTTTTGTTTTTATCCGATATAAAGGGAATTAAACAAACAGCTCTGGCAGAACAATTCGACCTTCCTCTTCCAACCGTAAAATCAAGAATACAAAGGGCACGGAAAATGATAAGCCAGAGTTATATGGACTGTTGTGATTATAAGCTGAATGCAGAAGGAAAACTGGTAGGAGAGATCAAGGAAAAGGAAAACTGTAAAATGTGTAATCACTAATTTAGCAGTATTAAACAGAAGATATGCTGATTGACAAACTGGCCTGGATCGAATTAAAAGATCAGAAGATATTGAGTACTCTGAGCAAAGGGAAGGATAAATTTTATATCCCCGGAGGCAAAAGAGAAGAAGGCGAAAGTGATACGGATGCCCTGAAAAGAGAGATAAAAGAAGAATTAAGCGTAGAATTGGTGGATGATTCCATTCAGTACCTGGAGACTTTCCAGGCACAGGCCCACGGGCATGCAGAAGGTGTGGAGGTTAAAATGACCTGTTATACTTCCGATTACCGGGGAGAGTTGAAACCCGATTCGGAAATAGAGCGTATTGTCTGGCTTAACTTTAAGGATATTGATAAAGTATCGCCCGTAGATAAAATTATTTTTCGCTGGTTAAAAGAAAAAGAATTATTAAAATAATTCGAATTCTTTTTTTTGGCGGGATTTTTGATACATTAATAGCGGTAATTTTGGCCTGGATCGGTGGAGCGGGTAGCCGGTTACCGTATAACTAAAAATGATAAAACTTCGGAACGTGAAAATATTTCTCTACGCTATTTCAATTTGCTTCTCTACTATTGTTTACGCACAGGAATTCAGAATACATAAGGGCCAGGTAATAGATTTTGTTGCCATGGTAAATGACTCCCTTAAGGAATCCTATTCTATTTACCTTCCAAAGAGTTTTGATGAACAGAAAAAATGGCCGGTTATCTATGTATTCGATCCGGAGAAAGACGGGAAGAAAGGAGTAAGTGCGTTTTCCGAAGGTGCGGAGAAGTTCGGATATATAGTTGTTGGTTCCAACAATATAGATGACGGTTCGCCTCAGCTTAATTTCAGAGCTTTTCAGAGGTTATCAAAAGAAATATCAACCTTGTTCCCTATTGATGAATCCGGAGTATATGTAGCCGGTTTTTCCGGAGCGGCCAGACTGGCTTCTTCTATCGCTATATTATCGTCAAAAATAAAGGGCGTCATTGCCTGTAATGCAGGTTTTAGTTCTGCATATCAACCCAGAAAAAACACTTTTTCCTTTGTCGGAATAGTGGGAGATACCGATTTTAACTTTGTAGAACTTCAGAATACTGTTGCTTTCCTGAAGCGGAGAAAATTTGAGGCAGAACTTTTTGTATTTGAAGGGGAACATGAGTGGCCTCCTAAATTCTATCTCACCAAAGCAATTGGTAGCCTGGAGTTAAAAAGAATGACCAAAGGCGAGAAAGAGAAAGATGAGACGTTTGCGAAAACGCTATACGAAGAGGACTACCGAAATGTACAGAGCCTGATCAGCAAGCAGCAACCCACCAGGGCCATAGAAGAACTCGACAGAATGAGAACGAGTTACAGGTTTTATTTTGAGGTGGATAGCCTGAAGAATAAGGAAAGGAGTATTAGAAGGACTCCTATCCTGAGAAAGAAAATATCATCCGAAAGGCAGGCTTTAGCAGAAGAAAGATTACGCAGACTGGATTATATAGATATATTTTCTGAGGATATCGACACTATTTTTATGGATAACCTTGGGTGGTGGGAGAGTGAAATAAAGATCCTGGATGAACTGATCAAAGGTGAGAATAAAGAAAAGCAGAAAATGGGGAAACGCCTTAAAGACCTGCTTTATCAACTCGGAACTGAAACGGCTGAAGGACTCGATGCTGGCAAGTATAAGGAAAAAGTGCTCTATCTGCAGATCTTCAGAACGCTGGCAGATCCTAAGGCATATGATGCCTATTTAAAGATCATGGTCCTGAGTTCCAGGGATCAGAACTTTGATATGGCACTTTATTATACCGAAGAACTTCTGAAGAACGGTTTTAAGGATAAGGACAAACTTTATGAAGAACAGGGAATGTCCTTGCTTCGCATTCAACCAGAGTTTATCGAACTGATCAGGAAATATCTTTAATTAAAGCTTTGGAGGGTCACCTTTTTATAGGGGATCTCAACATCTTTATCCCTGTTTCCTAAACGGATAAACAGACTTTCCTTTTTATCGGTTTTTTGCCTGAGGTATTCTTTAAGCTGGCACCAGTCGTCAAAACGATCGGCAGGCTTTTTATCAATAAAACTTATTTCGTCCATCAGATTCAGAGCCCCTGAAAAAGGCTCTCCGGACCTTATCTGAATGATCTTGAATTTCCCTTCTACCGGATAGATGCGAACCCCGTAAGATGTTTCCAGCTCAGGATCTGTTTCTTCGGGATTGCTCAGGATATACTCTCTTTTTAGCGAGTTGATGATGAGGTTATACTTTTTAAAATATTCCAAACCGATCCGGGCTTCGTATTTTAAATAGCGGGTAAAAATAATTTTGGGAGCAACAGAAAGTTCTCCTCCCGAATATTTTAATTTTTTATTTCTGTGAATGGTATAGGTCGTATCTATATTCCCAAGGCCGGTTACCGACAGAGAGGAAATGCCCACTTTCTTTTCTATTTCACTGCTTCTCAACAGGCTTCCCTTGCGTAGGATATTCACTTTCAATTCTCCGGAAAAACCAGTGTCTACTTTGGTTCTAAGCAGGGTTCCGTCTACTCTAAAGTTAATAATGGTGCTATTGTTGGAAGATATGTTTGTTTTAATTCTTTTACCTTCTTCACTAAAAGGCTTTAAAGAAATAAACATTTTTTGTTGCTTAAAATCGATCTTCCAGTTTACGATATTGATGATGGAAGCTCCGATAATTCCATCAACCGGATCACATGGAAAGAATTTTTTGGTATCGATAAGATATGCGCTTGCTTTGGAAAAGGAAAACTCACTTATCTCGATTTGCTTTACTCTGGCTGTTCTGACATAAGTCCTGTTGTTATTCCCATCAGTAATACGAACGCGTTTTCTGAAAGATACTTTACTGCGTTCTGCGAATTCCTTGTTAAAGCAGCTGTGCGTGGCGCCATTATCAAAAATAAACCGGCCTTCAACTCCGTTTACCTTTGCTTTGATCACCATCAGCCCTCCCACATATTCAAAAGGGATCTCATAAACATTATTTTTCTTGTCCTGAACATAGGAATACGCGGTAAAAGATGAAAAATAATTTACCGTAACCAGTAGCAGAAGAAGGTAATATCTGTTCATTAAAGATCTTATTCTTTGATTCCGGGTTGCTTCAGGTTAAAATTTTCTTTCTTTTTGGCTTCATCAACCATAGCTTTCACGTCTCTCAATAAACGCTTGGCATCGAAAACGACCCCGTCTTTTACGGTATATTTTACACCACCCACTCTTACTACTTCGTTCTCTTCGGTAAGTCTTATAGCTCCGGTACCGTAAAGGACCTTAAGGTTAGCCAGCGGATTTTCTTCCACGATCACAAAATCGGCAAGTTTACCTATCTGCACCGA
This sequence comes from Leptobacterium flavescens, assembly GCF_010671605.1. Classification (GTDB taxonomy): domain Bacteria; phylum Bacteroidota; class Bacteroidia; order Flavobacteriales; family Flavobacteriaceae; genus Leptobacterium; species Leptobacterium flavescens. Next base: position 457,884 of record NZ_JAABOO010000004.1, read on the forward strand.
CCCTATCTTATCGTCCATTCCCAGCGCTTCCGCACCGTTCAGGGTAGCAGCTCTGATCACTTCCAGAGGGTGAAAACCTGCTTCTCTCAGTAATTCCAGCTCTCTGATATAAGCAAAGCCGTAAAGCTGGAAGATAAAACCGGAATCGGATCCCGTGGTCACTCTACCTCCTCTGTTCTTGTATTCGTTGATAAAGGTCATCCATAATCTGAAATTTTCCTTCCATGCAATTTCCTGTTCCGTACCCCAGTCATGCCAGTATGATCCATGAGATATCTTGCTGGGCTGATAAAATTTCCATAGGGAAGGAAGAGTATAATCTTCGTGCCACTCAGCTCTTCTGGCTCTGTGCAGATCCCTGCTGGCCTCATAAATATTAAAAGTCGGATCCAGAGTAAAATCAAGTGCTATCAGCTCATCCATTACCTTGTTCCAGTGCTCCGAATAAGGCTTGGCAGCCTGTTGCCAGAGTTTTCCAGCCTCCTCAAACCGGTGCTGTTCATTCTGATAATTATAATTCAAAGGGTAATTCTGTACAGTTCTGTCATCAAACAGTGCTTCCGGAAGTCCGTACCAGTGCTCCATAGAGGTAAGTCCTGCTCTGGCCGAATGAAGTACATTCCAGCGTGCTACACTTAGCTGAGCATGGTGGGAAGCAGATCGCAGCCCGAGCTTTTTATTTTCATCCAGGGCAGCTTTCATTATTTCGGGTTCTGCTCCGAAAAATTTTATTCCGTCAGCTCCTTTCTTCGCATTTTGCCTAACCCATTCTCTGGCCATTTCCGGAGTGGAGATAGGATCTTTACTTCCCTGTCCGAACCCTGTATATGCAAATACCCTGGGCGCTACTATTTTATTGGCAGCACTGCGTTTTTTGAGGTCCAGTGCCCAGTCAAGTCCGCGACCACTGGGTTCACGTACGGTAGTAACCCCATGTGCCATCCACAGTTTAAAAACATAATCCCAATCTGCTCCCTGGGCAACTCCGCCAATATGACCGTGCATATCAATAAACCCGGGAAGAAGATACATACCGTCACAGCGCAGTTCTTTACCACCTGCTTTTAGTTTTGGGCGTTTACTTTCATCTATCGGAACTCCGGGATAACCCACTACCTGTATATCTTTAATAACATTATTTTCTACAACGATATCTATGGGCCCCCTCGGAGGTGCTCCATCCCCGTTAATCAACATCACCCCTCTTATGATAAGCTGGGAATAGGGTCCGTCTCCCAGGTAATTATCGGATTCCTGACTGTGAAGCGGAAGATTAAAAAAGAATAAACTAAGGATAAAAACAATTGAAGAAGCTAGAGATCTCATTGCAGATTATTTAATGAATTAGTTAATTGAGGTTGAATTTACAATAATTTTAAGGAAATGGGTAAACCCTTTAAATGATTGTTAATACCTCAACATATTTAATGAAGAAATGTTATTTTTTAATAACAGGATTAAAGCTTATCGGATAATTGTTTATTCCTGGTGATTTTAAAGCGAATTAATTTTCGATAACCACATGCGGTACTTCATCGAGCTTCCAGTCAATGACCAGGCCTCCTGCCAGTGATCTCGCTATTTCCGCGCCGTACAAATATTCGCATAGATAGAGAGAGGCTTCAAAACTCTTTGCTCCTCCTGCCGATGTGATATATTTTCCATCGTGGACAAACAGCGTTTCACTTCTTACATCCAGTTGAGGAAACATTTCCTTGTACCGGGCTATATCGGATGGGAAAGTAGTAGATGCCACTTCATCCAGCAGGCCTGCTTTAGCAAGAACAAAAGCCCCGTCGCAATGAGAGGTCATAAACAAGGCATTTTTATCTGTTTCCCTGACAAAATCTATCATTACCTGATCTTCCAGATCGGTATCCAGATGATGTTCGGCACTCGGAACTACCAGGATATCTATCTTAGGAAGCGAATCTTTGGTGTAATCGAAATCGGGAATGATCCGGACGCCTTCAAAAGTGGTAATGGGCTCCGAAGTATTGGCAACCGTAAACACATTCATTTGTTTGATGTTCTCACGGTATTGAGTATGCTGAAAAATATCGAAAGGAGCCGTAAATTCAGTATTATAGGTACCATCCATTATCAGGAAGGCTACATTATATCTGTTAGGCTCAAGTTTGGGAAAGCTTTTTGTTTCCTTCTCAGCCGTTACTGTTGTTTGCTGTTCTTTTTTCTGTTGACAGGAAATCAGAAGGAAGCCCGCAAGTATGATAATGAGAGATCTGAAATTCATGAATGGGATATTTTAAATCACCTTGTCCCTTAAGAAAGGAACAAGGTGAAGGATTTACATTCAAATATACACTATTCTTTAATAGCCAGGGCTTTGGTTTTTTTAACTGGAACAGCCATCGACTTTTTTAGGCCGCTAAGGATAAAAATACTTGTCCCGAGAAAGAGGGCCATGATGTACCAGTTGGCATCAAAACCAAAATTCTCCGTAGTCTGCATCCCGATAATGGGAGCCAGAATATGGGCCAGGGAAAAGCTCATGGCATACAAAGCCATATACGCTCCCTTGTTCTTGTTTTTGGCCCGTTCCAGAGCAAAAGCATTGGAAAACGGAAAGGAGATCATTTCTCCCAGGGTCACAGCCAGCATCCCCGCAACTACAAATACGATCCAGTCGTCTATATTCAGCATTAAAAAACTCAGGATGATCAAAAATATCCCCCAGTTGATCAGGGAGATCATACTTCTTCCCGATTTTTCTAATCCGGCAACCAATGGCATTTCAAATACTGCTATCAGGAAGCCGTTCAAAAAGAAGATCCAGCCGATCTCCTTCGGACTTAAATGAATAACCTCCTTGTAATACAAGGGGATCGTACTGAAGTACTGCATAAAAGTTATAGACATCAGAAGGATAGCTATAAAAAACAGTAAATAGTTCTTATCTCTATAGGGAGATTTGCCCGGTTGTTTTAATTCTGCTTTATCCGGTTTAACCGCTTGCCTTCTGTCCAGTAACACCAGGATCAGGACAGCTCCCAGAATACAGGTAATACCATCTACCCAGAACAGGCTTCCGTAACCCAGTATTTCTATAATAAAACCACCCAGTGCCGGACCTATGGAAAAGCCCAGATTGATAGCCAGACGAATAAGAGTTACCGATCTGGTTTCGTTACCCGGTTTACTATAGGTATCGATAGCCACAAAGATGGCAGGGCGGAACATATCGGCTATTAATGTCAGCAAAAATGTTCCCGCACACAGGGTCCAGAACGTCTGGAAATACTGAAGCCCGATAAAGATAAAGCCGGAAGTAAAAAGACTGGAGAACATGATCGGATAAAAACCGATCCGATCAGAAAACCGCCCGCCCAGATATGTTCCCAAAAGCGAACCTGCTCCGAAGAACATCATGATCCAACCTATATCCTTATAGGTAAAACCAAGATCGTCCTTCAGGTAAATTGAAAGAAAGGGTACCACCATGGTACCGGCTCTGTTTATAAATGTAATCAGAGCGAGAAGCCATATCTCTTTGGACAGGCCTCCGAAGGAATTTACGTAGTTAGAAAATAACTTTTTCATGGATTAAGGTTGATTGTTACAAATAAAAAAGCCCCGACGTTTTACGGTCAGGGCTTATGCTTTTGGATTTTATATTTAAATAATCACAATACATAGCAGTCCCGACCCCTCTTTTTAGTGGTATAGACATTACATTGTATTGAAATCGGTTTCATTTTTTTCTGATTTATAGGCACAAAGCTAATTAAAAAATGAATAAGTTGTATTTTTGAATTTTAAAGAATGATGAAAAATTTTTATTTAGTTATTGCACTATTGATGTTGTTTTCCTGTAACAATGGAAAGAAGTATCATGATAATCAGCAGGTTGAGTTGTTTGAAGAGGTTGAGGAACAGGAAGATGCGCTTTCGGATATCAGAAAATTTCAGCGAAAACTTAATAAAGAATTTAAGGATCCCGAAACTTCTCCTCTGACAGATAAGGATAGAATTGGTTTTAACGGCCTGGATTTTTTTCCGATAGATACTACCTACAGGGTTAAAGCAACTCTGGTAAGAACACCGGATGAATTGCCTTTTTTAATGCCTACTACAACATCCCGTAAATCGCATGAAGTTAAATACGGGGAATTGCATTTTACCATTGAAGGAAAAGAGCTTGTTTTAAATGTATATCAGAATCAGCAGTTAAAACTGACACAGGAGTACAAAGATTACCTTTTTCTTCCATATACGGACGAAACCAATGGTACTGAAACCTATGGCGGAGGGCGTTATATAGACCTCTCTGTTCCGGAAGGGGATACCCTTATTCTTGATTTTAATAAATCATACAATCCGTATTGCGTTTATAATCCTAAATATTCCTGCCCGATAGTTCCCGGAGAGAACAGGCTGGATGTGGATATTAAGGCTGGGGTAAAGGACTATGAAAAGTAAGACCCAGCAATAATTACTACTACCGGGCCTGTCAACTAACACACTTGTATTTAGAAAGAATAAATTGCTGCTATAAGAAAGGATGCCAGGTTGTTGCTGGCAACCAGATCGGGATCGGTAAATATATCCGAAGAAGCCGAATCCAGGCGTAATTCAGGTTTTATGGTCAGATCTTCCACGGTATAGCTTCCGGTTAGGGTAAAGGCGATAACATTCTCATCTTCCACATTGTTGTCCTCAAAAAAAGTATTGAAATACTCCGCTCTTAAACCCAGGGAAAAACTTTCGGATGTTTTGTATTGCGGATAAAGAGCTATTCCGTAGAATCCATCCCCGTCCGTAGTATTGTAAGTGGTATTTATTCCCAGGTAGACATCCTCATTCAGGTCGACACCGGCTGTGAGATCTGCCTGAAAAGTTGCATCATCCGTATCTACAGGGCCTTGTTTCCCGTAAATGAAATTCAGATAGGCTGCACCTTTTTCCGTGGTATAAGACAATTGAGTTCCCAGGGAATACTGCTCCGCAGGATTGAACTCAGTAAAATCGGTAGCATTCAATATGCCTAACATCAGCGACCACTTTTCAGACAGCAGGATATCTGCTTTCAAACCTGTATGTGAAAAAGGTCCGAAAGAAAACATATAAGAAGTAGAATAATTAAAATTGTCTGTGGGAGAGATCACCTCATAACCCAGGAAAGTGTTGAAGTTCCCGAAGGTAAGCTTTAGTTTATCGTTCAGGTTCCAGTATACGTACAACTGATTAACGATATTGGAAGAACCTTCGGACAGAAAGACTGCATCTTCTCCCCGTGGGCCGAACACCAGATCGGCAGTAAAGCCTACTTTCTCACCTTCGTAACTACCGATCAGATTTACGAATCCAAGTGCAAATCCGGGATCATTGGCAAAAGAGGTAGGCGGAGCGAGGACAGCTCCTTCTTCATTCTTATTCGGGCCGTTAAAGTTATATCTGTAATAGGCATCAACAGAACCATCGAAGCTGAATTTCTTCTTTTCCTCATTTTCCTGGGCAAAAAAATAAGAACTTGGTAAAATTAATGCTGAAAAAAATACTTTTTTTACGATATTTGTAAACGTGATTGTTTTCATAATTAAAGAGAATTAATTGTTTGGTAGTTAGTTGATCGAGAGATCAATAGTTATGTTTCGTTTTTTTATCCATCAATTTTTCTTGTTGAAAAGATTACATTACGGAGTACTTGGCGGAGTACTCCGTTTTTTTTATTCTTCTGATTTAGTGCTGATTGAGTCTGAAGTCGGGATAGGCATCCATTCCGTGTTCATGTTTATCCAGACCCTGAAGCTCTTCCTGCTTGGATACCCTTAATCCTATAGTCTTCTTAATGGTGTAAAGGAAGAGGAATGCAGTGAGGAGGCAGAAAGTCCCAATGATCAGCACTCCGAATAACTGAGTAAATAATTGGGTAAGGCCTGCTTTAGAACCGAAAACACCTACGGCCAGGGTTCCCCAGATACCACATATAAGATGAACGGCTATTGCACCAACGGGATCGTCCAGTCTTAAACGATCTATAAATGAAACTCCTGCTACAATAATTCCTCCGGCGATAAGGCCAATCAGAATAGCATCGGTCGGGGTCATCAGATCTGCTCCGGCGGTGATACCTACGAGTCCACCGAGTATCCCGTTAAGGAACATGGTCAGGTCGTAATTTTTGTAGATGAGGGCAGAGACCACAAAAGCGGCTATTCCTCCCGACGCTGCAGCCAGACTGGTGGTTACAAGGGTAAGGGAAGTAGCGGCAGGATCTGCAGAGAGTACGGAACCTCCGTTAAAACCGAACCATCCCAACCAAAGGATAAAGACCCCCGCAGCTGCAAGCAGAATATTATGCCCGGGAATGGCCTGAACTTCACCTTTATCGTTAAATTTCCCGATTCTCGGACCCAGCAGGAATACTGCTACAATGGCTGCCCATCCTCCGACAGAGTGTACCAGGGTAGACCCGGCAAAATCGTAAAAACCCCATTTATCCAGAAAACCACCTCCCCATTTCCAGGAACCGGCAATCGGATATACGATACCTACATATAAAACGGTGAACAGCATAAAAGAACCCAGTTTGATACGTTCTGCTACCGCACCGGAAACAATGGTTGCAGCAGTGGCGGCAAACATACCCTGGAAAAGAAAATCCGTCCAGTAAGTATAACCCTCGTTATAGGAGAGGTCCAGGGCTCCTTCTTTAAAAGGGGCGCTTAGTCCGAACAGGTTAAAGAAATAATCCGGGATCACTCCGGCGATAAAACTTCCCGGATACATGAGGTTAAAGCCTACAAGGCAATAAAGCAAGAGGCCAATACAAATTATAAATACATTTTTAAAGAGAATATTTATCGTGTTCTTCTGCCGTGTAAGGCCAATTTCAAGGAATGAAAACCCCAGGTGCATAAAGAAGACCAGGGCGGTACATATCATCATCCATACGTTGTTGGTAGTTAAAGTAACTCCTTCCATAATAATTCTGTTTGATAGTTAGTTGATTAGTTAAGTGATTGTTTTCCTTTTTCCTTTGTCCGGATCCTGTAAGCTTCCTCTACAGGAGAGACAAAGATCTTCCCGTCTCCCACATTGCCGGTATAAGCGGCGGACAGCAATGCATTGACGGTACGATCCAGAAATTCATCGGAAACTACAATTGAAAGAAAGCGTCTCTGTATATCGGTGGTACTGTAACTTACCCCCCGATATACATGCCCTTCCTTTTCGTTGCCTACTCCGGTTACATCCCAGTAACTGAAGAAGTTTACCTCAATCTGATGAAGTGCATCCCTGACATCATCAAATTTGGATTTTCGAATAATGGCTTCAATTTTTTTCATAATTAATCGGTTTGACGCCGATAAAACTATAATAAAAAAACAACACCCTGTATATTTTTAGGGGTCATAGATTGATTTTTATCAAATTTTGAATTTATACCCCTATAAAATTAGGGTATGATATTTTGAAGTGTATAAAAATGTGAAATTCAAATGAGTTTTAGAGGGGGTAGGAACACGAATTAAGGTATTCGGGGGAAAAGTATTCCGATATAAATGAATAGTATTAAAAGAATTTTACCAGCCAGCTTCCGAACCAGACCGCAAATATGGCCAGAGTAAAACTTATGATCGTATAAATAGAGAAAGACAGCATATCCCCGGCTTTGAGCAAAGCGTGGTTCTCATAGGCAAAAGTAGAAAAGGTGGTAAAGCCTCCACAGAAACCGGTGGCCAGTAATAAAGTTTGATTGGTAGACAGCATTTCGTTGCGTGCAGCAAGCCCTAGAATGATCCCTATAAATAAACTACCCAGAACATTGGCAGCAAAAGTTCCGTAGGGAATACCGGTTTCCGGACTGTTGAGTAATCTGCTTAGCAGGTATCTCATTACGCTACCGAAACCGCCTCCGATAAAAACTAGTAAAAACTGTTTCATCTATTTTGAGATTTTTAGTGGATTGAAAATTAAGCAAAGAAATAATTTCAAATATGCTTGTTTCAAATAAAAACGCCATCCCTGTAAATTAAAGGAATGGCGTAAATATATAATTTTAATGGATTAGTTAGATTTAACCGGAAGATAAATTTCCGTAGTCCAGTCGGCGGGATTAGGATGTTGTCCGGGATCATTGGTATAAACTTCCAGCATTGGGCCTTCAACAGACTCGAGTTTGTTGTCTTTCATATATTGCTGGGCAGTTTCCCAGGCAGCTTTCAGATTGCTGTAGTTTCCTGTGAGCGTTGTTTTCAATGCCGCAAAGGAAGGAAGTTCTCCTGTTACTATTCCGCTGTCTGAATTGGTGATGACTTTCTCGGTAGTTGGAATACAGCAGGAAAGGATAACAGCATTGTTCTCATTATCGATCTCTCTGTAATACACAAAAGGAGCTCCGGCCATGGTTACTTTATTCTGAATGGCATACTCTCCGATCTGACCCATCATCTCCCTGATCTTTTCCGGGATCTCAGACGTCTTACAGGATACTGTGTTGTAAATATAGAATCCGCCACCATGGTCTACAACGCCATTGACATTCACGGAATATTTTTTCATCCCGTCTACAATAACACTGTCCAGTTTTTCAAGACCTCTTTCATACATGGGGCCCACAGTTTTTTCCATAGAACCTGCAAAAGTGGTATACAGCTTAAACATAAAGTTCTTGGTTCCCTTCATTCCCCATGTAACTTCGGTACCTTTATCTGTTTCATTAAACGCCCAGTATACATCCGAAGGTTCAAAATCTTCAAAGCTCAATTTCTGGTCAATACTTTTATTTGCATCTGCCGAAACAGTTTCCATTTTACCTTTCCCGTCTTTTCCGTTCCAGGTATAGCTTCCACCTACACCCACAGTATTCGCTGCATAGTTGTAGGTCATAGTTGGGTCCTGTTCCTGCCAGGGGCCCCAGCTCTCCCAGTTTTTATAATCGTTTATATTGTTGTAAACAACAGAAACAGGAGCCTCGATCAGCCTCGAGCGCTTCACTTCGTAATCGGCCGGCTGGACCGCTACATATATGGATACTGCAATAATGGCAATTAATAGCAGGAAGAATAAATATTTTACGATTTTCATAAGTATTGTTTTTTGGATTAGGTCATCGCTAATTTACAAAAAAATAGACTTTTTGTTTTACGAATTAAGCTAAACCTGAAACAATACAAAAGGAATTCAAAAAGAAATTTTCGTTCTTTTTTGAACAGGGGAGACTAGTAAATACACAAATGATATTACCTGAATTCAGTAAAAATTATACTGCTTTCTTGTAAGTATTCACCTGGATTTTATTTTCGGAATCTTGTGCTGCTCGCTTAACAATACTTAATTGTCGTTGCTTTGTAGAAGGTCTTTTACTTTTGTTCACGCTAAATACTAGCAAAAAAACATTGATTAGGAGCAAGCTAAATAGTATAGCAAAAAATGTTAACATCGCTTTTTATTTTAAAACCACCATTGCAAATTTAAGAAATTATTATGTTAAAACGACATAATTCTTATAAAATTGTGAGAAAATGCTTGTTTTTTTTATGAGTGAATAAAAAGATGCTAATATTTTATAAATCCGGGTTAATCTTTTATCAGAAATTTTATAATGAAAAGAATGATCACAAAAAGGATAAACCCGAGCAATATCCATTTGGTCCCCTTATAGTATTTAAGGTGAAGGTTTTTATCTTTTCTGTAACTGAAAAGCATAACTGCTATAAAAGCAATAACAAAAAAAATGGCGAAAGCCCATTGTCCTGTACTGAACATATTTATATTTTTATGCGAAATTAATTAAAATTTAATCATGAAGAGAAAACTTGATGCTGTTGCCGAATTTCACAAAGCATTCGGATTAGGAGTTAAGGAAGAGCCTGCTGCTTTTCTGGGAGAAGATAAGTTAAAGCTGCGTTTTAATTTAATGGCCGAAGAAAATGAGGAATACCTTGAAGCTGCCAGGGAAAACGACCTGGTTGAAGTAGCAGATGCCCTTGGCGACATGCTTTATATTTTATGCGGAACTATTCTGGAACACGGAATGCAATACAAAATAGAAGAAGTGTTTGAAGAGATACAGAGAAGTAATATGAGTAAACTTGGGGAAGATGGAAAACCTATTTACAGGGAAGACGGAAAGGTGATGAAAGGGCCCAATTACTTTAAACCCGATATCGAAAAAATATTGAACTAATAAAAAAGGAGGCTCATGGCCTCCTTTTTTTAGATCTTATATCTCCATCCGAATTTATCTTCCGAATTGTTATATTGAATATCCATCAGGGTTTTCTTGAAATATCCTGCGTAGGAGTCCTCAAGCTTAGGGAGCTCGAATTTTTTATCCTGGAAAGCAAATCCTGAGATCGGATTTATTACCGCAGCAGTACCGCTTCCGAAAATCTCCTTTAAATTATCGTTCTCAGCAGCTTCAATTACTTCCTTTACAGAAACCCTTCTTACTTCTACATCGATTCCTGCATCCTCCGCAAGAGCAATTACACTCTTTCTGGTTACCCCGTCAAGGATACGGTCGTTGTTGGGAGAGGTAAGGAGTTTATCTCCGATCCTGAAAAATACGTTCATAGTTCCCGCTTCTTCCAGGTATTCGTGAGAACTTGCATCTGTCCAGATTATTTGCTGATACCCCTGAGCGTTGGCCAGGCTGGTCGGATAAAACTGAGCAGCATAATTTCCTGCTGCTTTGGCAAATCCTACACCACCGTCTGCAGCCCTGCTGAATTTTTCAGCGATCTTTACCCTTACTTCTCCTGAATAATATGCTTTGGCAGGAGAGCAAATGATCATAAATTTATAATCGCTGGAAGGGGAGGCTGATACTCCCGGCTCCGTTGCAATAACAAAAGGCCTAAGGTATAGTGAATTTCCAAATCCTTTTTGGATCCAGTTCTTTTCTAATTGAAGAAGGGTTTTTAGACCCTCAAAGAAAAACTCTTCCGGAAATTCCGGTATCGCTAATCGCTGAGAAGATAAATTAATTCTCCTGAAATTTTCATCCGGTCTGAACAACCAGACATCATCATTATCGTCTTTATATGCCTTCATTCCTTCAAAAACTGCCTGCCCGTAATGGAAAACCTTGGCAGAAGGATCTATAGTAATAGGCTGATAAGGAACAATTTCAGGTTTCTTCCATTCTCCCTCAGAATAGTCGCAAACAAACATATAATCGGTAAAAACCTTTCCAAAATCCAGATTGTCAAAGTCAACCTGATCAATTTTGGAAGCTTTAATTTGTTCTACTTCGATGTTTAAAACAGTATCATTTTTCATGCATCAGATAATTTGCCACAAAATTAGATAAATAAAGGATGCTTAGAAACTAAAAATTCGATTAAAATATCTTTATTTTGTGATAAAATGTAACCTAATTATAAATAATACCAATAAAAAGAACATTTAAATGAGGAAATTAGTTATTCTAAGTATTGCTGTTATGTCTTTTATAGGATGTAAAACCGATAGCGAAAAAAAGGAAACAGTTAAGGAAGAAGCCGAAATTGTTAAACAAGACAATTACCTTTCTTTCGGAGAAGTGATAGATGCCGAAAATTCCCTGAACAGCCTTTCTGCTACCGAAACCTATGAGGCCATGGCTTTAAACGATACCACAGATCTTAAATTCACAGCTAAGGTAAATGCCGTGTGTAAAGCAAAAGGATGTTGGATGCGTCTGAAACTGGATAATGGAGAAGAGGTTATGGTCAAGTTTAAGGACTACGGTTTTTTTGTTCCCAAGGATATAGAGAACAAAGAGGTGGTTGTAAACGGAAAAGCCTTTGTTAATGAGGTGCCGATAGATGAACAGCAGCACTATGCCAAGGATGCGGGTAAGACCGAAGAAGAAGTAGCGGCTATTACCGAACCTAAAAAAACCTATTCTTTTATAGCAGACGGAGTTCTTATCCGCAAATAAATTGAAAAGAAAGATCATAAATACTGCCGATGGTTCCGCTACCATATACCTGGAAGAATGGAACGAACATTACCACTCCAAACACGGAGCTGTAAATGAAGCTTATCACGTGTTTATAAAGAATGGACTTTCCCTCTTTTCCGACAGGGAGCTTTCTGTTCTGGAAATTGGTTTCGGAACCGGGCTGAATGCCTTTATTACCTTCCTGGAAGCACCTGCGCTCAAACTCAATATAGATTATACCGGAGTGGAAGCTTATCCCGTAACAGAAGAAGAATTAAAATTGCTGAATTATCCGGAGCAGTTAAAAGCAGAAGATAAAGAAGCTGTTTTTAAGAAAATGCACCGGAGTAAGTGGGAGAAAAAGACCCCGATAGAAAAGGGTTTTGACCTTTGTAAACGCCAGCAAAGTTTTGAGGAGATTGAAGATGAAGCGTGTTTTGATCTTGTTTATTTCGATGCCTTTGGAGCAAGGGTTCAACCTGAATTGTGGACGGAAGATATCTTTTTAAAAATGTTCAGGGCTTTAAGACCGGGCGGAGTATTGGTCACTTATGCTGCAAAAGGAAGCGTAAGGAGAGCCATGCAGGCCGTAGGTTTTGAAGTAGAACGCTTACCCGGCCCTCCAGGCAAACGTGAAATGCTGAGAGCAACGAAGCATTTCGAGGGGGGCGAAAATTGAAAACAGAGGGGTATTTGGCGATGAAAATACCTTAACAGAAACTTAAACAATACTGTTAAACCTTCATAAAAACAAATCCTTACCTTTTCAAAAGCCGTAATTTTGTTAAAAACAGTTGGGAATGAAGGTATTAATAACAGGTGCAACAGGCTTGATCGGTTCTGAGATCGTAAAATTATCTCATGAACGCGGTATAGATGTGCATTACCTCACAACCAGCAAAAACAAGATCTCGGACAAGGATAACTACAGAGGCTTTTACTGGGACCCCGAAAAAGAGCAGATAGATGTATCCTGCCTGGAAGGAGTTGATGCAATTATCAACCTGGCGGGAGCCAGTGTGGCAAAGCGCTGGACCGGCCCTTATAAAGAGAAGATCAGGAGCAGCAGGATCCAATCGGTAAGAACGCTTCGGGAGGCTATCGATCAATCGAAAAACCACAATATTAAATCCTTTGTTTCGGCTTCAGCCATAGGGATATACCCCGATTCCCTGACTGAATATTATGAAGTTGATGAAAAAAGAATCGATGATTCGTTCCTGGGCAGGCTTACCTCAGAATGGGAAGCAGCGGTAGATGAACTCTCGGGAAGTGATATTTCGGTAGCTAAAGTACGGGTAGGCCTTGTGCTTTCTTCAGACGGAGGGGCTCTGAGCCAAATGGTTAAACCGATAAAATACTATGCCGGAGCTGTTTTTGGAAACGGAGAGCAGTGGCAATCATGGATACATATCAGGGACCTGGCGGAAATATTCCTCTATATTACCGAAAAAAAGATGACAGGAGTGTTTAACGGAGTAGCTCCAAACCCTGTTACACATGAAAAGCTGATAAAAGAGATCGCTTCTCAATTAAATCGCCCTCTCTTTTTACCCAATATTCCCAGGTCGATGTTGAAACTTGTGCTGGGAGAAATGTCTTCCCTTTTATTTTCAAGCCAGCGGGTGAGCTGCAAAAGATTGGAAAACTTCGGATTCCACTTTCAATATCCGAATATAAAAGGAGCCCTGGAAAACATCCTTTCTGAGGAAAAAGAACTTAACTACAAGCCGCTCTAATCCGGCAATTCTATATTTTATACCCTGATCATATAAAAAGTTTGATGACATTTTGACATTTTTAATGAAATGGCAGTACTTTTGCCGTTCTAAAACCAGACGGTAAAATTGGCAACAATTATGAGTAAAAAAGTGAAAAAAGAAAAACAGAAAGATATAAACGATCAGGTACAGGAAGTGGAGAACGGTACGGAAACAGTAGTAGAGGAGAGAGAAGAGTTATCTGTGGAGGAGCAGCTTCAGGAGGAGTTAGCTAAGGAAAAAGATAAGTTTTTACGTCTCTTTGCCGAGTTTGAAAATTTTAAAAAGAGAACAGCAAAAGAACGTATAGAGCTTTTTAAGACGGCAAATCAGGATGTGGTACTGGCAATGCTTCCGGTATTGGATGATTTTGACCGTGCGCTGAATGAGATCGCTAAATCTGATGATAGCGAACTTTTTAAGGGAGTGGAACTCATCAGCAATAAATTCAGAGAAACTCTAAAGAATAAAGGACTTACAGGGATAGAAGTAGCTCAGGGAGATACTTTTGATGCCGATGTTCACGAAGCAATTACACAGATCCCTGCTCCGTCAGATGAGCTGAAAGGGAAAATCATCGATGTTGTAGAGAAGGGATATAAACTGGGAGAGAAAATAATCCGTTACCCCAAGGTAGTTGTCGGGCAATAACCTCCTGTCCTCTAAATAAGGAAGATATTCAATGGTATGTCCTGCATACCTAAAAAATATAGAATGAAACAAGATTATTACGAAATACTGGGAGTAGATAAAAGTGCTTCAGCAGCCGAAATAAAAAAGGCATACAGAAAAAAAGCTATTAAGTATCACCCGGATAAGAACCCCGGAGATAAGGAGGCAGAAGAGAGTTTTAAAAAGGCTGCCGAGGCTTATGAAGTATTAAGTGATCCCGATAAGAAAGCAAGATACGATCAGTATGGTCATGCTGCTTTTGACGGTGCCGGCGGATTTGGCGGAGGTAATATGAACATGGAAGATATCTTCAGTCAGTTTGGTGATATTTTCGGTGGAGCCTTCGGAGGCGGTTTCGGTGGTTTTGGCGGATTTGGCGGAGGAGGCCAGAGACGTGTTAAAGGAAGTAACCTGCGTATTCGTATCAAATTAACCCTGGAGGAGATTGCCAACGGGGTAGAGAAAAAAATAAAGGTCCGCAGGAAAGTACAGGCTCCGGGAGTAACCTATAAAACCTGTAGTACCTGTAACGGGCACGGACAGGTAACCAGAGTAACCAATACCATCCTGGGAAGAATGCAAACGGCAACAACCTGTACTACATGTGGAGGAGCCGGACAGGTAATGGATAAGCGTCCTGCAGATGCTGATGCACAGGGACTTCGAATAGAAGAAGAAACAGTTCCGATCAAGATCCCCGCAGGAGTTGTGGACGGAATGCAGTTAAAAGTTACCGGTAAAGGAAATGAGGCGCCGGGGAACGGAATATCCGGAGATCTTCTCGTGGCTATTGAGGAAGAAGAACACAGCACCCTTAAAAGGGAGGGAGATAACCTTCACTACGATCTGTATGTGAGTTATCCCGAAGCTGTTCTGGGGACTTCCAAGGAAATAGATGCGGTTACCGGAAAAGTAAGAATAAAACTGGAAGCGGGTATTCAATCAGGTAAGATATTGAGATTGAGAGGAAAAGGGATCCCGAGTATAAACGGATATGGTAAAGGTGATCTGCTGGTACATGTAAATGTATGGACGCCTAAGAACCTGAATAAGGAACAACGCGATTTCTTTGAAAGAATGCAACACGAGGATAATTTTATCCCCAAACCAGAGAGGGGAGATAAATCATTTTTCGAAAAGGTAAAAGATATGTTTTCTTAAAACACCTCAGTTTTAAAAAAAAGCGTATCTTTGAATTGCACTAGTATAGCCTAGTGTTAATTTTTTCTTTTTCATAGCAATTTTTCCCATCCTTAATACATATTAAGGGTGGGTTTTGTTTTTTATGGATATCCCTTCAAAAAAAGTGTATTTTTGACTTTGGTTGATTGTATTTCAATATCTTTGAAAAATTACCTTGATTTTAGGTGATCTGCCTTGAAAACCTGGGATAAACAAAATGAATACCTTTTATGAATAATTTGCTTGAAGCAAAAAATGTGGTTAAGCGATTTGGCGATTTTACTGCATTAAACGATGTGTCTGTCAATGTTCCGAAAGGAAGTATCTTCGGTCTTTTAGGGCCTAACGGAGCAGGAAAGACAACACTTATCAGAATTATTAACCAGATTACCTACCCCGACTCAGGAAGCGTACTATTTAACGGAGAACCTCTTCAGGCAAAGCATATTGCCATGATCGGTTATTTGCCAGAAGAACGCGGATTGTACAAAAGTATGAAGGTGGGAGAGCAGGCACTTTACCTGGCTCAGTTAAAAGGACTCAGCAGATCTGAAGCAAGAAAGAGGCTTAAATACTGGTTTGAACGCCTGGAGATTGGCGATTGGTGGGGAAAGAAAGTACAGGAGCTTTCCAAAGGTATGGCCCAGAAGATACAATTTGTAGTTACCGTACTTCACCAGCCCGAACTGCTTATTTTTGACGAGCCCTTCAGTGGTTTCGATCCGATCAATGCCAACCTGATCAAAGATGAGATCCTCGAGCTTAAAAATCAGGGAGCAACCGTTATTTTTTCCACACACCGTATGGAATCGGTAGAAGAGCTATGCGATCATATCGCCCTTATCCATAAATCGAAAAAAATACTTCACGGAAAGTTAAACGATATTAAGAGGAATTATAAGAACAATACCTACGAGGTAGGTTTGGAAAGTGAAAATAAAATTAGATTACGACAGGAACTGGAACAGAAATTCAATGTTGCTGATGCTCATTTTAAAACAGTAGGCGACGAACTTAAACTCAGGATACAATTGGAAAACAGCGATAATGCCAATGACCTGCTTGGGTATTTGTCAGATAAGGCCGTGGTTTCACATTTTGTGGAAGTCATTCCCGATGCAAACGATATTTTTATACAAACTGTAAAAAAGAATGAAAGCCATGGATAAACTGAAACTGATCATAAAGAGAGAGTACCTGGCTAAAGTGAGAAACAGGTCATTTATTGTAATGACCATTTTGAGCCCTATTCTTATTGTGGGGATGATAGCCCTGATCGTATTTCTTACCAAAGTAAATGCAGATGAAAAGAAAATAATTGCTGTTTTGGACGACAGCGAGCATTTCCATAACGTATTTAAAACAACCGATGCTCAATCTTATGTTGTATTTAAAGACCTCGGTTTACAGGAAGCCAAGGATTCTGTGGTTTCTATAGGTTATTACGGGCTCTTGCATTTTCCATCCGGAGACGACCTCAATTCCATTGCGGCAAATTCGGCTTTTTATTCCAATAAGGCTCCCGGTATCGGGATCTTATCGGATATGGAAAGTACTATTGAGAACAGGTTGAGGGAAGAAAAATTAAAAGGCTACGGATTGAATTCCAGAGACCTGGAAGATATAGGCAGGAATTTTGAGATCAGAACAGAGAGCTTTACAGGAGAGCGCAACCTTAAGGGAGTTAATGAAATAAAGGCAATTATCGGCGGAAGTTTCGGTTACCTTATCATGATGTTTATAATCATCTATGGGGCTTTTGTAATGAGAAGCGTTATAGAAGAAAAGACCAGCAGGATCATAGAAGTGATCATCTCGTCGGTAAAACCCTTCCAGCTTATGCTGGGCAAGATATTGGGAACGGCTATGGCTGGGGTAACCCAGTTTGTTATATGGATTATTTCTGCCGGAGTGCTGTCATTGATTTTATTTTCTGTGATGGGGATCGATATGGATGCCTTTAACTCTACGGCCAACCTTCCTCCCGAAACGATGGATGCCATGGCAGAGATCACTGATTCTCAGGATAAATTACAACCGTATATACAGGAGTTAGGGAAGCTTCCTATAATAACCCTTCTGGTTTCTTTTGTGATCTATTTTATCCTCGGATACCTGATCTATAGCTCTATTTATGCAGCTATCGGAGCTGCGGTGGATAATGAGACGGATACCCAGCAATTTATGCTCCCCGTAATTATGCCTTTGGTTTTGGCAATCTATGTGGGCTTTTTCTCGGTTTTTGAAAACCCTCACGGACCTATAGCCGTAGGTTTCTCATTGTTTCCGTTAACCTCTCCTATTGTAATGCTGATGCGCCTCCCCTCGGGAATTGGCGCCGACGGAGTACCCTTGTGGCAGTTTATTACTTCTATACTGCTTCTTATCGGAACCTTTATATGTATCGTATGGCTGGCGTCTAAGATCTACAGGGTTGGAATATTGATGTATGGAAAAAAACCTTCCTATAAAGAACTGTATAAATGGTTAAAATATTAATATGAAGGAAATTAAAGAGTTTTTGTCGCTTACTATTTACAAGACCGAAGGTGTGAGTATTACGATCGGTACTTTTTTACTGATCCTTATAAGCTGCATCCTCGCCTTCTATTTATTAAAACTTATCAGGAGACTGATAACCCGTAAACTTCCGGAAGATGATAAGAACAAATTTGTCAGCATCTTTAAGTTTATCAACTACCTGGTTTATATTATCCTCATCATCTCGGTCCTGAATGCTTCCGGGGTGAACCTTACCGTTTTACTGACGGCTTCAGCAGCCTTGTTTGTCGGACTGGGTTTTGCGTTGCAGCATTTATTTCAGGATATTATTTCAGGAATCCTGATAATTCTCGACCAATCTCTTCACGTAGGTGATATTATAGAAATAGAAAATAAGGTAGGAAAGGTATTTGATATAAAACTGCGAACAACGAGAGCCATCACCAGAGATGATAAAATACTCGTAATTCCAAATCATAAATTCCTC
Source organism: Leptobacterium flavescens (assembly GCF_010671605.1). Classification (GTDB taxonomy): domain Bacteria; phylum Bacteroidota; class Bacteroidia; order Flavobacteriales; family Flavobacteriaceae; genus Leptobacterium; species Leptobacterium flavescens. The sequence continues at coordinate 476,383 of NZ_JAABOO010000004.1, forward strand.
ACAGACACCATTTATAACTACACCCAGAATCACAAAATGACGAGGGAGACAATCAATATTGGAGTAGCATACGGAAGTGATACCGAATTGGTGCAGAGCATACTTTTGGAATGTGTGGGAGATCAGAAGGGGGTACTCAAGAAACCCAAACCCATTGTCCTCTTTGAAGATTTCGGAGATTCCGCCTTGTTATTCGGGGTCTACTATTATATAAACGATAGTTATAATTCACCCCTGATCAGCAGCGATATTCGATATGAAATAGATAAGAAGTTTAGAGAAAATCAGATTGTTATTCCGTTCCCGCAGAGGGATGTACATATTTTTCAGGACGGAAATAAATGATCTGAGTGCTAAGAATTAAAATTGTTATGAAATACTTCAGATTTTCACACGCATTGATATGTTTTGTGTGTATGGGCTTTTCTTTTGCCGGATTTTCACAGGTAAGCGACCTGGGAGGAATAGATTATACAGGTATTTTCGGAAAAGATGATGATCCGAATTTCGGAAGGGTAAGGGTATGGCTTAATATTCCAACCAAATTGAACGACAGAGAGCATTACCTCGTAAACGGGGTGCGTTACAGCAATGCTAAGATCACCTTTAATCAGGATTATGGTTTTGATACTTCCGATCTGGAAGAGTTCCATGCTCTGGAATACACCCTGGGCTATACTTTCCCCCTAAATGAAAAATGGAGGTTTACGGCCCAGTTTTCGCCCACTATTGCCTCCAACCTGGCAAACAAGCTTACTTTCGATGATATTATTTACAGCGGGGGGATCATTCTTATCCGTACCCTTAATAACGAGAAGAAGAGCAGGCTTTCGGTAGGACTTACTTATAATCAGACCATTGGGATCCCGGCACCCATTCCGTTTGTAACCTATTGGAGAGAGGTGAATGAACATTTTACGTATACGGTTGGGGTACCTATTAGCAAGGTGAAGTATTTTTTCAATAATAAAAAAAGCAGCCTGGAAGCTTTTGCCCGTCTGGATGGTTATTTTGCCAACTTAAGTAATGATATTCAGGTAAATGGAACCAACGCAGAAAAAATATCCCTTTCACAGGTAGTTACTGGTATAGGATTTGATAAATACTACGGGAAACGACTTAACTTTTTTGTAAAAGCCGGATATTTGCTTAGGAACTCCTTACGCCTTAATGAGAATATTAGCGATGAAGTTTTTAATTTTGATTTATCCAATTCGTTTTATTTTAGAGGAGGGTTTAAATTTAATTTTTAAAAAATATGTCCAGAATTTTAATCATAGAAGATGAAGCGGCGATCAGGAGGGTATTGGTAAAGATACTTTCCGAAGAGAACGATTCCTACAATGTGGAGGAAGCGGAAGACGGTTTGTCGGGAATGGAAAAAATAAAAAAGGAAGATTACGACCTGGTTCTCTGCGATATTAAAATGCCTAAGATGGATGGCGTTGAGGTATTGGAGGCGTCCAGAAAGATAAAACCGGAAATTCCCTTTGTAATGATCTCGGGTCATGGCGATCTCGATACCGCTGTAAATACCATGAGATTAGGGGCTTTTGATTATATATCCAAACCACCGGATCTTAACAGGCTTTTAAATACGGTAAGGAATGCACTGGACAGAAAAGAACTTGTTGTTGAGAACAAGGCGCTCCGCAAGAAAGTGAGTAAGAACTACGAGATGATAGGGGAGAGTAACGGGATTATTCGTATTAAAGATATGATAGAGAAGGTTGCTCCCACAGATGCACGTGTATTGATCACCGGACCTAACGGTACCGGGAAAGAGCTGGTAGCTCACTGGTTGCATCAGAAAAGCGAAAGGGCAGGTTCTCCCATGATAGAAGTGAATTGTGCCGCTATTCCTTCCGAACTCATAGAAAGTGAGCTTTTCGGCCACGTTAAAGGAGCTTTTACCTCGGCTGTTAAGGACAGGGCAGGTAAATTTGAAGCTGCAAACGGAGGAACCATTTTCCTGGATGAGATTGGAGATATGAGTCTTTCTGCTCAGGCTAAGGTACTTCGTGCCCTTCAGGAGAACAAGATCTCCAGGGTAGGTAGCGATAAAGATATTAAAGTGAATGTAAGGGTAGTTGCGGCTACCAATAAAGACCTTAAAAAAGAGATCAAGGACGGAAAGTTCAGGGAAGACCTCTATCACAGGTTAGCAGTGATCCTTATTGAAGTTCCGGCTTTAAATGACCGCAGAGATGATATTCCGCTGCTGGTATCTCATTTCTCCGGTAAAATTGCAGGGGAACAGGGAACTCCGACCAAAAAATTCTCGGATAAGGCAGTTAAACTCCTGCAGGAGTACGACTGGACCGGAAATATCAGGGAATTGAGGAATGTAGTGGAACGCCTGATGATCCTCGGAGATAATGAGGTTTCCGAAGAAGATGTAAAACTTTTTGCAAGCAAATAAAGAGATCAGATCCTTATAAATAAAAGGCGCCATTCTAGCTAGAATGGCGCCTTTTCGGTTAATTGTTCTTAATTTAAAGAATTTGGTGGTGGTTATTTATTTGTAAATTAGTTTTTAAAGGCACAGCTTTCCAGCCCGTTCATTGCCTGCTTGGCAATTAATCTCGCCTTTTCGGTATAATATCTTTTAGTACCCTGAAGGGATTCTGATTCAAGTGCTTTTTCTGCCCGGATATAACTTTCAAAGATTATGTCATAAGCTTCCTTACACCCAAGAACTTCACTAAGCTCTGTAATGGATTTTTCAAAGTTCTGAAGTGCCTGCTCAGCCTTGACTTTTAGCTTGATCTGCTGTTGAAGTTCTTTTTGACGTTCCAGTTCTCTTTGCTCGTTCAGTTTTCTCTGAGCTTCGAGTTCCTGTTCCAGCTTTTTCTGCTCTTCCAGCAATTGTTGTTGCTGTTGCTGCAGTCTTTTCTGCTGATCCAGGATCTTTTGTTCGTTTGCTTTGGAAGCATCATCCGTTCCACTGTCACTTATATACTCACTGTCATCAAAAACAGTCTGCCGCTTACCGGAAGTACACATTTCAAGGAACCCTATCAGGTTCTGTGCATCTGCATAAGCTTTTTTTGCGTAAAACCTTCCCTTGTCCCAATCTTCAGGATCGGACGCTTTTTTCAGGTTTTCAGTTCCGTCAATAACAGCATTGATCGCGTCCTGGCATCCGCAGTTCTCAATAAGGCCTCTTGTTTTTTCAAAAGCCTCTATTGCACGATCTGCATAATACTTCTGATGATCGAAGTTATCGGCTTTTAGAGATTTCTTTGTGTGGAACAATGCGTAACTCGCAGAAGAGTGTGCTTCAGCACAATCTCTACAGTCGTCTTCAGCAGCTTGAATACTATAAAATCCAAGGAGAATCCATAGAAAAGTGAATGTAGTTTTCATGGCGATTAAGTTTATTTTAAAATTTTGGGCATTACAATATTACAACTTTCTTTCAAAATATGAAAGTTTCGGCCGTTTTTAGCATAAAAGACAAGGGTTGCTTATATACCTTTTCTTAGTATCTTTAGACCAGTAATGAATAAATAAATGAAGAAAATACGCAGTAAGGATTATAAGATCGACACTTCAATCAACTTAAACGACAGGGATACCCTAGATGATTTTAAGGAATCTGATAAGAAACTTAAAAATGAACTGGAAGAAGTACGTGAGAAACTGGGTGAACTTCAGGATACGATCTATGCACACGGCAAATACGGAGTCCTGATATGCATTCAGGGAACGGATACAGCAGGAAAAGACAGCCTTATCCGTGAAGTCTTCAAAGATTTTAATACCCGCGGGATCGTGGTTCATAGTTTTAAGGTTCCTACCGAGCTGGAACTGAAGCACGACTTTTTATGGAGGCACTATATTGCTTTACCTGCCAGGGGTAAATTCAGTGTTTTTAACAGAACACACTATGAAAATGTGTTAGTAACCCGCGTACATCCCGAATATATTATGAATGAAAATATTCCGGGAATAGATAGCGTAGATAAAGTAGATGATGCTTTCTGGCAGATGCGTTTTGATCAGATCAATGCGTTTGAAAAACATATTGCTCAGAACGGAACGATCATTTTTAAGTTCTTCCTGCATCTTTCAAAAGGAGAACAGAAGAACAGATTACTCAGGAGGCTGGAGCTAAAGCAAAAGAACTGGAAGTTCTCTCCCGGAGACCTGAAAGAGCGTAAACTATGGGATGAATACCAGGTGTGTTATCAGGAAGCGATTAATAATACTTCCAGAGAACATGCCCCCTGGTATGTGATCCCTGCAGACAGAAAGGATGGAGCGCGACTAATTGTTGCAAATATCCTGTTAGAGGAATTAAGGAAATATAAAGAAATTGACGAACCCGAACTGGATGATGAGATAAAGGCACGACTGGATGAATTTAAACGTCAGTTAGAATCGGAATAAGGAAGTTATAATATTAACAAATAAAAAAAAGCGGCAGATGAGAAAACTGTTTTTAGCGCTATTGCTAATTTCAACACAGGTATTTTCACAAAGTGAAGATGAGAAACAATTAAAAAAGATCTATACTACCTCTCTTACCAACGGACAGAGCTATGAGTGGCTGGACCACCTTTCCAATCAGATTGGAGGGAGATTATCAGGATCCCTTAATGCGGAAAGAGCGGTTCGATATACAAAAGGACAATTAGATTCATTAGGATTAGACAGGGTTTGGTTGCAACCGGTTATGGTACCCAAATGGGTGCGCGGAGCTCCCGAATTTGCCTATGTGGAAACTAAGCCAGGGGTAACCACCAATGTGCCGATCTGTGCTCTTGGCGGATCTATAGCTACGCCCGACGGAGGTTTAAAAGCAGAGGTTATTGAAGTAAAGGGAATTGAGGAACTGGAGAAGCTCGGAAGAGAGGCTATTGAAGGAAAGATCGTCTTTTTCAACAGGCCGATGCAGGCCGATCTGATCAACACTTTTGAAGCCTATGGCGGATGTGTGGATCAACGGTATTCCGGTGCGAGGGAAGCCGGCAAATACGGAGCTGTTGGTATCATTGTACGTTCAATGAACCTTCGCCTGGACGACCTGCCTCATACAGGGGCTATGAGTTATGGCGATTTGCCTGTACAACACCGTGTCCCTGCAGCTGCGATCAGTACGAATGGAGCAGAACTATTGAGTTCACTGCTAACACTTAATCCCGATCTGCAATTTTATTTCCGCCAGACCTGTAAGCAATTCAAGGATGTACAATCCTATAATGTTATCGGAGAAATAAGAGGAAGTGAATATCCTAATGAAATTATGGTAGTTGGCGGGCACCTGGATTCCTGGGATCTGGGAGACGGATCTCACGATGACGGAGCGGGATGTGTACAGAGTATGGAAGTTCTTCGCCTGTTGAAGGAAACCGGATATCGCCCGAAAAGGACCATCAGGGTTGTTTTGTTCATGAATGAAGAAAACGGATTGAGGGGAGGAAATGAATATGCAAAGGTGGCTAAGTCCAAAGGAGAAAATCACGTTTTTGCTCTGGAAAGCGATTCAGGCGGATTTACACCACGAGGCTTTTCTTTCGATTGCTCGGATGAGAACTTTGCGCAGGTTCAGAAATGGAAGTCTTTATTTGAGCCATATCTGATCCATTATTTTAAAAAAGGAGGAAGCGGAGCCGATATAGGACCGTTAAAAAATGACGGGATAGTACTCGCAGGTTTGAGACCCGATTCTCAACGCTATTTCGACTATCATCATGCCGAGAACGACACTTTTGATGCAATCAATAAAAGAGAACTGGAGCTGGGTGCAGCAACGATGACCGCTCTAATTTATCTTTTTGACAAATACGGCACGATAATGCCTAAAAAAGTAAAGGGATAGCCGCTGGCTATCCTTTTTTATTTTCTGATATAATATTCAACGATCGCAAGGTTCGGAACCCAGCATAGCCAGGCTATGATCCTGTATGAAGGAACGAATTCCATTCCGAAGCCCGCAATGAAAACAGGAAGCCATAATCTTAGGGTAACTGCGGCAAAGCAGAGCGCATAACTGCGTTTCATCCAGCTTTTATGTGATTCGATATTCTTTTTCCTGATATGCAGATAAGCCTGGGAGGTGGTGTATAACCATAGCACTGCCAGTGTGGCAAAACCCATGGCCGGTACCAGGCCACCGGTAGCATAAAAGGAAATGTAGAAACCCGATACCGCACTGATCAGTACCGAGAACACATATAATTTTCCGAGATTCCTGTGAAGCTTCAGGAGGCGCGTATGCGATTTCCTGAAAAACTGCGAAAAACCTGATAGTAAGGCGAGCCCGCCAAAACTTATATGCAAGTAAAATGCCAGTCTCCATAACTGATTCCCCAAAAGAGCACTGCTTTTACTGGCTAAAAGCCCCTGGGTCATATTATCGGTAATGAAGTAAAAAATAGGATAAAGGCCAATAGTAATGGCGAAGACGGTGAAAAAGATCCAGCCCGTGTCTGAAGTGATTTTTTTTAGCATGATTTTTTGATCGGTTTAATTAGTAGACGCCGGGAACTATAATATGTTACAGTTTTTTCCCTGATAGATCAAAAAGAAGGGTGTGGTATTATGCTGACTCTAAGATGATTGAACTCCTTTGAGTGTGCGCAAGAAGGATAATGAACGAATATGAAAATACCCGTTAAAAAAATAAAGGACAGTTAAGCGCAGACAGGTCAGATCCCTTCATCCAGCAGGCTTTTTAATTCTGCTGTTGTTTCCTTGGTAATCTGATTCTGCTCATTGAGTAGCCTCAGCATATAGCCCACTCCGTTATTAGCCGTAATACGCAGATCGGTTATTCTCTTCACAAATTCATTGATCTCCGTCTGCTCTTTATGAGAAAGCTTCGGAATGAGGTTATTGGCAAAATCTATGAAATTGTCAATAATATCTTCGTGTTTCTGATTTTCTTCAGCAAGTTGTTGCAGAAGCGTACTGATCATTTGCCCGGTTTCGTTAGACCTTTTGGCAATGCGCTGGGTATAATTGAGCTTAACTAGTTTAAGTTCTTTGTCAGTAGGATTCATGAGTTGGGTTTTAATAGCTTATTTTATATATGAACGTAAATTAGTGTTCGTTATTGGAAAAAGGAATCACTATCTTTGCAGCTCGAATTTAAAAAAATAATTATGCAAGAAGGTATATATGCTAAATTTAACACCTCTAAGGGGGAAATATTAGTAAAACTTACCCACGATAAAACACCCGGAACCGTTGGAAATTTTGTTGGTCTGGCGGAAGGAAATCTGGAAAATGAAGTAAAACCTCAGGGGCAACCCTATTACAACGGATTAAAATTCCACAGGGTAATTCCCGACTTTATGATCCAGGGAGGATGTCCCCAGGGAACAGGTGTCGGAGGACCCGGATATCAGTTTGATGATGAGTTTCATTCAGACTTAAGACACAGTGGTCCCGGAGTACTTTCTATGGCCAATGCCGGTCCCGGAACTAACGGGAGTCAGTTCTTTATCACTCACCTGGAAACACCATGGCTGGATGATAAACACAGTGTTTTTGGTTTTGTGGAAAGCGGACAGGAAGTTGTTGATGCGATTGCTCAGGGAGACAGCATAGACAGTATTGAAATTGTACGTGTTGGAGAGGAAGCCGAAAAATGGAATGCTGTTGAAGCTTTCAGGACTTTCGAAGGAAGCAGGGAAAAGAGACTGGCAGAGGAAAAAAGAAAAGCCGAAGAAGAACTTGATAAACTTTCTGCAGGTTTTGATAAGACAGACAGCGGATTGAGATACAAGATCATTCAGAAAGGAAACGGACCCAAAGCAGAAAAGGGAAATAATGTTTCCGTACACTACGAAGGGCAATTGACCAACGGAATGGTTTTCGATTCTTCCTATAAGCGTAAAGAACCTATCGATTTTCAATTAGGTGTAGGTCAGGTGATCCCGGGATGGGACGAAGGGATCGGTTTATTGAATGTCGGTGATAAAGCGCGTTTGGTAATACCTTCAGACCTTGCTTACGGAAGCAGAGGAGCAGGAGGGGTTATTCCTCCGAATGCCACACTTATTTTTGATGTGGAATTAATGGATATCAAATAGAGATACGTTAAGAATAAAAACAAAAAACTCCGCTCAAGGCGGAGTTTTTTTATTGCTGTACTTTCTTTTAGTTCAGATTGGGCTGAGGTGTTAACCTTAAATAAGGTTTTACTTCCTTAAAGCCTTTGGTAAACATAGTTTCGGCTTCTTCGTTGGTAATAGCCGGACTGATCACCACTTCTTCTCCATGTTGCCAGTTGGCTGGAGTAGCTACCTTGTGATAAGCAGTAAGCTGCAGCGAATCGATAACCCTCAGGAGTTCATCAAAATTCCTCCCTGTTGAAGCGGGATAGGTAATGATAAGTTTTACGGTCTTATCCGGCCCTATAACGTAGACCGAACGAACTGTTAGGGTAGCATCCGCATTCGGATGGATCATATCATACAATTCAGAAACCTTTCTGTCTTCATCGGCTATGATCGGAAAATTAACCGTGGTATTCTGAGTTTCATTAATATCATTTATCCACCCTTTATGAGATTCCAGACCGTCAACACTTAAGGCAATAACCTTGGCATTGCGCTTTTCAAATTCTTCTTTATACTTTGCTACCGTACCTAATTCGGTAGTACAAACCGGTGTATAATCTGCCGGATGTGAGAATAGAACTCCCCAGCCGTCGCCCAGGTATTCGTGAAAATTGATTTCACCTTCCGAGCTTTGAGCGGTAAAGTCGGGAGCCACATCACCTAGTCTTAAAGTTGCCATATAATTTTTTTTAATTAATTATTTATTACCTAATAAAAATAAGGTAGAAAATCGGTTATAATGCTTACTTTTATGTTAAAGTTTATCACCGTATTTACCTTAAAATTATGACTGAAAAAGAGCTTGAAAAATTAAGATATCCAACGGGTAAATTCCAATGCCCGGAGGAGATCACATCCGAAGATCTGGATCGCTGGACAAAGGTCCTGGAAGAACTTCCTGCAAAGCTGGAAAATCTTGTAGAAGGGCTAACCGACGAACAACTGGCTACTCCATACAGGCCGGGAGGGTGGACCATCAGACAGGTAGTGCATCATATTGCAGACAGTCATCACAACAGTTATACCCGTTTTAAGTGGGCCCTGACCGAAGAAAACCCGCTTATAAAAGTATATCAGGAAAAGAACTGGGCAGATCTGATAGATGCTAAGAACGCTCCCATCCGTATGTCTCTGGACTATCTGAGAGTACTGCATGCAAAACTCGTATACTTAATAAGGCGACTTACCTCAGACCAGTTGAAGAGAACTTTTATTCATCCGGAAGATAACAGTGAAGTATCCCTGGCCGAAAATATCGGGAAATACGCCTGGCACGGGAATCACCATTATACCCATATTAAAAACGCCCTGGAGCGTATGTAAAAGTAAAAAGCGGTAGGTGTACCGCTTTTATTTCCATTTGATGTTACAACCTATACTGGGTTTTTGATTTTCGGCTATGGCCTGATCATTCAATAAAGCATTCAGAGCACCTCTCATATCCTTACCTGTAACGGGGATGCCGTTTCCCGGACGTGAATCATCCAGTTGTCCGCGATAAACAAGCGTTGACTCCCTGTCGAAAATATAAAAATCCGGAGTACAGGCAGCATCGTAACTTCTGGCTACCTCCTGACTTTCATCATAGAGATAGGGGAAACTGAATCCTTGCTCTCTGGCGTTCTCCTTCATTAGGTGAGGCGCATCCTGCGGATAATTCACCACATCATTACTGGAAATAGCTGCAAAACCTATTCCCTGGCTCTGGTAATCCTTTGCCAACCTGGAGATCTCCTGGTTCACATGAATTACAAACGGGCAATGGTTACATATAAACATGATAACCGTTCCCTTTTCTCCTTTAATATCCTGAAACTGAATATTTTTATCTGAAACCGTATCCAAAAGATTGAAATCGGGAGCCGCCGTACCTAAAGGCAGCATATTACTTTCTGTTCGTGCCATTTTTTTGTTTTTGAAATTACAAAGAATCTTCAAATCCCCGTAAGGAAATACAAAAAATCGTAAATTGTACTTCCAACAAAAACGAATACCATGAAAACACTGGAACAATGGTTTGAGGAATACGGTGTTAGCCATCAGAACAAAACCAACAAGGCAATACATTATATCTGTGTTCCTGCTATTTTTTTCTCCATAGTGGGTTTATTAATGAGCATTCCCACTACTTTTCTGGAAAATCTCTTTCCTTTTGAGAATCCTTTTATTGAAAACTGGGCAACCATGGTGCTTGTACTGGTGCTGTTTTTCTATGTACGCCTGTCATTATTAATGGCCTTTAAGGTCCTGTTGTTTGCTGCTTTTTGTGTAATTGCCAATCATTTTATTGCGCAGTATGCGCCTCTGTGGCTGGTATCCCTGATCATTTTTGCAGTGGCCTGGATCGGCCAGTTCTACGGACATAAAATAGAGGGGAAGAAGCCTTCTTTCCTCAAAGACCTTCAGTTTTTATTAATCGGCCCTGCCTGGGTCCTCGATAATATCTTTAAAAAATAATGGAAATAACCTGGGACGACTTTATGAAAGTCGAAATGCGGGTGGGAACTATCCTGGAAGTAAACGATTTTCCCAAAGCCCGGAAACCTGCCTATCAGCTTACCATAGACTTCGGAGAAGAAATAGGGATCCGGAAATCTTCGGCGCAGGTAACAAAGCGCTATACTAAAGAGGAACTCTTAAACAGGCAGGTCATCGCTGTTGTGAACTTCCCTAAAAAGCAGATCGCCAATTTTATGAGTGAATGCCTGGTTATGGGAGCCGTAGACGGAGATGATGTTATTCTGATAGCTACAGAAGCCCGGGTAAAGAACGGTTTAAGGATAGGCTAGGTCTATTCCCTGATCAATTCTACAATTAACGGGTAATGATCCGAACCGATATTCGGTCCTGTTCTTCTGTCCGTTACCTTAAGGTCCTCGCTTACAAAACAATGATCTATACTGGCCGAGACCAAAGGCATTTGGGTATGCCAGCTGTTCTGTATCCCGAATCCGTATCTGCTGTCAACCAGCCCAGTTTCTTTAGTAAGACGGTTCATATTAGCAGAAAAGCCGGAGCAATTCAGATCGCCAATGACAATAGTACTTTTTCTTTGTTCCCGTACGAGGGAATTGATACGTTTAAATTCGCTATTCCTGATCTTAAAGCCATTGGCATCTACCGGAGCAACCGTATGAATTCCGAGAAGGACGATGCTTTCCTTATTAAAGTCGAACTCTGCCAGGAATGAAAGATGATCCACTTCGTTTAGATACAGCTCTTCAATCTTTTTAAAGGGGATCTTGCTAAAAATACCAATCCCGTAATTACCGGTTCTCGGGGCCATACGGTAATGGGGATATACAGCCAGCAGCGGAGCCATTTCCCTTTCCCAGTGTGGGGTTAGTTCCTGAAGCACAAAAACATCGAAGTCCTCTTTCTCAATAAATTCTCTGACTCTCTGGTACTCCTTATTAGAAGACCATACATTAATACCGCCTACTTTCAGGCGCTCAGTATCCGGATATTCTTCCGGCGGATAATAAAAAGGAAGGATCTCTAAACCGATAACAAGAGAAAGCAATGCGAATAGAATAACTTTTGCCCGGTCTTTTTTCCAGAGGGAAAACAGGAGTACTGCAATAAAAAAGAAAAAATAATACATCCTGAAATGAGAGAAATAATCAAACAACCAGTAATAAGCTCCCAGGTAGGAGAGAAGGAAACTCAGGACGCTTCCAAACAAAATACCGTTTATTGTAAAATACTTTCCTTTCATATATAATTAAGAACTGTTGATGAACAACATAATTTTTGAATCTTCTCCCGGAGAAGGGATCATCTTATCAAATTCCATTTCCAGTTTCTTCAGGAGGTGGATGGAACGCTCATTTTCCTGATCGGTAATAGCGGCTATTTTTTCCAGTTTCAATTCTTTTTTTGCATACTTCATGGTTGCCTGCGCAGCTTCCAGGGCAAAACCATTTCCTTCAAATTCGGGCATTAGGGCAAAGCCGATATCCGGATATTCCAGATGTTCCCGTTTTACCAGCCCACAGATCCCCAGTGCCGTTTTATCCGCTTTGGCTTCCATCAGATATAAACCATAACCGAAAGTCTGATAACTTTTCAGGAATCGTTCTTCAATATAGTTGATCGCATCTTCCGGAGTTTTAACACCCCTGTCTCCTATAAACTTAAGCCAGCCCGGAGAATTCATCAACCGGAGCAGGAAGTCGTGGTCATTCCTCTCTAGTTCTCTCAGATATAGACGTTCGGTTTCAATTACGATCATTCTCAATTCTGTTTTTTGGAAAGTTCATCAATGGTAATAGCTTCAAAAAGATAGGATTTTACCAGATCTGCATCAATCTCGCTTAACTTCTTAAAATCCCTCCAATATACCTGTTTTCTGTTTTCCTTCGACAAAAAACCGATCTCATCTTGTAGCAGATATCCTTTTGTGAAACCCAGACGGACCCCTTCATAAGTCTTTTTCTTTCCCCAGAGCACAGAGGCAGGCCAGATAAAGCATACATTCGAATATCGTTTGTAGAAAGGCACATTATACGACAGCTTTTCGGTACAATTCGGAAAACATTCCAGGATAAGCTTTCTTAAGTAAAGGGTGATTTCCAATTCATCCTGAGGGAGATAGTCGAGGAATTCCTCTACCGACCCAAAACTGACGTTTTGCATTTTTTTTGCGCTCATGGATTTAATGGAATACAGATTGTTTCTTCAAAGATAAATTATTGGATTATTAAAATTAAAACAATCATCTTTGTGTTTATGGAAATAGGAAATAACAAAGAAGAACTTTTAAAGCTGGCATTTTATAAAATGCCTTTCGGAAAATATAAAGACCGTTATCTGATAGATCTACCCGAAGCTTATCTGACCTGGTTTCAACTGAAAGGTTACCCCAACGGAAAGCTGGGAGAATACCTGAAATCAACCTATGAGATCAAGATCAACGGCCTAGAACATCTTATCCGTACCATACAAAAACAATTTCCACAGAACAGATAACAGCTTAGATGAGGTTTCCCTTGTGTTTATCTGCTCTGTATCAAAAACTAAGATTTTCGAAAACCTATTTTCACATAATTCATTACAATTAATCCGTAATCTATTCGTACCTTTACGCCCCGTAAGAACAAAAACAAATTCGTGTTACTATGGCGCAAACCAAGTACATTTTCGTTACGGGAGGAGTGACTTCATCACTTGGAAAAGGAATAATAGCCGCATCACTTGCAAAACTGCTTCAGGCAAGGGGCTACAGGACAACCATTCAGAAATTAGATCCTTATATTAATGTAGATCCGGGAACGCTTAATCCGTATGAACACGGAGAGTGTTATGTGACCAACGACGGGGCAGAAACAGATCTCGATTTAGGACATTACGAACGTTTTTTGAATGTAAGCACTTCCCAGGCGAATAATGTGACTACCGGACGAATTTATCAGAGCGTTATAGAAAAAGAACGTAAAGGAGAATTTCTCGGGAAGACCGTACAGGTAGTTCCTCATATTACCAATGAGATCAAGGAACGTATCCAGATCCTTGGTAAGAGCGGCGATTACGATATTGTAATTACCGAGATAGGAGGTACTGTGGGGGATATCGAGTCACTGCCATATATAGAATCTGTTCGTCAGTTACTTTGGGAACTGGGAGAAAATAACGGAATTGTGGTACACCTTACCCTTGTTCCTTTTTTATCGGCTGCAGGAGAATTAAAGACCAAACCTACACAGCACTCGGTAAAAACTTTGATGGAAAGCGGAATACAAGCCGATATTTTGGTATGTCGTACGGAACACGAATTACCGGATGACCTGAGGTCTAAACTGGCATTGTTCTGCAACGTAAAAAAGGAAGCGGTTATACAGTCTATTGACGCTTCTACCATTTACGATGTACCGAATTTAATGCTTAACGAGGGACTTGACAGAGTAGCACTTAAGAAACTGGCGCTTACGGATGATTCAAAACCCGATCTTACACAATGGAATGAGTTCGTGCAGCGTCATAAGAATCCTAAGAATGAGGTGTGCATCGGACTGATCGGAAAATATGTTGAGCTTCAGGATTCCTATAAATCTATTTTGGAGGCATTTATTCATGCCGGAGCAGCCAACGAAGTAAAAGTAAATATAGAATCCATCCATTCGGAATATATAGATGAAAAGACCATTTCAGAGAAAATAGCGCACCTGGATGGTATTCTGGTAGCTCCCGGATTCGGAGAACGTGGAGTGGAAGGAAAGATAGATACGGTTAGATATGCACGTGAGAACGGGATCCCGTTTTTAGGGATCTGCCTCGGAATGCAAATGGCCGTCATAGAATTTGCAAGGAATGTACTGAACCTGGACAATGCTAATTCTACGGAAATGGATGAAAATACCCCTCATCCGGTGATCGACCTGATGGAAGAGCAGAAAAGTGTTACCCATAAAGGAGGTACCATGCGTCTCGGAGCATGGAAATGCAGCCTGAAGGAAGGTAGTATTGTAAAAGAAGTATACGGAGAGGAAACTATAGATGAGCGCCACCGTCACCGTTATGAATTTAACAACAGTTATAAGGAACAGATGGAAGCAGAAGGCCTTATTGCTACAGGGTTTAACCCGGATACCGGATTGGTTGAGATCGTAGAAATACCTGAGCACAGATGGTTTGTCGGGGTACAGTACCATCCGGAATATAAGAGTACAGTTGCCAACCCCCATGCCTTGTTTGTTGCCTTTGTAAAGGCAGCTCTTACCTACAAAAAAGAAAAAACAAGTGCCACTTTGGCATAAAAACAATATTTGGAAATATCTTTGCAGACCAAAAGCAATAGTTGAATAAGTATCATTGCATGCTTTTTATGTAATGTCTTATGTTTTAATATACGTACTGAACAATAAATATGGAACAAAAGAAATTTGATTTTAACTCGATAATAGGTTTTGTTTTGATCGGGTTGATCTTGATCTGGTATCTCTACAACAATCAGCCTACTCCCGAAGAGCTGGAAGAGCGAAAAGCCCAGCAGGAGCAGGTAGAAAAGGAAAGGAAGGAAGAAGAAAGCAAGAATGCCAGTATAGCCGATGTACAGGAAGAAACCCCTGTAGATCTGAGCGATTCTACGGCTTTGGCCAAATATCAAAGTACTTTAGGAGCCTTCGGATATGCCGCAAGCCTGCCTTCGGCAAAGGATACCTATACGGTACTGGAGAACGATGTACTCTACTTAAAGATCAACAATAAAGGTGGACAGATCGCAGAAGTGAAGATGAAGAATTATGTGACCTATGATTCTATTCCGGTTTACCTGGTGAAGGATAACAATGCATCTTTTAACCTGAGTTTCGGAACTACAGATAACAGGACACTAAGTACAAAAGACCTTTATTTTGAGCCTCAGCTTAGCGAGAATGGAGATACCAAGGTGCTTTCCATGAAGCTGAAAGTTTCTGAGAGCAAATACCTGGAATACCGCTATGAGCTAAAACCCGGAGATTACCTTCTTGATTTTACGGTAAGATCTCAGGGATTGAACGGTATCCTGAACAGCTCACAACCGGTTAACCTGGACTGGAAATCTAAGTCTATCAGGCATGCCAAGAGTATTCAGTATGAGAATCGTTATACCAGGCTTACTTATCAGCATGACGGAAAAAAGGTAAATAAATTAAGCCAGGGTGGTGATGATAATGAAGAGGAAAAAGATGTGAAATGGATCTCCTATCGTCAACATTTCTTTAGCTCTATCCTGATTGCCGAAACTCCTTTTAAAACTGCAAACTTAGCATCGCAGAACCTGGTAGAAGAAGAAAGTAAGGAAGCCAAATGGACCAAAGCTTACGCCAGTAGCATTCCGTTGGAACTTAAAGGTGGAGAGCTTAATTACAATCTTAACTTGTATTACGGACCGACAGATCTTAAGACATTCAATAAGTATAAGGAGTTAGACCTGGCAGATTCCATTCCCTTCGGATGGGGGATCTTCGGATGGATCAACAAACATGTGTTTACACCGATGTATAGCTGGTTAAGCGGATTCCTTCCTTATGGTGTGGCTATTATAATTATGACCATCCTTGTGCGTCTGGCATTATCTCCGGTAACTTATAAATCCTATCTGTCTCAGGCTAAAATGAAGGTTTTACGCCCGGAGATCACAGAGATCAATAATAAGTTCAAGGATGAGCCTATGAAAAAGCAGCAGGAAACAATGAAGCTGTACAATAAGGCAGGCGTCAGCCCGATGAGTGGTTGTGTCCCGGCATTGCTGCAGCTACCGATTTTCTATGCCTTATTCATGTTTTTCCCGACGGCCTTTGCACTTCGTCAGAAGCCATTCCTGTGGGCAGAAGACCTGTCTTCTTATGATGTGGTGGCCAACCTGCCGTTTAACATCCCGTTTTACGGAGATCACGTGAGTTTATTCCCGATCCTGGCGTCTGTGGCTATCTTTATTTATATGCAGATGACTACGGGTCAGACTATGCAAACCCAGCAGCCGGGAATGCCGAATATGAAATTCATCATGTATCTCTCTCCGCTAATGATGTTATTCTTCTTTAACAACTATGCAAGTGGATTGAGTTTATACTATTTCATCTCTAACCTGATTACCATCTTTATTATGTTAGTGATCAAAAACTACATTATAGATGATGAGAAGATCCATGCTAAAATAGAGGAGAATAAGAAGAAGCCTAAGAAGAAGAGCAGATTCCAGCAGCGTATGCAGGAAATGATGGAGCAGGCAGAAGCTCAGAAAAAAGCAAGAAACAAAAGATAAGTTAGCTTTAGCAACTTTATCAGATAAAACAAGATCTCAGTAAGCGAAAGTTTACTGGGATCTTTTCTTTTAGGGGTATAAACCACCTCACCTGCTTGAATGCAGGTAGCCCTTCTTAAAAAGGAGGGGAATTTTAATGTACACCAATATAAAAAATTCCTTCCCTTAAAGAAGGGAAGATGGCTTTAACGCAGTTAAAGACGGAAGGGTTATAATAACGAAAGATGTTCTTTTAACTGTGTATTACGAGGAGTATGACGACGAAGTAATCTTTCCAATATATAGTAAGATCGCTTCTCTATGTTTGTCTGCCGACAAGACAAGCTCGCGATGGCAGGAGGGTTTATTTCTGTTCGTTTTTGGGTCAAGCCAAAAATGAATGAAAGCAATTCTTTTAGTACACCCCTAAGGTCCCCTCAAGGGGACAATCTTGTAGCCTTAACTTTCATTAAGTCGGAATTATTAACCATATTCACTCTGCCTACCGAAAGGTAGGCTGGGATGAGGGATTTTATCGAATCAATAATGAAAATTGGAAGAATGCCCTCACCTTAATCCTCTCCAAGGGGGAGAGGAAACTATATATCTAAACAAGAACCTTCTCTAAATAAAAAAAGCATCCGGGGCAAGGATGCTTTTTTATTTTGCTATACGAATATAGCGCTCGTCTTAATTGTGTGGCATGAGGCTAACTATTAAATAGTACTTTCATACCGCCAAAATGGTCATATGTAAATCGGTAACCCGCCCCCAAGGAAAAAAAAACTTAATCGGTTTTCCCTGGGAGCGAAATATTTTGAGGAGTATCTTTTACCACAATAGGTTGTGGCCTAAGTTCTTTAGAAGAGAAAAAACTTAAGATACTATTATAGAGTCTTCGTAAAAATTTTAATGTGGAATTACTGGGGTAGTAAGTTCTCATAGTCGTAGGTTATTTAATTTTTTAAGGCAAGACGAATCTATATATTCGCTCCATACCGACAAAAAACTTCCGAGCAAATGCACGATCTTTTCTATGAACGGTAAATTTTGACCTCAAAATCTAAATAAAATGCTAAAATGGACCCCTGTGTTCCGAGCTGATTTTTTATAAAATATATTCGTATAGTTTAAAACAATCGATGGCATAGTAAATACCAATGAGAGAAGAAGCGTAGCTTATATTGATTTTGTAAATTTGCAGTTGAAAAAAATTGCGAGAATAAGTATAACTGATGAAAAGAGTAGTTGTTGGTTTATCGGGAGGAGTAGATTCCAGTGTCACAGCCTATTTGCTGAAAGAGCAGGGCTATGAGGTAATTGGCCTGTTCATGAAGAACTGGCATGACGATTCTGTGACCATTTCCAATGAATGTCCCTGGCTGGAAGACAGCAATGATGCAATGATCGTTGCCGAGAAACTAGGTATTCCCTTTCAGACGGTAGACCTGAGTGAAGAATACAAAGAACGTATTGTAGATTATATGTTTAATGAATACGAAAGGGGGAGAACACCCAACCCGGACGTACTTTGTAACCGGGAGATCAAATTTGACGTATTCATGAAGATCGCTTTAAGCCTGGGTGCCGACTATGTGGCTACCGGACATTATTGCAGGAAGGGAGAGATAGAGAAAGATGGTAAAAAAGTATATCAGCTGCTTGCCGGAAAGGATTCTAATAAAGATCAGTCCTATTTCCTGTGTCAGCTTTCTCAGGAACAGTTGAGCAAAACACTTTTTCCTATTGGAGAGTTGACCAAACCGGAAGTAAGGGAGATCGCTACCGAACAGGGATTGGTAACGGCAGATAAAAAGGACTCACAAGGATTGTGTTTTATCGGGAAGGTCCGTCTACCGGAATTCCTTCAGCAGAAATTAAAACCGAAAGAAGGAGATATTGTTGAGGTCCCATCCGGGAATCTCCATTATCAGAGAAATATCCCTGTATTTGATTCCAAAGAGGCAGAGCTGGCTTTCTTTGCAGAAAAATTCAGCTATTCCCCGGAAGACGGAAAAGTGGTTGGAAAGCACCAGGGAGCCCACTACTTTACCAAAGGACAACGTAAGGGACTTAATGTTGGAGGTACCGTAGAACCTTTGTTTGTTATAGATACCGATGTAGATGAGAATATCATCTATACCGGCCAGGGAAAGGAACATCCGGGATTGTTCAGGAGAACGATCTTCGTTAATAATGATGAACTGCACTGGATACGTGAAGACCTGCAGTTAAATGAAGATGAATCCATGAACGTAAAGGCCCGTATTCGTTACAGGCAGCCTTTACAGGATGCAGTATTGTACAGAGTGAGTTCGGGAATGTATATAGATTTTAAAACTCCGCAAAGCGCCATTACCGAAGGGCAGTTTGTAGCCTGGTATCAGGATGACGAACTGGTAGGTTCGGGCGTTATTTCATAATAAAAAATATAGATGCAAAACAAGATCACAGAACTTTTCGGCACCAAATATCCTATTGTACAAGCAGGGATGATCTGGGCCAGCGGCTGGCGATTGGCCTCTGCCGCTTCCAATTCAGGAATTTTAGGACTCATCGGAGCAGGCTCCATGTACCCGGAGGTACTGCGAGAGCATATTCAGAAATGTAAAAAAGCCACCGATAAACCCTTTGGGGTAAATGTTCCTATGCTATATCCCGATATCGATAAGATCATGGATATTATTGTGGAGGAAGGTGTAAAGATCGTTTTTACATCAGCAGGAAATCCTAAAACATGGACCTCCTGGTTAAAGGAACGCGGTATTACCGTGGTTCATGTGGTAAGTAGCGTGAAGTTTGCATTAAAAGCTCAGGATGCAGGAGTTGATGCGGTGGTGGCCGAAGGCTTTGAGGCCGGCGGACATAACGGAAGGGAAGAGACCACTACTTTTACCTTAATTCCTATGGTAAAGGAGAAACTGTCTATTCCTTTAATTGCTGCCGGAGGAATTGCCACCGGAAGGGGAATGCTTGCTGCCATGGTACTCGGAGCAGATGCCGTTCAGGTAGGAAGTCGTTTTGTGGCTTCAGAAGAAGCATCCTCACATATTAACTTCAAGCAGAAAGTAGTAGATGCCAAAGAAGGGGATACACAGTTAACCCTGAAAGAACTGGCTCCCGTACGTATGCTTAAAAATAAATTCTTTGATGACCTTCAGGAGTTGTATTCAAAGGGCCCGAGTGTAGACGAATTAAAAGAACTGCTGGGAAGAGCAAGAGCCAAGCGAGGGATGTTTGAAGGTGACCTGGTAGAAGGAGAACTGGAAATCGGACAGATTGCAGGACTGATCAATGAGATTAAACCGGTATCGGAAATCGTTGAGGAAATGATCTCCGAATTCGAAAAGACCAAAAGCGAAAGCCTGAACTTTTAGGAACGACTCTTTCGGTAGAGGGATAAAAGTCCGAATAAAGGACCGATAAACAGAATAACAAAGATATAGTGAGCATTGGTTTCATTTATCAGTGAGTTGAGTAGTTGTATACTAACTATAGTGATGGAAAAACCTATGCAGTTAACGATGGTAAGGGCCGTACCTTTAATCTCCGGACTTGCACTCTGAGCCACCAGGGTAGAGAACAGGGGAGAATCTGCAATAACTACCATTCCCCAGAATAATAGGAAGATAATAAGAAGCCACAGTGAGGCCTGCTCAAGTAGGAGCGGGGACATAAGGCAACAAATACCGGAAAGCAGTAATGCGGTAGCAGCAGTCTTTTTTACTCCCTTTTTTTCTGAAATATATCCACCTATAACACAAGCCAGTCCGCCGATGGCAATGATAAGGAATGACCACAGGGGAATATTGAGATTGATTTCGGGATGTATTTTGAGGTAATTGGTTAAAATGACCGGAACAAACACCCAGAAGGCATAGAGTTCCCACATATGTCCAAAATATCCGAAAGCTGCTTTTTTAAAGGGAGGGTTTTTAAAGATCCTGTAAATAGCGGAAAGGTCCAGTTTCTTTCCGGCCTTTCTGTACGGACCATCCGGTACCAGGCCTAAAATAATAAAGCCGCCGGAAAGGCATAATAAAGAGGTGCCTTTTATGACCATTCTCCACGGAAGGTTACCACCAATACTTTTTAAAAGATGAGGAAAAGCGGTCCCTAAAACCAGGGCACCCACCAGAAATCCAAGTGCTTTTCCCAGGCCTTTTTCATAATAATCGGCTGCGATTTTCATTCCTACCGGATAAATTCCCGCAAGGAAGAAACCGGTAAGAAAGCGAAGACTTAGAATGGTTGTCAGGCTCTGTCCTTCAATAACGATCAGGAAGTTTGCCAGGGCTCCGAAAACCGCACTCAGAAAAAAGACCCTGGACGGTGGAAAACGATCAGCCAGGTTTAAGAGTGCATAACTTAATGTTCCGCTGATAAAACCAAACTGAACAGCCGAAATTATATGCCCGAGGTCTTTCTCCGAAAGCTGGTAGTCGACGATGAGGTTCGATATGACCGCATTTCCTGCAAACCAGAGTGAGGTACAGAAAAACTGGGCAATAATAATAGCAGGAAGAATATATAAAGGCCTTTCTCTCATTTGTTATTGCTCCATTAATTTATTGATCTGCGCATATTGCAGCAGCATAATGGTTTTGGCGTCTTTGATAGTTCCTTTTCTGATCATTTCCAGGCTTTCGGTAAAATCCATTTCAATCACTTCAATATCTTCATGCTCGTCGGGATGTCCTCCACCTTGTCCCACTTTCATTTCTGCTTCGTATTCGGCGATAAAAAAATGCAGGATCTCGGTAACCGATCCGGGAGACATATAGGATTCGAATACTTTTTCTATCCTGCTTACCCGATAACCTGTTTCTTCTTCTGTTTCCCTTTTGATAGCATCTGCCGGATGATCGTTATCCAGCAGGCCGGCAGGTAATTCGATCATCATACCGTCTTCATTGCCGTTTATATAGGTAGGCATTCTGAACTGACGGGTAAGGATAACGGTTTTATGTTCTTTATTGTATAGAAGGATCACCGCTCCGTTACCCCTGTCATAGGCTTCCCGGTTCTGGTTTTGCCAGCTGCCGTCGGGTAGCTGATAATCAAAATTCACCTTTTTTAAGGTGTACCAGTTATCGGAGAGGATATCTATCTTTTTTATTTTGACCTGCTTGTTCTGCATGATATTTACTTACCATTGATCTCAATCCAATAACCGTCGGGATCTTGCAGATATATCTGCCTTACACCATCGGGCCTTGGGTTAGTCGCATTTAGTTTCCCAAACCAATTTTTGTATTGAATATTTTTTTTGCTCAGATGTTTTCTGAAGGCATCCAGGTCATTAACCGAAAGTGCAAAATGAACCCCCTGATGATGACTGATGGAATTCTCTTTGTCTTCAATGATATGTAACTGGGTACTTCCTCCCATAGAAAACCATCGTATGTGTTCCATTTGAGTGGCATCTTCAATTTCTTCCAGGAAAAGAACATCCGTGTAGAAGGAAACGCTTTCTTTCAGATCCTGTGTCAGAATGGCGAGATGATCGAATTTTAAAGTCTGTTTTTGCCCATAACAAAGGCATTGAATAAAAATAATGGCGGTAATAAGAATATGTTTCATTTTTTAAATAATATGTGCTTTCAAGATACTATAATTAGTAACTTTAGCATAATATATTTTAAAATTTAGGTAAGATGGAAAAGGCCAGAGGTTACTTTCAGGAGATCCACCCTGTACTTCCCGTTCAGGATGTGGTGACCGCTCTTCGTTTTTATGTAGAAAAGCTAGGATTCAATGTTGCTTTTGCTGATGATGAAAAAGAACCTACCTATGCCGCTGTGAAGAGAGATAATATTGAGATCCATCTGCAGTGGCACGACGCGAAAGAGTGGGAGGTGGCTGTAGACCGGCCCATGCTGCGCTTTGTTGTTCAGAATATCGAAGGCCTTTTTGATGAGTATAAAGACAAGGATGTCTTTCACGAAAGAACGGCATTAAAGGAAACTCCCTGGGGTACCCGGGAATTTGCTTTCTACGACCCGTACAAGAACGGACTCACTTTTTATCACGATCTGTAGATTGTTCTTCTTTTCCGATCCTCGCTTCTATCTGCTTTAAAATTTCTTCAGCATTTAATTTATAGCCCTGAACGGAGCGCAAATGGTTATTGGATGCCAATACATTATGAGCGGCAACCTTTGTTTTATAATCGTTGCTTTCCGTAAAATAGGTAACCATATCCTCATTGAATGTTCCCTTTGTCCAGTTAACAAACCACGGATACTTTTTAAAACTCTCCAGGTTGCTGAGGACATCTTTTTCCATACGTTCATTACTCTTTTCAATTATCTGAATATAGATCGTATAGAATTGTGTAATATCTGTGATCAGGCTGTCTTTCTCCGAAGTATGGTCATTGGAAAAGGTCTTTAATAACTCAAATCCCTTTTTCTGGATAAACATTGGCCGGTAGAGAGTTACCAGACTGGGACAGGCCGGGCACTCCTTGTAATTGTCTTTGGTTATTTCACCTTCAATGATCCGGTTACTGTTCTTTATACTTTCTTCATAATATTTAATAACATCGGAGGCCACAATGGTATCGGTTGCAAGATCATAGGAAACGGTACGAAGGATACTTTTTAATACTTTTCTGGACTTTCTTGCTTCATTCCAGTTATTGATCTGTAAGGCGAGAAGAATACCGATAACCACCAGTACCACTTCTCCAAGTGCATACAAAATGTACTTTGCAATTCGGTTTTTCATGAACATATTTACGCGACTGTTTTTGAATACTCTTAACATGGTTTAGTTATCAATTAGCAATGAACAATTAGCAATTATCAATTAGCAATTATGCTTAATCTTAATACTTTGTACCTAGTACTCAACATTTAAGCCAACAACTATCAACCATCAACTAAATCCAACCTTGATCTTAATACTCTGTACTCAATACTCACATCTCCGACACTCAAAAATTAAAAATATTGAATTTTAAATGGGTAGTTTTCAACACTCAACACTCAACACTCAACACTCAACACTCAACACTCAACATTCAAGCCATCAACCAACAACCATACCCTTAATACTCAGTACTCACTACCCACATCTCCGTACTCCGCCCACGTGCCGCAAAAGCTTTAGCGGAGGCGCAAGCCTTGACGAAGCAGTAACACCCCTAAAGTCCCCTCAAGGGGACAATGCTAAAGATCAATGATAAATATCCAAATCCCAAATTCCAAAACTCAAAAATTAGAAATGTTGAATTTTAAATGAGTAGCTTTCAACACTCAACACTCAACACTCAACACTCAACACTCAACACTCAACACTCAACACTCAACACTCAAGCCAACAACCATCAACAAACAACAAACAACTATATCCAACCATAATCTTAATACTAAGTACTCAGTACTCACTACTAATTAAACCCCACTTGCCCTTTTACAGATTCGAACATTTTAGCTGAATCAAATCCAACTCCGTCCTTAAATACGGTTTCCATTTTTCGGATGTTCTTTATATCGGCTTGCAAATCGCCATTGATCAGGATGAGGTCTGCCTTTTTTCCTTTTTCCACAGTTCCTATTTCTTTTTGCCTGCCCAGGAACAATGCTCCGTTATAAGTGCTGATTTTAATGGCTTCGGTTACCGAAAAACCGGCCTCTACAAAGATCTCTATCGTACGCTGATTGGCATAACCGGCCACTGTTCGTCCCGCACCTGTCGGATCGGTACCTGCAACCAGGAGTCCGCCCTTTTCATGGAAACGCTTTAACCATTGCAGGTTTTTATTAAAAAGCGATATGGATGCCGCGTCCCGGTTAAGCCTTCTGTTATACCCTTGTTCTACCCGTTCTCTGACCTGCGGAGCCAGCGCATCCAATCCTCCTCCGGGAACTACCTCATGACCCGTATAAGGTTCAAAAACCACGGGAGTGGAGGTAACGGCAGTTTTATTGGAGATCAGCAGGTCTATAAGACGGTTTATTTTATCGCCGTCAAGATCTTCGTTGGCCAAAGCCGTTCTGGCCGCAAAAGGATCGCAGATATTTTCGGGTTTGTCATTAATAAAATCACTGGAAGCCATAAAACCGTGTTCCAGGTTATCAATACCAATTTCCGAAGCTTCTTCATAGGTTAAAGAACAGAGGTGTCCGGTAACTTTTAAACCTCTTTTATGTGCTTCGTTCACGGCGATCCTCAGATCTTCTTTGGTAATATTGTTATAGACTTTAAAGGAAGTAACCCCCTTATCGGCCCAGTAATTAACGATCTTGGACACTTCTTCGGCGTTCCCGATAAAACCAAGTTCGGGAACGCGCGGACCTTCCCGCTCAATAAAGGGCCCCGTAACATCCATTTTAGATCCCGTCATTTTTCCTTCATTGATCCACTTTTTTACATTGAGATCGGTTTGAGGCTGAATACTACCACCTGTCCTCATAGTCGTTACCCCTCCGGCAAGATATAGCCTTGGAAAAGTAAAGGTCATTTGCCCTACACTGAACCAGTTTTCAAAAGGTTTGGTATAGAATAAATGCTCGTGCAGCATCACCAGGCCGGGAATAACCGTTTTTCCTGTTCCATCAATGACCTTTGCTCCCTGAGGAACGGTAACCGATGAAGTGTTCCCTATATCCTGGATCCGGTCTTTATTCAGAACAATGGTTTGCCCTGTTTTTGGTGCGGCTCCGGTTCCGTCAATAACCGTAACATTGGTAATAGCAACCAAGTCGGAATTTACATTTATAAAGCGTTGTACTTGCGGAGTGAATTGCTGTGCATCGATTTGCAAAACAAACAATGCGCATAGAAAGAGGAGTAGCGTATATTTTTTCATTTAGTCTTTTTAATTACTAAAGATACATTTATCTGAAGAATTTTGGTAAAAATGGAGTGTTTTGCCGGCTTAAATGATTCTCATAAAACCGGTATGATACAGAAAACCCGGAACAACATCCGGGTTTTAAGCTAGAGTACACGATTTTTTTAATGTTTCAGGCATTTAGTTTTGTACTACTATTTTAGCATTTAATCCACTAAGGTCTTGGCGGTAGGTCCAGATCTCTTCGGTAACACCCTGAATAGCTGCTTCGGCTTCTTTCATGAATTTTTCAAAGCTTCCTTCTCCGAAAACCTTGGTGAAGTTTTCCGCAAATTTATCAGGTTGCCCCATCAT
Source organism: Leptobacterium flavescens (assembly GCF_010671605.1). Classification (GTDB taxonomy): domain Bacteria; phylum Bacteroidota; class Bacteroidia; order Flavobacteriales; family Flavobacteriaceae; genus Leptobacterium; species Leptobacterium flavescens. The sequence goes on from NZ_JAABOO010000004.1 coordinate 502,340, forward strand.
TGCTATATTTTTATAAAAACTCACCCAGGCTACATCCCGTCCGTCATGAGATGCCAGCTCACTGGTATAGGTCCCGAAAATGGCTTCGGGTTGTGTTGTACTGACAACCTTGTGTACCTTTTTAAGGATCTCCATCATCTTGGGCTCTGCAAAGTTTTTCACATCAATAGCCATCACTTTTACGACGTTGAGGTCGAAATCTGCAGGGAAATTGGATAATTCGGGATGAAACCTCCAATAGGTCAGATTACCGCCTTCGGGCAGTACATAAGGCAATACATTGGCATTCCAGTCTTCGTCATGACCTTCTTTTTTAGGACGGTTCTCCATGGCGCTCCACGGCTGAGGCCCCATGATCCAGACATATTTACCAACATTGGGTCCGCTGGAAACAGCATATACCCTGGCGCCGTAGGCGGTCTCATTGTGAAATTTCCGGTTGTGTGCTGCTACCCCTTCTTCAAACTGTTTAATTTTTGCAGGATGAACAGCAATCAAGCCATTTTCTAAAATACCATACTCTTCCTGATCCTGGGAGAGAACTAATAGCGGGGCCAACAAGAATAATAACAATAGATTCTTCATAATAGAAATATTTAAATGGTTAATAATCGTTTTGAATTTCAGCATAGAGCCGAAACAGGTTTTTCTTTTTCGATTCTAACCACAACAATTGGTTTTTAAATATTTCTCTTTTTCATTTAGAATTTAATTGACACGGGCGATGCTTCCGTGTTCTCTGGTGGGGGTAGAATTTTGAGTTTACATAATCCTGACTGCACATCACGGACGTGCGTACAAGCCGATCCACAGTAATGGCAGATTAAAAAAATCCGGATCAGACGGAGAGACAGGGAATTGAGTATTTGCAGAATAATGAAACTATCCGCTAAAAAAGTAATCAGTCTTGCTCATTAAAAAGTTTTCACAATTGAGCTGCAAATACAATTATTACCCGCAGCACAGGCAGTGATTATATTCTGATAAGAGTTGCGATATTCCGTTTCAGGTGAGATATAAGGTTGATTATTTGTTAGGTGAAAAACGAAATACTATTGTAAATATATGAAAATTAGTTGATTAACTGTGTGTTTAGGCATTTTAAAGAGTTATAGTACCCTTTTATTTACCACCTTTTTAAGGTTCCTGAAAATTTACCGTAGAACTGATCCTGGCGCTTAATTCTTCATTCAGCTTTAGTAATTCCTGAAGTTTATTGATCACAGAACTGGAGATCACATACAGGTTTGCCAGCATACTATCAAATTCCGGGGAACCAAATTCCTCTCTTAACCTGTCCATATTAAGAGCGTTGTTTTCGTAATAACTATCATCAAAAACGGTTTGAAGATTAACCCCACCCAGGGTCTTAAAGAAGGGCCTGACTTCCGTTTTTATGGTTTCGGTCAACTCTCCGATAGTTACTTCGGCTGCAGTATGATCTCTGAAATATTTATTAAGGGTACTTCGGATATCTTCATCAGAAATATTATCGGGTGCTCCCTTATGATTATCAGCAGTTATCGAATACAGGTCTACCACGATAAGGATAAGGTCGTACCTGCCGCCTTCTATAGGTTCTGCCAGCTTACGGGATTCCAGGTACAATTGCTTTTGTAATTGCTTTTGCGCTTCTAAATATTCTATGTCTCCTTTCAGGTTCTCATGGTCTTCCTTCAGATCTTTGAGAATGTTTTCCATAAGCCTTGTCTCTGCTCTACGCGCCTTGCGGCCTTCATTCCAGTTATTGATCTGTAAGGCTATTAATATTCCGAGAACAACCAGAACAATTTCACCTATGGCATAGATGAAATATTGGGAAAGCTTATTTTCAGATAATAGCTTTCCCCTTAGTTTTCTAAAGAAATGGATCATATATCTTATTCCTCATTTTTGTATTTATCAAACCAGGCCAGTACGCTGGCGATCTTGGCAATGAGATTGCTAGGCCTGTTTGCAATTCCGTGTGAAGCTCCCGGAATACGTACCATGGCGCTTTCTACCTTCTGTAATTTTAAGGCAGCGTAAAACTGCTCAGACTCCGCGATAGGAGTCCTGTAATCTTCTTCACCCGTCAGGAGCATTGTTGGGGTGGTAACATTACCCACATAAGAGAGGGGGGAGCGTTTCAGGTAATTTTCCGGATTCTCCCAGGGTTTATTGGCAAACCAGTATTTGTAGAAAAAACCGGGATTGTCTGCATACAGCACAAAACTGTACCAGTTAATTACGGGCTTGGCCACAACAGCGGCTTTAAACCTGTCTGTTTTGCCGATGATCCATGCTGTGAGTACTCCACCGCCACTTCCTCCGGTAACATAGAGGTTCTTATCATCTACATAGCCTTTTTCGATCAGCGCATCCACACCCGACATCAGGTCGTCATAATCGTGATTGGGATAGTCGTGATGAATAAGGTTCCCGAATTCTTCCCCATAACTGGTGCTTCCTCTCGGGTTGGTATAAAAGACCACATAGCCGGCTGCAGCGTATAACTGAACTTCGGCCGAAAAGACCGAACCATAGCTCGCAAAAGGACCTCCGTGTATCTCCAGGATCATGGGGTACTTTTTATTGGGATCAAAATCGGGCGGGGTAACGACCCATCCCTGTATTTTTCGCTGGTCATAGGAAGACTCCCACCAGATCTCCTCTACCTTTCCCAATTTCCTGAAAGAGAAGAGATCGTCGTTTAAACGGGTAATCCGTCTGTTACTTTTTTTATAGGACGTACCCAGGTCTGCCGGATGTTCGGTACCACCCAGGGTATACGCCATCTTGTCGTTGGAAGATACCGAATAGGAAGCTGCATTATAAGGCCTTCCAAGGGACAGTCCACCGAGGTTTTCCACCAGGGTACTTACTTTTCCTCCCGATGTGATATACCCGATCTTGGTATCTCCCTCGTCGTCATATTGAAAATAAAGACCTTTTCCGTCCTTTGCCCATTTTATACTCTGGATATTCCGGTCAAAATTACCGGAGATCAACCGGGAATTGGAACCATCCGTATTCATGATATAGAGTTGGTTCAGCTGATATCCCTGATACCTGTCGTCAAAACCGGTATAAGCAATGCTTTTCCCATCGGGAGAGAGTGCAGGACCTGAGTCGGGGCCCTTTCTGCCGGTAAGTTCCTTTACAGAACCGTCTTTTACATTCAGTTGATAGATCTCACTGTTCAAAGGCTCAAATTCATTGTCCTTGTGAAGATTAGCCGAAAAATAAAGTGTATTGTTGTCGTTTGCCCAGATCGGCGCCCCATGATCATTGTCCGAAAAAGTTAACTGCCGGGGTGTTCCTCCGTCTGTAGATAAGGTAAATATCTGCGTATAGCCTCCTTTCAGATATCCGGCTCCATCCGAGCGATAGGTCATTTTATCTATATAAACCGGAGGAGAATTCCATTTGGCACCTTCCGGTTTCGGAGGTAATTTAATAATGGATTTGTTTTTCTTGGGTACAAACATGGTAAATGCCAGATAACGATCGTCTTTAGACCAGGAAACCTGTCCGGGAGCCCGGGGAGTATTGGTTAGGGCAACCGTTTCTTTCGAATCCATCCACATCATATACAATTTCATTTTGTTGTCCTTGCGATTCGACTTAAAGATGATCTTTTTCCCGTCATGAGACCACCGCGCGTAAAAATCATTCTGATTTCCGGTAGTCAACGGCCGGTTATTGGTCCCGTCAAAATTCACGATCCACAAATTGGAAAGGTTCCGGTCTGTCATTATATCCTTGAAATTGCGAACGTAGATTATTTTGCTGCCGTCCGGAGATATCTGAGGATCCGAAACATACTCCATACTAAAGATATCGGTTAGTTGGAGCTCAGATTCCACCTGACCGTACGATAGGGTAGCGAGTATCAGGAAGAGGATTGATATTTTAAACTTTTTTGTCATGATCTTCTGTTTAAGGTTCACTTCAGAATGTTTTAGATAGTATTATTCCTTAACTACACGAATACCGACATATTTGCTGTTTATCATGCTGCTGTCGTGCTTATCGTGAAAGTCATAGGCACTGTAACCATAGCTTCCGTTGTCATAGTATTCCGCTACGTTACCACCCAGATCGTAGATCTCAGCTTCCCCGACCTTGGTGCTTTTGTTCTTTCCTGCCTTTTTAAGCAGGGTAGACTTCAGTTCTTTTAATTTTTCTTTCAGCATGGGAACTTCATCTTTTGTAATAGCGTAGCCTGCCCAGTAATTAAGAGTATTTGCTCCCGAAGCTGCTTTATGTGCTTTCTTATGAAGGTTTTCCGCCTCCTTAGCGGTAGGTAACCTGTAAGTGTCACCTGTTTGCTGGCTTAACCAGTTTACATAGGCTTTGGCATCGTTATGGCTTACTACTGCCGGATAGTTATCCTGTCCCGCCTTAAAGTTAAAAGCAGGTTTGAATGCCTTGAACTGGGCATTGGTCACTTCAAAACGACCTAAGGAAATAGAATCTTTCTTTACACTTACTGTTTCCGGGATCAGGATACCGTTTTTCATTTCGCCAAATAAACCATCTACTTCTCCGGCCTGCTGCACTTTTAAAAGAGAGGCCAGGGGGCTGTCTTTTTTAAAGGCTTCATTCTTTTCCGGGCTTTTGCTTAGTAAATAAGTCTCGATCCAGGTGATCTCTTCCTTCATTTTACGAAGCTGATGTGTAATCTTTCCAAGGCCGTGTGGCTGTCCCGGGAACCAAAGAAAACGCACTGGTGTTTTACCCACCTGTTGCAGGCCTCTGTAATATTCCCAGCCCTGATCCCGTGGAACTGCCCGGTCTTCACTTCCGTGGAAAATGATAGTGGGTGTCCTGATCTTTTCGATCTCGAACAATGGCGATTTGATCAGGTATTTTTCATTGTAGAATTTACCGTCTACATCATCCCAGGGGGCTCCCCCGAAATAAGATTGGTCAAAACTTACCCCAAAGCGACAGGTACCGAAATCGGAGGTCCAGTTTACATCTCCTGCACCGGGTGCCGCTACCTTGAACATCTCCGGATATCTTACCGTAAGCATGGTGGTAATGATGGCTCCGTTGGACCAACCCATCGTCCCCATCTGAGATTTATCTATTTTTCCCTGTTGATGGAGGACTTCTATTCCTTTAACAATATCTTCCATCTCCGGTTCGTAATAATTGCCCTTTATACTTTCTACAAAAGACAATCCATGATTGGAGGAACCGTGATAATTGGGTTTTAATACGAACATCCCTTTTTGAGCCAGAAGGTTAGGGTAGGTGCTCCAGCGCTCGCTCCAGAGGTCGAGATCGGCCCCGGCCGGCCCACCGTGAATAGAAAGCATCAACGGGTAACGTTTCCCTTCCTGATAGTTCTCGGGATAATAGAGTAGGCCGGTAACTTCTTCACCTTTATAACCCTTCCAGGTCATTACCTCGCTCCTTGTGATAGATTTTTTGGCGAGACCTTTATTGAGTTTTACCAGCTCCTGTTCATTGCTGAATTTATTTCCGTTAAGATCGGCGATAAAGAACTTCGGTAGTTTGGAGGAAGTAGAATACTGATAGACTACTTTATCACCATTATCGGAAACCGTGTAGATGGAAGTATGGTCGTTCTTTTCTCCCAGGTTGATATTGGACCTGGACCAGCTGTTGCCGTTCTTTCTGTAATAGGCCAGTCTTAAAGTAGCTCTGTTGGCCAGGGAAACGATCACATCGTTCCCGACTACATCATAGCCTCTTCCCATACCCATATCCCATCTTAAATTTACCTTCTGATGGGAATTACTACTTATGGTATAATAATATAATTCGGTTATTCCCGCTCCGTTCCACTTGGGATCGGAAGCGTGGTCAGACATAAAATAAAAACCCTTACTGTCTTTGCTGAATTGCATTCCGAAGGAAGGGAATTCAAGATCGGTAATGATCTGGCGGGTGGTTCCCTGCTCCAGGTTTACCAGGAAGTAATAGGGATCCTTTTGTGCATCCGAAGCATAACTTCTGCTTCTGCCCATCGAATATACCAGCCATTTTCCGTCTGGAGATACGGTATACGCCCCCAGGGGTTTTTTATTGGAAGTAAGTCTTTTAACCGATTTATCCTTCAGATTAAAAGCGTAGATATGGTTAGGTTTCCAGTGAAGGGAATCTTCCACGACAATTACATTGTCTTTTTTGGTTTCCAGTTCGGATTCGTAAAGGGTCTTTCCATCATTGGACCGGAATAACAGGGTGTTTTTATCCTTCCATTGCAGGCCGGAGATCCCGTTTTTAAATTCCTTTATCTGGCTTGCTTCGCCTCCGTAAATACTCATCTTCCAGAGCTTGTTTCCCTTTGCCCTGGAGGAAAGGAAATAAATACTCTCTCCGTCCCTGGAAAAAATAGGGCTGTAGTCATTGTCATCTCCGTTGGTTAACTGAACGGTACGATACATCCCGTCTTTTTTCATATTCAGCCTGGTCAGGTAGATATCGGATACAAAACGGTCCTTTTTCTTTACCCCCTTGCGTTTGGTCCACAGTACCATATTTCCATCCGGGGAAACTGATACGGAACCAATAGATTCGGTATTGATAATATCTTCTGGGGTCCAGCGGGAAGGGTCGTTTTGTGCAACGGAAAACTGAACCTGAAGTAAACAAATAATAAACGAGAATACGAATAATTGTTTTTTCATATTAGTGATTTGGTGTTTGAAAGAAGTAATAAAAATAGCAGGCCGTCCGCCGGAAGCGAATAGCCGAATACAGGAATTCCTAAAAAGAAACCCGAAAAGAAAAGTCGACATTGATCTTTTTAGTTGGTTGATAAATAAGCAGCTAGTGCCTGTTCTATGTAAATATATGAAATAATCGGCTAGGTACGGACAATGAAAATTACCCGTATTTTATGTTTTGAGATATAAAATGTGGTCTGTAATTACATATTTACAAACTCATAACCCGCCAGTTCAATCCCGCTAAGATCGAACTCGGTTTCATTGAGCATGATCCCGTGTTCCAGATAGGCTTTTAAATTGGCCATCCAGAATGTCCAGCCGTTACTGCATCCGTAGAAGATCTTGAGCTTATTGTCGTCATCTGTCGGGATATTGGCTTGTGTAAGTGTCAGGAGGACAGCTTCTTTTTTGTCTTCCAGGGTGACTGTAACCGTGCAATCTCCGGCAAAGGAGAATACCACCCTGTCGGTACCATTGGCCTCCAGGACCTTTCCTTTTTCTTCTCCGTCCCAGTTATGCCATCTCCAGCTGTAGGAATCTCCGTCCTGTATATTTTCTTCTGCACCTCGTCGGTTTCCGTTTGCTGAAGTATAATCGGCTCCTCTTAAAAACCAGGAAGTGATCCCTTCTTCTGTCCCCCAGCACCAATACAGCTTCTGCATAGATGCCTTAATATGTATCTTTTTGGTAAACGAATCGAATGATAGTGTTTTCATGATTGGTCGTTTTAATTAGTGATCGGTGAACAATTACTGAAACTTTTTAATGACTAAAGCACGATGGATCTGACGCCCCAGTTCTGCAAGAAAAGGAATGCCAACTTCCTCATACTCGTACTTGTCATCATTAAAGATACCATCTTTATTAACATGTATTGTGGCTGTTAAAAGAAATTTAACGTCGTTCTGATGATCTTCTATATATGCACAATCGGTCACATATCCGTAAGCTTGCCCCACTTTATTGTAGATATTGATATAGTCGGGGATGCGCTCTCTGGAATCGCCATACATAAAGAATTTGACATAGCTGTCGTAATAATCGTCGCTCTTGCTATAATTTACGGTTTCCCTAGGAAGCACTTCCATTCTTCTCAGCAGAGCTCTGCGATCTTCGTTATCCAGACTGAATCGCTCATGCTTTTCAAAAGCCTGAGGAAAAATAACCCGTTTCAATGTATTGTGCAGAGTGCTTAGCGGAGCGTAGTTCTTTAAGGAAAAATCGAAGGGTTCTTCTACGAGCTTTCCATCCTCATAATACCCTTTTCCTTTTTTCAACCTGGCGATGGTCAGGGGGAGTACCATACTGTCCTGAATGGCTTCCGTAGAGACCAGGGTAGAATCGTTTAACTGGAATATAAGGGGGCGGGTCACAGAATCATCGGCATCCGGAACTGATAAGCGGTGTGCCAGCCTGAACGGACCAAGGCCCTTTTCCTGCATTTTTTTATTGACGTAGTCCCTGCCCATGTATTCGTAGAGCTTATTAAAAGCTTTATTTTCGCTAACGGCAAATATTCTGGTGATCTGCCTCATAAAATCCGATTTGACCGTATCCCCTTCTACAAAAAATGGAGTATTGGAATCGAACTCTTTGTCCTGAAACATCTTTTCCATGGCCAGCATAGCCACCGGGAATTTTACTGTACTTGCCGGGTAGAAGTAATTATTGTCATCCAGCTGAAATTCGTAATCCACAAAGGATACTCCGTCTCCTTCCTGAATGATCTCCGAAAGGATGATCTGTACTTCGTATTGCTCCAGGCTGTCCATAACCCGCTTAATTTTTTCTTCATCCGAAGAAAGGGCATAGGCAAGAGGATCGCTTACATCCGAAGAACAGGAAAATACCAAAAGAATACTGAGTGCTGCCGCACAATTAACGAGGACGCGTATAGCTTTTACGCTTTTTAAGGATCTTATTCTCATAAGCTTCAAAATATACCGGAACCGAGATATCTCCGGCCTCCCGGACAACAAAATGTAAATGCGGACCTCCGGTAAAGCCCGTAAGCCCTGAAATCCCGATAGGTTGCCCTTTTTTTACGTGTTCGCCTGGCTTAACAAGAGTACCCTGATAGTCCAGGTGAACATAGGAAGCAGTGGTTCCATCACTATGCAAGATAATAATTCTATTTGCTTTATTAATATATTCCCTGCCACCGTGTTCCGTAAAATCCTTCTGTACCAGCGCTACAATGCCTTCCCGGGCAGCGCAGACCGTGTCTCCGATCCGGAGGTTAAAATCTATGGCATATTTAGACCGGACAGACCTATGCGATTTCTTCCCGTTAAAACCCTGGGTAACTTTATAGGTCTTTCCTTTTTTATAGGGAAGAGCGTAGAGGTAATTGTCGTCGTGATCAGAATTTGCAGGATCTCCCATGGTATTGTTAAGATGAAAGATGTTATTCAGATCCAGCTTCCCGATCTCCTTAAGTTTTTTTACTGGAAGAGCCAATACATTCGAAATACTGTCATTTGCAGCAATTACAAAGTAATCCTTGTAGCGGATACCGAGATATTCGTATTCCTTTTTAAGTTCCAGCTTAAAATTGTAAGGCGCGTAGTAGTTGTTGCGCAATCCGATATAAACCGTGTCTTCCTGTACCTCCCTGAAATGAGATATTCCCTGAGCATTCAGACCTGTTGAAATGAATAAAAGAAAGAATAGAAGTTTACGCATCCTTACCTGTATCTTTTGTATTTTTTTCCTTTCCTGAGGGTCTTACCTTCGTATCCCTCGAAGTATACGGGGATCGCTTTATTATTTGCGGCTCTTACCACGAAATGAAGATGAGGGGTGGTCGTAAAGCCCGTAAAACCGGAGATCCCTATTGCCTGTCCCCTGGAAACCCTGTCGCCGGGTTTTACCAGGACCCCGTTCTTCACCAGGTGCACATAGGCTGCTGTAGTTCCGTCGTCGTGAAGCACGGTTATAAGATTGGCTTTGTCTATAAAATCCCTGCCTCCTCTTTCATTAAACTGATCTTTTATGCGAACAATAATACCTTCCCTGGCGGCGTAAATAGTATCTCCCACAGGTAAACCGAAGTCGATGGCGTAACGCGACCGCTCCGAACTATGTGAAAAACCTCCTCCGAAGGTCTGAATGATCTTGTACTTCTTGCCTATTTTATACGGAAGCGCATATATATAATCCAGATCAGGATCGATTTCCCGGGAATTTCCAATAACTCCGTCAAAGCTGATGTATTTATTGAAATTTATTTTTGAAGTATCAGATTCGATCCCTATTGGGATCCTGAGAACGGCCTTAATAGTATCCCTGCTTTTAAGGAGGAATTCTCTCTTTACTTTTATAGAAGCTGCAAAACTGTCTTTGGGAGTAATTTTAAATTCTATGGGCGCGTAGATATTATTTACAATATCCAGATAAATGGAATCGCCTACAATTCTTTTTTTGAAGTTTACGTCCTGTGCATTGGTAAGGAAACAACTCAGGAATAAAATAAAAATAACTTTATTCATCTCTGTTTTTTTATCAAAAGATGAATAAAGTTATAAAAAGTTTCAGGTTTTAGACCTTATCTACTTTCTCTGTCGTAATCTACCCATTTCTTATTGAGGTAGATATCATCTCCGAAATACCTGGCAATTTTTAGAAAAGCATCAGGTTTCTGATATCCCGGAACAGGGGAAAGCATTTCAAATTTTTCATTGAGGAAAACCGTAGTGGGATAACTGAGGCGCCCCTGCATTAGAGCAGCAGCCAACTCGTGATAACCCTTTCTTCCCGAAGGAATGAACTTATAGGTTTTTCCCTTGAAATTAATATCTTCTTTTCCTTCTCCATCCAGTTTGACCATATAAAAATGCTCATTCATATATTTGGAAACTTCAGGATGGTTAAAGGTATCTTTATCCATACGTTTACACCAACCGCACCAGTCGGTATAAATGTCTACAAAGATCTTTTTTGGATTCTTGTCTTTTGCGGCTTTTTCAACGGCTTCTTCCCAACTCATCCATTGAATCGCTTCATAGGGTGAATTGAAAGATGTTGTAGCTATAAAAGCTAAAAGCAGTAGGGCAGGGCGTGCAATTTTTAACATCATGACAACTAGATAAATAGGTTAACTTAGTAGTAAAGATAGTAAAAAACTAACATCTGCCCCTTTTTTTTTAACTTATACCAGCTCTTTTACCGGAAAATTTATCTCTGCTTCCACCTGGTTTTTGATCAGATCATCAAAGGTTTCCCTCTTGCGGATCAGATGCGCCTGTCCCTCGTGCCAAAGCACCTCTGCCGGACGATACCTGGAGTTGTAATTGCTAGACATGGTAAAGCAATATGCACCCGCATTCTTAAAGCAAAGGATATCTCCTTCAGATATTTCACTGATCCTTCTGTTACTGCCGAAAGTATCGGTCTCACAGATATAACCCACTACAGAATAAAAGCGTTCCCTTCCCTTCGGATTGGAAACATTTACGATCTGGTGATTGGATCCGTAAAGCATTGGACGGATCAGGTGGTTGAAACCGGAATCCACTCCGGCAAATACGGTAGAAGTTGTTTGTTTTACCACATTAACACTTACCAGAAAATTACCTGCTTCACTTACCAGGAATTTACCAGGTTCAAAAGCCAATGTAAGCTCTCTTCCGTATTCTTTGCAGAAATCGTTAAATCTCTTGGACAGTTTTTTACCGAGCTCTTCTACATTGGTCTGAATATCTCCTTCTTTATAGGGAACTTTAAAGCCACTTCCGAAATCTAAAAATTCGAGATCCCTGAACTGCTTTGCCGTATCGAAAAGGATCTCAGATGCATAAAGGAAAACTTCTATATCCAGGATATCACTTCCGGTATGCATGTGAATTCCGTTGATCCTCATATTGGTATTCTCCACAATTCTGATCAGATGAGGCATCTGGTGCACACTGATCCCGAATTTAGAATCGATATGACCTACCGAAATATTGGAATTTCCTCCGGCCATAACGTGAGGGTTGATACGGATGCAAACCGGAATATCGGGATGCTTTGTACCGAATTGTTCAAGAATAGACAGGTTGTCTATATTGATCTGTACTCCCAGGGCAGCTACTTCTTCAATTTCCTGAAGAGAAACTCCGTTGGGGGTAAAGATGATATCTTCGGGTTTAAACCCGGCCAAAAGCCCGAGCTTTACCTCTTGTATAGATACAGTGTCGAGACCGCTGTCCAAAGAATTCATCAGCTTAAGTATGCTGAGATTGGAAAGCGCCTTTACCGCATAATTCAATTTCAGATTGGGAACTTTTTTGAAAGCCGATGTCAAGCGTTCGTATTGCGAAATAATTTTTTCGGAATCATACACATAAACCGGACTCCCAAACTCCCTTGCGACGTTCAGTAGATCTTTGTTATTCATATCCGTTATTCATAAAGTAATTAGGACAAATGTAATCGAAAATGGGATTGCCTGAAATAAAAATATAGGAGAAATATAAAAATTCAACAAATTGTTATAAATATAACTAATATGTGTTTTTCAGGCCCTGTTTAATAGATCAATATTTTGTAAATTTAAAACAAAAACGAGCAAATGCGTACTCTTCCCTTGTTTCCGCTTCAGGTTGTTGTATTCCCCAGGGAGAGAATTCGCCTGCATATTTTCGAAGAACGGTACAAGCAATTGATAAGTGATTGTGAGAGCAACGGGCACAGTTTTGGTATCCCAACCGTACTGGAAGGGAAGATGTCATACGGAACTGAGATAAGGCTGCTGAAGATCGTTAAAAGGTATGAGAACGGCACCTCCGATATTCTGTGTGAAGGAGGAAATATTTTTAAGATAGAAGATTTCTATAATCCTATGCCCGATAAATTGTACTCCGGTGGGAATGTGGTCTTTGTAGATCATATCAATGACAGTGTAGATTCTCTTAAAGATAAGGTGCTGAAGCTGATCCGGGAGTTTTATGAGTTACTGGATCTAAGCCCTCCCGAAATTGAATACGATCAGTTTACGAGTTTTACCCTGGCTCATAAGCTGGGTTTTTCCCTCGCACAGGAATATGAATTACTCCAATTGATCTATGAGAGTGAGCGCCTGAATTTTATCAAAGACCACCTCCGAACGGTCATCCCTATCATCACAGAAGTCAACCGAACCAAGAAAATAATAGGCCTTAACGGGCATTTCCGAAGGTTTGATCCAATGGACTTTACCGATATAAATAACGAGTAAATCCAGTAACTTTAAGTTATTCTCAGATAGGAGTTATCCCTTCCTTCGACTAAAGCTTCCGATAGTTAAAAATTAATTGGTTTAATATACCAACGTTTGTTACTTTTGTGACGCTTAAATATTGAACAATCTGTTATGAATTTACACGAATATCAAGGAAAAGAAATACTGGCAAGTTTTGGTGTACGCATCCAGAGAGGTATTGTAGCACACAATGCACAGGAAGCTGTAACTGCCGCAAAGCAGTTAACTGCCGAAACCGGAACCGGATGGCATGTAATTAAAGCTCAGATCCACGCCGGAGGAAGAGGAAAAGGCGGAGGAGTTAAATTGGCTAAGAATCTTCAGGAAGTGGAGGAAATTGCAGAAAACATCATCGGGATGAATCTGATCACTCCTCAGACGTCTAAAGAAGGTAAGAAGGTACATCAGGTACTTGTTGCCGAAGATGTGTATTATCCTGGAGACAGTGAGACTTCCGAGTTTTATATGTCGGTACTTCTTAACAGAGGGAAAGGAAGAAATATGATCATGTATTCTACCGAGGGTGGAATGGATATAGAAGAGGTTGCAGAAAAAACTCCTCACCTGATCTTTACTGAAGAGGTTGACCCTTCTATCGGATTGATGCCGTTCCAGGCAAGGCGAGTAGCTTTTAACCTGGGATTAAGCGGAGGAGCTTTTAAAGAAATGGTGAAGTTCGTAACAGCATTATATTCTGCTTATATTAATAGTGATGCTTCCTTATTTGAGATCAACCCGGTTCTGAAAACATCAGACGATAAGATCATGGCGGTAGATGCCAAGGTTACCTTAGATGATAACGCATTGTACAGACATAAGGACTATGCGGAGATGAGAGACCTCAGAGAAGAGAACCCGATAGAGGTGGAAGCCAAGGCGGTGGGTCTTAACTATGTAGACCTTGACGGAAATGTAGGATGTATGGTAAACGGAGCCGGACTGGCAATGGCAACCATGGACCTTATCAAGCAGGCAGGTGGAGATCCTGCTAACTTTCTGGATGTTGGAGGTACGGCAGATGCAAAACGTGTGGAAACCGCTTTCAGGATCATCTTAAAAGATCCTAACGTAAAAGCGATCCTGGTTAATATTTTCGGAGGGATCGTTCGTTGTGACCGTGTTGCTCAGGGTATCGTAGATGCCTATAAGAATATGGGAGATGCAATTCAGGTGCCTATTATTGTTCGTCTTCAGGGAACTAATGCCGAACTGGCCAAGGAGATCATCGATAACAGCGGATTGGAAGTTCAGTCGGCTATCGAATTCCAGGAAGCAGCCGATAAAGTTCAGGCCGTTTTAAGTTAGACTTTACACAACTTATATATAGAAGCAGGCTCCCGGAAATTCCGGGAGCTTTTTTTGTTCGTTTTTGTTACTAAAAGATTTAAATACAGGAAGTTATTCTTCCACTGGAATTCCCTGTTACCGTTCTGTTAAAAAAGTTAAACAATGGTTAAACTTGGGCGACAGATGTAACATTTTGCCTGATTTCCAAGTCTTTTAAGTATAAATCAATAAAAAACGAACTATTATGAAAAAAATCGGTATTTTACTACTGGCCCTGGCCTTTAGCTTTGCCAGTAGTGTTTCTGTCTACGCGACAGAACCAACAGATTCTACAGAACCAGCGAAAATGATCTCTAAGCAGATCGGTAAATTATTAGAAGACCCACACTTCCCTATAGAAAAGGATGAAGTAGCAGAAGTAAGATTCATGCTTAATGACAAGAATGAGATTGTAGTGTTAACAGTTGATTCCACTAACAACCAGGTTGAACGCTTTATCAAAGCCAGACTCAACTATATTAAGTTAGGAGTACAACTAGATGAGAAAAGCAAGGAATATAAAGTTACAGTAAAATTGGAGGCTGATTTTTCATGAATGTAGGAATAAAACTTACTGTATCTTAAAAACTCCCGTGTAGCGGGAGTTTTTTATTTTGTATAACTGCTCAATTATTTCTACATTCATTGCACCAAAAAAGGCAATTTGAATACAGAAAAAGAAAAGCTCAGTTTGTTGTCAGACCTGATTGCACTAGCCAAGGCAGATAATGAAATAAGAGAAGCCGAATACGAACTCATCCTAGCAGTAGCCAACCAGTTGGGAGTTGATAAAGCAACCCTCGATAAGTTGTTCGATACCAAAGCAGAACGTGTACCCCTTAAACTGGAATCACAAAGAATACTTCAATTTCACCGATTGGTGCTCCTGATGAATGTCGATGGAGAGAACCATATAAATGAAATGGAGACCATCCATAATATCGGTTTGAAAATGGGACTGAACCCCATGGCTATCGACCAGGTATTAAAGGTAATGTACGAATACCCCAACAGGGTAGTGCCTCCGGAAGTACTCGTCGGGATCTTCAAAGCACATTATAATTGATCGGAACTCCGATTATCCATCCGGCATTTTTGTCAAAAACTCAACTTAAATTCCTTTAATTAGGACATTTTGTCATTTCAAACAATCGTTTTTATGACATAATGTCTTTATTTTTTTGATGGAACAACTTTTGTCAATATCAGGTTGTGAATCGAGAAAGTTTAACCTTAAAGAATAATAAAATGAGTTTAGTTAAAAGTAAAAAAGATATCTGGTTTCCTGCATTGTTTGATGAGTTATTAAATCCCGACTGGCTGGGAGGTACTGAGAATGTTAAACCTCATACACCGGCGGTAAATATCCTGGAGTCTGATAACGCATTTGTTCTTGAATTAGTAGCTCCCGGAAGGAAGAAAGAGAGTTTCAATATTGAAGTAAACGAAAATGTCCTGACGATCTCTTCTGAGAATAAAAGCGAAAAGGAAGAAAAGAATGCAGAGGGAAAATACACGCGCAGAGAGTTCAGTTTCTCATCTTTCAAGAGAACTTTTACACTGCCCGAAACTATAGATGAAGACAAGATAAATGCACAATATAAAGAAGGTGTTTTAGAGGTTACGCTTCCAAAAAAAGAGGAAGCTTTACCAAAACCCAAAAGAATGATTGAGATTTCATAATAAGTTGAGTTTAGTTAGTTAGTTTGGAAAGGGCGGATCCGTATCGGGTCCGCTCTTTTTTTTATAACTTTTGCTGAAGAACTGCAATCTCGTCCCTTAACTGGGCTGCCTGCATAAAATCGAGTTCCTTGGCAGCTTTTTCCATCGCTTTTCTCTTTTCCCTTATTCTCTTTTCAAGCTGAGGTTTGGTCATATATTCAGTATCCGACTCTGCAGCCTGCAGGGCTCTGTTCTCTTCTTCCGAAATAGAGATCGGACCGTTGACCAGGGCACTTTCCAGGCTTTTGTTCAAAGCTTTGGGAGTTATATTGTGTTCCGTATTGTAGTTTATTTGCTTTTCCCTTCTGTAGTTCGTCTCGTCTATAGTACGCTGCATACTGTCTGTAATCTTATCCGCATACATAATAGCCTTTCCGTTCAGGTTACGTGCCGCACGCCCCACCGTCTGGGTCAGGGAACGGGTACTTCGAAGGAAACCTTCCTTATCCGCATCCAGGATGGCCACCAGAGAAACCTCCGGTAGATCTAAACCTTCCCTTAAGAGATTGACCCCGATAAGAACATCAAACAGGCCTTTTCTCAGACCCTGCATGATCTCCACCCGCTCCAGGGTATCCACATCACTGTGAATATAGCGGCAACGTACCGAGATCCTGGTCAGGTATTTGGTTAGTTCTTCGGCCATTCTCTTGGTGAGGGTAGTCACCAATACCCTTTCATCTTTCTCAACCCTTATCTGGATCTCCTCTATCAGATCGTCTATCTGGTTCTGGCTGGGGCGAATTTCAATTACCGGATCCAGCAGACCTGTAGGCCTGATCACCTGCTCTACATATACCCCGCCACTTTTTTGAAGTTCATAATCTGCCGGGGTGGCACTTACATAGATCACCTCGTTTTGAAGCGCTTCGAATTCCTCGAATTTCAACGGACGGTTATCCATGGCCGCCGGTAACCTGAAACCGTATTCTACCAGGTTTTCCTTCCTGCTTCGATCTCCTCCGTACATGGCATGTACCTGAGGGATCGTTACGTGACTTTCATCTATGACCATTACATAATCGTCCGGGAAATAATCCAGAAGGCAGAAAGGACGCGTCCCGGCTTCCCTTCCGTCCAGGTAGCGCGAGTAATTTTCAATACCGGAACAATAACCGAGCTCACGGATCATTTCCAGGTCAAAAGTAGTACGTTCCTCCAGTCTTTTAGCCTCCAGTGGCTTTCCGATCTCCCGGAAATAATCCACCTGTTTTACCATGTCTTCCTGTATCTGATGAATGGCATTTTGAAGGATCTCAGGAGAGGTAACGAATATATTTGCAGGATAGATATTGAGTTTGCTGTACTTTTCGATCACCTTGTTATTCAGCGGATCAAAAGATTCGATCTCTTCTATTTCATCTCCGAAGAAATGTATCCGGAATGCTTCATCCGCATAACCTGGATAAACATCAACTACATCTCCTTTCACCCTGAAGTTCCCGTGATTAAAATCGGCGGTGGTCCTTGAATAGAGACTTTGAACAAGGCGATGCAGGAACTTGGTTCTCGAGATCACCTGGTCTCTTTCTATGGAAATCACATTCTTTTTAAATTCAACCGGGTTACCGATACCGTATAAACAGGAAACCGAAGCAACGACCAACACATCTCTACGCCCTGAAAGCAGGGAAGAAGTAGCGCTCAGACGGAGCTTTTCTATTTCGTCATTAATAGAGAGGTCTTTTTCAATATAGGTCCCGGTTACCGGAATATAGGCTTCCGGCTGATAGTAATCATAGTAGGAAACAAAATATTCTACCGCGTTATTCGGAAAAAACTGTTTGAATTCAGAATAGAGTTGTGCCGCCAGGGTTTTGTTATGAGCGAGCACCAGGGTCGGACGCTGCACCTCCTGAACAACATTGGCAATGGTAAAGGTTTTTCCCGAACCTGTTACTCCCAGAAGTGTCTGATTTCCATCCTCTTTATTAATACCCGAAACCAACTCCGAGATTGCCTGAGGCTGATCTCCCGTAGGTTTAAAATCGGATTCTATTTTGAATTTCATCCGCCTAAGATTTAGATGTGATTAAGAGCTGTAAAAATACAAAATGCCTAACGTTTAAGCGCAAAATGCCCGGTGAAATCGCGCCCGTCTTCCAATACCGCTCTGAACCAGTAATCGGATGAAGGAAGCGGCCTTCCGTTAAAGGTTCCGTTCCATCCTTCACCTCCCGGCCGGAGCTGTTTAACGAGCTTTCCGAAACGGTCGAAAATAAAAATAATGGAATTAGGCTGGAATTGCTGATCCACTCCGAGAAGCTGCCAGCTTTCGTTTACTCCGTCTCCGTTAGGTGTAAAGAATTTCGGGAAACCGATAATAGATACCTCGCGCTCACTGATCCCACAGCCATTCCTGTCCCTGACATAAACAGTGGCAAAGCCCGGAGGCAGGTTCTCAAAGACATTGCTGTCCTGATAAGGTCCTGTAATATCATTAAGCGCATATTCGTAATCGCCTTCACCGTCCACGAGTACCGTAATGGTATTGTTGGAAGAAAGATCGCGTATTTCTATATCTCTTATGGTTGCAATATTAGAAGCCGCAGCAGTAAAGTTTACAGAGTTGGAACACATTCTGGTAACTCCAAAATCATTAAAAACAGAGATGGCTTCCAGGCGGTATTCTCCGGGAGCGGGGATGCTGAAATTGGTTCCTTCGAACACCAGGGTATCAGCTCCTCCGGGGTTTCTTCTGAACCACCGGTAAATATCAAAACCAAAAGGCCCGAAAACAGAAGGCGCTGGCTGGTTAAGACAAAAGTTGATCTGCTCCGGGAAAGTGATCGATGGAGTAGGATCTACTCTTAGCTGAAATTGTTCCACTCCCTGACACTGATTGGCGTTTTCAATACGAACAAAGAGGGTAGTGCTTTCCGTGATGAAATCGGTGCCTGAAACCGGATTTAATTCCAGAGAAGCATCATTCAGGTTGGTATAGAAAGCAATATCCAGGGTAGGCGGATAGTTATTGTTTTTAATTGCATCCAGATCAAAACTTCCCTGCAGAATGGCATCTTCAGGATCTATATCGCAGGCAAAGAAAGGCCCGATAGAAGGTAAGCTTGCTGTTGTTGGTTGTACAATGAGTTCGAGCTGCGCTACATCCTGACAGGAGTTGGTGTCGGTTACCCTTACCAGAATAAATTGGTTAAAGGCGGTCGTATTCTGATAGCCGATCGGATTGGCAATAGGGTTATCTGCTGCAAGGTCGGCATTAGTTTCAAAGAATTCCAGGTTAAGCCCCGGTGTAGCCGAAGTAATATCGTCATAGGCCTGCTCCAGGTTAAACATGGTGATCCCATCCGTAGAATCCCCGCTGTCCACGTCACACTGAAGCAATACAGATGCATTGGCAGGAGGCAGAGGATTGAGGATCAGGTTTAACGGTACCGTCGAAAAACATCCGGCGCTAATATCTTCCACACGCACAAAGATCGTTTCCCCTACAGAATCATAATTGGAAGGCAGGGCGGAAGAATTGGTATCTGCATCTGCCTGAGAAGCATGGTATGTAATCGCAAAATCCGATGGCGTCAGCCCGTTCAGGGTTTCGGTATTGGTGGTTGTAAGATCGAATTGCTCAGTGCCATCCCTGTTAAGGTCGCAGAGTTCAAAATCGGAAGGTGTCGCAATGATTGGCCCGGGAATCGTTCTCAGTTCAAAATCGGTTATATCAAAACATTCGCTATTGTCGTTGGTAATACGTGCATAAATACGCTGGGTAGTTGAAGTACTCAGATAAGGACTTGTCAAGGCATTGACTCCTGCACTGGCATCATTCATATTATCGTGATAGGTAACGGATACTCCCGTTTGTGTACCAATAATAAGAGGAGTATTCTGCTCCAGATCGAAGTTTGTCATCCCGTCATCCAGCGGTGCCACAGTATCGCATTCTTCCAGGTCGATAGAAGTCCCGGCGGCCACATTGTTAAACGGAACATCCGGAAATCCGGCAGTTCCGGTAAAGTCTATAGTAAAGCCTCCGTTTTGAGAAAAGTTATCGACCAGGATATAATATTCTTCCCCTGCATTAACATTCAGCGATTGTACAAAACCGTTCCCTGCAGGGCCAGGTCCTTCCGAAGTATCTGTCTCCGAATCCCGCATCCCTGTGAGGGTAGGAACTCCTGCAGCAGGCGGATTGGTAGAGGAACACCGTATGGAACTGCCCAGGTTGTCGCAACTGACATTCGGGCCGTAGACGGCAAAATCATAATCTTCATTCGGACTGTTTGATTCCGGGGTAATAACAAAAGCAAGGGTTCCCGATGTTTCGATGATCACCTTTAACCACAGACTCTGAGATTCTGTAAAAGAACAGTCGGGAGGATTGCTTCCGGGAGAAGCAAAATCATCAATTCCAATTCCATTGGAGTTTAATTCAAGATTAGTATCGCTACAAACGATTATCGCATTTACACAGTCGTTGGGCGCCTGGGCTTGTAACGAAAAGCCGATCGCCAAAAAGAAAATTAAAATGTAGTATTTCACCCCAGAAAATTAATAGCACATAAATATACTATTATTAATTAAATGATCTGAATATTACCGTTTAAGGGTAAAATGTCCGGTGAAATCACGTCCATCCTCCAGTATTGCCCTGAACCAATAATCGGATGCGGGAAGGGGTCGTCCGTTAAAAGTCCCGTTCCATCCTTCGCCTCCGGGACGAAGTTGTTTAACGAGCTTTCCGAAACGGTCGAAAATAAAAATAATGGAATTGGGCTGGAACTGCTGATCCACTCCAAGAAGCTGCCAGCTTTCATTTACTCCGTCCCCGTTAGGGGTAAAGAATTTAGGGAAACCGACAATAGATACTTCCTGCTCACTGATCCCGCAGCCGTTCTTATCCCGAACATAAACGGTGGCAAAGCCCGGAGCCAGGTTTTCAAAGACATTGCTGTCCTGATAAGGCCCGGTAATATCATTAAGCGCGTATTCGTAATCACCTTCGCCCTCTACTAATACGGTAATGGTATTATTGGAAGAGATATCGCGTATTTCTACATCTCTTATGGTTGCAATATTAGAAGCTACCGCTGTAAAGTTTACAGAGCTGGAACACATTCTTGTAATCCCAAAATCATTAAAAACAGAGACGGCTTCCAGACGGTATTCTCCGGGAGCGGGAATAGTAAAATCGGTTCCTTCGAACACCAGGGTATCGGTTCCGCCGGGATTTCTTCTGAACCACCGGTAAATATCAAAACCAAATGGCCCGAAGACAGAAGGTGGTGACTGGTTCAGGCAAAAGTTGATCTGTTCCGGGAAGCTAATAAGCGGAGACGGATCTACCATTAACTGAATTTGCTGGATCTCCTGACATTGATTGTTATTTTCAATACGAACAAAAAGGGTCGTATTTTCTGTGACAAAATCGGTGCCCGAAACCGGGTTTAATTCCAGGGAAGCATCATTCAGGCTGGTATAGAAAGTAATATCCAGAGCGGGCGGATAGTTGTCGTTTTCAATGGCATCCAGATCAAAACTCCCTTCCAGTACGGCATCTTCAGGATCTATATCACAGGCAAAGAAAGGCCCGACGGCTGGTAAACCTGCGGCTGTAGGGATGGCACGAAGCTCAAGTTGAGTAATACTCTGGCATCCGTTGGTATCGGTTACCCTTACTTCTATAAGTTGATTGGGGGTTGTATTGCGATAACCCACCGGATTGGTGATAGGATTATCGGCCAGGAGGTCGGCATTAGATTCGAAGAACTCCAGATTAAGTCCCGGTGTAGCCGACGTAATATCATCATAGGCCTGCTCCAGGTTAAATGCTGCAATCCCATCCGTAGAATCCGCACTGTCCACATCGCACTGAAACAGTACAGACGGACTGGCGGGAGGTAAAGGATTGACCGATACAAACCCGAAACCTTCAGCCGGGCAGGAACCATCATTTCTGTCAATTTCCACCCTGTAGATCCCTTCATCCGAAAGTTGAGCATCAGAAAGCACGTATTCATTGGTGGTAGAAGGAAGAAGGATCTCCGTATTTCCGTTGTCAAAAAACCAGGAATAGCTGGCTCCGGCTTCCAAAGGTGCACTGAATGTAAAAGAAGTGCTCTGGCAGATAACCACATCTGTATTTATCCCTCCGTCTGCGGTTGGCTGGTCGGTAATATCGACCACTTCATTAAAGAGGGATTGAATAAACGGAGGCAAACCGAAAACCGATATTCTTGAAGCCAGATCCTGAGCATTCTCTACAAAACCGGCTCCTGTCCCGGGAACATTCGGGTTGTTAATGACGTTTAGTGAAGCATTACCTGCATTGGAATGATAGATACGCCCGTTAGGAGCTAATTGCAAGGCTCCGCTTGCCCCGGAAAACAAAGTAACCCTTGACTGAGAGATATCAGCCGCGGTCAGATCGAATTGATATAAGTTAGAGACGGAACTGTCATCGCTAAAAATACTGACCGTACAATAGACCAGGTTGTTGTTGGGTGAAAATTCCACTCCGTAGGGGCTTCCGTTATCGGTATCCAGTTCCTGTTCATTAGAAACTATTCCGGTGGACGCATCAAAGTCGTATACCAGGAATTTTCCGGCGGCTCTTCTGTCCACTGTATTTGAAACCGTGCTGTGCGCTACCGCCAGCCTTCTTCCGTTAGGAGAGGCCTTCAGATAACCTATGGCGTTAAAGCGATAACCTCCCAGAGGTACTGTGGTGGCTGTAGCAGATATGACCGGGCTGGTATTAACTCCCGTGGCACTTACATTATAAGCGTAAAAAGAATCCAGGAAATGAGAGATCACCCAGATGGAGCTGCAATCGGCAGACCTGACAGCTGTTATTTTTTCTGAATTCGGAATGATAAGAGGCTGGTCGTTATTTCCCCGGCCAACAACGGCACCGTTGGCTCCGATGCTCATATCTACCGTATAAAAATTAAGCCCCTGTAATTCGGAAGTGTTGTGATTGTCCCCACCGAGGGCGTGAACGGTAAAAATATAGTAAATATCAGGATCCTCAGGTTTGGGAACTATGATGGCGGATTGTGAACTGGAAGGGTCTCCCAGTAATCCGGTTCCTTTGGTCATTATGTTATGGGTACGGTCCCATACCGTTATTCCATCCGTATAAAAGAGGAGATTCCCAAAACGATCCGAGATAGTGGCGCAACCCTCATTGGTATCCAGCTGTCCATCGGTAAGAGGTATTACCGTGCCATCTCCGTTAAATTGCAGCCCCGCATTTCTTCCAAAATACCAATTGGAAGCTTCCCTTTGAGCATTTCCCTGATGAATTGAAAGAAATGCAAGGCTTAGTAAAAGAATAAGGTGTTTAGTCATTTTGCCCCGTCACTGAGGCTTAAATATACTATAAATCTCTCTTTTTTAATAAACTATAGGACATATAAATAAATAAGGCGGTCCAGCCTAAAACGATCATTATCTCGTACCAGTGAACGGAATAGTCCTTATTGAATTCCTCTCCTATTTGATTCGCTACCGATTTTACGGCAGATAATCTTGAACCGGGTTCTTTAATAAGATTAGCCATAGAGTTCAGTGGCATGAACCTGAATACGGCCTCGGCAACACCGTCTGCAGCTTTCCATTTTAAAAGACCGAATGTTATCCCTTCTACGATCTGCCAGAAGATCAGGAAACCAAGGGCAAAGGCAGAGCGTTTTACCAGGATCCCTAAAAAGAGACAGAAAGAAAAGAAGCCGACCAGTTTTATAAAGAAGGCGATCAGATACTCAAGATCCGAAAAGATGATGGAAGGTTCATTAAAATCAGAATAGATAAGTCCCAGGATAAGAGAGACCACAAAAATGAACACTGTAGAGATGAAAGCAAAAGATACTACAGTGAGGAATTTAGAATAGATGAATTCTTTTTTACTCAGGCCGTCTATAAGGTTTTGCTTTAAAGTCTTATTGCTGTACTCGTTGGCCATCATAGAAACAATGACCACTGCTAAGAATAGTTTAAAGATGGCGGCAACGAATGTATTAAAATGCCAGATATAAGGGAAATTAAATATCCCGAGTTCCGCCAGGTGAAATTTTATCGGGCCTATATCAAATTTAATGGCCGCAATTAATGAGATCAGGGTAAGAAGGACAAAATAGGAGATGATCAAAAATTTACTCGCCCTATTGGTCCATAGTTTTATAAATTCTATTTGTAATAATCGTAACATGTTTTCTGATTGATTGGTTAGTTGGATTGGTTTTCGGTAAGGGTAAGGAATTGTTCTTCGAGACTTTCCTTTCTTTTTACGAGATGAGAAAGTACGATCCCCTGATCGAACATCATTTTATTGAATTCCTTAGCATCCAGAGGCTCATTCAGAAAAGCGGTGATGAGTCCGTTATCTGAAGAGATCTTCCTGAAGATCGGATTGCTTTCCAGTTGAGATACCAGTTTTTCATTATCCTCACATTTAAGTTCAAAGAAACCGTGACTGGCAATCATTTCATCCACTCTTCCGGAGTATAGCTTTACACCTTTTCTCAGGATAACCACATGGCTGCACACTTTTTCCACCTCGTCAAGAAGGTGAGATGCCAGAAGGATAGTGGTTCCCGCAGCGGCTATCTTTTTTATAAGTTCTCTTATCTGGTGTATTCCCTGTGGGTCAAGACCGTTTGTGGGCTCGTCCAGGATCAATATTTCAGGATCATTAAGCAGGGCAGACGCAATAGCAAGACGCTGCTTCATACCCAGTGAAAATGTCCTGAACTTGCTGTCTTTCCTGTCGATCAGGCCTACCAGCTCCAGCTTTTCATTTACTTTATCAGAAGAAACTCCCTTTATTTTACAAACCAGTTGCAGGTTTTTTTCGGCAGTCATATAAGGGTAGAAGTTAGGTCGCTCAATAATGGCACCTACTTTTTTCAGTGCTTCATGTGTGGAGATCTGTCCGTCGAACCACGAGAAATTACCCGCAGTTCTGTTTACCACATTGAGCACAATACCCAGGGTGGTGGATTTTCCGCTTCCGTTGGGTCCGAGGATCCCGTACACATTTCCCTTTTCTATAGTAAAGGACAGATCTTTAACGGCGGTTAAATACCCGAACTTTTTAGTAAGGTTTTCAATTGTAAGAATTGTTTCCAAGATGATATAATTTTTTGATTGGTTGTACCTAACTTGACGCTAATTTAACTTTTTCGTTACAACATTAAGACTTTTTTAAACGGAGAGAAAAAGTACGGTCAAAAAAAAGGAGCCTTTCCACAGTTCTGGTCAAGGCTCCTGATGTCTTGTTTTTAGCTTAAAAAGAGGCGGTTAGCTTTTCTGTTCCCGGTTAAAATAAACCAGATAATAGTACATCTGTTTTTCTTCATCCCACCCTTTTTCAATAAACTTTTCTGCGGATTCCGGGTTGATGAAATCCATTTTAATCTGAATATTGGTATCGAGATCGATAGTGTTCTTTATCTTTTTTCTGGCATCCGAAACTGCCTTATTAGCGATAGGGAAGTTGGAAACGTCCTCTATACTGAACTTAGGGCCTTTTTCAACTTTATAATGTTTGAATTCCGGAATAAGGTCTGGATTGTCCATTACTTCATTGAGAAAAGAGGTCTCCTCAAAATT
Source organism: Leptobacterium flavescens (assembly GCF_010671605.1). Taxonomy (GTDB): domain Bacteria; phylum Bacteroidota; class Bacteroidia; order Flavobacteriales; family Flavobacteriaceae; genus Leptobacterium; species Leptobacterium flavescens. The sequence goes on from NZ_JAABOO010000004.1 coordinate 527,873, forward strand.
ATCGTTCTTGGCAAAGTGGTTTACCGCTCTGTTCATAAACATTACCTCTTCTTTTTTGTCTTCGGCCGGGAGTACTACGTCCTTGGCGAAGTTCTGGCAGAACTTAAGGTATTTCTTGGTAAAGAAATTCTCGTCGGTAAGGGCATTGACCCCCAGGAAATTTTCTAACCAGTATTTGGTATCGTAGCGGTTGCTGTCTACAGATAATATTTTATAGCCTTCCTCTTTATCAGTTTTGAGGATCAGGCAACCTTTATCGAGTTTATTTACATTGATCCCCTGCCTGATCAGGATATCGATATTCTGCTCTTTCTCTTCAAACTGAAGGAAATCGTGTTTTAATTCGCTTTTAAAGATCCCGATAGCATCGATTTTCTCGTTATCCACCACTACATCCGACAGATACGTAATATAAACTTCCCCGCTTTTGATGTGTGGATGACTGGATTGTTCAAAAAGATGAGAAGTGATCTTTTTTGAATTCTCATGGATAGAATCCGGCATATCAAAGATCTCGGAACAGATGGTAAACAGAGGATTGAATTCCAGATCTGCTTCATGAGAAAAATGAAAGTAATTCTCTTCCTTCTCCCTGAAGGGTTTAAAGAAGTACTCTTTTAAAAGGGCAGTTATTTCATCGTTAAGCTGATAGGGCTCTTTGGAATAAAAAACATTTTCACCACGGCCTTTGTTACCAACCGTATGTATGGATAAGCTCTCTATTTGGGTAGAATATAAGTTGATCATCAGTTATTCAACTTTAGGTTGTTAATAAATAATTTAATGGATTGTTACTGTGGAAAGGCAGATGGTCTTAGTTCCAGTTTTCGTCGAAATCCAGATCGTCGTAATCTTCAATATCCATTTCATCAGAACTCTCTGTTTCCTCTGCTCCTTCCGATTCGAATTGTTTATCCGGGGCCTGCTCAGGTAAGTTCCCATGAGCAAACAAAAGGTTAGGATAGGATCTTCCGTCTTCCTTCTCAGATATTTCGGCCAGCTCAACAAAGAAGGTCCACATGGTAAAGAAATCGTACACATAAATAAGTTTGTTGTTCTCTTCTGTTACCACGTCTTCCAGAAAGGACTCATTCATAAGGCGTACATCAGATGTTCCGTCTCCCATATCAAAAAGAGAGATCTCCTCTCCCTGATTCCATTTTTCATCGCTGAGGTAAAAAGATGCCATCTCCATGCCATCAAAACCGAAAGCCTGCGTAATACTATTATGGAAATCCTCTAAACTACTGGACGCTTCTATTTCGATATCCCTGAAGATATCTTCATCGGCGTCCAAAATAATTCTGAATTTGTATATCATGATAAAATTTTCCAGACTGCAAAGGTAATAAGATTATTGTTTACAGACTTACAATATACATCAATTCTATTTTCAAAAAACCGATCGGAAAACCGTATTAAAACCATAAATAATTAATAGAATAAAGAGAGTTGAAAAGGATAAAAATTGACCGGTTTTGTTAAAAAACGTTAAAAAAACCACTTTTTTTCACTAATATTTTTTTAGGATATCTGCTGATAAAAATCAATTAACATGAATAATACTCAATAAAAATGTATTTTAATTAAATATATGATAATAAAAGGTGTTTTTTATTGATGATTTTATTTACGTTGACTTTTTTCTGCCTTAAAACCCACTTTTTTCTTTTCTCGTAAGTGAGGGCAAACAAAAAAATTAGAAAATAAAATCATGAAAAATTTAAAATTAACAAAGAGTTTTTTCGGCGGTTTACTTCTGTCGTCTTTGATGTTATCATCTTGTTCTAATGATGATGATGCAAACGGAGTGGATCCGGTAGATCCGGCTCCGGTAGAATTTACAGTAGTATTAAATGAGGTTCAGTACGCAAGTGAGGATCTTGTAGAGATCTTTAACAGCGGAACCACTACCGCAGATCTAAGTGATTACTGGCTATGTTTAGGGCCTGGTACTTATGTACGTATCGGGACACTGACTCCACAGAGTGGATCTATCACCAACCTTGAGGCTGGAGATTATGTAGTACTACCTTATACGATGCCTGATACAAGTGCAGGATTAGGGTTGTATTCTACTAACGAATTCGGTAGCTCAGATGCTATTGAAGATTTCGTACAGTGGGGAGAAGGCGGAAGTGCCAGAGAAGATGTTGCGGTAGCAGCAGGGATCTGGACAGCCGGAGAATTTGTACCAACGGTAACCAACCCTAACAACAGTATTGTATTTGACGGTGAAGGGAACGGAGCAGCTAACTGGGGAGAGACTACCACAGTTACTTTAGGAGAGGACAATGTTCTTACCGTGCCTGAGCAAGTACGTTCTGTAGTGATCAACGAAGTACAGTACGGTAACCGTGACTTAGTAGAGCTATACAACAACGGAGACGTAAGTGTAGATCTTAGTTCTTACTGGTTATGTTTAGGACCTGGTACTTATGTACAGATCGGGAACGTAACACCAGAGAGCGGAGAGATAGAACTAGCTCCGGGAGAGTTTTTAGTACTTCCATACAGCATGCCTGATGATGAAGGAGGACTGGGACTTTATTCAGAGAATCAGTTTGCTAACCCTGATGCGATCATGGATTTCGTACAGTGGGGAGCAGGCGGAAGTGCCAGAGAGAATGTAGCGGTAGCAGCAGGTATCTGGACAGCTGGAGAGTTTGTACCAACAGTAAGATTGGACAGCTACAGTATAGAGTATGACGGAGAAGGCGATAGCGCATCCGACTGGGCAGAGGAAGTAAACCCATCTTTGGGAGAAGCTAACGATGTAGTAGCACCAACAACGACATTTAACGTAACGATCAGCAATGTGATCAACTACCTAAATGTTCACACTTTTACAGAGAGAATCAGAACTGGAGAGACTCCAACAAGAGGACCATTAAACCAGGATGGAGATCAGTATCAGATCAGCTTTAAGGCAGTACCTGGAACTAAATTCACTCCTGTAACGATGATGGGTAACAGTAATGACTGGTACCTGGCACCTGAAGATCTGGCAGGAATCGATCTATTCCCTAACGGACAAGCACTAAACGGTGTAGATATTGCAAGTGAACTAGTATTATACGATCTGGGAACAGAAGCAGATAACGATCCAAGTAACTTCCCACCAGCAGGGCCAAACACAGGACCAGAAGATGCTAACCCACTAGTTAGACTAGTAGACAGAGGTGGAGTACGTGGAGATTTCTACCTGACAGCGATCTTAGATTATGTAGCCGGAGACGGAACAGAAGCAGGAACATTTACCTTAACAATCACTGCTATCAGAACTCCTGATACAAATCAGCCACCAAGTTCACAGAACGGATTTGTAGTAACACCAGGAATCGTAGTACTACACACTTTACCAGAGCCATTATTCACTCTAGGAGAAGAGGACAGAGGAGTAGGTCTTGAAGGAATTGCAGAAGACGGAAACCCTGATGCATTATTCGATTGGTTCAATGAAACAGGAACTAACGGAGCACCATTGAGATTAGCTTCTTCATTAAGTCAATTATCCCCAGGATTGGTATATGCCTTTAACACAGACAGCGACCCATTCTTTGCACAGGGAGGAACTTTAAACCCAGAGAGCGGATTAGAGCAACTGGCAGAAGACGGAGATAACGCTGCAGCGGTAGCTTACTTTGAGAGCCTTGGATTACCAGTATCAGCTAGTGTAGAGGATGCAAATGTAGGACCTGGAGGAAGCCTGACTTTCACCATCGAAGTACCACAAGGACAGAATTACAAGTTAGGTATCGGAACAATGTTAGTAGAGACCAATGACTGGTTCATCAGCTATAACAACAATGGAGTAGCATTATTTGATGAGAGCGGAGCACCATTCTCAGGAACATCCGAGAGTGATGAGTCTTACTTATTCGATGCTGGAACAGAGGTAGATCAGCCAGTAGGTTTTGGACCGGATCAGGCACCAAGACAACTTAATCCTAACACAGGAGCAGCTGATGGAAATACTGCGATCCGAAGAGTAAGTGCATTGGAAGATGTACAGTTCGGAAAGGGAGTTATTGATAACGGACCTGGAGTAGTATACTTAGAAGACCCAAGAGGAGGATACAACATCGTAAGGATTGATATCCAACCACAATAAGAAACAATATTTGTTTTGTTCTGTTCTATTTGAATAAATAGAATTAGTTGAAAGTGAGAAAAGCCGGAAAACATTTCCGGCTTTTTTACATCTAAATGTTTCATACCAAACAAAAAAACGCTCTTTACTTACATAATTTTACACCGGCTACCGTAATTACATACAAGAGTATATTGTTTTGTATATTTAGAAAAAATTGAAAAAGAACTAATGGATAACGACAACTCAAAATATATAAAGAGATGTTTACCTTTCCTTGAAGCACCGCTTTACGAAGAAATTAAAGAAACGGGCTTTTACAAAGAATTCCCTAAAGGAGTACATGTAGTAAAACAAGGAGCTTATTTGAATTTTTTACCTCTTGTTCTCGATGGGATCATTAAGATGTATGCTGAAGAGGACAGTGTGCAATTCCTTCTCTATTATATTAATCCGGGAGAAACCTGTGTAATGAGCTTTAACCACTTATTCGGGGAAGAAGCCGTTCAGTTCTCTGCCATTACGGAAGAAGAAACCACCGTTTTGTGTTTACCGGTCCAGAAAGTAAAGGAATGGTTTGTTAAATATCCCTCTTTTAGCAGGGTTATTATCAAAGATTATCAGAAGAATTTTGAAGATCTTTTAAAAACCACCAAGGATATTATCTGCTATAAGATGGAAGACCGTCTTATTAAATATCTCGAGAACAAATCGAAGATCCTGAAATCCCAGAATATTCATCTTTCACACCAGAATATTGCTTCAGACCTCGGTACTTCGCGAGAAGTTATTTCTCGTATTACCAAGAAGTTAGAGCACGAAAACCTGTTAATCCAGCACAAAAGACATATAGAACTCCTTCTTAATTAAATTTTTGGGAAAACATTAACTGCTTTTGGTGATTTTTGTCACCATTGTGAAGGCTTGGTTGATTGTAGTTTTGAAAAAAAATTAAAAATCAATTCGAGCAAAATGAAAAAGAATTTATTAACAAAGAGTTTTTTTAGCGGTTTACTGCTATCATCTTTGATGTTATCATCATGTTCTAGTGATGATGATGCAAACGGAGTGGATCCGGTAGATCCGGCTCCGGTAGAATTTACAGTAGTATTAAATGAGGTTCAGTACGCAAGTGAGGATCTTGTAGAGATCTTTAACAGCGGAACCACTACCGCAGATCTAAGTGATTACTGGCTATGTTTAGGGCCTGGTACTTATGTACGTATCGGGACACTGACTCCACAGAGTGGATCTATCACCAACCTTGAGGCTGGAGATTATGTAGTACTACCTTATACGATGCCTGATACAAGTGCAGGATTAGGGTTGTATTCTACTAACGAATTCGGTAGCTCAGATGCTATTGAAGATTTCGTACAGTGGGGAGAAGGCGGAAGTGCCAGAGAAGATGTTGCGGTAGCAGCAGGGATCTGGACAGCCGGAGAATTTGTACCAACGGTAACCAACCCTAACAACAGTATTGTATTTGACGGTGAAGGGAACGGAGCAGCTAACTGGGGAGAGACTACCACAGTTACTTTAGGAGAGGACAATGTTCTTACCGTGCCTGAGCAAGTACGTTCTGTAGTGATCAACGAAGTACAGTACGGTAACCGTGACTTAGTAGAGCTATACAACAACGGAGACGTAAGTGTAGATCTTAGTTCTTACTGGTTATGTTTAGGACCTGGTACTTATGTACAGATCGGGAACGTAACACCAGAGAGCGGAGAGATAGAACTAGCTCCGGGAGAGTTTTTAGTACTTCCATACAGCATGCCTGATGATGAAGGAGGACTGGGACTTTATTCAGAGAATCAGTTTGCTAACCCTGATGCGATCATGGATTTCGTACAGTGGGGAGCAGGCGGAAGTGCCAGAGAGAATGTAGCGGTAGCAGCAGGTATCTGGACAGCTGGAGAGTTTGTACCAACAGTAAGATTGGACAGCTACAGTATAGAGTATGACGGAGAAGGCGATAGCGCATCCGACTGGGCAGAGGAAGTAAACCCATCTTTGGGAGAAGCTAACGATGTAGTAGCACCAACAACGACATTTAACGTAACGATCAGCAATGTGATCAACTACCTAAATGTTCACACTTTTACAGAGAGAATCAGAACTGGAGAGACTCCAACAAGAGGACCATTAAACCAGGATGGAGATCAGTATCAGATCAGCTTTAAGGCAGTACCTGGAACTAAATTCACTCCTGTAACGATGATGGGTAACAGTAATGACTGGTACCTGGCACCTGAAGATCTGGCAGGAATCGATCTATTCCCTAACGGACAAGCACTAAACGGTGTAGATATTGCAAGTGAACTAGTATTATACGATCTGGGAACAGAAGCAGATAACGATCCAAGTAACTTCCCACCAGCAGGGCCAAACACAGGACCAGAAGATGCTAACCCACTAGTTAGACTAGTAGACAGAGGTGGAGTACGTGGAGATTTCTACCTGACAGCGATCTTAGATTATGTAGCCGGAGACGGAACAGAAGCAGGAACATTTACCTTAACAATCACTGCTATCAGAACTCCTGATACAAATCAGCCACCAAGTTCACAGAACGGATTTGTAGTAACACCAGGAATCGTAGTACTACACACTTTACCAGAGCCATTATTCACTCTAGGAGAAGAGGACAGAGGAGTAGGTCTTGAAGGAATTGCAGAAGACGGAAACCCTGATGCATTATTCGATTGGTTCAATGAAACAGGAACTAACGGAGCACCATTGAGATTAGCTTCTTCATTAAGTCAATTATCCCCAGGATTGGTATATGCCTTTAACACAGACAGCGACCCATTCTTTGCACAGGGAGGAACTTTAAACCCAGAGAGCGGATTAGAGCAACTGGCAGAAGACGGAGATAACGCTGCAGCGGTAGCTTACTTTGAGAGCCTTGGATTACCAGTATCAGCTAGTGTAGAGGATGCAAATGTAGGACCTGGAGGAAGCCTGACTTTCACCATCGAAGTACCACAAGGACAGAATTACAAGTTAGGTATCGGAACAATGTTAGTAGAGACCAATGACTGGTTCATCAGCTATAACAACAATGGAGTAGCATTATTTGATGAGAGCGGAGCACCATTCTCAGGAACATCCGAGAGTGATGAGTCTTACTTATTCGATGCTGGAACAGAGGTAGATCAGCCAGTAGGTTTTGGACCGGATCAGGCACCAAGACAACTTAATCCTAACACAGGAGCAGCTGATGGAAATACTGCGATCCGAAGAGTAAGTGCATTGGAAGATGTACAGTTCGGAAAGGGAGTTATTGATAACGGACCTGGAGTAGTATACTTAGAAGACCCAAGAGGAGGATA
>NZ_JAABOO010000005.1 GCF_010671605.1 Leptobacterium flavescens
ACACAGGAGCAGCTGATGGAAATACTGCGATCCGAAGAGTAAGTGCATTGGAAGATGTACAGTTCGGAAAGGGAGTTATTGATAACGGACCTGGAGTAGTATACTTAGAAGACCCAAGAGGAGGATATAACATCGTAAGGATTGATATCCAACCACAATAAGAAACAATATTTGTTTTGTTCTGTTCTATTTGAATAAATAGAATTAGTTGAAAGTGAGAAAAGCCGGAGGTATTCTCCGGCTTTTTGAAAAAATAATCTTCCACAAAATAATATTCAGAACTCGCTATCCGAAAATATAGAGCAGAAAGTTTTATGAAAAGGAATTAATTATTCTTTTTAAACGAAGGCCGGAACTTATTTTAGTTTCGGCTTTTTTTGTTATTTGCTGAATCTGTGAAGCGTAAAAGTCATTGCGCTTAAAAGGAAGAAGGCACCAACCTGATGGGCAACTCCCAGCCAAACCGGAACTGCGTAAATAATAGTAAGGACTCCCAGTACAAATTGTACAAAAACAAGAGCCAGCAGATAGTTTATTCCCTTCTTCTGAGTGCCGTTTACTTCCATTTTTCTGGACCTGTACCAAATTAACCCTATAAGAAGGACCACAAAATAAGCGAGATAGCGATGTATAAACTGAACCCCGCTCTTTCCTTCAACAAAATTCCTCCAAAGAGGGTTTTGCTCAATAAAAACAGATTCGTGAATGAGCTCACCATCACTCATAAGAGGCCAGTGATTGTGTATAAAACCGGCATCAAGCCCGGCAACAAAAGCTCCCCAGATAATCTGGACAAGAAGAATGATAAGGGCAAAGCGAATAAGGTTCCGCATTGCTTTGTGAACACTTTTTCTTTCTATATAGATCAGATCAAGTGCTACCCAAAGGGTATAGGCAAAGGTTATAAAGGCGGTGGTAAGGTGCATGGCTAATCTGTAATGACTTACATCGGGCCTGTCCACTAATCCGCTTTTGACCATGTACCAGCCTAAAAAGCCCTGAAAACCACCAAGGAATAACAGGATTACCGCTTTTTTTATGGTAGGTCTGCTCAATTGCTTCCTTAAGAGGAAAAACAAAAAAGGAATAATAAAAATAACTCCGATCAAACGACCTATCAAGCGGTGAAGCCATTCCCAGAAATAAATACTTTTAAAATCCTCCAGGGTAAAATCGTAATTGATCTTCTGATACTCCGGATATTGCTTGTAAAGCTCAAAAGCTTCCTGCCATTCTTCCTCTCCGATAGGAGGGATGGTTCCCGTTATCAGTTTGTAATCGGAAATAGATAAACCCGAATGGGTAAGGCGGGTTATTCCCCCGACAACAACCATTACGAATATCAGAAAACACCCGGCAAAAAGCCAGGAAATGACCCATTTATTATCTTTTTTCATCAGACCTGTTTTTTACGGCTTTCAAGCCCATTTTTTCGGCTTTCTTCATCATATATTCTACGGCAGCATCGTATTCATTAGGTATTTCACCCTCCAAAATGGCCTCTTTAATTGCTTCTTTAATAACTCCTATTTCTCTTGAAGGCTTTAGTCCGAAGGTCTCCATGATCTCCTCTCCACTTACAGGAGGCTGGAAATTCCGGATCTGATCCCGGGCTTCCACTTCAACGATCTTCTGCCTTACTATTTGAAAATTATGATGGTAGCGTTTAAATTTTGAAGGGTTCTTGGTAGTGATGTCTGCTTCGCATAAGGTCATAAGATCCTCAACATGTTCCTTTGCATCAAAAACGAGCCTTCTGACCGCAGAATCTGTTACTTCCTCATTAACCAGGGCAATCGGCCGGGAACTCATCAATACCATTTTCTGAACAAACTTCATCTTTTCATTAAGGGGCATCCTCAACCTTTTAAAAAGCTTGTATACCATTTTAGAACCGACGAATTCATGCCCGTGAAAGGTCCACCCGACTTTTTTGCTGAATTTTTTGGTTGGAGCTTTTCCTATATCGTGCAGGAGAGCAGCCCACCTTAACCAGAGATCCTCTGTATTTTTAGAAATATTGTCAACAACTTCCAGGGTGTGATAAAAATTATCCTTATGCTTTTGACCTTCAACTTCTTCAATTCCCTGAAGATCTGTCAATTCGGGCATAATGATATCCAGTAAGCCCGTTTTATAAAGTAGTTTGAAGCCTACCGAGGGTTTTTTACTTAGTAAGATCTTATGAAGTTCATCAACAACCCGTTCGTTAGAAATAATTTCGATACGGTCCTTGTTTTCGGAGATAGCTCTCAAAGAATCGGGTTCGATCTTAAAACCGAGCTGGGTAGCAAAACGAATGGCCCGCATCATTCTAAGCGGATCATCCGAATAAGTAATATCGGCATCCAGGGGTGTGCGTATAACCTTTTTCTCCAGATCACTTACTCCGTTAAACGGATCGAGAAGATCTCCGTATGTGTCTTCAGACAAGGATAAAGCCAGTGCATTGATCGTAAAATCCCTTCTGTTCTGATCGTCTTCCAGGCTTCCGTTCTCTACTACAGGTTTTCTGCTGTCGAAGTGATAGCTTTCTTTTCTGGCCCCGACAAATTCCACTTCAAAATCTTCAGTCCTGATCATTGCGGTACCGTAGTTTTTAAATATCTGTACTTTGGGGTGTCCGGAAAGCTTCTGGGCTACTGCTTTAGCCAGGGAAATACCGCTTCCAACGGCAACAATATCGATATCTTTAGGAGTTTTACGACCTAAAAGGAAGTCTCTAACAAATCCACCGATCACATAACTTTCTACCTGAAGTTCTTTGGCGGCAAGGGAAATGATTTCAAAAATAGGATGTTGTATGGCCTCTTTGTAGTTTTTTTGCATTATTTCACTTACGAATCACTTTAACCACTCCATCATTTGTCAGTTTAATAATAGAAGATGGGTTGCTGTTTTTTTTATCGCGATGCAAATTTACTACATAGTCGACACCTTTTAAAATTTCAGAACTTATTTCTTTAAAATGTGAAGGAGTAGGTTCTCCGCTTATATTAGCCGAGGTCGATACGATTGGCCGTTTAAATTTCCGGATGAGTTTTTGACAGAATTCATCCGATGCGACACGGATAGCAAGCGAATCATCTTCGGCTACCAGGTTGGGTGCTACATTTAAGGGTTTATCGTAGATTATGGTTGTCGGGCGTGTGGCCAGTTCAATAATATCATAAGCAACATCGGGAAGCTCGTAAATGTGTTTTTCCAGCATTCTGATATCCGAAACCAGGCAGATCAGTGCCTTGCTGTCTGCTCTTCTTTTAAGATCGTATACTTTCCGTATAGCATCCGGATTAGTGGCATCGCAACCAATACCCCAAACCGTATCGGTCGGATAGAGTATTAGCCCTCCTTGTTGCAGTGCCTGAAGAGCATTCTCTATTTCATTACCTATCATTTCCAAGCTACTCATTAAAATTAAACGATCTTTTCCGGCAATTGAAGATAATTTCCGATGGTTGTATTGTATTCATCCGGATAAAATTCTTCAATACCATCTCCGGGATAAAAAGTCATCTCCCCGAATATAATTTTTTCTCCGATCGCATAAAAATCAACTCTAACAAAAGGGAAATCTTCAGCCAGGCGTTTTACCAGGTCGAACATCTCATCAAACTTTTCCGGTTTTTCTACCTCTCCCTGATAATGTTTGTACTTTGTCATGGAGAAAGGTAGTTTTTTCCAGTCAATATCATAAAAACACCTGGAATGATCGGTGTGACGGTCAATGTCTATCTGGATAAATTTCGGCACTCCGTTAAAACAGAAGAATTTATAATCATTTATGGATTCCTTCCCGATCTCATTGAGGAATTTTTCGCAAATGATCCTGGGAGTAACATTTTTATAAGCCCATTCCAGTCCTCCGCTGTAATAGTAATTACGCCCCATCCATTTATGCATTTTCCATCTGGCCGTTAGCCTGTTGAGCTTCTTTTTGTCTTTTACGATTATGTTGTAGTTGCTGCCGTGAACAGCTTTCAAAACAAATTTTTCGGGGAGCTCATTAAAGTTCACATCCGATGCCCTCTCGTATACCTTGATAAGATCGTTCAGATACTGATCGCCTATTTTATCTTTAATATATTCCCGCACCGAGTATTTATCCACCAGGATACTCAGAATGGGTTTTTGATAATAGATCTTCATCCATTGGATCTTCTGATTAAACTCGGTAGGATTTTCGAGGTCCAGCTTCTTATCCGTATAATATTGATAGTATATTTTCAGATAGTATTCGGGATTCAAAAATTTGAATTTCTTAACGATACCGTAAGAAAGTTTTTTTAGAGGATGCATTCAGCGTACAGGTAATTAATTGAATAGTTGGTTACAAATAAATTGAAAAGCAAAGATATGTAAATAAACCTTCATATTTTTGCCCGGAGATTGTGAAATAAGTTTTGACAGATTATGGAAAATGTACAGATATCGGTTATAATAAGTACGTATAATGCGGAAGAATGGCTGGAAAAGGTTTTATGGGGATATCACAAACAAGAATTTAAAAACTTTGAAGTGGTCATTGCCGATGACGGATCCGGTCCTAAAACAAAACAACTGATAGATGGGATGAAAAACGAATTATCTTATCCCTTAGTCCATGTCTGGCAGGAGGATGATGGTTTTCAGAAATCCAGAATACTCAACAAAGCTATTGTGGCTTGCAGAGGAGAATACATTGTTATGAGTGATGGCGATTGTATTCCGCGCCCCGACTTTTTATCAGTTCACGATACTTACAGGGAAGAAGGGTATTTTTTATCAGGGGGGTATTTTATGCTTCCTATGGATATATCAAAATTAATCTCGAAAGAAGATATTTTAACCGGCAAGTGCTTTGATATAGACTGGTTAAAGAAAAATGGCCTGAAGTCTACTTTTAAAAATAATAAACTCACCTCCACAGGCAGTAAATCGAAATTTCTCAATTTTATTACACCTACCAATGCAAGTTGGAACGGGCATAATGCTTCCGGCTGGAAAAAGGACATTGTTGCAGTAAACGGAATGGATGAGAGAATGCAGTACGGAGGACAGGACCGGGAGTTGGGAGAGCGCCTGTTCAATTACGGCATAAAATCAAAACAGATACGGTACAGTGCCGTATGCGTGCACCTCGATCATAAAAGAGGATATAAAACTCCTGAATCTATTGCAAAGAACCAGGCAATCCGAAAAAATACACGCGATAATAAAGCAGCGTGGACCGAACACGGCATTGTTAAAGAGAAAAAATAGAGAAATTCGTTTAGTTCAGGTTTCTACGGAGTAACCATATTTTTACATAGCGGATAAAAATGGAATAGGACCGGAGGTAAGCTATAACAAAGCCCGGAAGACCATCCCGAAAACCACTTTGAAGAAAATAGTGTTTAAAAAAGCGCCAGAAAGGCTTGATCACAAAATGATAAGGCGTGAGCTTTCCTGTTTTCTTTTCACATTCTTCAGCCTGCCAGGAAGCATATCTGTTGAGTTTTAAAATATGCCTGTCCAGATTTACATAGGTGTTATGGTAAAGAGGACTGTTTAAAAACCCTACCTGACCATCTGCCTTAATCTCGGCATGGACCATCTTATCTTCATAAATACATTTACTCTTCCTGAAAAGACGGATCACTTTATCGTTTTGCCATCCGCTATAACGGATCCTTTTGCCCATAAAATGATTATTCCGGCCAATCCAGTAAGCCACATTAGGGTCTTCATCCTTTTCGAGAGTGGCAAGAATCTCATTTTTTAGCTCTTCAGAAACTCTTTCATCAGCATCAACAAGAAAGATCCACTCATTATTGGCCTGTGGGATAGCCCAGTTCTTTTGTGAAGCAGAATACCCATACTCTCTCTGTACAATAAAATCTGTGTATTCCCTGGCAATTTGGAGAGTGTTATCGGTACTAAAAGAATCCACTACCATTATTTCATCTGCGAAAGAAATACTTTCAAGAACCTCCCGAATGTTGTGTTCTTCATTCTGAACAGGAACAATGGCTGTAAGTTTTTTTCTAGTGATCAAGTTGTAAAATTTTTGCCAAAGATAGCATGATTTACCATTAATGAAAAGTAAAACGCGTCTTTGGCAAAAAAATTATACCGCAACATCGTACTCTCTGAGAGCATTGTTAAGCGAAGTCTTTTTGTCAGTACTTTCTTTACGTTTTCCGATGATCAACGCACAGGGAACCTGATATTCTCCTGCTGAGAATTTCTTGGTATAACTTCCCGGAATAACCACGGAACGCGCAGGTACATAACCTTTCATTTCTACAGGTTCATCACCTGTTACATCTATAATTTTGGTAGACGCGGTAAGCACCACATTGGCACCCAACACAGCTTCTTTTTCTACTCTAACCCCTTCAACAACGATACATCTGGAACCGATAAAGGCATTGTCTTCAATGATCACCGGAGCTGCCTGTAGTGGCTCTAAAACCCCTCCGATCCCAACACCACCACTAAGGTGAACGTTTTTACCGATCTGTGCACAACTTCCAACGGTTGCCCAGGTATCTACCATAGTACCTTCATCTACATATGCTCCGATATTTACATAACTCGGCATCATGATCACACCAGAGGATACATAAGCTCCATGTCTGGCAACAGCGTGAGGAACTACTCTGATCCCTTTTTCTGCATAATTTCTCTTTAGAGGGATCTTATCGTGAAACTCCAGCGGGCCTGCTTCAATGGTTTCCATTTTCTGAATAGGGAAATACAATACCACTGCTTTCTTTACCCACTCGTTTACCTGCCAGCCATTTTCGGTCGGCTCGGCAACTCTCAATTCACCGCTATCCAGCAGATCGACTACTTTTCTGATTGCATTTATGGTTTCTTCATTCCTCAGGAGTTCTCTGTTATCCCAGGCTTCTTCTATGATTGATTGTATCTGAGTCATCTCTGTTTTTTTGGCAAAGATATGCGCTTCATTTCAATTAAACTTCCCATTTTACAGTTATAACAATTTAAAGCTTATTTTTGCAAAAAAATAAAAGATGGGTCGCATTCTAGCGCTTGATTATGGAGAGAAAAGAACAGGGGTTGCAGTAACCGATGAATTGCAGATAATTGCTTCCGGACTTACCACTGTTCCCACAGCAGATCTGATACCATTTCTGGAAAATTATGTACAGACAGAAACCGTATCATTAATTGTAGTTGGAGAGCCCAAACAAATGAATAATGAGTTTTCGGAAAGCGAAAAATACATCAGGATATTTTTAGAAAAGCTTGCCGAAAAGCTCCCTCAGGTACCCGTAGAGAGGGTGGATGAGCGCTTTACTTCCAAAATGGCTTTCCAGGCCATGATAGACGGAGGTTTAAGTAAAGGAAAAAGAAAAAATAAAGAACTGGTCGATCAAATCAGTGCGACCATTATTTTACAGACATATTTAGAAAACAAACAAAATTAAAAAATGATATTACCCATTATCGCTTACGGAGACCCCGTTTTAAGAAAAGTGGCTAAGGATATAAATAAAGATTATCCGGATCTTAATGTATTGCTGGATAATATGTTCGATACGATGTATAATGCTTCAGGTGTGGGGCTTGCTGCACCTCAGATAGGACTTCCCGTCCGGTTGTTCATTGTCGACGCAACCCCTTTTGCAGGAGATGAAGAACTGACCGAAGAAGAGAGAGAGAAACTCGACGGCCTTAAAAAGGTTTTTATCAATGCGAAGATCCTGAATGAAGAAGGTGATGAATGGGCTTTTAACGAAGGATGTCTTAGTATTCCGGATGTGAGGGAAGATGTGTTTAGAAAAGAATTCATCGAGATAGAGTATTACGATGAGCATTTTAAGAAACACACCGAAAAATTCGATGGCCTGGCTGCCAGGGTTATTCAGCATGAATACGATCATATAGAAGGAATTTTATTCACGGATAAACTGTCCTCCCTGAAGAAGAGACTGATTAAAAGCCGGTTAAACAATATTTCAAAAGGGAATATTAAAGTGGATTACAGAATGCGTTTTCCATCAGCAAAAAAAACGCGTTAATATTCTTGTAAATAACTGAGAAAGGTTCAATCTTTGCTTTCGAAAAACACAAACTATGAGTTTAGATAAAATACTTGCTATATCCGGGAAACCCGGGCTTTACGAATTAAAGACACAAACGAGGAGCGGTTTTGTTGTAGAGTCTCTTTTAAATGGTAAAAAAATTACTATTGGAATGAGAAATAATGTAAGCATGCTCTCTGAAATAGCTATTTACACATTGTCTGAAGAAATTCCTTTAGGTGATGTTTTGGATAAGATCAAGGAAAAGGAAAGCGGAAATAACACCAGTATTAATCATAAGGACAGCAAAGATAAACTGGAAGAGTATTTTTTCGAGGTCCTTCCCGACTACGATGAAGACAGGGTATATGCAAGTGATATTAAAAAAGTGATCCAGTGGTACAATTTGTTGATATCTAAAGGGATTACCGATTTTAAGCAGGAAGAAGAAAGCGAAGAAGCTGAAAAATAAGATATAGCCTATATATTTCATATAAAATGCCTCCTTATTCAGGGAGGCTTTTTTAATTGATCGTAAAACTTAAAAACGATTTTCACTGCTTTCTGAGTAGTTAACAGAAAAAAATACTTCTTTATAATTTGTTTAGAATGTGTATTTTTAACAAAATTTAGAGAAAATAAACGATATTTTGTTATTTGATTAACAACTGTAAAATGTAAGGTTGAGTTAAATAATCGACTTTAAACAAGTATAAATATCAAACCTCATAATTCACTATTAGATGCTAAAACAGGCCACCTATCAAAATTTAGATTATCTCAGAAATGCTTTAGGACAATTATCCGATGAACAATTCTCAAGACCTCTTGAAGTGCTAAGTCAATCTACATTGGGAATGCATGTCAGACATATTTTAGAATTCTATACATGTTTGATCAATGCTGTAGATAAAAAAGAGGTAGACTACGATTCAAGGGTTAGAGACACTTCTCTGGAAGTGAGTACCGATAATTGCCTGAATGAAATAAACAGGATTTCCGGATTTCTGGAAGATGTGGATGGCGATGTTGAAATGAAACTAAAAGTTAATTATGCATTAAACCCTGATGAGGATTGTGAAACGATGACCATCAATACTTCATTATACAGGGAATTACAATACAATATTGAGCATGCCGTACATCATCTGGCTATCATCAAAATAGGGATCAAAGCATTAGAGGATTCCTTCAATCTGGATGATAATTTTGGTATTGCAGCTTCTACGATCAGAAATAAGAATGTATGTGCACAGTAAGTTATATTTCTCATAATAATGGATTTACCCTGACTTCCAACAGGGATGAAGATCCTTTGAGAAAAACACTGGCTCCGCAAAAGCTTACAAATATAGAAGGACAGACCGTTGTAGCTCCCATAGATGAGGAGAATAACGGTACCTGGATCGCGGCATCAGATGGGAGAGTAGCATGCCTCCTGAACGGTGCTTTCGTGAAGCACCAGCGAAACCTGCCTTACAGAAAGAGCCGTGGGCTGATAGTACTGGAAGCATTTGAGCACAGTTCCTTTTCCGATTTTGTCGAGGAAGTGGATCTTCACAATATAGAACCCTTTACACTTGTACTTGCCGAAAAAGGTAAATTACAGGTGTTGATATGGGATGAAACGACTAAACATCATGAGGTTCTCGATCATACAAAATCCCATTTATGGTCGTCCAGTACCCTTTATACAAGGGATGCCCATAAGATAAAATTGAATTTTTTTAATAACTTTATAAGTGAAGGAAATTTAGGATCCGAAAAGATCCTGGATTTACATGGCCTTAATGATGATAATCTGTTTATTCTAAACCGACCTAAAGTGCGGACTGTAAGTATAACTCAGTTTGTTTCGGATTCGGAAGAAATAAACCTGGATTATAATCTGAAAAGAGAAAGCGTTAGCGCCTGATAAGTTCTGAGTACCCAACCTGATTTTAATTGAAAAGATCTTAATGAAAAACGTGTTACATAAAATAAGGCAGCACCCGTTTTATATTAAGTGTTCCAGTTGGGAATACTGGCCTATGCAGTTTTTGTATTTGCCGGTATATATTCAGCACCTATGGCTGAGCCTGAAGGCCCGCCATCCCTTCTTTTTCCTGGTAACCAATCCCGCAATAGACGAAGGTTTTATTCTGAGTGATTCCAAATACAGGACCCTGCAATTGGTTCCAGACCCTCACAGGCCCAAGTCATTTTTGGTCAATAAGAACAGCTCAGGAAAAGAAGTGCTGGCTCAAATGGAAGAATCCGGAATATCTTTCCCGATCATCCTGAAACCAGATATCGGATACAGAGGCCTTTTGGTTCATAAACTGGATGACGTATCAGAACTGGAAGATGTGATCACAACAATTACTGTAGATCATATTGTTCAGGAATACATCGACTTCCCGGTAGAGATCGGAGTGTTTTATTACAGATTACCGAATGAATCCAGAGGGATCATCCCCTCCATAACCATCAAGGAATTCCTTAAGGTAAAAGGAGACGGAAAGCATACACTGGAAGAACTGGTACATCAGAATCCGAGGGCTATACTTCAATTGGAAAAACTCAGAAGGAATTTTAAAGATCAGTGGAATACTGTTCTCCTAAATGGAGAAGAGTTGATCCTGGAACATATAGGGAACCACAACAGAGGAACCAAATTTGTCAATGCCAATGACCTGTACGATGAGGACCTTCAACAGGTTTTTGACGAATTGAACGGCAAGATGAAAGGCTTTTATTTTGGCAGATTTGATATTCGTACTAAATCTATAGAAGATCTCAAAGCGGGACAAAACTTTAAAATACTTGAAGTAAACGGAGTAGGGGCAGAACCTACCCATGTTTACGACCCTAACTACAAGCTGATCCCGGCCTGGAAAGAAATGCTTCATCTGTGGAGGGTGATCTTCAAGATTGCTATTCAGAACAAAAAATCCGGGATAGAATACCCCTCACTGTCTGAAGGAAAGCATCGATGGGATGATTACAGGGATTACAAAAAGGTCTTCCAGTAAAACCTTCACATTTTTTTAACAGTTTTATTAGTATCTTGTTTAGCAATTAAATAACCACAAGATATTCCAAATGAAAATACCTTTACCTTTAAGGCACGGGCTAACCGTCTGCCTTCTCCTTTCTTTTTCCTTAGTATTTGCTCAAGAGGATGAAAAAAAGAAGGATTCCACCAAAAAAGCAACAAAAGAATTACCCTTAGAACCTGAGAGAAAAGTGAGTTTTACCACAAATCAGGGAACCTGGCTGTCATTGGATGTCAGCCCTGATGGGAAAACTGTAATTTTCGATATGATGGGAGATATTTACAGTATTCCGATCACAGGAGGGAAAGCAAAAAAGATCACTGAAGGAATTGCCTATGATGTTCATCCGAAGTACAGCCCGGATGGAAAATCCATTGTTTTTATTTCCGATAAAAGCGGTTCTGATAATATCTGGACAATGGAGCTGGATTCGAAGGAAAAAAAGCAGATCACCAAAGACAATAACCAAAACTATTTCTCTGCAGACTGGAGCCCGGATGGCGATTATATTGTCGGGGCAAGAGGAAGAAGGAATATAAAGCTACACCTTTATCACAAAGATGGCGGTAAGGGCGCGCAGCTGGTAAAGACCCCGGCTAATTTAAAAATGATCGATCCTGCTTTCAGTGCAGACGGAGATCTGATCTATTTCTCGAGAAGAACAGGTGCCTGGAATTATAATGCACAGCTTCCGCAGTATCAGATAGGGACTTATGACCGGGAAGACGGAGATATGGCTGTTGTTACTTCCAGATACGGTTCGGCATTTACGCCAACACTTTCTCCCGACGGGAACTGGATGGTGTACGGTAGCAGATTTGAGACCAAAACAGGTTTGGTACTCCGAAATCTGAAAACAGGAGATGAGAGATGGCTCGCATATCCGGTACAGAGAGATGAGCAGGAATCTATTGCTCCTCTGGGTGTTTTACCGGCTATGTCCTTTACACCCGACAGTAAAAACCTTATTGCTTCCTACGGAGGGAAAATATACTCTATTTCCGTGGCGAATAACCAGGCTAAGGAAATTCCGTTCACAGTTGATGTGACGCTGGAAATGGGGCCGCAACTTTCTTTTAAATACCCCATAGATGATAAAGAAGAAGGTTTTGTTACCCAGATAAGAGGAGGCGTACCTTCTCCTGACGGATCAAAACTGGCATTTACCGCCTTAAACCGTTTGTATGTAATGGATCTTCCGAACGGGAAGCCAAAGAGATTGACCAAACACGATTTTACCGAGGCACAACCTGCCTGGTCTCCCGACGGGAAGTCTATTGTGTTTACCAGCTGGCAACCTACCGGAGGACATTTATATAAAGTGAATGTAAGCGGAAGGGCAAATGTAGAACAACTTACTACCGAACCCGGAATATATACAAGCCCGGCCTGGTCTTATAAATCCAACAGGATAGTTTTTATAAAAGGAGCTTCACAGGCATATAAAAATGCCATAGGACCTTTTGCTGCCGGAGCACAGGAAGACCTGGTCTGGATACCGGCTTCCGGAGGTAAAATAACGCTTATTGATAAATCTAAAGGAAGAGCAGTTCCGCATTTTACAAAGATCAATGACAGGATATACCTGAATCATCCTCAGAAGGGATTGATATCCCTGCGCTGGGATGGAACCGATGAAAAGGAACACCTTAAACTTACGGGAATAACCACCTACGGTTCTTCTTCGGGTATCATAGACAGTCATGACGATCACACGGCTTCTTTATTGCCTTCGAACGAAGAAGCGTGGAGAGAGAATAACAGAGCTTCCAGGCCTTCGGAAATCAGGATCTCACCTGACGGAAAGAGCGCCCTGGCTAAAATTAATAATGATATTTATACGGTAACTATCCCTAAACTGGGACAGACTCCGCAGATATCACTAGCCAAAGCCGAGAATGCAGCATTTCCAGCAAAGAAATTAACCATCCTAGGAGGGGAGTTTCCTTTCTGGGCAGCAGACAGCAAAAAAGTACACTGGTCATTGGGAGCAAGTCATTTTATATATGACCTTGATAAATCCAAAGCATATAGCGACAGCTTAAAACTAGCTGCAAAAAAGGAAAAAGAATTAAAAGAAAAGGAAAAGAAGAAGGACAGTACGGATACAAAAGACAAGTCCAAAAAGGATGAGAAGAAAAAGCCTTCCAAGTTTAAAGCCGAAGAATTAAAGATCAAGGTAGCTTACAAGAGAGCAATACCCAAAGGAAGAGTTTTACTTAAGGGTGGCCGTATCATTACCATGAAAGGGAATGAAGTTATCGAAAATGGCGA
This sequence comes from Leptobacterium flavescens, assembly GCF_010671605.1. Classification (GTDB taxonomy): domain Bacteria; phylum Bacteroidota; class Bacteroidia; order Flavobacteriales; family Flavobacteriaceae; genus Leptobacterium; species Leptobacterium flavescens. The sequence continues at coordinate 13,328 of NZ_JAABOO010000005.1, forward strand.
TATTCTTATTGAGAATAACCGTATTAAAGCTATAGGAGCGTCCGGAAACCTTAATGTTCCGGGAGGAACCACAACGATCGATGTGAGCGGAAAAACCATTACTCCCGGCTTTGTGGATACCCATGCCCATATGTGGCCCAACTGGGGTGTTCATAAAAACCAGGTGTGGATCTATTCGGCTAACCTGGCCTATGGCGTAACGACCACCAGAGACCCTCAAACGGCAACAACAGATGTATTGACCTATGCCGATATGGTGGATGCGGGAATGATTCACGGTCCAAGAGTGTACAGTACAGGTCCCGGAGTTGGTTTCTGGGCGTATAAGGTTACTGATCTTGATCACGCCAAGGATATCTTAAAACAATACAGCGAATACTACAATACCAAAACCATAAAGATGTACCTGGTAGGGAATCGCCAGCAAAGACAATGGATCATTATGGCGGCTAAAGAACTTAAATTAATGCCTACCACAGAGGGAGGGCTGGACTTTAAGCTTAATATGACACAATTGCTGGATGGATATCCGGGACACGAACATTCTTTACCGATCTACCCGATATATAAAGATGTGATTCAGAGTGTTGCACAGTCTAAGATGGCAGTAACTTCTACCTTGCTGGTTTCCTACGGGGGCCCCTGGGCGGAAGAGTATTTTTATGCAACTGAAGAACCTTATAAGGATAAAAAACTGCAGTATTTCACTCCTTACAGAGAACTGGCAGGAAAGTCCAGACGAAGAGGAGCATGGTTTATGGAAGAAGAACATGTATTCCCGAGGCATGCTGAATTTACGAAGGACCTTGTGGAAGCAGGAGGAATGGCAGGTATCGGTAGTCACGGACAATTGCAGGGGCTTGGTTATCACTGGGAGCTGTGGGCAAATGCCAGCGGAGGTATTTCTACCCATGATGCCCTTAGAGTAGCAACTATCATAGGAGCGGAAGCGATCGGTCTTGACGGAGATCTGGGATCCCTGGAGGCCGGAAAACTTGCGGATATACTTATTATGGAGAAAAATCCACTGGATAATATCCGTAACACCAATACGCTAACGCATGTTATTAAGGAAGGTGTTATTTATGATGCGAATACCCTGGATGAGATCCATCCGGTTAAGAAAAAAGCCGATAAGTTTTACTGGCAGACGGTAAAACCTGAGGGCCTTCCCGGAATAAAGGAATAATAAATACAAAAAATAAACCCCGGTCATATGACCGGGGTTTTTATTTTAAACTGTAAAAAGATCAGGCTTTTAATTCTTCGAGCAGCTTTCTGCTTACAACGGTATCGTAAATAATAGTTAACTTCTCTATCTTATTCAGATCGTTAAAGCAGATAATATCAACTACCTTAAAGCGTACTTTTTTGTTGTTTTTTAAGGTCCATTCATAATCAAATAGTAATGATATCCTCCTGGAACCTTCTTCTGTAAAGACCCCATCTAACTTCAGGCTGGAATTTGTGGTGTCGTTATTCAGGTCCCGGTAGAACTCCGATGCAGGCCTTAGCCCGTACAGGGGAGATTCCACTATTCCGTTTTCGGAAAAGAGACTGATCACTCCATCTACATTACCTTCTTCCAGATATGTGAGGTATTTTTCGGCTATCTCATTGTATTTCATGTGCAAAAGTTAGGTTCTAAAAATACGGCTATATGTGAAATTAAAGAAAAATATTTGTTGCTCCCCTCACAGGAAGATCGCATTTATTTATTCTCCCAAAAAATAATTTTTCAAAATAGTCCTGTTCGTTATCTTTGAGGAAAAGTTAAAAGCAATGCAACCCTACGTGATATTTGATATGGATGGTGTTCTGGTAGACAGCGAACCTTTTCACAAACAGGTTCTGGCCAGAGCGCTTAGAGAATTAGGAGTGGAACTCACATCCGAATATCACAACAGCCTGATCGGAATGGCCGGAATGCCTATCTACAAAAAAATGATCAGCGATTTTGAGTTGAGTATTCATCCTCAGGAGCTGATGAGTTTTCATAAAGGCCTTTTTTACAAAGAACTGGAGAACTGTGAAGTTCCTGCTGTTGATGATGTATTGAACTTGCTTGAAACGCTTAAGCGAGAAAATTTTTCACTTTCCCTTGGATCTTCATCACCTAAAAAACTCATCGATATATTTGTAAACAGACTGGAAATAGGAGATTATTTTGATCATCTGGTGAGCAGTGAGGACGTGGAAAGAGGAAAACCATCTCCGGATATCTTCCTTGAAATAGCCAGAAAGTACGATAAGAATGCAGAAGAATTTGTGGTGATCGAGGATAGCAGGAATGGTGTAATTGCTGCCAAGACGGCCCGGATGAAGTGTATTGGTTTTAAAAACCCGAATTCGGGAAATCAGGACCTTTCCAGGGCCGATTTAATTATTGAAAGTTTCTCGGACTTATCCGGACAAAGAATAAAAGATTTATAAGGTATTGGAAAAAGTTAAACTTATAGAATGTCCAAGAGATGCCATGCAAGGCATTAAGGATTTTATTCCCACTGAAAAAAAAGTACAATATATTCAGTCTTTACTTAGAGTAGGATTTGATACCATCGATTTCGGAAGTTTTGTTTCACCAAAAGCAATTCCTCAGATGGTAGATACCGCTGAGGTGCTTTCTCAACTAGACCTGTCTCAGACCGATAGTAAATTACTGGCCATTATAGCCAATGTAAGAGGTGCACAGGATGCAAGTACACATCCCGAGATCGATTACTTGGGATATCCTTTCTCTATTTCTGAGAACTTTCAGATGCGTAATACGCATAAGACCATTGCACAAAGTATAGAGATCCTTAAGGAGATCCTGGATATTGCAGATAGATCAAACAAAGAAGTGGTAGCCTATTTGTCTATGGGCTTCGGAAATCCTTATGGAGACCCGTGGAATGTTGAGATCGTGGGAGAGTGGACGGAAAAACTTTCCAATATGGGCGTGAGTATCCTGTCTTTATCCGATACCATAGGAAGTTCCACCCCGGAGATCATTGATTATTTATTCTCTAACCTGATCCCGAAATATCCGGATATTGAATTCGGGGCTCACCTGCATACCACTCCTACCAGTTGGCATGAAAAAGTAGATTCGGCTTACAAGGCAGGGTGCAGGCGTTTTGACGGGGCAATTCAAGGCTTTGGAGGATGCCCGATGGCCAAGGATGAACTCACTGGAAATATGCCTACCGAGAAAATGTTCTCTTATTTTACAGCAGCCAAGGCTCAGACCAATGTAAATGCAATGAGTTTTGAAAGTTCGTATAATGAAGCGAGCAAGATCTTTACGGCCTACCATTAAAAAATACCCGGAATAAGACGGGAAGTTCTCTTTTTATAATTCCCGAACTGCTCCCCGAACTTTTGTGAAAGAAAATGCTCTTCTCTGTATATTTTTAACAGTAAGATTATTATCAGGCTTATATAAAGTCCCCATTTTATCAGCTGAGGTTGACTTATTACTGTTGGTATATAAAAAAGAAGGATGCCCAGGTACATGGGATTCCTGATCCATTTGTAAATTCCTCTTTCAACAAGGAAGTCCGATTTAACTTCAGGCTGGATATTATAGTTGCCATTTCCCATACTGGCAGCGCCCCATAACATGATCCCTATTCCCAATAGCTGAAATACCATCCATAGATTGATGAAAATAACAGGGCCTCTTGATAACAGAAGCGCCATAGAGAGAAACTGCAAGGTTACGAGAATGAGTGACTTAGCTGACATAAGGTAAAAATACCGAAAACAAAGGGAGTTTGCCAGATAAATTTTATTTATCGAAGCCTAAATAGTCATAGCAAAATATTATTTAAAATTAATCTAAATAAAGTTTGTGTATTTATAAATGCGGTCTATATTTGCCCCCGTAATAAATACTAATTAATAATCAGTCTAAATAAAAGTAATGAAAAAATCACTATTCTTTTTGATAGGATTAGCCAGCACAATAAGTGTGGCACAAACAGTTCAGGATTCCATCACCTTCGACCCGCAGAAGCAGCAGAACGCGGCTCAGAGGATACTTTCGGGGAACTATGGTAAATCTGTAGTAGTCGGGGCCTATGGAGAGGTAACTTACAATCAGCCTGAAGGAGATAACGGAGAACTGGATGTACAGAGATTGGTATTACTTTTCGGTTATAAATTCAATGAGAAGACCCAGTTTGTTACGGAGGTTGAGTTCGAGCACGTAAATGAAGTTTTTATCGAGCAGGCCTTTGTAAATTATAATGTAGCTCCAAATGTGAGTTTAAGAGGAGGACTTATGCTGGTACCTATGGGAATTATTAACGAATACCATGAACCTACAACCTTTAACGGTACTGAAAGACCCGCAGTAGATAATGTTATTGTACCTACAACCTGGAGAGAGATCGGTGTTGGGGTAACAGGTAGATTTAACAATCTTTCTTTGGGATACCAGGCCTATATCTTTAACGGTTTCAGATCTACCGAATTAAACGGTGAAGGCGGAGTTAATGGTTTCCTTAGAGGATCTAACGGATTAAGAGGTGGTCGTCAGCGTGCTATCCAATCTACGATAGACAGCCCAACTTTTTCTGCTAAACTGGATTACTACGGATTGCCTGGATTACGTCTTGGATTATCAGGATATTTTGGAGATACTCAGGCCGAGGATGATGTAGAAGATCAGGATGGTGCCAATATCGGGATCGCTATGGTAGGTTTGGATGCTCGTTATGCATACCAGAGATTTACAGCCAGAGGACAATTTATCTACGCTTCTCTGTCAGGTACCGAAGACTATAACAACCTTACCGGAAGAGATCTTGGAAGTGCGTTATTAGGATGGTATGCAGAAGCTGCTTTCAATCTTTTACCTCAGACAAATCAACAGAAATTATTTGCTTTTGCAAGATATGAGCAATACGATACCCATGCGGATACTGCCGGAGACCTGGTAAGAAATGACGCTTATAACAGAAACGATCTTACTATGGGATTAAGCTACCATATTTCGCCTGGTGTTGTATTTAAAGGAGATTATCAGTTCAGGGATAATGCACTCTCTGGATCTGATGTAAATAACAGATTAAACTTTGGTTTAGGAGTTTGGTTTTAGAAGAAACAAGTTATCAATTGTACACAGTTTGAAAGTGTTAACTAGCTGGGCCTCAAAAGGGCTCAGCTATTTGACTTTTGTTTAACTAAATAATACCTTTGCGGCATGAAAACAAATATCATTCTTATCCTTTTTGTTTTTGTATTATCGGCTTCTTTCGGTTTACCGAAGGGAATTCAGAAAAGAGTTGATAAGGAACTGAAGAACGTTTTTGAAGTTGAAACCTTTGAAATGAAGGCGATGCAGGTAGATGCAACCATTGAGGAGCAATTACCGCTTAAAATTGGAGAGAACAAACTCTTCAGGGTCAGTAAAGGAGAAAAACTCCTGGGTTATGCATTTGTAGACAGAGCTCCCAGTAAAACAGCTGAGTTCGATTATTTGGTGATCTTCGATGAGAACCTGATCATAAAAAGGGCAAAGGTACTTATCTATCGTGAGGAGTATGGAGGTGAGATAGGGAGTAAACGATGGTTGAAGCAGTTCATCGGGAAATCCCAAACAGACACTCTCGAATATCAGAAAAATGTTTCAGCAATTTCAGGAGCCACCATATCCGTAAGATCAATGACCAATGCAGTTAATAATGTACTGAAATCTATTGGTATATTGCATGAAAATAATGTCCTTTAATGAAATATAACGGCCTGTTACAAACATTTCCCAAAGAACTAAAGCTTTTTATAGGCGCATTTGTCATTGTACTTTCTATTGGGTATTACACAGGCTTGTCTTTTGTGAGGAATACCGAGTCTCATCACCCTCAGGGAATCGAAGAAAATTATCTGGGTAATGAAGAGGAGGCAGAAGCTTTGGTGATGAAGTTTAAAAAAGGGAAAAGGGAAATGCTTACCATTATCCATACCCATATCCTTTCCATGTCTTTTATTTTCTTCCTTCTGGGAGGGATCCTGTACTTTACCAGGCTGAACAGAAGCCTGAAACTTTTCCTGATGATAGAACCTTTTATCTCTCTCCTGCTGACTTTCGGGGGGATCTACCTTTTGTGGACAGGGATCCTTTGGTTTAAATATATTGTCATGATCTCGGGTATACTTATGACCCTTTCCTTTAGCCTTGCCAGCTTAATTATTTTGTTTCAGTTATTTGGCAGGAAAGCCGAAGTTAAATAAACCTTAGAATCTCTTTCCATTCATTAAAAATGTAGTATATTTGCATGCAATTAAATTTTAATTGCGATGAAAGCACACGATGCTAAATTTGTTGGCGAAGGCCTGACATACGATGACGTACTTCTCGTTCCGAATTATTCGGAAGTTCTTCCCAGGGAGGTAGATATCAAAACAAAATTTACCAGAAATATTACGATAAACGTTCCTATCGTTTCCGCTGCTATGGATACGGTTACGGAGAGTCGTATGGCTATTGCCATTGCCCGTGAAGGAGGGATTGGCGTTCTTCATAAGAACATGACCATCGAGGAGCAGGCACTTAAGGTACGTAAAGTAAAAAGGGCGGAAAGCGGAATGATCATAGATCCCGTTACGCTTCCTTTAACTGCCAAGGTACTGGATGCCAAGAACAATATGAGAGAACATAGTATCGGTGGGATCCCCATTGTGGATGACAGCGGATTTCTAAAAGGGATCGTTACCAACCGAGACCTTCGTTTTGAAAAGAACAACAGTCGCCCGATCGTAGAGGTTATGACCAATGAAAATCTCGTTACTACAGGAGAGGGAACTTCTCTGATGGATGCCGAGGAGATCTTACAGGAGAACAAGATCGAAAAACTCCCGGTTGTAGACAAGGATAATAAACTGGTTGGTTTGATCACCTTTAGAGATATTACCAAATTATCTCAAAAACCCATCGCAAATAAAGATAAATACGGAAGATTAAGAGTAGCGGCAGCCATTGGAGTTACCGGAGATGCTGTGGACAGGGCTGAAGCCCTGGTTAATGCCGGTGTGGACGCTGTGGTGATTGATACGGCTCACGGACATACCCGTGGGGTGGTAACCATACTTAAAGAAGTTAAAAAAGCATTCCCCGAACTGGATGTTGTTGTCGGAAATATTGCAACTCCGGAGGCAGCCAAATACCTTGTAGAGAATGGAGCTGATGCCGTAAAAGTAGGTATAGGCCCGGGATCTATCTGTACTACCCGTGTGGTAGCCGGTGTAGGTTTCCCTCAGTTCTCAGCGGTTCTGGAAGTGGCAGCAGCGATCAAAGGAAGCGGAGTTCCGGTAATTGCAGACGGAGGAATACGTTATACGGGAGATATCCCTAAAGCCATTGCAGCAGGAGCCGATTCTGTTATGCTTGGATCTTTGCTGGCAGGTACCAAAGAATCTCCGGGAGAGACCATCATCTACGAAGGAAGAAAGTTCAAGAGTTACCGTGGAATGGGAAGTGTTGAGGCCATGAAAAAGGGAAGTAAGGACAGGTATTTCCAGGATGTGGAAGATGATATCAAAAAGCTGGTTCCGGAAGGAATTGTAGGCCGTGTTCCCTATAAAGGAGAACTTTATGAAAGTATGCACCAGTTTATCGGCGGATTAAGAGCCGGAATGGGATACTCCGGTGCAAAAGATATAGAAAGCCTGAAAGAGAATGGGAAATTTGTAAGGATCACACATTCGGGAATAAACGAAAGTCACCCTCACGATGTGACCATAACCAAAGAAGCTCCTAACTATTCAAGATAAAAAGATTAAATGCCGGTACTGCCGGCATTTATTTTTCATATAACTCTCCTCTGTGAGGTTTTAAAGCATCCCTTACCTTGATCATCTCCTTTTCGGGGATAACCAGATAGGCAATACTGTGCATATCTGAGAAAGACTCAAAGCCTGTATCTATACAATCTACTTTCTCACTCGCAATATACTCTTTGAGGTGTATCTCGTGATGTTCTGCTGTCTTTTGTGCTGCCGGGCCTCTGAAATCCCAGATCATTTTAATATTACGCATCGGCTACTGAAGTTCCATTTTCTGCAAAGTTCTTAAAATCTACCATAAATTTATAGCTCTGCTTCTTAAATGATCCCGGCATCAGGAAAGCCATTGTTTTCATCATAAAGGTACTGAAACGGAATTCTGTTTTGGAAACCCATTTGGTGGTGTTCTCATCTACAACCTCAAAAAAGTTTTCCTGTTTGTTATAGACCCCCTGGGTTTCGAAAGTGCCATGGAATTCCTCGGGAGCCTGGAGTTTCAGGATGGATTCTGTCATTTCTATTTCCCTTTTTCCCATCTTATAACGAAGTTTACTTTTTGCTCCCTCTTTTCCGGGATCGCCGCTTATATGTTCTAACCCCATAAAGCCCTTCTGCCAGTGCTTCATATTGTCCTGATTATTGAACTTTTGAAATACTTCTTCTCTGGGCAGTTTGATTAGGATCTCATTTTGATACTTCATGATCGGTGATATTTAGTTTTACCAATTTACAAAAAAGCAATTGTTTTTGTATAAGGGGATTAAGCTCACCGGAAATTTGCGCGCTGTTCTCTAATTGTTATTTTTGCCAGTAAACGCAATTTCAATGAAATATTTGTGCTTGTCTATTATTATGTTCTGCCTGTTTTTTGGAGTCAGAGCACAATCAGCCGGTGAGGTATTACTCACCATAGACGGCGCACCCTATTATGCGGATGAGTTCCTGTGGTTCTATAATAAGAACGGACAGCAGACACAGGATCAAAAAGATACCGATATAGACGAACAGATCCGGAATTATATCGATTTTAAACTAAAGGTCCTTGAAGCAAAGGAGATCGGGCTGGATAAAAAGGAAAGTTATATCAGGGAGTTTCAGAAATTCAGAAAGCAACTTTCTAAAAATTACCTGACAGATACGATAGTTACCAACCGGCTTTTACAGCAGGCATATGATCGTTCCAGAAAAGAAATAAATGCAAGCCATATTCTTATCAGATTAGATCAGAAGGCTACACCCGAAGATACTTTAAGGGTATTTAACCGCTTAAAGGAATTGAGGAAAGAAGCCCTGGAAAACGACTTTGATTCGGTTCGTAAGAAGGTACATGACGGCCAAAGTGTTTTCGGGGAAGAACTGGGATACTTTTCTGTTTTCAGAATGGTGTACCCTTTCGAAGAAATGGCTTACGGTACTGAGGTGGGGGATATTTCAGAACCTTTCCGTACCAGGTTCGGATATCATATCCTCAGGGTGAATGATGTTCGGGATCACCGAGGAGAAGTAGAAGTAAGGCAGATCATGGCCAAATATTCGGAAGAGGAAGACAGTATATATCCGGCGGGTAAACGAATACAGGATATCTACCGTAAGATCCAGGACGGAGTGGATTTTGAATTACTTGCCAGGCAGTATTCGGACGACAGGGAGAGCGCTGCCTTAGGTGGGAGGTTACCCGCTTTTAAATCCGGGAAAAACAATTTGAAAAATTTTGAGGATGTATCATTCTCCCTGGAAGAAGGAGAGGTGTCCAAACCCTTTCAGACCAGGTACGGCTGGCATATCGTTAAGGTGATCCGGAAAACTCCGATAGGAAGTTATGAAGAAGAAAAACCAGGACTGGAAACAAGATTGAGAAGAGATCAACGGTCGCAGAAGATTACCGAAGGATTTCTGGACGGGCTTAAAAAGCGTTTTGGTTTTAAGGAATACGAAGATGTAAAAGAAGAAGTGCTGGCATCTGTAAATGAGGAATTCTTAAACAGGAACTGGTTTAAAAAATATTTGGGTGCTTCTTTGCTGAATAAAACGCTCTACACGATAGAGGATACGGAAATTAAAGCAGATCATTTTGCCGAGCACCTCTACAGGGCACAGTTCCGCATTAATTCTAAGGACCTTAAAAAGGTACTTTCAGAACTTTATGAGCGATACCTGAACGATCAGTTGCTGCAGTATTACGAAGAGCACCTGGAGGAGATCAACAGAGAGTTTGCCCATATAGTTGGAGAGTACAGAGATGGTCTATTGCTGTTTGAGATCCTTCAGAGGGAGATCCTTCAGAAATCCGAAACGGAAAGCAAGGAAAGAAGGGATTTTTATGAAGAGAACAAGGAGAATTATTTATGGGACAGGAGGATAAAGGTTGTAATAGCCTCCACCAGAAATACGGAGCTGGCCTCTAAAATTGAAGGCCTCTTCGGGCAGAATAAAACAATAGAAGAAATTAACACTTTGCTGAATAATAAAGAAAAGTCAATTTTGTTATTTAATGAAGGGGTTTTCGAAATTTCAGATAAGCGTTTACCGGCTTCCTATGATCCTGTTAAAGGGATTTCAAATACTAAGGAAAAAGATCACTATTATGTGATCCGGACCCTGGAAGTAATGGAGCCGGGACCCAAAGCCTACGAAGAAGTAAGAGGCCGGGTTATAAACGATTATCAGGAAAAACTTCAGAAAGAATGGCTTTTGGAGCTGAGAAAAAAGCATTCGGTTGAGATCGATAAAAAAGTACTAAAACGAGTAAAGAAAGAACTGACTAAATAATGGTGAAGAAATTTTTTTGTGTGGCCCTTGCTGGGATCTTTTTTTCTTGCACGATTTTTGAGAAGAAAAGTGATGAAAATGCGGTTGCACGGGTTGGAGAGAATTATTTATATGAAGATGAGATCAATACCCTGTTAGGTGAGCGTCTTAACAAGGATGACAGTGCAATGGTCGTTCAGAACTATATTAATGGCTGGGCCAAAAAACAATTGCTTGTAGAGAGGGCCAAAATAAACCTCGATAAGGACAAGATGGCCGAATTTGAAAGATTGATCGAAGAATACAGGATAGATCTTTTAACGGCGGCTTATAAGGAAGCACTTGTGAATCAGGGGATGGATACGATTATTTCTGAGGACGAACTGACCCGGTATTATGAAGACCACAAAGAGAATTTTAAACTGAATGAAGAACTCTTAAAGCTGAGATATGTACAGATAGACCAGAGTTTTTCAGATGTAGAAAGTGTAAAAGAACGATTGACCCGTTTTAACGAGGAAGATAAATTAGAGCTGGAAGCTATTGCATTACAGTTCAAATCTTTCTCCTTAAACGACTCGATATGGATAAAAGCAGTGCAGTTTATTCAGAAAGTACCATTGATAAATGCCAATAACAGAAGCAGATACTTAAAAAAATCACAATTTTTTGAGCTAACAGATTCTTTAGAAGTATATTTGGTGCATGTGAATGACATTTTAAAGCGTAATGAAACTGCTCCTTTAGAATATGTCAAACCAACCATTCAGCAGATTATCTTAAACAAAAGAAAGCTGGAGTTTATTAGGAATTTAGAAAAAGATTTAATTGATGATGCTATTCAAAAAAAACAATTTGAAGTTTATGAAAAGAATTAGTTATGTAGCAGGCCTTTTTTCATTTTTGGCTGTACAGGTTCTGACAGCACAGGAAGTGGCCTCAGGAATAGTTAATGAAGAAGCGAGCAAGAATGTTGTAAAAACAGCAGATACAACCCAAGTAACTACGAGAATTAAAGTAGACGGAGTGGCTGCGGTGATCGGAGACTATGTGATATTGGAATCTGATGTGGATAAGATCCTGATAGACATCAGATCGCAGGGAGGAAAAGCAGAAGACGTTACCAAATGTCAGTTGCTCGGAAAGCTGATGGAAGACAAATTGTATGCACACCATGCTGTTCAGGATAGTATTGAGGTATCCGATACCGAGATACAGAATGTGGTTTCCTATAAGATCGAGCAATTTGTTGCGCAGGTTGGTTCTATGGAAAAGTTACTGCAGTTTTACAATAAGGACAGTGAAGAAAGTTTCAGGGAAGAGCTTTTCGAAATAGAAAAAGGAAGGGAATTATCAGACAGGATGAGATCCAAGATCCTGGAAGAGATAGAGATCACTCCCGAAGAAGTTCGTCAGTGGTTTAATAAGATCCCAAAAGATGAGCTTCCTGTTTTCGGTGCGGAAATGGAATTGGCTCAGATCGTAAAGCTGCCAAAAGCTTCCAAGGAAGAGATAGACCGTGTGGTAAATCGTTTAAAGGAAATGAAGCGCGACGTTGAGGAAAACGGAGCCAGTTTTGCAACCAAGGCTATTCTGAATTCCAAGGATGAAGGTTCGAGAGCTAAAGGAGGTTTTTATTCGATCAACAAAAAGACAAACTTTGTAAAAGAGTTTAAAGACGTTGCCTATTCTCTGGAAGAAGGACAGGTTTCAGATCCTTTCGAAACTGACTTCGGATGGCATATACTTATGGTAGAAAAGATAAGAGGGCAGGAGCTGGATGTACGCCACATCCTGTTAAAGCCTGAAGTATCCGATAAAGCCATGGATGAGGCGAAAGAAGAACTCAACCTGATCCGTAAGAGGATAATGGATAAAGAGATGACCTTCGAAGAGGCAGCAAAAGAATTTTCAGATCAGAAAGAAACCAAGTTCGACGGAGGGGTGTTGAGAAACCCAACGAATTTTGACACGCGTTTTGAACTTAACAAAATCGATCCGATCCTTTACAATCAGGTGAGAGACCTGAAAGGAAACGAAATATCACTTCCGGTTATTCAGGAAGGAGATACCGGAAATATTGCCGGATATAAAATATTAAGAGTAACAGACAGACACGACGAACATCCCGCCGACTTTTCAAAGGATTATCTTAAGATCCAGGAATTGGCACTAAGAGATAAGCAACGCAAAGTTATAGAAGAATGGACAGTAAAAAAGATCAAGGATACATACATCAATGTAAGTCCTGATAACAGAAGCTGTAACTTTGCCCTTAACTGGCTTAAAAAATAATTATATGTCAGACGTAGCTGCCGTTAACAGCCTGGTAGAAAAACACCAGGTACTTAAAAAAGAAATTGCAAAAGTAATTGTAGGTCAGGAAAAAGTAATAGATGAGATCTTATTATCTATTTACGCCGGAGGACATGCCTTGTTGATAGGAGTTCCCGGACTGGCCAAAACCCTCATGGTAAATACCATTGCCCAAACCCTTGGGCTTGAATTCAAGCGTATTCAGTTTACCCCGGACCTTATGCCGAGTGATATTCTCGGAAGTGAGATCCTGGATCAGAACCGTGAGTTTAAATTTGTTAAGGGCCCCGTTTTTGCCAATATAATCCTGGCAGATGAGATTAACAGGACTCCTCCCAAAACCCAGGCGGCCCTGCTGGAAGCTATGCAGGAAAGAGCAGTAACTGTAGCAGGACATCACTACAAGCTGGACTTACCCTATTTTGTTCTTGCAACCCAGAACCCGATAGAGCAGGAAGGGACATATCCCTTGCCCGAAGCTCAGCTGGACCGTTTTATGTTTGCCATAGAACTGAATTACCCGTCCTATGCGGAAGAAGTTGAGGTGGTTAAATCGACTACTTCTCAGTTAAGTCAGGAAGTCAATCCTCTGTTTACTGCAAAGGAGATCGTGGAGATCCAGCATCTTATCCGTAAAGTTCCCGTTGCAGATAACGTTATCGAATACGCGGTAAAACTGGTAGGTAAGACCAGACCGGGTGGCGAATACGCTCCGGAACTTGTAAATCAGTATGTAGACTGGGGAGCAGGTCCGAGAGCATCTCAAAACCTTATTCTTGCGGCTAAAGCCAACGCAGTGGTAAACGGAAAATACTCTCCGGATATAGAAGATGTAAAGTCGGTTGCACCTGGAATTTTAAGGCACAGGGTCATCAAAAACTACAAAGCAGAGGCCGAAGGTCTTACGATCGATAAAATTATATCTGAACTTCTGTAATTTATAACCATTCTAAAATTGTAGACTACATAAAAAAAGAGGGGTATAATTGTGTATTCCTCAATTTTTTAAAGATTTAATTATTTTTTAAAAGTAATCCGGATTTTCTTCGACTAATTGACCAATTACGCAGAATTTCACGGATAGGATTTATTGATTCCGGGCTTTAAAAGCTTAACCTATTTTCGTAAATTCGCAGGACTTTCAAACTAAAAACTAATACATTTATGGCTTTTGATATTGAAATGATTAAAGGAGTGTACGAAGGGATAGCAGAACGTGTTGACAAAGCACGCGAAGTTGTCGGAAGACCTTTAACACTCTCAGAAAAAATATTGTATGCTCACCTTTGGGATGGGAACCCTGAAAACGCATTTGTAAGAGGAAAAGATTATGTAGATTTCGCACCCGACAGGATTGCCTGTCAGGATGCTACGGCACAAATGGCGTTATTACAGTTTATGCAGGCAGGAAAGGCTAAGGTAGCCGTACCTACTACAGTACACTGTGATCACCTTATCCAGGCAAAAATGGGGGCGGCAATCGATCTTAAAACCGCAAATGCAACCAGTAGTGAGGTTTTTGATTTCCTCGCTTCTGTATCAAATAAATACGGAATAGGTTTCTGGAAACCGGGAGCAGGGATTATCCACCAGGTAGTACTGGAAAATTATGCTTTCCCCGGAGGAATGATGATCGGAACAGATTCTCACACTGTTAATGCAGGAGGATTGGGAATGCTGGCTATCGGAGTTGGTGGAGCTGATGCTGTTGATGTGATGGCAGGAATGCCATGGGAGCTTAAATTCCCTAAACTTATCGGTGTAAAACTAACCGGAAAACTTTCCGGATGGACTGCACCTAAAGATGTGATCCTTAAAGTAGCAGGTATCCTGACCGTAAAAGGAGGAACCGGAGCTATTATTGAATATTTTGGCGAAGGTGCCAAAGCTATGTCTTGTACAGGTAAAGGTACTATTTGTAATATGGGTGCTGAAGTTGGAGCTACTACCTCTACCTTCGGTTATGACGATTCTATGGAGCGCTATTTAAGGGCTACCGGAAGAGCAGATGTTGCGGATGCAGCCAATGAAGTAAAAGAATACCTTACTGCAGATGAAGAAGTGTATGCAGATCCTGAGCAGTATTTTGATGAACTGATCGAGATCAACCTGTCTGAGTTAAGACCTCACCTGAACGGACCTTTTACTCCGGACCTTGCCACTCCTGTTGGAGAACTTGGCGATAAGGCCAGAGAGAACGATTGGCCGATCAAGGTAGACTGGGGATTGATAGGATCCTGTACGAACTCTTCTTATGAAGATCTTACCAGAGCAGCTTCTATTGCAAAGCAGGCTGTAGATAAAAATATTAAGGCAAAATCAGACTTCGGTATCAACCCTGGATCCGAGCAGATCAGATATACGGCAGAACGAGACGGATTGCTTAAGATCTTCGAAGACCTGGATGCTACCATCTTTACAAATGCCTGTGGTCCGTGTATCGGGCAATGGGACAGAAGTGACCTTAAAGGAGAAGAAAAGAATACCATTGTACATTCCTTTAACAGGAACTTCTCAAAAAGAGCCGATGGTAACCCGAATACACACGCTTTTGTAGGTTCGCCGGAAATGGTTGCAGCTATTGCGATCTCCGGGCGTCTTGACTTTGACCCTGTAAACGATTCTCTGATCAATGAGAACGGAGAAGAAGTAAAACTTGACGAACCACAAGGGATCGAGCTTCCACCAAGAGGTTTTGATGTGGAAGATGCAGGATATGTAGAACCTGTTGCAGATGGTTCCGGTGTTGAGGTGAGCGTAAGCCCAACCTCTGAGCGTCTGGAGATACTTACTCCGTTTGCGCCATGGGACGGACAGAATATTACAGGAGCTAAATTGCTGATCAAAGCATTCGGAAAATGTACAACAGACCATATCTCTATGGCAGGGCCATGGTTACGCTTCAGAGGACACCTCGACAATATTTCGAATAACTGTCTTATCGGAGCGGTGAATGCTTATAACAAGAAAACAAATTTTGTAAAGAACCAGTTAACCGGTGAATACGGTGGGGTACCTGATACACAGCGTGAATATAAAGCTCAGGGAATACCAACAGTAGTGGTTGGAGATCACAACTACGGAGAAGGATCTTCCAGAGAGCACGCTGCCATGGAGCCACGTCACCTTGGAGTGAAGGTAGTATTGGTGAAATCTTTCGCAAGGATTCACGAGACCAATCTTAAAAAGCAGGGAATGCTGGGAATTACTTTCGCTAATGAGAGTGATTATGATAAAATCCAGGAAGACGATACTTTCAATTTTATCGATCTGACCGATTTTGCTCCCGGAAAACAGTTAACCATTGAAGTGGTTCACGCTGACGGAACAAAAGATGTGATCAAAGCGAATCACTCGTATAACGATTCTCAAATTGAATGGTTTAAAGAAGGATCTGCACTAAATCTTATAAAGAAGCAGAACGCCTGATCCTGAATTATGATAAAAGAAAAAACCCTGACGGAGACGTCAGGGTTTTTTTGTTGGGTAATAAAACTTGTTTAATAAAAAATTAAACCATTTTAATAGGGGTAATAAAAAATCAAGTAACAATTATTAATACAAATGATATGTATCGAATATACACTAAATCAAATAGTATATAATTTTGATAGGACAAATATGGGATAAATGTTAAAAAGAAACTGTTAGCTAGCTAACTTAACTATAGAAATGTAGTTAAAGATTTACTAAAAATAAATTTTTTTAATAAATTTCATAATGCTAGACTATTGAGACATAAATTTTAGTGATAGGAATTGTGTTAATAAATCGATTTTCCAACGACCTTAGAAATAGCTAATTAAATAACAATGAAATCACTCTGGTTTTTAGACGATGTAGACTTATTTAAGATCTTTTGCCCTCATAAGTATAAAGGTTTTAAAGAGAAGCACAGTTTCGACTTCTACAAGAAGGGAGACTATATTTATATGCAGGAAGATCGTGCCAATAAGGTATATCTTATTAATGAAGGAAAAATAAAAATAGGATATTATACCGATGATGGGGAGGAAGTGGTCACTGCTATTTTGTCTAAAGGAGATATCTTCGGGGAAAAAGCGATCCTGGGAGAAGAGAAGAGAGATGAATTTGCACGGTCCTTCAGCAGGCGAACATCTATCTGCGTTCTTACTTCCGATGTGATGCAGGATATGATGCGGGAAAACCAGTCGTTTAGCCTTAAAATACACAAGATCCTGGGCTTTAGGATCAAAAAGCTGGAAAGAAGACTTCAGTTATTACTTTTTAAAGACTCCAAGACCCGATTATTAGAGTTCCTTCTGGAACTTTATGAAGAGTACGGGCACTGCTGTCCGGAAACGGGAGATAAGGTCATTGAGCACCCCTATACGCAAAAAGATATTGCCGGTTTAATAGGTACTTCACGCTCTACCCTTAATATCATCCTGAATGAACTCAGAGATGCCAGAATCGTTAATTTCAGCAGAAAGGAAATAAGGATCATTAACGATGTTGCTTAAGAGCTAATATCAACTTAATAAAATATTAAAGCTGTCCTTTCTCTCTTTTAAAATTAGTAGTTTTGTCCAGAACTCAAATGGATTTCAAATTGCATTATAAGATGTTTTTAAAAGCACTTATGGAGCACTGCTATATTAAAAGAATCTGTCAAAATAAATTTCCATGAAGAATAAGAAGCGACTACTCATCAATATATTAATTATTGCAGTTGTTTTAGCATTTTTTATCACCCCGCTGGGGCATGAGAGTAAGATCCTTTTAAACCGTATCATGGCTTTCAGCCCGGAGACCATTAAGGTTGAGGATCGTCAGAAAATTTCTGATTTCGACTGGAAACTCAAAGATGAGAACTGGGATTTCTTTAATTTTAAAGATTCTAAAGGAGAAGTGATCTTTGTACATTTCTGGGCTTCCTGGAGGATCCCTTCTATAGCAGAAGCAAAAAGTATTCAGAAATTGTACAACGACTATAAAGGCAAGGTTCGTTTTTACCTGATCACCAATGAAACCAGGGAACCGGTAGAAGAACTGATGGCGAAAAGGGGATATGATTTTCCGGTAACCTACCTTATTATTGATGAGAAAATGCCTTTTGATGCCGATAAGATCCCTTCTACTTACGTAATAGACAGAGACGGGTATATTGCCCTGGAAAGGTTCGGGATCGCTAACTGGAACAGCAAAGGAGTACGAAAGCTACTGGATGAGCTTATTGAGGATTAGGTACTGCATTAAAAATGTCAGAATCAAAACAAATCCCCGACTATAAAGAATATAAATGAAGTTATGAAATTATCTAAAAATCAACTTTCCAACCTCGGTCTTCTGATCTTTATTGTTGTTTTTCTTTTTACTCCGGTAGGGAAGACCTTAAAGATATGGACCAATCGCTTACTGGCGTTTAGTCCGTCGGTGGTTTCCGTAGAGGACAGGTCATCCCTGTCTACCTATGAATGGAACTTAAATCAGATCAGCGGGGACAGGACAGGAAGTTTTGATTTTAGGGATGCCGAAGGCAAAGTGGTTTTGGTTAATTTATGGGCTACGTGGTGCCCTCCCTGTATTGCCGAGATGCCAAGCTTGCAGGAATTATACAATGATTATAAGGAAGAGGTGGTTTTTCTTTTTGTTACGCATGAAGAACAGGAAAGAGTACTAAGCTTTTTAAATAAGAACGGATACAACATTCCTGTATTCCAACCCCTGACTACCATCCCGGAAGAAATTAATTCCAATAGTATTCCCGCTACTTTCCTGATAGATAAGAACGGTAAGATTGCCATTAAAAAGAAAGGTGCTGCAGACTGGAACAGCAATACGGTGAGAAACCAGATAGATCAGTTGGTAGGGCAGTAATTTACTTTTTAAAATACTTAAACGGAACGATCAGCATTCCAAAACATTCCCCATCCTCTTTTCCCAGATGTTTATGATGCATTTTATGTGCTCTCCTGATACCCCTGGCGTACCAGTTATTTGCATTTCTGAAAAGCTTAAAACGCTGATGAATAAAGATGTCGTGTACCATAAAATAGGCAAAACCATAGGCTACAATCCCCAAACCGATCGGCCATCCGTACCAGAATGAGGTGTAATTCCCGATAAAAATAAAACTCATACTAACCACTGCATAGAAAAGAAAGAAAGCATCGTTTCTCTCAAACCAGGAATCGTGATCCTTTTTGTGATGATCTTTATGAAGACTCCACAAAAAACCATGCATGATGTATTTATGCGTAAACCACGCCATAAATTCCATTACCGAGAACGAAAGAATAAAAATACCTATCCAGATCAGAGTGTTCATCAGTTTGTTTTTAGTTATATCAAATTTAGCCTATAATTCAGATATGAGGAAGCCAATAACCCGAATTTTTGATAATTGGGAACCCTGATACGGGTGTTCTTTATTTCGAGCGGAGGCGTCTTCTTCAGTTTGGTCAACAGCTTTGTATAATATTTATAAGCGGTATACACCCCGAATTTGGCTTCTACGGGCAATTTTAAAATACCTTCATAACCCAGAGCAAAATCATTTTCTATCTCATCGATGATCCGTTGTTTGGAGGCTTCATCCAGGCTGTTGAGGTCTGTATTCGGAAAATAAGTGCGATTTAATCCTTCAAAATCGGCTTTCAGATCTCTGAGGAAATTCACTTTTTGAAAAGCAGAACCCAGGGCCATAGCCGAAGATTTGAGTTGCTCGAATTTTTCGATACCCCCATTCACAAATACCTTTAAACACATCAGTCCAACCACATCGGCAGAACCGTAAATATATTCCTCATACTCCTCCTGTGTTTCATAAACACTTTTAACCAGATCCAGCCTCATACTCTTCATAAAAGCCCGGATCAGTTCATCTTCTATCTGGTATTTATGAACGGTATGTTGAAAAGAATTCAGAATGGGGTTAAGGCTTATTTTTTGAGTTAAAGCATCATCCAGGGCCTTCTCAAAATCGTTGAAAAGCTGTTCTTTTTCATAATCGTGAAAACTATCGACGATCTCATCCGCAAAGCGAACAAAACCATATATGTTGTATATGTCCTGCCTGATTTCAGGCGCCAGCATCTTAACAGCCATAGAAAAAGAGGTGCTGTAGGATCCTGTAACAATACGGCTGCATTTATTGGAAACATGGTCAAAGATAGCTTTCATATCGAATCAGTTTTGATTTTGTATTAGTTCTGCGGCCAGTTTGCCTGAAATAAGCGAAGGAGGAACTCCGGGGCCGGGAACGGTTAATTGCCCGGTAAAATATAAGTTCTTCACTTTTTTGCTTTTCAGCTTAGGCCTTAAAAAGGCGGTTTGCATAAGGGTATTTGCCAAACCATATGCATTTCCTTTATAAGAATTGTACTCTTTAACAAAATCGTTGACACAGAACGACTCTTTAAAGATAACATTATTTTTAACCTGCTGATCTGTAATGTTTTCGAATCTTCCAACAATAAGATCAAAGTATTTATCCCGTAATTGAGGGGTGTCTTCTATGCCCGGAGCAAGGGGAATAAGAAAGATACCGGCCTCACAACCTTCGGGTGCCGAATTTTTGTCGGTTTTGGAAGGGAAACTGGCATAGAAAAGGGGATTTGCCGGCCATCGCGGGTCGTCATAGATAGCATCTGCATGAATATCAAAATCAACATCAAAGAATAAGGTATGATGTTCTACATTATCTAATTTTTTATCAAAACCTACATAGAAGAGCAGGGAAGAGGGAGCAAAAGTCCTTTTACTCCAGTACTTTTCGGAATAAGCCCTGTACTCAGGAGCTAAAAGCGATTCGGTATGATGATAGTCCGCGCCACTTAAGACAATATCAGCCTCAACTTTCTTTCCATTGCTTATCAGTCCCTTTGCTTCTCCGTTTTCTACCAGTATCTTTTCTACATTTTGCCCGGTTTTAAAATCTACCCCCAATTCGATTGCCAGTGCGGAGATACCTTCAATTACACTGTACATTCCGTTTAGCGGATGCCACGTTCCGAGCCCGAAATCGGCATAGTTCATAAAGTTGTAAAAGGAAGGTGTATCTCCGGGTTTTGCACCCAGAAATAATACGGGAAATTCAAGGATCTGAACCAGTCGTTTGTTCTTAAACTCTTTCCGTACCTGTTTTTTAATAGTACTGAAGAACAATCCTATCTTTCTGATAGTTTGCGGGCTAATGAGCTCCAGGGGAGACAAACCGGGACGGTAAACGAGGTCTTTAATGGCTACCTCATAGTTGTTTTCTGCCTGGGATATAAACTTCCTCAGTTTTGCTGCACTTCCTTTTTCTTCTTTTTCAAAAGCATCACAAATCTTGTCGAGAGTATCGGCGATGGTGATCGCGTCGTTCTTTCCGAAATATACACTGTAGGCAGGATTGAGTTTTTGAAGGGTATAGTAGTCAGAAGGTTTTTTACCGAAGTCATTAAAAAAACGTTCAAAGACATCAGGCATCCAATACCAGGTAGGGCCAATATCGAAAACAAAGCCATCTTTTTTAAGTTGCCTTGCCCTTCCGCCCAGGCTTTTATTTTTCTCCAAAACAGTTACATTATGCCCTGCTTTAGCCAGGTAGCAAGAGGCAGCTAGAGAAGAAAATCCGGAACCTATGATCAGTATGTTTGATTTCATTGTTTAACAAATATAGTAAAATCGTTAAACAAAAAAATAAAAACTTCGAATTTTACAATTCTTTAACGACCTCTTCTATAGATTCATATATACGAATAGTTGAGGGGAGCGGTTTTAAATTTAAGTATTTAACCTGTTGCCCGAGGATCCATAATTCGCTCGAGGAATCGGAGTTGATCTGAGTACGGAAGTCCTCAATATATTTATCTATTCCTTTGGGATTGGGAGCTACCGTAAAATAGGAAACAAAAGTGAGTGTGGAAAAATACTTCTGAAGATCGGACAGGCTTTCCATCGGAACCGTTTGCCCCAGGTAAATAGATTTGTAACCTCTTAGTGTGATCTCGTAATTCAGATAAAGTAACCCGATTTCGTGTATCTCGTTTTCCGGAAGGTAAAGGGCAAAGGTCTTATTTTTATTGGTAGGCTCGATAGCCTGAAGTTTCTCTGTATTTACCAGTATCTTTTGTTTAATAAGCCCGGTAATAAAATGTTCATGGGCCGGACTGATCGTATCTGTCTGCCATAAAAGGCCCAGTTCGTTAAGCAGGGGAATAAAAACCTCATAAAATATCTCCCGAAAGGTCTTTTCCCCTAACAGGGCGTTGTAAGTGTTAAAAAACAGCGATTGATCAAAGTTGATCATAGCCAGTTTAAAGGCGTTGATGGAATGACTTTTTACACTGCTCTCGGAAACGATCTCCCTTACCAGGATTGGTATTTTTTCTTCGGGGATCCGGGCAATCTTAGAGATCTTATAACCGTTGCTGTACAAAAGTGTAATATTGAGTAGCTTTTGAAGGTTCCTGATGGAGTAGTAACGAATATTGGTATCGGTCCGACACGGACTTAAAAGATCGTATCTCTTCTCCCATATTCTGATCGTATGTGCTTTGATTCCGGAAAGATTTTCAAGGTCTTTGATACTGAAATACTTCTTTACATTGTTCATCTTTTGAGCTGATCTTTTAAACAAATGTAAGCATTATTTTGATACAGACTGTATTTGTTGTTCCCGGAGATTTCGTAAATACGGATACAGGCTTATGTTAGGAGCATTAGATAGAGAAGCATTAATTCTATCAAAAATAGAGTTGATCGTGTTTGACAGGATATAAAATGCAGACAGGAAATTCCATAAAAAAAGGCCTCTTTTGTAAAGAGACCTGAGTGCCCACGACTGGATTCGAACCAGCACGTCCTTACGAACACTACCCCCTCAAGATAGCGTGTCTACCAATTCCACCACGTGGGCGTATCTAAAGGAATTTAGAGGCTGCAAAAATAAAATAGTTTAGCTGATAATAAAATTAATTTGAAGATTTAATTTAAGAAAATCTCACATGACAAATGCATTTACCTGATCAGAACTTAAAAGTAAGCCCTATTTCGTGAGTACCGTCTTCAAATGTATTGATATCGGAATTGAATCTTTTATTTTGAAGAAGAAACTAGTATTCCAATCTTATTTTAAACACAAAAGTCTCTTTAAAAAAAGAGACCTTCTCATCTTTCGATTTACTTATATGAATTAGCTAAAAAGAATAATTGTATTAAATCAGAACTTAAAAGTAAGTCCTATTTCGTGAGTACCGTCTTCAAATGTATTGATATCCGAAGTATTGGTCTCGTATGCATATCCTAATTCCAGCCAGTTTTGAATACTGAGGTAAGCCAGGCCTCCAAAAGCTCTGTCTGCCCTGTAATTGGCACCTATTTCAAAGCGATCCAGAAACTTAAAAGTAGCAGTGATATCTACAATGGTTTCTTCACTGGAAAAACGAACCAGGGTTGAAGGGGTAAAAACGATCTCATCGCTTAAGTTAAAATGATACCCCCCGCTTAGGTGGATCTGTAATTCATTATTGGCCGTGGTAACAATACCACTCTCATCATCAATACGATCGGTCCTTAATAATCTCGGAGAAGAAAGCGAAGCAAAATAACCTTCGTTCTTCAGGTAAAATCCAATCCCCAGATTAGGATTGAAATCATTGGCATTTTGTGAAAACAAAGGATCTAAAGGGAGTTCAAGACGATTAAAATCAATACTCACAAAAGTCCCTCCGGCCTGTATCCCGAAATAAAGATCGGTAGCATAACCAATTTGTAGTTTGTAACTAAAACTGGCAAAAAGAGAGGTAGCCTGTTCAATAAAAACATTGTCAACAATGGTCGTCAGCCCTATACCTACCTTTTCGTTGAGCGGAAGGCTTAAATAAAAACTTTGTGTTTCCGGAGCGTCATCGATCCCGACAAACTGGCTTCTGAAGTTAGATTTAAAAGTAATCTGGTCATCTGCACCCAAAGCAGCCGGGTTAAAGAAACCCGTATTGTATCTGTAAAGTGTATAAACGGGTTCCTGTTGTGCCTGTAATGCCGTTGAACATCCGATTAATAGTATCCCAAGAATTAGAGATTTGTATATTTTCATTCTGATATTTTCCTTGATCTGTTAATAATTGATATAGATCCATCCTTTTGTGAGGGTAGCTCCTCCTTCGAATACCGAAATATTGTAGTAATAGGCTCCTACCGGAAGGAGACTACCGCTTCTTCCTCTGGTACCTCCCCAGTCGTTCTGATAACCTCTGGCCTGAAATACTTCGCGGCCATTCCTGTCGAAAACCTGGATAAATGCTTCGGGGGATTCGGTAATATTTTCTATGACCCATTGATCGTTGATCCCGTCATTGTTAGGCGAGAAACCTCTGGCGGGTCTGAGGTTGGAGCTGATTGTATCTTCATTTTCACATGCATCCGCAACCCCATTTCCATCACTATCGGGTGCTGTAATGGTGATCGTAGCGGTTTCGGAAGTACTGTTCCCATTAATATCAGTCACTGTCAGGGTTACAACAGATGGCCCCAACGGAGGGCAACTGAAGGAAGAAATATCAAGAGACCGCTCGGCAATACCACAATTGTCGGTGCTGCCATTATCAATGTCCACAACAGCAACGGAAGCATTTCCATTCTCATCCAACTGCAGTGTAATATCCCTCGTGTTTACAATCGGACTTAAATTGTCTTCCACATTAACAGTGGCAGTTCCGCTACTGCTGTTTCCATTGATGTCAGTGATGGTTAGTGTCACTGTGTTTGCGCCTATATCGTTACAATCGAATACGGAAATATCTAAAGAGCGTTCCGCAATTCCACAATTATCGGTGCTTCCGTTATCGATATCATCAATACTAATTGAAGCATTCCCGTTTTCGTCCAGTTGAACGCTAATATCCTGTGTTAAAATAACCGGTCCTGAACCGTCTGTTACGTTTACTATGGCAGTACCCGTACTACTGTTTCCACTGGCATCTGTTACGGTGAGTACTACCGTATTGGCACCAATATCATTGCAGTTAAAGGAAGAGACATTCAGAGACCGGTTTGCTATATTACAATTATCACTACTCCCATTATCGATCATAGCGGGAGTAATGATTACTTCTCCGTTT
Source organism: Leptobacterium flavescens (assembly GCF_010671605.1). GTDB lineage: Bacteria > Bacteroidota > Bacteroidia > Flavobacteriales > Flavobacteriaceae > Leptobacterium > Leptobacterium flavescens. The sequence continues at coordinate 38,233 of NZ_JAABOO010000005.1, forward strand.
GCATCCAGCTCAACGGAAACATTTTGAGTAACAATTATGGGTGCTATGCGATCTTCTACGGTTACCTGAGCGGTGGCCGTATTAGTATTATTATTGGTGTCTGTTATGGTTAAGGTTACCGTATTGGTTCCCAGCATACTGCAATCAAAGGAGGAAATGTCGAGAGAGCGTTCTGCAATTCCGCAATTGTCGGTACTTCCATTATCAATATCAGCTGCGGTAATGGAGGCATTTCCATCGACATCCAATTGTACGGTAATATCCCTGCTGATTGCTACCGGAGCAATATTGTCTTCTACGGTAACAGTAGCGGTACAGCTATCCGTGTTTCCCGCAGCATCTGTTACGGTCAGGGTTACGGTAATCGGAGTCGCCGTATCGTCACAGAAAAATATATCCCTGTCTATGCTAAAGGAGGTAATTCCTTTGTTATCTGTGGATCCTCCATCAATATCTTCGGCATTAATGACTATGAAACCTGTTGCATCTAACTCAACGGTAATATCCTGACATACGGCTACCGGCGGAATATCATCAATAACAACAATAGAACAACCTGCCTGGACTGCAGGATCAAATATCGGTCGGTCATTACTGCTGATCCAGTTAGAGCGATCGTGAAGAATGGCTCGTAATTCTGCTGGCGTTCCCGAAATAGGGCCGCCTATACTATTGCAATCGAATTGCCAGTTATCCTGTTCAAGATTACCGGAAGTTACCAAGCGCAGAGCGGAATCTCCGTTTTCCAGGGCATCGGGCAGCGCCGAAGTTGAATTGGAAAAACTGTCCCCGTCCCAGTTTGTATCGGTTCCGTTGGTGTGATTAAATTGTAAACCTGCAATAAAAACGGGGGTGTCAATACTTCCCTGAATAGCAAAAAGCTGATCCCCGATAATACTATAGGCGGAATTCTGTGGAGCTAATGCCCCGAAATTAAGATTAATGATATCTCCGGCAGATCTGTCTGCCCCGGAGGTCCAGATAAATTGACCGTCCCCATCCCCATCGGTTCTGAATCCGTCCGTATCGGACCATCCCCTGTCCGTGAAAATAATGGTGGTAGCCGCATCGATATCTTTTAAGAGGACAAACGCAAAACTGTCTTCAGAAGATACGATACCATCTGCATTACTTCCCAGGAAGGCGATATCTCCCGCAGTTAATGAGGTCTGGGCATATGTATAAAAGCTTACAAAAAGCAAGCATAATCCAAGGGTGATTTTTTTCATAGTTCTTTTTGATAGTTTTTTGGGAACTTCCATTAGTATGGTTAAACCCGGTATTGTTTGGATAAACTACCTGTTCGGAAATATACCGTCAATAGCAATCAGGAAACGCACCGTCAGGAAGGGCTGCATTATATTAAAACTTTGCCCTCCCCCCGTATTTTCAACGGTAGCGGAATTCATGGTTACCTGTGGTGAAACGGAACCGTCCGGAGCAAAACTATTGGCACCTGAAGAGGCTATAAACGCGTTTGACGGATCATCGGTAGTCCCTTCTTCCCGGGCGTTAATGGCGTGTCCGTGAGATGGGATCTCCGTTATGCTGAGGGTGTGGGTTTCACTACCTCCCCGGCTACCCTGCGGCCTGTTGGTAAGCCCGGCTCCCTGCCCCGTGTGGATGGGAACACGACCTCTCAGATCCGGAAGTCCAAACTGAGTTCTGCCGTCTCCTCCGTAGGTAGTCCCTAAAAGGGAAAACAAGGCATCATTGCCTGAAATAGGAATTAACTGACCATCGCAATCGGCCCAGCTTGCAGGATTGAAGTTCCCGCCAAACATAGTAATTTCTCCAAGAGTAGGATCGGAAATTGACATAGTATATTTTAGATTAAAAGGTTATACAGATAAATTGAATCTTATGTGGCTATGATTGAGAAAACGTCTCTGAACCGGGAATAAACGTTCTTCCAGTGCACGGTGCTCCTTCCAGTGTTCTGCTGTGATATGTGCCCCGGATCTGTTGATCAACAATTCGGTAAAAGAAGTTTTGTCTTTACAGGAGATCCTGAAAAATATCCTGGCATTTTTACCCGCTTCCTTCTGTGGAAAATCGCTTATAAAACGATAATAACCTCTTTCATCGGTCACAAGTTTTCCGTGATGCCTGTATGTTCCCGTATCGGGAGATAAATGCCATACTTCAAGACTTACACCCGAAACCGGATGGCCGCTTTCCCTGTCAAATATTTTGCCGTAGATACTAACAGACTTTGAACCCGGCAATCCTCTTCTCATATCGTTTTTAAATGCAGCATGGGGATTGTAGCCCTTAAAAGGACTCTCCTCCGATGCAAAAGCATCTGCCGTATGTGAAGGGAAAAGTGTAATGGCTGTTGTTACCGCTAAAGAATTGCGCAAAAACGAGCGTCTGGGGAGTCTGTTTTTCATAGCTTTTTCGTAATTATTACTCGTTTATCATTTTTTGCATCAGAATGATCGACGAGATATTTCTTTTTCGGAAGTAAATGTACGCACTGGAAAAATTGAATCGTATACGTGTTTATACGTATTTTCAAGTACGTATGTTTTGTTAGCTTTGCAATTCGATACAATTCTAGGATCGAAAAAAAAATATTGCTATGGAAATCAGTGCTTTACATCAGAAACTCGATGTTGTTACGGCTGTTATTTTGGGTCCGGAGGATGATTTTTCGTCCCTGGAACAGGCAGTTATGGACCTTAAAGAGCTGTTTATGGAGGCGTCAAGGTTAAATCCGGAGGCTCAAATAAACAAGGAGAACCTCCTTCTTAATACAGGAGTAGCCATAGGTCCCAAATGGGCTGGGATGTGTGTAGATGATGTAAAAAGGACAAAGCGCTTTATTTCCGGATTGGACAAAGCCATTCAGGAAGTAAGGTCGTCTAAAACAAAGGGGCCGGTTCATATTATGTACACAGGAACAGGTCCGTTTGCCACGCTGGTATGGCCCCTGTTGTCAAAATATACTCCCGAAGAATTACAACTGGTACTCCTGGAGGTAAATACGGTAAGTATTTCGAGCCTGAAACACCTTATCAAGGCGTTTAATGCCTACGATTATATAAAAGAGATCTATCATTGTGATGCTTCTAATTTCGAATATACCAGCTTTAATGAAGATATAGATATAGTTTTGATCGAATGCCTGCAGCATGCGCTGATGAGAGAGCCTCAGGTAGCGATAACATATAATCTTCTCCCGCAGCTTAGAAAAGATGTGATCCTGATCCCGGAAGAGATATCACTGAACGTCTCCCTGATAGACATGGATAAGAAAGGTGAATATGAGGAAACGGGTAATGAAGAGTATTCGGATTTCCTGGAAGAAGTTGATTGTGTTTTCAGACTTGATAAGCAAACAGTAGCAGGGAGATCTGCCTTGAACAGGCAGGAGGTTTTTAATTTTGATAGGAGGGAAGTGGTATTGGAAGAAGATAAACTGGACAGGAATGATCTGCTGGCAATTACTACCGATATAAAGATCTTTAAAGATGAACAACTTCATACATACGATAGCGGCCTGACCGCTCCTCTTATCCTAGCCGATCTGAATAATGCTCAAAAAATGAAAGGAGTGCAAACACAGTACATTGTGAGTAATCAACCCGGTATAGTAAGCTCCATTATTCGTTGATGTTTGGTTGTTACACCTTCACTGAAGTTTCGGTGTACGTTGGTAGTTAATGGTTGTTAGCATTGTCATCTCGAGCGCAGTCGAGAGATGGAATTTGCAGTTTAGTTGTTTGTTGATGGTTGTTGGTTTTCAGTTGTTTGTTGATGGTTGTTAGGTTCTAACAATTGATCATTGCTAATTGTTCATTGATCATTATCCACTCTTTTTGAAGGACAATTCAAAGAAAAATATAGCGCAAATAGTGCCAGCAATGTAATATCAAGTGGTGGGATCAAAACTGGAGGAAAAGCTGGTTACTCAACCAAAAGCATAGTTAACTCAATACAACTTTTCTTAATCGGAATAGAAAAATACATTTGAATAACTAAAATCCAATCAATAAATCGACTGACAGCATCAAAATTGAAAACAACAAAAAAATATCAGACTTATTAATTGCAATTTCCAAAGTTAAGTTTTAAACCACGAAACTACTCGTAGCCGAGACTATTAGCAACAATATAAATATCAACATGATGAGATTTTTTTTATTTCTAATTTTAATCGTTTGCATAATCTCTTGCAAAAATGAAAATACAACTGTCGAATTGGGAAAACCAATACCAAACTATAAGTTTAGTAATATTCTCAATAGTGAAAAGAGTGAAGTTTCATTAGATGCTTTAAAGGGAAAACCAGTTATATTGGAATTTTGGGCAACCTGGTGTGGACCTTGTATTCCAGCTATGAAGAAATTAGATAGTTTACAAAAAAACTTTGGGGATAAAATTGAAATAATTACAATTTCATCAGAGAGGAAAGAACGATTAGAGAAGTTTATCAAAACTTCTAAAACATCACTACCGATTGTATCTGATACAACGCATTATGATTATTTTAAGTATAAGGTTATTCCACATTCAATTCTAATAGATAAAAATGGTATTGTTAGAGCGATAACAGGTCCTGAAAATATCAATGAAAATGTCATTGAAAGCATGCTAGCTAAAAATGAGATCGAATTAGAACCGAAAGATGACTTTCAATCATCTCCAACAAAAGAATCAACTATAATAAATTCTATTTCCAATAGGGATTATACAATTGAATTAAGATCATATGAACCCCAAAAACGTGGGATACTATATGTAAAAGATATAGATGGGAAAAACAATGGAATTAAAATGTGGAATCGAACCTTAGATATAATGTATAAAACACTATTTGATATTCCTTCTTTTAACAGAATAATCTATAAGGATAGTTTAAGTGAGAAAGATTTTCCATTTGAAGAAGCATATCGTTATTCGTTATTGATCGAAACTTCGGAGAAATTTAAGAATAACTGGAAACAGTTGGGTATTGATGTGTTAAACAAAAGTTTTGATATAAATGCCAGGAAAAGTATTGACTTGTTAAATTGCTATATCTTGAAAAATATTGATAATACGATAAAAGAATCAATAGCTACTGAGTCTGAATACAAGTTTATGGGGTCTATCCTCAAAATGAAGAAAACAGGTATTTCAACCCTTGTAAACTACTTAGAAAAATTTACTGATCACCCGGTCGTGGATAGTACTGATTTGGTTGGAAAATATGATATTGAACTGGATTGGTTTGAAGACGACCCGAAAACATTATTTTCTGAATTAAAAAAATACGGACTGAAACTCGAGAAATATGATAAAAGACTTCCTGTTGAAGTAATGGAAATTTATAGAAAAAAATAAAAAGCCTATTATTATTGAATAACAGATTTTATGATTGGATATGGAGTTAGATTTTAGTGGCCTGCCGGGGCTTACCTCGACTTAACCCGGTATAAATTTCCCCTCTCATTTTTACGGCATAAAAAAAGCTGTCTTTTTCAGACAGCTTTCCTATTTACTTCGTGACTTGGCTGGGGCTCGAACCCAGGACCCTCTCCTTAAAAGGGAGATGCTCTACCAACTGAGCTACCAAGTCCTGCATCTTTAAAATGCAATTCAATCTGTGACCTGGCTGGGGCTTACTTCGTCTAGGCTCTGCATAAACTTCTCGCCCAACCTGCTTTCGCGTTAAGATCTTCGATCTTAGGCTCACTTCGTGACCTGGCTGGGGCTCGAACCCAGGACCCTCTCCTTAAAAGGGAGATGCTCTACCAACTGAGCTACCAGGTCTCATTCATATTTCCTGAATGCGGGTGCAAATATAAGATCAATAATTTATTTTTCAAGTCTATTTTCATATAAATTTGTGTTTTTTTTAAAGCAGTGTATAAAAGCACTTAAATAGTATTATGATATGATAGTTTTAATAGGATATATGGGAAGCGGTAAATCTGCTGTGGGAGAGATAGTTTCTAAAGAAAACGGGAAAGTTTTCGTAGATCTGGACCAATATATAGAGCAGCAGGAAAAAATGAGCATCCCCGAAATTTTTGAGAATAAAGGTGAGATCTATTTCAGGAAAAAAGAATATTTCTACCTCAAAGAAGTACTCGAAACTCAGAAAGACATAGTGTTATCTGTCGGAGGAGGAACCCCTTGCTATGGAGAAAATATGAAGCTTATTACAGAAGCCACCCCTCATGTTTTTTATTTAAAGGCAACTATAGAGACCCTTCTGGAGCGATTGTTAAAAGAGAAAGACCATCGCCCTATGATAAGTCACCTGGAAGATTCGGAACTGGCAGAGTTTATACGAAAGCATCTTTTTGAACGTAACTTTTATTATCTGCAATCCAGACATAAAATAAATGTAGATGATCTGTCGGCGGCGGAGGTTGCCGAAAAACTAAGAGAACTACTGTAGATAAACGGCATCTTCCGTACCCTCAAAAACTACATTTACATGTTCCCTGAGAGAGGTGGAAAGGGATATTCCCTTAAAGTCGGCTTTTACCGGAAAACGCTTGTGATTCCTGTCTACCAGTACCGCTGTTTTAAACTTCTTGAGGGGTACATTCAAAAAGTGTTTAACGGCATAGATCAGGGTAGAACCGGAATTTAAGACATCATCCACAAGTACAACGGCCTTATCCCTGTACATATCTTCTTCCAGGGAAGTTTTGATCGGAAGGTGAGGATTCTTTTTATCCATTTCAACCTCACAGAGTACGATCTTGATATCCGATACTTTTCTGAGCACATCACAAATTTTAATGGCAAATTTCACCCCTTCGGAAGCAATTCCCGCAATGATGATCTCTTCTTCATCAACAAAGGTCTCATAGATCTGATAGGCGATCCTGTCTATTTTATGTTTGATTTCCTGATGGGTGAGTATTTTATTCTGAGATGTGGTCATAATGCTTTTTTTCAAAGATATAAAAGTGTTCGGTTTATTTTAAGGCCATTCGTCTCCTTCTTCCTGTTGGTCGGAATCATCCACATAATCACTGATATCCCTCCTGTCTTTTTTGGTGGGACGTCCGCTTCCTTTTTTACGATAATAATCCTTAGCGTATTTTAGAAGTTCACTGTGTTCAAAAGCCTCCTGTGGCGTGGTATCTTTTCGGTATATATCTACCAGCTTGGCCCCAACGCGGCTCGGGGGGATATCGAGAACCGTAAACTGATAGTCGATCTGATTCTTCCTGAGCACAATGCGATCTCCCGGGTAAACCTCTCTGGAAGGCTTTACCACCTGATCATTGATCCTGACCAGACCTTTTTTACAGGCTTCCGTACCCATGTTCCGGGTTTTAAAATAACGGGTGCACCAAAGGTATTTATCGATACGCATAATAGTTTATCTAAAATCTTCGTTAATCACATCAGCAAAAATAAGAGAAAATTGTATCTTGCGTGCTTTAATTTAAGAATGATGAGAATAAATAAATTAAGTTATTTACTGATTCCGGTTCTGTTATTGTGGATTTCATGTAACAATAATGATGATGATGGCGGAAGCGGACAAGAACTAAGAGATGTGGCTGAGGTAGCTGTGGAAAACGAGACCGATATCCAGGCTTTCCTTCGTACACATTTTTACAATTACGAGGAATTTCAGAACCCGCCTGCAGGTTTTGATTTTGAGATCGTAATTGATACTATAGAAGGTGTAAATGCAGACAAAACTCCTCTGATAGATCAGGTAACTTCCAGGACTATTGTACTTACAGGGAGTAATGATGAAGATGTTCCGCATACCCTTTATTATCTTGAAGCCAGAGAAGGAGTGGGAGGGCAGCCTACTATTGCCGATTCTACCTTCGTAGAATATACAGGTACTCTTTTAGACGGTACAATATTCGATTCAAGAAGTACACCAATTTGGTTTGACCTGGCGATCTTTAACCCTTCTACCAATGGTTTAGGGATCTCTCGTGGTTTTGCAGAAGGGATTACCGAATTTAGAGCAGCAGACGGATTTACTGAAAATCCTGACGGAACGATCACTTCTAACGGCTTTGGTTCAGGTCTTATTATTATGCCATCCGGTTTAGGTTTCTTCGGAGCATTTGTTCCGCGTATCCCTGCTTATTCACCGCTTATTTTTAATGTGAGGCTGATAGCTGTCAATGATGCGGATCATGATGGCGACGGGATACTTTCTGTAATGGAAGACCTTGATAACGACCGTATCGTGGCAAATGATGATACCGACGGAGACGGACTCCCGAACTATCTGGATATAGATGATGACGGAGACGGAACCCTGACACGAAATGAATTTGATGAGAACAATGACGGTATTCCGGATGACACAGACGGAGACGGGATACCCGATTATCTTGATAACAACTAGAAATAAAAAACCCTGACAAGCGTCAGGGTTTTTTTATGGAAATCTTATTTTGATTTACAGCTTCACCGACAAACTAAAGATGATCTGAGAAGGTCTCGAATCAACTCTTCCTGCCAGGCCGTCACTGATATTCCTTCCGATAAAGGCTGCTTCGTTTTCACTAAAACCTCTTTCATAACGTACATCCAATCCTATATTTCCTAATTGAACGGCTGCACCGATATTGAGTCCCAGTGAAATTTCGTTTTCAACATCTCCTAAATCGATATCTTCAATGTCCAGATCGTTATCCAGGATGTACTGGAAAGAAGGTCCCGCAAAGATACTTAGCGGCCCTATGATCCTGTATCCTAATAAAACAGGCAGATCCAGTTTCTTGATATCGTAATCAACATCTTCATACTGACTGGTGGTTTTGGTATAGACCAATTCAGGCCTCAGATAAAAATTGGACAGATGTATTTTTCCATAGAATCCGATATGGTATCCTACCTTGGACTCAGATCCTTCAATAATATCCTGCCCTGCATTAACGGCTTCTGTGAAAAGGTCTCCGTTGGAACTGTAATTCAGTCCCCCTTTAATACCAATTGCATTTTTACTTTGAGCATACATCAATGTTGATCCCAGAATACATAATACTAACAAAAACTTTCTCATGGTTTTAATGTTTAATAATGTTGTTTTCTTAAGAAACGTCTTTCAAATGAAATTATTTTCTCTTAACAACCTTTTCTGCCGCCTTAACAATAGCTGCAGCATTAAGACCATACTTCTCCATTAACTGGGCGGGAGTACCACTTTCTCCGAAAGTATCGTTTGTAGCAACGAATTCCTGAGGAACCGGATTGTTTTTTACCAATACCCTGGAAACACTTTCTCCAAGTCCTCCGAGATAATTGTGTTCTTCTGCAGTTACCACACATCCTGTTTTTGCAACGGATCGCAGTATAGCTTCATCATCAAGAGGTTTGATCGTATGAATATTGATCACTTCTGCAGATATCCCCTGATTTTCCAGTTCTTCAGCTGCCTGGAGAGCTTCCCAGACAAGATGACCGGTAGCTACGATAGTAACATCGCTTCCTTCATTCAGCAGGATAGCTTTTCCGATCTCGAATTTCTGATCTTCAGGTGTAAAGTTGGCAACACCGGGCCTTCCGAAACGAAGGTATACTGGCCCCTGATGCTCTGCTATGGCAATAGTGGCTGCCTTGGTCTGATTGTAATCACAAGGATTGATAACAACCATTCCGGGAAGCATTTTCATAAGACCTATATCTTCCAGGATCTGGTGAGTAGCACCATCTTCTCCCAGGGTAAGGCCGGCATGAGATGCACATATCTTTACATTTTTCCCCGAATAGGCAATAGACTGACGGATCTGATCGTATACTCTTCCGGTAGAGAAATTAGCGAAAGTTCCCGTAAACGGAATTTTCCCTCCCACGGTAAGTCCGGCAGCAATTCCCATCATATTGGCTTCTGCAATCCCTACTTGAAAGAAACGATCAGGATTCTCATCAATAAAGGTGTTCATTTTTAGAGAGCCTACAAGGTCCGCACAAAGGGCAACAACATCCGGGTTTGTTCTTCCAAGCTCTGCTAATCCGGCTCCGAAACCACTACGGGTATCTTTTTTACCGGTATCTATATATTTTTTCATTGTTTTCATTTTAATTCATGCTTTGAAAACCGGGTTTTCAAAGACTTTTTAGGGGTTTAATAATCGCCTAGAGTTTCAGGGTTTTGAGTAAGGGCTACTTCTAATTGCTCATCATTAGGGGCCTTACCGTGCCATGCATGCGTGTGCATCATAAAATCAACACCATTCCCCATTTCGGTATGAAGTAATACACATACAGGCTTTCCTTTACCCGTTCTTTCCTTGGCAGTTTTCATCCCGTCTAAAATGGCAGGAAGGCTGTTTCCTTCCGTAATTTCAAGAACATCCCAACCAAATGCTTCAAATTTGGATTTAAGATCTCCCAGAGGTAAAACATCATCCGTAGCTCCGTCTATCTGTTTTTTGTTGTAATCTACAGTAGCGATCAGGTTGTCTACTTTGTTTCCGGCAGCATACATAATTGCTTCCCAGTTCTGCCCCTCCTGCAATTCTCCGTCTCCGTGAAGACTGTAAACAATATGAGCATCCTTGTTGAGTTTTTTGGCAAGTGCCGCACCAATTGCAACAGACATTCCCTGTCCCAGTGATCCTGAAGCGATTCTCACTCCCGGAAGACCTTCATGAGTAGTAGGGTGTCCCTGTAAACGCGAATCGATCAGCCTGAAAGTGTTGAGTTCCTCAACCGGGAAATACCCCCTGCGGGCCAGTACGCTGTAATAAACCGGCGAGATATGACCGTTAGAAAGGAAGAAAAGATCTTCTCCCACTCCGTCCATGTCAAAACCTTCGTTTAATTCCATGATCTCGTTATACATAGCAACAAAAAACTCTGTACAACCTAAAGAACCTCCGGGGTGACCGGAGTTTACTTTATGCACCATTCGAAGGATGTCTCTTCGAACCTGAATTACTAAGTCATTTAGCTGTTGTGTGTTAGCCATTTTTAATAGTTAAAATTATTTGGCCCAAAAGTAAGTTATTCTTGGGGGGTGGCAAAACCACTTTTGCATCATTTTTTAACGAAAAAGACGAAGTAATGAACAATTTAGTTTTTTATTAGCAGCCTAATCTGCAACAGTTATTATCTTTGCCGATTGTTGAATGTATCTGAATGAAATTTGAATTAAAAGAAAAGGACTTACAATCCAAGGCCAGAGCAGGTCTGATCACGACCGATCACGGCCAGATAGAAACCCCTATTTTTATGCCGGTGGGAACGGTTGCATCCGTAAAAGGAGTGCATCAGCGGGAGCTTAAAAACGATATCAATCCGGATATTATCCTCGGAAATACCTATCATCTTTACCTCCGGCCGCAAACACCGATCCTGGAAAAAGCAGGCGGACTTCATAAGTTTATGGGTTGGGACCGGAATATCCTGACCGATAGCGGAGGTTATCAGGTGTATTCGCTTTCGGCAAACCGTAAGATCAAGGAAGAAGGGGTTAAATTCAAATCGCATATAGACGGTTCCTACCATGTATTCACTCCGGAAAACGTTATGGAGATCCAGAGGAGTATAGGAGCAGATATTATTATGGCATTTGACGAGTGTACTCCCTATCCCTGCGATTACCAATATGCGAAAAGATCGATGCATATGACACACAGGTGGCTGGACAGATGTCTTACCCATCTGGATAAAACACCTTTTAAATATGATTATTCGCAGGCATTTTTCCCAATAGTCCAGGGGTCAACTTATAAGGATCTGCGTTTACAATCTGCAGAATATATTGCGAGTAAAGGAGCCGAAGGAAATGCAATAGGCGGATTATCGGTGGGAGAACCTGCAGAGGAAATGTATGCAATGACAGAAGTGGTTTGCGGGGTGCTTCCGGAAGATAAACCCAGATACCTTATGGGGGTGGGAACTCCTATAAATATCCTGGAGAACATTGCTTTGGGGATAGATATGTTCGATTGTGTAATGCCTACACGTAATGCCAGGAACGGAATGTTGTTTACGGCTCACGGAACTATTAATATCAAAAATAAAAAGTGGGAAGACGACTTTTCACCAATAGATGAAATGGGGATCACTTTCGTAGATCTCGAGTATTCAAAAGCTTACTTACGCCATTTATTTACCGTAAATGAATTGCTGGGGAAACAGATAGCCACTATTCACAACCTCGGATTTTATTTATGGTTGGTTCGTGAGGCCAGAAAACATATCTTAGCTGGGGATTTTGCAGAATGGAAAAATAAAATGGTGAAACAAATGGATAACCGGTTATAAGGTGACAATAATAGATAAATACATATTAAAAAGATACTTGCTTACTTTCTTTGTAATGCTCTTGCTCTTTATCCCGATCGGGATCATGATAGACGTGTCTGAGAAGGTAGATAAGATGATAGAAAAAGAAGCGCCGTTTAAGGAAATCGCGATCTATTATCTGGACTTTACTTTTTATTTTGCCAATTTCCTTTTTCCTATTTTTCTGTTCCTTTCGGTGATCTGGTTTACGTCTAAACTTGCCAATAACACAGAGATCGTTGCGATCCTGAGTTCGGGTGTTTCCTTTTCGAGATTTTTGAGACCTTATCTTATTGGAGCCACTATTGTGGCCATCATTACTTTTTTCATGGGAATGTTTATTGTTCCGGAAGCCAGTAAGGGATATAATGAATTCAGGTTTAAATACCTTAAAAAGAAACAGGACAGGACCACAACTAATCTTTTTAATCAGCTCAACGACAACGATTATATATATGTGAGCAGTTTTAATCCGGGAACCAAAATAGGGCGTAATTTTTCCCTGGAGCATTTTGAGAACAACGAATTGAAATATAAAATATCGGCAAACAATATCCGGTGGATAGAAAAAGACAGTATTTACAGGCTTTCGGGCTATGCCATGAGGTATATTGGAGAAACAGATGATGTCCTTATAACCGAAAACAGAAAGGATACGCTCTTTACTTTTAATCTGGACGACTTGACCCCGGTTTCCTATATTGCCGAAACCAAAAACCTTTTTGAACTTAACGAGTTTATTGAAAAAGAACGAAAAAAAGGATCTTCTAATGTCAAGACCTATCTGCTGGTTAAATACAGAAGATGGAGCTTGATGGTATCTGCCTTTATCCTGACCATTATTGCGGTTGCCGTTTCATCTATGAAAAGGAGGGGTGGAATGGGGATCAACCTGGCCTTCGGGATCCTTATTGCTTTTGTTTTTATATTTTTTGACAAAGTTTTCGGAACCCTGGCGGAGCGTTCCGGCTTTTCGGCGCTTTGGGCAGTAGCTCTTCCTAATATTATTTTCGGAGCCCTTGCGATATACCTCCTGCGAAATGCGAAACGATAAGCTTAAAAATTACCTTCATTTACATTTTATCATTTTTATATGGGGTTTTACCGCTGTACTTGGTGCGCTCATTAGTATAGAGGCTATTCCACTGGTATGGTATCGCATGCTTATTGCTTCCGTTTTTGTACTGGGCTTTATTTTCCTGCAAAAGATATCTTTAAAAGTACCCCGCAAAACCCTGTTCACTTTTATCCTGACCGGAGGGCTTATTGCCTTGCACTGGCTTACGTTTTTCGGGGCCATAAAGGTTTCCAATGTTTCCATTACCCTGGCCATGATGTCGACCGGGGCATTTTTTACAGCCATCCTGGAACCTATATGGTATAAACGCAGGATCATCTGGTATGAAATAGTATTCGGTCTTATTATTATTCTGGGCTTATATATCATTTTTAAAGTAGAGGCCGGTTATATAGAAGGGATCCTCCTGGCACTCTTCTCAGCCTTGATGGCTTCTTTGTTTTCCCTGCTGAACGGGAAGCTTGTTCAGGAATACAAACCTTCGGTAATTTCTTTTTACGAGCTTTTGGCCGGTGCGGTATTTATAAGTATTTATCTTTTTGCCCAGGGAGGTTTCGATGCGGAGTTTTTCAGCCTAAGCAATTCGGATTGGTTTTATATCCTGGTACTGGCTGTTATATGTACGGCCTATGCATTTATAGCCTCCGTTAAGGTAATGCGCTTTATTAGCCCGTATACGGTGATGCTGAGTATTAATCTGGAGCCGGTATACGGTATTATCCTGGCATTTTTGATCCTGGGAGATGCCGAAAAAATGAGCTTCGAATTTTATATAGGTGCCGTAATCATTCTCTTTACGGTCATTGCGAACGGAATCCTAAAACATCGCAAAAAAGAAAGCAACTATCGTATTAGCGAAAACATATAATGTTTTATATTTGTAGGCTAATAAAACTAACTACAATTACTAGATGGAATATTTAGATTTTGAATTGCCCATTAAAGAACTGGAAGAGCAGTTGGATAAATGTATGGTTATAGGTGAGGAAAGCGATATTGATGTTACCGATACCTGTAAGCAGATCGAAAAGAAACTGGTTCAAACCAAGAAAGATATTTATAAAAATCTGACCGCCTGGCAGAGGGTTCAATTGTCAAGACATCCCTCCAGGCCCTATACCCTCGATTATATTAATGCTTTAACTGAAGGAACTTTCCTGGAGTTACACGGAGACAGAAGTGTAAAGGACGATAAGGCGATGATCGGAGGACTGGGAAAAATAGGTGATCAGAGTTTTATGTTTGTCGGTCAGCAAAAGGGATATAATACCAAGACAAGACAGTACAGGAATTTTGGAATGGCGAATCCGGAAGGATACAGAAAGGCTTTACGTCTGATGAAATCTGCCGAAAAATTCGGAATTCCCGTAGTGAGTTTTGTAGATACTCCCGGAGCTTATCCCGGAATTGAAGCTGAAGAAAGAGGACAGGGAGAAGCTATTGCAAGGAATATCATGGAAATGACAAGGCTTAAAGTGCCTATCATTGTTATTATAGTTGGAGAAGGTGCATCCGGAGGAGCACTCGGAATAGGTGTGGGAGATAAGGTTCTTATGCTTGAGAACACATGGTACTCCGTAATATCACCGGAATCCTGTTCTTCTATCCTTTGGAGAAGCTGGGAATACAAGGAGCAGGCTGCAGAAGCACTTAAACTTACAGCTCCCGATATGAAGAAACTCCATTTAATAGACAGCATTATTAAGGAGCCTCTTGGAGGAGCACATTCCGACAGAGAAAAAACTTTTGCCACAGTCAGAGATTCGATCCTTACCCATTTTGAAGAATTGAAAAAGTTATCACCAAAAGATTTGGTGAATCAGCGTATGGATAAATATTCCAATATGGGTGTTTATAAAGATTGATATGCAGGCAATGAACAGATAGGAGAAAACCGAAGTATACCGCTTCGGTTTTTTTTACGTTATAAACAATATAGAGTATTTATTAACAACTAAAATGTTGATGACCGGTGAAGAGAAGAATATCATCAAAACCGGATTTTAGCTTATAATTTTTCTACATTCGTATTTATGGAGAACACCAAACCGATAGTTAAGCTTTCAGCAGACAGAAGTGATATAATTAATTTGGAAAGGGGTAAGATACCGCCACAAGCAATTGATTTAGAGGAAGTTGTGCTTGGAGCGATGATGATCGACAAGAAAGGGGTCGATACGGTTATCGATATTCTGCACCCCGATGTTTTCTATAAAGAGGCGCATAAATACATTTATGAAGCCATTGTAAAATTATTTGAGAGTTCGGAACCTATCGATTTATTAACCGTTTCTTCCCAGTTGCGTAAGGACGGGAAGCTGGAATTGATAGGAAATGATTTTTACCTGATCCAACTCACTCAAAAAGTATCCTCTTCAGCCCATATTGAGTTTCATGCGAGGATCATACTTCAGAAATTCATTCAGCGAAGTCTGATCAAAATTTCAAGTGAGATCATTGAAGATGCTTATGACGAGACCACCGACGTTTTTGATCTCCTGGATAATGCCGAAGCAAAATTGTATGAGGTTACCCAGGGAAATATCAAAAAGTCTTCGGAAACTGCACAAAGCCTCGTTATGCAGGCAAAGAAAAAGATTGAAGAGATATCCAATAAGGAAGGCCTTAGTGGGATCCCTTCCGGATTCGATAAACTGGATAAATTGACTTCGGGATGGCAGCCCAGTGACCTGATCATCGTTGCAGCCCGTCCGGGTATGGGAAAAACAGCCCTTACCCTGTCTATGGCAAGGAATATTGCGGTAAACTCCAATATTCCGGTGGCCTTCTTCTCTCTGGAGATGTCGTCGGTACAGTTGATTACCCGTCTGATCTCTTCAGAAACGGGATTGTCCTCAGAAAAACTGAGAACAGGAAAACTGGAGAAACACGAGTGGGAACAATTAAATGTAAAGGTTAAGGGGCTGGAAAAAGCACCGCTTTTTATAGATGATACTCCTTCACTTTCTATTTTCGACCTGAGGGCCAAGGCACGCCGACTGGCATCTCAGCATGGTATCAGGCTTATTGTTATTGATTACCTGCAGTTAATGACCGCAGGAGGAACACAGAAAGGCGGGAACCGTGAACAGGAGATATCTACTATTTCCAGGAACCTGAAAGCACTGGCAAAAGAACTGGATGTCCCCGTAATAGCACTTTCTCAGCTTTCAAGGGCTGTAGAGACCAGGGGAGGAAGTAAAAGACCACTGCTTTCCGACCTTCGTGAATCGGGAGCGATTGAGCAGGATGCCGATATTGTATCCTTTATTTACCGCCCGGAATACTATAAGATCGAGGAGTGGGATGATGAGGAAAGATCGCCTACACAAGGGCAGGCAGAGTTTATTGTAGCGAAGCACCGTAACGGTGGATTAGATAATATTAGGTTAAAATTCATTGGACAACTAGGTAAATTTGATAACTTAGATGACTTTGATTCTCCATTTGAGTTTCAATCCAAGATGAATGAAGGGGATGATAACCCTTTCACTACCAAGAACCTCCCGAGTGCAGATGATGCCTTCGGAAGTTCGATGAATCAAGAATTTAATCCTGATGACGATAACGACGTACCATTTTAAAAAATATTCCGGTTTTACAAATCCTGTAAGACTGATCGGCATTTTTTTAGTGTTGCTCCTCTTTACTTCGAGCAGCTATGCATCTTATATTCTTTTACCCATGGATGCGGAAACACAAAAAAATCACCTGAAGGCATATGGAATTACCTATTGGACACTGAATAAGCAGCTTAAGGTTAGGTGGCTCCTTAATTACAGGGGAGGGGCATTCCTCCTTCCGGATTCTGAAGAAATAAGAAAAGAGTGTAAAATTAGAGGTGTCTCTTTTGAGGTGTTATCCGATGCCAAAACGCAGAGTATCCTCGAAGATATTAGCAGTCCTTCCAAAAATCAGGAAGCTGTTATCCTGGAAAAGGCACCAAAAATAGCGGTATATTCCCCCAAGGGCAATCAGCCCTGGGATGATGCGGTAACCCTGGTGCTTACCTATGCAGAGATCCCTTATGAAACCGTTTATGACGAAGAAGTGCTTAATGACGGACTTCTTCTTTACGATTGGTTACACCTGCACCATGAAGATTTTACCGGGCAATACGGGAAGTTTTACGGGGCTTACAGAGCTGCACCCTGGTATATACAGGAAAAGAAAAAAGCAGAGGCTCTGGCACAAAGTCTGGGCTATTCGAAAGTTTCGGAAGAAAAAAGAGCGGTAGCACTTAAAATAAGAGATTATGTAGTTGGAGGTGGATTTATGTTCGCCATGTGCTCTGCCACCGATAGTTTTGATATTGCGCTGGCTGCCGAAAATGTGGATATATGTGAAGCTATGTTCGACGGAGACCCTGCAGAACCTAACTATCAATCCAAAATAGATTTCGACAAGACCTTTGCCTTTACCAACTTCACTCTGGAACGAAGCCCGGTACGCTACGAATTCTCTTCTATAGATATGACCGATAAGCGTTTTATTCCGAAAGAGACCGATTATTTTACGCTGATGGATTTTTCCGCTAAATGGGATCCTATCCCAACCATGTTATGTCAGAACCATACTGCACTGGTAAAAGGTTTTATGGGACAGACCACCAGTTTCGACAGTAAGGAGATCAAAGCAAATGTCCTGGTCCTCGGTGAGAATAAAACCAATGGCGAAGCCCGCTATATTCATGGAATAAAAGGACAGGGTTTCTTTACTTTTTACGGAGGTCATGACCCTGAAGATTACAGACACAGGGTGGGAGATCCCAAGACGGAGCTTGAATTACACCCTACTTCTCCGGGTTACAGGCTCATTCTCAATAATGTACTGTTTCCGGCTGCTAAAAAGAAGAAGCAGAAGACCTGATTTAATAGTTGAAAAGCTTATATTTACCGACGTATCTCTATTAAAGAGTTAAAATTGAAAAGATATCTTTTTTGCCCGGGCAAAATGTAATTTCTTTGTGACTCTTTTTATATCTTTAGGTAAGCTAACTATTAATTGATGACTATAAAAAAACAAAAAGTGCAGCGTTTTGGAAAGAAAACAGCGCTGACGCTTAATGTATCATATACATGCTCCATCATGGCATTTGCTTTTGCCATGTTCTGTTTTTTCTATCTGGACATCAAAGGTGCTATTTTTCAGATCCTGCTTATCTTTTCTGTCCTTAATTCAATTAATACGCTTTTATTTTTCCGACATAGAAGATTGGAACTCATGTATAACATCATGTCGGTTCTGGCTTTTGTGACCAATTTGGCGCTTTGTATGTACAGCGGAGGAATAAACAGTCCTTTTACTTCCTTCCTGGTAATTATCATTTTTGCCGGTTATGCTACCAACGGATTCTACGGGAATCTATGGCTTGGTATCGTTTCTGTTACCGCAGTTTTACTCTATTATATCAGCAGATCGGGTATTATGTTTACGGATGAAGTATCGGAAGGAGTTATAGATGAGTTTAACTTCTTCTTTTTGTTGTTCCTGATCGTTCTGCTGGGAGGTGTTTTCGGTAGGTTGCTGAATAAGAATAATGAGAAAATGTACAAGGCTAAAAAGGAGCTTATACAAAGAGATGAGGAGAAAGCCGTTATGTTAAAGGAGATCCATCACAGGGTTAAGAATAATCTGCATGTGGTTAACAGCTTACTTCGTATCCAATCCAGGAATATTGAAGATCATGAAGTAAAGATGATGTTCAAGGTGGCGCAAAGCAGGATCGTGGCTATGGCAAGACTCCATGAAAAGATCTACAATACCAATAATCTGAAGCATATAGATGTTAATGATTACTTTAAATTGCTGATCAACGATCTCATCAACAGTTATAATATAGAGACCAAGATCGTTCTGGATCTGAGTATAGATGAGGCCAAGATCTCTATCGATTCCTTACTACCGCTCAGCCTCATTATTAACGAACTGATATCTAATTCCCTGAAACATGCATTTAATGAGATGGATACGGGAAGAATAGAAGTGAAACTCAGGAACGAAGGCAACAAGAACTACGAATTGATAGTGGGGGATAACGGAAAAGGGGTGGCCAGTAACCTTTTTTCAACGACACTGAGCTCTACGGGAACAAAACTCATCAATACCTTTATAAAACAGTTAAGCGGAAGTATAGATCTGCTGGAAGGTAAAAAAGGAACACACTTCAGGATCTTGTTTACTGATGACAAGGCATAAAAAAAGCTACCCTTTCGGATAGCTTTTTAAAAGCGAAATAATATTTTGTTAAACGTTTACTTTACTTTCTCAACGATTGCTTTAAAAGCCTCCGGGTGATTCATAGCTAAATCTGCTAAAACCTTACGGTTTAATTCGATATTGTTAGCTTTAACCTTTCCCATAAACTGAGAATAAGACATCCCGTGTAAACGAGCTCCTGCGTTGATACGCTGGATCCATAATGCACGGAAAGTTCTTTTCTTGTTTCTACGGTCTCTGTATGCATATTGCATAGCTTTATCAACCGCATTTTTAGCAACTGTCCAAACGTTTTTACGTCTGCCAAAGTAACCTTTGGCTTGCTTCAATACTTTTTTTCTTCTAGCTCTTGACGCTACTGAATTAACTGATCTTGGCATAATTTTAATTTTTTTTGTAGTAGGCGGTCAAATGACACTTGCTCGTTCAGATCCTGTTTACCGGGATCTCATCGGCCTAACTCCAGGGTTATACAATAAATTGAACCTAGGTAACAATTATTTTAAACGTAATTGTTCCTTTACACTGTTAACATCATGATCGTGTACCAAAGTACTATGAGTTAACGCACGCTTACGCTTCTTAGACTTCTTAGTTAAGATGTGGCTTTTAAAAGCGTGCTTTCTTTTAATTTTACCAGAACCGGTAAGCTTAAAACGCTTTTTGGCACTGGATTTTGTTTTCATTTTAGGCATTTTCTTCCTTTATTTTATTATTTCGCTTTTAATCTTTATTTCGTTTTCTTGGGGGCGATGAACATAGTCATTCTTTTCCCTTCCAATTTCGGCATTTGTTCTACCTTACCCAGTTCTTCAAGTTCCTGGGCCAGACGTAACAATAAGATCTCACCTTGATCTTTATAAATGATAGAACGTCCTTTAAAGAATACGTAAGCCTTTAATTTGGCTCCGTCTTTAAGGAACTTCTCTGCATGCTTTTTCTTAAACTCATAATCGTGATTGTCGGTTTGAGGCCCGAAACGGATCTCCTTTACCACAACCTTACTGGCTTTCGATTTAATAGCCTTTTCTCTTTTCTTCTGTTCGTAAAGGAATTTCTTATAATCCATTATTTTACAAACAGGGGGAGCTGCCTTTGGAGAGATCTCTACCAAATCCAGTTCTAATTCATTGGCTTTTTCCAAAGCCTTGCGAATAGGGTAGATCCCTACTTCAACGTTGTCACCCACCAAACGTACTTCGGGAGCTCTGATCTCACCGTTAATTTTGTGCGGGTTCCTAATTTCCCTTCTTTGAGGCTGTTGTCTTCTTCTTATTGCTATGACTTAAATTTTTTGGCCTGTACGTGACAGGATGGTTAAACTTTTTAAAATTGCTTAAGCGTTTTACTTATTTCTTCTTTTACCATTGCTGCAAATTCATCCACTGTAATAGTACCTATGTCGCCTTCTCCATGTTTCCTTACAGAAATAGTATTGTTAGCAGCTTCGCTTTCGCCCACGATAATCATATACGGGAATTTCTTCATTTCGGATTCCCTGATCTTCTTTCCGATCGTCTCATTTCTATTATCGACGAGGGCGCGAATTTCGTGATTTTCCAATAAATTTAAAACTTTTTCTGCATATTTTTCGTATTTCTCACTGATAGAGAGGATGATAGCCTGTTCGGGCATCAGCCACAGCGGGAAGTTTCCTCCCGTATGCTCCAGCAGCAGAGCCACGAAACGTTCCATACTTCCGAAAGGTGCCCTGTGTATCATTACAGGTCTATGCAGTTCGTTATCACTTCCTTTATAAGAAAGATCAAAACGCTCCGGAAGGTTATAATCTACCTGGATAGTACCGAGCTGCCAATTACGTCCGAGAGCATCTTTTACCATAAAATCCAGTTTGGGTCCGTAAAAAGCTGCTTCTCCGGTTTCGATAACATAATTCAGTCCCTTTTCCTTGGCGGCATTTATAATAGCATTTTCTGCAAGCTCCCAGTTTTCATCCGAACCTATATATTTATCCGGATTATCCGGATCTCTTAAACTCACCTGAGCAGTGTAATTTTCAAAACCAAGAGAATTTAATACATAAAGCGAAAGATCGATTACATTCTTAAATTCCTGATCCAGTTGTTCCGGAGTACAGAAGATATGCGCATCATCCTGCGTAAAGCCCCGAACACGGGTTAATCCGTGTAATTCCCCACTTTGCTCATAACGATATACGGTTCCGAACTCTGCATATCTTTTTGGGAGTTCCCTGTAACTCCACGGACGGGAATTATAGATCTCACAATGGTGAGGGCAGTTCATTGGTTTAAGCAGGAATTCCTCTCCTTCATTCGGTGTTTTAATAGGTTGAAAACTGTCTTCTCCGTATTTTGCATAATGCCCGGAAGTAACATATAATTCCTTCTGACCTATATGCGGAGATACCACCTGTTCGTAACCTGCTTTTTTCTGTGCAGTTTTCAGGAACTGTTCAAGTCGCTCCCTTAGTGCGGCTCCTTTTGGTAACCATAAGGGTAATCCCTGACCTACTTTCTGTGAAAATGTAAAGAGCTCAAGTTCCTTACCCAGTTTCCTGTGATCCCTTTTCTTGGCTTCTTCCAGCATGGCCAGGTATTCGGTAAGTTCCTTTTGTTTGGGAAATGAGATCCCGTAAACCCTTGTTAGCTGCTTGTTATTTTCATCTCCTCTCCAATAAGCTCCTGCAACACTTAATAGTTTAACAGCCTTTACAATACTTGTATTAGGAATATGTCCTCCTCTACAAAGATCTGTAAAGGTGGAGTGATCACAGAAACTAATAGTTCCGTCCTCCAGGTTCTCAATAAGCTCTACTTTATATTCATTTCCCTGCTCTTTATAAAAAGCAAGGGCTTCATCTTTGCTTACGGAGCGCATTTTATAATCGAATTTCCCTCTGGCAATTTCCAGCATCTTTTTTTCGATGTTGGGAAAATCCTTATCCGAGATAACCTGATCTCCCAGGTCCACATCATAATAGAAGCCGTTTTGTATGGCAGGTCCTATTGTTAATTTAACACCCGGATATAATTCTTCCAGCGCCTGCGCTAAAATATGGGAAGTAGAATGCCAGAAAGCTTCTTTTCCTTCGTCTTCTCTCCATGTATATAATACCAGATTCCCATCGGTGGTAAGCGGGGTAACCGTTTCAACTTTTTCGTTGTTAAAGCTAGCCGAGATTACACTTCGGGCAAGACCTTCGCTAATACTTTTGGCTACATCCATAGGAGTGCTGTTTATTTCAAACTCCTTAACTGATCCGTCTGGTAAAGTAATTTTAATCATTAAATCCTGTTTAATTTAGGCATGCAAAGATAATAGGTTGATGTCACCAATACAATAATTAGTGTAAAGATGTTTGCACAGCTTATAAAATTGAGGATATTCCGTACTATTAATAGAAGAAGCATCGATATCCGGATAAATAGATTTAAGGGAGTGAGAGGATAAAATTGAAAATATTTTTAAGCCTAAATGCAAGATTAACAAAAGGTTATTTAAGCATTAATAAAAAACTTCAAAAAAAAGCGTAAAAAGATTTTGAGGGAAGAGAAAAGAGTTTATATATTTGCACCCGCTTTCGAGAGGAAGTTTAGAGAATAGAAAACTAAGAGTTCATTGACATAATGTTAACAGCACAGTTAGATAGAGGCGACTTTATCTAACGGTTAAAAATTTTAAGCAGAGTCATTCTAAGAGAGTTTAGGGTATTGATTTTTTTGATTGTTGATTTTAA
>NZ_JAABOO010000007.1 GCF_010671605.1 Leptobacterium flavescens
GTAGTCTCGGGCAGACTCGAACTGCCGACCTCTACATTATCAGTGTAGCGCTCTAACCAGCTGAGCTACGAGACTTCTTCTTGTTCCTTTTTTATATATTAACAGCTTTAAGCAAAATCATCCCTTAAAAATTATAAGGTAGCTCCTTCTCCAATTATCGATTCTTTTCTCTAGAAAGGAGGTGTTCCAGCCGCACCTTCCGGTACGGCTACCTTGTTACGACTTAGCCCCAGTTACCAGTTTTACCCTAGGCAGCTCCTTACGGTCACCGACTTCAGGTACCCCCAGCTTCCATGGCTTGACGGGCGGTGTGTACAAGGCCCGGGAACGTATTCACCGGATCATGGCTGATATCCGATTACTAGCGATTCCAGCTTCACGGAGTCGAGTTGCAGACTCCGATCCGAACTGTGACCGGTTTTTAAGATTCGCTCCTTGTTGCCAAGTGGCTGCTCACTGTACCGGCCATTGTAGCACGTGTGTAGCCCAAGACGTAAGGGCCGTGATGATTTGACGTCATCCCCACCTTCCTCACGGTTTGCACCGGCAGTCTTGTTAGAGTCCCCATCTTTACATGCTGGTAACTAACAACAGGGGTTGCGCTCGTTATAGGACTTAACCTGACACCTCACGGCACGAGCTGACGACAACCATGCAGCACCTTGTAAATTGTCCGAAGAAATACCTGTCTCTAGGTACGTCAATCTACATTTAAGCCTTGGTAAGGTTCCTCGCGTATCATCGAATTAAACCACATGCTCCACCGCTTGTGCGGGCCCCCGTCAATTCCTTTGAGTTTCATTCTTGCGAACGTACTCCCCAGGTGGGTCACTTATCACTTTCGCTTAGCCACTCAGGATTGCTCCCGAACAGCTAGTGACCATCGTTTACGGCGTGGACTACCAGGGTATCTAATCCTGTTCGCTACCCACGCTTTCGTCCATCAGCGTCAATATACTATTAGTGATCTGCCTTCGCAATCGGTATTCTATGTAATATCTATGCATTTCACCGCTACACTACATATTCTAACCACTTCATAGTAATTCAAGACTAACAGTATCAATGGCAGTTCTACAGTTGAGCTGCAGACTTTCACCACTGACTTATTAATCCGCCTACGGACCCTTTAAACCCAATGATTCCGGATAACGCTTGCACCCTCCGTATTACCGCGGCTGCTGGCACGGAGTTAGCCGGTGCTTATTCGCAGAGTACCGTCATCAGTATACACGTATACCTTATTCTTCCTCTGCAAAAGCAGTTTACAACCCATAGGGCAGTCTTCCTGCACGCGGCATGGCTGGATCAGTCTTCCGACCATTGTCCAATATTCCTCACTGCTGCCTCCCGTAGGAGTCTGGTCCGTGTCTCAGTACCAGTGTGGGGGATCTCCCTCTCAGGACCCCTACTTATCGTTGCCTTGGTATGCCGTTACCATACCAACTAGCTAATAAGACGCATGCTCATCTTTAACCACCGAAGTTTTAATTATCAATCGATGCCAATTAATAATACCATGGGGGATTAATCCAAATTTCTCTGGGCTATACCCCTGTTAAAGGTAGATTGCATACGCGTTACGCACCCGTGCGCCACTCGCCATCAGATTGCAAGCAATCTATGCTGCCGTTCGACTTGCATGTGTTAGGCCTGCCGCTAGCGTTCATCCTGAGCCAGGATCAAACTCTTCATCGTTAATCTTTAAATATTATTTAAAATCAACAATCAAAAAAATCAATACCCTAAACTCTCTTAGAATGACTCTGCTTAAAATTTTTAACCGTTAGATAAAGTCGCCTCTATCTAACTGTGCTGTTAACATTATGTCAATGAACTCTT
>NZ_JAABOO010000008.1 GCF_010671605.1 Leptobacterium flavescens
CTACTTAGATGTTTCAGTTCAGCGGGTTCGCTCACCTTACGGTGTGACTGGCCTTCAACCAGCCGGGTTGCCCCATTCGGAGATCTGCGGATCAATTCGTGTGTGCCAATCCCCGCAGCTTTTCGCAGCTTATCACGTCCTTCTTCGCCTCTGAGAGCCTAGGCATCCCCCATACGCCCTTATTTAGCTTATTGTACTTTTTGTCTCTTTGATTCTATTTCTAACTTATTTCTCACTGTATCTAAATACAGCAAAATTTACGTTACTCGTATTCTTTCTTTATCTCAATATGTCAATGAACGTTAACATCTCCAATTTAATTGGAGATCTCTTCCTTTTAAAACCCTTAAGCTATCTTAAGTGTCCGTTTTTGAAGAGATTCCCATTTGCATGGGAACTTTGTGGAGAATATCGGAGTCGAACCGATGACCTCCTGCGTGCAAGGCAGGCGCTCTAGCCAGCTGAGCTAATTCCCCTTCTCAAAAAAAATCCCCGAATTTAGAATTCAGATCTCTTCCTGTCTGTAGAATTCCCTTAACTTCCAGAATTTCCTCTTATCATAATGTTATCTATGAACGTGTCTTACAATGTTAAATGTTCAATGGTAAATTTTAAATGTCCCATTTGGTATCTAAAATCGTATTTCTTGTAGTCTCGGGCAGACTCGAACTGCCGACCTCTACATTATCAGTGTAGCGCTCTAACCAGCTGAGCTACGAGACTTCTTCTTGTTCCTTTTTTATATATTAACAGCTTTAAGCAAAATCATCCCTTAAAAATTATAAGGTAGCTCCTTCTCCAATTATCGATTCTTTTCTCTAGAAAGGAGGTGTTCCAGCCGCACCTTCCGGTACGGCTACCTTGTTACGACTTAGCCCCAGTTACCAGTTTT
>NZ_JAABOO010000009.1 GCF_010671605.1 Leptobacterium flavescens
CTACTTAGATGTTTCAGTTCAGCGGGTTCGCTCACCTTACGGTGTGACTGGCCTTCAACCAGCCGGGTTGCCCCATTCGGAGATCTGCGGATCAACTCGTGTGTGCCAATCCCCGCAGCTTTTCGCAGCTTATCACGTCCTTCTTCGCCTCTGAGAGCCTAGGCATCCCCCATACGCCCTTATTTAGCTTATTGTACTTTTTGTCTCTTTGATTCTATTTCTAACTTATTTCTTACTGTATCTAAATACAGCAAAATTTACGTTACTCGTATTCTTTCTTTATCTCAATATGTCAATGAACGTTGTGGCGAGTCGCCACCGACAATTATTACTAATTATCTGCAACAAACTCTTTGCCGTTGTGGAGAATATCGGAGTCGAACCGATGACCTCCTGCGTGCAAGGCAGGCGCTCTAGCCAGCTGAGCTAATTCCCCTTCTCAAAAAAAAATCCCCGAATTTAGAATTCAGATCCTTTCCTGTCTGTAGAATTCCCTTAACTTCCAGAATTTCCTCTTATCATAATGTTATCTATGAACTTAACGGTACCGCTTTTTATCGGTAACCTTAACTTAGTAGTCTCGGGCAGACTCGAACTGCCGACCTCTACATTATCAGTGTAGCGCTCTAACCAGCTGAGCTACGAGACTTCTTCTTGTTCCTTTTTTATATATTAACAGCTTTAAGCAAAATCATCCCTTAAAAATTATAAGGTAGCTCCTCTTCCAATTATCGATTCTTTTCTCTAGAAAGGAGGTGTTCCAGCCGCACCTTCCGGTACGGCTACCTTGTTACGACTTAGCCCCAGTTACCAGTTTT